>CAVZLD010000018.1:0-114380 GCA_963776055.1 uncultured Planctomycetaceae bacterium | reverse complement strand
CCTCGAAACCGGCGTCCCAGATTTGCCATCCAAGCTCCGGTTCCGGCCAATCGGGCGGAAAGTAGGGCCCGGCCATGCCGATCGCGCGATCTTCGCCCCAAATGACGATGGCCTGCGGTGCAAATCCCCTGATTTGCTGATGCCCGATCAAATGCGCGAAGTTTCCCCAGACCTGACCCAGCGTGTCGGCGCCCGTCGAGAGACCGGCGCGCTCCGAAAGGGTGTACCCGCGGAAGACGGGTCAATCGGTTGGCCCCACCGGCCGAAGAAGCAGTCGTTCGGATTCCGCAACGAAGGTCAATGTCCGGCTCCAATATGTCCAAGCGCAAGACGAAGCGCAGAATCCGGTCCCGACATCAGCGGGTCGCCCCTTTTTTCTGCCTCCTACCTAATGGTTGCCGCCTGACACAGGAGTCCGATTTGGGATTCTTACGAGCGATTGAGTATGCGAACCTGTGGCATGCGCACAGGTATTTCCTTTGAAGTTTCACCCGCCGACCGCCGCCGTCTGGAGGCGCTTTTGCGTGATAGGAACACGGCCCAGAAGCATGTCTGGCGTGCGGAGATTGTTTTGCTCAGCGCCGATGGCGCCGTCACGGTCGAGATCATGCGGCGAACGGCCAAGTCCAAGACCTGCGTCTGGCGCTGGCAGGAGCGCTTCATGCAGGAAGGCGTCGAGGGGCTTCTGCGCGGCAAGACCCGGCCATCGCGCATCCCGCCTCTCGGGGCCGATTCTGCGGAACGGGTCGTTGGTCTCTCTCTGAAAGACCCGCCCACAGAGACCACGCACTGGACCGCCGCGATGATGGCTGGACAAACGGGACTTTCCGAGAGTTCCGTGCGGCGTATCTGGCGCGCGCATGGATTGCAGCCGCATCGGGTACGCCGCTTCAAGCTTTCCAACGATCCTGACTTCGTGACCAAACTGCGCGATGTCGTGGGCCTCTACGTTGATCCGCCCGCCCATGCGGTCGTGCTATCGGTGGATGAAAAGTCGCAAATTCAGGCGCTTGACCGCACTCAGCCGGGCCTGCCGCTGAAAAAGGGACGCGCCGGGAGTCAGCGACGGGCAGGATGCCAACAGCCGAGTCAAAACATACGGGTTGCTGCGAGATGATTACCGCCGAATCGTGGAGAACATCCCGAATATCCGCCGTGCCGTCCCAATGCGGGAACTGCGATTCGAATTGCGTCTGGGAAACAGGACGGCCGATGCAAAACTCGTGGGATGCGTCGAGGATTACATCCGCCTGAACCAACTGGAGATCGCCCGCGGACGTTGGCTTACACAGCGCGACCGCGGCCGGAAAGTCGTTGTTCTTGCACACAACACCGCAAAGCGACTCTTCCCTTTCGAGAATCCGATCGGCCAGACGATTTGGGTAGGCAGCGAATTCTACACAGTGATCGGTCAGACGAAGCCTCGCACGGCTTCCGCCGCAATTGGGGGGAGCCTCGATTCACGGGATTACAATTTGGACGCATACATTCCGCTGATGACCTTGCGCCATCGGGTCGGCGATCTCGTCATGAAGCGTGTTGGCGGCGAGTTTCAGGGGGAAAAAGTCGAACTCAGCCAAGTTACGGTCGAAGTCAGCAATATCCAGGACGTCGATGAAACGGCAGCGATCATTGAAACCCTGCTGCAGAAGTACCACGAAAAAGAAGACTACGCCGTCGTTGTCCCCAAAGAGTTGCTGCGTCAAGCAGAACGCACACGGGCCATGTTCAATGTGCTGCTCGTCGTGATCGCCGGTATTTCTCTTTTGGTGGGAGGGATTGGCATCATGAATATCATGCTTGCCACGGTCACAGAGCGGACACGCGAGATTGGCATCCGGCGGGCGCTCGGCGCAACGCGAACGCATATCATTCGTCAGTTCCTCACCGAAACGGTCGTACTGACCGCCAGCGGCGGACTGCTGGGAGTCATCTTTGGACTTGCGATTGGGCCCCTGTTTCGCGGGATGCGTGCCGGCGTAACGATGGTGTCACCCGATCTTCTGCCGCCAATCGTCTACACGCTGGAACCGCGCGTCGCCCCCTGGTCGGTCGCACTGTCACTATTCATCTCGCTCGGCGTGGGCCTCATTTTTGGCGTCTACCCGGCTCGCCAGGCTGCTTTCATGGATCCGATCGAAGCACTGCGTCACGAATGAGTGACACGAGAAGGTCCGTTGCGAGTTCCTGCTTGTCGCGTGGCTCGAGTGTCCCGCGATCGATCGCTACGCGGGAGCGAACCGAAACGATTTGCAATCCGTCGGAGCATGATTCACCCTGGCGAGGAGGTCGTGCAGTTTAGAAGTTGTTGCTTTGAAAGACATTGCAACACTCTCCCGCGCCGCGGGAGGGTCGGTCGCGTACATGACCAACGGCAAACGAAGGCCGGATTAGTCCCACTGTAGAACGAGCAGCGAAACGCCTTGCCGCGGCAGGGTGAACGTTATCGTTGCTTCGCCATTCATCAGCGGCAGTGATTGCGGGGTGCCAACCAGATCGAGCTGCCCGGCTTGTTCGAGCCGCCTGTATTGATCCGGCGTCGGCATTTGGGGTGACCCAAGCTTCTTCCAGAGTGTGTAGGCATTGCTGTGCTCTTGATCAACACGAAAATGTTGCAGAGAAGCTTGCCGAACTTCGGCCGGTAGCCCGGTCAGTGCAACGTCAATGCTCGCGGAGGGACCGGGAACATCATCGTCATGGTAATGCCAAACCAGGACACTGAGCCGCTTCGTGTCGATACTGGCTAACGCGGACACATCCGGCGTTTGTCGAACCCCTCGGTTCAACATCGCATCCAAAGATACGGCGGAACTGCTCCGGACATCAATTCGCTGCCCACCCATCTTGCTGAACATGCGGAAAACATTCAGCACCGGTTTATCGATACCTCCCGTAGCCAACGCACGGAAGCCGGCAAAAATGGGTTGATCTTCGAATTCAAATGCCCAAGTCAGCGCACCCTCGAAGTGGACGTCGTGTTTTCGCGCCAAATCCAGCTTTCGCGCAAAACTGGCGGCCGTGTAGCTTGCGTACATCGTGCCGTTGCGATACGCAAGTTGTGGACCTTGGCAGGCGGCGCAGCCCTCGGGGTCAGATTCGCCAATCACGATGGGCGTCTTACGGAGTTCGGGGAAGGAAGCGATGAGGCCAAACCCGTCATCGATCGTCCGCAACTGCCGCGCAATCCCCATGCGCACGTGGCCGTCGACATAGGTAGGGGCGCCCTTGGCATGAAAGGATACAAAATCGAGCGGAGTCCCCGTTTCTCCCGTCGCGTGATTCGTCCCGCGGAGGCAGTGTTCGAGAAAACTTCGCGTGAAGTCGCCTCCGCTTCCAGCCGTGTCGGCACCACCTACCCTCGCGTTCGGAAGGGCTCGACGCACAGCGTCGATCGCATAGTCGTGGAGCTTCAAGAACTCTTCCGGCGTACCGCGCCAATAGCCGATGTTCGCTTCGTTCCACACTTGCCAGTACCAGGTTTCAACTTCGCCGCGGCCATATTTCTCGACACAATGCTTCGTCCATTGATAGACGAGTTCAGCCCAGCGGTGATAGTCCTTTGGCGGATAGGCCCAACCCGTAAAGATCTCTTCGTAGGGGGCCCCCGGACGCCAACGATGCCGATACGGTTCGGGACGAACGGACAGATCTTGGGGCATAAAGCCAATTTGCACGTACGGCCGAACGCCGTTCTCCAAGTAGGTGCCAAAGATCTGGTCGAGAATGGTCCAGTCATAGATCGGCCGGCCCTCGGCGTCTTCGCGGTAGACCCCGGTCGAGCCCCACTTCAGTCCCGGGGCTGCCGTCACCCGTATTGAGCAGGTTGTGAGCGCGGAAGTAGACTCGGTTGGGAGCCAGCGTGCCCAGTTCGCCGATCAGCTTTCTGCCGTTCTTCATGGTGGCATAGTTCGGCTCATCGGCCCCGAAGAATCGCCAGATCGGTTGCCACGCACCGAGCGATGCGGAAGCATCTACACGGATTTGGACCGGGAAAACTCCCTCGGCCGATAGCGACGTTGCCGTCAGTGCCCAGGACGGTGATCAACACAATCCGTCTGACAACGATCACGGGTATCCCTCCGTGTGTTCGGGGTCGCATATCGAGAGACGAACCTCTCGATTGAAGTAGCTTTCACTCTCCATGTCAATGTTTTCCCGCTTTCTCTTGACTCGAATGCGACTTCCTAGTCGACTGTAAGCAAACTTGGCAGATCGCGAATTCTTCCTCTGTGCCGTGTTCCAGCCATTTTGGCTTCCGACAGGGCACACATACGGCCGCAATGCAAAAGAAGGATGGTGGAGACACATGAATGGCAAATCAAATCGGCGGGAATGGATTCGCAAGCTGACGGCGTCCGGGCTGGCTGCGGGGTGCACGGGGTTTCTGAACCGCCACACCTCCGCGCAATCGCCGGGGGAGTCGAGCGGTTTTCAAAGCAGCATCCTTGAAGGACCGTGAGGTGGTGGCGAACCGCGCAAGCCCTACTCTGGAGAACGGGCACGTGCTTCAGCCAGCGCGTGAGCTTCCGGTCATCCGCCGCACGGACGTTCTTGTCGTGGGTGGAGGCCCCGCAGGAATTTGCGCGGCACTCGCCGCGCGTCGCGCCGGCTCGGAAGTAACACTGGTGGAGCGCTACGGACATTTTGGCGGGCTGTGGACCGGTGGGCTCGTGCTGCTGATCATTGGCCACATCGTGGAGGGAGGACGCCAGGTCTGTCAGGGGATCGGAGAAGAAATGATGCGACGGCTCGACCAAATGGACGGCGCAATCATCGATCGTCGGCCCGGCGTGGCCCCTACGGTGGATGCCGAGGCGGTGAAATACCTCATGGTCGAGATGGTGGAGGAAGCGGGAATTGACGTGCTACTTCACAGTTGGGGCGTGGACGCCGTAGTCAACGGGAATCAAGTTCAGGGCGTTGTGTTTGAGAGCAAGTCCGGTCGGCAGGCCATTTTGGCCAAGACCGTCGTTGATGCCACGGGTGACGGTGACATCTTTGCCATGGCCGGCGCCGCGTACGAGCGGAGATCGCACAACGTTGGCCTGGTGAGCCGCATCGGTCATCTCGATCGAGCAAAGCCTCGCCAGACGCCAGACGGCGATGCCAAGCCGCGGCACTTGGGACGTGCAACTCCGATTCCGGGCGTGAACTGGGTCAACATGCACGGCCCCGAGGTCGATGGGCTCGATGTGGAGGTGCTCACGCGTATGGAAATGAATCATCGAAAGTTCATTTGGAAGAACATGCAGCGGACACGACGGATTCCCGGCTACGACCCGGTCTATCTCGTCGAGACCGCACCGCAGCTGGGTGTCCGCATGACGCGCGTTCTACACGGACTCCAGACGATTACACTCCAAGACCTACGGGCAGGAACCCGGTTTTCCGACGTCGTCGGCGTAGGGGGAGCGTCGGCGGGAGAGCACGGGCCCTGGCAGATTCCCTACGGCAGCCTTGTGCCACAAGAGATCGATCATCTGCTGGCGGCGGGGCGCTGCATCAGTGCGGAAATGCGGATGGGCGATTTGGTGCGGTTGATTCCCAACTGTTTTGTTACGGGCCAAGCCGCGGGCGTCGCCGCCGCCGTTTCTGCCGGTCAAGGCTGCACGCCGCGCGAAGTTGACGTTTCCGCAGTGCAGAAGATCTTGCGTCAGCAGAAGGCTTACTTGGGGTGAGCGAGTCTTTGCGGAAACCGGGCGATCAGCATCCGTTGACACATCTGCCTGTGCGTCGATGGAGGCAACCGGCCCGACTGCTTGTCCTGCTTGCTTCTGTCCTCCTGTTGATCCTTGCACGAGAGACACGCTGGGCCATTGTGCCGCCATCACTGAGTCCGTTGGTGACCTTGGCGGCTGTGCTCACCACGCGAGCCGTCGCCGGCATCCACCTGTTAGGGCTCGTTGTCTTCGCGATCGTCGTTTGGCAACGACGTTGGTTCTGTCATTGGATTTGCCCGACAGGGTGGTGTGCCGACCGAGCGTCGTCGTTCGGTCGGCGGATGCATCGCCGCGGACCGCATTGGCCCGCCGTAGGCACATGGATCGCCATCTTCATCCTGGCCGGAGCCTGCGTTGGTTACCCGTTTCTCCTGTGGCTGGACCCCTTGGCCCTGTTCGCCGGTGCGATTACTACGCTGGTAAACCCTGGCGAGCGGTCCGCCTGGTGGTTTGTTGGCGGCCTGGCGACCATTCTTGCCATCAGCCTTGCGTGGCCTCATTCCTGGTGCGGGCACATCTGTCCGCTGGGAGGGCTGCAGGATGCGGCTTTTCGCATTCCCAGCGGATGGCAAGCGCAACGCGCAGGCACGGTCGAACACAACGAGGCGGCCGTAAGCCAACCACTTGTCTTTCCCCGAAGAACGCTGCTTGCCATTGCGGCGGGCACAGTCTGGGCGCCGTGTCGCGAACCGTATCCGGCCGCACGACTCCGCTTCGCCCCCCCGGCTCCGTTGACGCTTCCCAGTTCTCTGCGCTCTGCATTCGTTGCGGAAACTGCGCCCGCGCATGCCCAACGCAAATCATCACACACGAGTGGGGCGAACATGGATTATTGGGATTGCTAACACCCAAGGTCGAATTCCGTGACGAATACTGTCTCGAATCGTGCAATCAATGCACGACGGTTTGTCCGAGCGGTGCCATTCAGCCGGTATCCCTCGAAGAAAAAATCCGCACGCGGATCGGGATTCCGATCGTCAACATGGAAGCGTGCCTCTTGGCCGATGACCGCGAATGCTCGGTCTGCCGCAATCGGTGCCCTTACGAGGCGATCCAATTCGAATTTGACGAACAGCGATACACGCTGACCCCTCGCGTCGATTTGACACGTTGCCCCGGATGCGGCGCATGCGAGGTGGCCTGTCCTGTCGAACCCGTCAAGGCGATCGTAATCGAGCCATCCAATTCCATTCCTATCACGGCCCGCAGAGAGAGGCAGTCCTTGCCATGAGAGAACTGTGCCGCAGATATTCGCCCAGCAACTCGAGAACCGAAGGCGGCAGCCAGCTCGCGGCCTGTGTCCGGTGGATTCCGATCGTTCTGGCAGCTTGCCTATTACATCCTGGTTCAAGTTTGGCTGAGATACACAGCGACAGGCCGAACATCATCTTGATCCTTGCTGACGATCTCGGCTTCAATCAGATTGGTGCGTATGGCGACACTCCGATCAAGACGCCTCACCTCGACCGGCTCGCCGAGAACGGCATTCGATTTACACAGGCGTATGCCGGCAATACCGTCTGCTCGCCATCCCGCGTTTCCTTGTTCACCGGTCGTGACGGACGGCTGATGGAGAACAATTCGAACACGGTCCAGCTGCGCGATATTGATGTCACCATCGCGCACGTATTGAAACATGCCAGGTACGATACGGCCCTGTTCGGCAAGTACTCGATCGGTTCGCAAATGGGCGTTACCGATCCGCTGGCGATGGGTTTCGATACGTGGTACGGCATGTATTCGATTCTGGAGGGCCACCGTCAGTATCCATCGTTTCTGTGGCGTGACGGCAGAAAAGAGCGGATCGCAGCGAACGAAGGCGGCAACAAGGGTGCCTATGCGCAGGAGTTATTTGCGCGAGGCGATCCATTACATTCGGCAGAAGCACGAAAACCCCTTCTTTGTGATACTCGCCTTTTCTTCGCCGCATGCCGAATTGGCTGCGCCGGACAAGTACGTTCAGCAGTACGATGATGCGTTCCCCGAGAAGCCTTACACAGGCATGTCATCGGGAACGCCGTGCGACAAGTATGCCTGGTATTATCCCGAGGCTGTCGATCGCCCACACGTGACACTGGCCGCCATGGTCACCGCGCTGGATGACTATGTGGGACAGATCATCACCGTTCTCCGAGAGCAGCAGATCGCGCGAAACACGCTGATCCTATTCACTTCTGACAACGGACCGCACGACGAAGGAGGCGGTGATCCGGTGTTTTTCCGGGCCGCCAAACCCTACAAGGGAATCAAGCGTGATCTCTACGACGGCGGTATTCATGTCCCCATGATCGTGTCTTGGCCCGAAGCAATCACCGAGGGACGAGTCGACGATACGCCCTGGGCGTTTGCGGACGTGCTCCCGACGCTGGCCGACGTTGCTGGTGTTTCCCTGAACACGGTTCCTCGTGTGAGAACGAATGGGGTCTCCATGCGCGGCCGATTCAACGACGATCCCAAACCGCTGCCGGAACGCGTGCTGTACTGGGAGTTCGGCAAGCAAGCGGGCGACCCAAACTCGGGCGTGGTCGGCGAGGTATACCAGGCGGCCAGACGAGGTTCTTGGAAAGCCGTCCGTTACGGCATGGACGCGCCGGTCGAGCTGTACAACATCGACCGTGATGCCGGCGAACGCAAAGAGCTGTCGCAGCAATACCCCGACATCCACCAGGAATTCGTCACGCTCTTTGAGCAGCACAAGGGGTGATGGCTCGACAATCAGCGTGTCCATCCGCCGACACATGTCAGCCTGGGTTCCGATGTCGTTCGTGATCGGCGCAAGAGGAAATTTCACAAATAGGGCGAGGCTCCTACGAAATCTTGCTTTGCCAAAAAGTGCCGGGGTCAGGCGTCCGCGCACAGCGGACCCGTGGGACAGGCTTCCAGCCTGTCTCGTATGGCGGGCTTCCAGCCCGCTGGGTGCGAGGTCAGGAGACCTGCGCACAGCGCGTGGGATCTCAAATTTGCGGAAAAGTGCGGGGTCAGGAGACCCGCGCACAGCGAGCCCGTGGGACAGGCTTCCAGCCTGTCTCGTATGGCGGGCTTCCAGCCCGCCGAGTGCGAGGTCAGGAGACCTGCGCACAGCAGAGGAGACCCGCGCACGGCGGGCGATTCTTCAACACAGTAACCAACGGCCAAAGGAAAGCTCAAAGTTCATACCGACCGGTCTGAAATGCTAGGACGAGATCCGACGAGGTGAACCGTCCGTCGCAGTCCCAGTCTCCTTCGTCCCAGGTTACTGAGGCAACGCCCTGCTCTTCGTAACGGCCTCGCTGGTACACGAGAATGATATCCTGCGAATCAAAGGTGCCATTCAGATCGGCGTCGCCGAAGCTCGTGTTGTACAACTGCTCCAACCACCATCCCACGTCGCCAAGGCCGATTTTGTCGTCCAAGTCCAGATCGTATTTCCATTCTTGCGAGCCAATGCGCACGGCATCGCAGAGGATCTGCAGATCGGGCAGCGTCGAGATTCCGTCGGCGTTGAAATCAACGACGGCGGGATCGGGCGTCCCCGGAGTGCCGCCGGGCTCTCGGCTGCGGCGCCAGGCGGTCGCGTAACGCACATCGGAAACTCGGGTGTCGGGATCGGCAAGGGTCAGCGAAAAACCTTCGCCGTCGGTAAGACGGTACCATGAGTCGTCGTATTGCAGCGACAGAATCTGCACGTCGTACGGCGCCGGCAGCATCATCTGGATCTCGTCCGATCCGTTGCCCAAACCGCCGCGGTATTCGCCCGCGATTGCCATTGTGTCTCCGTAACGTGCTCGGAACTCACTACGGTTGCCGACCACAACGGTCAGTTCACCGGGCTCCAACCGGTGCGTTCCAAACTGATATTCGATGCCGCCTTCGAGACGTACTCCGTTCAGTTCAAGCGGCTCATCAGACACATTCTGCAGCTCAAGAAACTCGGTATTCCCTGTATCCGCCGGATGATACATGATCTCCGTAATACGCAGTCCGTCCAGAAGCGCAAGCGCTTGATCGACGGCCGCATGAGACTGGTTCTGCACCGATTCCAACAGCATTCCAAACACGACATCCGAGTTGGTCGGGCTAATCTGGTGCACCTCCACGGCCAGCACGTTTTCACCTGGCTGCAAGAGCTCGTGCGGCAGGATGAAGGGTCCTTCCCACGTCGCATTTCCGACACCGCGATTTGCGCGGGTGTTTTCATCCACGGCCCCCTCGGGCATGCCTGAGCGCAGGAATTCCGTGCCATTCAGATAGAACACTGCCCCATCGTCGACCAGCGAACGCATCTGCAGTTCGAATGGACCGCTTGGGTCTTCCAGTTGAAAGCTTCCGCGAAAGTAGTAGGCCAGTGCCCCGATGGACAGTGGAGTTCGAATGGTGGATGGCAACTCCCCCTCCTCGGCCGCCAGAACGCCCTGGCCAACATTCCACAAGGAGTCATCGAAATCGGGCTCCTTCCAATTGGCCGGCGGGGGATCGCCCGATTGCCGATAATGCCATGGCGCATCGACGGCCAGAACCGTGCTGCGTTGCAGCCCTCGGAGGACATTGGCCGCGCCCGGTGTAGGAATGGTCAGGAAATCGATTCGGTCCGCACCATCCGGAAATCGCCCCTGGGTGGCATCGATGGTTTGCCAGTGATAGAGCACCTGGTCAATGACCGTATGGTTCGAGTCGATCAGTGCCAAATGCCCTTGGTCGGCACCCAGGCGGAAGGGCAGGTGATCGGCACCCAGTTGTGTGTTGCGGTCCGCTCGGAACACAGCATAGTCGTTTCCCGCCACGTAGCTGAACGACGGGATTGTAAAGCGGTGTGGTCGACCGATCGGATCGTCGGTCCAGGACAGATCTCCCAGCGCGACCGGAAGCGGATCCGGATTGAACAGCTCGATATAATCGTCGTTCACGCGGACATCGCCACGTGTCAGCCATTCGTTGATGGATAGTGTGCTGGGATCGCCGGTTGGCTGCGCGATGTTCGCACCGCCAAGAGTGGGAATGGTTAATTTCCACCGCAGATCGGGCCCTGTTCTTCCGAGCGAATAATCTGGAATCTGCAGACCGAACTGGATCGCATCCAGCAACTCGCCGCCTTGCTCGACTGCGTCGAAAAGATACAGCCCTTCTCCTTCCCGCTGCAGCCCAAATCCCAGCGCGAGCGGGTATTCCGGCGAGGAGGGGCCAGATGTTACCAGCAGGTACTGACCGGCCGCTATCTGCGAGTTCGGGGGAAACACGAACTTGCGGGGAATTTCTTCGTTGTCCGTCAGACTCATTCCCGACAAATCGACGACCTCGTTCCCCGCGTTGTACAGTTCGACCATGTCCGGGTACTCACCGGCCACGTTCAGCGTCGTGCGATTTGCGGCCAGGATCTCGTTCAGTCGCAGACCGAACGCAAGTCGATCAACGGTCCAACTTCGCGATTGCGTTGGCCGATCAAGCGATTGCCACAGTCCAGCCGAATTCCGGCCAACGACCTCGACCTGGTACGTACCGTTGGGGAGGGCAGTGAGCACAATCGGCGTTTCGATGGGCCTCTCGTCGCTCCACGGCTGCTGGTTGACACGGAAGCGATAGTGCGTCAGCCCGGGCCCGCCGACGACCAATGTGGCGTCGGAGCTTGCCGTGATCGTGGCGGGTTCGCCTGCCAGCGACACACCGCTGGGCACGATTGCGCCGCGATCCCAGCCATTCTGTCCGCTGGCCTTCGCAGCCGAACCGGGACGCAGGCGAAAATCGCCCTGCTCCGCATCAATGAACCGTGCCTCCACCGCCAGGTTCTGCTCGCCGTACTGCAACGCCTCCGGGGGAACCACGGAGCGACGGACGACGAGGTCCGTTGTTTCTTCCACCGAGGCAAACGCTTCGGCGGTCGCGGCAAAAATGGAGTCCGTCACAAAAGCCCCTCGGCCGGGAGTCCGTTCGTCCAAATCGAAATAGATCGCGGAGATGTACGCGTCGTAGACGGTATTGTGTTGAAACGTCAAGAAAGCATCATCCTTCACCTGGACCGCGTGATCGACCTGTTGGAAGACGTTGCGAGTCACGACGAACTGCCGGCCGGCCCCCGCCGAGATAGCGTTGGCATCACCGGAGGCGGAGTTGAATTGATCCTTGACAACGTTTCGGAAGAGGTTGCCTTCGATGTGGGCATCGCACTCCAGATCGAGTGCGTCGTCACCACTGCCGTCGAAAACATTATCGCGAATCACGGGAATCGGACCGGGACGTTCGGCCCCGTCGAAGTCCACGGCGTCATTGTGCCCCTTCGTGGTGCCAAATCGGTTCGATTCGATCAGCAACTGTCCGCCAGGCAGAATTCCACTGCCCCAGATGTGCTCGCTTTGGTTGTCCGTGGTTGGCGGTTGATTGGGTGCGAAGATGTCCGTAAAGACGGAATCCCTCACGATCAGCGACGAATTGACACTGCGAATACGAAAGCGATCGGTGTTGTCGAACGTGGAATCATGGATTTCGATCCGGGAACCTTCCAGGCCGACCATGCCGTCGCCGGTGACGGCGTATTCGAGCACCGCGTGCGACAGACGATTCTCCAACGCAGTATCGATCAACTGAATGCCGTTCCAAGTCGCGTTCGAACCCGGCGGCCGGGTGAAGCGAATCGGAGCCAGCGTTGTTCCCTCGGCTAACAGGCGGCCGCCTTCCACCCGAATCCCGGCGCCCGTGTCAAAGAACAGGGTCGTGCCCGGCAGGACGGTCAGAGTGACTCCCGTTGGAACGATCAGTGGACTGGTGATGCGATAGGCCGGTCCACACGGCGCCAGAGTGGTATCTTGTTCCAGAGTGCCACCGGTCAACTGCGCTGACGCAAGCTGCACCGTTTGTCGCAGTTGATCGCAGTAGGGCTGATCGATTCCCGCCGCGCCATCGTACCAGATGTCGACATAGTCTCGATCGATCTCCTGGCCGGTGCCCTGCGGTCCGTCGAATGCTTGGACCAACACGCGATTGATCCCCGGACGCAGTGCAACACCGCCGGTCGTCTGGCCAACCGTCGCTTCCAGTGAAAGGTCGAAGCGCAGATCGCTGTCGATCGGGCTGCGCTGGTGCACTTCGACGGCAAGCAAATTGTCGCCCGGTTGGATCAACGAGCGATCGACGGTGATCGAGTGGAATTGGTTTTCAAGGCCGCCACCGACCCAAGAAGAGGCAACGGTCTGGAAGTCCACCGGATCGGCCGGCATGTTGCTGCGAGCGATCTCGACACCATTCAGGAAGACAATCGCTCCGTCATCACGCTGCAGGCGAAGTGTGAGATCTTGAATCAACTCGGGGTCGGCCACGGAGACAATCCGTCGAAAGTAAGTCGTAATGTATTTGTCGTTGGGGTTGGGTCCGTAGCCGACAATGGTTGCTTCGTCTCCTTTGCCGTACCCCAAAGGAGCATCGCCGACCAGCCATTCGGAATCATCAAAGGTGTGCCTGCGCCAACGGGTTTCCAAATCGGAGCCATCGTCCCGGTAGTGCCAGGCGGTTTCGGCGGCCACCAGGATCTCCGTCCTGCCGTCGCCCTGCGAGCGAACGGACCATTCCCGCGTAAAGGGAGACCATTCTGCGGGAAGGCCATTGACCAGTACGGACTGAGTCCGCACCGCATCCGCTGTCCCGACAAGTTCGGTCACCGGTTGTGTCGTGCGATGGTAGCCGCTGGTAATCGGTAGCGCGCTGGAGATCCGAAACTCCTGCGGGATCTGTGCGATCACGCCGTCGATGCGGCGAGCTACATATTCTTTCAACTGGTTGATCTCGCCCTGCGCAACGAAGCCTCCCAGCAGTTGATCCAATAGGGGATCGATCGTCTCTGACCGAAAGACTTCTTCCAGCAGATCCAGAAACGCCTGGTAATAAAGCGGTACGATCTGCGGGTGTGTCAGCAATCGCTCGAAGGCGGGTACCGCCGTGTAGGTGAACAGACTTCGATTCGGTTGCCCTACTCGACCGCGCCCCATCAACGTATCCAAATCGTGAGGAACCAGTTGGAAACGCGTGTCCAGCAGGCCGCGATAGAGCCAGTAGTTGTCGCCCGTTCCCACCGAGAGACCGGTTTCACGGTTGCCCAGCAAGGCATCCATCGCCAGAAAACGCAACCATTGCGGCAGGTCCAGAACTTCGCTCACTCGTTCCACGTATTGATCGTCCGGCGTGTTATTGATCACGTCCGTCAGCTGGATCAGATCCGACCAATCGTCCAGACGGTCGTTCGTCCGTTGGGA
Source organism: uncultured Planctomycetaceae bacterium (assembly GCA_963776055.1). Taxonomy (GTDB): domain Bacteria; phylum Planctomycetota; class Planctomycetia; order Pirellulales; family Pirellulaceae; genus CAVZLD01. Next base: position 100,447 of record CAVZLD010000018.1, on the reverse strand, counting down.
ATAGGTGTCGCGGTAGGCATCCGCATCCGGACCTTCGTACCGCAGATCAGCACTCTCGGTGCCAACGGCACGTGCACGATACAGAGTCCCGTCGGGATCCTCGGCGAAGTACCGATCCGGAAAGTCGCTGTTGATCACTTCCAGCTGCGCAGTAGGCACCGAACATCCGGGGACCGGCTGGTTCGGCCATATCCGTACCGTTGACGAAAACACGCACTGGCGATGCGGTCGCCGCGGGGATGCCAGCGAGACGATAGACGGCGCTGCCAATGATCTGCGAATGAACAAATTGGCAGTTCAGGTTCAGCGCAATCGCCTCGTCCCACGGTCGATCGTGAGCGAAGTTCACGCGAAAGTTGTTCGGTGGACCGATCCGACTGGCTCCCCCACGATTGCGAATTCCCACAAGGTAACGCACATGGGTGCCGCGACCGTCGACTCGAATGAAAGTCCCATTCATTTGCGCGTTGCTCGACGCCTCATCCAGCGGACCGTCGCCGATGTCTGCCAGGATAGCCCGGTCATCAGCGGTCATGATCAGGTGCGTGATTGGCAAGTCGTTTGCATTCCAGTCGTCCGTTGTGCCAAACTCGTCGAGAACTTGCAGCAATGCATCCGGACGAGTCTGCGTTGGACTCCGATCCGAGCGAGGCCAGATTCGAGTTTGGGCTTCGCCATCCGTTGCCTCGATGTGGAACGAGATAATTGCCGTGTCGAGTTGCGGTGGGATCTCGGCCCAATACAGACCATCGCCCGCCACAGTGATCCGGGTGTTGACCGTCATCACGCATGCGAAGCTCGTCGTAGCTGTTTCGCCCATCCAGTTTGTAGCGGAGCGTCGTAGTGATCTGCGTGCCGACCGCATCCTCGATCCGCGCTGACACTCGAATCGGATCGCCGGACGTTGGAATGGCGGGAGAATGGGCCACGTCCAGAATGAAGGGAGCGGTCTCATCCTCCGCCACGGAATTGGCAATGCCCGGAGTGCCACCGTCGACTTGGCTGGCCGCCCAGTTCTGTCCATGCTCGTTAGAAAGCACCGCGTTGATCAATTCCAACGAGGCGCCGCTTCCGTCGTGGTCAGCCTGCCATGTCCATCCCCGATGTCCGTGGTCCAGCGGACCACGCTGCGCGGATCGCCCATTCGCCCTGATCGGAATACCGCAGTTGGTTGGCGATGCGTCCGAACGAGTCGATGAGCTCGATCGTTTCCCCGCGGTTGCTGAGGCCACCGTCCCAATTGCCGACCACGTTTTGCACGAGTGGATACCGGGAAGAAAATGTCTCCACGTCGGCGGCAACAACTAATCGCTCACCCGCCCGCAGCGAGTATTCGGGGAATTCAAAGTGGATGCCACGCACAAACTGCCACCCCTGCAGCCTAACGGGATCCGGCCCCACGTTCAGCAGCTCGATGTACTCTTCGGCAGCGTCATCGGCCGTCGTGTGATACATGATCTCGCTGATCACGACCGGAAACGCCACGGCCGGCTCGGCGGCGACGGGCGCACCGAACGCATCTCCGGCTAAGAGGCAACGCGGTTCCAGGCGCTCCAGAAACCTTGGCCGAACAGATTGTCGTCGCCGAACTCTGCCCTTGCGTAACATCAAAACACCCACTCGATGACGGATCGGGATACGGAGACACCTCAGGCAGACATCCCCAGCCAAAATCCTATGCGATTTCCGCAGCCAATTCGTCCCGCCCCCGGCACGATCGCCGAAGCTCACCGGCCACCGCAAGCTATTAATCTGCAACAACTTACACAAACTTCGGGACAAATCTGGATCCCATTACGCATTTCCTTTTGTGGGGACTGCCCTCGCGCAGCCCACGATTCGGCGGATGCCCTGGCGAACCCAACGGTCTCGGTAAGGATGGTTTCCCATGGACAGCTATCTTTCGCAAAGGTGGAGCAGACCAAGACGACGCCCCATGCGGTTGGAGCAACTGGAGTCGCGCCGCGTTCTGGCGGGTCAGGTGGCAACCGGCATGGCGCTGGAACACGTGTACCAGAGCGATCCCGGTCTGTTTCCCGAGTGGAATGAGTATCTGACAGCTGCCCAGGGAGACCTGGATGGCGATGAGCAGTTGGATCTGGTGGTCTTCTTTCAGTCGAACAACCAGGCACCGCAAACGCTCCTCTTCCAGGGGCAAGGGGATGGGACGTATGTTCCGAGTCCACTTCCCAACTCGCTGCCTACTGGAAACTGGATGCTGGCCGACGTGGAAGGCGACGGAGATCAGGATCTGCTATCGGTCTCTCAAGGCGAGTTGCTCGTGTCGCTCAATGCCGGCCGAAGTGATGGAGTCTGGCAGGGACTGCAACCGGTAACTCGACAAAGCTTGCTGTCGGAAGCCGAGATCACGACGTTCACGGCCGCCGATTTCAATCGAGATGGCGACGTGGACCTGGTGCTGGCAACATCCGAAGCGGTCTATGTACGACCAGGCGTGGGTGACGGCAACTTCGAGCCGGGCATCCAGTACCCGTTGCGCAATGGAAGCCAGGCGCTCGTCGCCGGCGATCTCGATGGGGACGGCGACCTGGATTTCGATCAGCGCCAAGACAGCAATCGGAGGGCGAATCCGTTTCACAGAGCCTGGATCTCTTGATCAATGACGGCGAGGGGATCTTTGAGTCTCACGAAAGCCAGGCGGTATTTCGCGGCAACATCCACGAGATGGCGTTGGGAGACCTGGATGGCGACGGAGATTTGGATCTGGCTGCCGCACACTCCTATTCGTACGGGAACAACTTATCGGTAGCAACCGGAAACGGGGACGGAGACTTCGTGGATGATCCATGGCCATTGGACGTCGACGGCATGCCCAATTCTCTAGCATTGGGGGACATTGATGGCGACGGAGATCTCGATATCGGCGTATCGCACCCCCGTGTGTTTCACGGACCTGGGCCCGGGACCCAGCTATTCTTGGGAAGAGGTGACGGCACCTTTGGCGCGGGATGGTCCATCCGCCGCGAATATGCAACGGGACTCTTTGCGAACCAATTGGATGGATCTGGCGCCGAGGAGCTGACACTCGTGATGTCTGATTCACAGCCGCGGGTTACCGTGATGCGCGGCACGACATCGGAGACCTTGCCACCGGTCATCTGGCAGATCTCGGGCGGCGTCGTCGACGATTTGCTCATCACCGAAGGAGATTGGGACAGCAACGGAATTTTAGACTCGCTGGCAAACACACCGGCAGGCCCCGTCTTGCGACTGAATCCAGGAACGGATCTTGCCCGGGAGATCACCACCGGGCTACGTTCCGGCTGGCAGCATGCGGTGCTACAAGATTTCAACGGAGATGAACGGACGGATTTGCTCGCAATCGACTACCGGGGCGTGTACTTCTACCCACAGGGCGATGACGAGTTGCCGGGCGAACCGATCTTCACGCCGGCGGATTCCGTGACGTTGGCGTCGGGTGGGATTGTCGACGTCAACCGCGACGGGATGGTCGACCTAATGCTGTCCAAAGGATCGGGCTTGTCGGCCTGGCTAGGCCAAGGGGATGGCACATTTCAGTCGGTAGATGGTGCAGTGATCGCTCGTGGTCGAGATCTTCACGTGGCCGACTGGGATTCAGACGGTGGTGCCGATGTCCTGGTGCTCGCCGGAACGCGTCTTTCCATCTTGCACGGTGACGACGACGGCTCCTTTCGCGAGACGTTTCACGCTCCGATTGACAGCAATACCCGTCTCGAACGAGTGTTCGACATCGATGGTGATGGGGACCTCGATGTGGCTCTTCAGAAACTCGTGCCGAACGGCTTTTCCAACATTTTCGTTTCGCGTCTGCTGATGAACTCCGGTAACGGCTCCTTAGAAGAATTGGGAGGCTTTGCAGAGATTCAGGGCTATTCCTACATGGAGAGTGATTCGGAGAGGATTCTCGTTTTCTACAACGGGCAAACTGCATTGGCCGTGTACTACGCCAACGACGACGATCCCGAGCTGACAGACATTCTCCTCACGACGCCCGCACTTCGTGCCGACCGGTTCGATCCGGCGACAGACCTTGACCAAGATGGCGACTTGGACCTCGTGCTGTACAGATCGACGGGAGCACACATCTTCCTCGGTTCGGGAAGTGGGGACTTCACCGAGTTAGCACAAGCAGACACCTTCTGGTTCGCAGACTGGAACAACGACGGTCGACCGGACTTGCTGACTCTCAAGGCGGACAACTTGCGGCTCCTGACCCAAAACGCGGCCGGCGAATTCGTCGAGTCCGATCATCACACCGTCTCCTACGGTGCCTCCATCGAATCGGTGATCGACCTGAACACAGACGGTCTTGACGATGTCGTATTGGTTAAGGGCAGATTGCGATGGATCTTCCTCAACAACGGCGATGCTACGCTGACGGAATTTGCGAAGGTCAACTCCTACCAACTGGCGGACCTCGACCGGGATGGCCAGATGGAGTTGTTCGTCGAAAATACATCCGGCGACCTCACCGTCTATCACATCCAGAATGACGGCCAGTTCGTTCAGGGTCCACAGACCGATCTAGTGAGCACTGGTTACTCAATTCACACCATCGCTGACATGGACGAGGATGGCGATCTGGACGTATTGTTGCGACACCAAAGTGTGAGTCAGTACGTCAAGATTCTTCTGGGTGCCGGAGACGGTACTTTTCCGTTCATGACAACAGCCTCCGATTATGAGTTTGCCGACTGGAATTCCGACGGCAATCTGGATCTCATGACAATTTACCGAACAGATTTGAAGGTTTACCTGGCCGATGGGCAGGGAGGCATTCGCGAATCCCACACACAAAAAGTGACGTCGCAGTCTCGAGATTGAGTCGACGTTGGATTTCGACGACGATGGCAGACTTGATCTTGTGCTGCGACAAGGAGACGTTGCTCGCATTATCATTAACAATGGTGACGAGACGTTTTCTGACATCATGCAGGCCAATGGGTACGACTTCGCGGACTGGAACGGGGACGCGCGCACGGACCTTCTCTCTTGGTCAGGGCGAGAATTAACGATTCAGCTTCAGGGGATCGACGGTGCCTTGGAAGAGTCGTTCCGGATGACGCTTCCTGAATCGTACGCTTCCGTAGAGCGCGTCGGCGATTTTGATCTGGATGGCGACCTTGATTTCCTGCTTCGCTCGGGCACGATCCACGTGATGATGAATGCAGGCGATGGTACATTCGAGGAACGAGAGATTCCCATTTCGAATGTCGACCGAATCGAATTCCGAGACCTAAACGACGACGGCTGGCAAGATGTGATGGCCTGGAGCTGGTCGAGTGACGTCATCGTTTCTTTCGGTGATCCGACAAATCCATATAGTCACACTGTGGCGCTACCTTCAGCCTGGAGCCACCACTTTCTCGATGAACCGGTCGACTTAGATCACGATGGTTACTTTGATTCGGTCATGGCCTTCGAACTAGAGGGACCAACCCCGCGAGTCGTGGTCATGTGGGGCGGGCCGCTCGATCAATTGCGCCCGCCCACTGACCTGGTATTACCTGGCCAGACAGTCCCGCCGTATGACGATTCGCTCACGATCGCGGCACAAGACATCGATCAGGATGGCGACCATGATTTGGTACTGGCCGACTCGCGCGTGATCTACAACCAGATCGATCGCTTCCGTCCGTGGGGGGATGTTGATGGCAGTGGACAGATTGACGTAGGTGATGTCGACGCGTTGAGTCTCGCGATTCGCGAGCAGGATCCGCGTCCCCCGCTGTTCGATCTGAACCGCGATGATCGGCTGGATGGCGATGATCTCCGCTATCTGGTGCAGGAGCTGCTGGGTACCGTCCCCGGTGATGCCGATCTGGACGGGAAGTTCGACTCGCTGGACATGGTGGCCGTCTTTCAGGTCGGAGAATATGAAGACTCCATTCCGGGCAACTCAACCTGGGCGGACGGCGACTGGAACGGGGACGGCGATTTCAATTCCGCGGATATGGTTCTGGCGTTTCAGACGGGCAGCTATATTGAGGCAGCACAAGCGATCTTGCCCGAGACCCTTTCCGCGATCACGCCGGACATTGCGCAGGCGATCCAGTGGTTGTCGAGTTCGGAGAATGCCAAACGTCGTCAACCGGCTATCCGCTGAAGTCGGACGGGGAATCTGTCCAAGCCGAACGGACGAAGTTGCGCGGAACGATCGACACGCCGGAGACTCGAGAGTCAGACCATGTCTAGTGGAACGGGAGATGCCACGGAATCAGCGGCTCGTGACGAAAGTCCGTTGCGATACGTCCATACGCCCGAAATGCCGGAGCTGCTGGAACGGCTACAAGTGTCGCTATGGGCCACGACCTATCAAGCGGGGAAATTGGTCGTTCTGCGGCCACGAGCCGGACGGATATCGATGCTGCCCCGTTCCTTTCCGCAGGCGATGGGACTCGCTCTGTCGGGTCCACGAATTGCCGTCGGGACGCGGACGCAAGTCTGGTTCTTGGAGAACGAACCCCAGTTCGGCTCGGCGATCGCCGTTGCGCAATCCAGTGACGCGTGCTTTCTGCCGCGGCGTGCGCATGTCACCGGCAACATCCGCGTTCACGAAATCGCCTGGGATGGCGCACGGGGCGCTGATGAACGTCCGCAAGAACTGTGGATGGTAAATACGCTCTTCTCTTGCCTCTGCACGCTCGATGATCGCCACAGTTTTGTACCCCGGTGGCGACCGCCCTTCATTCAGGATCTGGCCGGTGATGATCGTTGCCATCTGAATGGAGTGGCGATGCGAAACGGCCGTCCCGAGTTTGTGACGGTGTTGGCCGAAACAAACGAACCGGCGGGCTGGCGCGAGCAAAAACTGTCGGGCGGTTGCGTCCTGGATGTCGCGAGTGGCGAGGCCGTCGTGCGCGGACTGTGTATGCCTCATTCGCCACGTTGGCATCAAGGCAAGCTGTGGCTGCTCAACTCGGGCCGCGGTGAACTGCTGTGCGCCGATGTCGCCTCCGGTGCAACTCAGGTGGTCGCCCAGTTTCCCGGTTACCCGCGCGGCCTGGCATTCGTCGACCAGGTAGGTTTTGTGGGCCTGTCGCAGGTTCGCGAGCGGGGCACGTTTGGCGGCCTTCCGGTGACGGAGAACGACCAGCCACTGCCGTGCGGAATCTGGGCGGTCGATCTTCGCAGCGGCAAGATTCTGGGACGAGTGGAATTCCAGGGCGCGGTGGCCGAGATCTTCGATGTGCACGTGCTGCGCGCGGCAGTTCATCCATTTGTAGTCGGGCTGGAAAAGGAGACCATCGAACAGACTTTTGTGGTGCCATCCGTCAGCGCACAGCCTCCTGCTTCGTTTTCATCGATCACGTCAACCACACCCCTAGCCGATTCGCACGCGCCCGGCACCGTGGTCGAATGCCGACAGTTGGGTCGGTGTGAACCTTACACGGATGAAAAGTTCGCCGCGGACGTCTATTACGTACGGTACGCAAGTGCGGCGGATGACGGCAGTATCCAGGCAGCCAAACTGTATCTTCCGGTCGGCGAAGCACCGGCCGGCGGCTGGCCGGTCAGCCTGTGGTGTCACGGCCTGGGAGATCCCGCCACACAGTTGCATCGCTGGCCGTTGGTGAATCGGAATTGGCCACGAACGCGCGGCAAGTGGGCGGGGCGATGGGCCAACATGGGACTGGCGACTTTGACACCCTGGATGCCGGGCGATGGACCTTCTGAACCATTGGGAAGTTACAGTCCCTATTCGCTGCAGCGGAATGCGCAAGCCCTGGCGGATGCGTTCTTGGCTTTGGCGCAGTTGGCCGGACATGCTGGTGAGATCGAAGACGCAGCCTGGCGAGCGTCAGCATCGGATGCCCCATGCTGCGGTTCGTTTCGGCTGGATCTGGAGCGTATTGTCTTGCGCACCGATTGTGTGGCGTCGTCACTGCTCATCTATTTTGCCGCCCATTTCCTCGATCGGCCCTACGTGTCCGGCGTGCGAGTCCTTGTCGCCGACGATTTTCAACCGGGGATCGTGCACAACCAAAGCTTCCTGGGCCCCATCATTGACAAGCTGCCGGCCCGTGACGCGGCAACTGTCCGTTGTGTCTGGATGCGCGTCCTCTGGGCGCTCTTTGTGCAACAGGGGTATCCACTCGGTGAAATGATGACCGACGACGCGTGCGAGCTGTTTGCAGCACCGGAGGATACGCCCGTGGGACGACTCAGTCGGATCTATGCGGCGCGTCTTGTCCCGGCGCAGGCAAGTTCGTTGGCCGACCGCGTGGTGGCTTGCCTGGAACGATCGGGACGGCAAACGCACTGCGGATCCGACCTCAACCGCTGGATGTATGCGCCCCGCATGTTGCGTTGGATCGAGACCGAATCACTGCCGGGGATGTTGCAGCACGACTTCTACCGCACCTACCTGGCGGACGCCGACCCGTTCTTCGCCGAGAACATCACTCCGTTCTGTCCCAAAGTTCCGTTGCTGGTGGTCGGTCGGGCCGGTCGGATTCAGGGACATGTGAAGGGTCTGCCAGATTTCGAGGAGCGTTTCCAGAAGATGACACAGCCGAAAGTGCAAACGCTTCGCTCTTGGGGCTGGCACGTAAACGTGTTTCGTGGGGCGGCCAATCAGGGAACATCGTTTGGAGGCGGTCCCGCCCGGCAATGGGTGCTGGAGCAGTTGGACCGACTGATCTGAGTCGCAGTCCCGTTCGCCTGCCCTGCCGCCAACCGTTGTCCGCCTCGTAGTAGCCCGCTTGAAACACGGTGACGATATCGGCCGAGGTAAACTGGCCGTCCAGATTGGCATCGCCGGGACTGGTACCGAGCAGTTCGCCGACGAGGTATTCGGTGTCCTCCCGATCCGTGCGCAGGTCGCCGGTCAGGTCGAAAGCCAACGGATGGGGGATCCCATGCCGAAGCACTTGAGAAAGGGCGTCGATGTCGCGCCCGTCCACCTTGCCGCTGTGATCCACGTCCCCCAGCGGCCAACGCTGGCTGGCTTCGTTCTGGATCAATCCGAATCCCTGATATCCGCGCACCAGCAGATCCAAGTCGCGGTCGTCATCGACATCCTCTATGCGCAGCCAATCGGATGGTGTGTCACCCTCGGACAAGTAGTCATCCCCAAAGAGTCCTCCGGGCGCAAACATGTGCATCACCGGATCTGCCAAAGTACCATCCGGTTGACCGGCCAGAATCGCTACGCCCCCGCCAGGCGAACTGTAGTCGCCGATTAAGGCAATCAAGTCAAAATAACCGTCCTGATCGATGTCGGCTTGCGCAAGTGTACGAGCGTCACGCAAGAGAGGAAGGCGATAACCGTCCGACCAGTTTCCGTCCCCCAGGTTTTTCCAAGCCACAACGCCAGACGAATCCTCATCTTGAAAGTAATAGCTTGGTACCACGAGATCGACCCAGCCGTCTCCGTCGATGTCCAGCGGCTGCAGTGTGCTGTGGCTACTTTCTATCGTGGCCCATTCGGTGAAGGCCCCGTCAGTGGACCCGGTATAGATCGTGGCTGTGCTACTGTCGCGTGTCACGGCGATTTCGGGGACTCCATCTTGGTTCAAATCACCAACAAGTGACAGAGAGGGATATCGTCCACCCACGTCCTCCGAAAACACAGGCTCACCAAACGTGCCATCGGCCGAGGGACTCGAGTACGATGCCGCTGGACAAGAAAGCTTCTAGCGGCAAGAGACGCCGATCTTCCAGAGACTCCAGGGATGCCGAATGAGGAAAAGAAACTCGCCGCCCTTTTCTTCGTTGCCACATTACTACGTCACCTCCGGCAGTCATTCGTGACTCGAGCCATGGTTTTCCGCCCCTGTCGCAGAGAACACGTGCGAAGATCTGGCAACCGTCGAAGGCCACCGTACCGCAGTGTCCTCCGCGTCTTGGCTGAGAGCGATTCTGAACGCTCCAAATATATCGCCGTCTGATAGACTCGGCATCCCTTCACCGCACCGTGAAAGACGTTCTTTGCGAGATCCTGCCATGGAAGCAGCCGAAACGAACAGCCGTCGCGTTGCTGTTGTATCCGATGAATTCGGTGCCCCCGAAGCGGAACTGTTGGATTTACGCACTGGCCCTTGAAGAACACCTTTTCGGCCGAAATGCCGCATCGCATCGCAACCCGAAGCGTTCGCAAGGGAACGTGAGCGGTCGCTGCCACCGATTCTCTCGCTGGCGCTTTTTTGAAGTTGCGCGTTGCGATCCGTCGCAACCCAAAGCGTAAGCGAGGGAATACTTTCGATCCGTGGGAATGTGTCTTCCTCGCTGGCGCTTCGGGTTCGGATCGGCGGGCGAGGTGCTCGGAAGCAGCGGAGCGGACCCCTTCGCTGGCGCTTTGGGTTGGGATGGACGGGCGAGGTGCTCGGGAACGGCGGAGTGGACCCCTTCGCTGACGCTCTTTGAAGTTGTGCGTTGCGATCCGTCGCAACCCGAAGCGTCAGCGAGGGAATACTTTCGATCCGTGGGAATGTGTCTTCCTCGCTGGCACTTCGGGTTCGGATCGGCGGGCGAGGTGCTCGGAAGCGGTGGAGCGGACCCCTTCGCTGGCGCTTCGGGTTGGGATGGACGGGCGAGGTGCTCGGAAGCGGCGAAGCGGACCCGCTTCGGGTTCGGATGCGGGCGAGGTGCTCGGAAGCGGCGAAGCGAACTTCGCTGGCGCTTTGGGTTCGGATGCACGCCCAATACGCAACGACAAGAAGCGAAACCCAGGAACGGGGACCTTTCCAGACAGCCCCGTTTCCTTGTTCTTCTCCTTGTTTTGTTGATCGAATGTCGTACAATACGATTGGAATTCGGGTGGCGAAAGGACCTCTTCCGCGCCACCGCTTTTCGGATGACTAAGTAAACAGCAATCTGGTAGTCCCAGGGGGCTAGTTAAAGAGTAAACCGATGTGGCAGAGCACCATGGTGTGTTCCGCTATATCGGTTTTTTTATGCGCTTGGCGACGGTTTTGGGTTCCAGCGAATGCCCGATCGGAGGATTGGTCGGCCGCTGGGCGCCGACCGACAACCATTGGCTGCGCCACGGTAGAAGATTCTCCCTGTTTGTCCACTCGATTCGGAGGCACGGCGATGGCACTTGGAAATGTGGTTCCCGACAAGACCCTTTTGAGAAACGTGGTACAGCGACTGTCGCGTATTGGCGCAGGCAAGCCCAGCCAGGTTACCGCCACCGTTCGTAGCGGTGATGTGACGATGAGTGGTACGATTGCTCACGAGCATGAACGCCGCCTTGTCCTGAAGGCGGCCTCTTCTGTAGCGGGCGTCCGCCGCGTGATCGACCAACTCCGCGTGGAAGTGAAGCGCAAGACCTGGACGTAGAGGTGACAATCACATTGCACGAAGGTTCGGTCGCGGTTACTTTCAGTCCTCTCCATCCCCTCACGAAAGGGTTGCGCAAGTACAATTCGAATGATGCAACAAAAGCGACGACCAGATCGAACCGGTGCACATCGAGTTCCCGGAATGGACTATCGCTTGTGAAGCGTCCGAAATTGAGGTGTCTCGAAGAGTGTAAACAAGACGATCTCCTCACCCGATACGGTACTAACGTCGTGGTGCAGGCTGCGTACGTCGACGCCAGTGACGTCGCGGACCAGTGATTCCAAGGCCGGCCTTGCGATTTCGATCAGTTGCGATCGCACTTGCTTCAGCAGATCGCGTCCCTTTTCTGCGGGAAGCGCCTTCACCAGGTGTTGCTCAGCCGCAGTCAATACGCCCTGCAAGCGAACCACCAGCAGATCGCCGATCAGATGGGATCGGATGTCCTTGGGACCACGGCCCATGTATTCCTGCTCGAAGCGCGATATCCCTTCGCAAATGGCAGACTCAATTTCTCCTTGTGTTTTCATGCGCGTCATCCGTCGGCCAACGAATCGTAAATGCCGGAAACCAAGATCGACCATCACCCAGCGCGTCATTTTATCCGATTCACTGCAATGCCGCAGCGGTAAATCGCACAGCGTCCAATGTAACGCAACTGCTCTGTTCCGGTGCTTGTCCGGTGACGAAACCGGATGCGAGTCCTTGTTCTGAAGGGAAAAAAGAGGTAAGCTCAGTCGTGTTCAGCACGCGGGCGCACTCTTGCACCTGCTGCAGATAAATGATCCACATTTCGGATGACTAGATAAAGAGCACCCTGTGACAGCAGGAGGCTCGTTAAAGAGTAAGCCGACATGGAATGGCACCTGCTTAAGGTGTCATCCCACGTCGGCTTTTTTCTTTTCGCTCATTCTGCTCGGAACATTTACACGACTGTCAACGCTTTTGCCGCAACAAATCGTGGTTTGTTCACTCGAGCGCGTGATTCGCTGCGACGCGGCGAATGGTCATAAGTGAGCGATGAAGTGCCAGCAACTTCCGTTGGAAGTCCTGGAGCGCATTTCAAAACCGTGATTCGGGAGGGCGAGGCTCCCGGTTTTTGGAACCGCCACTAGTCCGTTTCCTGCGCACCGTAACGGAGTAGCGCAAGGCCCCGTATCGCTCCCGAAGAGGAAATATCATGCTCGTCAGCGAACTAGTTATCGCCACGCCGTACTATCTATTGATTCACAACAAGGAGCCTCTGGGCCCAAGTGTCGCGAATTTTGGTTCCCTGGAATGCGTGGCAATCTTTGGTTTTTCTGGCAAAGCATCCTACGACGAATTCAGTTGTGCCAGTCCATTGCAGCTAGCACCCTACCCGCTGGTCAAGGGCTACCTTCGAAATCAGGTGGGCATTTCCGGCCCACGCAAGGCCGGCGAACGGTGCCTCAAAATCGTGGCGCTCGATGCATCTGGACCGTGTGAGCCCCACCTCTATGCGGTCACGATGGAGGCAGTCCTGGAGGCCCATGAGCAGGGGGCGACGCACATCAGTTGGACGCACCACCTGACATTCGACTCGGCGGCAGATGCTTATCAACTAACAGAATCGCAGAAGTGAACGAGTGCTGAACTGTATCCGCGGATGATGAGTGTGATTTCCGTCGCCGTCATTCGATTCAACTGGTCCCCGTAAAGGAGTCGTCGCGTGAAGAATGTGAAGCCACTGTTCGTATCGACATATCCCCCAGAGAAGTGTGGCTTGGCGACCTTTACCAAGGATTCGGCTGACGCAGTCGATCTGGCAGCGGGCCACGATGTGTCATCGATCATCGCAATTCAAAAGACTCGCACGCTGCGCAAGCGATCCGCGAGTAGTCCATATGATTGACAACAGCCGTCCCCATGAATATCGCTTGGCAGCAGAAGTAGCCAACGATGGTCCCTATGACGTGGTGAGTCTCCAGCACGAGTTCGGTCTCTACCCCGACAACTGGGGCGGTCGCGTGATGGAATTCATACATCACTGTGAAAAGCCAATCGTCACAACATTGCACACATTGTTAATGCAGCCTGATGCGGTTCCGCGGCAATTGGTTCGCGAGATCGCAGCACGCAGCAACGTCGTCGTGATGACGAAAATTGCCGCCCACCTGCTGACAGACGCATATGGTGTATCCGCTTCCTCAATCGTGGTCATTCCGCACGGCGTGCCTACCGTCGCTTTTGCTCGTGACGATCGCCATAAGGACGCTCTCGGGCTCTCGGGCCGCAAGGTCATCTGCACATTCGGCCTGATCAACTCCGGCAAGGGTCTGGAACACATGATCCGCGCGATGCCGCAGATTGTGACTACATGTCCTGAAGCGATCTACTTGATCGTCGGTGTAACTCACCCGCAGGTAAAGCGCCAAGAGGGTGAAGTTTATCGCGAAGGGCTGAGCCAGACTCGCCGATTCACTGGGCGTGCGCAACCATGTACGGTTCATCAACCAGTATCTCAGTTTACCCGACCTGCTTGTTCATTTGCGGTCATGTGACGTTTTCGTTACGCCATACCCCGGAAAAGACCAAATCGCCAGCGGGACGATGGCTTACGCCATGGCCGGCGTTGGTGCGGTTGTCAGCACGCCCTATCTCTACGCGGAAGAAGTGCTGGCTGATGGACGCGGCTTACTTGTTCCATTCGCAGACAGCGCAGCCATGGCCACCGCCACGTTGCGGCTGATAACGGACACCGCACTGTTGGCGGAAACACGGCGCCGGGCCTACCGATACGCAAGATCGATGTTCTGGCCCCATGTCGGACGTCAGTATTGGGAGCTGTTTCACGAAGTCGCCCGCAACAACCAGCGTCAATCGGCGCAGTTTGTCACCTAGTACACTCACCACGCAGGAAGAATCCCGCAGGCGACTCGCCTGCGGAAAGAAGAATCATGACTGTTCCCCCTCGCTTGCCACTCACGCATTTGGATCGCATGACCGATTCGACTGGAATGATTCAACACGCGATCCACAGTGTCCCGCGCCGCGAAAGCGGCTACACGACCGATGACAACGCACGAGCCCTGCGGTTGTGCGCACGCCTGTGGGACTCCCGTCCTAGTGACCGTCTGCTTTCACGTGTTTCGTGCTATTTGAGCTTTCTCGAGCATGCTCGACACCCGGTACGCGGATTCCACAACTACCTCAGTTATCAGCGCGACTGGCTCGATACAGGAGGGACCGGCGATTGCCAAGGCCAAGCGGTCCTCGCGTTAGCAGAAGTGCTCTCTAGCAAGTTGCCCAAGGGTTTCCGTCGTTTGGCGCGTGAACTGCTGAATGATGCTCTACCGGCACTGGAGCAGATCAGAAGTCTGCGGGCGCAAGCCTATGTGATTCAAGCCTGGGCCATACTCTATCGCGCCGACTTCGAAGAGACCGTGCCCATGGCAGAGATCGCCCGAAATGCGGCCGGCCGCCTTGTTGAGTGCTACGAACGTTCGCGGCGTTCGGACTGGCATTGGTTTGAACCGCAGATGACCTATGCCAACGCGGTCTTACCGCACGCATTGTTCGACGCGGCCGAGTGTTGGCTCGATGAGACATTCCTCCACGTCGCAGAGTCGACCTTGGGCTTCCTTGAGTTCTCGTCAACCGCGGAAGGCGTGTTCTGGCCGATCGGGAACCACGATTGGTACTCGTACGGTGCAGAGAAATCGCTTTACGACCAGCAACCTGTGGAGGCATCGACCATGGCATCCGCCGCCTTGGCGGCATATGCACAACTGGGCAACGAAAAGTATCTGGCCCTATTTCACCGTGCTCGTGGGTGGTTTCTTGGCGAGAACAGCCTGCAACTGCCATTGGCCGATGGGCAGATTGGCTCCTGTTGCGACGGTCTCGAATCAAGGGGCGTCAACGAAAATCAAGGGGCAGAATCGACGCTGGCCTATCTTTGGACTGAGTTACAGATCGGTGACCTTTCGCGACCGGCGGACACCTCGAATAGGACGAGCCTTGCCCGTGGAGAAACGGATGGGCCATCGACACGCCGAAAGCACCACCAAGCCGGGAGCTGAGTCCTCCTATGGACCACAAGCCAATCAATGTTCGACGCGACGACACCGTTCTCAGGCCGGATGAGTCACGTGTTCTGCTACGCCCGTTCAATCCGGGAGGCACTCAGCGCGTTCGTATGATTGTCCGCCGAATCATGGCGCTCCCCGAGCAGCAGATACGCCCTCTTTTGGAGGAAGTCACTGCCGACTTTTCGCAACGGCACGACCGACTGCGAGAAAGACTGCTGGAACGCTTCGAACAAGTTCGGCAGGAGTACGATCCGGGACGCGATCTGACGGAGCAGCGACGCCTCCTCATTGGCTCCTATTTCCTCGCCGAGTACTCGCTCGAATCCACGGCTCTCTTCAACCCATCGATTATTCCGCACCCGGACCAAACAGGACTCCTACCGGGGGCCATGCGGTTCATCCTCAGTCTGCGCAACGGGCGAAGGACACGTATCCTCGATCGCGTTTCGCACCGGTGTGATCCAGCCCAACAATCAGATTGAAGTACTGGACGCCGCCGGTTTTCTGACGGAGCCTCGGCAGATTCCCAATCCTTCGTATGAGAAGGGTTTGTTTGCGCGAAAACTTCGTGAATTGGGACTGAGCGGCGAATTCACGGGCCGCATCATGGATCGCCTGGGCAGCCTATTCACGATGCAGGAGCTCCGGTACGGCATTGATGCGGAAGTCGACCAGGAACGGCGGGCAGCAGGCGTACTCCAAGAAGACCAGACCACCGCGCACGGGATTTGGATGCTCGCCTGTTCGAACTACGAGGTCCAGTTCCAATCCGATCAGCAACTTTCCGCTCGGATTCTGTTTCCCGCGACGCCGTCCCAGAAAAACGGAATCGAGGACGCGAGATTTGTCCGATTCCGCAACGACGATGGCAGCCACATCTACTATGCAACCTTCACCGCCTTCGACGGAAAAGTGATCATGCCCGAAATGGTAGAGACGTCGGATTTCCTTCGTTTCCGCTTTATTACGTTGAACGGACCGGCTGCGCAGAACAAGGGGATGGCGATGTTTCCCCGAAAGATTGACGGGCACTACGCGATGCTCGCGCGACAGGACAACGAAAGCATCTATCTCAGTTTCTCGGATAACGTCCATTTCTGGAACGAGCGCAAAATACTGTTGAAGCCAACCTTTCCGTGGGAGCTCGTCCAGATTGGAAATTGCGGTTCGCCCATGGAAACGGACGCAGGCTGGCTGGTGCTGAGTCATGGTGTCGGCCCACTCCGCGAGTACTGCATTGGCGCATTCCTGTTAGATCGGGACGATCCCAGTAAGGTGATTGGCCGTTTGCGTGCACCTTTGCTTCGGCCGAACCAAAACGAACGAAAGGGCTACGTGCCCAACGTGGTCTATACCTGCGGTGCGCTGCTACACAACAACGATCTCATTATTCCGTACGGAATGGCCGATCACGCCACCGGTTTCGCCACAGCCCCGTTGGATGAGGTTCTGGCGGCCATGGAATGCGAGGAATCATTGAGCACCGTGGCACATACCAAGAAGCGAATCGCAGTTCTCTCACCTGTCGCCTGGCGGACACCGCCTCGGCAGTACGGCGCCTGGGAAACCGTTGCGAGTAACATCACCGAAGGCCTCGTCGCCCGCGGGTGGGACGTGACACTTTTCGCCACAGGAGACTCCGTGACCGGCGCTCGTTTGCACGCGGTGGTTGATCGGGGCTACGAAGAAGACTCGTCTGCCGATCCCAAAGTCGCCGAATACCTGCACATTTCTGAAGTATTTGAGAGAGCGGCCGAGTTTGATTTGATCCACAGTCACTACGACTTCATGGCATTGACTTACACTCGGCTGGTAAGTACGCCGGTAGTCACCACGATCCACGGCTTTTCATCACCGCAGATCATGGCGGTGTACCGCAAATACCGCGATGGATATTTTGTTTCGATCAGTGACTCCGATCGAGCGCCGGGACTGAATTACCTCGGCACAGTGTATAACGGCATCGATCTCGCGCTATACCCACTTCAACCATCGCCTGGCGAAGACTTAATCTTTCTGGGCCGAATTCACCCAGACAAAGGGGTCCACTTAGCCATCGAAGTCGCCAACCAGAGAGGATGGCCGCTGGTGATCGCTGGCATCATTCAGGACAAGAGCTATTTTCACGAACAAGTGGAACCGCATCTTCGCGAGGGACTCATCCGATACGCCGGACCGCTAGACGTCGCCGGCAAGAATGACCTCTTTGCCCGCGCCCGAGCGCTGTTGCATCTCAATACGATTCCGGAGCGATTTGGACTCGTGCTGGCAGAGGCGAACGCCGCCGGCGTTCCCGTGATTGCCATGAATCGCGGCTCCTGCCGTGAAGTGATCGAGGACGGGGTAACGGGATTTCTCGTCAATAGCGTGCATCAAGCCGTCGATGCGCTGGATCAGCTTCAGCTCGTTGATCGGACCGCCTGCCGGGAGCGGGTGCGGCAACGATTTTCCATCGAGACGATGGTGGAGGGATATGAACGGATCTATGAACAGGTATTCGAGCACGAAAGCCATCGGCACGCTTAGCGTGCGGAACCGTCACGCCAAAAGTCGCGAACACAGCTTACAGACCGCCGAATGGTCGTGAAACACAAGGAAGATGAGGATGGACTACATTCTGCAGAGCCGAGAGTACCGATTTCAGCCGCCGAACAAGAACAAGCCCACCGCGGCCAGACCAGGTTCGAGAGAGAAATTACTGGTGATGACCGAAAGGTATCGCGCCGGACAGGCATTACATCATCCAGATGATGAAACCTGCCTCCACCATCGCGAGCGCACGAACAACTATCTGAATATGTTCTACCGGAGAATCAGAAGCCGATCATGACACACGACATCGTCACTCGATTCCCTGGGAATCCGATCTTCACGAAGGCGGATGTCCCTTACCCGGTGGAAACGGTTCACAACGCGGCTGTGGTCAAGCACGAGAATGAGTACATCATGCTGTTTCGGTCCCACCTGCGCAGCGGACGGTCGATCATTGGCTTGGCCCGCAGTCTCGACGGATTCCATTTCCAATCCGATCGTCTGCCCTTTCTGACACCAGCGCAAGACGGTCCGTTTGCCACCTACGAAGAATTCGGAGTCGAAGACCCTCGCGTGACGCGAGTCGAGGACGACTATCTGATCACTTATAGCGCCTACTCACGCAACGGTGTGCGGATCGCCTTGGCGAAGACGCAAGACTTCGTGCAGATTGAGCGGATCTCGCTCATCACGCAGGCGGACTATCGCAACGCGGCGATTTTTCCGGAAAAATTCAACGGACTCTATGCCCGACTTGACCGGCCCCATTCCGAGATCTCGCCCTGGTCGATCTGGATCAGCTATTCACCAGACCTAGTTTTCTGGGGCAAGTCCCAGGTTGTCATGAAGCCTGCGCCCTATCACTGGGATGAAATGAAAATCGGCCCCGGAGCACCTCCCATCAAGACGGAACAAGGTTGGCTGTCGATCTACCATGGTGTCTTTCAGACGATGGATGGAGCCGTGTATCGCTTGGGCGTCGCACTGCATGATGCGCAAGATCCGGCGCGAGTTCTCGGGGTAGGTGATTCGTGGATTCTGCAACCGACAGACCCGTGGGAAGTCACCGGTTACGTCCACAACGTGGTCTTTAGCTGCGGCGCCGTCCCTGAGCCAGATGGATCCGTCAAGATCTATTGGGGCGGAGCAGATTCGGTCATGTGTGTGGGCGAAGCACAGGTTGCTGACCTGGTGGCTTGCTGCCTGCAAAACAGTAGACCGGCGACGTGATGGAACGGACGTTATGCTTGCGTCATGTCCAGGTCGTACTCGCCAAGTTGGAGTGGATACTGTCCATACTCGCGCACGAGGCTGACAATAAAATCGTACGTGTGTCCCGAAACGCTACTGGACACCGAATGATCGGACTGAAAAATCATGCCGCCGCCTTTCGCCGCATTCAGCTTGGTGAGAATCTCCCGGCGGAGTGCCTCCCTGTCGCCTTCCTCCCACACTCGAATGTCGCTGTTTCCGCACACACCAAACCGATGGCCGTATTGTCGACGGAGTTGCACGCAATCCATGTCGGCCTTCGCTTCGAGCGGGTTGTAACTTTCGATCCCCATCTCAATGAAGTCCTCGAAGATCAGATTCACGTTTCCGCAGCCGTGATAGATGACCGGCAGGTTGTGCGCGTGGCATTCGCGGACCATCGCTGCGACCCAAGGCTTGAAGTAGGTCCGCCAGTAAGCGGGTGAGAAGAACATGCTGTTCCGATAGGCCACATCGCCCCAGATCACCATCCCGTCGAGCAAACCATCCGCCGCCGCGATCTGCGCTTTCATGCAGTCCAGGTAAAACTGCCCGATGCGGTTGATCGCCTCTCCCATCCGCTGCGGATACATACCGATCCAAAGCATCGTGTTCTCTTGACCGATCATGCGCGTCAGGCATTCGGAGCACTCCATCATACTGCCGTACACCGGAAAATCGGGACGCAATCGCCGGACGGTCTCGATCCAAGCCGGCGAGTTGCGTTCGAATCCGTCGCCGACACCAGCGATCTGGTTATCACCAGCCTCGAAATATCGGCGCGGGTCGTCCGGAGAATCAAACGGAAACGACTCCAGTTTCTCAATCGAATCCGTTTCCCAGGCAATGAATTCCGGCATCGGAAAGTCAAACTTCTTGCGCATCACTGCGCCGTAACCGGTGACAACGACCACCTCCTGGTCATCTTCCCGGACCGTCTCGAACGAACGAATCTGCGGATCCATATTCGGTACGGTAACGATCCAATCCAGATCATAGTGATAGTATGGATTGGCGTCCTCGGGCAGCTCCAATTCCTCTCGCCAACGCTTGATGAACCCACCCCAGAAGAAATCGCTGATCGGTACACGATCGGCTTCTTCATGCCGCAACGTCCGATTCATCCGCTGCAGCTTCTTCCGCGTGTTCTTACTGCGCGTGTTGCCGGCAGCTTCGCGCCCCGTCGTGTCGAACATTCCCATCCGATCGTCCTCCTCATCAGTTCCCTACCGCCGATTCCCCCAGGTAGTTGCCATAGGTGATGATCAGCGTGGCGGCAACGATCACGGCCATGCCCAAGTGCAGCACGCGGCGAGGGCGTTTGCCCACTCCTTCCCATTCGCGAAACAGCCAACCGTACAGATTGCTGAACAAGATCAGCATCGACATGTGCAGCGCCCAGCTCGTAAATCCGTAGGTCGTGCCCATGTGCGTGTGGCCCATTCCGTAGAAGAAGAACTGAAAATACCAGAACGCTCCGCTCAGTAAGGCCATCAGATAGTAGAACACCAGCGTGCCGGCTCCGTGTTCAGGTAGTCGAAGAAACTGGCCGCCCGTGCGGTTGCGGGTAATCAGAAAAGAACACCAGACGAAGTTCGTCAGAAATGCACCGCCGTTGGAGAACGGGTAGATGGCGTTCATCTTCAGCAGGTCGCTCGCTCCGGCGGCCAGGGCTGCCTTTTCCAGCGGCTCCCCGGCCAAGAGCGAGAAGTTGAAAACCGCCGAGAGTACTCCGGCGGTCATCGCCATTGGGACACCGATGTTGAACGAATACTTGGACGGCAAGTCCCCTCCCGCGCGCTCGCGCAAGCAGGCCGGCCAGCCCGCACACTCCGATACCTAGCAGTGAGATGAGGATTCCGGCCAACACGATTTGTCCGGGTAACGTCGAGAACTTGTCGAAGATCTGCCAAACGAAACCGTCGTTTGGGTGCCAGATCAAAGGGGCAAGTGTTCCCAACCCAGCAGAAATCCCGATGGCGATGGCGTAATTCAGCGAGAAACCGATGTAACGGATCCCCAAGCCGAAGGTGAGTCCCCCGACACCGTAAATGACTCCCAAACCAAACGTCCGCAGCTTCACGTCAAGCGGGCAGGCAGCCAGCACTTCCCAATAGTCGGGGATCGTCAGAAAGGCACCCGCGATCGGCAAGATAAGCCAAGCGAAGGTCGCCGTCATGATCCAATAGACTTCCCACGACCAGAGCTTTGTCTGTTTCTGTGGTGTATAGCAACTGGATGAGGAGAGTGCTCCGATGCTATGAAGGACGACTCCCAAAAGTGGGTTTGACTGCATCTCGTGAAGGCCTCCTGCGTCTCGTCCGTGGTAGCCTGCCGACGCGCGAACCATGCGTCAGTCGATCACGCTTCGGCGGCAACATTCTTGCTGTAACTCGATTCTCAACACCAATGCATGTTCACAGGGCAACTGTTGGGGAGAGGAAACTTGCAGACACTTTTCGCGCGGATGACATCAGATAGCCTCATCCGATCCCATCAGGCGAACGGATCGGATCGAGCGGTTTTCGAGTTGCTCCGCACGCAGTGCTTGCATGATGCTCGAGTTTCACTCGCCAGGCTATCCAAGGGCAATCGCGTAGAGTGTCTCACCGTCCTGCGATCGAGCCAGCATAACCTATTGAGGCATCGGGGACGACGGAGCACTGGCGCCAGGCGATGTCAATTCCCAGCAGGTTCTCA
Organism: uncultured Planctomycetaceae bacterium; assembly: GCA_963776055.1. GTDB lineage: Bacteria > Planctomycetota > Planctomycetia > Pirellulales > Pirellulaceae > CAVZLD01. Next base: position 78,623 of record CAVZLD010000018.1, on the reverse strand, counting down.
GGAGATCCATCGCGAAGCGAGAAGTCTTCGCGGCAAAGATATCCTCGACAGAGATCGCGCGTCCCGAACCAGCGAACAGGGATGCCCATCACTCTTGAAAGAAAATCGACTCCATCGCAGTCCAGACTTCGCCCGGTGGCAGGTCTGGCGCCGGCTCGAAACACGGCTTGCACTCGGCCCACCAACGCTGGACTTCCGGATCAGCTGCCATCCGTTGCATATCGGCTTGGAAATTGCTGCCCGTGTATTCCACGTAGCTGAACAAGAGGTGTTCGCCGGTCGGCATGGCCGTATGAAAAATAGAATAGTTACGCAAGTTGCAATCCGTAATTCGCCGCAGCACGGCCGGCCATGTCTCGGCATGTAGGTCTACATATTTCTGAACCATGTCGGGCTTCAGCTGGCCCACCCATCCAAAGCGTTCCACCATCGTGCGTCTCTCATTGCTGTTCGTGACATCCGCCCACAACGGCACGAGCGAACTCTCGTGATGGGTACCGTGTGGAGCGTTACTTGGTCGCATCCCTAGCGACGCAATGGAAGGAAAAGAGTTTCCGACCTGCGAATCGCCAACAAAGGGAGCGACATCAACAACAACCACCATCCGCCCGGCTCAGGTACGGCGATCGTTTGGGGCTGCCGTCCCTGCTCGTATCCACCATCGACGAATGCGGCGATCATGTCATCGCTGGAAAAAAGGCCGTCCGCATTCCACTCCCCTTCGGCCCAACCGGCTTCGTTTCCTGTCTCATACTTACCACCCGCAAACACTTGGACCATGTCGTGACTATCGAATTGCAAGTCTAAATTGGCGTCGCCGAACCAAGTACGTTTCAGGTCATGCACCCAGAAGCTGAGATCGTCATGATTCACGGAATCGTCGGCCGTAACGTCGAACCGAAGGTCGGGCGTTTCAGCAGTGATTTGGGTCAGGAGCAGATCGATATCCGTGACATCGAGGTCTCCGTCTTCGTCAAAATCGCCGGCCGCCGGTTCAGCAACTGCTGTCATCCCAATTGTAAAATCATCGCTGAAAAGAAGTACTTGCTGATAGTCTTTGCCCCGCAATTCTCGCAGCTCTGCGGAGTAGAAACCATCGGTGTCGATCACACCAACGAAGGTCCAATCATCGGCCAAGTCGCCTTCGCGTTGCCAATTGTCAACATTGTCCGTTTGGTTGCCATTGATGTCGACGCCATCCAGCAGGAAGGTGATCTTGCCAAGGTTGGCGGTGTCAATCCGGCCGCCAAAGGCATACAGCATGTCGCCCGTCTGCATCCGAATCTGAAGACCGTCGTTCTGGTAGCACTCGACGGGAATTTCAGGATCCTCCGCCGAGTCACAATAAAGGCCCGAGTCCGTCGCCATACCGTGCGGAAGAGAGTAGATCGCGAAAGCCCCGTCAGGAGCGCTACCGCCTACCGTGCCAGTCGCAAGGTTGTTCTGCGAATAATTGGATGTCCACTCGATTCCCTGACTGGTTACGGACGACGTACTGCCCGGACTGACAATCGAGTTGCGAGAATCTGCCCAGACGATGTCATCCTCGAAACTTTCGTGCACGACGGATAGGCCGAGCGCCGCCAATTCGGTGAGATACACATCCTTGTCCGTGAACACGAAGGGGTCGGCGTAAGCAACACCAGCCCCCATCAGTAGCACGCTGCCAAGCAGTGTTTTGGTCATAATTTATCCGTCACTCTTCCCTCAAGTGATCATGGCAGAATGGCGGGACAACTTCAAGGAATCGGCTATAAAAAAGGAGCACGGCGGCCGTGGCACTCGCATACCCAGCCTATGTGGCAGCGCCAGGCTCAGCAGAAACTACTTCCGTTCACAGACAAAACCCGAAACGCCAGTTTCGAAGTTGTGCGTATCAATCCATCCCAACCCGAAGCGCCAGCGAAGGGGTCAGGCAAGGAATCTCGAGCTGCGTCGAGGTCGGTCGAAACCGGCGCCACCGCCGCACCCCTTGCGCGTGTGCTCTGAACCGTGTGCTCTGAACCGTGTGCTCTGAACCGTGTGCTCTGAACCGTGTGCTCTGAACCGTGTGCTCTGAACCGTGTGCTCTGAACCGGTGCTCTGAACTTGGCAATTGGAAGCCTAATTGGGGGGCGACGCTGACCCCTTCGCTGGCGCTTTGGGTTTGTTTGGGGAGCATGGACGCTTCAAGATCAGGTTACAATTGTTGACGAGCGAATCCAGTCTGTGGGAGGGCCATTTCGAGCAGAAGGAGAAGAGCAATGATGTATGTTCGAGCAATACCGCTAGCGCTAATTGTGTGTGGTGGCTCCACCGGTCTGGCCGAACCCATTTCGTATCGATCCCAAAATCGATTTGTGGAGGTCTGGGCGAGCGTCGCTGGCGAGCCGTTTTCGGATCGTGTTGATGCTGTTGAGTTCAGCGAGTTCGACGTGCGATTGGATCGCAGTTTTTCGAACATGGAAGGCGCGGCGAGCGGGCGTGCCGGACAGCAGTCGACGTTGTCAGCAGGAGAGATGAGCGCGTCCGGCACGGCGTCGGGGACAACAGGACCGCCGGTAGGAACCAGCGGCGGAAGCGGCAATTCGAGTTTCTCCGTCGATTTCTCGATCGGCCAAGCGTCGCCCTACACACTGGACCTGGATCTATCGAGCGAATTCGGCAGCTATAGTCTCGTGGGACCGGGCTTGCATTTCGTGGACCCCAATGCCAACTTCTTCCAACCGGTATCCCTTCATGACGAAGGAATGCTGCCACCGGGCAGCTACTCGTTTGACATCTTCATCTCCACGGGTGCCGCGGCCGAAGGGATGCTGGGGACCTACGACTTGCGGTTCGTCGTTGTACCAGAACCCGATTCGATGCTCTGGTTATGGCCCATCATGTTGCTTCTCCTGCCGTATCGGCGCACCACGTTGCTCCGACCGCGGATCGCTTGAGCCGTCCTCGTTGGCGTAGCACTCTTGCGAAAAACATGATCACCGATGCAAGATCGGTGCTTCTCGCCAGTCGAGCTCTCGCTCGTGACCATACTCCTCCACGCGCGGCCGGCGCTGTCGCAAGCGAACCGATTCCAGGCCCAGCAGGTACCCGGTTGCCGCTGCGTTCTTACCAACGCAATCGAGCCGAAGAGTGTAGTCGCCCGGATCAGGCCAAAAATCCAGTAGGTGGACTTCCCACTCCGACACGTCCGAGTGGAAGAGATCGATCGGCGGTCCGATCTTGATTCCGTTCAGGCTTGCCTGATACGTTCCGTAGTCGCTTGCTCGCGTGACAGACAGTAACAGTCGCTGCGGTTTCTTTTCGTCGACGTGGAATGGAATCTCGACCCAGGCATCCTCTTCGCTTGGTGGCCGATAGAATAGCTGGCCATCGGGATAGAAAGACAGGTTGGATTGGATCCGACAATCACCGGCGCCGTGGTGTGATTCACCGACGTACGCCTTCGCCGGAATGATGACATCCAAATTCGGCAATACCCGTTCTCTCGCGGGTGGCACCGCAGGAAAACGGCTGGGCTTGCCGGTCTGGTACCAGTAGGCGACGCTGGCGTAGTCATCTTCCCGTTCGTTCCAGCTGTGCGACTTCTGCTCCCGATTCTCATCCGTCGATATCCAACCCCAGTGTTCCAAGGTAACGCGGATTGATCGCTGAAATACGATCGGGTCCTGGACGTGCCATCGATAAGCACTCGTGTGTCCGCCAACGACCCCCCATTGATCAAAGTACGGCGTACCAAAGTAAAGCGTGCTGCAGCGTTTCAGCCCCCAGGCGGACAGGAAATAGTCTTCCGTACCGGTTCCCCAAATGGAGGGTTTTGTTTCACCATCGATATAGATCTTTTCATCTCCTTCTCCAAACCACGAGGGACTTCGACTTCGCACCGAGAGTACGGTACCAACGTAGTGTCCTTTACCTTCCGTCTCGAGAACCACGTAATCCCGCCCGGCCGGTACGGGGTAAGCCTGCCGGTATTGGGCGTAGAAGTAGGGTGTGTCTTCCGGCAGAGAATCCAGTTTGACCCAATCAATATTGAAATAGAGCAAGTTGATGTTCTTCGTGCTCTGGTTTTCAATTTCCATCCGGATGGACCGACGGAACGGCATTCTCCAGAAGCAATTGTAGGAATCGCTGTCCTCCACAATGACGGGGGCACTGATCACCTCCGACCGTTTGCCAAAGCTATTGGCGAAGAAATCCCCCAGCGGCACTTCAATGCCCGGCTCAGCACGACCATCGTAATAGACTCGCAGCAGCATTTCCTGATGATTCGCGGATCCGTCGGGAGCCCATGCGTGACGTTCCGGACCGAGAAATGTGAACCAGATGTGGGTCACGACCCCTGGGCCTTCTGCCTGTAGCACGACTTTGGTAGCACCAGGCGCCACGCGGGAATTGTCGGCGTTGCTGTGGGCGTAGTCGCCCTTCTCGTCCACGGCGGTCGATGTGCTGCGCATGCTGCGGCCCGGTTGGGGGCGCGCAGTGCGTCCAGAGATTGAGCCAACAAGAGAGAGCTGAACATCGCAAAATGCCAACCGATCAAGAGACCGGCCAGATTTTGCGGGCGACTCCCGCTCCAACGAAGCACCTCGACTAGTGTCATCATGATTGATCCTGTCTTGCTCGCGCCTGCGGGCGGTTACGCCAGATTTTGAATTCAGAAGGGATGGGAAATTCTTCAGAGATGCGAGTGGGGGCCGGCATCCCAGATGTGGATCGCTCCATCGTCCGCAGCGGATGCAACTTTCTGGCCGTCCGGGCTCACGGCTACCGCCCAAACACGGTCCGTGTGGCCGCGGACCTTCAGCAACCGTCTTCCCGTTTCCGTGTTCCACACGTCCATCGTCATGTCATGACCAACCGTGAAGGCTCGCGTGCCGTCTGCGTTGAATGCGACCGACGTGACCTGGCCGTCATGGCCGCGGAGCTCATGGATCAATTCCCCCGTTTGACCGTCCCACAATCTGGCTAAGCCGCCCACTCCGCCGGTGGCAATGAGTTTATCATCGGGACTGAATCGAACACAGCGTCCGCGCAGTTGGTCAACTAACGACGTGGAACGTCCGATCAGTCGACCGGTGTCCGCATGCCAGAACTTGAGGATATTCTCTCCAGCATCGACAGTCACCAATCGTTTACCGTCGTGGGAAAACGCGATGCCCTCGATGTACCCGACATGACGATCGAGTTGAAACAATTGAGTTCCTGACTCGACGTCCCACATTCGCAGGATCCCGTCCATGCCGCCCGCCGCGAATCTTGTCCCATCGGGATGAAAGGCCACCCACCAAACACCTCCGAGGTGTTGATCCAGAGTGCGGATGGCCTCCCCGGTGTTGGCATCCCACAGGATCAGCTCACACGGCTTATCCGCGTTATTGTGGTGAGACCCGGAAACGAGATAGTTCCCCTGCGGCCCAAAGGCCACGCAGACGACCGCGTGCTGATGCCCTTTGAAAGTACTCAGCTCCTGCCCCGTCTCCACATTCCAGATCTTGATGGTGTTGTCAAAGCCCGACGAGACCAGCTGCTTTCCATCGGGACGGAAATCGAGTGAGCGGACCTTCGATTGGTGCCCCTTCAACACGGTAAGATTCGGCTGTGCGTCTCGAACTGCTCTTGTGTTCCAGAGGGCAATTCCTTCATGAGTGTAGAAAGCGACCTCCTCACTATGCGGGCGGAAACACAACCAATAGATATTGGACATGCCGATGTCCCCCAGTCGAGCCACCTCCTGGCCAATGTCGATTTGCCACAACCGGACAGTTCCGTCTGAACCGGCCGAGGCAAGCTGACTGTCGTCGGGGCTGAACGCCACGGAGAAGACGGTGCCGGAGTGGCCGGGGAATTCTTGCACTGCCGCGCCGGTGTCGGCGTCCCAAATCATAATTCCTTGATCGACTCCACCCGTGGCAAGGTACCGACCATCGTGACTGTAGGCGACACAGTCGGCGTTGCTGCTCTCGGGCAACGTGAATCGCTTCAGTCCCGATAGGAGATCCCAGACGGCTGCAGGTCGCGGAGCGATCGCCAAAGCGCCGGCTGCGATTTCTCTGTCGCCCGGGCGAAAGGCAACGTCGCGTAGTGGATAACCCAGTGGACCGATGTTGCGAATCGCATCGCCCGTTTCCGTGTTGCGCAGCTGGAGTACACCGTCCACACTGGCCAACGCAATCACCCGTCCATCGGAACTAAAAGCCACGCCGTCGGGGCGACTCTCGTTGGGGTGAATTCTCCAGAGCTCCGTCTCTGCAATTCGATCCCACATCGCGAGCGATCCGTCGTAGTGAGCGGCGGCAATCCGCGATGCATCTGCGCGACGCGCCACTTGCAGTCGCGAATTGCTTGCCCCGCGCAGTGTGGCCACACTTCGCCCACTGTCGGTCTCCCAGACGCAGATCGCGCCGTTTTCCCCATCCCGACCGGGGGCAACCAAAAGGGCGCCGTCCGGCCCAAACGCAGGTCGCCCTTGTCCCGGAAACAAGGTCAGCCCCGCGGACACGACCTGAGCCTGCAGCCAACTCCATTCCCAACGACGCACTTCGACGGGGCACTCCCCCAAGAACTGTCCGGTTCTCAGCAACTTGTCGGAATCCCAGGCGTTGACGGCGTGCTCCAGATTGTACTCGTAGAGCCTTTGACGCAATTGCCCCGCCAGGACGTCGGCTGTTTCCCGCGCTTGCCTTTCTGCGACCGACGCCAACAACGCCCGATTCTTCTCCTGCTCTGCCAAGTCCCGAGATTGAATCGCTTGACGCCAAAAGGCCAGCGAAGTCACCAGAGCGATGGCAATGACAATGGCCAAGGCCGTCGCGGTCGCCGCGATCGCTTGATACCGCCGCAACGTGTTGCGAAAAACATACAGCACGCTGTCACGCTTGGCTTCGATTGGCTCCCCACTAAGGACATCGTGCCACGTCGGCGCCAAGCAATCCGGCAGTCGCGTACCTGCGCGTCTTCTCTTTGGAGAGCGCCTTGAGGACAACCGTTTCGACTTCGTCATCAATTTTCGGATTGACACTCCGCGGACGCGTCGGCTCAACCTCCCGAATGGTCTTCCTCGCATCCACCAGCGAGCCCTTCACCTCGTACGGCATCTGGTCGGTCATCAAGACATAGAGTATGACCCCCAGTGCATACACGTCGGTACGAAGGTCAACCTCCGAGGTCTCGCCGGACGCCTGTTCGGGGCTCATGAAGGCCGGTGTACCAACGATTTGGCCAGTCACGGACACCTGCAACGAAAGGTCTTCGCCGAGGACACTGTCCTGACCGATCTTGGCCAGTCCAAAATCCAGAACGAAGGGTTCCCCACGGTTCTCATCGACCAGAATGTTCGACGGCTTCAAATCGCGGTGGATGACGCCTCGTTGGTGGGCATAATCGACGGCGTCGCACACCTTCGTGAATAGTCGCAGCGTGTTGTCGATGGAGAGCTTTTTGTCGCGGACGTGCTCCGTCAGCGTCAAACCAGGTATGAACTGCATCGCGTAGTAAAACTGCCCACGAACGACTCCGCTGTCAAAGACCTTCGCGACATTCGGGTGATCTAAGCTGCCCACAACCTCGATTTCCCGCTCGAACCGCATCCGACTAATGGAGTCAGCAAACGGGCCCTGCAGCATCACCTTCAAGGCCACTTGCTGCTCGGTCGACTCCCGGACGGCCAGGTACACGACGCCTTGACTTCCCCGGTGGACCTCGCTCAGGATGTGGTAGCCGGGAATGGCGTCCGGTGGCAATTCCGCTTGGCTTACCTGCGCCAGGGCATCCGAGGGAGCCACCGTCTCATCCGGCTCAAAACTTGCCGAGTGAGAGTGCGACGAATCCGATTGGATTTCTGCCAAGCGTGCGGAGCAATGGACGCATCTTTGCAGATGATCACGCCACTCAGCAGGCGGCAGATTGACGCCCTGCGCCATCAGACGCAAGTCACGTTCGGAGATACAATCCGTCATGTCAATACTCGACTACGATGGATGGCTGCGCCGTGATGGACGAGGGGCAATCGACGCGAGTTTGGCGAAGCTCACATGGCTGCCGTTCGATCCTTGGCCGCGCAATGCCGATTGGCTGGAACGGCTCAGAAGTGACGTCGGTAGCTGCCGTATCGTGTGACGTATCCCAACGCAGTGAAGGGTGCGAAGACTCTGCGACCACTTCCTTCGCTGCGATAAGGGGCCGACGACGATCGCGGATAACTGCCGAATTTACTACCTTCATGACGAGGATGCCAACACGCAGTTGCGACTGCCGGCGCAACAACGTAGCCCCGTGATCGTATTCGGGGCCTGCTTCCGACGCAACAGGTGGACCAGCGGAAGGCACACCAACGCCGCCTCCAGGTAGCCGCAACCGGACCACGCCAGCGTTCCCATTCTACGTAATTCCGTTCGATTGTTAGGACATGGCTGCCGTATAATCGCGGATGCGATTGACCGCACCGCGTAGGAAGAGGTGATCGAATGCGCGCGAAAAGGACAGAAGCGGTTTTCATGAGAACTGCTGCACGACGAGGTGTCGCGGGAGGCATCATTCTGATTTTTCTTCTTGCATGTCGAACACATGCGAACGAGATGCCGAACATCATTTTCATGATGGCCGACGACATGGGCTGGGGTGATCCGGACTACAACGGCAACAAGATCATTCAGACGCCACATCTTGACCAAATGAGTCGCGACGGAATTCGATTTGACCGGTTCTACGCCGCATCGGCCGTCTGCAGCCCCACTCGAGGCGCCTGCCTGACCGGGCGGAACCCGAACCGATACGGCATTTATCACGCCAATGTGGGGCATCTCAAGGCCGAAGAAAACACTCTTCCGGAGATCCTCCAAGAGCACGGCTACAGGACGGGCCATTTTGGGAAGTGGCACCTGGGCACTCTCTCGAAGGACTATTCGGGCAAAGGCAAAGCACGCCGACCCGCAGCGAACTACTCCCCCCCGGACCAGAATGGATTTGACGAATGGTTTAGCACGGAGTTTGCCGTGGCAACCTGGGATCCCTACGATCCAGCCAACTCGCACCTGAGCGCCAGGCAAGGCTTCGATACGCGGGCTCTGTATTGGCACAACGGTCGCAATATCCAGGAACCACTCGAGGGCGATGACAGCCGAATCATCATGGATCGCGTGCTGCCGTTCGTGAAGCACGCCGTGGAAGCAAAGACACCCTTCTTGGCGACGATCTGGTTCCACGCACCGCACGCTCCCGTGATCGGCGGTCCGGAATACCGAGCGAAGTATGCCGCGTACGAGGAAGACGCCCAACACTACTATGCCTGCATTACCGCGTTGGACGAGCAGGTGGGCCGACTTCGAGCAACACTGCGAGAACTCGGAATCGAAGAGCAGACCATGCTCTGGTTTTGCTCGGACAACGGGCCGGAGGGGAATCCGGGACCGGTCAGACGGCACCGTGGCACGGCGGGGCCGTACCGCGGACGCAAGCGTTCGTTATATGAGGGCGGCGTGCGCGTCCCCGGATTGTTGGTTTGGCCACAGCGAATCAAAACGAGTCGCTCGATCGATATCCCATGTGTCACCAGCGACTATCTGCCAACCGTGCTGGAGATTCTCGGGGAAACACTGCCGTCCGACCGACCCTACGATGGAATCAGCCTTCTTCCGATCATTGACGGGAAACTTACGCAGCGTCCTGAGCCGATCGCCTTTCAATTCGGTTCCCAAGCGGCCTTGTCGGGCACACGCTACAAACTGGTTCACAATCGGGGCCAAAAGCGACCTCGCTCGGACAACGGGCAGGTACCCTACGCCGAGTGGGAACTGTACGATCTGCGCAACGATCCTCGGGAAACACAAAACCTTGCTGAGCAACATCCTGAGATCGTGGCGCGCATGCGGTCGCAGCTTTCCACGTGGCAGGCCTCCTGTCAAGAAAGCGATCGCGGAGTCGACTACCAAGACTGATGGCTTCGTGCTTTGTGGAAGACTTCATGTGGAGTTGTGTGCCACGGCCTCACCCATGGCCCCCTTGGAGCCAGTCGTGCTGCTTTTCATGATTTGTTTCGCAGGGTCTGAACAAACCGGCCCGTTGCGACGGGAGCGTACATTGTGAAGGCACGACGTGACGTGCGGCGGGAGCAGGCCCATCAGAGGGCCAAGTGTGCTTTCGCCCGTTGCAGCGAATCATCGCGAGCAAACAGCCAATCCACCGCTGCAGCTAGCCGACCGGTACTGGGCCACGTTTCCACCTCATAAAGGCCCGTGGTAAAGGCCGCGACGAAGTCAGCCGAATCGAAGGCGCCGTCGCCATTCCAGTCGCCCTCCTCCCAAATGGCTGCATCTCCGGTTTCATATTTGCCAGCTTGAAACACTTGAACGAAATCCAGTGAGTCAAACTTGCCGTCCCGATTCGCGTCACCTGGTGATCGCACAGTGGCCGTCCTCTCGCCAGAGATGACCTGACCTGACGTATGGTACATCACAACCGATATATCGAATCGACCGAATGAAGTGTAATTGTGAATCGCGGTGACGAGTGACGAATTCTCGTCCGGAGCAATCGTAACCGGTTCACTGAAACCGTCACCCCAATACACGGTTCCCCCCACAATTCCTGGAAGGGCGACTTGCAGCGTTACGGTTTCGCCGACGCCAACGTCCGCTGGTCGGCCCAGCTCAATCTCGCTCGGCAGATCCGTCGCGTTAGCGGGAATCAGGATCGTTCCGACGCCACGCAAATCGGAAAGGAGGGCGTGCTGTGGATTCGACAATTGCACATGAAACACTTCGCCTACTTCAGCAACATCATCAGCAAGCACGGGCACACGAATGGTCTGCGATGTTTCACCGGCAGAAAACAGGATCGTTCCGGAAACGTCCGTGAAGTCGCCTTCCGAAGACAATGCCGTGCTGCCTTGTGTGCTGAATTCGACGGACACCGGCAAATCACTGGGTGCGGACAGGCTTACGGTGAATTCAAAGTGGGCCGTTCCGGACTCGGGTTCAGGCTGAGCGACATGCGTGATTTCGATCGATGGAGGAAAGACCGTGCCAGCCGGCACTTCCACTGCCTGTTCCAAAATTGATTCTCGCGTCGTCTGTTGCAGGAATTGGTCGATCGGCAAATCTCCCTGAACCATTGCCAGCAAATCCTGTGCGACGTCCGTGTGAACAACTCGCTGGATCTGTTTCACACGCGTGAGAAGTGCCAAGCCATCTTCAGACTCTGGCAACTCCACAGCTCGCGACGCCTCCACGACTACGGTCACCATCGCCTGCCGTACTGCATCGCTTAACTCCCTTCCTAACCGGTTGGCCGTCGATTCGAGGATTCGTGACAACGCCAGACTGTCTGTCAGGCTCAGTGTCACTTCGTGCGCCAGTTCGTCCGCCATGGCGATGACTACCTCGTCGCCAATCTCGGGAAGAAAGCCTTGTCCGGCATCCAGCCCTTGCGCGAGTAGCAGAACGACATCATGCATCTGGACGAGCGCCACATAGTCTCGAAACGCGGCTGCTTCCCGGCCATTGACTTGTTCAATCAGGTCGTCAGCGAAAAGATCCGTCGTGCTTCGCAAGTGTTCTCCGTCAACGGTCAATCCATCCCGGACGAGATCGTGGGCGGCCTGCACCTCGATTCCTCGTTCCGTAATCAGTGCGGAGATCAGAGTGGTGAGCGGTGTCAGTGCAAGTGAGCCAGCCGGTGATCGAAAGCGGAGCGAAAGGCCCAGCCCGGTTCCTTGATCGAATCCGTTTTCACTGACGAGTAGGCCATCGGACGAGTCGATGACACCATTTCCATCCTGATCGAACTCGGGTGGAATCAGCAGTTCGAACAACCCACCGGCATCCGTCTCTGCCACCGGCTCCGGCGGCTCGAAGGTCTCTTGCGTTCCATTGCCGTTGAGATCCAAAAAATCCGCCACGTTATTCGCGTTCGCATCAAAGAACACGCGACCTCCCGACAGGAAACCGTTTGATGCTCGGCTTTTCGGTATGCCAATTCCGGCCGCCCTCGAACGCAACTCCTCTCGGCTTGTTGTACGTTTGCCCAATTTGTCGATCCGAATCACCGTTCGCCCCCCGCTCGTCTTGGTACCGGCGGTGATCACGCCCCTCGAGATCGCTGTCTTCGCGACCTTGTACTGGCCTCCGAACAATGCGAGGTTATCGATGTGCCACGGCAGCGGGTCACCGCTGAGGGATGTCACCGGCCGGGGACCAAAGATGCGGAAGCTGATGTCCGTATCGCCGGGCAGATTTGCGCTCTGCCCCGCCGGATAGTGGAACAGCACCCGGTTGTGGCCGAACGTTTCCCCATGGATCGAGCCCGATGCCAGGACGCTCTGGTAGTTGTCCAGGCTGTAGCGAACTTCCCAGGGAGTCCCCCCCAGATCCGCCCGATCATAGAAGTCAATTCCATCGACGCGCAATCCCACTCTCGTTCCGAAGACTTCGGTGATGCGAGGTGCGATCGTGAACTCGAAATACTCACGCCTTTCCACCACGTTTCCACCGGACAGTGTAATCGGCTGATCTCGCCCGCCAATCTCGCTGATCGGATCCGGATCCACGTTGTCGTTCGCCACGCGCGTGAGCCATGTTTCGGCGAACGCCGCACGGCTGACACCCTCTTCGCGAGGCAGTCCGTTGACGGTGGGCGGATTGACCTCCTCGACGGAGTGAGAAATGGCACTTACGCGATTGACATCAAAGGTAAGCGCCGGACGGCTCTTATCCGGCCCGCCCTCAAAATCCCACTGCGGAATCGTGCTACCGTCCGGCCCCGGCAACAGTTGCAGACGGTCGAAATCAAAGAAGACAACACTGTCGGCCGGTGGTGGAATTTCGGCATCATCATTTTGAAGCGTTACCTGCCCAAAGCTGTCGCCTCGAACGATGTTGTGCTGAATCGCCGGGGAAATCACCGGCTGGACGTACACCGAGAATGTCTCATCCCTTTCGATCTGACGGTCGCCAAAGATCTCGACAGGTAGCGACACCGTACTGGGTAGACGAAATGCGCGAAGCACTCCGCCCGGCAGGTTGGCAACGAACTCCGTCTCCACGGTGACTTGTGCACGATCGAGGCGACGGAAGTCCCCCGAAGCGACCAGCCCGACGGCCGTGTCGTCCGGCAGAGCAGCAACCCAATACTCCAACTCGATTTCGGGGGCAATCCCGTCTGGCACCACGATCTGCCGGGTTCCGTCGAATTGGACCTCGATATTTGTCGTGAAGTCGAGATCGCGTTCCTCAATCGACAGGTTCGACACGGTCATCCGTGTTGGCTCGGCTGCCTGCACACCACAAGCACCTCCGAGCAACGGAATCTCAAAGCCGCCATCCTGCAACTCGAGCGTCAGGCAACGGTGGGGATCCACGTTCGCTGACACGCGATCGAAGGCAAGCCCGAACAGCACACCTTCCGCAGAACCCGACAGATTCTGTAGCCCCGTATCCGTCAGCAATAGATTTCCATCGGCGCGTGCTTCCAGAAAGTCGGGAAACAGGACCACTTCGAAGATCGCGTCCACGTCAAGGCGACGGAATTCCAGCGTGCCGTTCACGTTTTCCATCGTCAACTCACCACGAATCCCAATATTCATGACGTCGCCAAAGAACTTTCCCGCCAAATCGGCCGAGGCAATCAGTTCGGTCGAATTCACGTCGATTTCCAGTGTCCCCGCGGCATCTAGCAGATCACCCACGCCGACCTCCACGCGAGCAAACAGCCCAAACCCAGCCGGGATCACGGCGCGGCCGTCTTCCACCAATTGCGGAACCAGGGCGTCGGCAATGACGGGGTCCAATTCGTGCGGGTCCGCGTCCGAATTGAATCGGACGAAGAGTTCGCCACCGAGGAATAGCGGGTCTCCAGGCGAGTTGATCCCCACCGTGACCTGGATGGCACCGTACATGCCCACATTCGGCTCGATCACCAGGACGCCTCCCGCCTGCAGACCTCGCGGGCGCCCCGTCTCGTCCTTGCCGGTGAGTCCGTCGACCTTGACTTCCCCTTCGATGCGCAATTCGAACAGGTTCTCACGCTGAAGGAATTGAGCACCCACGAGAATCTCGGCGGGTATATCGGGACCTTCCCCGCCAGCCCCGCCCATGCGGAAGGCGGCGCTGACCGTCGTATCTTCTCCCTGGAAATCGATCAATAGGCCGGCATCTCCCACCTGCAGTTCACTGGGCGTATCTGGCATGACGGTCAGTGATCCAAGCCCGAAAATCTTCAGATCCAGAGGCTCGTTATCGTTGCGGCCTGGGTCAACGCGAGCTCCGATGGTCGCCTCGATCAGCATCGTGTTGGTCGGATCACCGTTGATTCCCAGATCAACGTCCAACGCGACCAAGAGTGGTTCGAACCAGGTTTCAATCCCGCCCCCAAGGCGCGCGTTCTCTTCCAGCAAATCCTTTGCACTCGCACGAAGCTGGTCGATTGTCAACGGTTCGGCCAGATCACTGAAATCCACGACACCCGGATCGTTAGATTCCCGTAACAGATCCAAAGGTGTGTCAATCGCGCGAATCTCGGGGGCGTTCAGTACAACTCGCCCCCCCAACCGTTTGATGGAAATTCCTGTTGCTCCGATCGGAATCTCCGTATTCACGTTCAATCCAAACGCGACCGGCCCCAGTTCAGTGATGGCAACATTTGCACCAATGCCAAGGATGCCCGGAAAATCGACTAGGCCGTCCAGCTGCAGGAAGAACGATTGGGCAACATCACCGCCGGGCAGATCGTATTCGATCTTCTCGAGACTTGCCCCTCCCTGGAAAGTAAACGATCCGCCGAAATTGATCGGTCCGATTTGCACTGAGACGCCATCCTCGATGGTGATCGCATCGAGGAGTGTCGCACCGCGGGATAGGGCCCCGACATCGATGACCATGCCTTCGACGGTTGCATTCGCGGGAATCGGTTGCGGCAACTCAATCCCACCGGAGATATCCAGCAAAATATCCTCCGGGTTCTGCAACGCCAGCGACTCATCGAAAAACGTGGGGCCGGCGCGGAATCCCAAGGAATCAACGCGAATAAAGCTCGGCAGGCCCAGGCTGTTGAGCATTCCTCCGGGACTACGAAAAGTGAAACCGAATCCCTCGTCAAACCCCGGCACGAGACTGCTCTCCGAGACATCAAGCGAGAATCCGTTGACGTCAGCGGATAAGGTCTTCATGTCGCCAGGAGCGGTGGGCAACTGGGCGCTCATCGTTCCGAAACGCAACAGCGGCTGCGTTGTGTCGGCCAGGTTCACGGCGACGTCACGGCTGACGAGTGTCAGGAAGGCATCATCGGGAATCGGAGACGCGGCGTCGGGCGCGGGCGGCGTGCCGCCCAGAGCGGCTTCGAATCGGCCCACCGTGACTCGCGTCAGGCCGAATTCTTCGAAAGTGAAGCCCAACCCTTCGTCAACGTGCATTCGAATACCGAACGTGGCTTCGGCATTCTCAACATTCATGTAAAAGTTGGGCAAGTCGTCGGGCGTTGTGAGGTCCAAGCTGGCGATCGCTTGCGCTACGATTTCGCCACCACGGCCGTCGTCATCCGGAAAGAACCCGCGGTTTGCTCCGGTCCCATTGATGACGACACCCAGATTGGTGTCGAAGCCTGCAATATCTCCTTTGATGTCTAGCCCACCGGCGAACGTTCCCTGGACGAATTGACCGTCTGCTCCGTGGCTGCCCAGGCTGATGAACCCCGCCGCTTCAAAGCTTTTTCCCAGTTGCAGATCATCGAAAGCAAGTGAGAGATTCGGAATGTTCAGCGGAGTCAACTGGCCGTTGTCGACAGCGAATGAGAATTCGAATTCCGATTGCAGCGGCACTAACTTCGTGACCCCGTTGGGAACTTCGTTCAGCAGCCCGGTGACTCCCTCCGTCGTGAGTCGCCCGTCGGCATCCAAGGGAAGATCTCCGACAAGAATCGCCACCTTCACCGCGTCGTTCTGCGGTGGATCGATCGGCGGTGGAGGCTCTTGCGGAAGCAGGTTTTCCGGATCGAATTCGTATCCTTCGCCGATGTGTTGGCGCATTCGGTCAATGACGTCATCGGGTCGGTATTCCGGATCATTGTTCCCCCCCGTCACGTCTTCCAGCTGTTGAGCTAAGAAGACCGCCGTGTTGGCCAACTTCGTGCGATCGTTGTCACCGACGGCAACGCGAGCAACCAGGGCATCAATGAAGCCCTCCAAAGTCCTCCGCACGGTGCCGACAATGTCATCGTCGTTTGCGGTGGCTATGATGATGCCATGGTCGATGGCTTCGGTAATCTCATCCAGCGATATGGCGTCAATCTGAATTCGCAGGATTTCCTTTTCGATGGCGGGAGTCAGATCCCGAATCGTCTGGACCGGGTCGATATCCAGCGTCAGCAGCGCGGCCGTCGATGCGAATTTGATGGTTGCCAAGACAAACTGAAAATCGTCTCTTGTCGGATCTTCCACACTGTTGGCGCGCGTTACCGCACTTTCGAGCACTCGCTGTGCAGCGTCATCGCGCAAACGGAACATTTCGGCAAAGGCCTGGCTCGCTTCATCGTCGCGTTGGAACAAGGAACGCATTCCCGTTTCATCCAGAAGTTCCTCAAACCGTGACGAGTACAAAATCGCCGCTTCGGCCGCCTGGAGATCTTCCACGGTCCGGACATTGGGAATGCCATTCAGTGCAGCATTCACTCCCTCGTCTTCATCCAGCACAATGACTGTGCTTTGCGAGTAGATCTGCACACACTCGTCCGGGTCGTCCGATCCGTCAAACTTGCACTCGGAAGTCAACTGCTCTCGAATGAGTTCCCGAGCGACACGCTCTGGGAATGGTATCTCGCGTCGGAGTTCCACCTCGTCAAAGCTGCCCACCGCAACGAAATCCGCTGAGAATCCGTTGTCCGTCTGAATGTTCTGTAATTCCACGCGCCGTATGCCAAAAGGAAGTACTCCCGCCAATCCGAAGCGAGACTGAAGACCTTCGTTGATGAGACGATAGTCGGGAATCGGATCGTCGCTGGTTTCCTGGTCGAGCAGCAATCGACCGTCTTGCAACCGGTGCATTTGGCCGATCGTCGAGCTGGCCACCATGCCGGTCAAAGGCAGGGCCAATCGGGCCGCCTGAGAACTGAGAATCACGTCCGTCTCTTCCAGAATGCCGTCCCGATCGTTTCCAAACGGGAAGAAAAGCAGGCTCTCGTTGGTCAGCTCGAGTCCTTGCAGATCCGGCGGCGTGACGTCGCCAATCCCCAGCGAATCGATCAGGCTGATTCGCGGCCGACTTGCCGCCTCGGACGTCGCCACGATCTCGTAGCTGCTTTCCGTCAACGGTTCGGGGACAGTGAACTGCCAGCGCCCCGTCTCATCGGTGATCGCCGTCCCCAACGGGGTCCCGTTGGCGGCGATTGTCACGACACGATTCGGATCTGCCGTCCCAAGGAAGGTCGGTCGATTCCCTACGCCTTGTTGTGACCGCACTTCAGCGATCAGTGATTGTCCCGTGCGTGACGTGACAAATTCCAAGGGCGCGATATTGGGTAAGTCGAACGCGCTGAATTGACCATCATTCGATGCAAACTCAGCCAGCGAGAACGAGCTTCCCAAGACGGGCGTAAAGCCGACGACCAGTTCGAGTGCGAGTGTGCCTTCCAGGACGGCCACACCGCCGATGCTTAGCACGTCAAATTCCGTTTCCGGCTCTGACCCGCCAAGCTGCATTTCCAATCGACCGCCGGTCGTTTGCGTGAAGTTGCCGCCGATGTGCAGACGTCCCATGTCGTCGCCGGGCCGAACGATGCCGGAATTGAAGACATCTCCTTGAACGGTCCCTCCGCCGGTGAGTGTTGCACCGGGGAGCAGCACCAGAGGATTGGAAAAATCCATCTCGGCGCCGGTTGCAATCTCGTAGCTCCCCGCCGCGTCAATTAGAGGCGCGAAGGAACCTAAGAATAATTCTCCCTGCAGTACGCGGATTTCGCCAGAGTTCTCCAGGCCGTTGACGAAACTCCCCTGAGTCACGTTATCGCCGTGCTTCTCGAAGGTTCCCTGGTTCAGGAAGCCAGCAAGACTCAAGCCTCTCGATCGATCTGAATGGAATAGCTGAAAGAGTCCCTCGGGATGGTTCACAATCGTTTCGGTACTCGCCAATCCCGCGAAGACGCGCATCCGCCCATGGTTCTCGAGTTGACGGTTGATCGTTGCGCCGAGACTGAAGACGTCGAGCTGCGCACCTGCCTGGACCTCGACGATTCCCGAACCGGAAATCGACGTCTGGTTCAGGCGACTCACGCCGCGGAAAGAGAGATTGCCACTGCCCGAGATCCGGCCAAAATCGGCATCCACGGAATCCAACACTTGATCGGCGTTGAACGTGACGTTGGTGCGAATCTGCTCAACCTGAACTCCGGTCGGTAACGAGTTGCCGATGGTGACCGTGCCGCTGGTGAATGTGACCGTGCCCTCCGGCAACAATTGTGCCTCGCTGAAATCGTGCGTGCCCCCCGAAAACTCGATGCGGCCGGCACCGGTCAACGCCGTTGAAGCCGCAAACGAGAAGTCGCGAATGAACTGGAGAGTCGCGGCAGATTCCACGTCGATCGAATTTGTTGTCGATCCACCTCCGGAAAGCTGGAGCCGTCCCCCTTCCAGTTCCGTGCTTCCTTCGTTGACGACCTCTGCCGACACCTCAAACCTACCGTCGCCGGTCCGCTGAATGGTCCCGCGATTCACGATCCGGCCTTCTCCCGCGATCACGCCGGCGTTGATGAAATGCAACACCCCACCCGGATGGACAATCAAACGATCTCCCACCCCGGTCAGACCGAGTCGAGGGGCCGCGGATCCACTGCTCGCGGAGCCGACGCGGAGCGTGCCGAAGTTCTCGATAACACGCTCCGATTGCGTATTGATCAGACTGCCAACGACAACAGTGGCGCCGGCGTCGATCGTCAATACGCCGGTTCCTCGGATGTTGGCACCTCCCAGAAAGCTGCTGCTCCCAAGACGTACGTCGCCTTCTCCCGCAATGCCGCCGAAACTCAAACCGAGTCCCCCCGAGAAAGCAGAAGGCGAATTGACCGTCAGCGTAGTACGCAGACGCACAAATTCCTCGGATTGAATACTGTTGACAATCGGCTCGCCTGCCGAACTGAAGATGTCGATCGTGGCGTCACCCGGCACGTCGATCACGACGTCGTCGTCGGGTGTCGGCAACAAATCGCTGTCCCAGTTGGCAGGATCTTGCCACGAGGCCCCATCACCACCGCCGTCCCACAGCACAGTTGCCAACACACACCGATCTTCCAGTGACTCCACTCGACACGGCCGACGCAATGATCGACGTTTTTGCTTCGAAAACTTCATCGCCAAACGGTTTCGCTTGCGCGGCATGACACTGCCCTTTTCGAATGAATACTCGAAATGAGTGAAAGAGGGGGCCGTAATTATACCGAGGCAGATGCTCAAGAAAGCAAGAGCCGGAAGTCATTCGCACAAAAAAATGTTCCAGACGATTAGCGAATCACAACCGCACCTACGACTCCGCTTTGACAAACTAGTGACCCCCAAACATTCGCCGATTGCGTGAAACACGAAGCAACGCTCCACCGGGCAACTCGCCTGTCGATTGATCCAACCAGGCTGTACCGATTTCATGTTCGAACCGTTGTCCCCTGCCGATCGTGTCCGCTACCGGCACCTTGAGATTCCCATCGCGTGGAAATGACAGCACGATATTTCTTCCAAGCACAGAGAGAGGCATTTGACGAGTCACCACGGGAAATCAAGATGAAGTGCCATCTTCGGACCGTCTGTCGTGTTGCCCCCGACGCGTAAGTTTTGAAATTGCGCATTCGGCGTGCATCCTAACCCGAAGCGTAAGTTTTGAAGCTCGCGCGTTTCGATTTTTCTCAACCCGAAGCGTAAGCGAGGGAACACTTTCGAACCGTTGGGACGTGTCTCCCTCGCTGACGCTTCGGGTTAGGATTTCGCGGGCATTCCGCACATCGGAGGAGGGAAATTCGGAAATGTGCAACTTCGAAGAGCGTAAGCGAGGAAACCCGTTAGACCCTTTCGGATGCGTTTGTCTCGCTGACTCCTTCGCTGACCCCTTCGCTGACCCCTTCGCTGACCCCTTCGCTGCCCCCTTCGCTGACCCCTTCGCTGACCCCTTCGCTGACCCCTTCGCTGACCCCTTCGCTGACCCCTTCGCTGACCCCTTCGCTGGCGCTTCGGGTTGGGAATTCGCAGCCTTTCCGCAGAACGGCAGAGGAGAATTCGGGAAATGCGCAACTTCAAAACGCGCTAGAACGGCCATCGATGGGGCCGAAGTCAGCCCGACCGGGCTTGACTCCACTTGGTTTACGCCATAAACTTATTGTGCCCATAAACCAAATGGAGCGATACGATGTTCTCGTTTGTCAGCAAAAACCAGACCGAATGCCGAATCGTACGCATCTTTTGGAATGACGGGCTGCTCGATCTCTTGGCCGGTGCCGGCGTAATCCTGATGGGGATGGCGTGGCTGGCGGGCCGGGTGCCGCTGGGAGCCGTCGTCCCTGCGTTCCTCCTTCCGTTCTGGAGGCCTTTGCGGAATTGGATCACGGAGCCGAGACGGGGATTCGTGGAACTGTCGGACGCTCAAGAAGGCCGAAACCGAGCCTTCCTAATCACTTCCATCCTGATTGGCGTCGCGGCGTTCCT
Source organism: uncultured Planctomycetaceae bacterium (assembly GCA_963776055.1). Taxonomy (GTDB): domain Bacteria; phylum Planctomycetota; class Planctomycetia; order Pirellulales; family Pirellulaceae; genus CAVZLD01. The sequence continues at coordinate 57,976 of CAVZLD010000018.1, read as the reverse complement.
CATCTGCCTTGCGATCTACCTCGTGGTGAATCGATCGTCGAGTGTCCGAAGCTTCGGAGGCGCGGGGGTACCCGCCTTCATTCTGGCAGGGCTGGCCGTGATGACGGCCGCCATCACGTCGGTAAAGCGTTTCATCTTGTATGCCGGCTTTCTGGCGATTGCTGGAGTGACGGTGTCCGTCTTGGATCGGGAACCCGGTTGGGCCTTGCTCGCGGGAGGATTGGCGATCGTCATCGGTGGATGTGTGACTTTGGCTCGGTTCATTTCCCAGCACCCCAATCGTCTAGACCCGGGAACATGAAATGAGCTCCCCGATCAACCGTATTCGGGCTACCGCGTTGGCGATGGGCTATCTTGGCACCTTGTTGTTCGCGTCATGCGGTGGAAGGTAACCTCCCATGTTTGACGATGCGCTCTTGCTGTTCATTCATGAGCCAGCACGACTGGTCTTGCTGACGACGCTGGCCGCAGTAAAAAAGGCCGATTTTGTGTTTCTCCTGAACAGCACGGAGCTGAGTCGTGGCAATCTATCCGTGCAGATGAATCGGTTGCAGGAAAAGGGGCTCGCCACAATGGAGAAGATGTTCGCAGGGAATCGGCCACGCACGGTCTACCAAATCACGCCGGTCGGCCGCAGGGCTTTGAAACATTACAAGAAACGGATGTTGGATCTCCTTGGTCCTCTGTAGGAAGGAAAACTCATATGACAGGAAGAAACATGAAGGTACTGACACTTCTCGTTGCGGCCATCTCGTTCCTGGCAGCGTCAATCGCCGTCCTGCCCGCAGCCTTGTTAGCGGACGAGAAGACGCCGCCGACGCAAGACGTGTTGACCTATCTTCAGGGCCTGGGACAGGGATCCTATCTCTTTGGGCAAGTGGCGACCTGGGTGCACAACGAAAACCCAGACATGGATCATGCCAGCAACTGGCTGAAGAAGGTCTATGACCATACAGGCACGCTGCCGCGGTATGGCTGTGTCACCTACGATTTTGACGACAATCCTTTTCCCGATGAAGCGTGGAATCGGGGCGTCAAGAAGATGTGGGATCGCGGCATGATCGTTGGTGTATTCACGTTCTTTGCGAACCCCTCGGGCCGATCGTGGAATGATCCGATCGATATCGACCTCATCTTTGCACCGGGCGAGAACGCCACGAAGCGCCATTTTTATGCTCAGATGGACCGAATGGCGGCCAACCTGCAATGGCTCCAGGATCATGGGGTCCCGGTTGTCTACACCCCGCTTGTGGAGAGTGACGACCGAAACAAGTGGCATGCCAAGCAAGGCAGCGAGGCGGCCATTAAGCTCTACCGCCTCATTCATGACTACTTGGAAAACGACAAGGGTCTCGACAACATCATTTGGGCCTACCACACGACCGCGAATCACGGCGCGCTAGAGAAATACTATCCGGGTGACGCATATGTCGACGTACTGGGTAAATCCGCTTACGGGACCGGATTGAATTTCTCGGAGTATGATTGGGCTGTCGCTAAGAAGAAGACGGGGAAAGTAATCTGGTGGTCGGAACTCGGAATCCGCGGCGCGTCTGACCGCCCAAGAGACTGCCTTGATGTCGTTAAGAAACTCGAAGACAGTTACCCCGAACTGGCCGGATTCGTTTTCTGGAGCGACGACGGCCACTACAACGTGGTCGGCAACAAAAACGGGCCTGAACTGATGACTCGCCCGGAGATCAAGACGCTAAAAGAATAGCTCCTTTTCGGCAAGACGGGCAATCGCAAACGCTGCCTGTTTCACCAAAAAGGAGCCGAGCCGTTCTTCTTCCATGCGGTGGCGAACACGCTTCGACCGATGCGTGTTCGCTGAGAGCGGAACACCTTTGACTAAGTGATCGCGACTAGAGCCCCGCGAATACGGCATCCGTAAGATCCGCATCCAACGGTGGATCTGTATCTATCTCACCGACGTCATCGGGGCGACCGTCGCCACGTGGAACGTCGTCCGGTTGACCGTCGCCACGTGGGACATCATCGGGTCGACCGTCGCCGCGCGGAACATCGTCCGGGCGACCGTCGCCACGTGGAACATCGTCCGGTCGGCCGTCGCCGCGCGGAACATCGTCCGGTCGACCTTCGCCACGCGGAACGTCGTCCGGTTGACCGTCGCCACGTGGGACATCATCGGGTCGACCGTCGCCGCGCGGAACATCGTCCGGTCGGCCGTCGCCACGCGGAACGTCATCAGGCGGCATTTCCGTGGATGGGTTGCCATCGCAGGGAGGATCACCGTCGGCGGGCTGCTCAGACACCCATGCCTCCCCATTCCATTCAAAATGCTGTCCGTACCCGGGGCCGGATCCGGACGCATTGTTACCGGACTTGACCCAGAGATCCGTGATCGTCATGTCCCCTTCGAGCTGCAACGTATAGGACATCCCCTCCAGATCGTCGATCTTCGTGTCCATGTAACCGTCTTCCGTTGGCATACGATAGACGATGTTGGAAAGATCCTTGGTCGAGGTGATCACAATCTCGCCCGAATTCCCGCCATTGACTTCGACAACCGCGCTTTGGCCTTGATTCGGCCGGCAATGGTCAACGGGGGGGCCATTGTCATGGTCCGCTGGTGGACCGTTGGCATGATCCGGCGGCCCCTTACGATAGCGCCCCAACTCGAAGGCTGTCACAATGTCGCCCGAGTCAAACACGTCATCATGGTTCCAGTCCCCTTCTCGCCACGAAGCTTTCTTGCCCGAGTTGTATTTTCCTGCTTGAAACACCACAACGAAATCTTCGGTGTCGAATGCTCCATCGCAATTGGCATCACCGGCAAAAGAAGGTGGGCCTCCGTCCTGCTGGACATCTGCCGAAACCAAAGCACCGATCCCTGCTCCATCCAGGCAAATACGTCTCTCCAATGATTCGATTCGTTGGCGGCGGATTCTCATGAGATAATCCTCTGTAAAATTGAGTTGGCAGACCGAGGTTGCCTAGAACTTTCAGAGACCGTCCCAAGGCTGGATTGTACCTGGGGATTGACAAACTGTGACACCTATGAGAGTCGAATTGACGCAGCCGAACCGCCACTTTCCACGCAGATTTTTTTTACCGAAAGTGGCACGACGCCTGGCCCAGCGGCGACGGTTCTCCATGGCGTTCCGATGACACTGCCACGGCCGATCATGCAGTTATCCATCGCGACCTTGCCACACGGATCGACTGATACGAGGAGGAGTTTCAAACACTGAACACCGAGTCCCGTTCCGCCTCCCAAGTTGCGGCGAAATCCTAACCCGAAGCGTCAGCGAGGGAGACACGTCCCAACGGTTCTAAAGTGTTCCCTCGCTTACGCTTCGGGTTGAGAAAGAACGAAACGTGCAACTTCAAAAAGCGTCAGCGAGGGAGGCACATCCCAACGGGTCGGAAGTGTTCCCTCGAAAGTGTTCCCTCGCTTACGCATCGGGTTGAGATGGATCGAGACTCGAGACTTCCCAACTTACGCCTCGGATTAGCATGGACGCGAAATGAACAACTTCGAGACCTGGGCCATGGGGCATGGGGCATCACAGGCGGTTCATCCACGGTTCGTCGTGGACTCGTAGACTGACCGTGCGGCTTGTGTTTGGATCTCGCCTTATATCCCGACGGGTGCGGCAGAATCTCCCGTGTCTCGGACGCAGCACGCGCCTATGATTCTTGCTGTCGGAGCCGATCTGCGATCGTCGCAGAGTCGACCATTTCCACGATCGACGTGAAAGATGGAGGGCAGATCGATGCTACGGTCAACATTCCTTCGGCGGGCGAATCCGCGCGACGCGACCAGGACGAGCTTGCCAAGAAGGTACCAGACCAGCCGGCACTTTTTCGGTACCGAAACACTCGAGCCTCGGCTGGCCCTCTCCGGCGTGACCCTGATTACGCACGGCTTCAATAGCAGTGCCGACACTTGGGTCACCGAAATGGCCGAAGCCATCGGCCAGCGGTCGGATCTCACCATTGACCAGGCCATCTATCGTGTGGCGGTCACCGACCCTGGGTACGACGAGGGCCCACTGGACGTCACCAGCCAGTGGCTGTCCGGTCTGTCGCCAACGGATGCCTCAACGCCGAATCCAGAAATCGCTCTCGTAATGGACTGGTCTGACGTCGCGGGAGACCTCGGGTCGAACTACACCCGCAGCACTTTCGATGTGGCTGCCGCAATGGCCGAGGCGTTAGTGTCGGAAAACTTCTTGAATGATGTCGGTCAGCCGCTCGCTTCCTTGCCATTTCACCTGGTGGGACACAGTCGCGGTGCATCACTGGTAGGCGAATTGGCACATTTGCTCGGCAAGAAGGGGATCTGGGTAGATCAAGTCACCACTCATGATCCGCACCCGGTGGATGGGATCGGCGAGCCGAATGGAGAGGATTATGGCGACGCACCGATGGTCGCCTGGGGCAACGTGACGTACTGGGACAATTACTGGCGACTCGGGGCGAACAACCTCTTCGATTTCAGTGGCGAGCCAATCGCCAATACGCATGATGTCGAGTTGAGCAACACGGTCCTGGCGGATGGCGGCTACGGCTTGTTTAGCGGCGGGTCACACTCCGATGTGCATCTCTGGTACCACGGAACCATTGACCTTAGCGAAAACCCCTTAGCCAACGATGGCGCTGAAGACGTGCCCAATGATTGGTATGGCGGAGTGCATCCGGAACGTGATGCCTCAGGTTACTTCTACAGTCGTCTTGTGGGTGGGCAACGAGCAGCCGACGGTTTGGCGGATGATTTTCTCGGAGGGAGCGCGAGCAGACAACCGGTCACGGTGGACGAGTTGGCCTGGCCCAACATCCTGCAGTTCACGGTCGACACGACCGACTCGACATTTGGGGTGGGTACGGCCATCCCGCTGAGCGTATTACCACCAGGATGGCGATTCGCAGGCCACGGTGACCTTCGCTTTGGATGCCGATCGCAACCCATTCAATGCGAATCAGACCGATCTAACTTCCACGGTCCTCCCTGCGTCCTTATCGCCCGCACTCGGCAGCGTGGCGCCTGTCGCACCCAACGTAATTCCGGGCACGTATTTTGCCCTTGCGACGATCACTGACGTCGATGGGCATACTCGTTATGCCTATGCGTCGACGGCCATCACAATCGAAGGGCAATCGTCGAATACACCCCCCGTCGCAGCCGACGATTCGTACACCGTCGCGCGTGCCGCCACGCTGATCGCCGATGATGCCGACGGCAGTCTCGGCGATGCCAGCCAATACGGTGTTTTGGTGAACGACAGCGACCCCGAAGGCCAACCGATCACCGCCGTACTGTTCAGCGGCGCATCGCATGGCACGCTAACTTTGCAGGCCGACGGTACATTCGAGTATATCCACGGTGGTGGAACGGCGACCACGGATCAATTCGCTTACCGCGCTTTCGATGGTGATTCGTACAGTCCGGTGGCGACTGTCACGATCACGATCATTCCCGACGTGGTGGATGACAGAGCCCAGAACGAAACGTCGATTCGCGGAACAATCGTCGCAGGCGATTACACTTCCACCTATGAGAACGACGGTAATTTCGAACTCCTTCGTGAGGCGCAGCAATCGACCGGCAAGCCGGCCAACCGTCGCAGCTTCCTGGAGCACCAGTGGTCATTCATGGTGACCGGTGGCAGTACCGTTCAGTTCTTTATTGATGCCCATCGGGAGGGTGGCGAGGACGCCTTTCGTTTCGAATACCAAGATCCAACCACCGGAACTTGGCTGGCGCTGACGACCATTACCGAAACATCCGACGATGATCAATATCGGGTAGTCGACCTGCCGTCACAACTTGCCGGTCCGCTGGAAATACGCGTTGTTGATACGCTTTCGGAGAAGAACGAAAGCCAAGATTCCCTCTATATCGACGACATGTTCATTCGCAGTATGACCGGTTCCCCTCCGCCCTGGCTGTCCATCGGAGACAGTTCAGTACAAGAGGGAGATACGGGGACTGTCACCACGTCCTTTACCGTCACGCGCGGCGGTGATTTGGATCAGCTCGTGACGGTCGACTATCGTACTGTCGTCGGCGCAGGATCCGCTTCGGCAGAAGCAGACTATATCCCCATTTCGAGTCAGACTCTCTCTTTCTCCCCTGGCATCTCGTCCGCCACCCTGGAAGTCGCGGTCATCGGTGACCTGGAGTTCGAAGAAGATGAGAACTTTTTTGTGGAACTGTTTGGTGAATCAGACGGAGTGACCATGGCCCGGCGTCTGGGCGAGGGCGTGATCGAAAATGACGATGCGCCACCGGCTGGAGCAACCAAATTCTATGTTGTTGATTCCGGGGTCGATCAGAGCTTCGAGTACGGTGAAGATGGGGCATCGTTACCTGCGACCTGGCAGCTTGACGGAAGCAATCGCAATCCGCGCGGTGCGACCGCGAATGCGGACGGGACCAGCATCTGGGTCGTTGACAGCAGTGACATGGTGTTCGTTTACGATCCCGATGGTGGATTGATCGGTTCCTGGTCAGCAGACGGTCTCAACCGAGCGGAAGGAATCGCGACCGACAGCACGGACATCTGGATCCTTGATGGGAAGAATGACCAAGTGCTGCATTTCGCGAATGCTGCGGCCCTCACGGCCGGCACGGCGTCCCCGAATCAGGTCTACGATCTGGCGGCTGCGAACAGTTCGGCAAAAGGGATCACGACCGATGGGACCTACATCTGGGTTGTGGATGACGGACGAAAGACCGACCAGGTCTTTCGCTATGATCTCGCAACATGGCAGGTAACCGGTTGGACATTGAATACCGCGAACGCCCGTCCCAGCGGGCTCACGATCGATCCTCAAACCGTGAATGGCCTTTGGATTGTCGACTCGGCCAGCGACGCCATGTTTTTCTACGCCAGTGGGAAGACAGGGAATCTCAACACGGCGGATGCGGTCTATCCGCTCGCAGCAGCCAACACGGATCCGCAGGGAATTGCCGACCCACCGGTAACAATGTCCGTCGTTGCCCAACGCAATCCGATTCCCGTCGGCTGGATCGGGGAGCCCTGGGCATATGGTATGGCTGACGCCATGCCCGTTCGTGAGTTAGATCAGGACAACGTCCGTGGCGTTGGCGATCCGCGTTCCGTGGCCGAGCATTCGGGATTCACCGACGCGCGCGACTTGTTCTTTCGTGCCTTGAGCCAAGAGAATAACGGAAATCCAATGCATTTTGCCACTCTTCACGACGGCACGGATTCCGATGACGGGCTTTCGGATCTTCTGACACAACTTGCGATGGACGACGTCGAGGCCATCGGCGTGGGAAGTGTGTTGTAGCTCCCGCATTTGCGGCGGCGGGCGTTCGGCCTGATGGTCGGCGCCGCCATCGGTCGGAGATTACTCCGAGATCAAACCGACCGTATTCACTGCGCGAACGCGGTAGCGATGCGCCTGCTTCGGTCCCACCGTGTCAACGGTGTAACGCATTTGTACCAAGGGCTGTTCGGGCGTGTCGCTGTACTGGAGTCCTTGAAAGAGCGGCCGGCCCAAGGAGCTCTTGGGCTGGTCGGGGACGGTCGCAAGAAAACGGCCATCGCACTCGATGACAAAAAGCCTGATTCCGCTCTCCAAATCCGCTTTCGCTTCCCACGTCAGCTCGTTGCCGCCTAGTCGGACATTGGTTGGCGCAGGCGGTGGCGTCGCATCGGTCACGGCCGTGTCGATCACATACTGAGTCCACGCCTTGGCAATCGCGTGGCTGGGAAGCCAGATGGACGCGGACCGCTCGCCCGAAAACTCTTCTGCCGGTACTGGCAGCAACGACCTGCGATTCACTCGACGGGAGCGGCGCGATCCAGCCACTCTGCGGTGGCATCGGCTTCAGTGGCTCGCCTGTTTTCTCCGGCAGTCGTGCCGTAAGACAGGCATCGAACCAAGGGATTGCTAGATAGCGCTGATCGCCACACTCATGACTGGTCAAGGGATCGACGGCAACAGCGATGAGTGCCCCTGCGCTGCGCATGGGATGAAAGAACGCTTGGTTGGCCGGCCACACCGCCGCAAATCGGCTCTCCTTGTCCGTGACACCCTCTTTGGTTCCCAAGTTGCACATGACCGGTACTTCGAGCGCCGCTTCCGGCAGACGGTGCGGCCGGATCGACCGCCCTTCCACGTGCTCCAACAAGGGCACACCCGAGCGTAACCATGCGGCCACCACTCGCTCGGGATGCAACAGCAGCATTCCGCCGACCCAATGCCCTCCGCCACTGTGTCCCCAGAGCGCCCACGGAATTTCCGAAAGTTCGCCGTGGCCGCTCTTCGTACCCAGATCCGCGAGCGACCTCTGAAAGGTCGTGTCCGAGCCATTGCGCGGATCACACCACATCTGACAATCGGCTACCTCGGGCTGTTCATACGATGGTGCCAGCAAAGCGCAGTCGTGTTTGCGAGCCAGCGCCTGCCAGTGCAGGTCAAAGGCCCCCGTCTGACCGGATTTGCACGATCCCTCGCCGCAGCCGTGCTGATGCACGACCACTCCACGCAACATCTCGACGCCCGGTGGAATCCACGCGGTATAGGTCACCGGAAAGATCAGTTCCCCAGGTTGCGATGAAGCGTCATAGCGCACTCGATAATAATGAGGTGACTCGGCGGGCGGGGGACTATCATAGGGCGGTTGCTGGCCCCAGAGTGTGTCGTGGCACACGGCGACAAGCACAAGCAACGCGACGACTCGGACGGTTTCACACATGATCTTGCACCGAAATCCGCGGCACGACAGTTTGTTCGCCAAGCATGACTGGTCTAAATTCTAAGCAAACGGAGATTTCCGTCGAGTCCCATGTATTCGGAATAGATGCTGGCGGTGGAGCATGATCGCGAGTGCAGGTGAACGCACTCGCAGAACCTCCACGGTCACGCTTTTCTGATGTGCATCGAAACATAGAGAGAGAATGGCAATGTCCCGATTCTTCTACCTCATCGCCCTACTTGTTGGCACGACAGCGGTTGGCCAAGAACAAGAGACGTTGCCCGCGCTGAAAGACGGTCTCGCCCCGCAGAACTTTCAGGAGATGTGGGCCGGATTTGATCCGCGTGCGGAGCCGCTTGAGGTCGAAACCATCAAAGAATGGGAAGCGGAAGGCGTGGTCTTGCGAATTGTCCGACTCCGTACTGGCGTCTTCAAAGGCAAGAAGGCGCTGCTCGCCGGTATCTATGGTTTTCCCAAGGGCGGCACCAATCTGCCGGGTCTTCTTCAGATCCATGGCGGCGGCCAGTTCGCCGATTTCAGGGCTGTCCTCACGAATGCCCAACGCGGATATGCCACGATCTCGATTGCCTGGGCGGGGCGGATCGCTGCGCCGGACTACACCGTCAACTCCGATGTGGTCAAACTCTTCTGGGAAGGCAAAACCGATGATCCCAACTACAAGCTCACAACAGATTGGGGTGCGCTCGATGCGTATCACGCTCCGTGCAAACACCTCCAGAATAGTTTTGCGCATGTGGTGCCAGCCGAATGGACCTTGGACGCCGTAGAATCACCGCGTAACAATGCCTGGTTCCTCTGCACACTCGCGGCGCGCCGGGCGTTGACCTTCCTGGAGCGGCAACCGGAAGTGGATCCTACGAAGCTCGGCGTCTATGGGCATTCGATGGGGGGCAAGCTGACGGTGATGACGGCGGCCGCCGACGATCGCATCAAGGCCGCCGCGCCCTCCTGCGGCGGAATCAGCAACCGACCGACCAATAACGAGCTCTATGCCAACACGATTCAGGATGGCGTGAACCTGGAACACATCTCCTGTCCGATCATCTTCCTCAGTCCGGCCAACGACTTTCACGGCCACATCAATGATCTGCCCAAGGCGGTGCAGGAAATTTCCACTCCGGCATGGCGCGTGACCTGTTCACCCCACGGAAACCACCAGGACAACGCCGAATACCAGATCACCGGCTTGCTGTGGTTTGATCAGCACTTGAAAGGTATTTTCTCATTTCCAAAGACGCCAACAACTTCACTGGAGTTAGCGACGAAGAACCAAGTGCCGTCGTTTACCGTTCATCCCGATGCGTGCCAACCCGTTCTCTCCGTGGACATTTATTACACCCAACACGGTCAAATGGAGGGCGAGGCGCACGATCGAGAGAACACGATAAGCCGCTTCTGGCGCCATGCGCACGCCAAGCAGCAGGGCGACCTCTGGTCGGCGGACCTGCCGCTCATCAGCACGCAGAAGCCGCTCTGGGTCTACGCCAATGTGCTCTATCCGCTGGAGGACCCCGAAACAGGAGCGGGCTATTACTACAGCCGCTATACGGCAGAGACCTTTAACCTGTCGTCCATGCTACACATAGTAACTCCCGACCAACTCAAGGCAGCCGGTGTCATGGCGACGTTGAAGCCGACACGCGTGATCGAGACTTTTGAAGACGGCTGGGAAAAAGAGTGGTTCACTTACAGTCCGAAAGATTGGGCTCGAAGAACGCACAAAGTCTACGATGAGCAGTGGCAAGCTCCTACGAACGCGAAGCTGGCCATGGAAGTGCGTTCCGATCGACGCAACAAGTTGGTCGTGGGAATCGATCAATACGCAGCCGAAGTCCGATTGCTGGGTGATTCTGCGTGGCATCCGCTCGAATTGAAGAAGGCCGACTTTCTCGACGCAGCCGGCAATCCGATTCCGCAGTGGACCGGCATCCGAGAGTTGCGCTCGGCGCCAAAGAAACGCTCCGTTCCAAGAGCAAGGGAAAAGAAAAGCAACGCTCCCTCGGCGCCGACTGGGATGGTCCGAATCCGGAATTTCGCAACCTGCGCTGGACGACAGAATAGTCGAAATCGTGGAACAGTCAGAAGCATCTACGAAGACGTGCCTGGGCTAACAGAAATCAGTTCTTGTAGTCATGAGGCAAAGCAGTCCGATCAGGACCATTTGATCGATTGGCAGTTCCATCGAGTGGCGGTCCAATGGTCATCCGATGACCAATTCGCTGAGAGCGAAATCTGTAAGAGGTTCCGAGTATATGCCCTCCAGCCGGATCACCGCGCCGAACCGAACTCTCCCTGAATCAATCTGACGTCATCACCTATCATGGCGAAGCATGGCAAAACACAGCACCCGAGGACATCATGATCGAATTAGACTCCACGGCGGTCATTCGCTTCATCCACGAACTCGGCCAACTCCAGCAGGAACAACGCAACGGCTGGAAACGGCTCGGCGCGAAGCCGGAAAGTGTCGCGGAACATTCGCTTCGTGCAGCGCAATTGGCGTTTGTGCTCGCGTGGATGGAGGGTTATGCTCATCCGTACGAAGTCTGCACGTACGCGGTGTTCCACGATATCGCGGAGACGCGCGCATCCGATCTGGACAAAGTGCATCGCGAATACACGGAGGCCCATGAAGAACGCGCCGTGCGCGAACAGACTGCGGAATTGGGTGAGATCGGCTTGGCGATCTCACGGATGTGGAAGGAAGTGGACGAACGCGCGACACGGGCCGGCACGATTGCGAAAGACGCGGACTATCTGGAAATGGCGTTTAAAGCGAGAGAACTCATGCGGCAAGGGCATCCGGACGCGCAGCTTTGGATCGACGGCATTCGTGAGGCGCTGCAGACGGAATCGGCCAAGCAACTCCTCGATGCACTCGAGAAGGCCGACCCGAACGAGTGGTGGAAGCGAGTGTGTGGAATGCTCTAACTTCGCGATACTCCACTCTGGCACAACACCGCAAGGCGAGTCGGCCAGATAGCGCAATGCACGGAAGCGAGCTTGCTTCCGGGAGGCTACGTTTTTCGCCAAGAAAGCACACACGAGGAACACCCATGAACCTCTTTCCTGCATGCCTTGCGGTTGCTCTTTCGGCCACCTCATCCGTGGCGGCAGCGGACCAGCCCAATGTGATTATTTTTGCCGTGGATGATCTTTGTGATTGGGTGGGCCCGATGGGTCACGCACAAGCGATCACCCCCAACATGGACGCGTTGGCCAAAAGAGGCGTTGTGTTTTCGAACGCACACTGCGCTGGCACGTTTTGCTCGCCATCTCGCAGCGCCATCTTTACGGGGCAGTATGCGTCGACGACCGGGTGCTACACCACCGAAGTGTATTTTCACGACCACCCCGAATTGCAGCCGCTTCAAATGGACTTCAAGGAGGGCGGGTACGCGACCTTCGGCGCAGGCAAGCTCTTTCACCATCCGGCCGGTTACCTTGACTTGCGAGGGTGGGATGAGTTCTTTGTCCGGACGGAAAAGCAGAAGCGGGAAGGCTGGCCTCTCGACTCCTGGGGTGATAACACACCGATCCCCCAGCCCTACCCCAACAGCGCATACAATCGCGATCGAATTCCCGCCAATCGTTTCTTTCTCGAATGGGGAGCGGTTCCGAACGAGCGAGAAGAAGAGATGGCCGATACGATTCGAGTCAATTGGGCATGCGAGGTCTTGCGGCGAAAGCACAACCAACCATTCTTTCTGGCAGTTGGTCTTTATGCACCCCATTTCCCCAATTACGCACCCCAGAGGTACTTTGACCTCTACGACCGCAACAAGATCAAGACGCCCGTGTATAAGGCCGACGACCTGGATGATCTGCCTCCCAAGGTGAGGAAAGCCAAGATCAATCGAAGTCGAATCCACCAACGGCTGGTGGAAATTGACGCCGTCAAGGATGCCATTCGGGGCTATCTCGCATCTGTCTCATACGCGGATGCGATGCTGGGACGCATCCTCGATACTTTACAGGCAAGTCCCTACCGCGAGAACACGGTCATCGTGTTGTGGAGCGATCACGGTTACCATCACGGCGAGAAAGGCGACTGGGGCAAGCACAATCTTTGGGAGCGAACAACCAATGTTCCCTTCATTTGGGCCGGCCCGGGCGTCGCTGCCGGAGCGACGATTGACGCCACCGTCAGTCTGATCGATATGTATCCGACGTTTGTAGAGATGTGTGGACTGCCGGCGGTCGAAGGGCTGGAAGGCGTCTCACTCGCCGGTGCGTTACGCAATCCGGCGACTGCGACCGATCGAGATGTCTTTGTGCCGTACCTCGATCCCGGGGGATACGCGGTTGTCAACAAGGATTGGCGATACATTCATTACAGCGACGCCACCGAAGAACTCTACGATGTTCGCAAGGATCCCAACGAGTGGGACAACCTGGCGCGGGATTCGGCTTACGACGCCGTCAAACAGGAACTGCGAAAGAGTGCCCCCGCCACCTTCGCGCCGGCAGGAACTCCCAAAAAACGGCGCACTCTTGTCCGCCAAGGAACGACATTTCGGTGGGAGCCCAAATAGCAGCATCGGATCACGCAACACATAACTTCAAGGACAAATCCCCATGACACGCACGCCTGACCGAAGGCGCCTTCTCGTGACGGCCTTGCTGCAGCTTGCCATTTGCCTTGCATCTGGTGCCGTCGCCCACGCTCTTGACGCAAGACCAAATGTCCTTTTCATCGTCTGCGATGATCTGAATACGCATGTCTCCACGTCCGGCTATCCGCAGATCCACACGCCAGCCTTTGACAAGCTGGCGTCTGCCGGGATGACCTTCGGGCGGGCCTATTGCCAATACCCCGTGTGTGGTCCCTCACGCGCTTCATTTCTGAGCGGGCTGTATCCCCAATCAACCGGCGTCCTGGACAATCGATCGGACATTCGACAGACACGGACGGGGACCGTATCGCTGCCTCAACAGTTCAAAGACGCTGGTTACTGGACCGGTTCGGTTGGCAAGGTTTTTCATAACCCGAACACGGACCCAGGAGAAGCAGCGTGGAATGAGTGCCTGCGTTTTCAAAACGATGAGATGCCGATGGTGACACCGATCCGCAAGGCATTTGAAGCCGAACACGGGTCGATCGACCGGGGAAAGGCTCGCCGGCTCTGGAGAGAGTTCTATCCGACCATCGCCACACAAACTCGTGGGCAGCAACCCGGCTACGGACCCACAGGCCTCCGCGATGAACAGCATATGGACGGCAAGAACGCTCGGCAAATTGTGTCGTGGCTCGATCAGAAGAGCTACGGTGGACAGCCGTTTTTCATCGCGTGCGGCATCCAGAAACCACACGTCCCCTTCCTGGCACCTGACGCCTATTTCGAGATGTATCCAAGGGAAAACTTGAAGTTCGCTCCCGCTCCGCCGGACTTTTGGGACCAGGCACCCAAGATGGCCATGGTGAAACGCTATGAAGGATTTGGATTTCAACTCGGCGTAGAGAATGATCCGCTGCGGCGTGAATACATGCAGGCCTATCACGCCTGCATTTCATTCATCGACGCCCAGATCGAGCTGGTTTTCGATGCGTTAAAGCGCACGGGCCAATGGGAGAACACAATCATCATTCTCACATCCGATCACGGTTACCAGTTGGGTGAACATTTCATGTGGGGCAAGGTGACGTTATTCGAGGTGTGCAATCGAGTGCCATTGGTGATTCGAGTTCCTGGCAAGACGAGGCCCCGGTCGACCAGCGAAGGATTAGTCGAACTGATCGACCTTTACCCAACGCTCACGGAACTCTGTCACTTGCCAACCCCCAACGATCTACAGGGTCGCAGCCTCGTGCCGATGCTCATCGATCCCGCAACTCCCGGAAAGGATTTTGCCTACACCGTCGTCACTCGCGGCAACCGACTCGGCCGAGCGATTCGTACCGACCGGTGGCGCTACGCGATCTGGCCTGACGGTGAGGAGCTCTACGATTTGGAGCGAGATCCGGCTGAGCACAAGAACCTGTCCGTTTCGGAGCAACACGCTGCGATCCTCGCATCCATGCGGACTTACCTTGCACGGGCAGAATCGCGGGCTGCCATGGCAAAACGATAATCTCCCTTTTTTCCGCCAGCCGTTGGGCGCGGCGCACGACAAAAAGAATCAACCGGAGATCCCCCGATGTGGAAGATGAGACTCTTCGCAATGCTTGCTTCCTGCCTGACCTTCTTGACGTTCTACGCCGCCGAGCCCTTGGTCGGGGCCCCCGACCAGATTCAGAAAGGGGAGATGGCCGGGTATTTGCTCGTGCCGAACGAGAAGGTGGAAGAGACGTACAACGCCGGGTTTTCCATGTATGTCGCGGCATGGCCTTTGTTGGAGGAATATCCGGGAAATCGTTTTCAAACAGGACTGTTCGGAACCTGGATGCACGCTCAGTATGACCAACCAACGCCGGAGAAACTGTATTCCGATATCGAAGGCGGCCTTGGCTGGTGGCGTGACACGCGTTTTGCCACGGAAACGCCGAAGTTCATCATGGGCGGGGTCGCCCTGAACTTCAGCGCCTGGGCGAACGGCCCAGGAGCAGGCAAAGGCAGAGACTGGGATGAACCCAAAGGCAAGTACGGCGTGGCCCAGCTGAGTCCCTGGGTGCTGTGGCCCCCCGATGGCCTGAATCTGAAACAGGGCACCTGCGGTCAGCTGTTTGGATACGGCTATCTGCCGCTTCCGCTGACGAAGGCCAAATCCACTACCGCCGGGAAAGAGGTGCCAACAGGAAACAACTGCTGGACCTTGTTTTTGAATGCGGGCAACTTCAAAGGCCCGGTTGCCTTCTTCACTCCCTATTTCTGGTCCCGCGTGACAGTGGACGAGCCTCGATGGAGTGGACTATTTCTGGATAGCCGCCCATCCGGACCCAACCGGGCTCTGCAGATGGAAACGCAGTATGTCCCCGCCGCCCAATCGGTTGACAACCAGGGCAATCCGTACGCCCGGATCGCCCCCATATCGTTCCCGCGAGGCCCCCAGGGCAATTCCGCCGTCGTCCACCAGGTCACTGCCTACAACAAGCAGGCGCTCTGGAACCAGGTCGAAGCCTGGTTCGAAGGCGGCCCCCCGGCCAGCGGCATCATCGACCCGGCCGGGGCCCGTGTGCACAGGTTCCCAGGGCGTGGCGGCGCAACATGGAAGATCTATACCCCCTCCGTGGATCGAGACGAACGAGTGCCGATTGCCTGGAGCTCTTTCGCGACTCCCACGGCGATCGATGCCATTACCTACGGATTCCGGTGGAACAAGGAAATGGTCACGCAAAGAGACTCCGCCGACGGTCCGCTGGTTACGCTCCCCGAGTACTACCGCTTGGTGAAAGCTGACAACAGGAAGGAACAGTGGCTTGTCGTAAAGCCGGAAGATGTACCGGCCGAAACAGGGCTGACCGAGGTTCGCTTCGGCCGCCCCAAGGAGGATGCTCCTCCCGCCGCCTATGTTACTCCTGACGATTCCGAGAGTTGTTGGAAGAAGCCTGGTCCTGTGGCGGGGCCTTTCCACGCGCATCCCGGGGACGGCAGCGTCGTGACGTACTACTGGTACCGATTCGCCGACCAGCCTGCATTGCTCAACGCAGACTTGACGGAAACCGAGCGCGAGAATCTACAGGCGCGCGTAGAAAAACTTCACCGCGAATGGAAGAAAGACCGTGAGTACTTGCCCCCCCCCACAATCGGAGAGCTGGCGGAGATTGCCCCGGCTCTGCTCGTAACCCCTCCGCCAGGGCTGGAAACCGGGCATGTACCGATCGCCACGCGTCAGTCCGTGGAACAGTAGAGCGCATCTCAAAACCGAGAGGGCGAGGCTCCTGCCAAGCCAAGAGTTCGTCCAAAAGCAAGGCGGAGTAGGCGTTCTCCCTCCCAGGATGGGGTTTCGAAAATGCGTTCGAGTGAAGTTCCCGTAGGTCGCCGAGATCGGTCGTGATCACTCGCCGGACAATTTTGAGTTGATCCGATCGAACCCGATCGGTCCGATGGTAAGAAAGTTGAACATCGAGTCGCGAACCACACTCGGAAATCCAAGCTTGGTGAAATGCAATTCGCGCGCAATCGCAACGTGATTTCGGATTGCTCTGGCTTCAGAGCTCGATAGACTATTTCTATGGGTCGAAAATATTCGCCAGCTTCCCCGCGGGCGTAATCTATCCTCGACCGTTCAGCCTTATACATCGGGATTCGCCTGACCCGGCGGCGACCATCGCTCGCATTGGCTGATTTGATAAGTCAACTTTTCTTTTCCCACGGATCTGCGATGCTCACTCGTCAACTCTTCCTCGCGACACTCGCCGCGATCGTCTGCGCCACCCCGTGCGGAGCAGACATTCTGCGACAGACAACCAACCAGCCGATTCCCGGAACCGATGGAATCTCGCTCAAGTCCGGTGTGAACCTGGAAGGACTGCAACTCGAATCCGCCGTCATGTGGTCACGAAATCTTTCGAATGCCAACCTGACGAACACCGATCTGACGCGCACGACCCTGTGGCAATCACATCTCACGGGAGCCAATCTGACGGGAGCAACAATTACGGGCGCCGATTTTGGCTCGACGCGAGGTCTGACCAGTGCACAGTTTTATGCCACAACAAATTATCTGGATCGCAACTTACGAGGTATCACGCTTGGCAAGACAGACCTATCGCAATGGGACCTGAGTAACCAGGATCTTTCCGGGGCGCGATTGTCGTCCGCGACACTGACGAATGCGAGATTGACCAACGCCGATTTGACCGATGCGTCCTTTGAGTTTTCCAAAATGGCTGACGCCGATCTATCCGGTGCGAATATTGCGCAGGCAGATTTTCGTGGAACAACGGCACTCGGCTTGACACCGGAACAGCTGTATTCGACGGCGAGTTTCCAGGCCCATCATCTCCGCGGTATCAAGCTGTGGGAAAACGATCTCAGCAACTGGAGTTTCGCCGGCCAGGACTTGACTGACGCAAATTTCCTGCGAGCGTCTTTGTCGAACACGGACTTCGGTCAGGCAATAGTAAAAGGTGCCAAACTGAACGACGTCACATCGAGAGGCTTTACACCGGAGCAGTTGTATGCCACCGCTAGTTATCAGACACGGAATCTGCAGCAAATCGAACTGGCTTCGAATGATTTACAGCAGTGGGATTTCAGCCACCAAGATCTGACAGATTGCGATCTATTTCGGTCGAATATTGCGGGAGCCGACTTCACGGAGACTGTTATCCGTGGATGCACGCTAGGCACGGGCTTGACCCGCGAACAGCTGTACTCAACCGCCAGCTACCAAGCACGCAATTTGAATGGCGTGTCTTTCGGCTCCAACAATCTCTCGGGATGGGATCTGTCGCAGCAGGATCTCTCCGAGGCTCGTCTGGCACGCTCTTCTTTGGCGGACGCCAATTTGACCGGGGCGATCATTTCCGGCGCGGATCTCAGCTATACCGGATTGTCCCGCGAGCAGTTCTACTCGACGGAGAACTACCAGGCAAAAGATTTGCGAGGCATTCGGCTCAGCGGTAACGACCTGGCAGGATGGGATCTGGAAGGCCAGAATCTCGAGAACGCGAACCTGGTCTTGGCAACACTCACCGATGCCAATCTCACCGGGGCCAACATCTCGGGAACGGACTTTGCGATCACGACATTGAACGGTCTGACCAAAGAACAATTCTATTCCACCGCCAATTACCAGGCAGGAAATCTTCGAGGTGTTTCGCTGCGGGGAAATGATTTATCGCATTGGGATTTCGAGGGGCAGGATCTGACCGACGCAAATTTCTCCGACGCCACACTGACGAACGCGAACTTCACGGACGCTGTGATAACCGGGGCAAGCTTCGAAAAAACCACTTCCCAGGGGTTCACCAAAGATCACCTCTATTCAACCGCAAGCTACAAGGCGCGAAATCTGAGTGGGATTCGCATTCAAGCGACCTCCCTCCGCAACTGGGATCTGAGCGAACAAGATCTACGTGACGCGGACTTCTTTCTTTCACCACTGACCAACGTGAACTTAAGTGACTCGAATCTGACCGGCGCGATCATCGCGCCCACGTTTGGCACGAACCTGTCGGGGGCGAATCTAAGGAATGCCACCTTGCAGGGCAAAGACGTGGCTGACGCGATCGTCAACGAATTGACCGTCTATAACCAATGGACGGTGTTTCCTGACGGCTATGATCCGACGGAAACGAAAATGCAGTTCGAACGTTCGGCCGTAGGAGATTTCGATGGCGGCGGTTCTCTGGATGTGAATGACGTCGACGCACTCATCGATAAAATCCGAGGACATCACCGCAGCAAGAGCCTTTCGACGGCCGAGATGTTCGATGTCAACACCGACGGTCGCATCGATGACAATGACCTCGAATTCTGGGTTCGAGACGTAAAGCAGACCTGGTTCGGCGACACGAATCTCGACGGGCTATTCGACAGCGGCGATCTCGTGTACGTGTTCCAGGCAGGTGAGTACGAGGATGGCCGGCTGAACAACTCGAGTTGGGCTACCGGTGACTGGAATGGAGATATGGAAGTCGATTCGGCTGACCTCGTAAATGCCTTTCGAGACGGCGGCTTTGAGCAAGGAGCACGGTCTGCCGTGCGCGCCGTACCGGAACCCACCTCGTATGTCATGGCGATCGCCGCTGCCTGCATCGTCGCCGCTCGTTGCCGGCGACGAGAACACGTTTCGCACACGTCTCTTCCGCAATAATCCCCGGCGGTCACACGCTTCGTTCGCCGAGTCAAGCCGCCGCTTGACTTGGATTACGCACACGAGCCCTGCCTTCGCAAATGCAATGGCAGGGCTCGTGGGTTGCGGCATCACTTGATCGAACGGAATTAGTGCGATCGGCGTCGCAATGTCCACAGAGGTGCGACGGTCAGAATCATGAGCAGCCAACTGCTAGGCTCGGGTACCGCGACGACGCCCGCGCCCGGCTTCGGGCCCTGTTCGTAACCGCCATCGATGAAGGCCGTGACGAAATCCCCACTGTCAAACACTCCGTCGCCACTCCAATCACCTTCCCCCCATCCCGCTGGTTCCTTCGTCTCGTAGCGGCCGATCGAGAACACGGCTACGAAGTCCAGCGTGTCAAACTCACCATTCAAATCTGCGTCGCCGAACCACGTAGGCTTGAGTTCTGACACCCAGACTGTCCGGTCCGCCTGATCCACAAGGTTGTCACCATTCAAGTCAAACGCAGGTGGGTTTGTTCCCTCAATCACTCGCTCCGTCAACAAGTCGATATCGATGACAGTCAGTTCTCCGTCGCCATTGAAATCCCCCAGGACGCCGCCATCGAAAAACTTCGTATCCAAGTAGGATTCGATCGCTTGTCGATCGTCGGCACCCAACGCCACGTCGTAAATGAGAACCTCGGCAAAATCGACGGTGGCCCGTTGACCGCCGTTCTGCCGCCCGCCGAGAACAAATCCCCTCAGACTTGCTGGCCCCACTTCATCCTCGCCTGCCAACTCACCGTTGATGTAGTGACGCCCCATCTCATCATCACTGAAGACGAAGGAGTGGTATTGCAACTCGTCGGCGACGACCGGAGCGGTCTCGATACGAAACAGATCGGCTTTGATCGACCAGGTATCCGGCTCGACCGTCTGGTAGTTGGCATTCGCCTCGGTACCACCACCACCTTGATTGCCGGTGAACAGGTATGCGTTGGTAACATCGCGTACGGTCGCCGCTACAAAGACGGTCATCT
The DNA here is from genome assembly GCA_963776055.1 of uncultured Planctomycetaceae bacterium. Classification (GTDB taxonomy): domain Bacteria; phylum Planctomycetota; class Planctomycetia; order Pirellulales; family Pirellulaceae; genus CAVZLD01. Next base: position 37,550 of record CAVZLD010000018.1, on the reverse strand, counting down.
CGAGTTCGATCGCCCCCCACTGGTCCTCATTGGCCCACGTAACAACGTCCCAATACTCGAGCGCCATGTGACCATTTTCCGTCGGCACAGGAGTTAGCGAAAAATCCTCGGCCGTGGCGGCGGGTGTGAACCCATTCGCAATGTCTCGCGCCGGATCTCCCTGTTTGTTGGGCCAGATCGGAGTCCCTTCAATACCGTCGGCACCGTTGGCTTCATTCCCGTCGTACCAAGCATAAAGACGGTCGTCGTCGATATTGGGCACTCCATTATCCAGAATCTGAGCGGTCGCAAGGCTTCCGCTCCACAACACGATCGTGACCAAGATCAGTAAGCATCGAAACATCTTCCACATCGTAAGTCTCTCCATTTCTGGTGCGAATCATTTTCCGCGTTCAGCGCGGAGTGCTGTGTCATCTGCGATTGGCTGGCCGCCTATTCTCAGCTCAATCTGGCAGTCCAACGGAACATCTTAACACACGAACCTGACTCGATGCGACTCGAGATCGATCGATTGTCAGACGCACGGAACGCGGGAAACGGACGCTTTTTTTGCCTGTCGAATCAAGTGTCGGGAGGCCGGACCCGGACGGCAGACGTCGATCGTCGCGCGCCCCTCGTTCGAAGGCTCGCCTCTCGCCTTCCCCCTCCCGCGAGCGGCAAGAAGCGTCAACTTTTTCCGGGGAAACCACTTGAAAGCCGGGCGACCTCCCTGGGGACGGCGGTCTCTTTCCGTGTGCTTGGGCGTTTTCAAGAATTGGCACTGCCAAGAACCTGCATGCTGAACGGTGTCGCATTTCCGTGAAATTCGCAACTGGTGAAGATGCAACCACTTGGGCGAATCTGGCGGAGGGAGTATTGTCTTGCAAGTAGGCTCCTTTTGCGGAGCAAATCTGTTTCGCGACAGAGTGGACCTCGTCCGAAAGTAAGCGATTCCGGCCGGGCGAGTGGATCAACACCATCGATGAACACAGTGGAGATAAGCAATGCGAACTCATCTGTACCGTTCTGTTTGTCGCACTGAGCGTCACCGGGGCCGATTCGGCCGAGTTGCAGAATGCATACCCGATGACAATCGATCTGAACGATCAGGCGGATCGTCAAGTTGTGGTGGACCGAGAGCCGGGGCAGTACTTGGGTCATCCGACAACCTGCCTCCTGGAAGACGGAAAGACAATGCTGTGTGTGTACCCAAAGGGGCATGGACGCGGCGCGATTGTCTACAAACGCAGTCCCGACGGCGGGCTGAATTGGAGCGAACGCCTGCCGACGCCGTCAAGCTGGGCGACCTCGAAAGAAGTCCCCACGCTGCACCGAGTGATCGCCCCGGATGGAAAGAAACGAATCATCATGTGGTCCGGCCTCTATCCGGCTCGACTGGCGGTCACGGAAGATGACGGAGCGACTTGGAGCGAACTGAAGCCGGTCGGTAATTGGGGTGGGATCGTCGTGATGGGGTTCGTGGAAGCCTTGCGCACAGGCAAGGGCCACTACTTGGCGATGTTTCATGACGATGGTCGCTTCTTTACCGAGAACGGAAAACGCACCAGCACGATGACGCTCTACAAGACCTTTTCCCAAGACGGTGGCCTCACTTGGTCCTTCCCCGAAGTTGTCTTTCAATCGTCCGAAGTGCATCTGTGTGAACCCGGGTGTATTCGGTCACCCGATGGGCAACGCATGGCCGTACTGTTGCGTGAGAATGCGCGTAGAAAAAACTCCCATGTCATCTTTTCGGATGATGAAGGCCAGACATGGACCGAGCCCCGTGCGGTCCCCCTGGCCCTGACCGGTGATCGGCACACGGGCAAATACGGAGCGGACGGTCGGCTGCTAATCAGCTTTCGTTGTCGCTCACCACAACACCGCGCGGACGGTCGACCTTTCGAAGGCGATTGGGTCGGCTGGGTTGGAACATGGGAGGACATCGTGAACGGTGGCAACGGCCAGTACTCCGTCCGACTGAAAGACAACACGAAGGACTATGACACGACCTACCCGGGAGTCGAGGTCTTGCCGGACGACACGTTCGTAGTCACCACTTATGGACATTGGATCGAGGGCGAGGCTCCCTACATTCTGAGCGTCCGTTTTACGCTGGGCGAATTGGACGCGATAGCCAAAAGGGAAGCCCGATAGAGAGACCGATTGCGCACAGAAGTCCACTACAACACCGCGTGACATCGTCCTCGTTGACCAGTTCATCTTCGACACGGAACGCAGGACACGTAAGAGCCGCAATGCTGTATTTCCCAATGCGTTACGGCGATACGTCGTCCAAGGGCCGTGCGATTGCTTCGGGAAAAGTGTGCCGACGTGGCCCAGGCTATGAGTTCGTCAACACGGTGAAAGACAGATGAAAATCTGGCTTCTCGCCAAATTTCCGGTTACCGAACCATGTGAATGCACGGTTCTTATCGGTTAGTGCGACTGTTTGAATTCGTGACAGCGACAGAAGATCCTGGATATCGACTGCTTCCAAGAACGGGAGATACTACTTCCAAGAACGGGAGCTACAACCACAGAGGACACGAAGGGCACCGAGACAGAAGAAGGGGAAGATAGGAAGGGCAAGAAGATCAGCTTTTTCTACTTCGAATGCTCTCGAGCGCTGTGCCCTCGTGCTCTGTGCCCTCGGTGTTCTCTGTGGTTCACTTCATTCAATCCGTTCGGCCACAGGAGCTTCTGTCTAGCTCCGAATCAGACAGTCGAATTCGTTAGCTCAGGGGAAAAACGTCTCATCCTCCCTCTCTGAGACAATTTGATTTCACCAAAGCTCTACGAGGCTTCGAAGCGTTCGAATCCATCGAGCGACCGAGGAACCTTGGACTCATATCTTGTGTGTCGTTTGGGCGTTCGCCATTTGCAACGGCAGTGATTCCGCTGCTGCCTGTTCGGTCGTTACCAAGCCCTGCCGCTAGGGTGCCACGTCCTGCGCTGCTGGCTCCTCGTGATCCAGGATTCGCATGCCTGGCCCCCTTGTTGCTCGACTCTCATTAGGGGGAGATGTCATGAGATCAACCAGGCCGACCCAGTCTCTTTTGCTGTACATGGCGTTTGGATTCTCTGCGAGCTTTGTCGCGTCGCCTGCGTTCGGCGTGGCGTTGTGGGGAACGGGCGCGGTCTCTTTGACGGACCTCGAGAACAAGCCCAACGAGTTTTACCGGTTCGACCCCGCGTTGGGTCCCTTCGACGTCCCGGTGATTCGCTGGAAGATGACCGACCAATTTCGGGCCAGGTTTCCACTTGCCAAGGAGCGCGAACAAGTTCGTCTGGCTATCGGCGAATGGGAAGATGGTATCGTTCAGCGCAGTACGGCGCGCAGCGCCAACGTATGGCTGGACGCGCTGGAGCGGTGCCTCCGATTTCTATGATCTCCGCTCGATCTTAACCCACGAAATTGGACACGCGCTGGGTTCACAGCATCCGGATGCGGCCTGGTTTAACGACAGCGATGGCAACCCCGGCAACGGCATCACACCCTACCAACTGAACTTCGTCCGCATCGGAAATAACTGGGCCCCTGCCGCACCCATCGGCGGTGAGATTATGAATGAAGGCAACGACGCCAACTCACTCCCCGGCAGTAAGCCCCCGAAGGGCATGCCGGCCGGCGCCTATTGGCGAACGATCAGCCAGGACGAGCTCGATTTCTTGAGTCACGCCTACCCAACAGCCGTCGACTTCGTTGAGGTCGGACCGAACGACGGCGCAGATCTCGTGATCGACTTGTTTGCAGTCGGCTCGGGGCCGGGATCAACTCTCGGCATCGGCGGCCCGGATACGACGGAGCGCTTCGATCCGAACGACACCGAACAGGGCCGCCGCATCCTTACGGCCTCCGCCAAAGTCCGTGAGGAAGCCAACCTGCCGGTCGGCTTCAAGGCGCTATCGCGCAATTGGGAGATCACCAACGACACGGGCGAATCGATCAACTCGGTGATCATCACGGCCCGCGGCACGAATAATCCCGTTCCCACGAGTTGGTCAAGCAGCGGCGCAAAGAAGTTCACCTTCCAGGGAGCGTTGGCACCGCCCCCCGTTCCAGATCCCCGCGCATTCAACCTGGAAGATGTGGCCCACCTGTACACCAAGCCCAGAACGGACCGATCAACAACGGCCAGTCCGTGGACGTCGGTCTGCGGAAGGATGTCTGGGACTGGACCGCTGTTGACTCGCAAGCCATCCAGGTTCGACGGCGACTTTGTGACATCGGCCTAGTGAGCCTGATGGGCTTCAACGTTGCCGGCCCAGTGACCCCCAACCCCGACGAACTGCCGAACGACCTTACCGTGCCCGACGATCTATGGGCGCTTAACGGCACTTCGACATCCTGGCCAGGGTTCGAAGATCGTCAACCAAGAAACACTCGACGTCACGATCAGCGAATTGGCCTTTGGGCTCGCCCCGGAACTCGATCCAAACCGCACCGATCTGTTGAACTCGGATGCGCTGAATCGGCTGGCAACCTCCGGGGAAGTGCAGTTCGTGTCACTCAACGAACCGCTCTCGCTAACGCCGGGGGAATCGTATTATCTTCTTCTCGCTGGGACGCCGGGCGCCCTACCGGATGACGTGCTTCAATCAGGCAATTGGATGACCGTCAACCCACCCGAGGGCTTCCTGGAGGAACAGATGTTCGTTTATGCAGCAAGCCAAAGTGAAGGTTTCCGCGTCAATAACTTCGCTCTGCTGAATACGCCCGTGTTTGTGCCCGAGCCATCGTCGCTGGTGCTGCTTGTGATCGGTGCACTGTTGGCATCTGTCAGAACGGCTCTTCGTGCACCGAGACGCACGCTGCTGCACCTGGTAAGATGAGGGGATGAAGAACACATTGAAACAGTCTGCCCATCGCTTTCACGGACGTATTCCCTTTGCCATCGGTGCGATTTTCTGCTGCCTGCTCGGCAGCGTCTGCGTAGACGCCGCCGATCCGCCGCGGATGAAACGCGCCGATGCTTTTCTCGGTATCCACTTTGACTTCCATGCCGGTGACGACTGCCACCGCGTGGGCGAACGAACAACGCCGGAAATGATCGAACGGGTCATCGATAAGGTCCAACCGGATTACATTCAGATTGACTGCAAAGGCCACCGCGGCTATTCGAGTTATCCGACCCAGGTGGGTAATCCCGCACCGGGGTTTGTGGGTGATCCGCTGCGAATTTGGCGCGAAGTGACACGAAGACGAGGAATCCCGCTCTTCATGCACTACTCCGGAGTCTGGGACTACAAGGCGGTCGCCGATCACCCGGATTGGGCAGCGATCAATGGGAACGGTCAGCCCAACGATAAGGCCACGTCGGTCTTCGGACCGTATGTCGATGAGCTGATGATTCCACAGCTCCGCGAACTTGCCGGTGAGTATGGTGTCGACGGTGCTTGGGTCGATGGCGATTGCTGGGGGACCATGCCCGACTATCGGCAGACAACGATCCAGGCATTCTGCGAACAAACCGGAGCGGAGTCGGCACCTCATCAGAAGAGTGACCCCTATTGGAACGAATGGATGGATTTCCATCGCGAAGGTTTCCGCCGCTACTTGCGCCATTACGTGGATGAATTGAAGTCGTCCCACCCGAACTTTCAAGTGATCAGCAATTGGTCGTTCAGCGATCACATGCCCGAGGCAGTCTCTGCCGAAGTGGCCGGTCTGTCCGGCGATTTTGCGCCCGATGACAGTGTGAATTCTGCCCGCTTCGCAGGTCGCTGCCTCGAAGATCAGGGCGTACCGTGGGATTTAATGTCCTGGTCCTTTAGTCGCAAAACAGGGAAACAGAAGCCGGCCGTACAACTGATGCAAGAAGCGGCTCTTGTGCTGGCTATGGGCGGCGGTTATCAGGCCTACTTCAAGCAGGATCGAGATGGAGCGATCCGCAATCCGGCGGAAATGGATGTGATGGCTCAGGTGGCCCAGTTTTGTCGTGCTCGACAGCCCTACTGCCACCATTCCGTTGCCGTGCCGCAGATTGCATTACTCTATTCCACCGCCGGACACTATCGAGAGTCGCCAGGCCTCTTCCACTGGAACGGCAGTAACGGCGTCAGAGTACTGCGCCAGGCACTGACCCAGATACTGCAAAAACACTACGGCGTCCAGGTTCTCAGTGAGCACCAATTAACGGGAAATGCATCCAAGTGGCCTGTCATCGTCGTACCGGGTTGGGAGTATTTGGAACCGGAGTTTCGTAGCGAACTGGCTGCCTACGCCAAGTCCGGCGGCCGACTCATCCTGATCGGTCCCGGACCCGCAAAACTCTTTGCAGTCGACTTGGACGTACAGACCGATTCTTCTCTCCTGGCCGTCGATCAGGTTGACGACGAGTTCCCGGACGTCCTCGAAAAAGCATTTCCTGAGCCGATCGTCGAAGTGACCGGTGCGAAGCATATTGATGTCAGTCCACGAATGCTGAATGGGAAACTGGCGGTTCACCTCGTAAACACATCCGGTCCACACGCCAACCCTCCCGATGGAGGAATCCAGGAGATCGAGCCCGTCGGTCCACTGAACGTCTCCATCCGTTTGGAGCAAGCTCCCCGGTCGATCCGCGTGCAGCCCGAAGACAAGTCGTTGAACGTCACATGGGCCAACGGACGAGCCGCGGTCATTGTTCCGCAGTTGGACCTGTATTCGATTCTTGTGGTGCAGCCATAAACGGCTGGAACAAGATGGGGACGAAAGCACGTTCGGTTCGGCACGGTTTTCGTAGAATATGCCAAGCTGAGCCACGCTGCGAAGGACCACCCAAATCACGCCGTCGACCAGCAACCCGAAGGCCGATAAAAAGCGAAGGTGGACGAGCGAATTGTTTATTGTCTTGGCGGCCCGGCAATCTGATGGGCTTGCGCTTCGCGGAGACCAGGCTACGCAGAGCGCCTGGTCCAACCGTTTTCTTTGCGAAGAGCGCGGGCCCGCGAATTGTAGGGTGGGCTCAGCGAAGCGCAAGCCGACCAGCAACTTCGGTCCCAACATCTGAACGACGATAAACGTGTCGCACAGCATGGGGACGGTGTCGTTCACGAGAACGGCTTCCTTTCCCGTTACGTTCTCGATCCGTCTACGGCAAAACCCGATTGACAGAACGGAATGCATCGCCGCTCAGACGGGTTCAAGCCAGACGGAAAAGCCGGGTGGGCCACCGGCCGATGGCTCCTCGGTTGTCGACTTGGCAGATGGATACCAACGTTTGAGTAATTCGACTGGATCATCTCCCGCAATTTCCGCTGCGCCGCTGGTTCCCAATTGCTCTTCTTGGTGTCGGACGCGATCGTCCATACAGCGCGAGACGGTTGCGGTGAGGGGGCAACAGGTGTTGTGCTTCTCAAGGGAGACACCCAAGAGTCTTCGCTTGCCCCGTGCGAACCGTTCGACAACAACAACCGTTTCACCGCTGCCCCGTAGTCCAAACTGCTGGAAGTGCCCTGGAGATGCCACGATACGTTTTGTGGAGCCATTCGTCACGACATTCCCCACGTCCACATGCAGAACGTAACGACGGCCCTTGGGCAGATAGACACGCCAGGCCCAGCGAGCATAGGCGAACGGAGGCGTGGCCAAGACATAGGCCCGGTCAGGATCGTCCACCGGTAAGTCCCGAAGAATTTGCTGCGTGGCATGAAGTCGATGCTGCAGTTGCGCGATTTCGACCTTGTGCCGCGCCTCTGTTTGCTGATTCCGCCAGCTCTGCACCATCAGCGTCAGACTCACCGCGACCAAGGAGGTCAGCATCAGGAGATCGCGCACGGAACAGCGAAACCACTTACCCATCGGAAATATTCACAAACATCGGACCCGGTGATTCGTATTCGCGAAGCTCGAAGTGACGGTTGGGATCACTGCCGAGACAGATCCAAAGACAGAAGGATCAACGTTGAACCGCAAACACACGCACTTCCACATCGCGATCCACTGCCTTCGCGACAACAGTTCCGTCAGCATCGCAGGCGACGCTCTGCCCGCCGTACACCATTCCCGACCACGGCCCGTTGGAAATCCGTCCCACCAAGTTGGTACCGACCACCGGACACGCAAGCGTCTTTGCCGCACTGGCGACGGTATTCTCTAACGATTTGGCGTGGTCTGGCCATGCTTCTTCTCGGTTTGCCCAGCCGTAGGGGACCAGGACGTAATCCGGCATCTGGCATTTCATCTTATCAAGCACAACGTTGTCAAACGTATCAGCACAAATCAGAATCCCGATTTTCCCAAAACGAGTATCGACGGCCTGGATTTCTTGCCCTGGCGTGTACGGCGGCGTCATCAATTCGGTGAGAATATTGTGTTTACGATGCTTCAGCAGAATCGCCCCCTGATCATCAATCAGAACGGCAGCGTCAAACAGTTGGCCGTCTTTTGTCTCCGCCAATCCGATGCAGACGAACACGTGATGCCGCCGAGCCAATTCACATAGGCGATCGGTGTCTTCGCCAGGAATCGCAAACGCACGTCGATGTGCCGCTGGATTCGTCCAACCAAGAATGGCCATTTCGGGAAAGCACACGATATCGGCACGCCGTGTAGTGGCAACTTTGATCGCATTCTCGATGCGCACGAAGTTACCGGCGCGATCACCGTCCAGACAGACAATTTGGGCCATCGCAATGATGACCTGCTTGGGAGAGCGAACTTCATTCCCATTCGCAATCAACGTTGACATGCAAGCGACTGCTCCCACACCGAAAAACACACATCCAATTCTCATGGCCGAATCGACCGATGCTGTACTTCCATCTTCGTTCATTGCGCTGCACAGAATATCCTGCTGACAGTTGTACTATCGTACTCACATCACAAGGATTCGGCCACTCCTTGTGCTCGACGAATGCCAAGCACGAACTCTGCCTCGGATGGTATTGCGATTCTTCTCGCAGTATCCTGGTCTCGATGCGGGGCTGCGGGCAAGCAATCGAAACAGTCGAATGGAGGGACACCGAATGAGTGGTCAACGACACGTCACCATTCTGGCGGCAACGGCATGCTGCTGGATCCAATTCTTTGGCTATCTCATGGCGCTGCGCCGGTGCCGCCGAAATCACGCTGGATCGCAATGGCTCGCTGTGGGCTCCGTTTCTTGAATGGAGCCTGGACAACGCCACATTCGAGGGGAATCCGTTCGACGTATTGGCGACGGCCACATTCACGCACGAGGCCAGTGGTGAACAGCACACGACACCAATGTATTTTGCCGGCGACCGCACTTGGCGATTTCGCTTCACCGGAACGCAGACCGGCCGCTGGGAGTTTTCCACTCAAAGCCAGGATCCTGAATTGAATGGCCACCGCGGCGTGGTGGAGATTGGCCCTTCGGTCGAACCTGCCGCCACCGGTTTCATCACACACGTCGGCAACAAATGGGCTCGTCCATCGCGCCCGGATGGCCGACTCGAGGCCTTTGTGCCCCAATTGGTGATGTACGCCACACCCAAGTATTTTCACGAAAAGCCGGAAAAGATAGATGCCGACATTGCGACCTTTCTTGCCGGTCATGGGTTCAACGGCTTCCACGTGATGGGCAGTTGCCACTGGTTCGATATCCATCAGCAGTCCTCGCGTGATATCGAGATTCCGAATCCCGATCCGCGAACGTTCGAGGCGTTGGAGTTGCTGATCACAAGAACCCATGCCGCGGGCGGAATGGTACACCTTTGGGCTTGGGGCGATGATTACCGCAACTGGACGCCAACTCGCTGGGGCAAGAATGGCAAAGAAGACCGACGTTTGCAGCGTTACATCGCCGCAAGACTTGGCCCCTTACCAGGATGGACCATGGGATACGGCTTTGACAACTTTGAGTGGGTTCAGAGTGATGACTTGCGGAAGTGGCATTCCTATCTGCACGGACAGATGGGGTGGCCACATCTGCTGGGGGCCCGCGCCCACTCGAATCGTCTCAGTCAAATTTTCGAGGGCCTGGACTACGCCGCTTACGAACAACATCAGCCGGATTACGACAAGTATGTCGAGACGATTGAGCGGCGTCCGGGGAAACCATCCTTCTCCGAAGACCGATTCCGAATCCGGAAGAACAGCCAGTATGCCTTCAAAGACTACGACATGGAAATGACGCGACGAGGGCTGTGGCATTCCACCATGGCCGGCGGTGTCGCGAACATTTGGGGTCACCTTGCGGGCGACTCCAGTGATATCGGGTCGACCCCCTACCCTCATCCGGAATGGATCAAGGCCTACGCGCAGTTCTTCCGCGGGCGGTTTGCTGCCGATCTGGTTCGCGATAACCGCCTGACCGACGGCCGATGCCTGAAGCGTCCCGGAAAGGGGCACTATCTCTTCTACAAGGAAGGCGCAGCATCCGTCCTGATGGATCTTTCCGAAATGTCCGGCACGCAACATGCGGTCGCGGTCGATGCCAGGAAGCCGTACACGGAAATCGACTTGGGTCCACTTCCGCCATCCCGGCAGACCTGGACCGCTCCCCACCAGTCCGACTGGGCGATTGCCGTGGGAGATTTCGATCCGCGATGACAACCACGAGAGACCGGCCCCTGTCACTGTCACAAGCTACCTTCCGAATCGCCCGGTACTTCGCTCTCACCACTCCACTTCTGTGCGCGGCTGTAGTCGCAGCAGCAGGATCGGAGACCCGCGGACTCACGGTAGAGAACGGTAGGTACGTCTGCCATGGTAAGGCAGTTTGGGGATACGCCCAGCACAACGGCTGGTGGCGTGCCGGGCAACGCCCCAACCTGACACGCCGGGCGCCAGGTCAGATCGGACCGAATCGCACGGAGGATCTGGACCGGCTGACCAGTGCCATGCTTGACTATGCCTATCCGGGTTTCGAACACAACTTCGGACTGTGGTACGACAGGCGACGCGATGCGCACGACGTGGCTCGACGAAAGGATACCCGCGCAGTGCCACCCTTCCTCGAACAGCCGTGGGCGCGGAGCCAACAGGGAAAAGCCTGGGACGGGCTGCCGCAATACGACCTGACACAATACAACGACTGGTATTTTGAGCGACTCAGACAATTCGCTGCCCTTTGCGATCGCAAGGGCACAGTCCTGCTGCACAACTTCTACATGCAGCATGCGCTGTTGGAACAGCAAACACACTACGTTGATTTCCCGTGGCGACCGGCGAATTGCCTGCAGGATACGGCCATGCCCGACGAAATACCGGCGGCGAATGTTTTTTACGATGTATCCCACCCGCTGCGACGAGCGTTGCACGTTGCCTACATCCACCACTGCCTGGAAGTGCTGGGCGAGCACACGAACGTCGTCCTGCTGTGCAGTGAGGAATACACCGGTTCACTTGCGTTTATGCAGTTCTGGCTCGACACCGTGTTTGCATGGGAACAAGAAACGGGTCGCGACGTTCACGTTGGTATCAGTGCTACGAAAGACGTGGTGGACGCAATCATGGCGGACCCGGTGCGTTCCAAGAACATTTCTACACTCGATCTGCGCTATTGGTGGTACCAATCGGACGGCCAACTCTTCGCGCCCGCCGGGGGTCGCGAGGTTCCCGGACGCTACGCCGGGGAAATTCAACAGACAACTCCCGTCCAGTTTCACCGCCAGGTACTCGAGTACCGTCGAAAGCATCCTGGCCCCGCTCTGATCCACGGCCTGCCAGGCACTCGTCGGCACGCCTGGGCCGCGTTGATGGGTGGAGCATCGATGCTGGTCGGCCAACTGCCCTACCCGCGGAAAGAGGATCCGTCGACTTACGTGGCACCCGAACTGTGTCGCGAGATCATGCCGACGTATCAGTTCCTCCATGAGCACCTGTCGTCTGACCTACCATCAATGCTCCCGCGTGATGACCTCGTTACAGGAGACAATCCGATCTGGTGCCTGGCGATCCCCAGTGAGGCCTACCTGGCCTACACCACGCAGGGTGGGCGATTCCAGCTGGACCTTACCGCGGACGTTGGAAGATATCGTGCGCACTGGTTCGACCCACGTGATGGGCTCCTGTCCCCCGCCGGCGACGGCGGCGTCTCGGCCGGTGGCAAGGTGGAGTTTACAGCGCCCGACTCGCAGGACTGGGCATTGTGGTTGAGTCGAATGCCGTGAAAAAAGACGGTGGGTCTCGCCGGGCCTCCTCCCGACTCCTTCACTGTCCGACTCCTTCACTGTCCGACTCCTTCACTGTCGCACGCGTTTCGAACGTTGTGGTATAACGTGAGGGTAAAGAAAACGGGCTGCAAGATCAGCGTCTTCTTCCTGCCGCCATCATCCTGCCAAGACTCCGGGAAGCTGTAGCATTCCGCCGCCAAAGCGATGATCGGCCTTGGGTAACCTTCATGAACCATCCCATCATTTTCCACCGGAAAAGCGTGTCCTTATGATGCAAGATCTCTCCCGACGCAAGTTCCTGGCGACCTGCGGATCTGTCGCTGCTTCAGCGCTCGTTGGTACGCCGCGTGTCTATTCCGACCAGAACGCAGAGACAAGTTTGGGAAAGCGCTGGTTCAAAGGCAATCTGCACATGCACACGCAATGGTCGGACGGCGAACCGCTGGCCGACTGGGCGATTGACTGGTACAAGACGCATGGGTACGACTTCGTCTGCCCGTCGGACCATAACATCTTCCAGTCGGACAATCTTCGTTTCGACGGTTTTGGTTTTGAAAACCGCCCGTCCGATCTTGCCGCATTTCAGGGTGAGACATCGCTATGGAAGGAGATTTCTCCGGAGGGTGGCTGGCCGAAACTGACGCAGCGCTACGTGGACGAAACGATTGAGAAGTTCGGCGCAGATTCGGTCCGAACGATAACGGTCGGCGGGAAGACATACGTCCGCATGACGCCGTTCTCGGAGCTGGAACGCAGGTTCGTCGAGCCGGGAAAATTCCTAATGATCCCTGGATACGAGCAAACCGGCGGCTGCGACAACGATCAGCAGGTTCACATGAACGTCATCAACGTCCGCGAAGTGTTTCCATACGTCTCCGCCGAGAAGCCGCAGAGCATTCTCGAGCGAACATGGGTCAAGGCGCACGAGGCCTATCGCGGGCAGGACTATCTTCTGGTGGCAAACCATCCGTTATGGCGCTATTACGACTATTCTCCCAACGACCTCATTGCGCTGCGGCATCTTCGACTGTTCGAGTTAAACAACAACAACATCGACGGCAAGTACGATGCACATCCTCTGGGTTGGACACCCGAGAAATTCTGGGATGTCGTCAATGCGCATCGTGCCTCGCATGAGCAGCCACTGCTGCTGGGAATCGGCTCCGACGACCGCCACGGCTACGACGATCAGCCCAAGGCATGGTGTGTTGTGCGGGCTGCCAATCTCGACACAAGAAGCCTGTTCGATGCGATTCGCTGCGGAGAATTGTACGCCTCCAACGGTCTCGATTTTCAGGACATTCAATTCGATGGTGATCAACTTTCCGTCAGAATCAACGTCCACGAGGAGGGCGACTACCAGATCCAGTTTATTGGCACCAAGAAGGACTACGACCCCTCCAGTCGAGTCATTGAAACGGAGAAAGGGCCTCGCTGCCCAGCCCGCAAGATTGACGTCTACTCGGATACGATCGGTGTCGTTCTGGATACGGTCAAGGGTACGGAAGGCTCGTACACCCTGCAAGCAAACGATCTTTACGTGCGGGCAAAGATCATCAAAGTCAGTCAGAATCCTCAGCCGGACTGGCAGTCTCAACCGGCTGCATGGACCCAACCGTATTGTTAATGAACGAGTTTCGCGCTTGCGGTGATGTCTTCAAAACCTTCGTCCCCCTTTCCCGTTTGGAAGCTGTGCAGTTTGTGAGCAAAGACGATCGGCGCAAGTCACTTCGGATCGGCCCTCCCTGGCCGCTACGCGACCGACCCTTTCGCGGCGCGGGAAGGTGTTGCCATGTCTTTCAAACCATCAACTTATAAACGGCAAGACCTCCCAAGGGAGGGTGAAGACGGACAGTCGCCATGCCCACGGGGGAAAAGCCACACAGAGCGAGAAACCGCTTCACGAGAAACTGCCCCGGTCACCAAACTGCACACCAAGGATTCCGACCACCTCAGATGCTGGCAGGCAGGCATCCCGACACCAGAAAGACGAAAGGAAAATCGAATGAGACGGCCAATGATCACGCGAACTGTCGGATTGCTGATCTTCAGCGGCTGGATTTGCGCATGCTCGCCACCGAGCAACGCCTCCGAACAGCCAGCGAAGCAGGGTGACCAATCCGCCAGCCCCTTGCGGGAAACGTCGCAGCAGCGGGATACCCGGATGCAATGGTGGCGTGAAGCGCGTTTCGGAATGTTTGTGCATTGGGGCCTTTATTCCGGCCTGGCCGGCACGTGGGACGGCAAACCGGTCGGCCAGAGTGGCGGCATGGAATGGATCCAGCAACGCGTCCGCGCCGACACGGACACCTACGCCCGGGAGGCGACTCCGAAGTTTAAGCCGACCGCCGATTTCGCCCGCCAGTGGGCCCGGCTCGCCAAGGAAGCGGGCTGCCAGTATCTCGTTTTCACCTCGAAACACCACGATGGATTCGGCCTGTTCGAATCGAAAGCCGGCGACTTCAATGCCGGGTCCTTATTGCACCGTGACCTCGTGAAAGAAATCGTCGAGGCGTGCCGGGCCGAAGGTTTACGAGTGGGCTTTTACCACTCCGTCATCGACTGGCACCACGATCAATACGCCTACGCCAAATCGAAACAGTTGCCGCACCCACTCAAAGGCCAACCGTACCCGAATGGCAAACGCGATCACGCCAAGTATCAAGCCTACCTTCGCCAGCAGGTCGATGAGCTCGTCTCGAACTACGGTCCAGTGGACGTTCTCTGGTGGGATTACAGGCGCAAGATTTCCAGGGCGACGAAGCGTGGCGCGCAACCGAACTGATGGAATTGGTCCGATCGAAACAGCCTGGCGTCATTATGAACAACCGCCTCTACCGTAGTCGCGAGGCAGGTTGGGCCAGCATGGGGACCGCAGGATTCATTCCACAACTCGATCCGCAATACGGCGATTTCATTACGCCCGAGCAACACATCCCCGCAACCGGCATGCCCGGCATTGACTGGGAAACTTGCATGACGATGAATACGACGTGGGGTTACAGCGAGCACGACCATGCTTGGAAATCTGACGCGACACTGATCCGCAACCTCATCGACATTGCCAGCAAAGGTGGGAATTACCTGCTGAATATCGGTCCGAAGGGCGACGGCAGCGTGCCCCAGGAAAGCGTCAAGTCGTTGCGGGCCATCGGCGACTGGATGAAGATCAACGGCGAGGCGATCTACGCCACGCAGGCCACCCCCTTCGAAAAGCTCGACTGGGGTCGGTGTACGCAGAAGAAAATCAATGCCGACGTCACGCGTCTGTATCTCCATGTGTTTGACTGGCCCAAGAACGGACAGCTCGTACTGCCCGGTCTCGCAAACAAGCCGACCAAGGCCTTCCTCCTTGCCGACAATCAGGAACTCCCGGTCACGACCATCGACAACCGCGTCACGATCACGCTGCCGGACAATGCGCCCGACGAGATCGCTACGGTCATCGTCACGGAGATCGTGGGCCCGCCAGAAGTCATCGCTGGCCCGGTGCAACCGGGCCAGCGATGACCGAGCTCGTGATGCAAGCCGTCCAACAGGCGTGGCGTCCGTTCCACCGCACCACGCTGATCCTCTCACCGCTGGACTGAGCACCAACGGACACGGAATACGCGCGGTATCCCGCGGATTGTCACGATTGCCGTCGATCGCCGGCAGGTGCTGGAGAGGCCAACCCGTCGCAGGCGGAGTCGAATGGCATGCAGGGCAGCGTCTTGTCGAATCGGCTCACGGCAGCGGAAGCCCACCAATCTCCTGGTCCTCAGGGCTCTGCTCAGCGCAAGCCCATCCGCGAACTTCACCCCACGACTTTGTCTACGAAAAAAGCCGGCCCAACAGCACGCGGACAAATTTGTCCCGACGTGTGCGCAGGTTCCGCCCCAACGTCAGGCCCCAGGGCAGCCCCCCGGTCGGCGGGTCAACCCCAACAATCTCGAGTGCACGAACGCTAAGAGATCGATATACTGCCGGTTGTGGTCAGCGCGTCGGTGGCAGGGTTGGTCGCCGAGCAACGAAGAGGACCCGGCGCGTAACGGGACAGCGTTTGACCTACGTTGGCCTGGAACGTACCACGCTTCTGATCCAAATCGTTTCGCCAGTGGTCGCGTTTCGTAAGGCTGGGATTTCGTCGAGAAATGCGAGGAGCCACTATGACACGCTCGATCCGGCCCCGGAGGGTGCGTCGGCAAGCGACATTGCTGCTTGAACTGCTCGAGGCTCGTGAACTACTTGACGCCGATGCGGTGCCCGGAGTCGGCCCGGAACCGGACACTGGCCTACCCCCCTTTCCGTACGATGAAGTTGATCGACAGGTCATGTACGATGATCTGCTCAACATCGAGGATCCCATCGCAAGTGAGCGCACACTCGACTTTTTTTTGGGGGGCACCGGACAACTTGTCGAGATGCCTGCCCAAACAACAGGCGGCGATCTTTTCTTCGAGAACGCCCCGGCGTTTCCTGATCAAGTAGCCGAAGGCGGAACGGGCGCATTCCCGATCGAAATGCTCGATCGCGAATTCATGGTCTTTGACGATATCCGGCTGGCCGGCGAACCCAACTTGGTCGAAGATTTTGGGCTGCAGCCGCTGCAGCGGTTTTCGCAATGGTATTTCTGGGCGCCTGGTGCCGATGACAGCGAGCCGGATGTGGATCGCATCCGGGAGAATGCCCAACAATACTTGGATCCCCGGTGGTTCTTCGTCGCCAACATCGAGCACTGGCCGACCTATGGCGATGAGGCGGTCGTTTCAGAATCCATCCGCAAACTGGCGTTGGTCGTCGACACGATTAAGGAGGTCCACCCCGACATCGTGACCGGCATTTACGGAATGATGCCCGTGCGCGACTACTTCACGCCGGTAAGGTATGACTATGATTCGCCAGAGTTTGAGGAGTGGACTGTCACGAATGCTCGGCTGCAGGAGTTAGCCGACCACGTAGATGTCATCTTGCCGTCCATCTATACGTTTTACCCGGACTATGCAGCAGACGGGACTCCCCGGATCTGGGAGCGAGACCGCTGGGTCCAATACGCCACGGCGAATCTGTTACAGGCGAGGCAATACGGCAAACCGGTCGTGTCCTATATCTGGCCGCACTTTCACGGGGGAGGCGGCTCTGCCGACCCGGATTCACCCGACTACCGGTATTGGAAGTACCAACCCATTGGGCGAGACTTCTGGGAAGTGATTCTGGAAACGACCTACCAGTATTCGGACAGCACGGTGATCTATGAAGGTCTGCCAAAGGCATGGGACGACACCGCACCGTGGTGGCTGGCTACAGAGGAGTTCCTTTCGGAAGTTGTACCCGCACGCGTTCAGGGGGAATCGACCGTCTACGGAACGGTTACTGTCGGTGATTTGCGCGAAACATGGACCAACGACAATGCGACCGTCACCATCACCGTCAACAGCGTGAACGAGCCGCCGGTTGCTCAAGACGATTGGACCGTGATCGCAGATCTGTCGCCAGTCACGCTGAATGTGATGGCAGATAACGGTTCGGGAGCCGACGCCGATCCAGACGGAACCTTGGTCGCCAGCACGACGGTACAAGTCAGCGGACCGTCCCAGGGCACGCTGACGAACCACCAGAACGGCACCTTTACCTATACTCCCTCCGAGAGTTTCTCCGGAACGGATAGCTTCACCTACCAGATTTCGGATGACGAGGGAGCGTCAAGTAACATCGCCACCGTCACGATTGCCTGGAATACTCCCCCGATCGCCAGAGATGATTTGATCTATGCTTCGGAAGATACGCCGCAAATAATCGACGTACTTCAGGATAATTCTCTCGAGGCCGACAGTGACCCGGATGGCGAGTTGGACCCCACCTCTATATCGCTGATCAGTGGCCCGAACTCCGGCACGCTGGTCCGGAACAGCGATGGCACATTTCTTTACACTCCCAACTTGGACTTCGTCGGCGTCGACCACTTTCGCTACACGGTAGCAGACCTGTTCGGTGCCGTGAGCAACGTAGCGAAAGTCACAATCCGTGTTGAAGATGCCAATGAATCCCCGTTGGCGCAGGATGATCTTGTGCAGACGGAGGAAGATACGCCACTGACAATCGACGTGTTGCTGGATCATGGCAACGGCGTGGATTACGATCCCGACGGCACCCTCGCTGCGAGCACAACGATTGCGCTCAGCTCACCCTCCCACGGCACACTGACAAACAACGGCGATGGCACATTTCGCTACGCCCCCAGTTGGAATTACTATGGGTCGGACAGTTTCACCTACCAGGTCTCGGACAGCGAAGGCACGCCGAGCAACTCGGCCACCGTCAGGATCACCGTCACCGATGTCAATGACGCACCGGTCGCGCGCAACGATCAACTGACCACTCCGCGCAATACAACGCTGACGATAGATGTACTGCTGGACCACGGTAGCGGCGCCGACGTTGATCTCGACGGACAACTAACGGAAGCCAGGCTGGTGCTGGAGAGCGGTCCGGCGCATGGCACGCTGAGCAGTGGTGGCTCGGGAGTGGGCATCTTCGAATACGTGCCCGAGACAGACTTCAGTGGCACCGACAGCTTTCAGTATCAGGTTCTGGACGATGACGGGGCCATCAGTAACGCGGCGACGGTCACGATCGTCGTAAATACGCCGCCTGTGGCACAAGATGATGAGCTGCACACGGATGAAGATTCTGTCGTTGCGATGGATGTGCTGGCGGATAACGGTTCGGGAGCAGACACGGACGAAGACGGGACTTTGCAGGCTGCCACCATCGCGATTGTCGACCCACCGACTCACGGAGACTTGACGTCCATGCCGGATGGGACGTTCGAGTACAACCCCGATCTCGATTTTGCCGGTTCCGACAGCTTCACTTATACGGTGGCGGATGATGATGGTGCCGTCAGCAACGTCGCAACGGTCACGATGGTTGTGGGGCAGGTGAATGACGCTCCGCTGGCGCGCGACGATGAGGCAGCCACGACGGTGGGAGAACCAATCGTCATCGATATCCTGGTCGACAATGGCCACGGACCGGATCTCGACATCGATGGGGTTCTGATGCCCGCTACGACGACGGTCATCGACGAACCCAGCGAGGGGGAGTTGGTCAACAACGGCGATGGAACCCTTCGCTACGTACCACTGCCCGATTACGCGGGCACCGTTCAATTCACTTACACCATCCAGGACGACCAAGGGGCCAGCAGTGAGCTCGCCACGGTGACGATCCAGGTCAGCGAGGTGAATCTCGCGCCGGTAGCGCGCGATGACGAAGTGCAGACGGAAGAAGACACGCCGCTGACGATCGAAGTCCTGCCAGATAGCGGAAGCGGCGCGGACTACGATCCCGACGGCACGCTGGTCGCCAGCACAACCGTCGCCGTCGACGAGCCCTTGCACGGCACGCTGGTCAACCACGGAGATGGCACGTTCACTTACACGCCCGACGAGAATTTTGACGGAACCGACGGCTTCACCTATCGCGTGTCCGACGACGAGGGACTACCGAGCAACCTGGCCAACGTGACGATCACCATTACGGAAGTGAATGACCCACCCGTCGCGCACAGACGATCACCTGATGATGCCACGCAATGCCTCGCTGACGCTCAATCTGCTCATGGACCATGGCGACGGAGCCGACTTTGATGTCGACGGACAACTGACCGAGGTCCAGCTCGTGCCCGCCAGCGGCCCCGCGCACGGGACGCTGGTCAGCGACGGCTCGGGACTGGGGGATTATCTCTACGTACCCGACACGGACTTCAGCGGCACCGACAGTTTTCAGTATCAACTCCTCGACGACGATCAGGAATGGAGCGCCGCGGCGACGGTCACGATTGTGGTCAACACACCGCCCCAAGCCCAAGATGATCTGGTGCACCGCGATCGAGGATCTACGGACTCGTATTGACGTGCTGGCGGACAACGGCCAAGGCAATGATCTGGATATCGACGGAACAGTGGATCCGAACAGCGTCGTGCTCGTCACGGAGCCGATCCACGGCACACTTGTTGCGCAGGGCGGCGGCGTGTTTCTATACACGCCCGATTTCCACTTCACGGGAGAGGACACATTTGCGTACACCGTGGCGGACGACATGGGCGAGGTAAGCAGCGTTGCGACGGTCACTGTCGATGTGGTCGAGGCAAACTTGCCACCTCTGGGCCGTGACGACGCAATTGAGATGGACGAAAACTCTACCGTGACGTTCAACGTGCTCGACGATAATGGTTTCGGAGTCGACCTGGACCTCGACGGATCACTCGTCGCCGATTCCGTCAGAGTCGTGGCCCTGCCCTCTGCAGGAAGACTGGTCTACGAAACGAATGGCAGCTTTCGATACACGCCTCCCGAGGACTTCCACGGCACGATCCGCTTCCAATACAAGATTCAAGACGACGACGGATCCTTGGCGAAGACCTACGAAGCCCTCACCGAGGAGTTGTTTGACAGCGGTCAGCAAAGCCGCCTCGAACACACGTGGTTCTTCGATGTGATCACAGGCGATGCGCAAGCATTCGTTGTGAGTGGCTTTCATGACAGCGAAACAGAAGACTTCGGATTTGAATACTCAACGGATGGCGAGACTTGGATTCCGCTGGCGATTCAGCTCACCAACGCCACCCAGCTTTTCGAAGTCACATTGCCCTCCGGCATCCGGGGTGAGTTGCAGGTGCGAATCACGGATTCGAACCGCTCCGTCGGGGACGATGTGGCGGATAGTGCCTACATCGAGTACATGTACGTTCGGTCCGCACGAACGGCTCATCCGGAGCTCCCCCAGCTTACCGTCAGCGACTCGATCATCACGGAGGCGGCGGACGGCACATCCGTCGCGCAGTTCGTTGTCACGCGCAGCGGAGACAGTTCGCAAAGCATCACCTTCGCCTACGAAACCGTCGATGGATCAGCCGAGGCGACAGCGGACTATGCTCCCCTCAGCCTCCGCACTGCCCTGCTGGGCCCCGGTGTCACGGAACGAGTGATCACCGTGCCAATCCTGGACGATTCTCTGCCCGAACCCGCCGAGACATTCTTCCTGCAGGTGAGCTTGCCCGTGGGAGCAAATATCGCGGACGCCCAGGGCGAGGCGACCATTCTTGCGAACGATAACCCGCCTCACGTTAACTCGGTCCTCGTTGGATCGAGTTCGTGGAGTAGTGAATTCCGCAACCGGGCACTTGGTGCGTCCGGCGGTTTCTATCAAATCCCCATGGATGCCGATCAGCTGCGTACGATCCCGTGGGAGATCGATCAAATCCGAATCGTGTTCGACGACGACGTGAATGTGGACGTCGACGACTTGGTTATCACAAACGCTGCACAAGACGCCATTGAAGTGCAGAGTCTGCAATACACAAACGGAATTGCCACATGGTCGATCAGCCCCGTGTCGGCGGATAGGATTTTGCTGAATCTGAGCGATCGGATCACCGCTGATTCTTCGGGATTGCAGCTCGACGGTGAGTTTGACTCGGCCTCGGGCGCCGAGCGTTCAGGCGATGGGGCCGCCGGCGGAGCTTTTCATTTCCGCCTCAATATCCTTGCCGGGGACATCAGCGGAGACGGTCTGGTGGCTTCTGCTGATCTTATTCCCCTCAGCCAATCATTTCTGCAGACGTCCGGTGCCGGCCTACAACATTTTCGCGGATCTCAACGGCGACGACTTCGTGGCCAGCGCTGACTTGATTCCCTTGAGCAACAACTTCCTCCGGGCACTGCCCCCCGGGGATCCTGAGGTCTACGATTTCTCACCAACCCGCGCTGCGCTACCTCGATACAGCCTCCCTGCCGCCGAAGCGGACCAGTTTTTTCTTGGCTTTGCGGCCCCGACCGTGTTTCAGGAGTTTAGCAACGACGATGGATTGTCCTCGGACCCGTTGATAGAGATGCTACAAGAGAGCAAAACACGCGACAAGCGAAGAGCCTATATGGCGTAAAGGTAGCGGCAGGAATAGAATAATCATCTGCAACCTAACAAAGCACGGGCGCGTAGGCTTCCGCTCCATGGGTGAAACGCACCTGACGAACGAGACGCTACCATTGTTGGTCGTCTTGATTCCTACCAAGAGAAAGAATCTACGGCGGCCACAGTCCCAAGACTGTGCCGGTTTGTGGAAGCACTGCAATAGGGCTGAGCCAAAATGTTCCGCACCATTTTTATCTTGAGTCTTCTGGTTGGATGTATGACTTGGTCTGCGGCCGAGGCCGATCTCGTCCTGCAATTCGATCCAAGTCAAACATCGATTGTCTCGAACGGAGCTGATCAATTTGTCGACGTAGACCTGCTGTTGACCTTTAGCGGCAGCGGGGCGAATGAGATTTCCGGTTTTACAATCTTCGTGCAGGACCCGGATCCTGGCACGGCCTTGACAATCCCCGGGCCTGTAACATCGAATCTCGACTGGAGCGTTGGCCTCGGAGTCATAGATCAGACTGTTGGGTCTAACCGATACGTGATAACTGGAGCGAACGCCGACAACCAATCCATTCCGTCCGACAATGTGCTGGCAACTGTCCGTTTTCAAGTCGAAGGTTCTGTTGTTGATGGCTCGTACCCCTTAGACCTGACCATTTCCAATGTTACCGGCGGGTCGCTGGGAAGTATTACGGACATCACCTCACAAGTATCTGCCGTCAACGGAAGCTTCACTGTCAGTCGCAATTCCGGAGCCGAGTGGCTTTCTGTTTCTTTGTCTTGCGTGTGGTCTTGGCTGTGCACCCCGCCTGTTGCGCCGAAGCAGGTGACGTCGTGCGGCGCTCGCGTGGAGGCGAACCCGAAGGCTGACTGCGTTGTAGGATGCAGCGTTCCGGCAATGTCATACGGCAACGGAGGAGGAACGATGAGGTTCATCAATCGCCGGCTCGTCGTTGCTCTTGGTATCCTCGTCATCTCGTTGTGCGTCATGCTGCAACGAGTTCCCGCCGCCTGCCTGGTGCCCATCGATCGGGCCAGTGAACTGATGGTCTCACAAACTCGGCAGGCGATGAGTGACCCCGAAGGTGTGACCACGACATTGACGGACCTGTATGACGGACTGGGGACGTACTCTCACAGCTTGACCCTCCCTGGTTCCACTTCGGCATCGCAAACGTCGCAGCTCATGAGCAGTGGAACATCCATTGAGTTGGCTGCAGTGGCTCCGCGTGAGTCCACTGAGTTCGGAATGACCTCCGCACGTTCTGCTTTTCAGCTCAATTTCGACCTCGAATGTGTCGCGGGGTTTCAGCTGTCGGGAGAAGCGGAACTGGACATGGAAGCTCCCTTCGAGATCGCCGACAGTACGGCGTCCCTGATTGGCCCCAACCTGGCGAACTCGTACAGCGCGTATCAAGATGGATTGCAACTGAATTGGTCGGGCAACCTCAGCCCGGGCCAATACTCGCTAACACTGGAGTCACACGCCTCCGGTAGCGTCATCGAAAGCTCCTCCACATCTTTTGCTGGTCAGTTCCAGCTCGTGATCCATGGCGACTTCAACGTCGACTATCAACTGACCACGGAAGACATTGACTTGCTGACTTCGGCCGTAGTCAGCGGCGAATATGATCCTTTCTACGATCTGGATCAAAACAGACTGTTAGAGCCGGAAGACCGGCGAATCTGGGTGGAAGAGCTCAAGCGAACCTACTTCGGGGATAGCGACCTGAATGGCAGATTCACGAGTAACGACTTCGTAGCGGTCTTCATCGAGGGCAAGTACGAAACCCAGCAACCTGCCACCTGGGGCAGGGTGATTGGGACGGCGATCAGCTGTTCGATACGGATGACTTCGTGACGGCCTTTGTCAGCGGCGGCTACGAACTGGACTTCCCAATCGACGCGGTGGGGATCCCCGAGCCGTCCAGTGGTTTGCTGCTTTTCATCGGCCTGCTGTGCGTACGGCGACGAAAATGGACCGCACATAAAAGCTGACCCTTCACAAACCAACCCGAAGCGCCAGCGAAGGGGTCATCCATCGAGTCATCCACCGAGTCATCCACCGAGTCATCCACCGAGTCATCCATCGAGTCATCCATCGAGTCATCCATCGAGTCATCCATCGAGTCATCCATCGAGTCATCCATCGAGTCATCCATCGAGTCATCCATCGAGTCATCCATCGAGTCATCCATCGAGTCATCCATCGAGTCATCCATCGAGTCATCCATCGAGTCATCCATCGAGTCATCCATCGAGTCATCCATCGAGTCATCCATCGAGTCATCCATCGAGTCATCCATCGCGTCATCCATCGAGTCATGCCATGGCGTGCTACCGGCCATCGGCTGAAATCGACGCGGTTCGATGATTTTTGGCGGACCCCTTCGCTGGCGCTTCGGGTTGGTGTCCTGCGATGTTCCGGCGGACCCGCTTCGCTAGGCTGAATTGATGCGTGGATGATTTTTGGCGGACCCCTTCGCTGGCGCTTTGGGTTGGGTTCGCGAGGACCTCTACTTGATCACGGGAGGAACGAGACCATGGCAAAGCGTCACTCACGACGTGAATGGATCCAAGGACTTCTTGCCGGCGGCACGGTGCTGGGTATCGACTTCCCCGCAGTGCCTTGGCAGTCGGAGGCGACCGCTTCGGACGGTCATCTGATTCCATCAGATCGCGCAAAGCATGTCGCGTCGCTGGCAGAATGGCTCCGCACAACGCCTCGCGAGCAGATCATTCGCGACGCTCAGACTCGCCTGGCGGATGGTGTCGAATACGGCGATCTGTTAGCCGCTTTGTTGACGGCAGGTGCGGAAGAAATTCAGCCGCGCCCGTCCGTCGGGTTCAAGTTTCACGCCGTTCTGGCCGTGATTTCCTATCACCTGATCGGTTCGCAGCTCAGCCAAAAGGATCGTTGGCTGCCCTTATTGTGGGGTCTCGATTATTTCAAATCCGCTCAGGGGCAGGACGTTGCCGAGGGCGACTGGAAACTGGGCGAAGTGAATGCGTCACGCATGCCTTCCCCCAGTGATGCGAGCGAAATGCTGGGTCGAGCGATGGAGCGTTGGGACGAGGCGGCTGCGGACGTTGCCGCCGCAGCGGTGGCTCGCCACTCGGATCCGGCGTCGGTGTTCGACGTGTTTTTTGCCCTGGGTGGTCGCGATTTCCGGTCCATCGGCCACAAGGCAATCTACGTGATGTGCGCTCGTCGAACATTGAATGCCGTCGGCTGGGAATTCGCCGAACCGGTGCTGCGCAGCCTGGCCTACGCGCTGTTGATGCACGAGGACGGAAATCCGGCGACTCGCGAGGACGAAGCCGATCGACCGTGGCGACGCAACCAACGGATCGCAGGAAGCGTCCGCGAAACGTGGACGGAGGGTGCGCCGAATGCGGAGGCCACGGCGGAACTCCTGACCGTGCTGCACGGCGGGTCGAATGACGATGCAGTGGACGCGCTTGTGGCCATGCTCAATCGAGGCGTCGCGCCCGCGTCCATCTGGGACTCGTTGTTTTGCGGTGCAGCCGAATTGCAGTTACGCTTGCCCAATATTGTCTCGCTGCACGCCGTTACGACAACGCGGGCCATTCACGACGCCTACCACGCCACACGAGATCCCCGTACGAAGTTGTTGCTGATGATGCAGAACGCCGCCTTCCTTCCGATGTTTCGCGACGGTGCGCGCAACCGCGGCGACATGTCAGATACCACCATTTCCGGACTGCAGGCTGCCTCACCGCAAGGATCCGACGAGCGGGCCGTAGCCGATTGCGTGACCGACCTGGACGGGCAACGTGGACGGGCCGCCGAACGCATTCTGGGCTATCTGCAATCGGGGCGACCGGTCAAACCACTGCGACAGCGGCTGTACGAATTGGTCGCCTGCAAGGGAAACGACGCCCACGACTTTAAGTTCGCATCGGCGGCCCTGGAATGCTTCGACTACATCTCGCCGGAATATCGCAATCGCTATCTGGCCTGCGGTGCCATGCACTTCTGCGGTTCCGATCAACAAGACAATGACGTCGTGCAGCGGGTACGCACGGTGTAAGCTTCCGAGAGACGAGTACGAAATGTCTGTCGTATCACTCCTGACGAGCATCTGGCTTGCGCTTCTTGTCGCATTCGCGCATCTCTCCGGAATCCACATGCTGCTGACCGGTGCCGAGGTACTGCCCGTGGCAGCCCAGCCGCCGCCGAAGACGCGAATGGAACATGGCTGGGTTCAGGTCGCTGCTGACAACCGGTCCTTCATTGGGGGCGAATCGGGCCGGAAGTTCGTTCCCTGGGGCTTCAACTACGACCATGATGGCACGGGTAGGCTGATTGAGGACTACTGGGACACTGAGTGGCCGACGATCGTCGAGGACTTCCGGGAGATGAAGGAATTCGGCGCAACGGTGGTTCGCATCCACCTGCAATTCGGAAAGTTCATGAGAGGTCCGGATGAGCCAAACCAGAAGTCTCTTCGCCAACTCACGCGCCTGGTTTCATTGGCCGAAGAAGTGGGACTGTATCTCGACCTGACTGGCCTGGGTTGTTACCACAAACAGGATGTGCCACCGTGGTATGACAAGCTGGAGGAGCAAGAGCGATGGGCAACGCAGGCGGTATTCTGGGAGGCCGTCGCCATGACCTGCGCGAACAGTCCGGCCATTTTCTGCTATGACCTGATGAATGAACCGGTTGTCGGCGGGGCGAAGAAACGAGACGACTGGCTCGGTGGCGCCTTTGGCGATAAGCACTTCGTGCAATTCATCGTACTGGAAACAAAAGAACGTCCACGCCACGAGATTGCCCGACGGTGGACCAGCCAACTCATCGCCGCGATCCGCAAGCACGACAAGCGACATCTGATTACGGTTGGCCTGGTGGACTGGAGCCTGGACCGCCCCGGCCTGACATCGGGCTTCATCCCGGAGAAGATTGCTGAACAACTCGACTTCATCGCGATGCATATCTACCCGGAAAAGGGAAAGATCGACGAAGCACTGGAGACCGTCAAGGGATTCGCGGCAGTCGGCAAGCCGGTCGTCATCGAAGAAACGTTTCCGCTGAAGTGCTCGCAAGATGAAATGAAGCAGTTCATCGACCGGTCGCAGTCTTTTGCATCCGGGTGGATCAGCTTCTATTGGGGCAAGACGCCCGAGGAATGCCGTACGGGCGGGACGATTGGCGAAGCAATCACGGCTGACTGGTTAGAGTGGTTTCCGAAAAACATGGCAAGAGTGTCCGGCGCGGGAAGGAGCTTGCACGATGATTCTCTCACGCCGTGACTTCATGCGAGCGGCAGTTGCCGTATCGGCATCCCGGGTCCTGCCAAGCACGGTCTGCGCGGCCGAATCTCCACAGAAGAAGCGGCACATCGTCACTCTGAGTTTCGATGACGGCTTTCAAAAATCGTCAATCAAGACAGCGGAAATCTATGAAAAGCACAAGTTAAACGCTTGCATTAACGTCGTGGCCTCGGTGCACAGCAACGACTTCCGACCACCCGATTATCCCACGGTACGCCGGGGGAATTTCACACTCTGGAACGAACTCCAAGAGCGCGGCCACGAAATCATGCCGCACAGCTACAAACACGCCAATTTGCGGCAAGTCCCGTTGGCCGATGCGAAGGACTTGATCCGTCGCTGCTTGGACGTGTTCTCGCAGGAACTGAGAGGTTTTGATGCCAGGAAGGCCGTGTACAACTTCGCCTACAATGCCTCGACGCCGGAATTGGAGGCATGGTTGCCGACGCAGGTGAGAGTATTCAGGACGGGTGGAGGAGCGATCAACCCGTTGCCTCACAGGCGGCGAGTGAAGCTGACATGTACCAGCTTTGGGCCAGGAAACTGTGAACACGCCATCGACCGTGAGATCGAAAAGCTCCTTGCGCAAGAGACGGGATGGTTGATTTTCAACACCCATGGCCTCGATGACGAGGGATGGGGACCGATCAGGGCGACGTACTTGGATCGTTTGCTGGACAAGCTGTCCGCCATCGAGTCGGTGGACATCCTGCCTGCCGGTCGAGCATTTGAGAAGTACGTTGGTCCTGCCTGACCACTGCAAGTCGTTTGAATAGCTGCCGCGCGGCCCGGAAGTCAGTTTCCCTGACGCGCTGGTTTATTCCATCGAAGATCGAAACGCTCTGCACTCTGTCTTCGATGCGTTGACGTCGCCGCCACCCGCCCAGACTTTGCGTACCACCATTCCCGCCGAAGGGCGATGGTCCCCTTCACCCCTCAGCGCTGGGCGAAGTGTTCTGGTACTCAAACGCCCCCATGTCGACAGTCGGTCCAACGATTCGCGGCGCCAAGTCCAGGTCGAGCGGTGTCGGCTCGTCCGGATCGTCGTCGCCGTCGAGGTCGGCCACATCGGAGGGTACCGCGCCGCGATGTCCCGCATCGATGCCGGGCGAGAGCGATTGCAGACGCAAATCGCCGTAATCGTCGTCCGGAGTGCCTCGCGTTCCGTCCGGTCCCGCACTCGGTGCACGCACAAACAACGGGTCCGCATCGATGTTCCCGACGCCATCCCGGCCGTCTTTGACAATGCTGTACGTTACGATCGTAGTGGAAAAGTCATCGTCAAAGATGTCGGGCGCTGTTGCTGCCACGTTCCCCCACAGGATGCAGTTCGTCAGCGTCGGTGAGCTGTAGATGTTGTGGATACTCCCGCCGATGTCGGCGGAATTGCCACTGAAGGTGACATTTGTCAGTTGCGGATCGCCGTCGAAACTGCGCAAGCCGCCCCCGCCGCCGGGTGAGTCGAAACCGGAGGTATCTCCGCTGTCGCGGGCGGAGTTGCCACAAAAGGCAACGTTGGTTAGCTGCGGATTGCCGCTCTTGCTGTACATGCCGCCGCCACAAATGGCCGAGTTGCCGGTGAAGCAGACGTTGGTCAAGATGGGAGAGTGGCCGCGGTTCGACATGCCACCGCCTTTACCATGGGCTATGTTGCCCGTGAAAGTAACGTCGGCCAACGTTGTGGAACCGGAGTAGTTCGATAGCCCGCCGCCGCCATTGGCCACGTTCCGGTCGAAGGTGACACGAGTGAGCGCGAGAGAGTTGTCCGCCTGCAGAATACCGCCGCCGTTGCTGGCGGAGTTTCCTCTGAAGGTAACGTCAACTAGCACTAGATCGCTTACTCCACTGGCAATAGCCACCGCCGTAAACCGCTGAGTTGTCGATAAATTGGACACCGGTCAGAGTCGCGGAAGTGTTTTTGCTGTACATGCCGCCGCCATGCGATGTGGCCGAGTTGCCACGAAAAACCAGGTTTCGTAGTGTCAAGGAGTTGTCAATGCTGTGCATGCCTCCACCACAAGCATCAGGTGACTTCGCTTGAGCATCCCCGTCGGCATTCCCTGCGGTGATCGTGACGCCGTCCAAGGTGGCGTTCGTCACGCTTGACGCGTAGACCACGTGGTAGCTGTTATCACTCCTGTCGCCCGTCGCATCGTTGCATTTCAGATCGCCCGATAATACGGTTTCGTTGACGACCCAGTCGCGCTGGTCGCGGGCGCTTTCACGTCCCGTCAAAGCCCCCGAAGATGTCGACGCCTGCTTTGAGGTGGAAGGCAGCCGTGCGGGCTTCGCCATCGGTGGGCGTGTACGTCCCCTTCGGCAACCCAGATCTCGTCACCCGATCGGGCCGCTGCCAGTGCCATCTGAAGACTCGGGATACGCATCTTCCCAACTCGTGCCGTTGCCGGCGCCCGTGGCGTCGATATCCACGTGAGATCGTCGACGGCACGCAGGGTGGTGCCCAGGGTTCCGCGAAGCGTCGCATTCACTACTTCGCGGCCGCCGCGAGTGATGCGGACCAGACTCCTGCTCGATGGCCACCGGTTTGCCATCCCTTTCTGCCTGCAAGCGGTAGGTCCCGGGCTTCAGTCGAAACTCACTCGTGCCCAGCACCGGTGATGAGAGTATCCTCGCCTTCGATGGTGACGCTGACCGCCGGATCGTCGATCTTGACAATCAAGGTACCTTCCCCCGTCGCCATCCGGATCATTGTCGTCGCGACGCGTGTCACGCCCGTGGCTTCGGTGATTCCCAGGCCCATGAGAACAGCCAGCAGCACAAGACCGACGACCGACCAGATCCGTCGCCAGGAACGATGCAGCGCCGGAGCCGTCGGCCCACGTGGCTCGATTCTTGGCTGATCTTCCGGGGCGCTTGCAGGCAGACCCGGCAAAGGAGATTTCGTCGGGTGCTGAAGTTCGGCCAGATGCCAGCTCAGAAGGTCGGCCACTTCCTCCGCCGTCTGGAATCGCTCGTCCGGGTTTTTGGCAAGGAGCCGGTCAATAATTGCGACCAGCCACTTGGGTGTTTCCGGATTGAGATCGCGGATGGGCCGCGGCAAATCATCACAGACTCGGCGAAGCACGGCCACGGTCGTATCGGCGCGGAACGGCGATTGCCCGGTGCACATCGCGGTGAGCACGCTGCCTAAGCTGAACAAATCGCTGCGGTGGTCGACGGCCATCCCTTGCGCCTGTTCGGGAGACATGAACTCGGGCGTGCCGGCCAGCTGCCCCGCGTGCGTGATGCCGACGTCGTCCACTGCTCGAGCGAGGCCAAAGTCCGTGATCTTCACGCGCTCGACGCCGTTCTCCAGCAGAATGTTGGCCGGTTTGATATCGCGGTGAATCAAACCTTGAGCATGAGCGGCAGCCAGCCCGGCGGCGATCTGCGACCCGATGCGGAGGATCTCCTCGATTGCCAGTGTTCCATGTTGGTCGATCTTCTCCTGCAGCGACTGTCCGTCCACACACTCCATCACGATGTAGGGAATCTGGTCGACCTCGTCGACGCCATGAATGGTGATCACGTGCGGGTGGCTCACGGCGGCCGCCGCGCGGGCTTCACGGCTGAATCGCTTCTTGGCCGTCGGACTGGCGCCGAATTCCGGCGTGAGGACCTTTAACGCCACCGTCCGATTGAGCTTGGGATCGTGGGCTCGAAGCACCACGCCCATGCCGCCCTGGCCAATCACTTCGATGATCTCGTACGGCCCAAGCCGGCCGAGTCGGCCGGGTACGTCGCACGGGGCAAGGAAGTCGAGTGAGATTTTTCGTGGGGCTGTGTTGAGCTCATGCCGTGTGTCGTCGGTGTCCTGCAGAGCGTCCGCAACGTTCGTCGGACGCTCCCCGCCAACCGGCGTTTCGAGAAAGCTGCCTGCCCGAAGATGGGCTCGGAGCAGCTTCTCGACCTCCGCCCGTAGCTCCGCATCGTCACCGCAGGCTTCGTCGAGGTATGCCGCCCGCTGTTCGGGCGAGCGAACTTCGACGGCGGCGTAGAGAATCTCGTCGACGCTCATCCGTTTGTCGGACATCGTAGGATTCGCTCACGGTGAGGATTCACAAGACAATGCGAGTTCTTGACCTTGTTGGGCTCACCGAGCCACTGAGAAAAGTCCGTGGACTTCCCGATTTTACTCCGCGTTGATCTCTGCAGGAAGGCACGGTCGCACGTAAGTCGATTCCCGTTGTGCAGTTGCGTGCAGGATCCCGATCCCAGGAGTGTCGGCGCTTCGTCGAGGAAGAGTTTTGCAAATCCGCCCAACTTCCCTCACTCACCTCGTTCCGTTTTCGCAGCGCCGAACTTGCCCACGCCCTGGTCCCGAGCCGACAGGTCGTCCATCGCGATGTCCCTAGCGGCGCCTCCGGGTTTCAAGCATAATCTGGAATAGGGGAAACTTCGCGAAAGCCGTGCCCATGAACGATGTCACCCGTGTCTTGTCCAGCATCGAGAAAGGTGACTCCCAGGCCGCCGAGCAACTTCTGCCACTTGTCTATGACGAACTGCGGAAGCTGGCCGCCCAAAGGATGGCCCATGAGAATCCTGGCCAGACGCTGCAAGCGACGGCGCTCGTCCACGAGGCGTATGTTCGGCTGATCGATGTAAAGCAGGCTCAACACTGGAACAGCCGGGGACATTTCTTTGCCGCTGCGGCCGAGGCCATGCGGCGGATCCTGATTGACAACGCCCGTCGGAAACACCGGCCCAAGCACGGCGGAGCTTCGCAGCGGGTCGCGCTTGACGAAGCAGTATGCCTGTGCTGTACTCCCGACGATGATCTGTTGGCGCTGGACGAAGCCCTCGCCAAACTTGCCTCCCGGGAACCGGCCAAGGCCGAGTTGGTCAAGCTGCGCTATTTTGCCGGTCTCTCGCTGGATGAAGCCGCGGAGGCTCTGGGCATTTCTCGAGCAACAGCGAAACGACACTGGACCTACGCTCGCGCGTGGCTTTTCGCTGAGATCCACCCGGAAGATGATCCCCCGGCCGGTTGAGATTCTGAAAGATCCCTTGAGCCCTGCGGGTCCAAGAACTCGCACTGTCTATTAGGGCGAGTCGGGAATGATGTGGCGGATTCCTCGGCGTCCTCTCTGCCTCTGTGGTCTTTCCGCGATGTGTCACCACAGAGGCACAGAGGGCACAGAGTTGTTCCAAAACAGTCGAATCGAGGTGTACCGCCATGTTTCGAATCTCCCAACAGCACCGACGCACACGGCATCCCCGAGTAACCAGCGATTCGGCGCCCGCAATTGTTGCGGCAACTATTTGTCGAGACTCTGGAGGGGCGACTGCTACTGGCCGGAGATGCCGACTTCTTTGTCCGGATGGACGGCGGCGCGGACACAAATGATTGCACCAGCTGGGAGAGTGCCTGTGCCTCCGTTCAAACGGCGATCCAAAAAGCCACGAGCGGCGACACGATCAGCATTGATCCGGGAACCTACTACGAGAACCTCACTCGTCGACAAGGATGTGACGCTGATCGGTGCCTCGTCCGCTTCGCTGCCGATGCACAGCCCACACCGATCGATGCGGTGATCCTCGATGGCTCTCAGGAAGGCCGAGTGATTCAGGTGTCCTCGGGTGTGACCGCGACACTGGAAAACCTGATTGTTACGAACGGGATGGTGATCGGCGAAAACGGCGAGAATGCCGGCCCTGCGCAGGACGCACCGCCGGATACAGACGTGCCCGGTGAGGATGGCGACTCTGGCGGCGCCGGCGAGCCAGCCCTCGGTGGTGGGATCTACAACCGGGGAGATCTGACATTAGTCAACGTGAGAGTATCCGAAAACACGGTCGTGGGTGGAGGCGGTGGCAGTGGCGGCCAGGGCGGAGATGGTGCAGACAGACCTCCGCCAGTTGAATCACCTCCTGACTGTTGTACTCATGGAGAAATTGGCCCAGTCGGCGGAAGCGGAGGCATGGGCGGCGTCGGCGGCGATGGGGGTGCGGCACAAGGTGGCGGCATCTACAACGAAGGGATGTTGAACCTCATTGATTCCTTCATTGTTTCGAACGCTGCCAATGGTGGCGATGGCGGATCGGGAGGCAGCGGTGGCCAAGGCGGTAACGCCGCAGACATTACGAGAGGGGCACGCCTGTACGCTGGTCCCGGCGGCTCCGGTGGCAACAGCGGAGATGGCGGCGCAGGGAGGAAATAGCCAGGGCGGCGGGGTCTTCAACGCCGGAGATGTTGACGATGGACAGATACGGTGATTGTCTCGAATCAACTGCTCGGCGGCACGGGAGGCAACGGAGGAGATTCGGAATCCGTCGCGACGGGAGGCGTCGGAGGTCATGGCATCGATGCGAATTTTCTACGCGGGAGGCACCGGGCCTCGAGGCGGACGCGGCGGCGACGGCGGGGTGGGGGGCACAGGTGGTGCCGGCGGCCTGGCCGAAGGTGGCGGACTGTACAACGCAGGTGGTCTAACCACGACGGGAAACCTCGCGGCAACCGCCAATGCCATTGTCGGCGGGAATGGTGGGAGCGGGGGATCAGGTGCAAGTGGAGGCGACGGTGGCGACGGCGGAATCGGCGTGCCGGCGAAGCACAACTTCCTTTGTTCTTTCAGCCCCGCGGGGCCCGGGGGTGATGCCGGAAACGGAGGGCCCGGCGGCGTCGGCGGCGCCGGTGGCGCGCAAGGCGAGAGCAACGGTGCCGGCATTTTCAATCTCGGAGCAATGACGCTTGGCGGTGATACCACGATCGATGCCAACGTTCACGCTGCGTCAGGAACGGGCGGTACCGGGGGCACTTCCGGTCTCGGCGGCAACCCCGGCACGCCCGGCCCCGGTGGTGCGCGGGCCACAGCCTGGCCGTGCTCAGCCGAACCGCGCGGCCGTGACGGTCGAGCTGGATTTTCACCTGCCCAGCCAGAGGATGGTGAGGAAGGTGTGCGCGGAGCTAAGCATGGTGGCGGAGTTTATTCGGACGCTGTCGACCTGATAACGCTTACGGACGTGACGTTCCATGACAACACCGCTGGGCAGGGCGGTGGAATGTACGCCGGAGGAGACCTACGTGTTGCCGATGTCACGTTCCAAGGCAATACCGCCGAGCAAGGCGGTGGCATGTACGCGGAAGAGACCATTCGTGTCGCCAATGTCACGTTTCGAGACAATCATGCGGTCGATGGTGGTGGAGTCTACTTGGAGGCGGCTGACGCGACGTTGGTCAACGTTGCGTTTGTCCGCAATCTCGCCAGTGCCAACGGGGGTGGGATGTACAACCAAATGGGACACCCGACCTCATCCTTGGCAAACGTTGTCTTTAGTCACAACCAAGCCAATTCGAACGGGGGCGCACTGTTCAACACGAACAGCGACCTCGCGCTGGTAAACGTCACCATGAGCAATAACGAAGCCGGCGCTGGCGAGAACCAGAACGGGCTTGGTGGTGGCATCTTCCACGAGGAGGGCAGTTGTTCGCTGAAGAACAGCATCCTGTGGCAGAACACAGGCTCAGAGATTGGGCAGAATGATGTCTATCCCATCGACGAGTTCATCATCGACGACAACAGCTTGCTGACCGACGACTGGATCGGGCGTGACGACGATCCCCAATTCGTGGACTCTGAGAACGATGACCTACGACTGCAAGGGACATCGTATGCCATTGACAAGGGAAACAGCGCCGATCTTCCGCAGGACGTGCTCGATCTGGACGGTGACGGCGTTATCGACGAGCTACTTCCACTCGATCTGGAGGGCAACGCGCGGATTTACGGTAACTCCGTCGACTTGGGCGCCCATGAAGTGCCGTGCTATGAATACGGAATGGGGCAGGGAGAACTCGGGCTGGCCTATGGCCGGGCGTATCGTACGGATTTTCAGACGGGCGTGACCATCGGTGAGACGATCACTGCTTACGATGACGTAACGGGTTTTCTTGAGCAGGCAGCGGAACACTTCGCGAATGCCTACTTCTGCGCAGGACGACGCGGAAAAAGATGCCGCTCTCCGCGGGCGATTGGACGTGGCCTGGGAGATCGCGACCGGCGAGATCCTGTTGGGGAATGACGCGATGGTCCACGCGCTGGACATGCGGTACCTCGAAGACTGCCCCGGTGGGCAGCCCAGTCTGGCCTGCCAGATCAACCAGGTGATGGACGCGCAGCAACACTATACCCACGCGACCGCCGCTTATCTCGATCTGCTTTCCACCGGCGACGATGCGTATGCACGGATTCTCGCCCTGCAGGGTGAGCGGACGGATCCCTTGAGTGGCGAGCAGATGCCGTATGTTGATCTGCAGCGACTGGCGGAAGCATCCGCGAAGAAGAGCCTCGGATATCTGGAACTGGCCGAACGCTATTCCCGCGCCCAGAGTCTGCCGATTTGGCCGAGACGGTGCTACGCGAAGGATTTGAAGCGGGTCGTGCCGAGATGGCACTCTTGCACGAACTATGGGTTGGTGAGTTCGAACACGACCTTTGGGATCCTGCGTCAGGGAACGATCGCTTTGATGCCGCATACCAAGCCCTGTCGCAAAACATTGCCGGAATGCAGCAAGTCTTTTCGTACATCGAAAAGGGTAGCAACGCCTTTGGCTACGAAGCGGAGTACGTTCCCTTCTACATGCGATTTGACGAAATCACTGGCCAGCCTCTCAATTCCAGTAATTTTGAAGCGACTCTCGCCATGGCGCAGGCAGCCGTTGGCATTGCGGAGACGCGCCTCGACGGAGCTGAAGGCGACCGATCGGCAGTTAGATCAGAGCCAGACGGAACTCGAGTGGACGCTGTCCAACCTGTCTCAGGAATACACTGCGAAATTGATCGACCTCTGTGGCCACGATCCAGACAACATCACTCAGCCGGACTTGGCAGCTTGTCATCGGAATCCCGACAGCAAGATCTCCGTCCAGGTAATGGCCATCCGAGACGCCCGAACTCGTTTGGATCGCGTCCTGCAAGAGATGGAAAACCAGCTTCAAATGGTCAGGATCGAACAGGAACGTGCCGCGGAAGTGGCCGGCCTCCAAACCGCTTTGGCGGTCATGTATGACGAAACCGGCGAAGAATTGGCCAGCTTGGCGGAACAGGAAATCGAGCTGCAGAATCGTCGCACCGCGTGGGACAGTGTCTCGGGCATCCTGGGTGCAGCGTTGTCCTCGTCAAGTATGGGACAGGCTGGGCTCGAGAAAGCGGGAGCATTGGTGGGAAGCCTGTTTAACACGATTGTCGCCATCGGCAACACGATCAATGAGCGGGTGAAAGACACGTCGGGCAGTATGTCGGACATTGCCGTCAGTCGGGAAAAGATCAAGGCCTACCAGCAGGCCCAAGTGAAGTACACGGACGCAAGTATCACCGATGCAGACAGCGAAGCACTGATCAAGCAGCATATGCTGAAGTTCGCTGAGTTGGACCTCGATCTGGAACTGGCGATGAGCCAACTGCAGCGTGAGATCGCTCGTTTCGATGGTCTGAAGGTCGACGTCGAGTATCTGCTGGCCCGATGGGCTGAATCGCGACGCGACGCGGGCGAGATTTTCTATGATCCTGCCACGCGTGTCTTCCGCGATTGGCAGGCAGAGAACTCGGCGGCCGCTTTTGAAGAAGCGTTGCGGCTCTCCTTTGAGGCGGGACGCGCTCTGGACTATGAAATGGGAGAGGATTGGAGTCGTGCATCGGAGGTGTACGGAATTGTCGACATCGTGACACTTCAGGACCACCTTCAGGCGATGGAGAACCGATACGTCGGATGGCTCAATAACAGCTCTTTCTCGCAGGAGCGGACCGAGATTCGTCTCAGCCGGGCCTTGGGATTCGCGGACAGCGTCCAGTTCAATCGCTACGTGAGCGATCCAGCCAACTGGGTTGATCTGGATGGAGACGGCAGCAAAGAGAGTCTGCAACTGACTTTCCAGACCTCGATCTTCAAGGGCATCCCGCCGTTTGATGCCTACGCATACAACGACAAGATCCTCAAATTCAGCGTGGAATTAGAGGGCGACGAATTGAAGCTGGATAGCAGACAGCAATCCAGGAACGACCGTTCGTCTCCAACACGCGGGGACGTCGTTCGTTCGATCACAGGATGCGTGGAGCCAAGGGGAGGACGTATTCAAAGCGTACAACTTGGAGCCGCGGGATGCGAGAGTGGAAGGGATCCTTCAACCGCCCTCGGGACATCCCTACGATGGACCGGAATGGAGCCCTGGTCTGTGGTGGCGGAGTGTCGGCAACACCGAGTGGGTCCTGACCATCGACCGAGAGCACACACCGAAGAATTTCGACATGGACTTCGCGGGCTTGGAAGACATTGTGCTGCATGTTGTTCACCGCAATTACGC
>CAVZLD010000017.1:0-45412 GCA_963776055.1 uncultured Planctomycetaceae bacterium | reverse complement strand
CGCCGCTGTCACGGTCATGCTGCGTTCAGCAGTTCCCTGCAGCGTT
The DNA here is from genome assembly GCA_963776055.1 of uncultured Planctomycetaceae bacterium. Taxonomy (GTDB): domain Bacteria; phylum Planctomycetota; class Planctomycetia; order Pirellulales; family Pirellulaceae; genus CAVZLD01. The sequence goes on along the minus strand of CAVZLD010000017.1, from coordinate 45,366 downwards.
TCGTCGCCCTTTCTGCTCGAAAGAAACCACGCCACGTACGTTCCAGGTCCGTGCGAACCGCAACAGTGCTGGTACGTGGCTACCGAGGGCTCGGTTCGAGAAAGAAAGATGACCGTCTTGGACGGTCCGCCAAAGGGAGCCACCGTCGTGAGTTCCGGTATCTTCGTCCCGGCCGATGCGCGGTCGGGGTTAGCTGGGGCTCTGTTGCCGCAGAACAGCCAGCGTGTTGAAGGCGGCATCGATCGCTTCTGGTGTCACACGCAGATCGCGTCCGTGGAACTCGCAAGCATTTCGGATCGTCTGCAGCACATCGCGCGGATGGCAGAATCGCTTGGGTTGTCCTCCGTCGCGTTCATACAGCTGCAGCAAATGGTCCAGATCACTTTGCGTGTATGCCATTCCCATCGCCTCGGCGGCACGTCGGAAAAGCTCCGTGTATTCCGCATCTGTTGGATCGACAACGTCAATCACATATGGAATCCGCCGGAGAAAGGCCTCGTCCACCAAGTTGGCCGGATTCAAGTTCGAGGCAAATACGACCATACAATTGAATGGGATCCGGAAGTTGCGACCGCTATTCAGCTGCAGCGAGTCGCTCCGCCGTTCCAACGGAACGACCAATCGATTGAGCAACTCTTCCGGACGGAAGCGGTGGCGACCGAAGTCGTCGATGACCAGCGTGCCGCAGTTGCTCTTGAGCTGGACCGGTGCTTCGCTAATTCCGGTGATGGTGTTCGTATGCACATCGAAACTACTCAATTCCAATTCGCCGCCCAGGCTGATCACCGGTCGGCGGATGTGCACCCAGCGCCGATCGAGCAGTTTCGGGTCGAATTCTCCCTCGCCGTCGAATTCGACGATTTCATGATGGATCGAGTCGAACAGTCGGATAATTTCGCCGCCGACCATGATTGCGGCGGAATCCAGATCGTGGGGCTATACGCGGCAATCAACCGTTCGGCAATCGTTGATTTGCCGTTGCCGGCCATCCCGTGCAGAAACATGCCCCGCCCCATGTTGATCGCTTCCCCGAGTTGGCCCAACAGCTGGTCACTGAGAACCAGTTGTCGAAACGCCTGCCGGATTCGCTCAATCGTCAATTTCTGTCCCTGTACCGTCTGCGCGGCAACGCTTTGGGCGTACTGATCCAGTGGCACGGGAGCGGCGCCGAAGTAGGTGCACTGTTGGGCGAAGCGTCGCGCCCGGTCGTTGCCGAATTCCGTCAGTTCAAAAGCAAAGTCACCAAGCGGCGCATCCGATTTGATCACGAGCAGTTGCTGCATTTTCATCGAATGTAGCAGGCGCTCGATCATGCCGAAGGGCAGGCCCAATTGTTCGCCGATTTCGCGGCCGGATGCCAGGCCGGTATTGAGCAGGTATTTCAGGACGAGCGATTCGATGTGGCTTTCGCGCAGCCCTGTATCGCGAAAGGATTTGGCAATGCGCGGAAAAAAGCCTTCCATCTGGCTTCGGTTGCATGGCGGGTCATCCGACGCTGCGGGCGATTCGGCACGCGGGGCGACCGGTTGGATCATCTCTTTGGCAACCACCGCCCAACTCGGGTCATCGCCGTCGAAATCGTGGTGCCCGAGCGGCCCACCGGAGCCCTTGGGAAGAACGCGTGATAGGTCATGCAGATCGGAGTGGTACGTGTTCATTCTGCTTCCTCGTGACTGGACGCTCCGCGGCGATGGTGGCACGAACCAGGCCCAAACCGGTTCCAACGCTCACGCAACCATACGTTACGAGATCTCGCTGTGACAATTCGTACTTGCGGGCGTGCGCGGGGCAACGGAGGAAGCGAACGCACCGTTCTTCCCGTTTTTGCGGCCGCCACGGTTGGGCTCGCAACGATCACCACCGTCCACTACTCAAGTGTGGTAATCGGCGTTCAGCCGGATGTACTCGGCTGTTAGGTCACAGGTCCAGAAACGGACCGCGGCCGTTCCCTGCCCGAGATCGAAATCGATCCGCGTGGTCCGATGATCGCGGATCGATTGGGAAACTTGCCCGTCATCAAAGGGGACCGGACTACCGTGTCGGAAGAGCTCCCAGTCATTCAGCTTCAGGCAGACGGTGGCTGGATCGAACGCGATCCCGGAGTATCCCGCGGCCGAAACGATGCGGCCCCAGTTCGGGTCGGCACCGGTCACCGCGGTCTTGACGAGCGGACTGTCGGCGATCGATTGGGCAATGCGGTGGGCCTGCTGCCGCGACGGACAACCGGTCACATGGACTTCGATCAGATGGGAAGCTCCCTCGCCATCGTCCGGAATGGAGCGGGCCAATTCGACACAGACTTCTGTCAGTTCTCGTCGAAATTCTGCCATTCCGTCGCCCGTGAGAGCGGGGCCTTCCGCCGTGCCACTTGCCAGTAACAGTACGGTGTCATTCGTGCTCATATGTCCTTCGACACTGATGCAGTTGAAGCTTTCCTCCACTGCCTCGTGCAGTGCGGCTTGCGCGTCGTCCGCTGAAATCGCGGCGTCGGTCAACAGAATCGCCAGCATTGTGGCCATTCGCGGCCCAATCATCGCGGCCCCTTTGGCCAATCCCGTAATCTGGTAAGCGCCCGCGTCATGCGCGATCGTTCGGCCTGCCAGCTTGTGTCGCGTGTCGGTCGTCATCATCGCCCGGGCGGTCGCCAGCAGCGCCGCTTCATCCTGCGCCAGCTTGTTGGCGGACTGTTGGATCCCCCTCGCGATTTTTTCCATCGGTAGATGCTCGCCGATGATCCCCGTTGACAGGACCAACACCTGCTCCGGTTCGATTCCGCAAGCGTCGCTCACGAGACGTGCCATCCGGTCTGCATCCTCCAGGCCGCGCTGCCCGGTACAGGCGTTGGCGTTGCCCGAGTTGACGACGATGGCGCGCATCCGGTCGCTCGGGGTTCGCTGTCGATCCAGGATGACCGGCGCCGCAACGACCTGGTTTTGGGTGTAGACCCCCGCCGCAACCGACGCCTGATCGGCCAACACGAGGGCAAGGTCCTCGCGCCAGGAATCCCGCTTGATACCACAGGAAACGCCCTGAAGTGAAAATCCCTTGGGAATCGGATGCGACATCAGACTGGCCCTGAACTGATTCGAGGTCGAAGGAAGAGACGCACGCCACGATAGCGGATCACAACAATGCCGTGGTCTCCGGAATGCCGAACAATAGGTTCATGTTCTGTACGGCCGCCCCGGAAGCTCCCTTAATCAGATTGTCGATCGTGCTTACGAGGACAGCCCGGTCGCCGACGAGTCGCACACTCAGGTCGCAGTAGTTCGAGTAGGCGGTGTCCTTTGTGGAAGGGAGATGGTCAACAACTCGAATGAAGGGGCTTGACGCGTACGCCTGTCGCAAGGCATCGACGAGTTGCGATTCCGTAACTCCCGGACGGCAGCGTCCGTACGCGGTCGTCAGGATTCCACGGTCCATTGGAACCAGGTGCGGTGTGAAGATGACTCGCTGCGGCCGCCCGGTAATGCGGGACAGCACTTGCTCAATCTCGGGTGTGTGCCGATGGTACCCGATGTTATACGCCGAGATACTCTCGTTGCATTCCGGGAAATGGGTCGTCAGTTTTGGCGTGCGCCCTGCGCCGGAAATACCACTCTTCGAATCCACAATCAGGTCGCTGTCTTCCAGCAGCCGTTCCTTCAGTAACGGAGCAAGAGCCAGGATGGCTGATGTCGGATAGCAGCCGGGGTTTGCCACCAGGGAGGCATCCTGGATCGACGTGCGAAACCACTCCGGCAGACCATACGGCACGCTGCCAACACGCTGTGGATCCGGGTGCTCGACCTCATACCACTCCTGATACAACTGCACGTCGTCCAAACGGTAGTCGGCACTGAAGTCGACAACGCGTAGTCCGGCGTCTAAGAGGTCGGCGACCGCCGCGGCTGAAGCACCGTGTGGCAAACAGCTAAAGACGCAATCGCACATCTCCGACAACTCGTCAACGCGCAGATTCTGAAGAGTTAAATCCAGACGCCCGGTCAATTGACGGTGGACTGTCGCGATATGCGGATTGCCCTCCTGCCGACTCGTCAACGCTGTGATCCGCACCTGCCCATGACGAAGGAGGATCTTCATCAGTTCCAAAGCCGTGTAGCCGGTTGCTCCGACAATTCCGACGCGAATCATAGGGGCGTCTCATTCCTGCAAAAGCGTGGGTCCGGTGGAAGAAACGTTCGTTGCCGCGCCAGACACGCGACCAATCTGCGATCTTCTCGTGGAAAATCCCGCGACAAGAACGGAGCCCAACGAAGGCGATGGCGGATCGGCCGCACGGTCAGCAGCGAATCAGTCCACGTTATAGTTTGGTCGCAGAAGATCAGCCAGGGGAGACCCTCGCCCGACGGCGAGGAAGGCAGGCGGACGAGGGCTGTCTCCGAATTCCGTTTCTCGAGCGGGTGGCACGAACTCCGCCCTGTGACGTCGTACCGGGTGCGTGCACGAGCGCTGGCAAAAGGGGCGGCGCGCGAATTCTCGGCGAAGACTCATTCACGGTTGCGCCGCCTCAGTGCTCCAGCAAGGAGCACTGAGCCGAGAGGTTTCGGACCTCCGTCGGTCGTTCGGGCCCATTCACCGCGCAACCATCGAGAAAACCGGTCCAGCGGCTGATGAAAAACTGGGTTGGTCTACGCTACGGAAAGTCGGCTGATCCATCCACGGGAGAATCGGCCGTACGCATCGCGGCTTCCAATGCCGCGCAGAACTCACCCAGGATCAAGCTCGTGGCCCCCCAAATCCGGTGACGCGAACAGCAGATGCACGGGGCGCAGTACTGCAAAGCTCCGCGACGAATCACGATCTGGGAGTAGCTGGCCGGATCCATCAGTGTTCGCAAGGGCAATTCAAACAGATCGGCGACTTCTGCCGGGTTGGGACGCACAGCAGGGGGAGCTGGTAGGTGAGCCAGCCAGGGTGTGACTAAGAAGTTGCTGTGAAAGACGTACACCGGTCGCAGTGCGCCGAGTAACTGACTCGGCTGCAAGTCAATTCCCAACTCTTCCGACAACTCGCGAATCGCTCCGCCGGAAGACGATTCGCCCGGATCCAGCATTCCCCCGGGCAGGCTGACTTGCCCCGCGTGGTCTGCCAGGAAGGACTGGCGAACCGTCAGCGGGAGACGCCATTCGCCCTCGCGAGGATACAGCAGCAAGAGGACAGCCGCTAGTCTCGCATCAACGGCGGCGGGGCCCTCGTGTCGCCCGTAAGCAAGCTGAGGTGCGAACCGCACACGGGAAGGAACGGTTGCGTTGTCTTGTTGCAGCACGCGCGCGAGTTGCAGGAGCAACTTGTCCAGCATGGAAGACCTTTCGTCCGGCGCGTGCTGATCCCGCCGGATTGCTGCGGGAAGCTTTGAGCGCCCCCCATCATTGTTCGCGAGGCAATTGATAGACGGCGTAGGATGGATTGCGGTGTTTCAACAACAGTCCCGCCGTCGGCCATGGACGACGGGAACGCACAAGCCAATAGGAAAAACCATACTCCCGCCCCAACTTCTGAAGTCGTTGGGAAAACACTGCTTGCGAGCCAAACTGCGCCAATCCTGCGAGTTGCTGAACATCATTTCGCCGTGTTTGCCACTGGACAATTCCCTCGGCATCCTGCGGAATGTCCTTCCAGGTCACGACCTCGCTGCGTTCGGCGTACCATTTGAACGTCTGGTGGTCCATCGGTGTCAGCAGGCACGCATCCGCCGGGAGGTGTTCCTGAACCCACCGACACGCCGCTTGCCAGTCTTGAAGTTGCTGTGGGCTGGCGATGTGCCCCTGCCAATCCGCGGCGGGAATCGGGTCATAATGGGCTTGTGCCACGACGGATGCGACGTGCGAACCGACAAACAGCAGGGAGACTCCCAGCAACCAGGATGCAGCGCGCGGCCGTTGCGTATACAGCCGATCGATCCACAAAACGATTCCGAGGGCTACGCCGATCGGTACCATCACGTCGGTGGCGCGGAACCAATAGAGCCGCAGCAGGGAGCAGTTCCCCGTCAGTTCCATCAACCCCCCCATGATCCCCAACAGCACGGCGCCGCCGACACAGCCGGCCAAACGTTGATAGGCGCGGCTGGATCGCAGCGACCAAGCGAGGGCGAGGAAGAACGCCACCAGCAGCAGGTGACGCACAACGAAAATCCCGGGAAAAGCACTCAACAGCAGATGATGCGGCAAACGTTGGAAAACATAAACCTGGCAAGCGCGCAGCGACCGTTGCGTCCGATTGCCAAGTCAGATGGAGAGCGGGCAGCAGACCGGGCAGGGATAGAACTCCGCCCAGCAACAGAGACGGCAGCATCCTCTGCCAATTCGGACGATCGAGCCGCGGTTGCCAGATCCAGCTCCCAACCGCCGTGACGACGGTCCAGCCGCCCACCAGCACATGAAAAGCCGCCGCAGCACCAAGCAGGACCCAGGCCCGCGACCAACGTGACCGACAGACTTCGGCCAGTCCGGCCAGCACCAGCGCATACGCCAACCCCTTCGCCTCGATGCCCCCGATGATCCATTCGCCTGACATGTGACATCGATCCACGAGGGTCACCCAGAGGCCGGCGGAAAGCAGGGCCATGCCCCACCGCGGCACGATCGACCAACTCAGGTGCCGCCAGGCAATCGCCAACAGACTCCACGCGGTCAGGCGTCCCAGCCAGGCAGAGACCGGCAGAGAAGCCCAGCGAGTAATCAGGCCGCCGGTAAGATAAAACACGTAATGAGCATCGGCCGTTTCGAGAAATGCGTCATGGGGACACCATTGCGGATCCCAGAAGTGCTTGGCCTTGGCCAGGTAGTGTGCTTCGTTAATCGCCGGGGCTGCCCCACTGCCTAGCAGGAAAAAGAGGACGAGGATCGCCAAGACCTCGGCGAGAGCTTGCCAGCGGGGCGAGCGACTGGGGGTGACTGGTGGGGAAGACAACTCAGTCATGATCGTTCACGGGGCGTTGGCCCCGTTTCGTCTTCTAGCCGGAGGGGGCTGGCCCCGGTTCCTCGCTCATGGCGGCCAATCGAACCTCGGTGCGTGCCGACCAATGGAGACCCGGTTTGTCGAGTATGTTCTGCGGCGCTGCGGCGTGCGATTCGTCGCATCTACTTCGGAATGACGTCGGCGAAGGCTTCTTGAAGACAATGCAGACTGGTCGCGCCCTGGGATCCGTCCACGACAACGTTGACCCGTACTTCGCTCGTGTTGATCATGATGACGTTGATTCGAGCTTCGGCCAGCGCGCGGAACATGCGAATGGCCACGCCGGTGTGACTTCGCAAACCAATCCCGCTGACCGAGAGCTTTGCGACGTCCGGGCTGCTCGAGACGCGTAAGCTGGGGTAGGTTTCCGTCAGATGCTGCACAACCGCCACGCTTTTGGCCACGCTCGCCTTTGGCACGGTGAAGCTCAAGTTTGCCAATCCGCCGCTCGGGTAGCTTTGCACGATCATATCGACGGAGATTTCGGCCGCGGCGATGTCGCGAAAGACGCTCGCCGCGACCCCGGGCACATCCGGGACGCCGAAGATTGTCACCCGACCCTGGCTCTTGTCCAGCGAAACATCGTCAATCGTCAGGTCCTCCATGCCACGTAACTGCTCCACGACCGCCAGCGGATCACGAACTGAATCGGTAGTGACCGGAGACGCCGACAGGGCTTCCCGGTCCGCGGGATCCGGTTCATGATCCAGTCGAAACTCACCGTGGACGATTCGCAGACCCAGAAGTGCCTGTTCGCGAGGGATCAGTGTCGAGATCTTGATTTCGCTGGTCGTGATCATCTGGATGTTGATTTCGGCATCGGACAGTGCGCGGAACATCCGTTCGGCAACGCCGGGCCGAATCACCATTCCTTTGCCCACGACGGAGACCTTTGCGACCTGATCGTCGTGGGAAACCGCAAACGCTCCCAGCGAACCGTGGGCATCTTCCAGTGCTTCCCGGGTGACGTCCAACTCGTCGCGTGGCACGGTGAAGGAGATATCGGCGCGCCCTTCGTCGCCGACGTTCTGCACGATCATGTCGACCGTGACATTCTTCTTCGCCACACGCGAAAAGATCTCGTAGCTCGTTCCAGGAATGTCGGGGACACCGCAGACGGTGACACGTGCTTCGTCACGCGACATCGCCGCTCCGCTGACCGCTCGAAGTGGAGCTTCCGACTCGGTGACGATCAGCGTTCCCGGGATGTCGGTAAAGCTGCTACGAACATGGATCGGCACCGAGAACTTTTTGGCGAATTCGATTGAGCGGCTGTGCATCACGCCCGCTCCCAGACTGGCCAATTCAAGCATCTCATCGTAGCTGACCTGGGGCACACGGCGGGCCTCGGGGAGGTTTCGGGGGTCGGTCGTGTAGACGCCGTCTACGTCGGTATAGATTTCACAGGCTTCCGCCCGCAGCACCGCCGCCAAGGCCACCGCGGTTGTGTCACTGCCGCCGCGGCCCAGTGTGGTGATATCCAGGTTCTCGTCGATTCCTTGAAATCCCGCAGCAATGACGATGTTACCGGCATCCAGGTGATGTTGCAGCCGTTCGGTCGAGATCGAGATGATCCTGGCTTTGGTGTGCGTGCTGTCCGTGCGAATCCCAATCTGCGCCCCGGTCAAACTCACCGCGCGCGAGCCCAGCGAGTCAATTGCCATCGCCATCAAGGCCACGCTCACCTGCTCGCCGGTCGAAAGCAGCATATCCATTTCGCGCGCCGGAGGCCGTTCGTTGATCTCGCCCGCAAGATTGACCAAGAGATCCGTATTCTTGCCCATCGCGCTGACCACCATCACGACTTGGTGGCCTTCCTGTTGGGCACGGATCGCCTTCCGCGCGGCGGCCAGAATTTTTTCGCTGTCGGCGACGCTCGTCCCGCCGAACTTTTGCACGATCAGGGACATGGGTGGAGTTTCCGCAATCGAGAAGGATAAAGGCGTGGCAGAAGAGACTTCACGAGTTCAGGAAGAATCGCATGAGTTCGCAGCCTTTGTCAAAGGCTAATGGGCTGTTTCCAGCGACAATTTCGTCGTACGTCGAGGCGTCGTCAGGCGCGATTCCCTGACCTGCGATGGCCAGTGGCACAAACCCATGGCTGTGAGTTTTCGTCCGCAACGGCGTTGGATGGTCCGGGCTGACCAGCATGCGATAGGGGCCCTGGGACTGTAGGGCCTCGTGCAAGGGGGCCACAATCCGCTCGTCGATCGCTTCCAGTGAGGCGATCTTGGCGGCAACGTCACCCGCATGGGATGCCTCGTCGGGCACTTCAATGTGAACGCAGATCAGGTCGGTGGTTTCCAAAGCGGCGATCGCCGCCTGCCCTTTGCCCGCGTAGTTGGTGTCCAGGTACCCGGTCGCGCCTGGCACTTCAATCCGCTCCCAGCCGATTAGAGCGGCGAAACCGCGCAGCAGATCGACCGCCGTGATCATCTTGCCCCGCTGATCGTAGAGCTGTTCGAACGGAGGTAGTGTCGGCGCGCCGCCCTGGCCCCACAGCCAAACGTTCGTCGCCGGCAGAGCACCGCGTTTCCGCCGGGCCTGGTTCACCGGATGCGTTTCGAATAGCCCGAGAGTCTGCTCCATCAAGTGGTTCAACAGGTCACTGCCCGGTCCCCGAGGATAGTCGTCGGTAATCGTCTTGTCGGTCAGATCGTGTGGCGGAGTGCAACGGGTTTCGGTCGAGAACGGCACGGCGTTCGGTTTTCCACGATAGATCAACAAGTTGCGGTAACTGACGCCGGGCACAAACTCTAACTCACTGCCCCCCAACTCGCGCTGTGCCGCATCAAGCAGTTCACACGCTTCCGCCGTGCTGATGTGCCCGGCGGTGAAGTCCTTCATGACCTGGTCCTCGATCGTGACCAGATTGCAGCGAATCGCCCAGTCGTGAGGGCCCAGGTGAATGCCTTGGGCCGCCGCTTCCAGCGGCGCCCGGCCGGTATAGTACTCCTCCGGCGCATATCCCAGGAGACTCATCGTCGCCACATCCGATCCCGCCGGCAGATCGGCCGGGACATTCGACGCGCGACCAACGATTCCCATCATGGCGAGCTGATCCATGGCGGGCGTGTGGGCCGCTTGCAACGGCGTCTTGCCATCCAGCGTGGATTGCCTCTCGTCGGCACACCCATCCGGGATCACGATCGCGTATTTCACAGTCCCTCCCTTCGCCTTCCCGCACGCAGGAAGTCCGTTACTCTTTCAGCACGCGCATCCGGACGCTTCCGGCCCGCACGGAAGGAAGCTGATCGATCTCCGCTACGGCGGCGGCCGCATTTCCTTCCTGCGCTGCGTGCGTCATGATTACCAGCGAGACATTGCCGACCCGTTCCTCCCGTCGGTCGTCAATCTCTCGTTGAATCACCGATGCGATCGAGATGTTGTGATCCCCCAGCACGCCGGCGATCCGCGACAAGACGCCAGGGTGGTCTTCGACTGTGAACCGCAGGTAGAACTGTCCTTGCGCGGTGGCGGGGTCGGCCAGCGTCACGACCGGTTCGGTCCGCGACCACCACTCCAGATTCCGAAACGTAATCGCCGTCCGCCCGGCGATCGTGTCGATCAGATCGGCGACCACCGCCGACGCGGTCGGTAATTGGCCCGCGCCCAGTCCGTGGTAGAACACGCGGCCCACCATGTCCCCGACGACGCTGATCGCGTTGTTGGCCCCGCGCACCTCGGCCAGTGGCGTGCCGATTTTCACGAGCGTCGGTGAAACGTGCAGTTCCAGCTGGTGATCCTGTAGCTGCGCGATCGCGAGCAGCTTGATGCGGTACCCGAGTTCCTTGGCCCACTGCAGATCATGCAGGTCCATGCCATCGATTCCGATCCGCGGAATCTTGTCCCATTTGACATTCGCTCCGAACGCCAGATGGGCCAAAATCGCAAGCTTGTGTGCGGCATCCGTTCCGTCCACGTCCATCGAAGGATCGGCCTCCGCAAAGCCAAGACGCTGCGCTTCCTTGACCGTGGCAGCGTATTCGCCTTGCTGTTCCTCCATTTCCGACAGAATGAAGTTGCTGGTCCCGTTCAGAATGCCACGCAGCGACAGGATCTGATTGGCGGAGAGACACTGGCTGATATTGGTGATGATCGGTACGCCCCCGGCAACCGCCGCCTCGAAGGCAATCGTGCGGCCTAGCTCGCGGGCGCGATCGAAGAGTTCCGGTCCGTGCTCAGCGAGCAAAGCCTTGTTCGCGGTGGCGACATCTTTGCCACTTTCCAAGCACTTGAGCATGATCGTCCGCGCCGGCTCGAGACCGCCGATCAGCTGCGCCACGGCCGTGATCTCGGGGTCGTCCGTGACCTGACGCAGGTCACTGGTCAAGACGCCGGCGGGCAGCGTGATGTCTCGTGGTTTGTCGATTGCCGGATCCACAACTTTGGCCAATCGGATCGGGCGGCCGGCATTCCGCTGTGTACGGTCGGGGTGCCCGAGCAGGATCTTCGCGACGCCCGTGCCCACCGTGCCCATGCCGATGATCGCGACTTTTGCCTCCTTGGCGACCTGGTCTTTCGTGCCTTTGCGCATGCGAAACCCGCTTTCCTCGTTCATTTCCGACTGGGTTCAGAAGGCGTGTATCGTAGGACGATTGACCGTGCAGCGTCAAGCTGACCGATCCACCATGCCGTTGTCAGCGGTCCACACGGACGATAGGTTCAGAACTGGGCGGATGTTCGCCCGGCCGGCTGCCCCGGTGAACCTTCCGACGTCTCCCGTTCGAACGTTGGAACGAACGTAGGTTGGCCAGGCCGTCGTCCGCCTCGTGGTGTATCGAAAATCTGTGCGCGCCTCGCCGATGGGGGTGGCTTCCACCACAGGCGGCGAGCCACCGCAATTCATTCTCCAGGAGTTGGACCGTATGGAACCCGCCGCCCTGCGTTTTCTGCACCATTTGCTAGAAACTCCCGGACCCTCCGGCTATGAGCAGCCGGTGCAGGAAGTGGTTCGCGAATACGCTCAGCCCTTCGCCGATCAGATTGCCACCGACTGGCACGGGAACGTCACCCTCTCCCGAAACCCGCAGGCTTCGATGCGAGTTCTGCTGGCCGGCCACTGTGATCAGATCGGAATGATCGTCAGTCATATCGACTCGGAAGGGTTCCTGTACGCCCAGATGATCGGCGGATGGGACCCGCAACAACTCGTTGGGCAACGAATGGTCGTTTGGTCCCAAACGGGACCGGTGCCCGCTGTGATCTCGCGGAAACCAATTCACCTGCTCACTGAAGACGAACAAAAACAGGTCGTGCGCGATCGCGACCTGTGGCTCGATATCGGAGCGATCGACAAAGAAGATGCGGAACGGCTTGTGCAAGTCGGCGATGCCGTGACACCTCATCTGGGCCTGCAAACCATGCAAAACAAACTGGTCAATGGTCCGGGCATGGACAATCGCACCGGGCTGTGGGTCGTTGTCGAGGCTCTGCGTCGGTGCCAGTCACGCTCGATCCGCTGTGCTCTCTTCGCCGTCTCCACCGTCCAGGAAGAAATCGGGCTCCGCGGCGCAAAGACCAGCGCCTTCGCCATCGATCCGCACATTGGCATCGCCGTCGATGTGACCCATGCCACCGATTGCCCCACGATCGAAAAAAAACAGCAAGGCGATATCCGGCTCGGCGGTGGCCCCGTCGTCTTCCGAGGGCCGAATATGAACCCCGCCGTCAGCCAACGGTTGATCTCCACCGCGCAGGCGAAATCCCTGCCCTGCCAGGTCGCTGCCATCGGCAGAGCCACCCCCAACGACGCCAATCCGCTCCAGGTCAATCGATCGGGCGTCGCCACCGGACTGGTCAGCGTTCCCAACCGCTATATGCATAGCCCGGTCGAAACCGTTTCCCTCAACGATCTGGATAACGCCGCGGAACTGCTGGCCGCTTTCGTCGAGAGTCTGGATGGCGCGGAGGATTTCACGCCGTGATGAACAGGCGGCGGGGTGGGAGAGGCCATGGGGAAAGGCCATGGGCTGGAAGCCCATGGTACGGGACAGGCTGGAAGCCTGGTCTCACGGGTCCGAAGCTTGGTTTCGCAGGAGACGCTTTCCCGCGGGTGGGCAGGTCGATCGGCGGGACTGGGCCCTGCCATTCTGACAGAAATGCCGGGAGCGGCGGTTGGCGCTTGAGCAGGACCGGTTGGGCTGCACAAGCGGAACTCGTTGGGATGCAACAGCTTGCGAGCCGTCTTTGAAGGTTGGCACGCGGGTTGCTCAAGTAGGCGTGCTCTGTCCAAGGCGACTGCCATTTCGGTTTCGCGACGTGTGAAGCCGCTTCCAGAACGATACGGTTCGTCGGGCGTTGCCAGACGATGAACCCCAGAACTCCGGATAATTTTGCAGGAGGAAACCTGTCGTGGCAAAGCAAATGGTGTTTGAAGACGAAGCGCGTCAGCCGTTACTGACCGGGGTCTCGAAATTGACCCGCGCTGTGCGAAGCACACTCGGACCGCGAGGCCGAAACGCGGTGCTCGACAAGGGCTGGGGATCGCCCAAGATTACCAAGGACGGCGTGACCGTGGCCGAAGATATCGAGTTGGAAGACCCGTACGAAAACCTGGCTGTGCAGCTCGTGAAGGAGGCAGCCAGCAAGACCAACGACGTCGCTGGTGATGGCACGACCACCGCCACCGTGCTGGCGGAGGCGATCTATCGCGAGGGGTTGCGAATGGTCGCCGCCGGGGCCGATCCGATGGCTCTGTCCCGCGGGATCCACAAAGGGGTTACGGCCGTCGCCGAAGCGATCCGAAAAATGGCCTCCCCGGTCGACGGCAAGAACAAGAAGGAAATTCAACAGGTCGCTACGATCGCCGGAAACAATGACCCCTCCATCGGAAGCGTGCTCTCCGATGCGTTTCTCCGCGTGGGCAAGGATGGCGTGATCTCCGTCGAAGAAGGCCGCAGCAGTGAAACGACCGTCGAGGTCGTGGAAGGCATGCAGTTCGACCGCGGTTTTCTCTCGCCCCACTTCGTGACCGATCAGGATGAGCAGGTCGTTGAACTCGAAAGTTGCCTGGTACTTGTCTATGAGGAAAAGATTTCGTCCGCCAAGAAGCTGGTCCCGATTCTTGAGGCGGTCAGCAAGGCCAATAAGCCGCTGCTGATCATTGCCGAAGACGTCGAGGGGGAGGCGCTGGCGACGTTGGTCGTCAATAAAATGCGGGGCATTCTGAGTTGCTGTGCCGTCAAAGCCCCCGGATACGGCGATCGACGAAAGGCAATGCTGGGCGATATCGCGGTGCTGACCGGCGCCACCGCCGTCTTCAAAGATCTGGGCATCGATCTGGACAGCGTGAAGCTCAGTGACCTTGGGCGTGCCCGGAAGATCAAAGTTTCCTCCGACAATACGATTCTCATTGGAGGTGCCGGAAAGAAGGACGAAATTACCGGTCGCGCAGAACAGATTCGCAACGAAATCGCCAACACGGACAGTGATTACGATCGCGAAAAACTCCAGGAACGACTGGCGAAGTTGGCCGGTGGTGTCGCGCAAATTCACTGCGGGGCTGCCACGGAAACCGAAATGAAGGAACGCAAAGCGCTCCTGGAAGACGCAAAATCCGCGACCCAGGCCGCCCTCGAGGAAGGCGTCGTTCCCGGTGGCGGCATGGCTCTCATCCGCTGCGACAAGGTGCTCGACAAGGTCGACGCCGACGCAGATGAAGCCCTGGGAGTCAAGATTGTCCGCAGTGTTCTCGATTACCCGCTCCGCGCCATCGCGAATAACGCGGGCGTTGACGGTGCCGTGGTCGTCAACCGTGTGCGACAGATGAAAGGCAAGAACGATGGTTACAACGCCGACACGAATGCCTACGGGGATCTCGTGGCGGACGGCGTGATTGATCCCGCCAAGGTGGTTCGCACCGCACTGGAGAATGCCGCCAGCGTCGCTTGCCTGCTGCTGACGACCTCCTCGCTCATCACCGAAATCCCCAAAGAAGAGGAAGAGGCCGGCCCTGGCCAGCCACATGATCATGGCATGGGCGGCATGGGCGGCATGGACGGTATGGGCGGCATGGGTGGCATGGGCGGTGGCATGGGCGGCATGGGCGGCATGGGTGGCATGATGTAAGGCACCCGGCGGGCTTCGTGGGCCCGGACGACAGATGTCACATCCCAAGACCACAACATTCACAAGCAATCGACAAGTAAAGGACAAGGAACATGGCCAAGAAGATCAAGATTCGTCCGTTGGATGATCGAGTGGTGGTGGAGCCGATTGAGGCGGAAGAAACAACGGCGGGAGGAATCGTACTGCCGGATACGGCAAAGGAAAAGCCGCAGCGCGGAACCGTCATCGCCGTGGGGCCCGGCAGACTGCTCGATAGCGGGAATCGCGGGGAGCTGTCCGTGGCCGTCGGCGACGAAGTGATCTACGGCAAGTACGGTGGGTCCGATATCGAAGTCGATGGGGAGGAAGTCAAGATTTTGCGCGAGAGCGACATTCTCGCGAAAGTTGTCAACTGACCTTCGGTCTCGATTCCGACTCGGGAACGCATCGTTCTGGCGGTGCAAGATCCGGCAACACAATCATCTATCCATAAGGAAATTCCAGCGTGGCCAAACAACTGTTATTCGAAGATCACGCCCGGACCAAAATGATGCGGGGTGTGGATAAGTTGGCCGATGCGGTCGCCATTACGATGGGGCCGACCGGCCGGAATGTGATTATTGATAAGTCGTTCGGTGGACCGACGGTGACCAAGGACGGCGTGACGGTCGCAAAAGAGGTGGAACTGGAAGACCGCTTCGAGAACATGGGCGCGAAGCTCGTGAATGAAGTCGCCAGCAAAACCTCCGATCTCGCCGGCGACGGTACGACAACGGCGACCGTTCTGGCGCGAGCCATCTTCCGCGAGGGAATCCGCAACATTGTGGCCGGTAGCAACCCGGCCGCGATCCGGCGCGGAATCGAGCGCGCAGTCCACGCGGCCGAAGCGGCACTCGTCGATATGGCAAAGCCGGTATCGAGCAAGGAACAGATCACGCAGGTCGGCGCGATCAGTGCCAATAATGATCTGAGCGTGGGCGAGTTGCTGGCCGATGCACTGGAAAAGGTGGGCAAAGATGGCGTGATCACCGTCGAAGAGGGAAAGACGGCCGAAACGGTATTGGAGATCGTCGAAGGGATGCAGTTCGATAAGGGCTTCATCTCGCCGTACTTCATCAACAATCCGACAGACATGACCTGCGAGTTGGAAGACGCGCTGATTCTGCTGCACGAAAAAAAGATCAGCAATCTGCGCGAGCTGATTCCGATTTTGGAGAAGGTCAGTCAGGCCGGGCGTCCCCTGCTGATTGTCTCCGAGGATGTCGAGGGCGAACCGCTGACGGCCCTGGTTGTCAATAAACTGCGCGGCGTGCTGAATATCTGCGCCGTAAAGGCGCCCGGCTTCGGCGATCGGCGGAAAGCGATGTTGGGCGATATGGCGATCCTGACCGGCGGCACGCTGATCAGCGAAGACCTGGGTTTGCAGTTGGAAAACCTGACGTTGGAACACCTCGGTCAAGCCAAGAAAATCACCGTCGACAAGAACGACACGACGATTGTGCAGGGAGCCGGCAAGACCGCCGACGTCCAACAGCGTATCGCGCAGCTGAAGCGGCAGATCGAGCAGACGGACAGTGACTATGATCGTGAGAAGCTGCAGGAACGGTTGGCGAAGCTGACCGGCGGCGTTGCCATCGTCTCCGTCGGTGCCGAAACCGAAGCGGAAATGAAGCAGAAAAAAGCCCGCGTCGAGGACGCTTTGCATGCCACGCGCGCGGCGGTCGAAGAAGGGATTCTGCCCGGCGGCGGTGTGGCCCTGCTGCGTTGTCACGACGCGGTCGCCAAGGCCCGCGGGAATGCCAAGGGCGATGAGAAGATCGGTGTCGATATCATTCTCCACGTGCTGTCTGCTCCCCTGAAGCAGATCGCCGACAACGGGGGCATTGACGGATCCGTCGTTGTCGACGAAGTCCGCCAAAAGCCGGCGAATACCGGGTACGACGCGAACATTTGCGAGTACACCGATATGTACAAAGCCGGGATCATCGATCCGGTCAAAGTGGTGCGAACTGCGCTCGGAAACGCCGCCAGTATTGCCGGTCTGTTGCTGACCACCGAGGCGATGGTGACGAACCTCGAGCAGGAAGATAAGGACAAGCACCGCATCGAAGGCAGTGTTCGCTGAGCAAAGCGAGTCGTTCTTCGGAGAACGTCGGGAGGTGTGACCATGTCCCGACGTTCTTGTGGTTGACTCTTCGAGATCCCCGCAGATGGCGACTATGGCGACGAAGCGAGACTACTACGAGGTCCTGAGCGTTAGTCGAGACGCTTCAGAACAGGAGATCTCGCGCGCCTATCGTAAGTTGGCGATCCGTTACCATCCCGACAGTCATCCGGGTGATGAAGAGGCAACCACTCGGTTCAAGGAAGCGGCCGAAGCCTATGAAGTGCTGATCGACCGCGAGAAGCGGAGCCGCTACGACCGCTTCGGCCACGCCGGCGTGAATGGGCCAGGTGGCGGAGCGGGCTCCACCGATGTCGAAGATATCTTTGACGCGTTCGGCGACATCTTCGGTGGTGGAATCTTCGGCGACATCTTCGGCGGGGGCGGCGGTCGCGGCCGCAGGCGTTCACGCGTCCACCCCGGCGCAGATATCAAGTGCGAAGTTACCCTGACCCTTGCCGAAGCAGCCCGTGGTGTGACACGGAAGGTGGAGTTCGATCGGAGTGAGATCTGCGATCAATGCCGCGGATCGGGCAGTCGGCCCGGATCGACCGGCGAAACGTGCCGACGCTGCAACGGCCGTGGACAGGTTGTCCAGTCCGCGGGCATACTCCGCGTGCAAACATCGTGTCCTTCCTGCCACGGATCCGGCCAGGTGATCGTCGATCCGTGCGAGCAATGCCGCGGACAGGGCGCAATGGCAAAACGTGTCCAGCTGGAAATTCCCATTCCGGCCGGAGTCGACGATGGCACGCGCGTGCGACTCAGCGGCGAAGGCGAACCAAGCCGCGACGGTGGGCCACGCGGCGACTGCTACTGCTTCATTCGCATCCAACCCCATTCGCTTTTCCAGCGAGATGGAAATCGACTGTTCGTGGAAGTCCCCATCTCCTACACGCAGGCGGCTTTGGGAGCTGTGATCGAAATCCCCACGCTGGACGGTACCGACCGTTTGACGATTCCTGCCGGCTGCCAATCCGGGGAAGTGTTCCGACTCCGGCAACGAGGGATGCCCGATCTGCGAGGAGGAAGTGTGGGAGATCTGGTCGTGCAGGTTCACGTGGAAGTTCCCCGTCGCCTGACGACCAAGGAAGAAACCCTGCTGCGTGAACTGGCAGAAGTCGAAAACCGGCATGTGAGTCCTCACCGAAAGTCCTTCTTGGAAAAGCTGAAAGAATATCTGACGTCGTCCGAAAAGGATGCTGCGCCAGATGACCAGGAGAAACCTGCGTGACCAAACAACGCCCGGATGCTTTTTCGTCCCCCGATCCCGATCCCGATCGCCGCGCCGACGCGGAGCCGGAAGCGATGCAACAAGAGCAACAGCCCAGCCGAGACGTCGCAACGTGCGAAGCGGAGTTGGAGGAAACTCGGGATCGCCTGCTCCGCACGCAAGCCGAACTGGAAAATTTCCGCCGCCGAGCCCAACGCGAGTTGCAGGACACGCGGCGATTTGCCACTCAACCGCTGCTGACCGATCTGCTGCCCGTGCTGGATAACATGGAACGGGCGATTGATGCCGCCGAGCAGGCACCGGGGGGATCCGGTCTGCTGGAAGGTTTCCGAATGGTCCACCAGCTGCTGTTGACAGTGTTGGAAAAACACGACTGCCTGCCGATTGAGGCCGATGGCGTCGCCTTTGATCCGGCGCTCCATGAGGCGATGATGCAGGAGCCGAGTCCGGCTGCGAAGGGAACCGTGACGCGGGTGCTGCAACGGGGCTATCGACTGCACGATCGCGTGATTCGACCCGCCCAGGTATTCGTGTCGACCGGCCCGGCTACATCCGATTAGGAAGATGCCTGAACGAGAACCGAACGTCACCTCCACCAAGGACAGCGAACAAGGAACAGCGAATGCCAACGTACGACTACGAATGCGATGCCTGCGGTCATTCTTTCGAACTGTTCCAGGCGATCACGGAGCCGGTGAAGCGGAAATGCCCGGAGTGTCATCGAAGGAAGTTGCGCCGGTTGTTCGGTGCGGGGGCCGCGATCGTGTTCAAGGGGTCGGGCTTCTACCAGACCGACTATCGCAGCGACTCGTACAAGAAAAAGGCCAAAGCGGAAAGCGAATCGTCTTCAACCAGCAAGGATTCGTCGAAGAAGAACTCGGATTCAACCGGCAAGCCCGCCAAGAAAAAACCGGCCGGGACAACCAACTCATAAGCGGGCGGTGCGCCGCCGCCGACCTGCTCAGGCCGCCTGCCGAGGGGATTCGCCTTCGGCCTCCGGCTGTAACACCAGCACCAGGTCGCCGTCCCGACCAAAGAACTTGACCTCGCCCTCCTCCAGGAACCAGACGGCCGTCAATTCGTCGCTCTCATAGCGGTGTCCGCAATAGTGCCCCTCGCGAATCAGGAGCGCTTCGCGTTTGAGCTGTTGAGGTGTCGTCCCCAGGGACGCAAAAGTCCGCTCAATGAACTTCCGGATGTCTTGTGGTAGCATGGAGTGCGTGGAATTGAGGGTTAGAAGAGGGTCTGAGGCACAGGCAGCTGCGGCTCACGACCAGTAACATCGGCTTCGTACGTTCCCATACTTCCGATTGTCCGAACTTGCCGGATTTGCTGCCTCAGTCTTAGCGATGGGATTCTCTTGTGTGATCGGAGAACTTGCCTCGCTTTGCCTGGTTTGCCAAGCTCGAGTGGCCCTGACGCTGCAGGTGAGCGGTGCGCGAGCACAGCCGACGAAGTGCTGTTTCCGAGACCCTTGACGTGAAAGGCGTTGCATGAGAGGCCCTGGCCGCTGGGAGGGAGTCGTCATCGGCGTCGCCCTGCTGCTCCCCTCGTTGATCACCTATCTCTATTTCGTCGTGCTCGCGCAGCGTCCGGCCGAGTGGCAACAAACCGCCTATGGCGTCGGGAAGACGATGCAGTTCCTCCTGCCCGTGATCTGGGTGCTGGCCGTGCAGCGAGACGGAACGCGATGGGGTTTGCCCCCGCTTGTTGGTGGGCGACGGGGCCTGGCCTTCGGCCTGCTCGTGATGTTGGGGACCTGGTTCGCCTACCAATGGATTCTGCAACCGTTCGGATGGCTCGACGAAGCCGGCCCGCAGGTGCAACAGAAAGTTCGAGGCTTCGGCGTTGGTTCGATCTGGGCCTACGCTGCATTGACTCTGTTCTATTCGGCGGTGCACTCCGGTCTGGAAGAATACTACTGGCGTTGGTTCGTCTTTGATCGGTTGCGTCACGTCACGCGACTCCCCTGGGCAATCCTCCTTTCCAGCCTCGGGTTCATGGCCCATCATGTGATCGTCCTGGGGTTCTTTTTTGGATGGCAGTCCCCGCTCACGTACCTGCTCTCCGGAGCGGTGGCCGTCGGTGGCGCGTTTTGGGCTTGGCTCTACGATCGCACCGGTTCCCTGGCCGGGCCTTGGCTGAGTCACGCGCTGGTTGACGTGGGCATCTTCGTGGTTGGGTTCGACATCGTTCGAAATGCGCTGTAGCTGGGAAAACAGTTACTGCATTTCCATTCGGTCGAATGCACGAATCCCCATTCGTAGAGATCCGACCGTTACCACCGTCGTCAACAGCAAGCTGTGAGCGACGCAGAGCCACAGCAGTTTCGGCATCGCCTGCATCCAGGCGGAATGCTGCAGCAGTTGCGAGTGACTCTGACGGGCCGCCAGCAGGTAGGCGGGGAAGGCTGGTGGCAAGACCACCAGCAGGACGAACAACGCACTGAGGATCAGCGTGAGCGTGCCACCGAAACCGGCGGCGATCCGGGCCGGAGACATTTCGCGCAGATTGGGCAGACGCGCTCCCAGTCCGACCGCCAAACCGGAAAGGCCGATTCCCAGACAAAGACAGAGCAACTGGTGCACCAAGACCGTGGATGGTGTTCGCGACCAGAGTTGCAACGCCAGATCACTCAGCAGAATCAGCAGCGCACAAGGGCCACAGCAGACGATCGCCGCAAAGAGAAATTTGCTCCAGAGGATCGAGCGACGGTCGACCGGCAAAGTGCCCAGAATCCAAAATCGTTGCCCCTCCATACTGATCATCGGAAAAACAAATCGTGTTGTGAACGTGGAAAGGATCAGTCCCACGACCGCCAAATTCATGAATCCGATGGCCGTCATCCAGCCCACCAAACTGCCGCCATACTGGAACCGCCGAACGTAGAAGAAATACAACGTCAACAGGCCAAAGAACAGCAGGAACTGAGACCACTGCAAGGGATCCCGACGAAACAGGCGCAAATCTTTCACGAGCAACAAACGCAGCGTTTGGGGTAACGGTTCGAGCAACTTCCGCGTCCAACCGTCGAGCCAGTCCAGGCGCCACGGCAGCGGACGCGGTGTGTGACTTGCCAGCCGGTGATAGCTGAGCCGCAGCAACGCTTGGCCGGCCGCAGCGATCGCCAAGGGCATCATCAGCGCATGTGAACTCAGGACGCACAGAAATCCGGCCGTCTCCCGCGACCAGCCTCCGGGGGCGTGTGCGGATTCCAGCAAACCGGTGCTCAACCACCAACTGGGCAACACACGCTGCTCGGCGATTCGAAGCCGACTTAACGTCTGCTGCAGCCATAGGGCAGAGAGCAAATTGTCTTCGCTCCGTCCGAAGGCCGTCCAGCCAAAATAGACGATGCTGCCGATTACGGATAACCCGAGCAGCACCAGAATGCCGCGGCGATAACGCGGAGCAAAGGAAACCAGCAACAGGCAACCTAGGACTCCCAGGCCTGCGGGAATGATGGCGAAGGAAACCAAGAAAGGGCCCAGCAAGATGTAGTACCAACCCGCCGATTCGTTTACGACACCGTAAGCGACCAGCAAGGGGCTGCCCAGAAGGAGGAACCCCCAACAGGCCAGCAGTGTGGCTTCTTCAAATTTATATAACGCAATGCGCAATGCGCGCGCTGGCGTTGTCAGCAGCAGGTTGACCTCCGAACTCCGGTAGACAGCACCATAAAAGAGGATCCCCGAGGAGATACTGATCATCACCAGCAGGGATAGGAAGAACAAGTTGTAGACCGCGTGGACCGTGCGAGCGAGCGTCCCCGGGTGGCCCACGGCGGTGCGTAACAGCGTGAAGCCTTCATGGAACAAGACGTACATCACGAACCAGAAGAGGAGCGTCAGACCGGCGACCAACAGCATCCGCAGTCCGGACCGCCGCAGAAACTGCTCCAGCATCGCGCGGACCGTCCGCCGGCGCACCAGGAAGAACAATCGCCGCTCAGCACCCCAGTCCGGCGCCTCCCCTGCGGTCTCCCGAGCAGCCGTTGGAGTTTCATACGGTTCGCCAAGGACTGCGTCGCCGTCACTCATTCGCTCGACTCCTGCTGCTCGAAATCGCATGAGCCCTCGGACGACGTTAGTTTCAAGAATAGCCCTTCCAATGATCGATCCTGGTCACCGCTCGCCTGTTTCAATTCGTCAACCGTTCCCAGGAATCGCAGTTGCCCTCGATCGATCACTCCGATCCGATCCGCGATCTCCTCCGCCAATGACAAGGTATGCGTTGACATCAAGACCGTGACGTCATCCCGGGCCCGCGCCGGAGCAGGTCCTTTACCTGTCGCATGCTGTGAGGGTCCAAACCAACCATCGGTTCATCCAAGATCAGTACCCGTGGTTGATGCACCAGCGCCGCGGCGAAGACGAGTCGCTGCTTCATCCCGTGCGAATAGGATTCGCCCAAGTTATCGATGAATCCCTCCAGGCCGAACCTTCGTATTTGAATCGCAATGCTTGCGGATGTCTCAGATGCCGTCATCCCGTACATGCCGGCCATGAACTCGAGGAATTCTCGGCCGGTCAGTTTATCGTACAGATACGGTTGATCAGGGATGTATCCGATCAACCGGCTTGCCTCACGCGGTTGCGTCAGGACATCGTGCGAGCCAATCCGGATGCCGCCGGCGTCGGGCGATAATAAACCGACAAGCATCTTGATCGTTGTCGTCTTGCCGGCCCCGTTCGGACCCAGGAATGCAAAGATCTCTCCGGTCCCAACACGGAACGTCAGATCGCGCACCGCCGTCTTGCTGCCATACCGTTTTGTGACGCTTCGAAATTCGATCACCGGGCGGATTCCAACACAAACGGATTGCCTATTCCGTGGCTTAAGAGGATCGATGCACGTTCGCGGTGGAGGGGGCCACCCGGGCCCGGCACAGATCGTCGCGTGCGCGAAAGATCATCGCCGTCCGCCTCGCCCACTTCCTCCTCCGGTTGACGCTCAAAAGTCAATTCGAGCGCGCCCCAGTGCAAGGTTTGTCGCACGACGTCGCCGTTCGGCAGCACCCAAAGCTCTCCCAATTCTTCATCCAGACGCAACACGGTTCCGGCCGATCGCCGGTACACGATATGCAGAGCCGTGACCGTTTCTCCGCCCCACGAAATCAACTCCCGCCGGTCGACCGTTGCTTCCACCAGCGATAGGGGCTGACTGGGTAACAAAGGACGATACATCTGGAACGTCCATTGCTGTCCCACTTGCAGCGATCCAAATCGAGGTCGGGGAGATAGCGAATCAGCCACCAGTCGATCCGCCGGCAAATCCACCTCGGTACGGTAGACCGGTTCCGCCATGTGCCCACCCGGCGCACCGGTTTCGGTGCCCACAAAAGCCGTCAATCGCAACTTGGTGTCGTGCACGGTGCCCCGCAAACGCACCCACTCCTCCAAATTCGCGACATCTACGCGACATTCGAACGCCTGGAGTTGACCGAACGCATCGAAGTACATCTCGTTACCAATGTCCAGGTCGAGCGTGGGTTGTACGCCGCGAGATGCTCCCCCGGTCCCCAACGCACGTTGAAACGCACTTCCCAACATGCCAAACGTCGGCTGTAACAGGTCCTGGACAGATAGCCCCTCGATGTGAATATCGCTGCGAACCCGACCGTTCCCGTCCACTTGCCGCGAGATAGCATTCGTGGCCGAGCCTAGTCGGCGACCATTGAGCAAGATCGACCACCGAATGGGTGGAAGCCGAATGGCTCGATCGGGCAGGATGTCCTGATATCGCGGCGGGTCGCCGGTTCGCAGGGGAGGGATGAGCTTGGTCCAGGTTAACCAGCTCACCGACGCCAGCCAGAAAGCCACGATCAGCCAATGGATTGGACGCACTGTCAAGTTTTCTTCCTTCTCATCTCGGGGTCGCGCGTCCACCCCGCTGGTGCTCGGCCGCCCGCTGTAACCCCCTTCCTTTGTATCACGCCCCAGTGGGAAACCCAAGCTGCGGCGGTTTCTGAAACCAGGGAGATTTTGCTGACCAGATTTGGCGAACGACCACGGGACAGGCGATGCGCCGGTCTGCCCGGGGAGGGAATATCCCGCGGGGATGAGTGCAGTTCAAGGGAGAAGAGGACGAGAAGCAAGAGGATGCGGAAATGGCGGAGGGACCCAGATGAACGCGGACTAACGCGACCGCCAGCGAATGGATGTGGTCAAAGCGGTGGAAGCAGGGGTAGTGCGCGAAGTGGTGTGCGTGGTCTAGATCGATGGGCGTGCGCGAACGCTTGGGCAGTGCGTGAGGACTTGGGATGTTTTGGTTGTTTGCGGTTGGTTGGGGGGTTGAAGATGGCTGAGATCTTAAGAGGACTCGGGGTTAATTGGGTGTTTGGGCGATGGTCCAGGAGTTTTTTCCGTGCAGTGACACGCTGGAAGCTTCTCCCGCGCCGGAGACCGCTCCAACCGTGGGCGACTCTTCATTCCCCTCCGGTCCGCGTTCATCGGCGTCATTCGCCACGATCCGCGGTCCCCATCCTTCTTCTTCGCTCTCCTATTTTTCTGCAGTGAATCTGATCGCTTCACCTGCGCAAGGCATCTGTATATCTAGGGTCCAAGTGCTCCACGGAACTGGCTCGACGGGTGAGTCTCGACTCGGGGGTGATCGAGTTTTTATTGAAACCGAAGTTCAGAAATGCTAACCTGCGGATCTGGTCATCCGGAATGCCCATCCATTGAGCTTGCAGAAGGGTGCGCCGAATCTCGGCCGTTGGCGTCGTCAACGGTCGACCGGGAGTCTTTCCGGGGCGTATTGCCGCTGCCATCTGGACGGGTACGGTATGGAGCCGCTTGTGTAGGGAGATACCGTGATGTCAGGGGCTGTCTATTTCTTTCGGGTCTGCCCGGTCTGTGGTCGTTCGCTGCGGATTGGCGTGGCGCACCTTGGCCGAACAGTGGCCTGTCGCCATTGCCGCGGTGAGTTTGTCGCAAGTTTGTCGGACGATCGGCACAAAGAGTCTGTGCCTTATCCGGAAAGGACTGTTGCGCGATCGGACGAGTTGACTGCGGTCCGTTCGTTGCCCCCGTGGAGTATGTCGTAGCGCGTGCGCCTGGCGAGCGCGGTTCCACCGGGCGACGCCTGCTCGTTCACTGCAGCGAAGGGGACGTCCCGTCGTTGTCGATGAGCGTCGACAGATCCTCAAAAAAATTCGGGTACGTTTTGCTCGTACAACCGGGGTTGCGGATGATCACGTTGGGGACTCGCAACCCGACCAGCGACAGCGCCATTGCCATTCGGTGGTCTTCATAGGTTTCGATTTCGGCTCCGTGCAATGGCTCGGGCGAGATCAGGAGGCCATCCTGTTGCTCCTCGACTTGAGCGCCCACCTTCCGCAGCTCCCGGGCCAGATCCCCAATACGGTCCGTTTCTTTGTGGCGGATGTGGGCAACGCCGGTGACGCGGCGTGGGGCCATCGGCGAAGAGGGCAACGGCGGCAAGTGTTTGCACCGTATCGCTGATCGCATTCATGTCCAGGTTGACACCGTGCAAATCTCCGCCGGTCACGCGAGTCCCTTCGGCCAGGTATTCCACTTGGCAACCCATGTGGCGAAGTGCTTCGCAGAATCGCACGTCGCCTTGGATTGATTCGCGTGTTAGTCCTTGAACGGTGACGGATCCGCCGGTAATCGCTGCAGCCGCCCAGAAATAGCTGGCGGCGGACGCATCCGGCTCGATCGGATATGCGCGTCCCTGGTAACGCGGTTTTGTCGGGACGCGCAATTGATCGCCATCTCGTTGAACGCTCACTCCAAAGTCCTGCATCACTCGACAGGTCATCTCGACGTACGGTTGCGACACAAGCGGTCCGTCGATTCGCAATTCGACATCCTCTCGGCTGTACGGCGCCGCCATCAGCAGTCCGCTTAGAAATTGGCTGGAGACATCACCACGGATGGAGGCGGTTCCCCCTTCCAGACCTTGTCCCTGGACGATGACCGGGGGGCAGTCGTTTTGAAATTCCGAATGAACGCGGACGCCAAACTGTCGTAGCGTGTTCAACAGATCGCCGATCGGTCGCTGCCGCATTCGCTCCACGCCGTCCAGCCGAAAAGTGCCTTGTCCCAGTGCCGCCATCGCGGTCAGAAAGCGAATCGTGGTGCCGCTATTCTGGACGAACAGTTCCGCCTGCGACTCGGGGATGTGCCCGTCGCAACCTTGGACACGGATCGAGCAGGAGGCCGGATCGCTTTGCAGTTGAATCCCCATCCGCCGCAAGCAATTCTTCATCACCTGCGTATCTTCACTTTCCAGAGCACCTTCGAGTAGCGATTCACCTTGCGCCAGCGCGGCACAGACCAGAGCGCGATTGGTGATACTCTTTGATCCGGGCGGGCGAATGGTTCCTCGCACGGGGCCGACGGGTTCGATTCGAAGCAGGGTGGTCAAGGCAGCACCTTAGGGAGCAGCGATTTTCCAGAGAGAGTTGTCACTCCGCACGTACATGGCGTGGTTACTCACGGCGGGCGAGGCCTGGATCGTCTCACCGAAGTCGGACTCGCCCACGATTTTGCCGGTGGGACCTACGCGAACAACTTGGGCCAACCCCGCGTCATTCAGGCAGTACAAGTGACCATGGGCGATCACAGGTGTGGCCCAGAATGTTCCCTTCAGCCGCAGTCGCCAGAGGATCTCTCCCTGTTCGAGATCGGCGCAAGTGAGCACGCCGGCCCGGTTCAGCAAATACACGCGACCGTCGTAAATGATCGGGCTGGCAGGACCGGCGTTCAAGCGGGACGAAATCCACTTTCGTTCGGGGCTTGATCCTGAATGGGATTGCTGCAAGCAGGACAGACCAGCTCCGGGCAATAAGATCAAACCCTTGTGAGCCACGAGGGAAGGGATGCCATCCGCTGCTTCCTCATAGCGCCATCGCTGCTTGCCGGTCGCCATCTCCCTGGCGTCGAGACCGTCACTCGACTTGAGCAAGACCACTTGATGACCGGTAGGATCTTTCGCGATGACCGGTGAGGACCAGTTCGACCGGGCTGGTCGTGCCAAACGCCATCGGGATTCTCCCGTTTGTGTGTCGAGTCCGGCCGCGAACGAATCTCCTTGGTTCTCGACCTGCACGACGACCGTTTCGTTGGCCACGACCGGTGACGAAGCCATCCCGACGTCGTTGCCGGCTTTCGGGTAATCGTAGGCCAATCCGCGAAACCAACGGAGGTTTCCGGCGAGATCGAGGCAGACAAGATCATTGGAGGAATAGAACGCAAAGATATGCTTTCCATCGCTGGCCGGAGTGGGGGCGGCGTTGGCCGTGCTGGGGTGCATCATCGTGCGACCGGTTGCCCAGAACTGACGCTCCCAGATTTGCTCGCCGGTCGCAGCAGAGAAACTCAGCACGTGCAGGCGAGTTTGATTGCGGCCACTCGAGCAGGTTACGAACACTCGATCACCGACGACAATCGGGCTAGACGGGCCACGGCCCGGTAAGTCGACGTGCCAGGCGATGTTCTGGTTGTCGTTCCACTCGAGCGGAATCTGATCGTTCGGGGACACGCTGTCGGAATGGGATCCGCGAAACTGACGCCAGTCGGCGCCGGTCAGCGACAGGGCAATGACGGCCCAGAGGCAAGGCAGGAATCGGTGGTGCAACATATCCATCTCGCTGTGTCTGTCGGCAATGCCGCTAGAGGTTGGGCGGCCCCCCCCTACTCTGCCGTTCGTTCGGTCGAGAGTACGGCGGTTCCTAAGTGGTCGCAGACCCGCAACTGAAATTCCCAGACCTGAGCCCAGGACTCCGTTTGCTCGTTCTGGCAGATCTTCAGCAAAATCACGTTTCGCCCGGGTTGCAGGACTCCTCGAGCGACGTACTGATCCATGCTCGTTCCTGAGTGGTAGACTTCATTCGCGACCAGAAGTCGACCGTTGAGCCAGATCTTATTGGCGGTGACGCATCCGAGACGGAGTTCAATGGGACGCTCTGTTTCGGAGGCGAATTCGTTGACGGCGTACGCGACGGCGGCTTTGTGTTGGCCGAGCGCCTGATTCAAATCGACCATTCCGTAGT
The DNA here is from genome assembly GCA_963776055.1 of uncultured Planctomycetaceae bacterium. GTDB lineage: Bacteria > Planctomycetota > Planctomycetia > Pirellulales > Pirellulaceae > CAVZLD01. The sequence goes on along the minus strand of CAVZLD010000017.1, from coordinate 16,935 downwards.
CGTCCTGCGTCGTATATTCCTTCCACGCAATTGGCCCGTCTTTTCCCTCCGAAGGTTGGGACAGATCGATGCTGTCGCTCGGGGGGATACACGCGCTCGAACCCGGTGGACTCCGAGTTATCGAACGGTCCAATCAACTGCCAGCTCCGAATGAACCCGAAGTGTCTTGGCAGATCGACCGTCTCTCCCAGTTCACGCAGCGTCTTCGCCAGGGATTCGATCTGGTCGCGATCGCGAGCGGCATGCCAGGCAACGCGATACAGCTCGAGGCCCCGTTCGCGGGCACCGGATGCGATTGCTTGTTCGGCCGCTGACAGCTTGGCGGCGACGGCGTCTCGACGCAGCTCCAGGCTCGCGTCATTCAGCAGTGTCGGCAAGAAACGCTGCTTGGCATCCGGTTGTACGCGCAGAATCCATTCATACGCGAGCCGACGGCTCCGGGCGGAGTGGTTGCGGTCTTTTAGATAGTCGGTCAATTCCTTCACCGGTAACGCTTCGCCCTGACGAAGCGTCCGCTCGGCGATCGTGTCGACGGCTGCTCGAATCCAGTTGTCCGCCAAAGGAGTCTGCTCGTCCATGCCAGCGAGAATCTGTATCAGTTGGCTGGCGGAAGCCTGCGACAATTGTTCCCATGCCGGCACGGCCGCGGCATGACCCTGTCCCTTGGGCCCCACCTGCTGTAACGTTGCCAGATTCTGTTGCAGCTGATTCGGATTCGGGTCCGCCGAGGCGGAAGGACCGGGCCACCACAGGGCGAATGCCAGCAAGATGAGATGCCTGTTTCGCATCATTAGGATCCCTTGTTTTTCTTCTTCTTTGCGAGAGTGGGTCGGCGGTGCATGACAGAGCAGCGAGGCCAAGTTAGACTGACGAAATGTCGAGACTTACGCGGCGGCTCCGGCGGGTGCAATCTGTTTCGCACGGCCGCCGAGCGAGGCCACGGCAGCGAATGGGAGAGGCAATTCAGCCGGCGACGCGACACACATCTTGCGGAGCATTGTAGCGTGAAACGCGGTGAAGAGTAGCCAGGCAGGACGTAGGAATGACGGACCAACAAGAGGCTCGGTCCCCGATCGCCCCGCCCTGGTTCATCACGATGGACGGGGACCAACCACGCGTGCGCTGGGCAGCCGTGCTGACGCGCTTTCTGCTGTTGGCGGGTTTACAGGTCCTGATCTGTGTTGCCATGGCCTACTGGTCGAAGGGACGAATCGGAGCCGCTCGCGTGGGTCTGATCGTGCTTCCGCTGGCAGTGATGACGATCGGCATCGTGTGGCGCGCGTATCGCCTCGCCTTGCCGGAGGGGCCGGGACTGGTCCGCGGTCAATTGAGTCTGCTGGCGCTGCTGGGGATCGTAACGGCTGTTTGTGTCTGGCTGGCCATGGTGCGTGTTGATCGACAGTCTGATCTACGTTGGCGAACCGACCGCGCACGGTTACAAAGCGACATGGCGGCGATTGTCGGTGAGGGCCGAGTCCGTTGGTCGGGCAACCAGCCGGAATTGATGGTGCAAGTCGAACGCCCCGGTTTTGACGATCAGGATTTGCAGGACGTTTTGCGCGGTGCGGCGGCACGCGACCTGGCGCGGCGAGGGCATCTATTTCCTCGACTTGTCGGAGACGTGCGTTACGGACGAGGGGCTTGCGCTGCTGAGCGATTGTCACCGGCTGCGGTATCTGTTTCTCGATCAATGCGCGATTACCGACCAAGGGATCGCTGCCGTCGAGGATCTATCGAACCTGCAAGTACTTTCCGTGCGAGGCACGCGCGTCACGCAGGCAAGTCTCGACCGGATCCGAACCCGGCGGCCCGAGCTGTCCGTGGAGCCGCGACGCGTGCAGACCGAGAAGTAGATACTGGATCGGCGCTCTCCATGTCCTGCCGTCTTGCGCGTGGAGTTAGTGGAAATCACGCGCGCGGACGGTGAGTTGCCGCAGATGCTGGCCGAGGTCTTCCAGACGGGAGACGACAAGATGGATGATCGATTGGCGGACTTCCAGCCTTCCGTGCGCGATCCAGGCCGGGCTGCGCCGAGCGATCGTGTAAAACTGTTGCCAGGTATTCTGGTGAATCACCAGATTGGCGGCTCCTGTTTCATCTTCCAGGGTTACGAACGTGATTCCCTTCGCCGTGGCAGGACGTTGTCGCAACAGGACGAGCCCGGCCACTCGAACCAATTGTCGATCGCGCAGTTGAGGAAGCGTTGCGATCGGAACGACGCGCAGTTGCTGCAACTGCGTACGGTAAAAGGAAACCGGATGACCCTTCAGAGAGAGCCCCGTGGCGCGATAGTCGGCAAAGACTTCTTCCATCGCATCGAGTTGGGGAAGCTGATCCGCGGGATCTTCGTCCGCGGAAAGATGTTGCAGCAAGGGCAACGTGTCGGTTTGATGATCTTGTGCGAGTGCCTCCCAGAGAATCTGACGCCGGTTGCGTTGGAGGGAGGCAAACGCGTCAGCGTCACCCAGTCGCATGGTTACGGCGCGTCCCAGCCCGGTACGACGCGTGAAATCCTGCAGCGAATGAAAAGGTTTTTCTCCGCGCGTCTGCTGAACAATTGTGGCGGCAGTACGGGGTAAGCCCTGGATTAATCGCAAGCCAAGTCGGAGGGCGACCTCTTGGTCGGAAACACGTTCGAGCGTGCAGTCCCAGTGGCTGAAATTTACATCGGCCGGGCGGACAGGGACGCCATGTTGGCGCGCATCACAGACCAGTTGAGCCGGGGCATAGAATCCCATCGGTTGGCTGTTAATCAGGGCCGCCGTGTAGGCTGCCGGGTAATAATGTTTGAGCCAGGCCGAGACATAGACCAGCAGCGCGAAGCTGGCTGCGTGAGACTCGGGAAAGCCGTATTCACCGAATCCGCGAATCTGTCGAAAGAGCTGTTCGGCAAACTGCGGCGACAAGTTTCGTGCGGACATGCCTTGCAGCAGCTTCTGCCGAAACGCATCGATGACTCCCGTTCGTCGCCAGGCCCCCATTGCGCGGCGTAACTGGTCGGCTTCGCCCGGTGTGAATCCGGCAGCGACGACGGCCAAACGCATGGCTTGTTCTTGGAAGATGGGCACACCCAATGTCTTTTCCAGCACACGGCGAATCGCCTCGTTCGGATAGGTGACGCTTTCCAAACCCATCCGCCTGCGTAGGTACGGGTGGACCATCTGCCCCTGAATCGGTCCTGGGCGAACGATCGCCACCTCGACGACCAGATCATAGTAACAGCGTGGTTGCAGACGCGGCAGCATGCTCATCTGCGCGACTCTCGATCTGGAATACGCCGATCGTGTCCGCTCGACAGATCATTTCGTAGACGGCTTGATCGGCTTGCGGGATATTGGCGAGTGTCAGCTTGCGGTTGGAGTTTGCGGCAATCATCTGGAACGCTTTGCGGATTGCCGTCAGCATACCCAAAGCGAGACAGTCAACTTTCAGGATTCCGAGATCGTCGAGATCATTCTTGTCCCAGCTGATGACGGTGCGATCGGCCATCGCGGCGTTCTCGATCGGAACCAGTTCACATAAGGGGCCCCGGGTGATCACCATGCCACCCACGTGTTGAGACAAGTGGCGTGGGAAACCGATCAGCTCCTCGACCAGGTGGATCAAGCGCGAACCGCGATCCGATTCCGGATTGATACCCACCTGGCCGCAACGTTGCGCCAACTGCGACTCCTGCGTGTAGCCTTCCACCTGTTTTGCCAGCGCATCGATGCGGTCCAGAGAAAAGCCGAGGGCTTTGCCGACATCACGAATGGCGGAGCGGCAGCGATAGGTGATGACTTCGGCGGCCAGTCCGGCACGTTCCCGGCCATACTTGTGATACAGGTACTGCAAGACCTCTTCCCGACGCTCGTGTTCAAAGTCGACATCAATGTCCGGGGCTTCGTTCCGCTCCCGGCTAACAAATCGCTCAAACAACAGATCGGTGCATGTGGGATCGACGGCGGTTACGCCCAGGCAGTAACAGACAGCCGAATTGGCGGCCGAGCCTCTTCCCTGGCACAGAATTCCCCGACTGCGAGCGAACCGCACCAGGTCCCATACGGTCAAGAAATAGGCCTCGTAATGCAGTTCTTTGATTAACTGCAATTCGTGCTTCAACGCACGGCAAACCTTGTCGGGGATACCGGCGGGATAACGGCGCCGCGCCTTGCCAAGTTTGCTGTTGCAGGTACTCGAACGGAGTCATCTGCGGTGGGGCGAGTTCCTCCGGATACTCGTACCGTAGTTCTTCCAGGGAAAAGTGACATTGATTTGCTACTTCCAGTGTGCGTTCCAGGGCCTGCGGAATGCGCTGTAGCAGGCGAGCAATCTGTTTGACAGACCGCAGATGTCGCTGGGCGTTCGCGAATAACCGATCACCGGCTGAATCGACGGTGACTCCATAGCGGATCGCGGTCAGGACATCGTGCAATGGCAGTCGCGCGGGAATGTGATAGTGCACGTCGCCGGCCGCTAGGAGTGGCAAACCGGTTTGCTGCGAGACCTGCTGCAACCGGTCGAGCCACTGTTCGTCGTCCGGTCCGTGATGCAGTTCGACCAACAGCGATCCCCGATCGCCAAATCGTTCACGATACGCCTGGATGGCGGCGATGGGCAGCGGCCGTTGAGCGGAAGAGTCATCTTTCGAGCGGGACGGTTGGTTGGTCGGACCGTCGAGGTCCCAAGTCCGCGTAGTCAAACAGACACCGGCCAGCAGGCCCTCGGCGTGTTCGAAGACGTCGGCCAGGGTCAACCGGCAATCTCCTTTGGCCGCCCGCCTTCGTCCACAGGTAATCAAACGCGATAGCCGTCCATAGGCGGTTCGATCGGGGACCCAGAGAACGACCGGTGGTGCGTCGCTGGGAGTGATCTCCGCACCGATGATCAACTGCAGTCCGTGTTGCTTGGCGGCTGTATGCGCACGGACAACTCCCGCCAGGCTGTTGCGATCGGTGACGGCGAGTGCCGCGTATTCCAGTTCTGCTGCACGTTGGATCAACTCGTCGGCGTGGGAGGCGCCCTCGAGAAACGAAAAGTTGGTCTTGCAGTGAAGTTCCGCGTAGCGTGGTCGCATGGAGGCCGCTCATTCTTGGCTGTTGCGCAGGATGGTGATCAGAAGTGTTTGAAGCTGCCGTGCTTCCTCCAGTAGCGCAGTAATGCGAACCGAGTCACCGATCTGTGTTGTCTCGATCAGGCGAAGCCAGAAAATGACTTCCCGGATGCGTTCGCGGGCAATGGCGTGTTTTGCCACAAAGGTCAGCCGGCTGGACGCGGTTTGCGCTTCGGCTACATCGGCAGCGACTGACGTCCCGGCACGAACTAATGGTTTCGAAAGCAGTGCGCTGATTCCTGCGTGAGCGGGCAGCGAGAGACCTAAGCGGACGATGTCTCGGGCGAACTGAAACGTTCGATCACGGATGTCATAGGGTTGGCCGGCCACGTGACACCTGTCGAGATCGTGGGGGAAAGCCCTCAGGTAAATTGCCCGTGCAGGAACCAGCTGTTATCAGTCAGGTGACGGAACAACCAGTACCGATGACCGTTGGTACATTCCACTCGGTAATAATCACGCCGAATACAAGGGCCGTGCCACCATGCCGTTTCGATGCGTTCCGGTCCCCAGTGGTGCTGCACCTGGTAGGAATGACCCTGGTAAAGAAACCGGACGGGGAAGCCTTCCGCCGCGACATGCATCTCTGACAACCGTTGCGGAGGATCCAGCAGTTGCAAGGGGCGCTGATCAGGTCGCACCGTCGTCGGCTCCCTCGCTCGCGTGTTATCCCGAGAGCAGGAAAGCAAGGCATCCGAGCCGGTCAGTGGCCGAAGGGTGTAAGCCTTCTCCGGCAAAATGCTCGCTCGCAACCGTGTTCCGCAGACAGCGTCCTTTCCTAGTCGGCTGCTCAACCGATCAATCAATCGAGCTAACTGCTGGGGAGGATGCTGGGAAAAATCCTCCCACAGAGAAGCTTGCTGGCAAGGTAGCGGAGTCGTGGTTAGGACCTGCAAGTGCACCGCCTGTACTGCTCCCGCCAGCCGGACAGATTCCAGGTGCATGCGCAGCAGTTGGAACAGGTGCGATGCTTGCGCAGTGGAGCGAAACAGTCCTACCTCCAGATCCACGGGCACTCGCACATCACTCAACAGCCGACAACGAATTTGTATGGCGCCCTGATCGTGTGCGGCGAGTTGCTGAGCGACATGGTGGCACAGATGCTGCACGGCATGCTCGATGATTTCACGACGGGTGGTCGAAGATTCGAAAGTCCATTCCGACTGAAACTGGGGCACCGGCCGGTAGGGAACGAGGATCTCCTCCCGCTCCCCGGTAGCTTGATCAGAACGTCGTAGTACCTCGTCTCCCAGTCGAGCAGCCAGGCCCGCTCGAGGTAGATTCCACAGTTGTCCGATTCGTTCAATTCCCAATCGTTGCAGAAGCTGGAGCGTGGGTTCCGACAGGCGTAACGCTTGTACAGGCAACGGTCGAAGTGCTTGGCGTGTCATTCCGGGAGGAATTCGCTGCAGAGCCGGCCAGGCCTTGCTGTCGGAGTTGTTTTCGATCGGAACGGCATTGGTGGCCGGTGAGCGAGAGGTTTTCCTTCTCGGATCTGGATCCGTTTCCGGAGACGCCAGCGGGGCGTAACGAGCCCATCCCCAGGCGGCCCCCAGCGTATCCGCCAACGCCATTCGCCCATAGTAATCCTGCCGGCGCACCGTTTTCATGACCTGATCAGCCAGCATCCGTTCACCACCCCATCGCTGCGCAAGTCCCGTAAGCTCCAACCACAATCCTTCCGGCTGAGGTGCAGGATCCAAACCGACTCGCGGACTGAACCGTTCACATCGGTCTGCCAAGTCCTCTAAGACCGCTCGGTCGGCCGATGGGTCGTGTTGCAGAAACTCGAGCATCTCATTTCCGCAACCCGAACCGCGACCCGATGGCTGGCGGGGTCGGGTAACGATGCTGTCGCCATTCTGCTGTGTCAACGCGCCCGCTTCGGACCGCGACATCCCCGGGCGAACACCGCGCCCCTGTGCTCGACGACAACAATCCACCACATACTCACCGCGCCGTGGTGCTCGAGCGTAAAGCACAATCGCCTGCCGTTTCAGTTCGGGATGAGCGATCAACAGCCTCTGAAGCGGCCATTGCGGAAACCAAAGGCAGAGAATGCGTTTCATGGGAAAGGGACTTCTTGAGAGATAACGGCTTGCCGCACGACGACTGAAGCGCAAATTCCACATGGCCCCGATGCGCTTGCTCGCGGCAACGCAAGAGTTCCACTCGCCAGCGCCAGCGGGAGGAGTCCGGTTGGGGCTGAACGCCCAGTTGAATCTCCGCCCAACTGGGGCGGCCGCGAACGTGAGCCGGTCGCAGTAGTAGTCCCAAACTGCCGCTGGATTCGGCGGCAAGTTGGAAACGTCGAAACCAGCGACTTTCCAGACGAGGTAGCCAGGCCCAGACCGCCGCGACCGCTGGGCACCGTAAAGCCTGATCGAAAGCCCAAAGTGCGCCCGCTTGATCACGCGGACGCAACCAGATCAACCGCTGCAAATCGATGCCCCAAGCGGCCGCCGCCGGCGGATAAAACCACCCGCTCGAATCGAGGATCACAATGGCTCCTCCCTGCCGACTGGCTTCTCGAGCGGCGGTCAAAGCCAAACTGCCGGCACCACTGCCCGGGCCCTCCGATAACCATTCGACTAATGAACCCCGCAAAAAACCTTGATGAGGTAGCAAGGCATCCACAGACGGCCAACCACTCGAAATACGAGATTTTTCCGTGGTAGAAAAATGACTCCCACCACAGAGCCCCGGCACCTGCCGTTGCAGGATTTGAACGCGAGCAGATAACGGCAGCGTGGAAGAAGCGAGGGGCGAAGAAGAATCGATGGAAGAAAGATCAAGCGTCATGATGGCGAATTCCTTTCATCGAGATACTGTACAAATGTATCGTATCGGAGTCAAGGTTTGCTCGAGCCGAAAGCCGCCCCATCTGCGAAAAAGAATCGCCGGACGATCTGGTCAGCGTCTTCTTCTAGCGCAACGACGAACATCAGTAACCCTCCCCCTGCGGAGGTCGTGCAGCTCGTAAGTGTGGTTCTTGTCAGAGTTTCGAAGCAGGAGCCACTCTCCCCCCGGGAGAGTCGGGCCGACAGGCCCGGAGAGGGTGGAGCAGCGCACTCGCCGCGTGTTGCTTGTGCAGGAAGACCCTCCCCAGCCGCTCCGCGTCCGACCCTCCCGCTCCTCGCGGGAGGGTGTGTTGACTCCTCTTGCATCCAACACCGAGAAACCGCACGGTCTCCGCGCCGGACCGGGGCACGACCTCACCACCGGAGACCCGCACGACCTCGGCGCTGGCGAATTTGCCATCCTCGTGCAAACCGCAACGGAAGAGTCGCACGATTTCTTCCGTCGAGAGCCGTTGCACACAACGCTGCAACGTTCGGAACCGCGCGGTATCATGAAGGCACCCCTCAAGTTTCGGGTGCGGAGCGGGTTACGCTACGTTCCGTTTGCCGCTCCAGAATCACCTGCAATCGGAATTGACCGAGGCACGATGTTGACCCGTTGGCTGACCGGATGGTGGTTGTCGTTGCTGTTGGGAGGAACTGGCGCTGCGTGGGCCGCGATGTCACCGGATCCGACGGTCGATTTCGCCGAGCAGATCCGTCCTCTGCTGGCCGATCGCTGTCTCACCTGCCATGGTCCGGACCCGGAAACACGGGAAGCCGGATTGCGGCTCGATCAACGTGAGGCGGCACTCCGCCTGCTGGACAGTGGAGCTCGCGCAGTCGTGCCGGGGCAGCCGGATCAAAGTGAGTTGCTGGCGCGCGTAACGGCAGAGGACGAGGATCTGCGGATGCCGCCGGTCGACGGCGGCAAGACACTCAATCCAGCGGAAATCGAATTGCTGAGGCAGTGGGTTGCACAGGGAGCTGCCTACCAGCAACACTGGTCTTTCGCGCCCCTGCAGCCGGTTCCGATTCCCGAAGCGACCAGCCGCGACCGATGGACACGCAACGCGCTCGACGCGTTCGTGCTCCGCCGACTGCAGAGCCTTGGGCTGGAGCCGTCGACGGCGGCCGACCGAAACATACTCCTCCGCCGCGTTACACTGCACCTGACCGGTCTTCCCCCCACGCCCCACGACGTACGAGCCTTCGTCGAGGATCGTTCGCCAGGGGCTTACGAGCGACAGGTTGATCGTTTATTGCAGTCGCCCGCTTTCGGTGAACATTGGGCGCGGATGTGGTTGGATCTGGCCCGATACGCCGACTCCGCTGGCTACGCGCAAGATCCTTCGCGCGTCATCTGGCGGTATCGCGATTGGGTGATCGATGCCTGGAATCGGAACATGCCATTCGACCAATTCACGATCGAGCAATTGGCGGGCGACCTGTTGCCGGAGTCGACGACGCAACAGCAATTGGCCACGGCGTTTCACCGCAACACGATGACCAACAGCGAAGGAGGAACGGACGATGAAGAATTCCGGATGGCGGCCGTCGTCGATCGAGTGAATACGACGATGCAGGTGTGGATGGGATTGACGATGGGTTGCGCACAGTGCCACACCCACAAATACGATCCGATTTCGCAGGAGGAGTACTACCGCTTTCTGGCGGTATGGAACAATACGCTGGACGCCGATCGAACGGATGAATCTCCCACGTTGCAGGAGGATCACCTGCGACACGCGGAGTCGGTTGCGACGCCGGTGATGCGGGAGCTGCCCGATGACCAGCGACGAGTGACGCAGATCCAGATTCGGGGCAATTTTCGCAGCTTGGGCAAAGTGGTTTCGCCGGGTGTCCCGGCGGCATTCGCCCCGCTGCCGGAAGGGGTTGCGCCCGACCGACTCGCAATCGCCCGTTGGCTGGTCGATCCGCAGAACCCGTTGACAGCGCGCGTTACCGTGAATCGCTTCTGGGAACAATTGTTCGGCGTCGGGCTGGTCGAGACGAGTGAGGATTTTGGCACGCAAGGCGCGCCGCCAACGCATCCGGAATTGCTCGATTTTCTTGCCGGTGAGCTTGTGCGAAACGATTGGGACACGAAGCAACTGTTGCGTCTGATAGTCACCTCGGCGACCTATCGCCAGTCGTCACGGGCTACGCCGCAACAGCTGGAGCGAGATCCGGACAATCGCTGGCTCAGTCGTGGTCCTTGCTTCCGTCTTTCCGGCGAGATGATCCGCGACCAGGCGCTGGCGGTGGCCGGTCTGTTGAGCGGACGTACGCACGGTCCTTCCGTGCGTCCGCCGCAACCGGCGCTCGGGCTGAATGCCGCGTTTGGTGGTTCCACCGACTGGGAAACGAGTCCTGGTGAGGATCGCTATCGTCGGAGCCTGTATACGGTGTGGCGACGAACGACCCCCTACCCCTCCCTGATTACCTTCGATGCGCCGAGTCGCGAAATCTGTACCATTCGACGGCTGCGAACGAATACCCCACTGCAGGCGCTCGTCACGATGAATGATCCGGTATTCATCGAAGCGGCCCAGGGATTGGCTCGACGGATTTGTCGCGAGGGCGGCTCGCAGCCTGCCGACCGAATCGCTTACGGTCTGGAGCTGTGCCTGGCGCGGTCTCCGTCGGAACCGAGAGCGGCAGCGGCTGTTGGAAGTTGTACGGCAAGCCGAATCGCGATACCGCGCCGAGCCGGCTCTGGCCAAGACCATGGCGACCGTTCCCCTGGGGCCGCTGCCGCCAGAAACCGATCTATCGGAGATGGCCGCCTGGACCGTTGTCGCGAATCTGCTGTTGAACCTCGACGAAATGTTGGCGCCGAAATGAAACACAACTCTTCGATTCAGTCTTCGGCACGTATGCGAACAGCAGACGCGGCGCCATTTTTTGCGGGATTGCTGGCTGGGACTCGGCAGCCTTGCGCTCCGCTCGTTCCTCTGCGACACGACGGCGGCCGCGACGGCTGCTGCCGATCCACTTGCCGTCCGTCCTCCGCATTTCCCGGCACGTGCCAAGAACGTCATCTATCTGCACATGGCCGGGTCACCCCCGCACCTGGATCTGTTCGATTACAAACCAGAACTAGTTCGACGGAATGGTCAGCCTTGTCCGGACGAGTTTCTGCGCGGCAAGCAGTTCGCGTTCACCAGCGGAACACCGACGCTGTTGGGAACACCGCGTTCCTTTCGGCAATACGGGGCCAGCGGGACCTGGCTGTCCGACGCGATTCCGCAACTCGCAACAGTGGTCGACGAATTGTGCATGATCAAGTCGATGTATACGGATCAGTTCAATCATGCACCGGCTCAGATGTTGTTGTATACCGGCTCGCCGCGAATGGGGCGTCCTGCACTGGGCTCCTGGGTGACCTACGGCTTGGGATCGGAAAATGCGAACTTGCCCGGATTCGTGGTGCTGCTGTCGGGAGGCAGCAATCCCAGTGCCGGCAAGAGTGCCTGGGGCAGCGGCTTCTTGCCGTCGGTTTACCAGGGCGTTTCGTGCCGCACGCAGGGGGATCCGGTTCTGTTCGCTTCCGACCCACCCGGCATGGATCGATCGTTGCGACGCTTGAGTCTCGATGCGCTGCGCGACCTGAACCAGTGGCAGGCAGACGACTGGGGACATCCGGAAACGCAAACGCGTATCGCGCAATACGAGCTGGCTTTCCGCATGCAAATGGCGGTGCCCGAAGTGATGGATATCTCCCGGGAGACCGCTGCCACGTTGCGTGATTACGGAGCCGTGCCGGGCGCATCAAGCCTGGCGAACAACTGCCTGCTCGCCCGCCGCTTGGTGGAGCAAGGCGTCCGCTTCGTGCAACTGTTCGATTGGGGGTGGGATTTCCACGGTACGAATCCCCGAGAAGACTTGCGTGATGGATTGACGGAAAAATGTCGCGTGACAGATCAGCCGGTCGCGGCACTCATTCGAGACCTGAAGGCCCGCGGGTTGCTGGACGAAACGCTTCTGGTCTTCAGCGGAGAGTTTGGGCGGACGCCGTTTCGCGAGGGTCGCACGGCAAAGAGCCAAATTCTGGGGCGCGACCACTATCCGGATTGCTACACGATCTTCCTGGCCGGTGGCGGTACGCGTTCCGGCTATACGCACGGCGACTCGGACGAACTCGGTTTCCGCGTCGCTTACGACCCGGTCCACGTGCACGACCTGCAGGCGACGATCCTGCACCAGCTTGGATTTGATCATGAACGATTGACGTTTCGGTATCAGGGTCGAGATTTTCGTCTGACGGATGTGCACGGTCGAGTGGTGCAGGAGATCCTAGCCAGTTAAGGAGTCGATTCGATGAAACTTGTCAGCTACCAAAACGATGACGGCACAATCAAACCGGGGATCCTCCAGGGGGAGGAAATCATTGATCTCTTGGCCACCGATCGTACCCTGGCGCCCTCGCTGCGCGAAATCCTCACGGCAGATCAGCTGCCGCGGATCGCGCAGATCAGCGAAAGCCCCCAGGCAGTGCGGATCCCGCTGACGACCCTCGTTGCCCCGATTCCGGATCCACAGAAGGTGATTTGTATCGGATTGAACTATCGGGACCACGCGGAGGAAACCGGTGCCGCGATTCCGACGAATCCCATCGTCTTCAATAAGTTCAGCACGGCGGTGATTGGCCCCGAACAATCGATTCAACTGCCGGCCAGCAGTCAGCAGGTTGACTATGAGGCGGAACTGGTGGTCGTGATCGGGCGGAAGGCGACCGACGTTCCGGCCGCACAGGCGATGAAATATGTCGCCGGCTACATGAACGGACATGACGTTTCTGCTCGTGACTGGCAACTCCAGCGGAACGGACAGCAGTGGCTGCTCGGAAAGACGTTCGACACCTTCGCCCCCACGGGGCCCGCTTTGGTCACCGCCGACGAAGTGCCGGATCCTCACAAGCTTCGGATCCAATTTCGACTGAACGGAGAAACCGTTCAGGATTCCAATACGCAACAGTTGATCTTCCAGATTCCCCAGTTGATTGCCCACGTCTCGGCAATTGCCACACTCCTGCCCGGTGACCTGATCTTCACCGGAACGCCCCATGGTGTCGGTTTTGTGCGAAAGCCCCAAGTGTTTCTGCAGCCGGGATGCACATGCGAGGTGGAAGTCGAAGGTCTCGGTGTCCTGCGCAACGGATGCATCGCCCGCAGTTGACAAGGAATCGTTGGATGAGCTCGTTTTGCGTTTCCGCCGAAGGCATTCCAGAAATGAGAACCTGTCGTTGGATGGGAAAGAGACCCGCGTGTAACATTCTCCGTCGGAGAGGGTTGCGATGAGCTTCGCACATCCATCGCCTCGATTTCGCTGCGAGAAACAAGCGACTCGTCGGCGCAATCGGCGGTCGTGCCTCTTTCGGCCCGCGCTGGAGTCGCTCGAGAGCCGGTGCTTGCTGACCGGATCGCCATTGATCACGGAATTGATGGCGGTCAATCAATCGACGCTCTTTAACGAGTTCCTCCAAGACTATCCCGACTGGATCGAAATCTACAATCCGGGGCCGAGCGAATTGGATCTGGGAGGATGGTACCTGACCGATCAGAAAAGCGAACTGCACTTATGGCAGTTTCCACCGTCGGTCATTCTGGGGGCGGAAGAATACCAGATCGTGTTTGCCTCGGGTTTGGGCGACGATCAGGAACGACCGCCGGGAGAATTGCACACGAGTTTTCGCCTTGGTCGAAACGGCGAGTACTTGGCGCTGGTGCGTCCCGACGGCACCACGGTGGTCGCGGAATACGAACCGAATTACCCGCCGCAAACTCCGGATGTATCTTTCGGCCTGACCGCGAAACTGAATGACACGGCTTACTTTCACGAGCCTTCACCCGGCAGCGTGAACCCTCCTGTGTTTGGCTCGAGTGCTTTCAGTCACGACGCCGGCTTCTATGTCGAACCGTTTCGAGTTGCGCTGAATCAAGATGTGTTGACGGACCCGATCCATTACACGATCGACGGATCGTTGCCGACGAAAGACGATCCGCTGTATGACGCCCAACGGATTCTCATCGACCACACAACGACGCTGCGTGTGCGATCGCTGGCGCCGGATGCCGACCCGACCGTCTTCACACGAACGTTTCTGTTTGTCGAGGACATTGTGACACAACCAGCCGATCCAGCCGGCTGGCCGGCCAACTGGACGGCTGCGGATGGCCAATCCACGATCGGCGACTACGGTTTCGATTCGGAAATCGTGGAAGATCCGCGCTACACGGGGGAGCTGAGTGAGGATCTTTGGGCGCTGCCCACGCTTTCGTTGACGATCGATCCCGTCTCGCTGTGGAATGACGCCACCGGCATCTACTCCAATCCACTGGCCCAAGGTCGGGAATGGGAGCGGCCCGTTTCGATGGAACTAATCGATCCAACCGAGGGCTCATTACTCGAAGTGGAGGCGGGGCTGCGGTTGATGGGGGGCACGAGTCGCGACCCCGCGGTGACGCCGAAACACTCATTTCGGTTGTACTTTAAGAACGAGTATGGTCCAAGCATTCTTGATGCGCCCCTTTTTGATGGACCTGGACGGCAACGCTTTGATCGACTCACGCTACTCGCCGGTTTGCAGGATGGGTGGCTTCAACCCGATCCGGAGTCCCGATCGAAGGGACTGCTGATTCGTGACCAATGGGTTCGTCAGACCATGGTCGAGATGGGCCATCCCGCAGCCCGCGGCCGCTTTGTGCACCTCTACCTGAACGGACAGTACTGGGGCATCTACAACTTGGCCGAGGATATCGACGACGCGTACGCGGCGATTCAATTTGGCGGCAGCAAATCCGATTACGACGTGATGGACGCGGGGCAATTGGATTCGGGCGAATCGAGTTGTTGGCAAGCGGTGATCGATCTGGCTGCTGCGGGACTTCAAGATCCTGCGGCATACGAACAGATTCAACAGTACGTCGATCTACAGAACTTCATGGATTTCGCGCTCGTCCGGATGTTTGTGGGGGACCGCGAGTGGAAGGGAGGCAATTGGTACGCGATTCGAAACCGTATCCGCGATGAGCCATTCCGCTTCTTCACGTGGGACTCGGAAAGAGTGTTGGGCGAATCGGAGACGGACGTCTTGCCACCCACTGATGATTCGCCCGATTCGGTCTTGCTGCTATGGCATGCGCTGCAAGAGAACCCGGCGTTTCGTCGAGCGTTCGCCGATCGCGTACAGCTCCATCTGCGCGATGGCGGCCTGCTGACACCGGATCGAAACATGGCTCGCTGGGATCTTTATGCAAAACCGCTCTCCGCGGCGATTGTTGCGGAGTCTGCTCGGTGGGGTGACTATCGCAAAGATGGACAACCGGTTGGGGAAGGCCCGCACGAACTGTACACCGCGGATGATCATTGGCAGGTCGAGGCGGATCGCGTGCGCGATGCGTTCCTCCCGCAAAGGACCGAGCACGTGCTGGCCGTCTTGCGCGACGCGGGACTGTACCCGGCGATCGAACCGCCCGTGTTGGACCAAATGGGCGGCACCTTGACCGAGGACTTTGCACTCCACGTGACTGCGGAACAGGGAGAGATCTTCTACACGCTGGACGGCTCGGATCCGGCGGCAGCGGATGGATCGGTTGCCGACACGGCAATCCGCTATGAAACAGCGATTGAGTTAACTCAAGACACGATTGTGCAGGCCCGTGTGCGTGTTGCGGGGCAATGGAGTGCCCTGGTGTCGGCTACCTTCTACCGGCCCTCGACGTTGCGAATCTCAGAGATCCACTACCACGCTGCTCCGATCGATGATCCGAACCTGCCGTACGAAAGCGACGATCTTGATTTCATCGAACTGCTGAATGTGGGCGACGAGCCAGTGGATTTGTCGGAAGTGGCCTTCTCGGACGGCATTACCTTTCCGTTCGGCTCGGGGGCTGTCACCACGCTCGAACCCGAGCAGCGCGTGGTGGTTGTGCGAAATCCTGAAGCGTTTACCAGCCGGTACGGGGCGGAGTCGGTGTCGATTGCCGGCGTCTTCAGCGGACGGCTGAGTAACTCCGGTGAGCGAATCGTGCTGACCGGAGGTCTCGGACAGACACTCACTGAAGTCCGCTTCGAAGATGGATGGTTCCCGATCACGGACGGAGAAGGCTTTTCGCTCGTCCGCCGGGACGAACAAAGCCCTCTCAGCAAACTCCATTCGCCAGACGACTGGCGTCCGAGTCACTATATCGGCGGTTCTCCGGGAGCACCGGATCCGGGGTTCAATCCGGATGCGATCATCATTAGCGAGGCGATGACCCATACCGATGGGCCCGAGACAGACTGGTTGGAACTGCACAATACGACGAGCACCGACATCGATCTCGGAGGGTGGTATCTCAGCAGCATCCGGTCAAATCCTCGAGAGTACGCGATTCCACCGGAAACCGTGCTGCCGGCCGGAGGCTATCTTGTCTTCACGAACGCTGATCCAAATTTCGTGGTCGGATACGGCTCCAGCATGGGTTTCACGATCAGTAAGCTCGGAGAACGGATTACGCTGACTTCGCCTGGCTTGGAACCGGACGAACTGGGCGGGTATCGGCTGGACGTCGATTTCACGTACGGCTTCAACTCGACGTCCTTCATCCGTCACGTGAACAGCGCCGGACAGGTCCAATATCTGCCGTCGGTCGAGAATACGCCGGGGTGGCCCAATGCGGCGCCGTCCGTCGATCGGATCTGGGATCACGGACGGCTCAGCCAGGAAGCGGTGATCAGTGAGATCATGTATTATCCCGCCGGTCACGCGGATGAATACATCGAACTCTACAACCCCCACCCCGTCACGGTCGAATTGGATCAACCTTTCCTCCTAGCTGGCGGTTCACGGAAGGTGTGCACTACAACTTTCCCGACCGGGCGTCCATGGCGCCACGCAGCTATGCGTTGGTTGTTCCCATCGATCCGGTCGAATTCCGAGCGAAGTATGACGTGCCCCCGGAGACGCAAGTCTTCGGTCCCTACCTGGGGGAACTGGTCAATACGGGTGAGCAACTG
>CAVZLD010000016.1:0-471890 GCA_963776055.1 uncultured Planctomycetaceae bacterium | reverse complement strand
TCGTGCGAACGTGATCCGAAACACTCGACAGCACTTCCTCGGAAATAACTGGCTTTTCGACAACTCTCGTGCCGCTCCACGGATACTGGAGCATCGTGATAAGCCGTCTCCGTCGGGATTAGGCGTTTGCGTATTCAATCCTGCGTTTACGGTGCTGTTCGAGTGGCTGGAGAGGTATTTCCCAAGCAGCACTCAGAGGCAGTTTAATCAGTGAGTCAACAACATGACATCCCCGCACTCGTACTCACGCTGAGCGTCAACGGTCTAGGTGTGGCTCGTGTGCTTGGACGCCGCGGCGTGAGAGTGATCGGGTTGTCCGACGGAAGCACACTTCCCGGCGTCAATAGCCGCTACGTCAAAGAGATCTGGCATTACAAGGGGGGAGATGAGGGATTAGTTACGGAGTTGATCCACCGCGAGTTGGTGAGCAACGCTCCCGTCCAGTGCTATTCCCCATCACGGACGGAACGGTCCTGGCAATCGCCGATCGCCTTGATAAAAATCCAGCCGTATTATCGTGTTGGGATGCCCGGGCCGGATATTGTACGCAGCTCAATGAGTAAGTTTGGCTTTGCCACTTTGGCGGAGAAACTGCAGTTTCCCGTACCCAGATCAGTCTGCTTGAGCCACCCATCACAAATCGACGAAGTTGCAGCACAACTGTCATTTCCATGCATCGTCAAACCAGAGTTCCGGTCAGCTGAGTTCGCAAAAGCCGCACGCCAAAAGGCATTCCGGGTAGACGATGCAGCCGAGTTGAACAAGGCGTATATGTCGTTCGCCCACGCAGCACTAGAGCAATCATCCAAGAGTGGATTGCTGGTGAGGACGGCGACGTGCATTTTTGCCTACAGTATTACAATCAGCAGTCGCAGCCGCTAGTCTCTTTCTGCGGACGTAAGATTCGGCAATGGCCTCCGTTATGCGGCGGTACCGCCTCTTGTGAACCGACAGATTCCCGGAACTTGAGAGCCTGAGCACAAGGTTTTTCACTGCCTCGGGTTTCGTGGACTTTGCTCGATGGAATACAAGAAAGACCCGCTCTCCGGCCGATTCGTGATGGTCGAGCCGACTGTTGGACGGACGGATTGGCAGAGTGCGATCGCTGATATCAACGGTGTCCCAATTCCCTATGTCGCCTATTGCGATATGATCGGTGCGTCGCTGCCAGAGATAAGACGTACGAAAAGAAGATACAAATGGGTTCGGTGGTCGGCGGACAAGGCCGCGGCCTCACAATATCGGGCTGAGGGCAAGCTGCGATTCGCTACCTGGCTGTGGTCAATTCGTCCGCCTCGGCGGTGGGCCGTCTGGTCGTTTGCGGATCCTCTGCCGTGGCTCCACGCTCAGACCCGACGGACCTTCCGAAAGGTAGTGAAGGTGGCGTCTGCCGTGTCGGGGCGTGGATCGAGTCCGGCAGGAGATACCTGATGGGCTGGTGTACAAAGGTATTATCCTGCTATCGCGAAGACGGTGCGAATGGACTGACACGGCGGATGTCTTGGTGGCTACGAAAGTACTCGCGTGAGACTTGGCGACGACAACGATACCTTGCAATGTCCAAGGAGATCGAGTGGTCTAAACAAAACGCGATGCACGCCGATGCTGTGTTTCGAGAGGCGGAATTGCCGAGACGTTGCCCAGATTTCCCAGCAGCTTGGCCATCTGTACGGTGATGATGCCGAGAAGACTCTTACCGAGAGTCTTTCTTCGGGAGATCATGCGTTGTTGGGAGTGGCGACCAAAGACGGAGAGACCATCGCGTGTATTTCGTGGCTTTCGACCCAGGATCATCTATTGCAGTTATTTCTGGGCGATCAAGTAAATGAGGAAGTCATTTGTCACCGTCGCCTTTTTGTGTTAGAATCGTCCGCAACCGCGGATTAGCAACAGCGGCGGCACGTTACGCCGAACAGGTGGCTGCGATCCGCGGTGTCAAGCGGATTTGGGTATTCGTCGAGTTGTCGAATGAGGCCTGGGATTCAGACTACACGAAATGCTTGGATATGGTGCCTGCGCAACTTTTGGAAGTGGGACGATGCCTCGGCCGACATTGGGCCCGTTCGCAGAAGAGTTCAAGCAACAACTGGCAAAACCTATTTCGAGTCAATCTGCCGCACATGACAGTAGATCGATATCATGAACTCGGGCCCGGAAACCTCTTGGAGGCCGCTGTGAGTTAGACTTGCCACGGCGGATTCTGCCTGGAGCAGTCTACTAGATGCGGAAGGAATCACCTGGACATTCCTTGACGAAGGCTTACCACGGCCGGAAGCAGAAGTAATCGTCATTAACGCCCAAACTGATCCAGCGACACTCTCACGTTGTCGTGATTACGTCTGTGAGGGAGCATCGGCGGTTTATGAGATCGGCCTATTGGAGGCCTCGATCCTTCGCGAGCGGCGATATTCGGACATTCCGTATGACCAACATGACTTCTGCGGACTTGCAGATGCTGGGATGTCCGAGCGGCTTTCAATCATGTGCGGAAGCCTTGGACAAGGTGGCGTGTTCGAACTGCCGTTTAGCCTGCGGCAACTCTGGACCGATTCGCGGCGAGAGCACGCTTTTTGAACATCGGCGATGGGGAAACGGTATTCGAGCACATGGCCGCTGTCGCCAAGAAGAATGTGCGGCGAGTGATCGTCGATGTCATCAGACAAGCATTCTTCCGCCAAAACCTGCGGTTCCACACCAAGTGGTATTTGCCACGGCGAAGCCGATCTGTGTTTTGTTTCCGAGGTGACGCGGATGGTGGGCCAAGACGACAACCTCAGAAGCTGGCTGGACACGGTGCGTCCATTCGCCTCGGCCAGTTCAGCTTGATATTCTTCTGCACCAGCCGATACTTGCACAAGAAAGATCTCATCCGCAACGCCGCCGCAGATGGACTCGAGGTTGGAAGTCACAATCATTGGCACATTGTCTTTCCGGACAAGATGACCAACAGGATATCTCTTGCACGAGCGGAGAAAGTGCTTTCGTCGGCGTGCTATATGCCGCGTGGGTTCGTCGCCCCGGCCTATTTTTGGCAACCTACGCTGTACCGATCATTGGAAGAACGAGGGTATCATTCGTCATGCTTCGGCATTAACCATGATGGAATTCCCTACCAGCCGGTGGTCGATGGTCGGATCGGTGAAGTAACAGAGGTTCCGTTTCACTGCCTAGGGGACAGGTTTCCGCGGTTTGACATCCCCTTGGATTCACCCACCACGCGGCAGTTCTTTGCCAATCTGATCAAGAAGAAGCACGACGCCGGGGAGCCAATGTTTCTGTACGGGCATCCAGACATCCCCGGCCGCATGGGAACGACGCCCGAGCTCGTACGGTTTATTTGTGAAACCGCACTCGGCAAATCTGACGTGAAGGGCTGGCAGTTGTCACCGTACATTACCTGGTGGCGTCGTCGCACTAGCAGTCGCATTGAATGCCAATTTGAGATTACATCGCACGAATCTCCTGTCTTGTCGATCGGGAGTCACCCCCACCGCACGACATGACAATCAGGGTCGAGACGCCCGAAGGGCACAGTTACCTTGTTCGCCCGGAGGAGTGCCGGCCTCCCGGGATACCGATCGATGAACTGCCGTCGTTTGCACCGCTCAGGTTTCCCGGACCCGGCGATGTTGGGGAAGTCGTCCATATGGACAATGAACCAATACCTTCGTGGAGATGGCGCAGCAATTTGCGGAGATTTGCGCGGGCGTATCGTGGTGTCACACGCCTTGGTTGGCGCGGCGATCCACCTCCGAGGCTCCGTCGAATTGATATGATCGAGCATGCATATCCTCCACCTTTCCGCTCTGCCCGTCTGGTCGTTAGACGGCAAAGGTGGTATGCCGTCGCTCCAGGAGACCTTGCGGGGCCATGTATCGGGCGGGCATCATGTCATGCTCATCCTGCCGAAGTTTAACCTCTTCAAGGATATTCCCACAGAAGTACAATTGACCCGCACGCCCCCTGGAATATCGCCGTCGCTCGCTGCTCTGGGTACGGCCGTTCCTCGCTTTGCGTACGCGTGGCTCGGCGTCTCAGCGGTGGCAAGGAACCGTTCTACCCTCTGCGATGGACGCTCAACCTGCTGATGTATATGCTGCTGACCAGTAGCCTCGAGTACCGTTAGCCATTCGTGTGCGGTGGGCGCAGAAACAGCCTTTCGATCTCGTCTACGCCCCAACCAGTTTGCGGCCCTGGCGGGTTGGCTTCTGGACTTACATTCGAATCCCCAACGTCACTCGCCTGTATGGGACGTTTCTCGCGGATTGATGAACAAGCCGCTTGTCGCCCTTGCGATACCCGACGGCGGCGGCAGGTTACCTGGTACCTCATTCGCTGCTCATCTGCGCCAACGACGGCACTCGAGGCGACGAAGTGGCCAAGCGGTTGCGGATCGACCTCTCCAAATTTCGGTTTTGGCAGAACGGTGTTGACCTACCCGAGAAGCCACCGGTCACCAGTCGTGGCGACGCTTGGTCGCTTCATTTTCCCGTCTTGGACTGCGTCCGGACGCAAAGTGGGTGGTCACGTGTTCGCCCGGCTTTCGTACTGGAAGCGAATTGATCGAATGATTCCACGCTCTGCACCGAGCGCACAAGACGCCGTGGGTTCGATATGCCAACTGCTTGTGGCGGTTCTGGCCCGGAGGAGAATGCACTGCGTTCGCTCGCAGCGGAGTTGAGTGTCCAAGACGAAGTCATCTGGCTGGGGGCAGTCGCCCACAGCGTCATTTGGCAGACTTATCACTGGCCGACGTGTTTATGATCACCAACGATGTGACGAACCGGTGTAATCCTCTCTACGAGGCGATCTGCGCGAAGTCTCCCGGTTGTATCCGTGAAGGATCCTCGACGGCCGATCTGCTTGAGCACGAGGTCAATGCGAGTTGCTGGCCGAAAAAACGATGCGGTTGGAATGGCAGAGAATCTCAGCCGGATTTCAGGGATGAAACCTTGGCTTCCAACATGCGTCGTGCCGAACAACAACGAGCGACGGACCTCTGGCCTTGGTCGGAAAGGATGGCGGTGGAGGTCTGCGAGTTGGAGAAGCTGGTACGGAAGCCACTAGTTGGCAAGGTCGAGACCGGTTGAATGTCTGAACGCGATTTGGGAGCGATTGGCGGCGCTGGGCGATGACGCAGGTCGCGCTGTGCGAGTGGTCTGCCCCGGCTGTGCGAGTGGTCTGACCCCGCACACGGAAATGACCGCCAGGTCTCCTGATGAGGGCGCGAACGGCGACGCGGAGGGAGACCTACGGTCATGAAGACGGCGAGGTCAGTCTCCGCGCAAGAGGTCAGCGCACGGCGGGGTCGCGCCTGTGCGAGTGGTCTGCCCCCCGGCTGTGCGCGGGTCTCCTGACCCCGCACACGGAATGACCGCCAGGTCTCCAGATCGGGGCTTGGACAGCGATGGGAAATGGGAGACCTGCGGTCAAGAAGACGGCGAGGTCAGGAGACCTGCGCCGCAATGAGACCATGCCGAGCAATGCCGTCGGCATGCGTGGCTCCAGGAGGTGTAACATTTTCAATAGAATATTTGATCGACTCCTTTCTTTCGCCGGTGAGAGCGGGCTGTGGCACTGAAAACTCTTCTATTTGCCGGGCTTTTTCTTGCGGCGTGCATTGGCGCTTTCACGCGCCCATCTGGCCTCTGTTGGGCTACGTCGGACATTACCTTATCGGTCCGGAACGGAAGTGGTGGCACGCGCCAGTACGGCCACTTGGCATCCGCTACTCTTTCACGCTTGCCGCTCTGACAGCATTGAGTATGACGATGCAATGGAACCGACTTCGGTTCGGACGATCGATGCTGTGCCGTCAGGAGAATTTGCTGCTCTTGTTCCTAGGAGTAGTGTGGTTCTCGACGCTGATCGGTCCGGAGACCGTCGGGCGGTATGCCGAAACAGCGGGCGTCGATCATCCGTCGGTCAAATTCACCAAGATCGCATTGTTCACATTGATGCTCACGCATGTTGTTACTGACTTCAAGAACCTGAACCGGCTGATGTGGGTAATGATCCTTGGGGCCATGGTGCTGGGCCTGCAAGCGTGGGATACACCATACCGGTCGTTCGTCAGCGGACGTTTGGAACGAGTCGGTGGCCCGGATTTTGCGGAGGCAAACTTCTTCGCCGCATTCATGGCGAGTACCCTTTGGTTAATCGGCGCCCAGTTCCTGCGGAGCGACTGGAAGGGTAAGGTGGTTTGCTTTCTTTCCGGCGGCTTCACCGCCAACGCGGTTGTGTTGGCGCGCAGTCGTGGGGCCGTGGTCGGGCTGGCCGCTGGAGGATTGGTGGCGTTAATGATGGCACCGCGGCGGTACCGTGGCTACATAGCGATCGGTTTGGTCTTAGCGGGCGTGGGCTTCCTGCGACTGACGGACGAGCAGTTCTTGGCACGCGTAAGTACCATTTTCGTTGAAGAAGAAGAGAGGGACACTTCGGCACAAAGCCGCGATCGTCCTCGCAAAAGCCGGCCTACGGATGTGGCAAGACCACCCATTGGGGGTCGGTGCCGGGAACTTCTATCAGACAATCGGCAATTACATCCCGGGGTATGCCGGCAAGGATGCGCACAATACGTATATCCGGTGCCTGACAGAACTGGGCGCACAAGGGTTTGTTCTGTTCGGATTGCTGATTGGAAATGCGTTCCTCATGCTACACCGATTGAGACACAATGCACAAGAGTTACCTGCCTTCGCACAGAACGACGTGATGCTGCTTTCATTCGGCATGATGTGTGCAATCGCCACAATGGCGGCCTGCTTCCTGACGATCTCGTTGACGTATGTCGAATTTATCTGGTGGTTCTTGATGTTACCTGTGTGCCTCTCACGAACGGTCGAGAACCTGCTCGCTGATTCGCGGTCGATCGGAGAATCGTTCACGTGGGAGATAGTGGAACCGGAATTGGAGCCGGAGCGAGTCTGAAGAACGGCCAGCCGGGAATTGGGATGTGACGATTCGAGCTCGATTCGTGGACGCCCGCCGTGCGAGAGACTCCCGCTGTGCGCGGGTCTCCTGACCCCGCACAGGATATGACCGCGAGGTCTCCGATGGGGCGTGGGCGGTCTCGGGATGGGAGACCTACGGTCAAAGAGACGGCGAGGTCGGGAGACCTTCGCCGAGCAGATTCGGGAGACCTTCGCCGAGCAGGGAGCTCGCCAGCAACGCCCCCGGCTGTGCGCGGGTCTCCTGACCCCGCACACGCAATGACCGTAAGGTCTCCCCGAAATTCTGTACCAAGGGTTATGAGAGTACGGGTTGGGTAACAGGTTCCGCAGTTGGCTGGTGGAACGAAGGCTGAGGCGTAGCCGAAGCCGAAACGGAAGCAGCCAACTGCGACGCAAATTCGGACGGGGTCAGGTCACCCAGACTACTGTGCGGACATTCTTCGTTGTGCTCCTGCAATCGACGTCGTGCGAACCAGCGTGCCTCCGCCAGGTTCATCAATTCCTCGACATTCAACAGCTCGTCCCGCAGGCGACTGAAAAATGATTCTGCATAGCCGTTCTCCCATGGCGCACCAGGTTCAATGTACAGCATCTCCAAACCTGCTCTCTCGCTATGACGACTTATGGCCACTGCGATGAACTCAGGGCCGTTGTCGCTGCGAATATGCTTCGGCACGCCCCGGACGAGAAACAAGCTGGTCAGGACCCCCAACACATGCTCCGCAGTCATGCTCCGAGTCACCTCCAATGCCAGGCACTCCCGCGTGTATTCATCAGTGATCGCAAACCATTTCAAAGGCTGGCCTGTGACCGTCCGGTCATGAATGAAATCCCATGTCCAAACATGATCCTTGTGCTCTGCACGATGCCGAACACAACTGTTCCCATGATGCCCCAAACGACGCTTTTTCCTGGTCTTTCTCGGCACCTTGAAGCCCTCGCGACGCCACAGACGATAGATCCGTTTGAAGTTCACTTTCCATCCTTCCTGCCGAAGTTTTGCCGTGATGAAGCGATAGCCGTAACGTCGATGCTCGCGAACCAGCTCATGGATCCGTGCCACCAGCCTTTCTTCTTCTGAACTCTCCTCCTCAGCGCGATACCGCTGCGTGCTTCGCGGTTAACCCAGCACTTCACATGCCCGACGCTGCGAGACGTTCCTTTCCGATTGAACGTGATCGACTGCCTGTCGACGCCTCGCCGGGCTCAGCAGTTTCCCTCCAAGGCTTCTTTCAGAATCTCTTTGTCCAACTACGCTCCGCCACGCAACTTCTTCAGTCGCCTGTTCTCCACCTCCAGCTCCTTCAGCCGCTTGGCTTCCTCCGCCTTCATGCCACCGTACTGATTGCGCCAACGATGAAACGTCTGCTCGCTGATCTCCAAGGCTTGCGCTACCATGACCAATCGTCTTGCCGGCCGCCAGCATCGCATCCGCCTCACGCAACTTCTTGATGATCTGTTCCGGTCGATGCTTCTTGCTCTTCATGAAAGTCCTTCCTTACCCATGAGGCGTGGCTATAGACTCTCATACCACATGGATCCGATTTTGGGGAGCACACCAGATGGGGATTCGCACAGCGACGGAATGGGAGACCTGCGGTCATGAAGACGGCGAGGTCAGGAGACCTGCGCCGAGCCGACCTGCCAGCCGGAGGCCTGCGCCGAGCGATGGCGTTCCACGAACCAACGTGATTCTCTGAAGCGATGAGCGCCGTGAACAATGCTGAGTGCGACACGGGATGTGTTCGGCGGATCGCGCTGGTTATTTCCCAACTGCGGCCCGGAGGCGCGGAACGAGTGGTCGTGCACTTGGCCAGCGCACTGCCAGCGGCCGGCGTCGATCCACTCGTCATCTGCCTTCAACAGAAAGGCGAACTGGCGCGCGAGTTGGAGGATCAGGGAATACCGCTTATCGCCCTGGAGAGCTCGCGCGGATACGATGCGGCCGCCCTGGTGACTCTCACGCGTACTCTCCGTGCTTTCCATCCGTCCGCGATCCACGTGCACGATTATTCCAGCCTGCCCTACGTGGTCGTCGCAAACAAACTGGGGCCGCACTGCCCGCTGGTCTTCACAGCCCACGGACTGTTGTACGAAGGATTCGAAACTCGGCGGCGCAGATACCGGCTCTTCTCTCGAGGCATCGGCGCGATTGCCGCTGTTTCTGAGCAGGTTCGTGATCGACATGTGTCGTACCTCAATTGGCGAGGCAAAACGCAGATCGTTCCCAACGGGGTGCCGGACATCCAGCGAGACGCCGAGGACCGTCGGGCGGTGCGCGAGGAACTTGGCGTTTCCCCAGATGAACTGGTGTTCTTGTCCGTGGGGAATGCGCGCCCCGAAAAGGGATTTGAAGATCTTGTGAGAGCCGCTTCACGATTGCAGCAGCAGTTGCCGGATAAGCCTTTTCATGTCTGGGTAGCCGGCGGCCTCTCGGACAGCGCTTACTGCACTCGCCTGCAACAGGACGTTCGCTCATGCGGAGTACCAGGTTTTCGCCTGCTTGGTTTTCGCCAGGACACGCCAAGGCTGTATTCCGCGGCCGACGTACTCGTAATCCCAAGCCGCAGCGAAGGGCTGCCGATGGTCCTTTTGGAGGCCATGACCGCTGGGATTCCCGTCATCGCCACGCGGGTCGGCGGCATCCCGGGTGCGTTGCCGGCTGAATGTGGTGTGCTCGTCGATCCTGAACGACCCGATGAACTTGCTGATGCGATGGCTCACATGCTCTGCGCGAAATCAGGACTGCGGGAGTCGATGGGGTCCACGGCACGCCGCCGAGCGATCGAAGAATTCGGTGTTGGCCGCATGGTGAATGAGTATCTGTCCCTCTACGCTGCTGAAATTGCCGAACGGGCGAAGTCGCACTGTAAGTGAGGATTCTTTCCTTCTCATATTGCTTTCCCAGCCGGCTGCGGCCGACGTGGGGCGTCTTCGTGCTCCAGCGGCTGTCGGCGTTATCGCGGCAACCGGGAGTCGAACTCCAGGCCGTCGCGCCCGTGCCCGTGTTCCCGCTGCTGAGCCGCTGGAAGTCAGAACTGCCGCCAGTCGACGACGTAGTGCAAGGGCTGCAGGTCCACTATCCACGGTTCTTCTACGTGCCCGCGATGCTCAAGTCGCTCGACGCGCGTTTCTATGCCCGTGGTCTGCAGCGCTGGCTGGATCGTTTTGTCGAATCATGGCGGCCGGACTTGCTCGACGCCCACTTTGCATGGCCGGATGGAGTTGGCGTGGCACGGCTGGCTGCACGGTTGGGGATGCCTTACAGCGTCACTCTTCGCGGCAAGATCTATCCGTGCCTGGAAATCCCCTCACAACGACGCCAATGTGCCGACGCGCTGCGCGGCGCCGACGCGGTCATCAGCGTCGATTCGCGGATGGCTCGGATCGCGTGCGAACTGGTGCACGGCCGGAGCGAGTCCGATGTTATTCCCAACGGTGTCGATCTCGAGCGGTTCCAACCGGGCGACAAACAAGCCGCTCGCCAGCGATTAGGCTTGCCCGAGCAAGGCCGGATCCTGCTTACCGTTGCTCACCTGGGTGTGCGGAAGGGACATCGTGAGACGATTCAAGCCTTGGCACAACTACCCCACGACGTGCATCTGGTGCTGGTTGGTGCAGAACCTGCCGGCAGTCGCGACGCCGCACTGCTGCGCAAGCTAGCCGCCAGTCTGTCTGTCGAAGAACGTGTTGTGTTTGCCGGTCCACAATCCTACGAGCGAATCCCAGAATACTTTGCCGCGGCGGATGCCAGCGTGCTGGCCTCGTATCGGGAAGGCTGTCCGAATGTGGTACTCGAGAGTCTGGCCAGTGGCCGACCGGTTGTGGCGACGGACGTAGGGGCCGTACCTGACCTGATTGTGGATGGTAACAACGGCCGCATTGTGCCAGTTCGCGATGTTGACGCCCTGGTTGAGTCACTCCAGGACGTGCTCGGCCGGGATTGGTGGCCGATGACATCCGCTCGAGTCCCAGCGTGCGCTCGTGGGACGAGGTGGCTCAGCAGGTTGGCGAGGTGTTTGAGCGGGTGTTGGCGGGAAACACTTGCGTTGTGCGCGGGTCTCCGAGCTGTGCGCGGGTCGTAAGGCTGTGCGCGGGTCGTAAGGCTGTGCGCGGGTCTCCCGACCTACTCGTGCTGTGCGAGGGTCTCCTGACCCCGCACAACAGATGACCGTCAGGTCTCCAGATGGGGATTCGCACAGCGACGGGGATGGGAGACCTGCGGTCGCAAGGACGGCGAGGTCAGGAGACCTGCGCCGAGCAGTGAGAGCAACGTCGGGCCGTGCCGAGCAGCGAACGCCGACCGGCGCAGGGAGCAGCGGAGACAACCGACGACCAAACCGATGGAACGCTTTCGCTTTCACGATGACGGAGCTGTCTTTTTCGTAACATTCAGCGTGATGCAGTGGCTGCCCGTGTTCGTGTCGCAGCAAGCCTGTAAAATCATCACGGATAACCTGAACTTCTGTCACGACAAGAAGGGGCTCCGGACCAACGCTTACGTGATCATGCCAACACATCTGCATGCCATCGTCTTTCACGAGAGCTTCCAACCCCACGCCCTCGAGCAAGTACTCACCGACTTCCGCAAATTCACTGGCCGACAACTGTGCGATTTCTGCGAGGCACACATGCCGCCCTGCTTCTCGGATACTATTCGTGAGGCGGCCGGTAACGACCGAACTCGGAGATTCTGGCAACCCACGCGGCATCCCGAGCAGATTGAAACAGAGTCATTCTGGCAGTCGAAGATCGACTACCTTCACGAGAACCCCTGTCGCAAAGGGCTCGTTGTTCGCGCCGATCACTGGCGATTCTCGTCAGCTAATTGGTATTTGTCCGATACAGCAGATACAAATGACGTCATCCTTAGTCGCTGCAGTGGTGAAGAAAGGCTGTGGCGGACAGTCTGGAGACCTACGGTCACCAAGACGGCGAGGTCGGGAGACCTGCGCCGAGCATGCGCGCGGGCTGCGTGCGGGTCTCCGGGCTGTGCGCGGGTCTCCTGACCCCGCACACGCAATGACCGCCAGGTCTCCAGATGGGGACTTGGACACGAAGGAATGGGAGACCTGCGGTCAAGAACGGCGAGGTCGGGAGACCTGCGCCGAGCAGTGGTCGAGAATACTACTCAGGATGGAACGCGTTCCTTATGAAGACCACTCTTTGAGCTTTGAAGGCAGCGTACCGAGAGTGCCACAGCGTGTGTCACTCCCGATATGAACGATGGCGGACTGATCGTCATTCCCCTGTAAGTCACGCGAGATGTACCAGTACCCAATTGTCAGTCGACTAGTACATCCCTACGCGCCGCTCATTATTATTCTCGGCCTGGTGATCGCGCGGTTCTGGTGGAAAGGCAGACTGAGCCGCATGCAACGGTTGTCGATCACCTTTCCGTATCTGTTGCTGCTCGTAATGTCTCTCCCCGCTGTCTCGTTCCTGGCATTCGCAGCACTGGAACGGCCTTACCCGCCGCTGGAATGCCGTCCGAAGCAGGTGGAGGCCATCGTTATTCTCGGTGGCTACGTCTCTACACCGGCAGGGGATCAAGGCTATTGCGTTCTCGGGGCAGACACGCTGTCCCGCTGCCTGCATGGTGCGCAGCTATTTCATCAGGGAGAACCGTGCTGGGTAATTGTGTCGGGGGGAAGGGTTGATCAGAATCAAGCCGGCCACACCGTTGCCGCTGCGATGAGAGATTTCCTGATCTCGAAAGGAGTCCCGAGCGATTACATCCTGCTTGAGGACAGATCCGCCAACACCTACGAGAATGCCGTGGCATCTTCCAAGTTGCTCAAAGACCGGGGGATTGAACAGGTTGTGCTCGTGACCGACGCCGCCAGCCTGCTTCGGGCAGAAAAGTGCTTTCAGCGGCAGGGGGTGGAAGTCATCCCATCAGGATGTCGCTATCGCACCCTGGACGGGTTTCCGTTCTCTCTCGACGGCATTTGTACCGAGTATCGAAGCTGCGGAGGATCTGTCGGAAGCCTGGCACGAGGGACTGGGCCTGGTATGGTACTGGTTGCAGGATCGGATTTGAGACCTGCGGTCGCGAAGACGGCGAGGTCGGGAGACCTGCGCCGAGCAGGGGTGACTTCGCCGAGCAGAGGCCGCCCGGCTCGTGCTGTGCGGGGTCTCCTGACCCCGCACAGAGAATGACCGAAGGTCTCCAGATGGCGATTCGGACAGCGACGAGGAAAGGAGACCTGCGGTCAAGAGGACGGCGAGGTCAGGAGACCTGCGCCGAGCAGGTAGGAGCTGCACGGCCAGCGAGCATCGGAGACATCGAGGATCCAATCCGATGGAACGCTTTCGCTTTCACGATGACGGAGCTGTCTTTTTCGTAACATTCAGCGTGGTGCAGTGGCTGCCCGTGTTCGTGTCGCAGCAAGCCTGTAAGATCATCACGGATACCCTGAATTTCTGTCACGACAAGAAGGGGCTCCGGACCAACGCTTACGTGATCATGCCAACACACCTGCATGCCATCGTCTTTCACGAGAGCTTCCAACCCCACGCCCTCGAGCAAGTACTCACCGACTTCCGCAAATTCACTGGCCGACAACTGTGCGATTTCTGCGAGGCACACATGCCGCCCTGCTTCTCGGATACAATTCGTGAGGCGGCCGGTAACGACCGAACTCGGAGATTCTGGCAACCCACGCGGCATCCCGAGCAGATTGAAACAGAGTCCTTCTGGCAGTCGAAGATCGACTACCTTCACGAGAATCCCTGCCGCAAAGGGCTCGTTGTTCGCGCCGATCACTGGCGATTCTCGTCAGCCAATTGGTATTTGTCCGATACAGCAGATACAAATGACGTCATCCTTAGCACGCTCGCAGTGGTGAAGAAAGACTGTGGCGAACGTCTAGACCGCGGACTGAGCGAGGTCGGGGACTCGCCGAGCAGAGGTGACCCCGCATGCGACGCAATGACCGCCAGGTCTCCAGATGAGGATTCGGACATAGCACGGGAGTGGGAGACCTGCGGTCACGAAGACGGCGAGGTCAGGAGACCTGCGCCGAGCAGCACGGACTGCCGAGCAGCCGGAGCAGCGCCGTGCGTGAACATTCAGGAGAATGCACAGTATGATGCAGAACATCCGGGCGATCCGCCACGGACTTTCTGGACCACGCGAACGCCGAGTCATCGCGATTGTGGGCGATTCCCAGGTGGGCCTGGCGACGCTGCGCAGCTTGGCCAGGAACGGATTGACCGCGTTTGCGGTCTGCAACACGCCCCAAGGCCAGTCGGCCCACAGCCGCTACTGCGCCGGGGCCTGGATGTTGGACCGGTCCCCAGACGCTCCGTCGAACGTGGACCAGCTTCTGTGGCTGGCCCATGAACTGAAGGCAGGATCGGTCATGCCGATCTCGGAAAGCCTGCACAAAGCCCTGATCCAGAATCGCGACCGGTTCGAGCCGGAGATCCACGTGTTCTCCCCCGCGGCCGAGCGCTTCGAGAAAGCGACCGACAAGGCCTATCTGCACGGTCTGTGCGAAGAGCTGGGAATCCCGGTGGCCAAGGGCATGACGCTGGACAAGCTGATGGCGGCCGGAGGCGACGCGCTGCAGTTCCCGCTGGTGCTGCGCACCAGTCGCCAGAACGACGCGAATTCGGGAAAAGCAAAGTGGAAGGCGGCCTACGCCAGTGATCTGGCAGCGCTCGCAGAAACTTCACGCCTCCGTGGAAGAGTTCGCCGACAATATCATCGTGCAGGAGTATCATCCCGGGGCCGAAGACCACTGCCACATCCTGATGCACCAGGGCGAGGCGTTCATGATGGGCGAATACATCGGCGAGCACCATGCGCCGCTGGCCGGCGGCGTCACCGTGCAACGCGTCTCATGCCGCCACGAAGCGCTGGCGCAAGATGCGGTGAGACTGCTGCAGACCATCCAATGGGAAGGCATCGCGACCTGCCAGTTCCACTACGATCCGAAGACCGACGAGTACATCTTCCTGGAGATCAATCCGCGGATGTGCGGCGGCCAGCCCACGGTGATCATGGCCGGCTTCGAATCGCCGTTCCTGCTCTGGCAAAGCCACTTCGAACCTGACAAGATGCAGAAGAAACCCTACCGCCTCGGGCTGCGGACGCGGATCCTGGGCGGCGATGCCCAGTGGCTGCTCGGCATGCTCCGCCGCGACGAACTGCCGCCCGACCAGACCCATCTGAGCAAGTTCGGCGCGATCGCCCGGTTCCTCTGGAACACCGGGCCCTGGACCAAGGACGACACGTTCGCCTGGACCGATCCCAAGCCGTTCTTCGTCGACCTCAAGCAGATGGTCGTGAAGCGGCTGCTGAAGGGTGAGTCTGGCGACCTGCTCGGAGTGACTTGATCCCATTCAGATCATTGGACAATAAGAGCCTGTCCCTGAACCACGCTGTGGCCGGTCTCCTGACCGTGCCACCCGGGCTGGGCGGCGAGGTCGGGAGACCTCGCGACTCGAGCGTGTGCCTGTGCAGTGCGCGGCGCATCTCCTTGTGCTGTGCGAGGGTCTCCGACCCCGCACAGGGAATGACCGAAGGTCTCCAGATGAGGATTCGGGCAGGCACGGGCAGGGGAGACCTGCGGTCGGGAAGACGGCGAGGTCAGGAGACCTGCGCCGAGCAGAGGGTACTATCGTGCAAGATGGTGTGGAAAAAGCGGCGGCAAGCGAGATCCGGCTACCGTCCAAGTGACCTCGCAAAAAGGCGAAAACACGAGGCACCAAGAATGATACCTACCGTACCCAGGACGACGTCTGTCGTAGTGGCGTAACGTCCCTTGATAAATATCTGACCGAATTCCACCAGTGACACGAACGTCACGCCAGAAGCCAGGTATTTCCACCTCGCATCTTTTTTTGCCGTGAAATGGGCTGCCAGTAGGAACCCCACTGGTGCGTACAACACGATCGCCATCAGTAGCGAAAAAAGGTTCGTTGTCGCGAGATCTGAAAAGGGTATTAGAGAAATGAATCCCTGACGATACTTCCTGGACAACTGGCCGACTGCAATCGTGAGGTGGAATGGCCACAGCTGATACGCCAGAAGAATGACACTGTATACAAGCAACGCGCCTACGACTTCCGAACCCTGCCGGTGCATGTTCCGGAGCCGAGAAATGCATGAGGTGCAAATGCCGGGGCCGGCCCAGAGCCAAATACCGATACCGCATGCGTTTCCGATGGTTTGCGCAATCACGTCCTGAAGGGACACCGTTCGGCCGACGGTGAATACCTGCAAAAACTCCAGTACGGCGCTCACCATCAACCCGCCCAACAGCACGATGGAAGACTTGAGTAGATTTCGACCGATTGTCTCACGCACGTCAGACAGACTGCCCAATGCGATAAAACCCACCGGAACAAACATTAGTAGGTTGGTTACCGCGTCCGATTGACGCCACGGCGTGACCTGTAGGATTCGAGCCACGAAGTCATTCCATGCCAAGGATAGAGGAACCGCCTTTAACTGTGACGGAAACAAGCTCCCGTAAGCCAAGAAAATCAACAGGAGGCTGAGGAGAATCCACAGACATCGGCGGAACCGCTGCCAGACGTCATCGTCTAAAGGAATCGCGGTAACCTCCGGCTCAACAGATTCTGCTAACATCCAACCCAACCAGCTCATCCACGTCACGAGAAAGCTCCCGCCCAGCACGAACCGCCAGGTAATTGCCAGGCCGCCTATGGCGACCGGCGTCGGTGGAGGTGCCTGATGTGAGGGGAGAACCCATAGGACAAGAGCTATCACAGCCAGCCAGCCAGAAGAGATGCCGAGTATGCGTATGCAGGGGCAAGCCGGATTGTCGTCATCCGATCGACTCGCAGCACAGCAGATGAGCGACAAGGCGGGCACCGTGATGAAGTTTTGCCAAAGAAGAAAGCGGGCCATTGGCTCCCACGGCGACAGCGTCCCGACGGCAATGCACCCAAGAACGTTTCGCACCAGGTTTGGCTGGAACGCAAACTCGATAGCCAGCCACGTTGGAATAGAGATTAGAGCGGTCCATGCCGGTAGCAAAACCCAGTAGATCTTTGGTGATATTCGAAGTCGCATGTGCACGAACGTTATTCCGATTACGTGCCAGAGAGAAGCAAAGGTAGCGGCGGCCACCCGCAGCGGAAGCTCTTCGTGACGGAGGAAATCCAACGAGGGGGTAGCGAAAACGGTGATGTACCAGAGCCCGGCCGCAATCCCGGCGAATGAGATCGCCATCGCTGCCACCGCGACTCCAAATCTTGCTCCAGATCTGATTCGCCACCGCGTTAAAGGAAGCTGTCGGACTTCGGAGCCATCAGCTGTTCTTGGGTGAACTGTCAGGCCAGCCGACGGTTGACGCTGCTCACTATCTTGACCAAGTGAAGCTGTGCTCGTGTGCAGCCCCGCCGTTCTTATCGATGTCGCCTGCGACCAAAGACGCTGTGCAATGTTGCCTCCCCAGGCCAACAGAAATACGCTTCCCAGCTGAAACACTCCCCAGCGTGCGTAAAGTGTCGAGCCAGCTGATCTCCTGAATACGATCAGGGCCGAAGATGAATCGTGCTGCCGGGAAGACGACTCCATACTTTTCAACGGCCGGATCGAGGCCGAAATGCAGCAGTGCCCACCCTGGGCTCACCAGGCCCGCGGTTACCAGCAGTTTCAGGAACCACTCGCCGGTGCCCTGCTGGGCTGATTGAGAGAGCCAAGTGGCATTGCCCGCCAGGAGGGCGATCAGTGCCAGCAACGAAACGGGACCGATCCACGGAAACGGCTTGAATCGAATCAACTCGACGATGTTGCTGGTGCTCGGACAATAGAAGACAACGTATCCGCAGAGCGCGATCCACGGCAGGGTTCCGGCAGTGAAATAGGCGATTCGGCGCAAGGAGGCAGCTCTCATCCTGTTGCTGCCACGTGTGGAAGGCCGCCGAGAAGAGAATCAGAAAACCGGTCAAAGGCCCCTGCAACGTGAACAGGCGCATCCGACGTTCGAGATTCCCTGGCCAGTCGAGCAAGCGCGAGCCGAGTACGTCATTGACGCTTTCTGGCGTCACAGAGTGCCGCAGCAAGAACCACATAACCTGGCTGACAACAACGGCGCATAGCGGTGCGAGCCAGATCAGCCACGGCCGCCGTCCGACCCGGGCACCAAACCATGAGGGCGCAAAACCGACCCAAATTGGGATCGCGGCAAAGACAAGAATCCTCAACGGACGCAGGTCTCTTTGGAAGAGCTCCCGCACGTTGTAGGGGATTCGCGGGGCAAGTAGAAGTGCCTGAATCAGCACGGCTACGAAGGCGATGGACATCGCCAACCAGAACAGTGTCGTAACGAGTTGAGCTCCAAGTTCCTGCTGGGATAGCGGTGCGGTAGCGTGACTCGCGTTGTAGCTATCTGCCGGAGATACCCGCCGGCGGCGCTTTATCCATCGCAGACAGGGGCGCTCGATGAAATACCACGACGTTGTTGCCACGGCGACTGTAACAACGATGGATGTCAAGGCCAAACCAAGAGGGTCCCTGGCAAGAAACGGCCCGAGGTGGTCCGCATTACCCGCGACGAATTTCATGCAGGGGAGATGATACACGTAGACACCGTACGATATCATCCCTAATCCGCGTATGGGCGAAAACTCCAAGACCATGCACGCCGACCTGCAGCGTGGTGCCGCGATGATGATTGCGGCCAGCAGAGCGGGAACGTATGGCCAGTTGTAACGGCCATGGGACCAGCACAGCAAGCGATCGAGCCAAGGATTTACGAGAATACAGAACACGACAGCGAGGGATCCCCAGAAGACTGCGTCCCAGCATCGTGGATGGTCTGCTACGCTGCCCGGAGACGTTTTGTTCAGTCGTACGTGCAGTCCGGCGGCAAGCACACCAAGCAGAAAATGTGGCAAATGGGCCAGCAGGCTGTGTTCTGCCACGCGGCCTTTATAGAGCGAGCGTATGACGGATGGCAGGGCGGGGGCAATATACTCGGCCAGTGCAAAGTGTAGGGCATATGCTCCGAGGCATGCCAGAGCTGCGATAGCGAGGGCCTGCGTGCGATGGGGCGGGCGAAAGAGACACCACAGCAATATCGGCAGAACAACATAAAACTGTCCCTGTACGGCGAGGGTCCAGAACGGTGGGCTAATGTCATACAAGGTGGAACTTGTGATGTTGTGCAGGAAGAGATAATGCAGGATGATGCTGCGGGCTCCATTCCAGCTTTGCCATTCTTTGCCTGCGATGATCAGGACTGTCAAACACAGATAGTAGGCGGGCAGGATACGGGCCGCTCGATTGAGTGTGTAACGGAGCAGTGTCTCTCGCCGCCGTCTGCCGGCCGCCGGTGCGCCAGTTGCGTTGCGCTGCCATGTTGGCAAAGAGAGCAAAAACCCGCTCAACAGGAAAAACAGGCAGACTCCTGTGTTTCCGTTTAGCAGGAGGATCTTCAGGTCGAAAGGTCCCCATGTTCCTTCGATGCCCGTCAATTGCTGCCAGTGTACGCCGAACACTGCCACACATGCCAGCGCACGCAACCCGGTCAAGCCAGAGATGGATTGCGTGGAATGTGTATCCACCGAATGCTCTCGGTCAGTCAATCCCATACCAGATTCTTCTTTTTAACGTCGCACGTTGCCGCAAAGACACGTGGGGGTCACTCCGCCGCTGCCGAAGTTACTTTCCGAGCATGGGCAAGTCAACAACCGGTCAAGTGCTGGACCGAACGCGATATCGGGTCAGACCATCTGCCGTTGGTGGCAGACATCGCCTGGGAGTAAGTGGCAAACGAAATTGGAGCACAGCTTCGCGCGAGTGCCAATTGTGGGTTGGGAAGGAACAAACGACACTGGCTCGGCGCGGGTCTCCTGACCCCGCCGTATGGAGTGCCGAAGAGTGCGGGGTCGGGAGACCCGCGCACAGCATGGTGTCCCTATTCACATGCGGAATAAGTAAACGGCCAGCGACATGAAGTGCGGTGTGTTCATCACTAGCTCGGCGAGGGTCTCCTGACCCCGCCGCATGGAGTGCCGAAGAGTGCGGGGTCGGGAGACCCGCACAGCATGTGGGAGACCCGCACAGCATGACCGCGCACAGCATGCTCTGTTCCCATACGAAATAAGCAAAGGCCAGTGACATGAAACGCGGTGTGTTCATCACGTTTGACGTGGAATGCGGCATGGGGGGCGCCTGGAGGGACCCGCGCTAAAGCCAGTCCCGCCGTCGCGCGGGATGTGGGGTGAGTACGACGGCAAGCAGTACGGCATTCCGCTGATCGTTGACATTTTGCAGAAGCACAACCTGGCCGCCACGTTCTTCGTCGAGGCATTTACGGCCGAACAAGGCTATCCGGGTGAAGTCGAACGAGTCTGCCACTATCTGCTCGAGCGCGGACAGGATGTGCAACTCCACATTCATCCGGGCCACAAGCACTACGGTCTTGAACAGCAGGGTCTCCCCCATCCAAGAACCGATCAGATCGCGAATCTGACGCCTGAACAGCAATTCGCACTGCTACAGGAGGGAGCAGATCGGATGCGGCAGTGGACCGGACGAGCGGTCGACGCGTTTCGAGCGGGCAACATGGGTGCGTCGGTAGAGACGCTGCGGCAGATGGAAAAGGCCGAGATCCTGCTCGACAGCAGTTACACGTTCCCGTACGCGGGTGGACAGTGCCTGTTCGAACGCGACGAACTCTACAACGGCTCGAAATGGTACGGCGGCGTGCTCGAACTGGCCCTCTCCGGCTTCCACAAGATTCGCTTCCCCGGTCTGCACCCGGCCAAGCCGCTCGACCTGTATGGAATCGGGTTCGAGGAATGTCGCGATGCGATCCAGCGGATCTGCGGTGCCGGTGCCGACGCGGTGATGATCCTACACAGCTTCAGCCTCTTCAAGTGGCGCAACGTTCAGTACGACGGTGGCCGCCCAAATCGGATCATCATTCGCCGCTTCCGCCGCTTCTGCGAATGGCTGGCCCAGCGTTCCAATCTGCCCGTTTACACCTTCGGTCAGCTCGCCGAGGCCGTGCGGGCCGGACCAGTATGAACCCGCTCGCGTGCCACCCTGTAAACTCTCCCACCCCAGGACTTTCGTGCGCAAGGCCGTTCAGGTGTGGAACGGGTTCTACTGGACGTAGGGTGGGGATCGTTGTCAGTTATTAAAGGTGATTTCAGATTTGGTGTTCGGGTGGGCGAGCGTGATTCTAGTTCGCTCGGCGAAGGTCTCCCAGACGCTAGGAGACCTTCGGTCGCTAAGAGTGCGGGGTCAGGAGACTACTGCTGTAAACAGGTTGGTGTTGCCTAACTCCTTGAATGTTGGTTGGTTATGACTCGATGGATTCGAGTTTTTGGCCACACCATACAAGGAGGGGATCATGGACGGCTTTGTCAGGGAATTGATTGAGCGAATTCCGCTGAGCAGATGTCGCGATGGAGCTTTGGTCCTGGATCACCGATTCCGACCGGTTAGAGGAGATCTGGAAGAAGCACCGGGGCCGGTGTTTTGAGAATCTGATTTCGTTTCCTGTGATGGTGAGTCTCGTCGCCGATGCCTTGTTGAAGTACGAGAGTGGTCGAGAGAGCTTTGAGAAAAATCGTGAAGACGGTGTCCTCGAAGCCAGTATTCAAGCTGCTTACAAGAAGCTGGGGCGGTGTCCGATTGCCGTGAGCCAAGCCTTTCTACAATCCGCCAGCCGTGCCTTACGAGAGGCGTTTCCCTCCTGGGCGGAGTGGAAGAAACCGCAGTCCCTCGTCGATTTCCGGATTGTCATCTATGACGGGAAAGCGATCAAAAAGGTAGCGAAGCGACTGAAACCATTGCGAGGAATCTCCGGCGGAATTCTCGGGGGACGTGCCTTGGTGGCCATTCAATGGGAAACCGGTTTGACGATCGCCATGTGGGCTGATCCTGACGGGGAAGCCAACGATGTCAAGTTTGTCAAATCGCTCGTTCCGGAAGTTTGTCGAGAATTGCCGGGGCCACGACTGCATGTCAGTGATCGCGCGTTCTGTGACCTGGAACAACCTCGGTTCTTCACCGCGCGGAAGGGGATTGCTTTTTGGTTCGCCATCACACCAAGGTGAAATTTCATCGAGATTCCCAGGTTCCATCGCATCGGGGAAAAACGGCAGAGGGAGATCAGTTTCTCGAGAATTGGGGCTGGTTGGGCAGTGAGTCCGATCATCGTCGCCGTCGCGTGCGTCAGATCGAGTTGCTCCGACCGGGTCGCGAGACGATCACCTTAATCACCGACTTGTTCGATGGAGGTCTCTACCCGGCCGAAGATCTGCTCTGGATCTACCGGTAACGCTGGGAGATCGAGCGTCTCTTTCAAAAGGTGACCGAAGTTTTCGGTCTGTCGCATTTGATTCGAGGAACCCCCAAGGCCACGATCTTTCAGTTCGCCTTCTGCATGGTGCTGTACAACATGATTCAGGTGATCCGTGGATCTGTGGCCGAGACCCACGATCGTGACCCTTCGGAGATTTCTACCGAAATGCTGTTTCGCGACGTCACGCGGGAGCTGATCACCTGGAATACCTTGCTCGACAACCAGCCAAACGGAAAAATACCACGCCCGCAAAACGACATCGTCCCAACTTCTGAAACACCTGAACCGTCTACTGAAACATGCGTGGAGTGACACTTGGATTGCATCACCGCCCCAAACGACTCATCAGATCACACCGAAGCGACGTTCACCTACTCACAATTCCGTCCATCTAATCCTTTGCGGGCCACCACCCAAAACAAAACGTGTTAATCTGGCCTCCCGAAGGTGTTTACAGCAGTAGGTCAGGAGACCCACGCACAGCGGTGGGAGACCCGCGCACAGCGAGTGGCCGTGCGGGCCGGTGAATATGAAGCCGCTCGCGTGCCACCCTGTAAACTCTCGCACCCCAGGACTTTCGTCCGCAAGGCCGTTCAGGTGTGGAACGGGTTCTACTGGACCTAAGCAGGAAATACCTCATGATCCCCTCGGTTGCCAGAACGTTGTTTCGAGTCCAAGAGCGAATGTTGGGACGACGTAGCTTTGCCGTACTTGAGGAACTGAAGCGCAGCCAACAATGGACGCGGGACGAAGTTGAACGCCTGCAGTTGCAGCGATTGCAGCAGATCATCGCAACAGCACATGCGGAATCACCCTTCTGGCGCGAGATCATGGACCGGCACGGGATCGAGCCGGCCTCCATTCAGTCGCTCACCGACCTGCAGCAATTCCCACTGCTCGAGAAAGAAACGGTTCGCACCGAGCGGGAACGCATGGTCACTCGCCGCACCGATCGCGGATTCAAGCTGGTGCGGACCAGCGGTTCCACCAACGAAGCCCTGCAGTTCTACGCCAACGCTCACCAGGAAGCGCAGATCAACGCGGCCCGCATGCGAGGTCACGAATGGATCGGTGTCCGTCGCGGCGACCGAGAAATGTACTTCTGGGGTTCGCCGATCGAACTCAGCAAACAGGACCGGATCAAACGCCTCCGCGACTGGCTGATCAACGACGGATTGACCAATGGTTTCGAAATCAACCCACCCCTGGTCAGGCAGTACTTCGAGTACTGGCTGCAGTGGAAGCCGAAGTGCATCTTCGGCTACCCCAACAGCCTCAACCTCATGGTCTCCATGGCCCGCCCACAAGGCATCGATCTGTCGCGGCTCAAACAACGCGGGCTGACCGTCATCTGCACCACTTCCGAGATGCTGACCGATCCGGATCGCCACAACATCAGCCAGGCCTTCGGCGTCCCCGTCTACGACTCGTACGGCCTGCGCGAGGCGGGACTCGTCGGCCACGAATGTCACCACGGCACGATGCACACCATCGACGAACAGCTGATCCTGGAAACGATCGATCCGCACACACTTGCCCCGACGGACGGCGAGGGCGAGCTGGTCGTCACCAATATCGTCAGCCCCGTGATGCCGATGATCCGCTATCGCACGGGCGATATGGTGACACTTTCGAAAACACCCTGCCCGTGCGGACTGACGCTGGGCAGCGTGAAAGTCAGCGGCGGGCCGCGTCGCCGACTTTGTCGTCACTCGCGACGGGCGGTGGATCCCCGGCTATGCATTCATCTATATCTGCCGATCAGTAAGCGGAATCGTCAAATTCCAGGTGCGACAGGAACGCCTCGGCGAACTCCGTGTACTGCTCGTCACCGACGACGCATTTCCAGCCGACGGTATGGATCAGGTAGCGCGCCAGGTGCACGACCGGCTGCGCAGCGATGACCACGTGACGGTCGAACAGGTCGAGGATATCGCTCCCGCCCCGTCGGGCAAGTACCGCCCCGTGGTACGAAGCGGAGTTGTCAGTTGAAAATTGTCAGTTGGCCGTGGAAGAGGGGGAGCAAGGAAAGGTAGAATGAATTCGTCGCAATGCAGACAGTCAATCGCGACAATCCCTTCTCCGCTTGATGGTAGTATGGCAACAAGTATCAGTTTTCAGGAACAGATTGAGATCCCGTGCTTCGGCTCACTAACCGAATTTCGGCAGTGGGCGGCATCTACCGAGTTCCCCGATAAGGTCCGCGTGGATTACATCTCGGGACGTATTGAGGTCGACCTGTCACCGGAAGACTTGTTTACTCACGGAAATCTGAAGACCAAACTATCGCCGTGCTCAGTACGTTGTTAGAACAGGCAGACCTGGGAAACATCTTCTCGGACTGCGCACGAGTGACCTGTCCTGATGCGGACCTTTCTGTCGAACCGGATGTCGTCGTGGTGTTTCACGAGTCGCTTCGAACGGAACGAGTGCGTCTCGTCCCGAAAGCGTCGGGAGAACGGGATCGTTTTATTGAACTGCAAGGAGCACCGGAACTTGTGGTTGAGATCGTCAGCGACAGCTCGATCACCAAGGACACACAACGCCTGCCGCCTGCGTATTGGCGTGCCGGGATTCCCGAATTCTGGCTGGTGGACGCGCGGGGAGATGACCTGCGATTTCACATCCACCGGCGAGGCTCTGCTGGCTACGAACCTGCCCCCGTCAACACCGACGGCTTTCAATACTCTGAGGTATTCAAGATTTCTTTCCGCCTCTCGCGGCATCGCCACGCCCAAACGGGTCTGTGGGCGTATGAGTTGTCCGTTGACAGTTGAAGAGGGCCAATCGCGCAGCTCAACGGAACGGACTGCAATTACTGTAGGAGGTCACAGCCGCCGAAGACCGATGGATAAGTGGTAGTAATGATATCCAACGCGACCGGAAATACCAGCTACAATTTCATGCTCGGCAAGGTGGTTGCCATCTACGCCGTGGCGGCTGCGCACTTTCTCCCGCTACCGGGCGACTGGATTGCCGCCAGCGTTGGACTGTTCGTCTTTGGCTTTTCCTCGGGTTTTTTCACCTCTGCCAAATATCAAGACGATTTTCAGTTGGGCCGTTTCTGGTGGAAGAAACTTACCCGGCTCGGACCCGATCTTCTGGTAATCAATCTGTTCCTGTTAGTCTTGTTTCTGGCCCAAGGGAAATCAGGCATCTGGACGTGGCAGACGCTTACCAGCTTGCTTGGAGTCAAAGGCTTCCTGACCTGGTTCGGCCTGAAGAACCCCAGCCCGTTCGGTGCGGGAATTTGGTTCCTCACCTTGCTGCTGATCTTCTACGCAGTCTATCCGTTGCTCAGATTCGTTGCGCAGATCGCGCGTGGCGATCGGCGTGTTAACACTCGTCGCACTGCTGGTGCAATACGCGCTAAGCAATTACATCCCCATGGGCCACGCATCTTTGGTTCACGGCTTGGAGCTTCGTGTTCGGCATCTGCACGCAACGGCTTAACCTAGCCGTCCCTGCGACGCTCAGTAGCGTCGTTGCGGTGATGGCCGTCACGGCGCTGCTCGCACTGAACGTCCTGCTCGATTTCAAGATGGCGAATCGGGCCCTCATTTTCTTGGTAAGCGTCGTCACCGTGCTCTGGCTCAAGGAGGCCAAACTACCCACGAAGTTCGTCTACCCGCTCAGTCTCCTTTCGGGTTGTCTCCTGGAGATCTACCTTCTCCACAGCCACGTCTTCCTCCGGACTACGGGATTCGCACTGGTCGATTTCATCGTTTCGTGCGTATGCGTGACGGCCGTTTCGCTGGTCTTGGCGTATTTTGCCAGTCGACTACGTGGGGGGCGACTCGCACGCGGCAATGTTCGCCCGGCAGCGGAAGGCGTCAGCTAACTCTCGGGCTCGGCAAGGCTGCCGAATTGTTGCGAAGGGCAATAGTTATGCATCGACGCTGGAGATGTATTCCGATGGCAAAATGTCGTCAGTGCTCGAACCTATAGATCTGATCGGTCAAAATCTCACCGTTTATGTCAACAAGGAAGTCACAGGACAGATCTAGAAAGCATCTAACAGCCACACACGAACTTTATCTCGGAAATACCAGCTACAATTTCATGCTCGGCAAAGTGGTTGCCATCTACGCCGTGGTGGCGGCGCACTTTTCTCCCACTACCGGCAACTGGATTGCCGCCAGCGTTGGACTGTTCGTCTTCGGCTTTTACCTCGGGGTTTTTTACCTCTGCGAAATACCAGGATGATTTTCAGTTGGGTCGTTTCTGGTGGAAGAAACTTACCCGGCTCGGACCCGATCTGCTGGTAATCAATCTGTTCCTGTTAGTCTTGTTTCTGGCCCAAGGGAAATCCGGCATCTGGACGTGGCAAACGCTTACCAGCTTGCTTGTAGTCAAAGGCTTCCTCGACCCCTGTTCGGCCTGAAGAACCCCAGCCCGTTCGGCGGAGCACTGTGGTTCCTTACCTTGCTGCTGATCTTCTACGCAGTGTATCCGTTGCTCAGATTCGTTGCGCTATCGCGTCGTAGCGATCGGCCTGTTCACACTCGTCGCACTGCTGGTGCAATACGCGCCTGAACAAATACATCCCGATGAGCCACGATCTTTGGTTCACGGCTTGGAGCTTCGTATTCGGCATCTGCGCTCAGCAGCTCAACCTAGCCGTCCCTGCGACGCTAAGTCGCGTCGTTGCGGTGATGGCCCCCGCGGTCGCTGCTCGTACTGAACCTCCTACTCGATTTCAAGATGGCGAATCCGCGCTGATCCTCTTGGTGAGCGTCGCCACCGTGCTTTGGCTCAAGGAGGCCAAACTACCCGCGAGGTTCGTCTACCCGCTCAGTCTCCTTTCTCGTTGTCTCTTCTGTAGATCTACCTTCTCCATATCTACCCTCTTTCCTCCGCACTACTCGATTCATACTGGTCTATTTCATCATATCGTGCGTATTTGTGACGGCCGTTTCGCTGCTCTCTGGCGTATTTCGCCAGTCGACTACGTGCGCTGAGCTACTCTCATCGCAGTGCCAGGTTCGCCCGGCAGCGGAAGGCGTCAATTAACCTCCTCGTCAAGCTGCCGAATTGTTGAGAAGGCAATAGTTTTGCATCGACGCTAGATTTCCGATGCAAAATGTCCAGTGCTCCAGCCTAATGATCTGATCTCAAATTCTCACCTTCATGTCCAAGTGATTCACTCGACGGATTTCTAGAAAGCGTTTGGCCTAGCGATACACGAACTGAGAGACTGACAACTGCTCACTCCGCCGCCCGGGCGTGCAGCACTTGACGAAAAGCCTTCCACAAATGCCTGGGCCGCAGGTCCTTGATCCGTCGCCAGTGCAGGTAGCCCATGGCAGGCTTGATGGTTTTGACCCGGAAGTGTTCGCGGCGGTAGCGGGAGGTCGTGACACCTCGCGCAATTGCCTGATTCGTGGCTTCGATACGCTGTCGTCCGAATTGAGTGTCGTCGAGGTCAACCAGGTGTCCTG
The DNA here is from genome assembly GCA_963776055.1 of uncultured Planctomycetaceae bacterium. Taxonomy (GTDB): domain Bacteria; phylum Planctomycetota; class Planctomycetia; order Pirellulales; family Pirellulaceae; genus CAVZLD01. Next base: position 444,194 of record CAVZLD010000016.1, on the reverse strand, counting down.
AATCGTAGGTTGGCACCTGGTGGATGTTCTCGACACGATCTTTCGTGAAGTCCGCTCGGAGGATGCAGCCCGTCTGGCCGACCCGATCCCAGCGAACCGCATCTCCGTTGGTGAAATGAACCTCATCGGCGACGAAATTCCCCAGCGAGTAAATAATGGGAACGCCGCGATAGACCTCCAGACCTTGCAGCACGTGCGGATGGTGACCGAGAACCATGGAGGCTCCGGCGTCGGCCAGAGCGTGGGCCTGGTCCACTTGTACGGGGGAAGGGATCAGAAATCGCTCTTCACCCCAGTGCAGTGAAACGATCACGTGATCCACGTGCTGACGCAGTTCTTGGATTTGTCGAACGAGACGATCAACGTCCAGAGACGCGACTCCAGCCTGGCGATTTTCGGCGAACTGGTTGGCACCTGATCGTTCGTCCACGGCTCCCAGAAACGCGATCCGCAAACCGCAAGTATCCAATACAACTGGCGCGATCGCCTCGTCCAGGTTGTGTCCTGCGCCGAAATGCGGCAGGCCGATCGAACCGAGAAGGGACCGCAGATTTTCGAAGCCTTTCTCGAGGCAATCAAACGTGTGATTGTTGGCAATGGTCACCAGGTGGAACCCGGCTGGTTTTACGGCTCGAATGAGTTCAGGAGTGGCCACTACTCGCGGCTCGGTGGGTACCTGCCCACCGTCGCCGGGAAGCGTGCATTCCAGATTTCCAAATACAATATCGCATTCCTGGAATTTGCGACGAACTGCAGGAGCAATCAGTTGCAGGTTGCGCGGGTAGTGGCAGCCCGCAGGGGCAGGCGCAAGGAGAAGATCTCCCACAGCGGCGAATCGCACCAACGGAGGCACAGTTGTATCGGTACTCACGGATCGTCTGCCGATATACGAGCGTCGCAAAGCTGCCTTACTGACATCAACTCCTTGGAGTACTATATCGTACAGCTTGCCACCAACAAGGCGAAGGGAAATAGTCAGCATGCCCACCCAGGGTCGTCACTCGGCGCAGACGCCGTCAGACCTGCAGGTCGTTACATGGCTTGGCACGGACATAGCCAGGAACATGCCTCGCTGGAAGGCTTTCATTCAGCAGCACGACGCACTGTCACTGAACCGTCAACCAGAATGGCTCACCGTCTTAGCATCCGGACTGCGACACGAGCCCTATTGTGTCGAAGCAACGGTACAAGATCGGATTGTCGGTCTGCTGCCTCTCGCGTACGTCAACAGCTTTCTGTTCGGCAAGTTTCTGGTGAGTCTTCCCTACATTAATACTGCCGGCATTGTGGCTGACAACGAAACGACTGCAGTCGCGCTCATTGATCAGGCGGTAGCACTCGCCGATAAACTGCGGGTGAAGTATCTCGAACTAAGGCACGAGGCGGCAATCACTCATCCCGCACTGACATATTCCTTGACTTCGAAGGTCCACATGCGACTTTCACTGCCGCAGACCGTGCCGGAACTTTGGGACCAATTCAACTTCAAAGTCCGCAACAAGGTCCGAAAGGGAGAAAAACAGGGATTTACGGTCCACTGGGGTGGCGCAGAACTACTTTCGGAGTTCTACGAAGTGTTCAGCCACAATATGCGAGACTTAGGTACACCCGCTTTCAGTCAAAAGTTGTTTTCATCCATACTCGAGTGTTTTCCTGGACAATCCGAGCTTTGCGTCATTCGCGCGGGCCAGCAGCCAATCGCTGTCGCGCTGCTTACTCATGGCAATGGCTCGACAGAAGTCCCAAGTGCCAGCTCATTGCGAGCATTTGGTTCAAAGAATGCCAACGATTTCATGTACTGGCAACTGTTACAACGCACAGTCGATCGAGGGCAGCGCATCTTCGACTTCGGACGATGTACGTTGACAGCAATACATACGCTTTTCAAGAAGAAATGGGGCGCCATTGCGGAGCCGGCGGTGTGGCAGTACTACGTTCGCAGTGGATCTCCAGGCGACATGCGACGCGAGAATGCCAAGTACGATCGCTTCATCTCGGTGTGGCAGAAGCTGCCGCTGCGGCTGACGAGGTGGATCGGACCGACCATTGTACGCGGGATTCCTTGAGGTATCTCGACTGTTCTGTCACTGAGAATCGCTAGAAAGTTGACAGTTGTCAGTGGAAGAGGGCGAATCGCACCGTTCGGCAGCGTGTAACTTAGGGAGGCGCTTCCCGCAGTGCAGGAGCTGAACAAACATATCCGCTGTGCGAGGGTCTCCGACCCCGCACTCGTCGGGATCGGATTTCCGGTAGAATCGGGGAGACCTTCGGTCGGCGGATTCGGCGAGGTCGGAGACCTGCGCCGAGCGAGTGGCTCACGAGGTGGATCGGACCGGCAATTGTACGCGGGATTCCTTGAGGCGAAATGACGGATGTCGACTGGCTAAGGGAGGTTCAGCAGGCGCCGGCGAACCTCTCATCTCGGGCACCGCAGTTGGCGTCACTGCTGGCGGGCAAGAACGGCCGGACCATTCAGACCGCGGAGGAATGGGAACCGGAACGGCAACGTCTGCGAGAGCAATGGCGCGAGTTCTTGGGACGGATCGCCCCGTCTGACGATGCGTGCCCCGAATACGATGTGCTCGAAAGGGAAGAGCTGCCGAACGTTGAGCGGTTGCTCATTCGTTACGAGACGGAACCGGGGATGCAGGTTGAGGCGTATCTCTTGCGGCCCAGGCAGTTGCGTGGGCCAGCCCCTGGCGTCATGGTGTTCCACTCGACCGTGCCCCAGACGATCCGGCAGCCGGCCGGAGTGGAGGGCGCTCCCGAGAAGGCGTTCGGGTTGCGGCTGGCCGAGCGAGGTCATGTGGTCTTATGCCCGCGGTGTTTTCTATGGCGCGATGGCCGTCGGCACATCTTCCTGCTGCATGCATACCAACAGGTAAGAAGACTGCGAAAACGTCACGGCAACATTCGGGGCATGGCCAAGCTGCTTCACGACGCTCAGAGGTCCCTGGACGTACTGGCCGGCATGCCGGAAGTGGATGCCCAGCGAATTGGTGCAGTGGGGCACTCGCTGGGTGCGAAGCAAGTGCTCTACCTCACGGCGCTGGACGATCGCGTGCGGGCAGCCGTAAGCAGTGAGGGTGGGGTCGGACGAACGTTTTCGAACTGGGCTGCTCCGTGGTACCTGGGCCGGCGCACCGCGAGTTCCCATTCGGAACGGGAGCACCACGAGTTGCTGGGATTGATCGCCCCGCGGGCATTCCTGCTCGTCGGCGGAAACGCCGCGGACGGCGACCATAGTTGGCCGTTTGTGGCCGCCGCATTGACTGTATACCAACTCTACCCAGGGCCACCACGTCTGGGCCTGCTGAACCATCGACAAGGACATACGGTGCCTGCCGGCGCAGAACAACGAATCTACGAGTGGTTCGATGCGTATCTTTAGTCGCGGGACAGTCACCTCCGCAACGCAGTGAGACTGGCACAATGGCTGCTGAACACTCGCTGTGCGAGGGTCTCTGATTCTGCTGTGCGAGGGTCTCTGACCCCGCACACAACAGGGCCGGAAGTCGAGGGAAAACCGGTGCGAGGGTCTTCTGACCCCGCACTCGCCGGGGCCGAAGTCTGGGAAGACCGGGGAGACCTTCGGTCGGCCGCGCCGGCGAGGTCGGAGACCTGCGCCAAGCGCGATGCAGAGCCGCGATGAACGCGCGTGACATCTTCCAGGAACTACAAGGGGAATAGAAATCGCCCAACCCGCCACCGAGAAAATACACGAGATCCTGTTCGTCGACCTTGATGACACCTTGGTCGCCACGGATGTCCTACGAGAGGCGGCATGGTTGGCGATCAGGAGGAAGCCGTGGCTGGTTCCAAAGATGCCCTTCTGGCTCCTCCGTGGTCGGGCAGCTTTGAAACGAGCGTTGGCCGAGCGCATCCAACTGGATGCCTCCAAGCTGCCTTACCGACAAGAAGTCGTGGATCTGATCCGCCAGCAGAAGGGCCACGGTTGCCAGATCGTGCTGGCTACGGCGAACGACCTCCTGTGGGCCAGGCCGATCGCCAATCACCTGAGACTATTTGACGATGTACTGGCAAGTGATGGACAGACACAACCTGAAAGGCGAGGCGAAGCTCATCGCGATCCAGGCTTATTGCCGAAAGAAAGGACTCGACTCATTTGCCTATGTGGGTGACTCTTTGGCCGATATTCCCATTTGGACGGAGTCGGCTCAGGCGTACGTTGTGGCCCCAAGCCGTACTCTTCTGCGCCGGCTACGACACACGAATACTTCATGGCAGGTTATTGCCGATTCCGATCAGGTTGCCGCTTCGCCCGCAGCCGATGGTGCCGCAGAGTAGATGCAATGACATAAGAAGTTCGCGGCGCAACTGGTTGCCGTTCTCGCCGACACGAAAGCGGTCGGAGCGCACTGGGCACTCGCAGCGATCTTATCATGCGCCCGGACTTTCCCGGGCAGTGGACGCAACCACAGAGGACACGAAGGGCACCGAGACAAAACAAGGGGAAGATAGGAAGGGCATGAAGATCAGCTCCTTCTACTTCGAATGCTCTCGTGCTCTGTGCCCTCCGTGTTCTCTGTGGTTCGCTTCAACCCGTTCGGCCATAAGAGCTTCCGTCTAGCTCCAAGTCAGACAGTCGAACGAGAAGTCGCCCCATCTTCGCCCTGCTCTCGAACAGGGATTTCGCCCGCCAGCGATCTTGTCTTTCTCGCGGCCTTCACGCGACGCAACCTGCTGTTGTGTAGTCGCGTGGTTCTTTGAGCCGCGTCGTACCCAGCTTCACCTCGCGTCCTGCCACACTGGGCATCGGGCAGTCCTTTCCGTTGATCGGAGTCTGTCGAGAACAACAGTTTCCTGGACCAAATCAAGGGCTGCCTTTTCACTCCAATGTGCGCAGACATCAAGACGTCATCTACTGGACTCGGACAAGAATCTCCATCGGGCCTCAGACTGCCGGCAAGCGCCAGCGGTGCGTGCTAGGTTTCAACGAGGAGACTCTCAAGCCGTGCATTTGGTGCAATCGGCGACGCGTTACGCGAGTATTGAAGGCAGCAAGCCGAATCACTGAGACATGACGCAAATCGACCAAGCTGGGCCTAGCAAAAACACTCTGCTCGACGCGCAAACCGCCGCATCATATTCCGACGCAGAGCCGCCAAACGCCTACCACGCCGAAACCTCGCATCGTTCCGCGCATCGGACTGGCCTCATCCCCTACGTTTCGATTGCGCGACCGGACCATTGGTTCAAGAATGTCTTCATGCTGTTCGGCATGCTGCTGGCCTATCTCTATTACCCAACCTTACTGAAGCAGTTCGATCTCGGTTTGCTACTCTGGGCGTTTGCCTCCACGTGCCTGGTGGCGTCGAGTAACTATGTCATCAACGAAATCCTGGACGCCCCCACGGACCGCAGCCATCCCACCAAGCAACATCGTCCCATTCCATCGGGTCAAGTAAAGCTGCCAATTGCGTACATCGAGTGGCTAGTGCTCGGTTGCGTTGGATTGCTGATGGCCTATCAGGTAAACGCTCCTTTCTTCAGCACCAGTGCCGTCCTGTTGATGATGGGGCTGGTGTACAACATCTCGCCGGTTCGAACGAAGGAGCTACCCTATCTGGATGTGATTTCCGAATCGATCAACAATCCATTGCGTCTGATGTTAGGCTGGTTTGTTGTTGTCGCCACGAAGATTCCGCCGGTGTCGGTGATGATCGCTTACTGGATGGTGGGGGCGTTCTTCATGGCAGCCAAGCGGTACGCGGAGTATCGGGAGATTGGTGATCCAGAACGTGCGGCCGCATATCGCAGCTCGTTTCGTTACTACACCGAAAACACTCTGCTGGTGAGCATGTTTTTCTACGCCACTTCATCGGCGTTGATGTGGGGAGTGTTCATCATTCGGTACAAGCTCGAGCAGATTCTGTGCGTTCCGCTGTTCGCCGGGTTCTTCAGTTACTACCTGTGGACAGCGATGAAAAACGACAGCCCGGCCCAGGCGCCGGAGCGCCTCTATCGCGAAAAAGGCCTGATGAGCTATTTGGTCGTCTGTCTAATCGCCTTTGTTGGGCTGATGTTTGTCCAGATCCCGGCGCTGTATCAGTGGTTCAATGTCGAGGCGTCGACGTTGCCTTCGCTGTGGACGATTCAGTGATTGTCGGGGGAAGGGAGTAGGAGAAGGGATGAACACCACAGAGGGCACAGGGGACACAGAGGAGAAGAGCAGAGGGATACACGAAGGGGAGACGAGGGATAAAGGAATAATGTCGGACGGGTGATCGGGTGGCGCTGTCGCTTGCTCTCTGTGTCCTCTGTGCCCTCTGTGGTATAACTACCTCACTTCTACTTCCCTCCAGCTTGCGAGCCCACCTGATGTCATACCGCCTGTCCAAAACCGCGTGCGTCTTTGCGCTGCTGTGTACTCTCTCGTTCGCCGCCGAGCCAGTCCCGAATCTCGTAACCGACCGGCAACTCGAACACACCGGCTTTCAGCAAGCGGGACGGATCGGGCCGAAGTATGACCTGCGGACCGATTTTGTGATGGCGTACGGGATCGATCCGTCGATGGCCGATCGCCTGGCTCAGTGGAAGGAGGCCGGTTACGTCCTGCAGGTGATGACCGGCGTGGCGTGGGGCGAGTACCAGGACTATCTGGACGGCAAGGTCGATGGCCGCGAGCATTGGGATGAGTCGCAGGCGACCGCCGATGGCTCGCCGATCTTGCACGGCCCCAAGGTGCCGTACATGGTTCCATCGGTGGCGTTCAGTAAGTACCTCGAAGAAGGTGTCAAGCGAGCGGTCGATGCCGGCGCGGTCGCTGTCCACCTGGAAGAGCCGGAGTTCTGGGCGCGCGGCGGATTCAGCGAGGCGTTTCAGCGCGAATGGCAGATCTACTACAACGAGCCGTGGCAACGACCCGACAGCAGCGTCGACGCGCAGTACCGCGCCAGCAAGCTGAAGTACTACCTGTATCAGCGCACGCTCGATCGACTCTGCTCCGCGATGAAAGAGTACGCTCTGGTCCAGCACGGTCGGCCGGTGCGGTTCTATGTGCCCACGCATAGCCTGCTGAACTACACGCAGTGGCGGATCGTCAGTCCCGAGTCGGCCTTGCTCGACCTGCCGGGCGTCGATGGCTACATCGCGCAGGTGTGGACCGGCACGGCCGCACTCCAAATGCCTACGCGGGTCGCGTGGCGGAACGAACGCTCGAGACCGCCTACCTGGAATACGGCATCATGCAGGAATTGACGCGCGGCACCGGACGCCGGATGTGGTTCCTGCACGACCCGGTCGAAGACAATCCGCGGCACGATTGGGATGACTACCGAGTCAACTACATCCGAACACTCGTCGCCTCGCTGCTGCACCCCGATGTCTGGCACTATGAGGTCTCGCCCTGGCCGAACCGCGTCTTTCAAGGGCGGTTTCCCGCACGTCGACCGGACGCGAAGACGATCGGAGCGGATTACGCCACGACGCTGGCCGTTGTCTTCAATCAACTGCGAGACATGCAGCAGACGGATGTGGATGACGCCGGAGCGACCGAAGGGGTCGGCGTCTTCCTGGCCGATTCGGCGATGTTTCAACGAGCGGACCCGGCTTTCAGCACCGGCCTGGCCGACAGTGCGGACGATCCCACTCGGCAAACGCGCTCCGAGATCCACAGCCTGGCCAGTTTCTATGGCCTGACGCTGCCGCTGATCAAGCACGGGATTCCCGTGCGGCCCGTGCAGCTGGACAACGTTGTCCGCGTTCCCGGCTACTTGGACAACTACCGCGTACTGGTCCTCAGCTACGAATTCATGAAGCCGCTGCAACCGGGCATCCATCTCGCGCTGGCTCGCTGGGTCGAGGCCGGGGGAACACTGATCTACGTCGGCGCCGACACCGATCCGTTCCACGCCGTGCGAGAATGGTGGAACGAAACGGCCAACCTACTATAGCCCCAGCCAGCATCTGTTCGAGTGTCTGGGAATGCCACAACAAGCCGAAGCCGGCGAATATGAGTGCGGCAAGGGGCATGTGTTCGTCGAGCGGAATCATCCGGCGTTCTATTCTCGGTCGTCAGCCGGCGCTGACCAATGGCGAAACGTGGTGCGACGGGCTGTGGAGAGAAATGGATCCCGGAATGTCGACGAACCTGGAACTCCATCCCCCGCCGACACCGATGGAAAGTGGCAGGAACGGAATTATCTGCAGTTGCGGCGAGGGCCGTATGTGATCGCGGCGGGATTGGATGAATCGACCAACGACAGCCCATTGCAGCTGGACGGGCATTACGTCGATCTGCTCGATCCTGAACTGACCGTGCGTTCCACCGTCACGGTTCCGCCGGGAGAACAAGTGTGGTTGCTGGACCTGCAACGTGTCTCGGACCAGAATCCTCTGCTGCTGGCCGCCGCCGGACGCGTCGAAGCGTGGGAGGTGGATGGCCGCCAGTTGCAGTATCAGATCTCGACCCCTGAAGGCATCCGCGTCAGCACACGCATCCGGCTCGACCAAGCGCCGTCCGCCGTCCGTGTCGATGACGCACCGTGCGAAGATGTTGAGTGGGACGAGACGTCACGAACCGTACTCGTTCGACACCCCGGACATCCCCAGCCGGTCGCGGTGCATCTGCAGTGGTAGTTCGCCGGTCCACGTGACGACCACCGTGTGGCCGCAGGAGGCTGCATGGTGGCGGGACTGGCTGCGATTGGTGGTGTGATTGGTGCGGGTGGTCTTGGGTGTAATTGGTGGGACAGACGTCTCGTCTGTCCCGTTGAGCGGACGTCTCGTCCGCTCCTTCTGAGCAGCCACAAAAACCACACACCCCACCAAGGGTTCACCTCCCAGAGTCCTCTGCCAGGATCATGGAATGAGATCCAAATGACCGAGCGCAATTCTGGGCGCTCGGTGCAGGTCTCTGACCTCACCGAAACCGCCCAACGTCTCGCCCGATTCCGACCAGGCCTCCGGTCTCGCCGAGTGCGGAGTCGGAGACCCTCGCACAGCTTTTGGGGAGCGTGTGACAACCGGCGGAAGAAGTGGCCGAGCGAACAGATGGTCTTTTGGGATGGTGGATGGTGGAGATTGGCTGGGTTCTTGGGATTGGGATCTGGGATGTCGAGGCTTGGGGATTGTGACGGACGGGACGTCCGTCGAACGGGACAGACGAGACGTCTGCCACCGTCCCCACTAGGACTTCGAATAAGCTCCACGCTGACACAGGTCCCTCTCAATTGGAGGTGCCTGGCGCCGTTTGCGGCACGATGGGAGCCATCAGTTCGGGTTCCACGATCGCCGGCGGGGGTTGCTGCAACTCGCCGCGTAAAACCCGAACGTCCCGCGGAGCTTCGACCCCCAGCCGAATGGACGATCCGCTGCGACCGACGATCGTGATCCGGATCGAGTCGCCGATGATGATCGATTCGTTCTCTTTGCGTCCTAAAACGAGCATTTCTGATCCCTCCTTGAACGAAGTTGCATCCGTCGTGTGGTTTCAGAATTTATTGAGATGCTGAACATCTGTCAACCACAGTTCAACCCGAAAAATGGAGGGCTGTTTTTTGCGGGATATCGCCGACCAACCCGAAGCGCCAGCGAAGGGGTCAGGTGGGAAATGCCGTTCTACGGAAGTCTGCTGAGACCGGTGAGGGGACGGTGGCGGGGTGGACGGTGCTGCAAAGGGGGGGCGCGGGCGGATCCTGGGGGTAATCGTGGGGTCAAGCTGACCCCTTCGCTGGCGCTTCGGGTTGGTGTCTAGCCTGTCGCTTTGCGGCGACAGATTCTTGTAGGATGAGCTTCCCGGCCCGACGGCGACCTCACGGCAACTCCACCACAACCCAACGGCGACGATCGTCCCTTATGGCAGACCGCCCAACCATCTCCGAGATCGATCTCGATTCCGCAGCCCCGCCCCGCGTGACGATGTTTTAGGCCTGCTGCATCCGGCGGTGCGGCAGTGGTTTTCGGAAGCGTTTGCTCGGCCGACCGAGGCACAGCGTCTGGCCTGGCCGGCGATTGCGGGAGGTCAGCACAGTCTGCTGCTGGCCCCGACCGGATCGGGCAAGACGTTGGCCGCCTTTCTGGTGGCGATCAATCGAATCATGTTCGGCGCGCAGCGACTCGCCGGCCGATTCGGTGTCCCGAGCGAAGGGCTCGGGCAAGCTGCCGCGCGGCGTCCGCGTGCTGTATATCTCGCCGCTAAAGGCCTTGGGCGTCGACGTCGAACGGAATCTGCAGTCACCGCTGGTGGGCGTTCGTGCGGTCGCGGATCGCGAGCAGATCCCGTACCACCTGCCAAGCGTTGGTGTTCGTTCCGGTGATACACCAGCCGTCGAACGAGCTCGTCTGCGCCGCGAGCCACCTGACATCCTGATCACCACGCCCGAATCGCTGTATTTGATGCTCACCTCGCGAGCTCGCGAAACACTGCGCGACGTCGAAACGGTGATCGTCGACGAGATCCATTCGATGGTGGGCACGAAGCGTGGCGTTCACCTGTTCCTGTCACTCGAACGATTGGAGGACCTGCGCCGAGCAGCCGGAGGCCAGCGATCGCTGCAGCGAGTCGGGTTGTCCGCCACCGTCCGACCGGTCGAAGAGGTCGCCCGGTTGCTGGGCGGCGCCGAGTGGATGGGGATCGGACGCCGATGAACGAAAGTTGCAGCCGCGCCCGGTCCAGGTGGTGCAAGCCCGCAGTGACCGGCAATTCGACCTGCGGATCGAAGTCCCCGTCGAAGAGATGGGCAAGCTGGCCAGTGCACAGCTCGAAACAGGGCCCGCGGCATCGGGACCGGTCGTGCCTTCGATCTGGCCACGCATACATCCCCGTCTGGTCGAACTGATTCGGCAGCATCGATCGACGATGATCTTCGTGAATAGTCGTCGGTTGGCGGAACGTCTGGCGGCGGCCATCAATGAGTTGGCCGAAGAAGAGATCGCGCTGGCTCATCACGGCTCGATCGCCAAGGCCACCCGAGTGCAGATCGAAGATCGCCTGAAGCGCGGACAACTTCCGGCCATCGTCGCGACCTCCTCGTTGGAGCTGGGCATCGACATGGGAGCGGTCGATCTGGTAATCCAAATCGAAGCGCCACCCTCCATCGCCTCCGGCATTCAGCGGATCGGTCGTTCGGGCCACCAGGTGGGAGCTCGTTCCAAGGGCGTCGTGTTCCCCAAGTACCGCGGCGACCTGTTGGCTTGCAGCGCCGCGGCGGCGCGAATCCTGGAAGGCGAAGTCGAGCCGACCTATTATCCGCGCAACCCACTGGATGTCTTGGCGCAACAGTTGGTAGCGATGGTCGCACTCGATACGGTCGCCGTCGAAGTCGCTCTATGACACCGTGCGACGGGCAGCGTCGTTTCACGATCTGCCGCGGACCTCCTTTGAAAACGTGTTGGACTTGCTGGCCGGCCGGTATCCTTCGGACGAGTTTTCCGAACTCCGGCCACGACTCAATTGGGATCGCATCGCCGGAACCGTTTCACCGCGCCGCGGCAGCCAACGGCTCGCGATCCTCAACGGCGGCACGATTCCCGATCGCGGACTGTACGGCGTCTACCTGGCGGGCTCCGAGGAAAACCGGAGTCGTGTCGGCGAATTGGACGAGGAGATGGTCTTCGAAACTCGGCCCGGCGAAGTGTTCCTGTTAGGGGCATCTTCCTGGCGCGTGGCCGAAATCAACAAGGACCGCGTGCTGGTCACTCCGGCTCCCGGCGAACCGGGCAAGATGCCGTTCTGGAAAGGCGACGGGCCCGGTCGACCACTGGAATTCGGTCGCGCGATCGGCCACCTGACGCGAACGCTTCTGTCGCTGCCGCCCGAACAGGCACATCAACAACTCGTGCAACAACACGGCCTCGACGACCGAGCGTCGCGGAACCTGCTGCAATACCTGCAGGAACAGACCGACAGCACCGGGCAACCGCCCAGCGACAAGACGATCGTGATCGAGAACTTCCTGGACGAAGTGGGTGACTGGCGGATTGCGATCCTGACGCCTTTTGGCGCACGAGTTCATGCGCCGTGGGCCACGGCCGTTTCCGCCCGACTGCGGTCCGAGGGCCTGGGTGAAGTCGACATGATGTGGTCCGACGACGGCATCGTGTTGCGTCTGCCCGAAGCAAGTAGCCTGCCGCCGGAAGAACTACTACTGCCCGACCCGGACGAGGTCGAACCGATCGTCGTCCGTGAACTCGGTTCCACCGCGCTGTTCGCCGCTCGATTTCGCGAGAATGCCGCTCGAGCGTTGCTGTTGCCGCGCCGCCAACCGGGACGCCGCTCGCCGCTGTGGCTGCAGCGTCGCCGCGCCGCGGACCTGCTGGCCGTCGCCGCTCGGTTCCCCAGTTTTCCGATTCTGCTGGAAACGTACCGCGAATGCCTGCGCGACGTGTTCGACATTCAAGGACTCCGTCAGATCCTGCGTGATGTTCGGAATCAATCGATTCGAGTCGTCCAAGTCGAAACGCAAAACGCCTCGCCGTTTGCCGCTTCGCTGCTGTTCAACTACACCGCACACTTTCTGTACGAAGGTGACACACCGCTGGCGGAACGGCGTGCTCAGACCTTGGCACTCGACCACGCTCAATTGCGGGAGCTGCTGGGTGACGCCGAACTGCGAGACCTGCTGTGCGGCGATGCCGTCGACCAGGTGCAACAGGAGCTCCAACGGCTCGACGCCCGCTTTCACGCTCGCGACGCCGACGACGTGCATGATCTGCTGCGGCACTTGGGGGATCTGTCGGAGGACGAAATCGAATTGCGAACGGAGTCCGAAGCGGTCGCGGCGGGGACCTTCCGCCAGTGGCTGCGCGATCTGATGGACGAGCGGCGGATCATTGCCGTCCGCATCGCCGGACAATCACGGTACGCGGCGGCCGAAGATGCATCGCGATTGCGCGACGCGTTAGGAATTGTGCCACCGCCCGGATTGCCGGACGCGTTTCTGCAACAGGTCGCCGATCCGTTGGGAGATCTGGTGTCGCGTTATGCGAGAACGCACGCACCGTTTCATGTGCAAGACGTCGCCGATCGATTCGGGCTGGGAGTTGCACCGGTGCGTTCTGCCTTAGACCAACTTGCGGCGGCCGGGCGCATCCTGGAGGGCGAGTTCCTGCCCGGCGGGCACGGCCGCGAATGGTGTGACGCTCACGTCCTGCGATTGCTGAAGCGCCGTTCGCTTGCGCAACTTCGGAAACAGGTGGAACCGGTCGAGCAGCAGGCCCTGGCGCGTTTTCTGCCGGACTGGCAAGGGCATCCTGCAACCTCGCCGTGGATTGGATGGCTTGCTGGATGTGATTCAGCAACTCCAGGGCCTGCCACTGCCCGCATCGGCCTGGGAAGGTGAGATTCTTCCGCAGCGATTGGAAGCGTACCGTCCTGCGGATCTGGACGGCTTGTGCGCCGCGGGTGAAGTTCTGTGGCGTGGCTTCGACCGTCTGGGAAGCGACGACGGTCGCATCGCACTGTATTTGACCGACCAACTGTTGAATCTCGCCCCGCCACCTCAGCCGGTCGATCACGAACGAGCGGAGGCCGTCCTGGAGGAATTGGCTCAGCGAGGCGCCATGTTCTTCGACGAGTTGGCGCGGCACGTGGGTGGGTTTCCGAACGATGTCCTGGATGCACTCTGGCAGTTGGTGTGGGCCGGGCACGTGACAAACGACACGCTCGCGCCGTTGCGGTCGCTGCGCAGTCGCCGCAAGACGAGTCGCTCGGCAACCCGGCGCCGTTCCCATCGCGGCTTTCGCTCCCGCCGCCTGACGCAGAAACCAGGATCCGAAGGCCGATGGTCGTTGTTGGTTCGACCGGATACGGTTCCGCCAACCGCTACGCAGCAGCAGCTCGCTTTGGTCGAGCAACTGATTGACCGATACGGAGTCCTGACGCGCGAGTTGGCAACCGGCGAAGGCGTGCGCGGCGGTTTTGCCGGGATCTATCCCACGTTGAAAGCGATGGAAGAGGCCGGCAAATTGCGGCGAGGGTACTTTGTTGCCGGATTGGGTGCAGCCCAGTTTGCGGCTCCTGGCGCCGAAGACCGGTTGCGCGCGGCCGACCGCCATTCCCCCGCCGAAACCGAATCGGCCGCGATCGTGCTTGGCTGCCACCGATCCGGCAAATGCGTACGGTGCGGCACTGCCCTGGCCGGAAACTCCCGATGTCGCCTCACGCCCTCAACGCGCCGCCGGTGCCCGCGTCATCCTGTTCCAGGGACAACTGCTGGGTTACTTGAGTCGCACCGGGCAACATCTGCTGACCTTTCTGCCAGACGATCCGCAGGAGCACGAAACGGCGGCCGGCATCGTCGCAGGATCACTCCAAACGGCGGCTCAGGTCGAACCGATTCTGTTGGCGCAGATTGACGGGCAGGCGGCGCCACAATCGCCCCTTGCCAACACGCTGCAACAGAGCGGCTTTGTCAGCACCTCCAAAGGATTGCTCTGTCGCGGTGGTTGATCCACTGTGACATTGCGAGAAGAGGTTCGACTTAGCTCCACGCAGCCGAGACTCTTGGCAAGTTCCTCTACGGATTCCTTGGGAGTCTCAAGAACACTTCGGCATTTGGGTCCTGGGGTGAGACGCGAGGACTACGTCGGCCCCCAGCCGCGAGATCTGGGGCTCGCTGCGGTCGAAGCCACCCTCACCCTCCACCCTCGTGAGAAAACAACGAAGTTGCTCTGAGTCATCCCTTGGCGAGTTCCCTTTTTGTGTGACATGAGGCTGCGGACGCATTCTTTCGGTGCGCCGCATGTGCCATTATACTGCCCGTACCATCGTCAAGAAGCTCGCCAAGTTGGCATTACATCACACCTCGCCACGAGATTGATCATGTCCGATCGCAAACGTTTTCGCATCTTGGTCTGGCTCTTCTCCTTGTGCTGGCTCAGCCTCACCCTGAACGGTTCGGTCGATGCAGCACAGCCTGTGGATCGGCCGCGTCAGACGGAAGGTGAACATCCCAACATTCTGTGGATCACGATCGAGGACATGAGCCCGCATCTGGGGTGCTACGGAGATGCCGAGGCCAAGACTCCTCATTTGGATCAGTTCGCAAAACACGCCATCCGTTACGATCAAGCTTTCGCGACGGCACCCGTTTGTTCTCCGGCGCGCAGTTGCTTGATCACCGGCATGTACGCCACCTCGCTGGGAACACAACGCTTACGTTCGCATTTTCCGGTGCCCGAATGGTGTCGCCCCTTTCCACAACTCTTGCGCGAGGCTGGCTACTTCACTTCGAATAACGTCAAGACGGACTACAATGTACAAGACGAGTCAACGATGATCCGTAACGCCTGGGATCGTAGCAGCGATTCCGCCCACTGGCGCGACCGATCTTCGGGCGGGCCCTTTTTCAGTGTCTTCAACCTGATGACGACGCACCAATCGCGGACCTGTGTCTGGCCGTTCGAGGAATTCGAGCGGCAGGTGGGGTCACAGCTCAAAGCGAATGAGCGGCACGATCCCGAGCTACTGACACTTCCTCCGTATTATCCTGACACGCCGCTCGTACGCCGTACGTGGGCACGTTATCGCGATTGCATCCAGGTGATGGACCGCCAGGTCGGTCAGTTGCTGAGTGATTTGGAGGAGGATGGGTTACAGGACGAAACGATCGTCTTCGTCTTCGCGGACCATGGCATGGGAATGCCGCGGGGCAAGCGAGTGCTGCACGACAGCGGCATGCGTGTTCCGCTGCTCGTTCGGTTTCCCAAGAAGTATCAGCATCTCGCGCCGGCCCTGCCGGGCAGCACAACCGATCGCCTGGTCAGCTTCGTTGACTTTGCCCCGACCGTTCTCTCCCTGGCGGGAATCGACGTGCCCTACAGCGATGCAGGGAATTCCGTTTCTTGGGACAACGGACCGGGCCGCCGCGACAATACGTCTACGGCGCTCGTGATCGTGTGGACGAAGTATCCGACCTGTCTCGGTCGGTCCGCGATGATCGCTTCCTGTACATCCGCAACTACATGCCTCATCATTCCTGGATGCCTCCCGAATTCTATTCTGATCAGTCGGAGATGCGACGATCCTTGCTCCAGATGCGGGATGCAGGTCAGCTCAATCCAACGCAGATGACCTATGGCGCACCAACCAAGGATCGAGAAGAGCTGTATGACACGTGGAGCGACCCGGATCAGATTCACAACCTGGTCGCATCCGAATCGCACCAGGCAATCGCTGCAGCGTCTTCGCCACGAACTGAATCACTGGCTGTTGGCCACTCGTGATGCTGGCTTTCTGCCGGAAGCGAACGTCTGGTCACGACTGCACAACGACACACCGTGGGACATCGCGCAGGAGGAAGCTCGGTATCCTCTGAAAAAGATCCTGCAAGTGGCAGAAAGCGTTGGCGATGGTGACGCCGTTGCGGACCAGATCCGATGGCTGAGTGACGATGATGCGGCCGTACGGTATTGGGCCGCGGTCGGGTTGAACGCAGCGGGCAGCAACGCCGTAGAGGCTCGCGAGGCGTTACTGGCGGCAGCCCAACAAGACCGGGAGCCAGACGTCCGGATCGAAGCCGCCGCGGCATTGGCCTCGCAAGGCGAACGAGACGTAGCCTGTCGCGTCCTGCGGGCGGAATTGGAAGGCGATCGGCCAGACGCCGTCCTGCACGCCATGCGCACGCTGCAATTGATCGCCGCAGCCGATGACGGTCTGCCTGCCATCGACGACCTGCGGGCCGTGGTGGACCGTCTGCACCGCCGGGCACAAGAACTGGAAGAGAACGAGACACACCCGTGCTGGATGTTCGTCCGCTTCAGTGCGGAGGCCACGCTGGATTCGTGGAATGCTCAGAAGGATTGATCCGTTCCGCAACCGTTCACGAGTCATCCGGGGACTGTGGGGCATTCGGGACTGTCCCGTTTTTCGGCCGTCCGGGGACTGTCCCGTTTTTCGGCCGAATAAGCATCGGTCAGCAACCAACGTGGTCCGAAAACACGGGACTGTCCCCTTCGCGTTTCGAAGCCTCTCGGCTCCATCATCCTGTCCCGAGTACTCTGGCGACGCAAACATGAATCGTATCAACCGTGCCCGATTCGGTTTCGGATGCGCACAAAAGACCGAAGTCCAATCACCATGATAACAACCGCCAGCACGGTAAAGGCGAGTGCCACTGCCGTCGCGGTCCTGTGTTGTGTTTCGTAAACGTACAAACGGTACACGACCGCCGCCGTCGCGAGAAAACCGATGGACGTACGCAAGTAGGCCAGCAAGGTTCGCTCGTTCGCCAATCGCGTTCGCATCGCCGCCAGTTCGTGTTGATCCGGTGATTCCATTGTGTCTTTCGATTCGTCGAAGTTCTGCATTCGTCGAGCGTTAGGGATCGCGGATGGAGAATCTCCAGAGTAAGGGACTGGCCGTTGCGGGATTCGCGGGTTCCATCGCCAAGCGATGGGCGCCATCCCGCCGCGTAGGCACAGCTTGCCACCTGTACCATATTGTTGCACAGCCCGCTACATGTCCCGTAGCGTGGGCACACCTCGCCAACGATCCCGTAGGGTGGGCACGGCGAGCTACGCGAGCGGATGCCCACCAGGATCATCGCTCCAACGCCAAACCGCGTTCCTTCCCCACCCTGGTTTGGCAGCACGGTGAGCAACAACATAGGGGACGTTCTTGGGAATTGGTGGGCAGTCGCTTCGCTCTGCCCACCCTACAAGTGCCAGCTCCAAGATCTACACAATCACAATCACGTGCTTTCCGTTGATCCAGCCTCCAACGGTCCCTTGCCTGGATCGCTGGCAGTCCGGCTGTCGATTTCTGGCCTGAACTCCGCCATTCGGCCGATGGATCTTTCGATGGCACGCAGCGGAAGTGGTACCATAACGGGAGCTGTTTCATCGAAACAGTCCGCGAATCGAACGAGGCCTGACCAAGAAACTCGGCGCAGACGCCGGCCTTTCCTTCCCTCCCGCAGGAGCCACACGAAATCGTGGAGAGGTAATCGGTGATTACCGTGATCGTTGATGACGACTCACCCCATTCCTCCATCCGATGGATGAAACCATTGCCATTGTCCGGATGGTGCCGTGCGAGGAAGATCGGTCTTCGGTCGGTTTCTATCCTGCTGCTCTGCATGTGGATGAGTTTGCTCGGATGCAACAAGCGCTCAACCGCACCCGTGTTGCGTGATGCCCCGGTTTACCAAAACGACGCCGAAGGCTTCCGCTTTCTGGTTCCTGAAGGTTGGATTCAGACGGCCAACGTCGTCCTTCCCAAGAAGCCATTGGAAGGGGAGGAACTTCTGGTGCAGTATCGAATGCGCACACCGGAAAAGACGGCCCTGCTGGAACTACTTTGCATGGATCAGCAGAATGTCGACCTGGAACAACATCACGCCAAAGCTTCGCACGGTGTGTCCGAATGGCGCGTCGTCTCACCACTCACAAGTCGCGAGATCCACGGGATGCCCGCCGAACATCTGTTCTATCGCGGAGTGATCGACAAGGAAGCACTTTGTAAGGAAGTGTATGTATTTCGCCGCGGCCAGCGCGTCTATTCCTTCATCGCCTTCTATCGGGAGATCGATCAAAAAGCCCGCGAGGAAGTGCGGCAAGCGATGGAAAGTATCATTTGGAGAAACCTGCCCGTGAGGCGATGAACGGGCGACTGCAGACCAAGAATACGGTGGGCCTTTTGCGGGCGATGTTTCGCAAAGGGCAACACGGATTACAGTCACAGAGGGCCGGAAAGGCAGCGTGTTTCGTAGTCGCCGGCGCTTGTGTCTTGCCACAGCCAAGAACGGGGATACCACACCCTACTTATTCTCAGGGTGTGGGATCGATGTTCCGTTCGGGTGTGGAATTGACGTTCTGTTGGGAGGGTTCGGATTCCTCGTTGGGCGACACGAGCATTTCTGGCGCGATGGTTTGCAGTGCGGTGTGGGCTGCTTCGCGAACGATTGATTCTGGGTCGTTCAGCAGAACTTGGAGCGAGGCGCCGGCGACGGCCGCTGATGCCTGGATCTGGGCCAACGACCGTGCCGCGTCGCGGCGGACTTGGGGCACGGTGTCTTTCAACAAGGGCAGCAGCGCGGCGGCTGTCGGTTGTGCAAGCAGTCCGATTTCACCGAGTGCCTCGGCAGCGTGCTCCCGAATACTGGGGACAGGATTTTGCAATTGTTCGACGAGTGCCGGAATCGCTTCCATTGCTTCACCGTGCATCTTTCCGAGTGTGCGAATGGCATTCCAACGGATCTCGGAATTGAGTTCCTCGTCGCTGAGCACCGCGACCAGTTCGGGAACGGCTTCCCGGGCCTCCGGTCCGTATTCGCTCAATGCGCGAATCGGCAGTACGGATGGATCGCGCTCGACCAGACGAATCAGCGCGGGCACTGCTTGATCCGCGGGCGCATCGACCGCAGGCAAGCTGCAGGCAGCGACGGCGCGGACGTGGTCGTCGACGTCATCCAGGGCTGCCACCAGAGCAGTTGTCGCCGACTGCGCCTCGATTCCAATTTTCCCCAGCGCATCGGCCGCCAGCCAACGGACCTTCACCGCACTCCATGCGTCGTCGGATCTGTACCGCACCATTTCGACCAGGACCGGAACGCTGGTCGACGCACCACGATGGAGTGCCCGGCGCGCCTTCTCACTCGTGGCGGGATCCTTTGACTGCAATCGCTGCACCCAATACCGAGTCGGTTTGCCTTGGAAAAAGCTGTCGCCATCGGCCCAGCCGGCGAGTCGATGAGCTGGATCCAGCCAGCCGGCGATCAGCAACATGGCCGCCAGCAGAACCGCCAGCGTGATCAGCTTCTTCATCTTCCGCCCCGCCGCTTGCGATCCCACGCAGTCGACCACACCTACAGGCCATCGTAATTCAGCGGTTGGGCCTCCGCACCCCCGTGCGGGTCATGCAGGACAGAAAAAATAGCACGCCAAGTGCGGGATCAGAGACCCTCAAGTGGGATGGACTTCCATGTGGGATGGACTTCCATGTGGGATGGACTTCCATGTGGGATGGACTTCCAGTCCGTCCCGTTCGTTGGCCTTCCAGGCCGACATTCTGTGAGGTGGACTTCCAGTCCGTCCTGTTGGCCAGCCCTCCAGGCCGACATTCTCACCTTCAGTCTCTGGTCGGGATCAGGGAAACCGTTGGTCGGTGGTTGCACCAAGGTCACAGAACTGCGCTGAGCGATGCGCCGTGGACGGGCTGGAAGCCCATGTTACGAGACAGGCTGGAAGCCTGTCCCACAAGGTCCTGCGTGGGACGGACTTCCAGTCTGTCCCGTTAGTTGGCCTTCCAGGCCGACATTCCCAAGCTACTCTTCTCATCGTTTGTTGCTCCAACCCGCGCCGGACGAGCCATCGCCCCCTTACTTCATTCGCCACCGCATCACGGTACAATGACCAGCTCTGTCGACAGGTCCGAGTTCACCTCACTTGGAAAGAACGAATCCGACCGCCGATCATCCGACCGGATGCCGGCATTCCCACTCGCCCGGAGATCACGCCATGCAACCTCGACTGCTGATTGCCGGAATGTTGTGTTGTCTTCTATCCACGGTGCACGTTTCGGCGGACGAGCCGATTTTTGTACCGGTCAAGATCGACGGGCCAGTTCATGATCCGCCGAACCACACGTACTGGTACGGACCCTTCAGCGAATGCGCGTCCGTCGCGGATTTTGATGGAGACGGCGACCTGGACATTGCCGCCGGTCGCCATTGGTATGAAGCTCCCGAATGGACAAAGCACGCTGACTTTCGAGATGGAGCGGAAACAAACGGGCCGGAAACTGATGACAACAGCGAATTCGCGATGGATGTGAACGGGGACGGACACGTCGACGTGGTCAGCTCGGGCTGGATGCGGATGAAGGGTGCTTTCTGGTACGAGAACCCCGGGCCGGAAGCTCTAGCAGCAGGCCGCAAATGGAAAGGGACACGCATCCACTCTGCTCTGTCGATGGAAGGTGTGATCCATGGCGACATCGACGGAGATGGCGATGACGACATCTTATGCAATCACTGGAGTCTCAAGCCGGGACAGGGGATGACGTGGATTGAGCATTTGGATCGAGCTCCCTGGCTGGTGGAGCATGTGATTGGCACGGAAGGCGAAACGCACGGCAACGGGTTGGGCGACATCGATGGCGACGGGCGATGCGACATCGTGACGCCGATCGGTTGGTATCAGCAGCCCGCGAACCTCGACCAGGACCCCTGGCAATTTCACGCCGACTATAAGTTCGAAGTCACCGTCGGTTCCGGCGCCGCCTCCCACCCGATTCTGATCCACGATGTCAATCAGGATGGCCGGAACGACATTATTCTTGGGGCGGCACATACTTACGGCCTCGTTTGGCTCCAACAGCATGTCGACGCCTCCGGAAAACGCTCCTTCACGCAACACTGGGTGGAAACCGACTTTGGACAGTTCCACACGATGGTGTTGGACGACTTGAATGGCGATGGCCGACTGGACCTGGTCACGGGCAAACGGCTGTTTGCGCATCATGGACGAGATGTGAGTTGCTACGAGCCGCTATTCGCATTCTGGTACGACATTGACGGAGGGAAATGGGTCCGTCACACGCTGGCGTTCAATTCGATGATCCGGCTGCAGGACGATGCGACGCGACGAAACCCGGCACCCCAGTTTGTTCCGGCCGTCGGCATGAAACTGAATACCGCCGACATGGATGCCGACGGCGACAAAGACATCGTCGTCGCCGGCAAGGGCGGACTGTACATCTTCTACAACGAAGGTCTTCCTCAACGCGGTTCACCCAAATTGCGTCTGCCGCCGGAAGACGTGTATCCATCATGGACCGGCTGGGAAGACCGGTGGCCCTCGGAATGACCAAGGGGTGCGTCGTTTTCCGCAACGAGAACACAATCGCTTCGCGCGAAGGAGAATCGAGAATGTACCGCGATCTAAGCGTTTTGTCCGGTGTGATGATGTTGGGAATGAGTCTGCTGAGTCAAGGCTCTGCGGCAGAGTCCGGTAAGTCGGTCTACACTCTCACGCCCGACGAACACGGAATGGTGCTGAAAACACCTGACGGAAGAACCGTGTTTCGCTACATGACATCCAAGCCGGCCGATACGAATCTCACCGCGAACAGCGTCTGCTGTCTCTACCCGGTCTTCACACCGAAGGGCGTCCGCGCGGTCGATCTGGCGCCGGGCGATCACCGACACCATCGCGGAATCTTCCTGGCCTGGCACGCATCCACCTGCGGCGACCACCGAGCTGACTTCTGGGGTTGGGGCGAGTGGGCCAAGACGGAGGGCCGCGTCATCGTCAGTCGAGAAGTCGAACTCGTCGACGCCGATCACGAACACGCAGTGCTCAAGGTGCAGAATGATTGGCTGATCAACGACCGGCCGGCCATCGTGGAAACGACCACAATCACGGTGCGTGAACTGGAGGGTGTCTTTGTCATCGATGAGGTGTTCTCGCTGGCCGCCCAGCTCGATGTTGTACTCGATCAGACAGCCTTTGGGGGCTTCTGCGTGAAGGGCCGCAAAGAGGGCGAAGCGGCATACTATTCGCCCGATGGAATCGTGAACCTGCCCGAACCACATCACTTGAAGCCCGAAACCGACTGGCCCGCCAAACCCTGGTACGACTACGTGATCAAGATGACGACCGGCGAAACGGTGGGTGTCGCCGTGATTGATCATCGCGAAAACCCTCCGTCCATGTGGCACAACCTCAAACCGATTGCGATGGTCAACCCGTGCATCGTTGCACCTGGCTCATTCAAGATCGCAAGCGGTGATACACTGAAGTTGCAGTATCGAGTTGTCGTCCACGACGGACCTCCACCAACCGACGTGCTGGGCCGCATGACGGAGTCCTGGCGCTGACTACAACCACGAGGTCGTGTTCCATGCCTAAATGCCCCAATTGTGCGCAGCCGGTTGCCGAAGGGCGGAAGATCTGTCGGAACTGCGGCGGGATCATCGAAGAGCCTGCCGACGGCATCGTGCCCGCCGTCGTCGTCACGCCGACGCCCGCGAAAGAACCCGCCTCCGGCGATGAGCCCAGTACGCCGGAAGTCGACGACGTGGCCGCTCACGAACAACCCACCGAGGAAGCTCGATCCGATACGGCGCAGGAACCTGCCGCCAAGCAGTCCGATCAGCAGACCGCATGGACCTGCCCCCATTGCGGGCGCGATGTGCCCGAGCGGTTCGATCTGTGCTGGAATTGCCAAAACCCTCGATGGTCGACGCCGACACTCGATCCGCCCGCAGCGGAAGCGATCACCCCACCGAGGCAAGACCAGCGAGGACCCCAGGACATCATCGAGGCATCCCTGGTCGATGAACTGGACGTCGGTCCAGGAAAATGCCCGCGATGTGGCTCCGCAAATACCATGCGCGGTGTGACCGTGCGTGACGAAGGACAGGGGTCCAGCGGGAAGCTGAAGGTGACCGTCGCCGGAAACCCGTCCGCGCTTGTCTTCAAAGACCGCCTTTACGGAGAACTGAAGGCGGACATCTGTGGGGATTGTGGACACGTAGAGTTGCGCGTGAGCAACCCGAAGGAACTCTACCGACATTACCGGAAGTCGAATCGCGTTTAGATCACACGAAGCGTGGAACAGTTCGCGCGCGGCGCTGAACGGCGGAGATGGAGCATGGAGCGAATGGGGGCAGCGTCTCGCAGGAATCAGCCCCAACGCGGAAACCCGATCCGGGCGTCGTGGATGGAGCGTCGCTGCGCCCCGCATGGAGTATTAGGCTTGGTGGGCTTGCGTGCGCTGAGCCCACCCTACAGTACGACAGTACTCCGTAGGGTGGGCTCAGCTCGTACCGCGAGCGCAAGTTTTGAAGTTGCACGTTTCGATCTTTCTCAACCCGAAGCGTTAGCGAGGGAACACTTTGGAACCGTTGGGACGTGTCTCCCTCGCTGACGCTTCGGGTTAGGATTTCGCGGGCATTCCGCACATCGGAGGAGGGAAATTCGGATATGTGCAACTTCAAAGAGCGCAAGCCCACCACGCCGTTGGCAACGTCAAGGCACCGAGAGCTTTCGAGTAGCACGCTACCCGATCGTGGCAATTCCAACGCGGAAACCCGATCCGAGCGTCGGTGGCTGGAGCGTCGGTGGCTGGAGCGTCGCTGAGCCCAGCATGGAGTGTCAGGCTTGGTGGGCTTGCGCTGCGCTGAGCCCACCCTACAGTGCGACAATGCTGAGCTCACGCTACAATGCTGGGTCATTCACAATCCTTGGAAACGCATTCGGCAACGCGCTGTGCTCCTCCGGTAAGACACTGAGATCATCCTTCTACAAAGCCCCTTCGCCCACGTTACTATTAGCCCTATGAATGCAACAGCATCGCTAGAAAACCGTTCGACGGCCACATTCTTCGCAGACCTGTCATCTGGATTGGTCGTGTTTCTGGTTGCCTTGCCGCTGTGTCTGGGTGTGGCGTTGGCCTCGAATGCACCGCTTTTTTCCGGGCTTCTAGCGGGGATCTTGGGAGGCTTGTTGGTCGGAGTGATCAGCAAGTCGCATACAAGTGTGAGCGGACCCGCGGCGGGCTTGACCGCGGTCGTGGCGGCGCAGATCGCTGCACTCGGATCATTTCAAGCGTTCCTGATGGCGGTATCGATCGCAGGCCTGATCCAAATCGTACTGGGAGCACTGCGTGTTGGAGCAATCGCGGACTTTGTGCCGTCCAGCGTGATTAAGGGACTGCTGGCGGCCATCGGGCTCATCCTGATCCTCAAGCAGATCCCGCATCTCGTGGGCCACGACTCGAATCCGTTGGGGACGATGTCTTTCGAGGATCCGGACCACCAGAATACCTTCACCGAACTGTTGCACGTCTTCCGCGGCATACATCCCGGCGCTACCGTGATCGGCATGGTGTCGATTCTGATTCTCTTCGCGTGGGCAAACATCAAGCAGCTCAAGCGATCGGCCGTTCCCGCGCCACTGCTGGTGGTGTTGATCGGTGTCGGCTTGAGCATCTTGCTCGACCGGTTCGGCAGTCCCTGGATGGTGGAACCTTCGCACTTGGTAAGCGTCCCCGTAGCGGACAATCTGGCGGGCTTCCTGGGCTTCTTACAGGGACCACAGATGGCGGCGTTGGCCAACCCGCAAGTGTACCTGGCGGCGATCACCATCGCTTTGGTCGCATCGCTGGAAACGCTGTTGAACCTGGAAGCGGTAGACAAGCTCGATCCGCAGAAACGGATTTCGCCCGCCAATCGCGAGCTTGTCGCACAGGGCGTGGGCAATTTCGCCGCCGGCATGATCGGCGGCTTGCCGGTAACTTCCGTGATTGTGCGCAGCTCCGTCAACATCAACTCTGGTGGCAAGACGAAACTGGCGACGATCATCCACGGCTTGCTCCTGCTGCTATGCGTGGGCCTGCTGCCAACCTGGCTGAACAAAATCCCATTGTCCTGCCTGGCCGCCGTCCTGATTATGACCGGTCTGAAGCTAACCAGCCCCAAGGTCTTTCGCCAGATGTGGCGGGAAGGCTGGACACAGTTTCTGCCCTTCGTTGTCACCGTGACGGCAATCTTGTTGACCGATCTGCTGATTGGAATCCTAATCGGTCTAGGATTCAGCATGGTCTTCATCTTGCGCAGTAACCTGCGGCGTCCCTGCGCCAGATTATCGAAAAGCATGTTGGCGGAGAAGTGTTGCACATCGAATTGGCGCAGCAGGTGAGTTTTCTCAACCGAGTAGCTCTCACCAAGGCACTGGATTCGGTGCCGCGCGGGGGCCATGTGCTGATTGATGCGAGCGATACTGACTACATTGACGCGGATGTGCTGGACCTGATTCTGGAGTACCAGGAGGAAACCGCGCCGGCACGCGGCACGCACGTCAGCCTGGTCGGATTCAAGGATCATTACGAGCCGTTCCAAGATCGAAGGCTGTATGCTGACTTCACGACTCGCGAGCTGCAATCCGAATTGACACCGGATCAAGTTATCCAGGTATTGCGCGACGGCAACGATCGGTTCTGCCGCGGAGAGCGACTCGCCCGCGACCTTTCACGACAACGCGAAGCCGTTGCGGACACTCGGCACCCGCTGGCCATTGTCCTGAGCGGCGCCAGCTCACGCACGCCGATCGAATTGATCTTCGACGTCGGCCTGGGAGATATTTTCTGCACGCGCGTCAGCGGCAACTTGGTCAGCGTCGGCGTGCTGGGCAGTCTCGAGTTCGCTTGCGCTGTCGCCGGCGCAAAGCTGATTCTGGTGATGGGACATGAAAATAGTGCGCTGACAAAGATGGCGATCGAGGCGTACACTTCGGGGCGGCGGTTGTCCGACGAGACGAACTGTGACCACCTGGATCCGATCGTCGAAGAAATTCACAAATCGATCGATCCGGATCAAGTGCAAAACTGGGAAACCATGTCTACCGAGGACCAGAAATCCTATATCGACGAACTCTACCGCGCCCACATTCTGCATACAATCGATTTCATCTTACAGGAGAGCCCGGTTCTGAAGGAACTGATGCAATCCGGAGCACTCAAGATCGTGGGCGGGATGTACCAAGTTCGCAGCGGCCGAGTGGAGCTGTTTGAACCGCCTCGGCCGACGAAGCAACCGGCCGATGTCGTACAATAGACGAGGATACCTGTGGTCGATCCGGGACGAGCACTGCTGGTGGCTGGCGCGATCGCCGCGGCCGTCTGCCTTCTGTTCTGGCCGAAAGCCGGACTGGTCCCGCTTGTACTGCGTGCTGGACGAAGCCGCGAACGGGAACGGATCGAAGATGCGCTCAAGCACCTTTATGACTGTGAATACGTCGGTTCGCCAGGAAGCGTCCAGAGTCTGGCTGGCGCGTTGGAAATCAGCACATCGCAGGTAGCAGGCTTGGTCGCTCAGCTGGAATCGCGAGGGCTAGTGCGAACCGAGGAAGCCGGTGTGCGTTTGACGGCGCAAGGACGTGGCTACGCGCTGCGCGTGATCCGCATTCATCGATTGTGGGAAACATATCTTGCGGATCGAACGGGATACGAAGAAGCCGACTGGCACTTGGAAGCCGATCGGCGGGAGCATACGACTTCACCGCGCCAAGTGGACTCGCTCGTCCGCACGATGGGAGACCCGCGATTCGATCCGCACGGTGATCCCATTCCCACGGCCCAGGGAGAAGTACCGGCGCGGCGTGGGCAGCCGCTGAGTGATCTGGCGGCGGGAACCGTCGTCACCGTGGTTCATGTCGAAGATGAACCAGAAGCGATTTATGCCCAATTGCGGGCCCAGAACATTCACCCCAATCAGCGACTGACCGTGCTCGATCGCTCACCAGAACGGATTCGAATTGAAATCGAAGGCGAGGAACAGGTCATGGCGCCGGTCGTTGCGGGCAACGTGTGGGTCACTCCCATTCCCAAGCAACAGCGCCCGGAGCTGGTCGAGCGTCTGTCATCGTTGCCGCCTGGGCAGTCGCGCATCGTGATCGGCATCTCGCCCGCTTGCCAGGGCTTGCAGCGTCGCAGGCTGCTGGACCTGGGACTCGTGCCCGGCACGGAAGTGACCGCCGTTATGAGGAGCCCCACGGGAGACCCAACAGGCTATCGCATTCGGGGCGCGGTGATCGCGCTGCGACGGGAGCAAGCGGACCTGGTTCAAGTGGAGCATCACCGTCGTCGCGAGAAAGTCTCATGAAGCTCTTCCCGTCCAATTGCGATAGCTGCCCCGCACAACAAACGCAGGAAGTCGTCCAGATTGGCATCGAACGAGGACACGCCGACTATGTCATCGCGCTGGCGGGAAACCCAAATACGGGCAAGAGCACGGTTTTTAATGCACTGACCGGACTTCGTCAGCACACCGGCAACTGGCCGGGTAAAACCGTCGCGCGGGCGGAGGGCACACTGACCTTTCGGCAACACCGATATCAGGTCGTCGACCTGCCGGGAACGTATTCGCTACTGGCAACAAGCTACGACGAGGAAATCGCCCGCGATTTCATTCTGTTCGGTCGGCCCGATGTCACGGTCGTCGTCGTCGATGCAACGCGACTGCACCGGAATCTGAATCTCGCGCTGCAGGTTCTCGAGATCACCGATCGTGCCGTGCTGTGCCTGAACCTGATCGACGAAGCCAAGCGGCATGGCTTGACGATCGATCATCAGAGACTCTCGCGGGAACTCGGCGTTCCGGTGGTGCCGACGAGTGCGCGCTTTGATGAAGGATTGACAGACCTGCTGGAGACGATCGAAGGCGTGGCCTCCGGCGAGTTGCGCTGCCAACCGACTCGGATTCAGAATTGGTCACCCGGGCTGCGCGAAGCCGTGGAGAAACTCGCCGGCCGTCTGCGCGAGCTGTTTCCCGACCTCCAAAACGCACAGTGGGTGGCGATGCGGCTACTCGATGGCGACGAACGGATCGCGCAAGCGGTCCTGTCGGGGGAACTGCTCGACCTGATCCAGCAGCACCCCGCATCGGCGATCACCGCTACGGAACGACGACCCGCGACGACCCGAGAAACGCCTCACGAGCACGTGATCGGGCAGAACATGGCGCCCCAGGATGCGGCAGCCCAGCGAGCTCAATTGCTGGAGCGAGCCTCGGCGCTGCGTTGGGACCTGGGGCCGGCCTTTCACCAGTCGCTGGTGGAAACGATCTTTGCCGAGGCAGCCCGAATTGCCGACGCGACCGTTCGACGCTCCAGCGAGGCGGAGGGTCCAGCCCTCGACCGAACACTCGACCGGATCCTGACCAGTCGCTGGTTCGGTTTTCCGCTGATGATCCTGCTGCTGGCCTTCGTGCTGTGGTTGACGATCGTCGGTGCCAATTATCCGTCGGCGATCCTGTCCTCGTTGCTGCTGGAAACGGTTTATCCGGCATTGAAATCGGGTGCCGCCGCAATGGGCCTGCCCTGGTGGCTCTCCGGACTGCTGATCGACGGTGTCTACCTGGCGACGGCCTGGGTGGTGAGTGTCATGCTGCCGCCGATGGCGATCTTCTTTCCGCTGTTTACGCTGCTGGAAGACTTTGGCTATTTGCCGCGCGTCGCCTTTAACTTGGATGGACTCTTCAAGCGCGTCGGTGCGCAGGGGAAACAGGCGTTGACGATGTGCATGGGCCTGGGCTGTAACGCCGCCGGCGTCGTGGCCACACGGGTCATCGAGAGTCCGCGGGAGCGGTTGATTGCGATCATCACCAACAACTTCGCCCTCTGCAACGGCCGCTGGCCCACGCAGATTTTGGTGGCCACGATCTTTTTCGGCGCCGTCGTTCCTTCGTACCTGGGAGGATTGGTGTCGGCTCTTGCCGTGGTGCTCGTCGCCTTGCTCGGCGTTTTCCTGACGTTTCTTACTTCCTGGGGGCTGTCCCGAACCGTCTTGCGGGGAGAGCCGTCCACTTTCCACCTGGAGTTGCCGCCGTATCGCCCGCCCCGACTGCTGCAGACGCTGTACACTTCGCTGATTGACCGCACGATCTTTGTGTTGTGGCGGGCGATCGTCTTTGCCATGCCAGCCGGTGCCGTGATCTGGTTGATCAGCAATCTCCCATGGGGCGAAGTCTCGCTGGCAGAACACCTGGTGGGGTGGCTCAACCCGGTCGGAATGCTGATCGGATTGAATGGTGTAATTATGCTGGCCTATATCGTGGCGATTCCGGCCAATGAGATTGTGATTCCGACGGTGCTGATGCTGACCGTGTTGACTACCGGCGTGGCGGATGCCGGCGAAGGACCGGGCGTGATGTTCGAACGTTCGCAATCCGTCACGGCGGATCTGCTGCACGCCGGCGGCTGGACCGTCTTGACGGCGGTCAACCTGATGCTGTTCAGCCTGATGCACAACCCGTGCAGTACGACGATCTACACCATCTGGAAGGAAACGCGCAGTGCAAAATGGACGGCGTTGTCCACCCTGTTACCCTTGGCAATGGGGCTCATTGCGTGTTTCGTCGTCACTCAAGTCTGGTCGCCTCGTCGCACCCGGATAGCGATACGATGTGGACCATTGAACTGGCCGTGATGGCCGTGATGATCGGCTTCAACAGCATTTTTGCAGGTTACGAGATCGCCTTGGCCTCGGTTGGTCTGGCACGTTTGGACACGCTCGTCAAAGAGAAAAGCCGGGGAGCGGCGGCCGCGTGGCGGATGAAGCAGAACATGGAAGGCAGTCTGGCCGTCGTGCAGTTGGGAATCACACTGGTGGCGACCATTGCCGCCGCGACCGGTGGTGCGGGTGCCGAAGAATCGATTGCCCCCCGCCTGCAGCAGATCGGACTCTCGCCCACGGCCGCGCAACTGGTCGCCATCGCTGCGGTGGTCGCGCCCCTGACGGTCGTCACGATCATTTTCGGCGAGTTAGTACCGAAAGTGTTTTCGCTGCGAAACAAGGAATGGGTCTGCTTGCGGCTGTCCGGACCGATGGAGTGGTTTTCCTACGCCGTCTGGCCCGCCGTGCGGTTCCTGGAAGGGTCCGTCAATCTGGTGATGCGCCTGTTTGAGCGGCGTTGGAATCGACAGGCGGCAGATGGTTCCCAGCGAGCGGCGCTGCAGGAGTTGCGGGCGATCGCCGCTATCGCACGCACGTCGCGTCTGATCGGTGTCCGCGAAGAACGGATCATCCTGAGCGCCGCGCGCATCTCCAGCACGCCGATCCGATCCATCATGCTGCCAGCGGAAGATATCAGCATGCTTCACGCCGATTCCTCGCTGGCCGACGCACTGATCGCCGTCCACCAAGATATGCACACGCGGTTTCCCGTAACGGAGCAACCGGGCGATCCGCAACAGATCGTGGGATACGCCAACTTCAAGGACATCGTGGCGTGCCTGCACGTGTCGCCCGACTGCCCTTCGTTGCGGTCGATCATCCGGCGACTTCCGCGAATGGATGCCGAAATGTCGGTCGCCACCTGCCTGGAACAGCTGATTCGCGATTACACGCACATCGCACTGGTCATCAATGCGGAAGGTGCCGTCATCGGGATGGTCACGATGGAGGATGTGCTGGAGGAACTCGTTGGCGAAATCGGCGATGAGTACGATCGACTGCCGTCGCAGATGATCCCGGTCGGCAACGGGTGGATCGTCGGCGGCAATGCGACCTTGTCACAATTGCAGACGGTCACAGGGATCGAACTGCGAGTCGACAAAGACCAGAATCTCTGGACGATCGATCAGTTGGATCCAGCAGCATCTGGGGCGATCCGCCCATCGGAGGAGATCAGCTGCACGAAGGAAATCTCCGAATCCTCGTCCGCAAAGTCCGGCGGCAATCCGTGCAGGAGGCCCAGCTGACCCCCGCGGTAGCAGCCGGCAGCGCAGATCGCGGGGCCGACCCCAACTCTCACGAGAAGTAGTTGCATAATTTAATAAGTTCTACAACAATAAACACGCAGTGAATCCAGATCGATGCCCATGCCCGGCCCGGCTCTGTCTGCTTGGGCGAATCGCAAAGCATCGGCGGACCCCGGGGCGAGTTCGGCCGCAAAAACGCAAGGAACCCCAGGTTGTCAAAGAACGCAGTGCCGAAGTCGAAACGCGCAACCCGTTGGCCCGACGAATCGCAGTGTGAGACCTTGGCATCCTTCCTGGTGGTGTTCAGCAATGCCATCCGGCTGAAGATGTTCTGCCAACTGCAGCATGGCCCAAAGACCGTCACGGAACTGGCGGAAGGCGCTGCGATCTCGCTGCCCAACGCCTCGCAACATCTGCGGCTGATGCGAGACAAAGGGGCGGTCACAATGGAAAAAGAAGGGCAGCGAGTGTACTACACGATGGCGGATCGCCGGCTGGCCGAAGCGATGCGGTTGATGCGCGATGCACTACATGACGTCATGCAAGCCAAGACAAGATCAGTGCGTGTGTCAAGAGTTCCCAAAACGTAATCCACGGGCGGCGTGTTGCCACGATCGGCTGATTAGCATGGTGGAACACAGCCCGGCGGCAAGCCACGAAACGCTCTGAGTCTTGATCCACGCACCATGCCCCGGTGGTTCCTCCGCTCTTCCGGGCAACAAAGACCCGAGGCGCAGCTCGCCCGAATGTTCCACGAGCATGAGGCTTCTTGCAGCCGACTTAGGGATGACTCAAGAACAACTTCGCTGTTTTCCCCGAGGAACGTGCGGTGTCGACGCTCGTTCCTCGCGTCTCGACCCCAGGCACCCAAATGCCGAAGTTGTTCTTGAGTCATCCCTTAGCCCGCGGTGCCAGGCATCCCAAGGCCAGTAGAGAGCGCAGCCGCGACACCGCCGAGCAACGGCCCCAGACCGGAATCCAGGCGTACGACCAATCGGAGTCCCGCTTGCCCGGGATCGGCAATATCGCATGTGCCAGTCGCGGCCCCAGATCTCGAGCGGGATTGATCGCGTATCCGGTAGTGCCGCCCAGCGAGAGACCGATCGCGAATACGACCAAGCCCACGCGCAATGCCCCAAGTGAACCAAGTCCGATTTGGACCTGCTGCTCCTGCCCCACGATCGGAACCGGGGAGGAGCAAAGTCGGATCGCTGATCAATCAGGACTGCAAACACCAGCACAAACGTGCCCACGATCTCACTGAATAGATTCCGCCCCGGCGAACGAATCGCAGCCGACGTGCAGAAAGTCGACTAGTTTGGCGTCCGCGTCCTCGGTCACATGATAGTGATCTCGATAGAACAGATACACGATCGCCGCACCGCAAACACCTCCCAGCATCTGTGCGAGCACATACCCGGGCACGAGATCCCACCCGAATGTGCCAGCCGCCGCCAAGCCCAGCGTGACCGCCGGATTGATGTGAGCACCGCTGTAGTCCGCAACGCACAGCACCGCCACGAACACCGCCATTCCCCAGCCAGCCGCAATCACGATCCAGCCACCGTTGTTGCCTTTCGTTCGCTGCAGCACGACGTTGGCGACCACTCCGTTACCAAGCAGGATCAGCAGCGCAGTGCCAATGAATTCGGCCACGTAAGCATTCATCGCGGAAAACTCACCTTGATCGTGTCAGATTTCGCGGAGTCGGGGACGCTCCGCAAAGGAAGGGAAAACTCACCGTCCGCGGACGACACCGCGGAACGATTGACCAGCGTATCGTACCGAAGTGCTGAGCGCAGCGACAGATTGGCTCGACAATCCTCGCTCGAGATCGAGGCCGACCGCCTGACAACGTCTCCTCCTCCCCGGCAGGACGGATCCTCCAGGTGGACCGACTTCCAGGTGGGACCGACTTCCAGGTGGGACGACTTCCAGAGGGGACGGACGTCCAGGTGGGATGGACTTCCAGTCCGTCCTGTTGGTTGGCCTTCCAGGCCGACATCCCCCCGGGTCGGAATCAGGCAGACCGCGGGTCAGTGATTGCAGCAAGGTCAGGACCTGCGCCGGGCACGTGCGAAGCTGGCATGAAGTCGACGGCTGGAAGCCTGTGCAGTACTGTCCCATGAGCTGGAGGCCTGTCGCACGGGCGAGCCTGTCCCACGAGCGAAGCCTGTCCCACGGGCGATGCCTGTCCCACTTCCGCACGGGGCGGTCGCACGACCTTTGAGAAAGTGGGGGGAGTGGCAAGACGTTGCCTCAAACGTTTGGCACGACCCTGCTATGGAGGGACGCAGGGGACAACTTTTGCCGGCCCCCCCGTAAACTCAATGCGAGCTTTCCCAGCCGATCGTCTCAGTTTTGTGAAACATCGGGCGTTTTTCTGCAAAGAATCTCCCCCGGACGCTCCCGCCAGGCGGAGGATCGTGCACGCCACTTCACGCGGCGGCCAGGAATCCAGGCCATTCGGCCGCATCGTTTTCCTGCTGCAGGAGTTTTCTGACCGGAAAAAAATGTTACGATGCACCCCGTTGTTCCGTGCGACAATTTGACGCATTACGCTTGGCATGTCACTTTCCTACCATCTGACGGGCGGGAATCCGGCCTCGCACGTGTGCGTGTGTGGCAACCGCCTTCGCACGGTCTGCTGCCGACCTCTTGTCTAAATCTTCCGAAGTCATGGATCGCTTCACTTTCCCAGCCTGGATAAATCGCATCATTCCCTGGACTTTTCTGCTCCTGGGGATCGGCTTGATCTACGTCGTGGCCGTGGGGGCGTATGCAACTTCTCCCCAAACCACCAATGTGGGGTATTCGCCGGTGCAGCCCGTGCCTTTCAGCCACAAGCTGCATGTCGGCACGCTGAAGATGGACTGCCGCTACTGCCATAACACGGTGGATCGGGCAGCCCACGCGGCAATCCCCCCCACACAAACCTGCGTAAATTGCCACAGCGCGGCGAATCCAGACGGTTCCGTAGCGACGTCTTCGATCCACGCGGAGAGCGTCAAACTCCTGCCGGTTCGGCAGAGCCAATCCACGGGGGAACCAATCCGTTGGGTCCGAGTGCACGACCTGCCCGACTTCGTCTACTTTGACCACAGCGCCCATGTTAACAGAGGTGTCTCCTGTGTTTCCTGCCACGGTCGAGTGGATCGGATGGAACAAGTGCAGCAGGCGGAGCCGTTGACCATGAGCTGGTGCCTGGATTGCCACCGGAATCCGGACCCCCATCTGCGGCCGCTGGAATACGTCACGCAGCTTGACTGGATACCGGACGAGGATCCGGAGGAGTTGGGGCGTCGTATTCGCGAGCGGATGAATATTAACCCCTCCACCAACTGTTCAACCTGCCACCGATGAGCAAGGCAAAGAAATACTGGCGCAGTCTGGCTGAGCTGGAAGAGACTCCGGAGTTCCGCGAGTTCCTGCACCGTGAGTTCCCTGTTGCGGCGTCCGAGTTTCCTGACTGGGGTGACTCGCCGACGCTGGCTGCAATTGATGGGCGCCTCCCTGGCGCTGGGCGGTGTTTCCGGATGTCGCTGGCCGACAGAAGAAATCACGCCATTGGCCGTGCGGCCGGAGAACCGCGTTCCGGGGGAACCGCAGTACTTTGCGACCTCGGTCGAACTTGCCGGTGCCCCGCAGCATCTGCTGATGACGTGTCTGGACGGTCGGCCGATCAAGGTCGAGGGGAATCCGGAACATCCGGGCAGTCGCGGGGCAAGCAGCCGGTTTGCACAAGCGAGTCTACTGGGGCTGTACGACCCCGATCGAAGCGACTCGCCCGCAGCAGCGAGTGGAAGGGCAGCCTTACCCGCGGACGTGGGCCGAAGTCGAAAAGGCGGTGCGTGAGCAATTCAGCCCGCAGCAGATGCAGCAAGGGCGTTCGCTGGCGGTGCTGATCGAGCCGACCTCGTCGGTCGCCGTTCACGAACAGCTTCGAAAGCTGCAAGCGCGGTATCCGGAGGCAGGATTCTACCAGTACGCACCGGTTTCCGACGAGAACAGTCGGCTGGCAACCGAGCTGGCATTTGGCCGACCGTTGCGGGCGCAGTTGCGTCTGCGGGAGGCGCGGATCATCGCCGCCTTAGACGCGGATCTGTTGAACTCGCATGCCGATGCCGTACGACTGGCCGGCGATTTTGCGGCGGGCCGCGATCCGGATTCGGGCCAGATGAACCGGCTCTATTGCATCGAAAGCCAATTCAGCTCGACCGGGGCAGCTGCCGATCATCGCTTGCCGATTCGCTCCAGTGATCTGCCACAGGTCTTGGCCCGTTTGCAGACACTCGTACAACTGCACGGCAACTCGTCAATCGATCAAGCATCCGACCTCTGCGCTGCCGGAGCCGGTCGAAACGTTTCTTGGTGTCCTAGCGGAGGATCTTTCATCGCACGCCGGTCAAAGCCTCGTCGCGGTGGGTTCCCACCACTCGCCGGAAGTACAGGCGGCTGCGATCCGTCTCAACGCTCTTCTGGGCAATGTCGGCAACACGGTCATCTACACGGAAGATCCGCTGCAACAGACGGAAGCGGGCGACTTGGCCGAGCTGGTCGGTCGGATGCAGAACGGCGAAATCCAGACGCTGATGATTCTGGGCGGCAACCCGGTCTATGACGCACCGGGCGATTTGGACTTTGGCGAGGCGTCTGTCGAAGGTGCCGACAAGTATCCACTTGAGCACGTATGAAGACGAAACTTCCCGCCAGTGTGCCTGGCACCTGCCGCAGGCCCACGACTACGAGTCCTGGGGAGATGTCCGTGCCTGGGACGGGACGCGCAGCATTCGCCAACCGTTGATCGAACCGCTGATGAACGGCAAGTCGATCCTGGAAGTATTGAGTCTCGTTCTTGACGAGACCACATCGGATGTAGAACTCGTTCGAGCAGCCGTGTCGGATGACGTAGGCCAAGGCATCTCCGACGCGAACTGGAAGCAACTGCTGCACGACGGATTCTTGGCGGATACGCAGTTTCCAGAACAGATCGGTGACGGTCAGCAGCGACCTGCTGCAACCCGCGGCCGATCCGGATTCACCAGCATGGGATGCGGATGCGTTGGAGGTCGTTTTCCAGGCGGATGAATCGGTCCATGACGGTCGATTCGCCAACAATGGCTGGCTGCAGGAGATGCCACACTTCCTGACGAAACTGACCTGGGACAATGCCGCCTTGATCAGTCCGCAGACGGCGGAGCGGCTCACGGTCCAACAGGGCGACGTCGTGCAAATCCAGCTGGCGGATCGATCCGTTGAGCTACCGGTCTTCATCATGCCCGGGCAAGCTGTCGGGACCATCGGCGTTGCGCTGGGTTACGGTCGCACCGCGGCCGGCCACGTCGGCGGTGACGCGCAGCAAGGAATTGAATCCGTCGGCGTGGATGTCAGTCCGCTGCGTACCTGGTCGAATCGCTACATCGCGCGCGGAGTGATGGTCGAGCCGGTGGGCCGCAATTACGAACTAGCCACGACACAAGATCACCACGCGATCGATCGGTCTGGGACTGGAGGAAATCGGACACCGAGTGGGCGAGTTGGTGCGTGAGACGTCGCTTGATCACTACCGCGAGCACCCGCACTTCGCGCACGAGGGACATCACGAGGTCGAAACGGCGTTGTGGACGCAGCCCAGCAGCGAAGGACACGCTTGGGGCATGTCGATCGACCTGACGAAGTGCATCGGATGCAATTCGTGCGTCATCGCCTGCCAAGCCGAAAACAATGTGCCGATTGTCGGCAAGGAGCAGATCTCCCGGGGCCGCGAGATGCACTGGTTGCGTGTCGATCGGTATTTCACCGGCGACATCGACAATCCCCAGGTTGCCAGTCAGCCCGTGGCCTGCCAACAGTGCGAGAACGCCCCCTGTGAACAGGTCTGCCCGGTCGCCGCGACGGTGCACAGCACGGAAGGCCTGAATGACATGGTCTACAACCGCTGCATCGGAACGAGATATTGCGCGAACAACTGCCCGTACAAGGTGCGGCGATTCAATTTCTTCAACTACAACAAAGATCTCGAAGCACCCAATCGTGAGCTGGCGCATCTGGTGATCAATCCCGAAGTGACCGTACGCAGTCGTGGTGTGATGGAAAAATGCACCTTCTGCGTACAGCGGATTCAAGCCGGAAAGATCGACGCACGCAACGAACGTCGCGGAATCGCCGACGGAGAAATCAAGACGGCCTGCCAACAGGCCTGCCCCACACAAGCGATCGAATTCGGCGATTTGAACAAGCCAGGCAGCCAGGTTGCCCAAGTCGCACAGCAATCCACGTACGTACGGGATGCTGTCCGAGTTGAACGTGAAGCCGCGAACCCGCTACCTGGCTCGCATTCGCAACCCGCATCCCAAGTTGGCCGAAGACACTCCCGAGAATGAGCATCCCGGGCAGGAGCATGACGCTCACGCATGAACCATTTCGAGAGATCCGTTTTCATTTCGGGAGCGGACGCGAAACCCACAACGCACGCAACCGTAGGGTGGGCACGGCTCGTGACGAAAACGCATGCCCTCCAGGATCAGAAGGATTACGAAGGAACAACGGAGCTGGGACATGTCGAAAGGTTGGTGGGCTTGCGCTTCAGCTGAGCCCACCCTACAAGCCGCAAGCCACAGGCTGCAAGCTGAGCCGACTGCTACAAGCTACACCCTACAGAGGCTACAGGCTTTGAGCGCACCGTACCGAGCTCATCCGTACGATGTTCTGAGCCGACCTTCCGGAACAGCCGAGGATCGACCTGCAAACGACTCAACAAAACCAGCGCCACACGTACTGACAACCACGAGCCTCATCACACGACCGACCCGTCCTAGGAAAAGAAATCGAAGATGACGTCTGCGGAACTCCCCATCGATTCGGTCCTCTCGGCACCGCCCGAGCTCGTGGATGGTCGGCAGGATTACCGATCGGTCACGGATGCGGTTTGCCGAATTCCGGAACAATCCAGTCCGTCGCGTGCTTGGTACATCGCATTTGCGATCACCTCCTCGATCACGCTGATGTTCTTCGCGTTGATCGGGTACCTGATCACGAAAGGTGTCGGCGTCTGGGGAAACAATTCGCCCGTGTTCTGGGCATGGCCGATCGTGAACTTTGTGTTCTGGGTCGGAATTGGCCACGCCGGCACGCTGATTTCCGCGATTCTGTTTCTCTTTCGCCAGGATTGGCGGACGAGTGTAAACCGGTTCGCCGAGGCGATGACGATCTTTGCGGTGACTTGTGCTGGAGTTTTTCCGGCGATTCACGTCGGCCGAATCTGGTTGGTGTATTGGCTGGCTCCGTATCCGAGTCAACACTTGGCGATGTGGCCCAATTTCCGCAGCCCGCTGCTGTGGGACGTATTTGCCGTGAGCACGTACGCAACGGTTTCGCTAGTCTTTTGGTACATGGGCATGATTCCCGACCTGGCGACGCTCCGCGACCGGGCGACGACCAAGGGACGTCAGTTCTGGTACGGGTTGGCGGCCCTCGGCTGGACCGGATCGTCTCGACAATGGCACCGTTACGAGAAAGCGTACGTGCTGCTGGCTGCCCTTGCCACGCCACTGGTGTTGAGCGTTCACACGGTGGTCAGTTTCGACTTCGCCGTGTCTCAGTTGCCCGGTTGGCACACCACCATCTTCCCGCCCTACTTCGTGGCGGGAGCCGTTTTCAGCGGCTTCGCGATGGTCGTCACGCTGATCGTCCCCGCTCGGAAGATCTTCGGGCTGGAGCAGCTGATCACGATCGACCACCTGGAAAACATGACCAAGATCATGTTGGCGACCGGTTCGATTGTCGGATTTGCCTACGGGATTGAGTTCTTCATCGCCTGGTACAGCGGCAACGGATTCGAGCAGTTTGCCTTTCTTGAATCGCGCGTTTGGACCGTACGCCTGGGCGTATTGGACGATGGTCACCTGCAATGTGATTTCTCCGCAACTGTTCTGGTTCAAGAAGTTCCGCACAACGCCCTGGCTGATGGTCATCGTATCGATCTTCGTCAACATCGGCATGTGGTTTGAGCGTTTTGTGATCGTCGTCACTTCGTTGAGTCGCGATTTCCTGCCGTCGAGTTGGGGCTACTTCAAGCCGACGCTGATTGACATCCTGATGCTCCTGGGCAGCTTTGGACTGTTCCTGACACTGTTTCTGCTGTTCTTCCGCTTTTTGCCGATGGTCGCCATCTCCGAAGTGAAAGCTCTCCTTCCGGGCCCCGGTGACTCCGGATCGAGCTCGGAAACGCAGCCATCATCGGTCTCGCAGAAGAGCGAACCCCACGGCGGGCCTGGACAGGGAACCTGAGATCTATGAGCGAACGAGCGACACCGCCTGAACAATCCAACGGAGTCATCGGACTGCTGGCGCAGTTTCCCAGCTCCCAGCAGCTGGTATTGGCCGCGCGGAATTGCCGTGAGCGAGGGCATCAGCAACTGGAGGCGTTTTCGCCTTTCCCGATTCACGGCCTGGACAAGGCCCTGCGGAATCCGCCCACACGACTGCCGTGGTTGGTGCTGCTGGCGGGGATCATCGGGAGGCTTGGCGGCACTGCTGCTGCAGTGGTGGACCAACGCGGTCGACTATCCGTTTCTGGTCAGTGGCAAGCCGCTGTTCAGTCTGCCGGCGAACATTCCGGTGATCTTTGAGGTCATCATCCTGTTCGCGGCTCTGGCCGCGTTCTTTGGCATGTTGGGAGCCAATAGGTTGCCACAACTGGCCAATCGACTGTTGCGTGACAAGAGATTTCTGAGTGCCACGAACGACCAGTTCTTCTTGCTTGTTGCCGATGTGGACGAGCAAGCGACGCTGGAAGACACACGCAAGTTCCTCCGCGATGCGGGTGCCACGGACGTCGACTTACTGACCGCCGATGCCGAAGAACTTACGTCCTCCACGCATCTGGTCGATGGCGATCGCCGTCCTGCTGACTTTGGCTCTGATTCCTCCCGCCTGGGTCGCGCGTTGCCGGTATGCTCCCTCGTCGAAGCCGCGAATCCACAATTTCTTCGACATGGATCAGCAGCCTCGGTTCAAAGCCCAGACTGCTTCCCGCTTGTTTGCGGACGGACGTTCCTCCCGTTTGCCGGTCGAAGGCACGGTCGCTCGCGGTCAGTGGCTCCACGACACCGCATTCCAGGAGGGCATCGAGCCGGAGACGAACGGGGCGGAAGCAACCTTGCCGGTGTCGACCCCCGCCGAGACGAACGAGAATCCAGCTGGCATCCGCGGAAGAGGTCGCGCGAAACATCGCCGGAGCTGGACGAAACGCCAACGGATGCTGAACGCCGTACCGGTGACGATGCAAGTGAATCGCCGGAGTCGGAAGCCGACGCGTCAGACGATGCGGACGCCGTGCCGGAGGAGAATTCGGAACTCGTCCGACAGTGCAACGGAGACAACGGAAGATACTGACGGCTGCGTCGGACGAGGCGACAATTGAGCCGACGGAGTCCCCGACGACAGCTCGATGCGCTCCGACCGATGGCCGCGTCCCGGCCGAGGCCGCTCCGGAAGAGCCGGAACCAAACTGGGTGCGAGAGTTTCCGCTGGAGGTGACCGAAGAGCTGATGCGGCGTGGACAGGACCGCTTCAACATCTACTGTGCCGCCTGTCACGGACAGATGGGCGCCGGGAACGGGCTGAGTTCTCTCCGGGCCCTCGAGTTACAGCAGGGCACGTGGATCCCGCCCACATCGCTGCACGCCGAGCACGTTGTCGAGCAACCGGTCGGCCAGATTTACCACACCATCAAACACGGCATTCGCAAGATGCCGGCCTATGGATCGCAGATTCTGCCGGAAGATCGCTGGGCCATCGTGCTCTACGTTCGCGCGTTGCAGCGCAGTCAAAATGCAACGCTCCAGGATGTCCCGGCAGATCTGCGAAACACGCTGCGAGAGATCAATTGAGCGAGAACCGTTCCTGATGAATGATTCGCCTTCAACAACCCGTGATGCCGGCAAGGCCCTGCCGCCCCACGTAACGTCCGGTGCTCTGGCAATCGGCGGCGTGGTGCTGCTGGTCATCGCACTCGGCTGGTGCCTACTATTTGCGGACGGCTTCAGCCGCTGGTGGCATGCCTACCTGACAAATGTCTGCTTTTTTGTGAGCATCAGCCTGGGTGCGTTGTTCTTTGTCATCCTGCATTACCTCACGGGTGCGAAGTGGAGCATCGTGTTGCGCCGAATCTCCGAGATGCTGGCGATGGCGATCCCGGTTCTCGGCCTGCTGATGATCCCGATCGCGATCGCGATGCTTGCGGGCAGCGATCACCTGTATTCTTGGAACAGTGCCGAGCTGCGACAGACGGACGAGTTGATTCAGAAGAAGGCACCCTATCTGAATGCCACGTTTTTTGTCGTCCGATCGGTGATCTATTTCACGATCTGGACGCTGATGGCCGGATTCTTCTGGCGGTATTCGCGGGCACAGGACACCGGTCGGCAAGACGCGGATGGTGGACGGGTTCGGCGTTGGAGTGGTCCGGCGATGATCGTCTGGGCGATCACCGTGAATTTCGCTGCCTTCGACTGGCTGATGTCGTTGGAGCCGCACTGGTTCAGCACGATCTTCGGCGTCTACTTCTTCTCCGGTGCGGTGGTGGGCTTCTTCGCGGCGGTTCCGCCCTTGTTGGCCATCGCCCGCCGAACCGGCCGCATCGGGAACGAGATCACGGTCGAACACGAGCATGACGTAGGAAAGCTATTGTTTGGCTTCATCCTGTTTTGGGCTTACATCGCCTTCTCGCAGTACATGTTGATCTGGTACGCGAACATTCCCGAGGAAACGTTCTGGTTCGCGAATCGACAGCAGCGGCCTTGGCTGTGGATCAGCCTGTTGCTGATCGTGGGTCATTTCTTCCTGCCGTTTTTCGGGCTGATGTCGCGGCACTCGCGCCGAAATCCCACCGGTCCTGCTGGGTTGGTCCTGTTTTGTCCTGGTGATGCACTGGGTCGATTTGTACTGGGTGGTGATGCCACAGTTTTCTGCCGATCGACTGCCGATCGGTCTGACCGACTTACTCTGCTTCCTGGGCGTCGGATTGGTTTTTGCTGCCGGAGTTTTGCGAACGGCAGTCGGGACACACTTCATCCCGGTCGGCGATCCAGAACTTGCCTCCTCGATCGCATTCCATAACGTTTGAGAAACACGATGGATATGGATACGGAACACTCCTCCGACGTTTCCGGCCTGGACATCCCGATGATTCTGACGATCGGCCTGGTCAGCTTGAACCTGACGATCGCTCTGATCTTCGCTGTGCAGGCGTTGTATTACGGCGGCTTGTCCCAGGAAGTCGATCGCAAGGTGATTGCGGTATCCGCACCCGATAGTGACAGCAAGATCGCAGAACAGAAAGCGAAATTGACGCGATACGGATGGCTCAACCGAGAGAAGGGACAGGTCGGGATTCCGATCAGCCGGGCGATGGATCTGGTCGTGAAAGACGTTCGAAACCAGTCGGCCGAGGACGCGGCGGCTGACGAGAACTCCAAATAACCGACAGCGAGTCGCAACAGCATGTCCAGGAAAAGAGAAAGCGCCGGAGCTGACCTTCGCTTCGCCGAGCCATGATGGCCGGTGCTGCTGGGTCTGTTGGTCTGTTTCGCCGCAGCGCCTTCCGCGGCGCAGCGTGTTGAGGAAAAGCCGGACCCGATCAGCGAAGTTGGGCATCGACGAACACTTGGAAGTGACTGCTACCGCTGGAGCTGGAGTTTCGAGATGATCGAGATCGGCCCGGTCAGATTGGCGAGCTTCTTCACCGGCGAGCGACCCGTCATTCTGACGCTGAATTACTCCGACTGCCCGATGCTCTGCCAAGTCCAATTGAACGGACTGGTCGATTCGTTGCGCGAAATCAAGCTGCAAGCCGGTGAAGATTTCCAGGTCGTGAGTGTCAGCATCAACCCGTCGGAGACGCCGGAACGGGCCCGGCTGACGCGGCAGCGTTACGTGAAGGCCTACGGGCGAGCGAACGGGGCTGCCGGCTGGCAGTTCCTGACCGGCAAACAGAAAGCCATTGAACGATTGGCCGATTGCGTTGGCTTTCGCTACAAGTACTTGCCCGAACGAAACGAGTACGTGCACACGGCGGTCTTGATCCTCTGCACACCCGACGGGCGGATCTCGCGTTACCTGTACGGCGTGCAGTACGACCCGACCACTTTGCGGCTTTCGCTGCAGGAAACGGGCGAGGGCAAGATCGGCACGACACTCGATCAGCTTCTGCTGTTTTGTTTCCACTACGATGCCACGTCGGGACGCTACGGGCCGGTCGCCGTTCGACTGATGCAGGTCGCGGGCGGCATTACGCTAGGAGCCCTGTTGATCGGCTTGGTACCCGCATGGATCCGGCGCCAGAAAAGGAATCCTGCCCAAGAGGCTCCCCAACGATGATCAGCCAAATCGAATCTGCGAGCAGCATGTGGTCGGTCTTGCCGGCGGTGTCCAAGGGACTGTTCTTTCCCGAACCGACTTCGACAACGGCGAAGAGCGTCGACAATCTGTTCTAT
Source organism: uncultured Planctomycetaceae bacterium (assembly GCA_963776055.1). Taxonomy (GTDB): domain Bacteria; phylum Planctomycetota; class Planctomycetia; order Pirellulales; family Pirellulaceae; genus CAVZLD01. The sequence goes on along the minus strand of CAVZLD010000016.1, from coordinate 400,530 downwards.
TTCATCTTGTCGATCAGCGTGATCTTCTTTGTGCTGATCGTGACGCTGATGGTCTTTTTTGTGTGGAAGTACCGCGCACGGCCAGGGGTCGGCCCGCAGCCTTCGCCTTCCCACAACAATTGGCTGGAGATGCTCTGGTCGGTGATCCCCGGCTGTCTGGTCGGCGGGATTTTCGTGTGGGGTTTCTGGAGCTACATGGATATGCGGCAGCCGCCGGACGACAGCTACGAAGTTCAGGTTGTGGCAAAAAAGTGGAGCTGGTCGTTCGTCTATCCCAACGGCCATATCGACAATAATCTGCACGTGCCGGTCGACCGGCCGGTGCGCTTGGTGATGTCTTCGGACGATGTGATTCACAGCCTGTACGTCCCGGCGTTCCGCATCAAGAAGGATCTCGTGCCCGGCCGGTACTCGACCACATGGTTCGAGGCACAGAAGGTCGGGGAATACACGCTGTTTTGCGCCGAGTATTGCGGCACGCAACATTCGACGATGCTGGCCAAGGTCGTGGTTCATCCGTCGGGCGAATTCGAAACGTGGCTGGACAGACGCGGCGAATTTCCTGGAACGCATGACACCCGTAGAGGCCGGCGAACTGCTCTACCAGCGGCGCGGATGTGTTCAGTGTCATTCGATCGACGGCAGCGCGAAAACCGGGCCCACCTTCAAGGATCTGTTTGGAAGTCGCCAGCAAGCTGGTCGATGGCCAGACGATTGACGTGGACGAGAACTACTTGCGCGAATCGATCCTCGAGCCGCAAGCGAAAGTCCGAGCCGGCTACAAACCGGTGATGCCGACCTACCAGGGCCAGTTGAAGGACGAAGAGATCGCGGCAATCATCACATACATCAAGAGTCTTGCTGAATCAGGAGCTGCACAATGACCACCGGAGATCATCCTTTGTCCGCTGCAGATCCGAACGCAATCCGGACACGCCGGTCCCTCGCAGGACAATTACCTGACCTTCACCCGCGGGATCTGGTCCTGGATGGTTACGCTCGATCACAAACGGATCGGCGTGATGTACCTGGCCGGGATTCTGATCTCCTTCCTGCTGGGCGGTGTGATGGCGTTGCTGATTCGCAGCGAGCTATTCACGCCCGGCAAGATGTTCCTGAGTGAGGACAAGTACAACGAGCTGTTCACGCTGCACGGGGCGGTGATGACCTTCTTGTTCATCATCCCGAGCATTCCGGCGGCATTGGGCAACTTTCTGCTGCCGATCATGTTGGGCCAGAAGGACGTTGCCTTCCCGCGATTGAACCTCGCGAGTTTCTATCTCTGGGTCGGCGGCGTCGTGTTCTTTCTTGCTGGCGCTCGTGCTGGGCGGTCTCGACACCGGCTGGACGTTTTACACCCCCTACAGCACGACCACCAGTGGGCCGGTCGCGGCGGCGATGCTGGGCGTGTTCATTCTCGGATTCAGTTCGATTTTCACCGGACTGAACTTCATTGTGACGATCAACACCATGCGGCCGCCGGGAATGACCTGGTTCCGGATGCCGCTGTTTCTGTGGACTCTGTACGCCACGTCGATCATTCAGCTGCTGGCAACTCCGGTGCTGGGAATCACGGTGCTGCTGCTGACCGCGGAGAAGGTCCTGGGCATCGGTGTGTTCGATCCGGCACTCGGCGGCGACCCGATTCTGTTCCAGCACTTCTTCTGGTTCTATTCGCACCCGGCGGTCTACATCATGATCCTGCCGGCGATGGGGATCATCAGTGAGTTGATTTCGGTCTTCAGCCGCAAGCCGATCTTTGGCTACCGGTTCATTGCGTTCAGCAGCATCGCGATCGCGATTCTCGGGTTCCTGGTGTGGGGCCACCACATGTTTGTCAGTGGCCAATCGCGAATCGCGGCGGTCGTCTTCAGCGCGTTGACGTTCAGCGTGTCGATTCCCTCGGCCATCAAGGTCTTCAATTGGCTGGCCACGATGTACAAGGGATCGATCCGACTCGCCACACCGATGTGTTTATGCTCTGTCTTTCATTTTCCTGTTTGGCATCGGCGGACTGACCGGTCTGTTTCTGGGAACTCTGGCCACCGACGTGCACTTGCACGACACGTATTTCGTCGTGGCCCACTTTCATTACGTGATGATGGGCGGCACGCTGGTTGCGTTTCTGGGAGGGCTGCACTACTGGTGGCCCAAGATGTTTGGCCGGATGTTCAACGAGTTCTGGGCCCGGTTCGCCTGCGGGATCATCTTCATCGGATTCAACTTGACGTTCTTCCCGCAGTTCCTGCTGGGCACGCGCGGCATGCCGCGGCGGTACGCTCGGTATGAGCCCGAATTCCAGGGCCTGCACCAGCTTTCGACGATTGGATCCTTGGTGCTGGGTGTGGGACTGGTGATCTGCGCGATCGTCCTGGTCCACTCTTTGTTCCGCGGGACGTCGGGCACCCAGCAATCCGTGGGGCGGAGCCACGCTGGAATGGCATTGCAGTTCGCCACCACCTCATGACAATTTCGCCGAGGTTCCGCAGGCCGGAGATCCGTACGATTTCAGCGAGATGGAGTACGACTCGCGACGAAGACAATTACGTCTTCAAGCCGCGGAAATCCGATACGCCCACCACGGACACTCCCGAAGAAGAACCCGCGTTGACATAAGAGCAGGCCGATGACCAGCAGTACGACGACCGCCCACGATCCGACCGCGCACGGTGAGCATGACGAGCACGTTGCGCACCATTTCCAATCGGCCGAGCAGCAATTTGCCGCCGGCAAGCTGGGAATGTGGCTGTTCCTGGTCACCGAAGTGCTGTTCTTCGGCGGTCTGTTCGTCGCCTACGCGATCTATCGCAACCAGCACCCGGAAGTGTTCCTGAATGCGCAGTGAGTACCTGAACACGACGTTGGGCGCAATCAACACGGTCGTGCTGCTGTTCAGCAGCCTGACCATGGCCTGGGCAGTGCGAGCCTCCGCAGTTGGGTCAGAAAAGATCCTGGCCCGATGCCTGATCATTACGCTCGTCTGTGCCGGATTCTTCCTCGGTGTCAAAGCCGTCGAATACGGGCACAAGGCCCACGAAGGACTCTTGTGGGCGGGAGCATTCAGCGCATTGGCCGACCACTCGGAGCACGCTCATTCCGCCTTCTGGTATCGATTCGCCGGTGTGGCACCGGGAGCGATTTGCTCGGAATCTCCGCCGTCTTCCTCGCGTTGTCGCGTCGTCGGAATAGATGCGGCCCAATTCCGCGACCTTCTGGATCGGGCTGCTGCTGACCGGTATCTGCCTACCTGGTCGGCTTGATGATGGCCGAAGGAATCACGGCGGCCGCAGCGAAACACCCGGAAGCTGGTTCCCACGTCGCGACGGCCGACGGAGCAGCGGCCGTCCAGCTGTCCGCGACCGCATGAATCCGCCACCGCCGATCCGGCCGCAGACTGACTCGGCCGAAGTAAGCGCAGCAGACACACTGGCAGCGAAACGATTGGGAGTCTTTTTTAGCATCTACTTCGGAATGACCGGCGTGCACGCGATCCATATCCTGGGAGGCATGGGCGTCATCGCATGGCTGCTGTGGCGCTGCGTTGCGCGGAGATTTTGGACCTCAGTACTTTGGGCCGGTCGATTTCGTCGGCTTGTATTGGCACCTGGTCGACCTGATCTGGATTTACCTATTCCCACTGCTCTATTTGATCGGATAGCCGAGCGCGATGAGCGAAACCGAAAGCACAACGAACCAGACGACATCTGCGACACTTGTCACCACATCGCAAGTCTCTAGCGCACGTGATGGACCCGAAGATTCTGATCGGAGTCTTTGTGAGCCTTGTCGCACTGACGGTCCTGACCGTGGTTGCAGCGAGCTGGAACCTTGGAAACTGGGAAGTTTGGATCTCGCTGGCGATCGCCACGGTGAAGGCAATTCTTGTTCTGCTATTCTTCATGCACTTGCTGTATGACAGCGCTTTCCATGCGATCGTCTTTATCTGCGCACTGCTGTTTGTCTCGCTCTTCCTGGCATTCACGCTGATGGATGTCCAGCAGTACTGCGCCGCTGTTGATTCCGTGACGGAAGGATCTGGTGGGCTTGCGCTCGCTGCGCTTCGCTGAGCCCACCCTACCAGAAGTGCGAACTGACCTCACCGCGCATTGCCGAGTGACGATCTGCGGGACTGGAACTGAGCTCATCCTGCGGGACCGTTGATCCGGTAGCGAACAGGATATGCGCGTCCGGTTTCCCTTTCCGCCCTCCTCCAGAATTCATTACCCGGGCGTGTGTCCGATCGGTAGAATGTGAAACGTCAAGAACAGGTAGTGCGATCTTACCGAGGCCGATCATGTCAAGCCGACACGCCGGATTGCACGGTGCCATACGAAGGACAAGGCTCGCCTTCCGTGCGACATGGCCTTGGGAAAGACTCGCGACATGGCTACGGAAAGGACTTGTAGGGTGGGCTCAGCAAAGCGCAAGCCCACCAGGACTCGTAGAGTGTGCTCAACAAAGCGCAAGCCCACCAGCCGCTTTCCACACCGAAACACGCGAAGACTTTCGGCGGCGCGACACCACTCTCCCATGGCACTGCCTGCGTTGCGTGGGCGATCTACTCATGCCTCGAATTTCGATGTGGGGACTTCGCATCGGCCTTCTTCTATTCGCGATGCCGTACCCGTCCGTATTTGCCTCAGAACCCGCGGCGGAGGTAGTGCAATATCAGCGTGACGTATTGCCCATCCTGACGGTGAACTGCCTGCCGTGTCACGGGCCGGATGAGGAACAACGCGAGGCAGACTTGAGGCTGGACCAACCAGACAGCGTGTTGCTCGATCGCGGCGGATACGCCGTGGTGGTTCCCGGCCAACCGGATCAGAGCGAATTCTATCGGCGGATCGTATCCGACGACGCCGACTTAAAGATGCCACCGACCGACAGCGGCAAATCACTCACAGGACGAAGAGATCCAGCAGCTCGCTCGGTGGATCGAGCAGGGGGCAGAATACACGCAGCACTGGGCTTTCATACCGCCGCAACGGCCCGCTCTTCCAAGCGTGCACCGGCCAGATTGGCCTCGCAACGCGATCGATCGCTTCATCCTTGCGCAGTTGGAAAGCGAGAATCTGCTGCCGTCCGGCCAAGCGCAACCGTTAACGTTATTGCGACGCGTGCATTTTGATTTGATCGGTCTTCCCCCCACGCCCGACGAAATCGAGGCATTCCGGTCCGCGATCCAGGAGAACTCGTTTGACGTTGCCTACGAGCAACTGGTGAATCGCTTGCTGGCTTCGCCACACTACGGGCAACGATGGGCGCGGCGTTGGCTGGATCTGGCTCGTTACGCCGACACGAACGGCTACGAAAAGGATCGAGCTCGGCAAATCTGGGCGTTTCGCGATTGGGTCATTCGGGCGTTGAATGACGATCTGCCGTTCGACCAATTCACGATTCGGCAGATTGCCGGAGACATGCTGCCCAACGCGCAGCCCAGCGACCGGATTGCGACCGGCTTCCATCGCAACTCGATGCTGAACGAAGAGGGCGGCATCGACCCGCTGGAGTATCGCTTCTACGCGATGGTGGATCGCATGGCCGCGACGGGGGCCACCTGGCTAGGGATGACGTTGCACTGCTGTCAGTGTCACTCGCACAAGTACGACCCGGTCTCGCACCGTGAATACTATGAGTTGATGGCGTTTTTGAACAACGCGGACGAACCACAGATGGATCTGGTCGATCCGGATTCCGAAGCGGCGTTCGAGCGGAATTTGGCAAAGGCGGCTGAACTGCTCGAACAACTGCCGCAGCAATGGCCTCGGCCCGATCCTTCGAAGCAGCAACAAGACGGCGAAGGGCAGACGAACACATCCGCAGAATCACTCGCGCGGAAAGCCTTGGAAGAATGGATCCAACACCAACGAACTCGGGCCGCACATTGGACATGGCTTGATCCGGTCGAGCTGACGGCGAACCTGCCGATTCTGACACGGGAAGAGCAGCAGACGATTTTTGTCTCCGGAGACATTACGAAACACGACACGTACAAGCTGCGTTTTCGACCGGAGATCCGAGGAATCACTGCGGTCCGACTGGAAGCCTTACCGGACGAACGGCTGCCCGGACACGGTCCCGGCCTGACGTATTATGAGGGAACCGCGGGGGATTTTTTTCTGAGTGAGTTTCAAATGACAGCAGACGGTCAGCCGTTGCGGTTTGCGAATGGGTCGCAGAGTTTTGCGGCAAACCAATTCGGTGGCCCTGGTTCGGTGGAACTAACGCTGGATCGTGACCTGCAGACCGGATGGTCGATTCATGGTCGGCAGGGCGAGCGACACGTGGCCGTGTTTGTACTGGAGGAACCGTTGGTCGACCCAACGGAACTGACTCTGCAGATGGACTTCGGCCGTCATTTTGCCTGTTCTCTGGGTCGTTTTCGACTGTCTGTTACGACGCATCCGGCACCGCAAGCCATGGATCTGCCGGAGGACGTCGAAGCCTTGCTTGTTCGTCCGAAAGAGGAATGGTCGGCGGATGATCGCCAACGTTTGTGGCAACAGTTCCTGTTGTCGGCTCCCGAGTTGGCGGCCCCGGCGGCCGAGATCCGCCGATTGATGAAACGCCCTTCGCTGCCCACGACGCTCGTGCTGCGCGAACGTCCAGCCGATGAACCGCGGCCAACCTTTGTGCATCGTCGCGGCGAGTTCTTGCAGCCGCTGGAACAGGTCAAACCAAAGACACCGGCGGCGTTGCATGCTTTTCCAGACGATCAGCCGCGAAACCGATTCGGGCTGGCTCGCTGGATCGTTTCCCCCGACAATCCGCTCACTCCGCGAGTTGTCGTGAATCGGCACTGGGCCGCGCTGTTTGGCGCGGGGATCGTTCGCACGACCGATGACTTTGGCCTGCAGGGCGAGCCACCGACGCATCCCGAATTGCTGGATTGGCTGGCGATCGAATTTGTCGAGCAGGGCTGGTCGATAAAATGGTTGCACCGGCAGATCGTTTTGAGTGCGACGTATCGACAATCATCGCGGATTCGGCCAGATGACTTGCAGCGCGACCCCGAGAACAGGCTGTTGGCCCGAGCCACTCGCCGGCGACTTGATGCCGAGATGGTGCGTGATGCGATCCTTCGTTCCGCCGGTCTGTTGTCCGAGAAGATGTACGGCCCCGGCGTCCGTCCTCCGCAGCCGGAAGGCGTAACGGAAGTCGCTTACGGCAGCCCGAAATGGGTGGCAAGTGAGGGGAAGACCGTTACCGACGCAGCCTATTCACGTTTGTCAAACGCACGGCACCCTTCGCCGCGTATCAGGTGTTTGATGCGCCCAGCGGAGAGTCATGCGTCGCTCGCCGCGACGTTTCCAACACGCCACTGCAAGCTCTGACCTTGCTGAATGATGTGATGTTCACGGAAATGGCCAGATCCTTCGGCCGGAAGCTGGCGGCAATCGATGCGGACGACGAGTTACGAATTCGAACGGCGTTTCGCAGCGTGTTGACTGCGCGATCCGGAAGCGGACGAACAGCGCAGCCTGGCCGCATTTGTGACAACGCAGCGGCAGCGCTTTACGGAAGGTCAACTTGATCCTCGGCAACTGGCCGGAGAAGAGGCGACGAATCCGGTCGAGTGTGCGACATGGACCAGCCTGGCGCGAGTGTTATGGAACCTGGACGAAGCCATTACGAGGAACTGATGCGACCATGTCCTTGATCGATTCCCTTCGCTTGGCCGTCAACGCGGCGTCATTTCCTGCAGGATTGTGGAGTGGGATTGGGGCGGATTGCCCTGGCCACGTTGCTGTCACGTTCGTCGATGGCGAGTGACGTTGCCGTGGGCCAGGCCGAAGGCGCCGCTGGCCGTTCGTCCACCGCATTTCCCCGGAAAAGCAAAACGGGTCATCCACCTGTTCATGGGTGGTGCGCCGAGCCAACTGGAGCTGTTTGATCACAAGCCATTGCTGGCGAAACTGGAAGGTCAACCGTTACCACCGTCCGTGATTGGCGATCAGCGATACGCTTTCATTCAACCCGACGCGGCCGTACTCGGCCCCCGCTTTCCGTTCGCGAAACACGGTGACTGCGGTGCGGAACTGTCCTCCGCCGCGCCGCATCTGGCAAAGATCGTAGATCAAATTGCGATCTTGAAAGCGGTCCATACGGATCAATTCAATCACGCCCCGGCGCAGATCCTTCTGAGCACCGGGTTTGCGCAACCGGGCCGCCCCTCGATCGGTTCCTGGGTCCTTTATGGTTTGGGGGCCGAAACGGACGAACTGCCGGCGTACATCGTAATGAGTACCGGCAGTGGGTTGAGCGGCGGTTCCACGCTCTGGTCCAGCGGATTCCTGCCCACCGTCTACACCGGCGTTCGATTCCGTTCGCAGGGCGACCCGCTTTTGAACGTGTCCAGCCCCCCTGGCGTGGATGCACGACTGCAGGAAGACACGTTGTCGCAGATTCGCCAATTCAATCGACGGCAACTCGAACAGACCGGCGACCCCGAAATCGCAACGCGGATCGCGGCCTACGAAATGGCGATGCGATTGCAGACATCTGCCCCCGAATTGACAGACCTCGCGAGCGAAACACAAGAAACACTCGATCTCTACGGATGCCAGCCGGAACAGCCGTCGTTCGCCCGGGCTTGCCTGCTCGCTCGACGAATGCTCGAACGGGGCGTGCGGTTTGTTACGATTTATCACGAAGGCTGGGATGCTCACAGCGACGTCGAAGGAAACGTGCGTGGGAATTGCCAGACCACCGACCGAGCGAGTGCGGCGCTTGTGCAGGATCTGCAACGACGAGGACTGTTGAGTGACACGTTGGTGATCTGGGGCGGCGAGTTTGGCCGCACACCAATGGTTGAATCGAACGCGGCACTCGGGCGCAAACTAGGGCGCGATCATCACCCTCAAGCGTTCTCGATGTGGATGGCCGGTGCTGGCATCCGACCGGGCGTGACTTACGGCGAAACCGACGAGTTCGGGTTTCATCCGGTCGAGAACGCCGCACACATCCAAGATGTGCAAGCGACGGTTCTACAGTGTCTTGGTTTTGATCACGAGCGACTGGTCTATCGCCGCCAAGGCCTCGACTTCCGCCTGACCGGTGTCGAACCCCGGCGTGTGCTGCGCGACATTCTGGTGTGACACCTGCCTGGTACTTCACCGCACGAACGCACGGCGAGTGCGTGTCGCACGGACATGCTGCGTGCGTGGCGATATTGCTTCCGAGCAGAGGAGGCGACGAGACGCCACAGGGAAATCCAGGCGCCGTAGTGCGTGTTGGTTCTACACGAGTTTACGAACATGCATTACTCTCCCTCTGGGAGAATCGGACTTTCCGACTCGGAGAGGCAGTGCGGTTCGTTGGGAGCTTCGCTTTCCACAAGGGCGAAAAGCTGCGCTGCCTGACGGCTAATGTGCGCGCTGCCTGACGGTTACAGGAAAGGAGGGTTTCCCGGCGATCGCCGGTAACGCAACCGTGAGGAACAACCGGCGGCTGAAACTCCTCACGCACGCGGGGTACTTCTCGCCCGAGGATCAGCAATGCCACGCCAAACAAGAACACGGCAAACGCCTGTCGCAACTTCTGTTGATCGATCTTGGACCCAAGAAAGCTGCCACCCAGACTGCCGACAGCCCCGAAGAAGACAAAGGTGCTGATCGTCCACCAATTGACGGACGTGCCCATCTGCTGCAACCATTGCACGTACTTGAAGAACCCGGTAAACGAATTCAACGCGATCAAGGCCAGGCTTGTTCCAACCGCCGTTCGCAGCGGCAGTTTCCCCATCACGGCCAAGGCCGGCACGATCAGTATTCCGCCGCCGACGCCGACTAAGCCGGTCAAGAATCCGACCACGGCGCCTTGCAAGGCAATTTTCCAGCGAGCCTGGATCGAGAGTGCGGGAGCCTCGCCCGATTGCGGTGTATCGGGTCTGTGCGGTCCGCGAAGCATCAAGGCGGATGCCCCGAGCATCACGATCGCGAATAAGGAAAGCTGTGCCGCCGCGGATACGTAACGCGACATCCAGGCTCCGGCATACGTTGCCACCATTCCCGCGGCGCCAAAGAAAGCAACGCTGCGCCAATTCACCTGCCGGGCGCGGGCGTACGGCAAGAGCGCGAACAGCGCCACTCCGCCCACGATCGCCAACGACTCAGGAATGGCAACCTTGCCGTTGTGCCCCAACACATACGTCAGCACCGGAACGGTGATGATCGAGCCGCCCGTACCGGTCAGTCCCATCGTCAGACCAACAATCAAAGCTCCCAGAATCATCAGGAGCATCGTGGCGCATTCCCGTTTGCTGCGAGCGTGTTCGATTCCCTACCCGCTCAGAATCAGTACAAACACAAGGATGATAAAGCTGCTACGGCTATCTTACCGAAAACACAGCTCCCATCATCCGGAATGCACAGCCTCGCCTTCTACGTCTGATGAAAAACCCGCCGGGCATTTTCCGTGGTCCGCGCGCGACAGACCCCTCGGCCACAAGCCAAGCGGCGAAGCGAGCCTGTGGGAGAGGGATCACGGCTGTGGTTTGTGAGCGTGGTCAGGAACAGCATGAACCTTGACGGATCGGTTGTGGCTCCGTGTTCGAGTCGCACTGCACCTGATTCCAAGGCATCTTGGCCAACATCATGCCCATCAGGCACGAATTCGTGATGCCGGCGTGCATCAAGCCCAAACCCACGACCAACGGAATGGCCAGAAAGGCGGGTTCCCAGAGCCAGGCGAGCACCGCGCCGGCGGCCGCCAAAAAACCGGCAGCGATTCGGACCTGTTGTTCGAGCGTAATGGCTTTGGGGCCGCGCAGCACCGGCAATCCGGCTTTGTCCCAGGCCAAAGTGCCGCCCGCCACGTTGATTACGTTGGTGTAACCGCAAGCCTCAAACTTCTGGCAAGCCATTCCTCCTCGACTGCCACTGCGACAGATGACGTACAGCGGACGGTTCGCGTCGCCCTGTCGTTGCGACATGATGGCGTGCGGATCCAATCCATCCAATGGCACGTTTCGCGCGAAGTCGACGTGGACTGCCCGAAACTCCGTCGGTGTCCGCACATCGATCAATTCCACCGCCCCGTCTTGTCGTCGAATGCGATCCAGATCTTGAGGTTCAATCGTCGGAAAATCCAAAGTCGTGCTCCTTCTTCGTGTTCGTCTCTTCAACTGCCATGGTTAACGCCATCGGCGATCAGTACTGCGAAGCAAAGACTGTGCCAATCTCGTCACACACCCACCCACACAGACACCCCCAGCACAGCCAACCCGAAAGCGCCAGCGAAGGGGTCGGTGCCGCGCCGCGCGCGGACAGTCGGCCGCCAAACCACACTACTCTCTCCACCACATCAACGGTCGCCCGTCGATGGGGCGTACGCCTTTTTTCCGACCGATTCTTCGATGAATGGCGGCTTTCCCCAGACCCCTTCGCTGGCGCTTTGGGTTGGCTGCGGATTTGTCTCTCGGGCTGAGGACGTTAACCGAACTCGTTAACTTGTTAACCCGCGAGTTAACGGCATTGGTTAACACGGTTGACTAATGGCAGGGCAGCTGGATCGCGTAGCGCGTGATCTTCTTCCAGAGTGTGACGCGGCTGTAACCAAGTAGTTTGGCAGCTTCGGTGCGATTGCACTGGGTTGTCCGCAGAGCCTCGACGATTCGTTGTCGTTCGGCACGGTCCTTGTCGGACAGCTTCTGTTCGATTTTCGGAAGGTTCAGCGCGTGGGGCCCTCGCAGTTCGAGAGGGAGATCGAGGTAGGTGATTTGGGGTCCGCTGACGGTGACGCAAGCGTGTTCGATCGCATTGCGAAGTTGTCGAATGTTGCCTGGCCAGGAGTAATCCATCAGCAACTGGAGCGCGTCGCGAGTGATGCCCTCCGTCGCTCGGCCCTGTGGATGGCAGAGTTGGCGGATGAAGTGGTCGACCAGCAGCGGGATGTCTTCAGTGCGTTCGCGCAACGGCGGCATTCGAATTTCAAAGACGTGGATGCGGTAGAAGAAATCTTCGCGCACCTCGTTCTCGGCAACGAGCTGGCGTAAATCCTTGTTGGTTGCCGTCACGACTCGCACATCGACTTTGCGGTTCCGACTGTCACCGACTCGACGGATCTCATGCTCCTGCAACGTACGCAGCAGCTTGACCTGAATCGCCGAGCTAACATCGCCGATCTCATCCAGAAAGAGTGTGCCGCCGTCTGCGGCTTCGAACAAACCCAACTTATCGCTGACTGCGCCGGTGAATGCACCTCGCACGTGCCCGAACAGTTCGCTTTCCAGAAGTGCGTCGGGAATCGCCGAACAGTTGACGGCTAGTAACGGCTTTTCTTTGCGCCGACTCCGCGCGTGGATGGCGGCGGCGGCCAGTTCTTTGCCGGTTCCCGATTCTCCCGTGATGAGGACCGTGACGTCGCTGTCGGCCGCGAGTTGAATTCGCCGAAATACTTCGCGCATGGCCGGTCCTTGTCCGACCATCTTCTCGAACGATTGCATGGCGGAGGCTTGCTTTTCGAGCACGCGAATGCGCTCGTTGGCGAGCATAAAGGAAGTCAGGTCGCTGAAGGTGCCCACGGCGCCGAGAACGCGGCCGTCTTCGGCTTGAATCAGACGGAAGTTTCCGTGGATGTACAACTCATGTCCATCCTTCGCCATCAGTTTGCATTCTTGATTGCAGATCCCACTTGGGCCCGGAGGCGGCGATTGCAGCATTTCGGTCAGGCGGGCGAATCCCTTGCAGTTGTTCCCCTCCAACAGTTCACACGGTTTTCCGAGGACTTCCGCACGCGAGTACCCCGTGATTCGCTCGGCACCGCCACTCCAGGCTACGAAGTGCCCCTCAGCGTTCACCGTAAAAATCCCTACCGCCATTTCATCGACGAGGTCGCCAAGAATCGCCGGATTGGCGTGAAAATCCAACTCCATCGAATGCCTCTCCGTCCGACCGGTTCGCAGTCAATTTCCGATTGCCATGATGACCCATGCCCGACCAGGCAGCTATCCCCCACGCTCCGCACGCGATGCAATCGACAGGCAGGTACAATACGAACTGGCCCATCCGCATTTTCGTCTTCCGTACATCGACGCGATGCACGTCCGACAGGATTCATGGCGTGCATCCGCATAGGACCTGAACGATGCCCATCGACCCGATCTGTGGAATGCAGGTGGATTCCACCACCGACTTGACAGCCGAACACGAGGGACAAACGTACTATTTCTGCTGTCAACATTGTCGGCAGAAGTTTCTGGCACAAGGCGGCCCGGGGCCGGTCGAGCCATCATCCTGCTGTCACAAACCGCTTGTGTCACGGGAACTCGATTCCGTGGGTTCGCATCCCGATCACGCAGCAACAGCCGCTGCGGGATCGGGCAAATACATCTGCCCGATGTGTCCGGGAGTGGAGAGCGACCGGCCGGCTTCATGTCCGAAATGTGGCATGGCGCTCGAGCCGTCCAGCCCGGTGGTTTCGTCAGACGACGACCAAGACGAATTGCCGGAGATGACCCGCCGCTTCTGGCTGGCCGTAGCTCTGGGGGTGCCGGTCTTTCTGCTGGCGATGTTGCCGATGATCGGGATTCCGATCGACCGCTGGGTCGGGGTCGCGACCGTATCGCGGTGGATCCAACTGCTGCTGACGACGCCGGTCGTCTTCTGGGCAGGATGGCCGTTCTTCATCCGCGGTTGGCGATCGATCGTTACGTGGAATCTGAACATGTTCACGCTGATCTGTCTGGGCGTGACCGCGGCGTACCTCTACAGCGCTGTGGCGGTCGTTTGGCCGGATGCCGATTCCGGATGCGTTTCGTCACCACGGGCAGGTGGCCGTTTACTTCGAAGCCGCCGCGATGATCATCGCCCTCGTGCTACTCGGCCAGGTTCTCGAGCTCCGCGCCCGCCGTCGTACCGGCAGCGCGATCCGGGAGCTTCTCGCGCTCACCCCACCCCTCGCCAGAGTGATAGAGCGAAGGCAGGGACAGGCTATGCCCGCTTGAGGATGTCAGAGTGGGGAACCTACTAAAGGTTATTCCGGGAGAAAAAGTGCCCGTCGATGGTGAGCTCACTGCCGGGCGCAGCTCGGTTGACGAGTCGATGATCACGGGCGAATCGGTCCCAGTGGCGAAGGAACCAGGGGACTCCGTGATTGGCGGGACGGTGAATCAGACGGGTTCGTTCGAGATGATTGCCCGAAAGGTCGGCCAAGACACGCTGCTTTCCCAAATTGTGCAGATGGTTGCAAGTGCCCAACGGAGTCGTGCACCGATCCAGGGATTGGCCGACACGGTGGCAGGCTGGTTCGTGCCGGCTGTTGTCCTCGCGGCGGTCGTGACATTCGTCGCCTGGGCCCGATGGTCGCCGCTCGAGCCCAACTTGGCCTACGCGCTGGTGGCCGCCGTGGCGGTGCTGATCATTGCCTGTCCATGCGCTTTGGGCCTGGCCACGCCGATGTCCATCATGGTCGGCGTCGGCCGCGGAGCACGAGATGGCGTGCTGGTCCAGGATGCCAAGGTGCTCGAGGTGCTGGAGTCCGTCGACACCCTGGTCCTGGACAAAACCGGCACACTCACCGAAGGCCGTCCCAGCGTTGCCGATAAGCTGGCCAACCACAGAGCAACACAGGAGACTCAGGGACTATAAGCAATCTGCAGCCGACTTCAGAAAATGACTTGCTGCGCATGGCGGCCACGATCGAACAGAACAGCGAGCATCCGCTCGGACAAGCCATTTCGCGGGCGGCCAGCGAGGCCGGGCTAAAAACATTGCCTGTCCATGCGTTTCACTCCCACACCGGTGGGGGGGTCTCTGGCACGGCGGAGGGCGAGGAGGTTCTGGTAGGGCAGGAGCAATTCCTGCGCGAGCGGGAAGTGGCGGGAATGGATGGCCTGCGAGGCGTGGCGGAGAAGCTGCAGCGACAGGGCCACACCGTCGTGTTCGTGGCCTGCGGTCGGCCAACTAGCAGGCCTGGTGGCGATCTCAGACCCGATCAAGCCCACGGCCGCCCGTGCGATTCAGACCTTGCACGGAATGGGGCTGCAGATCCTGATGCTGACCGGCGACCACTCTCACACGGCCCGGTCCGTAGCGGAGCAACTGAAGATTGACCAGGTCGAAGCGGAGGTCAAGCCGGAAGACAAGCAGCGGCGCATCGAGACGCTGCGGGCGGAAGGCCGCAAGGTGGCCATGGCGGGCGATGGCATCAACGACGCCCCCGCTTTGGCGACCGCCGACGTGGGAATCGCGATGGGCACCGGCACCGACGTGGCCATCGAAAGTGCCGGCGTCACGCTGGTCAAGGGAGATCTGCAGGGCATCGTCAAGGCGATTCGCTTGAGTCATCTGACGATGCGAAACATCCGGCAGAACCTGTTTTTTGCCTTCATCTACAACTCCCTCGGGATCCCGCTGGCAGCCGGAATTCTGGTCCCCTGTTCGGCATGCAGACGCTACTGAACCCCATGCTCGCCGCCGCGGCGATGAGTTTCAGTTCGGTTTCCGTCATTACCAACGCGCTTCGATTACGGAACGTATCGCTGAGTCGGACGCCAACCACAACGGGGGACTCCACATGATCTCGAGGCCGGCGCTTGCCAATGATTCCGCCTCTGCGCCTCAGCTCGGATGGACTTCTTTCTCCACAGCCTGTGCCAGGGACTGCAGTACCAGGCGAGCCGCTTCCGCTTGCCGAGCGATTCGTTCTACGGCGGCTAACTTGAAGTCGACTTGTTCCAGCATTCGGGTTCTTTGCCGCGGCGAACGGCCACGGCGATGTGGACACAGCCATCCTGGCCTGCGGGACCTCGGGCCCCAGATGTCCCGTGACCGCTGCGCCGTAATCTGCCGCTGATGTCCGCTGCAGCGCAGCAAGCGCCATCTGTTGCGAAACGATCGGGCTGACGGCCGAGTGCCGCTGCAGTATCTCATCCGAAATCCCAAGCCAGTCTTGCTTACACTCAGCCCGATAGGTCACGAGCGAGCCACATAAGAACTGCGAGATGCCCGGTACGGAAGCCAACAGCGCCGACGCTAGACCCGCCGTGCAGCTTTCGGCAAACACGACGCGCACCTGATGCTGTGCGAGACATCCTGCCAGCTCCGTCGCTTCCGAGGTCGGTACCATGCCATTCCACCTTCCCGCGATACTCTCGTCACCCCGTTGTCGCCGATCGCCGATCGGGTTAGCCTACCACGAGCCTGCAATAACACCAACGCAGCTGCTCACCCGCAAGCGGTTTCCCAATCGGTTGCAGATCAAGCTGTATCTCGTAATGCTAGGAGACATGTGGTCACTCCTACGTGACGGAAAACAAGAGAGACAATTTCCTCCCTGATTCCTCTGTGCTCTCTGTGCACTCTGTGTGGTCTATGCACAACAATGGTGTAGACACCACAGACGACACACGAGGCACAGCGACAGGTAGAGATAGTACGAAGAGAGATGGAACGCGATCCGCAAACGGCGAAAGTGATCGGTTGCGCGATCGAAGTCCATCGGTGGCTTGGACCAGGGCTGCTGGAATCAACTTACCTCCAGTGCCTAGCGCGGGAATTGAGCCTGCAGCGAATCCCGTTCCGCTTGCAGGTCCCGCTACCGGTCGAATACAAAGGGGTCCGGCTGGAGTGCGGATACCGGATCGATATGCTCGTCGAAGAGCAACTCATCCTCGAACTGAAAGCAGTGGAATTCGTCCACCGAATCCATGAAGCCCAATTACTGACCTACATGAAATTGGCGGAAATCCGAACCGGCCTGCTAATCAATTTCCATGTTGAACTACTGAAAGACGGCATCAAGCGATTCAGACTGTGACCCAGCATCCCCCCTGACACCTCCCCTTTTCCGATATTCCCTTTGTGTCCTCTGTGCCCTCTGTGGTTCATACCATCGGCCACAACGGGGAAGCGGAGGAGGAGGAAAACGAAGAGAAGAAAGATGAAGAAGGAAAGAGAAGTAGTAGTAGAAGAAGAAGAGGAGGAAGAAGTGACACCACAGAGAGCACAGAGGACACAGAGATAGGCAGATGGATAGGTACAGAGAGTTGCGATACTTAGCACATGGAGGGCGCCGGTGAGGCGGATGGAACAACTTGACGCGGTGTCCCCCACGGAGAGAAACGAATGACAACCTCCACTGATCCCTACTTCCAAACTCTCTTTGCCGACCGCATTGGTGGCAGCCAGTTACGGCAAGGACACCGAGATCTACAAGTTCGAGAAGATCAAGCGGGCCAAGCGCAAGGCGTTGGCGGATGCTCCGGAGCGATTCCTGCTCGACTTCGGAATCGGCGAGAACGATTCGATGGCGCCCGCGGCGGTGCGTGAGCGGATGGCGCAGGAGATCCATCGTCCCGAGAATCGCGGCTATGCAGACAATGGGATCGCCGCATTCAAAGAGGCGGCGGCACACTTCATGCAGCGGCACTTCGCGGTGGAATTAGACGCGGCGAAGGAAGTGAACCATTGCATCGGCTCCAAGACCGCGCTGTCGATGTTGCCCGCGGCATTCATCAATCCGGGCGACGTGACGCTGATGACCGTGCCCGGCTACCCGGTGGCCGGGACGCACACGCGCTACTATGGCGGCGCGGTCTATCGGCTGCCGCTACTGGCGAAGAACGATTTCCTGCCGGATTTGGATTCGATTCCGGCGGATGTGCGGAAGCGAGCCAAGCTGCTGGTGCTGAATTATCCCAACAGCCCGACCGGCAAGGTGGCGACGGAAGACTTCTATCGCCGAGTGGTCGATTTCGCGCAACGAAAACCAACTAGTCGTCGTGCAGGACGCGGCCCACATCATGTTGACCTACGACGGAGCTCCGCTCAGCTTCCTGTCGGTGCCCGGGGCACGCGATGTGGGAGTGGAGGTGCATTCGACTGTCGAAGGGCTTCGACATGATCGGCTGGCGAATCGGTTGGGTCTGCGGTCACTCCACTGCTCGTGCAGGCCTTTGCCGACGTGAAGGACAACTGCGACTCGGGCCAATTCATGGCGATCCAGCACGCGGCGGCGGCGGCTCTGGACGATCCGGAAATCCCGGCCCAAGTCCGGACGAAGTACCGGCGGCGGCTGGAAAAACTCGTCGCGATGCTCCGCCGCTGCTGGCTTTGAGTGTGCCATGCCCGGCGGCACGTACTTCCTCTACTGCCGTAGTCCTCGCGGAGCAGGGCAGGGAGTGACATTCGAAACGGCAGAGGCCGCCAGCCAGTACCTGATCACACAACAGTCGATCGTCACCGTTCCCTGGGATGATGCCGGCCCCTTCCTCCGCTTCTCGGTGACCTACGAAGCAGCCGATGAGCCCGCCGAAGATCGCTTGATGGCCGAAGCCGAGTCGCGGCTGAAAGGCCTGCAACTGGTCTTTTGAGAGGCTTGCGGCAGGGGGGAGGGAATGGGTCACTACCACGGAGTGGCACAAAGTTCTCAGAGATAGATTCGATGAACTCTCGCCGTCGGAAGTTCCAGGCCCGGCAGCGTGCCGACCAATTGCCAGTATGGCCAATGCGGGCCGCAAGCGTGTCTCCTCTGTGATCTCTGTGCCCTCTGTGGTGAAGACTCCGCTCTTCGTCTGTCGCGATCGACGTCACTTCGTCGTCAGCCGACTCACGCCGTCGCTCGCGCAGGTCGGCGTCGACCATCATCTGCACAAGCTCGTCGAACTCGACGGTCGGTTGCCAGCCGAGTTCGCTTCGCGTGCTTTGCTGGCATCGCCGAGCAACAGGTCGACTTCGGCGGGGCGGAAGTAGCGGGGGTCGACCTGGATCAGCACCTGTCCGTCCGGCCCGATGCCGCGTTCGTTCAGGCCGGAGCCTTTCCAGGTGAGCGGCAGATCGACGTGGGCGAAGGCGTGTTCGCAGAATTCCCGCACGGAATGGGTCTTGCCGCTGGCGATCACGAAATCGCTGGGCGTTTCGGCTTGCAGCATCAGCCACATCGCTTGCACGTAGTCGCCGGCGAAACCCCAATCGCGTCGAGCGTCCAGGTTGCCCAGGTACAGTCGTTCCTGCCGGCCTTGCGAGATCGCGGCGACAGCCCGCGTGATCTTTCGCGTCACAAACGTTTCGCCGCGTCGCGGGGATTCGTGATTGAACAGAATCCCGTTCACGGCAAACATCCCGTACGACTCGCGATAGTTGCGCGTGATGAAGTACGCGTACGCTTTGGCGCACGGCGTACGGGCTGCGCGGATGAAACGGAGTCTGCTCCGTCTGCGGCGACTCGACGACTTTCCCGTACAGTTCCGACGACGAAGCCTGATAGAACTTGGCGCTCAGACTCCAGCGACCGGAGTCCTTCCAGCAGCCGAAGCGCACCGAGGGCGGTGACTTCGCCCGTGTACTCCGGGACTTCAAACGAAACCTTCACGTGCGACTGCGCGCCCAGGTTGTAGACCTCGTCCGGACAGGCGGTCTGCAGAACAGCGTGAATGGAGGAGGAATCGTTCAGGTCTCCAAAGCACAACCGCAGCCGCACATCCGGATCGTGTGGGTCTTGGTAGATGTGGTCCAGTCGAGCGGTATTGAAGGACGAGGCCCGGCGGATCATGCCCCAAACTTCGTAGCCTTTGGCCAGCAACAGCTCGGCCAGATAGGATCCATCTTGACCGGTAATGCCGGTAATCAGAGCTCGCTTGCCGTTTCTTGGTGGAAGACGCATGTGTCCGTTACCGCTTGGGGCGTCGTTTTGCACGTCAATCGTCCGTTCTTGGTTTCCGTAGCCTTTGACGTTCGGGGCCAGACCCGAATCCGGTCATTCTGCCAGTGTAAGCCCCTAGGCTCGGAAGAATCCTGGCTCGAGCCCAACACGTAAGTATAGGACTTATTGCGGGCGAATCGACCCGGGCGAGCGGAATTGCCACCCCTCTGCCGATGGGCCCCTGCTGAGGGGGACCTCTTCGGCGCACAAAAAAAGCGGCCGGATGCCGCGGGTGGTTGGAGAATGGGTACTACCACAGAGAGCACAGGGAACACAGAGACGGATCTTCTCCCGCCTTCCTCTGTGGCCTTGCTCCCCTCTGTGCCTTGTGTCCCTCTCTTCTCTTCTATGCTCTGCTGTGTCTTCTATGTCCCTGTGTCTCCACTCTCTGTGTCCTCTGTGCTCTCTGTGCCTCCTCTCATTCCTCTTCTCCTTCTTCTCTTCCCCCAATCACACGACTTTCGATTCCAACCGCACGCGATCCTGATCGACATTCTGCAGGAACCATTGATAGGTCTGCCGCACTCCCTTGCTCCAATTCGATCTGGTGCCGCCATCCCAAGTCGTGGATCCGGGAGACATCGAGCAGTTTTCGCGGAGTCCCATCGGGCTTGGACGTATCGTAGCGGACTGTGGCTTCGGGGTAGACGATCGCCCGCACCAGGTCGGCCAGTTCGGCGATACTGACATCCTGCCCCGAACCGACGTTGATCGTTTGCTCGTCGTCATAGTGCTCCATCAGAAACAGGCAGGCGGCGGCCAAGTCATCCACATGCAGGAACTCTCGCCGAGGTTTTCCGGTACCCCACACGGTAACCGACGAATCCCCTCGAACCTTCGCATCATGAAACTTCCGGATCAGTGCCGGCAGCACGTGGGAGCTATCCAGGTCGAAGTTGTCATTCGGCCCGTACAGATTGGTCGGCATGGCCGAGATAAAATTGCAGCCGTGCTGCTGGCGGTAGAACTTGCACGAGAGCAACCCGGAGATCTTCGCGACCGCGTACGCCTCGTTCGTCGATTCCAGCGGTCCGGTCATCAGGTATTCTTCGCGAATCGGCTGCGGGCAATCACGTGGGTAGATGCACGAGCTGCCAAGATACAGCAGCTTCTTCACGCCGCTCTGCCAGGCGGCGCGCAGCACCGACATGTGAATCAACGTGTTCTCGCGAAAGAAATCCACCGGCCGGCTTCGATTGGCGTGAATCCCTCCGACCAGGCCCGGCACAGTGAATCACACTCATCCGGCCGATGCTCGGCAAACCACTTGTCGACAGCCGCCTGATCCGTCAGGTCCAATTCTGCTCGAGTCGCACACAGTGGCGTGCACGCGCGCGCCTTGAGCAACCTCAGGACCGCCGAACCCACCAAGCCTCGGTGTCCGGTGACGAAGAGTCGTGCATTTTGATCAAGAGTTGGCTGATGTCATGATGTTCAATCAATCAGGATCGCAGAGATTCGTAAAGGATGCTGGTTACATCGATTCATTGGAATCAACCGAACTCACTCTCCCACTCTCGTAAGGCCAAAGGCCCGATGACGCGCATCAAATCAGCGATTAAGAATTACGGTCCCATGCCGCCGTAGGCTTTACCACGTGCCAAAAATGCCGCACTGGTGAACGTGCCTCAATGACATGCAGGCGACAGTCCGCGGACTGACTGCCCGTTCTTCGGCCGAAAAGGCATCGTCCAGCTACCAACGTTGTCTCGAAAACGCGGGACTGTCCCAAAACTTCGTGTTGCCTTGCCTGACCGCCAGTCTATCCCGCCACGGACCGCTGTGCCAACCGATTCAACAATTCCCCTCGCACCTCCAGAAACAACTCCAGCGCGTCCTGCTTGAGCCTCTTCGCTGATGGGCTCATCTTTCGACACCCACACTTGCACTTGAAAGAATCGCGGCGAGATGGACCGCAGCAGGCGTCGGCGCAATCGGAACCAGGGACGCCACAGGACCAACGACGATGGCGGCTCCAAGCACTCGCCCGACCCGTTCGTGCCACTGAAGGCCAGGTAACCGAATTGGCCTTCGGGCTTTTCGTACTCCGCTTGAATCACCATCCAGTTTCTCTCGTCGGGTTCGACCGGATAGCTGTCGACGCGGCGTGATTGCATCGGCCAGCCGAAGTTTCGATAGCAAACGGACAGCTCATGCCAGCCGCCGCGAAAGGGAAAATCCATCGAAATCATCGCCGTCTCACCGGAGTTGCGATTCTGGTACGTGAACGACCGCGAGAATTGCCCGAACTCATTCATCGAATCGCGCGTCATCTCATCGTAGTTCTGAAGCTCCCAGTCACCCACCGCCGACGGCAGAGCATCGCGGTCGATCGCGAGGGCCACGTCGACCGAGCCGTAGGAATCCTGATAGCCGCGCACCCACGAAACAACCTGCAGTCCGCCGACGACCAGGAAAGCGCCGCTGACCAGAGTCAACACTTTGGGACTGAGAACGCGTTCCGTCGGTGAGACATCACCATCGGCAGCATCCGATTGCGGTTTGTCCGCCAGTTCGACCGGGTCGCAGCAGGTCACAATCGCATTCCACATCCGAATCAGGAAGTTCGGGTTGGAGTCGCCCACGACCTCTTTCGGCACGGGATCGAGCACAAAACACAGGACACGGTCGGTGCTGATCAGAGCAACGAAAGTCAGGGTGAACAGCAGGAAGCCCAGCGTGTCATGTTGCCAACCACTGGCCAGATCGTAGTGCCACCAATCTTCGGCGACGGCGACGGCGGTGATCCGCGCGACGTTCATCAGCACCGCCCACATCACGCCCAGCAGGAGCAGCAGGACGGAGTGCAGCAACGTGCGATTCAGCCACACCACCCAAATCGCTCCTGTCGCGATGACGGCCATCACCGACACGATGCCGCTGCACGCTTCATCGACAAACAGTTCCCGCTGCGGCATTTGCAGCACGGTCCCCATCATCAGATGGCGAATCTGCAGCAAATCGAGTACTTGGGAGCTGAGCCACGAGCTGATCTGCTGCAGCTTGACGACGAAGCGACTATCGAAATCCAGCGGAATCGGCACCAGCAGCCACAGCAGACACCAGATCCCCAGTAGGTTGACCACTCTTCGCTCCCGAAAGCGGACGTGAAACGCCACCGCCCCCAGAACGAGCACGGCCGAAACCATCGCCAACCACGGCGACCAGACGATCGGAGGCGAACAGCAGCAGGAACCACGCTGCCACGGCACCGGCAATCAGCAGGCGATTCACCTGCGGCCGTCCCTCAATCCGAGTTGCCTCCGGCCAGCGTTTCCACACCAGCCACCCGACCGCCACGATGACGAACGGAAAGTACTGGTAATACTCCCGAGCCCACAGGCCCTGGAAGTGGAAATACACGAGCGGCAAGTACCCCAGCACAACACAAACGACCGGGACAAGCCAACTCGAGCGTCTTGCCGGTTGGGTGGGCGATAGGGAAATCGGCTCAGTGGCTACGGTGTTCATCGAGAAGTTCCTGTGATCGATCCGAACATCATTGGGATCGCGATTTGGAAACACCTAAATCGACGGCGGCAATTGTTCGATTCCGCATCGCCGCACAGGTCACTCAAGGTGCCTGCTCGGTTTCATTCTGAATTCTACGTTCTTTCACTTTCACCGCCGGATTTCCAGCAACGACGGTCCAAGGCGGTACATCTCGGAAGACAACGGCGCGCGCCCCCACAACCGCGCCGCATCCCACAGTGACCCCTGGACCAATAAACGCACCGGCAGCAACCCAAGCCTGTTTTTCCACTTGGATCGGCTGAGTCACCAATCGGAACTCGATCGATTCGTAATCGTGTGTCGCAGTACAGAGGATGCTGTACTGACTCACGATCGCGCCATCCCCCACAATCAGCCGGTCGACGTTGTAACAGTCAACGTCCCACCCAATGATCGCATAGTCCCCCACAAGGTTCGGCGGATAGAACACTCGGACCGAATTGTAGATTTTCGCACCACGTCCAATCTTCGCCCCAAAGAGTCGCAGAAGGAATCTACGCCAGCGAAAGCACGGACGGGGGGACGGACGAAAGCAGACCAACCAGATGAGTCCCCAGAGAAACCGCAGAAGGCGATTGTACAGCGACAGTTCGCTGCGATACGGCCTCGCATCCATCAATGGGGCCTTGCTCTCTACCTGTGTTGGTGGCCGCATACTTTCGTCCGCGAAACGACGCAACACGAAGCTACCGTCGGCTCACCAGATTCCAGCGAAAGTGCGTTGGGCGCAACGACACGCCTCGAAATCAGAGAACCTTCTCCGTGGCAGAGGGCTTTGGCTGCGACTCCGCGACTTCATCATGACCAGTTAACACGCGACAGATCTTTCTCGTGCAGATCGGCCGGTCAAATCGCTCCATGGCCAAAGCACGGGCGCGAATTCCCAGTTTTCGCATCAGCTTAGTGTTGTCAGCACAGAAACGTATCTGCGAGGCGAGCGATTGACATCGCCGGGCTCAACGACCAAGCCGACATCTTCCGACTCCACCAGTTTCGCTAGCTCGCACCTGCGATCCGTCACCACGAGTGCTGGAGTTCCGGACGCCAGCACGCCATAGATCTTACTCGGCATCATAAATGGGACGAGGGCCGGTTCCAGCATGACAATGTGAATATCTGCTGCGCTAAGACTCTGGGCCAATTGATCCTTCGGCTGATAGTCAAAGAATCGCACGTTTCGCAATCCGCGTTCTGCTGCCTCTCGCTCTAGATCTTGCCGTTTCGCACCGTCACCGATCAGCGCAAATACGATATCTCCGCGATCTCGAAGCAACGACGCTGCTTCGAGCAGTCGCTCCAAGTTCTGACTCAGCCCCATATTTCCGGAGTACATGACTACGAATCGATCATTCAGGCCATGTTCTCGCCGAAAACTATTCGCATGCTTCACCGGATATACGGATCGAGCATCGACCCAGTTTGGCACGACTGATATTTTCTCCCCTGCGACACCAGAGGCTACCAGGTGTCGTTCCATATCGTGGCTTAAGACAATCACATGGTCTGCGTTCCGATAGACGCGATAGAACAGGCGATGGACGAAGCGATACGGAAACATTTCGGCAACTGACGCATCGCCTTCGCGACATCCGGATAAATATCCTGCAGGTAGACGACGAGACGACATCCACGGAGGCGCTGAATTAGGCCCCAAGCAACATAGCAAAGGCGGGTCCGTTTCCACGACGACAACGTCAGGCCGCCTTCCGAGAATTGCAGTGATGGAAGCCGACAGCATGAACGTCAGCATATTGACGGCTCGCCAACGCCCCCTCGCTCGCTTGCTAAATCGCGTATGTGGGACACGTCTTACGGCCACTCCGTTACGTATTTCAGTTCCCCATTTACGAAACGCATCGCAGCCTGGATTCTGATTGGGTTGTCCGCAGATAACCGACACATCGATTGACTCCGCAAGACTTTCACACAACTCAGTCAGCAACTGGCCCGTGGCTTCGGCGTCTGGCCAATAGGAACGGTTCAGCACCAGCAATTCACAGTCAGACATCGTCTTCACCGGAACAGCGGACATAGCCGGCCGATCACTGTGTGACGTGGGCAATTTCATGTTGTGCATTGAATAACAGAGTTGTCATATCTGGAAAACAGCTGGCGAGTAACCCGTTCTACTCAGGCAATCGCGATCATCACCTTGATCCTAGGCATTGCTCAATATCATCTCGAGGATGGTCAATTGAAGGCGATTCTGACTCGTCGGCGATTGGACATTGGCTCTTGCTCAATAATCGTCGACGAGGTCCTATCCCTCCATACAGCCACAATGCGGAGAATTCACATCGGGACAACCGGTCCCGCAAATTCGCCTGGGCGACACGGCTGATCGAGCATCCGACTGTGAGACTCCTCCTCGCCTGACATGTTGAACCGGTTACCGATGAATCTTGCTGGCGTTCCTCCGGAAATTTCGTACCGGCAGGAACATCACTTGTGACGACAGATCCCGCTGCGATGATTGCCCCCCGGCCAATCCGGACGCCAGCAAATATGATAGATCGAAATCCAATCCATACGTCATCTGCCTCCTTCGAGTACCGTCGAACCGTGCGCAGCGGCAGCCGGAGAAAATGATTGGAATGCCAACCCTGTCGTGGGATTTATGATCCTTGCCGATAATCGCCACGTACGAGGCAAGCATTGTGTAAGCCCCAAGTCGCACGCCCGGGCAAATGCTACAGCCACTGTTTACGAAGCTGTAGGGACCGGCGATCAGGTCGCGAGACACGTTCACACCGAGGAGCAATATACGCAGTTGCGTGAACATTGCGTAGGCCATACTTCCAATGAAGGTATCGCCCTCTCGCTGCCCGGCCAAGAAGATACAAAGACCGCCTATACCGATGGCATGACCACAGGGATGACATCATCGAACGATACCACATCGAAGGTGACGCTTCACAACAGCCAGACATATCCACCACAGTGCGCGTGATTCTTCGGGCGCCCCAATATGGGAAATCTCCAGCCACGCAGCTGTGCCGCAGATGACAGCACAGCACGTCCTGACGTCGGCGTCCAGGGTCTCTATCTTTCATTTATACGAACATATACGCCGCTTGCTAAATCGAAGCCCCACCTGCAATTGCATGACAATAGCGCCGCCAGTCACACTTCTACATCCCTTTCTGTGCTCTGCAGGTACAATTCTGCGTCGCGTATCCAGAAGAGATCATCCGCACGAAGATTATGCAGAGCACGCTCGATACACCTACGCTGAAAAGCTGGATTATAGAACCTCTCTACAATACTGACGCATCTCTTGCTGGTAGACTCATTGTCCGCTTTCTTCAGCTATCGCGCTAGGATCGCAGCGAGATGCTGTGCGTTTTCGTTCGCAAAGAAATCTCCTGTTTCTCCCGGAATAATGGACTCCCATTCCGGCCCATGCTCTGACATCGTGTCGTGTGTTATGACGGGCGTCCCGTAGGACATCGAGTGAATGGCAAGCAACCCAATTGCACTTGGAAGAACGGTGACTTTTGCCAGCACAAAGAGTCAGCCAAGGACTGTTCGTCGTAGCATCCTCCGATAAACGCAACTGACAGTCCTCGGCTTCGAGCTGACGTCGACAGTTCGCCAGCCATTGAGCCCTGCCCAACGACGACAAGATTGGTATTCTTACCCTGTGCGGCAGAATTTCCATTGCCTCAAATAGCTGCTCAATTCCTGCACAACGCTGCTTCGTTAACCGACAGCAACACAAAATCATCGGGACGCGGCGATTGGGAAAAAACTTTTCGCCTATTTGCGATAGATCTCGTCCAGACAACGACTTCCGGAAGCTCCGCTGAGATGGATAGTCCAAGCTGTTGTAAACGACAAAGAGCCTGGATGGTGAGAATCCCTCTTGAATTGCGATGCACTTCGCGTGGTGGCCGTAAAGAAGTAGAGAATGAGCCAGCCGATAGAACGTGCGTCGCACAAATCGCTTCACACCCTTGTCGGGTGACCGCCACCCATGCGTCCAAAAAAAGTGGTGCTTACCTCGCACTCGACAAATAATAGCGCCAATCCATGTTGAAATGTATTTTGCGTGCCCAAGAAAAATGACGGATTCAATATCGCTTCGGTTGCAAATCGCGATTACGCCGGTTTGCCACACCATTCCAAAGGGCAATCGAAATCGGCCGAGTTGACCAACTGAGTTCTGGGCTGAAAAGTGCATGTAGGTATCGGAACCTCCATCTTGTTCCATTTGCTGAGGAAATCTTCCTGGCTACCGCAAAAGACATACGTGAAGTCGCCGTTATCGTCTAGCTCACGGCATATTGCCGCTCTGGCAGCGGCAAAGTAGGGATACACAATCGCCACGGCCGGCGTCTTGGCTTTCGCCACACCAGCCCTGGTGCGAACCGGCGCATTATGTTTCGCAGCTTCCTTCACTCCAGGCATGCTACACGCACCCCCACGACAGCGCAAATCGCCTAGCCCTAACTCTAGCGGCGCTGACCAGAGTTTGCCAGACACCGATGAAGATGCCGAGTCATGGCCCGAGTTTCGGGCTTGTTATTACCGGACCTGACAAACTGAACACCGCGAACGCAACAAGAATTGTAAAGACGGTTGCTACTATTGCTGGGCTGCTTAGCACACTGACCTCGCGAAGTGTGAACAAGGGCCAGGCACACACGCTCACAGCAATCAAGAATCCGACAATCCCCTGAGAATAGAGGATTTCTAGGTAGCCATTGTCAACCACGACATCGAGTCGTGGCCCCACACCGAATATCCATTGCCCCCTGCTTTCAACACGTGAAAGCGCCACCTGCCAGTTCTCGACACGACTCTTCTGAAGCTCTTCGTATATCTCACGAGAGGATTGATTTGTCGACACAAACTGTCGAATTCTCTTCGGCACCATTTCATCGGGAATACTCTGATAAACTGCAAAGGCCAGGATAAGTGAAACACATGCACCCGCAATCACGCGGCCAAGTGTTGTCTGATGCACCGGAGAGCCTCATGTAGGCCAGTACATACACACCTGTGCAGATTACACAAAGCACCACGCCCGTCCGGGAACTGACAGCTACAACCACAACAAACAGCATCGCGGCAATGGCAACAAGTGTTGTCATAACGGTTGCAAGGTGGTGTTTTCGGCCTACGCCGAAAGTACCCAGGTGGGCGACGGTGCTGGCGATGAATATGCAAGCTCAGCATGATTCGGATTCCCAATGGTCGCAACTACTCGATACACATGTCCCAAGTGCGATTCATCCACATACAACTGCCGAAAGCGATCAGGCCCAGCATACAGTTCAAACAAGAACCGATAAACCGGCTCGACTTTGAAATACTGGACAACCGCAACGCATGCGCTTACACACGTGGCAACGTACAACGCATTGAGGATTGCCTGAATGTCATCGAACGACCGAATGCATTGTTGCACAACTGCAACGACCAATAGTATCCTGGCAAAAACAAGGCAGTTGTTCGCCTCTGCGAACGATAGATCCTCGCCGGATGCCGTCGCCAAGAGCAAGCTCACAAGGGCTGACGTAGTAAATAACCCGAGGGCTACAACAGCAAACGTGCTCCTAATCTGCTTACGGAGAAGCACCTGACAAGCAAGATATAGCAGAAAGAGGTCGTCCAAGCGAAATGGAACACCGATTCCGATCTTGACCATTGGCGTCAGAACAACAAGCACAGTATACGCACTTATTGGCCTCAACAGTCCGCTACTGACGCGCATCACAGGTAGTGCTTCTTGTCGTTTCACGAGAATTGACCCCGCGTGCTCCTATACCAGGGCCAATTCGCCCGAATGACAGCATTCACGAACCCTGCCCTCGCACACGGCATACATTCCTGAATAGCCCCATGTAAGAATCACAGCAACGCTGCCAACCAAAATCGCTGGCTCGCTCCAGTGCATGCGCCGACATCCGCTGTACAAGAGAAGGCTGCCGTACGAAACGCCCAAGCACATCCACCAAGTTGGCCAAATCACCCGGCTTCACTACAAACCCTTCGCGCCCATCAGAAATGTGCCCATCAAAACCGTTGTTCCGTGCACAGACGATTGGCAGTCCAGCAGCCATCGCCTCTGCGTAGACAAGCCCGTAAGTTTCAGGTGCACTGGGCATAACAAATACATCGTGACACAGAAGCCTCTTGCGGATTGCCGCTTTGTCGAGGAACCCCGCAAAAACGACTAACTCACCGAGAGATGGGCGTCGCAGTCAGTTTCTCGAGCCGATTTCGATCAGGACCGTCACCGATTATTGTTAGGCTACATTCGTTCTCTTGGAAAGCACTCCAATTTGGCGCAGAACCATGTCGATGTTCTTTAGCGGAACGAGACGGCAAACGACAATGAAGCGAACCTTGGACGGAGCGGACTTTGCATGAATGGGCATGCTGGCGAGAAAATAGTCATCGATCCCGTACGGTATTACCTGGGGCCTCCAGCCAAGCATTCGCTCTATCCGGCTCGCAGCATATGGACTTAAGCACGAAATCGCCGACGCATCAGCAAGGATCTCACGAGAAGTGTTGCGCTCAATTCGGTTTCTAAAACGTCGCTCCTCACGCTGTGTTGACACAACATATGGCTTGCCACAATTCTTGGATATGGTGGGCGCGAATGTTCCATCGATATTAATGTAATGGGCTTGAATCACATCAAAGTCAAACTCTTTGACGAAATCCAATATGCAGTGCCGATTGAGTGGCCATGCCAAGTGGTTCAGATATCGATAGACGATGCTCTGATCAGTGATGAAGAAGAAGGGCACGGCAAGCACCCTAAATCCTTGAACCTGGAACGGCCCGCCATTCGTGCCTGATAATAGCTTCGCCATGATGATCTGACTTTTGCCATCGAACGCGTAGCGAAGAATATCGGGCGGAGTATAGCCACTTCAGTTTTCGGGTAATATCGCCTTAGATTACGATAGAATGCAACGATGACGTCATTCTCGTCTATGCCTGGAGCTGGGCAGATTGAGGCAACCGCGAGAATCTTCATGTTGTCGATATCGCAAGCTGACAGGATATAGCTCTCGCCCATCCTGTGCCCGTTCGATTGCACGGTGACCGCCGAAGTCGCGATTGCGCGACGGAAAAGTCCTTATCGAGCAACACTCTTCACACTGTGATCAGAACAGCAAACAATCAATCGCACGATCACATCAATCTCAGCATGGAAGCATTCCGAAAACCAATGGCGCGACGGGACGCCGAACAGGCCTGAGAAGGAATACCCCAGCCGCCCAGACAATCACTTATTGAAACTGGCTGTTGCAGCCAGCGCGCTCGCCTTGATCGCAGAAGCAAGGATCTTGAGAATCTTATGGTTGGCTGAGTTCCAGGGAAGGATTAGGTCAGCTTTGGCTCTCGTTGGCTCAACGTACATCTCAAACATGGGCTCAACCGTCTGCTGCCATTGCTTCGTTACGCTGTCTACGGTCCGCCCCCGGCTCTGCGTGTCGCGAGCGATCCGCCGACGAAACCGCACGCCATTGCTCGCTTCAACAAACAGACGCAAATCGAGCAACTGGCACACCGTGTCATCTGCATACAACAGCATGCCTTCGACAAGAACAATTGGTGTAATTGCGATTTCGTTGCCAACTTTAGTTCGCGTGTGCGTTGTGAAGCTGTATTCGGGAATAGTCACGTTCTTGCCACGCCGAATATGCACAGATGATCCGAAAGCAAGCTGAATTCAATTGCATCTGGGTGGTCGTAGTTGATAAGATCGCGCTCACTCGGTTCATCGTGGCGTCGACACCGATAGTAACTATCTGAAGATATCACAGTCGCCAAGCCGGGCAGCAGATCTAGTAAGTGATGACAAATAGTCGTCTTGCCGCTCCCACTGCCACCGGCGATGCCGACTAAGTAGGATCCAACATTACTCACGCATATCTCCACGATGTCTTTGGATCGGCTACACCACGCGATGGCTCTATGCTATGCGCACCGCCGGGCGGTGCGAATAGCCGGTCACAACGCCGAACTCTCCATCCCTACGCCGTTGCTGTCAACCACTTCCAAGGTCTCAATCGATGTGGTAAGTGGCTCAATAATCACGTCCTTACGGTAAATTACTGGCCCTGCAATACGGCCTAACAACGTCGGCAGGCTACTGACGTAGCAGTATAGCCAATGCGAAGTGTCCCCCGCAACGAACCGTACGTGCGTCAGTTAAATGCCCCGCATTAGCCCTCGACAACGGCCGCCAATACAACCGACGAACTAATAGCAGCGTGAACACCAGCAGAACGGCAAGGGTGGAGACATTCGGGGTAACAACTGCCGCAATGCAGACAATCGGAAAGAGAATAGTAGACACGAGACTCACCAGATAGAGAATGTCGCCTAGCTGTCCACTCGAGGGTCAGTCTTGTCGCAGAGGTACTTAAGGGATGCAGACTTGAATTCCGTTTTCATGTACGCAAGAAGCGACTCTGATCGCTCATGCAGGACAATAGCATTCGGCGCCGGTGCATACTGGAATCGGCTTTGAATCCTGCGCTTGAATCGTCGAATCGTCGCCTCTCGCCGTGAAAGTCTTAACAAACCCACCGACCTGATCAAATACGTCTCTTCGAAATACCATGTTGCAGCCAACAAATTCATCATGGAATACAGTTGGGCCGAAGCACTGATAGTGCCGTGTGTTCTGCAACAGGCGAGCTATGCGGGATGATGTATTCAGCAGGTTAATGCGACCGCCACAATAATCTGCGCCCTGGCGCAGTATCGACAAGCTCTTCCACCCATCTAGCATCTGCAATGGCATCACCGTCAATGAACGCGATAAGTTCACCATCAGATTCGCGAATGCCAACATTGCGAGCAACTGACAGGCCACCATGTTTGATGCGGATCACCCGGAAACGCGGATGCCGTGACTCGCCTGTTGATGAACTCCTTTACAATATTGAAAGACCGATCATCCGATTCATCATCAATTACAAGAACCTCAAATTGTCTTCCATCGAAAGTCTGGCGATCAAGTGATTCAAGGCACTGCTCAAGAAGCTTTTCTTTGTTGAAAACACATACGACAACCGAAACAACGATGCCTCCACTCATAGCGCCAGACTCCGAACAAGAATATCAAACGCGTGAGACAACGGCATAGCTGCAACCGTACGCGGCGACACACCTTGTCCCCAATGAAAGCACATCCCCTGGCTATCTGGAATTCGCGGGTCGTAACCGTGCATCCCTTTGCAGGGTGCCGCACGACGGACGAAGACTGGAAAAACCAGAACACCTGGATTCGCCACCCAAAGATAGTCGCATACCGCCGATCTGGCCACGGAATGCGAAACTCCTTCGAGTACTCTGTGATCCAGGTACCGTACTCGCAAAACTCAGAGCAGCCAAACAGAACATCCTCTAATCCGTGAAGCCGTTCGCTGTTAATGCTCCACAATCGAATCATTGATGAGTCCAAGAAGTAAATGACGTCTCTTCCTTTGCACAATTTCGCACTAGAAAGAAGCTGGATAATTACTGCTTCGAAATCAATTGATCTTCGGACGGTCAACATTCCGTGATCACCTAAGAACACGTATCGAGCCCGGCGATAGCGTCTCGAACTTCCAAACGAATTCTTCAATGGCTGCATCCACATGCCGCAAGACTCTAATCTCTGACGATTCTGGTCCGTACAGATGTCCACGCGTATCGGCAGCAGAAATGTACACCAAGTACAGGTGACTGGTTGTTTTGGCAGCATGATCGATTACTGCGGCTAATCGCTGCTCATCCGTTCGATGTGACACTGCAGAATGAAGCGAGGTGAATGAGTCA
Organism: uncultured Planctomycetaceae bacterium; assembly: GCA_963776055.1. Lineage (GTDB taxonomy): Bacteria > Planctomycetota > Planctomycetia > Pirellulales > Pirellulaceae > CAVZLD01. Next base: position 367,578 of record CAVZLD010000016.1, on the reverse strand, counting down.
TAGAAAACGCTGCGACCTGAATTGTTCAATAGCGTGAAGATCGAATCGGCAGGAAACGCATCCGGTCGTCGCAAATCGACACGGTCCTCTGTCAAGGCAAAATATGGCAACCAGCAGAACGGGATATGCCAAATTGGCATGAATATTCCGCACGCTCTTAGGTATCGCCCGGCGATAGACCGCAGACGGGCAGGCACGGCATTTCTCAATCGATTCGGAAACGGCGTCAACACTGCCTCGAGTGTGTTTTCGCAGGCCGCGAGAAGCGATAGACCGCGAAGGTCTGCGAAGGGGCTATTGGTGGGATCGAAGCCTGTTGCTGTGAAAAATCCTGATTATCCGCCGCAGGCCACTTAATATCTCCGAACGCTCGCAGAATCCGAAGCTTTGCTCTACGCCTTCGTAGTACTCTCCTTCGCACGAACACCTCCAGAGGAACGGCGTGTTCACGTCTGAGAGATAATCACGGCGAAATGCATCCAGGAGCAAGAGCACCGTTGCCATGACCGCGCATCCTAACATCCTTGCACGCGCCGCCAATAAGCGACTTCGGTCCCATGACAGATTGCCTGTGCACCCCAGCCTGCTCTCACCGCGAGCCAGCAGCCGGTTGCCGCGTTCCAAAAGCGAGGTATCAATCTCAGTAGCGCCCCATGCCGCGGCCACGTAGCACATAGCCAACAGGATTGCCACTCGCTTCTCCATGTGGCAGCCGCGATATTTAGCGATCCAGTAGATACGCCTAATGAGCTTTCGTGAAGACCATTTCATGCAGAATTCGATGTCCGAAGGTCCACGGATTTGGTGTCCGAAATGAATTGCCAGGCGCAGTACATCTCTGAGAAGAAGTGCTTATGTACGTCGCCATAGAGGGCCGTAATGGCGGATTGTGACATAGCCACTCCCTTCGGCTTCAGCTTTTCCTCCAGGGCCCATTCGCTAAGACTGAACGCAGATCTCCCTTTCTCCGGGTAATGCTTGGCGAATCGCGCTACTCGCTCACGATAGCCCGAGTGGTATGCCTTCTTGCGCGACAAGAGGGTATCAATGACAGCCAGCACAGCCTTAGCCATCTGGTTCCTAAAAAATCGCGCATTGTCGCCAGTTCGATCAACAGAGAGCCCGGACTCGTCCAAGCAACCAAGAAACGCCCACAGTCGCGTGAAGAACAATGTTTCCACTTCCTCGATCGGCAGGCTGGACGCAGAGATATCTGGGATCATCTGCAGAATATTTGCATCGCCCCATATTACTTTTGATGCGTATTTCAGGTCGTAGTTGAAAATCGACGGCCGCAAAGATGAAAGCTCGCCAGTTGTTTTCTGAGAATATCGATCCACCGGATGCCGACTTCCCCAGCCAACTCTGCCCTCAGCTGCTCTCTTTCGTTTCGTTCGATCACTCGATCCAGCACCAACAGCAGATCATAGTCATTGTACGGCCGCACTGCGCCGGTATTATCGACGTACCAACTCCCCTCATCTCGGCCATACCCACCGTACAGAACGACTGCACGAAGGCCATCGCTTAGGCTCCTCACGCGGTCGACGATTAAACGCAAATGCCTCTCGAGCACCTGCTCGTTGTCTCGAATATAATCCATATACCGACCAGAGACACAGCAAGTCATCGTGAAAGCACATCCCCTACCCGAACGCACTCCCAGACATCTTGCATCCCAATCAGACTTCAGTTCATCACAGCGCGAAGGGCACACCTAACATCTTGAAATACATCGCGGAGAATCAAGAGGTAGATCGCGAGCATTAGGCCAGCAAACACCATGACCCGAATGTGCATCGATGCTCGACAATCCCAAGGCGATGCGGCAAATACAAGTGCGCTCACAGAGATCAGGCAAGGCAACGCGAAGAAATGACAGAAACCGTGATCTGTCATTGGCCTGATGTAGATTTCATACACAACGATACTTACAAGCACCTGGACCATGAGCACAGCCATTGCTGTGCCGTTAATCCCAAATTGAATCGTTGCTACATAAGCTGAAGGTGCGCCAGCAATACCGATGAAAGAAATGCACTTGTAAGATTGTGTCCTGTTATCCCGCTTGAGTAGAGATAGTAGCCATTGTTGCTGTTTATTGCTCGCATCATCACCACAATTATCAGCACCTGGAAGGGAAATACTGCGGGTTCCCATTTGCTGCCGTAAACAAACAACACAATGTCCCTTGCGAACAAAATGACGAACACAGTGAGGCTCAGAAAGATCGCCGGCAACCGCGCGGCTGAGACGCAAGAAGGCTTCCTCCTTTAAGTCGGCGCTGTCAATTCTTGAGAAAACGGGAAATAGCACGCCTTGGAGGACCTCCCGAAACTGATCAACAAGTACGCTGCAGCCTGAAATCCTAACCAATAGTAGCCGAGCTGGGTCGTACCGATCTTGAAGAACCTGACCAACAATCAGATAGTCGACGTTGTATGTCGCATCATAGTCAACACGCCACCGGCAATTAATGGCCATGTATACGAGAGGAAACGATGAGCGACTTGTTGATCGAATCGCACCTTGGGACGCTGATCAGCTATCACCCAGAGTATCGCAACTTCGCCGAGCGGAACCGAAAGTCTCCACCAAACTAGACTCCAAATTCCGAACCCAGCGACTGCGAGGGCAAGAGAAGACAAAGCCCCGAACACCTGAGCGACAATGAACGGGAGTTTTGACCGAAGGAATGACAGTTCTCGCTCAAGCAGGCATCGCGTGCGGGAGAAGGGATTATACAGGAACGTCAACGCAAGAACTTGCACAAAGATGGTAGCAGGCTTTTGTCAAGCGGCACGCATTGTAGGGCGCCACTCACACAACAAACGATGCAAGGAACGCAGCAACAATCAATTCCAATGTAAATACAACGTCAATTGCGGTGTCTGGTGACTCCTTGTCATGTATCACGAATGCATCACCACGCAGATTGGCAAACGCGTTCATGACCATCACTACAGACGTCGCGAATGCAAGCTGTCCAAATACGTGCGGGGCTAACATGCGGGCGAAAGCAACTTGCGTCCCAAACCCCACAACGGCACGAAAAACAACAGCGATGGCTACGACAGCACCACCCCTCGCCGCAACTCTCAAAAAGTCGGGGGCCCTCATTTCTGAGTCGATGCCGACCACGTCTATGGTGCCCGCAAGAAACGGGTTGGTGCTCTCAGTTCGAGCGGCCAGCCGGTGAAACAAGTAATGGGGACACGCGAAAGGCCACTATGCTCGCAAGAGGAGACGCGATGTAAGAGCCAGCAGAAGGCGTAGCAGATCTTCGCACAGATGTCGCGATTCGTGTAAGTAGCAGAGTCGAGCATCAGCCCGTTTCCTTAGGAGGAAGACCCTTTATTCAGCCCAAAAGATACGACTGCGTGACCGAGGGCGTTCAGGCACTAGACCGAGCGAATCACTCCCGGTCCCCACTCCAACTATTCCCTGATGACCTTTGCCTGAGACACTGGGAACACATCGCGTGAAGCAGGAAAGGCATCCTCGTACGCAAGCCGATCGAAAGATTGAATCGAGACTGATCGAATGCTCCAACAACCGCCGCTTACCGCCACCGAGAAGAACCTTGGTGATTTGCTCAGCGGACGTCACGCGGCCCGACCTCAACAGGCGTACCAGTTCCGTGAATCATGGGTCTACCATCGTCATCGTAGTACTGCTTGATTGCCTGAGTCTCGTTCGCTTCGGATCCGTACGAGCCATATCCGTAGTTGTAACTATAGCGGTAGCCGGCAGCTCCGGCGCGATACTGACCGTAGTAGCCACCGGTGTCTTGATCAACGCCGTTGACCACGACACCGATCACCGTAGCTCCGCTATTGACCAGCGCATCGCGGGCACGGACGGCCAGCGGTCGGGCGCGTTTGTGGATCCGGAAGGTCAGGATGACCCCGTCGACGCGAGCCGCAACCGCCGATGGATCGGAGACGGCCAGGACCGGTGGTGTGTCAATAATCACGAAGTCAAATTGTTCCCGCAACAGTTGCAGGACGTCGGCAAATTGCTCCGACGAAAGCAACTCCGATGGATTGCTGGGCCGATGACCACAGGCCATCACTTTCAGGTTGGGGACTTCCGGAACGGTCAACAAAGCGTCAGATGGCTCGGCCGTGCCGCCGACCACCGAGGCCAGACCGAAATCGGGCGTATGCAGGCCGAAGACCTTGTGCAAGGTCGGACGGCGGAAGTCGGCGTCCAATAGTAATGTGGACTTGCCGGACTGAGCGATCGTGACCGCCAGGTTAGTCGCCAACGTTGATTTACCGTCACCCGGCATCGGACTGGTGACCTGAATGACCTGATGCCGCTGGTCGCGATTGTTGAAGTACAACGCTGTTCGAACGGCTCGGTACGATTCCGATTGCGGCGACTTCGGTCGATGGACCGTGCAAACGACCGGCGAGATCTCGCAGTCGGGCAGCACCTTCTGATCTTCAAAATCGATCAGTGGAATGTGCCCCACCACCGGCAATCGCATCACCTGACTGACTTCGTCCGGCGAACGGAACGCCTTGTCCGTGATATCAACCAGGTACGCCAAACCAAACCCGGCCATGATGCCCAGAATACCCGAGATCGGCAGAACCTTCAGGGGCAGGGGAGATACCTTTTCTCCCGGTCCCGGTGAGGCCAGGGTTTGGTAGTTGTAGCCTTCGTAGTCCTTCACCAGGCTGACCTCTTCCAGACTCTTGACGACGACTTCGAATAACTGCTGCGTGCGATCAATCTGGTTGCGGAACTGCTCGTCTTGGTCCTGGTACTGCTGCAGCTCCTTCGCTGCCTCCTCTTCCTCCGTAAATAGCTTGTTCAGATTCTCGAGCTGATCCTGTAATTGGTCGTACTTCTGGCGGAGAGAACCGACATAGTTTTGGGCGAAGAGTACGAGTTCCTCACTCGAAGGACGCAGTGACCGCCCCTCGACGATGTCTGGGAACTGCTCCTGATACTTCTCCATCTGCCGCCGGACCATCCGCACGTCAGGATGATCGGCACCATAGCGGCTGGTCAGTTCTTCTTCCTTGAGCAATAGCGTCATATATCGATCGCGCTGCATCGCGTCGCGATAATTGATGTCGTTTCGCGATCAGCTTGCTGCCATCCTGCTCGGCCAACAGCAGGATCGACTCTAGTCCGTTCGGGTCTTCGAGTGCCTTGCTGACGGCTCCAATGCGGGCATGCGTTTCCGCGAGCTGCTTCTGCAACTTGACTCGCTCGACTTCGTAGTCCGCTTGTCGATCCTGGTGCAAGTTAATTGCCTCTTCACCCCGGTACATTAACGGAGTCGTCTTCTTGAATTTCTTGTAGTCCGCCTCCGCTAGTTCCCATTTTTCCAACAAATCGTTCTTCGCTTTGTCAATCAGGTCGCGAGTTTCCTCACCGGTATTCGCGTAGTTATCCTCCAGAAACTTTTGGTAGGTCTGCAGGATGGAGTGCACGACCTTTTCCGTATCGTCCGGGTTAGGACCCCGGTAGCTGATGTCCAGTACGTGCGTGCCTTCTTCCACGATCTCGACGCTTAGTGACTCGCTAAGCGATACCAGCGGCTGGGGGTCATCGGCAAAGGTCGGCAATCGATCGAGGCTGAACTTTTGGAAGGCGTCACCCAGAATCCGCGGACTCTGGATCACGACCGCATGTTTTGCTTCTTCCGAGGCGGTTACAAACTGCGTGTCGAAGCCGGTGATCGGGATCGAGGGGGCTTTCTTTTCTTCGATCAGCACCTGGGCGAGAGACTCGTAGACCGGGTCGGCCTGCAACAGGTAGATGTAACCCAGGCCGAGGCCAAGGATCATGCCGAGGATCACGAGCCACTTGCGGCGCGCAAGGATCCCCCAGACATCGACTCCATCCTGCTGCATCATCGGTTCCATCTCGGACGATGTGACTTGTAGTTCGTTGGATCGTACTTCCGCCAGTTGGGACATAGCAGCGGCCTTGCGTCAGGGACTTAAGAGGTCTGCCGCTCCCGAAGGAACAGCGGGGGATTTGGGAGTTGAGGACGAGGTTGTAAGGTCAAGTCAGGGTGCGGCGGGATGGGAGCCTGTCGGGGAGGCATAAGTTGGAAGTCGCTGTGGGGTGACGGGCTGGAAGCCCAATGTCACTGTCGGTTCACGGGCTGGAAGCCTACTGTCGGTTCACGGGCTGGAAGCCCGTGCTACGGGACGAGCTGGAAGCTCATCCCACTTGGAAGCTCATCCCACTTGGAAGCTCATCCCACTTGGAAGCTCTATCCCACTTGGAGGCTTATCCCACCATCCGGCAACCGTTCATTGTACGGATTCCGAGCGGGGGAGAAGAGCGCTGCCGGCGCACACTCCGTCCCCGTGGGGTGCAGGGGACCCTTAAACTATGCGGACATATACATATGTAGGACCTAAATCCTTCAGGCGACCGAACTCTTCACCATCCGGTCATGAAAGGTCCAAAGTCGTTTCGGACCGCTTCGGGCCGCCGCGCGGCCGTCGATTCGTTACAACAATGCCAGCTCCCCAGCGGCGGCTCACAGACCGTAGCTCTGTGCCGGTTGTTCCCCCGCACAGGCACTCGAAGTCGGCGGGCAACGGCTCGGCGGCAAAGTGCCCATCGGGAGAAGGGATTGGTGCGCCTGGTACGATGGCCTTCCATCCCCCTCTGCCTTCACGATCGACAGTGACACAGCTCGCCCGGTAAGCGTTCGGCCGATGCGGTTGTACTCGATCGCCGCCAGAAATGCCGTGTAACCCGTCCAAGCAGAACTCGGTTCACCGATCTTCAGCTACCGTCGATTCCGACCGCCACGCTGCCAGCAGCGAGGATGACGCTCCAACGCCAGACAAGGCGGGGCGGACGGCGACGATCTCCCCTCTCATCATGGAGGAGCTCACTACGGCGAGAATTCACCGTCGGCGTGATTGGTTCCTCTCTCTCACTGCTCCCTCGCCCCCCAATATCGTACCGCCGTTTGGCCAAAGTGTCATGGGGGAAGGGCATTCCGCCGGAGGGCCCGGCCCGGTCCGGTCCGCTTGGGGCCCAGCTCGCCACCGTGCAAGAAATGCCAGCAGTCCGTCGGACCGCCGGGCCGCTACCCCACCCGACAGCGGCTTTCCGAAGGGCATTGCATCGCCACCGAGGAGCATCCCCTCAACTCGAAACGCCAGTTTGGAAGTTGCGAATATCCCGAATTCCCCTTTTCCGTTGTGCGGAAAGCCCGTGAAATCCTAACCCGAAGCGTCAGCGAGGGAGACACGTCCCAACGGTTCTAAAGTGTTCCCTCGCTTACGCTTCGGGTTGAGAAAGATCGAAACGTGCAACTTCAAAAAGCGTCAGCGAGGGAATCAGTTACGCCGATTGGTCAAGTTCCCTCGCTTACGCTTCGGGTCAGGATGCACGCCGAATGCGGAACTTCAAGACTTACGCTTCGGGTTGAGATGGAGCGAAACGCGCAACCGAAAAGAGCGCCAGTGAAGGGGTCGGCGTCACCTGGCACGATCAGCGGCATCCTGCCATCAGCGGCGTGCTGCCACGCCGCAACATCGGGATGGATCTTCCAACGATCGCCGGGAGAAGCACGCGTGAGCGACGCAACCGGATACTGCTACGCGATGCGCATTCCCCGTCATACAAACTGCGACGAGCGACTCAGATGCTCAACGCTGTCGGTGGCGGCGATTACAACGATGCCGCTGGAACTGACGGTGAACCCGTTCGCTCGATCCTCATCGTGGTCGACACCGATACGCGAGCCGGGGGGAATTTGCAGCCCCTTGTCCAGGATGGCTCGGCGAATGTGGCTGTGCCGGCCGACGTCCACTCCTTCGTACAGGATCGAATCTTCGACGTGGGCGTAGCTGTTGATCCGGACATTGGGACTTAGAATGCAGCGTTCCACCATGCCACCCGAGACGATTGTGCCGGCGCAGACGATACTGTCCATCGCGCGACCGCAGCGTTCGTGGTCGCCGTGCTTGCCGCTGAAGACAAACTTCGGCGGCGGACAACTCGGTTGATAAGTGCGAATCGGCCACCGCTGGTCATACATGTTCAGCTGCGGATCCACGCTGACCAGGTCCATGTTCGCCTCGTAGTAGGCGTCCAGTGTTCCGACATCCCGCCAGTAGGCGTCTCCCTTGCGATTCTCGTCACGGAAGGGGAAGGCGAACACGCGTTGCTTGTTGATGATCGCGGGGATCAAGTCGCGTCCGAAGTCGTGCGTGCTGCGGTTACGCGTGGCATCCTGACACAGCTGTTCGAACAGGAAACGCGCCGTGAAGACATAGATTCCCATCGAGGCCAGGCAGTGATCCGGATCTCCGGGGATCGTCCGCGGTTCGGCAGGTTTTTCCTGAAACCCTACGACCCGCTGATCGGCGTCTACTTGCATCACGCCGAATTCGCGTGCCAGCTCCGGTGACACGCGCAACGCGCCGACGGTCAGGTCCGCTTGGTTCTCCCGATGGTACTCGACCATCGTCCGGTAGTTCATCTTGTAGATGTGATCACCGGCCAGGACCACCACATACTCGGGGCGTTCCTTTTCGATCGTGTAAATGTTCTGGTACACGGCGTCGGCCGTGCCTTGGTACCACTGCTCGTCGATCCGTTGCTGCGGAGGGACGACATCGATGAACTCGCCCAGCTCGCGACAGAAGAACCGCCGCCAACCGAGATTGATGTGCCGATCAAGACTCATTGCCTTGTACTGCGTCAGCACCAACATCCGACGAATGCCGCTATTGAGGCAGTTGGAGAGCGCGAAATCGATGATCCGATAGCTGCCGCCAAAGGTGACCGCCGGCTTGGCTCGATCGCGTGTCAGAGGCTCCAGTCGAGATCCTTTTCCGCCGGCCAGAACGACGGCCAAGCAATTCTTCATCGCACACCTCCCTATGCACTGCTAACGCCCAGAATCCTGTTGTTGTGACAAAAGTCCGAGCGACCCACGGGAGCGAACTGCCTCACGAATGCGATAGCACCCTTGCCGGATGCGGCCCCTCCGCACTGCCAGTCATCTCGAGGGAGATGATCGTCGCTGCAATCCCTACGCTCGCAAAATCTCTCGCTATCATTCTATCGCCTCAGAGCAGGCCGAAAAACAGAAAATCGGTCGGTGACCCTCTGGACCACATAATGCGATGAGGCGTCACGAATGCGAATCAGAAATCACGCGTCAATCAGTTCGTGATAAAGCTGAACGTGGCGATTCACCATCTCTTCGACGCGATACTGTTGCAGCACGAGCTGCCGCGCCTGCTGCCCACAACGGCGACGAAGTGCTTCATCGGCCAGCAGAGCCAGCGTTTGACGAGCGTATCCGGGGCGATTGCCGACCGGCACCAGAAATCCCGTCTCGCCCGGAATCACCATCGCTCGGTGAGCAGCAATGTCGGAGGCCACCACCGGGATGCCCGCCGCCATCGCCTCCAACACACCATTTGGCACCGATTCCGCTTGACTGCCAGTCCACAGGCAATCCAGACCCGCCAGCAACCGCGGTACGTCCTGCCGATCTCCCAGGAAGATCACTCGATCACGTAGCATGACTTGGCCGCTGTAACGCCGCAGTCTCCACTCGTGAGGTCCCTGCCCGATGATCAGCAGATAGCCGTCATCTCGCACAATATTGAATTGATCCGCCGACCAAATCAGATCCTTCAGCCGCTTTCGGCTCTCCAGTGGCCCTACCGCCCCGATCAGTCGCACACGATCAGGCAGACCGAGCTCCTTCAGCAGTCGTGCTCGAGCCGCGGCCGGATCATAGCCGTTCGGTGCCACACCATTGGGTATCAGACACAGCCGCTCCGCCGGCCATCCCGACGACAGGCACTGCTCCCTCAGCTGTGGGCTGTTGACAACGCACCGGCGAGCCCACCGACGCAGCAGCGGACCGGCGAGCGGGCGGAACCACGCATCGGACCTCCCCACCGCCCGCTCGGACACCACAATTCGCCGAATCCCCACCTGAGTGGCGGCCGCAACCCCCCAGACATTAGCGTCTCCCATCTGAGCTACAACCGAACCACACTCCAGCGGCATTCCTCCCGCCGCATCGCCTGTCCATGCGTTTTCGGCCCGATCGCATGGCCTGTCCCCGCGTTGTCCCGGAGTCTCCGCCGGCTGCGACGCATCGCCTGTCCATGCCCTGCCACCTTGGGCTATTCGGCCACCACCCGTAGGAGCCCCTTCACCCCGCGCATGGCCTGTCCCTGCGTTCTTGGGGCGGGCCACCCTGCAAACCACCCACATGAGGGTCCTGGGTCAGCGCATCGCCTGTCCATGCGTTTTTTTGCCGGCGGCGGGGTGGAGGCCCGGGCCAAGTGTGCACCAGGTGGGGCGAGAAGTCGAGGATCGCCTGCCGAAGCCATGCCAGCGAGCGAAAGACCGGGTGACGCCGCGCAGGCCATTCGATCACTCGAACGCCCCGGTTCGTGAGCTCCTCCGCCAGCGGGCCATCACCCCCGAGGCTGAACACGCGCACGTCAAGACCTTCGGATGGCAAATGACGACTTAACATCGCCATCTGCCCCGACGGGCCCGTACGCTCCAGAGAAGCGACGATTTGTAAGACTCGGATCATGGTCACACGGACCGCGCGTCATCCTTCATGACGGCCACGGTCCCCCCTGCGCAAACTCCGAACGCATCACTCCACCCACCCGAAGGAAACCCCTCCAATGGGCCAATTGCAACCCATCCGCATTGCCCATCGGTGGCAGCCGTCCCTGCCCACCTTTTGGGCCATCGCGCCCTCCATCAGGCTCCACTTCGTGGTACCCACATGCCTCTCACGAGGACAGGTCTTCCGGCTCCAGCATGGCGACGTAGGGCAGGTTTCGAAACATATCGCGGTAGTCGAGACCGTAGCCGACGACAAATTCGTTGGGAATCTCGAATCCGACGAAATCCGGCTGCAAGTCGACCTGTTGCTGACCAGTCTTACGCAACAATACGGCAGTGCGGATCGAAGTCGGCCCCAACTGATTCATCAGCGAAAGCAACTCGACCAGCGTGTGTCCCGTGTCGAAAATGTCGTCCAACACCAATACGTCATGTTCCGCAATGTCGGGCATCAGATCCGAGTTGATTACCAAGGGGCCTCGCCGAATCGCCCCACGATAGCTGCTCGCCTGCACGACGCCGACTCGCAACGGCATCGACAGCAGACGAATCATGTCGGCCAAGAGCACAACACTGCCGGTCAACACACCAACGATCGTCAGCGGCCGATCCCCATACTCGGCAACGATCTCCTCCGCCATTCGCTTCACGCCGTCACAAACCTGTGACTCAGTCAAAAGTGTCTTCATGCACGACACCCATGTTTTCCATCTCAGGTCCCCCATGCGCCAATGCAGAACGTTCTACCACACCCGTCCCCAAGAGCACAGACAGTCATGGTGTTCCCAGCGATGCCGGCCCACATTTCCACCAGTCGCTTGCCGCTATCCACGGTTTCTGCAAATGGCGAACAATCGGTCCTCTCGGGGCCTGACAGTCGAATCTCAGGGGGACGAATAGTGCATGTTCGCACACACCTGAAAAAATGAGATTTGGAGAGCCGCGAACCTCCAAGCCAGAAGAGAAGACAGAGTTTCTGGACACATCGAATCAGGCGCAAAACTCGTACGCCAGAAACGGCACTGGCATTCGACGGTTCATGAGCCATCCGGGTTGAATGTGCGGACGGGAATACCATACGATCTCGAAAAGGGATCCCATCCATCCACCCAAGGAACAAATGCAATGAGTGCTGGTCGAGGAATTTGGTCGGAAGCCAGCGTGTCCGGACACACGTGCGAGCTCTTTGAACCGGCTGTGAAGAACCCCAATCAGTATGTCGTTCTGTATTTGCACGGCGTCCACCAGGGGAGTCTGCAGCAGCAGCAACCCTTTATCGATCAGTTCGAAAAGCATGGCCTGTCCGTTGTCGCTCCACGCACCGGCCGCAGCTGGTGGGTCGATCGGCTTTGCCCGGAGTTCGATGCACAAATCTCGGCCCAACAATTCGTCTTGCAGCACATGCTGCCCTTCATTCACGAAAGACTGGGAGCCGAACCGCCCCGAATCGCGCTGCTGGGTACCAGCATGGGTGGTCAGGGCGCGCTGCGATACGCTTACCTGTTTCCCGATCTCTTTCCGGTTGTGGCCGCCATCTCGCCCGCCATTGACTTTCAGAAACGGCTCGAGGAACCGGAGGAAGGCGACCCGCTTCTCGAAATGTACGACGACCCGGAAGCGGCCCGACAAGACACGGCGATCCTGCACATCCATCCGCTCAACTGGCCGCGCCGACAGTTCTTCTGCTGCGACCCGGTTGACTACCGCTGGTTCGATAGCGCCGACCGACTGCGAATGAAACTCGGCTCCATCGGGATCCCCTTCGAATGCGACCTGGAGTCTTCCGCCGGCGGACACGGCTTTTCCTACTACAACCACATGGCCGGCAAAGCCGTGCGTTTCCTCGTGCAAGGCTTGGACAGCGAACATCTCCGCGTGATCTAGTGCGTCTCACACAGACATGTAGCGTCCGTGACAACTTTTCTTCCGAGTAGAAAAGGTAATTATTGACGGCGGCGCAGCTAATGGCCCCGGACGACCGACGAGAGTCCGGTGATGCCCCGTTTCGCGTTGCCTCCTGAGGACCATTCGCCGCGCCGTTGTGAATAGACGCTACGGGGAAGTGCTTCCTGTTCCAGCTACTCATCTAACGGCAGCAGCTCGACTTTGCGAAACTCCACGGGATGACTTTCCGACTGCAACGAGATCGTTCCGCCGGTCAGTAGCAGCTGATCATCTTTGATGAGCTTCTTTGCGGCAGCGTCGTTGGGATCGTACTGCGGCTGACGGTAAGCCAACACGACTTTGCCATCGATCATGTGTCGAATCTGCTTGTCGCCGTGAACCTCCAACTCCACTGTCACCCATTGTTCACCGTGATACGTCTTCGAGCTGGAATTCGTGCAGTGCGGCGTCCACAACTTGCCGTTCATCACAACGTTTGTGCCTGGCGTGCATAAATTGGCTGTCGGACGCATGCCGGTGCCCGTGCCGCCAAGCAGCTGCACTTCAATCGACACCGGAAAATCTTGATCTAACGCCATCGTTTCCGGCGCTTGGCCATGAATCATGATTCCGCTGTTTCGCAGCGCCCAACCCGCCCCACCGGCGATCTGGGAGCCGACGAATCGGTACTCGACTCGCAAGCGATAGTGCGAGAATGGCTTCTTGTAAAACAGATGGCCGAATCGATCATCAAACTTCTCGTACTGATCGTATGCGACCTTCAACAGGCCGTCTTCCACACGGAACGTGTTACCGTGGTTGTCGCCCAGCTTGTATCCTCGAATCTTGGGCACCCAACCATCCAGGTTCTGGCCGTTGAACAGTGAGATCCATTCTTCTGCTGGCGCAGCATCTTGCGCTGACCGAGCTCACAGCACAACCGATAATCAACAAAGGAATCCAGGTCTTGGTCATCATATTTTGGCTCACGATGTCAAAAAGGGGTTCATGTTTTGCGGCATGCAGCCGGCGCCAACAGGAAGTGTATCCGACGCGGATGCAGGTTGACAGGCTGGGCGGGAAGCCTACGCTGAGGGACGCGGAATTGCGTCGCGTGGCCCCAGGAGAGGGCGGTCGTGAGAAAGGCGGAAAGCCCCTTGCCCGGGCGGACGCCGAACAGTGCGTCGGCGGCCCGCAGTTCAGGCGACATGAGCGATAGGAGGGCATGATGGCACGCGTGCTGATTATCTTTGACACGCAGGAAGGGCAGACGGAAAAGATCGCCAGCCGGATGAGTGAACTGGCGGTCCAGGCGGGACATCAGCCGGAAGCCTATGACGTCGACCACCTCCCAAAGAACCTCCAAATCGAACCTTACGACGCCGTATTCGTCGGCGGCTCGATTCACATGGCCAAGCACTCGCCGCGACTGGAGCAGTTCGTACTGGACCATCGCGACCCACTGCACGAAAAGCTCTCCGGCTTCTTCTCGGTCAGCCTGTCCGCCGCGGGAACAAAGCAGCAACAACGTGAGGCAGAACAATTCGCCCAGGATTTCCTGCAACGGACCGGCTGGCAGCCCACCCACACCCAAGTCTTCGCCGGTGCCCTACTGTACCGCGAGTACAACTTCCTCAAACGCTGGATCATGCGACGCTTGATGCGCCAAACGGGCGGTGACTCCGACGCTTCACGCAACCACGAATACACCGATTGGCGCACCGTGCAGCAATTCGTCCACGACGTGCTCAAGGGCCTGGAATAGAGGCTTCACAATAAGCCGCGCAAAAACGCCACGCTCTTGGTGATATTCTCTTCCGTTCCCGAACACTCGATGGACACGGCACCGTCGAAATCGGTTTCCCGCATGTACTCCAGACATCGCTGGATGTTCTGCGCATTGACGCCCCCGCCGATCGGCACTTCGCTCACGGCAATGCCCGTTTCCTCCCCACGACAGGCGGCCGCCAGACCTTCGCTGACGTCCTTGATGTGCGCGTGCGTCAAGTACTTGCGCAGCGATTTCAGATACTCCAACGGGTCAAGTCCCGCGATGAAAGTGTTTCCCGTATCCATGTTCAGCCGCAGGTACTCCGAGTCAAAATGATCGAACAGCCGCTGCATGAACTCCACGTCACTCGTGTACGGCCCGTGTGGCTCGACGTTGATCACCACTCGATAATCTTCCGCCCATGGCAGAACCTGACGATAGTTATCGCAGGTGATGCGAAAGACCTCCTCGCGAGAAAAACCGGGAATCTCGAACGCACCGTCCACCGTATCCACCATCGGACAACCGACTTCCGCCGCGAAACGAATCGACTGCTGTACATACTGAACACCGAATGCCGATCCATCCGGGCCCCATCATCGGATAGGACCCATCAATCTGCGACACTTGCAGCCCCTTCTCGTCCAAATAGCGTCGCAATGCCATCGGGATTGGATTGCAGCGAGATCCCCGGATCGTACCCCATCGCCTGGATGAAGTTCTGCCCGTGAATCACCGCAAACTCGATGTGCTCCAAACCGTGCCGCACGGCCGCCTCACAAGCCGTCTCGAAAACTACCACTCAGGCAACGCCAATTGTCCGTGTGCATTCCCAACTGAATCATGGTCAGCCTCCGTAAACCGGCCTTCCGGGCTGTCGAGTCGACGTACGGGTATCGTGATCACGGCACGCAGTATATCCGCGCGGGACGAGTAAATCATCTGTGGCCATCTCTTCACCGACCCGGTCGCCGCGGAGACAAACGCATCTCAACGCCCATTCTCCAAACGCAACAGGCAACGTGGTACCATGGGTCGGTCACCCACTTCTCGCAAGAGACAGGAATCGCAAATGACACGCCAACTCGGACGACGCCAGTTTTTGCAGTCCACCGCCGCCGCTTACCTGCTTCCGCAAATTGCACCGAGTGTGATTCGTAGCGCCGCGGCGCCCAGCAATCGAATCCATGTCGGCTTGATCGGCACCGGCAACCAGTGCATGGGAGTGCTATTGAAACAGTTCCTCCAGCGACCTGATGTCCAGGTCGTCGCCGTCTGCGACGTGAATCGAGGAAGCCTCGGATACAAAGGCGATGACGATTTCTATGGCCGCGAACCAGCGCGTCAGCAAATCGATCAACATTACGCCGATCAGCGACGCAGTGGCATGTTTCGAGGCTGCAACGCCCTGAAAGATTTTCGTGAACTGCTCGAGCGGAAAGATATCGATGCCGTGGTGATCGCCGTACCTGATCATTGGCATGCCGTGATGACCATTCTTGCCTGTCGAGCGGGAAAGGACATCTATTGCGAAAAACCTCTCTCGCTAACAGTGGCCGACGGGCGGGCGATGGTGGAGGCGGTTCGACAGCATCAGCGAATTCTACAGACCGGCAGCCACGAACGTTCCCGCCCGAACAGTCGGCACGCCTGCGAACTCATTCGCAACGGGCGCATCGGCGAGCTGCAACGGATCGTGACAAACGTTGGCTTTCACAACAAGATCGGTCCCGGACCAGGTTGGCAGCCGATGCCGGTCCCCAGCGGCTTTGATTACCCCATGTGGCTCGGCCCGGCACCCGAAGCACCCTATCACCAGGATCGATGCCTGTACCGATTCCGCTTTATCTACGACTATTCCGGTGGACAGATCACGAATTATGGAGCCCACTCCAACGACCTGGCGCAGTGGGCCATGGATGCGGATCGAACCGGCCCCACCGAAGTCGAATTCGTGCGCGCTCGATGGCTGCCCAAGGGAAGCCTCTTCAACGCGGCTTTGGAAACGGAGTTCCGTTGCCGTTACGAGAATGGCGTTGAACTCGATCTGTCGCACCGACGATCCTCCGGTGCAAGTGCGATTTGAAGGAACCGAAGGAATCATCGTTACCGGGTACGGAAAAAGCTACAGCGAACCTGCCTCGATCTGGAATTCGGAGATCGCGCCGGATGAGTTCCACTTGCCACCAAGTGACAACCACGTCGGCAACTTCATCGAAGCGGTCAAGACTCGCCAGGATCCCGATCGCACCGGTCGAAGTCGGACACCGCAGTGCCACACTTTGCCACCTCGGTGTCATTGCCTGCCGTCTTGGAAAACAGAAGACGTTGCGATGGGATCCGCAAACCGAACGTTTTACTAATGATGACGATGCCAACGCGATGCTACGACGTCCTTGGCGATCACCGTGGAACATTTAGAAAATTCGGGCGAGCAGGCCCGGAGGGACGGTTGGCACGTTCGGCAGTTCGCCTTACGGGAAAAGGCAAAAAGCTTTCCCCGGTCGCTAACACGTTCGACCCTCCCGCAAGGAGGTCGTGCAGTTTATAGGTTGTTGTTTTGAAAGACATTGCAGCACCCTGCGCCGCGCCGCTCGTGAACGTCACAGCTTTCACCAATTAGCCACTCGGAGACACTACGATGCGAAATTGCCCGTTTGATCACGAGCACAACAATCTACGCCCTTCGCTTACTGTTTTCATTTGCGGTCGTGACCCTGTCGGCATGGGGGGCCGATGCCGACGCGACCCAATTTCGTCTTCTTCCTGGTCGACGACCTGGGCTACATGGACATCGGCGCCAACAATCCGCGGACGTTCTACGAAACGCCCCATGTGGACCGATTGGCGAGCGAAGGAATGCGGTTCACCGACGGGTACGCCGCCAACCCGGTCTGCAGCCCCACACGCTACAGCATCATGACCGGCAAGTATCCATCGCGGGTGGATGCCACGGATTGGTTCACCGGACGAAGAAGCGCACGATTCCGTCCGGCGCCGCTGAACGATCGAATGCCCTTGCAGGAAATCACCCTGGCCGAATCCCTGCGGGGAGCCGGCTATCGAACGGCCTTCCTGGGCAAGTGGCACTTGGGACCGACCGAGGAATTCTGGCCGGAAGCACAAGGCTTTGAGATCAACGTGGGCGGTCACGATCGAGGATCTCCACCCGGCGGGTACTTCTCGCCCTTCCGGAATCCGAGGCTGGCCGATCGCGAACCGGGTGAACATCTGACAGCGCGGCTAACCGACGAAGCGTTGCACGTACTGGATGAATTGCGCGAGGAACCGTTTCTGCTGTATCTGGCTTTCTATACCGTCCATACACCTCTGCAAGCTCCCGAGGAACTCGTGGAGAAGTATCGCCGCAAAGCGGAAGCGACCGAAGGGCAGCCGGAATTCGTGGAGGAGGAACAGGTCTGGCCCACCGACCGGCCGCGACGCACTCGTTCCCTGCAACGACACGCGACTTACGCCGCTATGGTCGAAACGATGGACACGAGTGTGGGACGAGTGCTCGACCGGTTGCAGGAACTCGGACTCTCCGACAATACGGTCGTTTGTTTCATGTCGGACAACGGAGGCCTGTCGACGTCCGAAGGGTCACCGACATCGAACCTTCCTCTTCGTGGTGGAAAAGGCTGGCTGTACGAGGGCGGCGTCCGGGAACCGTTCCTCATCAAATGGCCCGGAGTCACTGCCGCCGGATCGCAGTGTTCGACACCTGTCATGAGCATCGATTTCTATCCAACGATTCTGGAGATCGCCGGAGTGCCGACCGAACATCCCATCGATGGTGTGAGCCTGGTGCCGCTCCTGCAAGGCAACGGCGATGCGTTTGCCGCTCGGCCACTGTTTTGGCACTATCCCCACTACAGCAATCAGGGCGGATTTCCCGGGGGCGGAGTGCGGCTGGGTCAGTTCAAACTGCTCGAACGTTTCGAGGACGGCCGAGTTCACCTCTACGATTTGCACCAGGATATCGGGCAACAACGCGACCTCGCAGAACAAATGCCGGACAAGGTCTCGCAACTGCAGACCATGTTGCACGATTGGTACCGCACCGTGGACGCCAAGTTCCTGCAACCCCAACCCGATGGCCCCTCGCCGTGGCGTCCCGATCCGTAGACCAACCGCGAATCGAATGGTCGCGATCCCGCGCAACCCTTCTTCCCATGGTGGAGCCATTGGCCGGCGGTTCCGGCGGGGTCGGAGAATTCGCCAAGCAACGTGGGATGGACACGGTTCCGGCGCGGTCGGAGAATCGCGCCAAGCAACGTGGGATGGACACGGTTCCGGCGAGGTCGGAGACCTGTGCCAAGCAACGTGGGATGGACACGGTTCCGGCGGGGTCGGCGACCTGTGCCAAGCAATGTGGGATGGACTTCCAGTCCGTCCCGTTGGTTGGCCTTCCCAGGCCAACGTTCCCGCGCTTCGTCATTCCGCTGCCAGTCCCCTTTTCCCACGCGCAAGCGAACGTGCGCGCCGGCTTTGCGAGCCTGCTGGACGACGAATGACAGTCGCCTCGACGCGACACGAATCCGGCATCCTCTTTCGCGCATCGCGAGGCGGTCTACCACGATTCCGCCGGACGGTTATGATAGATGACTTCTCAGACCGGCCAAGCTGCTCGATGACCCAACGTGGTGCGGTGGACCGGGATGCACTGCGTTTTTTCGCCAGGTGAAAACATTCGCGGCGAGAAGACCCTGGCGAAACGGCCGGACCCGGCCGACTCGAGGTGATGGGAGGCGATGAACATGAACAGGCCTGATTTTGACAAGACGGAGTTAATCCCTGTGATTGCGCAGGATGATGACACCGGCGATGTGCTGATGCTCGCGTATATGAATCGCGACGCGTATGCAGAAACGCTAAAGACCGGCCGCGTGTGCTATTACAGCCGCAGTCGTCAGAAGCTGTGGCGCAAGGGAGAAGAAAGCGGTAACGTGCAGCAACTCAAAGCGATCTATTTCGACTGTGACGCCGACACGCTGCTCGTTCGCGTACACCAGGTGGGCGGTGCGGCATGCCATGAAGGGTATCGCAGTTGTTTCTTCCGTCGCATTGATCCTGCAACCGAAACCGTAACCGTGGTGGGTGAGCGTGTGTTTGATCCCGCTACTGTCTACAAGCAGAAGTGACGCGATCATGTCTGATCCGATTCTGAAACTGGGAATTCCCGCTGGCAGTCTCCAGGAGGCTACGGCCGAACTGTTCAAAAAAGCCGGCTACCGAATTTCATTTTCTTCGCGTTCCTACTATCCCTCGATCGACGACGGTCAGATCGAATGCCTGTTGGTCCGCGCACAGGAGATGGCACGCTACGTCGAGCAAGGAATCCTCGACGCCGGCATTACCGGCTACGACTGGATCTTGGAAATGAAGGCCGACGTTGTCGAAGTTTGCGAACTGCTGTTTTCGAAAGTCAGCCGGCGACCGGTCCGCTGGGTGCTGTGCGTCCCCGAAGACTCGCCGGTGCAAACGGTTCGCGATCTCGAAGGCAAACGAATTGCCACGGAAGCGGTCGGATTGACACGCGACTATCTGGCGAAGCATGGAGTCAACGCGACGGTCGAGTTTTCCTGGGGTGCGACCGAGGTCAAACCACCCAATCTGGCAGACGCGATCGTCGAGATCACCGAAACCGGTAGCTCGCTGCGCGCCAACGACCTGCGCATCGTGGATGAGGTGCTGCAAAGTACGACTCGCCTGATCGCCAACAAACAGTCGTACAGCGACCCCTGGAAGAAAGATAAACTGGACAGCATCTCGCTGATGCTCCGCTCATGCCTGGCCGCCGAAGGAAAAGTCGGATTAATGATGAATGTCCGGCGTGTTGATCTGGAGCAGATCCTCGATCTCCTGCCGGCACTGCAGAAGCCGACGATCTCCGCGCTGTCCGATCCCGAATGGGTAGATGTCAATACGATCGTGGAAGAACGAGTCGTTCGCAGTATTATCCCGGCGCTCAAGACGGTCGGCGCCCGAGGGATCGTGGAATACCCGATCAATAAGCTCATCGATTGATCTTGCCGCATGCGCGATCATGGATGCAACTCGACGCCAGGGAATAGGTGCACTCGCTGCCCAAGCCCATACAAGATGGCAAGCCGGTGCAGCCCACGGCAAGGGATGCTGCAGTAGGGTGGGCACAACAGCTCGCATCGCGAGCGCATGCCCACCGGCCTTGGGCACGGAACCCCAAGCGCGGACTGGCTGCAAGCACGCACACGGGCGGAATACGGAGACACCGTGGCTCGCACTGGCTGCCCCCGGGTCGGCCGCCGTTTTCTCCGCGGCTCGTAACCTTCGCCCTTCCGGTTTTGGAGGCCGCCTCTAAGCAACCAAGACCCTCGAGCAGCATCTCCGCCGCATCTTCCACGGAGACCTCTTGCGGGGATAGCTCGCGCTCGTGCTCCTGGAACAGGCTCTCACGACTTGCCCATTCCGCGGTGGATGGTTGTATCGCCGAATCGTCGGAGAGATCCACCGCATCGACGTGACTCTCGGTGGCTTCTGACGACACCGACAACGGATCACTGACGTCTCGTGCCGCGGCCACCGCCGCAAGGGGATTCCCGCCCAACGGTACAATCGGGACCTCGTAGGAGCCCCACTGCATCACGAACAGAATATCGTCGGAATTGAAATCCCCATCGCAATTCCAGTCTCCTTCGGACCAAGTGGAGTTCCCAGGAATCGCGTCATTGAATTCGCCTAATTGAAACACTGCGACGAAGTCGAGCGAGTCAAAGGAACCGTCCAGGTCGGCATCACCGACGCTGGTTCCGAGAACCTCCTGCACCAGATACCGCAGATCCTTCAGATCGGTGACGGAATCACCATCGAGATCGAATGCCGGATCACCGGCTTGAATCGCAATGCTCAGACGGTCAATGTCTTGCACATCGACGACGCCGTCCTCGGTCAGGTCACCGGCCAGGCGTCCGAACGTACCTGGCGTGGGTATCGCGGCATTCCAGGCATTTGCGGCGTTACCGTAGGCGCCGAGGCGGACCGAGTCAGCGACCGGCCTGTTCCGGCCGCCTCTTCCGGCCACGGCGCGGCCCGATCATAGAAGACCTCGTCTTCCCCAAGATGAACGACCTGGGTCAGATCCGCGGGCAAGGGAGTTTCGGGACGCTGCAACCGGACCGCTTCGCCGCGGTTGTTCAACTGACCGCCGTACCCCCCACGAGAATGACATCCGGTCCGATGGCGTAGTGCGCCCGGAACGCTGCCAGCCGAGAAGCATTGTCCGGGTTCGCAGGATTGAAGGAAAGGACGACGATCGTCTGTCCGGCCTCCAGCGTGCTGGTCGCGTCAAAATCGTAGTCGACGCCGCCTCGCAATCGCCACTGGTTCAACTCGATCGCCGCCGACGTAGGATTGTGGATTTCGATGAACTCCAGATCGTCCGTCGAAAGATTGGCGTCGATCTCCAGCGCAGCGGCCGAAGGCACTCCGGGGTCGTAGTTGATTTCCGAGATCACGACCGGCCCGACGCGTGGATCACTGTTGCCTTGGCCAAACGTCAGCTCCTGCAGAGGAACGATTCGCCCGCTGCCGTTGGGGAAGCGGCCGAACGATTCATCCACCGCGGCCGCACCGAAAGACACGGAGTCCACGAAGTGTGTCGGGATCCCGTTCGCACTCACCGTCAGGAAACAGATCATCGCCCCGAGAACCACTCAACGCAAACCCGTTCTCGTCCCCGCCGACATTGAAATCCAGTTCACTAAAGACCACGTAACCGCCCGCGTTCGAGGTGGAGCTTGGCAGGGCGAATCTCGCCAAGTCACTGCGCGTGTCGGCCGAGTCACTGAGGAAGTATCCGGCAACGGAGATCGGGGCGTCCGTGGGGTTCAGCAGTTCGATCCGATCTCCCGGAGGACCGTCGGGTCGCGACAGCAATTCGTTAATCACGATCCCCGTCCAAGCCGGGTCAGCCGCACGTCCCGGCGACCCGTACACTTCACTGCTCGGCCGCCAGTTCGCGGGATCATTGAAATCGCCGAGTACATCGATGATCTGCAGGGAACTGCCCTACCCATCCGCTCGTTTCGACCAGCCCTGATCCGCATCGTCATCGTACGCGAAATCCAGTACCATTCCACCACTGGCATCCTCCAGTCGAATCGTTTCCCCACTGTCACGCAACGCACTGCCGGCCGCGAAGGGTCCCGCCACAAGCTCCGCCAGCTCATTGCCATACCGCAACGCAAATGCTGAAGGCGTCCGCACCAACAGGGCACGGGCACCCGGCCCCAGCTCCTTGATGTGCTGTTCTGGAAATCGAACAACACGCCATTTGTCAAACGCACCGAGCTGATATCAAGAGTTTCCGTCGTCGATGTGTTGACCAGCTCGACATATTCGAAATCATCGGCGACGAAGCTGTTGTCGGCGGCCAGCTCCTCGGCCGTCGGATCCATCGGGTGATACATTACCTCACTGATCCGCAGGTATCGCTGCACATCGGATGTTTCCCCGACATACGACGTGGTGCTGACCGTCTGACCATCCGGCACCGATCAGTTCGATCGAGCCACCCGTGTTCGCCAGTCGGCCTGACGTAATTGCCCTGCACGAACAGTTGCATGTTGCCCGATGGACCATCGCTTCGAGCGCGAAAAGCGCGTGCATCGGGTGTCGTATAGAAGGTCCACCCAGCCGGAATCACGGTTCCCGGCTGGAATGTAATCTGCACGTCACCGTCCAATCGCCAACCGGAGATGTCCACCGCAAAATCCTGGTTGTTCACCAGGGCAATGTATTCTTCGTTCTGATTGCCACTGGCAGGATTGAATTCGATGGCACCAAAATCGATCTGCGGGTTGCCGACCTGTCGTCTCGGAATCTCGCCCGAACCGCCGTACACGACGCCTTCGACCAGGGCCGGTACCACCAGCAGATCGTTGCTGGTGGCGGACTGGTTGATCGCTTGAACCGCCAGGATGTTCTGACCAGGCCGCAACAGATGCGCAAACTCGGAAATCACGACATTAAAATACTCGACCGCCTGCGAATTGGGACGACTGAGAGCGGTTGAGTCAAAAGTCGGTTCATCCTGCGCGCAACCGATCGCGGGCTACTTCGACGCCATTCAGGTAAGCCACGAATCCGTCGTCGACTTTCAACTGCAGCGTCAGATCCTCGATCTGGCTCGGGATCGGCGACGTCAAATGGAACGCGCAGGTAAACGGAAGTCCGGTCGGTCATCAGCTCTTTGATGTCCGTCCGGATCAGCTCGTCGTAGGCATGACCGCCTTCTCGGCGGTAACCGATTCCGGTTTCGCCGACGGCCCAGCCGCTGTCATCGAATTCTGGTTGCGTCCACGAACGCCCCAGTGATTCGTCAGAAGGGACGAAGTATCGTGCCGTAGTTTCCCCCGGCTCGCCGGAAATGATCACCGTCGTTTCGGTATCTTCAGGCATGACCTGGCTGTAGAGCCAATTGCGTCGGGGCGTGGCGTACTCGTCCAGCAGAATCTGGATTGCCTCCTCGAAGGTCTGCTCTCCGGTCTGCCCCCAGGTCGCCCGATTCACCTGATTATCCAAATCGGCATCGGCTTTCATGATCTCGTACAGCTCGTCCACGCGGGTCTCCAGCGGCAATTCTTCGGCGGAGTACCCGGCGGCTTGACGTACCCATCGATCAGCGTGCGGACCCGCCGCAGAAACATCTCCTCAAAGCCCGGCTGGCGCATACAGACTCTGGATCAGGATGTTGTTCGTATCCCACAAAGCAGCGCGTTGTCCGGGTACATCGTGTCATCGAAGTAGGCCAGGCCAAATCCGCCCCAGTTTCGGCCCTGCGATAGATCGACATCCCAGATCAAGTAATGCCATTCATCCGTTATCCCTGTGTCACGATAGGCGTAATAGTTCTTGTGGCAGCAGTCTCGATTCGATGTCAACACGAAAGCCGCCAGGTAGTTCACCATGCCCGCCAGATTGATGTTGTCGAACAGATAGTTCGAGCAGGTCATCACCGCGCAATCGCGTACCGGCCACCAGATCACGCAGATCGTCGGCGATCTTCGTCTTTTCGCGTCTTCTTTTCGCCGGTGGCCGAGTTCCATGCTGTTGTACATTTTGTAGAGTGCGCCATCGGCATTCAGGTCGAGACGGTCCAGCCACGCTTCATCGGGATCCTCGACAAAATCATAGACGGCAAAGAATTCGCCGTTGTGCTGCACTCGAACCGGATACGCCAGATGATAGCCGGCGCCGGCAAAGGCGCGTTGCTCGTACGCCAGCGTGTTGCGGACTTTGGCCTTGTCCGCGAAGTTGGTCAGCAGGTTGATATCTTCCATGCGCGCCAGATCTTCGGTCCACAGAAAGCGATGGTCGCGCGCAAAGTCAACATTCATACTCTTCTTCTGCGTCGGAAAGCCGGAAGATGACTGGCCGTGCAGGTTGAAATACACGTTGTCGTACAGCTCTCCTTCAAAGAAGATCGCGCCGCGATCGCCGCCAGTGATCATCGCACGACCTCGGTTCTCGATGAACCAATGAATCACCGGCAGATTGCTTTCCACCGAGGGATCGTCGATCATCGTGCCGAGATACTGTTGTGTCGTGTTGGGGTCTTCAAAGGAAGGAAAACGAGTGCCGCGGCCATCCGCGTCTTTGGCGGTGACATACCAGCGGACCATCTGCCCGGCAGGAGCAACCCCCGCTGGCAACGTGGCGGTGTAGATCCCATCTCCCGCAAGCACATCGCCGCCCGTGCCGTCATCGGTCATTGCCACGGTCAGTTCATCCTCAAACATCACTCGGTAGGTCAGCTCCACGTCACCCAGCGTGCGAAAGGTCCTTGCCACCTCAGCGGTAATCACGATCGGTTCGGCAGCCGTGGGCACGTTGGGGGTATGCTGCACATCGATCACCAGCGGCCCGACCTGGTCCACACCCAAACCATTGGGCTGACCGGGAGTTGGCTGCAGGAAATAGCGCAGCTGGCCCTGCTGGATAATCCCCGTACCGACGATGAGTTCGGGCAGCACCAGCAGATCATCATCTCCGGCTGACGCGTTCAACGCGTGGATCGCCAGTACGTTTTCGCCAATCCAAAATAGGTCGCGATGTGCCGTCAAATCGAAAGATTCGTAGGCACTGGCATCCTCCACCGACCGTTCCGCCAACGACACGGAATCAAAGCCCACCACATCCGGCGCGTTCGCTGCAGCGACCGGCACGCCGTTGATGTAGGCCACGAACCCGTCGTCATAGCGCATCTTCAACGTCAGTTCGTCCAGGGCACTGAGATCGTTCACGAAAAACGGAACGCGGACATACGCGCTGCTGCTGACACCGTGCATGGCCGTGCGAATGTCGGTCGTGATACTACTTTCCAGCTCGGCCTGCCGCGTGTAGACCAAGTCGACGCTGGTGCGATCGCCGTCACCATCGGGTTGCAGCGGGTCCCCGCCCAGGCCGGTCGGGTCCAGGGCAAAGTCGATCGTGTCGCCCACTTCCACGCCCGTAATGACGACCGTCCGCGTGACTCCCGTGCGATCGTTGCCGGCAATCTGCGCAACATCGACTTCCACGCCATTGTGGAATACGTGGCCGGTGACTCCGTCACCGCTGGTCGAGGACTTGGACATATCCCATTCCAGCGTTACCGCGCCGGTATGGGTGGCGACCCAACGGCGCACAGACCAGTGCACCGCGTTCGCATCGCCGTGTGGCACCATACTCGTAGTCGGATCTGCGTGTCGAATCCGCTGCTGGCCAATTCCCACCGACGAGCACCCCACTCCGATGGTCCGAACACTCGAAAATCACCGGCCTGATAAGTGCGGTCCGCATCTTCCAGCAACGAGTAGTATCCGAAGTACCAGCCGTTCAGCCCCTGGATCCCATCGTTCGACCAGTCTCCCGAGGAGTCGGCCAATTCGACCGTCGGCACCACATGAAGTGGAACGCCTTCGATGGACGCCGTGAACTCCGCGTCGTCACCGATCGCATTCTCGGCCACGCCGGCGCTGATCAGGAAGTCCACCAAGTCGCCGACGCTGGCTTGGACCGTAAACGAGTATTCGACGCTCCCACCGTTGACCTGCCGTTGATAGACCTCGTTCCCGTTCAGCAGGACGCGACCCAGCACACCGTCGCCGGCCGGGTCCGGATTGGCCAGCGTTCCGGAGATCGTCAACTCGCCCTCTGTTTCGCTGACCCAGCGGCGGATCACCGAGTTGGCCAGAAAGCCTTGCTGAACCGAAGTGGGCCGACCGCCCTGGGCCGTGATCTCCGCCGTTACGCCCGTACCGATAGTCCACCGATTGCCTTCCGCATCGAAGGCCGAACTGGCGTTCAGCTCCTGAAAGTCGTCCACGGAGTACAGCCCATCGGGATCAAAGTTCTCCGTCCAGATTCCATAGCGCCAGTTGTCCTGCCCCTGGACCCCGGAAAAATCCTCGGCGGAATCCGCCACCACCACCGGATTGTCGGACGGAGCATAGCCGACACCGGTCGAGGCCTGGATCCAGTCGTCATTCAGTTCTAGATTCGGATCCAACCAGGTTCCCGTCAACACATCCGGTTCGCTCGGGTCAAGACTCCCGTCACGGGGGATCAATACCTGTGCATCGTTTCCCGCGCGAATCAGATGCGAGTATTCGGTCCCGGTTGGAATCCCGTACGAAACATCGGTCACCTGCGGCGGCACGTCCGGCCCGATCTCGAAAGCAATCGTCCGGCCATCCGGCTGCACCAGGGCCAAGTATTCCCCGTCGGCATCAAGACGAAAATTCGTGTGCAGCTCGCCCGCCGGGTCGTCGCGATCCTTGTTCGAAGCGAACACGACCAGATAGCCGGCCGCATCCAACTGGACGTCCGGAAATCGCCACTTCTGCAGGTTGTCGGCATCGTCGGTCAAATACCAGCGACTGAGTGACATGTCACTGTC
Organism: uncultured Planctomycetaceae bacterium; assembly: GCA_963776055.1. GTDB lineage: Bacteria > Planctomycetota > Planctomycetia > Pirellulales > Pirellulaceae > CAVZLD01. The sequence goes on along the minus strand of CAVZLD010000016.1, from coordinate 340,390 downwards.
ACCAGTGTTATGTAACTCAATCCAGTCCGAATCCTCCCCATCCTCATCAAACAGCACTCGGTCGTTCACCGCCTGGAACTCGCTGATGACCGGAACGCCAGAAAGGACCACTCGCGGCTCTAAGGTCTCCAATTGCAGGACCGGCCGGCGGCGCGATCGGGCCGAATGCTTGGACAAGCGTCGATCTCGCCGATGAGTCGTCCCGCTGCCCCATCCTTCCGTTTGGTGAAGCAGACCTCGGATAGCGCATGATGATCTCGCCCCTGCGGCGTCTCGCGCCGTCTCGAAGAAGTCGTGGAATTGGCCCTCGGTCCTCGCAGCACACGCGTCGAAATACCATCCGCAGAACACGTCGCCAAATCGACGAGGAACACCTAAAGCACCCAGATTCCGCATTTTGAGCGGAGTCCAAGACGCGCGGTTTTTCGACTTTCGTCGCCAACACATTTCGTGGCTGGAGTCGATGTTACTGTACACTAGCGAGGCCATATTGCGAACAAAATGGCTCCTACCTCTCAGTGGGGATAGGCAGTCTTTGAGGGGTGGTGATTTGACGAGCGTGGACCAGATCCCTCTCGCCAGAAGTTCGTGCAGCGTTTTGGTGCCGATTCCTGCCGGAGTGGACACACCGTCCGCGGGGAGGCTGTGCAGCTTGGATTCACCCTCCCTCGGCAGCTCGGACAGATCTAGAAGCGACCGGGGAGGAAATGGAATGGACATTGTGAATCTGGATCAGGTCAGCCCGTTCCTGACCAAGGACGGCTCCGAAATCCGAGAGCTGCTCGCGCATCGGAACTCGGGGATCCGACACCAAAGCTTGGCCGAAGCACGATTGCCGGCGGGCGGCGCGACGGTGCCACACTTCCACCGTCGAACCGAGGAGATCTATTACATCCTCGTCGGCCAGGGGCAGATCACGATCGATCGGGACCAGCGGAATGTGAATCCCGGGGATGCGATTGCGATCCCCCCCGGGGCCGTACACACGATTCGCAACACCGGGTCAGGCACACTCCGGTTTCTCTGCTGCTGCGCTCCGGCCTATGAGCACGACGACACGGTCCTGGACCCCGGCAGCCAACTCTCATAGTTTTACCCATTCCCCCGGGGCGACGCAATCTGCCGGATCCTGACGACGCCTACCGCACGATCGTTCTACCAACAACCGCCGTAAATGGCGGTTAGCCAACTGTTTGCGGTTCCACTCGCGGGCCATCACCGTCCGATGCTTAGAGGCGAAGATCGCCATCTCGGTTCGGTAGGACTCTATGGAAGCGTATCCCCGTTCAACCATTTGGCCGCACGCGTTGCTGGTGCTGGTCCTGTTTTCGCTGACGGCCGCCATCCCACAGTGGTGGCGGGGTCAGGAGCGGAACAGGATTCGTCGGTTGCGCACAGTGCGGAATTGGTCGAACATCGAAATTCTCGTCCCGCCCCGGAGGTGCGTTCGGTCGCATTGCGGGCTCGCGCGGCGGTTCACGACCGCCATCCCTCAGCGAGCCGAGCGGCGAAGTCGCGGTCGACCACACCACGCGTGATCGTGGAACCGGCCGAGTCAATCGAGGCGGCCCCCCCCGTCGAACCGGTCCGCACCGTGGCGCCGTAGCCCCTCATGCGGCGCCATTACTGACGCGACCGATCAATCACGTGATCCGTGGCGCCGAAGGGAACCCGCCGTCCCCGGCCACGAATCGCGGAAGTGACGCGGACGAGTCCAACACGGCTCGCGTGGCCGATGACGAATGGCTCGATTTCGACCGGGAAGAACTCGCTGCCGATCTACCGGAAGACGATGCCACGCCGACCTCCGATCCGGAATCGGAGCCAGTGGCCAACTCCAGCTGGCCGCGCGCGACGACACTGCTGGCGTTACTGGATACGCTACCCGCAGCGGACGCGTCAGCCCTGGGCCTTTGGAAACGCTCCGTTCGCGAAACACTCGAGCGACTCCCGACATTCGATCGCCTGGACGATCCGCGGAGTGCCGCCGAGATCCAGCAACTGCCCGGTCTGGCGGCCCAGGTTCCCTCTCTCGAACCGTCGTTGTCCCCCGAGAATCGGGTTGTACTGCGGAGGATCGGCCACGGGATCCGGCGCCGCACAGCGGTCTGGCAGGCGGTCTATCGGATGGCGGCTGCCGATCGTTCCGTGCCACCGGTGGTGACCACCGATGCCCAGCCAACGCTGGAGGCCGTGCGGCAATGGCTGACGATGAGACCGCAATCCGCGGAATCGTGGAGCGATTACCTGCAACTGGACAAGCTGAGTCAAATTGCACGTGCGAGTTGGGAGGCTAATCCGGAAGTTCGCCGCAGCACCGCTCGAGAAGTGCTGGATCGACTCGACAATCCCCAGCTGACAGAAGGTCAGCGACGAATTCTGCAAACCGTGCCGATCGTCCACCTGACTCGCGTTTTGAAGAGTTGGGCCGCCGAAACGTTGGATCAAAGTGGCGCTGCTGCATACGCTGGAGAAGTTCGAGTCCGTTCGGTCGGGCCCCCTGGCGGCGCAGGTCGTGGACTATCGAGAAACGTTGCGCTGGCATCCGGCCGTGGAAGCGGAGGCGGTCCAACGGGCACTCGACCTGCACTACCGCAACGCGAATATTCGCGTTGCCATCTCGGGCCAGCTGATCAATGACCTGCTTCCCGTGCTACGTCCCATCCAGGAACGAGTTCGTGACAACGTATTGGGCGCGGAGGTCCTGGGTCAGAACAAGACCTGGACCGATCTGCGCATTCGGCTAATCGACGACGATCATAGCATCCGTTTGCGTTTCGAAGCCGACGGCCGATCTCGGTCACAAACCGTGTCGATCAAGGGACCGGTTCGGTTCTACAGCCACGGCCAGGCACGTTTCCTGGCCGACAAGGACTTGATGATCAATCCCGCGGGAATCTTTGTCCGCCGGGCAAAGGCAGATGCAGATGGCGCCGCAAAGCTCATTGATTTGGAAACCGATTATGACGGAATCCCGCTCATCGGATGGGTACTGCGACAGGTGGCCTTGGACCAACACGAAGAACAACGGCTGAACGTGCGGAGGGAAGTCGGTCAGAAAGTCTCACAAGCGGCCCGCCAACGCCTGGACAATTCGATCCACCAGCAGTTGATCCATGCCGAACAACGCTTGGGTGAAGAGATCCTCGAACCCCTACGGCGCCTGCAACTGGATCCGCAGGCCCTGGAAATGCGAACGACCGCGGAACGGATCGTGCTACGCAGCCGCATTGCGTCGCCGCACCAATTGGCCGCCTACACGCCACGACCGCGTGCACTCCAAGACAGTGTGCTGAGCCTGCAAATTCACGAATCCGCCGCCAATAACCTGCTGCAACAATTGGACCTGGAGGGGCGGAAGATCGAGATGGATGAGCTGATGGTCTGCCTGTCGGAAAAGTTGCATATCAACCGGGCGGACATCCACGAGGAACTCCCGGAAAAGGCGCGAGTCCGCCTCGGATACGACCGACCGATCGAAGTGGCGTTTAACGATGGCCTCGTGCTTCTGACCGTTCGCATCGCCGAGCTCTCGACCGGCAAACGAACCTGGCACAATTTTGTCGTTCGCGGACGGTATCGGGCCGATGTGACGCGTCTGAGTGTCGACCTATCCCGCGAAGGGGGCATCGAGCTGATCAGCGACGAGATCGGTTTTCGTGACCAGATTGCTCTGCGCGGTATCTTTACCAAAGTCATGACGCGAAATCATCGCCTCAACCTGCTGCGCGATCGGTTCATCGAAGACCGGCGTCTCGCCAGCCTGGTCGTCCATCAATTCGTCGTGCGCGACGGCTGGATCGGGATCTCCATCGGCGATTCCCATGGTGACCATGTGGCGGCCGAACGTGGTCAACCAACGCGATAGGACCGCCCACGTGGCAACGCGTTGCGACACGGGTCACCTGCAGGGAAGAGAAAGATGAGACAGAACGGCCTGGAAGGCCATTGTACGGGACGGCCTGGAAGGCCATCCCACTGGGCTTTTCGAAGTCCAGCCTTCTCGGTGAACTCCGTCTTCTCGTCGTAGGGTGGGCTCCGTCTTGTAGGGTGGGCTCAGCGAAGCGCAAGCCCACCAACTCCTGCATTCGGCCAACCGTCGTCGAGCCAACACTTAACCCGGATGATCCACGACCTTAACCCAGATGATCCATGCCCCGCCAGGGCGGATCGAATCGCTGCAACAGCGCATCGACGGCATCCGCGGCCGGGAGGACCGTCGAATCGACCGTGTCGCCTGGGGCCCGACGATCCGTGACGGTCGGGCCGCGTCGATCGGCGGTGGCGGGGGTCGCTGCGACGGCGGTGGCCCGGTACCAGCCTGACTGGAAGGCCAGCACGAAATCATTCGTGGTGAAATCGCCGTCGCCATCCCAGTCGCCCTCTTCCCAGGTAGAATTGCCCGGTAGGTCATCCTCGTATTCGCCGATTTGCATCACGGCCACCACATCTTGTTCATCGAAGACGCCATCCAAATTGGCATCGCCGGGAATCACGGGTTGTTGGCCGGGCGTTCCGCCGGAAAAGCTGCTGGGACTCCAGCTGGCGGCTTGACCCCACGACTCCGGATCTGGCTCCGTCGGATCAAGCACTTCCAGAGTTGGCCCATCGCCATCGGTGGCTGCGTACCAATCGTCATCGTAGGCGAATTGCTGCACGATGGCTCCCGTCACGTCGAGCACCGTGATCATCTCGCCGCCGTTGTCCAATCGTCCGGTGAAGGCACCGGGCGTGTCTTGAGCGCTGGATCCGGCGGCCAGCGGAATCTGATCTCCATACCTCGACAGAAACGCATCCCGGTTTCCGGGAACCACAAGTCTGGCGCCCGGAGCCAACATTTGGGAATCGAATGTAAACTCGATCCCTTCCAGTTCCGCGTTCCGCTCGACGTACACAAACCGAACGCCGACCAGGTCCAGCGGTTCGGGTCCCGTGTTGATCAACTCCACGAATTCGAATTCGTCATTATCCAGCGGCAGCTCACCGTCGACGGGTCCGGCGGGATTGTAGTGCAATTCGCTGATCCGCAAGTGATCCCGCACCGGCGCGGCAGCCGTACTCGTGATCGTAATCGTGTCCGTGGCAATGAACTCGCCCTGGAAATCGTAGGCTTCCAGTTCCACCTCGCGTGTTCCGGCGGCGACGGGAATCTGCAGTTGCCATTGGTTTTCGGTAAGCCAAGTGATCGGCAACGGAACATTTTCCCCCGCGACTCGGATCTGCCGCACGTCCACCCAGCCGGTACCTTCGACGGCGGCGGTCACCGAATCGCCAACGTCCATGGGTCCGGCGGTCGTGATCTCGAACGGCACCACCGGAACGGCGCGTTCGACCAGACTCATCGCGTGCGTTGAGCGACGATCAATGTACGACTTGTAATTCCGGAAGAAGTTCTGCCCTGGAACCAGTTCGTCAAAATGGTCGATCCAGGGATCCATGTACTCCTTGTGGAAAGTTGTTTGCACGATGTCATAGACGTGTCCGTAGTAGGCATGTTCGTTGCCGGGATCTCGCAGCAGTTTGTTCAGGTCACCGTTCGAGGTCAGGCCCGACGTCACACCCTGCGTGAACGAAAAATCCATATCCCAAGGCAGGAACAACATCTTCCCATCCGTGGGACGCACGTAGAAGATCGCATTGTGCTGGGCGCCGCCGGTATAGTTGTCACCGATGCCGGCGAGCGACTGAACAGCAAACGATCGCAGCCACTGGTCGACGTCGAGTAATTGCTGCGTCCGCGTGTGGTAGTCTGGATCCGAGGATGGGTTCCGACCGATCGCGTCGAGCGCTAACATGAGCTGGCTGTAATCGTCTTCCTTGCGATTGTTCTTGATGATCCAGTGGTAGCGGTAGAGTTCCTTCTCGTCGCCGATATTCCGCAGCGGAGTGCCAACCACGCTATCGGGGTTCGGCCGCTTGAGACCCTCCGGACCGCCGGTGGTGGACGTCGGGTAATAGATCAGTTCGTATTCAAACGCCGTTCCCTGACTGCCGTTTTCGAACTGCGAATCGAGAAACACGTCGTTGTAGCGCGCCATATTCAGCATCGCGCTGCCGGTATGACGAGAATTGGGCGCGATGACGTGAATCAGGTCGTCGTAAATCTGCGGCAAGTTGCCGGCGTGATTGAGAATCTGACGGACAATAATCTCTTCCTGGCTGTATTCATCACCTGATCCACTTCGATCAACACCGATCGTTTCATGAACGCCGCGAAACGGCTGGCTGGGATCGAAACGAAGATTGAAACCAACGCGCACGTCCTTGGCTCGCCCCCGCTGGCTGCCTTTCAGTCGCACGCCCACATCGTAGAAAATCTCCTGTTCCCGGTAGATCACCGTCGCACCCAGTCGGCCGTTGCTCATCACGTTCGTGACTTCGTGAAGTCGATCGGTATCTTCGGGCGTCATCAGAATTCGCAACGAGTGGCGCTGGTCATCGTTGGCCTGTCCGTCCTGCACTCGGTACAGCGCACGAGACTCGGGGCCGGCGGCCGGATACACCGAGACAGCGCCGCTTCCATCCTCGCCCGTAAGATAAAACTGCACCAGCGAATCGGACGCTTGTGCCGGAATGATCCCCTGAAAGACGCCCGAGTTTTCGCGATTCATCGGGACGGCGAGAAAATCACTTCCGTCGACCGAATACCACAGTGATAGTTGCTGCACTCCCTGCGGATCGTCGGCGAATACCGACACGGTAACCGGCTGAGTTTCACTGGGGACGGCCGGCGCGTGGATCAACTCGGTATACGTGGGTCCAATGTTCTCTTCGAAGCGCGAGTTCACCTGCCCCGGCGTTCCAACACTCAACGGCCGGTTCAACCGCGTCGTCGTTCCAAGCCGATTGAAGTAGAGCCGTGAGTTGAGTTGATTAGAACCGGAGACCCACCGAGCGCGGAAGGAAACCTCATATTCGGCACGGCGATCCAACCGCACGTAATCATCGCCGTCCTTCAACGTCGTTTCCGCGTGATTGTGCATGTGCTCGGTCGGCCCATCGGCCACGAGACGGAGCACGTGATTGTCCGGATGGTCGGGGTCAACGATAACTTCGCCAGAGTGATTTCCGATGATCCGCCAGGCAGTCACATCGGCCCCGGTATCGTCGCCTTCGAAATGTCCGTTCTGAATGATCTGACGAGCGTCCGGCGTATCCGGGTTCTCGATGACTTGCACGTCGTCAATCAGCACTTCACCGTCATCCAGCAAACCCAGGAGAAACTCGTTGTATTGCTGAGGATCGGAGCTGGGGAAACTTCCCACACCACGGACGGTAATCGTCTGCCAGGAACCGCCGGCAAACTCATCGCTCGCCGCCCACGCCTCGGGGATCGAGTTATCGCTGTGTGGATTCCGCAATTCCAGGCTTGCCGCCAACGCATCCGCTTCACTCGGCCATCTACCACTATCGTAATAGCGCACCTCGTCCACCACGTTGCCAACTTGATCCGCCAGGACGATCGTCTCCCCGCCGTTGGCCAGACGCCGCGTGAACGGTCCCAGCACTTGAGCCGGTGGCAAATCGGGCCGAGTCAGCAGTAGATTTTCGGGATCATTGGAGATCACCAGATAGGAATTCGGGGGGAGCGTCGTACCTTCGGGAAACTGGAAGTCCATGGCCTCGGAAAACGTCCAGCCACTCAGATCAACCGTTTCATTTTCGCTGCGATTGTACAGCTCAATCCACTCCTCCGTGTTGTCAAAGATCCGGTCCAGTTGCGGGCTGTAGTAGCCGGGAGCGTGGTACATCAGTTCGTTAATCACAATCCTGTCTTCGATCTGGAACGAATTGCTCTGCCCAAATGTCGGCTGGTCTGGGAACATCCACCGTTGATCATGCGCCGGCGAACGGCCACGCAACGGCGTCATGACAATTTCCGCATCGACCACACGATCGCCTCCGGGAGCCAGCAGAAACACGCGATCTCCATTTCCTGCTCGGATTCCCGACGGACTCAGGTCGACGGACAGCAATCCACCTGGGGACAGGGTTTGAGACGCGAACTCAAAGCGCCGGTTCTCATTCGCCGAGGAATACAGCGTGTAGCCCTCCAATTCCAGCGGCTCAGAGGAAGTGTTCACTAATTCCACGAGGAACGGATTGGCCCAGGCGGCGGAAAGTTCGTTCAGCAACACGGTCGCCGGCTGAGTCTCACCCGCTGGGAAGTTCTCCGCTCCAGGCGTTCCCTCCATCTGATCGCTCGTCGTCCAGCTTCTCGCTTCTGCCGTTGCGAGGTGGACACTGCGCTTCGCCAGGGTGGCACCGGACCCGTCTGGCCCGACCGGCCAGCGATCACGATCACCGTAATCGAGAATGTCCATGATGCGGTTCGAGTTGTTCCGCAGTTCGATTTCCTCACCGGCGTTATCCAACCGGCCTTCAAACGGCCCCAGAGCTTCCGCAAAACCGGTCGCCTCCTGTAGCGCTTCCGGATTGGCCGCGACCACGAGGTATCCATTTCCAGGAATCACCGTTCCATCGGGGAATTGGTAGGCCATGCCGCCGCTGAGACGCCAACCGGTAAGGTCCATGTTGATCGCCATCTGGTTATGTACTTCGACCCACTCCAGCTCCTCGTCGCTCGATCGCACCGGGTTGTACATGATCTCGTTAAACGTCACGATCGAATCGCCTGTCGGATCGGTGGTCCGATAGGTTTCCTCGTGTACGATCAGATGAACCATGACGGGATCCGTCTGCGCGACAGAGTCGCTCAGGCGATAGGTGAACCAATCTCGTCCGATAAATCCTGGTTCGGGCGCGTAGGTGAAGGATCCATCGGACTGCAGTTGCAGCGTCCCTCGCAGTGGTGATTCGGCCAATTCGGCGATCAACTCCGGGCCGTCCAGATCGGTGTCATTGCGCAGCAAGCCCTCTTCCGCCGAGACCTCCAGCGACTCGTTCAAGAGCACCGCATAGGTATCGCCGACTGCCTGGGGCAGGTCGTTCACCGCGAGGACTTCCAGCCGAACCGTCGCCGGCTGCGATTCGAGCAGGCCATCGCTCAGCACGTACGTAAACTCGTCGCTTCCAAAGTAGTCAGCAAGTGGCACGTAGCGCAACGCACCGTCCGGCTGCAGCTCCAACAGGCCGTTTTCCGGCTGGCTGGTCAGATTGATCGTCAGCGAATCCCCTTCCGCGTCGAAGTCGTTTGCCAGAAGACCTTCCGCCGCCGCCACATCCAACACACTGTCCTCGTGAACTTCGTACTGATCATCCGCTGCGGTTGGCGCGCTGTTGACGACCAAGGTCACCGTGGCGGGCGGCGAAACGGTTGTGCCATCATCAACCGAATAGGTGAAAGTGGTCGTGCCGAAGAAAGCCCCAGGGTCGTAGCCAAAGGAACCATCTTCGCGAAGCGTCAAATCACCCGCCGAAACATCCTGCGCGAGTACCGCGCGGATCATCCCCTGATCGGGATTCAGGTCGTTGATCAGCAGACCTTCGGCTGCGGCGACCTCGGTAATCTGCCCGGGCAATAACTCATAGCGGTCGGCTGCCGCGGATGCCGCGTCGTACGTGGGCTGGACTTGCAGCGTGACCGTAGCCGTGTTACCCGGTCGAAAGTCGTTGGCCGTGTACGTAAACTGATCCGTTCCAAAGAAATCCGCATCCGGCGTGTAGATGAAGGATCCTTGCGCGTTGAGACCCAATTCGCCGTGCTGTGTCGAAGTGACGATCTCTGCCGTCAGCAAGTCACCATCCGGATCACTGTCGTTTTTCAGTACGCCGTCTTCGGCCGAGATAAGGAACAGGCCCGTGTCTTCCGACAGTGAATACGCATCGTCTTGAGCGACCGGCGGCTGATTGCTGTAGTAGGCGGTCACTTCGCTGACGACGTCGCCGACTTCCTGGGCCGAAAGACTTCCGTCGTACAGCCGCACTTGGGCGATCTCGCCTGGAAACGGGTTCTTCTCGGACTGCAGAATACCGAATGTGAGGTCCAGTGACGCGAGAGAACCATCGGCGGCATCGTTGCGCGTCTGGGCGGGCTGATCATCCACGTAAAGAGACAGATCCGTGCCGGAGCGTGACACGACCGCGATGTGCAGTTGCCCGTCGTTCAGTTGCCCTGCACTGCTGTACAACGTGGTCGTCGGCATGCCAAAGCCGGCCCCCATACCGGCCGACAACTGGCCCGCCGCATTGATCGACAGCCCCCAATCTCGGGAAAAACCCATGGCGTTGGAATCGACCAGCCCCGTGTTGTTGTACCAATCACCTTGCTGACCCACGAGGGATGTCGAGTCCGTTCGAAAGGCTACCAGGACGGAAAAATCGTCTGCCCGGACGAGTGGATTGTTCGTGGACCGCAGGCGAAAACCGTCGTCTCCATCGGACGGATCAAACTGAACCGATGCCCGACCGCCGATCGAGTTGGCGATCTTCAGCGGCGTGCCGATCGCGCCAACTTCTCGTCCCGCCACGGAGTCGACCCATTCGGTAACCGGAGCCACGTCGGCACCGCCGGAATCCAAGTCATCCGCCACCCAATGGGCAATCAGGTCGCCGGCCAACAGGCAGCGGGTCTCGAGCTGCTCAAGTGACCGCTGCCGAGACTTCCGCAACAAATCGCCCCTCCGAACACCCCTCGATGCTATTCGCCGCCAGCGCATACCACGACTCCCTGCAGAAACTCATCATTCATTGACTCCGCAAGCGATTGCCAACGCCACGGAACGCCCCACATTCTAACTCGCTCGCCCCCAATTTTCCCAGGATTTTATCTCCGGTTCGCCACCTCGCCGGGCCCGCCTCTTGGCGGTCGGCTAGAATTCGCCTATAAGTCGACGAGACAGGCATCGAAATGGGCGTTCGTTGCCGCAAGGGGCGACCCGTCTGATGGACCGCGCGGCACTGCCCCCGTTGCCGCGATTCCTCGGCCGCAGGGCGCTCGTGCGTTTCCGACAGTTCCCCAGACACCGAACGCTCAGCGATTTCCGGCCGGACGGCCTCCCGCGCATGGCGACGATCTCAACAGTAATCGGTTCCGACGCATTGGACTTGGTGGTATGGCTCTGGTCATTCGACGCGGTGAGATCATCACAGCCGACTCGCGATATGTGGCAGACATCTATTGCGAGAACGAACAGATCACGACCATCGGACCCAACCTGTCGGTCCCAGCCGACGTCGACGAAATCGACGCGGAAGGTTGCCATGTATTCCCGGGTTTCATTGACCCGCATGTCCACATCCACTTGCCGTTCATGGGCACCTATGCTCGCGACAACTGGCAGACGGCCAGTCGAGCGGCGTTGGTCGGTGGCACGACGACGCTGATTGAGATGATCTGCCCCGCCAAGACGGACGCTCCGCGGGAAGCATTTGAGCTGTGGAGTGAAAAGGCGGCCGGCCAAGCGGCCTGCGATTACTCGTTCCACATGGGCGTCACACGCTTCGATCGGGAAGCCGAGCCTCAATTGCGCGAGATCGTTGCGCAAGGCATTCGGTCCTTCAAAGTCTTCTTGGCATACAAAGATGCACTCGGCGTTGATGATCGCGAATTGTTTCAGACCCTACAGCTCAGCACGCGAATTGGATGTGATTGTCACGGCACACTGCGAAAATGAAACGCTGATTGACCTGCTGCAGCGCCAATTGCTGTCCGAGGGCAAGACCGGGCCAGAATACCACGAGCCTTCGCGGCCTGTTCAGGTGGAAGCCGAAGGGGTGCAACATCTGATGACCTTCGCCGAACTCACGGGAGCACGCACGTACATCGTGCATTTGAGTTGCGAACAGGCATTGCGGCGTGCTTTGGCAGCTCGGGCACGCGGCGTGCAAGTGTGGATCGAGACACTCATTCAATACCTGCTGCTGGATCGCACGGACGCGGAACGTCCCAACTTTGAAGGAGCAAAGTATGTGATGTCTCCACCGCTGCGAGATCGGCGGAACCAGGATCCGCTTTGGAGCGCGCTGCGCGACGGTCGGATCAGCACGGTTGCCACCGACCACGCTCCGTTCGATTTCGTGGGGCAGAAGGAGATGGGACGTGGTGATTTCACTCGAATCCCCAACGGCATCCCGTCATTGGAAGACCGGGTCAAGCTGCTGTTCCATTACGGAGTCCGAACCGGCCGGTTGGATCCATGCCGCTTCGTGGACGTGGCCAGCACGCAGGCCGCGCGGTTGTTCGATCTGTTTCCTCGCAAAGGGACAATTCAGCCGGGTGCCGACGCGGATCTGGTGATCTACGATCCGTCGATTCCCCACCGGATCACGGCCAAGACGCACGAGTCGGCTGTCGATTACAATGCGTTCGAAGGCTGGGAGATCCAGGGACGCCCGGACGTCGTCACCGTTCGCGGCCGCGTCCAGGTACAGGCCGGCCAGTTCGTCGGTCAGCAAGACCATGGACAACTGCTGCGACGCACCGCGATGCCGCCCTGATCCTCGCGGTACGGCCCTGACACGGCAAGCGGCTTCCAAACGAGGAGGACGAGACTCCCGACGTGCCGGCATCTCGGCAAACGGGAAGTTCAGCAAACGCTTCGCCCTCCCAAGGCGTGGTTTTGAAAAACGTTCGAACACCAACTCCCTAGTTGTTTTGCGGAAGAGAGACCGTCCATGTCCCGAATTGTTCGCGGCGGACTGATCCAAGCCACGCTCTGCGAACCGGTTACCGCGCCGGTCGAAAAGATCAAGCAGGCGATGATCGACAAGCATGTCGAGCTGATTGCGCAGGCCAAGGATGGGGGAGCCGAGATGGTGTGCCTGCAGGAACTATTCTACGGGCCCTACTTCTGCGCGGAACAGAGTGGCCGCTGGTACGCGTTGACCGAACGGATTCCGAACGGTCCGACGACTCGGCTGATGCAAGAGCTAGCGCGTAAGCACGAGATCGTAATGGTCGTGCCGTTGTACGAAGAAGATCTGCCCGGTATTTATTACAACGCGGCCGCGGTCATTGACGCAGATGGAAGCTACCTGGGCAAGTTTCGAAAGATGCACATTCCCCACTGCGAACCCGGCTTCTGGGAGAAGTTTTACTTCCGGCCAGGCAACCTGGGCTACCCGGTCTTTGAGACGCGGTACGGCCGCGTCGGTGTCTACCTCTGCTATGATCGCCATTTTCCCGAAGGCGCGCGCTGCCTTGGCTTGGGCGGCGCCGAAATCGTATTCAATCCGTCCGCTACGGTCGCGGGGCTGAGTGAATACCTGTGGAAGCTGGAGCAACCGGCTCATGCCGTCGCCAATCAGTACTTCGTGGGCGCCATCAACCGCCCGGGCTTTGAAGAACCGTGGCGGATCGGTGAGTTTTACGGCCAAAGTTACTTCTGTGATCCGCGTGGCCAGATCATGGCCGAGGGAGTTCGTCACGGCGATGACATCGTCATCGCTGACTTGGACCTGGAGATGATTCGTGAGGTTCGTAACACATGGCAGTTCTTCCGCGACCGTCGCCCCGAATCGTATCAAGCGCTGACGGAGCCCTAGCATGACACCGCAGCTGCAAACGGTAGTCGACGGCCTTTCCCTGCCCAATCCCTTTCTGATCGCATCTGGCCCCCCGGGAACGAATGCCAACGTGATCTGCCGCGCACTCGACGAAGGCTGGGGTGGAGTCATCTGCAAAACGGTCTGTCTCGAGGCCGAGAAGATTCAGAACGTCTACCCTCGATACGCTCGATTGCGAAGCGAAACGCATGGCGAAATCTACGGCTGGGAAAACATCGAGCTGATCAGCGATCGGGATTTCGATACCTGGTTGGATGAATTCAAACAGATAAAGGACCGACACCCGGAGGGCATTCTGATTTGCTCCATCATGGAGGAGTACCGCCGGGACGCGTGGGTAGAGATCGTGGAACGTTGTCAGGAGGCCGGAGTCGATGCATTCGAATTGAACTTCTCATGCCCGCATGGCCTGCCCGAACGAAAGATGGGGTCGGCGATGGGCGAAGATCCCGAGATTCTGGAAGAAGTCACCGGCTGGGTGACAGAAGCGGCGCGCGTGCCCGTCTGGTCGAAAATGACGCCGAATATAACGCACATCGAAGATCCGGCGCGCGCCGCGTTCCGCGCCGGATCGCAAGGCATCAGCGCGATCAACACGGTCCGCGCCGTCATGGGCGTCAACCTGGACACGCTGCGCCCCGAACCGACGGTCGAGGGCTACAGTACGCCGGGCGGCTACTCCAGCCTTGCGATCCGTCCGATCGCCCTGCGGATGTGCATGGAAATCGCTCAGGTGATTCGCGACGAGTTCCCGGGGCGTTCGCTCAGTGGCATCGGGGGAATTGAAACCGGCGAGCATGCCGCGCAGTTCCTCTTGCTGGGCTGCCATACCGTCCAGGTCTGTACCGGCGTCATGAAACATGGCTACGGTTGTATTCGTCCGCTGTGCCAACAGCTGCTGGGCTTCATGCAGCGTCACGGCTTCGAATCCCTGGATGACTTTCGTGGCCATAGCCTGGCCTATTTCAAGACGCACGCAGAGCTTGTCCAACGGCAAGCGGCATCACGCCGTGCCGCCAAAGAGCAACGATCAGAAGAGCCGCTCGTCACCGATGACCAACAGTGGACCGGTGACGATTTCGTTCAACAATCGGACCGTCTGGCACGCGATAGTTAGCCCGGTGATTTCGTGGGCGGTACGAAATCGGTGTGGTTAATCTCGAGGGGAGCCCACCAATTCCATCCTGCCAAGGTGGCGCAGCGCATCTTCACCTCACCATCTTCATCCCCACCTCACGGTTTCCATTCTCGCGTACCAACTCCATCCGCGGGCCTGCCTGATTCCACTACTTCCTGCAAACGGTCTTCGCTCTTCATCGTTGCCCTGCTCATTTCAGCACAGATTCGCCATCCGTCCTACATCTTTCGGCGGGGACGCGGTATAGTCGTAGGCGGTGCTCGCGTGGTGCTGTCGATGGCAATGCACCCTCCCGCCCCGGAACGGCGGTGAGGTCGGTCGCTCGCAACCTTGCAGCCCAACTCTTTTTCTCCACGCCCAGGAACAACCCCCAAGACCGTGGTCATCTCGACAGAATCTTTGACGAAACAATACGGTTCATTTCGGGCCTTGGACGAGTGTTCCTTGACGGTCGAACAGGGGGAGATCTACGGCCTGCTGGGTCCCAACGGTGCGGGCAAGACAACGTTGCTTCGGCTACTGTTGGGATTCTTGCGACCGACCCGTGGACGGGCGACGATTACCGGACTGGACTGTTATCGCGAATCGCTGGCTGTCCGGTCCCGCGTGGCGTATTTGCCGGCGGAGCCAAAACTGTTTCGCGCGATGCGGGGCAGCGACGTCCTGAAGTTCTTTGCCTCAGTCCGCACCAGCGGGAATCGGGCACGCGCTTTGGAGGTCGCGGAACGGCTGGATCTGGACACTCGTCGACGCGTGGCCTTCATGTCGACCGGGATGCGACACAAGCTGGCGCTGGCCGTCGTCTTGTCGCAGGACGCCCCCTTGTTGATTCTGGATGAGCCGACGGCCAACCTCGATCCCAACGTCCGTCGTGTGGTGATGGATCTAGTGTGTGAATCTCGCCGGCAAGGCCATACGATTCTGATCAGTTCTCACGTTCTGTCCGAGATGGAGGAGCTGTGCGACCGCGTCGCCATTCTTCGCCAGGGGCGGCTGGTCCACACGCAGGTCATGGGTCAGCTTCGCCGTCGGCATCGCGTTGTCGGTCGCTGTGCGGAGCCTTTGCCTGCGTTGCCGGATCCGTTACAGAAGCAGGTGACTGTATCTCAGAATGGCGAACAGATACTGATCGAAACGCACGGTGAGCTGGCTCCCCTTCTGGGTTGGCTGGCGAGTTTACCGCTGCGAGAACTGTCTATCGAACCGACGGGTCTGCGCTCGGTTTACGATCGGTTTCATACGAGCGAGGAGGTCGTATGACAACCGCACTGCTGCGAAAGACGATTCGCGACGCGCAATGGCTGTTGTTGGCTTGTATCACCACGCTCTTCGCTTTCAGTTGGATTCGAGTGGTCATCGTCGCCAGCGTGGAGACCTACCGCTTTCAGCGGATTGCGCAACCTGCCGGATTTCGTGAAGCGAATGGCCCCGGTCCCGATCGATGAGCTGATCAACTATCCGGGGCTGATCAGTTTCACGTTTGAGGAGGCAATGGCCTACCTGATTATGGCTGTCTGGACAATCTCGCGCGCCTCGGACTCCGTCGCGGGGGAATTGAACCGAGGCACATTGGAGATGCTGCTGGCCCAACCGATCAGTCGGCGGAAATACCTGGCGACTCACTCGGCTGTCACCGTGCTGGGGATCGTCTTGCTGGCGTTGTCGGCGTACGGCGGGACCTATACGGGCATCCACACAACCTCGGTGAAAACAAGGCAGTCGTCCTGGCAGTGGCGCGTCCCGATTCTGGGGATCGACGTCGGTGCCGACCAGTCCACGGATCCGGTCACTCGGATTCCGATGTCGCAGCAGGTCGAACCGCGGATCTTTCGGCCGGCGACGCTGAACTACGCCTGTCTGGGATTCTTCCTGGCCGGAATCACAACGGCACTCTCTGCGCTGGACCGTTACCGCTGGCGAACCATCGGCATCGTCGTCAGTTTCTATGTGGTGCAGGTCGTCCTGGAGCTGACCGGAATGGCGTTGGAGAACTATCGTTGGCTGCTGCGCCTGTCGTTCTTCTCCGCGTACGAGCCGGTCGCGTTTACGACAGCTGCGGTGAAAGATCCGGATTCCGCCTGGCGGTTTTTCGCCGATCCAAGTCAGGGGGTTTTTCCGGACCTGGGACCGCTCGCATGTGACGCGGTGCTGCTGGGATTCGGCCTGTTGGGATTCTTGATCGGCGCTGGTCATCTTCTGCCGTCGGGACCTGCCGGCTCCACTTTGAGTCCGCTGGGGGTCCGGAAAAGTGGTTCAAAGACTTCGGCCACAACGGTTCTTGTAGCGTGCTCAGCTACCCATGTCTTCGCGACTCAGACGGCATTGCCCGACAAACGATCTGCCCGCGAAGAACCGCGGAGCAACGAGGCCGTTTCCATCGGCCGGCACAGAAACGGTGACGACGACCTCGGGCGTGCTGTTCTGAAGGAACGGCGGATCCACATCCACGGCAACGCCGTTGGCCCAGACCACGCGCATAACACCTTCGGCGGTCGTGCGAGCTTCTTCCGCCGTGGCACCGGGAACGATGACGCGTCGCGCCGCCTCGTAGGCCGCGTTGTCGACGGAGTGTCGAATCATGTTCATCCGCGCGAACTCCAAGGATGCGAGGATGATCATGAACAGAACGGTGGCCGAAAGAGCAAATTCCACGGCCACTGCGCCTCGCCGGCAAGACGCTTGAGATCGGTGTCTGATGGCTAACATCGCGCGAACTCCGCTGACGGATCAAATGGCTTCTTCACTGGATGGACGGACCGGGCCTGCGCCGAGCCGGGTTGGTGGACTGGCAATCGTGCTTACTGCGTTAACAAGACCGGCAGGGTCAGAGCGATCTCGCGAAAGATCGCATCCAGCGTCGCCGCATCCGGCGCATGGTAGTGATTACCACCGGTTGCGGCAGCGACATCCTGCATCGCCTGCATTTCCGCAGCATCACTGAACGTAACAGTGTGAATGATGATTCCCTGCTGCTCCGCATCCTGTGCGGCGAGTCGCGGGTCGCGACCGCGGTTGTAGATTCCATCGGTCAGCAGCACCATCGTTTTCTCGGCCAGTGGTCGAGCACGGGAAGCGTTCGTCAGCACGGCAGTACCCTGGTCAATTCCGGCAGCGATATTCGTGAAGCCGTTGATCGGGATTCCGTTGAGCGCATTGATCGCCGAAATCACCGGCTGATAGTCGTCACTCAGCTCGGCTTCGATGTCCGCGTCGGTGAAAACGATCTCACAGTAGGTTCCCGCACTGGCATACGAAACAAGCCCCAACTGCTCCGTCTGCGACGTTTCCTGGACACCGCCAATGAAGGAAGCGACGGCCTTGTTCAACGCCGACCAGCGACTGAGTGTCGGGTGCGGCGGATCGCAGGACCCCAACCCACCGGGGATGCTGTCGGAAGCGAGCCCTGTTTTCATCGAGCCGGATCGGTCGACCACTAAACAGATGTCTCGATCCAGATTCATCGTCGGTGGCGTTATACGAAGTCTGGAACTCCGTGACACCCAATAGACGCCCGAAGAACAGGGAAACGGGCCCGGACTGAGAGCCATCGGTTCGTCGTCCCGAGACGCGCACGCTGTTGAACGGCCGACCACCACCCGTGAAGCCGATATGCCCGTCCGCCTTCTGGAAGGCACGACCGAACTCGATATCTTCATCGGCCAGCAGCAGAGGCGCATTGGCGACCAAGTTCCGGCTGGCGATCGTCTTCGCCGCCGATCGTGCTTCCGCCGTGTCCTGCGTCCGCGAAAGGGATTCGGCCGCCGCGCGCGCAGCCGCGTCGCTGGCAGTCCGAAGCTGTGTGCGTGTCAGCTGCATGTAGGCCACGTCAACGGAGAAGACGACCGTGACGATCAGCACGATCAGCAGCAGCGCGACAAGAATCAGCAAAGCGCCCCGTCGCTGTTGGCGGCGAGAATCGCCCGTTTTCAGTACGAATTCTTCATGAAGGAACCTCTCTGCCCCGATTGACGCAGACCATTTCGGGATCATCATTCTTTGACCATTGTTGCCTCGGCTTCCAGCACTCCGCTGAAGAACCGCATTTGCAGAATGCTGTTGTCTCGCGTCGGAGCCGTGATCGCGATCGTGATCTCATTGCCTCGGTTGACCATATCGGATACCGCCGGTGTCAGCTCGATCGTTGCGCCGTGGATATTGCGTTCGTTTAGGATCTGTTGACAGCGTTCGATCACTATTTGTTCCGTGGCGTCATAGCGGATCGCGCGGCGAATCCCTTCGTAAGCCGTCACATGTAGCGACTGCTTGACGAAGACCATCGAACATGCCTCGATGGAGCCCAGCACAAGCAGCACGATCGCTGGCAGACAAACCGCCAGCTCGACAACGGCCACGCCAGACCGTGAACGCCGGGAAACAGCAATTCGTTTGCGTTTCATGTCGTTGCTAATCCGTACGTGATTAGGAATGTTGCGTTACTTCCCAAGGCTCTGCGTCCGCTTCCGCCGAGGACTGCCGCAGTCGATCGGCCACGCGATTCACATCCCCGGCGATCTCGGTCCAATAGTCCCCCTTCCGGAAACTCAATGGCGCGATCTCCTCGCCCTGGCTCAGCTTTCGCAGAGCCTGGCGGAGCGAATAGACCGGTCCGGCAAAGCGATTACTCAATTTGACAGAGTCGTAGGCAAAGGCTGGAAAGAGGCATACCATCGTGATCAACAAGATGCCGTACTTCTGCCACATCATCGCCAAGTGTTCACCGAGTCGACGGTCGACCCCATCGGTGAGGACCTGTCCGATCAGCAGGCATGTGAAGATGGCGCCGGAAAGACAAAACCAATGCAGCATTAATCGTCGCAGCAGGGCACCCTGCACAACGGGATCGATGAACAACTTCGTGCGTTTTCGTGTGTTTCCCATGTCTTGCAACCTGTGACTGAGGGATTCCCGCCCGTTACACCGAAACGGCGGGCGCATGGATTCATTCCAAGCGTAGCTCAATTGATCACCATGAGATCTGCCGGCGGGCAAGAAGTTGGATTTTGCCGATGATTTCGGACTTTGTCGTTGGCTCGTGCGTCCTCTCTTGCCCGCTCGAGGCGGAGTTACCTTGCAGAATCCTTCGGTGCAAACGATTCCCCCGCTGTTAGGCGAAGCGAATGCGAGCCCTCCATCGTTTGGGAGTTCCACCCAATCGGCTGAGAAACTCCGACTACCGCAACGCCCTGGCGGCTCTCAGAGTCTCAAGTGCCGCCGTCCGCCGACGATAGTACTTCCAGCCAGGAAAGAAGAAGCAGGCGGCCGAGACAAACCCAAACATGGCATGAGAATAATCCGGCCAACGAGCCATCGCCATGGCGGTGGCGAACAGCGCACCGGCCTGGACATAGAACGATCCGGACAGGATCCCTGCCTTGATCAAAAACACCATCCCACTGGTCAACGCCAGGATGGGCGCAAGCTTCAGCGGCGGCAGTCCAAGCAGATATTCCACAGGAAACAGCAACGCAATGCTGGCCATACTGGCGGCCCAAACGTGCGCGATCTGGCGTTCGACGAAAGTAACCGGCCCCATCCGCCGGCGCAACGCCCAGAAGACGGCGGCCCAGGTTCCGACGCCGGCGGTCCACAGCAGAGAGTAGTGGATTCGGTAGTCATCGCCGCTGAGATACATCGCATTGGTCAATAAGCAGACAACCAGCAGCACGAGACTGTGCCACATCCACAGTAAGCCCCAATTCTCCAGAATCGCGGCATGGTGCGTTTCGCGAAAGAGGCGTGAGAGCACTTGCGAGAACCTTCCGCTACTCGCCGAAAGCGGTTCATCGTTCAGATAGGCGTTCAGGTCTTGGGCCAGCGCATCGGCCGAGGGATATCGCAAATCGGGTGGCTTTTGGAGACACCGCAGGACGACCAGTTCCAGGTCACGATTCACTTTCGGCTCCACCTCACGTGGCAGAGGCGGATCCTGCTCCAGTACCTGCAGTACAATCTCCATCGGCGAATCGGCAGCGAACGGCGGCTGACCGGTCAACATGTGATACAGGATCGTACCCAGGCTATAGACATCGCTGGTGACACCCATCTGTCCCCGGTTCCCGGAAGCCTGTTCGGGAGCCATATACGCCGGGGTCCCCAGCACCGCCCCGGTATTGGTCAGCGTCGTGGTATCATTGAATCGCTTCGCCAATCCGAAATCGGTCAGCAACGGTTGACCATCTTCATCCAACAGAATATTCGACGGTTTCAAATCACGATGCAATACGCCTTGGCGGTGCGCGAAACCGATCGCCTGGCTGACGAGTACCAAGATTCGCGCCGCTTCCTGCGGAGGCAGCGGTCCGGAAGCCAGCAACTGCGAGAGCGTCTGGCCGGGGACATATTTCATGCTGAAGAACGCCCGCCCATCGTATTCGCCGACTTCATACACCGGCACGATATTCGGGTGCTCCAACCGAGCGGCAGCCTCCGCCTCCGCACGGAAGCGCGTCTGATCTGCGGAAGAAGCCCAAGGACCGCCCAGCAGCATCTTGACGGCAACGATGCGGCCCAGGGAAAGTTGACGTGCGCGGTAGACGACCCCCATCCCGCCGCGGCCGATCTCTTCGATCAGTTCGTAATCCCCAAACTGAAACGGAAGCTCCAGCGGCGCCACCGGACGACGCGAGGTGCTCGGGGAATCACCGGCGACACTTTCGCTGTGCGAGCCCAACGCCTGGGCCAGCATCACGGCGCCCCACAGTTCGCGAAGCTCGCCGCCCAGATCTCCCAGTTGCTGCACCTCCTGCTCGATATTGATCGCTTCCCCCCGCGCCGCACGATCCGATAGCTCCGCCAACACCGTAGCAAGCTTCTCTTCCTGCTCGTCGGTGATGGGCTGCGAGGAGGCCTGAACAGCAGAACGCTGTGGTGCGGTCACGAAAGACTCTCCCCATCCGACGGCTCCGCCAGCAGCTTCCTTAGACGACGCATCGCCCGCAAATAACGCATACTGGCTGCTGGTTCCGTGAGTCCCAACGAGCGGGCGGCATCCTGATTCGAGAGTTGTTCGAAATGTCGCATCAACACGATCTCACGGTCGTTGTCATCCATGGACTCGATCGCGACCTGGAAGCGACGCTGCAATTCATCCATCGTCGCCGCGGCCGCGGGAGTCATTTCCGGGATCGCACAATTGTGCGGCGAGCTCCACCGTCGAGCGATCCATCGTCTTGCGGGCCGCCATCGCCTGCTCGCGGTCGACACTCCGCTTGCCACTGGCCCGATGACGACGGTGAGCGTCAATGATTCGGTCTCGAGCCATTTGGCGGAGCCAGAGATGGAAAGGCATCGCCGGGTCTTCCAGGTAAGTCCGGAGCCGACGGTTCGCCTCGATCATCACCTCCTGCACAATGTCACTCGCATCCACTCGTTGCTGGATCCGACGGTCCAACCGCATATCGACCATCCGCCGCAAGGCATCCCGATGACGGTTCAGCAACTGCCCCGCGGCGCTGGCATCACCATCGCGCGCCGCATTCAGTAACTGTTGGGTCTGTTCGCTACGGGGCCACATGACGTTGTCGCATTCTCAATCGAGTCACGGAGAGACGCAAAAACACAGAATGATCCAGAATCTCATTATCCCCCGCGTTTGACTCAGCGGCAAGCCGCAGTCAGTCTTTGCCAAGCCAACCGAACGATTCGCGATGACCGCTCATCCCAGGCGAAGAAACTCGAGACCCGAATCTACGAGGAATTTAAGGCCAAAACCAAGCAAGACCACGCCGCAGGACGCGGAAACGATGGTCTGCATGCGGGAGCCAAAAACTTCCGTGCCCTTGAATCCCGCCCAGCTCAGGACCATCAGCCAAACCAGATCGCACAGCCAATGAACGATGGCAAACAGGACCAGGGCCAGTAGCCCGTAATGCAGCGCCTGGGAAGTGAGCGCCAAACCAACGGTCGCCCACCAGATCAAGAAATAGGGATTGGCCGCGGTCAGAATCACGCCCGTCAGCAACGGATGACGCTCCGCAGAAGTCGCCTCATGCACGGTGGCCGAACGCAAGCTCCTCAGCAATTGCAGTCCCATCCACAGCAACACGCCCCCCCCGGCTAGGCCAATCGTTGCCCGCAGAACCGGCGATACCAGGTGCGTTCCCAGCCCTGCAGCCAGCAGTAGGATCAACGGAAGCTCGATCAACATGTGCCCCAGGGCGATCAGTACTCCCGCGTCGCGTCGCTGCGAACCGGCCGACAGAGTGGCCGCCGTAATCGGACCGGGAGCCAACACGCCTGACAGCGAGATCGCCACGGCAGAAAAAATAAAAATCAACAACGTCGGGCCTCTTTCCTCGAGCGCACGGGAGAACGTCTGCCAAAGGAAAACTTAAAAGCAGCACGACCTCCTTGGAAGGGGAGAGGAGATGCCGATCCGCGGAAGCCCCCGCCCACCGTGGACCAAGTGCTGCTGGATTTCTGCTCGGGCGTGGTATCTGATATCGTCTTACGGTGGTTCTTGGCTTGCCGCAGACACCGCTGCCCCACCCTCATATCCCCCGCCGAAGGAGAATCGTGATGAATTCCCGCGATGCCACTACCCGTGCTAACTCCCCATCGCGACGCGAGTTTTTTGAGCAGTCGGGCCGATTGGCCGCCGCCTCGGCCTTGACCGGCGTGGCGATTCCCCGCTGCCATGGCGCAGGAGATGATACGATCCGTCTGGCTCTCGTCGGCTGCGGCGGACGCGGCACCGGCGCCATCGCCGACGCCTTCGCCGCCTCGGCCGGACCGGTGCAACTGCACGCGATGGCGGACCTGTTCGAGCCGCGGTTACGCACGAGTCGCGATATCCTTGCGCGAAATCATGGCGAGCGTGTGGACGTACCCGGCGATCGCCAGTTCCTGGGATTTGACGCTTACCAGAAGGCGATCGACTGTCTCCGGCCCGGCGACGTGGTGGTGCTCGCCACGCATGCGGCCTTTCGCCCGCTGCATTTTGAATACGCCGTTCAACGAGGCGTGCATGTCTTCATGGAGAAATCATTCGCGGTGGATGGTCCGGCGGTTCGTCGGTTGCTGCAAGCGGCCGAGCGATCGGAACAACAGCAGCTTGAAGGTCGGTGTTGGATTCATGTGGCGACACTCCCAGGCTCGGCAGGAAGTGATCCAACGAATTCACGATGGAGCGATCGGTGACGTGCATACGCTGCGCATCTACCGCGTGCACGGACCTGTGCACTGCCCACCTCGCCCGCCCGAGACGAACGAGGTGGCGTTTCAATTGCAGCATCCGAACAGTTTCACCTGGGTGTCTTCCGGTTTCTTTGTGGACTGGCACTGTCACAACATCGACGTCGCCTGCTGGGTCAAGCAAGCGTGGCCCATTTCCGCGCAAGGCATGGGAGGCCGCTGTTACCGAGAGGCCGGGAATCAGTTCGATCACTACACGGTGGAATACACGTTTGCCGATGGAGCAAAGCTGTTCTGCTTCTCGCGACACATGGCCGGTTGTTGGAGTATCTATTCTGACTTCGCCCATGGATCGAAAGGGTCGGCGGTGCTGATGGATGACCTTTCGGAACCGAACCCGCGAATTTACACGAGCCAGGAGATGAGTCCCGAAAATGTGGCGTGGGAATTTGGAAAGCCCGATCCGAATCCTTATCAAGCCGAATGGCGCGTGCTGCTGGATGCGATTCGCAATGACAAACCGCATAACGAAGCTCGCCGGGCGGCCGAAGCCGATGTCGTTGCGCTGATGGGTCGCGCTGCAACTCACACCGGCCAGATGATCTCTTGGGAGCAGGTATTGCAGTCCGAGTTTCAGTTCTTGCCCGATGTGGACAAGCTAACGCTGGACACTCCGGCTCCGATCCATGAAGGCCCCGACGGGATCTACCCTTGCCCGCAACCAGGGTTGACGAAAGAGATCTGAACGGCGCGCCGCCGTCCGGGCGGCGCGACAGAGCATTTCTGCCGCGGCCAAAGACGAGCATGGTCCGCGGCGTCTGTCTTCGGCATCCCGCCCGTAGAACCGATGCATTCGGTACCGTGCGAATCGATGGTCTCAGCCACTACGCAGAATTGCGCGACCGGCTGCGCCCTCGGCCGTCGGCGCAGCCATGCTTGATGCAAGCAGAGCGGATTCGAATGCATCCCCGATCCTAGGGAAGGCGCTGCGGGCCGGCGTGAGCGGAGTTCGGTTGTAGGAAGGATCATCTCGCACCGCCTTCCCCGTTTTTGCCCAAGCCGGATTGGTGACTCTCGGAAAACGCTCGCCTCGCGTCGCCGAGTTATTCACCTCTGTTGGATCAACCATGGCCCCGCAACGTTACTCCTATTCCCATCACAGCTCGCCCTTGCAACGTCTGTTTCGTCGACTCGCGCCCGGGGAATGGCTGGCGATCAGGATGGCCCGGCTGCGAAAAACGCGGAAGAAATGGCTATCGGCTCTGCAGTCTCTGCTGACGCCGAATTGGCTGCAAAGGACGCATCGATCCGTCCGGATGAGCCTGCAGAAAGCCGAAAAACGCGTCGCGCAGGCCAGCCGATCGGTTTCGCAAACGATCACCGAGTCAACGGTGGCGTCAGGTGCGCGAACCGTCGCTCGCCGCAGCCGCGTTTTCGAATCGCGATTTGTTACCGGCCTGAGTCGCACGTTGCTCGGCCTGGCCAACCTACTGTTTCCCGAACCGTTGCGTCGGCTGTTCGGCTTCCTGGGAAAGAGGTTGTGGAATGCCTTCCGGACCGGGATTGTTTTCGTGTCCTGCTGGCTGGGTACCCGGCATTACTGGCATCTGGTACTGGGCATTCCGGCGTTTCTGCTCGCTCTACCGCTGGCCTATTGCATGATTCGACTGCCGTTTTATAGCAATATAACGAAAGCGAAACTCTATCGCGTCGCCGTGCAGGGAGCGCTGCAGGAGAAAGACTACGATACGGCCGATTTGTACTTGCGCAAGTTGCATCAGTTGGGCGCCATGACGGAGGCGGTCGAATACCAGGCGGCCTGCAAGACACACGAATCGGGTGATCTTGCTGAGGCGGTTGCGCAGATGTGCAAACTGGCGCCGAAGGGCGAACCGGGATTTCCACCCGCCCACGTCTGGCTCGCTCGCCACTACTTGAGTGGTAACTCGGAACAGTCACAAGCCGAAACTGACCAGCTCGCGGAAAAGCACCTGCGGTTTGCCTTAGATCGAGAACCGGGAAACCCGGAGGCACGCGCGCTGTTGGCGATGCACTTTGAGCGTTCGGGGCGGCTGGACGATGCCCTGTCCGAACTTCGAGAAGTCGTCAAACACTTACCGGAGCAGGGCCTCACGCTCGCGCAACTGTACGCTCGACAAGGACGCTGGGATGCTGCGCAACGCGAAGTCCAAAAAGTCTTGAGTTTGTACGATCGCAAGGAGTCTCAGGGAACAAAACTCGATCGCGTCGAGTTCGAGATCTGGGCCACCGCGTTGCAGATTATGAATGACACGGAAAAGGCCGAGCAGATCCTGGAACGGGCTCTCGTCGAGTATCCGGATAATGAGCAATTGGCCGAGCGATTGGCAGCGCTTTGCGTGGTAAAGGCCAGTTCCTTGCAAGCCCAACAGATCGAGCCGCAAGAACAACTCCGCTTGCTGACCCGAGCCTGTGAACTCTGCCCACAAGACGAGGATGCCTTGATTCGGTTGGGCGAACTGTTGCATCGCGAAGAGACCAGCGGAAATCACTCTGACATACCGCTCCAGGAGCTGTTTCCCTCCGACAATGTGCCGCCACGGCTGCATGCTGTACTGGGAACACAGGCGGCCCAGCGTGGCGATTTCGCGACGGCAGCCCAGCACCTGAGCGCAGCCTGTGAGCACAACCCACAGGATGCCCAGTCACTGAACAACCTGGCCTGGGTCTACTTGAAGATCGGGAAGAAGAAGTACGACGAGGCGATGGCGCTGGTCAACCGGGCAATCGACATCCAGCCCGACGAGCCGATGTACCGCGAGACCCGGGGGCAAATCCTGTTGCGGATGGGACAATATGAGGAAGCCGTACAGGATCTGGAGTACGCGTTGAATGGACTCCAGGAATCCACTGAAATCCACCTGCTGTTGGCCGAAGCCTACGAACAACTCGGGCAAACCGAGCGCGCCGAAGCCCATCGGCAAACGGCGGGCCGAAGCGGCAGTGGCTGAGCACGCCGTCCGGTAGTGGGATCCCCCCGCTTTGCGAAGGTCTGCGTGGGATGGACTTCCGGTGGGATGGACTTCCGGTGGGATGGACTTCGGTGGGATGGACTTCTAGTGGGATGGACTTCTAGTCCGTCCCGTTGGTTGGCCTTCCAGGCCAACATTCCAGGCCAACATTCCGCCGCTCCACCGCAGGTCGGAATCGCGTGAGGTCGTTGGTCGGCGGTTTTGGTGAGGTTTGAGATCTGCACCGAGCGCTAGGCAGGATACGGGCTGGAAGCCCGTCGTACGAGACAGGCTGGAAGCCTGTCCCACCGGCCCGCTGTGCGAGTGTCTCCCGTGGGACGGACTTCCAGTCCGTCCCGTCGGTTGGCCTTCCAGGCCAACATTCCAGGCCAACATTCCAGGCCAACATTCCAGGCCAACATTCCAGGCCATACATTCCGCCGCTCCCACTGTGCGAGGGTCTGCGACCCCGCACTCAGCAAGCGCTTTCAGCAGTGTCAGTGACCTTCGTCGAGCACAAGGACTCTGGGTTGCGCCGAGCCGCAGGCAAGCGTCACGGTGCTTCCCGATCTACGGCTCAAACTTCCACACGACGGTGCTGCGCAATCCGGCGTCTTCCAGTTGCATGTTCAGCCGCATCTGCTGAACTCCGTGCAATAAGCCAAAAGGACGTTCCGGATCAAAGGCCGGTTGGCGCTGCCGTTGCGGAGCACCATAGATACTGCTGTAGATATGGGAATCCTGCCATTGCCAAGCGTCTTCGGACGGGGCGACCGGCCGGAAACCAAACAATCGCTGGTGCAGATCGGCAGCCGTCGCAATGCCTCCGGTACCTGTGAGCAGTAACGGGTACAGGCGTCCCAACCCGCTCATCACCGCTCGTCGCTCCTGGTCGGCTGCCGTGGCAAACAGGCCGGGCAACTGCAGCCGACAGGCTGCGGGCGTGAGGGTCAGTTGAGCGCCGTTCTGTTCTGAAGGCCGCGTTGCCACGACACGATCCTGAGCCGACCAGGGGATGTTCCGCAGAACCAAGTATCCGTCGATCACCTCCAGGCCAAATCGTAGTTTGATGATGCCCACGATGTCCATCGTCCAAACCCACGCGTCACGATCTTCGACCTGGTAGAAGGAGATGCGAAACTCTTGTCCGATGAGACGTTCCGGAGGTCTCCAGCCAGCGGCCGCCTGCCGCAGCAGTTCCGCCGTTCGCGCCGTATCCTGCGTCTCAATCATCACCGTACAAGGACGCGTCAGGATGGAGAGCATCACCGGAATCATGACCATCTGGCTTCCGCGCGCTCGAAGAATGTTCGCACCAAAGGCACCCATTAAATCGCCACTGCCGAGGGCGATGATCGGATCCGCATCATGCAGTGCCAAGTGCATGCCGGGACCCAGGTCGTCCAATATGGCAGGACTGACCTGCGCGTACTGCGTGAAGAAACTCGTGAAGTTTTTCGTGATCTGTTGCCAGGCTTCATCACTCAGATTCACCGAAAACTGCAGAATCGGGCTCGGCTCCAATTGAGGAACCAGCAGCGGGCGATGGTCCTCCGCATGCAGAATCGTCTCCCGCAGTCGTTCGTAGACGGAACTGTCAATTAACGGCAGAATGAAGGTCGATAGCTCCAATGTTCCTTGAGGCGTGTCGGCCAGACGCATCGCGATCGGATCAAAGAATTGACGCCAGTATCGCTCGTATTCGTCGACATACTGCCGGTACGCTTGCGCCTCTGGTTGCGTTACGCGGTCCAGCGGCACATCGGGCAACGTATTGACGCGGGCCAAAGAACCATAGACGTCTGACTGAACCTGACTCTCCGGATTCAACGAGAACCCTTCGATCGGAAAACCCTCCGGTAGATATCCGAATTGTTGCAACTCGGGCATCGAAGTGATCGGGACACCGTCCAGACGCGCGGAGCATCTGGGCCGTGAGGTACTCCATCGCCGCTTGAGCTTTCATTCTTCGCGCTTGCGAGAGTTTGACTTGCGGACCGACCAACCGCCGAATGAAGGGATCGGAGAAGTAAGCATAAACGCGTGTCGAATCGGTGACCGGCAACTGCGTCAGCATGTAACGAAACTCGGCACTGCGCCCCAGACTGCCTTGGCCTCCATCATCAATCTGTTGCAGGACCCGTTGCAGTTCGGAGCGCTGGGAACTCAGACACAACAAATCGCCACGTAAAGCCCAGTAGGCCGGACGGCCGTCTTCCGTGTCCATCGTCAGAATCGAGGAATCCGTCAGCGCACCGGCGCCCAGCAACTGCAGCAACCCACCGACCAATTGCGGCTGTGTCAGTCGTGCCACGACGGTCACATCGGTTCCGTCGATCAGGAACAGGTCCGGGAGAATCAGCGCCAAATCCTGCACCAGGCCGGACCGCAGCACGCTCTCCAACTGCGCTCGATTGACGGCAAGCCGCTCCAAGTATCGTTCTGACAGATCGTAGTCCAAGCGATTGCCGTTGATCATCGCCCCGGTTCCGGCCAGGAAGCCGGCGCCGTGATCCAGAAATGGCAAGATCGCTTCGGGTTGAGCGACATAAACAAAGAAACGATCGATCGGTGCGGTCTCGGCGAGCTGCAATTGGCCGCCCGGTTGACCGGCCAGCATCTGTTGGAACGGATGCGCCTTGACTTTCACACCCGGCAAAGACGACACGGCGACGGTTTCCGAGTGGCTCCTCTCTGTGGGGTCTTGAAGCACTTGCATCTGCAGTGTCTCCTCCACCGCAGCTCGGCCTCCCAAAACAGCGAACATCGAAAGTTGATTTCCGGGTCGTGCTGTCGCTTCGGCTCTTGGCGTTTTTCCAGACTCAAAGGCGTGCCAACTTCGCAGCACGGGCGCCGGCCCCGTTCGGAGATACGGCTGCCAGGCCAGTTGCCGCGCCTCGCTCAAGCTTTCCAGCACCTTCGGATCATCCCGAGCGTCCGACGGGTCCCAACGCTGCGATTGTTCCTCACCGGTGATCGAATTCAGCAGCACGACATCAAACGGCGTCCGCTGGTCATCTCGACGTACGGCGATCAGCGTGTACGAGACCGTATCAACCGGCACCTTCTCCTGTAGATCCGACGGCTCAAAAACCGGGCGGATCTGCAACGCGTGTTGAGCCAAGAAATCCTTGCTCCACGGTTCGCGCTGGCATGTACCGTCGGTGTACAACACCCAATGACGGCCGTCGTTCACATACGGCCGCAGTTCCACCGCCAGTACGGTGCGCGGATTCACATTGCGCCCCGCGTCGCTCGTGAAGTGAAACCGCGCTTCGGGAACGAGGAATACGAACGGTCCCTTCACCTCCTCGCGGTTAGCGTCCACCACATCAGACCACGGACTGCGGTCGAAATTCTCAATCCAATACTGGTACCGATCATCGCCGATCTGACTTAGCGTTCTGGGCCCCACTCCGTCGTGCGCTCGGGCGTAATTCACGCAGGGAGAGTACGCACTGCGGATTTTCCATTGCGAGCGATCGATCCGCTGCTGTTGCAGCGCAACCTGCATGCGACGACCCATTTGGCGTCGCTCGACCTGATCGGGCGGTAAACGATACAGCTGCACGATCGCTTCGTCCGATGACGCTCGAACGTCCCAGATGCCCTTGCTCGGCAGATCGACTTGGCCGCGGAAAACCGTGTAGGAAGAATGAGGCATGGAACGAAACGCGGTTTGCTTCACTTGGGCAGGTGCCAGCTGGCACGAAAAGCCAACCGCCCATGCCAAGAGGAATCGAATTGCGGTCTTCATCGAACGCTCCTTTGCCTGCGAATTGGTCGAGTATCTTGGGACGGGCGCTGTTAGAGAACTGTCCATGGTTGCGCGGCCCATCAACCGGAGTCCGAATATCCTCCGACTCCGCGTTCTTTCCTGACGAGCTCCGGCAGCGGAACAGTCAATCAAACTGGTTGTCATGCAATAGGGTGTAGTACCCACCGGCAACCGGTTGGGTTTCTACCGATTTGCCCTGCCCCCTCTCACAACGCCGGCAGTGCCAATGCACCGCACGACGTGCGAGTCCAGGCTTCGGCCAGGTGACTTCTCCTTCTCTGGAGACTCCCCGGCGAACGTCGGAGCGCTTGACGCAACGACGACCGGAACTTGGCGTGCCCCCCCTTTTTTCATCCGATCCCCTGCTGAATTGACCGATGAGGCGTTGGGCGAACACGTAGGGCACAACCATTCCACGCCAAACCCCAGCCCCCCCAGAACCCCAGCAAAACCCCAGGACAGGCCATGTGATGAGGTCTGAGAAAGACGGGAACGCGGATGAATTGCGGACCACGCGGATGAACGCGGATAAGAAGGACGGAACCACACGAGGGCAACCCGGGAGACTGGGGGACACAAGCAAGAAAGAAAAACAGGGAAAAACAAGAACGCCCCCCGAGCGCCTTGGGAGAAAGACCTTGCTGGAGCCCTGCACCAAACGCCGCAAACGCCGGGACAGGCCATGCGTGAGCCCACTCGCCCGCCGGTCCGCGTTCCCGCTACATCCGTGTTGGCGGACAACGGGGAAGGCCGAGCGTTGGGGAATGAGTCCCACCCTTTCCGGACAATACCGCGGTCGGTGAACTGGCAAACGCCGGGACAGGCCATGCGTGAGCCCACTCGCCCTCCGATCCGCGTTTATCCGCGACATCCGCTGCCTGGGGTCCGCGTTCCGGCTGCTTCGTGGTGGAGAACAACGCGCATGACTCCGGCTCGACCGAGCGTTCGGGATCGTGTGCCACCCTTTCCGGACAATACCGCGGTCGGTGAACTCGTTAGAATGGAAGCTCGCGACGGCCGCGGCGAAGGGACGGGATCCTGCTGCACTGGCACCCCCATGCTCAGTCGGGGCGTAACACGAGGTTGATTCGAGGTAGCTTGAGCAAGGTACGACCATGCTGATTCCCCGCTTCTCGTTACGCTGGCTGCTGCTGTTAACCACAGCTTGCGCATTTTTTTTCTTGATCATGCGATTTGCCGCACAGGGTAAGCACTGGGCGATAGGAGTGGTCGCGGCCGTGACGACGTTGATGACGGCCTTTCTGGTTTACGGCCTGCTTTTTTCCTTGGCTTTTCTCTTGGCACAGCTGTTTCGTTTCGTGCGTCCGGCTTCGACTCCGGCTTCGCCTTTTGCAATGGATTCGTTACCCCCGCAGGTGATCCCCCCACGGGACGTCGACTGACGAGGACCTTGCCAGGTTTTTTTCGATTTCCGTTTTTCTCTACAGGCCCTTGGAATTCCGCTGGTGAAAAGTGAGCGACCTACGGTGCGGTTTTCGCTGGTCGTCCGGCGGGAGGGAGTGAGTCGCACGCAACAGGAGTTGGCATCCGACATGCGAGCGAGTGCAGGAATAGAACGTCGCCGATTGTCTGTGCAGGTCTTGGGTTGGGCGTTACTGCTGACGCAGACCGTGACGGCCGGTTCAGGTGGGACCGTCTCTCTGCCACAACCGGGCCGCAAGGTCCTGCGACCTAGTGGATTGCGGTTGGACATCACGAGCAATTGGGTCGAAGCCAGTGGCTATCGGCCGGTGCAGGTAGAGATTACATCGGCGTTACCAGCACCGGCCGATCGACGGTTGACGATTGTGATGGCATCGACCGATTACTATCCCCGGCGTGAGTCGGCGGTACAGGTTCAGGTGGTGTTGCCGCAGGGGTCATCTCGCGTTTCGCGGTCGGTGCCGGTGCCGCAAGACGCGATTTGGCAGCAGTGGTCCATTGATGTGTTTGAGGACGGCCAGCGGGTAGAAGACCTCAGCGGCAACGTGGCGTGGCCGCGCACGAGTCAACGGTGGGGTTGGACAGAAAGTCATCCGAGTTTCTTATTCATTCACCGAGACGCACCTTCGGCCAATCTCTCCACGGCCGCCACTTCGGCGGCATCGCGTCGCCGCAACCGGTCGGAAGCCCCATTGTCTCATCTTCGAGCGTGGGTGCAATTGCTGCCAGATCCGGATCAGGCACTACTGCTCGAGTTGACCGCTGGCGGTTCCGATGATGGATCGATTGTCGATTCCGGTCTCACGGATCGCGATATCCTCACAATGTTGCAACGTTTGCCCTCCGTCGCCTTCCTGCCGCCGGCCGACCTTCCCGACCGCTGGATCGACTACACCTGCCTAGATCTGATCTTCGTGTCGCTGAGTGATCTCGCAGAACTGGCCGACCAACAGGCGGATACCTGGGAGGCGTTGCGGACGTACATTGCGACAGGTGGGAACCTGTTGGTGTATGGGGTCGGGCCGAACTTCGAACGGCTGAAGGAGTTGCAGCAGATCGTGGGTTTCGACCCGCCATCCGAGAGACAACCAGAGCGCACCGGCGGCTGGAGAATTCCTCGGCCAGCCATGTTCGGGCGGTCACCATACACTGCGGGGTCCGAGGAGTACGTCACGGTCGTGGGCCCTGGTGGATGGAACAGGCAACGGACTGTTCGCGATTCACGCGTTACCAAGCAATCGCAGCAAACAACCTCCATTCCGGACCCGATGTTCCGCCTGCGGGACCTGCAGTTTGGCGCAGTCGTTGCGATTAGCAATGACAGTCCATTGTCACAAGATGAACCACAACGAAATTGGCTCCTTTCGGAGTTGAGCGAGGAGCGTTGGCGGTGGTGCAAACGTCATGGTCTGTCGCAGCATCGGCCGAACACGGATTTTTGGGATTTCTTGATCCCAGGCGTTGGCGCCGCACCGGTAAAGGCGTTCCTCTTCATCATCACCGCGTTCGTCTTGGCCATCGGTCCCTTGAACTACTATCTCCTGCGCCGCTGGAATCGACTGTATTGGCTACTGGTAACCGTGCCGGTGGGGGCCGCGATCGTGACCGGGTGCCTATTTGCCTATGCCTTGGTGAGCGATGGATTGCGAACGCGGACGCGCATGCGAAGCTACACCGAAATCGACGCCGGCCGAAATACGGCCGTATCCTGGTCGCGACAGACGTATTACGCCGGGTTGGCGCCTTCCGGCGGCATGGTGTTCCCGAAAGAGGCGGCCGTCTATCCGATCCGTCCTTTTGGCCGGGGCCGGCGGTCCGGGTACCGCCGTCTATCTTGGGAAGATCAGCAACACCTGGTGGCAGGATATTTACCTTCGCGGACAACCAGTCAGTACCTGGTCATTCATGCAGCTCCCGCGAACCTCGGCTTGCAGATCGAGCGAGACTCGGACGGTGCAGAAGTCACGGTCGCAAATCAGTTGGGAATGGCGATTCAGGAACTTTTCGTTGTCGATCGAGATGAGGTTTTTTGGTGTGGAGCATTGGCGGCGGGTGAAACGACAAGACTCAAGAGTATCGAACAAGAGAAAGGGATAGACCGTTTGCGGAATTGGATGCAAGTGCATCGACCATTGACGCCATTCGGATTCCAGACACCTGCGACGCGACGATACTACTGGAACAACTCAATTGATGATGCCTTCGGTGCGCCCAAAATGACCACCAGTCGACTGGTAGCCAAGATGAACGAGGCAAGGATGCTCGATTGCCAGGTTTTCGATCGCGTCTATTACGCCCTCACGGACAAAGCCCCGGCGACCGTCCCCGTGGGAGTTCCGGGGGCTCGGCAGGAATCCGGTCAACACGTGATCAAGGGGACGTGGTGATGGACATTCCCGCCGTGCATGCTGCCGACCACGCAATGATCGAGTTGCATCGGCTGCATCGCTTCTTTGGAACAACGCGTGCTGTGGATGATGTCACTTTCCACGTGCCACGAGGGGAAGTTTTCGGATACATCGGGCCCAACGGAGCGGGCAAGACAACCAGCATGCGAATCCTGGCGACGCTGGATTTACCCACCTACGGTGACGCGCTCGTCGATGGCTTTTCGGTGATCAATGATCCCGACCGGGTGCGAAAGCGGTTGGGATTCATGCCCGACTATTTCGGTACCTATGCCAATGTCAGTTGTCGCGAGTACCTGGATTTCTTTGCTCGCGCCTACGGGCTAGTTGGCCGTGCGCGTCACGAGTCGCTGCGGCGCGTGATGGGCTTCACGCAGCTCGATCGACTCGCCGATAAACCAATCGACGGTCTTTCCAAGGGTATGAAGCAGCGACTCTGTCTGGGCCGGTCGATGGTCCACGACCCCGCGGTGATGATTCTGGATGAGCCTGCCGCCGGGCTGGATCCACGGGCACGCATCGAACTGCGCGAAATGATCCGCGCGTTGGCTCAGGGAGAACGCAAGACCGTCCTGGTGAGCTCCCACATTCTGACCGAACTTGCCGAGATGTGTGATCGGGTCGCGATCATTGAGAAGGGCGCGTTGCTGGCGGTCGGAACGGTCGAGGAAATCCGGCGTCGGATGGGAACGCATCGCGAGGTCCGCGTCCAGGTGCTTGGCCGATTGAACGAGGCAACGGAGTGGCTGCAGCGTCACGAGGAGATCTCGGATGTCGTGGCTCAGGAGAATCGCCTGGGGTTTTCTCACCAAGGCGACCGACACGACGAAGCGCGGATCCTGCGGCAAATGATCGAAGCGGGCTTGGAAGTCGCGGAATTTCGCAGCGAGGAGAAATCGCTGGAGGATGTGTTCATGCACGTGACGCAGGGAACGGTACAATGACGATGGCCGAAAGTTCAACGGACGACCTTGTCGTTGCAACCAGCATCGACACGGCGACCCCTGCATGGCTGGACCGGCTGGAAAACAGGCTCGAAGGGCTTGGCGAACGGCTCAATCCGATTCTGGTCAAAGAAGCGCGGCAGGCGATGAAGAGCCGCCATTTCTCGATCACATTCGTCCTCCTGTTGGTCTGTGGATGGAGTTGGTCGATCATTGGCGTGGCGATGAACTTGCCAGCCATCTACTATGCGCCGACCGGCTTGTTCATGCTCACGGGATACTATTTCATTCTGGCCGTTCCGATGCTGCTGGTGGTTCCGTTTTCCGCTTACCGATCGCTG
This sequence comes from uncultured Planctomycetaceae bacterium, assembly GCA_963776055.1. Lineage (GTDB taxonomy): Bacteria > Planctomycetota > Planctomycetia > Pirellulales > Pirellulaceae > CAVZLD01. Next base: position 304,749 of record CAVZLD010000016.1, on the reverse strand, counting down.
GCGGGAGAACGCGAAGATGGGACCTACGAACTGCTCTCCATCTCGACGCTCAGCGCGCGGCAGATCGTGACCGGCAAACTTGGCAGCGCGATGCTGCAGATGCTGGTGTTCTATTCCGCGCTGGCACCTTGCATCGCCTTCACCTATCTTTTGCGCGGAATCGACGTGGTCAGCATTCTGATGCTGTTGTTTATCACTTTCTGTCTTTCCTTGATTCTCAGCGCCGCCGGGCTTGTTTTCGCGGGGCTCGCCCGCGGCCGGCAATGGCACACCGTCGTTTCCGTGCTCTTGCTGTTAGGTCTCGCCGCCGCCGCTTGGATGTGGGGCATTTTTGTGGGGATGATCGTCTCGGAAGGCGTCGAGCGAATCCCAATGGACGAGCCCTACTTCTGGTGGGCGCTGCTGGCGATCTTCACCGCTTGGGCCACGTATCTCGCCCTGTTTATTCTCGCCGCGGCTGCGCAGAACAGTTTTCCCAGCGACAACCGTTCCACGCGACTCCGTATCGCGATGCTCGTCCAGACGATTCTCTTCGTCTGCTGGATGGCACACGGTTGGCTGCAGGAGACGTACTGGTTCATCTTCGCAGTGGCCTTCTGCTGGGCGACGGCCCACTGGTATTTCTACGGCGCTCTGATGTCGGGCGAGAGTGCACAACTCTCGCCGCGCGTCCGCCGGCAGCTGCCCATGTCCTTTGCCGGACGAGTCTTCTTGACCTGGTTCAATCCAGGTTCGGGTACCGGCTACGTCTTTGCCGTCGCAAACCTGTTTGTCTTGGTGGTCTGTATCATCGTCGCCTACGTTGTGTTTCAGACCACCGGCTTTCCCAACGTACGATCAAGGGCCGGCGAGGCGGAGACGGTGGTGCGCAGTTGTCTCTTACTGCTGAGCTACGTCGTGGCTTACTTGGGAATCGGGCGACTGCTGGTGCTGCTGATTCCGCGGCGCGAGCAGTATGGATTGTTGTTGCCCTTCCTGGTGCAGGTTCTGCTGGCTGTCGCCGGTTGTGCCGTTCCGTACTTCATTGCATCCGCACAACGAGGTTCCTCCTGGATGCAGTATTCCGGAGTGCAAGCATCCAATTGGATGTGGACGATGACGAAGGCGTTGGACAACAGCAGCTTTGACGGACTCGTGGAACCGATCGTGCACGTGTCGGCCATCGTCATTTTTATTCTGAACCTCATCCTGGCGACACGCGAGATCGAAACCGTCCGCTCAGAAGCTCCACAGCGAATCCTGCAAGAGAGCTGAGCGGTGCTGCGTCGGGCGCGGTCCACCCCACCGACGCCGATCCCCAATCCGCCGCAGGAATCATCCGCTGGAATGTTTTGCCTCCGTACGGTACACCGCGGGAGTGGCTCCCCAATCGACTGCCACGTTGACGCACTGTCGCAGTTGCTACAATGTAAGCTGTGTTTCTGCCGCTCGAAAATGAAAAAGAAAAAGGAACCAGCCGGTGAAGGTCTTCATGACGCCTCTGATCGCAACGGGCATGCCAACGCTGCTACTGCTCACCCTCTGTGTGCCCTTACTAGGGGAAGAAGCAACGCCCGAATGGCCAGAGCAATTGCGGTTCTACATCGGGACGTATACGAATGGGGAAAGCGAGGGCATCTACACGTCTCAGTTGAACCGTCAGACCGGCGAATTGACACCGCCCGTTCTGGTCGGCGAAACGGCGAATCCCTCTTTTCTGGCAGTCCATCCGTCAGGAGACTTTCTGTACGCGGTGGGAGAAGTCTCGAGTTTCGACGGGCAGAAATCGGGCGCAGTCACCGCTTGGAAAATCGATCAATCGTCCGGACAGTTAGAGTTTCTCGGGCAAGACCCGACCGGTGGCGCCGGACCCTGCCACCTGAGCGTGGATACTGCGGGACGGACGCTGCTGATCGCCAACTACGGCGGGGGCAGTGTCAGCACGCGGGCCGTGTTTCACGATGGGACGCTCGGGGATCAAGTTAGCTTCTGGCAGCACTCCGGTGCCAGTGTTGACCCGGCCCGCCAGAACGCACCGCATGCCCATTCAATCAATCTGGACCGTGATAACCGCTTTGCCTTCGTCGCCGACCTGGGATTGGATCAGATTCTCGTCTATCAATTTGAACCGGTAAGAGGTGAACTGCGGCAGCACGCCAAGTTTCCGCACGTGAAACTGCATCCCGGCGCTGGCCCGCGACATTTCAGTTTTCACCCGAGCGGTGAATATGCCTACGTGATCAATGAACTGGATTCCACGATCACGGCATTTCGCTACGATACGCGATCCGGTCGTCTGGAAGCGATACAAACCATAGGGACTCTCCCCGATGACTTTTCAGGGCGTAATCACACGGCCGAAGTGGTGGTGCACCCCAATGGCCATTTTGTCTATGGTTCCAACCGCGGTCATGACAGTATCGCCGTATTCCGAGTGGACCCGGAGTCGGGCAAGCTGGAACAGGTGCAGATCGAACCGACACAAGGAAAAACGCCGCGCAATTTCGCGATCGACCCAACCGGCAACTTTCTACTGGCGGAGAACCAGGACAGTGACACGATCGTGGTTTTCCGTATCGATTCAACATCCGGGCAACTGAACGACACCGGTCACCAGCTGGAAGTGCCGTCGCCGGTTTGCGTGAAGTTTGCCGTTACGCAATGACGTTGCCCGCCAACGGTGCAGGGAATTCCCTGGCGATCGGGCTGAGATCCGTAGAGCGGTGGCTGGAGGTAACCCGCCAATTGCCTCCGTCGCTCGAGGAAGAAGGACAGAAGACGGAGGATGAGGGACGCGGACGGTGGCGGAAAACGCGGATGAACGCGGACAAATGCGAAAAGGGGCGGATGAACGCCAACGAATGCCGAAAGCGTGGATGGGCGAGGATCGATGCGGAAGACGTGAATGAGGCGGCGTGGAAGAGTCGCATCGGAGAGTCGTGTGGAAGAGTCGTGAAATGGGTGATGCGTTCATGGGTGACGGGTTGAGTGCGGCGGTGAACGTGAACCCGATTCCGGGCGAGTTTTCGGTACGAACCGTTAGCAGGCTTTGTCTCGCAGGCCGCTTAGGACGTGACGTACGACCGGCACGGACAGGCTGTTACCGACTAAGCGATAGGCTTGCGCAAGCGACAGCGTTGCGGGCAGTTCGAACTGCGGGGGAAAACCGAGCAGTCGCAGGATTTCCTGAGGAGAAAAACGTCGAACGCCGGTCCGGTCGGCCAGGTAGGAGCCACTGTGCACGGGGGACCGGCCATAGGCCGACGTGAAGCAGTTCGCGACGGCTTGTGTGTCGGCTGCTTCGACGACGTGGAGTGCCTGGGCGTATCGTGTCAGCAGAGAGTCATCGACACAGCACTCCGGCCGCGGGTGATCATCCAGCAACTCCGGTAACGTCTGCCGAACCGGGGCGGGTGGCTTCCAACATGGATCTTGCAGGCGTGATGCGATCAAGTAATAACGTGGTCGCCGGTTGGGCAGGCCAAACTGCGTCGAGCACCAGATCTGTTCTTCAAACCGGTAGCCGCCGAGGCGAAGTGTCCGCAGGAGTTGCCGGCGAGCCTGGGAATCCTGGAATGCTGTAACGTTCTCTACTGCGAGACGCGGCGGTCGCAATTGCTGGATGCGTTTTAGCAAGATCGAAAACGAGGCAGCGCGAGGATCGGCCAAATCGCGTTGCCGGCCACGTTGCGTGTAGGGCTGACATGGGGGCGACATCCACCAGAGATCCGCCTGCCAGGCGGCGAACTGTTCGGGGGTGATCGATTCGATGGAACGGGCGGTTGCGGGGTGTGGAAAGTTGTGCCGATAGACCGTCAGCGCGATCTGGTTAATGTCAATCGCGGCAAGCACCTGATCCTGTCGCGGCAGCGCCGCGGCGCAGCCCCCAATTCCGCAGAATAGCTCCAGCACGTTCCAGCCAGCCCGTTGCGGAAGGGAATCGATCATAAGAGAACCAAGGGCGGAAAAAGGGGTGACGAAAGCCGGATGCTCGATGGGAAACGTGTAATTCGTCCTGTTCGTAAGGAAAGACCGCGTGCGAGGTGGTTAGTTGGTAGTCGGAAGGGCGAGACCATACTACATTTCAGAGGGGGAAAGAGCGACCGGCAACGCAGTACACTTCTGTTTCGATTCTCGTTGAGCCGCGAGGGATTCTGCACCTCTTGCCCATGATGAGGCCCCACCATGACGCACATCCATTTGCGATCGGGTCGTCCGTACCCCCTGGGAGCGACCTGGGACGGGGAAGGCGTGAATTTCGCAGTGTTCTCGCGGCATGCGACCCGCGTGGAACTCTGCCTTTTCTCGGATCCGACGGCACAGAAGGAAGCAGTCGTGATCCCCATGCCCGCTCGCACGGATGCTATCTGGCACGTTTACGTGGCGGGACTGGGCGTTGGGCAGCTGTACGGTTTTCGCGTCCACGGACCGTATGCTCCTTCCGAGGGTCATCGCTTCAACGCCAACAAGGTGTTGCTGGATCCTTATGCTCGTGCAATCGGGCGTCCGCTGACCTGGGCGGACGCGATGTTTGGCTACGAGATCGGACACGCGGACGGTGACTTGTCATTCGACGACCGCGACAATGCTCGCTTTGCACCGTTGTCCGCAGTTGTGGACCCTCGTTTCAAGTGGGGGTCCGATCGGCCACCGCGCGTGCCCTGGGAGAAGACCATCATCTACGAGGCACATGTCCGTGGATTGACAATGCAGCACGCAGGCATTGCGGCCAACCAGCGCGGGACGTACGCGGCGATTTCGTCACGAAAAATGATCACGCATCTGCGGCAGCTCGGCGTAACCACGGTCGAGTTGTTGCCCGTGCAGTATCATCTCGACGAACGACGACTGGTCGAAGGCGGCCTGACGAACTACTGGGGGTACAGCCCACTAGCCTACTTCGCGCCCAATCCGCGGTATGCGGTAGGATCGCAGCCGCAGTCTGTCATTCTTGAGTTCAAGCGGATGGTCAAGCGGTTGCATGCGGCGGGGATCGAGGTGCTGTTGGATGTCGTCTACAACCACACGGGCGAGGGCAACCAATGGGGTCCCACCATTTGCTATCGAGGAATCGACAACAGCAGTTACTATCGATTGGAGCGACGTGATCGTCGTTTGTACACCGATTTTTCGGGATGCGGGAACTGCCTCGAAATTCACCATCCGGTTGTTGTGCGCCTGATCGCGGACAGTCTTCGCTACTGGGTTCAGGAGATGCACGTCGACGGCTTCCGTTTTGATCTGGCCCCCGTATTGGGCCGAGACCATCACCATTTCAATCCCTTGGGAACCTTCTTTCAGGTCGCGCACCAGGACCCGGTGCTGTCGCGAGTGAAACTGATCGCCGAGCCGTGGGACTTGGGGGACGGGGGATACCAGTTGGGCCACTTTCCGGCTCCCTGGCGCGAATGGAACGGAAAATACCGCGACTCGGTCCGCGATTTTTGGCGGGGCGAACGGTCGGCCAAGGGAGAGTTCGCTGCTCGCATCTGCGGTAGCCATGATCTTTTCGGTCACAATCACCGCAATGCGATGGCCAGCATTAATCTCGTGACGTGCCACGACGGATTTCCGCTGCACGATCTTGTCAGTTACAACGAGAAGCATAACGAGGCCAACGGGGAGGAGAACCGCGACGGGGAAGAGCACAACCGCAGCTGGAATTGCGGAGTAGAAGGCCCCACAACGGATACCGCGATTACCGAACTGCGCGCACGGCAACGGAGGAATTTCTTGACCACGTTGCTCTTGTCGCACGGTGTGCCAATGCTCCGGGCTGGCGATGAGATCGGTCTGACACAGGGTGGCAACAACAACAGCTATTGCCAGGACAACGAACTGAGTTGGCACAACTGGAATTTGCAGCAACCCGAGCGGGGGCTGCTGGCTTTTGTCCAGCGACTGGGACAACTTCAGACGCAAATTGGTCGAGCAGAACCTGTTCATCCGCTTCGTCTGGGACCTGACGTCGCCACAGACGGAGGTGAGTTGGATTCGGCGGGACGGCCAGCCGATGGCGGAATCGGATTGGCACGACGGGTTGCTGCAGATCGGGGTCCTCTTCTCATCGCAACCCGAGAGCTCAACGCCGGAAGACCGTTCGGACGGCCCACAGATGTTTCTGGTGTTCAATGCACACAGTGAGCCGCTCGTCGTGCACATGCCGCACCTCTCCGACAAGCGCCGCTGGCGCATTGTACTCGACACCGCCCAGCCCACGCGACGGACCGCCATCTGTACCGATGACCAGTATCTTGTCGAATCCCGCAGTTCTTGCGTCTTCCTCAGCGGAAACCGCTCTTGGCTAATCCCCTGGTCCATGGGATAAACAGCCTGCACCCGTGGGACAAACTTCCAGTTTGTCCAGCACCGCAAACTTCCAGTTTGCGGGCTTTGCGTATCCGTCACTTTGCGTGCTCTGCGTATCCGCAACTTTGTATGCTCTGCGGATCCGTCACACGGTATTCCCTACTCCCTATCCCGTTTTCTTGGCAATCCCGATTCCCACCACCAACTCCCATACATCCCCGTTCCCCAACCACTCACCACAGGAGCACGAGTTCGATGTTCTTTCGCTGGTGGCGAGACCGACGACGAAAGCGGCAGCGATCCCAAGCGTTACCAGACGTTTGGAGAGATGCATTAGGTCGCAATCTTCGGGTCTACGGCCAGTTAACCGATCCGGAGCGATCAAAACTCGAAGGTGATCTCCAAATCCTGGTGGCGGAAAAGAACTGGGAAGGTTGTGGTGGACTGCAATTGACCGACGAGATGCGGGTGACGATTGCCGGGCAAGCCAGCATGTTGATTCTGGCGTGGGAGGATGAATACTTTGATCGGGTGCAGTCGATCCTGGTGTATCCGGGACCTTACGTTGCACGAGACCGGACGGATGCTCCCGGAGGTGTTGTACTGGAAGGCACATCGGAACGGGAGGGGGAAGCTTGGTATCGAGGCCCAGTAATTCTTTCGTGGCCTGATGCGCTGGCCGGCGCGCGAGGTGAATCTCACGGACACAACCTGATCCTGCATGAATTTGCGCACCAATTGGACATGCAATGCGGTGCGGCGAATGATGGAGTCCCCTGTTTGCAGAGTGGCGCCGACGTACGTCGCTGGCAGGAGGTCATGAGTCGCGAGTACCGGCGATTGTCACGTGATTGCGATCGAGGTCGGTTGACGTTGCTGGACTGCTACGGGACGACGGATGAAGCGGAATTCTTTGCGGTGGCGACGGAATGTTTTTTTGAGCGACCGGCGGCGATGCGGCAGAAGCATTCCTCACTGTATGAAATCTTGAGTTCCTTCTACCGACAGAATCCTGCCGAACGGTGTGGTTCCCCGCCAACCGAGTTCTTGCGCTGACGAATCGGGATGCGTTTGATGCGTAACAGATTCAAAATGGCGGTACAGGTTCGCGCTCACAGCCCAACGAGGCATCGTCCCCTGCGATCGGGAGGGGCGGGGGCGAGTGGGGTGGACCTCCGCTTCATGCCCCCCGAAAGCCAGTTCTAACGCAGCACATATCTTGCAAAATGCCATCCCGGCCAGTGGTGGATCGACGCAAAATGCAATGCCCGGGACGTGGCGGCTGTTCGCTCTCTCGGCCGTAACCCTTCCTGGCGCAACCGCTTGGGCGGTGGACACCACACTATCGGCCGCCGGGCACGAGAATTGCGTAGATGGCTTGCGCTGCATTCTGCCCTGACGCAGCGGTCCGTTCGTCGAAGGGGACCTGTCGGGAGCGTGTAGGAAAGGGGACTGTCCTCTGGTCATGGCACGTTTCTGGCGTTGGGGCTCCCACCGTAAACCATTCTGGTTCCATATCTGAAATGAACTGAAGGGAGGTCTTGTTGAAGATGAAACGTCGACTGTTTGTGGGTAGTGCCGTCGTGACAACCGTTGGGTTGTTCTTCTCGTTCGCCGGGAGTCAGCAGAGCTGGGGAGGGATCTTCTTGCCGGCGACAACCTGCTCGCCTCCCACAACCTGTTCGCCGGTGACGACGAGTGCGCCAACGACGACGTGTGCCCCAAAAGCTGTATGCGCGCCATTGACCACCTGCGCGCCGAAAACAACCTGTTCTCCGAAGCCTAAACGACTACTTCACCGCCTTCGCAGACCCGCCACAACGTGCGCGCCGAAAACCACCTGCGCGCCCAAGACAACCTGCTCACCCGTCACCACCAGTGCGCCATCCACGACGTGTGCGCCGGTGACCACCAGCGCGCCGAAGACCACGTGCTCTCCGGTGACCACCAGTGCGCCGTCCATGACCTGTTCGCCCGTCACCACCAGTGCCCCTCCAACGACGTGCGCGCCAACAACGACGTGTGCGCCGAAGGTGCGACTGCGACGGGTTCGGCTGCGTCGCGCACCGATGACCACCTGTGCACCAATGACGACGTGTGCGCCGATGACCACCTGTGCCCCTGCAACCACTTGCGGCCCACGTGTCGGTTTTCGCCGCTTCGGTTTGCACCGCCGTCCGATGACCACCTGTGCGCCGATGACCACCTGTGCGTGGTGAATTTGCGCACCGTGAATTCGGATCGACTTGATGGGCATCGCTTCGTGATGCGAGCGATGCCCATCTACGGTCGGTTGCCACAATCACCGTGGAATGCACTCACCTATTCTCCGCCCGCGGTGGGATCGGCTCAGCGAAGCGCAAGCCCACCATCTTCTTCCTGCCGTAGCGCCCGTCGATGTCCGGCTTTCGGCGAAGTGCCACCTTCTTCACTTGGTGGGCTTGCGCTCGCGTTGCTCGCTGAGCCCACCCTACGAGAATCGCGCAGCCCAACACACGAGAATCGCGCAGCGCAACCCACGAGAATTACTTTGTCCACTCTGGGAGAATTGCGCGGCCCAACCTTACGGGACAACAATCCTGCGGAACGAACACGGTGCACTTCTCAGGGCTCATTGAGCTTGCGAAATGTGCGCCGTGTGCTGTGCCCCGTCTGTGACGGCTGGTCCGCACCCACGATCTGTGCCCTGCCATCTTGCCGCAGGATCATTGCCGGGATGGGCCCACGCGGCCTTCCCGACCCTCGATGCATCTCGGACCGGTCGGGCCTCCGTCTGCGCGTCTGCCCGGAATCGTTGCGTTTCGCTCGGCCGACACAACCGTTACGGTCATTGCCTGTCGCTTTGTGCCTGGAGGACGAGGTTCCACATGGGCTAACTCGAGCAAGCGGATTATGATAGGCTTTTCGCGATGTTGGATCGTGCGTTGCTGACAGAACGGGCAAGCAATCGTTACTGCAGCACGGGCGATCGCTTGCCCGAGACCTTTTTCATCGACACGGCTGGCAACCCAAGCGGACGCGGCGGCGGGCGATTCCGCCATTGGACTGCGTAGATCACCAGGAAGAGCATTGTCCGCGGCGAGGAGATTTCCCCTGTGATTCGAGGCAAAATCGAGAAAGTGTTCGCAGACGTCTTTCGACAGCACGCGACGGGCAACCGGCCGCCGTTGGACGATGACCTCGTACTGCTTGAATCAGGCCTCGATTCACTCGGATTCGGCATTCTGATTGCGCGTCTCGAAGAGGAACTTGGATACGATCCGTTTTCGCAGTCGGATGAGCCGTACTATCCTCGCACGTGGGGAGATCTCGTCGGTTTCTACGAGAGGCACGCACCGTGACCAACCTGCGGGAGTCTCTCCGAGCGATCCCGGATTCTCGCGTGGTCCTGAGCAGCACGAAGGGGGCGGTGACCGCCGAGGAACTGCTATCGTGTTGGCCCACCGCGTGGATCGATGGGCTGCGCGGACGCAACGTGCTGCTGTTTCTTGGACGGCTCGACTATGCCCTGCCGGCTCTGGTGCACCTGGACGGAGTTGCCGAGCGGATCTTGCTCGCGTCGCGCAGCATCGCTCCGCAAACCGTTCTGAACCTGGCCCGGCAGGCAGATTGCGATCACGTGTTAACGGACGAAGAGCCGATCCCCACGATCCCACCCGACTGGCAACAGTACATCCTGCCGCAGGAGCTGACCGCTTCCAAAGCCCCCGCACTTACAGGCAACTCACACAGTGGCCGGCGATCGACGCAATGGCTGCTGCCGACGTCCGGCACCACAGGCCAGCCAAAACTGGTCAGCCATTCCTTCCGGTCTCTGACGCGAACGACCAAGGTCAATCTGCAGCGCGGCGCGGAATGTCGCTGGGGCCTGTTGTACGACTACGCTCGCTTCGCCGGCCTGCAAGTGGTCCTCCAATCGCTGCTCTCCGGTGCGCTGCTGATCGCTCCACAGCTGACCGATCCACTCGAATCACAGATTCGTCAACTGATCGAAAACGGATGCACTCATCTATCGGCCACACCGACGCTGTGGCGCAAGATCCTGATGGTCGTGGGTTCGGAGCGTTGGGATTTGCGACAAATCACACTGGGCGGCGAGATCGCGGACCAGCGTGTGCTGAGCGCATTGCGATTGCGATTCCCGCAGGCGCGCATCGCGCACATTTACGCATCGACGGAAGCCGGCGTGGGATTCTCGGTGGCCGATGGCCGGGAGGGGTTTCCCGCGGACTACCTGCAGGATGCCCCGGGCGGAATCGAGCTGCGTGTGCGGTCCGGCAAGCTCTACATCCGCAACCCATCGGTGAAGGCGACCTACGTCGGCACGGACGACTCGTTCGTCGACGAAGAGGGGTTCGTCAATACCGGTGATCTCGTTGATCGGCGGGGAGAACGCTACGTTTTTCTGGGTCGAGAAACCGGGATCATTAATGTCGGTGGCAATAAGGTCCATCCGGAAGAGGTCGAACAGGTCTTGCTGTCTCATCCCGCAGTATGGCAGGCCAAAGTTTCGGCCAAACGAAATCCGATCACCGGATCTCTGGTAGTCGCGGAGGTCGTGCCGCTCGACGATCCCGCCGATTCCGAAGTGCTGCGCGATTCGATCGCGCAGCACTGCCGCGGTCAGCTTGATCGTTTCAAAGTTCCCGCTCTGATCCACTTCGTGAAGGAGTTTGCCTGCAGTGCCACAGGAAAACTTGCCCGAGACAACGACTAGAACGGTGCTGGTCACCGGCGCAACCCGCGGCCTGGGCTTGGCCATCTCCGCTCGCCTGGCAGCCGAAGGTTACCAGGTCGTGGGCGTTGCTCGACGGCCCACCGAGGCGTTTGCCAACCTTGCTGAGGCGGAAGCTTGTGGACCGTGCCATTTCCTTCGCCATGACATGGAACAGCTGGATGGATTGCACGCATTAGTGAACCAGATTACGAAGACGCACGGTCCGCTTTACGGTTTAGTCAACAATGCCGCGATCGGGCTGGAGGGCATCCTGGCGACGATGCACGCGCGCGACATTGATCGTCTGTTGCAGGTCAATCTCCACGCGCCAATTCACCTGATCAAGTATGCGGCTCGATCGATGATGGTGCGGGGCGAAGGCCGGATCGTCAACGTGTCGTCGATCATTGCCCGGACCGGATTCAACGGGCTCTCGGTCTACGCGGCCAGCAAGGCTGGGCTGGAAGGAATGAGCCGCTCGCTGGCACGGGAGCTGGGACGCGTGGGAATCACCGTCAACTGTGTGGCACCCGGCTATATGGAAACCGAGATGACGCGTGGTCTGCCGGCCGAGCAGCTCGAATCGGTTCGCCGCCGCAGCCCGCTCGGACTGCCGCAGGTCGAAGACGCCGCCGCGGCGGTCAGTTACCTGCTGGGACCGGATGCCGCACGCGTGACCGGTACCGTGATCACCGTCGACGGTGGCAGCACGGCTTGAGCTGGATTGCCAGGCGGCGGGTGGTTCTCTCAAAAAGACCGAGTGTCTGACAGCCACGACATCGTGGCGGCACAAGCGGACGGTGGATACGAGCAAGGTTTGCTACCGATCCGTCACGCCGTACCAGAGCCTGGCAGCGACGTTCGACTTGCGGTGGCGATGATGGGAGCCGTCGCGATGATGCGCAGACGATCGGCCCGCGTCGGCTTCTGTGTTATGGTACCATCGGGCGCCGAAGCCGGCAGTCGAACGACGTGTTTCGCGGATGGCATTGAGATTTGCCCGCCGCATCGTTGAGAAGCCATCGCAGCATTAGAGGGGCCGAGGATGATGCGTGTGCAGCGGGAAATCAGTTTGTCATCTTGTAGCGCAAGCTCAGGCCGTCATCGTATGGAGTGGGCTCAGCGAGCGTCGCGAGCCCACTCTTCCCAACATCATCCCTTCTACCTCAACCGCACCTATTGCGCCACGCAGAACAGATGGCGTTCTCCGCGGATGAACAGTTCCTTGTCAACCGGTGCCGGCGTAGCATCCACGGTTTCGCCAACCGAATTGGTGGCGACGACCTTGAGACTGTCGGCGTCTTCGATGACGACGGTGGTTCCATCACGGTCTGTCAAATAGACATGGCCGTTCGCGGCCACAGGGGAGGCATAGATTGTGTTGAGGCCGATGCGTTCCGTTTCGTAGTGCGGTCTTCCCGTGGCGGCGTCGAAGCAGGACAGTAAACCGGATTTGCCTTTGTAGAAGTACAGACGCCCGCCGGAGAGCAGCGGAGAGGCAATGTCAGGAGTATCTCGATGGACGGTCCACACCACGCTGGAGGTTCCTTCGATGTCTCCCTCGCCATCCAGTCGAAAAGCCCCGAGGAATGATCCCCGAAAACCGCTGCCGATGAAGACCAGGCCGTCCGCGGCTACCGGCGAAGCAACAGGACGCTGCGTTTGCCCGGCACAGCGCCACAGCTCTTTGCCGGATTCCAGGTCGTATCCACGGGCACAGTTCTGGCCGTTCATGACAATCTGTTGCTTCCCATTCTGTTCAACCTGCAGGGGAGTTGCCCAGCAGGACGGCTCGTCCCGGGCCGTCTTCCACAGAATCTCGCCCGTCAGCTTGTCCAACGCGAACAGGTACGATTGCTGTTCCTGATCCCAGGGAACAATCAATCGATTCCCCATCAGCGTCGGCGAACTTCCTTCCCCGAAGCTGCTGCGTGTTTCCATCTGGCCGAATTGGCGACTCCACACCAGCGTGCCGTCCATCGTGTAGCAGTACAGCCCGCGCGAGCCGAAGTGAGCGTAGACGTGTTCTCCATCGGTACATGGCGAGGCCGAGGCGAACCCGTTGGTAGAGTGCGTAGCTTGATGTGGAACCGCTTCAGTGGCTGTTTGTTGCCATAGCACGCGGCCGGTTCCCCGATCGAGACAGATGACTTCGAAACGCAGCTTTTTCAGTGCCTGTCCGCCACTTCGCCGGCCGAACGAGGATCGTCCGGACGAGGCAGCGGAACGTTGCTCCGGTGACGAGTCCGTTTCCTCCGCGTCCATGGCGGTGACGACAAACACTTGATCTTCCCAGATGATGGGCGAACCGGACCCGCGTCCCGGAATGGCGACTTTCCATCGGATGTTTTCCGTATCCGACCATTCCGTTGGTGGCTGTGCATCGATCGAGACGCCATTGCCGAAATCTCCTCGCCAATGACTCCAGTTTCCAGCGAGAGCCTGGGTACCGATCAGCAACACGAATCCACTGAAGTAGATGCTCTTCTTGATCATGATGTTCCTCAGTCTACAGGAAAGCCTCGTTTGCGCAGCAGAGCCTGCGGATCGACATCGCGTCCACGAAATGCGCGGAACCCTTCCGCTGGGTCTACCGTATCACCGACGGAAAAGACCTGATCATGTAACCGTTTTGCGATCGCCTTGTCGTAGTAACTGCCCGCTTCTTCGAACAATTCCGCCGCGTCGGCGGTCAATGCATCCGACCAAAGGTAACTGTAGTAACCCGCCGAATAGCCATCGCCAGCGAAGATGTGAGCGAAATGTGGCGTGCGATGCCGCATCACGATTTCTTTCGGCATTCCGAGTTCTTCCAGCGTCTTCCGCTCGAACTGGTCCGGGTCGATCTCCACGTCACCTGCCAGGTGCAGCTTCATGTCGACCAGGGCGCTGGCGAGGTATTCGACCGTGGCGAATCCTTCGTTGAACGTCGACGCTGCGCTTGATCTTCTCGAGCAGTTCCTTGGGCATCGGTTTGCCGGTCTGGTAGTGCAAACAGAAACGGTTCAGGACTTCCGGTGTGGAGAGCCAGTGTTCGTTGATCTGCGAGGGGAACTCGACGTAATCACGTGCGACCGACGTGCCGGACTGGGAGGGATACTGAACCTGAGAGAGCAGGCCGTGTAGCGCGTGCCCGAACTCGTGGAACAGGGTCCGCGCGTCGTCCCAGGAGATCAGCACGACCTCGCCGTCGGGAGCTTCGATGAAGTTGGAGTTATTCGAGACAATCGGCGTGATCGGCTGGCCGATATTCTCTTGCGCCCGGTAATCGGTCATCCACGCTCCACTCCGTTTGCCCTCGCGTGCGTAGGGATCGAGGTACCACAACCCGACATGTTCCCCGGCATCATTGGTGACCTCCCACACACGGACATCCGGGTGGAAGACGGGAACGTTTGTCACTCGCTTGTAGTGCAGGCCGTAGAGTTCCGTGGAGCACCACATCATGGCTTCGATCAGCTTCTCGAGCTGCAGGTAAGGCTTCACCTCGTTGAAGTCCAGGTCGTACTTCGCCTTGCGAACCTTCTCGGCGTAGTAGCGATAGTCCCAGGGTTCGATGGTGATGTCCGCGCCCTCCTGGTCCGCGATCTGTTGCATATCGGCGACTTCTTCTTTCGCCCGCGCGACCGCCTTCGGCCAGATGCTGATCATCAAGCCCATCGCGGCTTCCGGCGTTTTCGCCATCGCCCGCTCCAAACGCCAGTGCGCGTGGGTGTCATATCCGAGGAGCTTCGCCCGCTTCGCGCGGAGTTTCAGTATTTCGGAAATGATTGCGTTGTTGTCATGCTCGTCGCCATTGTCGCCGCGGTTGTAGTACGTGCGCCAGACTTTCTCGCGCAGTGAGCGGTTATCGGCATAGGTCAGAAACGGATCCATCGAGGAACGTGTATTGGTGACGGCCCATTTACCGTCCTGCCCTCGCTCCTTGGCGGCGTTCGCCATGGCGGCGACAGTGCTGTCGGGAAGGCCCGCCAGATCCGCCTCGTTCTGAATCCACGTGACGTATTGTTGCTCGTCATCCAGTACGTTCTGGGTGAAATCGGCGAACAGGCTGGCGAGCCGCTGGTTCATCTGCGACAGCTTCGCTTTGTCCTC
This sequence comes from uncultured Planctomycetaceae bacterium, assembly GCA_963776055.1. Lineage (GTDB taxonomy): Bacteria > Planctomycetota > Planctomycetia > Pirellulales > Pirellulaceae > CAVZLD01. Next base: position 289,649 of record CAVZLD010000016.1, on the reverse strand, counting down.
GGCATCGAGTTTCGCTCCGCGACGGACGAACGATTTATAGCGATCCTCGACCAAGCGTTGTTGTGGCCCTGTCAAGCTCTTCATTTCTTCGCTTTCGTAGACGGCGGCCATGCGCGTGAACAGCTTTTCGTTCTGCGTCACGCGATCACGATAGGCAGCCATCTTCGGCATGACGATTTTCTGGATATCGGGCATCGGCCCCAGATTCAGGTTTGAGCTATGGACACCGAAGAATGCACTCAGCCGATTCAATGCCCGCCCGGCATCTTCCAGGGCGACGATCGTATTGTCGAAGTTCGCCGGCTCCGGATTGCTCGCGATCGAATCGATCTCCGCCTCCGAGAGCTGGATGGCCTGGTCAAAGGCAGCGACAAACTCCTCCGGCCGGACCTGGTGCCATGGAGGCACTCCACCGAAAGGGCCGGTCCATGGTTCCAGCATCACAGATGCCGCGTCAGCGTCCTTGCCACTTTCTTGGGCCACCAGATTGCCTCCCAAAAGGATCATCATGATCGCGGCAGAGCACAGCGATCGACATGCGAAACGGTTCATCAGAATAGATCTCTTCATCGGTCTCTCGACAGATTGCGTACGATGTTCGTGCACTACTTGGCCACGGATGCCGACGCAGCAGCGCAGCGGACAAGGAAATCCTGTCGCTCCCGAGCCGCCAGCAGCCACGTGCCGAATGGGTCCATATTACGATAGGCCATGAGGCAGTTGAGCAAAAGTCGAAAAGCCCGGTTTCCCAGGGGACGGCCAGTCCAAAGTGGGACGGCTTCCAGAAGTGGGACGGTCTTCCAGAAGTGGGACGGTCTTCCAGACCGTCCCGTTCGATGGTCTTCCAGACCGTCATCCCCCAGACGTCCCAGACCATCATCCTCTTGCATGCACGTACCACCTCTTCTTCGTATTGCGTTTCTGGGCTGTGACAGCCAGCGAGTGGGGAGGTGTTTGACCGTTTTTGGTGACACTCTGGAAGGGTGACACTCTAGAAGAGTGTCTTACGGGACGGTCTGGAAGACCGTCCCACTTCTCCCACTTCTTCCACTTCTTCCACTTCTGAAGGACCATGCCACGGTAGAGAGCATCTTCCGTCTCTCACCGCGATGAGGCCTGCCTTGGCTTTTTCAGGATCTTTGCGTTTGATGTGCGGTTTACGGTAGACTCGTACGATGCGGCAAAAGAAACTGAGTGGTATGCACACCGGAACCGCTGGTTAGGATCGCGAGCAAATCTGCTCTGGCGTGGGGCGAGTCAACGCGTGGCGATTGTGATCGTGAGTGCCGCAGCAAGCCACCGCACGTGATCGCACACCACAAGTTGAGGCGATCGACACAGAGCGTGCGTGGTCTTCCACGGACTTGGGCGACACCGGGTCGGAGAGAGACAGCGGGCATGGCGTACGGCGCTCATTTTCTCACCTTCAGGAGTTCTTGCGGCGTGAATATCACCTTCATGAAACTGTTCGAACGATTTCGTTCACGTCAACGAGCACGCGGCCTTGCGAAGTCCAGCGAAACGCCACGGTCGAACGCGCGATGCTGTCGGAGCCATTGGAGCTGCGTGCGATGCTCGACAGCACGGTTGTTTTCAGCGAGATCATGTACCACGCGTTGGATGATGCCGAGGGTCAACTGGAATGGATTGAGCTGCACAACCAGTTGGCGGTCGATATGGACATCTCGCAGTGGCGGATCGACGGCGCCGTTGAGTTTGAGTTTCCCGCAGGCACGATTGTCGAAGGACGAGATTACCTGGTGGTGGCGAGTGACCCGAGTTTTCTCGAAGCAAGCACGGGCTATGACGATGCGATTGGCCCTTTTTTGGGGCGATTGAGCAACGCAGGGGAAGAGCTGCGGTTGTACAACAACGATCACCGCCAGATGAACTCCATCGACTTTCGCGACAGCGGTGAATGGCCGGTGGAGCCGGATGGTGGTGGTCCGAGTCTGGCGAAGAGGAAACCCGTTCGGCAGCAGCGAAGACCCCGCGAACTGGACCTACAGCGCACAGTTTGGGGGCACGCCCGGAGCGGCCAATACCGTGGCGACCGAGAGTCTGCAGTTGAATGAAATCGCCGCCGCGATCGGCGACGATTTCTTCATCGAAATTGCGAATGACAGCACAACGGCGATCAACGTGGGTGGGTACGTGCTCGTGACCACCGGTGAGAACCCGATCGAATATACTCTTCCGTCCGAGGTGATTCCGGCAGGTGGGTTGCTGGCGATCCAGGAAGATCAACTGAGCGGCCGGCCGACCGACAACGAGCGTGTGTTCTTGTACGCGCCCGACAAGAGTCGGCTGATCGATGCGCGCGTCGTCACCAACTCGTTGCGCGGTCGCAGCGCCAGCTATCCGGATCAGTGGCTATGGCCGGCAACCGCGACCCCCTATGCGGCCAATGAGTTTTCGTTTCACGATCAGATCGTGATTCACGAAATCATGTACCACGCCCCCCCTACATTGCGCGAGGGCGAAATACCCTACGCGGAATCGGACGAGGAATGGATTGAGCTTTTCAATCGCAGTGACCAGCCGGTCGATCTGGAAGATTGGCGTCTGCGCGACGCGGTCGAATTCACCTTTCCGGTGGGCACAACGATCGAGCCCGGCGCGTATCTTGTCGTAGCGAAAGATGCTGCAGCCGTCCAAGCGAAATACGGGATCGAGAATGTCATCGGAAATTATGAAGGCACATTGAGCAATCAGGATGACCGAATTCTGCTGGTGGATGCAAGCAAGAACCCGGCGGATGACGTGCACTACTATGAGCGTGGACGCTGGCCTGCCTTTGCCGATGGCGGTGGCTCGAGCCTGGAACTGCGTGATCCGTGGGCGGACAACGCGAAAGGAGAAACATGGGCCGGCAGTGACCCAGGCGTTGCGAGCGAATGGACCAGCTACACCTTCACCGATTTGGCGGACGAACCACTGAACTGCTGCGGAGGCTTCAACGAATGGATTTTCGGTTTACTCGATGCCGGTGAATTCCTGTTAGACGATGTCAGCCTGATTCGGTCGGGGACGAGCACGCAACTGATTCAAAATGGAACATTCGATTCGGATCCTATCGGCAGCTCACCCAGCAAATGGCGATTCGTCGGAAACCACAGCGGGACCGTCGTGGCCGACCCAGACGACGCCGGCAATCGCGTGCTGCACGTCACGGCCAGCGGGGCGCAGGCGTTGGTGAGCGATTATGTTTCCACCACGTTTGCTGGCAACACGTCCGTTCGAAGTAACAGTCAGTACACGATTCGCTTCCGAGCAAAGTGGATCCAGGGAAGCCGTCAGGTAAACAATCGGCTCTACCTGACACGCATGAGCAACACCGCCATTCTGCCTGCGCCCGACCGTTATGGCACGCCGGGACAGCCGAATCGCGTCGACCGAATCAAACCTGGGTCCGACCTACGATCAGTTCGCCCACCAGCCGGTTCTTCCCCGATCCGGCCAGTCGGTGACCGTATCCGTTCGCGCGGAAGATGGGCAGGGTGTCGATTCGCTGCGATTGTGGTATCGAGCCAATACGTCCAGTTGGCGGAGCGTATCGATGACCGCTGGCGGTGATGGCCCGTACTCGGCTAGTATCCCCGGGCAGTCCTCGAACACGGTCGTGCAGTTCTACGTCGAAGGAACGGACGGACTGGGGGCGGTCTCGACATTTCCGGGGCGGGGACGCGATTCACGCGCCCTGTATGAAGTGGCCAGTGAATCGACGCGCAACGTCGATACGCTGCGATTTATTGTCACGCCTGACGATCGATCGATCGTGGTTCCCACTACCACGAGTCAGGATGCGCGCAACATGAGCAACCGCTACGCGGGAACAACGCTCGTGCGCAACGGCAGTGAAGTATTCTACGACGTGGAAGTCCGTCAAATCGGCAGTCGCTGGATTCGACCCAACAGCGGTTTCAAAATCCGGCTGGACCCGGCACAGAAATTCAACGGGGTCCACGATTCACTCCGCTTCGACATCAACGGCTTGAAGGAGATCCTCTTCAAGCAGCTCGTCAACCGTGCCGGGGGAAGCAGCGTCAGCCTGTATGACGACATTGCGCTACATGGAGTCTCCGTTCCAGGATCTCGATGATGCTGCTGGGGCTTGCGCGATATGAGGACCTGTTCCTCGAGGAGCAGTTCGAAAACGGTGGCAGCGGAACCATCTGGGAATTGGATGATATTACGTACCCGGCCAACGCAAATCCGCACCCGGAAGGCGAGAAGAGCGGGGGTGGTTCCGCCGCCGTGAGCACGCAGGATATGGAGACCGAGGCGATAACCCAGAGGACTACCGAGGCCAGTTGCTGATCAAGAACAGCCGCGCGAAGGACGACTTTGAGTCGATCGTTCAATTGACGGATGCGATCAACAAGTCGGGGGCAGCACTGTTTCAGGCAACCAATCAAGTAATGGATGTCGATCTGTGGATGCGCCATTATGCAACGCAGGCCTTCTTGGGCAATTGGGATACGTACGGTTTCGGCCGCCCGAAGAACCTTCGCGTCTACTCCCGCCCGTCCGATGGAATGCTGATTCCGCTGTTCTGGGATGCCGACCTGGCGAATCTGACCGAGCCGCTGATCTACAACGGCAGCAGCTCTCGGCTGGATGAGATCCGGAACCTACCGGTGAATGAACGGCTGTTTTGGGGACACATGTGGGACCTGATGAACCGCAGCTTCAATCCCGAATACGCACAGTATTGGGCGACGCACTACAACAGTCTGGGAGCCGGGACATCGTCCGAAGTGTCCAGGATCGCCGCTCGCGTCGTCGCAGGCGCGCAATGCCGCCACGGCCGCCATCCCACCGGTTCCGTTTGCGATCACATCCAACGACGGAAACCCGCTGACGACGAACCTCTCGCTGGTGACACTGAAGGTTCCGGCTGGATCGATGTTCGTGAGATTCAAGATGCCGATACCGGCGAGAGCCTGAATGTCGAATGGACGGACGAGGACAGTTGGGAGCTGAAAGTTCCGGTCGATTTCGGCGCAAATACGGTTCGACTGGTCGCCCTGGACTTTGATGGCGTGGAAATCGGGAGCGACACGATTCAAGTGACAAGCACTGCGACCGAGCGGCCGCTGCGCGACCTGCTTCGGATTTCGGAGATTCACTACAATCCCGCGGGCAGCGACGATGTCGAGTTCATCGAATTGCGAAACATCGCACCGGTCGGAACCACTCCGCTTGCATCTCAACGGAGTGCAGTTCACCGAGGGAATTGCCTTCGATTTTTCGACGGCTTCCGACCCGGTGTTAGCGCCGGGAGATCACGTGCTCGTGGTCAAGGACATCAACGCGTTTGAAGCGTTCTATGGCGGTGGTCTTCCGATTGCGGGAACGTTTGACGGATCGCTGGCCAATGAGGGCGAGTCGATCACCTTGCGGGATGCCGATCAACGTCGTGATCCATCGCTTCGAATACCAGGACGACTGGTTCCGCTAACCGATGGAGATGGGTTTTCGCTGACTGTCGTTGATCCGGCACAAGAGATTACACACTGGAATGCCAAGGCCGGTTGGCGACCTAGTGAGCACGCTGGCGGTTCCCCCGGCGCCGACGATCAGGGCATCGCGCCTGGATCGATCGTGATTCATGAAGTCTCCAATGACTCGACCCATCCGGCGGGTAACTGGATCGAGCTGCGAAACCTTGTCCGACGCCGCCGATGGATGTGAGTGGTTGGTACCTGAGCGACGAAACATCGCCGATCAGCAAATATGTGTTACCACCCGGCAGCTCGATCGCGGCCGGCGAGTATCCTCGTGCTGACCGAACGCGATCACTTTGGTCATCCTGCGATATGCCCACGACCGTTTGCCTTAACGGCAACAGGCGGCGAATTGTATCTGCAGTCGACGGACAACCTGGGCCAACTGACCGGCTATCAGGAGTCTCGTCAGTTTGGGGCCGCCGAACCCGATCTCACGCATGGCTTGACGACAACCAGTGACGGACTGGTTTTTGCCGTGTTGAGCGAGCCAACGCGCGGAGCGGCGAATGCGGCGCCGGCGGTAGGCCCGGTCGTGATCCACGAAATCATGTACAACGCGGCGACCGGCGGAGTCGACTTCGTTGAGTTGAAAAACCTCACGGACGAGCTGATTCTGCTGGATGGCGGTGGCGGAAATCTCCTGGGCGTTCACGCGTGGCATTCAGTATCCGTTTCCTGTCGGCGCCACGATCGCCCCGCACGGATTTGCGGTCGTCATCGAACAGCTGGCCGGTCTTGATCCGATGCAATCGGCCGATCAATTCCGAACGGACTCTCGAAGTCCCCGCCAGTGTACCGATCTTCGTCTACAACGACGACATGCATGGCGTGCTGGATAACGGAGGCGAGAACCTGCAGATCTCTCGCCCCAGCCAAACGAACGCCGGACGAGTGATTGTCGATCACGTGAACTACGACGATTCGGCTCCTTGGCCAACCGCCGCGGACGGTGACGGATCATCGCTCAGCAAATGGGAAGCTGCTGATTTTGGAAATGATCCGGCACACGTGGGCAAGCGGGAAGTCTGCAGGGCACGCCCGGTCGCGACAACCTTTTCCTGGACACCACGCCCCCGTCGGATGCCGCAAAACCTGCGTGGCCAGATCATCGCCGGCGGCCAGGTCGCACTGGCCTGGTTGCCTTCGGAAGATTCTCAGACCGGCATCGCGCATTACAACGTCTACCGCAACAACGAGCTGTTGCAGACCACGTCGATCCCCTGGCTGACGACCGAGATGACCTTCGAGGAAGCTTCGCCGTTGACCTACGAAGTCACGGCCGTCAACGGCGACGGTGCGGAAAGCAGCCGGTCATCGGCCTTGGATCCTGCGAGTCGGAAAGCGACAGTTTTCAAAGTGGTGTCAACGGGTATACCGGTGCCACCGATGCCGAAATGCGCGAAGGAGATGCGAACTCTAACAATGGCCTTTCGGATCAGTCGTCTGGAAGTCGACGGAGAAGACGGCGGAACCGAATTGGCAGTGCTGCTCCGCTGGCGCGACCTCAGCATTCCCGTCGGCAGTCGAGTCGTCGGCGCATCGTTCCAGGTGAATATCACGAACAACGGCGATCAGTACAACGTGGAACGAGTGCTGAAGAATTGGAGCGAATCGCAGGTGACCTGGAATCAGGCGGCCAACGGCGTGGGATGGCAGACGCCCGGCGGCAAGGGCGCGGCGGACAGCGGACCGCTGGTTGCTGAGTTCGCTTCCAACAATACGCAGTTCAACGCGGACGGGGTCGCCATGGTGCAGTCGTGGATCGATGATCCGGACAGCAACCACGGCATCCTGATCAGTAATCCGGGAGGCGCAACCGACGGCGTCGATTTCAGTTCGCGCGAGGTCGGCTTCGCGTCGGATCGCCCCAAGCTGACGATTCTGCACGTGCCCGTCGCGTCACCGACTCGTCCCCGGAGATTTTACTTGGATGGCATCGTCGACGTGCACGACATCACGTCGATGTCGCTCGCAATCCAAACCGACGCGCGCGAAGCCGTATTTGATCTTGCGGCAGACGGCGGCCCCGCCAGCCAGACCGATCTGGATGTGCTCATCACCGAGATCCTGAACACGGACTACGGTGACGCGAATCTGGATGGTGTCTTTGATTCGAATGATTTTGTTCAGGTCTTTGTCGTGGGCGAATACGAGGATTCGATTGATCACAACTCAGCTTGGAACGAGGGAGACTGGAACGGCGACGGCGATTTTGATAGCGAATGATATCGTGGCCGCCTTTATTGGTGGGGGCTACGTCGACAGCGCACCGGCCATGCCCGTCGACGGAGCGGGCGCGACCATGGTGCTGGCAGACGACTTGCGACCGATTGCGGCGGCCGTTGATCAACTGTGGCAATTCGATTCGAGCACGTGTGCTGTCCGCCACTGCGTCTCAGACGGCTCCCCGAAGCCGTTGGATGCGTTGACGGATTCCACCGTGGACCGACTGCATGCCGAAGGCCTGCTGGAGGTCTCTACTGCGGCCGTGGAACTGCCAGAATCGCGCATCGGCATGGCCTGCAAGAATCCGCTTTCCGCTCTTCTGGAGGAAGCAATCGACGACCTTCTGCAGAGCGATGCGGAATCGATGGGAATCTTCATTGAACAACATCACTTCTCCTAGCTGTGGGTCTGCTGCTCGGCTTCTGAATTCCCTGCGTGGCGTGGCAGGCTCCAGTAAGAGAACGCATCAAGACCCGTTGGGCTCGCGAGTCAATCCGATCGTGTCGGTGCCACACGCTGAATACTCGCGTCTGCAGATAGTGCTCGATGGCATATGTCAACGGATCTCCGGCAGTACCGCATGACCAGTTCATCGCCGACTCCCCAATCCCGATGATCAAACACTCGACGCCGACATCCTGGTCCCTGTTGCAGTGGAAGCAGCACTCTCTCGCGTGATGGATGAAGATTTCAGCAGAACACACCAGCCCATCGGGATCGCCAGCGATAATGGTTGCCGGGCACAATAGAGCGTCCAGATCGAAAACCGTAAAGGGAATGTGGATCATGGAATTTCCTCGCAGAAGCGTCTTCATTTGAATCCTTGTGTGATTGAGATTGATCCACTGTATTGCCTGTAAATTGGTCAGGGTCAGAAGTCGTCGTAGTTGTGACTCCTTTGCTTCGATGTGGCCGATGACCGATGTAACGTGGAATGCGATTCGCGGTGCGTGAATATTGAATTCCTGCGTACCGAGTGCGATACGATCCCGTTTCAGAGGCAATCTCTGTTGAACCGTGCATCTGCCACCGGAGAAATGCGTCAGGGCTTGCTCGTATAGTTCGCACGCCAGAAAAGCCCCCCAATCCTCTAGCAAATCCTTCATTCTCAATCTTAGTTGGCTACAGGCATTCGAGAGGTCTTCCCAATGCTCCAAGTCAATGACGATCTGGTGGCGATCTTTGGCAGACAAGCTGGTCGCGTGAATCCTGCCTTGGACCTTCGGCGTTCGAAAGTTAATCAACTTGCCGCGCGGCAATCCAAGTAGAAACAAGTAGTTCAGAAGTTGAGCCTGATGTTGTTCGTTGAGTGACACGACAGCCTTCAGCTCGTAGACAGCGTCATCCGCAATCAGATCGACAGAATATGTTTTGCAGAACTCAGCGTGGACCGCTGTAACGCGTTCCTCGATACATACGCGCCGAAAGCCATCGGCAACCAACCTTGCTCTCAGGTCCCGTTGGTAGACAGCTTCTTCACACAAACGTCCTAACCGATTCTGGCTGCGAGAGCCAGAACGGGAGAGCGAGGCTCTTCGGCCGCAGCCGCGGTGCCCGCAATAGCCAGGCTCGGCATCCTGGCCGTCTCAACAACGTGCCACCCCATTCCCCTGCCATCATCCCCTGCCATCATTCCCCTGCCATTCTTCCCCACGGCAAAAAGTCGTGATTTGTCTCAACGGAAGTGGGGCGGTGATTTTCAGAGGACTGTAGCGAACCGTTCATCGATTGTCCCAGCCTCGGAAACCGCCCTATCCGAGTCGTCACCAACTTATCTCTGGAGATCGAATGCGCCAGCGAGGGAGAGGAATCCTTTGTTCACTTTGTGGCGGTCGATCGCAACCGATCATTTCCGCCGGGGAATCTGGCTATAATTGTCTCGTCCGCAACCGAGACCCGAGAAATGGAAGTCATCATGGAATTCCTCCCCGCGATTTGTTGTTCGCCGCAACGGACCACATCCTCGTGGCAATTCTCGCGACGCTCACCTCGATCGCAGCACGACCCGCACTGGCCCAGGATGCGGCTACCGAATGGGTCACGGATAGCGATTTGCCGTCCGGCGAGGGGTTGGCTGTCGATTTCCATGCCGATGACGACATCTCGAGCCATCCCGAGGTGATCTTCGCGGACAATTTCGAAACGGGTGCATTAGGTGACAAGTGGGATGAGACCAGAGACCGCGGCAAGAAGGTACTCGCGTTGGTTGACGGTTCATCAAACAGAGCTCCGATCGGAAGTCGCTCACTTCAAGTGACGGCGACACTGGGCGAAAACACAGGTGGTGGTTTTACGAAATGGTTCGAGTCGTCCGAGCAGATCTTCATTCGCTTCTACACGAGATTTGATCCCGCGTGCGATTATGTACATCATTTCTGCACGCTGCGAGCCAACAAGTCTTTGCAGGGCAGCGAACGGTGGAGCGGATTTGGGGGTGCGGGTGAGTTGCCCGATGGAACGGAACGTTTCTCGACAGCGATCGAACCGTGGGGCAATTGGGGGAAGTGGGAACCTCCAGGACGGTGGAATTTCTACAGCTATTGGCACACCATGAAACCGAGTCCCGATGGCAAGTACTGGGGCAATGGTTTTCGTCCTGAGACGCAACCCAATATCCAACGCGGCAGATGGATCTGCGTGGAGATGATGATCAAACACAATTCGCCTGGCAGGGACGATGGCGAGCAAGCCTACTGGATCGATGGCGAGCTGCGGGGACACTGGCGGGGCATCAATTGGCGGACCAGTCCCACGCTGCTTGCCAATGCGTTCACGCTGGAGAGTTATGTCACCGACCGCTGGACGAAACAAAAAGTCAACATCGTCTACTTCGACAATGTCGTGATTGCCCGGCAATACATTGGCCCGGCGGGAGCGAAGTAATCCGCGACGCGTCTGCATGATGCAGAAAGCGTGCCTTATTCGGCGGAAGAGGTACCAGTCATTCCTACCACTTTGGTGTTTTCACCGCATCACATCTCGGCTCTTCCTAGCCTCAGGGGACGAGTTCCAGTTCCTACCGGCAGTTACCAACAGTAGGAACCGTGGCAAGCGACACACGGCCATAGAAATATGTGGGATCGCACCCAGGTCATTCCACCGCTAGTCGGCGAGCGGATCAGCGTAGTGTCAGTACGACGGGTCACGTTTCACGGAGGACGACGCCTAGTTTTCCGCGAAACTTGACATACGACTACTTGGCAATCTCTCGAACAGGCAACCGAATGGCAACCAACCCGCACCCGGTATTGCATGCCTAGCAGTATATGAAGGGCAGGCCGGTGAGCTTTCGGGTCAGCGGCTTTTGGGTGGTGCACAATCGCCATCACGAATCCCCACATTCGCACGCCGTAGGCTTAGGTGCCGGTGGATGGTCTTCCGCGTTCATATCGCTCGAATCATCACTCGGCCCATTCGCAATATGCAGTCCGCGGGTGGCTGTTTTGCGGCTACTTGTCCCCGTTCTTCCAGGGGGGATAATGCGCGTAAGCCCACAACGAGTCGCTCGCCGAAAGGAGGCCTACGATGTCTCTGGCGCAATCTCTCGTGGCGTTGTGTTCTTCCTGGGTGTTCTGCTTCTTGGAACGCTTTTCCCTGCCCGCGCTGACATCTACAACTGGCAAACGGGTGAGGTAATTCCCGGCACAGAGGACATTGAGCCGGGGCCGGGGGTTCGGCTTTGGGATTGGAACACAGAAGACCGCAATCTGCGCTATGCCGACTTTGCAGGTCTGGACCTCTCCAATGCCCGTTTCGAATCTCATTGCGAAATCACTCCACTTATGGGGCGATACTGATCAATTGGAGCAACCTGCTGGACTTCGCCGATTTCTCTGGGGCGAATCTCCATGGCGTTTTCTTCGGTGCAGCAGAGGGTACCTCCTGCTGCGCAATGAGTACCCCGTTTCAACTGAGCGTTTTAATCTCGAGCCTCGCTATATGGTAGTGAATCTTACCGGCGCAAACCTCACCAATGCAACTTTTCGGGAAGTCCGTTTGACCGGTGCCAATCTGACGGATGCGGTGGTTACCGGAGCCAGACTTTGAGGAGACAACGTCACACGGTTTCACCGCGGCACAACTTGCATCCACGGCCAGCTATCAGACGCAGGACTTGCGGGACATCAACCTTTCGGACAACGATCTTAGCTGGCTGGGACCTTTCGCAGCAGAATCTCACCGATGCAAATCTACGAAACTCGTTACTCGCCGGTGCCGATCTGACGGGCGCGAATCTCACCGATGCAAATCTGCAACGCTCGGCACTCACCGATGCTAATCTGACGAATGCGGTGGTTACCGGATCCAGCTTTGAGGCGACAACGTCATCACGTTTCACCGCGGCACAACTTGCATCGACGGCCAGCTATCAGACGCAGGACTTAGGGGGCATCGACCTTTCGAGGAACAACCTCAGTGGCTGGGACCTTTCGGGGCAGAATCTCACCGATGCTAATCTGCGGGACTCGATACTCGCAAATGCCAATCTGACCGGTGCACGATTTCACCGATGCCGATCTGGCGGCAAGTTAAATTTACCGATGCTAATCTGACGGATGCGGTGGTTACCGGAGCCAGCTTTGAGGAGACAACGTCACACGGTTTCACCGCGGCACAACTTGCATCCACAGCCAGCTATCAGACGCAGGACTTGCGGGGCATCAACCTTTCGGAGAACAACCTCAGTGGCTGGGACCTTTCGCAGCAGAATCTCACCGACGCAAATCTACAACTTACTCGACACTCACCGATGCTAATCTGTACCAGTGACAGTCATCGTCGGCACCGATTTCTCCGGCACCGGGCTCATCGCCGAACAGCTCTATTCGACCTCTAGCTATCAGGAGGGAAACCTGCAGCATCTAAAGCTCGGAGATTTCAGCGGACACGATCTGAGAGGCTGGGATTTCAGCGAACTTGATTCGAGTGGTGCCTCCTTCGGAGCCTGGTCTTGTACCGGGGATCCAGCATGGGTGGGTGGTTTTGTCTGTTCGCATTCCGCATACAGCATTCTGGAGGGAGCTGACTTCACGGAAGCGGATTTGACATCGGCGAGCCTGAGCTGCTCGTCGATGCAAAATGCGACCTTAAAGCGGACGGACCTCGAGACGTTTCGCTCAATTGCGACTCGTGGCTTGTGCCATCTTTGTATACGACTCTAGCTGGTGCCAACCTGATGGTGCCAATGTAACCGGGGGCAATCCACAAGACGCACACTGGAATTCCGCCATCTACAACCAGTGGACCGTGTTCCCTGCGGACTTCGACCCCGTCGCGGAGGGTCTCATCTTGTGGAGACTCCCGTCGGTGACTTTGACATGGATGAAGTCTTGGATGTTGGCGACATCGATGTTTTGACCGAAAGGATCTACCTCGGCTACGTGGATTCAAACGGCTACTGGGCAGACACAATGTTCGACCTGAACGGTGAGCGAACGTCGACCTCGAAGACCATCGCATCTGGGTCAAGGACCTCGCACACACTTGGTACGGCGACGCCAACCTGGACGGCGAGTTCACCGCAGCGACTTTGAGCAAGTATTCGAGTATTGGCAAGTACGAGACAAAGCGAATATGCCGGCTGGTCCGAAGGCGACTGGAACGGCGACGGAGTGTTCGACACCGCCGACTTTGTTATCGCCTTTGAAGACGGCGGCTACGAACAGGGACGACGAACCGATATTGCCGCCGTGCCAGAGCCAAGCGCCGCGTTGCTGCTGATTCTTGGCGTTCTTTGTTCCGTCTGCCGTTGCCGTGTTTCTACTTGACATTCCGCCCCAAGCGACTCCACAATAATGGGCCTCACAGGAATGAGGGGCAGCCAATGAAAACGCCATTATCATTCAGAGTGTGAGCGGCCAATCAAGAGTCGTGACACCTGGATGACAATGGCGTTTTCTTATGCGCCGACGCACCGTTCTACTGCGCTGTTGAAGGAACACACGATGAGCATCACTCGTGTAACATCTGTGACAATCGCGGCCTTGTGTCTTGTGCCGTCCTTGGCACCGAATCTCTTTGCCGCCGATGTGCCGCTATACCAGCGCCGGACCGGAGCAATCCGACGCACGTCACCGTTACCTACTCCCCCGTCTGACGGTATGGTGACCGTCAATGCAAACAACAACGCGCCCGATGGCGAAGGTTTGATATCCAGCCTGAACCTGGTATCGAAGAGCAACATGTTCCTGCCTGACAACGCAGCCTTTGACTGCGTTCAGTGGCCGAACGTCTGCGCAGCCGACGGCTCGAGGATGTTCTTTCTCGACACGGCTGGCGTTGGCAAGCTCGAGGAGTACGCCCTTGGGCCGATTTTGCCGCCCGGGCTGAGCATCCAGCAGGTTTGGGAGGACCTATTGATTTCGGGGACGATGCTACCGAGAGGTGACCTGAATGCCTATGGCGGCGCTCCCTGTCTGTATTGGATTCCCGAACCTTCCTCGCTGGCTCTGTTAGCACTAGGTCTCTTGGGTCTGACGATGATGCGTCGCAGATACTTGAGTTGAAAGCAACTCGCACGGAAGCGTCGGCCCCCTAGCTTGCGACTTGTCGCCTTCTGAAGAAACGGCGACCGAGACTACCCCAAGACCACGCAAGCTCGAGAACGTCGAGCCAGCTCGCCATTTCAGACATCTCTCGGGCCGTGTAGAAAGGGTAGGCGAAACATCGTCCGCATCGCCGCCACTGGAGGCCGATGCTGAAGAAGCCAGGTCTGCCCGATGTCACGCTCCACGCTTGCCGTCACAGCCATGCGTCGCTACTGTTGAGGTCCAAGGAGAGCATCAAAGTGATATCGCAGCGACTCGGCCACGCCAGCGTCAAGACAACGCAGGACGTGTACGCACACCTAATGGAGGGCATGGAACGGCGCATTGCCGCGAAGATGGACGCCCTGTTTGGCAACCCAATGGCAACTTTGCCCCAAAAAGAAGGCCGCAAGAATCGCCGCAAACCATTACAATAAAAGACTTTGGGCCCGTAGCTCAGCGGTTAGAGCAGGGGACTCATAATCCCTTGGTCGGGGGTTCGAATCCCTCCGGGCCTATTGGACTTACGTCAATTTGATTCGTCAACACTCCAAGAACACTTCACGCCCCCCTCGCGCGGAGTTGCGGCGGGGAAAGGACGTGGTGCGCGGGGGCGATCCCGATACTGGTTGGCTCGCCGTGCCTCTTAAGACCAGGTGGGACTTTGAGCTTTACGGACAGCTCGACTTAGCTCGCTGCCCATGCTGATGTACCGCTGCGTTGTCTGGTAGCTCTTGTGTCGCATCAGTGCTTGGAGGGCGTCGGCAGTAAGGGTCTCAGCATTTGCCGTGGCGAAGGCTCGCCGGAGGTCATGAAAGCTGTAGAGATGACACGCGGCGGTGTGCTCATGATCCTCGTGGCACGTCAGATAGATGCCAGCTTGACGCTGAATTCGGTGGAATTCACTCCACAACGACCTCTCGTGGTGATTCCATGCCTGTCTTCTGGCTTGGCTGGCGAGATGACTCCAACCAAGCCCCCGCGACTGCAGGCTGAGAAACGTGCACTATTCGAACCGGGAGGCTGGCTGCTGTGGGCGATGGGATTGCCGATCTGGTTGGCGTGCCGCCGTGCGTCGCGTCGCTTGTGACGACTGTTGAGGGATCCTGCTTGTGCCGGCAGTTCCTCCCCCCTTGCCCGAATTTAACCCTCAACCCGCTCAGTCGGCGCAGTCAGCCAGAGAGTCTCGCGGCGGAATACCAACGGTACACCGACACCCAGCCTTCTCAATCGCCCTTCTCATGGATTTCGAGCGTGGCTTGGCATAGACTTGGAAGCAGGAGAATCGCGATGGACGTACACATTCCGGATGACCTTGCTCAGGAACTTCAGAAGAAAGCTGCCGCCAGTGGGAGTGACCCCGCCGATCTGGCGGTTCTCGCCATTAGGCGGACTCTTTCTGTCTGACCAGCGTCTGGAGGAGTTGCTGCGTCCCACTCGTGAGGCCTTTCGAGCCTCTGGAATGACGGAAGACGAAGCAGTCGAGTTGTTTGAGGCAGAGAAGCACCTGATGCGTCAGGAGCGAAAGTCCAACGCATCATGAGTGGTTTGGAGCGAGCAGTCTTCGACTGTAACGTCTACTTCCAGGCACTCATCGCACCCGACGGACCTGCGGGGCAGGCACTTCGGGCTGCAGAAATGCGTCGGTTTACCCTGTACGCATCGCACGTTGTTCTGGACGAATTCCAGAACGTGTGCGCGCAACCAAAATTGGCCTCGCGATTCAAGCTATCGACGGAGCAGATTGAATCTTTCGTCGAGCATATCCAGTCACTTGCCGTTGTCCTGGACAATGTGCCCCATGTATTCGACTATCCACGTGACCCGGATGACGAGCACTACATTGATCTCGCCGTTGCTGCCGATGCCTCGCTAATTGTGACCCGAGACAAAGACTTGCTGGTACTTCAAGATGTGACACACTCCGACGGAAAACGGTTTCAGCAGCGCTTTCCCGGAATTTCGATCCTCACCCCAACGGACCTTCTCGCTCGCCTCACTCCTTGAGTGAGCTGCGAAACTTGCAGACGCCCAGGGTCACATCGGAGGAACCTCGCATTTCTCCTGCGACGCGGCAACTGCAGGAATTCACGAGAAGACAGAACTGATTCAATACGTTGGTGGGTGGTTTTCGCTGCATTGACACGCGTAATCGCCCGTTTTCGCGTTGCCGCCTGAGGACCAAGGGCCACGCCGCAGTGAAATAGGGCACGATTCGGCGTGATTCCGCGTTTACACGTGCCAGCGAATCCGGTAGAAGTTCCCCCCAGAATACCGGGAGGCGGCAAAATGGGCGACCACCGACACTTCCACCGAGAAACATGCGGCGAGGTTGCATCCGCTGACAAGCGAACGGCACTCGTGAAGTGGTTGGTCTTTCACGTTCTCGTCTTGCTCCTGTTCGGTCTTCTTGGAGTTGGCTGTCAGCGAGGGTCCAAACAACAAAGCATGCTGGAAAAGGAGGCAAACCATCTTAAGCTCTCCTCCCATCAATTACGGACGATGGTGAATGAGTACACGATCTACTTCGCCGATCGAATAGAATTGCACACGACGAGATTCTTGCAGGTACGTCCGATCCCACAATCCGCCGAAACGCACTGCTGTGGAAGATCAACGGTATCTCGGCCTGCTTCCAAGCTGCTTCACGTCCCGATCCGCTCGGCGCTACTTGGATGTGTGGATTCTCAATCAGCAAATGACCGGTCTGTTCAATTCACAACACGGTCATCAATTGTTTGGACCCTGGCAGGCGATTGCCAAGCAGGAGTGCCGCGGCCTCGAAGAACGATTGCAGTACATCCATCAGACTCTTGGCGGGCAACTGAAACTCGGCGAGAAGTTTGTCGCAGGATTTGCCGCGGATTATCCCCTGACCAGCCTGCACTTCGATCGTGAGCCGATTGCGTCACGGTATATCGAAGAAGTGCAAGAACCGGGACGTGAGCCATTTCACGTAATCACGAATCTGAATGAAAACGTGGATGAGCTGAAGAAACTATCGATTCTCTATGCAGCTCATGTACCCAAGCAAGCGCGTTGGGAGGCGGAGCTACTGTTGATGGATGCTGGTCAGATTCCCACCGTTCAGCGTCCGCTGCAGGATCTCGCCGCAGCTACGCAGGCGATTACGCAAGTGGCGTACACTGCCGAAACGATGCCCGCACTGATCGAGCAACAACGGCTCGCTCTGCAGGATGCCGTGCGGAAAGAGCGTATCGGCACGCTCGACGATGTCGAACGGATGCGAAACGAAACACTGAAGCAACTCGAGGAGGAACGAACTCTCGTGCTCAATTCGCTCCGCGACGAACGAGAAATCGTGCTCGATTCCGTGCGCAAAGAGCGAGAGGCGATCAGCCGACAAATGGACACTCAGGTTGGGAACGCCATCGAGCAGTCCGACGACATCTCAAGACGCCGTGTTGAGGAATTGGCACAACATGGCAATCAGGTGGTCGATCATTTCTTTTGGCGAGCCACACAACTGTGTGCCGCTGTCGGTACTCTTGTCATGGTGCTTCTCATCGTGTTCTTTCGGCGTCGCACGCATCGGGACCAAAGCCCTCGACTTTCGGACGACGCGGAACAGCATGCGCTGCACACCGGGCCGGTCGATTTCGATGCACAGCCGGCGAAAGCCGCGTAGAACCAAGCGTTATCTGCCGCGTTGATTTCGGCGAGCCGATCGAAGAGGCCCGAATGCGGACAACCAGAAGCAATTCTGGCCGTCTGATGAGACCGATCCGACGCGGCGCGGGTTCCGGCGGATCGGCTTGGAGATGGGACTCTCAGACGGCAAGAGAAAGGTCTACCGGTTCACTCCTGGGAGTAGATCAGCATTGTGTAGGGAGCAATGCTCACCGCGGCGTGATGGGACAATCCATCGTAGGCGCCTGGCACGGCCTCTAAGTCGTGACTCGGATGATTGCTAAAGGCGGAGCTGTATCCGCGCCAGGCACTGTTGAGTCGCAGCCGCCATAAACCGCCACTCGGAAGTCCGATCGTGTAGCCTTCCCGTGGCTTGTGCTGAAAGATTGACCACGACAACCACGTCATCGCCTGGCCCACTTCGATCCCATCGATGAAAAGCGAGCAGGTCCTGATCGTCGTTGATGTGATAGACATTGATGCCGCGACCGCAAAGCCCTCTGACTGTGAGCCGTGCAGATTTCGCCGCAGTGCGATCAGATCACGATACAGACGGACGATCCCCTGAAACTCATCGTTCTGGTGCCAGTCGACGGGCACCGTGTCCTGAAACCACCCTCCCTGTAGGAATTCCTGGCCTTCAAACAGCATGGGAATGCCGGGTGCCGTACAGACTAAGCCTGCGGCAAGCGTCGATCGCTTCTGCGCGTAATAGTTGTCCGGGTCCGCCGGGTCAATTTCCGATGGCACGCGGGCTTTACCATTGGCGACCTCGTCGTGAGATTCGCTGTAGACAACGCGCTGAAAAGGATCTCCATTATAGGAGTAACAGAGCGCATCGCGGACCGCGAATGCGGAGCGAGAACGATCGTCAGCCGCGATGACGGCGGCGCGGATAGGGTGGACGAAGTTCGAGTCCCATTGCGCGCCAAAGCCGGCACTCCCCACTCGACCGCCTTGGTGAGCCATTCGTCGTGCTGCAAGTCCTCCGCAATCGTAATCTTGCCAGGATAGCGACAGCTGATCTCGCGATTGATCCACTGCGCCAGGCTCCAACCGTCCGGCAGGTCAGCTCCGGGATGCACCGTACGAATGTAAAGCGTCATATCCATCCGCAATCCATCGACGTGATAGTCTTCCAGCCACATCAGAGCATTATCGCGGAGGTACTGCCGCACTTCGCCACGCCCATAGTCGGGGCGTGTCTTGCCCCACGGGGTCTCGCATCTCCAGTCGTTATAGAAATAGATTCCGCCGAGTCCGTTCTCACTCCACCCGTCGAACTGCCACAGATTCAGGTCGCTTGGTCCCAGGTGGTTGTAAACGACGTCCAGGACAACGCCGATTCCTAACTGATGGGCAGCCTTGACGAACGCCTGGAAGCCCCGCGGACCTCCATAGATGCTTTCGACCGCAAAGATATGGGCAGGATTGTAACCCCATGAGTAATCGCCGGCGAACTCAGCGATCGGCATGACCTGCACCACGTTGACTCCCAATCGCTTGAGGTGCGGCAGGCGTTCGATCGCATCCTGAAACGTGCCCGGCTTGTCGTCCGACTTGTCATTGAATGTACCGATATGCAATTCGTAAATGACAAGTTCGTTCCACGGCGGAAGCGCAAATTCGTCACCTTCCCAGTCGAATTCGGCATCGTGGATGATGCCGTTCCCTATCGAGTTGGTGACTTCGCGCACGTACGGGTCAACGCGAGACAACCTCTGATCACCATTCCGGATCAAATAGCGGTACCCCTGCCCCACTTGCGCTCCGGGTACGTCGGCGTACCAGTATCCATTGCCTTCGCATTCCATCGGATTCGCATCCTGCGACCAATCATTGAAGTCGCCGATGACCGAGACCCCGAATGCATTGGGCGCCCAAACCCGGAACGCGACTCCCTGACTGTGAACGATAGCCCCCATGCCGACGCGTCGCTCGGCCGGATCTGCTGTGGCGGTCATTCGCGACTCTCCCATGGATCATTGATGTGCCGTGAACAAGCAATTCACGCGCACGCAAGACCCATCCGATGACCGGCCGGGGCAAGGAACGGCGTGCTGTTCAACGCCTCGGATGTTCATCCTTTGCCGAAGAAGTTGGTCATCGCAACTTTCGCCAAATCCGAAAGGTCAAAGTCGCCGTCGGCATCTTGATCCAAGATCTTGCCCAGCAATCCGCCGTGCTGCTTCTCTAATTGGCCTCTTTCGTGCCGCATCACTTCTGGCAGTCGATTCCTTATCGAGGTTTCCACTCTCTTTGTGTCGCAACAGCGACGCCATCACGATCGGCGCCAACATCTTCAGTAGCTGCGAAACCGCGTCTGGATTGAGCCCTGACGATTTGCCGACGTTTCGCTGGACACGAGTCTGCTTGTCACCCAGAACCTCTCTCAAAATCTCTTCGCTGTGCTTTGGTTCTTGGTACTGTTTGCCCCCGAGAAAACCCGAAAGATCGTCCAGCACGCTGCCGTCAGCATTACGATCCAGGATGCTCAGCAGCGAAGCAGCGCCGTCTTGGTCGGATCCGTGTCGGCTCAGCGCGCCGATGAGCGCCGGCAGTGCCGTCGCGATGGCCTTCTTGGTCGAGTCTTTGTCGGCATTCAGCTGGCTGCTCATCGTCGACACTTGGTCTTCACGCAGGTTTTCCAAAACGGACTGTAGCAGAGAGGACATGGCACTACCTTTCTGAGTGTAAGTATGAATCATGCGGCGATTTTGAAACGCACGGCGCAGTTCTCCAACGTCACCGCAACCGCCGACCGACGGTCTTCCCGTTTCCACCGGACCTCCAATCCCGACGAGCACGCGGTCAGAGACCTCGCACAGAGGGCGCTCCCGAATTGCATTCCGTCATGGAGAGCGAAAACACCCGTTGGCCCATCTACGCAAGGTTTTTCCGGTTTCGTCCGAACCAGATTCGATGGTCGCGGCCGCCCTAACTGGGAAATGCGGGGCAGATCACGGCGAGATTATAGTCGGTCACGCCAGGTTGAACACCCTGTCAGCGACCGGCGATGAAAACCGTCACCTGCCCCGCAGATGCCGAAGGGCCAGGACGTGGCTGCAAGAACCGTTGGACGAGGATGCAAAGGCAGGCCAAACGGACGGCGCTGGCGGCTCGACAGACCCACAGAATCACTCTCCTCCAGAACTTGGAGTGGAGTCATCGCCTGCAGCGCGTGGAAGCTCCACGGGATCACTCGGCGCGGAGGACAGCGACAAAGCCACCGCCTGGCGCGAGGCGGACGGGGAGGGGTGAGCTGGCGACGACAGACTGCTGCTGTTTTGCGATGGCATGGGGCAGCGACTCATCCATTGATCCGTCGACGTAGAGCGTGGCAAGGAATTCGCCCGACGGCAAGAACGCCAAGGGGACCTCGATCTTCCGGGCTGTCCAGTTTGTGATTCCACCTACGTACCACTCCTTGTTCTTGCGCCGCGCAAGTACCACATACTCGCCGGGTTCGCCGGCCACGAAGCGGGTTTCGTCCCAGGTGGTCGGGACTTGGGTGATCCACTCGAACCCGGTTTGGCCCTCGTACGCGCTGGGCGCGTCGGCGACCATCGGCATCGGGTTCTCGTACACGACATAAAGCGCCAGGTTGTGACACCGCGTCCCCATCACCACCGGCGCCCGATTGCTCGGCCGAAACGCAGCCCGGGAAACGCAGCGAAAGCCGCCGAGGTGGAAATCGACAGGTCCGGCGAGTGCGCGGCGTGTAGGCTACGTTCACGTTATGGGCCGGGGTGCAGAGGTCGCTCCACTTCACGTATTCGAGATTCAACACACCTTCGCGGTTGAAGAGGTTCGGAAACGTGCGCTGCTCTCCGCTGAACTTCGATGACCCGTGGATCTGAACGTGCAGCTTGTGGCGGGCCGCACTCTTGAGCATTCGCTCGGTGAAGTCAACCATTTCCTGGTCATCACGGTCGAGGAAGTCGACCATAATCCCCTTCACGCCCCAGGATTCGTAGCGAGCGAAAGCTTCTTCCAACTTCTCGCTCAGCGGCTTCCAATGCACCCACAGACGAATTCCGACGCCCCGATCGCGGGCGTAAGCAATGATCTGCGGAAGCCCCAATTCCAGCCGTGCACGAAGGACGTCCGCATCCGCCGCCGGCGTTCCGTAATCCGTTGGCGACTGCACGTACCACGCGAGCCCATCCCCGGAGACCGCGTGATATGCGATACGATTTTCGGCGCAGAAATCAATGTACTTCCGATGCCTGCGGAAATACACGTCACGCTCGGATGACAACTTGTAATCATCCTCGAATTCGCCGTACCACCAATGGAAGCTGGTCTTGCCCGGGCGAGCCCAACGGAAGTCGTCTTGCGGTGGGTCGTTGAGACACAGGAGTAAGTTGCTCTCGAGCAACTTGCCAGCATGGTCAGCCAAGAGGACGACGCGCCAGGGGCTTTCATGGGGCGTTGTACCCACCACGCACGTGTCCTTGTCCGAGGGCCGAGGCGACAGTCGACATCGGAGCGCCGTGCTGTCATTCGACCGTCGCTCCAGATACATGCCCGCGAAATGACGCACCCGAGCTTCCGTGATCGCGGCCGCCTGACCGCTCGGCCAAACAAGCAGCAGCGGCATGTCCAGCAATTTTGCGACGGGAATCGCGGAGAGTGATTTGCGCGCATACAGTGATTCATGCGACGTCGTAAAGCCGTCCAGCGTATTAAAGAACGCCGTCGGTTCACCCACCGCGTTGAACTGGGTCACCTCTTCTCGTATTGCAAACTCTCGCTGCCCGTCTTGCCGCAGCAATCGGTAGCGAAAAGCGACACCATCGTCGTACGCACGCAACTCGACTTCCCAACGGAGGTCCGTGGGCGTCGCCAGAGTGACTACGGCATAGGAGAATCGGTCGGCGACCGTGCTCGTCTTGCCCCAGAAGAGTTGAAAACTGTCGTCGCTTTTGCCGTGCCGCACTGTGACAATGCGGGATCCTTCGTTCAGTGCCCCCCCCATCGTCAACACCGGGCCCAGTGGGGAAGGGGCAAGGACCTGTTGCCTGTCGCGGCTGACCGAAACACGAACGACGTCGCGATCTTCGTCCGTCGATTGCAAGACGATCGAGTTGCGGCCATCGGGCGATTGAACTGTCGTCTTCGACGCGTCGGCCGACGCCGTAAGCAGTAGAATCACAACTACGACATTTCGAAACATCTTCATGCCTGGCCTCTTGCGTCTGCGCGAGGGCATTAATCTGTCCGCACCGCCGAGAATGCGATGACCCTACTGCGGAGCACGCCCCTGTAGCATCTCGTCGCTCTTTCTGGTCGGAAGAAACGCAGCCCATCAGAAAGTGGCAACAGCATCTACATTCGCACACCTCCGGCATTGTATCATGGCCAGCTGACGAAAGGGCTTCCATTGTCGTTGGCCCCAGTTGTCAGCTTGCCCGTCGCTCAGCAACGGATGCTTCCCTTCGCCAATACGAGTCTCGGAGACATTGCCACGATGAGAATTCTCGTTGTCCTTCTCGTGTCCCTCGCGTTACCCACTATCGCATTCGACCAGAATGTGCATCCGCAGGAGCATCTCCTCACTCGCGCTGCCAATCAGCACAGCACAGGCAGCACAAAACAGCCGGACTCCCGTCCGTCGCTCAGGCCCGTTCGTGACACTGTCATCTATCAACACCAATCGATTGCCAATCGTCCCAAGCTCGAAGTGAATTATGCGGATTCGTCTCGAAGCAGCTTCAACATCCTGGCGGAAGAGTATCGTTTGACCGGCGAGTTGAACCGGCCCCATCGACTGGTCAGCGACAATGGGGAGCCCTGGTTGTGGTTCGAGATCCATGACAAATCCGGCACTGTCTATTCCACACAGCATTCGCCGCAGCCTTCACGAATCAACCTCTATCGGCGTGGCCCGTATTACTGCGAGATTCATTGGTTTGACTTGCAGCCGAGTACCGCGGAAGGAACACCGGCACCGCTGAAGGGCGATCTGGCGCTTTTCTGCTATCCGGAAAAAATCCTCGCGGAGATCACTTGGCACGGAACCGGCGCATTGGATGCCGATCACCTCACGATCAAAGGCATCGTGCCAAGGCAGTTTCCCTGTTCCCCTTTCGAAGCGGGAACGCGGCAGGCATTCGCTTTTCCACTGTTTGGCGAGGAAGCACCGCTGGCAGATGACGCCTTTACCTTGATTACGGGCGAGGTGCCTGTTCACTACGACGCGCGAAGAGGCTGCTATGTAGTGGGCACGGTAACTTCCGGCAGCTTTCAGCGACAGTTCTACGAGACCCCCAATCGTTACGAAGCGGCAACCATCACGCTCCGCAATGACGCGACCCCGCGCAAAATCTACATCTGTCACGAATCCGTCGTCGGCGGGGGCATCGTCGAGGGCGGAACAGTCCTCGATCAGGACGGGCACCCGATGCCGATTGTCGTGCAGGTATCGAAAAACTTTGCGGGTGAGAAGGAAGAGAAGTTCTACAACCCCAACGACACTCCTTTCAGTGAAACCTTCTTTCCGATCAACGTGCGCCCTCACCAGACGATGACCTTGACGTCACTCCATCTTTACCAAAACTGGGGCAGGCACATGACCAAACACTGGTCCTCCCTCGGCGCCTGGATGGACTACTTCCACTCGTCGACAGGCGTAACCGAAACGACCTGTTATGTTCCCTTCAAATTTGGCGGAATCGGTGGCGTGTCGATCGCGGATTTTCGAGCGATGAGCCAGGAGACGTTCTGGAATGGTCAACCACAACATGACAATCTTGCCGGTCACAGTTTTCTGAGTTTCTTCGACGGGCAAAACTGGCAGCACGCAAAATACGAGCGCACCGTCTATCGCAGCACCGGACCCAATTGGTACGACATTCAGTTGCAGTACGTCAGTGCCGACGGAAGTATCAAAG
The DNA here is from genome assembly GCA_963776055.1 of uncultured Planctomycetaceae bacterium. GTDB lineage: Bacteria > Planctomycetota > Planctomycetia > Pirellulales > Pirellulaceae > CAVZLD01. Next base: position 264,836 of record CAVZLD010000016.1, on the reverse strand, counting down.
TCACGGCGGATATCTGGGAGACTCCGCAGGCGGATGAATTGCGAAGCTTCTTCCATGTCCGCTACGACGTCCTGAAACCGTTGGTCGTCGAAGATGCCAAGGCGCACTTCCGCTTGCTAAGTGTCGCCTCGGCCGTGCAGCAACTGCGGTTTACTCGGTTTGCGGCCAGCGGAGCGGATGACCTGCCCATCGATTTCACGCAAGCTCCGTTCCCGATCAAGGGAATGGCGTTGCCTTCCAAGAATGCCTACATGGCGGTATACGGAGACCATGCGCGGAATCGCGGGTCGAATGCGATTGTGGTACGAGACTTTTCGGGCCCGCGGGGAATCGGACCCGCCGCAACCTTGCAGGTGGGTCCCTATCGAGATCGATACCCTTCGGACCGGACAGAAGATACGCGGCTGTTACTGGTCCCTGATGTGGAAAGGCTCGAGCTGCAGCCAGGAGACGTTTTTGACGTTGACGGATTCTGGCTCCCTTACGGCAGTCGAGATGACGCTCGGACACCACGCCGTGAGGCCGTAGCATATGGTCACGAGTCACCCCATGTCGTCGACTGCAAGCGTGGTACCGTGTTGTCGCACCTGCCCGTACGGATTCACGCCGAGATGAACCGCGCGGAGTTCACCGTAACAGGTGGCACTGACCTGCTCCCGATCGTAGTAACCGGGATGACAGATTGGAGATACCCTCGCATCTGGCGCAAGGAAAAGGAACGATGGCGATTGCTTTCCCACGCCCGGAACACAGACCACGACGGCTATCAAGTCTTTTGTGACGAGACGGGCGACTTCGGAACCGTGTTTCTCGTCGGCTCTGACAGGCACGAGCAGACGCTCAAGGTGAGCATGGGTGAAAGCGTGCCGGATGGGGAGCAGCTTGCGCTGGAAGTGCAGAGTAGTCGAGATTCGACGGCGTCTCCTCCGGCTGTGACGTTCGCCGAACCCGGAGACGGCGTCGTGTATCGTGTTCTGTTCCCCACGTCGGAGGAGCGCCGAGCTGCCGGGACTCCGGTCGCCACAACCTGGAAATCCAGCGAAGGGGGATCCCTGTGGTTCGAGTCAAGTCAGCGATACGGCAGACGGGGAGGACGGATCCATCCCAATCAGGATGACTTGGACTTGGAGTACTGGTGGCAAAACGAGGAAGGACAAGTCGATCACGAAGCTCCCGCATTCGTTATCGATTTCGCAGAAACTCCATTTTCCGATCCGCGGAACGAACGCACTTGGATCCTGACTACGGAAGGATGGCAGCGCTTCGGTTTGCAAAACGGAGAAGCGAGAACCGGCGCAGGGGCCATCGCCGTGACGTCGGTCGACGGCGAGCGAAACCTCTGCATGGCGTGGCCGCACGCCCGTGGCGTCTTTGCCCCAGGTGACGGACAAATGGGTGTCATCCTTCAGCCAGTTCGCTTCCCACGCAGCCGAAGATATCACCTTCGCGGCAAAATCTATCTCATCGACGGCGACCGGGAGACCCTGGCCGACCGGATCAGCAAGGACAATCTACTGCGCACACGTGGGATGCCTCCAGAATAACTCGGGTAGTGTCAGCCGTCCTATTGACGGCGGCGCAGATAATGAACCAGGACGACCAACGGGAGTCCGGGAATCTCCTGTTTTGCGTGCCCTCCTGAGGATCATTCGCCGCGCCGCAGTGAATAGATAAATGCAACGCACGTCTTCTCGGCATCCACGGCGCGTTCTATACTCCGGATCGGCCCAGGCCGACGGCCGATGTCTGACGGCGACGCAGTCAATCAGCCAGGACGACCAGCGGAGGTCCGCGATTCCTGCGATGCGCATCGCTTACCGAGGAACATCGGCCGTGCCGCAGTAAACAGGAGAAATACCCGTGAATCGTCCGTTGTTCCCAATGCGCGTCATGGTCCTTGGTCTGCTCTATCATGTAGCCTTTATTCCCGTAGGGCTTTCGGCTGCGGACGCGCAGGACGTGTCACAACAGCCGGTGGAGACTTGGATTTCCGCTCGACCGCGGCTGTTCTTCACTGCGAGCATGATCGCACGGCTTCAGCGGCGAATGGGTGAATCGGACACGCTTCGCACCGCTTGGCAAGACCAGCACGCACGGGCCAATCGCCTGCTGCAAGAGGAGTTTGTTTCGAAGGAGTATGCCGAAGGCGGTAGCGGACAACATGGCAACTATGGACGTCCCAGCAATCAGGTGGTACGCCTGGCGACCGTTTTGGGGCTTGCCTATCGGATGACCGGCGAACCGCGCTATGCGGAAAAGCTGCGCAACGCGCTGATCCACTACGGCAGCTACGAACGTTGGGCCGGCGACGCGCATCACGACCCACCCTGGCACTCGGAGCTAAACACGGCTCGGTTCTGCTTTGCTTACGCCGTGGGCTACGATTCGATTCATGATTTTCTCTCGGAAGACGAAAGAGCGACAATTCGCCAATCGATGATCCGGCTGGGCATCCTTCCTACGTTGAATGACTGGATCCTGCCCCAGCAGCGAATCCACGCCCTCGACTCGATGGGCCACAACTGGTGGAGTGTTTGCGTTTCCATGGCAGGGCTGGCGTCATTGGCCTTGTTAGGCGACGATCCCCGTGCCGAACAGTGGGTCCATGAAGTCACCGACGGCTTTCCCGAATTCTTCGCCTACGACGGCAACGTCTTGCAGAACAAGTGTGGCAATTTTGACCGCGACGGAGCCTTTTACGAGAGCGTATCGTACGCCAACTACGCTCTCTCGGAGTATCTGCTCTTTCGGCTGGCGTATCAGAACTGTCGACCGGATGCACCGCCTCCGGAGATTCCCCTCCTTCGATCTGTCGGCGATTTCTTTGTCCAGACCTGCTATCCGCGCTCCGCATCAACGCTTTCGGTGAATTTCGGCGACAGCAGCCTCGGTGCCAGCGGGGCCCGATCCGTCCGACTGCTCGTCGCCAACGGATTCGACAAGCCCGAGTATCGCTGGTACCTGCACCGGACAGACTCTGGATTGGAGGATCCGATCGGCCTGGTCTACCACGCGGGAGACTACGACCTTGACGCCGCGCCCGAACTCCCGACATCGGTCATCTATCCTGACATTGGGTGGGTCGTGATGCGATCGTCCTGGGAAGATGATGCCACACTCGTGGCTGTCAAATCGGGTTACGCCTGGAACCATGCCCACCCCGACGCCGGCTCGTTCCTTCTCTTCCACGCAGGAGAGCCGCTCATCATCGACTCGGGTACTTGCTCCTACAGTCGGCGCGAGTACACCAGCTACTACCGACAAAGTCGCGCCCATAATGTGGTCCTGTTCAATGGACAGGCGGAGCCTCCCGAGAACTGTGGTAACGGAGACCGCGGCACGCCGACACCCGGCGGTGTGCATCGGCTGTTGGATGCGGCCGGACTGAAATACGTCTTGGCCGATGCCACAGGGCCGACGGCCTGGCGATTTGCGCAACTACCGGCACTTCCTGTGGGTGGATGAGCGTGCTCTTGATTCTCGATGATGTTCGTGCCTATGAGGAAGGTGATTTCGAGTGGCTGCTGCACTATCAGGGCGAGGCGCGGCAAGGTGACAATTCGATTACGCTGGTCTCCGGCGAGCGAAGTCAGGCTCTGGTCCAACCGCTGTTTCCCGAGGAGATCGTAGTCCGGGAGAAGACCGGCCTCCAGGACCACAAGCCGGACGTCGAAGTACCCTACCTGGCCTTTGCACCGGCCGAGCCAACGCGCACCACGAAGTTTCTCACCGCGGTGCTGCCGGTCGATCCGCGGGGACAAACTCCCCTGCCGATGCTCGAACGGCTTCGCGGCGACGAAATGATCGGCGTCCGCATTCGGCGCGACTCCACGATTACCGACGTCTACGTCAACCTTCGCGCTGACGGCCGGAAGATGCATCGCAACAGCTGTCACACGATTGACGGCTGGGAAACCGACGCCTATTGTTTTGCGGTCACGCGCGCCATCGATGCCGATGCGAACAGCATCGATGCGGTGCAGCGAATCTTCGTCGCCGGCGGCAGTTACCTGCGTCGCGATGGAACGGTCGTGCTCGCCTCGCTTTCCAAAGTCTTCTGCGTCTTCACACCTGGCCGGCCCGACGTGAGGATCGCCTTGCAGGGGCAGCCGATGACAAATGTATCACTGAGAGCCGTGCAGCCACCGCAGTCCGTGACAATCAACGGCACGATCTTGCCAACCCGCTATGATCGATCGGCGAAAATGATTCGGATACAAATGGCGGCCGAGCGCCCCGACAGAAAGAACTGATCCGTGCCCTCTTCTCCGCTGTCTTCGCCCATGAAGGTCGTGCAGTTTATGAACTGCGGCGCGGCGAATGGTCCTCAGGAGGCCACGCAAAACAGGAGATTCCCGGACTTCCGTTGGTCGTCCTGGTTCCTTACCTGCGCCGCCGTCAAGAGAAGTGTTGATCTCACAAGCGTTCACGAACCGGAGTCACCCTCCCTCCGAGAGAGTCGGGCCGCAGGCCCGGAGAAGGACGGAGCGTGCGACGCGATCGGCGCGTGTTGCTCGTCCAGGAAGGCCCGCCCCGGCCGCTACGCGACCGACCCTCTCGCGGCGCGGAAGGGTGTTGCCATGTCTTTCAAATCGACAACCTATAAAATGCACGACCTCCATACCCGAGCCGAGGTATCTCGATGATTCGAATGACACGCCTGTTCGCTCTGCTTGCTTTCGGCCTGCTCGTTGGTGGCGTCAGTCTGCTGCCAGCCCAGGAAAACAATGCCACCGTTCGCGTCTTCATCTTCGCCGGCCAGTCGAACATGGTGGGGTCCGACTCGAAGGCGACGGATGTCCACCGTTTTCCGCCGTTCACCGGGCTGGATGCGCCGCAAACCGGAGTGCGATTCTCCTACTGCCTTGGTCGAGAGAATAAGACCACGTCGGAGGGCTGGGTCGACCTTCAGCCGGTGAACAACATCGTGGGTCCCGAGCTGAGCTTCGCCCGCGAAGTCGAGCGGAACACGGACGCCCCGATTGCCATCATCAAGGTCGCCGCCGGTGGGACTCACCTCGGCGGCGACTGGAACCCTGACCAGCCCATTGGCTTCAAGATGTACCCGCTGGCGCTCGACTGGATCCGCCACGCGCTTGCCGACCTCGACAAGCAGGGCGTCGCGTATCGCCTGGAGGGGTTCATGTGGCACCAGGGCGAAAACGACATGTTCGACGAAGACTACATGAATCACTACGGCGCGAACCTGAAGAATTTCCTGGCAAGTTGGCGGCGCGACCTGAAGGCACCGGAGCTTCGGTTCTACATCGGCGAGTTATGCACCAAGACGATTTGGGGCATGGACCTTCGCCCGCGCATGTACGCCATCAGCCTGGGGCAGAAGGAGGTCACGCAAGACCGATCCGCTGGCCGATTACATCCCCACGTCGCACGTGGGCGTCGAGATCGGCGGCGGCGTGGGACTGCACTACCACTACGGAACCCTTGGCCAGCTCGAGCACGGAGTGAACTACGCCGACGCCTACCTGCGAAATATCGGCCAGGACAAAAAAGGCAGATCCGCCCGCTGAAGCCCTGGCCCTACGCCAAAGGATCGAAGGTGAAGCTCTTCGTCCTCGCCGGCCACCGCAACATGGAGGGCGAGCGGGCCTTCGTACAGAACCTTGCTCAGTTGGAGGGCAAAGCAGGACTGCTGCGAGGATGACCCGACAGTGGCATACAAGTACAGCCTTGGCGGAGGCTACAAGGTTTCGGACGGGTGGGAACCGCTCGGGCCTGCGGGCTTCTACGATACTTTCGGCCCCGAGTTGAGCTTTGGAGCGGCGCTGCGGGCCGGGGGCATCGAGAACTTCGCGATCGCCAAATTCACGCACAGCGGCTCGCAGATCATCGACTGGACACCGGAAGGCAGTGAGGCCCAATCGCGCAACCTCTATCCGGCTTTTCTTACCTTCGTCCGGGATGCAATCCAGGAACTCGAAGCACAAGGGCCACGACGTCGAACTGGCCGGCATCTTCTATCACCTCGGCGAAAACGATATGTCCTGGGGCCCGTTCCGCCAGGCCGCGCCTAAGCGGCTCATGTCGCTCGTGACGCAGAGCCGTAAGGACCTGAGCTTGCCCGCGCTCAATGGTACGTCAGTCAGCAGCCTCCGACCGATGACGATAGCGTGTCAACCAGCATCGACGTGACGGCGGAACTGGAAACGGTTGTCAGTTCCGATAAGAACCTCGTCCTCATCCAGGCCTTCGACCTGCCCCATCAGGAGAAGCAACTGGTGATCGATGCCCGCGGAATCGTATGGCTGGGTGAGAAGATCGCACAGCAGTACCTGGATCGGCGATAGAGCGCCTGTGCTCTCACACATGAACTCCGGTTTGCCTTGGAATAACCCAACACGAATCGTGCCTTGTCATTCCGATGTGCGGATAGAAGGAGCGCGCTTTGGGGGCGGAGAGCAGAATCAGCGTCGTGCCAAGTCCTGCCGCCTCGTGAGTTCGCCGAATCAATTCTTTGCCGATGCCCTGCTTCTGAAACCTCACATCCACCGCAAGATCAGACAGGTACGTGCAATAGGCAAAGTCGGTGATCGCCCTTGAAATACCGACCAGCAGAGTGCCCGAACGAGCGGTGATCATCAGATCGGCGTGTCCAAGCATGGCCTGGATCGTTTCTGGTTCATCGACCGGACGCCGTTCAGAAAGTGTCGAGCGGCGCAGCACATCGATGAATTCCTCCGGTGTTACGTTGGCTTCCGCTTGATAGGTCAACTCCATGATGCATCTCCCCAGATGACGATTTCTCACGCGTTGTTGGAACTGTTTCGATTGCTGATGATGCCTATTCGCGGTGGCCGGATCGTATCCAGGAGGTAACGGCTCTCTCGGAGCGGTGCGGACCCATACTGGGCTGGATCACGGAAATCTTCGACAGCGTCACAGGTCACCGCGTTCTTGACGGCGCCTATGAGCGAAGCTTGCGGACGAATTCTGCGGTGGTGCCAGAGCCGGGAGTCTGCGCTGTCGGACTCGGAGCGGCTGTGTTCACACTTCGGCGGCAAGTGTAACATGCCATGGCGAACGCGATCAAGCCCCGCCGTCTGGTGATACCCCGTGTTGTTGCCACTTCTCCTGTGCATCTTCAGCCCGAAGTCGGCACTCTGAAAAGGCAAACCGCTTACGCCGTGACGGTCACCGGAATGCGCTGGATCTCGTTGCGTCCGGACTTGGGCAGAGGGCGCGGTAAAGGCTGCGCGTGTCCATGGGCGTCAATGGTTCGACAGCACCATTCGTACGCCCCCGCAGACGGTGGTGTGAGCAACGCCGCCCAATGCGCGATCGCGTACCGCATCGGCCAGGAGTGGGGTCGGCCTTGGGAGTCGAATTGGCGCGGAATGGCGGGCAGTCGGTCGTCCGGCAAGCCGCCGCCCCAATGCGCCGGGGGCGGCAGGATCTCGGCATCCTTCCAATCCGCTTGCGTCAGGTAAGGGTCATCTCGAGTTGTTGACTCTGCTGCCGGTATCAGGCAGTACTGCACTCGACTCAAACCGGACATGCCGACCTGTGCAATCCCCGTAACTGCCGTCGGATGTCCCACTTGCAGTTGCTGAGGTGCATTCACGAATCGGGCGAAGGTCTTCATCGAACTGTCGACGTCGTTGTTCTGCGCAGCGTAAGTATCGTTGGGTGCAGGATCGTTCGTCAGAATGACGCGCTGGAGCCATTTGATCGACTTGAAGCCGTAGCCGTCAGGTACAATCAATCGAACGGGACCACCACGTTTGGGAGCCAGCCAATCGCCGTTCATCTTGTAGGCGAGGATCACCGGATGCTCGCCCGGTGGGTCTTCCAGCACGCGATTAATGGAAAGCGAGCTCTGAAATCCCGGACCCGGCTTGCCTGGATCGTGATGGTAGCCGTGGTACCAAACGCGTCGAAGGTTCGCCACGGGGCGTGTCAGCCAAACCACCTCGCGCAGCGGCACTCCTTCCCAGAGCCCCGTGCCAAAGACTCGATCCACGTTGAGGCAGGTCATCGCCTTGATGTACCTCACGGCGTGCTTTTCCGCCAAGGCCATCAAGCCCGCCCAATCCAGTGCAGTGCCAGATTCTATGGAGAGCGGACGTTCAATTTGGACGTCGCTCGTTGGGTCGGCCACAACCTCTAACCGCCATGTGTCGCGCTCCAAGCCCGCCTCGCGGCGCGCTTCCGTTGTCAGTTTGTCTGGCGGCGGATTACCACGGCCGCTGCCAGCAAACTGCCGTTCCGGCGTCAAATACTCCAGCTGCGCCACCGCTTCGGCCAGCAGCCGCTGCGCTTGCGACTCCTGTGACCAGAGTGGAGAGACCGCCAACCCTGCGGTACCGGCGGCCCCGAGTTGCAGGAAATATCGGCGAGTGAGGTCACGGTGCTGTTGGAGGAGTCCGGATGCAAAGGCCATGGCTACTTTCCCGCCGTCGGCGTTATTTCGGGGTCAACGTTTTCGGACGGCACCAACTCAATCGAGGAGATGCTCAACTGCAGGCGACCGCTGGTCGTGATAACCGGCGCCGCCGTAACCGACTCCAGGGCATCTGGGGAGGCAAACTCAGACAGGGGAAGCGTCACCTCCTGCCATTCGCCCAGCGGCGGCCTGCCAAGTTTCTGCTCGAGCATTTGCGACTGGGATTCGGATGCGGTCTCGAGCGACACCGTTACCGGCTTCGTCGGTTTCGCATCCAGGCGAATCCGCATTCGAATCGCCATGGATGCCCGCGCTGGGGATGAGAAATCGACTGCTCGGTCTGCCGCCATGGCAAATGACGCTTCGCTCTGACCCGTCCATGTCAGAGTGCGGATATCTTCCTGAGCCGATTCGTCTGCGGAGATGATCGAGAGAGCACCGTCGTCGGTCGCACCTCGCGTCGTCTGCACATCGACCTCCCTTGCCTGGCTCGAAAGCCGTATCTTCCAAGGTGGGACGGCTCGTCCCTTGACGAAGATCCGGGATTCCGATCCCGCTCTTTCGGATTCAGTCAACTCTTCGGGAAGCGGTGCGACGGTGACCGAGTCTGCGTAGGTCAACCCGTAGCCAAACGCGAACAGCGGATCGTAATCGCTGTCCCCCACATTCAAAGGGGTCTGCATTGGCGTGCGCGGCCAAGAATACGGCAGCGTCCCTTGGAAATCGTACTGCACTCGGTCTTGCTCGTCCTTCAGCAGTACATCGGCAACTCCAATACCTTCGGAACCCGGTAACCAAGCTGCGACAAAGGCGTGCGAAGCATTGATTTCACGATTGACCCACAGCGGCCGTCCGGAAAGGAAAACCGCCACGGTCGGAATCCCTTTGTCAGAAAGGCTCTTCAACAATCGGTAGTCTGCGTCATCGCCGGGTTTGTATTCCATCGATTTCAGATCGCCTTGGAATTCCGCATAGGGATCTTCGCCAAAGACGACAATCGCCGCATCTGGCAAAACGGTGGTGTTACCATCGGGCGCAAGAATCGCTTGGCCTCCCGCCGCCTCCACCTGCCGGCGAATGCCTGCGAAGATCGACGTGCCACCGGGAAAGTCACGATTGGAGTTACCGGTGCCTTGCCAGGATAGCGACCATCCGCCGCACTGTTTTCCGATGTTGTCCGCACCGTCACCGGCGACGAGGATCGTGCTCTTGGGGCTGAGCGGCAAGAGTGCCGCGTTATTCTTGAGCAACACGAGCGATTCACGAACGGCCTGTCGGGCGACGGCTCTGTGCTCTGGGCTTCCCAAGATCTGGTAGTCGCCTGCGAACGGTCGGCTCGAAGGTGCTCCGGCGTCAAACAGTTTTGCGCGAAGTTTGACACGCAGGATTCGCCGCACGGCGTCCTCCAGTCGACTGCTGTCCAACTCACCCGCCTTTGCTCGGCGGAGCATGCTGTCGAACAGCCCTTTCCAGCTGTCGGCCGCCATGAACATATCGAGCCCTGCGTTCAGCACCGGCACCGCGTCCGTCGTACTGCAACCAGGAACCTGTCCATGCGCATTCCAATCCCCGACGAGAAAACCATCGAAACCCATTTGTTTCTTGAGCACATCCGTTAACAGTCCCTTGTGCCCGTGGATCTTCTCGCCTTGCCAACTCGAGAACGAAGCCATCACGCACTGGACGCCATGGTTGATCGCGATCGGGTAACCCGCTGCCTGCAGGTCACGCAGGTCTTCTTCGGACATTTGATTGTCGCCTTGGTCTTTGCCCTGGCTGGTTCCCCCGTCACCGACGTAATGCTTCGCCGTGGCAATCACGTGCGCCCCTTGAAGAAATGACGCTTCGCCCGGTACACCCTGGATGCCTTCAATCAAATGACCGACATAGCTGGAAGTAACGTCTGGATTCTCGGAGTAACCCTCGTAGGTTCTTCCCCAGCGATCATCCCGAACCACAGCAATGGTGGGGGCAAACGTCCATTCCTGTCCGGTCACTCGGATTTCTTTGGCGGTTACCTGACCGATCTTTCGCAGCAACTTCGGATTACGCGCCGCACCCAACCCGATATTGTGCGGAAAGAAGGTCGCTCCCACAATGTTGTTGTGACCATGTACCGCGTCCGTTCCCCAGAGCAGGGGAATGAAGGGCCCGCCCTCGAGATCACATTCTCGGCTGGCGTGATAGAAAGCATCCGCAAGTGCCAGCCACTCCTTCGCCGACGCGCGGTTGTTACCACCTGGCGCAGAGTTCCCACCGTTCAGGATCGATCCCAGTGGGTACTGTTTCAGATCGTCGGGCTGAATCGATCCGATATCGGCTTGGATGATCTGCCCCACCTTCTGCCGAAGAGTCATTTTCTTGAGGAGCTCGGTGATTCGCAACTCGGTAGCGTCATCCAGACCGATCGGACTCTTCGCCGACGGCCAGATTTCCGGATGAACGGTAGCGTCCTGACAGAAAGCGTCATTGGCATGGACCATCACCATGCCGAGTATCAGGAACACAAGTCGTCGTGGACGCATCGCGATCTCTCCGGCAGTTTTCATCGAAATTGGCAACGAGCAAGTTGAATATAGCCCGCCCACACAGCCCGGTAAACTCTGCGTTCCCGCTAGAATGGCGAATACACTGTTAGCAATCGCGAAAGAGGACACACCGAGCAGCTGGCCACGTGGTTGCGGAATCATTCAGGCCGGCAGGATGCGGAATTCGAGTTAGCAAACGCGGGGCAGCCCCGCTGCCTTCTTGGATGTCATCCCTTTGTTATAATCGGCGGATGCCTGCTTCATACGTTTCGGCTTAATGCTTACGCCGGTTCTGCCCGCCCAGAAACCGCTCTACCGACCTGCTTGGAGTGATGTGATGCGTCCGTTTGCGAAAAGCGTGTTTTGCCTGTTGGCCCTTCTGTTGATCCGAACAAATGTGGAGTCCGCGGAAGCGGCCGAGCGACCCAACGTGATCGTGATCATGGCTGACGATCTTGGCTATGGCGATGTGTCCTGCTATGGCGCAACGTCATTGAAAACGCCGCACATCGATACGCTGGCGGCCGAGGGCCTGCGTTTCACGAGCGGGTACTGTTCGGCATCCACCTGCACGCCCACGAGATACTCGCTGCTGACAGGCACGTATGCCTTCCGCGGCAAGCGAACGGGAATTGCGCCGCCCAATGCACCGGCGATCATCCAACCGGGCACGGAAACCGTGGCGTCGATCCTGCAGCGGGCCGGCTACGCCACGGCCGTCGTCGGCAAGTGGCATCTGGGGCTAGGCGGTGACAATGGTCCAGATTGGAACGGCGACCTGAAACCGGGTCCGTTGGAAATCGGCTTCGATACCTGCTTCCTCTTGCCAACCACCAACGATCGGGTGCCACAAGTCTATGTTCATGATCACCGAGTCCCGCAACCTGGATCCGGCAGACCCCTTATGGGTCGGCAATCGGAAGCCAAGTCCGGACCATCCCACGGGGCAAACCCATCGCGACACACTCAAGATGGACTGGTCACACGGTCATAACGCGACGATTCACAACGGGATCAGCCGCATCGGTTTCTACACGGGCGGACATGCCGCGCGCTTCCGTGACGAGGATCTTGCCGACAAGTGGGTCGAGAAATCGGTCGAATTCCTCGACACAACACCGTGACGAGCCGTTCTTTCTGTTTTTCGCCTCGCACGATCTCCACGTGCCGCGCATGCCGCACGAGCGTTTTCAAGGCAAGACGAGTCTCGGTTTCCGTGGCGATTCGATTGTGCAACTGGACTGGTGCGTCGGACAATTGATGGCAACGCTGGACCGACTGGACCTAGCCGAACAAACGCTGGTCGTGTTCTGCAGCGACAACGGCCCCGTTCTGGATGATGGCTACAAGGACGGAGCGATCGAGAAGAACGGTTCGCACCGAGCGGCCGGTCCCTTTTCGGGCGGGAAGTACAGCGTGTACGAAGGCGGAACAAGAACACCCTTCATCACGCGGTGGCGAGGCCGAATTGCACCGGGAATCAGCGATGAAATCGTGTGCACGATTGATCTGGCCGCGAGCCTGGCGGCGCTCACCGGTCAATCTCTGCCCGCCGACGCGTGCCTCGACAGCTTCGATGTGCTGGATGCGCTGCTCGGCAAGGAAGGCGCAAACGGACGAGACCATGTGGTACAGCAGGACAATGGTACACGCGGCACGTTCGGCCTGCGGTCCGGCCACTGGAAGCTGATACGCCGTGACAAGAAAACTGCTCGCAACGTGGTCGTGGAGGGCCCGCTGGCTAACACCAGTGTCCCCCAGTACCAACTGTTCCAGCTCCAGAATGACCCCGGGGAAAAAATGAATGTGATCGAGGATCACCCAGAGGTTGCCACACGTCTGCAGGAACAACTGACGAAGATCATCGAGCGGGGTCGTAGTCGCCCATGACGACCGAGCGGCGGCGATGGCCGAGAGAATCCAGTCTTCGATGCCATCCTCCATTTCATCGATCCCACTCTGTGCTCTCCGTGTCCTCTGTGGTTTAACTCCCTTCGCTTCTTCGATGCCATCCTCCATTTCATCGACCCCACTCTGTGCTCTCCGTGTCCTCTGTGGTTTAACTCCCTTCGCTTCTTCGATGCCATCCTCCATTTCATCGACCCCACTCTGTGCTCTCCGTGTTCTCTGTGGTTCAACTCCCTTCGCTTCTTCGATGCCACCGTCCATTTCATCGATCCCGCTCTGTGCTCTCCGTGTTCTCTGTGGTTCAACTCCCTTCGCTTCTTCGATGCCATCCTCCATTTCATCGATCCCACTCTGTGCTCTCCGTGTCCTCTGTGGTTCAACTCCCTTCGCTTGGCTGGCCGGAGTCTCGATTCCCCCACGATGCCCGACCATCGCGGGAAGACAACGGGCTTCACTGCGCAACTTCCAGCGTCGCTTGCCGCACCGCGAAGTGGTCGTCACCCGAGAAGACGAGATGGAGCGTCTTGCCGTCTTCACTCATCCACTTTGTGGGAAAGCAACTTGTCTCACCGGGGCCTACGTCCCAGTGTTCCGTCGCATACACCGTGGTCCATGGCCCCCACGGCTCGGGAGCGTCGTAGATGCGAAATCCTCCCTCAAATCGCGTCCCCTGCGGATGCGTCGTATCCGGATCAATCTGGCACCACAGGTAGCGGCGAATTCCTGCATTGTAAGTGATACCGGAACGGTAACATTCTCCGGGGTGAGTGAATACGGAACCCCGATCGACAATGTCCGACGTCCATTTTGGGTGACCGGCGGAAATACCGACGAAAAACTCATATGCTGAACGGTCGGTGATGCGGCTCTTGGGAACTCGCGCCAACACCATGTCATCCGCGGGTTGATAGGCGCTGTCATGGTCGTGTGAGTACACATAGACGAAGTCATCGCGTGCGCCGCCGTAGTTCTGGCCGAAATTGAGAAAGGTGGGGCAGCCGAAACTCGTGACGAACTTCCAGTCACTCCAGGTCCATGTCTGGCCATGATCGCGGGACCAACCCAACTGCGAGTTGCTCGCGTTGCGGACCCACAGATAGAGCACGCCATCGACCATCAGCAGGCCACTTGCCTTCTCGCCATGAGCGCCCTGGCCGATGCGCTGGCCGGTTGCGGAGCGGAGATTCACGCCACGAAAACCCTGCGGATCACCCTCGATCCGCGCCAATCCCAAACTCAGTTTTTCATCGACCTGTGGGACAAAACCCCAACCGTCCCCGTACGCGGTATACATCGCATCGTCGTCGGCCCACGTCAGAGGCCAGTTGTCACTACCCTTTGCCTTCCGAACGATCGTCTCCGGCGGCGCCCAGCGAACACCTGTAATCACCGAGCTGCGGGGATACGGCGAAGGCACTTGCCGCGGATTCTTGACCTGTTCCGCCGACTTCACTGTCGAGCCGAACTCGCAACACAAAGCCGCACACGCCAAGAACGTCGTCGTGATTCGCATTAGATAATAGGGCTTGGTGCGAAGGCAGATACCGTTTGAAGCGCGAAACAGAGCTGCAAACTGCGACCAGTACGGCCAGAGTGGTAAGACATTTTATCGCGAGTTTCCTTCAAGTGGCTTTGCAAGAGTGTGGATATCTCCCATGAGCGGATCGATCAAAGATCAACTCGGCGCACTTGCACAACTACCAGGCACAGGGCCGTCAGCAGCAATCCTGCCGTCGCCGGCTCTGGCACGGCGACCACATCGGTCATTGTCCCTTGCTCGTAGCCACCTTCTTCGAAGGCCTTTACCATGTCGCTGCTGGAGAATCGGCCATCCACATCCCAATCGCCCTCTGACCAAACAGCAAAATCGTCCACCTCGTATTTCCCAGCTACGAATACGTCGACGAAGTCAGCACTGTCAAATTCTCCGTCGGCGTTTGCGTCACCGATCCACGTTCGGCGCAGGTCATTGACCCAGATGTTGACATCGACTGCGTTGACGTCACCATCTTCGTTCAGGTCTCTGTCAAGCTCAAGCCATACAGTGCAATTGCGGAGCATCAGCCGGGGGCACCGGCACTGCCGTGACGGATGTGATGTGGACCATACGCCGCCTCGAATTGGCACGCAGGTCCGCCATACGGCCGGGTCGCGATTCTGCTTCTCGATCAAGGTCCGCGAAAATCCCTCGATTTTTCGGGGGACTTTTTGCCGACGGTTGCGGGGTTCGTGTATAGGCGGGCAGAATCCGGTGCTGGGTGTTGTACACTGCCTGCCTGTCTGCCATTTGTTTTGACGCCCACGTGTTGGACCGCGAGAACTCTCGACGAGAGACTGTGCCGTGCGCGACCCCCAGAATGGACAGCTGGATGACCTGCTCGAGAGGGCCCGCACCGGCGATTCGTTGGCCGTCGATCAGCTGCTGCAAATGTATCGGGGCCAGTTGCGCAGAATGGTCATGTTCCGGATGGACGATCGATTGGCGCCGCGTGTCGATGCTTCGGATATCGTGCAGGACACGTTGCTGGAGGCTGCCAAGCGTCTGCAAGCCTATTTGCGAGAGCCCGTCGTGCCATTCTACGTCTGGCTGCGGCAGATTGCGGCCGACCGATTGGTCGATCTTCACCGGCGCCACATCCAGGCGGAGCGTCGTAGCGTTCGTCGCGAGGCCTCGCTCGGACTTTCTCAATCCTCTGTCATGTGTCTGGCCGACCGCCTCGTGACAACCAGTGCGGGCCCGCTCCGGCGACTCATTCGGGAGGAACGCGTTCAGCGCGTTCGTCAGGCCCTGGATGGACTTGCAGATGCCGACCGCGAAATTCTCACACTCCGCCACCTGGAACAACTCAAATTCAGCGACTGCGCAGCCGTCATGTCAGTCAGTCTCACGGCTGCCAAGAAACGCTACTTGCGGGCACTCGAGCAACTGCAGGCGACATTGGATCGGGAGCCCAAATGAACGAACAACCGAAAACGTCTCGTGTGCCATGCGACGCGGAGGACCACGTCGACCTGATCATCGTAGATGTTCTGGAGAAGGTTTCGGCAAAGATCCGGGCGGGAGAGATGGTGGATTTCGCGGCGGTTGTCGCGGAGCATCCGGAGTGCTCCGAACGGCTGCGGAAGCTACTTCCGACGGTGGAAGTGCTTGCTAGTCTCTCGGACGGCGAAGCGGAAGTTCGAGCGTCGAGTAATCGCGGTCCGGGAGAAGCTGTCGATCTGGCAACGCCGCTGCCGATCGCCGGGATGTTGGGAGACTATCGCATCGTGCGTGAGGTCGGACGCGGCGGCATGGGGATTGTTTATGAAGCGGAGCAGCTGTCACTGAAACGTCGAGTCGCTCTCAAGGTTCTCCCGTTCGCGTCGGTGCTCGACCAGCGTCAACTGCAACGCTTCCGGAATGAAGCGCAGGCGGCCGCGGCGCTTCGACATCCACACATCGTGCAAGTGTTTGCGATTGGATGTGAACGAGGTGTGCACTACTACGCGATGGATTACATCGAAGGGCAAACTGTCGCGGAGGCGATTAGCGATCTCGCCGAGCCAGAACATGCCCGAGATCCAACGTCCATAAACAGCAGTACGACTCAGATGCCCGAGTCCGCCTCGGGGCGCACTGCCGACTCGGCATGGAATGTGATCTCCTCGGCCGCCTCCTGCCGCGCTCCCGAGTTTCTTCGGACCGTCGCAAAACTGGGCGTGCAGGCAGCAGAAGCTCTGGAGCATGCTCATCGACTGGGAATTGTGCATCGCGACATCAAGCCATCCAATCTGTTGCTGGACGCACAAGGACAGCTGTTTGTCACGGATTTCGGGTTGGCAATGACTTCCACCGACTCGAATCTCACGATGAGCGGTGACGTGCTGGGAACGGTACGGTACATGAGTCCCGAGCAGGTGCAAGCGAAGCACCAGGTGATGGATCACCGCGCGGACATCTATTCGCTGGGAATCACTCTTTACGAGATGCTGACGCTCCGGCCGGCCTTTACTTCAACGGTGCGTCAGACGCTGATGCAACAGGTGGTGGAGGACGACCCTCCCAAGCCTCGCCAGATCAACCCTGCAGTTCCGCGAGACGTCGAAACGATCGTCCTGAAAGCGATTGCGAAAGAACCCAACTCCCGTTACGCCACGGCGGAGGAGTTTGCAAATGATCTACAGAGGTTTCTGACGGACGTACCGATTTGGGCACGTCGACCGTCTCTCGTCGAGCGATCACGGAAATGGGCGAAACGCCACAGAGCGATTGTGCGATCGATGCTCCTCCTTCTCGCGGTTGGCGCAACCGTATTGTTGGGGCTCACTCGTGCTCAATACCGACGGCGAATGGCGATTACGCAGCATCTGGCAGCAGCCAGCGCTTTGGCAGACACCGCCGACTACAGCGCCGCCGAGAATGAGCTCGCAGAAGCATCCGCGCGCATGGAGTCCCTGTTCTTGCCAACGCCTCACATCGCTTCCCGGGTGGCGTCCTTGTCTCGCAATCTCACCGCCAAGACAAGTGCCCAAGAACGGTTTGTGGAGTTTCAACGGCTCCGTCAATTGGTGCACGCGAATGTGTACACGCCCGATCCGCAAGCTGTGCGCAATACAGACACGTACTGCCGCCAGTCTTTGGCTCTCTACCGTGCGCTGGAGAGCACGGATTTGCGCGGTCAACCGGCCTTCGAGCATCTGTCGCTCGCGAACCAGCAGCAACTGCGGGAAGCCGTCGCCGAATTGCTGTTTATTCTCTCTGTGAGCGAGATAGAAAACGCACAAGGTGGACCGGCAGTTGCCTCGGCGCACCTTGCCGCCATCGATGCTCTGCGACGCATCGATCGACTTTATCGGCCTTTGCCGGCCGTGCAACTGTGGCTCGCAGTCTCCCTGGAGTCTTTGGGGGACAGCGAAACGGCGCAAGCAGCACGCCTGCTGGGTGAGGAACGGGCGGCCGACGCGTTGGATGATTTTATCCGCGGTGAATATCAGTTTTATCACGAGCACGACGCCATCACCTCACTCGATGAGTACAGCAGGGCGCTTGTGCGCCGCCCGGACCACTACCTGTCACTGCTCGCGGCCGGTTTGACTTTGCGAAGACTGCAGCGGTCGGATGCGGCACAAGCCATGTTGACCGGGGCGATCGCTGCTAACCCGGATTCGCTCGTGGCTCGGATGCGGCGTGCGGGTACGTACATTTCCCAGCGGAAGTATGAGTTGGCAGAGATGGATCTGGATGAAGCCAAACGCCTTGCACCGTACGACTACGATCTCAGTCTCGTCAGAGCTTGGTGTCTTGAATCGCAAGGCGATTTGCCAGGTGCCATGAGCCTGTTGACACAAGCCGAACAGCGATCTGACGCTCCAACGTCTCTCGTGTATCAGCAGCTAGGAAGCATCTACAGCAGGCTGCACAACTACGAAGAGGCTCTGCGAGCCTACTCGCGGGCCATCACCGTTGCTCAATCCCGTCCTGAGGCAACCATGATGTGGCAGCGGCCGTACGGCCATCAGCCTCCCAACGACGTTTTCATCCAGCTGTACACACTCCGAGGCCTCACTCATCGGTCCCTGGGGCACCACAATGAAGCGGCGGCCGACTTCGGGAAGGCCTTGACGTTTTCGCCAGTTTCTGAATTGGGATATGAGAATCTGGGAATCGCACATTCGGCCCTCGGAGACCACGAAGCGGCCGTCGAGGCGTATCTCAAAGCGATTCAGAATCCCTCGGAAGAAATCGTCGAATATGCCTGGCTTGCCCATGCCTACC
Organism: uncultured Planctomycetaceae bacterium; assembly: GCA_963776055.1. Lineage (GTDB taxonomy): Bacteria > Planctomycetota > Planctomycetia > Pirellulales > Pirellulaceae > CAVZLD01. Next base: position 246,241 of record CAVZLD010000016.1, on the reverse strand, counting down.
GGTTTCTCGGTGAGTGGGACAAGGCAATCGCTTGTTTTGGCAAGCAACTCGAGATCTCACCAGACCAAAGTATCTATTTCCACTTTCGCGCATCTGCCCACCTGCAAAACGGTGACGTGGAATCTGCCCTGCTGGATATTGAAAAGGCCATCGAACTGAAACCGGAGATCGCTCCTTACCATGTGCTGCGTGCTCGTATCCAACGAGAAATGAGTCAACACGAGCGGGCGCGGGCCGACATCGATCGATCCATCCAACTCGATCCCACTTACACGATCGCCTTCTGTTACCGGGCGCTGCTACATGCGGAAGCGGGCAAGTTGCAGGCGGCACAGGAGGACCTTGCACGAACAGTGGACGTGCATTACGTGTCGCCGATTCACTCCATGCTGGACACGGTGAACACGAACCAAGTAGCGTGGTTTCTTGTCACCTGCCCGGATCCACAACTGAGGGACCCGGATCGCGCGCTGCAAATCGCCCAGACACTCGTGCTGCGCAAATCCAACCAGCGCCGTTTCTGGACGACGCTGGGAGTTGCGCTGTACAGAACGGGCGACTTAGTGGCGGCTCGCAAACACCTGGAGAAAATGGTCGCCATTCGCCACGGTCGCCGAGGCCATGCGGCCCTCTTTCTGGCAATGACCTGTCACGAACTTGGCGACCGCCAGCAAGCCCGACGTTGGTACGAGCAAGGCAGGCAATGGATCACCACCCGCAACGGGATTTTGAAGGAAAACCATCATCTTTGCACGGAGGCAGCTCAATTGATACATGCTGACGCCGCGGATGACGAAGCCAACCGCCCGTTAGATGGTCCGCGTGATCGGCTTCATGGGGAGGATGCCACAAATGGTTAGACTCTTGCGCACATTCTCACTCGTGGTTGCTTTGGTCGGCGGGCCAGCTGCACGGGCCGACTGGTACTTTGATTTCGACGATGGTGTGCTGCCTGACGATCTCCTTGTCCAAGACAACTACTACGATGGGGAAGTGTCTTCCCCCACGTTCGAAGCGGTCGTCGAGGACGGTTACCTGCTGCTCTCCGACCCCGTCGCTCGCGGTGTTGGAGGATCCGTCCGCGCATCTGCACAAGACCAAGACCCGGAAGTCTTCACGGATGTCCGTGTTACGGCTGTCATCAATCCCTCCGGTGACGTGCCGTGTGTTTTTCAGGGGGTTTCCACACGACGGGAGATGCCCGGGTCCGCCTACTATGCCGCGGTCGTGAACGCGCCGGGGTACGGGAACTCGGGCAATTTCGCTATCGGAAAGAACGCAGAGAGCTTCATGCTGGAAGCTACCGACGTCGGCTATTCACGCCTGACGGACTTCAGTATTCCCTACCGTATCGAACTGGATGTCCTAACAGAGCATGACTCGGAAAGCGACGAAGACTTTGCGGTCGTCACCGGACGACTTTTTGATGCAACGACGAACGCTCTAATCTATGAAATGGGCTTCGAAGACTTTTCGCTTGCGGGACGACCGCCGCTCCTTTCGGGCGACTCCGCCGCGTTCGTCATCGATACGTGGAGCAGCACCGGCTTGGCCGCTGCCTTTGATGAAATCAGCTCCGTCAGCCTCCTCTTACCCGGGGACTACAACCGTAACCGGACACTCGATGGTGCCGACTTGGATCTCCAGGCGGACGCCATTTTCCTGGGAAAAGATCCACCGGCATTCGACCTGACGGGTGACGGGTTCGTGGACCCACAAGACCGTTCCTTCTGGATCCATGAGCTTTTCGATACATGGTATGGCGATGCGGACCTGAATGGCCAGTTTGACAGTCAGGACTTCATTGACGTCTTCATCGCGGGCAAGTACGAAACGGGCGCAAGGGCCACGTGGGGCGAAGGGGACTGGGATGGAAACACGGTTTTCGACTCGTGGGACGTGATTGCCGCATTCATCGACGGCGGATATGAGTCAGCCCACCGTGCCAGGATGGCGTCGGTTCCAGAACCCAGCGCTGCGCTCCTTGCTCTCATCGGTGGCATTTCGTGCTACGCCTTCCGCAGATGTCTTGCCGTTGCCGGACGCTCTAGTCGTTTGGCGGGATTACCTTCCTCTCGCATCATGGCCGGTAAGTTCACAGATCCTTACCCAAGGTGAGCCGGTGGATGATGTTTCTTGCTACAGGAGAATTGCGATGTGCACCGTAAGATTGCTTCTGCAACGGACTCGGCTAGAGCTGATCACCGTCGCCACGCTGATCGTATCGCTCACGCCATGTCCGACATGCGTTGGACAACAACATGTCTTCACACCGAGCGCCTTTGCCGATGTCGAGGCGGAGGGGACACAGGAGATTCCAGGCGTCTGGTCGTACCGCCTTCAGCAGGTTTACGCTGCTTCAGAATTCGAGTCACTTGGTCCTGGTCCTTGGACGATCACGCGTGTGGACTGGCGAGTCGACGCCACGATCACTGAACCGGTCTCTTACCCATCGGAGCGGTGGGTGATGACGATGTCCACAACGTCGAGGGAACCGGCGGGACTGCAGGGCGCGTTTGCCGAAAACCTGGGCGACGACGAAGTGACCGTGGTGGATGGTCCGGTGACCCTCACCAGCACAGCCACAGGGCCTCCGGAAGGTCCCCGCAATTTTGACTATGGCGTCGACTTCGCGCAGCCTTTCACGTATGACCCGAGCCAGGGCAACCTCCTGATGGACTTGAGTGTTTTTAACGGCGAAGGACCACTGTGGATGGACTTCACGTTTGCTCCGTCCTCCACCACGAGTCTGATTAGCACGGTTCTTCTGGGCGTGGATTCGCCGGTGGCGGACCTCGACCCGCCCAATGGCGGCCAATGGGGTGGGCACATTGCCCGTTTCACTGTGGTGCCCGAGCCCACTGGTTGCTTGCCGCTGATCGCCGGTGGCCTGGCCATGGCAGCGATACATCGACGAAGAACGACACGAGGTGAATCATCCGAATAGGCACTCGCTCGATTCTTGTGGCTAAACACGGGAGGCCTAGCGTCTTCTGTGGTTGGCTCGCAGGGGGCTATCCCTCGGTGGCAAATAGCAGAGTTCAATGCGTGGTTTATCGATCCGCATTTCGCCACCAGATAGATCACAAACCGTTTTTGCGGCAAGACAGGTTGCTGCCTGTCAATCCCGAAGATCATGATGGGGATCGTTGTCTACAGCTTGCTGCCCGCACGCCTGCCTCGATCCCACCTTTCTGCAAGACGACCCCACCATAAAATTCTGGCTCCCCGTGTTTTGTCTCGCTGGCGTGGAAGCGTAATCCCCCATCAGGAAAGAAGAACAGACGCTATTGACTCTGCCTCCTTTTTGGCAGACTGGGAAGATCAATGATCGCCCAGATTTCCCAGAAGCGAGGCAGAGTTCGAACGCTTGTCGGAGGGCAGCGGCCATGTTCCTACTTGGCAAAGAAGAAGGCCGAACCAATATTGCGGTTCGGCCTTTCCCGAGTACACGAATCCCAGAGTCGTTGACTATCGACGTTTTCTGATCAATGCCAGTGAACCCAGCAACAAGAGCAAGAGGGACGATGGTTCGGGAACAAGTGCGGCCACCTCGGCAGCGCTCAGAGCACGATTGTAGATGCGGGCGTCGTCCAGCAGTCCTTCCCAGTTTTCTCCGTCAGCTGTCTGCCCACCAAAGTACAAAGGCAGAGCGACATCAAGAGCTTGTGTGATCGTTTTCGTGTTCGCCGCAACGCCGTCACGATAGTACGTTAAATCGGCGCCCGACTTGACGACGGTGTGATGGTGCCACTCATCCGCGATGGTACTGAGGTCGTCAAAGTCCATGTTGTCATCGCCGTTGCCATTCATATGCCACTCGAACTGGGTCGGAGTGAATTTAATGAACTGTCGCGGTGAAAAGTCGACGCCGTTCTCGTCGTATCGATTCCCCAGGATGATATTGTTGGGCTGATCATTCGAAGCTGGTTGCTTAGCCCAGAATGCCCAGCTGAACTCTTGCTCCAACGTCATCTGTGGAATGTTACCAGCTCTCACGTAAGCGCTCTGATCGGTACCCGAAAAACCAATCACCGATCCACGCTCGGGATCGCTGACCCACACCGAGCCGCCACCGGGGCCACCGCTGGAAGCGTTGGTGATGACGCCGGTCGTTCCACTGGGACTCGAATCAGCAGTGGTGTCGCCCGAACCTTCATCAAATTTCCAGTGACCAATTAGATCTGCGTTGACGGCCGAACAAAGCAGGTATGCCATCACGGCAGACAGAGTAATACATCGGACCCAATTCATCTCAAACCTCATGTTGACATCTTGCAGTCGGCCACAGACAGGATCTCGCGCTCGAAAGATCGTGGAAGGAAGCGTTCAAATATCATCTATCATCAGTCGGCGCGATGGATCGAAACAGATAGAAACCTGACACGTTCGGAAGTTGACTGTATCCTCGTTTGTGATTGTGATTCGATCGTTCGGGTGCTTGTCACCCGCTTCCGGATTATGGCCGCTACGGGATGGATTGCAAGCAGGAAATCGCAATCTGGCGACGCGTGTTCACTGATTGTTCAGAGCATGAAACAGAGCTGCGTCAACGCGCTTAAACAGCGCCCAATCAAGCACCTGAACCGAGAACGAGCAAAACCGGCTGATACCCCCTCTACTCGGAAGCCCATTAATGAGCTGCGTCCCCTTTTTCGTCCTCGCCGTTTTTTTGCCATCAGGACTGTGCAGATTACAGGCCGGGGCCTATCGTGCCGCAGGCCACGTTTCGCGCTTTCGTCAAGCGGCGCAAGAATCCTTGTCGTCGCCCGACAGGACCCCGCGGTTGATTCCCCATACCTTTTCGTTTGCGGGCGCGGGCATCCGACCGAAACGTGGCCGGGGCACGCATGCCCGCTGCGGTGGCGTGGTCTCGATCTTACGGCTTACAGAAACACCTGGATTGTCGACCATGGAAGCTGAAGAATCCCGGCTCAGCCGTATCGAGACAATCTGGTCGGTCGTGCGTCGAGCGCATGATACGAGCGAGAGATCTGCAAATGCCGCTTTGCAGCAACTCCTGAATCAGTACGGTGGTGCCGTCCGTCGGTATCTGCTCGGAGCCCTCCGAAGAGAGGACGCGGCAGACGACGTTTTCCAAGAGTTTGCGATGCGGTTCGTGCGTGGCGATTTTCGAGGTGCCGACCCGGACCGAGGCCGTTTTCGCAACTACTTGAAGACGTCGCTCTATCGACTGGTCGTCGACTACCAACGCCGGGAAAAATGCAATGGACGGCAGGTGATCCCCCGTGAATTCGCTGCCGAAGAAGAATCGCCCGCTTGGGAGCGGATGAACGATGAATTTGACGCGAGTTGGCGCAGCGAATTATTGGCGAAGGCGTGGACCGCTCTAGCACAACAGGAGGCGGATACCGGAAAGCCCTACCATACGGTTCTTCGTCTCCGAGCGGACCACACTGAGCTCAGCGTCTGCCGAACTCGCGGAACGACTCTCTCAGAAGCTCAATCGGCCGATCCGAGCGGGGAACGCACGAGTGCTGCTTCATCGGGCGCGCGAACTGTTTGCCGAGTCTTTGTTGGTGAAGGTCGAGGATTCTCTGGCTGACCTGTCTCGAGATCGGCTGGAGGATGAGCTGATCGCGCTCGATCTGCACGACTATTGTCGTCCGGCCCTCGTAAAACGCAGAGACCGGGAGGACGGCAGCGTTTGACCCCTGTTCTTGCTGTTGCAGAAAGGCACGAAAGGCAGTGAATACGTTGCCCTCGATGCAGCGACACCGCCAGCCTGGAAACCGTACCACCGTCTCTTCGCAAATGTGATCTGCACTACTGACCATGAGTACGAACGCCGACGTCACCGCTTCGGATCGTGCAACATCGCTCGGAGCAATCCTCTACCGATTCGAGGCTGCCTGGTCCTCGGGCACACCGCCCGACATCGGTGATTATCTCGGAAACGACAAGAAGCAGCGCAACCGACTGCTGAAGGAACTCGTGTTGATCGACATGGAGTATCGCCTCGACGCAGGGGAACCGGTCCGCGTCGAAACGTATCTGGAACGCTTTCCGGCACTGGAGGAAGACAATCGGGCCACCTTGGAGTTGATTGCCGCTGAGTTTCGGTCCTGCGTTGATGATCCTACGTCCGTTCCGGAGTTCGTGGAACGGTTCCCGACGTTTCGCGAGGAATTGCCCGGATACCTGGGAGCAACCGAATTACGTCGCAGACGACTGCGGATGAACTGCCCCCATTGCCGCAACCCGATCGTGGTTGTCGTGGCGGCGGATGAGAACAGGGCGATTTGCTCCGTCTGCGGCAGTTCCTTCGAACTCGACAGTCAGATCGAGACAAGTTGGTTTCCCACGAAGCTCCCGAAACTCGGCAAGTTCCAGTTGCTGGAAGTCGTCGGACGGGGTGCGTTCGGTACCGTTTATCGAGCACACGATACGGAGTTGCATCGTACCGTCGCAGCCAAGATCCCTCGGAGCGGCCAGTTTTCATCACGCGAAGATGAAGATCGCTTTGTCCGCGAAGCTCGAAGTGTTGCCCAGCTCAACCACCCCGGAGTTGTTCCTGTTTATGAGGTTGGTCGCACCGATGATCTGCCCTACATCATTACGGAGTATGTCGCGGGAGTTTCGCTGAGTGAATTGCTGCGCAGTCGGCGACTTCGGTTCGAGGAGTCCGCAGAGATCATCGTCAGCGTGGCGGAGGCACTTCAACATGCCCACAGCCGCGGAATCATTCACCGAGATCTCAAGCCTGCGAACATCATGCTTGAGCGGTTAGGCGGTACGGCTCGCGACGATCCCTCAACGCTCAGAGGCTCACAGTCCGACGCGTTGACCAGCCAGATTCGACGCAGCCAAATTCAACGTAGCTGTGGTCGTGCACGACTCATGGATTTTGGCCTTGCACGTCGCGAAGACGGCGAAGTCACGGTGACGCTCGAGGGACAATTGCTGGGAACTCCGGCCTATATGAGTCCGGAACAGGCGCGAGGGGCTGTTCAACAGATTGACGCTCGCAGCGATATCTACAGTCTGGGAGTCATCTTGTACGAGATGCTAACGGGCGAGTTACCTTTCCGCGGCAGCAGTCGAATGGTGCTGCATCAGGTCGTTCACGACGATCCATCCAGCCCACGCAAGTTCGTGAGTCACATTCCCACCGACCTGGAGACAATCTGCCTGAAATGCATGGAAAAAGATCGCGCCAATCGTTATCACACCGCATCCGATCTGGCCGATGAGTTGGACCGTTTCCTGAATGGAAAACCGATTCTCGCGCGGCCAACCTCCTCTCTGGATCGGGCATGGCGATCATGCCGCCGGAATCCGGTCGTCGCTGTGCTATCCGCCCTGCTGCTTCGTGTCGCTTGTCGGCGGGTTCATCGGAGTAACGACACAATGGCGGCGAGCGGAGCGAAACGCGGCCGGGGCCCTCGCCGCAGCGAAACGAGCACAGCTCGCTGCCCTGCCGATTCGCGAAGGAACGCGACACGTTGAACAGATCTCCGACGCAAATGTCAATCGACAGCTGGGAGTGTATCACGCCGGTCCCCCCGCGGAAGTTGACTACCAAAGACAATCCTCCACACGCTACCTCATCCCCACGTCTCTCGGATTTTCTCGCTGGCATCTTTCCCGGGGGAGCAGCGGCCTCGTTCTTTCCCGACTCCGGTCCGATGGGGGACGAATTGTCCGACGAGACGACGCCGCGAAACGCCCGGAAAGAAGCTCGTCTATGGATTTGTCGTACTGGACAGTGACCTGACGGAAACCGAACTCGACGCTGCAGAACGAGTCATCGATCAGATCCTGAAGCGTTGCCGCGAGCAGGAACATCCGCCAACGCAACAACTGGCCCACGCCCTGATCGGAAAGGCCATCGTCGAGCGAATTCGCGGCCGACACGCCGCCGCCCTGGACGCCATCGCCGAAGCAAGCAGCCTGCTAGAGCTCGATCGCAAGGGGCGACAATCGCCGGGCAGAATACCGTGAGTGGGCCAGGCACACCGGGCCCAGGTTCTCGGAGTGACGGGGGGAATGGTCTTCTTCGACTTGGGGATGACGGGAGCAACGCGGACGCTTACGAAAGCGGAGGCAAAGGAACTCGCTGTGCGAGGCGCTCGCGTGGGATGGACTTCCAGTCCGTCCCGTTCGTTGGCCTTCCCAGGCCAACGCGCTGGGTGAGGGACTCCGAAGACGCACTCGGCGGACTCCAGTTCTGATCGGAATGCGGGGAGCTGTTGGCCAGCGGTTGTGGCGAGGCCGGAGACCTCGCCGAGCGCTGGGAGCTGGACAGAAGCCGGGCTGGAAGCCCAGCTTACTGGACAGGCTGGAAGCCTGTCCCACTGGCAAAGCCTGTCCCACTGGCAAAGCCTGTCCCACTGGCAAAGCTTGTCCCACTGGCGAAGCCTGTCCCACTCCACTGGTTCGCTGTGCGAGGGTCTCCGACCCCGCACTCGGCCGGTCGAAATCGGGGAGAGATCACAGGCAAGCCGCGCCGGGATCTTGTCTAATATGGCTGCGGCATCGGAGGTTTCTCGTCCTCTGTTTGCGCGCGTTTCCGATAGATTTGCCAGTGGCCCTGCTCATTTGTCCGAAAGAAGTAATCACTATCGCCGCGAAGACGATAGATCTTGATGCCCGCCCCACTCTGGTAGCGAATGCGCCACGCCGTACGCGTCGTCATCGTTTGCCGGTATCCCGGCTTCAAGGTGTACGAGTACGACCGCTCCCCTGCAATCAACTCATATGAACACGTTTCACTTTCCGTTTTGGGGCAACTGATTGTGATCTTCGTCGCCGGGGCCACCGGCTGCACGGTCGATTGAATCGGGGGTTGATACGTCTCTCTCCACTCCGGTTGCGGGCTAGGTTGTGACCGACGCGGTGGAGGCGATGTACGGCGGCCTGGACGAGGCTGTCCCCAACCGGGGTCGCGTCGGAAATTTCCGCCACCACTCTCTTTGCCAGATTCGCTCGGAATTGACTTTGACCGATACTCGTTATCATCATCCGGTGGTTCCGGATCGTTCCGCCGTGGATTGCTCTTGGGTATCGGAACGCCATACTCCCTACCGATATCTTCCAGGATGCCCCTCAGTTGGGCGTGCGCGGTATTCTGGTTCGTCACCGCGATCGTAGCAACGAGAAGGCAGACGGCGATCAGAGGTTTGGTCAGCATTGGAATCTCCAGGCGGTGTCCCATTCGTGAAGTCATGCGAATCACTGTCACCGTCTCGCTCAACGTTCTCTGGCAGAAACCAGAACAGTGCAGTGAATGTCGTTTCATTACGGTATCCAAACCGGTCAGGTACCTCGTCCATCGGTTTGCAGAAGCTGCAGCACATTCCCACGACGGAGGCTGCTCGTTGCATACGATATTGGCACTTGTCGTCCGGCCGATGCCTTCAGCACTCGGGTTTTAATACTCTTCGCCAGTTCCAGCGAGTTCAACATCTGGTCCGGCGGAGTCGGCATTTGGTCTGCGTCTGCATCCTTTAAAGTATCGATGATCGCCTGGACGAAGGTCCCATGTTCCGCTTGGGCCGCTTGAGCACTTCGCTGCTGCAGCGTGTTGGATGCGAAGAAGGTCGTGCCGAGCTCCGGCACCGCCAAATCCAATAGCGGGTTTCGCATTCCGGGCTTGATGCCATCTTCGGTCGGGAGTGCGTCGAGAAACAAAACTCGTTTGCACCGCGGAAGATCCTCGTGCAGCATGCTGGTAAACTGCCGCCATGCGACCGCCGTTGCGCGAAGCCGTTGGAGATCGACTTCATGCGATGCCAAGTAGAAGTTGTCTTGTGAATCGATGAACGCGTGGCCGGAAAAGAAGATCATCGCCGAGTCGCCTGGCTGCACGCTGTCGACGAGCCACTGAAAGCCGTCCAGGATGTTCGTGCGTGTTGCTTCGGACCCGATCAATGCTCGGATCTTCACCTCCCGGTAGAGCTTCCCGTTCTGCTGCGCACGAGCGGCTTCGACGAACGCGCCCGCATCAAGAGCGGCCAGCGGCAGGTTCTTCAGTCCGTCGCTCGGCTGCTCGTAGGATGATACACCGATCACCAGCACGTGAGCATTCGCAGTCGCCAGTGGTTTTGCCACGGTGTACTGGACGTCAACGCCAACTGCCGATGAAGAGGCCTTTCCGTTGGCCGCGATCAGTTCCAACCGATTTGTGCCTGGCAACAGCTTCAGATCATGCGAGATCTCAAGCCGGGCGCCGTTTTCGGTGGTCGGACGAAAGACTCGCGCGTACATTTCCATTGTGCAGCAGCGTGACTTCCTTGACCGGGAACCCGTTAGGCGATTCCACGTGTGCAGTGAACGCCACACGATCGCTCGCCGTCTCAAAGCTGCCTCGAGGATTCGTAATCTCGATTTCTGGTGGATGGTGCTCGGCGATTTCCCGCGTCATTCGGAAGTCAACCGCATTCGTATCGCGCGTTCGCGATTCGTTGGCGATTCGGACTGCATCCTCGACATCGTCTCCGTCGAGAATACGGTCGATGATATCCGGCCGATAGAGTTGCTCACGGAACTGCTGCGCCTCGAAATATTTCGCACTTTTCGTTGGTCCGCGATTCACGTGCCAGCCGATCAATCGATCGGCTCCCGGCGAGGCGTCATAGTATCCCTGAGGTGACCAGATGATCCATTCGTCGTCGTCACCGACAAACACATTCAAGACGGGATCAACAAAATCGTAACCATCGGCCATGGTCATTTCGAAAGTGTATTCTTGCTCGTTGCGTTTCATTTTCACGGGAACGGTCTGGCCAGGGCGGTAGTCGAACGTATGCTTCCAACATCCGATTGTGGACATCCGTGACTGACAGACCATCGAGCGATACAATCTCGTCGCCCACCTGTACACCGGCTCGAGCCGCGGAGGTCCCTGCTTTCACGTCGATCACCGACGTGTTCTCGAACTTGAAATCGAATGTGCCGGTGGGCTGATGGTGTTCGAGGCTCCAGATCCGGATCGTGCGATCGGTGGAAGCGCTGACCATCAACTTGCCGTTGCCCGAGACACTGACGCCCGACACCAGCGAATCGTGGCCGATAAATGCGCGCCGCAGCTCATCTCTCGAAGAATCCCAGAGTGCCAGCAGGCCTTCGTTATCCCCGAAAATGACCGGTTGCGTGACCCCTAATTTCGCCTCGTCGAGTAACGTAAACACGGTCGGGTTCCGGCCGCTGCTGACACGGTATCGAGAGATCACCTGCCCCGCCTGCTTCAGGTTCACATAGAAACTGGCATCTCCTGTCGCCTTCGTGACGTCGACCGCGGTAGTTTCGATCCTGGGCCGTTCTTGATTGAGGTGGAGGTCCTCTGCAGCGATCGCGGGCAAGATCGCTCGCTGACGAAGATCAAGTACTCGATCGGCTGGACCGTAATGATTTCGTTTCCACACATCGGGCTGATATGGCGTCTTACCAAAGGCGATTCGGTTTGAGGTCTGGTCGAACGCAACCTCGTAAATCGGCCTGCCCTGCCCTTTCAGTCGCCTGACACGCTTGCCCGTGTTGCGGTTCCAGATGTGTACCTCACCGAATCGATCGCCGCTGGCGGCAAGCTCACTGTCAGGACCGATGGCGATGCAAGTGATGCTCCATTGGTGACCGGCATAGACCTGTCGCGGGGACGAAGGAGTTCCGTTGTTTTCGGCGTCTCGTGCCGCATAGATGGCAGCCCAGAATCGATTTCGCCCCGATTCCCTGCCGACTCCCGCCGCTGCCCAGATTCCGCGATCCAACGCGAAATCCAACACCCGTGGATCTTTCGTCGAACCGAACGGATACTCCACCTTCCCGGAAAACACGTCGATCAGCCACCCGCGGATGCGATCGGGAATCTCATCCTCCGGTCCGAGCACGCGACCATCTGGCGAGAAGACCTTGGGGCCCTCAAAGTCAAGGGTCACAATGAAGTTTTCATTCGCGTCCGGATACGCGATTACGTCAAAGATCGGCTTGCTTGGATCGGCCGCCTCGATCGTGCCAATCAGGGTATCCGTTTCGCTGTGGGCGATTCGCAGGTTACCATCCGCGTCGGCCGAAATCCGCCGCTCGCCGGTCCCCGAGAAACAGATCTTACGACACGGCGCCGTGTGCCCGGGTACTAGGCGTTGGATTTCCGTAAGATTATCGGTCGAATACTCACGTATCGATCCATGGCTGCTGTAGTCATTCACGCCGACGAGCAACCGCTTGCCATCCGGTGAAAACTCAACCGCATAACAGTTGCCGTACGACGTTCTCGAACGCTCCCCTCGCAGCGTCGCCACAAGATCTCCGGTGCCAACATTCCACACCCGGACCACTTTCCCGCCAGCTGCCGCAACCAGGGCGCCGTCCGGGCTGAAGGAAACGTCAGTTACCTCCTCGATGAATCCGCCGGTGTCAATCACCAGTTCCGCTTCACCGGTGAATTGCCCCGCCAGTTCTTCAATCTTCTCGACGTGACCGAGCGCCAACTCGTCACCCTCGAGCGAATCATTCAACGTTAGCAGGGAGTCGATGTCGGCCAGATCTTCCCATTGGTCGGCGACGGCCGGCTCTTCCCCGCTCTCGTCTCCCTCCGCAATTTCCTCCTTCGCCTCGGCGATGGGCTTCAGCGAGATCGAAATGGCATAGTCCTTCCTTGCGAGCTCTTCCGAATCGAGCGAAACGGAGCTCGATTCGAATCCCTCTTTGCTGGCGCTTAACGAAATGGGGGCTCCCCGGTCCAATCGCAACTGGAAATCGGTTTGCGTATTGTCTGCACTGGGGGACCTCTGAATCGGGCCGCGAAGCTCATTGTGAACCTACAGCAAGGCTTCGACCGGCGAAACGGAGACGGTCACGTCCACCAGCGGCGGATCGGCGATCTCCAGCGGTTCGTCGATCGTGGGATCCACCTCGGCCTCACGATCGACACGTGAAATGCTCTCGATCGGACGAAGTGAGATAGAAAAATCGCGGTGATCTGCATCGACGGTCAACAGCTCCGTGTAGGGCTGAAATCCATCCTTGGCAACTTCCAGGCGGTAACGGCCAGGTGCCAGCGCGTAGAGGCCCTCCGCATTCGGCTGACGTTCCTCTCCGTCGATCGAGATTGTCGTTCCATCGTGTGTGGGCTGGATATCCAGGCGAACGTTCACCTGGGAAGGTCGGACCGCTTCGCCCTTATCGATGGCGACAGGGGGAGTTTCCTGATCACGTTGGAGGGCTGTTCCAACCATCCATGCGCCGATCAACAGCAACGCGCAGAGCGGCCAAAGTACGTACGGTTTTCCAAGAATCCCGTTGATCCGATCCCTTGTCGACGTGGGAACGGCAACCGTGTCGACCGACCGTGACCGCCCTGCCTTGGGTGCTGCAACGGGATCAGACGATAACGCTCGACCGCGGGAGGTTCCCCTCTCTGTCACCGGCGGGGCAGTCGATGACAGCTTGGGAGTCTCGTTCTGTTCATCCGGCGATGCCTTCCACACGACGGGGACAAATTTTTGATCGGTGAGCGAATCCAAGACCGCCTTGGCGCTCTGGGGCCGGTCCGCGACCTTCTTGGCAAGCAAGCGGTCGATGACCTCGGCCAAATCATGGGGCACTTGGGGACAAAGCGTCTTGACCCCAGCGAGTTCTTCAGACGAGCTGTGCCAGCGGAGCCACGCCACATCGGCGTCGATCGATCCGGAGGCAGTGCCGGGGAACAGCTCGTCGAAGCGGGGGCCTGTCAAGAGCTCAAGTGCGGTGAAGCCCAGACAGTAAAGATCGACGGTCGGGCCAAATGCGCCAAAGTCTGTGCGAATCAACTCCGGAGCGAGGTACTTCTTGCTGCCTGTTGGCGCTCGCAGCTCTCCTTCGAGGTTGGCAACTTCAAAATCACTGAGCTTCACCGTACCGAGGTCATTGATCAAGATATTGCTGGGCCGGACAGCGCCATGAACCTTGCCTTTCTGATGCAGGAAGTCAAGCGCGCCCAGGATCTGCCGCAGAATGCTCCGCACCGTGTCGGAGTCCATCGGAGCATCCACGATCTGACTGGCCAAAGTCCCTTTCAGCAATTCCATTACGATCCAGCCTCGATCCTTGTCGACGCTGTAAATCCGCAGAACGTTCTCGTGCTCAAACTGAGCGAGAAAACTCGCCTCTTGCAGGAACTGTTCAGCCCGTCGGGTATCCTTTCGACTCTTTTCGTCCAGCTGCTTGATCGCCACATCCCGCTCGAGATTCAGATCGTAGCCGCGGTACACGACCGTGTTCTCGCCCCGACCCAGCTCGTCCAGGAGTTCGTAGGACGGATTCTCGGTCATGTCATTTACTCCTCTTTCGTGAGCCAGAACCGGTTTCCAAGCTGGTTTTCGAGAGCACGAGGCTCCTGCTGAGCCTTATATTCGCGGGATATTCGCGCGCGCGACTCGACAGGAGCCTCTCCTCCCCTTTGGAAATGCGGTCGGCGGTCGGCCGCAGGTCCCTCGTCCCGAGCCAGCTCAAGCCGCTGTTACAGAGAATCCGTCACGTTTTGCGAAGAGATTCTGTAACAGGATCGGATGTCCGCCGTATGAGTGGCAGAACAGCAGTCGTCGATCCCCTTTTCGATGGGAACGCTACCGTGGAAACCAAGGAAATCTACTCCGAAACCACTCGGCATTTCCTTGGGCCGGTTCTCCCGCTGCTGGATGACGAAACCGTGTCCGAAATCCTGATCAATGGACACGAGACGGTGTATTTCGAGCGTCAGGGCAAACTCCAGCGATCCGACGTGACCTTTCCGAATCAGGCGACGCTCTTAGCGGCAGCGCGGAATATCGCGGAATACGTTGGTCGCAGCATTGGCGTCAATCACCACAGCATGGACGCCCGATTGCCCGACGGGTCGCGTGTCCACGTCGTCGTGCCGCCCTGCGCTCGAAACGGAATCTGCATTTCCATTCGCAAATTCAGCCAGGCGACGGGAGATCTCCATCAGCTGGTTGAGTGGGGAACGCTCACGGAGGAATGTGGCGAATTCCTCAGCCTGTGCGTAAAAATGCACCGCAACATCGTCGTCGCCGGCGGGACCGGGTCGGGAAAGACATCGTTGTTGAATGCGCTCTCTGCCGAAATTCCACCCACGGAGCGAATCGTTGTCATCGAAGACAGCTCCGAATTGCAGCTCAGGCAACCGCACACGGTCTACCTGGAGGCGCAGCCTCCCCGCCCAGACGGCAGCGGACAGGTTACGATCCGCGATCTGTTTGTCGACTCACTGCGAATGCGACCCGATCGAATCGTGGTGGGCGAAGTGAGACGCGGTGAAGCGCTCGACCTGATTCAATCGATGATCTCGGGCCATTCGGGTGCGTTGACGACGGTTCACGCAACCACGGACCGAGATGCTGCCATTCGCCTCGAAACGCTCAGTCTGATGAGTGACGTCTCGATACCCGTTCACGTAGCACGTGTTCAAGTTGCTTCTGCAATCCAACTCGTCGTGCAGATCCAGCGACACCGCGACGGCTCCCGACGGATCCAAGCCATCAGTGAATGCATGGGGTTGGATTCGAACAACGAGTATGTGTTCCAGGATCTCTATCGTTTCCGAACAAGTGGTCGGGATCCAGATGGACGAATCCGAGGTGAACTTGCAGGCAACCGGCAGAAACCAACGTTCGCCGACCTTCCCGAACAACTTGGATACACCGAAGAGGTGTCGTTGACGCGGGATCTGTGGCGTCTCGAGGCGACCGACGACGAATAGTCCACGCGGGGCACCCGGTGCCCGGCCAACGCGTTTTCATCGTTTTCACGTACAAGGGCAAGTTCATGGTAAGGCAACTGACGCGGCGAATCGCAAGATTTCACAAAGACGAAGAAGGGATCGAGGCAATCCAGGTGGTCATGGTCGTGGCAATCGCCGCCATCGTGTTGATTGGATTCATGACGATTGGTCGAGAGGTCTTCAGCTGGATGAAAGAGAAGTGGAACGAACTCAGAGGTGAGGGAATCGAGTAGAGGGCATTTCAACAACTCTCTCCCCTCGAGGGGAGACGCTGGGTGAGGGTTGAATCCATCGGAAAAATCGCCCTCACCCCGGCCCTCTCCCAAAAGGAGAGGGAGCTTTTGAGATGCGCTCTCGCCGGATTCTCCTCAGTCGAATTGGAGCCTTCATGACCTTATTAACGACAGCGCCGGCTCTCACGCTTCCCGTGCCACGCCGCAGTACGCTCTGGCTGATCGCCCTTGTCTTCCCGATGGTCCTGGCGCCGATATGGTGTGTGCTGTTTGGCGTCGCGTTGGGAGAACTTGGAACGGTGAGCGGATCGATTCTGATCTGCCTAATCACCGTTTGCTGTCTCACCGACCTGACACATCGAAAGATCTACAACTGGGTGACGTACAGTGCCACCCTGTGGGCGATCGGGCTCAACTACGGTGCACAGTTCGTGGATCCGACTCTCCGCAACACGCTTGGGGGCAATCGGACTCAAACAGAGTATTTGCGGCGGAACCGGTTGTTTCGTGACGATGTGGTTTGCCTATTCGCTCGCCCGTGGGGGAGCCGGCGATGTGAAGTTAGCTACCGCCATTGGCGCACTGATTGGGATCGAACACGGAATCCTGGTCATCGCCTACAGCTATATTCTGGCGGGTGTGGCGATCCTCGTGTGGAGTATTTGGCATCGCGGACCGCTGGCACTAACGGTCGCGATGGGCAGACTCCTGGGCTCGATGCTGCTCCCGTCGTGGATCCAGCGCCCGACAGGAACCGACAAGATGTTGTTGAACAAGCCGATTCCGTTGGCGGGTTTCTTTGCAATTGGAACCCTGTTGGTTGTGTTGGATGTTTCCCTCGTCACGAAATGAACTACCGAATGCAAAGACCACGAAACGGATCGGCAAGTCTTGAATTGGTCATGGCGACTGCTGTGGCAGTCCCGCTCGCTGGCGCCATGCTATTTTTCGGCTTTTCGATCTGTCGCTACGTATTCAACGCCCTTTGTGGCCTGTTGCTGCTGCCATTCCTCTAATCGGTTCCGTTGCACGTCACGATGAACAACCGGCTGAAAGTAACTCGATCCTGGGGCGCCATCGTTATCGCGCGACTTTCGCCGTTCTGCCAGCCGAGTTGCGTTCGACGAAGATGGTGGCGCATATACGCTCTCGTATGTAATGGCCTTCCCGGTTCTGATGCTCTTCATGTGCCTGATCATCGAGACGGCATGCATGATAACGGCGAAACTTGGCACCGTATACGCGGCGTATTCGGGAGCGCGAGTTGCCTCCGTGTGGGCAGCTTCTACCAGTTGGGATCGAGCACAGCAACGGATGGAGCAGGCGGCCGTGGCGTCGTTCGTCCCGTTTGCGAGCGCTGCGAAGTCCAACAGCGGCGAGTCGGAGGGCGACGCGGCGATTTCCCGCTACATCCGATCATACAACCAGTTCGCCGACCGCCCAGCCTCGGACGTATACATACGCAACAAGTACAAGAATGCGCTTTCGCACTTGGCAGTCACGGCCAGCGGCCCTCCGGCAACGTGGGATTCCGACATCACCGTTACTGTGACCTACGACTTTTCGTTTCGCGTGCCGGGCATCGGTCGCATGTTTGGTGAAGAGCGAGGCGACGGACAGTACTATCTGCCGCTGACCAGCAGCGCCACGTTGCAGAACGACGGCCCACAAAACGCGACACAACGACTGGGGATCGGTTATGGTGTCCTTGATTAGCAGGCTCAAGCGATACACTCTGTCGGTTGTCCACCATCTGGGCGAGACACACCGCGAGGAGGACGGCAAGATCACGCTGGTCGCCTGCCTCATGATGCTCGCTCTCGTCGCATTGATCGGCCTTATCGGAAATGCTGGGCACACCGTCCATCAGAAACTGGAAACCCAGAATGCCGCGGATTCCGCTGCCTTTAACTCTGCCCTCTGGATGGCACGCGGGATGAACGCCTTAACGGCAACGAATCACTTGCTGGGTGAGGCCACGGCGTTGTGTGCGGTCCACGAAGCTCTCGGCGGACCCGGCCTGGATCTGCGAATTCAGCAGAACACGTCCGAGAATCGCACACTCGACGGAATCATCAACTCCGTGCGAGAGACAGCGCCGATCGGCAGTCCGGTTCCGTCACCGTTTGGCTACACGCCACCACCGATCATCCGCCTTGACAAGCGCATCGTGGATTTCGTGACCGACCGCACGACACCGAATACAAGCGATCCATTAGCAGCGTTCGCCTCGATCTACGACTCCCAAATGACGCTCAAGCGTGAACTGGCCGTTCTGCTGCCAGCGAAAAGCTTTGCCAACGCCGGGTTCTTCGTACCGCCACCGTGGGGATATGCGACTGCAGCACTTGCCTACGGCGTCCACATCTACTCCTCGTCGCAGATCGTTCTGATCGGAAAGGAATGGGTGATTCTTGAGGTCTTGGAGACGGTGGCCAAGGCCTTCACTCAACTGAAAGTGAACGTGATCGAAGCACAGCTCATTCCAACACTTTCCGCCCACGCAGATTTCGTAGCTTCCTATGACGCAGACAGCGAGGAGTTTGACGAGGGAATTCTGAACACTGCAATCGAGCGAATGCTGATCGAGACGCAAGATCGCCACGACGTCCAAACGGCCATCTTTCCGTCGGCTGAACAGATCCGTTTACCGGTCATTCCCGAACCGGTGCCCAACCTTTCCCCAACGACGGACAAGGTGGATGGCTGGGGCGATGACCAGGCAACACCGGTCTCGTTGCCGGGTCTGAATCTGGCGGAACTGCGCAACAACTTGGGAGAAAGCCAGCGAAAGATGGACCGTCGTGTGAAGCAGGTGTCCGATGATCTGGATCAACTCGACGAGTTTGAAGAACTGATCGACAATCGCCTGCAAGAAGGGGAACTCGATCCCGAAGAGCGACGGGAGCTCGAGGCAGAAAAACGTGGCGATTCAGGAGTCGCGGAGCAAACTGCAGGATGAACTCGAGACACTGCAGCAGAATCAATCAGAGCTTCAGCGCCGCGTCGCGGAACGAGAACAACAACTGAACCAGCCTATCCCTCAGCCGGAAAATCCCAGCGTCGACCGCATCCCCACGCGAATGGATCAGCAGCAAGAACGATCCACACAGTGGGTCCGCGCGACCTATCCGTACACGGACGCATTCCGTGCACCAATTCGATCGGTATTCGAAAACCTTTTGCCCAAATCCAAGGCTGCCGATCATTTTACGAAATGGAGTAACCGTTACACGATGGTGAAGGCGTGGCAGTTTCGCAGCGGATACCGAATGGAGAAATCGGGTAGCACCGGGGTGTGGCGAAAAGCAGATGCGCAGAAGCCACTGCGAATGTTCGTACTTCGCGATTCGTTCAAGGGAGTGCGGCCACAGAAGGGAAGCGAGCCCTGGACACGAACGACACGGGCCGGCCGGGCGATGGCGGAGGAATACTTTACGCTCATTGGATTCGCTCATCGTGAATTCACGCCACTTTTCTCCAAGATTCTCTATCCCGTATCGAGCACGACCGGAATCACAAGCTACGCCCAGGCAATCTTCTACAACGCGAACGATCAGCAAGCGATACGCACGGACGGTGTGCAGCAAAAGCTGGGGTGGGACACGCTTAACTGGGACCCAGCCGTCGAGATACCGGAGTGGGCCGCTCCGCCAACCACTTCCAACCAGAAGTGGCCGTGGGAGGTCTTCAGCAGCAGTGCGGGAGCCGTGAAAGTCAAACTCAATTGGCAAGCGAAACTGATGCCGGTCACGCCGACGCGACTGGAGAACTCCGACGAAGACCTTTCTGGCGATATGGCGAACAATGTAAGTCATGCGATCGAGTACTTTGAGCAGTTGGGAAGGCACTGATGCGCGGTGGAAGAGATTCTGGATCCCGGTTGCCGCCGCGTTGGGCGACGGCAGAAGCCCACGGCGTTGCCCGGAGCCAGCGGCCTGCATCGCAAAGGCGACAATCGCCAGATGCCCGTTGGCTCCCCACAACCACTTGCCGCGCGACCCTCACTCGACGCGGAACTGCGCGAAACCATCGAGTGCGAGCGACGTCTTTCACCAGTCGACCGGGTGTCGCCACACTGGAGCTCGTGATGTGCATGCCCATCTTGCTGGCGATTATCGTGGCGATGGTCTGGCTGGGCTTCTCTGTCGTTGGTCAATCGGAAGTCACGGTCGAGGCACGCCATCAAGCATGGAAACGACGATTTGACGGGGAACAAGGAACCGTCCTTGATTTTCTGAGTGATGACTTCGCGACCGAAGAGGCAAACAAGCAGGTGCAGATCAGCCCCTTGGTCGACGACCTTACCCCGCCTGCGTCGTCACACGACGTCGCCGTCGGGACCTGGGACTACACGAACTTGGAGATGAACGCTCCCCCCAGCTGGGAACATTACCTGGTTGCCGCAGCCAATGCAAAGACAGGTGGGCTGCAGGTCGCGTACAGCGATGCTCGAAATGAGTTGCAGCAGCTGCAAGGTTCGGCTGAAACCGCCATGTATCAGGCAATCCAGAACACGATCGCTGAATTCCTCGAAGACCCGTTGACGAACCTGACGAACGCTGCCGAGATTTTCAAACGAGAGTCGACGAACAAGGTCGAGCAGGAAAAAGCCGCCTTGGACGCCGAGATCCGATCCATAAGTGATGAGATTCTGGCAGTCGAGCGCAGCATTCGCGACCTGACCAGGCGCAAAGGCGAAGCAAAGGATGCCGAGGAAGAGGAATCGATCGACTTTCGTATTGCCGTGAATCGCAACAAGATCAAACGACTGCAGGCAGATCGCGAATCCCTGCGGACGGCGGCGCAGTGAATGAATCAGGACGACCAACGGGATTCGAGAATCTTCGGCTTTCGCGTTGCCTCCTGAGGACCATTCGCCGCGTCGCATTGAATAAGACATGATCGTGACCCGCTGAGATAGGTTTACAGCATGATCCACATCACCGGCCGGACAATCCTTAAAGTTTCGCGCGTTACGGCTCGCGTTGCGGCGATTCTGATCGTGTTCTGGATCGGAGGCGCAACGGCACACTCGATCACGACGTTGGTGTCACCAGCGATCGACAGCCCGCCCCCGCCGACACAGATCCCCGATCCGCGCACCACGTTGATCCCCGCGGAAGGCTATTGGAGTTTTGGTGATACTCACTACGCTGTAGCTACGTCAACGATGACGCCCGACGAACTGTCTGCACGGTTCCAGAAGGTCACAGCTGCCCAAGAGCTTTCGAAGCGTGTCCGACCGGTCTCGGAATCGCATTCTCCGGACACGAGAGGCGGTTTCAAAACCATGGTTCAGGAATGCGAGGGGCGGCTGAGTCTGCTCGAAAATGCTCTCCGGCCAATCGCGGACACACAGACGGAAGCATCATCAATAGACCCTTCTTGTTGTTGCATTGACGCTGCAACACTAAAGGCCTGCCTGCAGGTCGACGAACGCCAAGAACTTACATCATTACTTTTCGCCCAGCCGGAATCGGGGGACAGCTGGAGGCTACTGGAGTTCTCCGTCGCGGGTGACCGACACACGCCAACGGAACATCTCTTGCCGATCGGTCAACAGGCACAGCGAGTATGTGGAAGATGGTCCAACGACGGCAGACTGCTGATGGAGCTTGTGCGTCTGAACGTAGACCAACGTCAGTTGCTTGATAGCTGGGCCGCTGCCGGATGGCAGATGCAGCACACGGAATGGGGAAATCGAGAAACCTTCAGTTATCTCTGTGCAAAAGACAGCGTGGTCGTCTACGCTTGGTCGGCGAACATGAATCAAATTACATCGCTGATGCTCTCGATGTCCCGGGATACTTCAGCGAGTGAAACACTCCCAGCAATTGGAATCAATCAATGAGCGACCTCCTCAAGTTTGCTTTGGCCGGGATCCTCGGGCTGATGGCCGCTGGGGCGAATTGGATGTGGGTATCCTCTCAGGCAAAACCCCGAACATTTGTCGCGGCTCGAACGGCACTGGAACCAGGCCGGACCATCAGCGAAGACGATCTCACGGCGGTCGGAGTTCCCGGGGATTTCGCCCGACTGAAGAAATCACTCATACCGTATGCCAATCGGGCCTTGTTGTTTGGCGCCTCCGCCACCA
This sequence comes from uncultured Planctomycetaceae bacterium, assembly GCA_963776055.1. Lineage (GTDB taxonomy): Bacteria > Planctomycetota > Planctomycetia > Pirellulales > Pirellulaceae > CAVZLD01. The sequence continues at coordinate 224,190 of CAVZLD010000016.1, read as the reverse complement.
GACCGTACGCCGCCGGTGACATGTTCTTTCAACGCGATATCCAATCACCCGACGAAGATACACGATGGGATGTGATTGGACCTTTCCGACTGATTAGTGTCGGAGCACGGTTCAAGGCGCCAAACGATGAGACCGAAGCCTACGCCACCGATAGCAGTCGAAACAACGTAACGATCGAGGTGAGCGCGGATTTTGACGAGCAGACTCGCCGGCTGTTGGAGGTGATCAGTCCACGGGAAGAAGGACAGGCCATCGGCGGGCTCGACCGTCGCATCACGGCCGTACAGGTGCTTCCGTCACGGCAACGGGTGACGACCGACCCGCAATCCGCTTTTTCGGGTGACAACACGGTCTATCAAACGGTTTCGCTCGAGGGCATCGCGAATGTCCCTCGCGTCCTGCTGGCGGGCGACATGATTCGCTTTGTGATCCCCGCGCCTCCGGAGTACTAATGCCGTGGCCCTTCCCGGTCTGAAAATCTGGTTCAACAACGTCGTTGACACCGAGCGCAAAGTGGTGGAGGTCACGGGCGACCGAGTGCGCATTGGTCGTCATCCATCGAACGACGTCGTGCTGGATAGCCCGTACATCGCAAATGAAGCTGTGGTGCTATACCAACGCGGCGATGGCTGGGAGTTGGTTGCCCTCGGTATTAACGGAGTCACACTGGACGACCAGCAGATCTACAACGGCGATCGATGCAGAATCCGCACGAATCACTCGATCAGCCTCTTCCCCTTCACCCTGACACTCGACCTCCCCTCCGACGAGCACATCTCACAAGAATCGCAGCGCCAAGTGCTCGATCAGGAAATGTCGCGAGTGATCGCCGATGTTCATCTCGCGCTTCTCACACGCATGAACCTGAATGCGGACACGCAAGGCATGCAACGTGAGAATGACGAATTCATCCTGACCCTGGAACGCAACCTCGATGCGATTGCGCAAGCACACGAGTCGTTGACCGCCAATCCAGCGCTGGTCACTCATATCGCGGGCCACGGCCTGCGAGACCATTTACTCGGGGACACCACGCAATCCGACGAGCCAAAGGAACCGGCGGCATTGTGCACGGCGCGTCACTGGAGCCGCATGCGATCGTCTGTGCCCGAACGTGAACGCGAACTCGATTCCACGGCCGAGTACATCACCAAGTTGTTGCAACGCGACTCTTCGAGCACAGATCCGGGTAATACCGACCAATTTGACCACGGTTTCTGGGCGTCATGGGAGTCGATTGGCGACCGCGTGCACATCGAGTTTCGTCGCTATCTAGCCTTGCGTCATCTGAAGAAGGAAATCAAGGATATTGTTTTTGGATACGGTCCGTTGGAAGACCTTCTGCGGATGCCCTCCATTTCCGAGATTATGGTCGTGGGCCGAGACCGGATCTATGTCGAGAGAGCGGGAGTCCTCGAGAACTCGGGACGCCGCTTTATTTCTGATGAAGTCATTGAAGCGATCATTCAGCGGATCGTCGGCAAAGTCAATCGTCGCATCGACAAATCACAGCCGCTGGTCGATGCCAGGCTGTCGGACGGAAGTCGCGTCAATGCGGTAATCCCTCCGCTGGCAGTCAGCGGCCCCACCTTGACGATTCGCAAGTTTCCGTATCGGAAGATTCTGGTCGATGACTTAGTGGCCTGCGGGTCACTGACGCGAACGGTCGCTGAGTTTATTCGAGCGATCGTTCTCACGCGGCGCAATATCATCGTGTCGGGTGGGACCGGTACGGGGAAAACCACGTTGCTGAATTGCCTGAGCGATTTCATTCCCGACCGGGAACGGATCGTCACGATCGAGGACACCGCGGAGCTGCAACTTGCGAAACAGCACGTTGTGCAGATGGAAACGAAGGAGGCCAACGTGGAAGGAGCGGGGCAATATACGATTCGCGACCTCGTGCGAAACGCCCTGCGGATGCGGCCTGACCGAATTATCGTTGGCGAATGCCGCGGTCCGGAGGCACTGGACATGCTTCAGGCGATGAATACCGGACACGATGGTTCCCTGACGACGATTCACGCAAATGCCGCACCGGATGTCTTGTTGCGTCTGGAGGTCCTGGTGCAGATGGCCGCGGATCTACCGATCTCTTCCATTGATCAACAGATCGGGTCAGCGATTGACATCATTATTCAATTGCAGCGACTTCGTGATGGACGTCGAGTGATCAGCCAGATCACGGAATGTGTCGGTGTGAATCCGCACACACGGCAGATCGAATTGCGCGATCTTTATCTGCGAGAGGCAACGGACAAGGCGGAACTCCAGCCGACCGGGTTATTGCCCAGCTTTATCGGCGAGCTAATTGAAAACAGCACGCTTCGACTGGATTCATTCTATCTCGAGCCAACGACATGATTCCCATCATCACGACGGTCCTCGCTCTTCTCGCCGGGTTCCTCACCGGTCTTTCGATCGGTGGAATATGGGACCAGTTTGCGAGTCGTTTCGTGGCGGATCTACACCCGATGCTATCGTCCTTGTCGATGAATCCCAAGGAGTACAGCGCGTATCTGCGATGGTCGGGCATCGCCTGTGTACTGAGCCTCGTTGTGCTGGGATACACGCTGAACATGTTCCCCATTGCGATTGCCGTAACGCTGTTGGTGTTTTTGCGCCGAGGTGGATCCTGCAGGCCATCGTTGCTCGACGACGGATTCTACTGCGCGACCAGATGGTGGGAGCGGCCGTCGCCTTAGCCAATGCGAGTCGTGCCGGGCTGTCGCTCGCCGCAGGTCTTCAGACGGTCAGCCGAGAGACTCCGGAACCGCTCGCCAGTGAGCTTCGGAAGATCGTCAACGAATACGAGCACGGTCGGCCACTCGCCAGTGCAATTACGGATGCCAAGAACCGACTGCAACTGGATAGCTTCACGCTCTTCGCCTCGGCGATCCAGGTCAGTTTAGAGCGAGGTGGCCGCATCACGGATTCACTTGAGCGGATCGGCCAGAGCCTGCAAGAAAATCAGCGTGTGGAAAGGCAACTGGAGGCGGAGACCGCAAGTGGACGACGCGTCGTATGGATCCTCGCCGCCTTTCCGTTCCTGTTCCTGGCTGCTTTCCTGGTTCTTCATCCCTCCGGTACCTTGCTCGTTTTCAACTCACTCGTGGGGCAGTTGGCACTGCTGACAGTCATCGGCATGATTGTCGCCAGCGTATGGTGGAGCCATCGTATTTTGGCCATTGAGCTGTGAGGCAGCCGATCGCATCATGACACGATTGATCGCACAATTCGGTTTGATCGTCGGTTCTGCCATGCTGGGCCTGGCGGTGATGACCGCCACCTGGACCTTCTTGCGAGTCGTAATGTATCCCAAGTCCAGATGGACGGTCGCCGACACGTTCGAGATGGATCGACTGAGTCAGCTTCGCGTCGGCAGCAAAGTCTTCTCCTGGTTCGAGGCGATTGTACGGGAACTTCTCAGCCTACCAGGTCTCCGCGACCGGAAATTGCAGAAACTCGATCGGCAGCTCCGACTTGCGCAGGAAGCGGTACCGTGGAAGGCGACGGAATTCCTGGCTACGAAGCGGGTCGAAAGCCTGCTCGTGGCGCTGGCGGTCTTTACGCTCGTCGCCATGACCGGTTTCATTGGTTTCGCAGCTATTCTCGCCATCGTGATGCTCTTTTCCTACTCGGCGATCGCCAGGCGATCGATCGAATCGCCGCGCAGCAGTATATGAAAAGGTTGCGACTCCGTTTACCTTTCGTGGTCGACCAAATCGCGCTCATGATGCAAGCTGGCGCTGAATTCGAAGGAAGCCTACAAACGGCTGTGCGAGACAATGCCGATCATCCACTGGGCAGAGAGTTGGCTGAAGTCCTCCGTCAAATCTCACTGGGGCGTCCTCGAACGCAAGCCTTGAACGATTTGCGGATGCGACTGGACGACAAGGATGTATCGGAACTCGTCTTTGCCATCAACAAAGGGCAGGAACTGGGGACGCCGCTAAGTGGGATTTTTCGAGAACAGGCCGATCAGATGCGACTCAAGCGATCGCAGTGGGGAGAGAAGGCTGCTCAAGAGGCTCAAGTTCAGATGGTGTTTCCCGGTATGATCGTGATGGTGGCATGTTTGATCATCATCATCGCACCGATTTTGATGCCCGCACTCATGATGTTTCTGGAAGAGTAATCGTATGCCTGCCAAATTGATCATTCAATCGGGAATCGCTGCCGGTGCGTCGCATTGGATCCAGCGACCTGTGATTCGCATTGGAAGCGACCCAGCAGCGGATGTTTGTCTGCCGACTGCCAGTGTTCCACCCCATGCGTTGACACTGGAATTTCGCAACGGAGTCTATCGCGTCTTCAATCGTTGCCGAACCGAGATTTCCATCGGCACGCACCGAGTATCGCCTGGCCAGGCGGCCGACTGGCAGGACACCGATGTTTTGAAGCTAAATGATGAAGTCGAATTGGCTCTGGAACTTGACGAGGACCCGCGGCCACGCCCTGTGCGAACGGTGCCAGACGTCGTACAGGAAGCGGAAAATCGATCGGAACAAGAACCAGTCGCGCTCGCTCCGCCACCGGCCGAGGCGCCCGCCAACAGAAGTTCGTCACAAACCATCGTTCAGTTAGCGGTCATCGCCGTCTGCCTTTTCGGTTGCGTCGCCTTACTTGTCCGAGAGCAGAATAAGCGTCATCGCACGAAACGCAATCCGCCCAGATTTGGCACCGTCGTTCGAGATGCGCTGGCATCCAAGACAACTTCGCCTCAATTGGTTCGTCGTTTGCAGCACGCGGAATCCGCTTTCATCCGCGGCGACCAGAAGGCCGCCCGCCAGCGTTTCGGACGTCTCCGCGACGACCTGGCACCTCACCAACAACAGTACGCGCGAGACGGCCGGAATCCGGAACTCGCAATCATCGAATTCACTTGAGTTTCGACTCGCCGACCTTGAGTGATCAGACACCCTCGCAAAGCGGGCCCGTGGGACAAGGCTTCCAGCCTTGTGGGACCGGCTTCCAGCCTGTCCGGTAAGATGGGCTTCCAGCCCGTCTTCTGCCCAACGCTCGGCGCAGCTGCCTGACTTCGCCGAACACGCCGACCAAGGCGTCCCCGATAAAGCCAGCGACAAAGCGCGGGAATGTCGGCCTGGATGTCCATCCCACGGGAAGTCCTCGCAAAGCGTCGCGCGCTGGCGATCCCTCGGGCTGGGGCTCACGAGAAGGGAACGTTGTCCGAATTCGAGGTGGGTTTTCAGCTGAGCGACAGCCTCTTCCGCGTTCCCCTGAATGACCGCTTTCGTGACCGCCTGATGCTCCCGCCAATTCGGAACCATCCGATTGTCACTCTGCCGAAGGACGAGCCCGATCACCCAGGTAATCTTCTCAGGGAGACGCAACATCGTATCCTGAATCTCTTGATTCCCGAGGAATTCGCAAAACAACATGTGGAACTCGCCATCGAGGCGAATACTCGTCGGCAGATCATCCTCTTGCGCTGCGCTTTCCTGCGACCGTAGGTTCGCCGCGGCTTGCAGAGATCAGCAATTGTCCGGCCTCCTCTTGAAGATGAACCCGTCGCATGGGATCCGTCCCTGTCTCCCTTCCCAACTGTCGGAACCGAGAGGCCAATTTGTGGAAACCGGTTGCCAGGACCGTCAAATCCATCAGTGAACTCAGGTGCATGTGTCGGGGCTCGTCGGGACTTGGCTGCGAGCCAGGATGAAACAGCGTGTTAAGAAGACGGGCGATTCGCAGTACGAACTTCTTGGAACGGGCATCTCTCCGGAGAGGGTCTTACGGCTCCGTTTGTTCGAAACCTCGACGGGCCAACCCAGGCCGAAGGCGATGTGCGTCCCGGTAGATTGCCCTTATCCGATCTCTTCTGCAATGCGGGCTGCCAATGTTCGATCTGCCCCAGCGTAAACCTGTGTGACGTTGGCTCGCGCATGTCCCAAGACTACTTGAGCTCTCTCGAGGCCGTATGCCAGGGCCAGCTCGGCCACCGACAGCGGCTCTTGATCTTCCTCGTCCGGAAGTCGTCGGCCGTGGGCCAGCCACTCGGCAATCAGGCGGTCGTATTCCATCCGCGACACGCGAGACCCGTATCGGCCAAGATAGATGTCTTTCCCGTTGAGGGTGACGACGGCCTGACCGCTGGCACGGTGCTTACAGTACCGGGGGACGGACTTGGAGAGACGGGGCATCGCGACAGCTCCTTCGGTTGGTGCCGCAAAACGGTATGTACCGTTTTGGCTCCGAGGAAAAGCAGCCGCGCTGCCGACCATCGGCAGGTAGAAAGTTGTTTCTTCGGCAGGACTTACGTCAAGTGGGCGATACTGGATTTGAACCAGTGACCTCTTGCATGTCAAGCAAGCACTCTAACCAGCTGAGCTAATCGCCCGTTTACACCCGAAACCGGGGAACGCCAAGTATATCAACGACTAACGTCTCTGCCTACGGTCACATTCAGACACGTTCCAACACGGTCGTGAGGGTTACTCGTGTGCACAAAGGCGAAGTCGCCGGCACAAGAAAAAACATCGACTTGTGTTCGTAACGCACGACGATCGCTTCCCTGTTTACCATCCACAGACGCCACTTGGCTAGGGGATTTCCCTTCAAGTCTCCGACGTGCGCCCCGATCACTCGCCCCTCGGGACTACCACATGGAAAAGTAGGCAGCTCGCCTATCCCACCAATCTTACTAGCCCTGCTGCGACTTCTCGGCGGGCGACCGACGCGTCGCACCCCAGCCGGGTACCGTCTGTCGAAAGCGAGGTCAATTTCCCCAACCGTTGGTCAGATGGAGTCCCAAGTTTTCATGATGTGGACCTTCCTTGATGGCGGAGTGGCTTGTTCAGCAACGATCGTTTCCGCCAACAACGAATCCAGCCCAGTAGCGCGAACAATGCAAGAGAAGACGTTGTCGGTTCTGGTACAGGCTTCACCGTTTCCTTCGGCCCTTCTTCATTGCCACCCTCGGCAAACACAAACGCGAAATCATTTGTGTCGAACACTCTGTCACCTGGCAAACTCCTTCGGTCGACAACGGGGTCTCCTCTGTCTCGTACTTGCCAGGGATGAACACCTCAACAAAGCCCCTTAATCCAACTTGCCGTCCAAGTTCGCATCTCCCAAGTAAGGGACCCTTCAGGCCGTAGACCCAAGTCACACGATCATCGCGACTGACGATGCCGTCATCGTTCAGATCAAACTCAAGATCTGGTGATGGCATGGTTCATTACAGCAGACAGATCTCGCACACAAGAAGCGGCGACGAAGGAAAAGCTATCCGCGCGATTGTGGTTTGCGTTTCATTCGCGAGACGGAGACGGAAGTGCGAAAGCCGGTAGGATGCCCCTGTAATTCAAGGACAGCTGGGCAGATTAAGGTAAGAAGAGGAAGGGAAGGGAAGGGAACGCGGAACAGTGCGGATGCCGTGGATGAACGCGGAAGGGAGAGATTGCGGGACGGGTCGGCTGGAGCTGGATCGGGGCGAAGAGGAAGGGAAGGAACGCGGACGGGAGAGATTGCGGGACGGGTCGGCTGGAGCTGGATCGGGGCGAGGCGAAAGCTTGCCTTGCCGCCGGCGTCCCCATTGCTGTATCTTGGCGCCTTTCACGCCCGCCTTGCCCTGTTTTGCCGCGGGTTCGTCCCAGCCGTCGGCGCGGCCCAGCCCGCTCTCCGGACCCGGTTGAGGCGTGACCAAGTGGGAGACGATCGGCGAGGTGATGCGGGACTGCCGACGCCGGACCCTTTTTGAGTCGTCCTTTGTACCGACGACCCCGGCTCGGCGGCGACACGCGAGCCCCTGCTGAAATCCATGCTTACGATTACTCTCCCGGATGGAACACAGAAAACTTACGACAAACCGATCACACCACGTGACGTCGCCGCCGACATCGGACCCGGCCTGGCGAAAGCCGCTCTCGCTGCCCAAACCGATGGCCTCGTCGTGGGACTTGACCATCGGCTACCCCTCGAAGGAAATGTGCAGCTGCGATTGCTGACCGCCAAGGACCTCGAATCGCTTGGAGTTCTGCGACACAGTTGCGCCCATATCATGGCTCGCGCCGTGATGCGGCTGTTCGATGGAGTTCAGCTGGCCTTCGGGCCAACGATCGAAGGCGGATTCTATTACGACTTCGACCTGGAGCACGCGCTGACCGAGGAAGATTTCCCCGCGATCGAAGCAGAAATGCAGCGCATTATTGAACTCGGGGAACCGTTCGAAAGGCTCGAAGAATCGCGCGATAAAGCACTGCAGATTTGCCGCGATCTGGACCAATCGTATAAGGTCGAACACATTCAGGAGGGTTTGGCTGAAGACCAGCAGCTGTCGTTCTACCGGCAGGGCGAGTTTCTGGATCTGTGTCGCGGTCCGCACGTGCCCAGCCCCCAAGCGATTGGAGCGTTCAAGCTGTTGTCCGTCGCGGGTGCCTACTGGAAAGGTGACGCGTCGCGCAAACAGTTGCAGCGGATCTACGGCACGGCATTCTTTCAGCAGAAAGACCTGGAAGAACACCTGCAGCGGATCGAGGAAGCGAAGCGGCGCGACCACCGTGTGCTCGGTAAACAACTCGACCTGTTCACGATCAACCCACTCGTCGGTTCGGGACTCGTAATGTGGCTGCCCAAAGGAGCCACTGATCCGCACGCTGCTGGAGACGTTCGTGCGTGATGAGCTCACCCGCCGTGGCTACCAGTCAGTCTATACACCGAACGTCGGCCGAGTCGAATTGTACGAGACGTCCGGTCACTACCCGTACTATTCCGACAGCATGTTCACTCCGATTGTGATCGAAGAAGATGAACAGTACATCCTGAAACCGATGAACTGTCCGCACCATGTGATGATCTACAAGTCGAAACCGCGCAGTTACCGCGAACTGCCGGTACGACTCGCAGAATTCGGTACGGTCTACCGGTATGAAAAGTCCGGCGAACTCTCCGGCATGACTCGTGTCCGAGGTTTCACGCAGGATGATGCACACATCTTCTGCACCGAAGATCAAGTCGCCGACGAATTCCGCGCATGCATCGAGATGACGCAGTTTGTGTTGCAGTCGCTCGGGCTGAATGATTACCGCGTGCGACTCGGTTTCCGCGATCCGGCGAGTGACAAGTACGTTGGCAGCATCGAAAGCTGGCAGCGTGCCGAGAAGGCGTTGGTGCAAGTCTGCGAAGGTTTGGGGCTGAACGCCGAGCCGGAATTGGGCGAAGCCGCATTCTACGGGCCGAAGGCCGACTTTGTAGTGACCGATTGCATCGGCCGGGAATGGCAACTCGGGACGGTCCAACTGGACTACAACCTGCCCGCCCCGGATCGGTTCGATCTGGAGTACATCGGCGCCGACAATCAGCCGCACCGGCCGGTCATGATCCATCGCGCTCCGCTGGGTTCCATGGAACGCTTCATCGGCGTGCTGATCGAACATTTTGCGGGGGCATTTCCGCTGTGGCTCGCTCCCGAACAAGCGCGCGTCCTGACCGTTAGCGAGAAATCGGAAACCTACGGACGGCAGGTCGAGGAGCAGTTGCGAGGGGCCGGATTGCGCGTCAGCGGCGACTACCGAGCGGAGAAGTTCGGCGCCGAAGGTGCGCGACGCACAACTCGAGCTGATCCCGTACATGCTGGTTGTCGGACCGCGCGATGCCGAGCAGGCCACCGTGGCGCTGCGGGATCGCATCGAGGGAGATCTGGGCACACAACCGATCGCCCAGGCGATCCAGCGATTGAAGGATGAGGTCGAAGCGCGAACGGTCCGACAGACGTTTCGCGGAAGTGCCGGGTTGGGGGAGCGCGGTACGGCGAACGAGTATTGACCAAAAAATAACGCACGAAACCGGTCCGAAGAAGTCGCCGGGCGATCGGCCGACGGGCCCACCGCCTTGCGGTGCTCGAGCCACAGCCGCCGATCGCAACTTGTTTCCCAGAAAAGGGTTGCGGCGAACTTGTCCCCGGCAGATTGGGCCGCACGACGCCGTCCTTTTCCGCCGGTCCACCGCGCAGCGGCCGTCGCCGCCCGAAGAACACGAGGCGGAGCGACGGGCAGAAAGTGGATTACGAGATGTTGACGGGAGCCCGTTCCGTGGCAAATACTTTCTGAGGCTCAAGTTAGCTCTCGACCGTTTTGTCTCACCTCCCCGGTTACTCTACGAAAGGGTTTTAAAATCGACCGCAAGCATGTGAGGATCAATGATCAGATCCGAGTTTCTCCCATCCGCGTGATCTCTCATGAAGGAAAACAGCTGGGCATCATCTCCACCGACGAGGCGCTCGGTGTCGCCCGCGAAGCGGGGCTCGATCTGGTCGAGGTGGCGCCGAACGAGCGGCCGCCTGTCTGCCGCGTAATGGACTACGGCAAATTCAAGTATCAGCAGAGCAAGAAGCACAGCCAAGGCAAGGTCCATCACACCAAGACCAAAGAAATCCGGTTGCGTCCCAAAACGGGACAGCACGATATCGATTTCAAAGTCAAGCTCGCCCGAACGTTCCTCGAGTCGAAAGACAAAGTGCAGGTTTCCGTCGTCTTTCGTGGACGAGAAATCGTGCATGTCGATGAAGGCCGCCGGGTGATGAAAGGTGTGATCGATCAACTCGCGGAGATTTGCAAGGTCGAAGTGCCCCCTTCTCAGCAAGGTCGGCGCATCGTCTGCACGCTCGCTCCCAAGTAGTGGCCCTTGCGATCCGAGCCATCCGAGGGGGAATGCACCGGCCATTCGGCGGAAGACGCCTATGAATCTTGCCGGCTGGATCACGCTCGCCGTGCTTGTCGTGGATTTTCTGATCCGCGCCGGCTTGTCTATCCGCGTGATCATGCGACGCCTGCCGGTGGGAGTCTCGCTGGCTTGGCTGTTCATCGTGCTGATGATCCCTCTCGTCGGCGCAGTCGCTTACCTGCTGTTCGGCGAATTGCGGTTGGGGCGACAGCGAGAGGCGCGCGCAGCCGCGATCCACGGCCCTTATCAAATCTGGTTGGAAGAGCTTCGTCATCGAATCCACGTCGATTGGGACGGGCGCGGAGAGACGGTCGAACCGCTCTCGCAACTCATCGAATGTACCGCCGGAATTCCCACGCTGCCCGGCAATCGGCTGCGCCTGCTGCCCGATTGGCGCAGTTCGTTGGAAGCGTTGATCCACGACATCAACCATGCTCGACGAACGTGCCATCTGGAGTTCTACATCTGGAATGAAGGGGGCATGGCCGATCAAGTCGTGGAAGCTCTCTGCCGCGCGGCGCAACGCGGCGTGATCTGTCGGGTGCTGCTGGACGATGTGGGCAGTCGTAACTTCCTGCGGGGGAAGCTGGCCCAACAGCTGCGGGAGGCCGGCGTGCAGCTCGAGGCGGCTCTGCCAGCCAACCTGCTACGGATGTTGTTCGTTCGGTTCGACCTGCGGATGCACCGAAAGGTCGTTGTCATCGACGGACGGTTGGGCTACACCGGGAGCCTGAACATGGTCGACCCTCGCTACTTCAAACGCGAATCCGGTGTGGGACCCTGGGTCGATGCGATGGTGCGGATCGAAGGCCCCGTTGTCGAGGCCCTGGCGATCACTTTCCTGGAAGATTGGGCGGTCGAGACCGGGGCTTCCCTGGAGGAAATGCACGAAACGGGAGATGTACACCCGATGCGCCCGCGCGGCGACGCGCCCGTGCAAATCATTCCGTCCGGCCCGGCGCGCTCGGGAGGTGCGATGGAACCGGTTCTCATCTCGTCGCTCTACCAGGCTCGACGCAACGTCTGCCTGACCACGCCGTACTTCGTGCCAGACGAGCCGCTGTTGAAGGCGTTGATCTGCGCCGTGCAGCGCGGCGTGGATGTCACACTCATTCTGCCGGCCAAGCTGGATTCCAAGTTCGTCCGCTGGGCCAGTCATGCCTTCCTGGATGATCTGGTGGCCGCCGGCGTGCGCGTGCTGATGTTCCAAGGCGGACTGCTGCACACGAAATCGGTGGCCATCGACGGCGAATTCAGTCTGTTCGGTTCCCTGAATCTCGATCCGCGAAGCTTGTATCTGAATTTTGAGATTACGGTGGCGGTTTACGATCAGCAGTTCACCACAGAACTTACGCAGCTCCAAAGCGAATACGCGCACGACTCACGACAGGTCACCTTGGCCGACGGTTTGAAACGTACACGCGGGGAACGCTTGCTGCAGAACGCGGCCCGATTGTTGGGACCGTTGCTGTAGCCGCGTTCCTGCTTCGTCGCGGCCGACTCCGCCGCAGACCGGCTGGGCGCAGCGCAAGCCCGTAGCCCCGAGGTGGGCTCGCAGCAGTAGACTGAGCCCACCCTTGTCTCACACGGCGTCCCCCAATCCCGATTGCTCGGGCCCTTCCCCTCCTGATGCTCGACCCTTTAGAGAAACCGTCGGTAGACCTCGAGCGTCTCGCGTGCCATTTGGTCGGCGGTATGGTTGGCCAGGACGCGCTGTCGCCCTTCCTGACCCAGTCGACGAGCCGCTGGTCGGTCACGCAGCAGGCCACGCAGCTCAGCCGCCAAGTCGTGCGGATCGTCGGGCCGACATAATCGGCCGCCGCCCGTCGACTGCAGCAACTCGGGAAAGGCACCGTGCGCCGGTTGCACGACAGGCACGCCGGCGGCCAGCGCCTCCAGCACGAACAGCCCCTTCGGATCTCGATAGGTGGTCGGCACCGACAAGACGTCAATCTGACGCAGAAAACTCTCGCTTCTCCTGCCGGTCGATCTCCCCCAGGAACCGATAAGCAGAACTCAATCCCGCTTCGTCCAGCCGGCGAAATTGCTGCCGCGCATACGCCTGATGCTCCTGCCCCAACCAGCCGGCCAGCAGCAACTGGATGTCAGCCATCTCGGGGTCGCGCCGCAGGTGCAAGAAGGCATCGATCAGAATGTGCAGTCCCTTGTCGGGTGTCAGACGAGCCAGATAGCCGATCGTCCGCGGGTGGCTCGCGGCTCCGTTGGGATCGGGCGCCGAACCGAAATCTGCGAAATCCTGCACACTGATGCCGAGCGGGACGCGGTGCAGTTTCTCGCGCGGCAAGTCAAAGCAGGTCGCCATGTGGTCCGCATAGAAGTCACTGAAAACCAGGAATCCGTCGATCTGTTCCGCCAAGCGACGAATCGCCGCGGTGGCTCGATCTCGATACTTGGGGGGCAAGTGTTCTAGAAACGCGTCATCGCCTTGCAGTGTTACCAGCACCGGGACACCCAACTGCTCCTTGATCGCGGGCACGCATCCGGCAATCAACAGGTTGGTCAGATTCACCAGGTCGGGCCGGTGCTCGTCTCGCATCCAGGCCACAAGTCGCCGGACCTCCTTCGCCTGATGTCCGGCAAGCCCCTGGAGCATCGAAACCGTCAGCGCGCCTAAGTTGGACGGGCTGGTAGACAAGCCACCACGGGTCAGCCAGCGGATCACTGCCGGCCGATCAAGCCAATGGTCCAACGCACGTGGCAAGTAGCGAAAAAATGGCAGCTTTTCCTGCAGATAGACGTTGATCCCGCCAAAGAACACCTGCTCCAGACTCGCGTCCTGTTCGTCCGTTCGGATGGGCGTGTAGGTTGGAATCAGCGAGAAGTCGACCTGCAACCGCTGCAGCGCGATCGCCAAAGCGTTATCTCGCAGGCAACTGCCGCAAAACATCCCTGCCGCTCCAGCAGTGATGTACGCGATCCGGGGTTTCGGTGGACTCATCCTTCGTACCTTGGCGGGAGGTGTGGGCGCGGGCGTTCGCTCCGACGGCGGGCGGTGCCCCCCCACTATAGCCGCCGAATGCCCCTTTCGAGCAGTGGACGATGGCCGGTTGCAATCGCGTCGGATTGCCTCCGACGGCTGATGCAGGAACCCGGCCGAAAGCCGGACGAACGTCGAAGAGGCCGAGGGCGGGCAAGGCAGGCGGATGGGCGGAGCGGTGACCCCGCGCGACGGCTGTAAGCCGTTGTTTGGGTTGGATTTGGGAGATCCAGGCCGGGTTTCCCCGATTTCCCTGGTGCTCGACTGGAACAATCGAACCGAAAAGCTTAAAATGCGGGGCTTACGTCAACATGAAATTGAACCCCAAGGGGTGTGTATCATGCCCAAGATGAAAACGCACAAAGGCACGAAGAAACGCTTCCGGCTCTCCGGGAAAGGCAAGGCGATGCACCGCCAGTCGGGCACGAGTCACTTGGCCGCCCGCATGAGTCAGAAGCGAAAGCGGAACCTGCGCGGCACGGCACCCGTGGACAAAACCATGGAATCCTCGATCCAAAGAGCGCTGTGCGGCAACAGCTACTAGTGTTTTGTCACAAGTGACGTAATCTGTCACAGGTAGGAGAGAATTAGGGAGCGGGGTGCCACTGGCTCTGCCAGTTTACGGACGGCACATGGTCGGTAGCTCCGGCACTGGCACCCAAACCCTTGGCTGGGGCACGGCACGAGTGGTCTGTCACAGCTACGAACGGGGGGTAGGAAGTACCGACTACCGCCCTTTGTCTCCGGAGGTTATCAACCGGATCAGTCACGTGCGCGGGCAGTCCAACGCCTTCTTACTTATTTCCAAGAAGGGGCCTGGCGGACGAGCAATTGGGGACGCAGAACGATGAGGACGATCAAGGGAGCGGCTCGCAACAAGACGAAACGTCGGTTGTTCAAGCGAGCCAAGGGATACCGAGGTGGTCGCGGCAAATTGCTGCGAACCATGAAAGAAACGTTGTTGCGTTCGGGCAAGTTTGCCTTTCGCGATCGCCGAACTCGTAAGCGCGAATTCCGCAAACTGTGGATCATCCGGATCAACGCCGCGGCGCGCGAGCGTGGATTGCGTTACAGCGAGTTCATCCACGGGCTGCAGAAAGCCGGGATCGAATTGGACCGGAAATCGCTGTCGGAGATGGCCGTCAGTGACCCCGCCGGTTTCGACCAGGTCGTGGAGCAGGTCAAAGAGGCGTTGGCTGCTTGAAGTGACGAGCGGGCGAGCGAACGATTGATGAGTCGCGCATCGGTTGCCCCCGCCCTGCCCCGAAGCTCCAGTCCTGTCCGCCGGCGAGGACGATACGCCGTGACCGACATTCCCTCGCGAGAATTCCCCGTCTGATTCGAGCCGCCGAGGCAACTTGGCGGCTCGCTGATTTTCCCTGCCGCTGAATGCTCATCTCATCGGAGAGTTTGCAATGGCTCTGTCCGACCTCGTACAGCAGTTAGACACCTTGGCGCAAGAGGCCGAACAGGCTTTCTCGACCGCCCAAGATCCGGAGCAATTGGAGGCGGCACGAGTTGAGTTTCTGGGGGCCAAGAGCGGACGGCTGAAGAAGACCCAGAAGCTGATGGGATCGGTCGAGGCGGCGGATCGACCGGCCGCGGGAAAACGCCTGAACGAAGTGAAACAAAGGATCGAGTCAGGTTGGAAGCAGGCCCAGCAACGCTTGTCGACGACCGACGGAAGCAAGCCTTCTCAGGCCGCTTTGGACACGAGCTTGCCCGGTGTCGTTCGGAAGCTCGGACGTCTGCATCCGATCTCGCAAACGATCGACGAGCTGATCGATATCATGGGCCGATTGGGGTTTTCTGTGGTCCAGGGCCCGGAAATTGAAGATGAGTGGCACAACTTTGAAGCGCTGAATATTCCGCTGGAACATCCCGCGCGTGACCCGTTGGACAATTTCTACCTCGAAACGGCACAACACCAGCAGGGCGGTGATGAAGTTCTGCTGCTGCGCAGTCAGACCAGCACCGTCCAGATTCGCGTGATGGAGAAGACGCCGCCGCCGGTCCGGATCATCTCCTTGGGACGTGTCTACCGACCCGATACGGCCGACGCCACGCACTACCCGATGTTCCACCAGATGGAAGGACTGCTGATCGACCGCCAAGTGACCATGGCTGATCTGAAGAGCGTTCTGCGGATGTTTGCCAGCAGCTATCTCGGCTCGGACGTTCACATCCGATTTCGTCCTTCCTTTTTCCCGTTTACCGAACCGAGTGTCGAAGCGGACTTCAGCTGGAACGATGGATGGATCGAATTTGGGGGCGCGGGCATGGTGGATCCTCACGTGCTTTCGGCCGTCGGTTACGATCCGGAAGAAGTCACCGGCTTCGCCTTCGGGCTGGGCGTCGAACGCCTCTGCATGCGGAGGCACGGAATTACCGACATCCGCGAGTTCTACAAGAACGATGTGCGGTTTCTGGAGCAGTTTTGATGATCGTATCCTGGAACTGGCTCAAGGATTACCTTCCGCTCGAAATGTCGCCGGCGGAACTGGCAAACCGATTGGCAATGGCCGGGCTGAATCATGAGTCGACCGCAGCGGTGGGCGATGATCTGGCGATTGACCTGGAGGTCACCAGCAACCGGCCGGACTGCCTGGGGCACATCGGCGTCGCACGCGAAATCGCCGTGCTGTGGGATCAAGAACTGACGGTTGCGGATCCGCGACCGGCCGAGTCGTCAACGGCCGTGTCCAAGTTGGCTCGCGTCGAGATCGAGTGCCCCGAGCTGTGCCCGCGGTATGTCGCGCGCGTGATTCGCGGAGTACGTGTTGGGCCCAGTCCCGAATGGCTGGCTCGCCGACTGCATACGCTCGGGATCGCCGTGATTTGTAACGTGGTGGATATCACGAACTACGTACTGATGGAATGCGGGCAGCCGCTGCATGCCTTTGACGCGACAAAACTCCAAGGTCGACGCATCATCGTGCGTGATGCTCGTCCCGAAGAACCGTTCACGGCGATCGATCATCGTACCTACACGCTGCAACCAGGGATGTGTGTGATTGCCGACGATTCCCGGCCGGTTGCGCTGGGCGGCGTGATGGGCGGTGAAGACACCGAGGTTAGTTCGAAAACCACGGAAGTGCTGCTCGAAGCCGCCCAGTTCCACCCGCTGTCCATCCGCTCCACCGCTCGCACCCTGCGGTTGCACAGCCCGTCCTCCTATCGCTTTGAACGAGGTGTCGATCCGGAAGGTCTGGATTGGGCGAGTCGCCGCGCCTGCGAATTGATCCTGGAACTGGCCGGAGGAGAATTGGCTCGCGGAGCGATCGACGTGCAGCCGCGCCCCAGGCCGCCGCGGCCACCCGTGACACTGCGATTTTCGCAGTTGAGACGAGTCCTGGGGATCGATTTGGATCGAGACGAAGTACTGCGAATCCTTCGGAAACTGGGACTCGAGCAGCAACAGGCCTCCGCACGCGATGCCACATTCCTCGCGCCCAGTTGGCGGCGCGACCTGTCGCGCGAGATCGACCTGGTGGAAGAAGTTGCGCGGATCCACGGCTACGATGAGATCCCCGAAGACGTCGGCGTACCGATGGCTCCGTCACACCGCCGCGATACCGACCGCGTACTGCAGGCCGTGCAGCAGGTGCTGCTGGCCAATGGTTTCCATGAAGCGATGACGCCCAGCGTCTCCGATGAACAAGCGTCGCAAATGTTCAGCCCCTGGACCAAAGCGGAACCGCTGCGATGCAGCACGCCCATGCTCCGCGGTGCTGACTGCTTGCGGCGAAGCTTGATTCCCAGCCTGCTGGAATCGCGCCGCGTGAATGAATCGTTGGCCAACGATCCGATTGAGTTGTTCGAAACGGCCAAAGTCTACTTGCCACGTGCCGGCCAGTTGCCGGATGAGCAGCCGCTGCTGGCATTGACCAGCGGACGACCATTCCTTCAGGTGAAAGGAATTCTGGAGGGGATCCTGGAAGCGCTGCATGTCGAAGCGGAACTGACGATTCGCCCCGGGCCGGCGGGATTGCTGGACGCGGACGCTTGCTGCCAATTGGAATTGGCGGGCGAAGTATTCGGATTCATGGGCCACGTATCCGAATCCGGATTGAAATCGGCCGGACTGCGGAAGCCGACCACCGTCGCCGAAGTGAAGCTCGGCGTCCTGGAATCGGCCGCCTGTCTGGTGCCTCAATATCGTTCGCTCAGTCCGTTCCCGGCAATTAGCTTCGACTTCAATTTCATCGTCGATGATGCGGTTCGCTGGGCCGATCTGGCCGCCACCGTCCGCGACGCTGGCGGCGAATGCCTCGAAGCGATCGATTACCAGGAAACCTACCGAGACCCGCAGCGGGACGGAACCGGTCGCAAGCGGCTGCTGCTGTCCGTCCGCTTGCGGTCCGTCGAACAGACGCTGACCGGGCAGCAAGCCGACGCGATCCACGAAGCGATCGTCGCGGCCTGCCGGTCGCAACATGGCGCTCAGCTGCTGGCGTAGAGCCGATCGGAAGGTGCTGCTGCAAGTCGCCGCAAAACCTGCACTCCTTCCCTTGCCCCTGCCAACGTTCAGATACTACAAGTGGTAGGGATGTCGTTGCGGCTGGCCAAGCAGGCGATTGGCGTGCTCATCCCCAATCACCTTCTCCTGGTCCGCATCCCACTGCAGCTTCCGCCCCAACCGGTAGGATAGATTGGCCAGGTTGCAGAGCGTGGCAGTGCGATGGCCAATTTCGATGTCCACCGCCGGTCGGTAGTCCGGCTCGCGCACGGCCCGGAACCAGTCGGCCATGTGGTTCATGTTGAAATCGTTCGGGTATTCGTTCGTGCGGTGTGGCTCGTAGCCACCGGCGGGTACTCGAAAGTTGATCGCCTCGGGTTCGGCCGGCTTGTAGGCACCCTCCCATTCCAGGATCAGTCGCTGGTTGTCCTCTCCCCAGAACACGTTGCCAAACTCAAGTTTCCCGAGCTTCTCGCCCGGCTGCTCCCAAACCAGAGTCCACGACGGCTCTTGAAACTCAAAGACCGCTTTCATCGTGACCGGGCAATCGTACAGTCCCTTGTTCGGCGGTTGCCCCACCGCGTCCACCGTGAAGGACTGCGGACCATCCGCATCCATGCACCAGAGAATTGTGCTGAATTGGTGCGCACCGCGGTCGCGAATCTGTCCGCCGCCGGAATCAAGAAACCAGCGGAAGTTCGCCGGATGGTAGGCCTGGTTGTACGGCCGCCAACGCATGGGGCCAAGCCAAAGATCCCAGTCCAAATTCGCAGGAGGAGGACCGCTTGGCTCCAAGCCGCCCACCGGGTTCTCGTAATGCCAGCAGGTGACCTTGTTCACTCGGCCGATGATGCCGTTGCGAATTGCTCGACACGTGTAGTACGCGCCCCAACCGGTGCCGCCCTTGCGCTCCGACCTGTACGGCAACTTGAGCTTCCCGCGCGGCGTCCACCATCGCTCGACCCTCCCGCACCGTGACGGAAGCAGGCTTCTCGACATAGACATGCTTGCCGGTCTGGCATGCGTGCACGGTTTGCACTGCGTGCCAGTGGTCCGGAGTCGCAATCACGACCGCATCGAGGTCCTGCCGCGAACAGATGTAACGGTAGTCTCGATAGGGAATCACTCCGTTCCCTGCGGTTCGCGCCGCGTTGGCGAGCCTTTTCTCGTCCACATCGCATACGGCGGCGACACGTACCTTTTGCTTCCTGCTGAAACTTAAGCAGCCGTTGCAGGTGCCCGCTGCCCATTCCACCCACGCCGATCATCCCCACGACCAGCCGGTCGTTGGCGCCCAGTCGACCGGGCGCAGCCAGCACTCCCGAAGGAACGATGTACGGGAAACCTAGCGTCGCACCCGTAAGGCCCAAAAACTTCCGCCGACCAAGTCGCTGTTGTTGCATTGATCGTCAACCTTTCCGTGCGGATTTTGAATGGGTGGATGCAATCGATATTGCCCCTCCCGCCGATGGATTTCAGACGTCGGTGGGTTTCTGGGGAGGTTCCCATTTTAGCTGCTTGGTGCGCGACCTGAAAGATGGCAACACGGACGGGGACGGAAAACGGGGATGAATACGAGGGGAAGAATGGAACGCGGACAGAGGGCGGATGTCGCGGATGAACGCGGAGAGAACGAGAAGCACGCGGACAAGGCCGGATGTCGCGGATGAACGCGGAGAGAACGAGAAGCACGCGGGCCAGGCAGAGAACGGCGATGAATGCAAAGGGAAGAATGGAAGGCAGGTGAATGGAGAGGAGGACGAACAAAACGCGGGCAAGTCGCAGCGGGCACGGTGGGATCGCCCTGGGCTTTTTCCGATCCGCGTTCATCCGCGACATCCGCCCTCGTCCGCGTTCCCTGCCTTCTCGCGTTCCCTGCCTTCTCGCGTTCCCTGCCTTCTCGCGTTCCCTGCCTCCTCGCGTTCCCTGCCTCCTCGCCTACGAATCAGCGAAGCCCCAAGCCCCGACCCGCCGATCGCACTTCCAGGCTTGACGAGACGGCTACCGAGTAGCCCCAATAGGCAGTTTCCACTTTACGCTGAGCGATAGGTTGCGGGGGATTGATGTTGGACATCTATAGCGATCTGACATGGCGTGGTCTGATTCACCAGGTCACGGACGAAAGTCATCTGAAGGGCTGGCTGCCGGACGGTTGCCGGACGATGTATGTCGGATTCGATCCCACCGCCGACAGTCTGCACGTGGGCAGCTTGATGCCCCTGCTCTGCATGCGACGGTTTCAGCACGCCGGACATCGGCCGATTGCGGTAGTGGGCGGGGCGACCGGCATGATCGGCGATCCGAGCGGCAAGAGTGAGGAACGGAATCTTGCTCTCGATCGAGCAACTGCACGCGAATGTTGACGGACTTCGACAGCAGATGCAGAGCTTCCTGGATTTTGACTGCGGTTCGCGCTCGGCGATTCTGGTGAATAACTTTGACTGGATGCAACCCTTCAGTTTTCTCGATTTTCTGCGCGACGTAGGCAAGCATTTCCCCGTGAATGTGATGATGTCCAAGGATTCGGTGAAAGCTCGACTGGAGCGATCTGACAGTGGATTAAGCTACACCGAATTCAGCTACATGTTGCTGCAAGCGTATGATTTCGTGCACCTGTATGACCAGTACGATTGCCAGTTGCAGGTGGGCGGCAGCGACCAATGGGGTAACATCACCGCCGGGATTGATCTGGCGCGGCGGATGCGGGGCGTACAGTTGTATGGCATCACCTGTCCGTTGTTGACGAAAAGCGATGGATCGAAGATGGGCAAGACAGAAGCCGGCACTGTCTGGTTGTCGGCGGACCGGACCAGTCCTTACGAGTTCTATCAATACTGGATCCGCGTAGCCGACGAGGACGCGGGGCGCTGCCTGCGGTTCTTGACCGACATGGACCGGGAAGAGATCGAACAATTGGACTCGGAACGCAGCGAGCACCCCGAGAAGCGTGACAGCCAACGGCGTTTGGCCGAGGAGTTGACACGTCTGGTGCACGGCCCCTCGGGTCTCGAAACGGCGCAGCGCGCGACGAGCGTCTTCTATGGCGCCGAAATCGATGGGTGGGATGATCGCCAGCTTTCGGCGATTTTTTCTGATGTCCCCAGTAGCCAGTTAGAACGTTCGCGACTCTCCGGCAGCGGAATGCCGCTGATCGACGCGCTCGTGCAATCCGGGTTATCCAAAAGCAAGAGCGAAGCCCGCCGGACGATCTCTCAGGGCGGCGCATACGTGAACAATCGCAAGCAGGACTCCATCGACCGCTGCTTGACGGCAACGGATTTGGCCACCGAGACCACGATCGTTTTGCGATCCGGCAAGAAGAACTACGCCTTGCTGAGATTCTCGGGTTGACCCGCGTGGAGACTCTATGGTCTGGTTCCCCCGGGTACATCACGGCAGGCACCGATAGGTACGTAGAGTCGTGAAGCGAGTTCGAGTCCTGATAGTGGGTGGGGGCGGCTTTGGCCGTGGGAATGGCCGGAGGCGCTGTGGGGCATTCTACCACGCGTTCCGAACGACCCCGGCGTTCTATGTCGCGGCACTGCCGTTGCCCGCCGGACAGGTGGAGGCCTGGGGCAAGGAGTTGGAACGCGAGGTCGCACAATTGCACAACGACGTGCAGGCCGGAGGTCGTTGGCAATTGATCCTCACCGACCAGCAAATCAACGGCTGGTTAATCGACGATCTACCCCAGAAATTCCCGACAGCCGTACCGGCGACCTGCAGCAGCCCCGTGTCGTCTTTCAACAGGGAAAGATCCTGTTTGCTTGTCAGTTGGAAAACGCCTTGCTCACGACGGTCTTATCATTGGCGCTGGAGCCCTATCTGACGGACGACCCGCATCAGATCGCGATTCGGATCACGAAGCTGCGTGCCGGACGAGTGCCGATGCCGATGAAGCGAACGCTGGAACAGCTTTCGTCCGCCGCCGGTCGAGCGGGAGTGAAGCTGCAATGGTCGCAGGATAGTGGCGACCCGGTGGCGATTCTTCGACTGCCGCGCAACTTCGGTGAACCCGCTCGAAGCGTTGTCGTCGAATCACTGCGTGTCGAAGACGGGCGGCTCTCCGTCGGCGGACGTTTGATGCCGTGAAGATTCGGTCGGTTCCGCCGTTTCTGGCTGCCAATTCGCTTGCCATTTCGTTTTCATTGAGGCGTTCTGCGATAGCCTCAGCGTCCCGCGCAACTGCCGCCCCAATCAACTGCACTACACATTGATGGGGCTGCTGTTCGAGCCAACGGAATGTCCCTTCATCCCAGCGCGAGACATGGCCGCGATTCCCGGAAACGGGTCCTTCGTACTCCAGATACGCCTTCCGATGATTCACCAGTTGTTCGGCGAGCACGCTGCGATGGAATGGCGGTAGAACCGGCAACGACCATGCCAAGAGCTCCGAGTCCTTGCTCCAGCAGGAGGTCCCAATGCGGGCCGCGGTCGAACGACGGGGGAACTTCGTGCCGCAAAATCACAAAACGGGGCATGATGTCCGCCGATCCGGCTAGTGCGTTGCCAATCTGGACGACGTGGGGACGCCTGTGAAGTCTGCGGGGTGAATGGGGAAAGACTCCACCCGGGTTACATCATACCGACAACGAAAACGTTCCGGGGCCCGGATCGCATCGCCGCGCAAGAAAAAGCGGATGCAAGCCCAGAGGGGTTCGCACCCGCGTGCAATTGGAGACCTGATTGCATTCGGTGGAAACGCGACGGGCAGCAGATCCCGCTCACCTGCGTACTTGGTTTGGTGGCCGCGTTTCCTGATGGATTCCTTTCCCGCCAAGCTTGGCTACTACTTGCCGAACTCGGAACACTCCGCGCGCCTTGTTGAACAGGCTAATGGGGCGTACAAGCGGCATCATATCTCGGGAAGCTGAGGGGCCGCCGCCGGTGTCGGTTCCTCGGCCGGCACGGGGGCACTTGGCGCGGCGGGTGGCATGGGGGCTTCCAGGACTTGGTGGTCCGGGAAGGCACAACCGTCGGCCGCTGCGCACCCGTTCGTGAGTGCCGCAGCCACTGTCGCAGCAATCGGCGCACCCGGCGAGTCCACACCCTCCTCCACAACCGTGCCCCGTGTTGCAGCAAGGCACCTTTTCCGGCTTCGGCCATTCCCAGACCTTCTTCTGGCCGCAGGTGTAGTCCTTCTTGGCGACCCTGCGCACCACTTTGACCTTGCCCGGCTTCGCGATGCAGCAGTTTTCCCAGGGGAACTTCACCGCCGGAATGCAGATCTTCTCGCACTCGACGCAGAAGCAACTCTTTTCGTTGTCTTCCATCTTGCATTCGGGGCAGCAGCCCTCGACACAGCAGCCGTGCCCGTGGTGTTTGTGGAGACATTGTGCCATGCATGGCAGCGAGACCAGGCAGACAATCGTAAAAGCCAGGATCGGTTTCATGAGAGTGTTCCTCGTGAAGATTCCGTTTTGGTTTATGGGACGCGCCCGCCAGGATCCATTCTCCTCGCCAGCGAGCGAATTCGTTCGTACTTGGCTTAGAAGTCCACCATCAGACGCGTGCCGAGGATGCTGTAATCCCCGGCCGTGAAACCGTCGATCGGACCCCGTTGATCAATCTGACCGTAGAGATAGTTGAACTGCATCCGGGCGTTGGTGTTCCAGTGCCAGTTCAAACCCAGCGTCAGGGCATCCCCAACTCCGCCGGTGATATCCTCGTCGGTGAAGTCACCGTGCGAATACCGCGCGGCGACCTGCCACGCACCCCAGCCACCGTCGCGACAACCGTCGCAGGTGTCGACCAGGAAGAAGTTCTCGAACGGTTTCACGCGACCGAGTGTGCCGGATTTGCGGCCCATGGAATATGCTCGCCGGTCAGGAAGTAGCTCACATAGACATACCCGCCGCCGAACTCGAGGTCGGTCAGCGCGTTCGTTCGATTCATCCACGTGTACTGGTACTCTCCGCAGACCTGGAAGGCCCCGACGTTGATCACACCTTCCACTCCGGCCAGTTCGTAGTTGTCGGCAAAGGCGATCCGGCCCGTGTTCAGCCAGCGGGATCCCGACCGAGCTTCCGGACGCGTTCGGAATCGCGCTTCGTTGCTGTTCGTTTCGCCACCCTGGTCAATTCCGTCGGGATAGGCGATCGTACCGGAGACGGCCCAGTGAGCGTACCCGCGACCATCCGAGTAGTCGTCATACCAGATCGTGTTGGCCAACCGACCGGCCATTTGAAGCTGGTAGTGATCGCCGATGTAGGCTCCGTCGTCTTGAAGCCGCTCGAGGTTATAGACACCGTAGCGCCAGTTCCACCGTTCGTTTTCCGAGAGGCCGTAGGAGCAGATTCCCAGTCGCCGTGCGTCCTCATTGAACGCCTCGATGACGAACGGCCGTTCCATGAACACGTTGTAGCGGCTACTGTTCAGGTGATCGAGACCGTAGGGCCGCTTCTGGTTCCCGATCAGCAGCGTGCGGAGGAAAGGCAGATCGTTGAAGCCGAGATACAGATCGCGCCATTCCGTATCGTTCGGGTCAGCGAATTCCGTCTCGATCTTGTACTCCATGTTGTCGCTGATCTTGCCCGATACGCCGATACGAGCTCGCCGCAGAGAAAACCGATCCTCCGGGTCCCGGCCCTCGAAGGCACCGATACCGGGGTCGGCCCCAGGAAAGGCCCAGTAATCGCCGTGGATACGTCCGGAAGAGCTTGATCGAAGCCTTGGACGTACCGACATTGACGAAGGACTTCAAGGCCGACTCGATGTCGTCGGTCGTGCCCTGCAGATCCTCGACGCTTGATTTGAGCTCTTCCAGCTCCTTCTCAACGCCGCTTTCTCTTCCTCTTCGTCGTCAGCGTAGTACGAGGAGGCCAGGTGGTATAGGCCCGTGGACTCACTGCGAACCGCCTTCGCATGAAAGAGCTCACTCTGCAGAGCACTGATCTGCCGCTCGGCCGCGTCCAACCGCTGATATAGGTCGGTCGTATCCGTTGATCCGACCGAGGCGGCATCCTCTTCGGCCGACTAGGCTTCCGCATGCCGCGAGCCCGATGACCGTGACGATTGTCACGGCTGTAAGTCGTATGCTGGTCATTTTAGTTATCCTTAACTGGGTTATGCCACGCAAAGAGATGCGGCCAACCGAATGGAATGCTCCTGCTGATACCTGCGATCGGCGCAACCATCATTCAGAGAATATGAAGACCCGAATCACGACGGTTCTTCCAACCCATCGTGGGGCGTGTCATGTCGAAGAATGGGATCGTGACGGATTGCCCGGGCATACGGGTCGCCCTGCAATAGATCGGCGAGGCACTGCTCGATTCGCGTCTTACGGCTGATCAGGTCGCGGAAAAACTTCCGCCAAGCAGTCGGCGAGTCGTTCGTACTGTGCCAAGTGGTTGTAGGCCTGTGCCGATACGCGAATCAGCCGACTTGGGTGTTGGGGCCACGCAAACACGGGGACCTCAAATTGCCAGCGCTCGCGCAATTTGGTCTGCAGCGGATCCTCTGGTGGCCCGGCGGCCGAAGGATGACGGCTATCGCCAGGTGGTAAGGGTACGCTCGCCAGACAGGCGATCATTTCTTCGGGCGCGGGCGGTTCGATCTGCAGCGCTTGGCAGAGTCGCCGCTGTGCCGCCAGCGCCAGTTTCCGATTGCGCTGCTGCAGTTCGGCCAAGCCACCGGGTAGCAGCGTTTCCAGGAATCGAATCGCCTCCGGCAGGCAAAGGATAGGGGTTGGGTCATCCGTGCCGAGCCAGTCAAACTCCATCAGGTACCGCGACCGGTCCGTCCGCGTCGAGTTCGCTCCATGGGAAATGCACGTCGGCCGGACTTGCGGTTGCTTTTCCCGGCAAGTGTACAGAAAGCCCACGCCCTTGGGCGCGCAAAGCCATTTGTGACAGTTGCCCGTGTAGTAGGTAGGCTGCAAGGCTGGGAGGTCTAGCGGAAGCATGCCCGGTGCGTGCGCCCCGTCAATCAGCGTCTCGACATGCAGTTCCGTCAATCGCCGAATCAGGGTATCGATCGGCATCACCAACCCGGTGGGACTGGTCACATGATCCAGCATCGCCAAACGCGTACGCGGCGTGACCATCGACATGACCGATTCGACAACTTGTTCAGGCGAATGGAGAGGAAACGGAATCCGGGCGACGTGGACTTGAGCATTGCACTTTCGCGCGACGAAGTCGATCACATTCCGACAGGCATTGTACGCGTGATTGGTCGTCAATAGGCCGTCACCGGGACGGAACGGGTAGGACCGCAAGACCGCATTCACACCGGCCGTCGCGTTGCGAACCCACGCGAGATCCTCCGCGCGAACATGGAGCAAATCCGCGAGCGCGTGGCGAGGCCGATCAAGGTGCGTTTCCAAGTCACGTACCAGGAACTGAAGCGGTTGTCGCTCCATCTCTTCGCGCCACTTCTGCTGCCGCTGCAGCACCTTCGTCGGGCAGGCGCCAAACGAACCGTGGTTCAAAAATGTAACGCCCGGGTCCAGTTGCCAGTGCTCCGCCCAACAAGATCGTAATGGGTCACTTTCCACGAGTTTCTCCGCAATAGGGTCGGTTGGGGTCGGTCCACGAGTGAATCGAAGCGAGACCGTATTTTGCCGCCGGTGTGCCGTCTGTGCCAGTCGTGGCCCCGAAATACCGCTCGTCGTTGCATTGGCGGACCGAGCAACTACAGGTTACGATGGCCGACTCGTAGCGGACCAACCCCTAAACGAAGATTGGACAAAGCACTGCCCATGTTCTGCCGATGGTCCTTGGCGGTAAGACCCATCCGGGTCGGAATGGCAACGCAGCGCAAGGATGCTTCAACGCGACGAGCTGGCAACGGAGAGGAACGAAAGCGAACATGTTGGGAGCGACGGTTTCGGAAGGAAAGCAGACGCGTTTCGAAGTGTGGGCGCCGCGTGCAAAGCAGGTGGTCCTGTGCCTGGGGACACCCGACGAGCAACGCATCCAGATGCAGCCGCTGGAGAAAGGGTATTTTGCAACGCAGATCGAGCGGTCCCTGGATGGGATGGAATATGTCTACGAACTGAATGGGGAACGGCGAGCTGACCCGGCCTCCCGATCGCAGCCGCATGGTGCCCTGGGACCTTCGCAAGTTGTCGACCTGACGTTCCCTTGGAGCGACCACGAGTGGCACGGCGCGGCACTGCGGCAGCTGGTCTTCTACGAACTGCACGTGGGCACGTTCTCCCCAAAGCGGTGATTTCGCCGGCGCGATCGCCCAACTCGACATGCTAGTCGAGCTGGGAATTAACGCCATTCAACTGATGCCGATCACGCAATTCTCCGGGCGACGCAACTGGGGCTACGACGGCGTATTTCCATTTGCCGTGCAGGATACGTACGGTGGCCCGCGCGCGCTACAGCAGTTGGTCGATGCCTGTCATGCGCGCGGTATCGCCGTAGCATTGGATCTGGTGTTCAATCACCTGGGGCCGGAAGGGAACTATCTGGCGGAATTCGGACCGTATGGCACCGACCGTTACCGAACACCCTGGGGAGAAGCGATGAACTTCGACGGTCCGCACGCCGATGAGGTGCGTCGCTTCTTCCGTCGAGAACGCTCTGCATTGGATTACGGACTTTCATATCGATGTGCTGCGACTCGATGCCATTCAGATGGTGTTCGACAATTCGGCTCGGCCATTCCTGCGCGAAGTGGCACAGGCCGTCCACGCAGAAGCCGACTCGCGAGGGCGTCCGGTGCATCTTGTCGCGGAGACCAATCAGAACGATGTCCGACAGATCTTGCCGGTCGATCAGAACGGGATGGGCCTGGATGGAATCTGGAATGACGATTTTCATCACAGCCTTCACGCCTTGCTGACCGACGAGCGGATCTCGGTCTATCGAGACCACGGCACCGTAGCCAACCTGGCAAAAGCCTATCGAGAAGGGTTTGTGCTCAGCGGACAATACTCGGTGCATCATCGTCGA
Source organism: uncultured Planctomycetaceae bacterium (assembly GCA_963776055.1). Lineage (GTDB taxonomy): Bacteria > Planctomycetota > Planctomycetia > Pirellulales > Pirellulaceae > CAVZLD01. The sequence goes on along the minus strand of CAVZLD010000016.1, from coordinate 196,142 downwards.
TCGCATGGGAGCAGCACGGAGGCAGTACCCGGTGACCGGTTCGTGGTTTTTGCGCAAAACCACGATCAGATCGGAAACCGGCTGTATGGGGACAGGTTGAGCCAATTGGTTTCCTTCGAGCAGCAGAAGTTGGCAGCGGCAACCGTCTTGTTGGCTCCGTGCGTTCCGCTTCTGTTCATGGGAGAAGAATACGGCGATCCAGCACCCTTCCTGTACTTCGTCGATTTCCAGGATCGCAAACTGCAACAGCAGGTCCGAGAAGGACGCACCCGCGATTTCCACGCGTATCTGCATCCGGGGCGACCGGTGCCGGACCCGACCGATCCGCAAACGTTCGAGCGATCACGGGTCCAGGTCGACTTGCGACATCATCCGGTCCACCACACGCTGTGGCGGTTCTACCAGCGACTGCTGATGCTGCGCGCGTCCATTCCGGCCCTGGCATCGCCAGATCAACAACAGCAGGAAGTCTGGATCCAGGAATCCGACCAACTGATGGGCAGTCGGCGATGGTCCGGCCCATCCCAAACGTTGGCCCTGTTTCATTTCGGCGACAAGGCAGCGTCGGTGGAACCGCCGGTCCTCGGCGACGCATGGATCAAACGACTCGATTCGGCCGAAGACTCCTGGAGCGGTCCTGGGTCCGCGCTGCCAGATCGAATGCCGGTGAGTCCGCAACCGCTGCGAATGACACCTCACAGCGTGGCTCTTTACGAATCGATTTGATGGCGAATCGCCCGGCGGCACGGTAGGATAAAGCCTGCGCCGAGCGCTGGGCAATGCACGGGCTGGAAGCCCATCGTACGAGACAGGCTGGAAGCCTGTCCCACAGTCCCGCTGTGCGGGGTTTTCGATGGGGCAGACTTTGTCGACTTACAGGTGGGACAGACTTCCAGTCTGTCCCGTTGGTTGGCCTTCCAGGCCAACATGCTGTGCGTCGGGTTCTTGTCAGTGTGTCATGGGTGAAGGGCATAGTGGGTGGGAAGTGGGCTGGAAGCCCACGGTCGAGACAGGCTGGAAGCCTGTCCCACGCGAAGCCGTCCCACGGGCTTGCCGAGACCTCGCCGAGCCATGGTTCCGTCAGAATCGCTTCCCAACTTAGAATCGTATTGGCCACTTGAGAGTCGTTGTTATGCTGCTTCCGAAGATCGTGGTCCGTTGCTGCTCACGGCAAACCATGCTTGTTGGCCTGCTGCTCACCTTCGCCCCAACGCCTTTTCTCGCGAAAGCTCGTGCCGTGGAATGGTATCCCCTGTTCGACGGATTAACGCTTCAAGGATGGACGACGTTGGACGGAAAGCCGGTCACGCGCGGCTGGGAAGTCGTCGATGGCATGATGCACCTGAATGTGGCGGAAGGACGCGGCGGCGAAATCGTTACGGATCGCGACTATGGCGATTTTGAATTCTTGTTTGAGTGGAAAATCGCCGCACGCGGCAATAGCGGGATCAAGTACCGTGTCCGACCTTACAACGGTGCGTGGTTGGGGTGCGAATACCAGATGATCGATGACCACGAATTGCGCGGGCTGCGGCCGAACCAATTGACCGCTAGTCTGTACGATCTGTATCCGCCCCGTGCGCCGCGCGAATTGTACCCTGCCGGCGAATTCAACCGCGGACGCATCGTCGTCCAGGGGAATTGCATTGAGCACTGGATGAACGGGCGGCTGGTCGTGCAGGCAGAAGTAGGAAGCGCAACTTGGCAAGAACGAATCGCCGCCAGCAAGTTCTCCGACCGCGAGGGGTTCGGTGCCAATCGCCTCGGTCGGATTATGCTCACCGATCACAACACCGAAGTCTGGTACCGCAACCTGTTCCTCCGGCCTCTGCCGTCGCCGGAACGGTGCCGCGTAATCCGGACTTCGGTGGAATGCGCCTACCCCGTCAGCACGGCCCGGTGAAATCTCTACCTGCGAGCTGGCATATCGAATTGCCAGTTGCTGTGTTGTTTTTTTCGTGGGCGGTCTGCGGATTGCTATAATGATGGCCCGCCGTGGTTGACGTCGATCGGGTGAGGCTACCGAATGAGCGAAGTCACAAGAATTCTCTCGCAAATCGAACAGGGTGGATCGAAGGCCACCGAACAATTGCTGCCACTGGTCTATGACGAGCTGCGGATGTTGGCCGCCCGCCGGATCGCGCACGAGTCGCCCGGGCAAACGCTGCAAGCTACCGCGCTGGTTCACGAGGCCTACCTGCGGCTGTTCTCGGGGCCAAATGCCACGCAGTGGACCTGCCGCCGGCATTTTTTCGCAGCGGCAGCCGAAGCGATGCGACGGATCCTGATCGATCGGGCTCGGGCGAAAAAGTGCGTGAAACGCGGCGGCGATCGCCAACGCCGCCCGCTGCGGGAAGAAGACCTGCTGTTCTATGGCCCCCCGGATTGGGTCCTGTCTTTGGACGAAGCGATCTCTCGCTTAGCGGAGGAGGATTTGGCGGCGGCCGAGTTGGTCAAACTCCGTTTCTTCGCCGGGTTGTCGGTGGAAGAAGCGGCGAAGGTGCTCGAGATCTCTCGCTCTACCGGCTATCGATTGTGGACCTATGCCCGCGCGTGTCTGCTGGTGGAGTTGGGGAAGGACCCGGATCAAACGCTTTCGCCACCGGGAAACGATCGACCGGTCGAGAAGGATACGAATTCCGCGCAGGAGACCCCCGTGGACGAGCGAGCCGGACGTCGTTCGTCGCGCGTTGACCCGCGGCCGCGCTGAACACCAGGGAGATCGCTGCTCGGATGGAAGCAACCCGGAGAGTCTGGGACACACGGTGATGAAAACTCGCATTACACCTCAAGGAGCGAGTCGAAACGAGACAGCTGATATCGTTTGGAAAGGGCGTGCTGATGAGTCGTCAGGCTGATCGGTTGGCCAGAAAGATCTTTCTCGAAGCGGTCGAGCAGTGCAGCTCACAGGAATGGCCTGCGTTCTTGGACCGCCGCGGCCTGGATTCGCAAGTCCGCCAACGCGTTGAAGTGTTGCTTCGTGCTCACTTACGCCCCGATTCCATGTTGGATCGCTTCGAGGCGAATCGCCCTTTCCATATCGGATCTCAGGTTGGCAACTACCACCTGCTGCAGGAAATTGGGGAGGGCGGGTTTGGCGTCGTCTATCGCGCCGAACAACTCCGGCCGATCCGTCGGCAGGTCGCTTTGAAGATCATCAAGCCGGGGATGGATACGCGGCAGGTCGTGCGTCGCTTCCGAGCGGAGCAACAGGCGTTGGCGTTGATGAGTCACCCGGGAATTGCTGGCGTCCTCGATGCCGGTGCCACGGAAGCGGGGCATCCGTACTTCGTGATGGAGCTGGTCATGGGGCAGCCGTTGACGGAGTACTGTGATCAGCGCCGCCTGGGGCTGGGGGCCCGGCTGGAAATCTTCGCCAACGTCTGCGACGCCGTACAGCACGCGCACGAAAAAGGAATTGTGCATCGTGACCTGAAGCCCCGCAACATCCTGGTGGCCGATCAAGATGGCCAACCGCAAGTCAAGGTCATCGATTTCGGGGTCGCCAAGGCACTGCACCCGGATCTGTCAGAGCAGCAGTCACGGACGGCCAGCTCGCAGTTGCTCGGAACACCGATGTATATGAGTCCGGAGCAGGCGCAGCCGGACGGTTCTACCGTGGACACGCGCAGTGACGTTTATTCGCTGAGTGTCGTTCTGTACGAGCTGCTCACCGGCACGACCCCGTTCGATCGTGATCAGCTCTCCAGCGTCAGTCCGCTGGTTGTGCCCAATCTGTTGCTCAATCACGAGCCGGACAGGCCGAGCCATCGCTTTGCAACGCTCAAAGCAGGGAGCAGTGCGACCGCCCGTCAACGGTCGCTCTCGCGCCGCCGATTAGCTTCGTCGCTTCGAGGAGAACTTGACTGGATTGTGATGAAAGGGTTGGAAAAGGATCCCAGACGCCGCTACGAAACCGCTCGCGGTTTGGGGGAAGATGTGTGGCGGTTCTTGCGCGGCGAACCCCTCGAGGCCTCGCCACCTTCTTTCGCTTACAAGGTCAATCGCTGGTTGCGATACGGACGACGGCGTCAAGCCGTGTGGATGATCATCGCCGTCACACTGCTGCTCAGCTTGTTGGTCGGGGTGTTGTTTCACGAGGCGACTCGCTCCGACCGACAATTGGCGCTCTTCCGGCGAATTTCGCAGCAGATCACTTCACAGATCAAAACCGGCAACATGGACGAAGCGGACGAGAACTATCGCATCCTCGCCGCGATGCACAAAGACGTGCTCCACAGTCCGGATCCCGGAGTCGTATCGCCCCTGTTTGAACTCGCCGGACTGAAATGTGATCAGCGGCGCTGGGACGAAGCCTATGCGATCATCGACGGGATGTATCAGAACGAAATGGCGATCGGCAATCTTCACCTTCGGAGTCGTTCGAAAGTTGCCTATTTCATGCTGGAGTGTTGCATGGGCGGATGCTGGGCCGCGATGGATCCGGCAATGTCCGACGACAAGGCGACCCGAGACGCGGCCCAAAAGTATGTGCGACGCGTGGTCGCAGTCAAAGACGACATGCAACGGATTCAATTGGGCGCGCCCGCCGGCTACTCCAGGGCCTGGTATCTCGTGGGCTGGTACAATGCTCTGCTGGGCGAGACGTCGGGCGTCGAGCCGGCGATCGCGCGGATGATCGATGAGGACGGTGACCGTCCCAGCAAGTTTCTGCTGCGGGCGATCAAGTACGATCGTCTTGGACGCCCGGAATTGGCGAAAGCAGCTTGTCTCGTGGCGCAAGACTGTCTTCCCCCACATCCGGCGACGTACATCAAGACAAGGGGGTCTCGATCCGATGTCGGTTACCGCGAAGGCGTGCAGCGTGTCGCTCAATTGACCGGTGTGCCGCTCAAACATTCGACCGATGTGGCCGCGATCACCACTCTGGCGCAAGCATACGAATTGATATTGGAACACTATTCCGATGATGCGAACGTCCGTTTTCGAAGCGGCCTCGTTCACGCTCGCTTGGGACAGTGGTCGCGGGCTCTGAGCGATTTTTCTGTGGCAAGGCAAGAAGATCCTCGGCAATTCCAACATTGGGAGGCACAGATCCTGGCCGCGCAGTTTTGCGATCAGGAGGATCTTTGCGACAAGCTGTGCAGAAAAGCCTTCGATCGCTTCCGTTACACAGAACATCTTCACCGCTTGTTGTGCTTGTGCTCTCTGATGCAGGGACCGCCGGCGGCCCTCGACCAATGGCTCCACCGGGCCGAGTATACAGTGCAGAATGATTCGAATTGGGGACGCTTGGCGTTGGGCGCAGTGCGCTATCGACGCGGTGAATATGGAGCGGCGCTGGCCGTTTTTCCACAAGGCGAAGCAGATGTGCCGTCCATCCTGGGCACGGCCCTTCGGGCTCTGTGCCGCCAAGCACAGGGCGACGACGCCACAGCCAACCATTTGATTCGCAGCGTGCGGCGGTCGCTCGAGCGGCTTCCGGCGGATCAGGCATTGTCAGAGATTCGATTTCCGCCTGCAGAACCGCTGCTCGATCAATTGTTCGTGAAACTGGCGTTGCGAAAAGCCGATCCAATTGAGCGATCCATGGCGAGGCGCAGTTTTTAGATGGTTTGTTTTGTCGGAGTGTACGAACTGGAGAGTCGCTTCGGTTGGAAGAACTGGCTTGCCAATGATCAAGCCAGTTCGTTAAGGGAACAGCAACGATGACAACCACAGAGGGCAACGATACAGACACAGAGGGCACAGAAGACACAGAGGCCGCAAAAGACTCGGAGGACCCATAGGCACACAGAACATCGAGCGAAGAGCCAGCACCGGTGAGCAGAACGGTCACCGGTGCCGTGCCCCGTTCTCTCTTCTTTCACCTCTGTGTTTTCTGTGTCCTCTGTGGTTGTTAATTCCGAACCATGCATTCGCCGAAAACTCGATTTCCACCGCCGCCGAACAACGAACGGCCCGTCGTGCCGCGTTACGTGCCGTAAGGGCAGGTGATCCCAATGCGTTTGAGTCAGGAAGTGAGTTCGCCGTGAGTAGCGACGGCCAGATTGAAAAGCTGTTTCAGGACGCGGTTGATCACTATCGACCCGAGGATTGGCCCGCTTTTCTGGATCGGGCCTCGCTGGACACCGGATCGCGTCAATCCCTTGAGCGGATGCTTCTGCATCACTTGCGTCAACCTCCGCAAGATCGATTGCCAGCGGTTGCTTGTGTTTTCGAACGGCCGGGCCAGAAAATCGGCAGATACGAACTGTTAGAGGAAATCGGAGAAGGTAGTTTCGGGATCGTTTTTCGGGCCCAGCAAATCGAGCCGATTCGACGATCTGTTGCGGTCAAAATCCTCAAGCCGGGGATGGATTCCCGGGAAATCCTCGCCCGCTTTCGCAGGGAACAACGCGTTCTGGCGCGACTGAATCATCCGAATATTGCGGCGGTGTACGACGCAGGTGTCACTCCCACAGGTCGTCCGTACTTCGTCATGGAATTGGCGGTCGGAGAGCCACTGACCGACTATTGCGACATGCGGTGCTTGACCATCCGCGACCGATTGGAGTTATTCCGAACGGTCTGTCATGCCGTGCAGCATGCGCACGGCAAGGGGGTCGTACATCGTGACTTGAAGCCGCAGAATATTCTTGTGGGAGGTGACGGTTCGGCGGGGCAGGCCAAAGTGGTTGACTTCGGCCTTGCGCAAGTGACCGAAGGGGGCAGTACCGACTCGGACGTCTTTACGATCGTGGATCGGCCCGTCGGCACGCCCAAGTACATGAGCCCGGAGCAGGCCGTCGGGGAATACGATCGTGTCGACAGTCGCAGCGATGTCTACTCCTTAGGGGTCGTGCTCTACGAATTGCTCACCGGCACGACACCAAGTGAAGACGATTCTTCGGGTGCAACAACCACCTCGATCCTGGCACCAACGACTTCGAACGGTCGTGTTCTGTACCCCAGCGCGTGCCTGACGAGACTCGGTGCCGAATCTGCTCGCGAATCGGCCGCCGCGCGCAGCGCGACCGTTCCGCAGTTGATCCGGCAATTCAAAGGGGAACTCGACTGGATTGCGGATAAAGCGTTGGATCCTGACCGCGATCGGCGATATGAAACCGCCCGCGGCTTGCGCGATGACGTGGGACGATACCTGCTCGGGGATTCCGTCGAAGCACGGCCGCCCTCCAAGACTTATCTGCTCCGCAAACGGTTGGGTCACAACCGGTTGTGGTGGCTGACACGCATGATCATCGTGACCGCCATGCTATTGAGCGTAATCACCGCCTGGCAGCTGTACCGGCTGGGCTCCTTCCACTACCGCCTGTACCGAATGAAAACCCTCAATGCACAGGTCACGAGATCCTGGAAGCCTTCGCAAGACCCGGGGCGAGTGCAGCTGGTAGAAAAACTGCTTGCTGTCCAGCGAGAGGTGCTCGGAGAACGCGACCCCGCGACCCTGTGGACCCAAGTGGAGTTGTCCAGGGCTTACGGTTGGAGCCGGAATTTTGCGAAAGCGATCCCCCTGGCGGAAGAGTCCTACGCGCGTCTGCTTGAGATCCAAGGGGCGGAGACATCCTACATTGGGGGCTGCCGAATCAACTTATTCACGCTGTACTTGGAGCAAGTCTGGGATGCGGTTGGCCCCGGACCAGATGGAGAAAGGCACGCGGATTTCGAGCGGATACCGGAACTCGCACAGCTGCAAAGGAGCTTCCGGAAACGGAGCTCCTCGACTTTCATCGGCTGATTCTGGATTGCCATTTGGGTTGGTACTACGCCTCGAGAGGGGATCAGGATGGGATGGAGCAGGCACTGGCCAGCATTGAAAGCCGGTGGCCCCTCGACGACTTCTGGTTCTTCCATCGATCCGTGCTGCATCAGATGCAGGGCCGACCCGAGATGGCGAGGAAATGCCTCGAAGTGGCGCACGATCGCTGCCGACCGGTGTATCTCGAGCCAGAGCAGCGTGAGTGGGGGCCACGACTCATTCACGATGCCAATCGGTGGAGCTGCCAGCACTTAGGACTCTCGCGAACTTGGCAGGCTACGGATCCGCCGCCGGATGATCTCATCCCAACGTACACGGATCTTCTGGCAACGTATCCGGACTGCCCAAGCCTCTACTTTGGGCGTGGCGTGAATTGGGCTCGTGCCAACAATTGGGAAGCGGCCTCGCAGGATTTTTCCACGGCACGGGAGCTGAGGCCCGATCTGTTCATCTACTGGGAAGCGTTGGCGATCGCCCAATTGCAACAGCAGAATCCGGATGCGGTCCTTCAGCTCGTTCCAAAAAATCTTGCCCGATTCGCGTACGATCAACCCTTTGCATCGCGGTGCCTGCTGCTCTGCGCGTTGTCGCCAGAGAGCGGAATCTCGCGGGATGCAATGCGGGACCGCCTACGCACGTTCTCGACAAAAGAGCCGATCGGTCATTTGGCAGAAGCCCTGGCCTATTACCGCCTGGGAGATTACCAGCGGGCGTTGGATTCGCTGCCTTCCAAAGATGATAAGTTCACGTCCTGCGTTGGTCCGCTGATTCAGGCGATGGCGCACCAACAGCTGGGTGATCCGGTGGCCGCTGCGATGTCTTGGGTAGAAGCCCAACAGCAAATCGAGGAGTTGAAGTCTTCCGCCACGTGGTTGCCGATTGGCAAGTTTGAAATCCCCGAACGCGTTCTCTGCCGCGCGATCATGGAACGGTTGAGCGCGGAAGCCAAATTGCTGATTCGCCTACCGAATCGTCCGGCGTGATCGAATTGTGGTCCGAAACACGGTATAATCGTGGGGCCTTCGAAACCACTGCCTGCGATACCACGCCTGCTCCGCTGTGACCGCCATGATTCTTTCGCGAACGAATGCCGCGACGGCCTGTTTACCGCGGGCGAGAATCGAAACGTTTCCCCCCTCTCGTGAAGCGGGCCTTGCGGCGAGTTGCGGCGTGCTTCGTTTCACTCCCACCTGAAACCTGGAGGATCCGGCCATGTGTGAACACTGCACGCGACGAGAGTTTTTGGGCACCAGCGTTTTGAGCAGTCTTGCCGTGGCAGGTACGACGTGGGCGAATGCCCAAGCATCGCAGGCTGCCGCACCTACACCTCGTCATAAAGCGCGCATCTGCGTGCTCTTCACCGGATCGACGGGCCCGGGTGACCGCGGTTGGAACGTCGATCCGTCGCAGCTGAACAAGGCCAAGGAGACCCTGGCGAAAGTTGAAAAGAAACTGGGAAACGTGGAGCTGATTCAAGCACACGTCCAGAATACCGAGCAAACGGCGGCGGCGCTGAAGCAGGCCGGCGAGGGTGCGCCGGTGCTGGCGATGAATCTGAACAACTTCGCGATGACCGGGATGATTCAGCCGGTCTTGGATGGGGATCATCCGATGGTGGTGTTCTCTCTTCCGGCCAGCGGGCACGATTGGATGTATGCGCCGCGATGGCGCCGCGCCGGTCACCCGGTCACGCTGCTGGCGAGCAGTGATTACGACGAGCTGGAACGAGCAGTGCGTCTGTTGCGCGTGATCCCGCTGATGCGACAGACGCGGCTGCTGCTGTTCCCGCCGGCGCGGAACGGCCGCGGCGTGTGACCCTCAGCAAGTCAAAACGAAGCTCGGCGCGGAAGTCCTGGCCGTAGGGCAAGCCGATTTCGACGACATGATGGCGCAGGTGCAGACGGATCTTGTGGAAGAAGAAGCTCGACGATGGACGGAAAACGCCGCCCAGGTGGTCGAGCCAAATGTGGAGGACATCAGCAAAGCGGCTCGGGTCAGTATCGCTTTGCAGAACCTGATGAAACATCACGAAGCGCAGGGGCTGGCGGTGGGGACCTGCATGGGTTGGCTACCACGCGGTTTTCCCTGCCTCGGGTTCACTCGGCTGCGCGATGTGGGTGTCCCGGCCGCCTGCGAGGGCGACATGGACTCGTTACTGACGATGATGTTGTTTCAATACGCGTTCGACAAACCCGGCTTTCAAGGAAACGCTACCTTCGACACGTCGCGCAACGCCGTCTGGACAGCGCATTGCACTGCACCGTTGAAACTCGACGGCGTCGACGATGCCGAAGCTCCTTACCTGCTGCGCGGTCACTCCGAGGTCTCCGGGAGCGGCTGCGTTCCGGAAGTCCGGTACCGCGTGGGCGAAACAGTGACCCGCACGAAACTGGTGAATCTGGACACGATTCTGCTCTCCACCGGCAAGATTATCGAGGTGCCCGAGAAGTCCATTCGCGCCTGCCGAACACAGATCGTCACAGAAGTGCGCGATGCCGCCCAAATGGCGGCGGACTGGAGCAGCGTCCTGGAAACCGAGGATGCCATGACCCTGCTGCATCGTGTCGTCTACTACGGCGACCATATGCAAAGCGTGCGGCACTTGGCCGATCTGTTGAAGATGAAGATCGCCGAGGAAGTGTAGGACGCGTCCGTTCATCTCCACATGTCATCATCCGCGAAAGGATGCAACGGGCCCTGTAGTTTGGGTTTGGGCAACGCTTTGAGTGTTTGCTCCGCCAGTCGCAGATCTTCGCGCGTGGTGATCTTCAAGTTGAGCCGCGAACCGGCCACCAAGGTGATCGGGTGGCCGAGTTGTTCGACGGCTTGCGCTTCGTCCGTCGGATTCAGCGCGCCGCGTTTTGCGTAGGCATCGATCAGTAACTGCCGTTGGAAGACTTGCGGGGTTTGCGCTTCCCACAGCCCGGACCGCGGTACGGTTTCATCGATCACTTTGCCATCGGCCGAACGCTTGATTGTTCCGGCCAACGAGATCGCCGGGATTGCCGCCCCTGTCTTCTGGGCAGTCTCGAAGATCTGATCGATCCACACATCCGCCAGGCAAGGTCGTGCCGCGTCGTGAACGGCAATGAAATCGACGTCCGGGCGGACGTGTTCCAGCGCCGCCTGTACGGAATCGGCCCGTTCCGCCCCGCCGTCCACCACTTCCACGCCGAGGATCGCCACATTCGCGCCGAATTTCTGATGAAACTCTTCGCGATCTTCCGGCGCAATCACCATGATCAACTGCCGGACATCTTCGCGATTGAGAAACCGTTCGGCCGAATACAACCAGACCGGCTTGCTGGCCAAGGGAGCGAACGGCTTTTTGTAGTGCTTATCTCGGAAACGTGTGCTTTTGCCGGCGGCCGCAAGGATCACCGAGTAACTGGCCATGGGCAGGACTCCTGTTCAGAGATCAGTTGACCCCGGCGAAAACGGGGAAACTGGGACCGTTTTGGCCGCTTTCTCGGCCGTTGTCAAAGGGGGCCTTCGTATGGCAACAGGATCTCCCCGGTCTCTGCTGCCGTAATACCGGGAAAACCATTCTCCAGGACAGACTGCCCCAGCTCGCAGGTGCCGCGCCAATCCACGTCAGTGGCTGGCTGACCGGTCAGCTCGCGCTGCAGGTCCTGACAGAGCACGCGGGATGCCTCCTGTACGATCGGCTCGGGGCGATTGGCGCCGGACAGGCTGCAACAGAGCATCACCAGCTGTTGCTGAATGCGCGTGGAAAGCGCATGCACGCGGCATTGTTGGGTCAGTAGCTCTTCCGTACGTGTCGCTCGGAGCTGCTCGATTTCCGCTCGGCTCTTTCGCAGGTGCTCCATCGCCAATTCGGCGTATGATCCCAGCTGCTGGCTGCCTGCCAACGAGGAAGGATCGGTGCCCTCGTTCTCGCGGTCAGCCACCGCGCCGGGTTGCCTCATCAACGAACGGACCAGGGCCAGGCTCAGCAGTTCTCCCTCGCCTTCGTAAATGCTGGGGGCCAGATAATCGTACATCTCGTCGCCGATCGGATGGCCCTGCAGAAAGGAACGGCCTCCGTGGGTTTTCATTCCGATCTCGATCGCTGCTTCCCGAAGCGCATCGCTGGCGAAAACTTTTGCGACGATCCCTTCCATTTCTCCTCGGTAGCCGAGATCGAGCAGTCGAGCACACCAGGCGACAATCGCGTCACAGCCGGCGATCAGCGCAGCCAGCCGACCAAGCCGACGTTGCACTAACTGACGCGCATGCAACGGCTGACCACAAGTGGTCCGATATCGGACCCAGGGCAACAAGCCGGACAGGATCCGCCGCATCGTTCCCGCCGCATTGGCGCACAAAGCAACGCGGCCTCGATTGAGGCTGTGATAGACGATCGCCAAACCATTCCGCCGGCTGGACTGCAGTCGATTCTCGGCAGGGACCGGGAAGTCCCGCAGAATGAGTCCTTGATTGAGTGTGTGCGGCAGCGCCCACAAGCCGTACGGTCGCAGGCGGAACTGCGAACTCTGCTCTTGCGGAAGCTCACAGATCAGCACAGCGGGTGCGTTGCCAATGCGGCAGACGAGAGTCAGGATGCGGCCGGGAGCCAAGTTGGTGATGAAGACTTTCTGTCCGCGGATCAGGTAATGCATCTCCCTGCACAGCGGCACACGTTTGAAGGGCCGCCAGATCCGAGCCCGCTGACGGCTCCGTCAGGCCGAAGCGCACCCAGGCGATGCCCTCGAGCCAACGTTGGCAGCCAGGCTGCCTTTTGCTCCGTGCTGCCAAAGGCTTGAATCGAGTTGACGGGGCCCAGAACGGCGTGCACCGCGGCAAGGCCGGCGATGGCGGAGTGTACCGACGCCATCCGTGTCAGAAAGGGAAAAAAGTCCTCCAGTGGGCTGCCTCCGCCGCCATACTGCTCCGCGACGCGCAGACCCCAGTATCCCGCTTCACTGAGATCCGTCAAAACTTGGGCGGCAACCTGTTGTTGCGAGTCCAGCAAGGTGCCCTGCGCCTGGTGCCGGCGGACGATGGATAGCGTGTCCTCCATGGTTCGACGGATGGCCGGGGGCGTCTTTTTGGGGGTCGGGGCCGCGGAACAGTGCGAGCGGCGGTCGATCTTCCCAGACAGCCCGGTAGGCCGGACTGGCTGTGATCTGGTAAACCGGTTCATGGAGTGGATCGGCTGTCATCCGCAGGTCGCCTCATCTCCGTCGACTCGCTCGAAAATCGTGGCAATTCCTTGCCCTAACCCGATGCACATCGTCGCCAATCCGAATTGGGCGTCACGGTCGACCATAGCGTGAATCAGGGTCGTTGCGATTCGCGCCCCACTGGCGCCGAGGGGGTGGCCAATCGCAATCGCTCCCCCGCGCACATTGACGCGATCTTCCTTCCCGTCCCACTGACGCAGGCAAGCGAGTGCTTGAGCCGCGAACGCTTCATTCAGTTCGATCAGGTCCAGGTCCTGCCACTGCAGTCCGGCCCTCCGCAGCGCCTTCTCCGTGGCCGGGACCGGTCCCAGACCCATCAGGCAAGGCTCGACACCTGCCACCGCGGATGCGCGAACTCGAACCAGTGGTGGGATCGCAAGCTGCTGAGCGCGCTGCGCAGACATCATCAGCAGGACGGCGGCCCCGTCATTCAGCGGCGAGCAATTGCCGGCCGTCACGGTGCCCTCTCGTGGCCAGAAGACCGGCTCCAAGGCGGTGAGTGCTTCGAGAGTCGTATCGGCGCACACGCACTGATCGCGTTCCAGCAGGATCTGTCGGCCCAGCGGGTCGTGGCCGTAGACCGGGATGATCTCCCGCCGGAATTGGCCGGCTTCCTGTGCCGCGTGAGCCCGCTGGTGACTGCACAGCGCGAATTGATCCTGCTGCAGCCTTGAGATATCGTAGCGGCGGGCCAGAAACTCCGCCGTCATTCCCATCGCCAGCGCGCTTTTCGATGTGATGCGAAACAGCTTCGGGTTCAGATCACGACCATGGCCGATCGGCAGGTGCAGCATGTGTTCGGCCCCGCCCACGATCTGCACATCCTCCGCTCCTGCTTGAATGGCCTGCGCCGCCTGATGGATTGCCTGCAGGCCGCTACCGCAGAGGCGATTGACGGTCACGCCTGGCACGGTGACCGGCAAGCCGGCCATCAGACCGACGTTGCGAGCCATGTTCAGTCCCTGCTCCAGCGTCTGATGAGCGCAACCCAGAACAACGTCTTCGATTTCCGTCGGCGAGACGCCCGTTCGCTGCAACACCGCCGCACGCAAGCGACCGCCAGGTCGTCGCTGCGGACATCCCGATAATAGCCCGTCTGCGCGTCCGCTCGTCCAATCGGAGTGCGTACGCAATCGACAATCACTGCCTGTTTCACGACGCGAGTTTCTCTGGTGAGTAGAACTTCTGGTGGCCGTCAGCCATCTGCTGCAGGAGTGGAGTCGGTGTGAATCGGGGACCGAGATGCTCCAGCGAACGAAGAGAGGTCATGATTTTTGGCATGCCGACCCTGTCGACCCAAAACAGCAGGCCGCCTTTGGTCGCGGGGAAGCCGATCCCGTAGATCAAGCCCAAGTCGACGTCGCGTACGTCATCGACAATCTGCTCCTGCAAGACTCTGGTGGCGTCCAACAGCATGGGGAGGATCAACCGATCCTCGATCTCGCTTGGGTCGGGTGGATTGGGACGAGGCTCGATGTACGTGCGGATGATCCGCTGTACATCCGGATCGTCTTGCGGTTGTTGCCGTCGGTCCGGATAGCGAAAGAATCCCGCGCCCGATTTGTGCCCCAGGCGGCCGGCCTTGATCAGCGCCGGCAGGATCGGCGACGGTTTGATTCGCTCCGGAAAGGCCTCCCACATGATGCGGCCCGCGTAGAAGGCGGTGTCCAGACCGACCATGTCGTACAGCTGCAGGGGGCCGATCGGCATGCCAAAAGCCATCGCGGTTTGTTCGATCGCCATCAGGGGCGTTCCCTCGGCGACGAGTGCGATCGCTTCGTTCAGGTAAGGTCCCAGCAGCCGGTTCACCAGGAATCCGGGGCTGTCCTGGACCACGACCGCCAGTTTTCCCAGTCGTTTCGCAAAAGCGACCGCCGTGGCAATGGTTTGGTCACTCGTCTGCTGGCCGCGAATGATCTCCACCAATTGCATCTTGCGCACGGGATTAAAAAAATGCATGCCACAGAAACGGTCGGGGAATTGCAGAGACTTTGCCAATTCGGTGATGCGAATCGTCGACGTGTTGGAAGCCAGAATCGCATGTCGCTGCAGCAGCGGTTCGATGCGGCTGTAGACCTGCCGCTTCACGTCGGCGTTCTCGACGATCGCTTCGATGGCTACGTCGCAGCCGGATAAGTCAGCGTCCGAGACCGCGCCGCGCAGCAGCGGCGCGAACCGCGTGATCTTCGCCGGATCCTGCTGACGCGTGGAGCGATTGACACAAACCTGCTGTAGCGCCTGCTCGATCCCCTGCGACAAGGCCTCTGCGTTGGCGTCGGCCATCGTCACGGGAATCTCCTGCCCCATGCTGGCCGCCGCGATGCCGGCACCCATGATGCCCGCGCCGATGACGGCGACCGACCGGATGGACTGCGGCTCCATCTTCGTCCATCCGGCACCGGTCTTCTTTCGGTTGTGCTTTCGCAAGAAGAACAGATGCAGCAGCGCCTGGTTGATCGGCGTGCCAACCAGTCGGGCCACTGCCTCGGATTCCCGTCGGCAGGCAGCCTCCAGATCGAGCGCGGCCGTAGATTCCAGCAGGTCCAGCGCTGCCCGCGGCGCCGGGTTCTGAGGGCTGGTCTGCCGCAGCTTGGCTCGTTCCGTCTCCCACAGGAACGCCCGTTCCGCTTCGAGGATCTGCACCGGTCCGCTCCATCGCTGCCGATCCCGCAGATATTGCCCGGTCCGTTGCTCCTGTCGAATCAGGTCGATGGCACTGGAGATCAGGCGGTCCGACGGGACGCGATCGCTGGCCAGGCCCACCGCGGTCGCTTCCATGGCGTCGATCGAGCGACCTTGTGTGATCCATTCCACCGCGTGTGGTAGTCCGACGATCCGAGGCGTACGTGCGGTACCACCCCAGCCGGGAAATAATCCCAGGTGGACTTCCGGAAAGGACAGCTCGGTTTCCGGCGAATCGGTCACAATTCGTCGGTCACACCAAACCGCCAGTTCCGTTCCCCCTCCCAGGCACGCTCCCCCAATGGCGGCGACCGTCACACCAGGCAGTTCGGAAAACCGCTGAAATAACTGCTGAACCTCCCGAATTCGCTCGGACTTTTCGTGGAGCGACCGGTGGTTGCTCGCCGCCAGCTCGTTGAGGTCGGCCCCGGCCAGAAAACTGCGGTCTTTGCCGGAGGCGATAATCAAACCCGCCAGCTCGTTGCGCTCGGCGACTTCCACCAGGCGTTGTCGCAGTTGCTGCAACAGCTCCCGTGACAAGACATTCACGGACCGATCCGGATCGTCGATTGTCAACAGACCGATGTCGTCGTCGGGAAACGACAGGCGAATCGCAGATGCCAGGCCCATAGGCTCGCCCGCCGAATAAGAATGCCTCGAATCCCCGCTTTGCACCAGACTGGGGCAGATTTCAAAACCGCGAGGGAGAAGCTTCCGCCGAGCCGAGAGTTCGTCAGAGAATAGGGCTCAGCAGGAGATTTGCCCTCCCAGGATGGGGTTTTGAAATTCGCTCTACTTGATCCACGGGGCGAAACTGCTCATCATCCAGAAACGACGGCGAGCCCGCAAGCTGTGTGGCGGCCAATCGACCAGGTGTCGTTCCGCCTGGATCTCTCATCAGCGTTGGGTGGTGACCACGACACGAGGTTCCTGCTCATCCGCTGAGCCCGTCGATTGGCTGGAAATGGACGTTGAGGGGCGTGGGAATCGCCACCTGCGTGTCAAATTAGGCAACTTTCTGTCATGACGTTATCTTCATCACCTTTTGTCTTGAAACTGGCAACCTCGTCGGACCAACGGTTGCGCGCTGCTTGGGTCGGTTTGACGGCACTCTTGCTGCTGCTCAGTTTTCCGGTCCTCAACCGGCTGTTGGCGGCCGGTGTGTCATCCGAGCGCCAACCGGCCGTGGTCCAGCTGGTGATCGACTACGGAGACGGCGTGGAAAAGCACTTCACCAAGCTTCCCTGGCGAAACGAGATGACGGTGCTCGATGCACTCATGCTCGCCCGCAAGCACCCGCGCGGCATCCGTTTGGAGTACCGCGGCCAGGCGGCGACGACGATGGTGACCCAAATCGACGAATTAGCCAATCAAGGTGGCGGGGGAAAGAACTGGATCTACCGGGTCAATCAGAAGCCAGGAAACCGAAGCTGTGGCGTGTATCCACTGGCAAAGGGCGACACCGTCTTGTGGAAGTTCGAAACATACCGGTAGAATCAGACTCGGTTTCCCCCCCCGTACTGATCAGGAGTGGCAGAAAAGTGAAGCGTGCAACGGTCGAGCAGTGGATGGTGGCACTGAGTTTGGTGGTAGCAACGGTCGCAGTTCGCGTCACTCTGCGCGATGTCCCCAATTTTGCCCCTGTGGCAGCTGTCGCTCTGTTCGCCGGGTATTATTTCCGCAGCGCTTGGCTGGCCGCCCTTGTACCTTTGTCGGTGATGGCCATCAGTGATCAGCTCTTGGGCGGCTATCAGCCGCTATTGATGCTGACGGTCTACAGTCTGTTGGCGATGCCGGTCCTGCTCCGCAGCTACATGCGGCGTCACTTTCGCCTCGATGGATCGGCGCCGAGCGTATTGGGTTCGCTGGCGGGACTGCTGACCTGCGGATTGGCTTGCTCGCTGCTGTTCTTTCTGGCCACGAACTTGGCAACGTGGTTCGTCACGCCTTGGTATCCTCGCACTGTGGCCGGCTTGACCCAGTGCTACGTTAACGCTCTTCCCTTCTTCCGGTACACGGCTGCCGGCGATCTGGTCTTTGCCGGTGTGTTGTTCGGAGGATACGCGTTGCTGCGTGCGGTCGTGGCGGAACGATCTACGGTGGCCGCTGCCCCGTAATGACCGGCTGTTGCGGTGTTCGTGGGGGTGGGGTGCCGGTGGGCTTGCGCTCGCTGCGCTTTGCTGAGCCCACCAGCGAACGGGCCTCAACCATTCCATCTACGGAGGTGCGTGCGGTGTGCCTTACGCTACGCGGCTTTCGTGACGACCTGTTCAAGCCGCACGGCTGCTGGTCCGACCCGTTGAAGAAACTCCTGCGCGGTCAATCCCTCGGAGCCGCTATCGAGCCCTCGCAGAATCGATTCCACTTCTCCCTTCATCGCGGTGATGGTTTGCTTCTGGTTCGCGTCCGAAGTGATTCGTTCGACGGCCAGCAAGCCCTGTCGTACACACAAGAGGTTGTACTTCAGGCTCCCGCGGGACAGACGGATGGCGGGATCTTCCGGCGGCGTGTCACCGCCCTCGACCATGGCTCTTCCCGGATTGATGACGCTGTCGTCCGAGTTCTGATTCGCAACTTCCTGCATGCGTTGCATTTCATCGCGGCAGGCAGAGAGTGCTACCTGCCCAAGCCCTTTGGCGAGACTACCGGGGTTTGCATCACCGGGATTGCGGAATTCGAGTTGTCCCACTGCCATCGCGGCGGCACAACGCAGGGACAGTGGCAGTTGATCGTTCGTCACAATCGGCTCCAGCAGCGGAGCTGCTCCGGGCTGTCCCATGGCGCCCAGCGTTTCCACGCACAGGCGTTGTTTCCAATGAAGCGCATCCGCTGAAGAACTCGCTGCCGGTTGGCTCGTCCGCAGAATATCCACCAGTGGTCGCACCAGGGCATTGTCCATTCCGCCAGCCGCCGCCAGCAGCTTCGCGTGTCGCTGCAAACCGATCAATGCGGCGATCTGCAGGGAATCGTCCTGGCTGCTGGACAACACCTGCAGGAGATACTGCCGAGCAGAAGGGTAGGGAACCGCGGGAATTGTCTCCAAACCGACACGACGCGTTTCCGTTTCGTTCAACATCCCCAGAATCAACAGCGCGTTATAGCGGCAGGCCGGGTGAAAGTCGCCCGCTGCCAGTTGCTTGCCATAATAGAACACGCGATCTCGTAGAAAATCGTGAGCAGATCGGTTTGAGAGCCCACTCAGGTCCCGCACGATCTCGAATCGCCATGCCGGGAATCGGCTGGGATCCTGCACCGCTTCCGGGCGCGTCATCGCGGCGAAGATCACCTTGCCGTAATAGTTGTTCACCGTATCCTGTTGCGCCGTCGAAAGCGCCCCGGACGTCGTCAGCGCCGCCCGCACCTCCTGCCGCAACCGGCGCACCTCGCGAGCATCGGTAATCGCCGTGCTGGCCGACTTGTACGGCCAAGCGCCCGGTGGCTCGGCGGCGCGGACCGCCTGCGGCGCGCCCAGCAACAAGGCAAGGGACGCAAGAGTAATCTGACGCCAAGCGATCCGACGTGTTCCAGGCACAATCCAACTCCCAGACCAAGAAGAGATGTCACATCCCACGATGTGCACTGAGCGACCCGCCACCCCGCGACGGGTAGCGGACCTGTGGCTTCGGGCAGAGTCTGTTCCGCGAGCAGAAATCACCAATCTGCCTATACTCTTCAGAGTAACCACTGGAAATCACCAATGTCAACGATCTTGAAGACCGTTTGACACGTTGCGACAGCGTACCGTAGATTGTCTTTTGCAACGGGTACTCTTCGTAAGTGCTAAACTGCCAATATGTTCGGCCGCGAAGAGGCAAAATCTTCCCGGTGCGGACGAGAGCCATTGTTGGGGACACCGATCGGTGGTCGGCGGAGGACCGGCCGGCCACCCCGGAACAGCATGAACAGCTTCGAACAACGACTTATCCAAGGCCATCGAACGAGGGAATCAGCGGAATTCTGAGCGGCAGCGGGCCGAGCGGGAGAAGGAGTTGACCGAGGAGGAACTCCGCAAGCTCCACACCGGCTACCGCCTGCAGTTCTCGGAGCGAATTGAGCAGTGCTTGCGGAAATTGCCCGGCCATTTGCCGGGATTTCAGTACGAGACCATGTACGGCGAGCGGGGCTGGGGCGGGGCCTGCAGTCGTGACGATATGGCCGCGCGGAGAGGCGGACAACGCGCCAATTTCTTCAGCCGGCTGGAGATGACGATTCGCCCTTATTCATCCGGCCATGTCGTCGAGATGGTTGCGAAGGGCACGATCCGCAACAAGGAGGTCTTCGACCGTCGACATTTTGAGATGATCAACGAGGTCGACGGCGAGACGTTCATCCATCTGATCGACGTCTGGGTGCTGGAGTACGCGGAGTTGTACGCGGCTAAGATCTAGGAACGGCTCAAGAACTCCTTCGGAGGTCGCCAAGTGGTGGGCCTCCCTCGGCGACCACAGCCCAAGGTCTGCGCCATTCCTTTCGGATGGGAAATGTTGCGGGAGGGTACCATGCACCCGCCGCCCGTAAGTTCTCGAGCTCGTGCCACTGCGGCAACCATGCTTTCGCCGTTGGCGATGCTGCTGTTGTGGGTCACCTGCTGCGCCTGTCTATTTTGGCCTGGCGCGGCTCTTCCTTCTGGGACCGCCCAAGAGCCCTCGACAGTGGCTGTTACTGTCCGCGCTTTCTGCCTACACCGGGATTTGCTGGGCCACCGGGATGCACGTGCTGGTGCGTGCGCAGCGAGGTTGGTCGGCAGCGGTGGAACCCGGCGAGTGGCTGCTGACCTGCACCGGTATCGTGTTGGCCCTCGACATCGTGATTCGTTGGTTACCGAGGAACTTCCCGTTGCCGCCGGATGCGATCATGGCCGCCGGCATCTGCATCGTGCTGGTCATCCCCACGCTCAGCCGTCGCCTGTCGCCGCCGTGGAAACGATTCTTCATCCTGCTCGTCCTTGTGTACGCGCTGCCGATGGTCGTCATCCTGGTGGAACACCTTGGACGCTGGCCGTTGCCGGAACCCCGTCCGGCGCAGGTCCTGGAGTTCTGGCAACGCTTTCGGCGCATCATGGTCCTGATCGCCGTCAGCTGCGTACTGGTCAGCGAGTACCGGGCAGGTCGTCATGGAAGTTGGTGGCACGCTTTCGGTGTCGCGTCCGTGACGCTCTTTTGGGCCATTGCCTGACCAGCAGTTTGCATGTTCGGGCGAGCCGATCCAGAATGCACCGGATGGAGATGATTCCTCCCCGTTTCGGGCGTGAGCCTCGTCCTCCCGGTGGGGCAATGTGCGCAAGCCACCTGCGGCCAGTTTTCGCAATGTTTCTCAAGCCCTTTTTGCGGTGACAATCCCGACCGTCACGATTTACGATGTTTTCGTGCCGGCTCTGGATCATCCGGGCGGAACGACCGGTCGGAAAGAAAAGGAAACCAGCGATCAATTCTTCGGATTCTCATCCCACTCGATTCTCCACCACTCGGACTGGCTACCGAGCGATTTTGCTGTTGCTGCCATGGTGGATTGGCTGCGGCGGTCAAACGGCGGAACCGCTTTCGGATGCACGCCCGACTTCTGCGTCGAAGAATGCCGCGCCGGCGGACGCCACTTCGGTGATTGCCGGGCGGGTGATCGCCGATGGTCAACCGATCGCGGGGGCACGAGTCCGATGGCAAGCTCGACCCGAATCCTGCATCACGGACGCCGAGGGGCGATTCGAACTCCCCGATCTCTCGTCGGTCACGCCGGCCCGCCGTGTGACGGCCAGCAAGGTTGGATTCTTCATCGCGGGGACGGACGTGCCGGTTCCGCGAGACTCCGCGACGCAGCTTGAGCTGACACTTCAACCGCTGCCCGATCAGGATCACGCCGCTTACGACTGGATCGATCCCACGCCGGATGAGCACTCCCCGAAAAACTGCGGCAATTGCCATCCGTTGATCTACCAGGAATGGCTGGCCGACGGACACGCTCGCTCCGCCACCAATCCGAGGTTCTTGAGCCTGTACGACGGCACAAATTGGCAAGGCGAACCGGACGTCAGCTGGGGGCTGCTTCCCGATTACCCCGATGCAGCGGGCATCTGCACGACATGCCACGCACCGGCGGCCAACTTGGATGATCTGGCGGTGGGGAATATCCGCCAGGTGGAAGGTGTGGCACGGCGCGGAGTGCACTGCGACTTCTGCCACAAGATTCAAGATGTCACGCGCGCTACGGTGGGTTTGACGCACGGAAGATTTGGCGTGCAACTGCTGCGGCCGGAGAGCGGCTCGTTGAGCTTCGGACCGCTGGACGACGTCGACGTCGGAACCGACTCGCACCTGCCGCTGCAGTCCGAAAGTCTTTTCTGCGCAACATGCCACGAGGGGATTGTGTTCGGTGTTCCGGTATACACGACCTATTCCGAATGGCTTGAGAGCCCTGATCGCGGGACTCGGACGAACCTGCCAAAGTTGCCACATGCGTCCCACGGGCAGAATGACAAATATGGCGCCGCGTGCCGGCGGGATCGAGCGCGATCCACAGACGCTGGCGACCCATTCGTTCCTGCTCGAGGGAGGGTTGGAGTCGATGTTGCGCGATTGCCTGGAACTGTCCCTTGAATGTGCGCCGGCGGTCGACGAACTTCACTTGTCGGTTCGCATCAGCGCGGAACGCCGGCCACCGCGTTCCAACCGGATTCATCGACCGACACGTGCTCCTGGTCGTGGAAGCTTTTGATGCCAACGGAACGAAGCTCGCGGCGCTCGAGGGGCCACGCTTGCCGGCCGCGGCGGACGATTTCTCCGGAGAGTCCGGTCAGTTGTTCGCCAAGATGCTGGTCGACGAATCCGGTCACGGACCCATCCCGTTCTGGCACGCGGCAGCGGAAGTCCGCGACACCCGGCTGTTTCCCGAAGAGATCTCCGTTCAGAAATTCCGATTCCCGCGCCGGGTCACGCAGTTTCGCGCCCGCTTGATTCATCGCCGCTTCTGGCGCTCCGTCGCCCGAGCGAAGGACTGGCCCGAAGATCAGATTCTGATCCACGATCGGCGGCTGCAGGTATCGGCTTCTACTGACGGCGGCGCAGTGAATGAACCAGGACGACCAACGGAAGTCCGGGAATCTCCCGCTTTCGCGTGGCCTCCTGCGGACGATTCGCCGCGCCGAAGTGAATAACTCCTGAACCTCCATGTCAAGCCGTGGCAAGTGTCAACCCAAGAGACGACGCTCTGCCCGACGGATGATGAGAGGTGGGTGGCGACTGACCGTCAGAATGCTACAACGGTGTCTTTGATGACAAAGGTTGCTTGGCGGACGAGTCGTTCACCGCGGCATGGCCCATGCTTCTGGCCAGGCAAGCCGGGTCCGGAGATTCCCGGACGCCCGTTGGTCGTTCCGGTTGCATGACAGCTCCACCGTCAGTGACCAGACGCATTGCGAAAAGGTTGCGCGAAGTGCATTTAGCGGCATCATCCGAGGCACCATCCAGGCCGATCTTGCTGGCGGCGGCCTTCGGAATCATGGCAGCTTGGCTGGGGGCCGGGTCGCTGGGCGTAATCGCCGACCCGCTGCGCATGGCGCTGGTGTCGTTGCTTCTGGCGATGATCCTTGGTTTGGCTTGGGGTGAGCGGAGTGCTCGTTGGCGACCGGAATGGTTCGCCATCCTGATCTGGCTGGTTCCGTTCGTGACACCGTTCACACAGGTCCAGACGGTATTGCTGGTCGCCTGCACACTGGGTTTGTTGGCGACCGCACGGACCGGAGCGGACGGTGCGGTCTTGCGCAGCGTTGGCATGGCGATTCTATTTTTCGGTGGTTACCGTTGGGCGACCGAATCCGTGTCGGCTGTCTGGTGGCTGAGCAACGCAGTCGGAAGTTGGATTGGCGACGGGGCCGGTTGGTGTACAGACCGACCGCTCCGTGTCGGCGCATCCTTTGCCGGAATCGACTTGCTGGTGCTGATGTTGGCGTTGTTTGCCTTGGCGTTCTTTCGGTCACCACTTACCGCGATCCGCTGCTCGGCCCGTGGCCTTGGCGTTGTTGGGAATCCTGACTGCGCACGCTCTGTATCTGATCACCTTGGCTTGGTCCTGGGATCTGGCTGCCTGGCTGCCGCAGCGCCCCGATCCGACCTTCGATCATCCTTATGTTCCTCCGGATTGGGAGTGGTCACGAGCGGTCGCGACATGGTTTCCTTGGAACCTGCCGGCTTGGGGTGGTGGTTTGCACGCGATCGTCGCGGCTGTGATCCTGCGCTACGCTCCGTGGACGCCGGCTGCGGAGGACGGACCGAATCGCGCCCCGTCGACGGTGTCTCGTGACCGAGTAACGCGAGCGCTCTGGATTGGTGGCTACATCGCGGCGATTCTCTTGCCCCTGATCGCCGCGTGGACGCCCGGTGGTCGCGACCTGGCCGGCAAACGCATTCTGGCGCAGGCCGGAGCGGGGTTGGACTGGCGTCTGCCGGAACACGGACAGTACGGAAAAGAATCCGCCGGAGTCTTGGGAATGCTCCCCGCATTCGCAGCAAGTCTGGGTGGACAACTGGAAGTCGTTAACGAAATCGCAGATGAGCAGCTTCGACCAACGGATCTGCTGTTGTTGGTCGGCTCCAGCCCGGCGATGACGCCAGAGGCCACGCAGCGAATCTGGAAGTTTGTCCGCGAAGGCGGATCGCTACTGGTGGTCGCGAGCGCCGCATCTTCGGAGGCAGCTTCGACGGATGAGATCAATCGACTGCTGGCTCCGACAAGGATGCGAGTCCGACGCGACTTGGCTCTGTCGGCGTGTGATGACTGGAAGTCCTCCGGGCAGGATATTCGGCATCCCGCCCTTGGTCGCCGGGTCGGCCAACCGGTTTCGCTTGACCAGGACGGTTCGTCGATCGAACTGGGGTGGGCTGCTCACCCGTTGGCGATCGGAAGGTGGGGATGGAGCGATCCGGGCAACCGCCGTCTGCTGACCGGCGGTGCGCAGTGCGAACCGGGTGAACGCCTGGGCGATCTCGTGCTGGCAGCCGAACAACGGATCGGAAGCGGTACCGTCGTCCTATTCGGCACCGAACGTCCGTTGACGAACGAGGGGTTGGTGCGCGGGCACTCGGACGTTGCGCGACTGTTGGATTACCTGGTTCATCGGCCTTCCCGCCCGACCGCTTTCTGGCGGCAGCTCGTTACGCTCGGACTGCTTTGGCTGTTGATCCAATCGGCGGTCGCGCCGCCGGGGACAGTTGGTCGGCAACAGGAACCAGCCCGGCGTGGCAATCCCGCGGGACGCGCACAACGATCCGCCGCGCAGTCGCTGATCGGTGCTTTTTGCGCAAACCGTTCGGCAACGTTGCCCGGCGTATCGTTTGTCTGGATGGCGAGTGTCACGCTCTGCCTCCTGGCGGCGATTCCCGGCGACCCTGCCGTGCCGGATGGAAAACGACTCGCTGGGGTTCCGCCGGAGACCATTCGAGGACTAGCCTACATCGATGCGTCGCACTTGGAACCGTACAGCAACAAGGACTGGGTCTTCGATGGGACGAATGGATTGGCGCTGAACTTGATGCGAAACGGCTACTTGACGCTCAGCTTGCCTGAGTGGTCTTCCGCACGTTTACAGCATGCCAACCTGCTTGTGTCGATGGCTCCTGGGCAAGAGTTTTCGCGCAACGAGCGGAGCCAGATTCGACAGTTTGTCTCCGACGGCGGGCTGCTGATCTGCATGGTTGGCGCCGAGCAGGCGCGGGCCAGCGCGTCACTGCTGTCCGAGTGGGGCATGCGCGTCGCGGCTTCGCCCGTTCCGACGCGAGAGGATGCATACGAGCCGGAGCCCATGGGACACATCCGTAGTCTTTACCTGAATGTCCAGGACGACGAAGCGGGCGATTATCGCGTCGGCGTCGTGTTGCACGCGGCCTGGCCGCTCGAATTCGTCGAAGATGCGGCGGCCACGGAGGTGCTCGTGCGGGGGAACAAGAACCGACCGGTGATCGTGCATCGTTCGTCCGGCGACGGGAGTGTCGTGGTGATTGGTGATAGCGCGTTCGGCATGAATAAGAACCTGGAATATATCGGGGGTGAGCCGTTCAACGGCCGGCATGAGAATGCGCATTTCTGGCGGTGGCTGCTCGCGCGCGTAACGCGGGGACCGCGATGGGTGCCGCCACGCGATGGCCCGATCGTCGAATCGGGCGACGAGACCAGCGAGGGGCCAACCGAAGTGCAGCAGGTCGAACCTGCCGCGCAACCGCAAGGGAATCCATCATGACGCGCGCATGGATCGCCGTCGCTCTGCTGGCCGGCAGCCTGTTGTTCGCTCGAGCGTACCTTGATCCGGCGCGGCCGATTGTGGCGGCCGCTGTCGCGCTTGTGAGTGTCCTGTTGCTGGCCCGGGCCGAGCCACTCGGACAAGGGCACCATGGTGGGGCCGCCGGAAGATCCGTGTTCGATCCGGTGGATGATCCACGGTCGCTGCGGGGGCGGTCACGGAGTCTGTGGATTAGTCTGGCCCTGTTGCTGCCAGCGCTTCGGTGGCTGCCATGGCCGGCGAAGTGGGTACCGGTGCTCCTGGCCGCCGCCATCTTGATCGCCATGTCGGGGCTCCGACCCGCCTGGACTCGCCGACTGGCCCGCGCCTTGACCGCTGCCGCCCTGCTGCTGTTGTTCCAGGGGCTCGCTTTGACGCTTTATGCGTACGAAACGGCGCGGGCCCACGAGTTGCCTCGTTGGATGGCCGAACTGGTGGCACTCGTCCCGCGTTGGCTCGGCGCGGAAACCACCTTGGATGGAAGCGCAATCGTTGTTCGAGGTGCTCACGGAGTGTACCGCATCGCCGCGACATGGGAACTGCTGTTCGATCCGGCGGGCGTCCTGTTTCTGGTGGGCGGGATCGTATTGCTTGCGTGGCGCTATGGTTTGTCTCCCGAGACGGGCTGTGGTTGGTCGGCCTGGTGGCAGGCTACGCGACGATTGCTGCTCATCATGCTTGCTTGGTGGCCGTTACGCGCCGGATTGCTGATCGCAATCGTGCTTCATCGGGCGTTGCGAGCCGATGGTCTTACCGAGCCCAATGTCGGCTCCGTTCTGGTCTACGGTTGGATTCATCTCGGTTTGTTGATCGGCCCCGTGTCGTTAGCCAGTTGGCTCGTGCCGCGAGCACCCGTCGAATCCTCGCGCGAGGCGAGCGGCGGAACGGCGAGCGATAGCCGCGACTCGAAGTGGTTTGTCGCCTATATCGCCGGCGGAATCGGCTTGTTGATGTTCGTCGCCTGCTGGTCACCGGTGGGCAAGCGCAAGCCCGGGACGATTACTTTTGTGGAACGGCATTCGACTTGGGAGCCGACCCAGGTGCCGTACGGTACGACCGTCTATGGCGAGGCGGGCAGCTACAACTACGCGGCGGCGTATGCCTATTGCGAACAGTATTTTCCGATGGCCCGCTTGCTGGAAGAGGATTCGATTGACGATGCGTCGCTGGCCGATTGCAGTGTGCTGATCATCAAGACACCCACGGCCCGCTACACATCGGAAGAAGTAGATGCGGTACAGCGGTTTGTCCAGCGCGGGGGATCGCTGTTGTTGATCGGCGACCACACGAATGTCTTCAACATGAATACGTACTTGAACGACATTGGTCGACGATTCGGTTGCACGTTCCGCAACGACCTGTTGTTTCGAGTTGGCGATCCATATCGTCAGAAGGATCGGCGTCCGTGGCCTGCTCATCCGGCGGTACAACACCTTCCGCCGATCGACTTTGCTGTTTCTTGTTCGATCGATCCTGGTCGCCACTGGGGAAGCATGGTCGTTCGCAACGAGGGGCTGTACAGTCTTCCGCCGGCCTATCATGAATCGAACTACCACCCGCAGGCGGAATACCGGTCAGACATGCAGTACGGATCGTGGTGCCAGATGTGGACCTCGACCTTTGGCCGCGGACGTGTCCTGGCGTTCGCCGACTCGACACTCTTTTCGAACTTCTGCGTGTTTCAGCCGGGCAAAGCGGAACTGCTGCGCGGGATGCTGAATTGGCTCCACCGTACCAGTGTCTGGGATCGCGCCGTGTATCGACGGCTCCTCCAGATTCCTTTGTTACTGGTGGGCATTGCCTGGACCGTTTGGGGCTTGTACACGCTCCGGCAGGGCGATGGTGGCGGTCTGCTCGCGGTGTGTGCTGCATTGGGCAGTGGAACTCTGGTGGCATCCGCCCTGCAAGCCTGGCAATCGCAGGCGATCCCGATTCCTCCGCGAGAGCGCCCGCTGCCTTGCGTCGTGATTGACCGTCATCTGTCGCAGGTGCCGCTGTTTGCCGGTGCCTTTGCCGAGGATAAGGAAGGCTTGGGCTATGGAATGCTGGAACAATGGATTCCGCGGATCGGAAATGTGATTGCACGCTCGACCGACCCTCGGCCGTTCTTCGGAGACGGGTTGGTTGTCATCTGCCCCACCGTTTCCGTTACGGACGAATATCGAAACGCGATGATGCAGTTCGTCGAAGAAGGCGGGCGACTGCTCGTCATCGATTCGCCGGAAGTGACCGATTCCACGGCCAACAGTCTGCTGGCTCCGTTCGGGATGTTGTCGCTGCGTGAGCGAGCCGAGCAACTGCGGGGAGAACTGCGCTGGGCCGAGCGGGAAACGCCGCAGCCGCTGGAACTGCTGATGTCGTGCGAGATTCAAGGCGGCCAGCCGCTGGCTCGGGTCGGCTCGATCCCGGCGGCCGCTCAGGTCCGCTACGGCCAGGGTCTGGTGACGGCCCTCGGCTTCGGATCCCTCTTCAACGACGCCGCGATGGGCTTTCACTGGTTACCTGAGCCTGATCAGGCAACGCGACAGCGATACGCCGTGCTGTACGACCTGTTGCGTGTGGCGTTGCCGGGCGAGAATGCGGTCGTCGGGGGGGCGACCGATTGAATTCGGCTGCAAAATGCGGCAGAATAGGCAAAAGATGCCTCCTTCGCGACCCGGCAGCCTGAGTTCTCTCTGATGAAGCATGATGCGGATGGGCTGGTCCAGCCCGTGATTCTCGACTCGATCGCCGACGGCGTTTTCACGGTCGATACGCAATGGCGAATCACCTCGTTCAACCGTGCTGCCGAGCGGATCACGGGGGTCTCGCGCGAGGAGGCGATCGGGCGCCCCTGTCACGAAGTGTTTCGCTCGAGTCTTTGCGGTGACGATTGTGCGTTACGCCGGACCTGTCGTACCGGTCAGCCGAGTCTGGATCGTGCGATATCGATTTTGCGACCTTCGGGGCGACGTGTGCCGGTCAGCATTTCGACCGCCGTTTTGCGGGACGAATCGGGGGCGATGGTGGGCGGCGTAGAGACGTTTCGTGACTTGAGTACCGTGCAGCAACTCCGCAAGAAACTGCACGACCGGTACACGTTTGCCGACATCATCGGTCGCAGTCGGCCGGTGCAACAGTTGTTTGATGTGCTGCCGCAGTATGCGGAGAGCGACAGTACGGTTCTGATCGAAGGCGACAGCGGAACGGGCAAGGAGCTGTTTGCTCGGGCGGTTCATCGCCTTTCGCGGCGGCGACACGCGAGTTTCGTCGCGGTCAATTGTGCAGCTCTGCCCGACACGCTGCTGGAATCAGAACTGTTTGGCTACAAGGCGGGCGCCTTCACCGATGCTCGACGTGACAAACCAGGTCGCTTCGCCCTGGCGGACGGCGGGACAATCTTCCTGGACGAGATTGGCGACCTGTCGCTCGTGATGCAGAGCAAGTTGTTGCGCGTGCTGCAAGAACGCGTTTTTGAGCCGCTCGGATCCGTCGAGTCCGTCAAGGTGGATGTTCGCGTGATCACCGCGACCAACCAGGACCTGTCCCTGCGAGTTCAGCGGGGAGAGTTTCGACGTGACTTGTTCTATCGAATCAACGTGATTCGTTTAGCACTGCCGCAGCTCCGAGACCGCCGTGAGGACATTCCCCTGTTGGTGGGACACTTCCTGACAAAGTTCAATCATCTGCAGAACAAGCAAGTGGAAGGGGTTTCGGACCAAGTCCTTGCACGACTGATGGCTCACGATTATGCCGGGAACATACGCGAATTGGAAAACATCTTGGAGTATGCATTCGTGCTCTGCCACGAGGGCCGAATTCAATGTCGGCATCTGCCTCCCTGGCTGCGCGGTACGCAGGACGCAGAATCGAACTGCCGTCACGAAGGCTTGACGCTCCGCGAATTGGAAATGATCCACATTCGCGACACGCTGCAACGCTGCAGCGGGAATCGAGCCGAGGCGGCACGCGAGCTGGGCATCAATCCCAGCACGTTGTTCCGGAAGTTGAAATCGTTGGGGATCGTCCGCCCGCCCCGCAACGGGCGGCCAACGTTGACACGAAAACCGAGGTAGCGCGGAAATCCCGAACGCCTTGCGACGATGGCACGGACTCAACGTCTCGCTCGGCGCAGGTCTCCGACCTCGCCGGAGTGCGGGGTCAGAGACCGTCGCACAGCGGAGCAGCGTTTGAGCGGGGGAATGTCGGCCTGGAAGGCCAACGAACGGGACGGACTGGAAGTCCGTCCCACGGCGGGCGTGTGGGACAGGCTTTGCCCTGTGGGACAGGCTTTGCCTTGTGGGACAGGCTTCCAGCCTGTCCAGTACCACGGGCTTCCAGCCCGTATCCACCACACCAGACCCTTCGCAAACGCATAACGACGATGGGACTGACAGACAAAGCCCGGCCCGGGCATCGTCGCGTGGCAGTCGAAGCCGAACCCTAGTCTTGGCAAAGCACTCGCTTGCTGCATCCCGCCAATCCTTGATTCTGGCGGCGAGGTGGATTATCCTAGCCGACGGAACCAGGGCAGCAAGAGGCCGTAGTCTCTCTCTTCTTCGTTGATGTACGGAATTCTTCGTGAAAAGGAGCCAGTCGTGTTGGCGAAACATCTTGCTGTTGAGAGCTCGGCTGTTCGGCGAGCGATGCTGGTGGTTGCCGTCTTTGGTTTGCTTTGCACCGCGTCATCGGGGGTCGCTCGTGCGGATCTCTATGCGCATTGGCCGCTGAATGACGGTATGGGTGATGAAGCCCAGGATGTCGGGCCGCGTGGCGAGAATGCGCTGATCTACGATGCCATGACGGGCGGGCTGGGACCTGACGGAAACGTGTGGGTGAGTGATCCGGACCGAGGAACGGTACTGGGTTTCGCCGGTACTTCCGCCTGGGTGGAAGCCGGGGATCTGCCGATGATGGATCTCGAGAACAACTTCAGCTGGGCGTTCTGGGCACGACAGGATCCGGATCAGGTTACGCCTGCCAACGACATCATCATTGGCAATCGGTATAACGCAGCGGGTGCCGACACGGTGCCGCGTGAATTCATCAAATTCACACCCAATCAGTTTGAATATCACATCGACGGAGCCGGTACGAACAACCTGCAGTATGCCAGTTTGGATATCCCAAGCAACGATCAATGGATCCATCATGCCGTCACAAAAGTGGGTGACACGTTTACGTATTACCGCAACGGAGAGGCGGCGAGTGCATCCACCATGCAGGAAGAGATGCTCAGTCCCGATCCATTCCCGTTCGCCATGGGAGGGCAAGGTGGTGCGGAAGCGTGGCGCGGTTACTTGAGTGACATTCAGTTGTACGAGAGCGGCCTGGATCCGGCCGGCATCGCCACGGTGATGTCGGGAAGCACCCTCGAGGATCAGAATCTATACAGTCACTGGCCGTTGAATGACGGGAGCGGTGATGAAGCAGGCAATCTGGTTGACGGCGGCGACGACGGATTGATTTACGACTTCGACATCGGCGGACTCGGCGATGATGGCAGCGTGTGGGTGAATGATCCGGATCGAGGCACCGTGCTCGGTCTGGCTGGCACCTCCGCTTGGGTGGAAGCCGGGTACCTTCCGATGATGGATTTCGAAAACGAATTCACGTGGGCCTTCTGGCGCGGCAGGACCCCGAGCAACCTTCGCCCAACAACGATATCATCATCGGCAATCGGTATGACGAGACGGGTGTGGACACGGTGCCACGGGAGTTCATCAAGTTCACCCCGAATCAGTTTGAGTTTCATATGAATGGTGCTGCGGCCGGGAATCTCGAGTTTGATGGACGTACCCGACAAAGTCGATATTCCCAGCAATGATGAATGGATCCATCATGTCGTGGTGAAAGAGGGCGAGGAGTTGAGGTACTACCGTGACGGTACGCTGGCGAATGATCGCGTCCTGGACAGCGAAATGCTGAGTCCGGATCCGATGCCCTTCTACATGGGCGGCCAGGATTTTCGCGAGAATTGGCGCGGCTACCTGAGTGACGTGCAGTTGTACGATCATCCGTTGTCCGAGGAGGAAATCGCTGCGATCATCGGCGATACGATGCCAGGCGACTACAACAACAACGGCGAATTGGATGTCGAAGACTTGGACTTGCAGGCGGCCGCCATCTTCGCTGGCGACAATCCTCCCGAGTTCGACCT
Source organism: uncultured Planctomycetaceae bacterium (assembly GCA_963776055.1). GTDB lineage: Bacteria > Planctomycetota > Planctomycetia > Pirellulales > Pirellulaceae > CAVZLD01. The sequence goes on along the minus strand of CAVZLD010000016.1, from coordinate 164,151 downwards.
GAACGGCGACGGCGTGGTGGATTTTAATGGCGACCGGATTATGTGGCTGCACGACTTGAAGGTCACTTGGGTCGGCGATGCAGACCTGAACGGATTGTTCGACTCGTCGGACTTCGTAGCGGTGTTCGTGGAAGGCAAGTACGAGACGGGCGAAGCCGCCGGTTGGGCTTCCGGTGACTGGAACGCTGACTTGGTGTTCGACTCGGGCGACTTCGTGGCCGCGTTTGTGGATGGCGGCTACGAGGCTGGTGAGTTCCCGGGCGCCGTGCAAGCGGTACCGGAACCGAGCTCCGTCGTGCTGACGCTACTCGGTCTGCTGAGCTTGATCGGATGGATTCGCCGTCGCTAATCGGTCGTCGGAAGGCGGTTTCGAGTGAGGTCAGCGCTGGGTGCAGGTTTCCGACCTCGCCGCCGACCTCGCTCGGCGCAGGTCTCCGACCTCGTCGCCGACCGATAGTCTTCCCGGGTATTCCAGACTTCTGGCCCCGTCGAATGCGGGGTCAGAGACCCTCGCAGAGCGGAGGGTTTGAGCGGGGGAATGTCGGCCTGGAAGGCCAACGAACGGGACGGACTGGAAGTCCATCCCACGGGAAGTCCAGTCCCACGGGAGACCCTCGCACAGTGGCCGTGTGGGACAGGCTTCCAGCCTGTCCAGTACCACGGGCTTCCAGCCCGTATACTGCCCAGCGCTCGGTGCAGGTGTCCAACCTCACCAAAACCGCCGATCAACGGTCTCACGTGATTCCGACCTGCGGCGGGAGAGCGGGAATGTTGGCCTGGAAGGCCAACGAACGGGACGGACTGGAAGTCCGTCCCACGTGCGGTCCATCCCACGGGAGACCCTCGCAGAGCGGGTTGATTCGTACCGATCGACACGCTGCTACGCTAGCGCTCTTGCTCTACGAATCGCTGCTGATCGCTGCATCCGCATTTTGGAAATCTTCAATCCGTTCGGACCAGAAACAGCGCAGTCCCGTTCCCCGAGAGTCACGCGGTTTGCCACGGGCTGGCCGTTGTTCGTCTGCGGATCTTGCATGGCGACACCCCGCAGACGACGATACGACCTGCCGGGTGACAATTCCTCTAGGTCAAACGTGTAGGGTTTCCGTGACGGATTCGCCAAGACGATCCCTCTCGAAAACAGTCGGCAGATCGCATCCGGATGGGCGTGAGCCGTCAGGGAACGGATGATGATGTCCTCCGCCCCTTCCACCTCGAACGACACGTCGACGGATGGGGAGCGAACGTCCGTAAAATAGAAGCCGGAGGTGAAGTTTTTATCATTCACCCAGGTCATGTGTCGAACGGCGGCGGTGATTTCTGACTCACGCGCTCCAGCTCGTACGATCTGTACGTCTCCCCAATGCGCATGATCGGTTGTCGCATGATCATTCGGTCCGCAGTCGGCGATGAACTTCAGTCGAATTCGCTTCCCGGCATACGGTGCCAATGAAACGGATTGCGGGATCCATCGATGGTCGTTGGTTGTGAACTGGAAGATCTTCCGGTACTGCGCTCGCCTGGTCCGACGAAGGGCCCTCTTTACCAGACGAGCCGAGCACGGCGACGTGTACTTCGAACTGAATTCCGTCGGAGCGGTCGGGGCTCCGCGGCCCGGCACCGAGATCAAATCGCAATTCCTCGTTCGCCGCCACAGTGGCCTCCTGCACCCAGTACGTGTAGCCGGTGCCACGTCGGTACGGTGGATGAGCGAAGATCGCCTGACGTGTTTGCCCTGCCAGTTGCCGTTGTCCAAGCTGGACGATCGCGCCGGAAGCTGGGTCAAGCGGGGTTTCAGCAGTTGCATCGCGGCACTTCATGCCGGTTTCGAGCGGGCTTGCCGCCAGCAGATCGGTGACGCCGCCAGAGATTCCAACCTGAGCGAACCGTGCCATCTCCCGAGGGTACCCGTGTCTTGGATCGCCCCGCATCGAGAGCGAAAGGAAGAGATCGGGGCCTTTCGTAGGAACGTCGTGAATCGTGAATCGCATCTGTTTCGCTTGCGGGTTGGCGTGCGAGACAACGAGGCCATCGGTGGTCGCATGTGTTGTGACCGGCCCGGTGATTCGATCGGACCAATCTGCGGTGGGAGCTTGTTTCTGCAACAAGTTGGGAGCCTGACGTGCCAGTCGCACGGCTGCTGCTTCCGGTTCTCCCAGCCAAGCGATCTGGTTGTCGAGACCGCACCGTAGTTCATCCCAGATTCCCATCCGTCCGTCCGGGTCATTCCGCGGAGAGAACGAATAGCAGATCGCCGCGTCAAAGAACTGGCAGGCAGCAAAGGCCAATCGGTGCCGCGAGAAGGGAAGATCGGGCTGTCGACGCACGCCCGGTTGGTCAGGAACGGCCTGATTCCATTTGTGATTCACGTAGTGGAAGACCGGCTGTTTTCCGTTGTTGCGCCAGAAGAAATGCCGATTCAGACCACCGGACCAATCACGGAAATCCCAATCGTTCAGATTCGGCCAACCTTCACTTTCAATGCCGTTCAGAATCTCCCAAGCCCGTTGACTTCGAATCCCGCCCGGTCCAAGCGCTCCGTCACCCTGAATGACGAATTCGTCGCCCATTCGCGTACGCAGTTTTCGAGCGAACTCGACCATTCCAATCCCGTATTGATTGACACCATCGATTACGCCGCCATCCTCGATCCCATCGCCGTCCGTATCACCATGCGTCACATTGTGCATCACGTCGAATTCGATACCGTCAAAAGCCGCCAATTTGCCGGATGTTCCAAACCAACTCGCCAGATCATCGACCAGCAGATCATTGCATGACTTACCGTTTCGGTCTCGCGGACAATGCGCAGCAAAATTATAGAACCACAACAGATTGTTTTCACGACCCCACGGTCCTTCGACGGCGTGCGCCGCGGCTCGTGATCGATCCGCCTTAAATGCCAGCGGCTGCGTTCCGTAACACCCTCGGCGAACCGTGATCTTGTTTTCTTGGTGATTGACCGCTCAGCAGTTGCACCTGTTCACAGTGATCCCAATCGTGCTTTCCGTCCGCGCCGATCGCGAACAGCGCGATGTCGTCATTCGATGTACCGTACCGCCCGATCCCCACTCGAAAGAAGCGGCTGTCTCCGACGTGGATCTCCGTGGCTTCGGAATCGGCCGGCACGTCCCTCGTGATTCCTGTCGCCGATTGATAGATCCAGTGGCCGGCAAAATACGGTTCCGTACGATAACGCGGATCCCGAGCATTGCCGTTGAAGTGCAGCAGTACCACCTGCGAAGGGTGACGCTGTTTGAATCGAGTGAACCAGGCCGGGTTTCGCCTTTCGCGCCCGATGCATTCCTCATCCAGGCACTTTCCCATGATTCCTTGCAAACGAGAAAACGGGGCATCCCAGCTTGCGTAGGTCGGGTACCGCGTTGCATTCCACGCTTGCTCCGACGCGCGGAAAAAGAAAGCTCTCGGATACTGATTGCGGTAAATGTCAAGCTGGCTCAAACGGCCCGGCAAAGACTCCTGAGCATCGAGCAGCGTGGCGGAGAAAATGGCAACGCTGCAAGCTAAACAGAGAGACGCTCGCATGATAGGTTTTTCCTCCGTGGATAGTGATGCTGGCATCCGCCGTCACGAGGCGTCGGACTGCACTATCGTAGCGAAAGATCTTGGGGGCCACACGTTCGCGAGGTTTGTCCGTGTGTTGCTGCAGCCGTTCTTTCGCGGCGCCAGCCAAAAGGTACAATTGCGGTGTGGCCATCCCTCCAGCAATTTGATTGGGGCAAATCATGGAACTGCCGAGACGGGAATTCCTCCGGCGTTCGGCCGGATTGGCGGGGCTCTGCAGCCTGCCACCAAGTTGGTGTAATGCAGCCGATCAGTCAAAGGCGTATCCGTACCTTGGACGAACGGAGGACTACACGGAGTTACAACTCATCGAGCCCGGTTTGGCAATCCGCAGGGTCGAATCCTGGACGTTGGGCAACTATGGCGTCGTCCGGGTCACAACCGACGACGGTCGAGAAGGCTACGGACAACTTTCGTCCTACGATCCGGATATCTCGGCCATCGCCTTGCATCAGAAGGTCGCCCCTCATGTGCTGGGACGTGACCCGGCTCACATCGATCAACTGGTCGACCGCGTGATCGATGCGAACATGAAGTTTCCCTGGTCGTTCGTTTGTCGAGCATTATCGGGTGTCGATACGGCGATTTGGGATCTCTACGGAAAGATCCGCGACAAGCCGGTCTGCGAACTGATCGGTGGCAAACCGGATCCCTTCCCGGTTTATGGCTCCAGTATGCGGCGCAACATATCTCCCGCGGACGAGGCAACGCGAATCGCTCGCCTGCGAGATTCGCACGGGTACACGGCCTTCAAGGTACGTGTGGGAGTACCTACCGGACACAACCGGGATGCGTCGCCCGGTCGATCAGAAGAGCTGATTCGCGCCGCGCGAAAAGCAGTTGGCGATGACGTGCAACTCCTGGCAGACGGCAACAGTTGCTACACACCTCCCAAGGCGATCCAATTGGGACGCCGGATGGAAGAGCACCAGTATTTCTGGTTCGAGGAGCCTTGCCCCTATTGGGAACTGGAATGGACCGCCGAGGTCGCGAACGCTTTGCAGATGAACGTTGCAGGCGGAGAACAAGACAACGATCTGGCGCAGTGGCGACGTATGATCCAGATGAATGCCGTGGATATCCTCCAGCCAGACATCTGCTACGTGGGCGGATTTACGCGTGCCTGGCGCGTGGCACAAATGGCGCGTGCCGCCAACAAGCTTGTCGTTCCGCATTCCTCTCATCTGTCGCTGATCACGGTGTTCTCCCTGCATTTGATGGCCGCGCTCCCGAACGCGGGACCGTTCGTGGAGTACTCGATCGAACCGGACATCAACGCCGGCGAGGTGATTTACAAGCCCGGTCTAGCGGTTCAGGACGGTCGCGTTAAAATCTCCGAGCAGCCTGGCTGGGGCGTGACGATGAACCCCGACTGGCTGAAAAGGGCGGATTACCAGAAGACGGATTGAACACGCCCGTGTGGAGTGATGGGGAACGTCGGTTTCGGAAGGGAGGTCGGTTTCGGAAGCGAGCGTCGGTCTCGGGAAGACCGACTAACGGGACGGACTGGAAGTCCGTCCCACTTGATGGGGCGGCGGAATAGGGCGATCTCATCCCACGATGTCACGGATGTCGATCAAGTGCAGTTGGCGACCCGAACCGTCATGAGGGGAATCGATGACGACGGTCATCCCGTCGTTACTCGACCGCGGATGCAGGTCACACCGCCATTCGCCGCGGTATTCGGGCGGTGACCGAAAATGTCCCAGGTCAACTCGACGACCGCTGGGCACATGATACAGATAAAGTGTTTGCCTGCGTGCGTCGCCTTGCGGGTACGTATCATTCAGAATCCATTCACGGTTCTGACCGGGCAGATAGGTGTTGTGACCGTTCACCTTCATCACGCCCTCGCCCACAATCTCCACCTCGTGCGACCGGTCTTTCAGGACGTAGAACGCAGCCTTGCGGCCCGCGGGTTGGGTCCAAGCACAAATGTGATCGGGGTCGCGCCAGATGAAATGCGAAGTATGGCCGGATGGGTCGACAATACAGCGTTGCGAGCCGTCCATGGCAACGGTGAACATCCGCGTTGTAAATCCGCCGGTCGGTTCCGCCTGGGAACCGGCCCCGGTGCTCTTTCGCCAACGGTGCAGCACAATGAAGCGCGCATCGTCGGGGCTGACTAGCAGATGGTTGAAGTAATGCCAATTCCCTTCCAGCGACCGACCGTGATGATCGATCGCCGCGGCGTCGGCCAGTGAAAAAATGAGTTCTGTCCTTCCGGTGTCGAGATCCATCTTCCACACACCCGACTCGCGGGGAGCCATTTGATCATGATCCGGGTCCGGCAGACCGACATATCCGTATCCGGGACGCATCCGCTGAATCCTCGCGAAGTCGGCCGTGATGGCGGATCGCCCGTCGTTGCTCAACGCATAGACCGGCCGCGGTAACGTGCGGATTGCCTTGGTCTTCACATCCACAATTCGACACACGTGACGGTCACCATCGCGATCGTTCCAGATGACCTCGGTGTCGGATTGCGGTCGCCACTGGAGCATGCACCCCTGCTGCCAACCCCAGGCCTGGCTGCTGCCTAGATCGATCCACTTGTCGCTGTCACGCGTATCGATCAGGCCCACTCGGATAGTATCCTCCGCCGTCGGCGTTCGATGTTCAAAGCTCACCTTGTTGGACAATGCATATCGGTCGGTTGGGTCAAATTCTCGCTTGTCGTAATACCCGAACCAGTGATGCCCCGGTCCGTGCGTGATCGTCCGTACAGGCGGAAGCGGGTCTGCCACCGCTGCGCGACCGTCGCGACCGACCCAGGAAGCGGCAGTGCCTGCGCTGGCCGTGGCCAGGAATTGTCTTCGTGTTAGTTCCATCATGGTCATCTCCAGGGGAACGTGTTCGATGGCCGTCCGGCGAATTGGTAACTGGCTGTGCAACATCCGGAGTTGGCGGAACACGGTTTCGGCGAGTGCGAGGTCGGAGACCCGGCGCACAGCACGGCTTCCAGCCCCCGTGGGACAGGCTTCCAGCCTGTGCAGGTTCCGGGACAGGCTTCCAGCCTGTCTCCGTAAGATAGGCTTCCAGCCTGTCCACTGCCGTGCGATGTCAGAAACCTGCTCCGAGCACAGCGATCCACCGCATTCTACCGCCTGCTGCCTCCGACTTGTACGCTGGTATTCCACGACGAGGGCGGAATGCGTCGACGAGTCTCTCGTTGGCCCACCGCAGCCCATTCTGGCGGCCGGTACTCAACCAGAGTAAAAAGGGGATGCTCTCCGCCTGCTCGAGTCGGGCGGAACTGATTCAGGATACTCTTTCCCAGGCAGAGAACGATGAAACTTCAAGCACACCTGTCGACCGTTTGGGATTTCGCCTGCGTCCGAAGAGTGAAGGTTGGAAAGCATCCGCTGCTCGTCGGCTGTTTCCTGTTGCTCTTCTTCTGCTTGGTATCGCCTGGGATGGCACGGGAGTACCACGTTTCGGTAGCGGGCAACGACGAACAGGATGGCAGCTCCACGCAACCCCTGCAAACCATTCAGGAAGCGGCCAATCGCGCACAGCCGGGCGATATCGTCACCGTTCACGCGGGAACTTACCGGGAGCGAATCTCGCCACCGCGCGGCGGTACGTCCGATTCAACAACGGATCACGTTTCAGGCGGCCGACGGCGAGCAGGTGCTGATCAAAGGCTCGGAAGTCGTTAAAGGTTGGCGAAAGGTGCAAGACGACACATGGGAGGTCAAGATCCCCGATCGTTTCTTTGGAGAGTTCAACCCTTACAGCGACCTGATTCGTGGAGACTGGTTCGACGCCAAAGGGCGCGCTCATCACACCGGAGCGGTCTACTTGAACGGACACTGGTTGACTGAAGCGGCCCAGCGGGAGGATCTGTTGCAGCCGGCGAGTGACACTCCGCTTTGGTACGGGCAGGTCGACCAGGATCAGACGACGATCTGGGCCCAGTTCCCGAATGTGGACCCGAACGAAGAGGACGTCGAGATCAACGTACGGCAATCGGTCTTCTATCCCGAGCAACCAGGTCGCAACTACATCACCGTCCGCGGGTTTACGATGTTGCACGCAGCCACGCCCTGGGCACCACCCACCGCGGAACAGGTCGGCTTGCTCGGGACGCACTGGAGCAAGGGCTGGATCATCGAGGACAATGACATTCGCTATTCGACATGCGTCGGGATTACGTTGGGCAAATACGGTGATCAATGGGACAACACGTCCGCCAACTCAGCCGAAGGCTATGTCGAGACAATCGAACGCGCCCTGGCCAACGGGTGGTCGAAGCAGAACATCGGCCATCACCTTGTGCGGAACAATCATATCGCTCATTGCGAGCAAGCCGGAATCGTCGGAAGCTTAGGCGCGGTTTTCAGCAAGATCAACGACAACAAGATCCATGAGATCCACATGCGACGCCTGTTTACGGGCGCGGAGATGGCCGGCATCAAGATCCATGCCGCGATCGATACGGAAATCCGAGGGAACCATATTTACCGCACGCACCGGGGAATCTGGCTCGACTGGATGGCACAAGGGGCTCGCGTGTCACGCAATGTTCTGCACGACAACGATGGCACGCAAGACCTGTTCCTGGAAGTGAACCACGGACCGTTTGTCGTAGACCACAATCTCTGCCTGTCGGCTTACAGTGGCGATACAGCACAACATTGGCATTCGCGGTACAGTGTCCTCGATGTTTCGCAAGGTGGAACCTACGCCCATAACGTTTTCACCGCAGGAGTGCTCTTTCACACCGAGCTGAATCGCGAAACGCCGTACATGAAAGAACACTCGACGGAAGTGGCCGGCCTGCAAAACATCCCCGGTGGCGACAACCGCTTCTATAACAATCGTCTTCGTGCACCGTGGACTGGTGGGTTACGACAAAGCGAAACACCCATCATTCGTTCGGGGCAACGTCTATCTGCTGGAAGCCGAACCTTGTTCACTCGATCAAGACCCGTTGGTTCGACCCGATGCGAACCCAAACATCGAACTTCACCAGAAGGACGACGGGGCGTATTTCGAGATGACGATCGACAAGGGTTGGGCCGATCAAGACAGCACGGCCGCTGGTCACCACGGAACTTCTGAAAAATGCCCTGGTGCCGGATCTGCCCTACCTGCAGCCGAACCGGGTCACCCTATCGCCTGGAGAAGGACTATTTGGGCGATCCGAGAAACGTCGACAATCCTTTTCCGGGCCCGTTCGAGCCGTCTGGCGGTGAGCGACAAACGTGGAAGGTGTGGCCGTCCGCATCCAGTCGGTGACCTCCCTGCAGCGCGTGGCAATTCCCGGTGGCGTCTCGTCGCCCTTTCGGCTCGGAAGAAATATCGCCACGAACGCCGCCTGTCCGTGCGACACGCACGAGCGCGCGTGAGTCTCAGTGACTACAGCTCCGAAGGAACGGGCGTTCGCGAGTGCCGGCGAGAATGCACCTTGTTTTCCCAATCGCATGATTGAGCGCCACGATTCTCGGGCAACTCCCGGGGCACATCTTGTAGGGGGGCTCAGCGAAGCGCAAGCCCACCAAGCTCACGGTTGGCGGAGGCCGTCAAGACGTTGGGGTTCGGACAGCGCGAAGCGGTCTGGTGGGCATGCGCTCGCTTCGCGAGCTGTGCCCACCCTACCGACTACCAACTGTGCCCCGCGACGAGCTGTGTCCACTCCGCCAACTGTGCCCCCTACGAGCTTTCGGGATACCCAATGGGGCGGATCACCTCTCGGGACGTGGCCGATCGATAGACCGCTTCTTGTACGGCCAACGTTCGCAGATAATCATCACCGTTCGTTTCAAATGGCAGATTCTGCGTCAGACAGTCGACAAAATGTCGTTGCGTGACATAGACGCAATCGCCGGCGAAATTGCGGCGCGGATGAGGATACTCGTACTCGATCTCCTCTTCGCCCAGACGTTGCAGCGTGATATGACCGTCCAGATACAGGCGGATGGACCCGCCATCGCCCTCCACCAGAAACTCACCAAATGTGAAACGCGGATCGGGATCATTGCACTCGTTGTAGCGATTTGCGTCCCAAACTCCGACGGCCCCGGAAGCAAACTCGAACAGGATCACGCCGGCATCTTCGCCGGCGATTACCGGGTTGAGTTTCCGCAGAATCCCGTAGACGCCCTCGACTTCCCCGCCCAGGTAGCGGAACGTATCGATGAAGTGGACTCCGGTTTCGAAGACCAGCAGCCGGGGCATCGTGCGAAAATAGGGCTGCCTTGCCAGGTAGGCATCCTCGCCCCAGCCATCTCCCATGCGCATCCGGAAGTGCAGCGAGTGCAGCTTGTTCCCGATCGCTCCGGCCAACAGCAGCTTCTTGATTTCGCGATGCCAGGGCTGGAATCGAAAGTTTTCGTGAACCATGAAACGGATCCCGGCGTCCGCGCATCGGCAACGATCTGTTGTGCCTGCTCCATGGTCGGGGCGAGTGGCTTCTGGCAGATTACGTCGATGCCCATCTGACCGGCGACGCGGCAGATTTCGAGATGCGATTCGGGCGGAGTGATCACGTCGACGAAATCCGGACGTTCCTGTTCCAGCATTTCCTGATAGTCGGTGTAGTGCTGCGGAACACGATAATCGTTCTGTATCGCCTGAGCCCGTTCGGCATTCCGGTTGCACATCGCCGTGATGGCCACCTCGGGAATCCGATTCCAAGCTTCGTACTGAAACCGACTGAAGTAGCCCGCCCCGATACAGACACCTTTCAATTGTGCCATTCCATTGTCTCCGGAAATCAATTGCCTGGACGAATCAGAATCGCCCAGTCCTGGTCTTCATCCTGGGGGGGACTACCCAGGGAACAGACCGAACCACCGCGGATTACTCGCGTCGTTCCGGACAGCAGCGGCCCACCTTCTCGCGGATTGTACCATTGCACCTCGAAAACGCCCTGATGTTTCGACAGGTCGAGTTTCGCGGTTCCGCCCTGCTTCAGATAAACCACGTAGATTCGACCGGGTTGGCACAGGCAGTAATCGTCGTCGCCGGGCACCAGATCGTCTTGGCAGGTCATCTCCCAAACCGGGATTTCCTGCTGTTTGAAGAACTCCAGAGCGTAGCGGCAATAATCCCACCAGCGATCGCGACTGCGAAAATCCTCGAGCGTGAGATCGGAGTGGGCGTGTTGATAGCCGAAGTACCATTCATTGCCCCAGCCGCCGGCCATGAACGTGCCCCACAGGCCGTTCTTCCTGCCGTCCTCGTGCGATTTGCCTGCATCGTTGTCCGGCCGAAGCGCGTGGCTGGCGTCTCCCGGCTCGTCGCAAGCTACCGCCCAGGGCTTGCCCGCGTCGGCCGATTTCGCCAAATACGTTTTGACACTGGAATGCACTCGGCTGAAATCTGCCTTGTTTGTCTGCAGCGAAAAGCCGGTCAGTTTCGAACCTGGTCCCATCAGGTCGAAGTGATTCGCGCCGTTGTGAATCACCAGCAGGTGATGGTAGGGATCATGGTCGTAGATGTACTGTGCCCAGGCTTTCTTCTGGGCGGTGCTGGCGTTGTTGATCTCTTCGCCCAGATTCCAGTTGAGCGCCAGGTGATGACTAAAGCGGGCGATCAGTTCGCGGTAGTAGAGTTGACGCTGCGGACCCATCTCCCCGTCATCCAACAGCAATTCGTTTTCGGTTTCCAGTGTTTTGAAGTGGAGGAACATCCCCATGCGATCGGCATGTTCGAAAATCACTTCCCACTGGTCGAGTCGCGAGACGTCCATCCGGAAACGCTCGTCATAATCCAAATACGGGAAAACGTTCTTGTCATCTCCCTTGATATTCAATGTCAGGAACGAGAAGGCGTTCATTCCTTCGCTGGCGAGATAGTTAATGGCGCCGATCAAGCCCTTGCCTTTGCCGTCCTGCCAGGTGGGGTCTCCCGCTTTCCAGTCTCGCACGTGCGGTTGGTATTTCTTGATCCGTTTGTCATCTTGGCCATCGGACTTAAAGTCGCCGTCGAAATCCTCATAGGCGAACAGATTCTCCGGCGCGTCGGCGCCCTGTTTGAGGAAGTACTCGCCGGTCTCGGCAAATCGCAGGTAGCGGCCCCCGACATACTGCAACTGCCCTTTGCCGCGATGATCACGTCCCGTCTTGTCACTTGCCTGGACCACGAACGTTCCCTTGGCACCGTCGATTCCACCAGCGCTGCGACCTTTTCCGCCGATCGCGACGTTGGGACCTTGTTGGAAGCTGGCTTCATAGGTCCACTCACCGGTCTCATCTGGACAAAAGTGAACTCGCCAGACATTGCCTGCGGTCGCACTCGTATTGCCCGCATCTCCGTCTGCCGCAAAATAGCCCGGCACAACATAGCTTGTATCGCCGTGGCGAAACGTCACATCCAGTCGATAGTCCGTGAACGGATTCGGCGTGGCGGTCTCGCTGCTTTCTGGTCCGGCAAAGTCGATCGTCACCTTGTGCCATTTTTGCAGTTCACCTCGCACCTGGCCGGCGGCATCGGATTCACCGGTCACGACGACAGCAAGAAACATGGGCAGAAGGCAACCGAGCAGATCATTCCGGTCGCGTCGCATGGGGGGTGCTCCTTAGGCATGAATAGTAGATGTTGCTGTAGGGCCTTTATCATACTGCAATCGACGCTACGGGTGGGTTGTCAGGTTTCGGCGTGGAGAGGTCACAGTTCTCGCCGCAGAAATGGAATCCGTGGGCCTGTGTTTCGCTGCCCCCGCGCAACATCGGGTGGGACAGACTTCCAGTCTGTCCCGTTAGTTGGTCTTCCAGACCAACCTCTCCCCAACCAACTTCTCCCCAACCCACTCCTTTCCCAACAAACTTCCCTCTGGGCAACTCCCTCTCGCCCCACGCCACCGAAAAGAACTCAGGTCAGCACATTCGTCGCCGAGGCGGAATCACATGGCACAGCAACCGCACCCGCGCCTCGCGCATTGGACGGGTGGGCTTGCGCTTCGTTGACTTTGGCCGAATGATGGAAGGGGGGCTAGCTCCGAGACACACACTTGGTACCCAAACAGCTCTTCGTTTGCGGCGAGCCGGGCCTCTCATGTTCGATGCCCACTGTTTCCGCGGCGTCCAGGGCGTGCCGCACCGTGACCGCAGAATTGCGTTCGGTTCTTTCCGAAAACGGGAACGGTTGTTCACACCGAGTCGACTTCGGGATGTTGCCAAGGCGCACGATAGGGACGCCGCAACCGCTGCGTGGCCTGTTCATCGCCGACGATCGTGCGCGTCTGCGGATCGTAGACGAGCGGCCGATTCAGTTCCATCGCCAGGTTGGCGAGGATACAACTGGCTGTCGAGATATGGCCTTGCTCGATATCGGCTACTGGGCGGGTGCGCTGATCGACGGCTGCCAGGAAATCCAGCATGTGGCGACGAGTGGCGGGGGCGGCGTGCAGTTCAATATCCGGCTCGGTCACGTCCTCCGGAAATTGTTCGCGTTCGTACACGCAATCCCGATGGATGACTTCTCCACCGCCACGGGGAATGAAGTCATACCGCGTGACGCTGGCCTTTAGCGTTCCCTTGTCGCCATACAAGAACATCGCCCAGGGGTAGTCCGAGTCGGGCGCGTCGCCCCATGATCGATGTTGCCAGACAACCGTCAGATCATCGTATTCGAACGTGGCCGTTTGTGTATCCGAGATGTTCGACTTGCCATCCTTCTGCACGTAGATGCCACCATCCGACGAGATCTGCTGCGGCCAGCCCAGGTCCAGCATCCAGCGCACCGTATCAAGCATGTGCACGCACATATCTCCCACGATCCCGTTGCCATATTCCATGAAGGTTCGCCACCAACGTCGGTGAGGCAGGTCGTCATAGGGGCGTAAGGGAGCTGGCCCGGTCCACATCTCGTAGTCAAGAAAATCGGGAACGGGTCGAACCGGCGGGTTGCCGTTCGCGCGCATGTGGTAGTAACAGCAGATCTCGACATGGCCCACATCACCCAGCAAACCGGCGTCGATGATGTTCTTCTTCGCCTCAATCAAGTGAGGTGTGCTTTTCCGCTGCGTTCCGACCTGCACGACGCGATTGTGCTTCCGCGCCGCCGCCAACATCGCCTCACCCTCCGCAACATCGACGCTAATCGGTTTCTGCACGTACACATCCGTCCCCGCCTCGATCGCCGCGATGGCCTGCAGTGCATGCCAGTGATCGGGAGTGCCAATCAGCACAAGATCCAATTCCTGGTCGCGCAGCATTTCGCGATAGTCGCTGTAGGTACGGGGAACGTTGCCCGATTTTTGGCGTTGGCTAACCATCTCGGCCGCTCCGGTGAGCATCTTGCGATCCACATCGCACAGACACACAACCTCGACCGGCGCGACCTGAATCAGACGAAACACATCGCTCTTGCCATACCAGCCGGATCCGATCAGCCCTACGCGACGGGGCTTCTGCGTGATCTCGACACCATCTGCGCCGAGAGTTGACAAGGCCAGCGAGGCAGAGGCCGTCTGCAAGAAACGCCGACGATTAATCATGAAACTCATCAAATATTCCTTGTGTTTGTCAACAAATGACTTGTTCACTTCCTGCACCGGCGCGGCCCCATACAGTAGTGACGCCCACGGTAGGGGGATATGGTGTGTTGCACGATGGCAAGGTGCCGCCGCACGCGGAAGATCGTTGCCGATTATAATCCCTGCATGTACAAAGACAAACTACGCGGTGGCAAAAGGTCGCCCACTCCGTTCAAAGCGCTGCGGCGTTGCGAATGGTCCTCAGGAGGTAACGCGAAGAGGGCAGGTTCCCGGACTTCCGCTGATCGCCCTGGTTCATGAACTGCGCCGGCTTCGGTAATGGTTCCTACCGTCTCCTGAATCCTGATCGCTTTTTCGCTCCCCACCATGCAAGAAGGAGAAACCATTGAACGACTCGTCGTCATCCAGCGCGGCCGAGCGACTGATCCGTGGCCCACACGGAAGACTCGGGACCGACCGCTTGCGCGCGGTCGATAACGGCTTGGCCCTTCATCCGCGTCCGCACCAGCAATTGGGACGCCCCTGGTGGCACCAGCGGCGCGCCGTGCGAAGCCTGCCTTCGGACACGGCACAAACGATCCGTCAAATTCTGCTTGCCTGGATCATTTCTTTCATGGCGGGCAGCGCCACACTCTGGGCCGTGGAACCACCCGCCGCTTACGGCCCCGTTCCGACGGAACGCCAATTACTCTGGCACGAGATGGAGTTCTACGGGTTCCTGCATTTCACGGTGAATACGTTTACTGACAAAGAATGGGGCTATGGCGACGAGTCCCCGGATGTTTTCCACCCGACCGCTTTTGATGCGGATCAGATCGTGACCGCTGCCAAGAACGGAGGCATGAAGGGCCTGATTCTGACGGCCAAGCATCATGATGGATTCTGTCTCTGGCCATCCCAGTTCACGGACCATTCCGTCAAGAATTCATCGTGGCGTGATGGGAACGGGGATGTTGTGCGGGAAATTGCCGACGCCTGCCGCCGCCACGGTCTGAAGTTTGGCGTCTACCTGTCGCCCTGGGATCGCAATCACAAAGATTACGGTCGGCCGGAATACATCACCTACTACCGCAACCAGCTGCGAGAACTCCTGAACGGGTACGGTGATATTTTCACTGTCTGGTTCGATGGCGCCAACGGAGGTGACGGCTATTACGGCGGCGCTCGCGAAATGCGACGGATCGATAACAAGACCTTTTACGACTGGAAGAACACCTGGAAGATCGTCCGCGAGGAAATGCCCATGGCAGTGATGTTCAGCGACGTGGGACCGGACTTTCGTTGGGTCGGAAATGAGCGGGGCATCGCCGGCGATCCCTGCTGGGCCACGATCAACATCGGAGACGGTGTCCCCGGCAACACGAAGTCGAACTTGAATCAAGGCGAACGCCCGGGAACGCATTGGGTACCCGCGGAATGCGATGTCTCGATCCGCCCCGGCTGGTTCTATCACGCCAGCCAAGATGACCAGGTGAAGACGCCGAGCCAATTGCTGGAGATTTACTACCAGTCTGTTGGTCGAGGTGCCTGCCTGAATCTGAATTTGCCGCCCGACCGCCGGGGGCAGATCCACGAGAAAGATGTTGCGTCTCTTGCAGAATTTCGCCGCATCCTGGACACAACATTTGCTCAAGATCTAACGCAGACAGCCCAAGTGACGCCCAGCAATGTGCGCGGCAACGCGCCCGAATTTGCGGCGAAACAAGCACTTGACGGCGATCGTTCGACCTACTGGGCCACCGACGACGCGGAAACCACACCGGAACTGATTCTCGCGTTTCCCGAGCCGGTTACGTTCAACGTGATCAGTCTTCGGGAGTACCTGCCACTGGGGCAACGCGTCGAGCAGTTCGCCGTGGATCAATGGCAGGATGACGCCTGGTCCGAGTGTGCTGCGGGCACAAGTATCGGGAATCGTCGTTTGATCCGAACCGAACCCATCACGACGAATCGAGTGCGATTGCGAATCACCCAGGCGCCTGTTTGTCCGGCGATTTCCGAACTCGCGCTGTTTCACGAACCCAACCTTGGAAAGTGAATCACGACAGATTACGATACCCAAGGAATGTCCTACATCACGGAGCATCACAAACCATGAGACTCACGCACATGTCCGCCTTCCTGTTCACCGTTGCGATTCTGCTGTCTGGCATCCATTCCTACGGCCAGGCGGATGACTCGTCGACCAATATGTTAACGGCGGCGGAGAAGGCGGACGGCTGGAAACTGCTGTTCGATGGCAAGACGACAAAGGGCTGGCGCAATTACCGTAGTGACAAGATCGGCGATGGCTGGAAAGTCGTTGACGGAACGCTCAGCCGGGCAGCCGCTGGGGCGGGTGACATCCTCACCGAAGACCAGTACGACGCGTTTGAACTGTCACTGGAATACAAGATTTCCAAGGAAGGTAATAGCGGTTTCATGTTCCACGTGACGGAAGAGGAAGACACGCCCTGGAAGACCGGGCCCGAGATTCAGATCCAGGACAACAAGGACGGCCACGATCCGCAGTTGTCCGGATGGCTCTACCAGTTCTACAAGGCCGAAACGGACGCCACCAAACCGGTGGGCGAATGGAACCAACTGCGAGTCCTGATTACTCCCACCCGATGTGCGACGTATATGAACGGCGTGAAATACTACGAGTTCGTGAAGGGAAGCGATGACTGGAACGAACGCTTGGCCAAGAGCAAGTTCAGCTCCATGCCCAACTTCGGAAAAGCAAAGAAGGGCTACATTGCCCTGCAAGATCACGGCAACCCAGTGGCCTTTCGGAATATCAAGATTCGCCCCCTGCCAGCCCAATAGCTGGCGGGCGATTCCTCGCTGGATGGAACAAGACCCGGGAAGAGGTACTCTGCATGAAATGGCAAGCGATCCAAGGTAGCTGTCTACTGTTCTGCATTGTTGTTTTTGCTTCGATCGGTAGCACAGCCGAACCGTTGACGATTCGCGTGGCCGGTCCGACTGCCGATGTGCGCGATGTGCCCGTATTCGTCGAAGTAGACCCGCAGTTCGTCGCCGACCCTGCCAGCGCAGGCGTCGAATTGCGCGATGCAGCGACTGGTGATACGGTACCCGGGCAGTTCGTGAAGGACGACAACGGCGGTTTGCAGCTGTGCTTCGTAATCCGCCATGCAAAGGCGAACCAGCCCAGTCAGTGGCAAGTGCGCCTGGATGCCTCGGTCCGGGACGATTGGGACGCTTTTTCGTGGAAGGACATGAGCGGCCGCTGGCTGAATCTGACGCGGAACGATCGGCCGGTGGCACGCTTCATGTATGAATATGACGAGTCCACCGAAGAGCGACGATTCGAAACCTACAAACCGTTTTTACACTTGTACGGCATTAACGGACAGCGACTGACGAACGGTCCCGACGGCGAGAGTGCGTACGCGAAAGAAGGAAATCCGGTTTCCGCATCATCGGGGAATCTTCATTGGCTGGAACAAACTGTCCTGTGATGGCCAACGATATGACCTGTGGCACATGAAGGGTGTCGAGCAGGTGTGCCGCGAATTCACGGAGCAAATCGCTGGACCGGTCCTGGCGCGGACGCGGGCGATTGTGGATTGGCGTGATCGCAATGACAAGCCGATTCTCGTCGAAGAACGAACGATGACCCTGTATCGGCAAGACGATCCGATTGCTTTGCTCGTCGACGTGGCCACGAAACTCAAGGCCGTCGGCGGTGAAGTCATCCTGAACGGCGACCCGGAGCACGCTGGTTTCCAGTATCGCGCCCACAACGACGTCGGCAAAGGATCGGCGGAGCAGAAGGCGAAGTATCTGTTCCACGATGACGCGATCGACGCCCACAAGGACAGCAACCTTCCGTGGGCGGCGATGTCTTATCGACTCGGCATGAATACTTACAATGTTCTGCACATGGACCACCCCGAGAACCCGCGGCCCAATCGATACTCGGCTTACCGTGATTACGGCCGGTTCGGCGCATTCTTTACGACAAAGATCCCAGCCGGCGAGACACTTGCCTTGAAGTACCGCGTCTACGTGACACATGCCCCGTTGGATCGAGCAACGTGCGCCGCCAAGGACGCCGTGTTCGATCTGCCCCTGCGAACGCATTGCGAGAAGATCGCCAACTCCCGGAGATCATCGGAACACGGAAACCCAATCACACTCGTCCAGGGTGCCCGTTTTCCGTCGAGATAGCCCGATTTGCCACGTTACCGAGGTGACCATGGATCGAATTCTCTCCGTCACCACCATTCTGCTGATATCGATCGGGGCCGCTGCAGAAGCGACGGAAGACTCCGACGACCTTCGATTCAACCGCGCGTCTCATCACGCAGTCCAGGCACGCGATGCCCTCGTCGCGTCCGATCGCTACCTGCGTGCCTGGCTACGCCACGCCGATCCGCAATCCGGATTGATTCCGAGAAACCTGCAACACGATCGAGACTATTGGAATGGCAAGGATGCAGCCGCGGACAACTACGCATTCATGGTGCTGACTGCCTGGTTCACAGATCGGTCGCTGCTGCATGGCAAAATGCGCGAGATGCTGGCGACCGAACAACGGCTGACAGACCGTCGCGATCATTTGGTCGATGCCTATTCGTTTTCGCAACAAGGCTGGTACCACGAGCAGCCCGACTTGAATCGCATGATTTTTGAAAGCAGTGAATACTGCAAAGACGGCTTGATGCCGCTCACGGAGTGGATCGGTATCTCGCCCTGGTCGGAGCGAATGATCCAGATCCTTGACTCCATCTTGCAGCACGCAGCTGTCGAGACCCAGTTCGGTCGGATTCCGTCCGAAAATGCTGAGGTGAATGGCGAGATGATGCAGGTCACCAGTCGCGTCTACTGGATGACGAAAAAAGATCATTACCTGGACGCCGCCTGCCGGATCGCCGACTACTATTTGCTCGGCGCAAAGCACCCAACACAAAACGCCGAAGTTCTGCGTCTGCGAGACCATGGTTGCGAACTGATCTCCGGGCTCTCCGAGGTGTACGTCGCGTGCCACTTCGCTCGACCCGATAAAGCTGCCGCCTACCGGCAGCCGCTGCATGCGCTGCTCGACCGCGTGCTCGAGGTCGGTGTCAATGAACACGGAATGATGTTCGACAGTATCAATCCTCGAACGGGCGAGATTCTTACGGAGCGGATCAGCGATAATTGGGGCTACAACTACAACGCGTTTTACGCACTCTACATGGTGGATGGAACGCAACGGTATCGGCAGGCAACCCGCACGGCCATGCGATCGCTGAAACCACATTATCTTGAATACCCCTGGGAAGGTTGGGGTTCCGACGGCATTGCCGACTCGGTTGAAGGTGCCATCAATCTGTCTCGTCGTGAGTCGGTGGTGGGCGTCGCGGATTGGATTGACGCGAATTTGCAGCGGATGCTCAAGATTCAGAAGCCGGACGGCGTGATCGAAGGTTGGCACGGTGATGGGAACTTTGCTCGCACCGCCATCATGTATGCGCTTTGGAAGCAGCAAGGAATGAGCGTTCAGCCTTGGAGAGAGGATCTGCTGCTGGGAGCCGTGCGGCACGACGGCATCGTCGACGTGAGTCTTTCCGCGGATGCGCCCTGGAAGGGCACTTTGTATTTCGATACACCTCGTCACCAGACGATCATGAACCTGCCGATCGACTATCCGCGGATCAACCAGTTCCCGGAGTGGTTTACGATCGATGCAACGAAGACTTACCAGATCGATCGGGAAGCGTTCCAGCAGAACGGCAGACAGGGCGCGAGCTGATCCGCGGCTGTCCGGTCACACTGGAAGAGGGACAGACCTTGCGGCTGACCATTGCCGCCACAGATCACCGAGTACAATAGGTAATGATCGTTCGTGCTTGAGGGTTCCGTGGTGAACGAGTTGCGCGGTATGGAGTCATCGTGGTGCTTGGAGGGAGTGGAACCCATTCCAGTTCTCCGTCCATGCCGTCTCTACCCCATCAAGCACATCCATGGTTCGCTTTTCGACAACGATTGCGCCACAAAGAGGAGAGTGAGGTATTCGATCGTGAAAGGCGTATTTCTCGCGTACCACGTGGTCGTTTTGGCTCTGATCGCTGGGTGCTCGAACGGACAGCCTGCGTCTGACGCACCGGTGGACACTCGCCCGCCATCGTCGGATGCGTTGGTGGTTGTCCCCAGCGATCCGCCTGCGGCGCGGACATCGGGAGGCGACATTTTCACGGATGTAGCAGAGCAAGCCGGGATCGACTTCATCCACTTTAACGGAATGTCAGGGGAGTTCTATCTCTGCGAAGTGAAGATGTGCCGGCGGTGGCTTCTTCGACTATGACAATGATGGCGACCTGGACGTCTATCTTCTGCAGGGGAGCATGCTGGGACCGGGAAAGACATTGGCGGACGCGCGGTTTCCGCCGCGACCGCCGGGGCCACCCAAGGACCGTGTATTTCGCAACGACCTGCAAACGCTTCCCGACGGGACGGCGGAGCTTCACTTCACCGATGTGACCGACAGCACGGGAATCGAAGCGACTCAGTTTGGAATCGGTGTGGCGATGGGTGACATCGACAACGATGGCTGGGTCGACATCTATGTCACGAATTTCGGCGAGAATCAACTTTTTCGCAACCAAGGTGATGGGACCTTTGTTGATGTCGCGGGCCCCAGCGGCACGGGCGACACGCCGGTACTGCGCCAGCTCGGCATTCCTCGATTACGACCGAGACGGCTGGCTGGATCTATTCGTCTGTGCGTACGTGAATTTCAGCTACGCGACGCACAAGGAGTGCTTTGCGGACTCTGGTCGACAAGATTATTGCAGCCCGCTGTCTTACAGTGCCCTTCCTGACCGGTTGTATCGCAACCGAGGAGATGGAACGTTCGAAGACGTTTCGGCCAAAGCTCAGATTGTCCGCGAATACGGCAGTGGACTGGGCGTGGTGTGTGCCGACCTGAATGGGGATGGCTGGCTGGACATCTACGTCGCGAACGATGCTCGACCGAACCAACTGTGGATCAACCAGCAGGACGGCACGTTTCTGAACGATGCGCTCCTGGGCGGTTGTGCAGTAAACCGCGATGGGGGGGCGGAGGGCAGTATGGGCATCGACGCCGGCGACTTCGATGCGGATGGCGACGATGATCTATTCATGACACACTTGCGAAATGAGACCAATACGATTTACGTGAACGACGGGTCGGCGATGTTCGAGGACCGTTCGGCGGAAATCGGTCTGGGAATGCCCAGCATGCCGTTCACAGCTTTTGGCACGGCATGGTTCGATTACGACAACGATGGCTGGCTGGATCTGTTCATTGCCAACGGCGAAGTGCAGACGATCGAAGCACTGGCCCGCGCCGGCGATCCGTATCCGCTGCACCAGACAAATCAGCTGTTTCGCAACATGGGACAGGGAATGCTTCGCGAGGTCACCAACGAAGCCGGGGCAGTATTTCAATTGTCGGAGGTGAGTCGGGGAGCGGCTTTCGGTGATGTGGACAATGATGGTGA
This sequence comes from uncultured Planctomycetaceae bacterium, assembly GCA_963776055.1. GTDB lineage: Bacteria > Planctomycetota > Planctomycetia > Pirellulales > Pirellulaceae > CAVZLD01. The sequence goes on along the minus strand of CAVZLD010000016.1, from coordinate 142,644 downwards.
TGTCGATATCCTGGTAACGAACAACAACGGTCGTGCGCGGCTACTGATCAACCAAGTTGGTAACCGGAACCATTGGATCGGACTGCGATTTGTGGACGCTGACTCTGGCCGCGACATGTTGGGGACGCGTGTCGCCGTTCACCGTTCCGGCGGGCCGGTGCTGTGGAGAAACGTCCGCTCGGCGGCCAGCTACTGTTCTGCCAACGATCCTCGTGTGTTGGTGGGACTCGGCGATACGCCGCAGGTCGACCGCGTTTGCGCCTATTGGCCCGATGGTTCTGTCGAGCAATGGACGTCGCTGCCGATCGACCGGTACACAATACTGCGGAAGGGGACAGGGGCTCCGGTGGAATAGTGGCATGAGCAAGTGGCAGACCGGAAGGCGGCGGTTCCGCTCGAAGGCGGCTCGATTCCATGTGAGCTTATCGATCGCGCTATTGCTGGGCTGCAACTCGGATCCGACCACCCGCCTGCCGGATGAACCAGCGGGCGAGGCCGAGCAGCCGGCGGCTCGACGAACCGACGCCGGCGAGGGAACGTCGCAGGACGTGCTGCTGCCACCCGCTTTGCTACGCGACAAGCTGCTGGTAATTCCACCGCCCCAGCTGACCACGTTAGCCGACGAGGTTCAGCAGCAACTGCGCAACGCGCAGGGGTCGCTTGGCGAGCTTACGCGGCAGCCGGACCTCGCATCGATTCCACTCAGCAACGCCTATGGCGAACTGGGCCGACTCTATCACGCCTACCGCCTGCTCGATTCGGCCGAAGCTTGTTACCGCAACGCGCAGAAGCTGCAACCAGACGAATTTCGCTGGTACCACTATCTCGCCGATGTCTGCCGAAGAAAGGGGCAATCCGAGCCGGCCCTGGCGACCTTGCAGGCTGCGTTGGAGCTTCATCCCGATGATCTGCCGGCACTGGTGGCACAGGGAGAAATCTATTTTGAAGCCGGCCAACTCGATCCAGCGGAGCGTGCTTTTGAGCGGGCAATGCAGCTGCAACCGAACGCCGCAGCACTCGTCGGCTTGGGAAAAATCGCCCTCTCCCGCAAAGACGCATGAGGCGGCGATTCGATTCTTCGAGGATGCATTGTTGCACGAGCCGAGCGCCAACGCGATCCATTATTCTTTGGCGCTGGCCTATCGTGGGCTGGGCGATCTCGAAAAGGCGCAGACTCACATGCAGCAGCGAGGCGATCAGCACGCAGCAATTGCGGATCCGCTGTTGGATTCGTTGGCCGAATTGAAAGTCGGAGCACGGCGTCACGCGAGCCGCGGGGTGGCGGCGGGAAAATCGGGTGACCTGGTTCGCGCGGTGGCGGAGTTGCAGGCCGCGGTCGAAGCGGCTCCGAACAGTCACTCCGCGCGGATCAACTTGGCGACCGCCCTGGCCTTGTCGGGAGAGATCGACGCGGCGATTGACCAGTTGCAGCATGCGCTCCGCCTGCAATCCGCGTCCCCTCAGGCGCACTGTAATCTGGCGGTGTTGCTGGAACAACGCACCGATTACGACGGGGCCCTCCACCATTTTCGACAAGCGATTCAGTGCGATCCGCAGTATTCGGATGCCCATTGGGGACTGGCCAACCTGTTGGCCAAGACCGGCGATCACGAACGGGCGGTCCCGCACTATGAGCGAGTCGTCGAAATTGATCCGCGTCACGGTGCCGCTCGCTTGCGACAGATTGTCGCCCTGAGCCGCGCCGGTCGTCACCAGGAGGCTTATCAGAAGCTGCAGGAAACACGCGAAGTTCTGCCGGAAAGCACCGCGGTGTACCAACGCATTGGCCCGGTTCCTAGCCGCGTGTCCGGATCCGACACTCCGCGATGGAGAGCAGGCTCTGCAGCTGGCACTGTCGGCGTTCAAGATCCGCAACAGTCCGCAACATGCGGAAACGGTTGCCATGGCTTACGCCGAACTGGGCGACTTCGAGGAAGCGATCCGCTGGCAGAACGAGTTAGTCCAGGGCGCCGAACAGTCCGGACGGGATGACCTGCTGCCCCGAGCCCGCAAGCTACCTGGCTTGGTACCGCGATCGGAAAGCCTGCCGCGATCCCTGGTTTGATGACCGGGCGGAGAGCGGAGCAGGTCCCTGACACGTGCTCGCCCAGGACAGGGCTGCCCGAACCACACGGCGGCGATTCGCACTGGTTTTCTATGTTGATTTTTCCCGGCCCACGTGTTAATCTGTCGAAATATCGGGACGAGATAGAGGCATCCGTGAGTCTTCAACTGGGAATGCTCATTCATCTTGGTCTCGTATCTTGGAGGATGTGGAAGTGATGGCACGACCAAAACTTCTCGTCGTGGCGATCGGTCTCTTCTTAGCCACGACCGTGTACGGTTCGCCGACCGGCACGAGTATTGCAATCAATTTTGCGGCAGACGAACCGGACGGCGCGGGAGGGGGCTATGTCGAAGGAGCCGCGGGTACCGCAGGCACAGTCAACTGGAATAATGTGCTCGGCTTCGACGATGTCTCCGACGACATTGTGATGGACGTGATGGGTGTACCTGGCGACAGCGGTGTGGAAGTCACCTGGTTCGCCGAAACCACCTGGTCCAGCGATGGTCGCGGCGAAGACCACAACGACGCGCCTCCCGGCAACGATTACAACCTGATGCTCGGTTATCTGGATACCACCGACGTGTCGGTGACCGAGGTGGATGTGAGTAATCTGCCGGCTGAAGTGTCGGGCGGATTCGACGTTGTGGTGTATGTGCTGGGTGGTGTCCTGGGCCGTGGCGGAACCTATACGCTGACCGCCGGCGATACGGAAATCGTCAAAGACAATGTTCAAACGTCCATATTTGACGGCAGCTACATCGAAGGTGCCGAAGGCAATTACCTGTTGTTCGAAGGATTGACCGGCGACGATTTCCGGCTGGAAGCGATGGCGACGACAACGGATCTCTTTCCGTGCGCCGCTGAACGCGATTGAGATCTGCGCGGCGGGCGAATGCCTGCCGCAGTCCGACACCGGTCGCCGGTCGCGACAATATTGGCGATCAAACGCCTGCAGGGCACGCTCGAGAACCCGATTTACAGCCCAGCCGGAGATCCCGTACCTGGTCTGGCACAAGAATGGATCAATCAGGCGAATCCCGGCAACAAGGCGGCTATCGATGATATCTTCTTGAACAACACGACGATGGTTCCCACGTTTCAAGCCGCTCACGGTGCGACGTGGTGGACCGGCAGTGATGCCGCGTTGGGCGATCTGGTCAAGTATCCCGCAGAGGTTCAACCGCCCTTCAACAATGACAACAACGACAACTACGTCGTGCGGGCAACGGGTGAGTTGCTGATTCCCGAGTCGGGACTCTACCGCTTCACCGACGGTGTCGACGATTACACCTACTTCGCAGTCGACCTGGATCAAAGCGGCGTGGCGGGAGATGACCCCATCGAAGTCTTGATTGACGACAACGCCTGGACGAATACGCTGCGGACCGGCAACACCGGTGGCCAAGGATACGCCGAGGTCGACATCGAAGTGGCTGACGGCGGCGAATGGTTGGCCGTGGAGTTCAACATGGGCGAAGGGGGTGGTGGAGACTCCGGCGTCATTTACTGGGACTACAATCCCGATGCCCCGGAAGGCGATCGTCTGAACGGCGCGGAAGGCTTCCCGGAGATCGTCGAAGATCCGATCGATCTGGGTGATGCCGAATCGATGTTCATTCCGGACACTCACCTGCGATCGGTGATCCAAGAACTACTGAGCGCGGACCTGGTCGCCTCGTTACCCACGTTCGACCTTTGGGCTTCGAATTTGAAATCGATGCCGACGCCGACACTGCCGATCGGTTTGTCGTGACCAACTCGGATCCGGACGTCTACACCACGATTCTGGATGTGGATGGGATTGAGTTTCACCTGACAGCGACCGGCGATCTTCAGGCAGGTGATTCGTTTGAAATCATCAACGCCGACCAGATCGACGGTATGCCGGTGCTCGTCCCCGCCGACATGTGGAGCTTCAATCCGAGCACCGGTCGGGTGTCGTACGGGGCTTCTCTGCCCGGCGATTACAACGGGAATGGTGAGCTGGATGTCGAGGATCTGGACCTGCAGGGCGCGGCGATCCTCAGCGGCACCGATCCCCCCGAGTTCGATCTGAACGGTGACGGCGTCGTTGATTACAACGGTGATCGGCTCATGTGGCTGCACGAGTTGAAGGTCACTTGGGTCGGCGACGCCGACCTGAACGGCCTCTTCGATTCGGCGGACTTCGTGACCGTGTTCATCGCCGGGACTTACGAAAACGATCTGCCGGCTGGTTGGGGTGAAGGCGACTGGAATGCCGACGGACGGTTCGACAGCGGTGACTTCGTGGCTGCCTTCGTAGACGGCGGTTACGAGGCGGGGCCCTACCTCGGAGCCGTTCAGGCCGTTCCCGAACCCAGTGGCATCGTCTTGGTGCTGCTCGGCCTGGCAGGGCTGCTCGGCTTGACTCGCCACCGATCGTAGTCCCGACCGCTTCCGCAACAAATGTCGACGGTTCTTCCATGGCACGCTGAACAGCAAGCGGTGTTCAGCGTGCCTTTCGTTTCTCGCATGGAACCCTCGTTTGCCCCGTGGAAGGGGACCTGAGTTCTTTTCGAGGCCAGGAATGCGTGGTGTGTTATCTGGCTCGGCCACTACCATGGCCAAAACTCGCACGCCCGCTGTGCGAGGGTCTCCGACCCCGCACTCGTCGCGATCGAAGGTCGGGGAAAACCGGGGAGACCATCGGCCGGTTTCGGCGGCGAGGTCGGAGACCTTCGCTGAGCGCCGAGTCATCCCCAAACGCTCACCAGCGAATGGAGAGAGATTCCCTTTCTCGTTCGGAATCTGGCGGTGCCCGCCGTCGATCGCTTGGCTTCGTTGAGGACCCTTCACGCCGAAGGGCCGTGGTCCGGCCCACCTGGGCCACCCTCCACCGGCCGACGACCCGACATTTTTCCGGTCTTCCTGGGATTTTCGCTGGAATTTGTAGACGAATCGGGCTGCGATCGTCATCTTAGCGGTTAGTGGACGAGTACCAAGGCACATTTTCCGAGCAGGTTCGCGATCAAGCGATTCGGTTGAGCGGGGAGGGTTTGTGCGCCTGGGTGCTCTGTTTGACCTCACTTCGGTTCGACTGGTGCGATTTGCGACGACGATCACTCGGCAGCAGCAGGACGCGGAAGACGCCGTGCAGGCAGTGCTCGTGCGAGTTGCGGACCGCCCACACTTCCTGGTGTCTGCCGCTTGTCCGTGGTCTTATCTCTTGCGGATGGTTCGCAATGAAGCGTTAACCATCCAGCGGAAGCGGCGACGATTGATGCTTCTGAGCAATCTGAGCGACCTGCTAACTCGCCACCGAGTTGACGAGGCGGAACGCGAGGAGGAATACCGGTCGGTATGGCGCGCACTTCGTCGGTTGCCGCGCGAGCAGTCGGAGGTTGTGGTGCTGAAGATCTGGGAAGAAATGACGTTTGCACAGATTGGAGACGTCCTGGAGATCTCAGCCAATACGGCAGCGAGCCGGTATCGCTATGCGATGGAGAAGCTGGCAAATCGGCTCAGTGGGCTGCGCCCGGAGGTGCACCATGGCTGAATCGTTCGACACGGCGCGAGAATGGGATGGCGATGTCGCGCAGGCCGAGCAGTTGATCCGTCAAGCCGCTTCTTACGTGGACGTATCGGATGACTTAAGGCCGCGTGTGTTGGAGAACGCTCGCGACCGGCAGGCCCGGCGCAGTTCTGTCCGCAGGGCGGCGTTGTTGTTGGTTGCCTTGATTGCGTTGGACAGCGGCTTGCAGAGGCTCAGTTCGTATTGGCGGGCGTCACCGGCCAGTGTCGTCGACCGAACTGTCTGTCCCACCACGGTCGACGTCTTCTCGTTGGCTGCCCTGGAATCGCATTTGCTCGGCGGTCCGGACGAGTGGAGTGTGGCTCAAGCCTTCGTGGAATTGCGCAACCGCCAGGCGAAACTTCTGTCGACGGCGGCGCAGTGAATGCACCAGGACGACTGACGGAAGCCCGAGAATCTCTCGCTTCCCGCTGCCTCCTGAAAGACTCGAGGTAATTTCAAAACCACTGCTCGGCACGACGCGTCGCCCTCCCGTTTTTGAAATGTTCTCTCGTTGAGACGCTGCTTTTCTTAGACAAATCATTGTCTCTCAGGCGTCTTATTCGATGCAGTCTCCGTATAACGAACGACAGACTGCCGGGTCGGGAGAGGCGATATGTCCACTCTGGAAGATGTGATTGCGCTGAATGAGGAGGTCACGTTGCTGGCGCAGGCTGGGATTCCGCTCGATCCCAGCATGGTCAGGATTGGCCGGAACCGGAAACACGAGTTGACTCGTATCAATGCTGCGGTTGCGAGGCGAGTTGGGCGCGGAGAGTTGCTGGTCGATGCCGTTGCTGCGGAAGACGATTCCTTTCCAGAGGTGTACCAGAACATCGTTGAGGCGGGGCTTCGTTGCGGCCGGCTACCGACCCTGTTGGAAGGACTCTGCGACCATTCGCAGTCGGTCGTGACTCTCAAACGTCGCATGGCGACAGCTTTGATCTATCCGGTCCTTGTTGCGACGCTGGCTTACGGACTATTCGTGGCCTCGCTGATCTTTTTCCTTCCGAGACTGATGGAAACGTACGACGAATTGGAGGTTCCATTCGGGCCGGCGTTGGATATTTGCCGTGGCCTGCGAGCGACGCTTCCGCTGTGGGGTCCCCTTCCGCTGGTGGTCTTGGCATTGGTGATCATCGCGTGGATTCGAAATAGTCGGCATCCAAGAATCGGCTGGACGGGGCTGCTCACGCCGTTAACGTGGCTGCCGTGGATGCGACCGGTTCTGCAGGATGGTCGTTCTGCCGGTACGGCTCGGTTGGCTGCCCTTTTGTTGGATCACGGAGTGCCTCTGCCGGAGAGTCTTCGCTTGGCGGCCGGCGTGACCGGCGACGATGGTTGGCAGCGCGCGCTCGAGCCTGCAACTGCCGACAAAGCGAGGGGCTCCCGAGTCTCGCCGCTGCTGCGCTGGGCGATCACACAACCAGCGAGCGAAGCGGGAGCCAACGAACGCGTCGAGTCGTTGCGGTTGGCCGCCGACGTGTATGAGGCACGTGCGAAACGGAGCCTGCGGCGTCTGCGGCAGTGGGTTCCTGTCTTCGCTCTGGTTTTCGTGGGCGGCGCCATGACGCTGCTCTACGTCTTGTCGGTGTTTGGTCCTTTTCTACAGCTCTTGCGTGGTTTGATGTAATTTCCATCTCGCACGCTGGTCCCAGCCGATCAGCATCGGGGAACACGAATGCCTACCTTCCGATACCGCGCGATCTCCGCCGACGGCCAGTCAGTGACGGGCGAAGTCACAGCGGATGACGTCAAGAGCGCCATCGAACAGGTACTCAGCACGCATCGCAAGGTTCTGTCGATCCAGGAAGTTAGCTCCCCTGCGCAGCGGGACGCTTCGGCACCGGGTGCTGAGGAAGGATTGCTCCGGGAGCAGATCGGTCGGATGGTCGAGCAACGCGCGGTGATCGTGCCGGCCTGGGAGGCGTATGCCGCAGAGCTTCCCGCAGGGGGCCGGCGAACCGAAGTTCAGGCGATGGCTCATCAGCTGCAACAGCCCCACGCGGCGGAGGAGCTGTGTCAAAGCTTGACGCCGCAGTGGGCTCGAGTGGTGTGCGCAAGTTTTCGCAATTTGAGTCCCGCATACCTGATTCGGACCTTGGATCGCCGCTACCAATCGCTCGAAGGAACTCACGATACCCTTGCCCGAGTGCTGGTCTACCCCGCAGTCGTCCTGTGTGCGTGCTTCGTCTTCCTTGGGCTGTTTGCCTACCTGGTTGCCCCAGTCTTTCGCGACGTGTTTGACTCATTGGGATTCGAGCTTCCCTGGCTGACGGCGTTCGTGTTGCGGAGTGCTGAGTGGATCACGTCCATTGCCTGGTACTGGTACCTGCTGGTCGCCCTTTTCGTCGCAGCTGTTTTCTGGCGAACCTGTCGGTCGGGCCGCAGATGCCGTGCCGACCGTATCGCGGTGATTGTCACGTTCGCGGAATCACTGGCGGACCTACTCGACGCCAAGGTCGACATCCCGGCGGCGCTGCGACTGGCGGGCCGCACGGCCGAGTCGCCTCGATTCCGTGATTCAGCCGAGCAAGTTGCCTGGCACGTCGAGACCGGTAGCACCGCCATTCAGGTAACCGATCTGCCACACTCGTTAATTCATGCGGTCACTCGCATCGAGGAACCGGCCGCCGCCGCAAACCTGCTGCGAGAACTTGCCATGATCTTTCGAGTGACGCGCAATCGTCGCATCCACTGGGTACTCGCTCTCCTGGAACCACTTGCCATCGTCTGCGTCGGACTGATGGTGGGCTTAGTGTTTTTCGCCACGTTCTTGCCGTTGTTCAGTCTGATATCCAATCTGAGTTGAGGAGCCTGAGGGAATGAATGGTTGGCCGAGCGACACCTTGCTGCGCACGACTCGGAATCTTCATCTGCGGCGGGCCTCCGTAGTGTCGGGCTGGAGTTACACATGAAACAACATTTTCCCACATTCATACGCCTCGGCCGCCTGCTCTTTCCGCCGTGGCGAAGGCGATCCGAGGCGTCGTCCCCAGCCGAAGACGTGACGGGCGAGGTGCGATGGCTACGAGGCGACAAGGAGGCGCTTCTGCGGCTGATGGCCGTCGCAGCCCGGCACCGCATTCCTCTGGCGCCGCTCCTGGAATCATTTGCAATGGACGTGCGCCGCCGCGATCGAGCCACGCATTCACCGACTCGCCGAACAACTGGAAAGTGGCACTCCTTTGGCAGAGGCCCTCGAACAGAATCCACGGCTGGCGACGGACAGCACGCTACTGGCGATTCGAACGGGCGTGCAAACGGGCACGTTGGGTCCCGACGCTGAAGGCGGCTAGCGGACCATGACGAGGTGACCTCAGAACGGAACCTTCCTGGGGATTTCGTGGGGAATCTGGTCTATGTCGCCTTTGTGCTGCTGGCGACCACTCTGCTGATCGCCTTTCTGGCGATCAAGATTACGCCGACACTCGTGGCGATCATGGACGATTTGCACGTGGAGGCTCCCGCGGCTTTTCGTCGAGGCATCACGGTGCTTGCCGCATTTGGGCGAGTGGTGGTGGTTGGGGGCGTTGGCCGTTGCGGGCGGTGCGTTTCTAGCGTTCAGCGGACGGCTGCAGCGATCCTTGAGCCGCTGCTGGTTGGGGCAACTGTTCCAGCCGTGGTTCGGCAACCAGAGGGCCGACGTGCTCCAGAATCTCAGTATCGTGGCTGACTCCGGACGTCCCTTGGCCAGTGCGATCTCGACGATGGCCCGGTACCACTACCGCCCTTCCATTCGTCATCGGCTGCTGTTTGTTCGCAATGAGCTAGATCACGAAGTCGGTTTGTGGCAAAGCATGTACCGAGTTCGTCTTGTCGACGCTCGTGAGCTGAAGCTGCTGGAGACTGCCGCCCGTGTCGGAAACGTGCCCTGGGTGCTGCGTCAAATCGCCCTGCGCCACCGGAATTCCACCTGGCAGCGTCGGCAAGCTCTGGCGCAAATGGTCTTCCCGGTGTGCATTGTTCTACTTGGAGGTCTTAGTGCTGTGGGTCGGATTGGTCATCTTCACTCCGATCATCAAGATGATCGCGAACATAACGTAACGTGTCCCCATACCAGGAACGCCACCATGGCAATGCATTCATCCCGATGACGACAAGCAATACGCTTTCACCAGACTGCCGCACGTCGGATGTGCGGTACGACGCTGGTGGAAGTGCTAGTGGCGTTCTCTCTGCTGGCAACCATGGTCAGCGTTCTCACCTCAGCAATCGTGCAGCACGGCCGACTCCGACAAACGCTTCGTCACGAGCGGCTGGCGATGGACGAGTTGTCGAATCAACTGGAGTTACTGAGTGTGCTGCCGGCCGCGGAGCTTCGGCCAGCGACTGCTCAGCTTCAGCCGAGCGATGTGGTGCGCGACGAGCTTGCCCGGAGTGGAACTCAAGGCCGAGGTTACAGATGTGGACGGGGGCACACGAGTCACTCTGCAGATTGCGTGGGACGCTTTTGGCCGCCGAGAAAACCCGTTGCGGCTGACGGCGTGGCACCATCCTTCCGCCGGTGGAGAGGATGAGGAGGACCTGGCACCTACGGCACCGGATGCTCCCGCGGAGGATCAAGCCGCGAGGAGACCAGTGTACGCCGGGGAGGTGATCCCGAGATGAACATGCGCCGAGGAGTCTGTCTGACGGAAGTGCTGGTCGTCATGGGCACATCCACCGTGGCACTGCTGGCAGCCATCGGGTTATTGCAACAGGCCATGACGCAACAACGCTACGCGGAAGAGCAGTGTCACGTGCATCGTGTCGCGGAACGATTGACAGCGCTGTTTCGCCAGGATGTACACGCGGCTCAGTCGGCCCAGTGGACTGGTACCGTGGGCGAGGGTGAATTGCGGTTGCAATTGGCAGCGACCGCAGCGCTCGGCTCGGAAGTCGATGTACGGTACACCGTAAACGGTGGGGAAGTGACTCGCGTCGCCCGGCCGCTGCCAGCTGAAGGTCCGCCGGACCCGGCCGGACCGTTGCATCGCGACTCGTTCCTATTCTCGGATAACCACCGAATTGAGTTGCGTCGGTGGGATTCACCCGACCGGCTGCAACTGCTGATTTTGCACAACCGCCTGCCACGGAAGTCGGGGACTGGAGCGATTGGAGAAAACCCAAGCGGTGACTCGGGCGCGAGGACAATTGCCCACGTCCTGGCAATCGTAGGGAAACACGTCGGATCACAGGTCGCCACGTTCGGCGGTGAGGGAGATCGGTCATGACCCCACATGGTTCAGGACGTACTCAACTACGCGCGTCGCAACGCGCCTCGGCGAGCAACGCGAAGCCGCGGAAATCCGGGCTCCCGGCGGTTGCCCGGGCGCACTCGGCTGCGCGGAGCTCAATCGCAGATCGCACTCGCTGAACTCACGACGAGGTGCGGTCTTAGTATGTGTCATGGTGTGTCTGCTGTGCGTCAGTGCGTTGATCGCCAATATGATGCGGTCGATCATCCGCGTTCAACAGCAGCTCAAGCTGGAACAGACGAGTCGCCAAGTGGAGTTGCTGCTGGATGCAGGCCGAACCCGCGCCGCCCACCAGTTGGCGACCGACGAAACGTATCCCGGCGAAACCTGGCATCCTCAGCCGGACGCATTCCGGCGCAGTACCGATTCTGCCGCCGTTACGATCGGGGTCGAACCAGCACTCGACGGACGATCCTATCTGGTGCAGGTAACTGCTGAGTACCCAGCCGCCTCCCCACACTCCGTCCGACGGAGTCAGCAGTTTGTTGTTTCCGCAGTTTTCTAACGTGATTGCCTTGCCGCCGTTTGACCCGTACAAATCGCCCATCAAACGCGAGGAGATATCCGATGCACCCGCTAATTTCTAATCCACTTCCGTTGCGCAGATTCCACTCCAAGGATCGCGCATTTACCTTGATTGAACTCTTGGTGGTCATCGCCATTATCAGCATTCTGATCATGCTGTTGCTGCCAGCGGTCAACGCCGCACGTGAGGCCGCCAGGCGAGCAAATTGCTTGAACAACCTGGGGCAGCTCAGCCTGGCGCTGCACACTTACGAATACCACTTCGAATCGCTGCCGCCAGGTGTGACGAACCCGACAGGTCCCATTGAGAACACAGCCATCCGGCGACCACACCAGCTGGTTGGTCCATGTGCTGCCTTATCTTGAGGAAATCGTCTTGTATTCGAAATACGATTTTGACGCGGGGGCGTATGCCGATGAAAACTCGCCCGTCCGCGATGCTGACCCAATCGTCTTCGAGTGCCCCTCCTCACCGCACGAGTCCGAAGGTCCCGGCCTGAGCAGCTACGCGGGGTGCTACAACGACACCGAAGCACCCATCAACAGCGACAATAATGGCCTGTTGTTCCTCAACAGCAAGATTCGCTACAGCGATATCTACGACGGGAGCACCCATACGATTCTGGTCGGTGAAATGCGTCTGGACGATCGGCAGGATCTATTGGGGTGGGTCTCCGGAACCAGGTCAACGCTCCGCAACACCGGCACGTTTCGCCGAAATGTCTTCCCGAACCGCGAGGTTCGGCAGAGGCAGGAAGGCATTGAAGACGACGCACAACCGGCCGAAGTCGACAGTCGTCTGTTTGTGGGCGGTTTCGGCAGCTATCACGCCGGAGATGTCGTGAACTTTGCCTTCGCGGACGGGTCGGTGCGATCGATCTCCAGTAGCATCGAAGAGCACGTCTTTCGCTTGCTGGGAAATCGAGCGGACGGTGAAATACTGCCTCGGTTTTGATCCGCAGCGACACGCTTGCATCGCCCTGTTCCGCCATGAACTGCAATCGCGTCCCGTCACAATACTCCGCCGAACGTCAAACGCCCACCATACCTCAATCCTGGATTTGACCACTTCGCGAGTCAGACCTGTAGGGTGGGCCTCAGCGAGTCCAAGATGTGGCGGATGCGGAGAACAAGCCGAGCGGTGGCCCACCAGAATGCGGTCGCGGTCTGGCACAGCGCGCATCGAACCGATCAAAACCGGATGCGAATGTTCGAGACACCGTGTCGGATTCTGGTGGGCCGCGGCTCGGTCCCTTTCGGGATCGCCCCGCGCAATGCGCTCGCCTTGGCGCCACCCTACAAGTCGTGTGCCGAACAGGATTGACCATACCTGGATTTGACGACTTCGCGAGTCAGGAATCGCGGTCCAGGATTATTGGGCTGCGAGAAGACACGGGCAAGGACCGTGGCCCACGGGATCGGTGTCAACCAGCCGAAAGCCACTGGCAAAGCCCAGTAGCGCAGATCAGCCGGCACCTCGGGGGTCACTGATCGAAGTTTCTGACAAAAAGGGCAGGCAGCCAACGTGACAACCAGGGAACCAACGGCGATAATGCCTCGGCTGGAGAGGCAGGCACGATGCGTTTCCGTCAAGGATTTGCAACCGACCGATGCGAAGTAGGCACTGGCAAAGAGCCGCCTGCCCTTCACGTTGCCAAGACGTACGCCATTCGATTGTCACCGGCGGGTCCTATGTGAAACAGACTTGTCTCGCAGGTGGCAGATGCCGTTTCCGCCATGTTCACCGGAAGGGGATAACGATGAGTTCTCAGCCACGCTGTTTTGGTCGAGTTGTCCAGATGATCCTGATGACTGCTTTCCTGTTTTCCGGCTCGCCAACGCGGGGGCAAGATCTCCCCGTTCTTGATGACTTGGCTCTCTGGCTGGATGCGAGCGACGCTTCCACTCTCTATCAAGACGCGGACCTGTCCGTGCCGGCTCAGCCCGGTGATCCGATCGGCGGTTGGCTAGACAAAAGTGGTTTCGAATACCACGCCACGCAGCCGGCCGATGCGGCGAGGCCCGAATTCGACGCTGCAGCGATGAACGGACAGCCTGCCGTCAGCTTCCGTTCTGCCGACATGGATGGACTCTTCATTGACGACGGCCTAAACCTCATCCGCCCCCACACCGTATTCATCGTCAATCAGTACGACGGTCCGACTCACGGACGGACCTTGCAGAGCCAGGACACCAATTGGCTCCACGGGCTCTGGAATGACAGTGCGTCGTCGTTTGCCGGGGAATTTGTCAGCGTCAACTGGACGGCGGAGGAGAATTTTGTCTACATCGCCGACACAACGCAGGACGTTGGTGGCGTGAACACATTCTTTCTCAACGGACTGGACCGCACGCGCGAGCAGAGTGCTGCGGGGGAACCGGGCCGCCTGGGCCTCGGAGCCGCCGGTCTTTTTCCAGAAGAAGTCAGCGACGCGGATGTTTCGGAGGTTATCGTCTACGAACGAGTGCTGGACAGCACAGAACTCGATCTGATGCGCGATTACCTCTACACGAAGTATGACGCGACCATACTCGAGGAGACACTCCCACCCAACCCCTTCAATACCGTCATTTCGCCAACCGGCGCAGTCGGTACGTACACCGGTGGCGACCCGGACGATGGCCTGGACTTCCAAGGCATATTTGTCCACGCCGTGGACGTCGGAGGACTGGGTGGTGCCGTGATTGGCGAGGCCGAGTTCTCCGATGGCAGCATTGCGGGAATGGACGTAGGCGAAAGCCCCGGTGTTTCGATGAATGCCCCCAATGAAATCGCCGCCTGGCACGCGCCTGAATACGGGGACTCCGTGGATGATGATGGGTTGGAATCCGTGATGCAATCCATTCGCTATGGCGGATTTGACCTCGACATGGAGGTTGAACCTGGAACGTATCAACTGCAGTTGCTGTTCGCGGAAAGTTGTTGCGACCGTGGATTTGACATCAGGGTTGAGGATGAGTTGGCCGTCGATAACTTCCACGGTCCTACGCTTCAAGGCGGAACGGACACGACTGCCGGCGCAGTTCTACCGCGATACGGTCTCCGTGACCGATGGCCTGTTGAATATCCACATGGCGGGTCCGAACGAGTTGGCGGGTGACAACAACCCGATTTTGAACGCCTTCACATTGGAATGGCTCGGCCCGCCCACACTGGACGGAGACTACAACGACAATGGCGAACTGGATACGGGCGATCTCGACCTCCAGGCACAGGCGATCGCGGCCAACGAGAATCCTCCGGAGTTCGACCTGAATGGCGACGGGGCAGTCAACTACGATGATCGGGTCATGTGGCTACACGATCTCAAGGGCACGTGGGTCGGCGATGCCGACTTGAGCGGCCTGTTCGACTCGAGTGACTTTGTGACCGTCTTTATTTCGGGTAAATACGAAACCGGCGAGGCCGCGAACTGGGACGAAGGCGACTGGGACGCGAACCTGGTCTTCGACTCGGGCGATTTTGTGGCAGCGTTCGTGGACGGTGGCTACGAGATCGGTCCATTCCCCGGAGATGTGCAGGCCGTCCCGGAACCGTCGAGCTGGCTGCTGGGTGTCTTGGCCGTCTGTGGTCTACTCGCCCTTCGACGTGTCCGCTCAGCTTGTCAATTCCGCTGCGGTCATTTCCGAGCCCGTCACATGCGCGGCCGAGTTCCTCTGACTCGGTCGTGCTGCCTGGTTCGTCTCCGCACTCCTGGGCGCTCGGTCACCTCCTGCGATCCGCAGTAAATGACAATGCCCCGCGCGGAGAATCATCGCCTCAAGCCGCGGAAGAGCCGCTACACTAATCGGTGATGTACCGTGACGAACCAAGCCCCACCACGAGGTTCCGGATCGCGATGAATGCCATCCTCTCGACTTCTCGAAGAAGAGCTCTGCGCGACGTCTGTCGGCCCTCACTCGAGAGACTGGAATCACGCTCACTTCTCACACTCCTGGTGGAGAACCTGGCGGCCACGGACGTGACCGACTCATCGGCTACGGTGGGAGTTGAACTGCTTGACCGCGATGAGCTGCTTCCCGTACTGGTCATCTTCTGGGGGGAACAAGACGCCGGCGTAAGCACAAGCGATTGGGACAGCCAGATCCTTCTCGGGCGTCTGGAGGAAGGCTCGCACACAGCCCAGATCACTGAGTTGCCCGGCGACACGCAATTCTACTTTCGTGCTTTTGCGTTCAGTGTGGACGGCTTCGCCTGGGCTTCCGAAACGGCTGCATTCACTACGCTTACCCGACCCGCACCGGAAATTGTGTTGGATGTACCGCGCGTTGTTGGTGATTCCTCGGCCCAAGTGGAAGGCACAATCACCAGTTTGGCGGCGATCGAGTCGGCGACAGTCTACTACGGAATGCATGACGGAGCATTCGAACCGGATGCCTGGGAACAGTCGCTGGTTCTTCCGGCCAATACCGGCAGTTTTCAGGCGGTGCTCGGTCCGTTACGGCCCGACACGACCTATCACGTGCGAGTCGCGGTGCAGAACGAGTGGAGCAGCGAATGGTCGGCACCCGTTCGTTTTACGACACGGCACGCACCACCTTTGCGGATCAGTGAGTGGATGGCGGCCAATGGAACGGTCTTGCCAACGCGGCTCCGCCTGACAACGGAATCTCGTTTTGCCGGCCCGACGGACGTGCATGATTGGCTGGAGCTACAGAATACAACCGATACACCCATCGATCTGGGCGGCTATTTCCTGACGGACGACGCCAACAACTTAGCGAAATGGCAGATCCCCGGCGGAACGACGATCAATGCCCATGGATCGGCCGTTTTTTTTGCATCCTCGCGGAATGTGACCGATCCGGCGCTCGATGAACAGGGACTGCTGCACACGAATTTTTCATTGAGTCGAGAGGGCGAATACCTGGCCCTGGTCGCGCCGGAGGGCACGGTGATCCACGAGCTGTCTCCCGCGTACGGCTCCCAACAAATGGATATCTCGCACGGCTTTTTCGGTCCCGTCGCGGGCGAACTTGCGAACCCCACGCCTGGCCAACCGAATCAACCACTTGCTCCCGTGATTATGACCACGCATCAGTTCGTGGAGGGAGGTGACGGGGCAATGATCGTAACGGCCCAGGTCACGGCGGCGGAAAGCGCCGTGGACCAGGTGCTATTCCACTACCGGATGATGTTCGGCGATGAGCAAACCATCTCGATGCACGACAATGGCACCGACGGTGATGTCATGGCAGGCGATGGAATCTACACGGCCGTGACTTCCGCCGTCGGGCTCGATCCTGGCGAGATGATTCGCTACTACGTCACCGCCCGTGACGATCGCGGCGTCCTTGCTCGACTCCCCCGATACCTCTCGACCGACGCTTCACCCGAGTATTTCGGCGCGGTCCGCGAGGATCCTGCCATCGATTCGGAATTGCCGGTCCTGCACCGTTTCATCGAGACTCCATCCCGCGCCGACACCGACCGAGGCACGCGCGCATCGCTCTGGTACGACGGGGATTTCTACGACAATGTGTTCATTCGCATTCGCGGAGGCACCGCGCACGGTTGGCCCAAACGCAGCTACAAGATCGAATTCAATGATGGGTACCATTTCGCGTTTCGAGATGACCTGCCACGCGTCGACGAGTTCAATCTCAACACCACCTACACCGACAAATCGTACATCCGTGCGGTCTTGGCATATGAGCTCTTTCGCGACTCTGGGGGGATTGCGCCGATCACCTTTCCTCTGCGTGTCGAACAGAATGGCAACTTCTTCAGTGTGGCACACTTTGTCGAGCAACCGGACCGAGATTACCTTCGTCGCAACGGGCTTGATCCCAATGGCGCACTGTACAAATCTCGCGCGGACCGGCTCAACGGCTTAACCGGAACGGCCCGAGGCTACTTCGACAAGAAGACGCGTCACGAAGAGGACACGTCGGATCTGCAAATGCTCATCGATGGTCTCGCGCAAACGGGCCAAGACTTGGAAGATTTTCTATTCGACCACATCGATCTGCCTGCGCAGGTCAATCTGATGGCCGTGAATCTGCTGCTGCAGAACATCGACGCGACAGACAAAAACTACTACATCTATCGCGACACGGAAGGGACGCAAGAATGGAAGATGCTGCCGTGGGATTTGGATTTAGTCCTGGGACCAAACGCACTGAACACGGACACCATCATCGCCACCGATGAGCGCGCACCGGGCTACACTAGCCATCCTTACCTGGGCACATTGGCCTATCCGTATTACGGCCGCAAGAATCACCTGTTCGATGCCATTGTCAACTCGCCACGGACGAACACGATGCTCCTGCGCCGTGTGCGCACGCTGATGGACGACTTCCTGAACGAGATCGACACTCCGGAGGAGTTGCGTTACTTCGAGACGCGCATCCGCGAACTTGTCCGGTTGTTGGGCCCGGATGTCTTGTTGGACAAGGACCGCTGGCGTGGCAACGCCCATTTCTCCGGACATACCTATAGTCTGCAGGAAGCCACTGATCGCATCATCGACGAGTATCTCGAGCCTCGACGATCTCATCTCTTTGAAACACACAACATTGACCGAATGCTCGGGACCGAGCTGCAAGTCATTCTGCCAGAGTTCTCCGCGTCGGCCGATTACTTCGTCCCTGCCAATAACGATCTTGGCGAGTCGTGGACCAACCTCGCTGCGCCACCCAACCAGGAGGAATGGCAAAGCGGCCCGTTGGGAATCGGTTTTCAAGACGGACCTGGCAGATTCACGGAATTGATTCACACTTCGGTCAAGCCCACGGACACATGCGAAACCTGCACCTCGGTTCTGGTCCGGACGCATTTTGAACTGGATGATCCCGCCTCGCTGGAATACCTCACACTGCGATTGAAGTACGACGACGGTGTCGTCGCGTATATCAATGGCATCGAGGTTGCTCGGCGCAACCTTCCCGAAGGGAACATCGAATTCGATACGAGAGCGACTGCGCACCCAAACACCTCCGCGATCGAATTCGAGAACATCAACATCTCACGCTTGCTCCCCTCGCTGAATCTGAGCACAAGCAACGTTCTGGCAATCCGCCTTGTGAATTCGTCGAGGAGCAGCAAGGATCTACTCCTCTCGCCGGAACTCACGGAGGGTATTGTCCGCGACGCGAATGCAGTTGGCATACCCAATGGGCAGCCTGCCGCGCCGAAGGTGAGGTTTGGCTCCTTCGACCAGAATCCCGTGAGTGGAAACCAGGACGAAGAGTATCTGGAGTTGCGCAATCTCGAAGAATACGCCGTCGACGTGTCGGGCTGGCAACTCACCGGAGGGCTGGAATACCAAATCCACAGCGGCACCGTAATCCCGGCTGGAGAATCGCTGTTCTTGTCACCCGATTCGCGGGCGTTCCGTTCCCGACAGAACGCACCTACCGGCGGCATGGGCCTTTTTGTCCAGGACGGCTACTCGGGAAATCTCTCGAACTGGACGGAGATCATTGAACTGCGTTTGCCAACGGACGAACTGATCGATACGCTCACGACTCCCTCCATCCCGTCCGATCTGCAGCGATACCTGCAGGTGAGCGAATTGCACTATCACCCGGAAACATCCGAGGAACTCGAATTCCTGGAGTTGGTTAACACGAACACCGACCCCTCCGCTCCGCCGTTGGATTTGACCGGCGTGCGGCTTACGGATGGCCCTGCGGATCCCTTCCTTCTTCCAGCCGGAGGGCAACTTGGATCGGGCCAAGTCCTCGTTGTCGCGAAGGACCCAGCGGCACTTCGCGCAGCGTATCCCACACTCGCCGAAGATTCGCTGGTAGGACCGTTCGCGGGTGCCCTGTCCAACGGTGGTGAATCCATCGAGATGCAAGATGCATTGGGCAACACGATTGTGGAGTTCCAGTACGACGATCGAGCGCCGTGGCCGATCGCGGCCGACGGCCTGGGGGCCTCGCTTCAGCGGGATCCTCAAGCGGGGACCGGTTACCTCGCGAGCGACTGGTACGCCGCTGCCCCCAATCCGGGTGAAGTTGCCGAGGCCCCTGCACCACTCGGCGACTTCAGCGGCGATGGAATTGTCGACGTGAAGGATCTTGATCTGCTTTGCGCCGCGATGCACGACAACACACAGCCCCAATGGGACCTTAACGGAGATCACATCACGGATCACACCGATTTCGAGCAGATGGTGCGGGACATTCTGCGAATTCGGCCGGGTGACGCCAACGGCGACAGGCAATTCAATTCTGGTGATCTGCTTTCGGTCTTCGAAGCAGCGCAATACGAGGACGGACTCGTGGACAATTCGTGCTGGTCCAGCGGAGACTGGAACGGCGACGGTGAATTCGACAGCTTGGATATCGTGCTCGCTTTTCAGACAGGCGATTATGAGGCCGGACTGGATCTCCGCCGGCTGCCGTAATCCAACAACAGCAGCAGTAGCACTCGGACGTGCTGATACACACGTGCGGGAAGACACTTGGCGAAGCCAGTGGCACACCCCAATTCTCAGCTGCGACAAGACACGAGCCAAGTGAGGTAATCCTCGAGATTCGTGTAGCCATCGCCGTCAGGATCGAGTGCACCGTCGGCAACGTTCGGGTCGAGCCCTTTTTCGGTTTCCCACTGGTTGGGCATGCCGTCGCCGTCGGTATCCCAGTTGGCGGGCCGATGGATCTCGGGATAGTCCTCCCAGCCGCCCACGTCGTCCTGCGAATCCGGCAGTCCCGGAAGCCCCGATTGGCTTCCCTGGTAGGTCGTTGTCCCCGCGCGGGTCTCCTCAATCACGCGCTGGTCGTGGTCATCGAGCATGGGGACGTTGCAGCCCACGTCTGCCAACACGTTCTCGAATGCCTCCTGCGCGCTGTGAGTCTTGACGTGGTGCTCAAAGAATGGCTTCGGGACCGTCGCGGGTGCGTCCTGACGACCTCGGACTCTCATTCCCTGGAATGGTCCCATCGGACCTTCGGGACCGGCGATGCCTTCCATGATGTTGCCCGCGACATAGTATTGCTGCGGGCCGAACGCCGGATTCTCGAATTGCGGGTTCAGGTAGGTTTTGGTCTCGGAAGCGGGGCCAGGCTTATAGTAGTTGTTTACGAAGTTGACCTCTTTCGCGCCGCCATCGGTGGTGCGATGCTTCCAGTTGTAGACGACCATGTTGCGGATATCGAGCCGCCCGGCGTGCCGATTCGCTTGATCCGTCGCGCCCGCCAACGACCAGTTGCGTCCCGCGTTGTGCGCGAGCAGGCTGTGATGGAAGCTGCCCACGTTGCCGCCGATCGATCCGGCGTAGCCATGCGCCGTTCCCTTCCCGTACTTCTCATGACCGGCGATGTTGAGGGCTTCGGAAATCAAGTTCCGCTGAAAGGTCACGTTCTTGGCACCGCGCGAACTGAACGCCTCGTCAATGGTCCACGAGATGGAGCAGTGATCGATGATGCAATGATCGCAACTGGCAAGACCTACCCCATCCATCGTCTTACCAGAGAGGTTTCCCAGCCGTAGGCGGATGAAACGCAAAATCGTGTCACGGCCTCCCAGGCCTCCAAACGTGTAGTTGCGAATGCAGATGCCTTTGCCTGGTGCCGTCTGCCCGGCGACCGTCAGAAATTCGTTTCCGGCGCGGAATACGAGCTTCGACTCCAGGTGAATGAGACCCGAGACATCGAAGACTACCGTGCGCGGACCGGTCGCTTCGACCGCCTCGCGTAACGAGCCCGGACCCGCGTCATGGAGATTGGTGACGTGCATTACGCGTCCGCCGCGTCCGCCGATGGCGAAACGCCCATATCCTTCAGCAGTGGCGAAGGCGAGATGGCGGACGCGAAAGTGCCAGGCGTCGCCGCGAGTGACGTTGCCTGCGGCGTCGACAGAATCCACTCGCCAAGCGTAGTGAAGAAGCGAATTATTCGCCACGATCGGTACCGAGTAAGAGCCACCTTCCACGGAAGCGAGAAAGCTCTTGGAGTCTTTCGTCGCGGAAATCAGCTTGCTCTCGGCGCCATCAGGGTCCCGGTCGGAAACCAGATAGACATCCTGATGGACCGCCGAACGAGAGGGGGTCCAACGGAGATCCACCTTCCCTCGGTCGCCATCGGCGTGGCGGTCGCCATCGGCAGGTCGCGGTTTGATCGCTTGTTTTTGCGGATCGGCCACGTCGAGCGCAAAACCGCTTAGCAGCACGCGGTCGCCACGGGTAGCGACAATGCGAATGACCGCGGACTGGTCGGCCTGCGCCGCAAATTCGAGGAAGGAGCTTCCCACGTCATCATTGTGGCGGGCGTCTTGGGACGGCTTGATTCCTTCGACCTTTCGATCGCCAGCCGATACGGCGTATGTACCGGCTTCGCCACCAAGAGCGTGGTGGTAGCCCACGAACGTATGAGCTCCAGGGGCGAGGCCGTCGAGTTGAATTTCCATCACCGCCGGCTCCCCGCCCGTGACGACGGCGGCGTCCGCACCCAGCGTAACGCCGTCAACGACGACCGCCTTGTTACCCACGAGACCCACTTTTCCCTGTTCACTGACCGCGCGCAAGGTAACCGTCACGTCGCCAAAGGACTGGCTCATGCCGTCACCTGAAGGCTGCCAGTTGTACCAACCGACGGTCCGCATGTCGGCGCGGCCTTGCGAGTTGATATCAACGCGCAAGGGTCGACTCGGGGTCGCAATGGCAGCAGACACGGGATGTACCGCCAACAACAGTAACACGGGGGCAAGAATCTGCTGGGTTTGCATGATCTAGTGGAGTCCCTGTTTCCCGTTTGACGGTATCAGTGACCGGGTGCCGTTGGCCCACGTCTGATACTTTCACCAATACGCGTAGCCAGAACAGTCGATCGGCAAATCCTCTTCTTCGGATTCCACACGATGTGTTTCGGACCCGTCTCATCCTGGAATGCAAGGGTCGTTGAGTCAGCGATAAGGCCACTCGGCATAGGCCTTGGCGACGCTTTCGCCCCAGGTGCCATACCATGCGTAGCCACGACGGCGCTCGCTGCCGATTTCGTCGATGTCGTATTTGGGCACTCCGTCCCGGTCGCAGAAGAAGGGACGATTCGTTTGGATTTCATAGAATCGTGCCCAGAGCGGACCGGCGGAGGGATCTTCAGCCAGGCTGCGTCCGCTGTCACTTCTCTCGAGACGAAACCCATCGATCCGTGCGGACTCGAACCACGCCACGCCCCCTTTCACGGCTTGCACCACCTCGGGGGTCGGGTCCTCGAGGCTCATGAGGAATTTCAGGACACCGGCGCTTTCTGCACCGCTGAGCGAGGCGAGCTCGTAGCTGCGGGCGTCCGCCGGAGCGAGCGTGACTTCATCGTGCTGGGCGCACCAGACCGTCCGAGTACCGTTGACGACGATCTGGCATTTCAGAATGCAGCGGATGCCACGGTCGATCGCTTTCATCGCAGCGGCCCGGCGCTGCTTGTCGAGAAACTCAAAGTCCTCGGACGTGGTGGTGTCGCGCAGGAATTCCAGGAGGCGAATCATGGTGCCGTCGTTAAAAGTAATACGCCGGTGATACTGCTTGCTCAGTGGGAAATACTGGGGCCATCCCCCGTTCGGATACTGAGCCGCAAGGATGTGGTCAAAGCCGGTAAGGAACGCCTTTTCGTAGCGTGTGTCACCTGTTACTCGAAAGGCGCGAGCGAGGACCCTCAATTCGCCGGTGGTGGCGCTATTGTCGAAGGTGCCTTTCCGTTTGGAACGGTCGCCGGAGAATGGCTCACGGGTCGTATCCGTGTTCTTGGGCCAATCTCCATGTGCGGACTGCCAAGAGAGAATGCACGCGAGGGCTTTGCGCCCTTCGTCGCTGCGGAACCAGCTGTCGGGCTTTCGCGTCAAGTTCTCCGCAGGCGAACCGGCACTCAGCGAAGCGGAGAGAGCAACAAGAGTCACGAAGGTGTTGAAAGTGCGGTGGCTCATGGTTTCGTGTGATGGTGTTGGTTGGATTGCCGATCGCCCGGCGTCCAGTCAATCTCCGGTCAATGATTGTTCTTCAGATAGCCTGCCAGCATTGGAATCTTCTCCAGGATCCCGGCGACCGCGAGATCACACATCCTGGTCGCTCCAAGTGCGTTGAAATGCGTGTTGTCGGAGTTCCCATCTGGAAAGCGACTGTATTCGCTTGGCACCGTCCAGATGAATAGCCGCTCGGAACGCGTGTTGCCAAGACGCATCAGAAGTTTACGCGATCGTTCGGTCATGTCCAACAGTGGCGCATCCATCTCTTTCGCGAGTTTCCGCACCGCCTCGGGATAGTCTCCGTGGGTAGGTTGAAGAACCCCTTTGTCGTCGAAATCCCGCCGAACGACAGGCGTCGCCAGAATGGCATGCGCACCGCGCTCTCTCGCTTCCGTAGCATAACGTCGCAGATTTTCTGTATAGGTCCCAAACGGATCCGTGTGGCGAGCCGCATCGGGCTTCTCGTCGTTGTGTCCGAACTGAATGACCACCCAATCGCCGGGACGTAGTCGCTCCAGAACGACATCCCATCGACCTTCGTCGCGAAAACTCTTCGAGCTGCGCCCATTTACCGCGTGATTGTCCACCGTCACGTCCGGATGGAAATAGAGCGGCAGCAACTGACCCCACCCGCGCTCTGGATTCTCCGGAATCACCGGTTTGTCGGCCATTGTCGAATCGCCGATCAGGAAGATCGTGATTCCTTCCGCCGCTGCTGCCTGTGATGGCAAGTTGGTGAGCGTTACAACCAACGGAAGCAAAGTAATCCAGGCCGGCCATGAGTTCATGTTGCGGTGCGTCATCGTCTTTCGAGTCTCGCCTTCAAGTCGGGGTCGGAACTCCAGAGATCTTGATAGGTGCGCGGTGTAGGCCACTTTCGCTTCGGAGCGGACGGATGGAGACCATTGATGAAGTCTTCGATATGGGTGTAGCCATCGCCGTTTCCATCCGCGCTCGCGTCGACCGCATCTCTCGGATCAAGGCCGTGCCGTGTTTCCCATTCGTCGGGCATGCCGTCGTTGTCTGTGTCCGTATATGGTTCACCACGATATTCGGGATAGCCGCCAACCTGTTCGATGTCCGTGATGATCCCCCGTGACACGTCATGGATCATCTCGTCAATTCGCTCCTTCGGAAAGGCCGGGTTAGAGAGTTGCTCTCGTATGTTCGGCCCGGCCACAGCCGTGACCTTTCCCGTTCGGACAGATTCGGTGATCCGCTTGTCCACCGCATCGCGTCTGGGAAGGGTTGCTCCTGCGTTGGCCAGCACCCGTTCGTACGCATCGCTTGCCGGCTCGATCTCCAGGTAAGCATGCGGGTACGGTGCGTCGGCACGGATCGCCTTGAGGATCGTGGCTGCATCACCGATCGACTCCACCTGCACGCCGCCGTCCCAGTTGTTTTCGGACACTTTCGCGTTGCCAGCGACGATATTGCCCGCGACGTACGCGCGACCGTAATCGTCAACCGGCGGTCTTGCGCGGCGTGATTCGGGTTTGAGAAGTCGATACGCGATGGGCCGATCACGAGGCGTGACCGGGCCCGGTTGGAAATAGTTGTTGATGATATTGTAGAAGCTGCGATGATCGCCGCCGTCGGTCGTACGATGTCGCCAATTGAACACGACATTGTTGGCAAAGGTGAAGTCATAGATCATGCCGACGCTTGGATTGCGGCCCGTGTTGGAGGCCCAGAGATTGTGGTGGAACGTGCTGTTGTACCCGCCAATCGTACTTCCGAACGCGTGGTGGTACGTGTTGAGTGCCTCGCTGAAGATGGAGTACTGAATCGTGATGTTCACCGTCGGCAACTTCTGCTCCCGGGAACCGTCGGGGGGTTGATACATGTGGCGATACATCGACATGTTCTCATCGAGTCCCCAGCTCGCGGACACATGGTCGATCATAATATTGCCCACGGGATTGCCCCCGAACGAATCGTTACGATTGCCGACCCATGTCGCTCCTCGGCGAAATCGCATGTGACGGATGATCACATCGTGCGTATCGATCTCCACCGTGGCCCCCGCAATGCACACGCCATCACCAGGTGCGGTGCTGCCGGCAATGGTGATGTAGGGTGCGCGGATTCGGATCCGCTCGTTGAGTCGGATGATGCCGGCGACGTTAAACACAACGATCCGCGGCCCCCCGGCTTCAAGCGCTTCCCGAAAACTGCCGGGACCTCGATCGTTGAGGTTGGTCACCACGTAGACTCTTCCTCCCCTTCCACCGAAGCTGTACATGCCACCGCCCTGTGCCCCGGGAAAAGCCGGGATGTCTGCCTGCGGTAGATCGGAGGGCTTCGCCGCCCACGGAATGAATGGCTTTCCTTCGGCTTCGGATTCCTTGATCGCCGGCAATGCACGCTCCCACGCTTCGTCGGAATGACGTTGCATTTGCTCGTTGAGTCGTGCGGATTCGGCAGCGACCTCGGGCGTAATCTTCGGATACTGGGCATGTAGTCGCTCGCCACTGGCAAATACCACCAGGGCGACGATTGCAAGCTCCAACCGCTTTCTCTTTGTTGTCTTCATGTTAACGTTGTGAACCCATTCGTTTCGACGTGGCGTCAAGGTCATATCTCGCCTTCGACAGATAATTGTTGACTCGCCCCTTATACTTACGAAACCACTTGTGCTTCTCATTGACGGACGTCAACAATCACGCGCGTGTAGCGAGTGAGTTTAGGCGTGCCGTTGTCCGTTACCGCCAGAATGATGTGCATCGTGCCGGTGCCGGGCGGCATGACGCGATCGTTCGGAACGACGAATGAAGCCTGCTGCTGATCGAAGTTGCTGATCTCGAGCGGCTGACCCGTACGACCGCTCGATGTCGTAAACGTGCCGACTTCTCCATAGTAGAACCACTCGTAGGAGAGAGCGTCCTCATCGGGGTCCGTCGTGCCTTCTGCACTGAGATGAACCACATCGCCGCGTTTGGCCGCGAGCTCTGCCGGATGAGCGAGCTGCACGACAGGTGGGTGATTCGCCTTATCGTATGGCTTCGTCGTCCAGTCAATGCGTGCGGCAAAGTCGTTCTGATACGCGGATCGCCAACGCCAGATCGTCGCGTGATTGCTCGTGTGCCAATTCCCATCGTGGCCCCGAACTTCGTCGACCGCATTCGTCCAGAACGGACGGGTTTCCGGCTCCTGAAACCACTTCTGCATTCGCGGCGTGTAGAACTCGTACCGTCCACCCCAGCCACCCCAGTTCGGTCTTTCGGGCGTGTTCAAACCGTTCATGACCAGCCCGAGAAAGCTCGGCGTATCACCCTCCATAAGGAATTCGGTGTGCGGATGCTGTGCGCCAAGCGGCCCTTTATCGTGGCGGATGTTCCGGTCCAGCCACTCGTTGTTGACGAGGCTGAAGTCAGCGCCTGCAAAACGAGCGTGGAATTTGTCGCCGCTGATTCCGCTCCAAGTGGCGTAGTGATAGGCGCCGCCCGCATGCATGCCCGGACTCGCGATGTAGAAGAGCTCGGGAAATGTCTTCCGCATCCACGGCCCGCTGTCGTCTTGATCAGAGATCGTGTAGACACGAAGTTTCGCGACGAACTTTGCGAGGGCCTCGGGCGACCGAGTAGCTCGAACCTTCCAGAGCGCCTGGGCGAGTACATTGGGTCCGCCCCACACGGTGACCCACAGCGGTCGCGGATCGTCGCGATCAGCCACCGCGATGAGCCATTCCGACCCGGTCGAGTCTTTTCCCTCCCCCACCGCATTCATGCCGTAGTCAGGTTGACCCTCACGGATAACCGAAAGAAGGGATTCCGCAGTCGGATACCCTGGCTCGTGCAGCAGCAGATTCGATTGCACCTCGCCATACGCCTTGACAATCTGCCGAATCCGATCGGGCGCAACTTTCTTCTGCTGGTGAATCGAGGTCGTGGCCACCAATCCCTCGACATCGAAATGGTTTGCGTACGTGAGAAAGCGCACCATCGATTGCGCGTTGTCCGGCTCGTTTTCGATGTCCGTCAGAACGATCACGCGACATTTCGGCTCTTCGGCGTTGGAGTAGCCGACAAAGCACAGAAGCAGGACGAATGCGAGACAGCGTGTTGCATGACGATTCATGATAAACCACTGAACAGGTTGAATTGAGAATTGCATTTTCGCCTTTTCATTCGCGTTTTTTTCGGCAGCGGTCCATTCGCTCGGCAAAGTCCCGAAGGAACTCCTCGCGCCACTGATTCACGCTTCTTGCGCCCGGATGAATACCCTCGGCCGTTGCAGGATTCGGATCGTCGGTCCACCAGTGAGGATGGACTACGGATCGCGTACTCGTTCGTGCGGTCGGCGGTGGTACGGCATCAAAGCGGCCCGCTTTTCCATCGAGTTCGGCGACATCGCTTTGAATCACATATGACCAGACTTTTGCATCGCGAGGCGAGAAACGGAAACGCAAGACGTCTCCTTCGATCACGCCGGGCGATGTCGGCACACCACCGTTGAAGGTCATCGTAGCTGTGTTCTGAGCGGAAAAGCCGTCAGGTTTGGGTAATACAAATTCGGTCACGCCAAACACTTCCACGGTGTCCGCTACCGTGGTCAATCGATCAAAGATCGTCTTGCGGTTATCCCAGATCGGCACGTACTTGCCACCCCACCCAGGCTGAGATGGATCTTCGGATTCCCCGTGCAGCAGCCGAGCGACCGATGGCGTGTCCCCCATCTTGATGTCAGCCTTGGCTTTTACAAAGAGCCTACCGAGCGCACCATGGCCGGCGATGTGTTGGGCCACGAATCCTCTGTTACTCCACTCACCTTGCTGCGTGCCGCCCACGAACCAGCCGCGGTAGGTCGCGTTCGCCTCGATCATCCAGAGCTGCGGATGGTTCTGCTCGACATAGTTGTACGCATTCACACTCCACTTCTTGTTCGGTCCGCCGATCCAGTAGACCCGAAGTTTCGGCAAGATGTCAGGCGCGTCTTTCAGTGCCTGCGCGAGGTCCTCGATGCCGCCCCAGATCAGAAGATGAAGTGGCCGTGGATCGTCGCGCCTTGCACACTGAACAATCCAGTCGGATCCCTCCGTGGGCTGGCCAACGCCGGAAGCGCCCGGCGCATCGATGGCGCCTTGCTTGCAAAGGGATTGCAATGCATCCGTTGTCGGATACTTGTCGGAGTGTGACTTCAGATTCGGAAGATCGTTTCCGTAAGCATCAACGACTTGCAGAATGTGCTCTCTTCGCCCCGGTCCATACGGCGACGACACCAGCCCCTCGATGTCGAAAAGGTCCGCGTAGACAAGCAAATGCACCATGGACTGAAAATCATCCGGGTCGGTCCCGCCGATGTCGGTCGACACAACCACACGATGTCGAACGCCTGAGAGCGCCCCATCCTCCGCCATCGTGATCAGTCCGGTCGAGACCAAGCAATAACTCCATACTCCGATGGCGACAACCAGGCGCAACGCTCTTCCTGCGGCTGTTTGTTGCACAGGCGGCATTTGTTTGTTGCTCTCCTCTCGATTCGTAACGAGGCGCAGCTTTGCTTGGCCGGAGATTTGCCTTCTGCAGTTGCGACGCCGTCATTATCTGATCAAGGAATGCAGTGGTTCTGTCTCGATCCTGGTGCCAACTGGGCATATTCTTGCGCATTGCTCCGGTCCCTTCCTGTCGTAGTGAAGCGAGCCTGCCGATCCCGAAGATCGCTCCACCAGTCCATCTGCCTCCGTGTTAGATACCATTACACTGTTTGATCGTTCCTCGCAGTGCGCTAACCTACTTCGGGTCAGTTCGAATCATGTACCACCCTCGAAACCAGCTTCTTTCTGCCGGCGTGTGCGCTTGGCTTGCAGTCAGCCCGCTACTTGTACACGGCCAGCCCAACGATCAACGAGCCTCAAGGAGCGATTCGACCATCGTGTTCGCCGGCGGTCGACTTGTCTATGAGCCGAATGACCAGGGCGATCGCATACCGGACTATTCATATTGCGGCTTTGCGGGCGCCGACGATGCCGTTCCGAACGTCCCCGTTCGCGTTCGTGTTTCGCCGATGGAGGGCGATGCAACACGGCGCATTCAAGCGGCGATTGACTACGTGGCGTCGCTTCCGTTAGATGAAGCTGGTTTTCGCGGCGCGGTGTTTCTCTCGGCGGGCATTTTCCCCGTAGAAGGCAGCCTGCATATTCGCGATTCCGGCGTGGTGCTTCGCGGCGCGGGAGCTGGCCCTGGAGGTACTGTGCTTCGCGCAGCAGGTTTGGATCGCCGGACCCTGATTCGCATTCATGGAACCGGCACGCCTGCGCCGGAAGATTCCCATTGGAGGATCTCGGACGATTACGTTCCTGTGGGTGCAACCACGTTTCATCTCACAACGACCACAGGATTAACAGCTGGCGACGCGGTGATCGTGTCTCGTCCTTCCACACAGGAGTGGATCGCCGCAATCCAGTGCGATGTCGAAAGCCTCGGTTGGCGGCCTGGCTCACGAGACGTGCAGTGGCGTCGGGTCATTGTCCGCATCGACGAGAACGCCGTCGAGGTTAACGCGCCGATTACCACATCGATCGACCAACGGTTTGGAGGAGGGATTCTGCAACGCTACGCCTGGCCTGGTTTGATTCAACATGTGGGTGTTGAAGACCTGCAACTTGTTTCGGATTATCGCAGCGAATCGCCTCGCGATGAGGAGCACGCGTGGCACGGCGTCACGATGAACTGTGTCCGTAATGGGTGGGTCCGACGAGTTGGCTTCCGGCATTTTGCAGGCGGAGCGGTGCTTTTGGGCGCGACAACTCAACACATCACCGTTGAGGATTGCGTATCGGAGGAGCCCATCTCCGAAATTGGCGGCTACCGCCGGCACACCTTTTTCACACAGGGTCAACAGTGCCTCTTTCTCCGTTGTTGGTCCGACCAAGGGCATCACGATTTCTCCGTGGGCCATTGTGCCGCCGGCCCCAACGCATTCGTCCAGTGCTACGCCGCACGGGCCACTGGGGACAGTGGTCCGCATGAGAGTTGGGCATCAGGCGTACTCTACGACAATGTTCGCATCGATGGTTCCAACTTGCATCTCGGCAATCGCTGGTCCAACCCGCCCAAAGCCGGTTGGTCCGCTGCCAACTGCATGCTGTGGCAATGCCAAGCCGCCAACGTGGTATGCGAGACCCCTCCGACAGCTCAGAATTGGGCGATCGGCATTTGGGCGACGCCATCGGGAAACGGCACGATTCAGGGGGTGAGTGACTTTGTCAGTCCGATAAGCCTCTATCAACAGCAGGTCCAAGAACGGCTCGGGCAACGGCAAGCCGACAGCATCGGTCCTTTTCTGCTCAATCCGGTGGGTGCCACGAATCCGTCGGTGGAACAAGCACAACAATTCGTCGCCGCATCGAACGCACCGGGCCGGCAATTGAAAGACTTGATTCACGAGCGTTGGGCGAGTGTTTCTGCTCCCGACTTCACGCACGCGACAGACGCTTTTTCGCTTTCGGCGCCGGCCAAACAACCCAATCCGCCCGCGCGTCTCGCATTGCGCAACGGCTGGCTGGTCGTAGACGGTAGTCTCGTTGTCGGTGGACATCTGACCCCCACTTGGTGGCGAGGCACGCTTATTCCTGAAGCCGCACCAGAGATGGGTCATGCAATCACAAGATTTGCACCGGGTCGCACCGGTGCGGGTCTTACCGACGATTTACGTGAAGTGCTTACGCACATGCGGGCAAACCATCTGGCAAGTTACGATCACCACTACGGTCTCTGGTATGATCGCCGCCGCGACGATCACTTGATGGTGCGACGCGCCGATGGTGAGGTAGCACCTCCGTTTTACGAGCAGCCATTCGCTCGTAGCGGCCAAGGGACAGCATGGGACGGACTGAGCAAATATGATCTCACAAGTTTTAATGCCTGGTATTGGCAGCGATTGGCTGACTTTGCGCAACTCTGTGAGGAGCAAGGTCGGATCCTATTTCATCATGGCTATTTCCAGCACAATATTATCGAAGCCGGTGCCCACTGGGCCGACACGCCGTGGCGGCCGGCCAACAACATCAACCAGGTCGCGCTACCGGAGCCGCCACCGTACGTGGGCGACAAACGCATCTTTCTCGCGCACAAGTTCTACGATCTAAGTGATCCGAACTGGCGCCGCATCCATGAGAGCTACATTGCCAAGTGCCTGGACAACTTTGCAGGTAACAGCAATGTGATTCAATTAACCAGTGCCGAATACACCGGACCGCTTTCGTTTACACAATTCTGGTTGGACACGATCGGGGAATGGGAAAAAGAAAACGGCAAGCAGGTGCTGACCGGACTGAGCTGCACGAAAGATGGTCCAGGACGCGATTCTCGAAGACCCAACGCGTAGCCCACACGTGGACGTAATCGACATTCGCTACTGGACGTACACAGCGGACGGCAAACTCTACGCACCCGCTGGTGGTCAAAGCCTTTCGCCTCGTCAGCATCTGCGGCGATTGAAACCGTCTGCTTCTTCGTTCCGCTCGATCGTGCAAGCTGTCCGGCAGTACCGGCGGCAGCACCCGCAGAAGGCCGTGACCTATCACGCCAACCTCTATTGTCGCAGTGGCGACGATGGATGGGCGGTGTTGATGGGCGGTGGCTCGCTTCCCAATTTGCCGCAACTGTCGGAGGTTCTGCGAAAAGCCGTCGTGCGTCTTCTCCCAAGTGACCAATTACCACTGGCCGAGGAACAATGGTGTCTTGCCGCCGGAGACGAAGAGTTCTTGATCTATTCCGCCGGCCGCGATGAACCCACGGTCGTCCAACTGCCTAGGCGCACTTACCAGTATTCTTTGGTCGACCCACACACCGGCAAGGTGAGTGACGCACGGCCAGTGGTTGGCAATCGGGTGGAGATTCCATCCGAGTTGTCGATCATCTGGATTCGCTAGCGGCTTCATCATTTTGCGTCGCGGAACAGCCACTAATCGATCCTGGGAATCCACACGGACATTTCCGATTCACCTCGGTTCGACCACGCAAAATACGGTATCAAGCGCGTTGCCACGCGCAGATTCGTCTTGGGCTGCATCGGGGAGCGGTTATCGGAAGTGTCAAAGCGTTGGATGGCGCGGTAGAGTCGATTGTCCCAATCGGCTACCGTGCGGCGGTGAAGCTTCGTTTCCAGCACGGTGGATCCGCCAAGCGGTCCGAAGTCGGGTTGCACGCTGAACTCGTTGTGGCGACTGATCGCGAGATCGCGCACCCGAACATCCGCCGGCAAATCCGGCGACTCCAGGCAATAGACGATGGGACCGCGTTTCACGGCAAGCTGATTCCGAGTTTCTTCGACTAGCGGGTGCGACTCAATCAACTGCACTGGCATCGCCAGTTCCAGCGAGACCACATCGCCCGCCTGCCAGGGACGTCGAATTTCGACGTAACCCTCCGCCAGGTCGTGCGACTCCACTTCTTCGCCGTTCACTCGCAGCGTCCACTGCTCTGTCCAGCCTGGAATCCTCAACTTCAAGCCAACCTTCTGCGTCGGGCAGCGATCGACGGTCAATTTCACCGTTCCGTCCCACGGGTAATCAGTATCTTGCGTCAATTCCCAGGGCCCGTCTTTGAGTGAGGTCGCAAAGTGATTCGCACCGTACATATTGACCCACACCGCATTCGGTTGCTTGGCGTAGGCGTAGCCGGCTGCCTGGGCGATCGTGCGAAGGACATTGGGCGGACAACAATACGACGTCACGAACGGAACTCGCGTCCGCGACCAACGCAACTCAACCGGCAATGGCCATTCGTTGCGCAACGGATTGACGTAGAAGTAGTCGGTTCCTGTTAGACTCACGCCACTGAGCACGCTATTGTAGAGCGACAATTCCAACAGATCGATATAGCGAGCTTCACCGGTCGCCAAAAACATCCGCCAGTTCCACAAGACATTGCCAATTGCCGCGCAGGTTTCATTATGAGCCGTGAGGTTTGGCAGTTGGTAGTTGCGTCCGTAGGCTTGATGGACACGAGTGATCGCGGATTGCTTGGGCGATCCGTCCGGCGACGCACCATCGTACAGAGCGCCGCAGCCACCGGTCACATAGATTTTCTTCATCGTGACATTGCGCCAAATTGCTTCCAGCGATTGCCGAAGCGCTGCATCCCCGTTCTCCACGTATAAGTCGGCTGCTCCGGCGAACAGGTAGTTCGCTCGTACCGCGTGCCCCAAAGCTTCACGTTGTTCGACAAACGGAACTCGATCCTGGTTATCGTCACCACCATCTCGCACCATACTTCGCATCGCCAGAAACTTCTCGGCCAACCTGAGATAACGATCGTCCTGCGTCGTTCGATACAATTCGACAATGGCCATGTAATGCGACGGGCATACGGAATTCCTGGCCAGCTCGGGTGTCGGATCAGCAAATGCCTTTTCCAAAAAGTCAGCCGTTTTGCGGGCGACCGACAGAAAATCCTGTTTTCCCGTGACCCGGTGGTGCAGACAAGCCGCCGTAATCAGGTGGCCCATGTTGTACATTTCGAAATTATGCCGATCCTGAAAGGGACCGGCCGTGGCGTCACCGTTGCGATTGCGAATCAGCACGGGCGTGTGTAGATAGCCGTCAGAGCGCTGCGCGCGACCAATTGCCGCGACAGATTGGTCGATGATCTGCAACAATTTCGGATCGGGCTGAATCGCATAGATGGAACACGCCGCCTCGACCCATTTATAAAAGTCGCCGTCATTCCACGCCGCACCGTGGTACTCGCCGGCCATGTCTCCCGCAGCAATCAAAAAATGCTGGTAGAACGGTTTGTACTTGTCTCCCTGCATGAGTTCCCACATGGCAGGTACCGAATCGTCGCGACAGGTCGCGAACCGGTCCGCCCAGAAACCTGTCGTCCAATGAACGTCTCTCAGACCGGTCGCCTGCACTTTGGCGAAGGCGCTGCGCTTCGTGTCCGTAAGTTCTGTCGCGCTCGCACTTGCTGCCACGCAGCAGCCCAACAGCGTACGAAAGGCCAAACCCGTGATACGGCTCATGTGAGGTGTACTCCTACAGCCACCGCGGCTCCGCAACGAATGTTCGGCATGATGATCGAGGCACAATCGACAGTGTCATCTACGCCTGGAAGGTCACTCTGATGCTTCAATTCTGTGCACTAACCCAGCGGAATTGCAAATCCTACTTGTTTTTTGCGGACGGCGGCGCAAGGAACGAGCCAGGATGATTCGCGGGGAAGTCGCGCTGCTGTGGGAAGCGAGCGGAATCAAGGAAGGCTCGAATTCCTGCCCCGCGGCGATTCCACGATTCACACGTCGAGCGGATAGAAGCCGTCCGACTCCGGCCTACACGCGAGTGGTGTCTACAACAGACAGCCGATAGATGCAAGGAGATGATCGGTGCTATCGGCCACCCCCTGGCAGGAACCACCGATCTTCGGCCACTTCCGTCAGATCATCTTGGTCCCCCCAGAGCGTGTTATGAACGAGAGTACTCTATTGACGGCGGCGCAGATAATGAACCAGGACGACCAACGGGAGTCCGCGAATCTCCTGTTTTGCGTGCCCTCCTGAGGACCACTCGCCGCGCCGCAGTGAATAGACTCGCGCGCGGGTTTCTGCCCAGTCGGGGATGCTCGTGCTACGATCGCGGGTTACGATAGCGTTGGCAGTTTTCGTCCTTCATTTCCTACCAGGAGTAGACGGTCGATGTACAGCGATTCCATATCTCACCGCAAGACAATGGGCGACGTCGATGTGCTCTGGCACGATGGCTTATACCATCTGTTTCACCTCGTGCTGCCAAATCACGACTTTGTCGCGCATGCGATCAGCGAGGACGGTCTGAACTGGGAGCGAATTGAGAACGCACTGTTCATCGGCCATCCCGGTAGCTGGGACGATCACATGCTGTGGACGATGCACGTCACGGAAGATCCACACCGGCCCGGATCCTGGCGCATGTTCTACACCGGTTTGGCTCGCAAGGACCGGGCTGACGTGCAGCGCATCGGACTGGCGCGTAGTACCGATCTCCGCCGTTGGTTCAAAGTCGCGGATTGTTGGCGTTCTGTTTCGGGACCGCGAGATACGGGAATGGAAGGCGTGAGCAGCCGCTTTGATCCGGAGAGCGACTTCCCGCTGGCAGCCGCCGCGCCGTACTACGAGAGTTCCGTCGATGAGGGACGGCATTGGGTTAGTTTCCGCGACCCCTTCTACTATCGGGAAGAGGATCGGGGCTACCTGTTAATGACGGCGAGAACGCCGAACGGACCTTTGATCCGACGGGGGTGCGTGGGAATTGCGGAAGAAATAGCCCCTGATAAGTTCCGGCTGCTGCCTCCGCTGCATCATCCGGGACTGTACGACGATATCGAGGTTCCCAATCTGCTAAAACTGGGAGGACGTTATTACCTCGTCGGCAGCATTCGAGAGGATGCCAAGATCCGATACTGGCATGCCGACGATTGCGCGGGGCCGTGGCGTAACTTCTTTGACAACGTGCTGTTGCCTGCGGGCAACTATGCCGCACGAATCGGCTTGGACGAACGCGGTCCTTTGGTCTGGAACTTCTTTACCTCGGAAGTGCTTGATCGAACCATCGATAATCTGATGCCGCCCCCGAAACGGCTACAAGTGGATGACACTGGGCTGCTGCGTGTAACCACGTTTGAGCGATTCGACGGCTTGCGGAAGTCGCGGTTGAGCGTGCGTGACCTGTTGCCGGTGGAAACACTCCGAGCGAATCCATTCGCCGAAAGCGTCTTCGATTCTTCAACAGGAGATCTGCGTCTTCGTTCGGAAGGTGGCGTCGAGGCGTTTCTGTTTCGCGGAGATGTGGATTGTTTCCGCTTTCACGCAACGATCCATCTGGACGGCCTGGGGAAATGCGGGTTCGTCTTCCGATTTGATCCAGAGACAGCCTCGGGATATCACCTGTCACTCGATCTGATCAAGGGACTTGCGCAACTCAGGGATTGGGGCGAGCAGGATGGAGGCACGAAGGAGCACGTGTTTCGCTTTCGGCCGTTGCAGGCCGCCTATTGGAGATCGGACGTCAGCCGTTCGTCACGCGTGACGCTGTTGGCCGTCGGGAACTACCTCGAATTCTCGCTCGACGGACGTGTTCTGTTGACCCTGGCCGATCCAACGTATTCCCAAGGGCGGCTCGGTTGCTACGTCGAGTCTGCCTGCCTTCGCATCGGTGAGATCGACCTGGAACATCTGCTGTCTCCACAACAACCGATTGGGGAATTGCCAAAGGGCTGAACGAACGAGGGCCATCTTACTCGCGTGATGACTGCAGTGCCCCGGATTGACCAGTCGGTGTCCTGATGTGGACGGGGAGCGATCAGAAGAGTCAAGTCAATGTTTGGCACAATCCAGGAACTGAAAAAACGCGATTCAGGGCTCCGGACAATGCTTGGAGCCGTCTTCGCGCGCTCATGTCCTTTGACAGACCGGGCGATTGTGGGCTCTATTGAGCTCGATTGACTCTGCCACCTTCGCTCGTCCGGCGGGAGCCTGGGGACGAGATGGGCTTCTGTACTGCGCTCATATGAAAAAGGCTCGGGCGGGAGTGGGTGCCTTCGTCGAAGCCGGCTGTCGCTCGCTTGCCTTGTCGGAGCGCAGCGAGTTGGCGAGCGACGGCCGAGCGACAAGCAAGCTGACCCGCGGTTGAGCCTGAATGGGAGAGTGCCCGAGCGAGCCGACTGCGGGGACCGCACGGCTCGAGACCCATCGATCATCTCGATCGATACATCTTCACTGATCTTGATCGCGTTCAACTCGCTGGTCTGACTTATTACGCAAAGCTCGGCGTTTCGCCTTCCGCGGGTCGAATGCGCCGAACAAACAGCCGCCGCCGCCGATGATCAGCCAAATACCCGCCGGCTCGGGCACTATCGCCGCATATGCGGCCACGGATTCTTCGAAAGACTCCTCGTCCAGGCCAAGATTGAAGACCAGGAAGAAAGGATCGGAGTCCACGATCGATTCTGCGTCGGTCGAGAGGCTCATCTTCAGACCGTACGCACCGAACAGTTCCGCGGGGACTGGATCTGGTGCCAGGTTCGGTTCCAGGAAGAAATACACGTGACTATGAAAGTCGCCGTTTTCGTCCGCTGCGTTGATTCGGTTGATCGTAGGCTCAAAGCTGCCCATTTGGATGCCGGTGGATGCAGACACGATCGTGTCAGGTACGATCGGCGCCGGCGGGTTGTTCTGGATGCGAATCTGCATGCCGTCGGGCACTGATTGGAAGCCATCGTTCCAGAATCGTAATCCTTCCAAAACGTTATAGACAATCGTATCCCCAGCGATGAATTCCCAATCCCTCCTCCACTTCGGAGTTAAATCCGGGCATGATCGTGAACTGACGGTTGACTCCATCCAGCTCGAATTCACTTTCCATTGCCAGACCTTCCGGCCCGGCCTCCACAACGACCTGGCCGTCCAAATACTGGAAGCGGACATCGGAGTGGTGGTCGTGCTGTGCGGCAGTGATTCCGGGAACCAACGTCCAAAGAACACACACCAGAGACAGATGGGACGGACTGAACCTCATCGCTGTTACTCCTCTCGTGCAAGAAAGACAAAGAAAGAACTTCATGCGTGTTTTCGCCGGCACTCGGCCAGCGAAGACAAACAGGGCTGGCAACAGCCATCTCAGGCTCGCAGGTTCCGGAACCGTTTGGGCGATGGCCGGTGGCCGGGCACCTGCCTCGTAGCCGCCCCAGCAAACGCCGCCACCATGTCATCGCTACCGAACCGCGTGTCGCCGTTCCAATCGCCCTCTTCCCAAAGGGCAGTTTCGACTCGACTCATACTTCCCTGCGACGAACACCTGGACCATATCGCCGCTGTTGAACTCTCCGTCCAAGTTGGCGTCACCGATCCAGGTCTGCTTCAGGTCGTCGACCCAGACCAGGCGATCGTCGAAAGTGACAAGCTGGTCGTTGTTCAGATCGAAGGCTGGTGGGTGATCCCCCTCGGTGATGGCAACCGCCTGCAGGTCCAGGTCGGCGGCATCCAGTTGGCCGTTCTCGTTGTAGTCGCCGACCAGCCCCGCGTCCTGCAGCAGTTCGAGCAAGGCCTCGACGCCTCGTTGGAAGGTGGCTTCGTCGAGTCCAAACTCGAACACAAGGAAAAAGGGATCTGACGGTTCAATCCCTTCGGCGCTGGTTCCCACGCTCAGTTTGAGACCGTAGGCGCCGAAGGCGGGAGGTGGCGGCGGTCCGGCCGGTTGGGGTTCTAGCTGAAAGCTGACATGGGAATGGAAATCACCGCTCGCCATGGACTGGCCAACCAGATTCAGGGGCGGATCCAGTGAACCTTCCTGCAACCCGGTGTGGGCTCCCACCACAGTCTGAGGAATCGTCGGTGGGTTATTCAGGATGCGGATCTGTGTGTCCTCTGCCGGGTCGGTGAAGGTGGTTCCATCCCAGAAGAAAAGAGGATCGAGGACGTGGTAGAAGATCGTCTCGTGGGGCCCGATCCCTTGACCGACGTCCGTCTCCGAGCCAAATCCTGGGTTCGAGGTGTACTGCTGGGAGATCCCCGAAGTCGGGAAGACATGCGTGTACACCGGATTGCTGAGTTGGACCTTTCCGTCGGCGTACTCGAACTCCACGTCCACGTGCCCATAATCCTGCGCGCTGGCCGCGGCCGTCACCATGATCAGGGCGATCAGGGCGTAGCCGCAGCGGAAGATCGGGGATGCTGGCGAGCACCGATTCGGTCGCCGATGATGGATCGGTCGTCGGACTTGGGCCTCAATGGCAGCCAGCTCATCGCTGTGTTCCTTTCGTAGAATCTCGTCCATTTCGACTGCCCATCGACCACCAGACCTCTGGGTCGATGTCATCCGCAATGAATTCGACGTGAGCGTCGGCAAAGGCAACATTGACGCCTCCCGAATGGTTGCTGGAGGGAGTAACAATGAAATCGCCAGTGGTGATGCTGCAGCCGAAATGGCAATGGTTGGAATTGGGGGGTTTCAGGTGCATGTAGGTTGGAGCCGTGGGGGCCCACCCCGAAATCCAGGCTCGTCCCAAGTAGGTGGAGTACGGCAGGTCGGCGTGCGTGTATTGGACGTTGCAGCGCTCGTTTATCTGAGACAGCGTGCGGGGATGTTCGGTGATGTGGTAGGACTTCATCCTGTCAGAACTATCCAGGATCTGATCGCGCGACACGCCGCGTTGGATCAGTCGCTCGGCGATGGCACCCGTTTTTGATAGACCGTCCGAAATGTCCTTCGCTCGGATAGGGTGTCGCGGCTGCCAGTCGTTGGGCAGCCGGTGGTTGACCAGGTTGATCAGGCCGTTGTAGTGCGCGGGGCTTCGCGTTCACCACCATAGCCAGTGGCCAAGGACGGCCAACCGGCATTCGCGGCGTAGTTGTCCGAAGCTGGATTCGCTGTGCCCATAATCTCGGCGCTGTGCCCCGTGTGACCGTCCGAAGGGCACAGAAAGGTGGGCACGACCACGGCGGCCACCGCGGCATTCGGATGCGTGCTGCTGATCAAACCGCTCTGTCCATCACTGCATTCGTCCGCCATATCGGTGTCAAAATCGATTCGTTTGAAGAGCGTGTCTTCCTCAATAAACGGCAGAATCCGTGCGTGCCAGCTGAAGAAGCCCGCCTGGCAACCGCCCCCAGCACGATCCGTGCCGCTGGAAACCTGGGAAATCGGAAAATATCCGTAGGTGGATTCGTGATTCACCAACGCCAACGCGAGTTGACGGATGTTGTTCTTGCATTGCGAATTTCGGGCTGCCTCGTGCGCCGCGTTGACGGCTGGCAACAGCAGCATCACCAGAATCGCAATGATGGCGATCACGACGAGGAGCTCTACGAGCGTGAACCCGCCCTCCGCGTGACGAGTTTGCGGTGTTCGTTCCATAGTCATCTCTTGCCTCTCTGGCATCCATCGGCTGCAGAGCACCGATGAGAACAAGCGTTTGGTCAAGCGGTTGATTGGCTATCGCGGTGCGCACCCTGGGTGGCGAGGAATCCTCGCGTTCTGGCGGGACACCGTTTCGCTGCTCGCCGTCGCCTCCGCGCTCCGGTCCCGCGGTTCAGGCGGACAGAAGGGGTAGGGACTCAGCCGCCAATGCGAGTCGCCTTAATAGGCGCCCGTCTGCAACGCATTCTGCGTGCTGGAAGCTGATTTCCGCTTCCGGCGGCGTCAGTGTGCGCGGGGACTCGACCGAACGCGATGGTCCTAGCCCACAAGACTACTCGCCGTTGCAGCTCGTCGTGTCCCACTCAATTACGCGCAAACCCAATCACCGTGCCGGCGAAGGCGGCGCGCTTTACGAGACGGATGTCGACGGCCCTTCAGAGAAACCGCGGGGGAGCTCGGGCCGAGTAACCGGAAAGAATGGGGGTGAACGGAGCCGACGTGGAGAAATCGCTGACGATCGCCACGAGCGAAACCGACAGGATGGTTACCTCCGGGTCGGGTGGCGATTGCCATTTGCTGAGAAAACGGCAAATGGGACAAGCGTCGTCCGTACGGCGGATGCCGTCCACCCCGTCGGCATGATCATCGCCGGCGGCTCCGTGGCCACACACCGCATGGGAACAGACGCTCGGGCGGGCGTGGTCGAGGTGGTTGTCGACGGCACAAAGGTGCAAACCGACCCCGAGGGAGGAGGTCGTAAGCAAGACCGCCAACAGCAAGACAGCGACGAATCTGGGGGCCGTAGAATGCACGTGAACGCGAGCGCTGTTTGAGAATCCGACAGACGTTATCATGACTGCGATATGCAGCAAATCCTAACCGTCATGCGCAGCACCGTCAAGGTTGCCGGAGTTCGCTCTCTTGACACGGGCTGGTGGATTGGACTTCGAACTTCAGGCGGGGGGTGATCGCCGCTTGCAACAGAAGATCACTCGGCGGCTCACAGACCGCGGCCAACACGTGCAGTCGTCGCAGCCCGATCCGGCGATGGTTCGGGTCGGGATGGCTCATATTGAACGTACCTTCGAGCGAGGCGATCGTGATTCCGCGAGCGTCGACCTCGCGGCGAATTCGGGCGACGAGTTCCGGAGGTATCTCATCCGGCATAGCGGGCAGGCCCGCGCAACCCATGCTCAATTGGCCGCAAGTCAGCCCACACTCCTTCATCGCATCAAGTCGGGCATCCAATGTCGGACGTGAGAACGTCCCCATCAGGGGACGAAAAAGGGGTCAGGACTCATTTGCCGGACCGGCCCTTTGGGTGCTTCGCACGAATGAGTTGTAGGGTGGGCCCTAGCGAGTCCAAGATGTGGCGGATTGCGGAGAACAAGCCGAGCGCTGGCCCACCAGAATGCGGCGACGGTCGGGCACAGCGCGCATCGAACCCATCCGGACCGGATGCGGATGTTCGAGAAACCGTGTCGGATTCTGGTGGGCCGTGGCTCGGTCCCTTCGGGAGCGACCCGCGCGATGCGCTCGCCTTGGCCCATCTACAACTCGTGTGCCGAACAGGATTGGTCCTGATCCCTTTTTCTTTCCATGGCGGATGTCTACGCACGACACCGATCTGCGCAGGGAGCTCATCGGCGCAACCTATGGAGAATATCACGTGGAGTCGACTTTTGCATGATCGAGCCAGACGAAACGCAGGCTGCGCATCCGCCAAGCCAACATTCTTCTCATTGCCCGCAGGCCTGTCGGGAATTGATTAGCACCCGGTCGAGAATTGTTATACTTTATGCGGGATGGGCACTCTTGCCCGCGAGCATTACGCCAACTTGCGAGTTGTGTACCTATCCAGCTGGACGTTCAGCGACTACAGGTACAAGGCGGCCAGGCAATTTCGCATGAAGTTCCATATCGCTTGGCGCTGGAATGTCGTGGCAGGTGATCCGCACTACGCGCTCGATTGCCGGGAAGACGACGATGCCTGGTGCAACTCGTCGCCCGGCGGGCAGCCAATTCCTTCGGTGCACTTCGAGCGATTGCGCGAGGGCTGGGACGACTACCGCCGCTTGTTGACAGCGGCCCGTCTTTCCAAAGAGCAGGCCGGCATGCCCGCCGTCGAGGCCACCGAGGAGTTGATCACCACTCGACTGGCTACATTCCAGCTTGGCCGGCGCGACCATAATTCGCTCTTCGGGCCCGCAGACTGGAATACATCTCGCCCCCGGATCGACGACTGCATCGAAGCCCTACGAAGATAGAACCTTCTACCTCATTCACGATTCGAACAATGGACTCTGCCATGCTGACTCGGGAATCAGTCGTTGCGTTTGCTGTCGTCTTGGTTGGCGTGCTGATGGCTCACGCAGCCAACCTGCCGCTGCCGCCGGAGGGAGCCGAGACATCTGCCGGCTGGCAGAAGCTGG
This sequence comes from uncultured Planctomycetaceae bacterium, assembly GCA_963776055.1. Classification (GTDB taxonomy): domain Bacteria; phylum Planctomycetota; class Planctomycetia; order Pirellulales; family Pirellulaceae; genus CAVZLD01. Next base: position 100,105 of record CAVZLD010000016.1, on the reverse strand, counting down.
AAGCCAACCCTGTGCTGGGTGGAGATCTGGGTACGTGCTTCGACGTGTGCGTGTTGCGGGAAGACGACAAGTTTCGCATGTGGTATTCAGGCGGAGAGCAGTACGAACCCAATGCGATCGGCTACGCGACCAGCCCCGATGGAATGCAATGGACCAAGCATCACGAGAACCCTGTGTTCGACAGGAACCAGGACAACGCGTGGGAAAAGCACAAAGTCACAGCCTGCCAGGTGATTCGCGAAAGCGACTGGTATGTCATGTTCTACATCGGTTTCGCCGACGAACACACGGCGCAAATCGGAATCGCTCGCTCCCGCGACGGAGTGACCGGCTGGCAGCGGCATCCGGACAACCCCATCCTCCGCGCACGGCTGAACAAAGACGCCTGGGACTACGACGCCTGCTACAAGCCGTACGCGATTTTTCGCGATGGTCGGTGGCTGCTCTGGTATAACGGCCGCAAGGGCAGCGTCGAACAGATCGGTCTGGCGACACACCTCGGCCGCAAACTATGGCCGCAGCCAGACTCCGTTCCGGCGTCAGCGGGCGTCCGTGCTGAAGGCAGATACCTTCCGCCACTACGTGGACGCATTCAACCAGCACGACGAGGAACTGTACGCCCAGCACATCAACAATGCGACGGCCTGGGACTTTTTGCGAGACAACATTCCGCTGTTCGAATGCCCGGATAAGGAACTGGAAAAGACCTACTATTTCCGGTGGTGGACGTATCGCAAACACATTCAGAAAACGCCCGACGGATTCGTAATCACGGAGTTTTTGCCATCAGTCAACTGGGCGGGAAAATATAACACGATCAGCTGTCCTGCTGCACATCATTTCTATGAGGGTCGCTGGCTGCACGATGGAACGTACCTGGACGACTACGCCAGATTCTGGTTTCGGCACGGCGGTGAGCCTCGACGGTACAGCTTTTGGGCCGCAGATGCGCTGTGGGCTCGCCACCAAGTTCACCCCGATCGCGAATTGCTGATCGATCTACTGCCCGACCTGACGGCCAACTACCAGGCATGGGAAGACAGTCGCCGCGATCCCAACGGGCTATTTTGGCAGATCGACGATCGCGATGGCATGGAGGTCTCGATCGGCGGCAGCGGCTATCGGGCGACCATTAACAGTTACATGTACGGCGACGCTCAGGCGATTGCGAACATCGCCGAACTGGCCGGCGACGAAACGCTCGTTCGCAAGTATCGCGACAAGGCGGATCGAATTCGCCAACTGGTCCAGGACCACCTCTGGGACGAAGAAGCACAGTTCTACAAGGTAATCCCTCGCGCGAAAGACGGCAGCGTGTCGCCACAAGTGGACGTCCGAGAACTGCATGGCTACACGCCCTGGTACTTCGGCATGCCCGATCCGGACCAGGCCGTTGCATGGCGGCAATTGACAGATCCCGAAGGATTCCACGCGCCGTACGGACCGACGACCGCCGAACGACGGCATCCAAAGTTCGCCCTTTCTTACGAGGGCCACGAGTGCCAATGGAATGGACCGAGCTGGCCATATGCCACCTCCGTGACGATGACGGCTCTGGCTCATCTCTTAAACGGACCGCCCCAGGAGTACATCAGCGCGAACGACTACCTCAACACAATGAAGATCTATGCCAGATCGCATCAATTGCAGCGAGACGACGGTCGCGTCGTGCCTTGGATCGACGAGAACCTGAACCCTCTTACCGGCGACTGGATCTCGCGCACTCGGCTGAAGCAATGGAAGAACGGTGATTGGGATGCGGGCAAGGGCGGTAAGGAACGAGGCAAAGACTACAACCATTCCACCTTCTGCGACCTGGTCATCAGCGGCTTGATCGGCCTCCGCCCACGCGCGGATCACGTAGTCGAAGTGCATCCACTTGTCCCGGCGGGCACTTGGGACTTTTTCTGCCTGGACAATGTGCGATATCACGGTCACTCGCTGACGATTCTCTGGGACAAGACCGGTCAGCAGTATGGTAGAGGAGCAGGATTCCGAGTCCTTTGCGATGGCCGAAGCTGCATGCAGTCACCAAAAATACAGCGTCTGACGTTCCCTTTGACGGAAAACTGAGTTTAGCACGGAGCGTTATGATGAAACGCCGAGATTTTCTCCAGCAGCCGGTTCTGTTTGTCCTGGCGGGCGGGCTGGGACAACGTGCCCAAGCGGCTTCCGAGTCCAATGACCAGTTCGATGCCGCAGCATCCAAGGGCCGCCGATTCCTGGGCAGCCTTTTTGATCCAACCCTCGATCTCTTGCCAGAATATCGAGGGGCAAGAGCCTACTGGCTGTATCACGACAACTACCTCGCCAGCAAGATCCTACGGCCGACCCATCCAGAGGTATCCGAACGCATCGAGAAGGCGATCCACAGTTACGGAGTCACCGAGTCGGGCAAGATCGAAGTCGTTTTTGATGAAGCCAAGCAACCACTCCCGTTTCGGCACCCCGAGCTGATCGAAGTCCAACGATTTGGCAACAAGATCGTGAAGACCGAGGTGCTTACGAAGCAACTACTCCGGGGATGGGAAGAGTACGCGGATCTGCTTCTCTTGGCGGCCATGGCGAAGTCCTCTACGGACCCTTCGGCGGCAAAGAAGCATCTGAATCAGGCTCTTGCCATGTGGGACGGAACCGGCGTGAAAGATCGGGCCACGCGGGAGATCGGCAGGTATGCAGTGTACAAGCTGGCACTCGCCACCGTGGCCGCTGTTCGGTTGAACCAACGGCCCGCGGCAGTAGCTGCTATTCTCGATCGACTATTGGCTCAGCAGTCGGAAGCTGGCGGTTGGATCACCGACTACACCGCCGGCGGAAAGCGTGTTGGTCTGGCAAACGTGGAGACAACTTCGTTGGCGGTCCTGGCTCTCGATGCGATCACAGGCCAAGATCCGGCGGGCCTGACGCGCATCCGCACAGCGAAGACGATTCAGTTGAAGCAGCCGGTGATGTTCGATACACCGGAAGCCGACGCAATCCTTTCCGCGCTTGAGATCTTTCCGCCCGACAACCCGTTCAATCAGGTTGTCGATCAATGGCCTCTGCATCCCAATTCGAGAAACATCGTGGCGTCGATCGGTGAGGGCAAACCGTTCCGCTACAACACGGACATGGCATTCGTATTGGTTCCGTCGGATCAACCGCGTGTTGCCGTGGATATCGTCGAGTATTCCGGTGAATCGGATGCCGGCCCGTTTCCAATTCCGGACAACATTCCGATTGAAGGTTGGCCGGTGTCGTACCAACGCACGAGCAAGGATCCGCCCACGTTGAGTCAGGTGCAACTTCGTCCCGCCAAGTACGAGGGCGACCGCCACGCGATCGTTGTTGATCCGGTGAACCGGATGCTCTACGAATTCTTCACCTTCGGAAAAACGGAGGGTGGCTGGGCGGCAGGCCAGGCATCGGTATTCGATTTGAAGACAAACAAGTTGCGGCCGGACGGATGGACCTCGGCGGACGCCGCGGGCTTGCCAATCTTTCCGGCCGTCGTACGTTACGACGAGATCAAACGAGGCATTGTTGAGCACGCCATGCGAGTGACCGTCCGACGCACGCGTCGCGCGTACGTTCATCCGGCAACCCATTACGCCAGCCAGCTGACGGATGAAAACCTGCCGCGGATGGGCGAGCGGCTGAGGCTGCGGGCAGACTTTGACATCAGCGAGTTCTCTCCGCCGGTCCAAGCCATCCTGAAGGGCCTGAAGAAACATGGCATGCTCGTCGCCGACAACGGCATCGACTGGGCCATCTCCGTTACTCCGGATCGGCGGATTCCGGTCTTGCATCAGGAACTGCGTAAGATAAAGGGTTCCGACTTTGAAGTCGTCGTTGCGCCGCGTTGACACAACGATTGTGAAAAGATCCTCAACTCAGCCCGAGACAAGCCGGCCGAACTGAAACTCTTCACCGATGCTGACAATTGAGATTTGCAAGGTGCTGCAGGTTTCTCACGATCGAACCGATTGCCACAATGAGTATTCCGTTTTTCTTGTTTCGTCAACTTGAAAAGGTGAGGTCAGTCATGAAAGCGACAACTCCTGCGTACATGGCGAATGCAGTCGGGATCCGAGTTTCCCGGACATTACCCGTGACACTGCTGACCACGGCATTGCTTGTGATCAGCGTCACATCGCGAGTTGCGGCACAAGAGAAGAAGGAAGCCGTGCCAGCCTCGCAGCTTCCTTCCGCAGTCGAAAAGGCGGTCATGGACGCGTTTCCAAATGCGACGATCTTACGCGCTGAAAGGGAGGTGGAAGGGGAGGATCCAGGACAGTATGACGTCATTCTGCTCTTCGAAGAAGAAGAGTACGAAGTGGAGATCTCCGCCGAGGGGAAAGTCATCGAGCGCAAGAAGCGGGCGCCCGTGGCCAACGATGCTGGCGGCGAGCAGCCGAAGGAATGGACGCAGGCGTTTCATGAGCAGGACTGCACATTTGCTTCGGTGGGCAAGAACCGGTTCTTTATCTTGGAACCCGGCTATCAGCTGGTGCTGCAAAGTCGCAGCGAAAAGGTCGTCATTACCGTCCTGGACGAGACAAAAACGATCGGCAATGTAGAAACTCGGGTGGTGGAAGAGCGAGAAGAGGAAGATGGGGAGCTGAAGGAAGTATCCAGGAACTTCTTTGCCGTCTGCAAAGAACACGGCAACGTCTTCTATTTTGGTGAAGAGGTGGACGATTACGAAGACGGAAAGGTGGTTGGACACTCGGGAGCGTGGAGGGCAGACAACGAGAAATCGCAAGCGGGCATCATCATGCCAGGGACGATTCTTCTGGGGGCAAGACATTACCAGGAGATCGCTCCCAACGCTCAAGACAGGGCAGAAATCCTCCGGGATGACGTGACGATGACGACTCCGGCGGGAACGTTTACGAACTGCATACGAATCGAAGAGACGTCCGGAATCGATGCTAATGATAGATGCTACAAAACGTATGCACCCGGCGTGGGAATCATCCAGGATGAGGATCTGGTGCTAATCAAGTATTCTCACGCAAAGTAGACGGAGAGATGCATCTGGATTCCGCCCGGGAAATTCTTGATGCGTACGCCGTTGTACATGTGGCCGTATTTCATGGAGGAAAACCGGCACATGGTGACGTTGACCAAGCCCTTTGATGTCGGAGAATCCGGTCCGCCAGGGGATGTAGGAGATCGTCCGGCACAGCGAACAGGATCCCCATCATCCGCCGCCCAACCCCGACACCGCCAAGACAGTTCGCAGTGGCCGGAGCATTCTCCCGACGCATTGGTCCATTTGCACGCAGAAGTTCATCCAGGAAAATGGCGATGCTGGCCAAGAAGCCCCGCGTCGTCGTGGAGACGGAATCAGCGGCAGCGTCGTGATCGGCGCGATCAAGATTACGAAAACCGAAACTGCCGGAAGCGGTTTCTGCAAAGGACAACCTGTTTCCCGGAGCTGCCAGGAAGGTCGCGTTGTCACTTCCTATCGTAACCGTTCACGGGGATAGCCCCCGAATGCCCCGTGAACGGTTGACTTCCGATCCGTTCAGCTTGCGCAGCAGCTCTCGCGTGTGGACGCCGGAGCGTTTGAGATCGGTTAACGGCCAGCCGCCTGTTGGATTGGCCCGTGGCACCAAAACTGAGCAGGTTTCATTCTTGTCAGCAATGGACCATTTGCACCAACTGATCTTTCGGGCCTCCATCCAGTCGATCCAGGCATTCCACTCTTCCATGTTCAAAGGGCCGTGACCTGAGGACTCACAACCCCCGTATTCGGACACGAACAGGGGCAGTCCTTTCTTGAGTGCGTAATCGCCACGATCCCTGAGCCATTGCTTATGTGTGGCGGCATAGAAATGAAGGGTGTGCAAACGTTTTTTTGCCCATCCCGCGTAGGCCCGAGCGTCGATTCCGCGGACACCTACTACTGGATGGTCGGCGTAGTTGCGAGGAAAAGGTGCGATGACCGACCTCCACCACCGCGGCCGGGCGTGGCCGGTGGCCTCCACAAAGGCCAAGTACTGCGAGTTGGTCACCGGATACCGATCGATCCAGAACGCCTCGAAATCAACACCATGGTAGACGTTGTTGGGTTTTGCATGATCGTCCTGACTTTCGGCGGTTGCTCAGGATTTCGCTCCGTTCGCGACGTTCCCGTCGCTGCACCGTTGGCCGGCTCAGCATCGTCCCCTGGCTCAGCATCGTCCCCTGAGGCGGAAAACGGATTCGGGCGACTCAAGCCCCCATCGGTGCACCTTGAAACATGATTCGCATGAGGAACCTGGAGGTGTTCGACGGGTTGATGCGAAACGTGAGGAGATTCGATAGGCGGAGTCACTCGATCACTTCTGCTATTTGCTCCGTCGCCGTAATGCCCCCCGGCAGTTCGAGAATTCGGATGTTTCGGAAGTGGATTTCCGAGCCTTCCGATTCGAGGCACAGATAACCCTTGCGCACGGATGAGTCTCGGATAGAATTCACAAACTTACCGTTGATCGCCAGTTTCACCGTCCCATCCACACACACGACGTCATAGACGTTCCATTCCCCCGCCCCCTTGCAGCGCAGTTCAAGTGACTTGCTGCGCGTGCCGCGAGGATTGTCCGGCGTGGCAGTCAGCCCACCCGCCCCAAACAGCTCTCCGGAAATGTAACCGATATCTTGGGGCTCACCGTTCTTCTTGCGATGAAGATTCACCCATTCCAGTTCTAGCATCTGCACCTCCATTCCCTTAGGAAGACGCTTGCCTTCGGGCACGACTCCCTCGCTCCACACGAACACTCCGGAGTTGCCTCCGGCCTGCATGTGCCTCCACTCAATGTGCAGGATGAAATTCTCGTATTGCTTTTCTGATCGCATGACTCCGATCGGCTTGCCGCTGCACACCAGCAGACCATCTTTGACCTTCCAGGTGTCGGGCGCCGTGTTGACGTTCACCCATCCTGACAGATCGCGGCCGTTGAACAGATCGACGAAGTGCGCGACGCCGTCGGGCGCCTGGTGATCTGTCGGCTGGGCACAGACCTTGGATTCGACGTTCCAAGACACGGCTAGTCCAGCCAGCGAAAGCCCCAATCCGAACAACCTCCGCGATGATGCAGTATTCATGTTGGATCCCTATTCTTGGGCAAACAAAGGAAACAAAGGGGACGCAGCTCATTAAGTTACCACGAACAACGGGGTGTAGCGCAGCCTGGTTAGCGCGTTTGATCTGGGGGTCAAAAGGTCGGAGGTTCAAATCTTCTCACCCCGACAACAGAAGCCGTGAAATCGTAAGAGTTTGCGGCTTTCTCTTTTGGCTCATTCGGCGCAGCAGCCAACTGTTTGTTATCGTCGCCGCGGTTCGCAGTCGGGTCCATGGGCCGCGGACCGAGAGAAAGAGAAAAGGGGACATAACGGATTCCGCAGGCAAGCGACGAGCTTTGGGCGATCTCCCCTCTAGACGTCGTCACTTATTGCACAAGTCTTTCGCGGCTGCTGCGTATCAGCTGTCCGCGCGGGCCCAGCGTGAATGTGAGCCCGAGCGTGTTGGCGGTTGTGTCGATCCAAGGGCTCGGTTCATACAGTGTGCCACGCGCCGCCGACCTCGCAGGGCAATCGTCCGGCGTCCGCCAAAGGTGGATGTTGAAACCGTTTGAGCCAATCGGCTCCTCGAGGCGATGCCAACGACGACGGGAACGAACGAAGAAGTGATCGCGAAACTGAACAACTTGCTTGAAAGCCATCCCCATTTGTGGCAGCTGCCTCATAATTGAAAAACGTCCCCTTTCGGAAGATGGAGTCGCATCAGAAGCATCAGCCCGGCAAGCAATGGCCAGACTGACGCCGGTCCTGGCACTGCGACGGCTGCATCTTGAGAAAAGGAACTCTGCCCGGAAAATCCCCTCACGCGAGAGCAGACTGAGTGCGCCGAGCCAATCGCTCCGACTCCATTTAGGCAAGAGTTGATTGACTCAGAGCCCAGACTCGCCAAGCATGTTCCTTTGAGTTGCCAGGATGCGTGTGCCCACGGGAACCGTCAAAAGACCGGAAAGGAACGGAATTCCAAGTCAGATTCCTTTACAGAGTGCGTTCAGCATTCTCTTGACTTATCGATGAGGAGCACCAGATGCGACCTAGTCTTGCGAAGCTTGTCTTCGTGGCCGCCGTTATCGCAGCGATGCCAAAGCCGCGGGCAGTAGCTGATTTGTTGGTCAACCCTAGTTTTGAGACTGTTCCCAGCTCGGAAACCGGGCAGGGATTCCTACCGAGCGATTTTGTCTCTGCAGCGAGTATCGACCCGGGCGCGGACACGTACAGCAATGATGGCTCTTACGGATTGACACCGGCTGCTTTTGGAAACTTTCCAGGCCTGACGGCGCAGGATGGAATCCGCTGGGTTGCCGGGGCGGATTTTGGAACGACGTCCGAAGCTTTCGGCCAAGCGTTGTCGACGCCTCTCATTCCGGGCGCTACCTATGATTTCGGTGCATCGCTGATGGAGAGCAACAGATTCAACGCACATGGCGGTTATGAGCTGCTGCTCTCACCAGCGGCAAACCTAGCCGACCCAGACGCGGTGTCACCGGGCCAACTCTCTCCGACTACGGTCGCGTCACAGTGGGAGCAGCGATCTCTGTCATTCGTTGCGCCCTCGATGGCAGACTCACTTACTTTCCTGATCCTGACTCCCTACAGCGACAGTGCATCTTCCGCATATATCGGCATCGACAATATATCGCTCACCGCGGTCCCCGAACCCTCCACCTTTCTCTACGGCGGACTTGTCTCTCTGCTTGCCTGTTGCGGGCTTGGCGTTAAGCGGTGGTTGACGTTTTCCTAACTGCGTTGCCGTTCAGACTATTCATCCTGTGCGATTTGTGGGCGCTATTGACCGAATCTAAACTCCCGGGGATTCGTCCTGCCACCTCCCCACACTGCCTGCGATTGTCACGTGGATACTAACACCGAACGCGCGCACAGCCGGTCGCGACGCGCGATTGGATCGCGCACCATGTTGGCATTCCCGTTTTCATGGAGGTGGGTGGCCACGTTCAAGTACGGAAGCAAATCTTGGAAGTGAGTGGAAAGTGAGTCTTTACCAATCCATGGCGAATCCCGAGAATTCTGTTAGAACCATACCGTATGAAGATCAATATCGCGCCCTCGAAACAAGGGAACCGCCGTGAAGACTGCCATCATGAAAACCATCTCGCTTCTTCTGTCGCTGAGCCGCGCATGCAGCCTGGGCCGAAGAAGCAAGCCGCAATTATCCCGAGAATGAACATCTTGCGCCCCCTCGGTCCACATTACGATGGGACATCACGACGCGGACATCATCGGCAATGATAATCGCGCCCTGCAGGCGGCGGTGGACTACGTCGGCCATCTCGGCGGGGGCCTCGTGGAGATCGGTCCGGGCGAATACCTTATGCGTGATTCACTCCATCTCCGCAGCCGCGTGACGGTGCGCGGCGCGGGGAAAGAGACCGTGCTCAAAAAGGACCGCGAGCATCGTTCGCTGCTGGCCACCGATGGCGATTTCGGCGAAGCGGCGATTACCGTGCAGAATCCGGAAGGATTTGCCATTGGGTATGGAGTCTATGTTGCGTCAACAAAACAGCGAAATTTTCTCGGCGTCTGTGCGACGATCCTCAACGCACGCTCCAATTATTTCACCCTTTCGCGGCCGATGAACGCGGACATCCTGATGACCGATGGAGGGTTCGCGGCGACCGTCTTTCCTGTCATCAGTGGCTATCACGTGGAGGATGCCCGCGTGGAAAACCTGACGGTGAATGGCAATCGCGGTGAGAATCCGACGAAGGTGGACGGCTGCCGCACCGCCGGTATCTTCCTCTACCGCGGCGATCACTGCGTCGCCACGAACTGCTTTGTCCGCGATTACAACGGTGACGGCATCAGTTTTCAGCAATCGAACGATGTGACCGTAGAGAACTGCGTGGTAGAACGCTGTGCCGGCTTCGGACTGCATCCCGGTAGCGGTTCGCAGCGACCAACGGTGAAAAACTGCCGGGCGATTGCCAACGGCGAGGACGGGTTCTTTTTCTGCTGGCGGGTGCGCGGTGGTCTGGCGGAAGGCAATTGGCTAGAAAACAATGGCGGCCACGGCATGTCGATCGGCCACAAGGACACTGACAACGTTGTGCGCAAGAACACAATCATTGGCAACAAGCTGGGCGGTGTTTACTGGCGCTCAGAAGCCAAGCCGATGGCCGCACATCGTGTCACTTTCGAGAACAACACTGTGCGCGACAACGAGGGTTGGGGCCTGTTCGTCGATGGCGCCACGCAAGGGACACTTATCCGGAACAACCTGATTGAAGACACGGGCGCCGGTCGGCAGCTGACGGGTATTCGCATTGGCAAACAAGCAGGTGAAGTTGTGCTCGAAGGCAACAACATCAAGGCGAACCGTCCGATGCTCGACGAACGCGGGGAAGAATAGTCTGCCATTTGCGAAGATGATCGACTGACTGAAAAATGACACGATCAACGAAATGGTCACCCCTCACCTTGCTGACCACTGTTCTACTCCTTCAACCATCGATTGCAGCGGAACCGCCAAAGACCGCCGCAAATGAAACGTCTAGGCCCACGGTGGAGCGAATTGGCCCACCGACGTTCTCTGCGCCGCCGGTCGAACGCTACCGCCTCGGCGCGCTAGATATGAACCATCCCGCCCTTTACGCAATGCCGAATACCAAAGGGGACATTCCCTCACCACTAGGCAGAATACACATTCCGGGCGAACCTCGTCACCACGATTTGGGCTTGACCAACTCCCCATATCACGCCGATTGCCGGGTAAAAAGGCAATGTCCCCTTTCGTCATTTCATCCCACGGCAACTTGAGGTCCTTCAGGACGGGAAAGGAGAACGTGAATTGATAAACCAGTCAATATTGATTTGACGGACTACTAGTTTCTCATCGGCTAACCGCCTGCAGAAAAAAAAGAGGCCCGTAGCAATATGGGTGCGTATTGCCCGTTTCGCTTGCGACGGCCCACGAAATAGACGCTTCCATTATCGTCCCGCGTGTTTGTGCCGTACAGGAGGCGTCGCCCGCTCGCGAGCAATCCCCTCGAGGCTTCATCGAACTCGACTATCTCCGTTTTATCCCGGTCGAGTCTTCGTACAACCCATTGGCCGCCATGCGATTTGGTGCGAGCGAGCCCTGCGATCGATGTCTTACCGTCGAATGTCATCAATGAAGCTGAATAGGATTCTCCTTCCGGATGGAACCAGCCAAGATCGTGGAGGGTAGCGGGGCCTGTCCTATCTGGCACGAGATGCCAAAGGAATCCCGAATGCGACGTGAAACAGACAGATCCGTCGGCTAGGTAGACAAAGCCGACAATACCGTGTCTGTCAAAAGAACCGTCGGCTCGGTACTCGTCCAACTCGTACGCGCCCAACTCTTGGAGGTGTTCGTCGAACTCGACCAATTCGGCGGTGACGTTTTCAGCAGTCTCGTCGCCGGAGATACGAGGAACATAGACGTGGTCGTTCAAGTCAGTCAGAAAGTTGCGTGTGATGTGAGCTCGATATGAGCCGACTTCCAGACTTTGGGATTCCGCTGTCTGCGTGTCGAATTGGTACAAGACGTGCCCAAAATATCCCAACGCGTACACGTACCTGCCTGTGCAGCCAACCGCAATCAGTGCCTCCTTAGTTGCGCAGATGCTCCCAGGTGTTTGTGCGTCGGTTGATCCTCCAGAGATGACCACCCCATTTGGGATAGTCCATCCGCCCTGCATCTTCCCCTTGCTCATCCATCGAAGCAAAATAGACGAAGCCGTCGTCCGCTTCGACGATCTTCGAGTGGATCTTCATCTGGCCCTCACCGTCTCGCCAGATGCCTAGTTTCTTCAACCAGGAGACCGTGTCGCCACGGTTGGTTGTCTTATTCGTTGTCGGGTCATATGAGAACAGGTGGGCTGATGGAATCTCGATGCCCGCCGAGCAAACGGCGAACCAGATGTTTCCGTCGTCGTCGCGTCCGGTGCCACCCCAGATCGCATTGCCGCCCGGAATGTCGGGTGCCGGGATTTCTGTCAGCAGCGGCGCCCTGTCAAGGTCGATGCCGTCGTGAATGAATCGGGTACCTAAACGATCGGCATCCGACCTGACACGAGTTGGTCGAGCTTGGTTAACCTGTGAGTCGGCAGGTGCTGGGCGGCGCGAACAGCCAGCATAGCAAGTCAGGATGCAGATCAACGCGGTGTCTATCAGAGCAATTAATGCTTTCATGTTTGAACAGACCCTCTTAAGTGCGGGCGGTTGCCAGCCTCGGTTGCGTGAGTTGGAGGCTGCGAGCTTCCCGGTGTCCTGGTCTACCGATTTCGTGCAGTGTCGTATTGACGGTCAGATCAGCCGAGTCTTTCGGGTACGTCCTTCAGGGGGCCCATCCACCGTAACTCGCGCTCGATGTCGTCGTGCATCTTGTACTTCCTGGTGACATCCGCGAGCTTGGCACCCCGAATATCGATTCTGGAGAGATCGCTCTCGCCCAAGCCGGCTCGCCCGCAGAATTGCAGATACCCGATCCAGGATGCGTCGATGCCCATCGCCTCAATGCCGACGCGGTCGGCGGCGACGTAGTCGGTGGAGGCGATCGCGATCCGAGACGGCACCAGCTTGCCATTCGTGGGCCCATTGCCTTCCATGCCTTCGAAGCCGTCGAGGACGGTTCGCGCCCCAGAACGGCTGCAGCCGCTGGGCAGTAAGCATGATGTCCACGTGAGTCTGCCGCACGCCGCCGTGGTAGAGTCGTTTGTCGTTCCAACGCTTTCCTTCTTTACGGGCGCTGTGCAGCGGCGCGCCCAGAGCCATGTTCTTGATCGATAGCGTGGCCACCACCGTGTTGTGGGTCTTGAGCATGGCCGAACAGATGATAAACGCATCGGGGTCGAGTAGGCGAGCGGCCAGCCGCACTGGCACGGCGTGCAAGTCTCCGTTAAAGATGGTATGGGTTTTGTACCTCCCTTCCTCATTCAGATCGATCAGGCTGACTTGAAGCGGTCTGTGCTCAGAAATCACCTGGTGGTAGCCAAAGTTTTCATATCCCTCCGTGGTGAATCCGGCCGAGGATTCGGCGATGACCACGGGGCCTTTGAACCGCGGCCCCAGGAAGTCGAGTATGCCGTGGAGCGTTTCCACATTGGTCGACGCAGGCTGGAGACGCGTGCTCACGATGTTCGGCTTGATCACGACGTGTTTCTTGGACTTGAGCAAGGGCAGAATCTGATCTTCGATCGCCACCAACGACTCGTGCACGTTGTTACGGCGGTTTTCGCCGTTGATCAGCGACACCACCGATGGCCGGCCCGCCAGACCCGCGGGCTGGTGCGGCACCAGCGTATCCTGCGCTCGGTTCGCAGGCGAGTGTTGGGAATGCAGCGAATACAGCAATGTGCCGGAGACGGCAGCCCCAGCTGCCGTCCCCATGATGAAATCTCTGCGCGAGAATCGATGGTCCATTGCAGGGCCTCCCGAATTACAGATGCGTCATCCGCTCGTTGGGTCCGCCAACCAGACACCCGCATTCTACCATGGTGATGGTAACCGCAGAAATCTGACCGAGGAATGGTGTGTCCGACCGGTGCCGAATCGAGCCGGCACCTGGATTGTCTCCAATCTGACATTTGAAAATGCTTGGTTTCAGGCGGTCGATGGAACGAAGCTGCATGGCTGGTACGTTGCTCACTCCAAGCGGTCCCGAGAATGGTTCGGTGCTGACACGCGGCTCACATGGCGCTCATCCCGGATGCTACAAGCTCCTTTTTTTCCATCTTGGCTTTCAAAATGCCAACTGCCCGTCGGGAAAGTGGTTGATCGGGCAAATGGCAACGGGGCGTCGACGATGTTGTCAGTGAATCAGGTGTTTCAGAAACCTGCCGGCCCCCAGGCCCCCAATTTGAGCGGCTTCGTTGAACGCTGGATCGAAAGCCTGAAACACGAGGCACTCAATCATGTCATCGTGTTTGGCCTGGCCCACTTCGATCACATCGTTCGCGAGTTTGTTGCGTACGATCACGAGTGTCGGCCGCATCTGGGAATCGGTAATCAGCTGATTGCCCGTACCGACAGCCATCCGATGTCAGCGATTGGCTCCCTTGACCAGGTTCGCTGCGATACGCGGCTTGGCGGGCTGCTGAAACACTACGAGTGCGCGGCTTGAGACGGTGGCTTCGTCGTGCGGACGGTTCTGCGGCGACAGCCGCCCCGCGCCTGCGCGCCGTTTTCGTGATCTCCCGCGATAGACGGTGTCGCCCTCCCAGGCTCCTCGAGCTGGCACCGCCCGTATTGCCCATCGATTTCAGTCTGATCGCGGCTCTGACGTGATAGGTTCGCACGAGGGCATTCTATTTGTACACGACGCTATCTACTCGAGTGGCGGACCGTCGATCGTCTCGCCTCGCAGTTGCTGTGCCTGCCCAGCTGGATCGAAGGTCCCATAGAATAAAGCGTTTGCATCAATCCATGTGTAGAGGCGGCTCCAATCGTCCTCATTCAGCACGACCTGCTCATGTCCTGCTTCAAGCAACTTCACGAGTTTACTGCCCCTCGATCCAAACACACCGGGCCGAGTGAGAGGCTCGTGGTTTCCATCGGGTCTTTGCCAGGCGCGTATAGGAGACGTGTTGGACCAGTTCGCAATAGGAACGCGAGAACTGTTGGTCTGGTTCGGCTGTCAGCACGACACCGCCCTCCGGTTTCTCGGGGCTGTGGCAGCGGACACAAAGCCGGTCGAGCACCGGTTGAACGAGAATCGGATAGCTCAAGGGGTTCGAGCCGTCGGGTCCTGGTTGAATGATTGCGGGTTTGCTACTCGTCGCCATCGAGACGCCCGAGGCATGAAACGTCTTCATTCGATTCTCATGGCATCCAATGCAACTTGCATTTTCACCAGGTTGAAGGTAGGTCAGGCTCCGCATGGTCTGGACTGCTCGTCCCCGGGCATCCAAGGCCTGGAACAGGACCGGCGTCTGCGCGGGAACCGTGAAGTATGCGGATCCGTCGTCCGCCACGGGCACGGTGCCGAGGACCTGCTTGCCGGGCGAGGCGTTTGCCATTCCGACCATGGGCTGGTTCGCATTGGGAGTCGTCTTGGGTAGCACTTGAAGAATACGCAAGTGAGTGATCCGACTTTCCGCGTCGTGGGGCAACGCCGGCCAACTTTCGTAGATATTCTGCAGGTAAAAGGTCCCGGCGCCTTTATGGGTGCCCCCAGTTGTTGCGACGTCGCGGTGCGGCAGCTGGGAGTGAATCTGGGTTGGTGCGAAACGTGGACGCAGCGGCTTCGCCCAAAGGCTCGAGATATTCGGGTCGCGATAGATGAGCTCTCGGTTGCCAAAGCGATCGGCGAAGTAGATTCCAAACATGTTGGGAATGTTCGGGCCCGGTTCACCGACAAGTTGGTCGAAGCTGTAGGAGACAATGAAGTAGTCTTCGTCCAGCGGCCACGGGCTGCGGAAGCAATGTCCATTCCACCGCACCTCTTCCTCCGGAACGACGCTCATTCGATCGGCAGGTCGATCGCTTCGGTTGCCGTTCCAATACGCTTCCTTGACGGTGTCGAAGTCGGACGGCAACGGCAAAGCGACTCCATACGCCAGGGGGACTTCCGCCTCGGGAAAACGAACTTCTGGCGTGAGGCGCGTGATGGGAGCAGCGCCGTTAACACCCGCGGTCGTATCAAGCAGGATGACCGACCCGGCACTCATGCCATGGTGCGGACCGGCAATGGCAACCACTTTGCTGCTGCCAGGCACGGCGCGGGATTCCCAGATTCCTGTGGGAGAAAATGTGTGGTTGCCGTAGTAAGGCGCGCACATCGGTTCCGTCAGGCCGGATGGTCCATAAGTTCTGATAGTAGACGGCATCTCGGTCGACGTAATCCCATCGTGTGTAGAGAATTCGACCATCGTTCAGGGCGGACGGATCCCATTCGTTCGTCTCGTGAAAGGACACGGGATAGATGAGTGACCCGCCGTCGGGCGAGCCGGTTGGATCCAGAACCGTCAGCGTATAGACGTAACACGGGCCGCCCCCGCAACGGTGGTATCCACCTCGGCGGGTCGAGACGAGCATGAGCTTGCCATTCGGAAGGCACGTCGGATTGAAGTGATCGAAACTTCCGTCCGTCAGCCGCTCGATCATCGTCCCCCCGACCGACATCTCATAGATGTGATAGTGGCGGTCCATCGTATCCGGGTCTCGCCATCGTCCGGGAGATCGATCCGCCTCGCAGAAAGCGAAATAGATCCGCTTGCCGTCGAAGGAAACCTCCGAATGCATGAAATTGCCAGGCGGAAAATGATGCTCGGTCAACGATCGAACCGACATCGATCTGCCGGGTTCATCGAGAACGAAAAGGCCGCCGCCGGGGCGCGCCGCGTATCCGTAGACCTGGGTCAGTTGGTGGCTCATCGCCGAGGGAACGTGCTTCACAAAGACGAGGGGTCCCACGTCAAAGAGCGGGTTCCTCAGTACCATGGCTCGCCGAATCTGGTGCATCTCGCGCCAGTATGATTCCCATTCACCGGAAGCGTCTTGAGGACCCGCGGCGATCTTTGCCTTGAGACTGCCCCATCGCTCCGAAAGGTCAGCCAAGTCGACGTCCGCCCCGAGCAGGTTGTCCGCCAGTTTGTCGATCTGTGGGATCCGCTTCCGAATCGCGTCAACGAAAGTGCGAGGCTCACGCGGCGTCCCGATCCCATCCTGCATTCTCCAGTCCCACTCGATCAAAGCCGCCACCAGAGCCGGTCGCATGTTTGGCGAACAAGCGGTCGGATCGAGTGACCAAGGACGGCGGACAGGATCGAGGCAGATTGGCAAAGTCTCTGCTTCCGTTTTCCATACGATTCGTTCCAGCTGCAGTGCAACGGGCCCCGCGTCAGCAACGACCTCGATCGAGAGTGAAGCGGGACCGTCGATCGTCGGCGAAAACAATGCAACCGTTTCCGACGACATTCTGGCCTGACAGAGCGGTTCGCCGGTCGCGTCCGGCTTGCCTACACGCACCACGGCTTCTCCTGACGTCGATGCGTCGATGGGAAGTCCGACGGCGCGCAGTTGGAGTGAACCGCGCCGGCGAGGTACGGGAAACCGAAGCTGCACACGGTCACCATCGTCCAATTGAAGAACGACCCGATAGCACGAACCCGAAGCCGGTTCCGGATGCCCCAGCAGCAGCATCTGGGGACCTGTTTCAGAATGCAAGAACGCCCATACGCCAGCCGCCGAGCCGTGTGATGGCAGAACTGCATCGTCGTTGAGCGTGACAGTCGTTTTGGATTCGGCGGAAACGGACGACTTCTCATCCGCACCCGCGATGGCCGTTGGCGTGGTCTGAGCAAACGAAAAGGCTGCTGCCGCGAAGACGACGGCCGAGAGCCGGAGAGTTCGCCAAATATCGAATCGGCGAAAGCGGATCGCACATTGACATGCCATCGGACGTAACCTGATCGGGTTGCATTGATTTTGTGATTGATGGCTGCACCGTCAATATACCACGACGATGAGAGTCCGGTGAATTCACACTCGACGGCACGACGAGCACCGACCCCACGAAAATCGAGACGGCAAAACGCCGAGTTCGTCCAGGCCGATGCTGAAAGCGGCACCCATGGGGCAGCCAGTGCAATGGCGGTCGACTCAAGACCCAAGCGAGAGAAGATCGCGTTCAGGTTGGACCGCAGGGTGAGAGGAGACCACGGATCGGACGGAGGTTAGGCCCGCCAGCTGTCGTGGTGAATGGAGCGGCGTCCAACCATCTCAAAATATCGCGGCCCGCGAGTCAGTCTCCAGGCGAGTGCCCGTGACCTCATCGATCAAGCAGCGGCCGTCCTTGGCAAAAGCCGCACCGAGTTCATGGTCGAAGCCGCTCGCCGGGAAGCAGAATCGGTCCTACTGGATCGTTGTTTTTTCGCGCTGAGCGAAAGGGCGTTTTCCGAGTTTACGGCCGCGCTCGATAGGCCGCCCGCCACGAATCCCCGCTTGCACCGCAATATGCCCGATCCAGTCCCGGTCATGGTCATCGGACGACTCGCTGTGGACCAAGGTCACCGTGGCCCGGGCATCGGGAAGGGACTGCTTCGCGATGCCATCTTGCGAGCAATCGCAGCAGGGGAGATTGTCGGGATCCGGGCGCTTCTTGTGCACGCGATCTCGCAGGAGGCCCGAAAGTTCTATGAGCGCTGCGGATTTCGCTCATCGCCCATTGATCCTATGACTCTCATGATTACGCTCGTGGAAGCAAAGAACGCCCTGGGAAGCGGCAAGTAGTTCTTCGAAGGATGACGGCCGTTAGGTCAGAAGCGGCCACGACCAACGGAGTTGTGTCACTGGCTGGTCGCGAAGCTCAGCCACAAGCTGTGGCCGACAATCTTCGCCTCGACGGAACAACGGAACCGGTATCCAAACATGCAATCGCCTGAGTGCTCTGGCAGCCTCAGCGGGCGCGGAATGAAACGAGCTGCATTCCTTCTCGCACATCGTAACTGAGCAATAGTGCGTCTCTACGTGCGAATTGGCGCATGATGTTGTGGTATAGAGTGTGTTCGTCCGGCCATGGATATGCGTAAACCAAATCAAAGTCCCGGAGTTCCATATCGAGCTCGTCGTAGGCGGATGGGACATCGATCACGGTCCGGTTCACTTCATCTCCGGCCGCGGGATTCCACTCAAAGCCGTCTGGAATAAAACTCCCTTGAGCAAATCGTGCTGTGGGGCCGTATGACTTCGCGAGAGTCTCGGAATACTCGACAAGGGCCGGTTCGGCTTCAATGCCGTACGCCTCGAATCCCATACGGCTGGCCATGATCGCCACGATTCCCAGCCCCGAGCCCCATTCGAGGACTGTCGATGCGCGGCCGCGCAGTCGAGCTAATGATGTGTATACCGCCAGGTAGTCGGCGCTCACGTACCCGTGAAACGCTGGTGCATGCTGATGCCGTTCCCAGATATCAAGTGCCTCGCGCCACAGTCCGCCAAATTCGGCAAGCAGCATTTCGTCGGCGTCGGACGATGAATCCGGTTCGGCATTTCGATTCTGACTCATCGCCGTGCTCGCCAAGGTGTACGTAGAAGTAGATTACGACGGTCGTATCCGGTCGACCGTCCAAGATCTTCCATCTGTCAACGCGCTATTGGTCGCTCCGGTTCACGACATGGCTATCGCGTCTCTGGCAGCGGGATCAGAAGCGGCTCTTCCGGGTAACTTCTCCTAGATACAACCAGCGTGTCGGGATGGAGTGCTGCGGAAATCGCGGGGTGAATCGTACAGCCCTCAGGCACGAAAGCAACTGCTCTTTTTGATTCCAGAATCTTCGGTACGGCGCTGGATGCTACGGGTTCGCCATCAAGTCTTGAGAATGTCAACGCATTCATCGACACGACAAGTTGTTCGGACTGCAAAACGAAGATCGCGCGACTCCTCTTCACTGAAATCGTACGACCGCGATACGCCTCTGGCACGTCGGGGCCGGCGGCTTTTCCTGACCGATCCCAGTTCTGACGTGACTCGTCCCAAGAAAGAAAGGAAGCAACAAATCGTTCGCTTTCCCGGGGCCCGGGCTGATCAATCCGAGCGTTGACCAAGAGCTTAGGGGGGCCATTGACCGGTTCGCCTTCCGCACACCATCCCAGTGTAGCAGCGAATGCGAGCCAAGTGCAAACGACGTAAATCTTGCGCATCATCGGTCCTCTCTGCGATAACTTGTCTATAGGAAGTTTCCGCGTATCCCCGGTAGGCGGCAGACTTGCGGCCTAAGGCGCAGGCGGTTGCCTGCCGCAAGTCGTATTGTAGCTGTTGCTTGCTTCGTGGTCACAGCTCTCACTGCGTGATAGGCCGTTGCTGCCTTGCGGACCGGGGTAACGTGCCAGTCCGTCCGCCGGGCTGCGAACACCGCGTTCGCCGCGGTTGAGAACATGTGTGGAGATCATCGTGGTGCGAACGGCCTTTTGCCCGAGGAGTTCCTGCACGGTGCAAATGTCGTAGCCGTCGGGACACAGATTGTGAGGCAACTATTTAATGGCAGACGACGCAAAACCGGAAAAAAGACCCGTTTCCGCAACTGGCTGTTTTACTGGACGTGCATCGCGGGGCTCACTTGGGGCGTATCACGCGATTCCGAGGCCCTTGGCCCAGTTCGAGACTTTGGGGGGCGACTTGGGCAGGGGGTGAGTCCCGCGATATCGTCGTCCGGATGCACGCCAAATGTCGCAAATCCCTATCTACGTGTGCGAAACGAACAAGGCCCGCCAGTTTGACTTGACGATCTGAACAGCGATCACCGAAAAAATAGCCGTCGATTCATCCGCAAGAAGCCTGCCAAATCGCACGGGTCTGTTGATCGCCGTAGAAAAGTTAACCGGGTTATTTCATGCAGTCGATGAGCTTGTCCAAACGGGTTAACATGCGGCTGATTGCTTTCACCCCACGCCATATAGGATGGCGGGTCGATCGCAATAAAAAAAACGAGACTGGCTGCGCATCTTTCTCGGTCGCTCATCGGCGCAGCAGTGGAAAACGCACTGTTTGTCATGAATTTGATTCGTCAGTACCACGAAAGGTCAATACGCATGACTCGGTCAACAATCAAATTCCTCGGTTGCACGCTCTTCGCCTTCTACTCCACAGCGTCGCTGACAGCTCAACAGCCGCTCGGCGACCCGCTGCCCGGCACGCGACCGCTACACATGACCGGTGATATTGCTTCCGAGTTGGTTGCCGGCGTGGACCGTTTTCTACTGCGCGAGCTCCAGCGGTCCATTGCCCAGCGCGAGCAACATTGGCAGCGTAACTTTTCGTCAGGCGAAGCCTATGAGAAATCTATCGAGCCGAATCGCCAGCGTCTGGCGCACCTGCTGGGCGTTCGCGACAAGCGTGCGGGAGACACGATGCCGAGGTTGACGGCGACCGTGTCCCAGCCCGCACTGGTCGGTCGTGGCCACGGCTACGAAATCTTGGCCATCAGCTGGCCAGCCTTTGGCGATGTCAAAGGGCGGGGCCTGCTGCTCGCACCGAAGGATGCCGAGCCGATAACGGCGGCAAAACGGCGATGAGAGTCCCAGCGATCGTCACGGACTACTGCCTGTCGATCTGTTCGGCCAACTTTAATGAGCGGGTCGACAAGAACGCTTCCACGCGAAACCCGCGGAGCTACGCTGAGACTGGCGAATACGCAATCTTCGAGTTCGACCTGGGCAGCACGTTCAACTACGCCGAGATGGCGGCGCTGATCGCCCCGCGGCCGTTCATGGTCGAACACGGCCACTTTGATGGCGTTTCAGACGACTGGACGACGGCCTACGAGTATGCCAAAGTCCGCTACCTATACGCTGCCAAGCTGAGTCTGGCCGAACGGACAGAAATGGAGCGGTTCGTCGGCCTGCACACGATCAACGGAAACGGCACGTTCGACTTACATCTTTCACGTCGAGCACTTCGTCGTTGTTAAGGTCTCCGCACAGCCCCAGGTCGACCAGAAACGCCTCACCAACGGCCGTGTTATCACCCGTCCAATCTGGGCCGATCATGTGACCAACCATGAAGCGGCCGTCGTCGGTAACATCAAGGACCCCAGTCAAGTGATAGGCGTCTAACGTTGGACCAAGGCCATGGTGAGTCGTAAGGAGATCTTTTAGCGGCATCATCGGTCCGATTTCTTCGGTCCAGATACCGGCCACCTCTTCGCTCGTCTCTCGAGTCGGTCATCCGACGAGAAAAGCCGGCCCACAATGGTGTTGCCGTCGACCGTGACGTCATCGGCCGCAGCTCCCCAACCGTCTATCCCCGGCTGCAATACCGAAAGAAATGCGATACCGTCCCACGTCAGTGCTTCATGCTGAGTGAAATCTCGATTAGAACGTAGAAATCATTGAATGATTGGTGAAAACAGAAGCGAATCAGGTGATGGCGGATTGGGTGATCCGCAGCCAATCGTCCGGCTTCCACTGATTCCACCAAGTGAAAGGTAGTGCAATGAAATCGATTTCAACGACCGTAATTGCCCTGCTCGCGCTGGGCGGACTGACGGACTTCGGTGGCGTCGCCACCGCCGACGTGCCGGCGTTTCCTGGTGCGGAAGGCTATGGCTCCCTGACGCGCGGC
Organism: uncultured Planctomycetaceae bacterium; assembly: GCA_963776055.1. GTDB lineage: Bacteria > Planctomycetota > Planctomycetia > Pirellulales > Pirellulaceae > CAVZLD01. The sequence goes on along the minus strand of CAVZLD010000016.1, from coordinate 78,018 downwards.
GGCCGGGGCGGGAAAGTCATCGCCGTAACCAATTTGAACGACTCGGGACCGGGCAGCCTACAGGCAGCCTGCGAGGCCGAGGGGCCGCGGATTGTCGTATTCAAAGTTTCGGGAACGATTGATGGCGACATCCGAATCAGAAACGATGCCCTAACCATCGCCGGACAGTCCGCACCGGGAGACGGAATTACAATCAAGGGCGACCTCGGCATCGATGCCAGTGATGTCGTGATTCGGTATATCCGGGTGCGGACCGATCACGAGGGTGACGCCGCCGGCGGGCGATACAGGAAGAACATCATTCTCGATCACGTGTCGGCCAGTTGGAGCAGCGACGAGGTGCTATCCCTTTACCACAACGAAGACGTCACGATTCAATGGTGCATGATCACCGAAGCCTGCGCGAAGGGCGACGGGTCGCATCGCTTCGGCGGCATCTGGGGCAACAATCGCGGCACCTATCATCACAACCTGATCGCTCATAATGACAGTCGCAACCCACGCTGGGCATCCGGCTGCGGATACAACGATTACCGCAACAACGTGCTGTACAACTGGGGTTACGAAAGTTCATACGGCGGGGAAGCACACCAAAGGGGCGATCGGCGAAGTCCGCCCATCGAAATCTCGATCATCAACATGGTCGCCAACTACTACAAACCCGGGCCCGCCACACGCAGCGATGTGACCGATCGCATCGCAAATCCTTCGTCTCGGGGCGACGGCGACGAAGGAAGTTGGTATGTGGCGGACAACTATGTCGAGGGTGCTCCCGAAGTAACCGCGGACAACGGGTTGGGTGTCGATGGCAATTCCTTCAAGAAACTGGCGGCGCCATGGGACGCCATGCCCATTCGTCAGCAATCCCCCCAGGATGCCTATCTGGCCGTCCTGCAACAGGCAGGCTGTTCATTGCCGCGGCGTGATTCGATCGACGCCCGCACCATCGAGGAGGTCAAGAATGGCACCGCGACGCATGGCAATAAGGGCATTATCGACAAGCCGGATGACGTTGGCGGGTGGCCCACGTTGCAATCGGCCGAGGCGCCACAGGATTCGGACAACGACGGTATGCCCGATGTATGGGAAAGGAAGTACGGCCTGGATGCGAACCATGCGGACGACAACTCGTCGGACAAGGACGGCGACGGCTACACCAACGTCGAGGAGTATCTCAACGGCACCGACCCGACCGAGTTCATTGACTACACGAAGCCGGAGAACAACATCAATAACTTGGGGAATTCTCATGAGAATTAACTCGTATCAATTCATCGCCATGCGGCCGCTGCTTGTCCTCTTGGCGACGATGGCACTGGGCCAATCCAGCACGCTGACGGCTGCGGACAAGCCGCGCGTGATCGCGACAAGCGACGGCGAGATTGACGACGAGTGTTCCATGGTGCGGTTTCTGCTGTACGCGAACGATTTCGACGTCGAGGGGATCGTCACATCGAGTTCGCAGTACCACTGGCAGGGACACCGGTGGGCCGGCGATGAATGGATAGAGCCTTATTTGGACGCGTATGCGCAAGTCTATCCCAATCTGGTGAAGCACGATCCGGCCTATCCGACGCCGGAGTATCTCAGGTCGCGTACGGCCCTGGGAAACGTGAAGTCGGAAGGAGATATGAAGGCTGAGACTGCGGGCTCGCAGCTTATCGTGAAGGTATTGCTCGATGAGACCGACGATCGACCGATCTGGCTGCAAGCCTGGGGCGGACCAAACACCATCGCGCGGCGCTCGCGACAATCGAGGAGAAGCATCCGGAGAAGATGGCCGCGGTGGCGAAGAAGATCCGCTTATACTTCATATGGGAACAGGACAACACCTACCAGACCTACATTCGGCCGCGATGGGGAAGCTCGGGGATAACGACCATAATCTCCGACCAGTTCATCGCCATTGCGTACGACAACCAGAGGAGGGCCATTCCGCGGGAAATGGAGCATTACTTCTCCGCGGAATGGATGAACCAGAACATCCTGCGAGACCGCGGTCCTCTGCTCGCGTTGTACAAACCACACGACGATGGGCGTTTCCGCTCCGAGGGCGACTCGCCCGCGTTCCTGCACGTCATACCGAACGGATTGCGCAGCGCGGAGTCGCCGGGCTGGGGCGGCTGGGGCGGCCGGTTCGTGCGGGTCCGCGAGAATGCCTGGCTCGATCCCGTATTGGAGCCGGGCTACCAGTATCCCGAAGGCAGATGGTATACGGGATCCGCGTGGGGGCGGCAGCGCGCAAAGAAGGAAATCCCGAACGACGAGAAACTCACCGCATATCTCAAACCCCAGTGGCGCTGGATCGACGCGATACAAAAGGACTTTGCGGCGCGAGCCGGCTGGTGTGTGAAAAGCTACAGCGAAGCCAACCACCCGCCGGTGGTGGCGCTGGCCCACGCCCCGGACTTGAAGGTGAAGCCCGGAGACAGGGTTCCGCTGAGCGCCAGAGGCACAGCGGATCCTGACGGCGACGCATTGACTTACCAGTGGTGGCAGTATCAAGACGCAGGCACGTACGATGGAGCCATCGAGATCGAGAAAAAGGACAAGCAAGATGCCTCATTGACAGTCCCCTCGGATGCCACTGAAGGAGAGACCATCCATGTCATTTGTGAGGTGACGGATGCTGGTACGCCACAGCTTACCCGTTACCAGCGTGTGATCATGACAATCAAGTAATTCTCAGCACTGGTCAGCGGACCCGACGAAGAGTGCCCAGCATGGCATAGGGTGTTTTGATCGACATAGGTAGGCCCTCGCGGGCTGCCCCTGTCACACCACCGGGCATACGGGTCACGTACCACGCGGTTCGATCGAGTTAAGCTTGGGAAGAGACACGGAGTCGGGGTAGACCGATCGAATCGAAATAGTGATTTCGCAGTGCGGTCTGGACCGCCGGATGACTGGACATGCGCAGAATTGGGTTTGCACCGAGAAGGCAGACGTAGCCCAGTATTTGATTGCGAATCAACTGAGCAGACTCAGGGAAACGAAAGCAGTTGCACCGAAATGGGAATGCAAAGAATGCGAAGAATTCAATGAACCTACGTTTGAGCTCTGTTGGAACTGCCTCGCCGCCCGTCCTTCATAGTTCTTTGTGTTCGATGAAAACGTCGGTAGCACACGGCTTATGGGAATCCGACCATCGCATCAAATCTATGAACACGTCCAATTGAGAGTGACGCGCGCACGCAAGATATAGAGACTTCTTCCGTTATTGATTCACCTTTCGACCATCATTCTTGCGGATGAGTCGAGGCCAATCACGCATTGGTTCGACGGACGCGCTGCCGGGGTAGCGACCGTTCCAGCACGGTCGTATTTCGGCGTGTGTCGAAAATCAAAACACATGTCTAACAAGTTTTTGAAGCGCGGCCTAAGGGATCGAAGCGTCGCCGACGGGGCGCGATGAAGATCAAGCTGCCCAAGAGCAGGATGGCCGACGTTGGCTCGGGCACGGCCACCGCACCCGTTCGCAGTACCTGCTCATAACCGCCATCGACAAATGCTGTGACCATGTCTGAGCTGTTGAAGACGCCGTCGGCGTTCCAGTCACCTTCAGCCCAGCCCGCATATTCTCCCGTCTCGTACTTGCCCGCGGCGAAGACCTGGACCATGTCACCACTGTTGAATTCGCCGTTCAGATCGGCATCGCCGAACCAGGTCTTCTTCGATGACTTCACCCAGTAGTGCAGGTCGTTCAAATCGACCGCGCCCGACCAATTGACGTCAAATGAAAGATCTGTGGCACCCGAAGCAATCGCCGACGCCAGCTGATCAATATCGGTAACATCAAGCGTCTCGTTGTTGTCCAAATCACCTCGCAGTCCGAGATCAACGAGATACGCTTCGCTATATCCGTCTGTGTGGTGCGCCGTGCCGACGAGATATCGTCCATCGTTTGTAACGGCGGAAACATCCGTGAGAAGCCAGTCTTGAAGTTGACTTCGCAGGTCGTATTGATGTGTCAGCAAGTCCTGCAGCAAAATCATCTGCTCGGTCTCTTCGGTCCAGATTCCGGCACGCAAGAAATCCTTAAGTTCCTGCGGGTCCTCATCGAGGAGCTCGTATAATCGCCCGACGACGACCTCCCCGTTAGCCGAGACATCAATTGCCATGCTTCCCCAGCCGACCTCAGGCGGGTCCATCGGAAGAGGTGAACTAAGACCGTCCCAGCGCAGGGCCACTCGGTCCCACGGCGCGGTGCGTAAGCAGCCCCTACCGTCCACTGACCAGAGCTTGACACCCCAAATGCGTTCCCTCCGATGTCTCCGAGACCTTCAAGTTCATGGAGCCCTTCCGACTCACTCCACCGGAAGATAGCCCCCACCACAACGTCGCCGTTGCCCGAAATGCCGTTTAGATTGAGACGGATCGGCAAGTCGACAAGTCCGGCCTCCGACCAACTCACGTAGTACGAATCCAGGTCGAGCTCTCGAATTCGCCCACCGATCACCTGGCCGTCGTCCGAAATGAGAAGTGCTTCTGAACCGCTGGACGGACGGTCGACAGGCAAGGGCTCGACCTCGTCACCTCGAACGACGAGGGCTTCGTAGAGGTTCGGGGTCCCCTCAGAGATAAGGCGTGACGTGACAATCATATTACCGTCACCGGATAGGTCGGCGCTCCAGGTGTCTTGGAGCAGGACTTCCAATCCGCCGTCCCGACTCCACCGGACGAGCTCGTGGTTTTTTGTAGACGCCGCGACGATTTTTCCGTCCGACGAGACGTTCATGTAGTTGAAGAACGTGTTCTCACGGACGTCGAAACCAAGCGGAATGAACTCTGCCGCCGAGGCGGGTGAATTCGGACAGAAGGCGACGGCGATGAAAACCATTACGAGTGATCGAAGGTAAGTCACAGGCGACGATGCAGACACAAGTTGAGGTGGCAAGCCATGTCCTCGTAATCTCAGACGTTGGTTTTTCATTGGGTTGGTCATGAATGGTAGGACAATCGCGCTGAAGGCAATTCGCCACGGGAGGATTTGGCGAGGAACGGGGAACGACTGCGTGCGAGCGCTTCGAGTAAACGTTCCGGGAAACACTTTAGACGCGTGGCCTACGTTGACAAGTCGTGCGCGGCAGAAAGGTCAAGAGACGTGCCGGGATACGTTCGGTTGATCGAGCAAGTCACGGCCAAATCACGGGTTAAGCGATCTGAGCGTCCCAGCCGACGGGTATCTCGGACGTTTTCGCTGCTTCGGGAAACGTGTTCCAAAACCGTCTGGCGGCGATAGGCCGGTCCGGCGGTCAGCCGTTCCAATTTCGGTCGTTTTTCGACGTTCGTCACGCCCCACGACTATCTGGGACTGCGCTGAGTAAGGTTGGACCTATTACAGCGTTGTCGTCTGACGGACGACAACGTCATTCTTCCGTCTCGACATAACCCTTCTTGAAATCAAACGTCGAGTACTTGTTCGAGTCAGGTGGACCGGGAGCGATGTGGACGCGCGGGTTTCCTTCGACCAGTTCAATGACGGTGCTCTCCATGGTCGGGAAGCCTGGGTCGGTGGTCAGGTTCTTCAGCACCGGTCGTGTGCGGAAAATCTCTTTGACTCGTCCCGCGTCAATACTCTTCGATTTTCCTTTGAGTTCCTGTTCGAGAAACTGATACCGCGGAACCGACTTTGACACGGCACCTTCGGGGAGTGTCGTGACATCGACGTCGAGGTGGTGATTCGTGTGGCACACCCAGCTTTCGCCGTGGAAGTTCTCGAAGAGCTTGCCTCCTTCAGCCGTATTCTCCACGGTGACGACTTTCGTGGTGTCACCGATGATGAAATTCATCGGTGCAGCCGAGCCGCCAAGGCTCTTCACGAACTTCACGGCCTCGTCGGCACTGCTCTTTTCCAATATCCCACGGTTGATGAAAGGCATCGGCACACCGTTTTCCGTCCCTTCCGCAGTGGGAACAATGTTCATCGTAACGCCGACGTTCTTGTTGTTGACGCCGTTTTGGGCTACGCATCCTGCCCAGGTGAAGACGATAGCTTCGTGGCCCCCCGGATACTTTATCCGTAGGACGGTTTGCGTGCCTTCGTAGTATCGCGGCAAGTCGTTGTTCTGTCCGAGGATGTTCGGCAGATTAGTTCGTGAATGCACGCCCAGGCCGCTGCAATGAGCAAGCCGATACTTCTTTCCTGCATACATCGCGAACTCGTCAAACATCTGGAATGCGTAGAGTGTGTTGAAGTCAACCTCGGCGCCCTTCGCAATCCCCTTTAACTCTTCGTACAGTTCCGGCGTATGCCTGCGGATGCCGTCGAGAAAGTCAGTGTCGTGGATGAACTCGGCGATTTCGATGTCCGTGTCCTGTTTGCCGAGAAACTCGTTGGTCCACTGTTTCCACTGGGCAATGCCCTTGTGGATGACATACTTCAGAGCCACACCGTGTTGGTAACCCCGTCCGTAGGGAGTCTCGGCATTGAGCGCAACGGAGTGGATGCTGTTGATTTTTTCCACTTTGGGGACGTTGCCATTACTGACGTCCGGCAGCGTGGTTGGGAATTCCACCTTCATGCCACCCCGTAGAGGCAGACCGGACGACCCTGTCTGTGCGTCATCAAGGGGTGACTATTTGACGTGTCCGAGCAATCAAACGCGGCTCTGACGAGTTTTCGGTACTCCTCTCGACTGCTCGCAGAGAGTTCGCGTTTGCCGTCCTCAGTCGGTCCGGCCGATTCTGCGGAGGTCTTCTCTACCGACTGCAGATTCGTCGTCGACTACCCAAGGATGACACGGCCCTTTTTTGCACTTGTACAACGTCGGAGGGTCTCGGAGGGAAGCTCTTGGAAGCGGCGTCGATAGTCGGCTGCAAACTGTCCCATGTGCCAGAAACCCCAAGCGTTGGCCACGTCAGTCACCTTCGTCTTTCTCGGGTCTGCAGGCGCAATTGTCGACGCACTTCGACGAGCCGTACGACATTCAAGAACTCTTTGGGGCCGATGCCGAACGTCTCGAGAAATGCGTATTGGAGAGTCCGCTCACTCACTCCGGCTGCCTGGCAGATATCGCGAACCCTAATGTCGCATGAAGCATTTGCCTCGATGAATGCCTCGGCTCGTGTGAGAGCCATTCGTCGTCGTCGGTGCGCCGCGGCAGGGCATTTGTCTTTTCGAGCGGCGACTGCGGCAATCAATCGGCTCGGCAGCTCCCGCGTGAGCAACCCGACGGTCGCTGCATCTGACAGACAACCTGGGTTCATGCGAATGCTCTGACAGATGCGAGACAGACAATTTCGGAGACGATCAATCGCCTTTGGATCTACCTGAATCGCGTCGGCTCCGCCCGCGAGGTCGTCGATGCATCCCACCTCGAATGCCTCTCCGACCACCGACAGCAGCTCGTCAGGAAAGGAGCACGTATAAACGTGGAAGTCCGGCCCGGACACGCTTGACAGTTCCGACCCGAGCGGAAACAGCATCAAGCTTTCCCCATCGACTGCTTTGCCTCGCCACTCCAGCCGTAAGTCGCGGCGAGCGGGAACAGCGACGGTACGCATCCCTCCCGGGGGTGCCCCTTTCTGATGGAGCGATCTGCAGAAACGTGCGTCGGAAATGTGCACACCGCTCGAGGCCAATTGGAGAATCTCGCCGTGAAACCTGCCTTGGTCCAACTGGCGGAAATTAAGGTCCCACTGCAACGCCTCGGCAGCCAAATCGTCTACGTCAGCAAAAGTGCGCTGAAAAACATAGGTTGGCGGCGGGTCGTGAGGCATCGCTCAGTACCAAGCTAGTGCGGCAATTTGCGGTTTTTTGATGTTGTCGCGAATTCCCTAAGTCTAGACTGATCAGACTTTTCCAGCAAACGAAGCCGTCTTGTCAAAGTAGATCTCGATCGTGCGCAATAGGGCGCCGAGAGCCCACGCAATCCGCCTCCGCTGCCGGCTGAGAGTGTCCGACGCAACCGTGTAGTCACGAGAGCAACTGACACGAATATCAGCGACTGCGCGACTGTGCCGATGCATGCAGCTGAATGGTATCGAGTTTCATCCATGACATCCTGCGGCGGTTCTTTGCCGATCGATCCGAGAACGGAAGGATAATCCTATGACTCGCAGTTTAGCATTTTTGCCGCTAGTACTCTTGACTGTCGGTGCTCCTGCCACAACGGCACAAGAAGCAATTGTGCATGACGCCGAGTTCTATATCCTCGAAGCCCAGAACGGCAATAAGTGGGCGGCGGAGGACGAGAGACTCAACGCCAGACTAGCCGAGCTTCGAAAGAAGCATGGCCGCCCGCCCAATATCGTGCACATCATGTGGGACGACACGGCGTTTGGCGACGTGGGTATTCCGGCCATCCAAAAGGTGCGTGGACTAGCCACGCCCCATCTCAACCGCATGGCCCGGGAGGGAATTCTCTTTACACGAATGTATACCGAAGTCGGTTGCACGCCCAGTCGTGCCGCCTGCATGACAGGGCGTCATCCAATTCGTAACGCCATGTACAACATCGGCATGCTGCGCGAGATGCATGGATTGAGGGCGAGCGAAGTGACTCTGGCGGAAGTCCTAGGCAATGTCGGCTATGCGACAGCCTTTCACGGGAAATGGCACTTGGGGGACATCGAAGAGAGCTATGCCCACAACCAAGGCTTCGACGAAGCGTTCTTCACGGGCTACAACCAGATTCTTTCGCTCTGGACTCGCCGTGGCGAACAAGCCAACGCAACGATCGGGCTATACGAAGACATGCTGCCCGGAGATCCCTACAAACTAGACGATACGTTTGTTACGAAAGGCTGGGCCATGGTGCTCGAAGCCAAGAAGGGGGAAAAGGCCCGCCAGTGGGGCGATAACAGTTACGACACCTACCTTAAGATCGACGCCGAGGCTCAACGTCGCACGCTAGAATTCATCGAACGGAACGCTAAAGCAGAAACGCCGTTTTATGTCGCCAACTGGCCGATGATGGCATCATTTATGCCGACTGAAAAGAAGGTCTCCACATCGCGCAGCCTGTTGCAGGATGGACTGCAAGGCAACATCGATCCGTTTGTCGGGAAACTGATGGCGAAGCTCAAGGAATTGGGTGTTGCCGAGAACACGCTTCTGGTTTGCATGGCCGATAACGGCCCTATGGCTCACAACCCGCCACCTGGTTGCGGTTTCGCCGAGACGATCTTTCGTGGTGGCAAGGGCGATTTTCTCGAAGGCGGCGTCCGTGTTCCGGCTCAAGCCTGGTGGCCCGGTGTCATCGAGGACGGTCAAATCGTCGGCGACATCATTCACGAAGTCGATCTGTTTACCACCTTCGCTCGACTCGCGGGAGCAACCGCCAGTATTCCAGGCGACCGAATCATCGACGGCATTGATCAAACGTCGCTCATGATGAACGGCGACACGCACAGCCGCCGCGACTACGTCTTTATCTACGCCGGCCCCAACTTGGGCGCCACAGTGAAGGGAAACTACAAGCGCCACTGGATTTCTCCGGATCCGGTCGGCGAAGCGAGCGGCATTCCGGCCGGGTTCTTTTTCCTGCCGTCGGACCCGCGCGAAAAGTCACCGATGCTGGTCAACTTGATTCACTTGAAAAGCCCGTTCAACCGCATGCGTATTCGTCATGAATTGTGGCAGAAGAAATACCCGAACTTGAAGGAGCGGCACGGCATTCCGTGGACGGGACTTCAGGATCCGTCGTCGGAGATCGAAGCGCTTCAGAAACCACCCCTGGACTTGGACAAGCTTCCGTTCGATCCGTTGGAGTATGTCGAGCATCTGGATGAACTGCCGTTCGATCCGAGTGCCGATCCGCACTTTGGGGAGTAGCTTTGCCTTCTCGAAGGGAAGTACATTGACGCCACACGCGATGAACTCTAGAAGCAGTACGGCTCGATCAACGACTATCTGAAAGAAAGACGGGGCCTGACTGATCGAGAAGTTCAGGCTTTACATCAACGACTCCTGGAATGAAAGATGCAAGACTCTCAACTCCTCTTAAGACGTGGTTTCCTGCAACGTGCCGTTGCTGCTGTGGCAGGCGTTTCGGCCCTCTCGAATCCACAGGCCTTGGGGCTTGCCGACGACAAAGGGAAGAAAGGACTTCCCTTGACTATCGCAGGCTATCCGTACGAGCGCGTCGCCGCGCTGGCGAATGGGCGGGTGCGAGTCGAAGGGTGCCAGGTCAATTTTGTAGAGTCGAAAATCGGAGAACTCAACCAGCATGTCTTCAGCGGGCCAGCAACGCGGGACGTGACGGAAGTTGGGCTGATACCCTTTCTTCTGGCCCACGCGAATGATGGCTTTCGGGACTATCAGTTGTTGCCGGTCTTCGTATTAAAGGTTTTTCGCCACAAGAGTATCTTTGTCCACAAGGAACGCGGCATCACATCGCCGGAAGATCTCCGCGGCCGCAAGGTCGCTACAGTCGGTTACTCATCGTCCGGCCTAACGTGGATTCGGGGAATCATACAAGACGAATATGGAGTGAAGCCGAACGAGATCCAATGGGTGATCACGTCCAAAGATTCCGCGAAAGGTCAAACCGGCGGCGCGTCCAAATGGGAGAAACTGCTACCTAAGGATTTGAAGGTGACTTATGCACCTGAGGACAAGGATGAATCCGCCCTGTTATTGGCGGGCGACGTGGATGCGATTTTGCACCCGGCCGAGCCGCAAGCGTTCGTCGATCGTCACCCGAAGGTGAAGCGACTCTTTTCCGATGTCCGCGCGGTCGAATCGGCCTACTTCAAACGAACCGGCATCTTCCCCATCATGCACGTCGTGGCGATCCGTCGTGAACTGGCGAAATCGCATCCTGAGTTGCCCAGAGCCGTCTTCCAGGCCTTTTGCCAAGCGCGCGATCTCGACTACGAAGAAATCCGCCGCATTCGTTGGGCTTATAGTTCGCTGCCGTGGTACGGGCAGGAATTTGACCGCACACGGAAATTGATGGGGGAGAACTTCTACTCCTATGGCATTAGGGACAACCGCAAGGCGCTGGAAGCGGCCTTCCGCTATCTGCACCAACAGGGCCTCGCCAAACGCAAGTTAACGATCGGCGAGTTGTTTGAAGAGTCGACGTTGGAGCTGGAGGACTGATTGTTTCTAATTGTTTCTAAATGACGAGGGAACTCTCCCAGTCGGATCCGTGTGAGTTCTTGTCGTTACTCGTTCAGGGCGAGCTGTTGACGTCCAGCGATCGGCCTTCATGCATTTGGTCGCCTCAGCAAGGCTCTCTCAGAAATGGCTGGATTGATGGGGCGCTTTGACAGCCCCATTTTAGCCGGTCAGAAGCCGCGGATCGCACGCCGTCGGATGGTACCCTCTGCCGGGGCATGCGATGTTTCGAATTGGGGTCGTATTTGGGGACGTGTCGCGTCCCACGGATTTGTGAGACGATCCCTATCGTTGCCAACCGAGCACGCACGCCTTGTCCCGCTCACTCCTCGGCGTCGACTGTCCGCTTCTTCGGGCGGACGCCGCAGCCAACCAGATCAAGTCCCTGACAACAGCACAATCGGCGCGCGGATCTTTGGGTCTTTGGCCCAAGGCACGTCCAGCTGAACCTGCACGAACCAGTCAATCGAAAACTGCTTGCCTGTTACCGTCAACGGCGCGTTGGTCTCGGCAGGCAGTGAGAATTCCTGAGAGAAGGTGCCGGTCACCGTCCCGGGACGCCCAGGTTGAGCGGTTCCCCTTGGTGAACATATCGGTCCTTGTGACCGTGCGCCTCGCTGCTTTCGATCCCGATCAGTTGGACGATTATCCGGCGACATTTGAGTGATTGTTCGGGCTCGATCGTAAAGACCCCTTTGATCGTTTCGTGCAATTGATATTTGTCTGCCACCAATGCCATTTCCACGCGTACGTTGGGGCTGACAAAGGAATCGAACAGGCCGCGACCCGCGTCGTCCGGGTATCGCGTGCGAACTGGCGCCGTCTCGTATTCGGCCATTGGCAGCGGTTCAACCTGAAACGACTGCGTGGCCTTCAAATCGAATCCAGCCGGCACGTCGACGTGAATCGAGAGCTCATAGAAGACGCGGGTCTTCTGCCCCACATGGGTCGCGGGTACATCCTCGGGAATCGAGACCTCAACGCTAAACTCGTGTTCGCCGGGCTCCAGCGTTTCATGTGTGCCGGCACCAAACACAGTTGCCATGGCATCGGACATATTGCCAAAGAACCCCATCTTCTCGTTGCCCGCAAGCAAATGATCCTGGGAGGTGATCTCCACGTGTTGCACAGCAGTGTGCGTTTGTGTCGTCACCTGTCCCTTCGAATTGGTGCTGGTTGTCGTGTAGACCGCCTTCGTTTCCTCGGCGCCCAAGAACTTCGCGTGAATGCCACGTGCTTTCAACCGTTGCTCCAGCATCAGCACGATTGGCACCGCTATATTCTGGCCACGAACGAGCGTCTCGACAGGTGGTTGAATTCGAATCTCATTTGCCATTTTCACACGACCTATCTAATTCCACTTCACAATCTAACTCACAAACAGCCTAACGCGCTCTACGGCAACCGACAAGATTTGCGGTGTCAAGCGTTTCTCGCCTGCGTGAGTTGCTGGGACGCGCGATCCAGCTCGGTCTTGTGCAAGCGAACCTGAATCCCCGTTGCTAGCGCAGCGGGCGGGCTCTCGCGTCGTTCTCAGTCGCGTTTATCGGTGGGTTTTTGGCGTGTCCCACGTCGCCCATGCGTTTTGTGGCACAAATCAGCGGCCGTGGGGCCTCACGCCACGTACGCACGCTGGCGAGAGGCACGCTGGCGAGAGGCACGCTGGTCCTGGGCAAACAGCCAGTCCACAGCAGCAGCAATCTGACTGGCATTCGTCTGTGACTTGACTTCGTACAGCCCCGTCTGGAACGCCATCACCATGTCGGACGAAGTGAATTCCCCGTCGCCGTTCCAGTCGCCAGATTCCCAAGAGGAGTTGCCGAGAATGTTGTCCTCATACTCACCCCGCTGAAACACTTGCACCAGATCGCTAGAGCTAAACCGACCATCGCGGTTCGCATCGCCTGCATGAGGCAACAGGTTTTCGTGCCAGCGGAGAGTAACATAGTGCCATTCTTCCCCAAGCTCGTTTCTTGTGCTCCCTTCGAGCAAGTCCAGGTCGCCATCGTCATCTAGGTCGGCCACATCGATAGAGGTGACACGATGAGATCCGATGTGAATAAGGTGCTCTGGACCGAAAGTACCTTTTCCGTCGCTGTTCTCAAACCAGGCGATCTTATCCAGCGAGGCTGAAAGAACGTCCAAGTCGCCGTCGCTGTCCAGGTCCGCTGCCACAGTGGTATGGGTTTCCCACGCTTGGTCAAAAATGACTCGCTCCGGTCCAAACAATCCATGACCGTCGCTGTTCTCAAGCCAGACAATCTGGCCGGACGCGGAGAGAAGATCCAGGTCGCCATCGCCGTCCAGATCTGCCGGGGCGAATGTCTCGTGAACCGATGTGGCGATCACCTGCTGCGGGCCGAAGATCCCATCCCCCTCGGTGTTCTCATACCAGTTGGGCTTGTTCCCGCTCGCGGACCTGGACAGAAGGTCCAGATCACCGTCACCATCGAGGTCTCCCAGATCACAGGAACGCAGCTGATCCTCGGAATCCCAGAGGATCTGGGAAGAAGCAAAGTTATCCGGACTACCTGTGTTTTCCAGCATGTGTACTCGGTGGGACCCTGGGGGAGGCCATTGCGAGGGAGAGTTCTCAACCACAACGACATCCGCATCTCCATCTTGATCCAGATCTCCAACAGCAGGATTATAGGTCGACCGATAACCATGGATCACCTTCGGGACTCCAACTAGCGATCCTCTCACCAAATAGGAGGCTCCCCACGAAGTTGCCCAGCCCGTCTTCGTTCTCGAACCAAAACAGGTCGTACGTGATATCCATTGGACCACCGCCGCTCACAACTTGAGCGAGTGCCAACACGTCCCGATCCCCATCATCATCCAAGTCCTCCGCGAGCATATGCTGAACTTCGACAAAAGTCCTGGGGCTGAGCTCGACATCCTCGATTACCAGTGCTTCGCCAAACTGCGTGCCGCTGAGCACAGTGCGGAATTCCAGGCGTTCGATTCGAGGCCGAGTGAAGACGCGGCTGGTTGGCTACCGGCTGACGACCCGGTCGCCTGAGTGTCGCAGACCAAGGAGTCGCCGCCCACCCGACCATGAGCACCCAGAGATCAGGCCCATCGCCAGCAGCAACCACGTACTCGGCTCCGGCACCAGCATGATCGTGGCGGTTTCACTTTGCCGGAATCGCCACTCGATCGAAGTGCCGTCTTGAAGTGTGCCAACGAGCGTACCTTCCAGCGGCTGGACCGGCTCGAACAGTGGAAAATTGAAGTTGCGGCCAGAGATGACGGCGTTGCCCACCCCCCCCACCGCTAGTTCCACGTCCCCGCCATCGCCCCATGGCCCCCCCCAATCTCCCCACTCGCCTTGCGCACGAATCTGTCCGCCAGTCACTTCTAGCTCGAGCGCTGCCCGAAACGGACAACCCGACTGCCCATTCGGGAGCAAGAAGCACTTCGACAAGGCCTCCTGACATTTGAAACACGCCGCTGTCGGATATGCCGACGCCCAAGTCGTTACCCACAATCTGTCCGCCCGACATTCGAAAGACGCTGCTGTCGGAAACCACCAGGCCTTCTGAGCCGCCTTGACTGTAGCCCTGAATCAAACCACCGATCATGTCAGCCGACGACTGACCCGACAGCCGCATTCCCCCTAAGTAACCCCAAATGCTTCCATCAGAGATTTGCATCGTTGCGGAATCTTCCAGTCGAACTGCAGGCCCGAAGTCGGTACTGATACTGCCACCATTGCAGACGACCGACGACGCATCTGTTGCCGTCGTTCTGCCTAGTGAACCACCGTTGACAGAGACCACGGAGTTGCCATCGGCGTCGAGATAGTGGGGACCATACCCGCTGTTAACGGTGACATTGGAATCGTGGATGTCGGCCGAAAAATAATCTCCAAAAGATCCACCGCCGTTGACGATCAGGTTGGCGTTGTTGTCGAAAGAGGCACTTCCCCAGATTTCCCCGCCGGTGCTCAGACCCACACTCGCATCATCCACCTGGAGGTTTCCGCTCATCTGTGCGCGCACGTCGAGGCGGCTCTGATTGCTGACGATGACCGGTTGATCGATGTCCTCGGTCAGCACGTGCTCCTGGCCGTCGTCAAACACCATCTGGCCGAGCCCGGGTCGGCAACAAGAGACCGCCAACGCAAGGGAAACGAATCGAAAGAGTATCTGCGGTCTCATGATCACCCCCGGCTATCGGGATGGACAATGCAGATCGATACGGATCGTCATCCAAATCTCAACAAAAAAGGCACGCAGGTTCCGCGATTAGCTTCAGGAACCTCGTGCCGTGCTTGTTGGGATGAGCAGCCCTCGCCTCGCTAGCGACGCTTCGGTCAGCCTAACGCGCCCGTTTTCCGAGTCAACACGGTTCTTACCCGATTTAGCTCATGGTTCGCGTAATCTTCATAGCGCCGGATGAGTCGTCAAGCTCAGCCTTTCCGACGCACGTCCGCAGAAACTCATCCGTTGCCTTGCGGCAACCGCCCTAATAGTGGTAATCATCGAGTATGATGCAGCCGCGGATTGAAAGACATGGCCAAATCCTCTGCGGACAGGTACGAACCGGCTCGTACCAGTCAACATCTACGTGAGCAAACGCAACCGGGCGGTCGAGTTGCATTGTATCTTGGACAAGACCCTTGACCAACGTGATGGACTGTTTGCTGCAATCGCAGCCGAACTCCTGAAGATTATCTTGGACTACCTCGTACAGATTTGCGACATAGCCGTAGTACTGCTCACCTCCGATTCCTTCAGATTTCCCTTCTATAATCGTGCGGTATCGATCGTGCACATCTTGAGAGTCTTCTTTCGTCGGCGGCGGAATCATTCCGAACACGTCGTAAATCTGAAACGTTCGCGATTCGTGTTTTGCTTGAGCTATGACGATCGCCGAACCGCCTAGCGCGCAGCCAGCCTCTAGGAAAATGCGCTCAATGCATTGGTCTTCAATCGCATTGCAGGTGTCCACGAGACTCGCGAGTCTCCTTGGAGTCAGGTAGGTAAGGTTTCGGCCTCGCACTCGATCGATCAGATCGCGCTCTCGACTCGACAGACTAGAAAGTGCGCCTGCCTCACCATTGCGCCTCAGGATAGCTTTCGCAATTCCCTTCATTCTTGAAAGCATGATGTCATTCACTATTTAAGCTCAGGGACTATTCGGAACGGCCCATCACCAGGGCCATGCTGGCGATATGACGACCGCCAGTGTGGGATATCTGAGCTGCCTCAAAGCACGCATTATCGATGCCAGTTTGTCTCTTTCAAGCTATTCGGCCTAGGAACCACGTTTGGCAGCCACAGTGATATGCGGCGCGAGGTTCAGCGACTGTCACTGGTGCGGGCCGAGGCACTTCATCTCTTGGGGCGCTCACCCGATAGGAACACATTCAAACTCGTCGAAGATGCCAAAGTCTGCGGAATTCAGCGTCAGGATCGAATGAATGCCTGCCGTGCGAAACGTTCCCGCCAATAGCGTGTCGAGCAACCGCTTGCGGCCCAATTGGCCCTTCGCCATCGCCGAAAAGAACCATGCTACGGTATTCTCGTCCGGCAGAGCCTAATCGACTTCCTTCGAATTCCACCAAATTTCGGCCCTTCTCAGTGCCAAGTCGATCGTCAAGGGAGACGAAAATCGCTTTGGGTCCGTGACAATGTGGATGAATTCGGCGAGAACCTGTGGAGCAAGCACAAAGCGATCGTCTTTTTGACGCAGCGACTGGATCACCCTGCGAGCTACTTCATGGTCTTGATCACAAGCCACTTCCACGGCAACAAGAAAGCTGGTGTCGAGACCATGCGTCAGATTCGGTTCTCCAGCATCTCGTCGTACCACTGGTCGCGCGTACGCAATGGCTCCAGCATGCGGCCTAACTGCAGCGGTGGCAAATCCAGCGCACTGTGGCCTTTGCTCCGAGTTTTTTGCAGGCGCATTTGCCGTACAAACCGCTCTAGCTGCGCAAGTTCTTCGGAAGAACACTGCACGATCGCGCGTTCGATATCGAGAAGAGTACTCATACGCTCGAGTGTAGCTGGGCCACCTTGGAAAAGCCAGAATGAGTGATCATCATCCTTGCTCTTCCAACAGCCACTCCCTGGCCCGCTCGATCAGAAGTAGGTCTCGCGTGCATTGGCGGATGTCATCCTTCCGCATTTCCTCCACCTCCTCGGCGTCGAACTCGATTTCTTCATCACCGAGGGCCGAGTGTTGCCGCGGCTCGAACAGTCCGGGGTCAAATGGCTCCGTTTCCCTCGCCGTCTCCAGGTATTGGGCCAACTGCCACGGTTCGAAAATCTCCTTAATTCGGGCAACGAACGCCGGTATCTCGGCCTGGAAATTGGGATCGGACTCGGCAGCTTCGAGAAAATTCAGGAGCTTCTCACCCACAAGGTATTCGAGTGCTTTCTGAATACCAAACTCGTCTTCGATGCCCTGAGCGGCCTCGCATTGTTCGATCCAGATCTTGTGATATCTGTCCATCATTTTTCTGCCTTCGCAATTCAACGTGCCCACGACCGCAGAGCATACTCGTCGTTGGCCAATTTCACGAATCGGGAACACTCTCCCTTCTCGACAATCTCCTGATCAAGTGCCGCTCGCACATCGTGTTCACTTGCCCGCCACGCCCGCATTTCAATCGTGTCGGCCGCTTCATTCGTTTGCAGTGAAGTGGGAGCAATTTGTTCTTTTTCTTCTATTTGCGGCGCATGGCATTACTCCAGCAGCCCACGTTTCCGAAGTGACGACTTCAAGTGAGTCAACGTCGGATGTTTCTTTGCGAGATGAGCTGCGTGTTTCCGGGTGATCTTCTCGCCTTTATCGCCGCCGACCGCTTCACGAAGGTCTGCGAGGATCTCGGCCGCGGCCTTGTAGTTCGAGGTGCCTCGCTGGTCCACGAGCTTGGTCGCCTCGCGAAGCCATACCTCTGGCTCCTTGACCATCTCCTGCATCCGCTTCTGCCGCTCGCGTTGTTGCTTGGCTGCTTCGCGATTTGCCGACGCCTCGCGTTTCTTCTGTTCTTTCGCGTTGTGCTCATCGCGCAGTTGCTCTGTGCGACCAAACAACACGTCCAATGTGCGACCCGGCGAAGCGGTAGGCCAGTCGGACGATCCGCCAGATTGTTGGATTGCCGCGATGGTCTCCGCCTTGACGGTGCTGGGGTCTTCGGTCAGGAACCGGCGCAGCAGGTGCTTGGCTTTCGCATCACTCTGTTGTTCGATCCACTCGCGGCACTGCTCTTCTGGAGACAGGCGTTGCGGACCGCTCGGTGATCCTTCCGAGGCTGCCGCAAGAATGAGCGGATCGAGGCCGAAGAATTCTAGGAACGGGCCGAAGGCATCCACGCAGTCCGCCAAGCCACCCGGCACCGGTGGCTCGGCGACATCCGGCTCGACGGATTGATCGTCGAAGGCAGCACAGAGCCAGATGGCATACAACGCTCGCAAGTCGCCCGCGACCAGCCGGCCGCGGATTTCAACCAGATCATCCATGTACTCGCCGGGATTCCAAATCTCGTCGATTCCGCCGGCATCGTGATAGGGGCTGAGCGACAGGACGCCGCCTTGGCCTTTCCGGTCTGGCATCCAAGCAAGCTCGCCGATGCCGATGTACCGGGACCACACCGACTTCGGAAACGGCAGGCCGGCGGGGAGCCGGAAAGCGGCTGTTCTCACGCCGTAGTTCGCGTAGTGCAAATAGACATCGTAGCCGCGGCGGAGCAAACCGTTCACGTCCCCCCGAAAGTCACCGTAGTGATACTCGTTGCGAAACGCCCACCGGGAGATCTCCGCTCGCGTCGATTGCTTTTCCGCAAACGCCAACTCCGCGTCGGTGAGTGGTCGATCGACGGCACGAAACTCGATGTATTGATACTCGCTCAAGGTAAGCAACCTCCGTGTCTGATATTGCGATTGTTACAGCGTCGGCTCACGCGGTAAGTGCCGGCCTCACGTGTACTTGCAGAATCATAACTCACGACCTCGTGCCAGACCATGCGCAGGATTCAGGCGGCGGCTGAGCGTCCAGGTTTTTTCGGTGATCTGCGCCGGGCGATCATTGCATCTCACTTGTCGGTCGGTGAGTTATCCGCGGCGACCGGAGTTGACCAGCGATTGTTGTCTGACTTCCGAGCGGGCGATGCAGAGCTTCCCGCCGCCGCCCTTGAGCGGTTGGTCGACACGCTGCGCCTCCGTCTCATGCAGGAGATTCCGCGCTAAATGACCGAGCGCAATTTTGGGACAAGCGGGGACTGGCTCGTTTTTCGCCGCCATTGCGTCGAGCCTTCTTGGAAGGTCCTGCGGGCGAAAAAGGTGCCTGTCCCCCTGCCATACGGCGTCCCGGAATTGCGCGTTGGCGATTTAGACGAAACCGATCCCGGCGATCAACAGTCCTGCGACGATCAGCATCCATCCTAGATGCTGCGTCTCTTCTTCCTGCCGGTTGGATGCTTGACCTGCGCTTTCTGCTTCGGCATCTTCTGCAAGGGAGCGCACTTGGCTACCCGATTTCGTGGCATTCGACGACACGCCCGATGCAGTTGCCCACATTCATGATCGGGAAAACCAAACACTTGGCCACGCAATTCGGGATGAACGCCGATTCTATCCTCGTTGGCCGGAAGGCGATAGAATCTGGAAATTGCACCGAGGCTGGTCGTGCCCGCCAAACCAACACATCTACCCAAGAAACGGAATTCCATGGGCCAATATGCAGAACGATTGCACCGGAAACTGGCTTCGAAGTCGCACAACCTTCCCACGAAGGAGCCCAAGCGTCGTCCTGGCGAACGATTGCCCGGCGGAGTGAAGGACATCGCCACGCTCATCAAAGAAGGGTTGGATCCGGCCCACGCCGTCTACGTGTTCCTGCAGAATCTTACCGCCTGCTTCGCCGAAGGAGTATCTCAACTGCCTGAGATGAAGACATGGGCACGGTGTGTCGAGAAGGCAGAAGATGAGTACCTGCCATCGGGCCCGCCCATGAGTCCGCTGACCGGCAGCTACTTCTGGATGTGGGCGTTTTACGATCTTCGGATCGGCAAGAGCACGGACACGCTGGCCCACTGTCTGATCGCATCGAACGATGTGATTTGGATGAACCCTCATCAACTCGATGTCACGAGAAAGATGGAGGGATCACGGATGGGCATCTACGAGCACATCGGAACGGACGGACCCTACGTCGGACTCAGGGAATTGCTAACGAACGATCAATTCCTCGTCCACTGTCCCACCGGCTATGTCGGCACCAAGGGCGAACTCTGGTACGTCCGCCTGTTGCCGCCATTGGAACCGGAGCTCGCCACATACTGGGTCGCCATGACGACGCCATACATTCTGATTGGAACGAAGAAATCCGACTGGATTGCCTTTCTGAAGCGGACCATGCTCCATTGCGACGGCTCCAATGATCGCACCCGACTACACAACTTGCTGAAATATGGCTTGGAACCGAACTACTGGAATGAGTTTGTGTTCAAGGCGTACCACCACCATCAAAACGATGCGATCTTCCTAACGGGCATCCCCGATCTCGAGAGCAGCCTCCCCCACGCATGAAGGATGACTGATGGCCAAACGCAAACCTCCTAATCCGTTTCGAGGCCGGTGGCTTATCGAGCAAATGGACCAATGGGATGTCCAAGAGGAATCCGAGGAACTTCAGCCCTTTTTCGAGTTCGAGAAAACCGATATCGGCCAGTTCCAGTTTGGATGCGTGTACGGTGAAATGGATTTCCGCCTCGGGCATAGAGATGGCAAACCAGCAGTCGAGTTTTCCTGGGATGGTCACGATGAGGATGAGCACGTCTTCGGGCGTGGTTGACCGTGCCCCTTGGTGAATTGGACAATGTGATGGGAAAGCCGAACCATCAGTTAATTGATGACTACTGCCACTGGTTCCACAACTGGAGTTAGTTCGTTGGCCAAACCTGACGGAAAGAAACGAGTTACGATCATTCCGGCGATTCACGGAAAGCTCACCTACGACGGCAAGGTATGCGAACCAGATATTGCCTGGATCATTGAGAAGTGGCTAGATCGCCATCCAGAAATCAGGAAGCGACGGCACGAAATCCGTGCTCTCTCTGGCCAATGGACAACAGAAAATGGATTGAGAACCGAGGTTGTCACCGTGTCAATTCTCGCTGGCGATGACATCGCCGATTACGACCCCGAAGAGGACGCTGACATCTACGAATACTGGAAAGCCGAAGATCGGTACTGGGAAAAATCCTAAAGACCCAGAGACTACTTGCAGTTGCCGGAGTTGGCACAGCCGCAGGAATTTGCGAGCGGCTTCGACTGACGGCTTCCGAGTCGGTATCGAGCTGCGTAATTCGCTTGATTGATGCTCGTTCTTCATCAATCAGGGTAAATGAGATCCGCATTCCTTTGCTTCCCGGTGTGCCGCCTGAAGCCTCACCGATTACAACGACACGCGTCGGATACGAGAAATGGCGACCCAAATCGCTCGCCGACGTTCAATGCACCGATGGCACTTGGGATTGCCTCGCAGAAAGGCATCGAGAGGCGGCGGGTTTCATCCCGCAGCTGTGTGTGCCATACCCCATTGCAGGGAAAGGAGTTACGGCGAGCAAAGTGGAGGCGGCCACCAGGACTCGCAACGGGTCTCGATGTGGCTCACCTGTTAGAGCAGTCGAGCTACCCCAAGCAGCCTTGGAAGCCAGCCTGCGACCACCGTCGACCGCCGTGTTCCATGCGGCCCGCGGCAAGCGCATTCACAAGGAGATGCGCCGCTGAGAAACGACGCACGGATTATCCGAGAGAATCCCGCGATTGCCCCACCTGATCACCGGCTCGGGCCATTCGTTTCAACGGCTGATCGGAGATGGCGTCGTGGCTGACAAGGCGCAACTGGCTCGCCCAGGCCACGTCAGCCAAACGAGGTTGACGCAGATCACGAATCTGCTTTGGCTCGCGCCGGATATCCAGGAGCAGATTCTGTTATTGCCGAAGACGCAGCGAGAGTTGCCGCCGATTGCGTCGCAATCCTTTACCTTCCAGGACATCGCTTTCTTCGGAGCAAACAAATGTCGCTGCCAGTGTACTCAGTGCGGCCGTGCATCCGACAGCAAATTGTAGCAATTGACTCAACGAAGGAGTTGGTTGGATCTGCCCACAGCGACTTTCGCTTGGCAACCGGTACGCTGTCTGGCGGGACAGTGGAATGAGTAGGCTCTATTGGTCACCTACCCGGCGCGGAGGTGGAGTGACCAAATCGGCCATGCCCAAATGACGCACCCTCTCAAATGTCCATCAGCAGCATGGCTTTTCCTTCACACAGCCCGCCCATGTTGCCACGTGCTACGCCGCGCCGTCACGTTTGTGGCGTTGCGGAATCGACGCAAACCCGCGTGACGCAGGGCCTTGCCAGAATTCTCCGCGCATGGCTGAGACAAATCGGCTGCGGTTCTCGCATCTTCTTCGGACGGGCGCGAATGCACTGCGCTAGCCGCGAGGTGGGTGTGCGCACCTGCAGAGGTTGCGCCACGCGGCAGCGATGTCGAACGAGTCGCCGATCAATAATCACGCTCGACGCTGCCTGAGAGTATTCGCAAAACTGAATCTGCACCGACGCAGCATTTCGATCCGCGGTGAAGACATCGAATTCCGTTTCGGCGCGAGTGCGAAGTAAACTCACCCAACAACACGGCTGCGAGTTGACAGGCGTAATACAGACACTCGACAATTCAGACACACGAAGACGCTGCTGGAGCAGCCAGTGAAGAACGCCAACGCTGTTCATCAGTCCAGTGTACTTCATAAAGCACAGGACCATGAACGACGTCGAGATTTGCTCGTTGGTTCCCTGATGTGCCATTACCCAATCCATCGCAGTGTCCTCTTGTGTCAGCTAGGACCGCCACAACGGGTCTCGCTGCATCGGCGATCTTGTTTCACGTGAGACGCGTTTGCTCGGAGTAGCTCGAGGATCAAAAGGAAACGCCACCATGACCAGTCGCCACCTTGTGATCGCTGTAGCAAGTCCGATTGTCATCCTGCTGTTCGTTGCATCCACGGGCTGGGCTCAAGAGATTACTGCCGTCTTTCCACCTGCCTTTGAAAACGTCGAAGGATCCGGATTGAGCGGAACACAGTCGCCTGCTGGACGGTTCCAGCAGGTGTACCTTGGCGGATCCGCATTTCCGCAAGAACCGGAGACACACCGATGGATCACTGAGATGCGATGGAGACCAGACAGCAGCGTGTCGTCGCCAGAAACGCACAACTGGTCAAATGTCGAAATCAGGTTCTCCACGACAGCAGCCTCACCGGGTAATCTCAGCCTGCGGTATGCTGACAACGTTGGCCCGGACGAAACACTTGTCCTGAGTGGCCCGCTGACAGTCTCCACTATGAACAGCGGCCCCAGTAGCGGCCCGAAAGATTTTGACATGGTCTTCGCATTTCAAACACCCTTTCGTTACGATCCGAACGAAGGCAATTTACTGATGGACATTACGTGGTTATCACCATTCACGACGGCGGCAAACGACACATGCTGTCTAACCGGCGATCCGCTCGCCAGCTGGATATCTGTGAACAACGGTAATCCATTCGCGGAGTTTGCGAATACGAGTTCGATGGGTGGAGGCATTAGCCAATTCATTTTCGTACCGGAGCCCACATCTAGCATGCTTTGCCTTCTTGCGCTGCCCACGACTCTGCTTTGTCGAGGCGGGCAGCGCCGCAAGTGAGAAGCCGACAGAGGTGCCCACCAAAGCTTATTGATCTTCGATTCACGCGTTCATAGGACTGGATGCTCACATGACTGCTTCACCTCTACGTATCCGCACACTATTGGTCGCGACTTGTAGCCTGATGTCCATCAGACCATCCATGGCTCAGGAAACGATCGTCACCATTCCTGTTGATGCCGTCACGCAGGAAGGCGATGTAACAGGCACGGCCCCAGAAGGGCCAGGCAGAGGGCAGTGGCTGTTGTTTGCGTCAGACTTTGAGAACCTGCCTCTGTCCTTTGACAAAATCACCGGGATTGCCCTGCGGCCGGATGCAACCTCAGGCCCAACCACCTCAACGTCGAATCGATTCACATTGACATTGTCGACGAGCAATGTCACCTCGCTCAATCCGGTCTTCGACTCAAATCTCGGAGATTCCGCGGATGTCGTATACGACGGGGCGCTGACTTGGTCGAGCAGTGAAAGTGCGGGCGTACCCGCCAAGGATTTTGAGTATCGCATCGATTTCGAGAAACCATTCAACTACAGGCCGGAAATGGGCAATCTCGTCGTCGAATGGACAACTTCCGGATTTGCGCCACTCTTGCTTGCAGATTCTCAAACGTATCCCGATGCTAACGTGTACGTCTCGGCGTTCGCTTCCGGCATATCACCCAATGTCGCGACACTCGTTGAGCCGATTTCGTCGGTTGTTCAACTCCGTTTCGTGCCCGAACCTTCCTCGATGATTCTCTGGATCATGGGGTTCTTTGGGTTGCTGAGTTTCCAAACTCGATACATGAGGAGGACTTGAAATGTCGATCGTAGTTGGCGTCATTGTGGTTATGACATTAACCGCAGCACCGGCGGAAACACCACTATGCGAGTTGGGAGACGCACTTCTTGGTCGCTGGGTTGGCGAGGCGTCCCTTTTGGATCACGCCGCTACGACGGATGACAAGCAGGATAAAGTCCGAGCGGAGTTGACATACCGATGGGCGATCGCGGGCCATGTCCTTGAGGGCGAATGGCAAAGGGGCGACGTGTCGGGCAAGTGGTTGGCAGTGTGGGACCCCATGGCCCAGGTAATCAAGACACTCGGCGGCCGCTCGGATGGCAACGCCTGGGGAGGCTCTGTCGTGAAAACCGACAACGGATGGGTGGAAGAGACCGAGGGAGTACTCGGGGACGGAGCGAAGATATCGTCAAGATTTGTCACAGTGCTTCAGGAGAATAACGACCGAGTCGTTTGGGAGGGTGTCTTCTCTATTGACGGTGAGCAGCAAGAGCCTGTGCGTGACGTGTACGAGAAGTTGGCATGTCGGACTTCAACCCGCGACGAATATCGCGAATTCTGCAAGGCGATCCAAGGAAGATGGGTCGGTGATGTCACATGGGTGGCGGATTGGCCAGGGTTCGGCCGGCGAGGTGACAAAGTCACTGCCTATTGGGATTCCCACGCCACCGAAGATGGAAATGTGCTCATCGGTAAGTTCCTCGGTGGCCACGGTTCGGAGACATCGATCATCTACTTCGACGCGTCGACGAGCCAGATTCAGTGGACCATGGTGTCATCTCGTGGCGCAGTCACGCACTCGATCGTATACAGGAAAGACGGAAAGTGGGCAGGAAGGGCGCGGGAGCCTGCCTGAGGGTACCAAGACGCATTACAGGAACGCCGCCACGATCAGCGACGATGGGGATCAGTGGATTTGGGCGGGAACCGGAACCGTCGGGGACAAGCCGACCGCCGATCAACGGGATGTTTGGCGCCGTGTAGGAAAGTAGGATACGGTGCGTGTGGTCTTGCCCTTGATCCATGAGTCGCGGGGCCTTCTGGACGACCGGAGGAAAAAGGCAAGTACCCGTGGGTGAAACACTCAGCCGGGCACAGCCGTGGAAAATGACCGGTCGTGCCCGACGTGTCAGATTCGCAAAGAGGAGAATGCCATGATCCGGTTTCTGTTTACTGCGGCAACCGCGTGCCTCTGTTGCGCCGTTGCGTTCGGGACGGCCGCCGCGGAAGAGTTGACCGCCGACGACTACATCGAATTCTGGCGCCCGGTAGCGGGTGTGTGGAAGGGCACATTCGAAATTGAGGGCGAAGTACATCCCATCACGTTTCGTCTCCGAATTGCTCCCAATAAGAAGTGCATTGTCATCAATGACACAATCGAGGGTGTTCCCGGCACGCAACAACTGCAAGTGTACGATCCGGTTGCCAGGAAAGAGATTGCATGGGGCGTGGACAACGAGGGAAATCGGCAGATTCAGACCATCGTGATCGACGGAATGGAGAAGGGAAAGAAAGCGGCGCCCGGTATCGGCGGGTCTTGGGAATTGAACGTGTTCCGCGGCGACGGCACCACCACGACAACGACGAGCGAATGGGAATTTGCCCGGTTTGACGGACAGCTCTCAGAAATGGTCTGGTCAAACGTGACAACGGACGGAGTTGCCAAGCCCGATGTGAAAATGACGCTCGAGCGGCAGCGGAGCAGGCGTCGGACGCAGGAGTGACAATCGGCGGGAAATGCGACGGTAGTCCGGATGCGTCGCCCCTACTCGGTTACGGATCTGGCCGGCATCCAGGACGCCGCCACGATATGCTGACGACAAATCCGAGAGCCTCGCCGCTATCACCTTGCAGATTGCAATAATCTATGCTCTGTCAAAAGACAATTGCCCCTTGGTCGAATCGTTGCTCAACTCATATTTAGGGAGACACCGTTATGTTGGTTCGATTCACTGCTTCCTGTTGTTCATGCGGTGCTGCACCATTGTTGGCATGTCTGCTGCTCATCAATCTTGCTCTGGCCGCATCGGATGATGACGTACAACCTGAAATCAGCCCACGCGAGGTTTTTCGCTATCTTGACGGTGAATGGACAGGAACTGGGGAAACAATCGGTGGATCAACGTGGCCGTTCACATCCTCCATCAATGAAGAATTGAACTTCAATTCTTGTCTCGAACGAGCGCATATAGGTGGCCCAGACTCTCACGCAGGTCTCATTGCCCTCACGAATTGGCATCCCCATGAGAGCGTGTTTCGAAACTGCGGCACATCCTCGTGGGGCGAAAGGTGGGTTACAGCGTCACGAGTTCAGAAATGTGGTGATCTATTCTGGCTCTGTGGGACGACAGAAGGATCTACCAATGATGGCAATCGCATCACCGAACAAAGGTTGCTACAAGCTGTAGATGTGGACAATTTCATCGTGTATTACTGGGATCGAAAGCAGGGTGATTTCACCCCCAATGACCAAATTCTTGTTTACCGGCGGCAGGGATCGTCCGGAGAAGTCAACGCTGCCTCGATCGTGCGAGAGCGACTTAATGAGATTCTGGAGAAGAATCCTCAAGACGATGGTGCCCTTCGTGGCCGAGGACTTCTGTTGGCTGCGATTGGAGAATACGAGAGTGCGGCTGCAGACTTGAAACGAGTCACGGAACTGCGTCCAAACGACCATTGGGTCTCGTACGTCTTGTCACCGATATTGCGGCGAGCCGACATGGGAGCGTACGTTGCACATTGCAGGGAAATGCGCAAGCGGTGTGATGAAACCTCGGGTGTTATGGTGCAGGGTCGAGCGCTGCAGGCGTGTCTTCTGCATGCCGATTGTGTCGACGATTGGACCGAACTAGCGCGATCGGCCGAAGATATTTTTCACCGTTCGCCACAGGCCACGAAGAACTCGCGTAGTGCCGCAGTCGGCATGGCGTGGTACCGTGCTGGAGACTTCGAGGAAGCGGTCCGGTGGTTGCGGTGGGCTCGTGAATCCGATGAGCAAAGCCAGAGTGTTGTGAAAAGCCTTCTTGCTTTATCGATGGCATATGCCCAACTTGGACAAACAGACGAAGCCAAAGAGGTTCTCCAGCTAGGGAAAGAAGCCGCCGAACAGGCATTCCCAGTGCGCCCCGATGGACAAGGACACCAAGTCTGGCACGATTGGCTGATCTGTGAACTAATGCGAGAGGAGGCGGAGCAAGTCCTAACCGACAAGTAATCCGTGGGGAGGGGGAATTGGTGGCAGGTTTAATCCTATTCGGGCCAACGATCAGGAGAATGGTCAGCCACCAACGGAATACAGTTCCGCCAGACGCCCGCACTTGCGGTACGTATCAGGGTGTCAACCGTGCACGTGTTCGTGCGTTACAGGCAAATCTGCGAGAGCGGTTTGTGGGAGATGGCGACCGTACATCCGAAAACCAATAGCAACAAGCCACTTGGCTCTGATGTGCGCTCACACAGTGCTACCCATTCGCACCCAATAGTCTGCGTCGATACGTAATGTCACACTTGGCTCGGGGGAATCAAGCAGAGGAAAAATGGAGTCCTCCGATCCTGGGTAGGGATTGTCCTGCAGAACAGCGGGATATGAAGGATCTACCGGGGAGACACCGAGATACTCGCTGAGTCCCTGGAGTTCATCCAAAAAAACCGCCGCGGCAATCATCGAACCCCGGGGTCCAAACCCAGCCAGGTTGTTACCCCGCGGGTAGCGGGATTTCGTAGAAACGAAAAAGGCTCCCCGGAAGGAACCCTCTTCGTAACAATTCTCTCCTTCGTGGATGACGTAAATCGTTCACGTTGCGGCGGTCGGTAGTTGCGAGTCCCGTTCGGTGGCTTGCCCAAAACGAACCCTCTTCCAAAAAAACGGTCCACGGTTAACACAAATGCGATCGTCTGCTGCCGTGCCCGTGGGCTGCCCCGAAATTCTGTACCAAGGGTTATGAGTATCCATGAAAGCCGGGACTCCCATGGCTGGAAGCAGATGGGGAAAATGGTGCCCAGCGCGGCACCACCCAAACTGATTCCATGAGGAAGGAGACCTGACATGAGAATTCTGGCAATCGACCTCGGAAAGTCCAATAGCGGAGCCGCACGTTTCCGCAAGATTCCTACAAGTTCGGATGCGATTGAGCGGCAGATCAGGGAATGTCGTCCGCAGCGCGTAGTTATCGAAATCTGTGCGGCAGCTGGTTGGGTGGGAGACTTGGTGACTTCCTTGAATGTTGAATTGCAGGTTGCCAACACGTCGGCTCCAGCTTGGCGGTGGACTAATACCAAGCGTAAGACCGACCGTGACGATGCTCTGCGACTTGCTCAATTGTCTTCACTGAATCAGCTTCCACAAGTAACACCGGCTCGTCGCCCCGTGCGACAATGGCGGGCGCTGATTCGCTACCGTCATCACTTGGTGCGCCGTCGGACGCAGGTTCGCAACCGGATCCGTGCTCTCTTTGAACGAGAAGGTGTTGCATTGCCGAAGGGCAAGCTTTGCTGTAAACGCCGGAGAAGAAATGCAGCGCTAAGCGGCTTGAAAGTGCAGCGCTCGAGGTGAAAGGGACCTATTGTCATTGGGTTGTGGGTGGTGTGAAAGCGAGTCCTCCTCCCCCATGGGGGAGGAACGATTTTGCCGATGGTCCTACGGGGACGGATCGGTTCTTTTGAACGGCTTCTTGGGTTGGGAGGACCGTCGTCGTTGGCAGCGGCTCGAGCAGCCGGTACGAAAGCCCCTTCCTACAGATGATGTCGGTGGTCAAACTCTCACAGCAGGTGCTCATACATCAAGACTTTACGCAGCTGGCATCCGCTGCGCTTTGCGGTAAGCCGTCCATCACCGCGGATGAGCCCTGCAACAAGCGACAACGATTTATCTTGAAGATCACCCCAGAGTTCTTCGCTTGCCTGCGAAATTCGCAATGCCCCCTTTTCCGCGCCAGAGCTCTACTGGGACAGTCAATACGCTCGTTTCTCTGGGGCCGTCACCTGACTAGGAGAGGTTCGTCGAAACCTCGAGAAGACCACCCGCGCGAGACAACTTCAAAGGCGTTTACTGCCGAGAAGGTTGATCGCTTCGCTGCTTCTGGGCCAACTTAGGCGATTGTGCAATGGAGTTAGATACGCCGCCGCTAGAGACTGGTGCTCAGCCAACCTGCGTTGGCGTGAAACTCCGACGCTGGTAATTCGCGTAGGTGGCGACAAACTCAGTCAATTCACTCACTTCGCAATCTGCTGAAGAGTGACACGCCGATGCGACTTAGAGAATCCTCCAATCTGCGTCGGTTGCATCGGCCGCCAGCAGATGGTTTTCGGCCGTACGTGCAGAGGCGAAATCGGCCTCTGATGTTCGCACAGTCTCCACACTCGACTGAGGGTCGCTTTTGCAATCATCAATCTGCCCACGGGACGCGGGTTGCAGGCGGCTGCCTACTGGCAGACGGCGCAAACTGGAAGAAACGCCGTTTCCGCAACCCGCTGATTTCCAACCACTTCCATCGCGTTACGCGTTGGCACCGCGTCACGTGATTTCGAGACTCTGGGGCCAATTCGAGATTTTTCGGGCCTCCGGCGGCCGCCACCGCGTCACGCGATTTGGCGACGGGTGGCGACACCAATCGTCGCAAATCCCTACATACGTGTACATTTCATACTATCTCGTCTTCTTTTGCACTTTGTTGGCGAGGCGTGCTGCCTCGATCACGCGCAGCTTGTGCGTGCCACGGGCGATCTTCTCGTGTTCGTCCCGCGCCTCGAGCTGAAACGAAATCAGTGGCCCGTCGGCGTAGATCACACGCGCACGACAAATGACCTCGGCTCCAAGGGGTGTCGCCGCCGTGTGCTCGACATTGACAACGACACCGACGGTGCTCTCACCTGGCTCAAGCAGCGGCAATACAGCATTGCGCGCCGCATGCTCCAGAAACCAAATCAGCCATGGCGTGCACAGGATTCGCGGCATCCCATCATCAGCAAAGTCGATCAAGTGCTGCTCGCTCACCACGAACTGCTCTTCGCCGACCGTGCCCGTTTTTGGTTTGTCTTTCATGCCAAACTGCCCTTCAAAGTTATTTGCTTATCGGGGACTCGGTGAGCAGACATCGCCGCAATCGGCGGCCTGCTCCTCTTCAACCATTCCGAATGCGACGCGGGCAGTGGCCGCCGTCACGCCGCTGTTGACGGCCGAAGTCACCGCGATCAGGGCGTTGAGTTCGTCGTCGGTGATTCCGATACCGCGGGCCTTTTCAATCCGGTTTCGAGTGCAGATCTGGCAACTGCGAGTCATTGTCACGGCCAGACCGATCAGGTGTTTCTCTCGCTCGCTCAGCAGTTCGGTGCTGTGTGTCTGCTTAATGTGATCTACGATCAACGTGTCGTCGTACGGCATATCAGGTTCCTTTCAGGAACGGGGTCACCATATAAATCGAACTTCAACGGTGCCGAATGGCGGGGCATCGACGCGGATAGCGCAGTCCTCGGCAATTGGAATCAAACTCGGAATCGATCCAGTCAAAACAATCTGGCCGGCGCAGAGCCGGTCCCCGCGATCACGCACAACTTCCGTCAGCCATTGCAGCGACGAATGGATCGTCTTAATCAACGCCGATCCGGTGCACTGATCGAGCAATCCGTCATCGTTGAAGATCGACAGCGGCGCCGAATCGAAGTTATTTTCATGGGAAAGATGCTCTCGGCTGACACCGGCTCCTGCGACGAACCCGGCGTGGATGGCGTTGTTGGCGATCAACTCTGCAGCAAACGGCCTCTTGCCTCTCATCACTTGATTGTGCAACTCGACCACGGGAAACACGCGAGCAACACATGCAGGAATGTCGTCCCCGGACAACTCGCTCGCGTCCGGTTCGTGCGACAACTCGACTGCTAACTCACCCTCGATCGCAAGGTTCGCGAACTCTTGCGCAGACAGAACGGCACCCGACGAGTATTGTTCGGAGTCATATAGCCGACCCGTGACGCAATGATCGATCCCGATTGCGCCCGGATTGCCGGCGAAGTGCAACCAATCTTGTAACCGATCATCCGTTCCCCACGGCCGCAACGCAATTGTGCCACAGCCGCCTGCAACTCATACGCCTGCGCCACGTCCAACACAACACCCTCGGCGAAGACCATTCCCGGTTGGCGCGTCGTAATCAGCGAGTTGACGAGACGCCCACTGCTGGATCGGTGACGGAACAGAAACCGCAGGTGGATTCATCGGCACATCGCACCTTCATGTTTGCCGGCGGATTGAAATGAGCGTTTCAGGTCTTCCTTGAGATGCTGCACCTGCCGTTCGCTGAAGTTGACATTGCGGTGGGTGCGGGAGAGCATGATCGCGCCTTCGATCACGCTAACGATGTATCGGGCCATCTCATCAGTATCCTGATCGCCGGACAATCCGTGAATTGCCGCAACCTCGTTCAGGCGAGCTTGAAATTCGGCTGCCATCTCGTCGAAACACTCGCTCAGTCGCTTACGGAATGCGGGATGCGTATCGCTTAGCGCAGTGCTGAGATTCCCGATCAAACATCCTCCCTTTCGGTTGCGTCGCCGGACGACCATCTCGCACACCGCATCTAGACGCCGGAACACCCGATCAAGCGGATGGCTGCTTCCATCCTCGGGCAAGTTTTTTTCGATCCGGTCCAACGCCCGGCATCGCTCTTCCATGTGGTGATCGATCACCGCAAATCCCAGGTCATCTTTATCCTTGAAATGATGGAAGAACGCGCCGCTGGTAACCTCGGCGGCCTTGATGATCTGGTCCACCTTGGTGTCATGAAATCCCTTCATCGCAAACATCCGCGCCGCTTCACGCAGAATCCGGTCTCGCGTCTTGATCGCGCGGGGTTGTTTCGCCGTCCTCACGTGGCTCTCCAAAACAAACAGAGTTATTGGTATGTATTATGGTAGCCTCCGGAGTTTGGACAGCCTCCACACTCGACTGAGGGTCGCTTTTGCAATCATCAATCAAGCGCACGGGACGCGGGTTGCAGGCGGCTGCCTACTGGCAAACGCCGCCAAACTGGAATAATCGCCGTTAGTTCGGGCGGACCGTTGGTAACAGCGGTTTGTCCAACCGCCGCGAGTTGACGGTGACGTCAATTGTATTCGGTGTTCGCCACGGACGCACCTTGGCGTGCGGCCAAACTGCGTCGAGGTCAGCGCACGGCTGCAGGCGGAAATCGAAGGGTGGTGTGCGCGGCAATCCGTTCATTCACCCCATTTGGGTAGCCTGAGTCGCCATGAAAACCACTTGACGACGTGCAAAGAACGGCTGGAGCAGCGCACCGGCGAATGGCGTATCCACGGTCTTTGGATGCGGCAGCCTAACTTCTCGCCCAGCGACGCAGACGGCGATGAACTAGCCCCTATCAAGCGCCGATGCAGTTGATTGGCTTCGACTATGGCTTGGACAGCAGTTCGTAGTTGACCAGCTGACCGTCACTCAGCAGGAAACGAATCTCGTTGATTCTCACGATACCGTCCTGTTCGGCACTATCGGATTGAGGCAGATGATCCTTCGGAAACACGAGCTTTATCGCATCGGCCGTGACGAGCTCGGCTCCTGTCCACACCACGTCGAATTGGTTCTTCGGAGTAGCGCCTTGATTGACTACCCGGGCGCGTTGCTTCCATACGCCATCTTCGCGCAAGTAAACGTCGAACCGATCCGTGGTAGCGACGACTTCCCTTGCGTCGCCGACGATCCGCAGTCCTGCCAAACTCTGCATCGACGGCAATCGCACGGCTGAGCCAAATATCGGCCGGATTTTCCTTCAACTCGCCTCCGTAGGGCAAAGAGACCCAGCAGGAGTCCACACCTGAAGCGCCGTCAAGGGCCATCCGGGCGGCGTACGTGTGACCGTAGTCCGATTGAGAGAATGCCTGAGCCACTTGAACAAATCGTCTCGCACGACATAGCAGCTCGCCTGACTCTTGGGAGTACACTGCCGCACGTACCAGAGTGGTCCAGTCCAGGTGTATGGGCTGTCCGAACCGAGCTGACTCGTGCGTTGGTTTGCTCTTATCTAACGTGTAGCATATCTGGTCTGCACTATTCGGCCAGTTCATCGTCACGCTAGCCCGTGTCGTGAACGCGTCGGCGTGCAGCTCGCGGTCAACGGCGAATACTAACTCCGGCACCTTCATCTCGATGCTGAAAGGTTCACAGAGCTCGCTCTTAAGGCCAAGTCGATCGACGGCGCACGCCTTATAGAAGTAAACCTGGTTGGGGCATACCGATTTATCGGAGATCATCTGCCGATTCAGCTCTTTCTTGGGGTACTTCTGATTGTCGCGGCAAGGTTGCAGCTCACGTGCGTCAATCGTCTCGACCAAGTTGGCAGTACTTGGCTCAAAATCGGGCGCAGTGCCGCGATAGACTTCGTAAGTCTCTACGTCAAGCTCACAACTTGTATAGAACCACAGTTGAACAAAATTCTCGGCACCGTTTGCCGTGACATGCACAGCGCACAGTCCCTCCACAGGCAGCGGTCGAGTGTTCGCGTTGCTTGATTCGAGTGTCTTGCAGGCAACTGCCGGGGAAGATCGGCTGCTGTTGTTCCAACGATCGATTGCGCAAACCCGATAGTAATACTGAGTGTTAGGCTGCAGCACGTTGTGGGGCCAGCCACCGCGATTGAGCTGCGGGGCATCCGTGTATTCGGTTCGCCTCGTCCTGCCCACCAAATTGGATATCGTCGCCGGGAAATCCGGGCTTACGCCGCGATAGATGGCGTAGTGGCTAAAGCCGTCGCCTGTGACCGTCGGTAGGGTGAGCTCGACCTCCATGTCTGCGACGGCTTGTGCCTGCACGATCCTGATGGACTCAACTTGCGGGGCTGCAGCCACCCGCACCGTTTTCAGGCCGTGGCCATCGATATCAAATACGAACCTATCATCGGACAGCACTTTCAAGGATTCTAGATCCACTTCAATCAGCGAGGTCGCGGTAGCTGCGGCGATCTTGCCAGGTACGGCAAGTCGTACATTCACCTGAGTTGTCTGGCCCGTCAGTTCGTGGAAACGTATCACCAGCCCCTGGCCGTTTTGCTCGGCAGGTTTGATTGCGGTACAGACCACGTTATCCGCATCGATCTCGACGAACGAGCGAGCACCAGATGGCAAACTCCCCTCAGCGTTCGATTCAACGTTCTGCGCGATGAGTGGTAGGTTCCTTGACCCGGTCCCTTGCCGCGAGCGTTGGCGAACACCGTCACCTCCAGTTGGAGGTTGAGTTGAATCTCGGACAGCTCCGCGTCCGACAGCCACCCGCGCTGCACGTGATGATTGATCCCGCGGGTTGTTCCCCACGCGGTCAACCAGTTGTCACTCGCCCCCTCGCTCATTCGGATTGTCAACATTCACCCGGATCGCATCGACCACTGACGAGCGGACCGCCGACCCTCACGCCGGCCACACTAACGCTTCCGGCATCGCCTCGCAAACAGCAACGCGTGTTTGCCGGTTCCTACACGTCGATTGTCTTGATGGAGGGAGACGCGGGCTCGCATCCTTTCTTGTCCTGATCGGCTCCACGCTGACCGCACGACGAACGTAGTATCGGCCGCGACACTCAAACCCGAATCAGAACGCGTGGTTCTCGAAGGCTCCGAAGAACCTCTGTCTTCTGAAGTTCAACGCACTGTTCAGAAGGGACTACATTCAGATAACGTTCGTTGACACCAAGCCGAATGGAAACCGCCGAACCAACGTTCAAATACTGAGACATCGAACACTTTGCCGCAATTCTGCGAGACCGCTCATTTCTCTACTTCCTTTTCTGTGCATTCTGTCTATCGTCTTGGTTATGCTTCTTACTTGTAATAACACTCGCTCGCGCTTGTTTGAGACAATCGCATTCGGAGACAATCGCCATGCGCCGAACATCTCTGGTGACATTGCTCACCTTATTCGGTATTTGCCCTGTAGTAGCTGAAGCTGACTTGGTATTGCCGGGTACGTTGCCTTTGACAGCTGCAAGCGCAACAGAAAACCGACTCACGCTCGAAGTGTACTTGGGAGCCCCTGGCGGTGGTGGGATTTTTCTCGGTTCAGATACGACTGACCTTTCAGGATCGACACAGATTGACGTTCGTCTTGATGGGACGAACAATCCGATCTCTATCGAGTTCCTGAGCGGCTCAATGTCGGGCTCTTACTGGGAAATCCTCGGCGTCCCCGGAGTGGGTGATATCACTGGAACGAATACCGGCGCGACGATATCTACCGCTTCGCCGCCGGGTTTGTCAACGGTAACGGGAGGTGTCTATCCGGCAGCCGAACAACAATTGATTGTCAATCAAGGGACAGTCGAAGTTGGACCTGGCGTGGCGACGATTGATTTAAGTTCGCCTCCGATCGTGGGGAGTGGCACAGGCAACGGTTCGTTAGCTGTAACTCCGACCGGTAATCCCAACGAGTTCACAGTGAGGACGGAAACGCCGATTTTGTTCGCCGAACAAGTAATCGACTCGCCCGCCGTTTTCCTGCAGGTAAGCGGGACCGTGGTTTCCCAGGGCACTCTTGCTGCCGTACCGGAACCGTCGGCAGGGCTCCTACTGTTGCTGGTCGCTTGCATCGGCGGTGGTGTTAAGTGGTGCCGACTTCATTTTCGCAGATGAGTTTAATCTTCTGCCGTGATCGACTTCACCACCGTGTCCACTTCGCCAGTTGCACGACCAATCCTCACACCGCGTGGATGAAACAGGCAGCTCGCGAACTGACCGATTTCGAGGACGGATTCCTAAACGGCAATCGCTATTTGATTGATCATGGATCGCGACGGCAAGTTCTGCGATTCGTTCCCTCAGATGCTCGAAGACGAAGGCGTGAAGTGCGTGCAACTTCCACTGGAATCACCGAATTTGAATCCGCGTCTCGAGAATTCTCGGTTCTTTCAAGGCCGAATGCCTGGAGAGAATGATCTTTTTCGGCCTGATGTCGTTGTGACGAGCCATCCACATTAACGTGGTTGCTGATTGCCGGACTCAAGACCGACTCTGTGACGCTTGACGACTTGCTGTGCTAAGCCGCTTTGGGTTTTTACTTCACCGGTCGTAGTGTCCAAAATCCAGATGATGCCAGGCGGATTCGAAGGATGAAACTGGTAGCGCCCGACGGATTCTTCAGGCCGAGACGAGGAATCTGTAACGTTGGATGAATTCCCATGCATGACGATCGCACCGCTGAGAATAAATGCAGCCACGAGAATACAGATTCCGAGAAACTTCGAGTCATTTTGCATCACACACCTTCATGTTGATCTGGGGTTCGAAAGCGGATTCTGAGTTGGCCCAAGAGGTGCTTCTTGACGCAGTTGCCGGATATGGACCAGTAAACACAAACGGACGATGTCTGCGGGGACATGAACGGTGCCGTTGAACAACTCGGGTTCTGTCAGTTTCGGTGACCGGCCGAGGGCTACCAAGGAAAGCGGCGCAGTCTCCATCGACCGCTGCCCACGCGATTGCTATTTGCTTGGTCTCACCGTGTAGACGATTTCCACTTTTTCGATAAGTCCCTTTTGTTTCAGTTCTGGTTGCAGGACTTTCGTCCATTGGTCACTTTGATAGAAGGCAGCCCGCTCTTTCGGCATGTTGGCCTTACTGGAAAACTGGCGGCTCCATACAAACAGGTTCTCGTCTTCCACAGTCCGGTAGGCACTGAGGATCTTGATTCCGGCCTTTTCCTGCGGCTCGACCAGTTTGTCGTGAAAGAACCGCTCCCATTCATCCATCTTCCCCTCAGCCACTTTGTAAACGCGTACTTCAATGATGGGTTCTTCGTGGTGGTCTGCCAGGAGACGGGAAGAGTTGCCACAGATAAGGGTGATGGCCAGAACAAGGAGTGAGAGTTGTCGAGTGGAATGTGCCATGGTTTGTTTCCTTAGAACGTGTTTTGAAAATGAGCATGGCGGAATACGTGAGCCGCAGGCGCTAGCCGCGGGCCAGTTCGAACGCGAAATGCCCGACGCTAGCGCGTACGGCTCAGGGATTTCAAAACACGTTCTGAGTGGTTAATCCGAGTTCATATTCGCTTGATGAGCCTGGGCCGGCCTGCCGCAATGTTGCCGAGGATATCGCCCCTGCCCTGGGCTGTTGAAAATGCCGGAATCTGGGCAGATTGGGTTTGCCTGGAAAGAAAAAATATTGCGCTCCATCGTGAGTACCTTCGGATCGTAAATCCAGAAGGGAAGGAGGCGCAACACTGGCTACATCATGTACGGAAACTCGGCCAGTTTTCAAGTCACCCTTACGGACGGTCGTCCGATTTCTCTGCCGCAGTTGCGATTTGAAGGCCGAGAAATGCCGCTCGTTGAAGAAGGGATTAGAGGAGATCCATCGCTGTTTGGATCGGCGGCAGTTGGAACTGAATCGGAAGGCCGTCCACTTGGCGAGCCCGCGCGACATCTTGCCACCCTTTGCGAAATTGGCTTCTGTCCCCCTTGCTGCCGTCCGAATATGGTTTGCTGGATGCCGCGGTGACCGTGCGGCTGGGCAAACAGGATATCAATCAGGAGTTCCTCTGTATCAACTTGGCAGCCGACTTCATTCAGTCGACATTCGGCCTGAGTCCCTCCACAGCGTTCCCGACATATCCCGATCCTTCCATGGCCGCCGTGATCCTGCTGCAGATCCACGAAGGATGGCGGCTGAAGATGGGTGTGTGGGACGCCTTCGCCCCCGATGGCGGCTGGGGCTTTTCGGGAAACGACTCGGTGGTGGTCATTGGCGAGTTGGAACGAACCTATACCCTAGCGGCTGGAACGCTTCCCGGTACGGTCGCCGTGGGAGCCGTTTACGAGTCAGCGGGCGCGATTGCCGGCGAGCCGGTTTCCGCGGTTCACGAATACAGTCTTCAACTCGAACAACTCATCTTCCGCGAAAGCATCGACGGGGACGACGTGATCCAAGGGCTGGGGATCTTCGCCGGCTAACGGAACGGCACGTCTGCCGAATGTCTCCCGCTACAAATAGAGCGCGAGTCGTGACAGCCAGATCACCGTACCGATCTAAGCGGGAATAGGGATGTCCCTCGGCTTGCGGAACTCGACAAATAAGCTGTGCACCCAGTCGCGGCACTGTTCTTCTGGAGACAGGCGTTGCGGACCACTCGGTGATCTTTCCGAGGCTGCCGCAAGAATGAGGGGATCGAAGCCGAAGAATTCCAGGAATGGGCCAAAGGCGTCCACGCAGTCCACCCGGCACCGGTGGCTCGGCGACATCCAGCTTGACGGATTGATCGTCGAAGGCAGCACAGAGCCAGAGGACATACAACGCTCGCAAATCAGCTGCGACCAGCCGGCCGCGGACTTCGACCAGATCCTCCATGTACTCGCTGGGATTTCAAATCTCGTCGATTGCTTTTCCGCAAAAGCCAACTCCGCGTCGGTGAGTGGTCGATCGACCGCACGAAACTCGATGTATTGATAGCCTACCCATCAGGTCACCTATTCCCGCGTCGCGAATTGCGGGCGTCATTGAATCCCTGGCTCAGAACCGAGATCATAGGCAACTGCTGGGTTACGAGTGATCCACCAAATGTGAACGGGAGCCGGCCATGAAAGATCACCCCTCGTCCGAAAAGCAGCCTGACCGCCGCGGGTTTCTCCAATCGCAACTCGCCGTCGGACTCGGGGCGCTCGCGATGGGCAGCGCGTCGGGCGAATCGACAGCGCGTGAAACACCACAGGATACCGGGACGATGCTTACGCCCGCTGTGCTGCTAAAACGAAAACACTATCAAGCCTGCCTCGGCGGTCCCTTTCCCGAGACGGGACCGCTGGACGTCAAGTTGCGAGAAACGCTGCAGAAAGACGGATACCGCATTGAGTCAATCACCTACGACTCGCCGGCCGAGGGACGAATTCCGGCCCTGCTGCTTGTGCCTGACGATGTGACAGCCGAACAGCCCGCCCCGGCTGTCGCCATTTGGCATCAACACAACGGCGAGTACCATCTCGGCAAGTCGGAACCGGCCGGTCTTGCGGGAAACCCCATGCATCACACGGGCGCCGCCCTCGCCCGCGAGGGATATGTTGTCTTGTGCCCCGACGCACTCTGCTTCGAGGAGCGACAGGATCCGACCGGCAAGCTGAAGGGCGGGAATTACGAACGATTCGAGTTCCTCCGGCAGATCGTCCGCGGACACTCGATGGCCTGGATCAACGTTCTCGAAATGCGCCGCGCGATCGACGTTCTTTGCAGTCGCCCTGAGGTGAAGGCCGACCGCATCGGCTGCTATGGCCATTCGATGGGCTCCACGCACTGCTGGCTCGTTGGCCCGCTCGAACCGCGTTTGAAGTGTGTCGTTGGCAACTGCTGCCTCCCAACTTATGAAGCGATCGAGCAGGAGCACCTTCTGCACTGCTTCCCCAATTTCGTCCCCGGCTGGCACGAATACGGCGACACGCCCGAGATTGCCGCGCTGATCGCGCCCCGAGCGCTTCATCTGAACCTCGGTGAGAAAGACAGCGGCAGCCCGATCGAGTCGGCCCGTCGCGGGCTCGAGCGAATCGCCTCGGCGTACGCGGAGGCCGGCGCGGCGGAGAACTTCACGTACTTCATCGAGCCGGACACGGCGCACGTCCTCTCCGAAGCCATGTGGGAGCGGGTGAAGGCATGTCTTCGACGCCATCTTGTGTTGTGAGAAGCGGTCGCATCATTACCCAAGTCGGGCAGAATGTCGACCCTGTGTGGGAGAAGGCGACCGGAAACCACGAGGCGCCGAGCGACGCGGCGATCGACAAAACCGGCCTCGATCGCGTAGGTGCCACGAACGAAGGTGGCCATTGGCCGTTGAATATCCAAAGCAAGTTCCCGCCGTCTGGAAAAGCGATGGCATGCCGTGGCATGGCAAGTTGTTCTGGAGTGAGCTTGGGTACCTCTTCCTCCGTCACAGCAGCGCCGCAAAAGCAGCTACAAATGGCCAAAGGCAGAATCCATGTCGTTCGGCATAGCAGGTTTGTAACGCTTAATTTCGTGAGCATTTCTCAGTCTCCCCCAGGAGCAACCGTCTTGGCCGCGTCGCTCGTTCGAGGCAATAGTCCGTTCTCGTCGAGGCAGAGGTCGATAAGTTGACCTTGCCAGCGCACATTTCGCAGCGTGCCCGTGACGCCGCGGCTGACGTCTTTGTCCAGCCATCGCAATCGGTTGACCGGTTC
This sequence comes from uncultured Planctomycetaceae bacterium, assembly GCA_963776055.1. Lineage (GTDB taxonomy): Bacteria > Planctomycetota > Planctomycetia > Pirellulales > Pirellulaceae > CAVZLD01. The sequence continues at coordinate 37,301 of CAVZLD010000016.1, read as the reverse complement.
GGGCGTGAAGCCAAAAAGCACTCGAACAATCGTTTCGGCGAATGCGCCTCCGCCGCTGCATTCCCGCAGACAAACTTCGCGCATCGCAATTCGCACCGGAGCGTCGCTTTCATATCGCTTGGGCCCGTAGAACTCACGAGCTTGCGCGTAGACGCCTTCGTCGAGCACCTCGTTGGTACTCCGCAAAAACTCGATCGCTGGCTGTCTTGCCCCCAGTAGCCACATCGTCTCGGCAGTCATCGCTGGCCACGCGTCGAAAGCACCAAGCGGGCCGTGGTCGGGACGATCGGAGATGGCGGCCGCCTGATCCTGCGGTGACATCGCCCTCATCCACGTGTCGGTGAGCAGCTCGCGTTGGACGAATTCAACCATCTCGGCCCGAACTTGCGCAGGCAAGTCGTCGGCCATGTAGCGACCGATCGTTGCGAAATCGAAGCAATGGCGCAACTCGACACGCTTTCCGTCGCGGTGCAAGGCGTGCCACACGCCATCACCAGGCTTGTAAAGCCGTAGTACTTCTTCGGCTACCGCGTCCGCTGCTTGCCGCAGCTCAGCCGCCCGCAGCTTGCCGCCGCGAGTTTCGAGTAGATTCGCGACCGTCCGCATCATCCACACATTGGCCGCATTGAAAGAAGGTACCCGGTGCACGTACGCGGGAGCACACTCAAGTAGATTGAGATTCTCCCCGTAGTCGGCGAGCATCACGGATTTGTCTCGCTGCAACCCCCTCCAGTTCGTTGCTAGTTGCTCGAGCAATTCAAGGACAGTCATTTCATTGATTCGCTCTTCGAGAAAGTCCGTATCGCCGGTGACCGCCAAGTAGTCGATCGCCAGCTTGAACATTGTCGAGTCGTTCGCTCCGTACCACCCTAGTGCCTGGCGCCCATCATCAAGGCTGATAGCGCAGCCACTGTGGGGATTGCAGCCTAAGATCAACCTCAACTGCTCCTTCATGCCTTTCGGCTCAAGCAGCGCGAAAACGGTCGACCACATCGACGTATCCCAAAAGAAGACGATGCCTTTGGCCCGTTCCCCGCTCGTGATGAAGGCACGGTCGCTTCGAGCCAGGTTCGTGCGATGAAGCACTAGCAGTGTCAGCGCACTGCGGTAGTAAATATTCCTGATCGCCCGATCCTCGGTCTCCAACACCGGCAAGTGCCCGGAGAAGTGGCTATTGTTGGGCGTGAACGCATCTTGCCACCTCTGTTCCCATTGCTCTCGGGCTTCACCCCAAAGATGCTGAAAATCTGTGGCCAACCGCTGTGCGCGCTGGCTCGTTCCAGAGAGATCTTCCTCAGCGTGCTTCTCACCAACGGCCATCACGAACCTCAGCACCGCCGTTTCTCCCGCAGCGACGTTCAGATTCCAAGCAGCAGAAGTCGTAGCACGCTCGCCTGGAATAGACTGCGAAGTAGCCGGTCGGTCGACAAACGCGAAGGCGTAGTCGATCTTGAACCGCTCCGAGCGTCCGCTTGTCGTGGCATTTTCGGCATTTCCTAGGTGCTCACCGGGCACGAGCATCTCAAGTGCAATCGCCTGAGATCGCTCAAGTCGATTGGTGAAACGCACTTCGTGTAGCACACCGGGCGCCTCGAATGGCAAACGGACAGCCGATTCGACTTCAAGACCGTCGACGGACGTCCGGCGAAGTGCTTCGTACGGTGTCCAGCAGCACTCCTCGCAGTCAATCGGCTTCCCGTTGATGCTCAGTTTGACTCGGGGCAGCGACCGGTAGCGGGACCAACGCGGCCCGCTGGGCACATCATAGAGCTGATCGCCGGGGTTGTAGTGGACACCGATGATGTCGGGTGTGCATGCCGCCATCTCATGAAAATTGTGCACGGTCGGCATTTGTGCCAACTCTGCAACTTCAAGCCACTCGGTGCGCATCTCACTAAGCTGCGGAACGCCTGCTGCCCCGAACGTGACCCCGCATGCTACAACGAACGTAATGAACTGCATTCTCTCAAGCTCTCCAGCCGGAACGTTACTTCATCCTATCGATGGTTGCGCCGCCAATGTCGCCAGGCGACCAACGGGAGACTGGGATTTGCCAGCATCCCGTTGCTTTCTGGAGACACATTCGCGGCGCAACGACGAAAATACATACTCGCCTTCACTGTGAGTTATTCGGTAACCGTTCACGCGAATTGACAGGCGGCCCCGCTTCAAAAGGGTCAGGCACAAATTTTCGGCGATCGACTCAGTACATTTTTCCGCGCGTATCCCGCCGAAAAATTGAGCCAGACCCTTTCGCTGTGAACGCATACGTTATTCGTAGGTACATTCCCTGGCGGCGTCGGCGAAGGCACGGATCAACTCGACGTCGGCGTCAAAGAAGTGATCAGAAGGGCTCAGAACAAAACGCCCGTCTGCACCTGCCGCTGCAAAGCAACGTCGCACTTCGTTCTTCGTGTCTTCGGGGGTACAGTCTTTGAAGAAGTGGAATTGATCGAATCCGCCAATCATGCACACCTTGTCTCCGATGCGCCGCTTGGCCTCCGCAAGGTCCACATCGCCGCCCATTTCGGCGGGCGTGAAGGTCTCCATGGCATCGGGCTTCATGGCAGCAATATCCTCCAGGATGGGCATCATGCCGCCGCATGTGTGATAAACAATCCGTTGCCCCGCTTCGTGGGCCGCTTCGATCAACTCCGCGTCATAAGGCGCCACGTATTCCCGAAACAGTTGCGGGGAAATAACCGTTGTCGAGGCATCGCCGCCGCCGAGTTCGAGAAGGTCGTAGCGGGCGCCGTTCAGGGAGCGAATGAAGGCCAGCTTACGTTCCTTGAGGATCGCCAGCAGGGCATGTACCCAGGCAGGATCATCGAAAGCTGCCAAAATCAGCCGCTCCGTTCCAACCAAACAGCAGGCATCCTGCCAGCACCCCGGTTGACCGAAGATGTCGAAGCAGGCAATGTGCCCACGAACTAGACCTCGTTCAGACCACTCTGCTGCGACGGCGTTAACCGCCTCGACATCGCTGATTGGACGCGTCGCAAATTCTCCGATCAGATTGATATCACTCTTGTCCTTGATTAAGTGCTCGCCAACCCAGCTGGTCTGATCGTTGGATTGCAGCACCATGGTGAGTGTGCCTTTGGGAGTATCGAAGAAGTATCGTGTGGTGTCGTATTGGTCGTAAGGAATCTTCTTTTGGCGGATCCTCCATGTATCACTCTCGATTCGCTGGCTCGCCAAGAAGCCCGGTTCTTCCTGGTCGGGGGCAAGGTAATCCCCGCGTCGGACGTCCGCCATATGCGGAACCGTCCAGACGATCGGATCGATGTCGAATGCCGCAAAAAACCCCTCGTTGCTCATTCCATTCATCGTGCGGTTGAGGAAGTAGGGCATCAGATGGTGCGTAGTGACCGGCAGTCGATCAGGCAGACCATCGTCCAGTGCAGCCAAGAAGCGTTGTCTGGAATTCATAGTCGTGCAAACTCTCGAAAGACCAATCGCGGTGCGTCTGTCGCAGCATCGCAGTGCCAGGCAATGATGGTCGGGAAACGGAAGCCTATGCGATCGCGATGTCTCATGATCTTACCGCCTCGGCCAACGCCTCTACGTTCTCCGGTGGCACATTCGGTAGGATCGCCTCGTGACTGGGACTGACAATCAGACTAGGCTCCAGCAGCCCGCGAACACGCACCACGTCCGCCTTCACTTCGCTCGGAGTGCCATTGGTTAGAAGATCTTGCGTATCGATTCCGCCCATGAATGCAATCCGACCCTTGAAGTCGCGCGCGAGGGTTTCCGCATCCATATCGGCAGCCTTGGCCTGTAATGGGTGCAGACACTGAACGCCCGCAGAAATCAGATCCTCGATCACGTCGTGCACTGCGCCGCAAGAGTGAAGGATTACCTGGTAACCATGCTGAAGGCCCTGGTCTGTGAAACGCTTCAACCATGGCATGATGAATTGACGAAATTGGTTTGGACCACAAATCAAGCTCAACTGTGTCCCGAAGTCGTTGCCGAAGAAGAAGGCATCAACCCGATCCCCGGCAACAGCGAAGAACCGTTCGTTCGCATCGTAGTAGAAGCGGCATACACGGTCAGTCACAGCCTCCACGACTTCCGGGTGCGTATACATCTTGACCAAGTATTCCTCCGTGCCAAGCAAGTCCATGATGTTGTGATAAAAACAGGTCCAGAAGCCGCTCATACGGTAGACATCGCCAGCTGTCTCCAGATCATTCACGCACTGATCGAATTCCAGGTACGCCGGATCCGGCCAGGGAAAATCGTCCAATTCAGCAGGGTCCTCGCACGATGCGAGAGGGTGTTCCGCGTGCTTTTGACGATCCAGGCTGGCATCGAACAGCTCCCGCCCCTGAGGATCTTGATACGCGTTGTCGTAGAACTGCGGGCAGATCCAGCGACAGTCATCGTTTAGCTTCTGGCGGAGTTCCTCTTCGGTTGCAGTGCCGAAGTACTGATGCAGGATCGGCCACGTGTCAGAGTGGGGATTGCCCAGCCAGAACCCACAACGCCCCACGGATTCACCGGCAATCAGTCGTTGAATTAGTTCTCGTCGTGCCATTTGCAAGCCCCTGATGCAGAGATGTTGCCAGAGCGATGCGGCGTCATTGCCTGATTGATCGACCCGGATACCACATCGTTGCCTCTACACGGATCTCGTCGAATCGCGAACGATCAGTTCAGGCCTTAGCTTCATCTGCTGGCGTACGTTCATCGATACTCTCTTGTTGATCTTATCAAATAGAATGCGAGCGGCCGTCTGGCCAACGTCAAACTTGGGGTAAGCAACCGTCGTGATGGGCAAGTCCATCAGTGAAAAGGTCTGAATGTCACCGAATCCGACCAGCGAAAGGTCCTGGGGAACAGTAACGCCGATAGAACGAACTGCCCGGAACAGACTGGGGAGCATGGCGTCAGTTGCTACACATAGCGCGGTAATGGAAGGGCAGCGGCCGAGCAAGCTCAAGGTCGCGTCGTACACATCGATCGCCTCCCCATTCACCGGTTGCGTGATTGGCTGTATGTATCGCTTCCGAAACCTTACGTGGGCCTCTCTTAGTGCCTCTCGGTAACCACGGATGCGATTGGAAAACGACGAGCAATCTGGGCCGGTTATGTGGCCAATATGCGTATGGCCTTCACGAAGGAGGTGGCTCGTAGCCAGATAGGCGCCGTGCGCGTCATCACACACGACGTAATCGGTCGCTATCGTGTCGGCATATTTGTCAACCAGAACAAAAGGGATCTGCTGATCCTGCAGCAGTCGAACGCTCTCTTCGAAATCGTTGTTGGCAGGTGGGTAGATGATCAGCCCATCGACCCTGCGGCCGATGAATGTGCGGATATACGTCCGCTCTCTTTCGCGGCGCTCCCTGGAATCGCCAAAAATCAACACCGACTTCTCTTCATTGGCGACATTCTCGATGCCCCGCAGGATCTCCGTAGCAAACGGGTCGCCGAGAAAACTGACGACAACACCAAGGGTCTCCGATCTTTGAATATTGAGTCCTCTGGCCATCAAATTGGGCACGTAATCCATGGCCTGGGCAAGACGCTTGATCTCGTCCTTCTTCGTGCGGCTGATCCTGGGATGGTCATTCAGAGCCCGCGATACGGTGGTGTGAGACACACCTGCACGCTTGGCAATATCGCGAATTGTCGGCCGCATCTCTTCCTGTCGCTTTGCTGTTCGGGGTCTGACTCTCAGCGGTACGCAGGCCTCTTGCGTCTGCCGGCGTTTTTGGCTGTGCCTTCAACGACGTGCATGCCCCGATGACGGCGTGTGCACACGGTAAACCACGCATTTAACTTATCCTGACGACGATCCCGCATCAATGCATTTTTTTGCGCAATCCAGCGATTCAGACGTAGGGTAGCCGCCGAGACTTTGAGACTTTGCCATGTTGGATCACGCAGAGCACCGTCTCATTGATTCGGTCCAGCAGATGTTCCAGGCTGAGGTTGCGTCGACAACGCTCCTGTCACTCAGTCGGGAGCAATTCCTGCTTCAGAAGGGCATCACTCGTCCCAAGGCGGAGATTCTGGTGGCACTGCAACGCCTGGTGCTCAACCGCATGTTCGATGGATGGAAGGGTCATCTCACGAATGCAAAGTACGCAAAGCTGGCGAAGTGCTCTTCCGATACTGCTCTCCGTGACATTCGTGAATTGCTTGAGCGTGGGATCCTGGTACAGAATGCAGGCGGTGGTCGAAGCACAAGCTATCGTCTTGGAGAGCCAGCCGATGTCAGGGCATGAAGGGACCTTGCCGACTCGCCGATCCATACGGTTCAATAACCAGAACCGGTTTCAAGACCGGGATGGCCCGTAGGTGCGATCGCCGGATCGTGGGGATTTGGCATTTTCGTCCGCGTTTTGGCGAACGCAGCTACACATTTGAATCCCATTCGACTTGATTTTCATCCCAGACTGCGGGTCTCCTCCAGCCGCAGCGCAACGGCCCCTTTCCGATTCCATGGCGCTGATCAGTATACAAGACGTTTCCATTGGATTTCGTGGTCCGCCTCTACTGGACAGCGTCAGTTGTCAGATCGAGCGAGGCCAGCGGATCGGGCTGCTGGGTCGCAACGGAGCCGGCAAGACCACGTTTCTGCGCATCCTGTGCGGAGAGGAGCAACCGGACAGTGGTGAGCTTCAAGTCGCGCCGGGCGTGAGTGTATCGCTGCTGCGCAAGACGTGCCGCGCCGGCTCAGCGGTCGAGTCCGCGATGTTGTTGCCCAAGGCTGGCATGCCCGAGCGGATGCCGCGGCCGACGAATACGAATCGGATTGGCGTTCTGGACAGCAGGTCAAGCAGATTCTCTCGCGAATGGATCTGGACGCTGAAGCGCAGTTCGAGCTGCTTTCGTCCGGTATGAAACGACGCGTGCTGCTGGCACAAACGCTTGTGTCCGAACCCGATATTCTGCTGCTGGATGAGCCGACGAACCACCTGGATATCGATGCCATATCCTGGCTAGAAAATTTCCTGCTGCGCTGGCAGACCACATTGGTCTTTGTGACGCACGACCGGGTCTTCCTTCGCAAGATGGCCACTCGGATTCTGGAAATTGACAGCGGTCGGCTCTTTGATTGGTCGTGCGACTACGGCACCTTTCTGCAGCGAAAGGCAGCCGCTGTCAACGCGCAACAGAAGCAGGATGCGCTGTTTGACAAGCGACTTGCCCAAGAGGAGGCCTGGATTCGGCAGGGGATCAAGGCGCGACGCACGCGGAATGAGGGCCGAGTCCGAGCCCTGCAGCGGATGCGACAGGCACGCAGAGAGAGACAGGATGCTCCCGGAAAAGTCAGTCTGCGCATCGACCGAGGCGAGCGCAGCGGCGCGCTCGTCATCGAAGCGAAAGACGTGTCCTTTGCCTTTGACGATCGGACCATCGTTCGCGAGTTCTCGACGACCATCATGCGCGGCGACAAGGTCGGTGTCATCGGGCCGAACGGTGCCGGCAAAACGACTCTGCTGCGTATTCTCTTGGGACAACTAACCCCCGACCAGGGCCAAGTGCGATTGGGTACCAATCTGCAGGTTGCCTACTTTGATCAACTGCGCGAGCAGCTCGACGATGAAAAGACGGTTCAAGAGAACGTGGGAGACGGTAGTGACTCGATCCAGGTCGGCGGGAAAGCGATTCACGTGATCGGCTACTTGCAGGATTTTCTATTCACGCCCGAGCGGGCTCGCACGCAAGTCCGATTCCTCTCGGGCGGGGAGCGGAATCGGATCCTGCTCGCGCGACTGTTCGCCAAGCCTGCCAACATGATCGTGCTGGATGAACCGACGAACGACCTGGATACCGAAACGCTCGAATTGTTGGAGGAACGATTGGTGGACTATGCGGGCACTCTCTTGCTGGTCAGTCACGACAGAGCGTTTCTAGACAACGTGGTGACGAGCACGATTGTTTTCGCCGGCGATACAGTCCAAGAATTTATCGGCGGATACGACGACTTGTTACGTCAGCGATCCACACAGACGGTCAAAACCCAGGCACCATCGACGCAACCGACGAAATCGACGTCAGTCCGGTCGCGTCCGGCTCATCAAAATCGTCGTTTATCGTACAAGGAGCGGCGCGAATTGGATGGCTTGCCAGCGACGATCGAGCAGCTGGAAGCCGATATCGCGCAATTGCACACATCGATGGCAGACCCCACATTCTACCGTCAGCCAAGCGAAGAAATCGCCTCCGAACAATCGCGGCTCAACTCGCTGGAAAAAGATCTCGCAACCGCCTATTCGCGTTGGGAGCAATTGGAAGACAGAGAGTCCCTCTGACGCGAACAAGTCGACGCCGACAGCCCACTCGTGCTCGGTCAACATACATAGAAGAGTGGCAGTGACACCGGCTGTATGTTCGTGTCTTCGACCTGAAATCAGGTCTCGCCGTCACCCCGCCGCTGCCGACTGACGGCGGCGTGTTTGAGGCCAGCATGCCGACCAGTGGACGCCAGGTGATTGTCGGCGATGCGAGTCGAATACGGACCTGGAGATTGCCCGGTGGAGAATTCGACCGAACTTTGGTTCCTTTTTTGATGGCTGACGACGAAAAATGGCCAGCCTCACGACCACGACGACGTGTCGTGCCAGGGTTCACGGCGCGTTCCGATGGTCGTTTGATCATCGCCAACAAAAAACCAAACAGTTGCATCCGCCTGCAAACTTGGGACGGAGAGACCGGCAGACTGGTGACAACCTTCACGCTGCCAAAGACGGAGTCGGAGACGGTAGCCGTTTTCAGTTATGGGGGCGACTATTTGCTGACGGCCAGCGCCCCGACGAGCGGGGCGTGAGAAGACGGGCGGTCGCAAATGCCACGGTCCCCCAGCACTCAAGGATCTCCAGGCGGACGTACTGCGATTGCCGAACGATTCAGCGGATGGAATGCGTTTCTTCCACTCACACTCCGGCGCTGGGACACTCGCAGGGGACGACCGTTGGGTGAACCGATTTCGTGCGGGCGTGTGGTCCAACCTCCGCGAACTCATAAACCGCGGAAATCGCTTCGGTGATTAGGACCTCAGCAGTTTGTCGCGGCAGGTTTTCCTGTCATTGGTGATCGCGCTCAGAATCGCGCAGGCGGCGCGTGATACGCCATGGACGTTCAGCCGATTCTCAAAGTCGCACTCCATCGCTCTGGCCAGACGCGTCACCCAGTAACCAGTACTGGAGTGAACCGATTGATCTTCCTTCGCGATTTTGGCCTCCGGTAGCGTGAGCATTGTCACCTCCGCATTCTCATGCTTATTGAATCAAACAACTATTGTAATTTGCAATCATTGCCATTGTCAAATGATTGCAGCACATGGCTCGTCTGCAGCTAAACGCATCCGGAGGACGACTTGTTGACCAGAACGAAAAAACCCTCGGCCACAAACCAACGTGACCGCGGGTTTTGATTTTCGTAGCCATGCAGAACGATCCGATTTGGGATCGAACCCGCGAAACCAAGTAAGCAGTGCAGAAAGCACTCAGATCGCGTTTAAGTTGCTGAGGTGTTTCCAACCTCCAGCACGAACGCGATTCGTTGCGTGCTGTCGGATGCATCGACCGCCCTCAGGAAGGGATTCTCGCAATTCGCAGCGGTGAATCCACCGACCGCAAATTCGAGCCCGCAAAAAGCGTAATCAGAATGATGACGCCAAACCGCTCGCGAATTCAAACGTTCGTGCGAAAGGACGAACCGTCAGGGTGCGGGAGCTGCATGGCGGTAAATGACACAGGACCGTCGTCCTGAGTCACAAACGGAAATCGCCGAGATGATCAAGCAGGGCCTTCCCTGCGTCAACTAGGCCCAAACGCCTGACTGTGACGAGCCTCAAAACGCGGAAGCAGGGCAAAGCCTATCGGATCATTCCGCTATTCCCCGAGGTAGAGATAGCTTTGGCCGAAGCATTCGATCAAGCTCCCGAGAAAGCAATCTATTGCATCACGCGGTACCGATCGCAAAACGTGAACCTGCGAACGCATCTACTGCGGATCATTCGAAAAGCGGGAGTAGAGCCCTGGGAAAAGCTGTGTTTCCCGAGGTTTCTGCTCTTTCCAAGGTACGCCCGGCAGGATTCGAACCTGCAACCCTCGGTTCCGAAGGTCGGCAGACCAGGGGTGGCGACCAAGGTTCGCTTATGAGCTAAGTCATTCCCGTTGCGGGAATTATCGAGAGAAGCCATGTGCCGTTCCGTTGGCTGCAACTTCGATATTCTACAGCTCTTAGCACCGAGTACCAGAAATTCTGCGTCAAATTGTGTATCACTTGCCGCCACGATCCGAGATACAACCCATCGACGAAAACGCGTTTGACTGCGTAAACTTGGGGTTGCTCGACGGCTCAGGGCGTCGTAACAGGTAGCGGAGCGGCAGAGCTGACAGATCTGTTGTTTTGCTGGGTGTTTTCCTTCTTCTTGCAAGCGAACTGGCTGCCCTGTTTGCCGAAAGCCCGATCCAACGGAGGCAAGCGGTCACCGGCTTTCGACCCGACGGGGTCAACGCTTTTGTCGTGAGCTTGTGGCACAGGTCATGAATTCCAGCCGATACACGACGGACACCTCCGCTGAAGCCGAGGTAGTACAACGTGAGCTGATTCGCAGAATCGCGCCTTCGCAACGCGTCGAAAAATCGCTTCAACTGAGCAGCGATCTGATTCGCAGCGCCAAGGCGGCGATTCGTCGTCGGCATCCGGCATTCACGGAAAATGAAATTGCCGTCAAATTCATCGAACGGCATTACGGAGCCAATTTGGCGGCGGCGGTCCGCGTTCGACTTGAAGGTACCGAGGATTGACCGATCAAAATGATGTCGTGAAGGCTCTCCAGCCTGTAGCCAACGCATTCCAGCGGTTGGGCTTACGCTATTACATTGGCGGCAGTGTAGCGAGTTCTTACCACGGGGCGATGCGAAGCACGATGGACGTCGATGTTGTGGCCGACATCTCCGAGAATGATGTCGTTTCGCTTCTGAACGAGCTGGGTGACGCGTTTTACGCGAGCGACGCTGCCATCCGAGAGGCGGTTCGTCGTAAGTCTTGGTTCAACCTCATTCATCTGGCACGAGTTTCAAAGTCGATGTGTTTATCCACCGCGGAAGAGAGTTCGACGAGTCGGTTTTCGCGCGCACGGTCATCGGGCAAATCGGCAGCAGCAATAGCTTCTCCGTGCCGATTGCGTCGGCCGAGGATACGATCATCAGCAAGTTAGAATGTTATCGTCAGGGTGACGAAGTGTCCGAACGTCAGTGGAACGTCATCACTGCCGTGCTCAAAATCCTCGGTCTCGATGCAGACGTTGCCTATCTGCGCAGGGCGGCAGAACAGGTCGAGGTGGCCGACCTTCTGCAGCGCCTGCTTGAGGAACTGAACCTGTAGTGGGATGACGATGCCGAAGAGACGTTGTGCACTGCGCAGATCGTTCTCGGTGTCTCGCACGCGGTGGCAGAGTCAAAGACAGTAGTCCTTTCTCAGGAATGGACCCTTCGGGAGACGGAGATCCCATGAGCATCCAGTTGGCAGTTACGCCGTTGGGGCGAATCGTTGCCGTCGAATCGACCTCAGGAGTGAAAGAAACGGCCGATGGCCGAGCTGATGCCGCGACCGATGAGCGATTGGGCAGGAGAATCGCCAAACGGTTCGCAAACGGTCAGGCTGAGGGGCTGTTCGCGCTGGCGACCGAGCGAGGGGACCGGCTGCCCAATCCCTCTTTCGCCTACTGGCGGGATTTCGCGGCACGTTACCTGACAGATCTTTGCCACACGCCGGACGTGGAGGCCGCAGAGGTGCCGCCGCCGAGTGTTGCGGAACGGGCCGCGATGCTCCTGAACGTACCGCCCATGCAGGGCGCCGAATACCTCAACACGGGAGTTCTCGGCGACATCTGGGCGGACCTCGACGCCTGGTCGCGCCGCGAGGCGGCGGGTTACAACGACGGCTTGGCCGGGTTTCTGAAAGACCGGGCGAGTCTTTGGAATCAAGTGGGAAGGGTTTGCTTCCATCTGGCCGAGAATCGGCGCGATCCCGAACACCCGTTCGCATTCCTGGCCACCTATGCCCCCGGCTTGACCGCAGGGGCCCGTGTGCAGTACCAGCCGCTGAGCAAGGCTCTGCGTGAGTACGCCGGTGCCAAAGACAGAAAAGCACTTGTCAAGTTGCTCTCGCCCGTCCAGAGAGCTTGCGAGAAAAGCAACATTGCCAAACAGCTGGTCGAATCGGGCGACCTCTACCAACCGCTGGCGTGGGAGCGTGTCTGGCCGACGACATGGGGCTCGGCAAAACAGTTCAGGTGCTGGCCCTGCTGGCGGCATTGAAAAGAAGCCGCAGCACGAAACCCTCGCTGTTAATCGTGCCGGCGTCATTGTTGGCCAATTGGAAATCCGAAATGCAGCGGTTCACGCCAACGCTCCGCGCTAAGTTCGTCCACCCTTCCGAAACCGCCAAAGGCGAGCTGACGCGGATGGCACAGCAATTGTCCGAGCATGTGATGGCGGTGGTCACGGAGCGAAAGGAGGGCCTCTTTCCGCTGCCCCGGGAGATTTCGCTCAGCTGTGATTGCCCCGATTGGGCTGTGATGTGCAAGCACGTGGCGGCGGTCCTCTACGGAGTGGGGGCTCGACTCGACCGGACTCCCGAGCTTCTGTTTAGGCTCCGCGGCGTCGATCACGAGGAGCTCATTGTGTCCGACGCGGAAGCGGCCGTGACGACTGCGACTTCCCGCAGCAAATCAAAGCGGTTGGCTGACGGTGAGTTGTCTGACGTATTCGGCATCGACCTGGACACGTCGGGCGAATCGGTGCGGCGAACCCGGTGCGCAAGAAGAGTCCGCGACGAACGAAGACAAACACGCTTCGCAAGCAAGCGACGAAGAAGAAAGCCGTTAAGAGGAAGTCATCCCAGAAGTCGAAGAAGAAACCAGCCAGGAAGACCACGAAGAAGAAGACGCGTCCCAAGGAGGCTGCAAAGAGAAAGGAATCCGCGACGAAGCAACGTGCGCGGAAGTCGACGAAGCCGACAACGACAAGAAAGGCCGCCAAGAAGAAGCCCAAAAAGAGAACGGCTTCCCCAAGATCGGCTGGCAAGCCGCGATGACCTACCAGGTTTCGGACACGCTCCAGCTCACGGACATTGCTACCTTGACCGTGCGTAACTCTTGTTTCCCTGACGAAATGAGGGTGTCATTCACTGCATCCACCTGGGATGAGCGAGCGACGGATCCAGGGCTGCGACCATCGGTGCAGAGGGTCATCGGTTGAGGGGATACAACGAGATTCGCCATTGACCTCAGTCGTTCCTGCGGAAGGCGTTCAGGGAAGAGTTCAACGTAATTCGGTTGGCTGCAACTTCCACAGTTTACAGCTCTCTGACCGCCGAGTACCGGGGATTCTGTATCGCATTGTGTATCAGCGACTGGTCCAGCGCACCTGCAATTCCAGAGCGATACGGCGTCCTTCGTCAGACGCAGAGATGTTGCGTCACCTCACGGAAGCGAAGGGTATTGCGCAAATCGAGTTGCACCGCCGCACGAAGATTGCCAAATCAACGCTCTCCGAAGTACTTGCGGAAAAAAGGGCCTTCACACGTAACATGATTCGGACGTTGGCCGAGTTCTTTGACGTTGATAAGAGCGTTGCTGGCGGGCAATCTCTAGCGATCCGTGCGAATTCCCTTGCCGCCTGCCAACTCGGAGCGTCGCAGGCAGAAAACACTTTTGGAGGATGGGCAATTGGAATGAATCCGTCGCTGGATGTTTTCGGCAAAGAAGGCGAATCCCACCGGCCGTTCGACCAGTCTGTGGTCGGCGAGCAGAGTCAGTCGACCCAACGGATATCCAATCAAATTTGAATCACCTCGTGAGCGTTGTGCTGCCGTTCCTGCAGCCATCTGGTTCTGAGTCTGCGGCCAACAATAATCGAGTTATGAGCCAATGGATTCATTCAGTGGGAAACCTTGATCGACATCGTCGCCGGCTCCATTCCTTCCGAGCTGACGTTCACCTGGATCGGGCCCACTTGGCCTTCCTTCGCTCGCACGATGAGCATCGCCTTGCCATTGAACAGATGGTGGCGGTTGTCTTGAAAAGGATCGAGCGATAGCTGATCTCCATTGTTGACCGCGACAAGTTCTCCTCCGCCGGAGACTCTGAAGGTGAGCATGTCGTTGGCCAGCGGCGCGATGTTGCCTTCAGCATCAATTGCCTCAACCAGGATAAAGGACAAGTCCTCGCCCGTCGGTTCTAATTCGGTGCGGTCCGGCGTAAGGCGGAGGGAGGCCGGAGGGCCTGCTGTCCGCATCACACTCTCACCAATCTTGGCTCCGTTCTTGTAGGCAACCACCTTTAATTCGCCCGGCTCGTAGATCACGTCGTTCCAGCGAAGGCGGTACCGATAGGTCACGTCGTAGTACTCAGATTCATAGCGAGTCGCGTAGACCTTGAACTCTTTCACACTCGCTGTGGAATTGTCGGTCAGGCCCGTGAACTCTACACGCACGAATCGACCTTGAGCTTTGCGGTCGGATAGGTCGTAGGTGGCGTGTGAACCGCCTTCCCGTCTGCCCCTGGCACGACGCCCTCCAGCACGCGGATCGACGTTGACTACCGTGTTCCAATTCGTCCCATCGCGGGAAACTCGAATCGCATAACCAACGTCGCCTATTGAATTGCCAAGCGTGAGGTCAACATATTCCACGGGCTGCACGTTTTGCAGGTCCACCTGGATCCAGGCGGTTCCACCAGAGCTGGTGTGGCGCCAAGCAGTGTCGTTTTCACCATCCACCGCGGCGTCTGCATTCGCTCCAGAGCTCGTCACAGTCGGCTTCGCGGCCGCTAGGTCTGTCGGTCTCGGAGGCACGACGCCCTTAGTTCGCCGCCCGAGCGACTTCCCGTTCAAGAAGAGCTCTCCGGAGTCGCCGTTGGTGTAGACAAACACCGGCGTCTTCTTGCCAATTCGGTCCGGCCAGTTCCAATGCGGGAGGATGTGAATGGTCTGGGCGTCAGGTCGCCAGTAGCTCCGGTAGAGGTAGTACCGGTCCTTGGGGATCCCGGCAAGGTCGACGATGCCAAAGTAGGAACTCCGAGCATCTCGACGATTCGGGGTTGGCTCGCCGAGGTAGTCCAACCCGGTCCAGACAAACTCGCCCCCAACGAAGCGGTCGTCCTCCATCAATTGAAACTCGAAATCGGGGATATCCGACCACGGCGTTGCGCTGAGATCGTAAGAGCTGACATGGCCCGTCCCGCCCGGGTAGTCGGTCTTGCTGTTGGCAAGAGGGAACGCGTAGTGGCCCCGTGTGGAAACGGTCGATGCCGACTCGCTGTAAAGAATCGGGTTGTTCGGGTAGGCTTCCCGGTACCGATCGTAGCGCCGCCCGTAGTTCCAGCCGGTCAAGTCGAGCGGGTCGTATACGGGGTATTCCACTGTATTTGGCGTGTGGCAGCCAATGCCAACCGGCCGCGTGTCGTCGAGTTGCCGAACGGTATTGTGCATACCTGCCAGACGGCCGAACGACATGCCGTCGCCGCGTTCATCCACTGAGGTGCCGATCTCGTTACCGACCGACCAGATGAACACACAAGGATGGTTGCGGTCTCGTCGGACGAAATTGTTGAGTTGTCTAACCGCCATGGGAAGCACGTTTTCGGGGCCGCCCAGGTTATCGGCCGTGGCGTTCCACTTATCGAAGCATTCGTCCCAAACGAAAATCCCCATGCGGTCGCACAAATCTAGGACCTCGGGGGCGGGGGCATTGTGACTTGTCCGTAACGCGTTCACGCCCATCTCTTGCATGATCTGGAGCTGACGCTCCATCGCGCGTCGGTTGAATGCGGCCCCGAGGGCCCCCAGGTCGTGATGCAGGTTCACTCCGTTTAGCTGCACGCGTTTGCCGTTCAGGAAGAAGCCGCGGTCGGGATCGAAAGAAAAGGTCCGGATCCCAAAAGAAACGGTCTCACCATCCACGATCTCGCCGTTGCTACGGACGGTCGTTACCGCAGTGTAGAGGTGCGGATGCTCCAGGTCCCAGCGGGAGGGGCCGTCCACGAACATTTGCTGGTCAACCTCGACCGTACCCTTGGCTGGCGCGATCCCGCGTTTCTCGTCCGTCACGACCACATTTCCATCCGGGTCACGGATTGAAACCTCGACGTCGAGTTCGCGATTCGCCGAACCGTGGTTTTCGATCGTGGACCGCACGCGGATCGTTGCTCGCCCGTCGCTCACCGATGGCGTGGTGACGAAGGTTCCCCAGTGCGCGATGTGCAACGGATTCGTGACCGTCACGCGCACTTTGCGATAGATGCCGGCGCCGGGGTACCAGCGGGAACCATGGCGCCGAGTGTCCACCTCCACGGCGACGACGTTCTCCTGGCCGAAACGGACGTGCGGAGTAGCGTCCACCCGGAACGACATGTAGCCGTAGTCCCACTTCCCGGCCAGTTTCCCGTTGACATAGACCTTGGGAAACGCCATCACGCCGTCGAAGTCAAGATACACTCGTCGGTCCGTGCCGGCCTCGACGGTGAATGTCTTCCGATACCAGCCGACGCCCTTCCAGGGTAGCTTTCCGGTGGATCCCGACGCACTCTCGTCGAACGGTCCGCGAATCGCCCAGTCGTGCGGCAGCCGCACCAATTCCCAGGAGGAGTCATCGTAATTCAATTCCCGGGCCGCCTCGGGTTGAATACCTCCTGTGAATTTCCATTCACGGTTGAAATCCGTTTCCGAGCGTTGTGCCTGAGATACAACAGGAGCCGACGCAATCAAAGCGACGACTGCCATGAGAACGTGTTTGACAAGTTGTTGAGAGACCATTTGCAAGGTGCTATTTGGTGTCACCGGAGGACTCCGAGGCTGCTGAAGGCATGAAGACTGTAGGCCATCCCTCTGCGTCCCACGTTAGAGGGCGTATCGCGTACTGGGACATTCCGCCGAGCGCGCCGTTGTAGAAATGCATCCCTAAGTAGTACTTGTCATGCTCGTGCCATACGCCGGGGTGCCCCGGGCCGATGAAGATCCCGTCGGTTTCAAGCACGAGCGAACCACCGCCTTGGAGCATATCGACGCCTTGCTTGTCGACGTAGGGCCCCGTAATCGTCTCACTGCGACCGACCCGAATGTTGTAGGTGCTCCGCGTGCCACGGCAACAAATGCCCCAATTCAAGAACAGATAGTAGTAGCCGTCGTGAAAGTAGATGTGCGGGGCCTCGATCGATTCCTTGTCGGCCAGATTAACGACTGGTGAGTCCGGGGCGATGCGTGTCCCGGTATCGGGATCGAGCTCGATCAACTGAATCCCCTCCCAGAAGGAGCCAAACGACATCCATAGTTTTCCGTCTTCGTCACCAATCACGCCGGGGTCGATGGCGTTGTAGTCCTTGGAGCGATTCGACTCGATGACCCGTTGTGGCTCGGTCCATTCGTATTCCGGATCTTCGGGGTCGAGCGTCTTGTTCGTGGTGACGCCGATGGCAGATGTCTGGTCTCCGAAGGTAGAGATCGAGAAGAAGAGCAGGTATTTGTCCTTGTGGAAGATGACATCGGGCGCCCAGTAGCGCGTGCCGCGATTCCCAGGGACGACATCGGACTGCCAGGCGGGTGGCTCGTCGATCACGGACGGGCCACGCTTCCAATTCCTTAAGTCCGTAGAGCTGTAGCTAGGCGTGCCGCGACCGGTGAAGAAGATCCAGTACGTGTCTTTGCACTTGACGATAGTCGACGGGTCGTGGACCCAGATATCGCGTGAGCCCAGTTGCTCTAGGCGGGCTTTCTCCTCCTGAGTCAACTCCCTAGATTCAAACCGTCGACGGGGCTGTGCTTGCACGTCCAGGGGCAACACCATCAAGAGTAGCAACGTCGCACATGATACCGCGCCATAAGGTCTCTTCATGTCATTCTCCGCGTTCGAGCCAAGTATTGCTGGCCTGAAGACTTGTCTCATTGATGGAGATTCTTCGTCGCGATCGTCCAATCCGGATCGCGATTGAGCTTGCTGTCTTCACCGAGGAACCACGCGGATGCTTCTGTCTTGTCCTTGAGCTGCCAATCGAGCCAAGCACGCGCGACACGGGTGAATTTACCGCCGTGAGGCTGGGCGAATGTGCCCGCGTGGCCCACATCGAGGTTGGTCATGACGATGGGCACCTGGTCCACGCGAGAAAAGTCGTCCATGGCGTTGTTGTAAGCGATGTCCGAGGGACCGCCCATGATGTAGAGAACGGGCGCGTGAAACTTCTTGAGCGCATCCTTCGAGAGGGGGGGCATGGCGGCCATCGGCGAAGGCTCCGGGAGCACACCGCTGTTGCAGACGATGGTGGTAGAGATTCTCGGGTCGGAGGAGATCTCGATCGCCTGGAGGCCGCCACACGACATCCCCATGGCGGCGACCTTGGAGACGTTAACTTTGCCAAAATAGACGCTTTCGGCCGATCCATTTTCGGCCAGAATCCAGTCGAGCGCTGTAAGCAGCTGGCTCGATCGGGTCATCTGACGAGAGGTCTCATCACGGTTCTCGATCTGGTCGAGCAGCCCGATTGCCAGAACCACGTACCCATGCGAAGCGATTTCATTGAGAAAGTTTTTGTGTTCTTGCGTCGTGTTGGCGCAGGCGCCGTTCCCCCACAACAGGACGGGCAGCTTGTGGACGGCGCCAAAGGCCGACAGATCACGGGGGCGGTAGATCGTCGTCCCGGGGAGGGTCCGGTCCTCGGTGACGAATGCCGGGTGGGGGCCGGTTCCGCCCTCTTCGATGATGACCCCAGGCGATTCCGATTCGACTGCTGAGCTGGTAGATGCTTGTTCTGGCGGTGTCGGCGGTTGCAGATGCTTGGCGAAGAACTCCTCGATCGCCGGATCGGTTACGTTCAGGCTTTCTGCATACGCCACACCATGCCCGTCACCCTCGATCTTCAGGTACTCGATGTCCGCGCCTGCGGCCTTCATCTTCTTGACGAAGTCTTCGGTCAGTTCAGGCCGAACGATGTTGTCTCGACCGCCCTGAATGAGAAACAGCGGAGGGTGATCCGCAGAGATGTATCCGATGGGCCACCACTCGGCCTTGGCCATCGGCACGTCGCGTCCGAATTCCGTCGGTGGCGAACCGGCGGCGGCCACATTGACCCGGCTGAAATGGTCGGACCAGCCTCCGTCCCCCTCGAGCCCTGCTGACTTGGGAACCATGGCGAGCATCAGTGCCAGATGTGCTCCCGCCGAGTGGCCGTAAGCGCCAATCCGATCGGGATCGATTCCATACTCTTCGGCGTGTGCACGAAGCCAACGAACCGCGCACTTCACATCCTCGATACATGCCGGAAACGGAGCTTCGCCGGTCAGTCGATACTCCACATTAATCGTGACATAGCCTTTCTTGGCGTAGTCGGTCATCATTTTTTGGTAGACATCGACTTCCTTCGAGCCCGCCCTCCAGCCACCGCCATGCACAATCACCAGCGCCGGCCGCAACTCGTCGGTCTCTGCAGCGGGCATGGCGAGGTCTAGCCGCCACGCGTTGCTGTCGCCCTCGCGGTAGGCGATGTCCTTCACGACCTTGATGTCGCCCAACTTGCTCTCAGCCGTTGATTCTTCCTCCGCGTCCGCCTTTGAGTCCCGGGACCGGCCCGACTCGACGCTTTCGAAAAAGGCTGGGTAGATCTCGATCTTGTCGTTCGTAGCGCCGC
The DNA here is from genome assembly GCA_963776055.1 of uncultured Planctomycetaceae bacterium. GTDB lineage: Bacteria > Planctomycetota > Planctomycetia > Pirellulales > Pirellulaceae > CAVZLD01. Next base: position 17,650 of record CAVZLD010000016.1, on the reverse strand, counting down.
CGCGATCGAACAGCCCTCCCCATCGAGGAGAAGTGGCTTCCCAGATGAAGGTCCCCCAGCCCAAATTGTCGGGCAGGTCGCGGACGATTTCATTGACCTCCTTGCGGTGCTCCTGGTATTCGACGACGACAATCGGCTTGCGGTACCGCTTGGCCAGGTCCGTGAGGTTGCTCTTCAACTGCTCGAGCGTCCCGTGGTGCTCGGGATAGTACGACTGACCGATCACGTCGAACACCACATTGTGACTGAGGACCAAGTCGAAGAACCAGACCGACCGGCCGTTGTCACCACCTAGCGCGGGGTGCACCATGATCTTGATGTTCGGATCGGCCTCACGGACCGCCTCACTAGCGCCTCGCAGCAGGGCGCCGAAGGTATCGGGCGAGTCCTTGATGCGCCCCTGTGGCCAAAGGAAACCATTGTGGATCTCGTTGCCGATCTGGACCATCTCGGGCGTCACGCCCTCCGCAGCGAAACGCTTGATGACACCGTTGGTGTATTCGTAAATCTTATCCGCCAGCTCGTCGTCACTGAGCCCTTTCCATGATGCGGGCGTGAACTGTTTCCCGGGATCGGCCCAGGTGTCGCTGTAGTGGAAATCGAGCAGAAGCTTCATGCCCGCGGCTTCGACGCGTTTGGCCATCGCGAGAGTCTGCTCCAAGCCACAGTAGCCTTGCCGGGAATACCCGTTCTCGGCCGTCGGGTCTACAAATAGCCGAAGGCGGATCCAGTTGAACCTGTGATCCGCCAAGATCTTCAGGACATCTTTTTCGACCCCTTGATCCGAGAAGGTGGTCCCCCGGTCCTCCTGTGACGGCGCCCACGAGATGTCGGCCCCGATGAGAGGTCGCTCGTACTCAAAGACGCGTACCGCCGCATCATTCTGCTCTACTTGTTTCGAACCGGCCTCCGGCGATCTACTCTCCGCTGGTTGTGCGTACGCCGCTTGGCTCATCACCAGTAGCAGCCCAAGAATAAGCAACGTTGCCAAGCGTGATTGCATGTTCATGACCTGTCCCTCTGTCGTTAAAGAGCTACTTATTCTCGTGGGCCTCTTGGTCAGACTCCCACTGCCGAATGGCCCCGCAAAACCGCTGAAGAGCATCTACGAACGCACTTGCCTCTTGATTGCTAAAGGGCGCACGCAACGCCTCCTGCAGAGGCGCTAGCGCTGACGCAAGTTGCTTGTACTTCTGTCTCCCCTTGGCCGTTACCAGCACTCGCCGAGCCCGCCGGTCGGTATCGTGGGCTTTGCGGGCTACGAGCCCCTTTCTTTCCAGCAACACGAGCATTGCCCGAACGGTATTCGGATCGGACGCCGCTCGCCGCGTAAGTTCTTGTTGCGTGACGCCGTCTTCGATATGCAGGATGGCCAGCAGCACATACTGGTCAGCGGTTATGTTGTGCTTTGACAGAACGGATTGGGTCTGGCGGTGCATCAGCGCATACGCCATCTTCAAATTGCGAGCGATATCCTTCCCCGTCTTCACCATTCCTCCAGTGTCATGTGGTCGCCGCTAGACAGTACGTATACGTATCGTCTAGGATGAATCGAGTTCTGTCAATCGTTGCCTTGCGGCGCCGCGTCTCAAGTCAGACATCCTGTCTAGATGAGGCGCCGGTGGCCGACCCATCCTTTTCACTGTCTCTTCTGCTTTGGAAGTTCCATGTCCTCTATTAAGCTTCTTCACGCTTTCGCTTTCATCCCTTTCTTCTTCGTCTGCCTGACGGCGGGTGCGCAGGATCGTGACGTCACGAGTCATGATCCGGTCATCGGAAAGGATGGCGATACGTACTATCTCTTTTCCACCGGCAGGGGCATCCATGTGAAATCGTCGAAGGACTTGGTTTCGTGGAAGGACCAGCCGCGGGTGTTCGAAGAGACGCCGGAGTGGGTGGCCGAGGTCGTTCCCGATTTCGGCGGCGATATTTGGGCGCCCGACATCTTTCATCATGATGGCACTTACTACCTCTACTACTCGGTCTCCGCGTTTGGCAGGAACACTTCGGCCATCGGCGTTGCAACGAACAAGACGCTCGACTCCGATAGCCCCGGCTACTCGTGGCAGGACCACGGCGTGGTCGTCCGATCGGTTCCTGGTCGGGACATGTGGAACGCCATCGATCCGAACGTCGTTATCGACGAGAATGGCACGCCCTGGATGACCTTTGGCTCGTTCTGGAGGGGTATCAAGCTCGTCAAATTGAACCCGGACCTTTCCAGCATCGTCACCGGTCCTGGCGAGGAGTGGTTTACGCTCGCCTCGCGCAGTCGTGACTTCGCCGTGGATGATCGCGATGCGGGCGACTCAGCAAACCCCGAGCTCAAGTACGAATCGCTCTACTCGCCCGAGCAACTCGAGCGGAACAGGAGCATGCACAGCGGCGCCATCGAGGCTCCTTTCCTATTCAAGCATGACGGCATGTGGTACCTGTTCGCATCTTGGGACCGTTGCTGCCGAGGCGTACACAGCACCTACAAGATCATCGTGGGGCGGTCCGAGGACATTCGCGGGCCGTATCTCGATAGAGAAGGCAAACGCCTGGTCCGGGGCGGCGGCACGCTGGTCTCAGCAGGCGATGGCGAGGACTGGGCTGCCACCGGTCATCCTGCCGCCTACACCTTGGAAGGTTCCGATTACTTGGTCTTCCATGCCTACGATCTCAAGGATCGGGGCAAATCCAAACTTCGCATCCGCGAGATTCAATGGCAAAACGGATGGCCGACCATCGACTAAGATCAGCGCAGCACGGAGGCCATGGATCGTTCAGACAAACCACGGGCTGTGCCCGTTGCAACAGTGACAATGTTCTGCGTCGTCGAGCGGTTTGACTACCCGAGGGTTGGGCGTTTGGATGCGGAGTTGCGTCGCAACACCAACCTCTCGTGCTTTTCATAACAGGACACTGGTCGCTTCGACGGCCTTTTGCTGACCACAATTGACTCCCTTCGGGTCAAAATTTTCAGCCGAACCTCAAGTGGCGATCATGCTGCTGTTCGTCATGCATGTCGCGCCGCGCCGTGTCCACTTCGCCGGTTGCACGACCCATCCCCACACCGCCTGGATGAAACCAGCAGCTCGCGGACTGACCAATTTCGAGGACGGATTCCTGAACGGGAAGCGCTATTTGATCATGGACCGCGACGGTACGTTGAGCACCGCCCTCACGAAACGCTGGAGGGAAGGACGCCGAACGAAGTGTACCATTCGCGGCAGCGAGCAGCCGCGCATCGAGCCTCGGCGAAGATGGCCCCGCCGCTCGCCGTGTGCCAAGCCAAACGTCGAGATCAACGGTGAACCCGGCGATGCGATCCTTTTCGAGCTGGACGGTCACGATGGCCGTCGCCACCTGCCGATCATCCGTATTCGTCCGGCCGCGTGAGCGACGAGACTCTGCGGCATGCTGCACCATCGGTCTGCGCAGATCGTCGAATTGGTGCGTCTCGGGTTCGTCTGCACGGACAATGATTCCCTCTTCGCTTTGCCTTCGACGCAGTACCGGCTACGACTCCCCTTCAATGTCCGCGTACAGGCATTCACGGCGAAGGTCGGTGGACCCTTAGACCGGGTGGGGGCAGGCAGATTCGGTGCAACATCATCAATTCGACTACACTTTTCGTTTGCTTGAACTGTAAGAGGTGGCGATCACCGCTGCGACTTGGCGCTCGCCGAACAGCGGAAGATGATGCAACTTCAGCGAGTTGACCGGTCGCCGATCTGAAGGAAGTGTGTCAAACCGACTGCTCGTAGCGATGTGCCGTATCCTCAGAGGTCTTCGAGACCGATGCGACTTCGTTCTTACTCTTCGCTGCCGAAGACGATGCATCCGCCGCGCCGAAAACAACCTAGCGTCAAACAGACTTAGGGCGGCGCACATTCCCTTGGACCATTTCCTGCCAGCCAGGGAATGTGGTGAGACGTCTGCAGAACAACACGGTCGCCGTGACAAACGCGAAGGCTACAAACACCAGCGGAGCAACAGTTTTTCCGCAAAGCCGTGGCGGAGTGCGTCAATTGAGCAGTGTTGACCAAACGGGCAAATATAGCACTGCGACTTTATTTGCGATGGGAACGTTTGGCTCCAGAGGCCACAAGGATCCAGCCTCCCACAAGTGTCCCCGCCAGCGGCCAGGGAGCCCCCACGACGACGCCGGCAACGAGCGATTTGAGCAATGCCTTCCAAAACGGATCCCGAGCGATCAATTTCTGCAGGATCAACGTTCCGCCACTACCCAGGCAAAAACCAATTGTTATTACGATCGGTGTCGCCAAACCTGCTGTCACGAGATTCGATGAAAACAGCAACCAGTCCAAGGCGAGGACCCAGATCCCGGTCAGAGGCAGCAGCGACCCCCGATCGGGATCGATCAGCCAGCCGACCGTTCGACCAGCCGGATCGGGCGCGGGATGTTGCGACAATTCGGAATCCTGTTCTGACATAGAGAGTTTCCCGGACCGCAACTCAGTGAGCTATTTTTTCGCGGTGCCTTCTTCAAGGATGATCCTTTCAGGGTCGATGCCGTAGGTCCAAGGAACCGAATTCTTCCAACCGTTTCTCATCCGCTTCCCGAAGAAGACGCTTCCTGGATCTTCAACTTTGTCTCCTTCGAAGCCGTCCGTGATGTTGTAGACGCTCTTGAATCCGGCTGCCGCAAGCTGGTTGACTGCCATGGCGGAGCGACCGCCTGACCGGCACATTAGCAAGAGGGTGTCAGTCGGTTGAACCAGTCCTTTGACTTCGGCGACGAAATCCTGGTTCATTCTCGGGCCATATTCGGTTTTGCCGTCTTTTCGCAGGTAGGTCACAAAGGCCACGGGAATGTTCCAAGCCATCTCCGCATGGCCGACAAACGCATACTCCTCCGGCGTTCTCACATCGATCACCTTCAAGCTGCCCGGCGCGGCTTTCCACTTTTCGTAGGCCTGGGCGGCGGTGACATAGAGCCCGAGCGTCGTCTGTTTCTCTTTGGGAAGTTCCATTTTTGTTTCCTGTCCCAAACAACTCGGTGCTGCGAAGAGGGCATAGCTGTAGGCGAGCCCGACCAGCAAAATGCCAGAGGCCGCACTGCCTCTGCAGATCCCTGGATATTTGCTCGGTTGCATCATGGACTCCTTTGTGGTGTGGTTCTGGTAGCAAGCGTTGATTTCAAGACGGACTGGCGACAAGCCATGATCTCAGTGCCAGGTCACATTGAGGGGCTTCCTCGCAGGAATCTTCAGGAACGGCTCGGCGGGGTATCCGAGCAAAATGGTTCCGTAAGAGATGGTCCCCTCCGGCAACTCCAGGAGTTCAATTAACGGAGGGTATGCCTGCGCGGCGGTGTTGATGCCGCCGCTCCAACTGCTGCCGAGGCCGAGAGCATGCGCGGTCAATTGCGCATAGGCCAAGGCGATTGTCGCGCCTTGGGGCGCGGTGCGTTCGTCCTTGGGGGCCCATGCCTGGATGAAGCAGGGTGCCCCTCGGGAAATCTGATCCTCACCCTCATCCCACGCGCTAGTGAAAAGCTCGAGTTTGGCCTCCTTGTACATCGCCGGGTTCGATTCGCCGACACTCTTCATCCACTCGATGGACATTTCAGCCACACGATGAACTTGGGCGGGGTCGCTGATGACTACCCAGTGCAAATGATCGCCTTGCCGGTTCCCTCCCCATGGGGCAAAACGGGCGACGTCCAGCACCTGCAGAATCTTATCCTTTTCGACGGGCCTGTTGACGTAGACGCGTGTCGAACGCCTTGAGACCAGAAACTGTCGTGCTTCCTCCCATCTGGAAATCAGGTGGATATCGATCGGATCGCAATCCTCCGGCCCCATCGCGCGTTGATGCAGGGCTCCGGTGGGGCAGACGGCCACGCAATGGCCACAGTCAATACAAAGATCCCACGCGTTTTCGATGGGAAGGGGGAATTCCTTCTTCGTGATCAAACCAGCCGGGCAGGTGCGGATGCAATTGCCGCAGGTAATGCAAAGATTCTCTTCGACCTTGATGATCGTATCCATCTTGTAGGCGTTGCTCATACTCTCGTTGCTCTTGGCTGGGTGATTCGTTGAGTCCGACAGTTCATCCCTCAAAAGTCAGGATCCGGAAACATCGGCTCCCGGTCTTCGGTGAAGGCTCGGATGCCCTCGACACGGTCGGGGTGAACCACCGAGCGCCAGTGCTCATCCATCATGATCGCGACGGCCTGCTCCACAGGTTCACCCTGTCCCATTTGAACGGCACGCTTGACCGCCTGCACGGCTGTCGGTGAGTTGTCGGCAATCCGATCCGCGATGCGGAGCACCGCCTCCATGAGTTTGTCCCTGGGATGGAGTTCGTTAACCATGCCCAACCGGTGCGCTTCCTGAGCCGTAATCGGATCGCCGGTCATGAGCATCTGCATGGCCCTGCCCGGGGGGAGCACTCGGGGAAGCAGCACTGGTGAGCCGCCGCCGGCCGACAGGCCCACCATCGCCTCGGGTTGGCCAAAAACGGCATTGTCGGAGGCGATAATAAAGTCCGTGCTGATGGCCATCTCGCAGCCGCCGCCGTAGGCCATCCCGTGGACGGCGGCAATGATCGGTCGGCGCAACTGGCGCAGCGTGTAGAGCACGCGATCGAAGACCTGGCGCTGCCGCAGCCATTGTTCCTTCGTCATGTCCTTGCGTTGGTAGAGATCGCCGCCGACCGAGAAGGCTCGGTCACCCGCACCCGTTAGGATGGCGACGCGCAAGGAGGCGCGAGCCGCGATCGTCTCGAGGATCTCGATCAGCTGTGCCGCGAGTTCCGTTGTGATCGCGTTATCGGCATGCGGCCGATTGAGGGTGATGATCGCCACTCGCCCATCAGAGACGAACTCGACCAGGACGAGTTCATCGGGCTCCGCGACGTCGGCCGGCTTGCGATAACCGAGTCGTTGCATCCGCGTGGTATTGTGGTCAGTCATAACATTCGTCCAGCCGCCTTGCGTGGGTTGTTCGTTGTTCCGATTTATGCCTTTCCCAACCAATCCACGTCGGGTCAGCGGCCGGGATCGAATCAGTCACTGCACAGTTCGCGTTTTTCGCTGTGTTCTATCCCGACTAGCGGCGGACATAAGTACGCAGCTGGTGTACCAGACCTCTTTCCAGTCCAATGGAGCGGTGCTCAGTTTTGTATTTTCGAACGTCGTCTCCGTGATCTGCGGTGCCGCTTTGGAGAGATCGGCGGCAGAACTTGATATTGGGTCTCCGCTTTTGTTTGTTTCGCTAGACATCGTTGTGGCTTTCGGTTGATTCATTGCCCCATCACCGGACCGGCGGTGATGGCGCTTGTTTCATGAATTTGGCACAGTCGCCTTTAGCTGAAGGGCTACCGAGCTTGCCTCCGGAGGCGAGGGGATCTGCGGCTTCGGGGAGCTTGGATTTGGTTTGTTTGGTCCACTCCTCCTCGAGCAATTCGCGGGCGGCCTGTTCCAGGATCTCCGGTGCGGCCCATTCGTTCACATCGAAGTCGTTCTTGATGTAGCCGTGGCTGAACATGAACTCCTTGCCGATGTTGACGGAGGCCAGGTTCAGAGGTGACAGGTTCGGCACCAGGTCCACGTCCCGGATTCCCTGGTAGGTGTGCTCGATGTCGCGGTAGAAGGTCTGCTGGTCGAGAATTTCTGCTGCGGCGTATTTGTTCTCATTGGCCCAGCGACCGGCCCGGATCATGCCCTTCATGAAGGTCACGGCGAGTTCGGGGTGCTCCTCGACCATGACCTTGGGGCACGTGGCGGCAGCGGGAATGTTGGCCGCCTGCAGGCGCCAGTCCGGATAGCGGGAGAGGTCCTCGATGGCTGCGAACTTTCCCGTCGCCTCGGAAAGCTGCTGGAGCGGCTTGGTCTGCGTGTACATCGCATCGATGATACCCTTTTCCAACGCGCTCTCCAGCGGACGGAAGGCCAGGTCGTTCTTGTGGTCGCGCTTCAGCCACAGGTCGATCGAGAGCTCCATGACCGACGACTTCAACATTTCCGGATCGTTGTACCAGTCGTCGGCATAGGGGAACTCGACGAGCTCGATGTCGTCCATGGTCATGCCGTTCATGCGGAGCATGAGCTCGATCCCCTGGTGCTCCTGAATGCGCCACCAGTCGTCCTTGATCTGGTTCATGCTCTTGGAAAGACCGATCTTCTTGCCTTTCAAATCGGACATCCGGTAGATGTCGTCCTTGGCACGCACCATCATCACACCACCCTCGGCCGGCATCTGCGTGACGCCCAGAAGGCAGGTCCGGCGGGTGTCTGCGTGGACGTCGATGGCCGGGAACAACCCGCCGAAACGGATCAGGTTGTCCATGTTGTGGATGTAGTGCGGATACCAGTCGTTTTCGGGCGTGGAACGCAGGAAGCGATAGTTCACGCCGATCTTCTTGAACTCCTTCTTGGTCAAGCCGATGCCTTCGTCGACATTTGACGCCGAGACGAGCGGACAGTTGGTGTAATAGACCTCTTTCCAATCCAGCTTGACTGTATTGAGTTTTGTGTTCTCAAACGTTGTCGCTTTGATTTCGTTGGCCATTATTGAACTGTTCCCTTTTTGACTTTTTATTTGTTGTGTTGGAATTCTTTGAACCTTTAGCTTTCGACAGAATCGATTGTCCTCCGGTTTTTCCGTTTTGCAGACTTGACTAGCACTGAACTTCCGTGATCAAGTGTAGCTGGCGAGAAAAGCGGAGGCAATTCATAGAACTACGGCAATGCGCAATGCCCCCGCAACATTTTCTCACGACCCACGTCGCACGTTGACAACCAAAACATACGTGCTCACCACCATGGCCCATAAAGGAAACAGTAGTGCGATCCAGGCAAAATCGCTGATGGCCAGAAGCAATACCAAGCCAGACCCAGGATCCATCGAATCCTAATACTACAGCGCAGGGTTAAGTCCACTTGCAGCGGATGAGGTCCTTCAGTTTGATGCCGATTTTCCGCAGTTTCTTGAGCGTTCGCTTGCAGTGGAACTTCCGAGCGTTGGCGTTGCGTTGTTGCCAGTGCTGGATGATATGGGCCGTGTGCTCAATGAGTTTCGTGGAAGCGCGTCCGTTAAGCCACCAACTCTGCACCAGAGCGCCGACGGCGGCGTGCAGTTGGCAGACGGTGATCTCGGGATTTTTTTCCCCGCAGCTGTTCTCGGGAGCGAGCCAGGAACAGGTAGCTCACGCACGACAAGATTAAGTGTCTTTTCAAACCGAGGTAATGTCGACCTTCCCACTGGTCGAGTCCGATTTCCTGTTTCTGATCTTGGAAGCATCGCTCTACGCGCCAACGGGAAAAGGCGACCAACAACAACGTTTCCACGTTGACGTCGGCCGATGCGTTGCTGACGAAGAACTTGACTTCCTCGTGATCCAACGCATTGCGCAACGATCAAGTGCAACCGCATCCCAGGCAGCCCTCGGTCATCCTTCATCGTGACGCGTGTGTGTTTGGCTTCCCAGACAAGCGGCCCCTTTTCTCCGTCCTTCACATGGTAACGCACCCACGGTTGGTCGCGCAGCGAAGGCGAGTAGTCCAGCAGATCTCGCACCGAACTGGGCGGCCTACTGTCGGCAGTGAGCCGAGGCGCTTTGCGACTGCGTCCTCGATTGGATTTGCGATACGGTCTGGACGTGACGTTCGGTGCGCGCGTCCAACAAGAAAAGGTCACGGGGACCTCTGCGACGAAGAGTTGGCGCCGCTCGCCCAAACCCTGCAAATACAGAGGTTTGGAGCCGTATCCTTCGTCAACGGTCAACCAGTCGAAAGAGACGCCGTTCTCCAACGCCCGATCGTACAACTCCAGTGCGATCTGCCACTTCGGGCGATAGACCATCTCGTCTGGAATGCCCGCTCCGCGGCAACGCTCGCGGTCGTCCGACCAGCTTTCCGGGAGAAACAATTCTCCATCAATCAGGCAGTGAAAGTCGCCGGTCGCATAACCCAAATGCACCGTCACCATGCAGTTCTCTTGTTTCCCAACGGTCCCGCACCACTGTCGCTGCACGCCCGACGTCTTGTCGCCTTTCTTGACGTCGCTGGTTTCGTCGATAATGCCGATCGAATTCGGTCCGCCGTGTTCGCGAATGACGATTTCTTGCAGCTTGTCTCGCATCCGGTTCTCATCCCAACAGTAGTGGGCCAAGAACTCCTGCAACGTTCGCGGCGCGACGCCAGCCGCCAAGGCCATTGGCTCGCAGCTCTTCGCGGGAAGCTCAGAAAGCTGTCCTTGAATGTATACGGGGAAACGAGCGCGCGTGTCACGCCGCGCAAAACAGTCGCCAAAGCGATTCAGGAAACGTGTCAACTCCGGCTTCAATCGACGAATCTGGTGGGCATCCATGCCATATCCTCCTTGTCCTTCATGGAACATGACCAGGACAAGAGATTCGCCAATTTAGCCAATTTAAGCAATACCAACCCCTGCGCTGTAGTATTAGGAACCGGTCCTGGTATTGATGTTTGGAATCGTGTCGTCCCTTGTCCAGAGTCACCAGGAGGAAGCTATGACCGGGCCGCACGACAAACCCCGTATTCCAAATGCCTGAATTAGACTCAAAGCCGAACAGGGGAGGAATCTTCTCGCGAAGATAATGACGCCATGGTTGGGCCTGCCCGGCTGCATCAGCCGCAACCGAGTGAGGCCTGATCGCCCCAATGATTTGTGCAAGCGATCGCTGAACTCGACCTGCGTTCGGGCCGGCAGCTCAGGCAGCTGCCAGGCTCGCACAAATCTCCGAAGTAGCCGTTGAATCCGGCGATTCGCGATTCCTGGAGTAGTAAATGGCGCCAACTGTGCCTGCCGCATAATAGGGAGTCGAAAATCGTCTCGATGAAGTGGATTTTATCCCGATATTCTATCGAAACAAACATCGGATGTCGCGCCAGAACCGTAGTGTAATTCAAGGAACCGTCGCTCGAGTTGCCGTCCGTCATCTCAACTGCTCTGTACACGTCGAGATCAAATTCAGCATCGAGTCTTCGCAGAGTGGCAAGGCTGCAACGAAGTGGGCGCCGTGCGCGAGCAGGCCCTGGGAGCGTCGGGGCAGGAGACCATGACCGATGACAACGCCCTTGGTTCGAATAATCGGATCAGGGTCTTCGGTCAATTGGCAACTGACGCAGTCTATTTGCGGCCACGCTTGCCCGCAGCGGCCTCAAATCACAGCTAATCTGCGTCGGCGTGTCGGACCGAGGCAGGTTGGCGCGGATCGTCTGCGCGCTCATAACATGCCCACGTGAGCGACATGGCGCAGTACCGTTTCGGGGCGTCGGTCTGAATCAGGCGCACGGCGGGAATTCCTGGTTGCCGATCGCCGCTTTCACTTTTCGCTGCCCGTTCACGATGCAGCCGAGGTTTGCGTGGCTCCCGCGCGAGCGGTACAATTGTCCATATGGAGGTGACTATGAATCTGGAAACAATGCTCAACGGGCTCAGCCACGACGAGAAGCTCACCGCGATGGACTTGCTGTGGCGCGACTTGTCAAGCCAGCCATCGAAATACGTCTCGCCTGAGTGGCACGAACAGATTATTGTTGATCGACTGGCGAACCCCGCGCCCGGCCAACCGCTGCCACTGAGCGATGCCAAAGCCGAGGTCAAGGAACGACTCGATGCACGTCGAACTCAGGGTTGAGGCTCGGGACGACTTGGCCGACGCGGCGGCGTTCTATGACGGCCAACGAGAAGGACTTGGCGACCATTTCATCGACTCGCTTTTTAGCGATTTGAAGCAACTGGAATCCGAGGCTGGCATTCACGAGATCGTATACGGATTGCATCGCAGACTATCGAAGCGTTTTCCATTCGCGATCTACTATCGTGTCGCAGGTCCGGTCGTTGATGTGGTCGCCGTACTGGATTGTCGGCGCGACCCAGATGCGATCGGGCAACGCCTTGGACCAGCAACGCCATAGACCGGAGCGACCGGAGCCGCCCGCAAATAGAGAGCTTTGGGCGATCATTAAGTCACTCCGCGATCTTGGCGCTGCTTGCATCAATTCTGCTCGCCGCTGCGCCCTCAGGTACGACGACGTCAGCGTTGGGTGCGCAGCCTCCTCTCGCTCTAGACTAATCGTCATGGGCTACGAAACCGCCGGCCACAATATGCGTAAGTCATGCCGCCTTATGGCGCATCTCCAAACCGCCGTCGGCAACAAGGGCATTCACCATCGAATCCCCTGGCGAGGGCGGTGAAGGCGGAGGGCTGCGGCAGCGTCATGATCGCCTTGAAGGCCAATGGCGCCCGGTGAGCGTAGTGGCGATAATCGGGTAAGACCGCAACGGGCTACAGAAAGGAGTCATGCTATGGCCGACTTTACACCGAAGCAGGGGCAGTATCTCGCGTTCATCCATGCCTACACCGAAGGCTTTGGTTTTCCGCCGGCGGAGTCTGAAATCGCCAAAGCGATGAAGGTCTCGCCACCGTCCGTCAATCAGATGATGAAGACGCTCGAAAGAAAGAGCCTCATTCGACGACGGACAGGAGTACCTCGATCCATCGAAATACTCGTTTCGCCGGACGTGATTCCCAAGTGGAAGAAACGCATTACTGCCACCCAGAAAGTCTGGGTTCGGGTCGATCCCACGGAGCGCAGTACCGGTCGGTCGAAGGGCAAGGCCACCGTTTATCGCTTTAAGATCACTCTCAAAGACACACGTCCTTCGATCTGGCGACGGATTGAGACGAAGGACGTAACGCTTGAGAAATTGCATGAGCTGACTCAAACGGCGATGGGTTGGACGAATTCGCACCTGCACCAGTTCGAGATCGGCGACACTCGGTATACCGATCCGCGATTCATGGAACATGCTTGGGACGACTTTGGCGCCATCAGCTACGCCGGTGTGCGAGTCAGTGACTTGGTTTCTCAGCACGGAACCAAGTTGCGGATTGACTACGAATATGACTTCGGCGACGGTTGGCAGCATTCCATTGCCCTCGAAAAAGTGACCGACGCCGAACCGGGAATCAGATACCCTCGGTGCATTGACGGTGATCGAGCGTGTCCACCGGAAGACGTTGGTGGCGTGTGGGGTTTTGCCGACTTCGTCGAAGCCATCACAGACTCTGACCACGAACGACATGAAGAGTTCCTCGAATGGAACGGCCCATTCGACCCCACTGAATTCGATGCGAAGAAAGCGACGCGGCGCATGAAGGAAGGGTTGCCGGTATGGTGAAGAGGACGACGAAGAAAGGCACGAAGAAACCTCGCAAACGGGGCAAGGCCAATCGATTCCCGCTCATCGAAATGGCGATTGGGAAACGGACCAAGGCAGAATTGATCGAGATAGTCATGAAGATGGCCAAGAGCCATGCCACGGTCGCGCGAGAACTCGAAGACCAACTGGGCATCGAAAAGCCCGTCGATTTGCTCGTTGCCGACGTGTCATCGGCGATCGATCGTGCGACCGACTTTGATGAACGCGAGATCAACTACAACTTCGATGTCGATTGGCAAGCTTACGCGGACGCGCGAAAAGGGCTCCGGAAGTTGGTCGATCTGGGATATCTGGATGACGCGAAGTCGCTTGCACTTAAACTGATGAAGGACGGCAGCTACCAAGTCGAGTGCAGTGACGAAGGACTGATGACCGACGAAATCGAAGACTGCCTCAGACCGGTGATTCGAGCGGTAAAGACCTTCTGGTGGAGCAGACGCAGACAAGTGGGCAAAGCAGATGCAAAAGGCCGACCGCGTTGGGTTTATCTGTGAACACGAACTGGCCGAATTGCGGAACAAACCGTGAATGAGAGGCTGCGGCAGTGACTCAGCAACCTGCTTCGGTCACATCGACCGAAGCGAGGTCCCGCGATTGAGACTGCCCGACAATCTCCCGCATCCGACACGAATATCACCCTGCAGTCGGTGTTGACGTCCGATCACCGCATGTTGACAACATGGCTTTTGGCGTGCGTCCGCACTAAGCGGAGTGCCAACGGCGTCAGGCTCAATAGCACCGTTTGCATTGCCAACATCCTGATATTCTTCCGCGAACCGCAGGACAGTCCTTGGCATGGCCGGGGACGAAACCAACATAATTCGTCCACGGGCCATGGACGGGGAAGACGACGGCAACCTCGAGTGGCGGTGGAGGATCTCGGGGGTGACGCAGGTATGCTCGTCTGCCGACCGGCACCTTGTTGCGGACGTATTCCTCGACGGTAGGTGGGGTCGTCTGATCAATTGAAAACATGAGGTCCGGGAGGGCCTTGTGCGTGTCGATCCGCCGCGTGAAGCCCCACCAACTGCCGCCGAAGTCGTCGATGTAGTCGATGAGCATCTTGTGCTGCGGCAGTAAATCACCGCTTCCCGCCAGACGGATGGGTCGACCAGCTGCCTCGGCGACAATCTTGCGTGCTGCTCGCTCCGGGTCCTCGTAGATCATACGGTTGATGGCAAGCGATTTGATGATTGCGTTTCGGTAGATCTGTCTTCCTTGGGACGCGTAACAGACCTCCATGCAAGCCTTCGTGGGCCTGCAGTTCGAGACTGGCAGGTCCAGCGAAATCTGGCACTTGTGATTGATCGAGAGAATGGGCGAATCCCATCGCATTCTTGCCTGGATTGCTTCTTCCGGAATCGACTTCTCCTTTTCGATTCGCAAGACATATGCATTCCGAGTTCTTCTATTCTTGTCTCCCATTTCATTGGGAGACCGTGTTGGCAGTACTTAAAGAATCCGCTGATTTGCCCTGCTCCGACACGAGGGTGTCGAAGTCGGTCAGCAAAGTGTTTTGCCGTGATCAGTCCAGCGAGCGAGTGCTGCTCGCGGGGATCATCCGGAAGCCCAGAGACCAAGAAGCCAAAGATCGAGTCAGGCGTCCAGGTTATCTCGCAGTACCAGCTTGATCCGGCTCGGAAGAATCAGCCTCGCCCTTGCCAATTGACGCTCGATTTTGTGGTAGGCGGACTCGTCTGTTGCCACAACTATGACACGGCTGTAGCGTTGCAGGAGATCTTGCCTCACATTGTGAACCGCATCGCTCTTCCCGGTCTCGATCTCAATCGCCACGCTTTCGGATGCTCTCCGAGCGAGAATATCGGTCCTCCCCTGCCGTCTGGGCGCTTCCAGGGTAACGGAGTAGCCTTGTTCCGCATATCGACGCGCGTAGAAGTGTTTCCAGTATTCGTGAATGAACGAGGCGCGGTCAGCTACAATTCCGTTAGCTGGGCACAGCCTCTGCGCGTCATTGGTGGGCCTGAGAACGACTCTGTGAGTCCTGCCTACTTTATAACCCGCTCTGGCATCGCCAAGCCGTGGTTGACGAGTTGCTGCTTGTACTGATTCCCGCGGTCAACGCTCAATGAAAGGCGTTTGTATCTCCTATCCACACCGTCATCCGGATGGCAAACGATATCATGCAGCAGGGCAACAAAGCCGGTATGCTCAAATCAGACCCATTCCGACTTCCGCGTGCGCCAGCCGACGCGGTAGTCCACGCGCAGGGACCGTGGTGCATCCTCATCGGCGCCTCGCTTGCGGTGCACGCTGTACGTGACATCCTCGACCACGTATTCCGTTTCGGTCACTTGCCCGGAGAGAATCCCGGCTGTGGATGCGGACGCGTCGTGCGAGGCCCGCTGCTCGGGCGTAAATTTATGCCCGCAGTGCGGGCAGAGGGTATAGGCTGCCGCGATCAGTGCCTGGCATCCCGGACACGTGCGAACAGGCGCAGTGCCGCCACCACGGGAGCGTTGCCGGCTGCGGAGCCGGTCGACCGGCCCGTGCCGCATCACGTTGCCGCCGTAGTCGAGGATCGTCTCCGCCCTGGCCAAGGCGTATCGCTGGCAGGAGCAACTCGAGTCGGGCGAATACGCGAGCCTCGAGGATTTGGCGGCGGCCAACGGCGTGGACCGCACGTACGTCGGACGGATGCTGCGGCTCACTTCGCTTGCTCCGGATGTTGTGGAGAGAATTCTCAATGGGGATGAGCCAGAGGGAATCAGCTTGGCGAAGCTACGCACTGAGTTGTCGGTGGTGTGGGCGGAGCAGAAGTGGGGCGAGTAGGCTGATCCGTGAATCTGCAGGCGGTGAAACTCACCTCGGCACATTCGCCGAACGGCGAAGCTGCGGCGGATGGTCCATCCGCGATTGAAAAATCAACCAAGAAGACAGCGGCCCTCTTGACCTCAGCACCATTAGGGCTTGCTCGGGACGCGCCTCCCCGAGATTCGCGCTCGTAAATCAGGACGTTTCGTCCTGTGCGCAAGCGGCCTGCGGGTTCTGCATCCCGGACGGAGACACCTGTGCGGGCAACGACGCCAGGCGCGGTGCGCCGCCGATTCGACGTCACAAGCGGGCGAGCGACTCACAGAGGAAGCCCCGTTTGACTTGAGTGCCGCGGTCTCCAGAGCGGTCCCAAAAAAGGTCTTTTTACGGGGCAACATTGACTGTCCCATTCCCACGTCTAGTTACTGCGAACTCGGTGCATCGGTATGATCCACCCACTCGGTTGGGATGTTGGACCGTTCCTCGTTAAGGAGTTTCTGTCTTCCAGAACTTCTTGAGGGTGTACGAGCCATATAAATAGCAATTCGGAACCTTCTGTCGAAAGCTCGTTACGCCCTCGCGAGTGAGATGTCGACACCGAAACACACTGACATGCTCAAGCCCCTCCATTACCCCGATCTTGCTGAGGGCCTCATCACGGATCGGCGTGAGCGTCAGATTCAGGACTTCCAAATGCTCTAGCCGAGCCAGTTTGTGAAACCCTCGGCCATTGACGCGAGTGTGTGCCAAGTCGAGCCACTTCAAGGATTTTAATCTGCCTAAGTAGGGCATGGCGTCGTCCGTGACCGAGGAGTAGCTCAGATCCAGTGTCTCCAGCGATGCAAACACCGGAAGGCGTCGAAGTCCATCATCGGTAATCCCGCAGTGGACCAATTCGAGCCTTCGCAATTCCGGGAACCCATGTAGCCGATGTAGAAGGCCATCATCAGCAGTAGGATTCCGTCTGCCGTTCCCATAGTCGCGATGTACGTCGACCTCCACGACATCGTGGAAAAAATCAACGCCTAGCAAGTCGAGTAACCATGTTGGCACAGGTGACGTGGCGCGATAATCTACATCGTCGCGACCATAGTGTCCCGTGGGATACTGATAATCGTACCGAACCTGGCCACCATAGTCTTGAACAGCATTCAAGGACAACTTCTGAAGGCGGGCCGAGCGAACATGCAGCCCCAGCCAGATACCGAACGTCGTAGTCAGGACGAGCATCGATCGAAGGCTGAAGCGAATCCAGCTGCGTTTGGGTCTCAAGAGCGTTGCGAGTTTGGAGTAGCGGATATCCGTGCTTCCCGCAAGGTTGACCTTCTGTTCGACCTCGGCAAGCCAGCTCACAACTCCAGTCTGACGATGCGTCAACTCCGCGTCAAATCATGGGATTGATCGAGGCTGTTGGTGCAACACGATCGCCCCCCAGGACGACAAATGCTCGTGCACCGCTGGCTAGGGGCTGCGTGCGCGCTGTACGACGCCCTGACCACTGGCTGAATACGGACGCCCCAGCCGGGGCGTGACGACCGGGCTCGGCAATCGCTCCTTTCTCGGAGCGCAGATTGCCCGGATTGACGTCCGGCAGCGTAGTTGGGAATCCCGCCTTCATGGCACCCGCAGAGGCAGTCGGAGCGTTCCTATCTGTGCGTCATCAATCGGTC
>CAVZLD010000015.1:0-507511 GCA_963776055.1 uncultured Planctomycetaceae bacterium | reverse complement strand
TGAGTTACCTCATAAGCAGGCAGACAGAGCTACCTTAGGACCGTCATAGTTACGGCCGCCGTTTACCGGGGCTTCGGTCGAGAGCTTCTCCCCGAAGGGATAACCCGCTTCCTTAACCTACCGGCACCGGGCAGGCGTCAGTCTCTATACATCCACTTGCGTGTTGGCAGAGACCTATGTTTTTGATAAACAGTCGCAGCTACCGATTTACTGTGGCCTCCAGCAGCGTAAACCACCAGAGGCACCCCTTATCGCGAACTTACGGGGTCATTTTGCAGAGTTCCTTAACCACCGTTCTCCCGAGCGCCTTAGACTACTCGTCTCGCCTACCTGTGTCAGTTTTAGTACGGTCGCGAATGCTTCAACCCTTAGAAGCTTTTCTTGGACGTTTTTCCAATGACTTCCTGAACATAAACGCAGTCGGTCCCCTCCTTTGACGTACGGGGCGGATTTACCTATCCCCTGCCTCCAGAGAGTCCACGGACATTTCTATTCGTACCGCTCACTTTCAAAACGCCGTCCCTCCATCGGTCCACAAACGCGGCGCAGGAATGTTGACCTGCTATCCATCGTCTACGCCTTTCGGCCTCGACTAAGGTACCGGCTAACCCTGGGCGGAATTACCTTCCCCAGGAAACCTTAGGCTTTCGGCGAGCAGGATTCTCACCTGCTTTATCGTTACTCATTCCGGCATAATCACCTGTACGCCCCACCACCGCTCCTTACGGTACGGCTCGTATCTGACGTACAGCGCTCTCCTACCGCTTGACGCTCCCGAAGGATTGTCAAGCCCGCGGCTTCGGTGTCATGCTTACTCCCGTTCATTATCGGCGCAGAATTGCTCGACCAGTAAGCTGTTACGCACTTTTTAAATGGTGGCTGCTTCTAAGCCAACATCCTGGCTGTCTCTGCAACTCAACTTCCTTAGTGACTAAGCATGACTTCGGGACCTTAGCCGACGATCTGGGTTGTTTCCCTCTCGACCACGCAGCTTATCCCACGTGGACTGACTCCCGAGATAGTCGCACTGGTATTCGGAGTTTGGTTCAGTGAGGTACCCCGGAAAGAGCCCTCATCCAATTCAGTATCTCTACCCCCAGTGCGTAGTGGCTCGAGGCTAGCCCGAAAGCTATTTCGGAGAGAACGAGCTATCTCTGCGTTTGATTAGACTTTCACTCCTCCCCACAGGTCATCCCCTCGGTTTTCAACCCAAGTGGGTTCGGTCCTCCACGCGGTATAACCCGCGCTTCAACCTGCCCATGGGTAGATCACGCAGTTTCGCGTCTACCACCGCTGACATATCGCGCTATTCACACTCGGTTTCCCTACGGCTTCGGCCCGGAAGGCCTTAACCAAGCCAACAACGGTAACTCGCCGGATCATTATGCAAAAGGCACGCCGTCACACTGTCCCCGAAGGGACATAGTGCTCCGACCGCTTGTAGGCACACGGTTTCAGGTTCAGTAACCTCCCCTAGCAGGGGTTCTTCCCATCTTTCAGTCACCCTACTGAGTTCACTATCGGTCGTCAGGGAGTATTTAGCCTTACGGGATGGTCCCCGTAGATTCAGTCGGGGTTTCACGTGCCCCGACCTACTCAGGTACCTCATAAGTAACGGAGACGATTCAGCTGCCGCATACGGGACTGTCACCCTCTGTGGCCGAACTTTCCAGAACGTTCTGCTAGCCGATCGCTTTGTAACTCCTTCATGAGGCCCTACAACCCCGCAGGGAAAATCCCCGCGGTTTGGGCTGATCCGCGTTCGCTCGCCGCTACTGACGGAATCGATTTTTCTTTCTTCTCCACCGGTTACTGAGATGTTTCAGTTCACCGGGTTCGCCACCTACACCTATGGATTCAGTGCAGGTCAGTTCGGGAATCCCGGGATCAGAGCTCGTTTGTCAACTCCCCCGGGCTTTTCGCAGACTTCCACGCCCTTCATCGCCTCCTGACGCCAAGACATCCCCCGTGAGCCCTTACCAGCTTGACCACCAAGATCCAACGCTCGAATCTCAAGTCATCTACTGTCCCGAGGCCCATGTTTCCACAAACCTCGGTAAAAGCAACGATTACTAACGAAGCCTCCATCGCCGTCTTGCGACCACGACAAAGGCACTCGCGGAGAGCCAACTCACAGTGCGACCCCGCAGGGCCGACCGAGAGCCGGCTATCAAGATGCCTAATACCACAACCAAATTGTCAAAGATCAAACCGCCTGAGCGGTAGGGCCGAAGCCCTGTTGCCTTCCACCCTAATGGGTGAAGCGTCGAAGTTTATCTCCCGACTCCGTCATCGTCAAGGCCCTTAAGCCCTGACGAAAAAAAGTCGTCTCGCCGCTCACTCAATCCTCCAGATGGAGAACCCTTCTCGGGAAGAAGACGGACGGTGTGACTTGCGATCAGCACCGCCAGAAGCTTAGTTTATCGGACTTAGCGCCGGATCGTCTAGAGCCCGGCGGTCTTTTTTTCTTCCACTTCCGAGATTCCCGCGGTGCGCCGGATCGAGAACCACGATCGGCGGACCGCCGATAGGCCTGACCATGACCCAACTCCAGACCAATCACCTCCCCTCTCGCATCGCGATCACCGGCGCCGGCGGCCAACTGGGAAGCCGCCTCTGCCGAGTTCTGGGGCCCCGTGCACTGCCGTTGGATTACCCCTCTTTTGATCTGACACGCCCCCGCGAAACACGCCAGCAATTGGCCCAACTTCGCCCGCACGTGCTGATCAACACCGCCGCGTATACCGCCGTCGATCGCGCCGAAGACGAGGCGGAACGCTGTCGAGCAATCAATGCGACCGGGGTCGAAACATTGGCCCAAGCCACCGACCGCCATGGATTGCCTGCTCGTGCAAATCAGCTCCGATTACGTGTTCGGCGGATCCGACAAGCAGCCGCAACCCCACCGGGAAGAAGACCCAACGGAACCGCAGGGAGTTTATGCGCAGATCGAAATGGGAAGGCGAACAGTACGCCCGCCACAATCCACGGCATCTGATCATCCGCTCCTGTGGTCTCTACGGAATGCCCGGCGACACCTCGTCCTCCAACTTCGTGCTCACCATGTTGCGGCTCGGTCGCAGCCAACGTCTCGTTCGCGTCGTGCACGATCAGCTGATGTTGCCCCACCTGGGTCGATGAACTGGCCACTGCCATCCTGTGGCTCGTCGGCGCCCGCCAGCAGGGGCTGTTCCACGTGGTCAACGGGGGACCGATCTCCTGGTTCCAATTCGCCCAGGAGATCTTTCGCCAGGCCAACATTGAATGCACCGTGGAACCGATCACAACGCAAGAGTATGGCGCGCGTGCGCCACGACCTTGTTACAGCGCACTCGATACTTCGAAGTACGAATCCGCCGGCGGGCCCCCGATGTCAGATTGCCGGACCGCCGTGGCGCAGTTCCTGCAACAAGGCGCGGCCGAACGCACCACACCGAAAACAGAACGGTAGATTGCCATCGGCCCCGCGGACGTTTCGAGAATGCGCCGCACCGCGCGGTCGCCCGAGACGAGGGAAGAGCGCGCGTTCACGCCGCTCCATCGCCGCGAAACACAGCCGGCAACGTGCGCGCCAGAAGGCCCAAGTCCAGCAAGATGCCCCGCCGCTGGACGTACTCGAGATCAAGTTCCACCTGGTGCCGGAAATCCAGGTTGCTTCGTCCCGATACCTGCCAAATGCACGTGATCCCCGGCTTCACGGACAGCCGCATCAGATCGCGCGGCTGGTAGAGCTCGACTTCCGTCGGCACCGGCGGGCGTGGACCAACCAAACTCATCTCGCCCCGCAATACGTTCCAGAACTGCGGCAATTCATCCAGACTCAGCCGACGCAATACGCGGCCAATCGGCGTGATCCGGGGATCGTTCAAGATCTTGAAGGTCCGGTTGTCTTCGTGCCGATTTTGCTCCAACAACGAGAACTTCAAATCGTCGGCGTCGGTGACCATTGTGCGAAGCTTGTAGATCTGAAACTGACGGCCGCCATGGCCAACGCGCGTCTGCGGCAAAGAGTACCGGTCCTCCGTCGTACCACTTCACCAGCAAAGCGCAGATCCCCATCAACGGCAGGGAGGCAAGCAAACCGAGCAGGGCTCCCAACACATCCAACCCGCGCTTGACAATTCGATAGGTCGCCTTGCCGGAAAGCTGCGGTACCTCTCCGAGAGAGCCGGTTACGCCGGGATGATTCAGGTGGGGGCGGGCTGGCGGACGCAGACGCGTGGCCGGGGGCGAAAGCAATTGCATCGCAGGCCCCTTTAACGGCTCCGACAGCCCGTCGAACCCAGGATAGGCGATCGTGCCTGGTTCGCGGGAATGTCTTGTCATGGATAATCGAACGATACAACTAGGAGTTTCAAAGAGGCCAATTAAGACAGGCTTGCCGATCTGGACGGTCTTTTTCCAACGTGATCGTCCTTTTTCGAACGTGATCGTCTACGTCTGATGGTAGCCAACGAATTGCCGTTTGACTATCAACCCGAACTGGAATTCGGCAAAAAAACCAACGACCTTCGCCAGACAGGCTATTCATCCTGTCCGGCGTGATCAGCCCCTCCTTCAAGTGAAGATTTGAGTGTTTCGAATGAACAAGAATGTTGGCGTTGTGGCGATCGGGCGAAACGAAGGGGAACGACTCACACAGTGTCTCCATTCCCTGACCGGTCGTGTTTCCCACGTCGTGTACGTCGATTCCGGCTCGACCGACGGCAGCCAAGAGCTGGCTCAATCGGTGGGCGCCGAGGTCGTGGAGCTGACATCCGACCGACCGTTTTCCGCCTCTCGGGCCCGCAACGCCGGCGCGGCAAGACTCGCCGAAATCGCTCCGGAATTGCAATTCGTGCAATTTCTAGATGGGGACTGCACTTTAGCGGAGGACTGGTTGGCAGCCGCCCTGGCCGCGATGGATTCCGATCCGCGAAATGCGGTCATCTGCGGTCGGCGGCGTGAGCGGCACCGGTCAAGATCGCTTTACAACCGGCTCTGCGATATGGAGTGGAACACGCCGATTGGTGAGGCGCGAGCCTGCGGTGGCGATGCACTGATGCGGCTGGCCGCCCTGCAACAGGTCGGGGGCTTTGACGAGACGGTGATCGCCGGCGAGGAACCGGAGCTGTGTGTCCGATTGCGGCAGCGGAACTGGAAGATTCAGCGGATCGACGCGGAAATGACTTTGCACGACGCCGCGATGCTGCATTTCCGACAATGGTGGCTCCGCATGAAGCGGGCCGGGCATGCCTATGCCGAAGGAGCGGCGCGGCACGGATCCGGACCGGATCAGCACTACCGACAGGAAAGCCGGAGCATCTGGTGGTGGGGCCTTTTGTGGCCCGGGATCTGTCTTGGCGGAATCGGATTCACGCACGGAGTCTCACTTCTGGGTCTGCTCGCCTATCCCGCGTGGATCGTCCGCGTGGCGGTCCGACGTCGCAAGCAGTTTCGCGATGACGTGGTCTGACTGCTGGCTCTACGGCGTTTCCTGCATGCTCGGCAAGTTCCCGCAGATGTTCGGGCAGATCACGTATTGGTGGCGGCGTCTGATCGCGCCGCCCCTCGACGGTCATCGAATACAAGGGGCCAACGGCCCATTGAACGACCGCTCGTTCACCGGCCGGATTGCGCCACCATCGTCAGGTATTCCGCATACCCACTCCGGCAGGAACGGCCCAGCGCCAGCAGCTGCTCGGCGGAAATATAGCCCTTGCCGAAAGGCGACTTCCTCGATGCAGGCGATCTTCAGTCCTTGCCGTTTCTCAATCGCCTCCACGAAATTGGCCGCTTCCATCATCGCATCCGGCGTTCCGGTGTCGAGCCATGCGAAGCCACGCCCTAAGGGCTGCACGCGCAATTCTCCCTGTTCAAGGTACTTGCGGTTCAAGTCGGTGATCTCGAGTTCACCGCGGGCCGACGGCGTCAGATTTTCCGCGATCGACACGACCTGCTCGTCGTAGAAGTACAGCCCGGGAATGGCGAAAGTGGATTTTGGCTGCTGCGGTTTCTCCTGCAGGGAAACCGCCATCCCCTGCGGATCGAATTCCACGACTCCGTATCGTTGCGGATCTCTCACGGGATAGGCAAAGATCGTCGCGCCCCGCTCGAATTCCGCCGCTTCGCGCAACATCCTTCCAAATCCCTGTCCATAGAAAAGGTTATCACCCAACACGAGCGCCACATGATCGGAACCGATGAATTCGCGCCCAATCAGGAACGCCTGGGCCAGTCCCTCGGGACGCGGTTGCGCTGCGTACTGAATCTCGATTCCCAGGCGGCGGCCATCCCCCAGCAGCTCTTCAAAACGCGGCAGGTCATGGGGCGTAGAAATCAGCAGGATCTCGCGAATCCCGGCCAGCATCAGCGTCGCCAAGGGATAGTAGACCAAGGGCTTGTCATAGACCGGCAGCAACTGTTTGCTTACCACTCGAGTCATCGGATCGAGTCGCGTGCCGCTACCGCCTGCCAGAATGATGCCTTTGGTCTGTCTCATAAGCCCGTTGTCCAAGTCCTCATGCGACGGGAGTGGACCGTCTCGATTCGTCCTTCTTCACATCCGGTACGGCGAGTCGCTCTGATCCTCGTGGCGAATCTCGTCGACCGGTTCCCGCTTGCCCGGTCCCGCATACAGCCGGTTGGGACCGTTGAAGACCCAGCCGGGTTCTTTTCCGACGTTGCGATACCCATGCACGACCCCCGGTGGAACAATCACGGCGGAGGGATTCTCTTGGCCCACGTCGCACGCAAACGTGGTGGCCGTACGTGGCGGAATTCGGACGAGAATCCCACGCGTGCAGGGCAAAATTGCCCGGCCCGAGGAAGGCGAAGTAATCGGTCTGGTCCACGTGTTCGTGGGGTCCGCGCGCAACATCCGGCTTGGTCTCGCTGACATAACTCATTGCCGGCAGCAGGTCGGCGGGCAACTCATCCTGCCGATACAGCTCCACAAGCCATCCGCGGTGATCCTCATACCGAACGAGCGGTTTGACGACGAGGCCTTCGATGGGTCCATCCTGATAGTCGCTCGCCGGACGGGTTGCCACGGCGGGCGGCTTCGCTTGCGCCGCCGGCAACAGGCCCAGTCGCTCCCGTTGATAGGTCCCTTCACTCACATGTCGCACCCAATCCGGGTGTTCCAAGTACCAGCGGACCGTCTCACGAATCCCGTCTTCAAATGCATGCACCGGGTGCCAGTTCAGCTCGCGCTGGAGCCGACCAGCATCGATTGCGTACCGCCGGTCGTGACCCGGCCGGTCCGTGACGAATTGCACGAGACCACTCGTCGGCCGGTGAGGCAAATCGGGGCACAAATCGTCGATCACTCGACAAACCGTCTCCACCACCTCCAGGTTCGTTCGCTCGGCGTCGCCGCCGATGTTATAGACCTCGCCCGGAGTCCCATCCTCCAGAATTCTCCAGAGCGCGTCGCAGTGATCTTCCACGTGGAGCCAATCGCGAACGTTCTTCCCATCGCCGTACACCGGTAGCGGCTTACCTTCCAGCGCATTCAGAATCATCAGGGGAATCAGTTTTTCGGGAAACTGATACGGACCGTAATTGTTGGAACAGTTCGAGATCATGACCGGCAGGCCGTAGGTGTGGAAGTAGGCCCGCGCCAAGTGATCCGAGCCGGCCTTCGAGGCGGAATAGGGCGAATTGGGCGCGTACGGCGACTGCTCGGTGAACTTCCCTTCCGGTCCCAGGGATCCGTAAACCTCATCGGTCGAAACATGGAGAAAACGAAACTCGCGCTGCGCCGACGAATCCAACCCACCCCAATAACGGCGTGCCTCTTCCAACAGCGTCTGCGTCCCGACGACATTCGTTTGAATGAACGTGGCCGGGGCACCAATCGATCGATCCACGTGCGATTCGGCGGCGAGGTGCACGATCGCTCGAGGCTGATACTGCCGCAGGAGCGATCCGACCAGCTTCTCATCACGAATGTCGCCCTGGACAAAAATGTGGGAGGGACAATCTGCCACGGACTGCAGCGATTCCAGGTTTCCCGCATAGGTCAACAGATCCAGATTGAGCAGTCGGCAGCCGCCGCAACCGACAAAGCGACGAACGAATGTTCCGCCGATAAAGCCCGCACCGCCGGTCACCAGAATCGTATTCAAATTTCGTCTCCCATACCGACGGGACAATGGATGGATCGGTGAGAAGCATCTCGGGACGCTCGTGCGCCAAAGTCCCTTCCCATGGGGGCTGTTCGGCTGTCGCGAGTCGGCCTCTTTCAGTCAAACCGCGTTCGCCGAACTTGGTATCTTCCTCGTCCGCTTCCCTGCTGTGGGCGGTCAACTCACGATTCCAATCACGGGAGCTCCCAGGCCCATCAATTCTTGAACAATCGCATCACCTTGCGCATTGGGACGACCATTTTTCGGAAGGGTGAACAGGATGGCGTCAGCGCGAGCAGACAGCATCTGCAGATCGGAGGGCTGTTGGGTGGAGGGACCGGCGACGAGAATGATCGTGTAGCGGCGGCGACATTCGTCCAGCAGGTCGGTCAGGCAACCCGCGGCAAGGCCCTCGCAGGGAAACGTTGTGCTTCCGCTGGGAATCATATCGACTCCGGGGATCGACGTACGGCAAATCATTTCGTCCGGCGACAGATCGCGACGATGCAGGAAGTCGGACAAGCCGACCAATCCCGGACTCGGCTCCGGATCGGGTTGGGGCACCAGATCGGTCGCGCTGCCGAGCGGCCGGTTGACCTCGCACTCCGGCGAAGCAGGCGCGACGCCCGTCGAGGCCGACGGGGCGAGCACGGTTTTCACCAGGTCCTCATGACGGGACTGCTGACGAGAATCACCGGGCCGATCGCAGGCGTCGATGATCAAGACCCGTTCCTCTCGGCGGGCGAGGCATTCCGCCAGGTAGCTGATCGTGGGGATCGAAGATTTGGCGTGATTCAAACCGCTAAAAAGCACCAAAGAACCGGGTCCATGCACGCTCTGTTGAATTCGCAGGGCGAGCAGTCGCAGCGATTCGGAGTTGACCGGATGAATCGGGACTTTGTCATGGCGCAGTTGCTGCGCGACGAACGTCCCGCGACCGATCAGCGGTAAACCCAGCGACTTGGCGGCTCGTTCCGCCGGATCGCCGGAGGGAAAGAAGTGTTCCAGCGCAAAGACGGGCAAGGTCAGCAAGGCCAGACAACCGGCCAACGTGAAGACAAAGACCTTGTGACGTCCCTCGTTCGCCTCCGTCGTTCGCCAGGAGGCGGGCGTCAGCACGGTCATCTCGGAGAACTCCGTGTCTTCCAACCGTTTGATATTGTCCAACTGCTCCTGCAGGCTTCGCCGGGCGTTCTGGGCTTCGTCCAGCCGCAATTCGGCTTCCTCTAGATTCGGTAGGCCTTCCATTTCGGAGCTGAGCGCTTCGCTCAAACGTCGTTCCTGTGAGGCACGACGTTTTTCCAACATGCTGATCTCGTTGTCCATTGGCAGCAGGTCGAGCTCCAGTCGTTCCAAGCTCCGCTGCTTGTAGTTCAGATTCTGCTCAATCGTCTCGATCGCTCGCAGAGTGGCCGGATCAATCCCACCGAGAACCTCGCGTCCCAAGACACTCAATTTCGCTTCCCAGGCGACGTAATCCAACGCGCGGTTCTCTTCCTCGAACTGGGCGAGACGCTGTTGCAGCTTGAGCAACCGGCCCGCTTGCGGCGAGGTGCGACTGAGCGCGCGAAGGCGAAGTTCCACCTGCTGCTGTCGGCTACGCAACAACTCCTGCCGGATCTGCCCCTTAATACTTTCCACTTCCGATCGGACACTCATCAGTTGCTGCGAAAGCTTCGCCTTGGTCAGAATGGCCTGATCCAGCAGATCCTCGATGCGACTGATCACCGACGTGAGTCGTTGCACTTCCGTACCGGCCGAACCTTCCTCGCGCAATTGCGCATCGCGTTCCTGTCGCAGCGTGATCGCGCGGTCGCGGAACTCCTGCACGCGCTGGTTCGCGGTCGCCAGGGCAATCTCGGTGTCCTTTCGGTATCGCCCCAATGTTTCACGGCGGGATTCGCTGGTGGTCTGCACGGCGATATCCATCAGTTCGTTGACCATTTCGATCGCCTGTTGCGCGTCGCTCCACTTCAACTTGACGGAAATGATGTTCGACAGGTGGGACGCCTTGATGTCCAACAACGGCGTCAGACTCTTGGGATCGATTTGCAGGTCACTCCGCTGTGCCAAAGTGGCCAGATTCTCGTTGGAACCCAGCATTTCCGCCAGTTCCAACGTGTTGGGAGCTTGGTACACCTGCTGCAGGGCCGGCGGCAAAGCCACATACCGCAATTCACCCTGTGTTTCCGCCGAGGGCATCGTGTAATGGGTCGCCGCGTACACGGCCGCTCCCACACTGGTCAGCGTGCAGACCGTCAGCAACAGCCAGCGACGTCGCAGCACATTCAGGAACAGCGAGTCGTCGGCCTGCACCGCCTCGGTTCCCTGGTGCGGCTGCGAGATCGTTACGACCCGTTTTTCCAACGGGTTTCGCCCAGCCAACTGCAGGTTTCCTCGTGTCATTACCGTTTCGCTCGTCACTCTCGGAGATTGTCTATCGTTACGCGGACCTCGCGGGGCCCAGGCGGCAGCCATCACGGCGGTCAGCAAGAAACCCTCTCATGTACATACGGCGTCTTTCCCAAATGATCAAGGAGTCGCCACCGGCTCCGTTGATGGTGACGGGGTCGCTGCTTGACGTGACGGGGGCCACAAACGCCGGCGCTGCACCGGGGAAGACGGCGGTTCGATCACCTCTTGATCCGAAGGGTCCACGAGCTTGTCCGCAGGCAAAAAGCTGAGCGTTGCGATCCCCCCCAAGACCAGAGGATAAATCGCATTCAACATCGCATTTAGTAAGGTATCCACCGCAAACAGGATGAGGCAAATCGCCAAAGCCTGAACCGGCGCCACCTCCTCAAAGGACCATTTTGTTCCGGAAAACCGGAAACAGGCAACGGCCGGTGCCAGCAGAAATGCCACGTACAGCGAAACCAGACCGACGAGCCCCAGATAGGTGAACGTAATGAGCCAATATCCATCCAGGACCGATTGAAGATTTCCATACTCGTCGTGCACATGCCCCCGACCGAAGCCCCCCCAACCGCAAACCAACGCCTGCCGCGCCCTCCGCACGACTCGATTTTCGGTGTCAAATCGAAACTGCAGCGATTGTGCTCGATCTTCGTTGATCAAAGTGGCAGCCAGCTTGCACCACATGATGCCCGTCGTAGGCCCCCGAGGCACGCAGGCCGATGTACACCGGCGGAACCAACAAGAGAGCCATCGCCGGCCAAGGACTGCGAGTCATCCGCATCAAACCGAGCGTGCCGCAACCGATCGCCAGCAACAACAGCGCGCCGGTCGACCGGCAAAGAACCGTGGTCCCCAGCAACACACACAAGAGCGGACCGGCGGCGAGGCCCCACGACTTCTTCCACGCGCCACTATACCAGAGCCAGATCCCCAGTAGGCTGGCCACGGTCATCCACATCCCCAGCTCCAACCCCTCCTCCAGAAACACGTTCGGTCGCCAACCACCGTACCGAGCGGCATTGAAATTCCGCGGGCGAAAGCCGTACACCCATAGGTAGAGCTGCGGGCTCATCCGAATCTCAATCAGGCATAACGGCACATAGACCAAACCACCGATGAGGATGGCTTTCGCTAACGTGAACAACGAACGAAATGAATCGAAGTACACGCGGCCCAGGAAGTACGGAATGCCAAAGGCCCAGAGGTGCTCCATGCTCACGGCAACCCCGTGCCACAGTCCCAGACCGTTCGTGAAAGTCGAAGCCAGCGGACAGAAACAGAACACCGTCATCGGCACATCGAACCAGCGAGGCCGGAAGCTTAACAGCCGCTGGGGTTCGATCAGCCCCGCCGCCAGAAGAATCCCCATCGACGTCGCCATCATCTTGTCGTAGTCGGGCAGCCCCCGAATGGGGAACTGGGCCGAAGGCAGGAACAACCACGCGGCCACATACGCGAACGCAATTGCGCGATGACCGCGGAGTTCGCGGAAGATGAGGACTACGGCCGGCGGCCAGCCGTAGAGCACGATCGGTACGAGAGACTCCATGTCGCCCTTCTCGGAGGAAGATTCGGCACCCGCAGCCACCTTCGTATCGGCTCGGGCAAACTCCGCGATCGATCGGTCAGCACCAGACGAAAGACCGCTCGATTCAATATAGACCGCGAATTTCGCCAACCGCAACCGGCGACACTCTCCTCACCCCGCAGCGGCCCGTCCGCGTTCCAAGATCCGCCAAGCGTCCCGCTTACGCCACCTATGACGATCGCGTGAGCCATTCACTGCACGAACATGTGCCAGGCCACGAACAACCCCACCGTCGCCGCGATCGCCGGCAGATCCACCTCCGGAAGCCAGGCATGAATGCGGCGGTAGCAGGCAGCCTGCACCGGATAATACACCAGGGGAGCGAACACGATGCCGTACAACACGCCCCCGGCCGATTGGCCCCAAGCGCGCCCCACGAAAAATCCAACCGTCATGGCCGCGACCAACGTCCCCGCCTGCAATAACGTTAGCAGAAAGTGCATTCGTGCATCGCCATGCGCGAGAAAGATCGGTCCCAGATCCGTCGCCACTCGAAACATCATGCCGATCGCAACCAGCGCACAGTACCACCCCGCCGGCTCAAACGCCGGAGGGTAACAAAAATCGACTAACGGCTGCGCACAGAAGACGATCAAGGCAAAGACACACCAGAGGGAGGTCACAATTCCCAATCGCAATCGGCGAATTTTCGATCGAGCGACATCGATCGGAAGGTCGCGCATTCGGGCATAGGTCGGCATCGCGATCTGCCCGTTGATCTTGCTGAACAAGGCCAACGGTGGCATCGCCAGATTCGCACCGATGGAATAGATCCCGAGGTCCGCTACGGAAAACAGTTTCCCCAAGAACATGCGATCGCCTTGAAGTTGCAGCACCGTCAATGTACTGCTGCATGCCGTCCAGCGTCCGAATTGCAGAATCGCCCGAGCGGCCTCCGGATCCCATTCCAACCGATTCTTTGGCCCCGAATCGCCGCGAAAGGACAGCCACGAAAACGCGATCCCACCGACGAACCAGCCAATCGCCAGTGCCGCAACCGAATGCGTAACCGCCGCCAGTGCGATCATCACGGACGTGCCGATCAACTGCGCCCCAAATTCCACCAGGATGTATCGCTTTGGGTCGATATTCCGCCGTGAGGTCAATCAGCGCCGTCGAAGCAAACCCACGAAAGACCGTGTCCAGACCGGTCAGCGGCAGCAGCCAGGCCAATTCCGGCATCTCGTACAACCGCGCAAAGGGATACGCTCCTAGGCAGATCAGGAGCCAGAGGACCACCCCGCGCATGACCTGAATCGTCCAGACCGTGTTGAGGAACCGCGCGATCCTCACCTCGTTCGTGATGAACGACGCTCCCCAACAACCCCACATCGGAGATCATCTGGACCGAGATGATGAACACCTGCACCATGCCCATCAGCCCAAACGCTTCAGGAACCAGCAACCGGGTGAGCACCAGGTTGGCCGCAAATCGCAATCCTTGGGAACCGAACTGACTTCCCAACTGCCATTTCAAGGCCCGGACGATCCGCGAGCGCAACGGCGCAACGGCCGGTGGCGCTATCCAGGATTCGCAGGTCGTACTAGCGGCTTCCGTGGTCACTCGGACACAGTCTCTCGCTTTTCTCGCAAATTCCGGGTTCTCCGCCCATTGATCTTCTCGCGTAGCCGATCTTTCGCAGAGCGGGTTTCGACCAGCGCGGAGCATCCTTGCTTACGAATCGCCCCGGTCCACTGCCACGCCCCCCTCTGCGGCGGTGATCGACGCCATCCGCATCCCACCCCCAAGCGGCCGGGAAAGGAGACGCCGTTGCGGAAAGCTTACTCTAACCTCTGTCGTCAGGCGTCTTCGCTCAAGAAACACAAGCCGGACCGCCGCCCCGAGGAGCCCTCCGCTCAGTCTGCGGCACCAGTTCGCGAGCTGCCCAAGTCCGCTTCGGGACGTCTGCCCGCTCGTCCCCTCTCGCGGCCCCTCACCGGCAAGGTAGAATAACGGGCCATCATGACAAAACAACTTCTGTCACTCATCGCCTTCAGGGTCCTGTCGTGAAGCTGAATCGGCGCCAGATGATCGCCCGTACCATTAGCCTCGCCGGCGGATCTTTGATCGGGAGCGAGCTCTTGGCCATCCATCCCGCGGCTCGACCGTTGATTGTCTCCACTTGGCCGTTCGGTCAGGCGGCCAACGATCAAGCCCTTACCGTCCTGCAACAAGGAGGCTCGACACTCGACGCGGTGGAGCAGGGAATCCGGGTGACGGAGTCATCCGGCAACCCTTCCGTCGGATTGAGCGGCAAACCCAACGCCGCCGGTTTCGTTCAGTTGGACGCTTGCATCATGCATGGCCCCAACCATCAGGCGGGCGCCGTCGGCGCCTTGGAGGGCTTTGCGCATCCGATCTCGGTCGCCAGGCGAGTGATGGAGAAATCACCCCACGTAATGCTCGTCGGCGACGGGGCACGGCTATTCGCGCTGGCGGAAGGGTTTCCGTCCGTCGACATTTCCCAGCACGCGAAACAAGCGGAGGCTTGGCGTAACCAGCTTCACGGAAAACCCATGGGCGAAACCGTTCGTCCCACCACGCCCCCTGGCGAAAACCACGATACGATCACCTTGCTCGTGCTCGGGGTCGACGGCACGATTTCCGGCGGATGCTCCACCAGCGGCCTGGCCGACAAACTACCGGGTCGCGTCGGAGATTCTCCGATCATTGGCAGTGGCCTGTACGTTGACAATGAAGTGGGCGCCGCCGGCGCCACCGGAGTTGGTGAAAACGTTATGCGCTACTGTGGTGCGTTTCTCGTCGTCGAACTCATGCGACAAGGGCTCGCCCCGGAAGCCGCCTGCCGGCAGGTGATTCAACGGATCCGAGAAAAAGATCCCCACCCGGAAGAGTTGGGAATCCACTTCATCGCGCTCGATAAGCAGGGACGTTTTGGCGCAGCGGGGACGAAGGACTTCCCACACTCGGTGACCTATCCCGGATTCCGTGAAGTGCTAACGGCCCCCGCCACCAACGACAACATCCCATCGACGAGGAATTGACGATGCCACGTCCTCTATTGACCTGCTCCTGGTTCCTGGCCGCGGCCGTGCTGGCGACCGGCTGCAGTCCCTCCTCCACCTCCAATCGGACCTCCCAGCGACTCCTTCCCACCGGTCCATTGCCTCCACTGCAAGCCGAAGGATGGCTGCTGGGCGCGGCCCCAACCTCCGCCGATCTCGCCGGGCATGTCGTCGTCGTTCAATGTTGGGCCTATTGGTGAGGCCCCTGCCGCGCCTCGGCGCAGGGTCTGGTTCAGATCCAGCAGCGATTCGCCCCCCGCAACGTGCTCTTCGTTGGCCTCACTTCGGACGGTGCCGACGAGCTCGGAAGCCATCGAGACGCACTTGGAAGAATTCGGAATTTCCTGGCCCAATGGCTACGGCGCGGGCGACACGCTCCAAGCACTCGGCGTGGAAGCCTATCCCACGACCATCGTCTTCGGGGCCGACGGCAAACTGGCCTGGCGCGATGAAATGGGGGGATCGTTGGAATCCGCACTGGAACAGGCCCTGGCTGCGGCCGGAGGCTGAGGCGGACAAGGTGGGAGGATCTAGCCGATCTAGCCTGGGTGGGAATCACCGAGAGGCCGGAAGCCTGTGCTCCATGCGAGATCGTGCAAGAAACGGATGATCGAGTGCCGATGATGCAGAGGGGTTCGACGGTCGCGCAACGGCTCGGGATCGCGTAACGCGGGAACAACGGCGCCCATTCGGGCACCGCAAGCGGCGTGGTGACGGCATTGCATGCGCTGTCACGCGACCGGGAAGGCGCCCGCGGCGGAAGGCAGGAATTCGTATTTGCCCCTCGGCCCGGGCAGGTTACATTGCCGATTCGCCGAGCCGGAGTTGCCAGTACGCCGCTCCGGCTGGTCCTCGGAACCCGCTCGAATAACCCAAGGAGACGGTTAGGACCCACAGACGGCCTCGGTACAGGATGTCCCGGGCAACCCTCTGACAACCTCACCCTTTCCCACGCAACCCGCAGTTCCCTTAGATTCTTCGAAAGGTTCCGACGCCACACCGGTCACTCGATCCCAGCAACAGGAGGTTGCCATGCGAATCTGCCCGGAAGCCACTGAAGTTCGCTCCATTGTCCGTCAGGTCTTCGTCCATCTTGGTGTGCAGGAAGACGTACTCGAGGATCTGTCGGAAACGATTCTCGTCGATGAAGGCCGGCCCTGTGCTCGGTCCTACCGCATTGAAAGCTATATGGCGATGTGGTTGATCGACATCGGAATCGTGCAGTTCTACGATGAAGATGGGAACATGCTGCACCGCACCAACCTCCTGGCAGAAGCGAACCCACGGCGGATGGCTGCCTGACAAGGGCCTTCCTACTCGCGGCGCTAACCAAGGACCAGGGATCCGTCCCTTCGGAATCCGATTTCGGATGCCTCGTATTCCGATTGTTGATCTCGACGATCCGCGCGTGGCCGACTACCGTGCCCTGCCGCGCAGCCGTCTCTCGCGCGCCTCGGGTCGCTTCATCGCGGAAGGAAGACTGCTGGTCGAGCGTTTGGTGGCCAGCCGTTTTCCGGTCCTGTCGATCGTCTGCGGCGAAACGCAACTGCCCCAGCTACCGGACGATTTGCCCGCGGAATTGCCGGTATTCGTGCTGCCAAAACACCGCGTGAGCGAGCTGATCGGATTTCGTTTCCACCGCGGGATGCTCGCCTGCGGCCTGCGTTTGCCCAACCCGAGCCTGACCGAGTTACTGGCCGACGCCTCGGAAGAACCGCTGCTGGTGATCTGCCCCGAGATGGCCGACCCGACCAACTTGGGGGGCGTCATCCGCAACGCTTGTGCCTTGGGGGCCGCCGGATTATTGCTGGGATCCGGCTGCGCTGATCCCTACTCGCGCCGCGTCGTCCGGGTGTCGATGGGCACCGCACTCCAGTTGCCGATTCGCGAATCGCCCGCCTTGGAATCTGAGCTGCTGCATCTGCGACGGCAGCAAGGCTTCGAGCTGATCGCCACCGTCCTCGATTCCACAGCGGAACCGCTTCCCTTCGCTGCGCGCCTGCGCCGCGTCGCGTTGCTCTTTGGCAGCGAAGGACATGGACTCCATCGTCGTTGGATCGACCTTTGCAGCCGCACGGTCACCTTACCGATGCAGCGTCACACGGACTCGCTGAACGTGGCCACGGCCACGGGTGTTTTTCTGTATCACTTTACGGTCCACGCCCGCCAAGCGACGGAGCCAGGCAGAAACCGCGAAGCTTGATTTCCCCTCGTGGATCACCCGGGCGAGGCTATCTTGCCGCAACCGAATTCAGCGCAGCACCAGGGCGACCGCTTCCCGCTCTTGGATCTCACCGACTCGAACGGGCCGCGCTTCGCCGAGCGACTCGAGGTGCGTGGCCAGCCGATCTTCGGAACCTTTCGGCGTGCAGATCAACAATCCCCCCGACGTCTGCGCGTCGAAGCACAACTCGAGACGATCCGCATCCGGACTGCCATCGATGCGCATTTGCGGTTCCACGAAGGCTCGGTTGGAGCGGTTGGCACGGGTCCGATACCCTTGCCGTCCCAGTTCGATTGCGCCGGGAAACGCGGGAACCGCATCGGTCTGAAGGATCATCGTCACGTTGCTGGCCAGCGCCATTTCGGCCGCGTGCCCGGCCAACCCGAAGCCGGTCACATCGGTCATCGCATGCGCGCCTGCGATGCGTGCCGCCTGACTGCCTCCGCGGTTCAATTGACACATGCTTTCGACAGCAAGCTCTAACGTTTCGGCCGGACAGTGTCCCGCCTTCGCGGCGGTCGTGATGTAGCCGGTTCCGAGCGGTTTCGTCAGCAGCACCTGGTCCCCCGGTTGGGCCCGCGGTTGGTCACCAATTCGTGCGGCGCAACGACCCCCGTCACGGACAACCCGTACTTAATCTCCTGATCTCGGACGGTATGTCCGCCGACAAGCACCGCTTCCGCCCGTTGCAACTGTTCGGCCCCGCCCTGCAGAATCTGCAGGAGAATCGACAGGTCGAGTTGATCATCGGGAAAGGCCACGATGTTAAGGGCGGTTACCGGTCGGGCTCCCATCGCGTAGATGTCGCTCAGCGCGTTGGCCGCGGCAATCAGCCCGTACCGCCAAGGATCCTCGACCAGCGGCGGAAAGAAGTCCAGCGATTGCACCACCAGCAGGTCATCGCGCAAGCGGAACACGCCCGCATCGCTGAACCCTTCGGGTCCCACGATCAGGTCGGGATGGGAAAACGCCGGCAATTGTTGCACCAACTGGGCAACTCTCTCTTGGGAGAGTTTGCCCGCTCACCCTGCACAACTGGCGTAGTCCAGCAATCGCTTCTGTCGACCGGATGTTGTCATGTACGACTTACGCAAAAGCGTCTCGCAACAGCTTCAAACTTCGCGGAATCGCCGTTTCGTACTCTTCCTTGCCTTCGAACTCCAGTGAGACAAACCCGCGGTAATTGACCTTTCGAAGGATCTCGGCGACGCGCGGGTAATCGATTTCCAACGTGTACCACTTCCCGCCGCCGAAGTAGGTCTTCGCTTGCACGAACACCGCCCGGGGCGCCAGTTGTTCCATCTGCCGGTAGGAATCCTCGAGGAAGTTCCCGGTATCCATGGTGACCTGCAGCCAGGGCGAATCCAGTTGTTCAACGATCCGCAACACGCCTTCCGCGGTGCGTCCCAACCCCCAATGGTTTTCCAATCCCATCAGCACACCGAGTTTTTCTGCGTGGGGCAGAAGCTGTTGAAAGCTCTCCACGACCCACGCAAACGCATCCTCTTCCTCGTAACCGGGCAATCGCGGCTCAATCCCCCGGTTTGCCATCAGTTCGTCGAAACTCTTCGTCGTGCGCCAGCGGCCCGTATTGACACGCATCGTGGGAATCCCCATCTCGTGAGCCAACTGCAGACAATGAATGGTATGGTCAATATTCTGCTGTCGCTCGTCACGATCGGGAGTGACGAATCCCTGATGCGTCGAGAACCCACAGAGTGCCAAACCGTTGACAAAGGCGCGACGTTTCAGCTTCTGCAGATACCCGTTGGACTCGTCAGTCATCTGCACATGCAGCACTTCGAATCCGTCGAAGCCCATCTCCGCCGCCAGATCCAGACACCGTTCGATCGGCAGCTTGGTCGTGTCGTTGTACCGCCAGAAAGAGTACGACGAAACGGCGATCGGCAGACGGCGCCGCGTCGGACTTGAAATCGCCTCGCCGGCTTTCGCAATACCTACCCCACGGGTACCGCCACCGGTCGCGGCGACCGCACTCATGGCTGCCATAAACTTGCGCCGACTAATCTGCATGATGAAATCC
Organism: uncultured Planctomycetaceae bacterium; assembly: GCA_963776055.1. Classification (GTDB taxonomy): domain Bacteria; phylum Planctomycetota; class Planctomycetia; order Pirellulales; family Pirellulaceae; genus CAVZLD01. The sequence goes on along the minus strand of CAVZLD010000015.1, from coordinate 488,099 downwards.
TCTCTTTGCGGTCAAGCTGCCAACCGAATCGCGCGTTCACAGACTCCAACCATCGCGACAGGGCGGTTGCAGCAGTTCATTGGCCTGGTCAGAATTCGTGAATCGAAGCTGATCGGCATCCCAATACAACTTCTGTTGCGTCCGAATGGCGATGTTCCCCATCAGCACCACCGCGGCCAGATGGGCCGCATGGTCGACAAAGTTACTGCCTGCGGGTGGGCCCCCTTTGCAAGCTTGAATCCATTCATCGTAGTGCCCCGGCGATCGCTCCAACACTTGCGGCGGCTTGCCAATCTTCTGTGCTCTTTCCTCGGGTAACACCTCCGCGCCCAGCAACAGCCCTTCTTCGCCTACGATGAGCGTTCCGTCGTCGACGAACAGATTTCGATCTCGCACCACCGGCGGCCACGGAGGCATCATTCCCCCGTCGTACCAGTGGACCAGGAGTTCCGGATGTTCCGCGGTCGCCGCAAAGCGATAGGTCACGATTGACGCCAATGGTGCCGTCTCGTTCTGGACTTCCGGCGGCGCACTCCAGTTTGTCGAACAGGCCTCGACACTGACCGGCCATCCCAGTTTTAGGGCTTTGAATGCGGCGGACAGATTGTGACAACCGATGTCACCCAGCACGCCGGTGCCGAAATCCCACCAGCCCCGCCAGCGGAACGGATGATAGGCCGGATGATACGGTCGTATGGGGGCAGGGCCGAGCCAAAGGTCCCAATTCAATCCGTCCGGGACGGGCGGTTGATCGGCCGGCCGCGGGATTCCGCGCGGGGAAATATCCGGACGCCGATTCGACCACGAGTGAATCTCCCGAACGGCCCCGATCGATCCTGCCCAGATGTGTTCGCAGATCAGCCGTGCATCTTCGCTTGCTTGTCCCTGGTTGCCCATCTGCGTCGCAACCTTCGCTTCCTGGGCGACCTGTCGCATCAGCAGCGACTCCCCCACGCTGTGCGTCAAAGGCTTCTGGCAGAAAACATGCTTGCCTTTCCGCATCGCCGCCAACGCAACCACGGCGTGACAGTGATCGGGCGTGGCAACCATCACCGCATCCAGATCCTCGTGCGTCTCCAGCATCTCGCGGAAATCGCTGTAGAGCTTGGCCTCGGGAAACGCCTCCGCGGCTTTCTTCGCAAACCGCTGATCGACGTCGCAGATGGCACCCACGTTTTCCGAAGACACACGTTGGATGTCATGCGCCCCCATGCCTCCGACACCCACGGCAGCAATGTTCAGCTTGGAATTGGCCGATGGTTGTCCCTCGGCACCCAAAACATGCCGAGGAAGAATCGTAAAAGCCGCTGCCGAAGTACCGGCCAGAAAACCGCGCCGGCTAAATTTGTGCTGACTCTTCATCGAACGGACTCTCCCTCACACGAACCGGACGAATGGGCGCATTGTATCCGAACGCATCGCACTCGTGTCGACGGGACCTCGATCCGACCGCGGCATCCTTCGCTGCCTGTCGAACTGGTATGATGCGGATCGCCGACGACCCAACAGCAGTCACGGCACACAAGGCAGCCCGCTCGGCTCGACTCGGAAGCGTCTCAGGAACTCGCCGTCCGATGGACAACCCCCGCCCACGTTATTGCGTTTCGGCCCTGGCCGTTGGATTCCTGCTGACGACCAGCCTGTCGGCAGCCGCCTTCTATCCGGACCGGCCGATCCTGCTGATCTGCCCTTGGGCTGCCGGCGGCGGAACGGACATCGTTTCCCGAAATATCGCGGCCCATTTGGAAACCCAGCTGCACGTCCCCGTGAACGTGATTAACGCGTCGGGCGGCAAAGGGGTCACCGGTCACAGTCGGGGGCTGCGGCGTGCCCGCCCGGATGGGTACACGCTGACGATGGCCACGCTCGAATTGAACATGATGCACTGGAGCGGTCTTACCTCACTGACGGTCGACGACTGCGAACCCTTGGTGTCGCTGAACGAGGACTACGCGGCCGTGTTCGCAATGGCGGATGCTCCTTGGCGAACGCTCCCCGACCTGGAGCAGGCGATCCGCGCCGAACCAGGACAGTTACGAGCTTCGGGGACCGCCACGGGCGGAGCCTGGCACTTGGCAGCCGCCGGTTGGCTGATCGCCGCGGAAATGCAGGCGGATGATCTGAATTGGGTGTCGTCGACGGGTGCCGGCCCCTCGTTGCAGGAACTGATCAGTGGCGGTTTGGACCTGGTGTGCTGCAGTCTCCCAGAAGCCAATGCCCTGCTGGCATCCGGCCAAATCCGGGCTCTGGGCGTGATGGCTCCGCAACGTTTGCCGGAATTTGCCGAGATCCCGACGTTTCGCGAGCAGGGCACCGATTGGGTCCTGGGAGGTTGGCGCGCCATCGTCGTTCCGCGCGGCACACCGCCAGCCATCCAGCAGCGGCTTCGCGAGACGCTGCTGCGGGTGGTCCAAGGTGAAACACGGGTGGGAGACACTACCTTTCCACAATTCATGCAACAAGCGGGATTTGATCACCACTGGCGAACAGGGGAAGATCTACAACAGTTTCTGAACGAAACGGACCGCAAGTTGGGCACGCTCTTGACCAGCGAATCGATGCGATCGGTCAACCAGGACCGCTTCCCGCCGATGGCATTTCCCGGCGCGTTGATCATCCTGCTGGGATTGACCGGGGCAGGACTCCTCGTGCCGCGATGGCGCGGGGCTCCTCCGCTTTCGACGGACACCGCGGCGGAAGAACACCCGAACGCGAACTGGTGGAATTTTGCCCTCGTCGTCGGCGCCGTTCTGATCTACGTCGTGTGTGTCGAGACTGTTGGGTTTGTGCTCTTAAGCTTTCTGCTCATGGTGACATTGAGTTACCGACTCGGCGTTTCGTGGCGGACCGCGATCCTGGCGTCGGCGGTCTTTTCCGTCACCGTGTATCAAGTGTTTGCTCATCTGCTGCGCGTACCGCTGCCGCGTGGCTGGCTGGGTTGGTGACATGAACGAGGCACTTCAAGCCGCTCTGGAATCGGCGATCGATCCGACAATGCTGGGCATCATCGGATTGACCGCTTTCTACGGGATCTTCGTGGGGTCAATTCCCGGCCTGACGGCCACCATGGCCGTCGCCTTGCTCGTGCCGATGACGTTCTTCTTGAGTGACCAGCAGGCAATTGCCGCCATTGTAACGACCGTGACCTGCAGCATTTTCGCTGGTGACATCCCGGCGACACTGGTGCGGATTCCGGGCACACCGGCCTCCGCAGCTTACGCGGCCGACGCCTACGCCTTGACCTGTCGCGGTTGGGCCGCCCGCGCTTTGGGGACCTCTCTGATCTTCAGTGTCCTGGGGGGGCTATTTGGTACGCTCGTGCTGATTTTGGCCGCGCCCCAGCTTGCTCGTTTGGCCGCAAGGTTCACCAGTTACGAGTACTTCTGGCTCTATCTACTGGGGCTGATGTGCGCGGCGATCGTCTCGGATGCATCGCGGTGGAAAGGCGCACTGGCCCTCCTGCTCGGACTGTTGTTTTCCACGGTGGGCCTCGGAACGGACTACAGCGTGCCCCGATTGACGTTCGGGTTCGACGAACTGATCACCGGGATCCATTTCATTCCGGCGATGATCGGGCTGTTCGGCATTTCGGAGGTTCTTCGCAATGCGATCTCCATTCGCCGCGGCGTGTCTTCCGGGGACGTTCCGGCGGCGGCGCAAACCCGGGAAGGCAACCGTTTGGGACCGGTCCTTTCGCACGTGCTGCGACGAGCGGGTCGGCGGAGCGGACACCTCTTGCGGAGCAGCGTCATCGGTTCTTTTGTCGGAATGCTGCCTGGGGCGGGCGCCGACATTGCCGCGTGGATTTCTTATGCCGTTTCCAAACGATTCTCGGCTGACCCGTCCGCCTACGGACACGGATCGGAGGACGGTCTGGCAGACGCCACCGGCGCCAACAATGCGGCTTTGGGCAGCGCTTGGATCCCCGCGCTCGTCTTTGGCATCCCGGGCGATAGTGTGACCGCGATCGCCATTGGGGTCCTGATGATGAAGAACATCCGTCCGGGGCCCGACATCTTCGACGCCACGCAGAACTTGCAGCAGGCGACGTTGGTCTACAGCATCTACGTCACCTTCGTGCTCGCCAATCTGTTTCTGCTCCCCATCGGGTTCCTGGCCATCCGGCTGGGAACGCTCTTGATCCATATTCCGCGAGCACTACTGCTGCCCGGCATCGTCATGTTCTGTGCGGTGGGATCGTTTGCCATGAACGCGAGCCACTTTGACGTGCTGGTGATGCTGGCAATGGGCGTTCTCGGATTCGCGTTGGAACGTTGGCACGTTCCGCTCGGCCCCGTCGTATTGGGAATCATTCTCGGCGGCGAACTGGAACACAAGTTCATTCAATGTGTCAGCAAGTCGCACTCGGCGATCGCGTTCTTCTCGTCGTGGATTTCCTTGCTGCTGGCCGCCGGTTGCCTGCTACTCTGGCTGGCACCCGTCACCGCGCGGTGGTGGAGACAGCGCCGCCCGGCAACGTCTCTCAGGCCTTGAAACGATAGCCAATGAAAGGGACGGACTGCACATAGTCACTGAAAAGTCCCAACTTCCCTCGCAGTGACTGGATGTGCTGATCCAGTTCTTCCTCCGTCAGAGGAGTGTCGGAAGCCGCCACCGCCTCGATGATCTGCCGCCGGGAGTAAGCCTTGTACGGCTTGCGTGCCAGGAACTTCAGAATGCGGTATTCAATCGGTTCCAACGGAATCGGTTCGCCGGACAATTCCACGAGATACCCGGGGCGCGGAACGATCTGTTCGTCCCTCTGCGCCGCCTGGCGAGCGACCTGTTCCTGTTCGCGAAACACGAAATCCGCGCCCGCTACATAGCCACTCTCAGAGTCCGGATCACGACGCATCATAGTTTCCCCTGGCGAATGCCTACTGTGGGAAGACATTCGGCCTTTCGCGGAACCGATATCTCTCTCCGCGCTGTTTCCAACCACCAAACGCGCCGAATGGGAGCCGCGTAACCCTATTGTAGAGAGAGCCGGCGAAAGGAAAAAGGAAAGAAAGACGGCAGGAAGCGAGAGGCAGACCATGGAGGCAGCGGGAGACGAGGAGGAACGCAGATCGGACCGACAGATTCGCGCGGACTCCCGCGCGGTTCCGCGGAGCGTCGCACGGCAGGCTTGCTTTGCTGAATACGCGCCACAACCGTCGACTTTGGAGCCAACTTGGCACCCCATCGAGGCGGAGCGGTGGCGATCGAGTGACAATCGAGCGACAACTTCTCTTTCGCTTTCGCCGGCCACGCGACTGTCCTGCGGCGCTTCTTGCTTCTGGCGCACCCTTCAAGTAGACTCGACTGGTACCAGGAACAGGGAAACGTGTCGCTCCCTCCCCCCGTGTCGGCACCTACCGCCAACGGGCGGGGATGAGCCATGCAGGATGCTTTCACCGAAGTCGCCCCAAGCGGCGGCGCATCGGGTATGACCGCGCGAGGCCGTGATCCTTCTTGGACGGTTGCCTCGTTACTCGGTTTGCTCATCACCGCGTTCTCGAGTTGCCTCACGGCCGAGGCAGCTACCGCCGAACCATCCGCCAAGATTCGCGAGTTGCGTTCGCGACATGTTCGCCTCTACACGGATCTGGGGCCATCCCGTGCGCGGGACCATCTGAATCGCATGGAGCAAGTCCTGCGACGGACCCAGAAATACTGGGCTCGCCCGGTGCCGGGAATGATTGAGGTGTACCTGGTGGATCGGCTGGACCAGTGGCCACCCGACCGCTTCCCGCTGGCGGAAGCCGCCGTAGTCCTCCAGCACATCGGCGGCGGCACCGCCGTGCAGCACGCGAGAGCGGGTCGTAACGAAGGTCGCCAAACGTGCGTCTTTGCGACAACGCGAACCGGTGTGCTGGAACATGAGATGGTCCATGCCTATTGTTTTCAGACGTTTGGTCGAGCGGGACCGGACTGGTACCGCGAAGGGATGGCCGAGGTCTTGCGCGTTCCCCCAAAACACGCGGCGCGCTGTGTCGCTCCGAAACCCGTTATCTGTTGGAAGTGGCTGAAGACCTGTCCCTGAACCGAATTCTGAACCAACCGAAATTCACGCGACAACTCCATCGAACCGTGGAGCGGTTTCGCAAACTTCCGGGTTCGACAGCGACACCGATCGCCTTTGATCTGTCGACTTGGAACTCGGCCGACCGGCAAGCTCTTAACGGAACACGTCGTGCGTATGCCGAGAGTTGGGCGCTGTGTCATCTGTTGCATTACAACGCGAATTACCAGAAGAAGTTCCAAATCCTGGGGCAGCAGATGCTGGCGGGCCAGGCGGACACGCTAACGCAAACACTCCGATCGGCACACCGAGAGATTGATTTTGAGCTGCAGCAGTTCCAAGAACATCTGGCAGACGGCTATCGTGTCGATCTTTGTCGCTGGCCTTGGGAGGCGGAATTTGTCGCGCTGGAACAAGACCGGTCCACGCACATGCGACTGATGGCTCGAGCTGGTTTTCAGGCGACCGAGATTCTGGTCCGCTCCGGGGAAGAGTATTCCGTGAAGATCACCGGATCTTGGGGCCTGCTGCCGGATGGAGCGACGTTGGACGGCACCGGCAACGCCGAGGGCTGGGGCGATGTGGAGGGCGTGATCTTGAAGGACTTCACCTTAACCTCTCCGTTTGCGCTTTCGCCCGACAGCGCACTCGTTCCGCCACGTGCCGGAAAGCTGTACCTGCGCTGCCACGATCGGTGGAATCATCTGGGCGACAATCATGGCGCACTGCGGCTGCAACTGACACGTATCCGGTAACTCGTGTACCGGCGGCCCTTCTGGCCGCAGCCCCTCCACAGAGGCACGTTCGGGGGAACTTCCCGCCACGGCTCGCTGGGGTCGATTCTGCTCCGGCGCCGCGCGGCTCCGTATAATTTGTGCGGCATAGGGCGTCGATTGCGCAGGGAGGGAATGTGCTCGTTCGACGCAAGGTACCGACCAAGATGTCTCCTAGGGGCGAGGTGGGCCATGAAATGCAGGGAAATGACAGGGGAAGTGTATCAACAGCTTTCGCGGGAGCATTCCGAGATCTGTGAGCTTGCAACCACACTGTTGCGCATCCTGGTCGAACAGCAACAACCCGCCACCAGAGTGTCGCATTTGTTCCAGCGACTTTGCGAACAGGTGAGCCTGCATTTTGCCGATGAGGAATCAACGGGGATCTTTGAGCAAGTTGGGCGATCAACCCCCCAATTGGCACCGGTCTCGCAGAGATTGCTGGCGGAACATGCTGAGCTCATTGAAAAACTGGAACTTTTGCGGGACTGCGCCTGTCAAGGTGATTTGACGCGCAACGTGTGGGATGAACTGGAACGCGGATTTCGCGAATTCATCCAGCGGTTGGCGCGACATGAGTATCGCGAATCGGAGGTGCGACACGTCGTGTGGCACAGCGGTCCGAACAGCGAGCCATCGCGCGGCCGACTGGGGGATCGGTCAGGCAGAAGACTGAACCGATCGGCGGGAGGATTCGTAAAGGACTTGCCGGCAACGCCGAAAGATGCTCACGGAACAGTTTCGGATCGGGAACGGAGAAGAGGCAATGATTCAACCGTCGGACCCGGCGGGTAAGAAAGATCTCCCATCGGAACGAGAGATCCTTGACGCCTGCCACGAAATCCAACAGAAATGGACCGATGCGGAGCGACGGCGACGTGCCGGTCTTCCGAAGGTCCAGTACTGGGTACCACCAATGGTCCCGACCGAGCAGCTGGGGTACGTCGGGGACGGGGAAGCCGAGCCCACCCCGTAGGAAGTTGCAGACCGGAAACCGTTCTCGTCGGTGGGCCTGGTGGTCTTCGCCTCGGCCCGGTCCGGTGGTGGATCAGATTCCAACGTTCGCCAGACCGTCCGCGATCCGACCGAGGATCGACGTCAACTGGGGGTGCTGTGTCTCGAATCGCAGCAGAAGGGCTTTCAAATCCCGATCCACCGGCCCCAGATCCTCGGCGGAAAGCTGCTCCTCCTGGTGCAGGAGCCGGTTTAGCTCCTCGGTGACCGACTGCAGTAGCGCCCGGGTCGAATCGTCAATCGGCCCGGTTCCTGGAAGGGCATCCTGTAATTCTTGCAGCGTGGCCTGGAGTCGTTTCTTTTCCATCTCGTCGATCTCTCCCTCGGATCTTATCGAACCAGCATGACGGCACAGGGGCAGAGGACAGAAACTTGATGACTGAGGGTTCCCCATCCGCGGGGCGCATCGGCGAGGTTAATCCGGTGGGAGCTCATCACCACCAGATCCACGTCATTTTCCATGACGCAGGTCACAATCCCGCGGGCCCGCTTGCCCAACACTATCTTACACTCCACGCTCACATCGGCTGCTTCAAGCGGTGCGGCGATTTCCGCCATCTTGTGGTTCGCTCGCCGCTTCAACGTCTCGTAGAACTGGTCAATCTCTTCATCTTCGACGTAGTCGATCGTTTCGATGACGTGCAACAGTGTGACGTGTGCCTGATTCTGTCGTGCCAGGTCCCCCGCCATTTCCAAAGCTTCCCGGTTGTGATCGGTGAAATCCACGGGAACGAGTAGGTGGCGAATCGGATGGGACACTTCCGGACTCCTTCTCTGCGGCTGCCAGCGTCGTCTTGCCAGCCGGGGATTCATTTCAGCTCACGCCCGCGGCTGAGTTCGCCCGGCAAACGACGCAACGGGGATGTGAACAACGGGTCAGTTCAGGCGGCATATCGGATCAGGCGGATTCATCACCGAACCCGCGAATCGAATATTTCTCGAGCAAGCGGTAGAGCGTCCGGCGACCGATGCCCAGGGCGCGTGCCGTGCGAGCTTTGTTGCCCTTGTAGCGTCGATACGTTTCGGCGATGTGCATCTTATTGAGTGTTTCCAGATCGCATTTCACCCCCGCCAGTGGTTCCGCGGAACTCTGCACCCCGCGCACAATCTCGGGCGGGAGATTCTCGATCCGCACCCAGTCATCGTGCGCCAGAATCTTCGCTCGTTCGATCGCATTCTGCAGCTGCCGGATATTTCCGGGCCAGCTGTAACGTTCGAGCGTAGGAATCACCGCCGGCTCCAGATTCCAATCGGGCCCCACAAAATGTTCGATCAGCAGTCGCACGTCTCCGGGACGCTCACGGAGCGGCGGCAGATTGATCGTCAACACATTGATCCGATAGAAGAGATCTTCGCGGAACCGTCGCGCTTCCACCTCCTGGGACATTTCCCGGTTGGTGGCCGCGATCAGTCGCACCTGGACCCGCCGTTCTTTCACGGAACCGAGCCGGCGCATCGATCCGTCTTCCAGGACGCGAAGCAATTTGGCCTGCAGCGACCCAGCCAACTCTCCCACTTCATCAATGAACAGCGTTCCGCCGTCCGCCACTTCAAACAGCCCCGGCTTCGCACTCACGGCACCGGTAAAGGCTCCCTTCTCGTGGCCGAACAACTCGCTTTCCAGCAGCGTCTCGGGCAGCGCCGCACAATTGATCACAACGAGGGGCCGGTCATTCAACGGGCTGGCCACGTGGAGGGCGCGGGCGACAAGCTCCTTTCCCGTTCCGCTTTCGCCTTGAATCAGAATGGGCTTGTCGGAGGCCGCGGTCCGTTCGATCATGCGGAAGACTTCCCGAATCGAGGCACTTTCGCCCACGATTTGCGGTGAGCGTTGATGCTGTTTCAGGACCTCTTTCAGCTGTTGGTTTTCCTTGCGGAGCTGGCCCGAATCGTGGGCTTTCTGGACCAGCCGATCGAGTTCCTTCAGACGCACCGGCTTGGTCAGGAACTCTCGAGCCCCCAGTTTCATCGCTTCGACAGCGGCTTCGATCGTCGCCTCACCGGTCAACATCACGACTTCGGAATCGCTTCCGCGCGACTTGATCTGGCGGAGTAGCTCCAGCCCCGACATCCCCGGCATCACCATATCGAGGATGATCACGTCGAAGGCCTGTCGGTCCGTCCGCTCCAGCGCCTCTTCCGCGGCACCACACTCGGCCACCTGATACCCGCGCTGCATGAAAGAACCGCGACAGGTCGCTGCGCAGTTCGGCATCGTCATCCACCAACAGCAGTTCAATCGGCCGGGCGGTCCTATGTTGCGGCATCGGGAATTGACTTCCGTGGAAATGTGCCTGATCGCGACCGGATGTGCGTTGCGGCACATGTCGGTGAGCGCGACGATCAGAGGGGATCCACCGGATCCGCGCCCAGGTTGACAACGCGGGCGATCGCCCGCTCAAGGTCTTGTTTTCTCACCGGCTTGTTCAGATAGACCGCATCCCCGTTTCCCAGATCTCCGGGGATCGCCTCGGGAGCCCGAAAGGCAGAGATCACGATAAAGGGTATGGACCGGCATGCATAGATCTCTCGCAACGCCTCGTCCCCATTCATCACGGGCATGCGAATGTCGGTAATGATCAGGTCCGGCCGTTGTTGACGGCACAGATCCACGAGTTCGCGACCATCCGCGACCGGTCCGAGCACTTCGTGGCCCAGTCGCTCCAAGACGCGCTGCAGGTAATCCCGCATATCTTTTTCGTCATCGGCCACGGCGATTCGCAGCGCATTCATGATCCGGTCTCTCGCGGCATTCGCAGGACGAATTCAGCGCCCTGGTCCCAGTCGTTCCCCACGAGGATCATCCCGCCGTGGGCTTCGACGATCCGATGAGCAATCGCCATGCCAAGTCCGGTCCCTTTTGTCTTCGTCGTAAAAAAGGGCTGAAAAACCTGGTGGCGAGCGCGCTCATCCAGTCCCGGCCCATTGTCTCGCACGCGAATCTCGGTCATCGGACGGTGCGGTTCCTCGGTCAACAGGCGGCAGACCACCTCGATTCGCACCGGATCGGAGCACGCGGCGAGCGCGTTTTCCAGCAGATTGCGAAAGACTTGCACCATCCGAAAGCGATCCAGCACCAGTTCCACCGCCCGCTCCTCCACCCACTCGCGCAATTCGGCGTCGCGGTCCGCTCGGTCCGATTGCAGCAAGCTCCACGCCTCCCGCCAGACCTGATCCAGTTGGCAGACGGCTGGTTCCAAGCTGATCGGAGCCGCGAAATTGCGGACTTCGTCGAACAATCGCCGAAGATCATCCTGGGCCTGCTGTGACCGCTGGATCAGTCGCATCGCCTCCGCGTTGTCTTCCAATTCGAACTCGAGCATTTCGGTGCAGGAGTTGATTCGTTGCAGCGCGTTGCGACTTTCGTGAGCCAAGCCGGTAATCGTCTGTCCGATGGCGGCCAACCGCTCGGCCTGCAGCAGGCGTTCGGCCGAATGACGCTTTTCGGTGATATCGTGTCCCACCGCCAGCAGCGCGTGCTGCGAATCGAAATCCTCGATCCGCAGCGCGTTCCAAACCAGCCATCGCGCTCCGCCGCTACGACACCGAATCGGCACCTCCAGGTTCTGGATCGGCTTGCCGCGCAAGGCAGCCTGCAACCGCTCTTCCAGTTCCGCTTGTGTTTCCGGAGGCAGAAAAATGGAAAACGTCTCCCGCCCCACCAGATCTTCGGCTCGGTAGCCGGTTAGCTTTTCGGCGAACGGGCTGAAGTAGGCGATCGAACCGTCTTCCCGAAGAATCACGATCATGCACGCGGCCGCCTCGACGAGATTGCGGAACTGAATCTCGCCCCGTTTCCGCTCCGCCAACTTCTCGACTTTCACCCGCCGGTACTCATACGCCCGACCGATCATCGCCAGATCCAGATCGAGCAAGCGGTTCAGCGCAGCGGCCGAAGCGCTACGCTCAGGGAGGTCGATCGTGTCGATCGCCTCCAACCGCTGCAGCAACCCGTTGCGGATGCGTGCGAAAGCGCCATTCGTGTAGGCCTGTTCCAGTCCGATCTCCGCATGACGCAGACCGACCTGCCAGCGGGACTGAACGTAGTCTCGGTCGTAGTTCCCAGAAAAGAGCTGTTCCAGCCAGCGCCGCAGGCTGGCCTTCAGGCGTTCCACCTGGGCGGGGCCCTCGACCAGCAACCGTTTCAACCGCGGATGCCGCAGAATCTCGACGTAGAAGTCACTGATCAGGGCGGAGAAATGGAGCGTCATCGGTTCGGCCAACGCCGCCAGGCGCGCAGCGTCCTCCGGCAGCCAACCCACGTAGCGCTGCAAATCCCGGTAGCTTTCGAAAAGCTCTTCCGGCGGCATGGTACGCCCATCGTTCATGTGCGGTCCTGACGCGCGCTGTGTCGACTCGACCCGATTCCTGACTTCTCGAAGTGCTGATGAGCGAGACGGATCAAAGAGGAAAGGACTTTTTTTTGGGAATCAAACTGCACTCCACGCCACAGGGGTACGGTTCCCGCCAGGTTGCCCGTGCACCGTTCCCGGGGCGGAAAGCCATTCCGTTCCGATGCGAGAACTCCGCGGAGCACCGCGATCCCAGCTCCTGACGTCGGACGAAATTCGCGCGCAACTTGCTTCCCCTTTGTTTTACACCGCTGCCTCGCCATTCCAAGAGGAGGGAATGCCATGGAAACTCGCGGCCCAGCTGGCGTCACGGACCGATTCAAGCCCCCACGAGACTCTGCGTTGGAGAGTGAGGCGCGGCGTCGCCTGGACGCCCATCACCTGTTTCGAGGTCGGTCCGGCACCGTGCAAATCGAGGTGGCGGAGGGCGTACTGGTCCTGAGCGGACGGTTACCCTCGTTCTACCTGAAGCAGGCCTTGCAGACCGACCTGAAACAGATGTCAGGCATCCGACAGATTGTGAACCGAGTTGAGGTCTTTTCGTAGGGCGAATGTCGACCGGAGAAAGGGCGATCCGCCCTGGCCGCTGGCAGGCGGAGACGCGCGTGCTTTCCCCCGCGGCTGGCTGCTTTCGCTCCCTTGGTGCGGCCGAGGGCCTTGAGGATTGTCCGTCATGACGGCACCGCTGACCCCGGACGAGCTAGCGCGATTGGAACTGCTGCGACGCAGTTCGAGCTATCCCGATCACCCCGATGCCGTGGAGCAGATCGAGACGCATCTGTCGTGGGTCTTTCTGACCGACCGTTTCGCCTACAAACTGAAGAAGCCGGTCCGGTTCGATTTTCTGGATTACACGTCTCACGAACAACGACATCAGGCCTGCGAAGAGGAGTTGCGGCTCAACCGCCGCTTGGCCCCGGACGTGTACTTGGCCGTCTTACCGATTACCCGCTCGGCCCGCGGTCGGCTCCAGCTGGATGGGGGTGGCACGCCGGTGGATTGGGTGTTGAAGATGAGACGTCTCCCCCGCGAGCGGTCACTGCGACACCTGCTCGTCAGTGGCAGATTGGGCAATTTGGACGTCGGCGCGGTCGCGGAACAATTGGCCTTGTACTATAGCCAGCAGCCGCCCTTGACGGTCCAGCCGGACAGCTATCGGCGGCAATTGACGCAGCAGTTGCGGACCAATCTCAGTGATCTGCTCGCCCATCTTCCCGATCAAGTCGTGCGAATCAACCAGATCCATGCCGCACAGCTCGAGTACGTTGCCCGGCAGGCCCGGCAGTTCGATCAACGAGTTTGTGATGGACGGTTGATCGACGGACATGGCGACCTGCGTCCGGATCATGTCTTCGTGTTATCTCCCCCGGTAGTGATCGACGGGATTGAATTTGCTCGAAAGTTCCGCCAGATCGATATCGCGGAGGAATTGAGTGCCTTGGTGATGGAATGCGAACAACTCGGGTGTTCCGAGGTCGGCCAGGCTTTGCTCGAGCGTTACACGACGCTGACCAGCGACCGACCCTCCGAGGAGCTGCTCGCGTTCTACAAATCCTGTCGAGCTGGCCTCCGAGCCCGCTTCCAGGCGTTGCGGGCGCAGCAGGAAGCGCCCCCGTGTCGCGCGGTCTTCCTGCAGCAGGCCGAAACATACCTGTCGCGCGCGGCCGGGTACCTGGACCTCTTGCCGAAACCGGAGGTGGAGAAACTCTACGCGTCGTAGGAGAAGCCACTTCCACCTCGTCCGCAGCCACTCACGGTCCCGAACGGCCATCAAGGTGTAGGAGAGCGAGATGAATGTGAAACGGATCCTCTGCCCGATCGATTTTTCCGCTCACAGTGACAAGGCCTTGGCCTACGCTTCCACCTTGGCCAAAGAGGCGGGTGCAAAGCTGTTGTTGGTCTATGTGGAGGACACGCAGGTCCCTTTGGATGCCGGATTCGCCGGTTACGTGCCCCCACCCGATGAAACCGAGCAACTGGAAAAACGACTCAACGCGACCCGCCCCACCGTGGAAGAGGTCGAGACGGAGCATCACCTGCTGTTCGGCCATCCGGCAGATGCCATCGTCGAGTTTGCGCAGTCCCACGACATCGACCTGATCGTGATGGGCACCCACGGCCGGACCGGCGTCGCTCGGTTGCTGATGGGTAGCATCGCCGAATCGGTCGTGCGGCGTGCCACCTGCCCGGTACTGACACTCAAGCAACCCACCGCGGAACCCGCGCCCGATCACGCGGTCTCGGACGAAGACGACTGATCGCTCCGCCCGGCCGGCCCGCCCGAGCTTCAGACGAAGGGCGCCCCAGTGAGGCTTCCAAGTCCGCCGAGAAGCAGGGCGGTTATCCCGCCAGGTCACGCAACGTCTGGAGGTTGACCTGGTCCCAGTCACGACGCCCCGTTTTGCCCTTGGGCGTCTCTAAGTACATCGGAATCTTGCGCAGGCGACGATCGTTCATCAGGTGTCGGAACGGTTCCAGTCCAAGGCAGCCTTTCCCGATATGCTCGTGGCGGTCACGCCGCGACCCGGCGGGCATCTTGCTGTCATTCAGGTGAATCGCCCGGACCAGTGGCAAACCGACCGTCTGGTCCAATTGACGCATCGTCCGCAAGTATTCCCTGCGAGGTGCGAGCGGATACCCCGCGGCAAAAATGTGGCACGTGTCGACGCAAACGCCCAGACGTTCTGGCTCCTGCACGCCATCCAGGATGATGGCCAAATGCTCGAAGCGATGCCCCAGATGACTGCCCTGCCCGGCCGTGGTCTCCAGTAAGCAGTCGGCCCCCGCACCACGCGTTTGCCGATGGACTTCATCAAGTCCTTGACAGATGCGGCGCAGCCCCAGTTCCTCCGAACTGGTCGTGTAAGCCCCCGGGTGCAACACGACATGGCCAATGCCCAGGGCGCCCGCGCGCAGCAGTTCGAGCACGAAAGCGTCGATCGACTTTTTCCACAGGGGCGTGTCGGGCGATGCCAGATTGATCAAGTAACAACTGTGAGACAGTGGCGCATGGATTTCGGATTCCGTCAGGCGGGCCTGGAACTTCGCACATGCCTCCAGAGGAATCAGTGGATCCTTCGGTTGGCCGCGTGGATTTCGACGGGGCCAAACCTGGGGAGAAGCGGTAAACAACTGGACACAGTCACAGCCGGCGTCAGCGGCGCGTTGGACGGCGCGGTCAAAGCCACCCGCGATCGACATGTGCGCCCCCAAGGGGGGCAATGAGGAAGACTTCATGCCCGGCGAGTGTACCGGATTGGACCGTGCAACAACACGCGGGCCCTGCTCAAGGCATCTCCGACGCTGGACGGAACGGTGCCGGCCCCCAATCCTGCGGTAGCCGAAACTCGGTCGCGATGACGGCGAGTTCCAAGTTCCCGCGTACCGGACGTCGAATCGTCCGTATGCGGCTTGGCAGAATTGCGGTGGCGTGCTACACTCCCTGCATATCAAGGTGTGAGACCATCCGGCAAGGTTGCCGGCTTGGTTCATTCAAGTTCGAAGTGAGCGGTCTCCGGTTCAGATTCCCCCACTCTTTCTGGGCGGCAGCCATCTGATCCTGGTTCTCGTACTCTCGACCGCGACTGATTTTCTTGCCCCTTTCGGCCGCCACCTCGTGTTGAGGGGTTGATATCGGGCCTCGTTTGGAAAAACCGAGGACTCGTTGGCCGGCACCTAGGCACTGCCCCAGTGGGGGCCCACCGTAAGGGATGCGCCCGCGGTCTGCCATCTTGGCACGCGCTGCGCTCCCGCGGAAACAACAACAAGTAGGTAGAAGGTACTGACGAAGATGAAGTTCTCTCAACTCGGCCTGGCCGAGCCGTTTCTCCGCGCTACTGAGGCGTTGGGATATGAAACAACGACGCCGATTCAGGCGGAAGCAATCCCTGTCGTTCTGTCCGGCCGCGACCTGATCGGCTGTGCGCAGACCGGCACCGGCAAGACCGCGGCGTTCACGTTGCCGATGCTCAACCGGTTGCTGCAAACGCGACCGACTCGATCGCAAAGACAGGTCGCCGATGGCGCCCCTCGACACAGGACCGACCGACGTCCGCAGGGGCAA
The DNA here is from genome assembly GCA_963776055.1 of uncultured Planctomycetaceae bacterium. Classification (GTDB taxonomy): domain Bacteria; phylum Planctomycetota; class Planctomycetia; order Pirellulales; family Pirellulaceae; genus CAVZLD01. The sequence continues at coordinate 471,893 of CAVZLD010000015.1, read as the reverse complement.
CGAACGCTACGAGCGTTGATTCTGGCCCCCACGCGAGAGTTGGCCGGGCAGATCGAAGTGAGCCTGCAGCGCTACGGACGCTTCACGCCGATCCGCCAGACCGTCGTCTTCGGCGGCGTCTCGCAAAACCCGCAGGTCCGCGCACTGCGTCACGGAGTGGATGTGTTGGTCGCGACACCCGGCCGACTGCTAGACCTGATGGAACAGGGCTACATCGACTTGTCGAAAATCGAGATCCTGGTCCTTGACGAAGCCGACCAGATGCTGGACATGGGATTTTTGCCGGCGCTGAAACGCGTGATTGCCGCCGTTCCCGCGCGGCGACAAACGCTCCTCTTCTCCGCGACGATGCCCGACGGGATTCGCCAACTCGCTCAGCAATGGCTAACGGCACCTACGATGATCAAGACTGGCAACGGAGACGGTAACCGTGGAGCGGGTCAGTCAGTCGGTTCACTTGGTCGACAAGAGCCGCAAGGCGGATCTCCTGACGCGTTTTCTTCGAGAATCCGATCAGACCCGGACGCTCGTATTCAGTCGCACCAAGCACGGTGCGGATAAGATCGTCAGGCGTCTGAAGAAAGACGGGCACCACGCAGCCGCCATCCACGGCAACATGAGCCAGTCGGCTCGCAGCCGAGCCCTGGAGCAGTTTAAGAGCAAGCATCCACCGGTCCTGGTGGCCACCGATATTGCGGCGCGCGGCTTGGACATCCGCAATGTCTCCCATGTGCTGAATTTCGATCTGCCGGACAACCCCGAGACGTACATCCATCGGATCGGTCGAACTGCCCGAGCCGGTGCCGCGGGCGTCGCGGTTTCCTTTTGCGCAGGGCACGAGCGGGGGCTGCTGCGGCAGATCGAACGTCTCACGCGGAGCGCCATTGAGGTGGAACCGGTCATCGACGGCTTCGAACCGACCGATCCGATCCACGCTGTTCGGCCGAACAGCTATGCCCGGCAACGCTCCCAGCCAAGTCGCAGGCAATCGGCCCCACCGCGGCGGTTCCGGGGAGCCAAACCGAATGGGAACCGGAAAAGACGCTCTGTCAGCCGTTAGGGCAGATTCTCGCAATCCTCGTTCGCGCTCGTGCCCTGCTGCCAGCGGCGCGGCACGTTGGCGTGATCGAACGGTCGCTCGCGTCGCCCCGCGTGCGGCCGCTGCCGATGGGACGATCCCGGATCGGCGACCGAAGTCCGCGCTCGGCCGAAACCGGTCAAGCGTGGGCCGCCACCATGACAATCTGTCCGATGATCACCAGGACCATGAGAACCAGGGCGATGATGCCCAGGATTCGACCCGCCTGTGTCAGCCCCCGGCCCGAGGGATCGATTTCCCCTCGCTGCATGGCCGCCAAGTCACCATTTGCCATCACCCAGGGAGCGATGCCCAGCACGTTGCAGCACAGCAGGCTGAGTAGACCCAGAATCAGGATTTGGACGCCCCGATGCGGTCGATAGTAAGCCGCTCCACCGGTCGCCGGTGTGCTGGGCGCCGCGTAAGGATTGTCCGTGCCTGGGGTGTGGATGGGCGGCTCCGTGGGCAGCGGTGCGCCGTCCATCGACAAAAATGGAACCTGCGACACCTGCTGGCACTCCGGACAACGGGCCTGTTTTCCCGCGTGTTCGTCGGGGACACGCAGCACGTTGTTACAGCTCGGACAGATGAACTCGATCGACATCTTTTCGTCTCTTATCCTTCCGATGCGGTTTCCCGTGGCGGCCGGTATCCTGGCCGGACAAATGTCCGATCAGGCGTGGGCGACAATTACCACAAACAGCACAAATATGGCGACGGTAAACACGGCAATCCATAGCATACAGAGCAGCATTCCCACGACGCGTCCGGCTTCTGTCATTCCCATTCCCGTCGGGTCCATTGTGCCGTCTCGCATTTTTCGAACGTCACGATTGCCCAACATCCAAGCCATCACACTCAATAAGGGACAGGTCACGAGCAACCCCGCGAGTCCCAAACCGAGAATCAAGGCCCCCCGATGCGGTTCCTGCGCCGCAGCCGGGCGGGCGGCGGCCCCTCTTCCCTCCGCAAAGGGCTTGGCACGCGGTTCCATCGCGGATAACTCGGAAAACAGTTGCGACGCAGGCCGCCAGGTTCCCAAAGATCCGTGCCGCAGATCACAATCCGCGGCAACTCGTCCCTGCTCCAGCCAGCGATTCAACTTGCTTCGGTCCACCGGACCATAGGTTTGGCCTTCGGGAGTGCGAAGCCACCACCCGTCCGACTCCGCCGTTTCGAAGCTTGTCGCCTCAGGTGGACCGACGGGAGGCGAATCGGAATCCCGCTCGTCCGCCTTCCGAACGTCCGCCGGGGGCACTGTGTAGACGCGTTGACATTGCGGACAGCGGGCGAGTTGCCCGGCGTACTCGTCATCCACGCGACAACGGCCCCACACCCAGCACATTGACTCTCAATCGCCATATTCTGCCAATCGGCTGACTTCTGCCGCACCCACCAAATGGGTGGCAGCATCAAAAAATTGCCGTTCCCACTTTAATCGGTCGACGGCACCATCACAATCAAAGAGATCCACGGCGGGAGCCCACCCGATATCGCCTGGCGCAACCGGAAGCTGCCTACGGTACTCCCGCGGGATCTGCCTTGTGGAACGACTTGCTTGCCCGATCGCGCGTTCTCTGGCTACAATTCGCCTGCAGAGCACGGATCTTGGCGAGCGAGTTGCGGCCTTTTCGGTCGCCTGCGTCAGGAGGGAAACGGGGACGTCATGAGATCGATCGCGACGGTGAGCATCGTAGCCGCGTTAATGGGAACGGGGACCGCCCTAGCGTACCGGGTGGGACGACGTTGGTGGAAGCGCCGGCGAGCGGCGCAACAACTGCAAGCGCGGCAGGAGTTCACATTGCGACGTGAATGGCTGGAAGCTCGATTCCTACCGGAAGCAGCAGCACTCGGTCGGCCACGCGGACTAAAGTGGGTCGACTGCGAATTTGAAAACCCGGTCTCGTTTGCCCGCGATCGCAAGAGCAAGGAGCTGACTGCGCTGGTCGCCGTCACCATCTGGTTTGAACCGATCGACGGCGGCGGCATGGAAGAAGTCGAGGCGGTCGCAGACGCCAAATCGGCGACCGCCGTCTTCCGCTACGACGGTCGCCAGTGGTTCACCGAAGGCCGCGCCATCTTCAATTTGAATCCGCTCGAAGCGATCGAGTTTTACCAAACGGAGTTGGAGACCGCGGACTGAGGCGATTTGTCGGAGCAGGCAGGCGGACAGGTCTATTCCATCGAATGCAAGTGCGTCGCGATTGTCGGGCGCACAACGCGACAGCCGAGTTGCGCCAGGCGTGTCGTCAGTTCCGCGAACATCGCATCCTCGGTGTACGTGCCGACAATCGCACCGCCTGACCCAGCGAATTTGGCGGTTGCGCCCACGTTTCGTGCGCACTGCACCATCTCGACATGCCCAGCGTGCAGCCGACAAATGGAATGCCGCAAATCGAAGTTCGCATTGATCGCTTCGCCAATGCCCGGAAGTCTCGATTGTCCAAGGCAGCGCGAGCTTGATCCGTCAGTGCAGCGAACTGCCGCATTGCGTCGATCACCTGTCGATCTCCCTGATCGTACCGTGCTCGCAGATTGTTATGCAGAACCTCTGTCGGCTCACTCAGATCGTCGCGGAACGCCAGATACACGGGCGGTAGGCAGGACGGGTCCAACCACTGATAGGTGCCACATTCATAACCCTCCAGCTTCTGCATCCCGGATTCGGTGAAATCCATCGTGACGAGGCCTTCGTGGACCTGGATCACGCGATCCTGCAAGCCAGCTCCGATCCCCAATTCTTCTCGTTCCACCGACAGCGCCAGGGAGGGCTGAACCTGTGGATTGATGCCCACTTGGTAGAAATCCATCAGGCAGCGGAGCGTGGCCACAATGATGGCACTCGAACCGGCCAGTCCGACCTGCCGCGGAATGTTCGATGCGTACCGAATGGCAAAGTTTTGACCGTGCAGAGAGTAGCCGCTGCGCTGACAGTAATCCACGAATTTCTTGATCGTGGCTTTCACCAACCGGACACCGCCATAGTACCCGTGCAGTTGCACGTCGCGACTCAGCTCTTGGATACTGCGAAAACGACTGCGGTCTTCCTGACTGAGGACAATCTCCAGGTCGTGCCACTCGTAGAGCACAACTTCTGCCCAGAAGTCTCGCACGCTGAAGGAGATTGTCTTGCCGTGATACCCATCGGACGGATTGCCGACGAGACCGGCGCGGGCGTAGGCGCGGCGACGCAGCAGGCGCATGTTCAATCCTCGGGGTATTCGGCCAGCAGTTTTCGCATGTGGCGCACTACGTCCGCCCCGTACTGGGAATCCGCGACGGCGGCCTCGAGAAAGGCGTGAAAATAGGACTGAAAATTCCCCACATCGTATCGTTTCTCGCTCGGCGCCAGCTGGACACCCAAGATTCGCCCGCCCTCGCGGAGCAGCAGCCGAAAGGCATCCGTCAGTTGGATCTCATCGCCCTTGCCCGGCGCAGTGCGTTCCAACCGGTCAAAAATGGCGGGCCGGCAGATATATCGTGCGGCCACAGCCAAGTTGCTGGGGGCATCTTCAACGGACGGCTTTTCCACGAGATCTTCCAGCTCGAACACATCACCGGCGTCGCCGCGTGGCTTGGCAATCCCATACTTGACGACCTCTTCCCGAGGCACCTTCTGAAAGGCGATCACGGCTTCAACGCCTTCCCGGTCAAAATGCTCGATCATCCGACGGCACACGTCGGAACGACTGTTCAGCCCAATCAAGGAATCTCCGAGGGCGACCAGGAAGGGCCGTTGTCCGACGAAAGGTCGTGCGCAGAGGATGGCGTGCCCCAATCCCAGTTGCCGGCGTTGCCGGGTGTAGAAATATTCGATGGCGGCTCGTTCGAAGTCCAATTCCGCCAGCAGATCCTCTTTGCCGGTCATTCGCAAATGCTGCACGATCTCGGCATCGATATCGAAATGGTTCTCGATCGCGGTCTTGCCCGGTCCTGTGACGAACAGCATCTCTCGGATTCCCGACCACGCCAGTTCCTGGACAACGTGTTGCACGGTCGGCTTGCGACCCAGCGGCAACATTTCCTTCGGCTGGCATTTGGTCAGCGGCAGCAATCGCGTACCACGGCCCGCGACGGGAATCACGGCAACATTGACAGGCATCGGCAGAAAGCTCCGAGTGTGCGTGGGGAATGCGTATCTGGGCTCAACAATCGACTCGCTAGGGAACTCGACGACGCGCGGACCGCCGAATGCGTGACGAGCCGCCGGTGCGGACGCGAGCGAGAACATCCCGCGGAACGCTTCGACCGCGCGACTGATCAGCTCCCCGCGGCGGGCAGCTCATCAGTTGCCTAACAGCTTTCGGAGGACGGTCTGCAAAATGCCCCCATTTCGATAATAGTCCAACTCCACGGGGGTATCGATTCGCACGCGGGCCGAGAAGGTCCGCGCCGGACCACTCGGGGGGTGGACCGTAATGGTCAAAACCGCGCCGGGTTGGATTTGGTCATCGGTCGGCAGATCATACGTTTCTTCCCCGGTCAACCCGAGGGATTGCCAGGTCTCACCGGAGAGAAATTCCAGCGGCAAAACCCCCATCCCGACCAGATTGCTGCGGTGAATCCGCTCAAAACTGGCGGCCACCACAGCGCGGATTCCCAGCATCTGCGTGCCCTTCGCGGCCCAGTCACGACTGCTACCGGTCCCGTATTCATGGCCGGCCAGCACGATGAGCGGTACGCCTTGCTGTTGGTACGCCATCGCCGCATCGTAGATCGGCATCGTTTCGCCCTCGGGCAGGTGGCGAGTCCAGCCCCCTTCCGTGCCGGGCGCCAATTGATTGCGAATCCGGATATTGGCGAAGGTCCCACGCACCATCACGCGGTCATTCCCTCGTCGCGAGCCGTAGCTATTAAAATCCTTCGGGTCCACACCTTGCGCGATCAGGTACCGCCCCGCGGGGCTATCTTGGGCGATCGATCCGGCGGGCGAAATGTGGTCGGTCGTGACCGAGTCACCCAGCAGCGCCAGGACACGAGCCCCACGAATCGGTTCGATCGGTTGCGGCTCGGCCGTCACCCCGGCCAGAAACGGTGGTTCCTGGATGTACGTGCTCTCGGGGTCCCAGGCGTACAATTCGCCGCCGCTGACCTCGATCTGGTTCCAGCGCTCATTCGAGGCAAAGACGCTGGCATATCGTTGCTTGAACATTTCGGGTTGGACGGACTCGGCCATCGCCTGTTCGACCTGCTCCTGGGTGGGCCAGAGCTCACGCAGGTAGACTTCCCGGCCCTGCGGATCTCGACCCAGTGGCTCGGTGGTCAGGTCCAGATCGGTCCGTCCGGCCAAGGCATATGCCACGACGAGCGGCGGACTTCCGAGGTAGTTGGCCTTCACGAGAGGATTGACGCGCCCTTCAAAATTGCGGTTGCCGCTGAGTACGGCGGAGGCCACCAGGTCGCCCTCACGAATCGCCGTGGCCACGGCATCGGGCAGCGGACCGCTGTTTCCGATGCAGGTCGTGCAGCCGTAGCCCACCGTGTGGAATCCCAATTGCCGCAGCGGCTCCGACAAGCCCGCGCGATCCAAGTAATCCGTGACGACGCGGGACCCGGGAGCAAGGCTCGTCTTCACATGAGGGGGTACCTTCAGCCCTCGCTGAAGTGCGTTGCGAGCCAGCAGGCCGGCTGCGAGCATCACCGAGGGATTGCTGGTATTCGTGCAGCTGGTGATCGCGGCAATCACCACCGCGCCGTGCCCGATCTGCTGGGTCTCCTGCTCGAAACGCACGGTAGCCGTCGCAGCGCGTTGCGCCGGCTCAAGTGCAAACCCGCGTTCACTCAGTGGCGTACTCAAAGCGGTCTCGAAAGACGACTTCACGGCGTGCAGCGGGACGCGATCCTGCGGTCGCTTGGGTCCGGCCAAGGAAGGTTCCACCTGTGCCATATCGAGCTGCAGCTTCTGGGTGTACCGCGGTACGGGCGAATTCGTCGCGCGGTAAAGCCCCTGTTCCTGCGTATATCGCCGGACCAGCTCCACCTGCTCCGCGGATCGACCGGTCCGCTTCAGATACCGGATCGTTTCCTCATCGACCGGAAAGAAGCCCATGGTAGCCCCGTACTCCGGCGCCATGTTGGCGATCGTCGCGCGGTCCGCCAGCGACATCCGCGGCACGCCGTCGCCGTAGAACTCGACAAATTTCCCGACGACACCTGCGGCTCTCAGGATCTGTGTGACGGTCAGCACGAGGTCGGTCGCCGTCGCCCCCGCGGGAAGTTGTCCGGTCAACTCGAAGCCCACGACTTCCGGCAGCAGCATGTACAGCGGTTGGCCCAGCATCACTGCTTCCGCTTCGATACCGCCGACCCCCCAGCCGACGACGCCCAACCCGTTGATCATGGTCGTGTGACTATCGGTCCCCACCAGACTGTCTGGCAGGGCGACCGCACCTTGCGCATCCTGTCGTAGAAAAACGCCCTGGGCCAGGAATTCCAAGTTGACCTGATGCACAATCCCCACGTTCGGCGGAACGGCTCGGAAGTTGTTCAAGGTTTGCTGCCCCCAGCGGAGGAACTCGTACCGTTCGCGGTTGCGTTCGAATTCCCGGTCCACATTGAACTGCAGGGCATCTCCCGAGCCGAACCGATCCACCTGCACGGAGTGGTCAATGACCAGATCGACCGGAATCAACGGATTGATCTTCTCCGGGTCTCCGCCCAGTCGTTGCATCGCACTGCGCATCGCAGCCAGATCAACGACCGCTGGGACGCCGGTGAAGTCCTGCAGGACGACGCGCGCCGGCAGGAAGGGCAGTTCCACCTTGGCGGGCGCTTCGGCCTTCCAGGCAGCGAGGTTACGCACATCTTCGGTCCGCACAATCGTCTCGTCGCAGTTGCGCACGACCGACTCGAGCAGCACTCGCAGGGAATAGGGCAGCGTCGAGATTTCTCCTAACCCGGCCTGTTCCAGGCGTTGCAGGCGGTACAAGTCGGCCCTTCCGTGGCCGGTATCAAACGAATCTCGAACACTGAACGGGTCGACGTGGGAATTCATCGCGCGGCTCTTTCCAGCTGGGTGAGGAATCGGGGGCACGGATTGGGGAAACGACTCGCCGCGAAAACTCCGGGCGAACGGATCGGTGGATCAGCGGAACGCTTGCTCGCAGCAGGATTCTCGCCGAGCGATTTTACAGGTTTCTCTCGATTCCCGTCAGGTCCTGCCGTGGTTCCTGGGGGGCAACCTGTTGGTTCTCGGCCGATCCGATGGTCGCACGGACCTTCGGCCGATTTGACGCTTCCGCCCGCGAGAACTAGTGTTGTCGGGGCTTTGTCGCTGCAATCTAACGCGTTCGGGAGTAGTGCGAAAGCGATGTCAGACTCATTCAAACCGGAATCCGCCGTACCGCCGTCCCGCTTCGAATCCACTCGAGGCACCGGACCGGCGAACCGTCCCGCTCCTTCCCCCCAGCGACCGGAAAAACCGGGAAACCGTGACGCTCGGCTCGATTCCCTGCTGAACCGAATTCAGAACCTAACGGAATCGGAACCAGCCGACGACTCGGCGCCGGCCCCCACGTCGGCCCCCCGACCAACGGATGCTCATGGCTCCTACCTGCCGCCAGAACCCAAAAGCTACGCGGAAGCGGGGCTGACGGAAACGCAGGTCGAGCAGTTGGTCATGAAATACCTGCTGTCGCGAGGCGATGCCCAGGGCCGCAATGTGGCGGCGCACCTACGTTTGCCATTCAGCCTGGTTGACCAGCAACTGCGGCGGCTGAAACAGGAACAATTGGTCGTCTACCGCGATGCGGCGGAAGTCAGTGATTACCAATACCAGTTGACAGATCTGGGGCGTGAGCGGGCGCGACGGTACAGCCACGAATGCAGCTATTTCGGCGCGGCCCCGGTGACGTTGGAGAGTTATGTTCAAGCGGTCAAGGCCCAATCACTGACCGACCGACGGCCCAGTGAACGCGATCTACGGCGAGCGTTCGGGGACCTGCTGATCAGCCCGCACATGCTGCAGCGACTGGGCCCAGCGATCAATTCCGGGCGCGGCATGTTCCTGTACGGTTTTCCGGGCAATGGCAAAACGAGTATCGCGGAACGCGTGACGCGCTGTTTCGGCGACCACATCTGGATTCCCCGCGCGATTGGAATCGACGGCGACATCATTCGTGTCTACGATCCCAATCACCATTTCGAAGTTCCCCTGGAAAGCTCCCAGGGCCTGCTGCGCAACGCTCACTACGACCGCCGCTGGGTCCGGATTCAGCGTCCCACGATCGTCGTTGGCGGCGAATTGACGATGGAGCAGTTGGATCTGCATCTGAATCAGAACACCAGCATCAACGAAGCCCCCCTGCAGATGAAAAGCAACTGCGGAACGTTGGTGATTGACGACTTCGGACGTCAACGGATGCGCACCGATGAGTTGCTCAATCGCTGGATCGTCCCGTTGGAAAAACGGTATGACTTGCTGAGCCTGCCCAGTGGAAAATCGATTCAAGTGCCCTTCGACCAACTTGTGATCTTCTCGACAAACCTTGAGCCCAAGGATCTCGTGGACGATGCGTTCCTCCGCCGGATCCCCTACAAGATCGAGGTGGAAAACCCAACGCGGGAGGATTTCATTGAGTTGTTCAAGATGACCGCGCCGGTCCTGGGGATCGCTTACCGGGAAGAGCCGGTGCGGTACCTGATCGAACGGCATTACGAAACGGTGCACCGTCCGTTCCGTTGCTGCCAACCGCGCGACATTCTGCTGCAGGTCAAGAACCTCTGCCTTTACGAGGGCGCTGAACTGGAAATGACCAACGAGCGCATGGACTTCGCCGTCGAGAACTACTTCGCGATCATGTAGCGTCGCCGTCAAGGAGCCCCGAACCGCAGACGCAGTTGGGGATCTTCCCGCCGCGCGTTGGGATTCAACTCCTGGTACAGCAGGCTCGGCTGAATGTCCCGGTTGTCCTGGTACTTGTCACTGGCGTATTCATTCACGTCGCCGACGAGCGTGTGATAGAAGATCTGACAAATGCGCACGCCGGGATAGATCCGCACCGGCTGTACGGCGAACATTTCCAGGGTCCAGTAGCCGCAGAATCCGACATCGCCAAAACCGGCGGTCACGTGCACGAAGAGCCCCAGTCGTCCAACCGAGGATCGCCCTTCAATCATCGGCACCAGATTGTGCGTTTCGGTTCGTTCCACGGTGCGTCCCAAGTACAGCTGGCTGGGGCTGAGCACCATACCTTCCTCGGGAATCGTGACTCGGCGAATCCGGTTCGGTTGTCGCATGTCGAGCACGACTTCTTCGTAGGTCATGATCTCGTTGTGCAACGTCAGGTTGTAGCTATTCGGATTCAATTGGCTTTCCTCGAACGGCTCGATCTGAATGTCGCCTCCGAGGTGTTTGCGAATCTCTTCACCGGTCAAAATCATCGTTTTCTTCCGTCGCCCTTCTCGCGGGATGGCCCCCTTCGTACCGTCCGCCGACGGTCGACGGACGAGGGGGAAGTCGGCGCCACGCCGATGCGCGGGCAAAGGTCCACCAGACAGCAAGCCTCGCAATCCGGTTTCCGGGCCCGGCAAACCTGCCGCCCATGGTGAATCAAGCGATGGGAAAACACCACCCATTCACGTCGGCGCAACTGCGCCATTAAGTCCTGTTCGATCTTTACCGGGTCGGTGTGTTGCGTCAGTCCCAGGCGATGGGAGATCCGCCCGACGTGCGTATCGACGACTACGCCGGTCGCCAATCCGTAGGCGGTCCCCAGCACCACGTTGGCCGTTTTGCGTCCCACGCCCGGCAGTTGCACAAGCGCCTCCAAGTCCCGCGGCACTTCGCCCGCATACCGCTCGACCAATTCCGCACAGCAGGCACGAATGTTCTTCGCCTTATTGCGAAAGAACCCGGTACTCTGGATCGCCTTTTCCAATTTGGAAAGCGGCAGACTTGCCAGATCATCCGCCGTGGAATAGCGCGAAAACAGCTTCGCTGTGACCTGGTTCACACGCTCGTCAGTGCACTGCGCAGACAGAATCGTCGCCACGAGCAGTTGAACCGGGGTTTCAAACTGCAAGGCACAATCCGCGTTCGGATATTCACGACGCAACCGGCGAACAATCGCCGACGCGTGTTCGCTGGAACTCGCCGTCTGGGAGGTGGATCGATTCACGTGCGCGACCGTGGGAGCGGCAAACGGAACGGGCAACAAACGCAGGCACACCGTGCTCAAGAAGTGCTCAAGCAAACCGGTACGCGACGACAGGGAGCATTATAGAGGGCAATCCACGCCCCGGGCAGGCGGGTTCGGTCCTCGCGTGACCAACCGAGGCACGGGAAGCGCCGGTTTAGTTGCCGAGCAGGCCGGCGCTGACTACAGTGAAGATAGGAAGATTGCATCGCGTCCGCTCTGCCCGCCCGCCGCCGGAAGTAATTCCATGTCCGGTCCCGAATCCGCTTCGCCCCATCCCTCGAAAGCGCGGCTCTTTCCCTTGCCGGACCTGGTCATGTTCCCGCACGTTGTGCAACCGCTGCACCTCTTCGAGCCGCGCTATGTTGCCATGGTCGAAGATGCGATGTCGGGCGATCGGATCATCGCGATGGCGCTCCTGCAGGAGGGTTGGCAGTCGGAATATTTCGAACAGCCGCCGATCCACGACACGGTCTGCTTGGGACGCATCATCTCCGACAGTCCGCTGGAAGACGGACGGCACAATGTCCTTCTGGCCGGATTGTCGCGCGCGCAAGTGGTACGCGAACTGGCGGCGGAGACCCCGTACCGGACGGCCACCGTTGTCCTCCAACCCGATCTCTACGGCGCCGCCGATTCCGGTGCGCAACGCCGTCTGCAGCAGCAGTTGCTGACCGAGTTTCGCGCTCTGTATCCATCGACGGTCAGCGAGGACCCCTCGTTTCGCCAACTGCTGCAAGAACAGGTTCCCTTGGCGATGTTGACGGATGTGATCGCCTACGCCCTGCCCCTTTCGCTGACAAGCAAACAGCGGCTGCTGAGCTGTCCGATGGTAACTCAACGAGCGGAGACGCTGCTGACGCACCTGGAGCGACTGCAACAATCGGGCACCGAACAGGGCAGCGGTTCCTTTCCCCCGCCCTTCAGTGACAACTGACTCGCCGTGCCGTGCTGCATCCCCCGTGATGATCGCAAAGCCGGAAAGCCCTCTCGCCGACCACGAGGTCTTGCTTTACGATGACGACCGATCCGTTTCGCTTCCCCCGGAAGGAACCATGAGCCAGCCGTCCCCTCCCCTGGATGAATCCGCCGCGTCCGATTCGCCGGTCGATCAAGCGCGTGTGGCGCGCGCGGTGCGAGAAATCCTGATCGCCGTGGGCGAAGATCCCGACCGGGAAGGCCTCCGCGAAACGCCGGACCGCGTCGCGCGGATGTATGCTGAGATGTTTCGCGGTCTGCATCGCGACCCGCGCATGCATCTGCGGAAGTTCTTTACGGAAAAATACGATGAAATCGTTCTCGTCCGCGATATCGGCTTCAGCAGCATGTGCGAGCATCACCTGCTGCCATTCTCGGGTCTGGCACACATTGGCTATATTCCCAACGGCCGAGTGATTGGGCTCAGTAAATTGGCCCGCGTAGTGGAGGTGGTCGCGCGGCGACCGCAAGTGCAAGAACGGATGACCGAGGAGATTGCCGACCTGCTGGTAGAGGAACTGCAAGCCAAAGGCGTCGCCGTGATCGTGGAAGCCAGCCATTCGTGCATGACGATTCGCGGCGTGAAGAAGCCAGGCAGTCTGTGTGTGACCTCCGCGATGAAAGGGCTCTTCCGCACGAACCTCTCATCCCGCGAGGAAATCATGCAACTCGTCTACGGACACGCCCGCTCAGCGACCTTCGCGGGGATTCACCGAAGACGGACCGTTTGTCCTGCGAGGAACCTTTGCCGTATGATGATCGGGAGGGTAGGATTTCGCCCTCCCCCGCCCGCAGCGAGGTGTCGGTGAAGCGCACGGCCCTCCCACGCTGCGGCGGCCCATCAGCGATCTTGCCCTGGAAGAAACCACTTTGCATGGATCCAGAACGAGAGCGAATTCAAGCGGATTTGCGCGGTCTGCTGGAGGGTGACGTCCACTGTGACGACATCTTCGTACAGACCTACGCCAGCGACGCGAGCGTGTTCGAAATCCGCCCGCTTGGCGTCGTGCGTCCTGTGAGCACGGCGGACGTCGTAGCATGTGTTGAGTATGCCGCGGAACATCGAATTCCACTGCACGCGCGGGGCGCCGGCAGTGGTGTCGCCGGGGAATCGCTCGGCGCCGGCCTGGTGATTGACTTTGCCCACTCGATGCGGCGGATCCTGGCCATCGATGAGCACACCGTCCGCGTACAACCGGGCGTCGTCCTCGGCCAGTTGAACGAACAGTTGGCCGCGATCGGACGCTGTTTTGGCCCCGATCCGGCGAACGGCAAGATCACCACACTCGGCAGCGTGATCGCGGTGGATGCGTCCGGTAGCCACTGGCTGCAGCACGGATCCGCTCGAGAATATATTGAAAGTCTGACGGTCGTTCTCGCGTCGGGCGACGTGGTGCGTCTGGCACCCCAACCGCTCAACACGCTGGACGCGGCGGATCCGGTGGTCGCACGACTGGGCGGACGGGTTGCGGCGCTGATCCACACGAACGAGGCCTTGATCGCCGAGCGTCAGTCACGCGCACTGCCCGACCGCTGCGGCTATCGACTGGACGACATCCTGGATGAGACCACGATTCACCTCGCTCGCTTGATGGCCGGATCCGAGGGAACCTTGTCGCTGATCACCGAGGCCACGCTCCGCACGTCTCCGCTTCCACGCCACACGGGCGTCGCCTTGTTGCTGTTTGAACGCCTGGAACACGCCGCCCACGCCGCCCTGGAAATCCCGGCGATGGGTGCCTCGGCATGCGACCTGATGGATCGACGCCTCCTGCGACTGGCCTGCGAGTCGGATGTCCGGTACGAGTTGCTGCTTCCCGAGGCCACCGAGGCGCTTCTGCTGGTCGAGATGCAGGGCGACAATTCGCGCCAGGTGCGGGACAAACTGACCAAACTCATCGATCGACTGCAGCGGCAAACGCACCTGGCCTTTGACGCCAAGTTGGCGCTCGAACCGGACGATGTGGAACTGTTCTGGCAATTGGTTCGGCGCGTCGTGCCGACGCTCTATCGGCTGAAAGGTTCGACGCGGCCGCTGCCGTTCGTCGAAGATATCGTCGTGCCGCCCCAGCAACTTCCCGGCTTCCTGGTCCGTCTGCAGAACGTCTTGAAGAAACATCAGATCACGGCCTCCGTTTTCGGTCACGTCGGTCACGGCCAGCTTCACATTCGACCTTTCTTGGATCTGGCGGATCCGGATCACGTACGTCGAATGCAGCACTTGGCCCGCGACCTGTACGCGGAGGTCCGCGATGTCGCTGGCACCATCAGTGGCGAGCACGGGGACGGCCTCAGTCGGACCTGGTTTCTGCGGGAACATTTCGGGCCGCTGTACGCCGTCTTTGAACAGTTGAAGGCCATCTTCGATCCGCTGCAGATCCTGAACCCGGGCAAGATCATCGATCAATCGGGGCAGTCGCTGACACAGAACCTGCGCCCGGTGCGCCCAGCGGCCCCGCGTCGGAGGAGATCAACGACTCGGATGAACCGGATGCGATGATCCAGGTCCGCGGCGACACGGGCGGACTTCCCGTGCTCCCACTCGAGCTGAACTGGCGTGATGAAGACATCATGCTGACCGCCCGCGCATGCAACGGCTGCGGCGGATGTCGGTCGCACGCCGCGCATGAACGAATGTGCCCGATTTATCGCGCAGCCCCGGCGGAGGAGGCCAGCCCTCGAGCCAAGGCCAACCTGATGCGTGCGATTCTCAACGGCCATCTCGACGGGAATCTGCTGAAATCAGACGCGCTGAAGGAAGTCGCCGATCTGTGTGTCAACTGTCACCAGTGCCGCCTGGAATGTCCCGCGGCCGTCGACATCCCGAAGCTGATGCTCGAATGTAAGGCTCAATTCGTTTCCAACAACGGGCTGACGCTGTCGCAGGCGTTTCTCGGCCGACTGGACGTGGTCGCGTCCTGGGCGAGTTGGGCCCGGCCGTTCAGCAACTGGGCCCTCGCCAGTCCCGGGCTCCGCTGGCTGCTCGAAAAAACGTTGGGGATCGCCCAGGGACGGAAACTGCCTCGCGTCGCCGCACGGAGCTTTCTGCGGCAAGCCGCGCGGCGGAGGCTGAATCGGCCAACCCGCCGTGACGCGCACAAAGTGCTGTATTTTGTGGATCTGTACGCCAACTGGTTTGATCCGCAACTGGCGGAAGCCCTGGTGGCGATCATGGAACATCACGGGATTTCGGTCTTTGTCCCCAGTGATCAATTCTCCTCCGCGATGCCCCTGATCACGCTGGGCGCTGTCGCAAAAGCCCGACCGACCGTCCGTCGCAACGTACACCTGTTGGCCGAGGCGGTGCGGCAGGGCTACCATGTCGTCGCCACGGAACCGTCCGCCGCGCTGGCTCTAACACGCGAATACCCTCAGTTGTTAGACGATGAAGATGCCCAGTTGGTGGCGCACAATTCCAGCGAAGCTTGCGGCTATCTCTGGCGGATGCACCAACTCGGTCAGCTGGAACTCGACCTGAAACCGGTCAACGTGACCGTCGGCTACCATCAGCCGTGCCACGTACGCGCCCTGCAACGCGGTAGTCCCGGCGAAAACCTGTTGCGTTTGATACCCGGGATCAGCGTCCGGACGATCGACGAAGGCTGCTCCGGCATGGCAGGCACGTTCGGTCTGCACCGCGACAACTACCGTACCAGCCTGCGGATCGGCCGCGGCTTGATTTCCGCCCTGCGGCACCCCAGCGTGCAACTTGGCGTCACCGAGTGCAGCGCGTGCAAACTGCAGATGGAACAGGGAACCACCAAGCCCACCATACATCCGCTGAAACTGCTGGCCATCGCCTACGGCTTGCTACCCGCGATGAACGGGGTCCTGAATTCCACCGGCCAGGAACGGATCGCTACGTGATCGTCAACGTGAGACTTTTCGCCGTCGCCCGCCAACTGGCCGGCACCGACCAACTGCCGATCAGATGCCCGGATCCGGCCACGCTGGCCGATGTACGTGCAGCGCTGGCCCATGCCTGCCCCGCCCTGGCTCCGCTGCTGCCCCATGTTCGCTTCTCGGTGAATACACACTACGTTCCAGATTCGCAGCCCGTTACCGTGGAGGATGATGTCGCCTGCATTCCGCCCGTCAGTGGTGGGTGAGGTTCCGTCATCCGCCTCTTGCAGAATCGCGTGGAACGACCAAGTGGGACGGGGCACAAAATCGGGGAACAACAAGCGAAGAGGTGTGTCGGGCACGGGTTCGAGCGCAGGGCAAACCCCCATCCTGGGAGGTGCGCCCTCGACAATCGTCGCAGTGGGGGGCACGTCCCAATCCCGTTCGGCACGGGATTTGCTGAGCCAGTTGTAGGGCCCTAGCGAGTCCAAGATGTGGCGGATTGCGAAGAACAAGCCGAGCGTTGGCCCACCAGAATGCGGCGACGGTCTGGCACAGCGCGCATCGAACCCATCCGGACCGGATGCGGATGTTCGAGAAACCGTGTCGGATGCTGGTGGGCCGTGGCTCGGTCCCTTCGGGAGCGACCCGGCGATGCGCTCGCCTTGGCCCATCTACAACTCGTGTGCCGAACAGGATTGGGCACGTCCCGTTTTTGGACAGGTTGCTAGAATAGGAGACGCTCGTTCCTTCCGTTGCGGCCGACGGACGGATCCGGGCTGTTTGTTCCTCCGTCCCGCGTGAAGGTCTTTTCCCGTGGTCGAAATCACTGACCAACCGATCCAATCCGAGCCAGCACTGCAGCGACTCACTTCCACCGCAGCCGGCGCCGTGGTGCTGTTTCTGGGGGTCACACGCGAGTTCACCCAGCAGCGCCAAACCGAGTGGCTAGAATACGAATGCTACCGCGAGATGGCCGAGCAGAAACTGGCGGAATTCGAGGCGACAGCCCGCCAGCGTTGGCCACTGGTTGATTGCCTGTTGCAGCATCGAGTGGGTCGAGTGGCCCTGGGAGAAGCGAGCGTGCTGGTCGCCGTCAGCACCGCTCACCGTCAACCGGCATTCGAAGCGGCCCAATGGTTGATGGATGCGATCAAGACGGAAGCCCCCATTTGGAAGCAGGAACACTGGGCCGACGGAACCAGTCAATGGGTCCACCCCGGAATCACCTCCGACCCCCCATCGTCGTAACCCATCCTCGAGGAACGTTCGCCCATGCCTTCCCCCGCAGCTATGTCGCCCGAACCGCTGCTCGACAAGTGGAACCGTCCCCACTCCAACTTGCGGATCAGTGTCACCGATCGCTGCAATATTCGTTGTTTCTACTGCATGCCGGACGAATCGATTCGCTTCAAGCCCCGCAGCGAAATCCTCTCTTTCGAGGAGATCGAACGATTTGTGCGGGCCGTGGTTCCGCTGGGCATTGAACGGCTGCGGCTCACTGGCGGCGAACCGCTCGTCCGTTCCCAGATGCCCGAACTGGTCGCCCGCTTGGCCCAGGTGGAAGGGATCCGCGATCTCGCGCTGACAACGAATGGAATCTTGCTGTCCGAGCAGGCGGAAAGCTTGCGTCGAGCCGGTTTGCAGCGGGTCAACGTCAGCCTGGACACACTGCGTGAAGAGACTTTTCAGCGAATCGCTCGACGCTCAGGCCTCGATCGCGTGCTGGCGGGCATCGCGGCCGCGCAGCAGGCCGGATTCGCTCAAGTGCGTCTGAATGCGGTGGCCATTCGCCGCCTGACGGAGGACGAGATTCTGCCGCTCGCGCAGTTCGCCCGCCGAAGCGATCTGGAATTGCGGTTCATCGAATTCATGCCGTTGGACGCCGCCGGCCACTGGCACAGCGATCAAGTACTCCACAGCACCGCGATTCGCGATCGGATCGAGGCAGCCTTCGGCCCGCTGATTCCAAGCCCGCGTCCTGACACAAGCCAACCGGCGGTCGATTTTGCTTTCGCTGACGGCCGGGGCCGAATCGGATTCATCAGTCCGGTGTCCGCGCCGTTCTGCGAGCACTGCAATCGACTGCGGCTGACCGCCGAGGGCCAAGTTCGGAACTGTCTCTTCTCCACCGAGGAGTGGGACGCCCGCACATTGCTTCGCCGCGGTGCCTCGTCACAACAACTGCGAGAGCTGGTTCGCGATTGCGTGCGTCAGAAGAAGCCCGGTCACGGCATCGACCAGCCCTGGTTCCAACGGCCAACCCGAGCGATGTACCAGATCGGGGGTTGAGGATGGAACGCCGCATCTATCTGGACAATGCTGCCACCAGTTGGCCCAAGCCGGACGCTGTCTACCACGCCGTCGATGACTACCAGCGTCGCCTCGGGGCGCCGGCGGGTCGCGGCGTCTACCGGCAAGCGATCGAGGTTGAGCGACGATTGGAACAGACGCGCACCGATCTGGCGCGACTGATCGGGGCCGAAGACCCTCGACAGGTGCTATTCGCCTATAGCGGTACCGATGCGCTGATGCTCGCGATACAAGGGCTACTGCATCCCGGTGATCATGTGGTGACCACCGTCTGCGAACACAACGCCGTGCTGCGCCCTTGCGGTACCTGGAACAACAGCATCAATTGCAGGTCACTCGCGTCGACACGGACGCAGAAGGAGTGGTCCACGCCCAGGCGATTGCCCAAGCACTCCGTCCCGATACACGACTCGTCATCCTGATCCACGCGTCGAACGTCACCGGCGCCCTGCAGCCGGTCGCCGACGTCGCGGCCTTGCTGCGCCAGCGGCCGACCCGGTTGCTGGTCGACGCGGCGCAGAGCGTGGGCCATCTGCCGCTCGACGTTCGACAGCTCGGCTGCGACTTCCTGGCTGCACCAGGGCACAAAGGACTGCTGGGGCCGCTAGGAACCGGCTTCCTGTACGTGGCGCCAGGCCGGGACGAAGAATTGCAGCCGATTCGACTGGGAGGCACCGGAACCCAAAGTGATGCGGACGAGCAGCCGAGGGAACTCCCCGTGCGGTACGAAGCCGGGAATCTCAACCTCCCCGGATTGCTCGGGCTGGGACAAGGAATTCGCTACCTGCTCGAGCATGGCGTCGATGCCGTGGCGCAGCACGAAAGGCAGCTCACGGCGGAGCTGTGGGAGGCTGCCGCGCAGATCCCGGGAATCACCCAATACGGTCCGAGTTCCCCCAGGCGACGGACCTCGGTCGTGAGCCTGAACCTCGCCGGACACCCCCCCCAGGAGCTCGCCCTGCTGCTCGACCAAATCGCCTCGATCCAGGTTCGCGCCGGCTTTCACTGTGCCCCGCAAATCCACCGGTCGTTGAAGACGCACCAAGGCGGCGGTACTTTACGCGTCAGCATCGGCCCCTTTAACAAGTCGGAGGAAATCGCGACACTGGTCCGCACCCTTCGCGAAATCTCGGAAGCAGCCAGCATCTGAGCCAATCAACCGCCACGCCACGAAAAAGTTCCGGTTCCCCATGACACAGCAGCCCTGGTACCACGACGGTTTGCGGTTTCAATGCTCGCAATGCGGCGATTGCTGCACCGGGGCGCCCGGTTACGTGTGGGTCTGCAAGTCGGAGATCGCCGAACTGGCACGCACATTACAGATCGATGATCTTGATCGCTTCGAACGCGAATACGTTCGTGCGATCGGCATTCGGAAGAGCCTCAAGGAATTTCCCAACGGGGACTGCGTATTCTTCGATACAGAATCGCGGCGCTGCCAAGTCTATTCCGCCCGACCGCGACAGTGTCGCAGCTGGCCCTTCTGGGAGTCGAATCTCAAGTCGCCGGAGAGCTGGCAGCAGACATGCGAGATCTGCCCCGGCAGCGGACGAGGAAAATTGCACCCGGTGGAAGTCATCGAATCGCACCGCGGCTCGATTCGGGTCTAGCCAACGCCACGCGGCGCGAAGAGCGAGTTCGAATGCCGCTCGAGCAACGGACGACCAACCGGGTTGGGGCTTCATGAAGCCCATCCGCGCGGTCCCGTCTCACCCCCCTCCGCAGCGGATCACGACCTCCTGTTTTTCGGATTGGCTGGAGTTTGACGATTCTGCGGCCGATGATTCGTCTGGTGAAGCGGCGATCGTCTCGCGCTGACCGACCTGACGCATGTTGTTGTTAGGTAACAATTTAGTGCAAAAAAGCGGGACACAAACCGCAGACAATTGACGCAACCTCTTTACTGGAATTAACTTACAACACAAGAAGGTCTTCAGTTAAGGCTCGCCTCACGTCCGCAGGACGATGGATTCGAGCCGACTCGAAAACCGTGCGGGTTGACACTAGTTGTTGTGGTACCTACACTTGGGACACAAGGACGGCCCTGAAATCAGTCCCCAGTGTCTGTCTCCTCCGTCACGGGTGCCGAACTGGAGCAGCGTTGTGACCAAGAAAGAGATCGTCAAGACAATTTCAGACGAAATTGGGCTGACTCAGCTCAAAACGAAAGAGATCGTACAGAAGACTTTTGATGCGATCGTTGAGACCCTGGTGGAAGAAGGTCGGATTGAGCTGAGGAACTTTGGGGTATTTGAGGTCAAGAAGCGTGCCGCGCGGAAGGCCAGGAATCCCCGAACCGGCGACAAGGTTTACGTCCCGGAGAAATTTGTGGTCACGTTCAAGCCGGGCAAGGAGATGGAGGAGCGTGTGCGGCAGCTGGAAGAGAAGGCGGCGGCGGAAGCCCAAGCCCGAGCCAGTGCCAACACTCCGCCTTCTGCGATCCCGACGGACCCTCGGACCGGTCGGCATAGCGGAACTCCCGACGTGCCAACCGGTTAGGCGTCCACCCTGGTTCCCAACCGTGAGCCAGGATGGCCACGAGATACTCATGGAGGAGTCTGCAAGATGCGACGCTGGCTGTGTGGCTTGATTCTGATGCTGACGCTGGTCAGCGCGAGTGGCTGCTTCGTGCCGATCTATTCGGGGGACCCGGTTCGGCGAGCGCGGCAATTGTTGTACACGTCCGAGAACCTGCGGATGATCCACGACGAGTGGGAACGGATTTGGTTCCTGGATCAACCGGATCACATGACGCCCTACCGGACGCACGGCGGAATCATCTAGGAATGAACCGCTGAGACGTTCGCAAAGGGCGGACGGCAGTTTCGTTCCGGCGTTCTACTCACCGTGCGAGCCGAGATCGCAGGCGAGCGATGCGACCTCCGGCCCCGGGGGGTGCTGCATCCAGCAGACGAGCCCGTTTGACCGCGGACGGACTTCCGCCTGTTCCGATCAGACACTACATTGGCGGGGGTTCCGGGCAAGCGGTGGCGTCGGCGGTCGGCCACATGGCTTGTCGAACCTGCCTGTGAGATGCCTTGCGCGGATGTCCGAAGCAGCCACCCGTGATTCCGTCCCGGTCGACCTCTCGGTTCAACTCGGCCGATTGCGACTCCCCAATCCGATTCTGGTGGCCTCCGGAACGTTCGGCTACGCGCGCGAGATGGCGGGCTTAGTGGATCGCTCCCGGTTAGGCGGAGTCGTTCCCAAGACGGTGACGGCCCATCCTCGACCGGGGAACGCTCCCTGGCGGACCGTCGAAACGGCGGCGGGTCTCCTCAACTCAATTGGCCTAGACAACGACGGGATCGACTATTTCGTCGCCCATCACCTGCCTTATCTAGCGACGATCGGCTGCCCCGTGATTGTGAGCATCGCGGGGTCGAGCCAAGAGGATTTCGAATTCCTGGCGCGACGGCTGGATCGCCAACCGGGCATCGCCGCGTTGGAGCTGAATCTCTCCTGCCCGAACGTATCCGGGGGCGTGGATTTTGGAACAAGTCCCGAGATGTGCGAACGGGTGGTCCGCGCGGTCCGCGATGCCACCGAGTCGCCGCTTCTGGCGAAACTCACCCCCAATGTCACTGACCTGGTGGCGGTGGCCCAAGCAGCGTGCAACGGCGGCGCCGATGCGTTGACACTCATTAACACGGTTTTGGGGATGGCCGTCGATTGGCGTCGTCAGCTTCCGCTGCTGGGCAACGTGATGGGAGGGCTCAGTGGACCGGCGATCAAGCCCATCGCGATCCGCTGTGTCTACCAGGTCGCACAAGCCGTTCCGCTGCCGATCGTCGGCGTCGGCGGAATCGGCTCGCTCGATGACGTGATGGAGTTTCTGGTCGCGGGAGCCACCGCTGTCCAGATCGGCACCGCCAATTTCTACAATCCGACGGTGTCGATGCAGATTCTGGACGAATTACCGCACGCATTGGCCAGTCTCGGCGCCCGAAACGTCGCCGACGTGGCCGGCTCGATTCGCCGCCCCGCACCGAGACCGCCGGCGTCCTGTTCCGCCCAACCAGCGACGCCCCCTGCCGGAGAAGGGCGGCCAAGCCGATCAGCGCCCCCTGGCTGACAGCATGTTTTTGAACGGTCCATAACGGGATCTGCGCGGACTCGCACCGGATCAATCAATCCTCGATCGCTCCGAAGTGCGACCGACGCCCAACCTTTGATCACATTGGGGAAACCATCCAAGATGATTGTGCTTTCCGGGATTCAACCGACCGGTCGTTTTCACTGGGGCAACTATTTCGGAGCGATCCAGCAGTACTTGGAATTGCAGGATGCGGGCGAAGCCTACTACTTCATCGCCAATCTGCATGCCCTGACGACCGTCCGCGATCGCGAACTGCTGCGACAGAACTCGCTGGATGCCGCAACCGACCTCCTGGCACTGGGATTGGACCCGAACCGCGCGATTCTGTTTCTGCAGTCCGATGTGCCGGAGGTCTCCGAGCTGTGCTGGATCCTGATGACCGGCACGCCCCTGGGATTGCTGGAGCGGTGTCACGCCTACAAGGAGAAGAAAGCCCGCGGCGCGAAGGCCGACGCGGGGCTGTTCACCTATCCGGTGCTGATGGCCGCCGACATCCTGGCATACGACTCGGACGTGGTCCCGGTGGGCGAAGATCAGGTGCAGCACATCGAGGTCACTCGGGACCTGGCCGGCAGCTTCAATCATCAATACGGAGCAAACGTTCGTGCTGCCGCGGGCGAAAGTCCTGGAGTCCGGGGCGCGCGTTCCGGGAACCGACGGACAGAAGATGTCCAAGAGCTATGACAACACGCTGGAGATGTTTGCCGATCCGAAGCCCCAGCGGAAGAAGATCATGAGCATCGTCACCGACTCGCGCCCGATGGATCAACCCAAGGAGCCCGAGACGGACCATCTTTACCAACTCTACTCACTGTTCGTGGACCACCACCGTCAAGAAGAGATGGCGGCGATCTACCGCACGGGGGGTTCGGCTACGGCGACGTCAAGAAGGCGCTGGTCGAGGTTTCGGCCGACTACTTTGCGGAGGCACGTGAGCGGCGAAACGACTTGGCGGCCCATCCGAAGAGGTTGGAAGAGATCCTGCAGGATGGCGCCAGTCGAGCAAGACGCAAAGCCGGCGAGGTCCTGCTACGAGCCCAGCGGGCTTGCGGACTCAAGCACTAGACCCAGGACGCAAAGCCACTCGAGCTGAAGCGCGTTTCGTGCGTGCCGCAACCGCCGTCGCTCTTCCTTTTCGCCGCACCAGATGGTTTTCCGATGAATGTCATTGGACTTGGCACCGACATCGTGGAATGCCTGCGGATCGCAAAGATGATCGAGCGGCACGGGGAGCTGTTCATCGGCCGCGTGTACACGAGCCACGAAATCGAGTACTGCGGGTCGCGCAAGGCGGCGATCCAGCACTACGCTGGTCGTTGGGCGGCAAAAGAAGCGGTGCTGAAGGCCATGGGCACCGGTTGGATCCGCGGGATCAGCTGGCGGGACGTGGAAGTCCGCACCGTTGCCGGCGGCAAACCGACCATTGCACTCGCCGGAGGAGCACGCGAAGTCTGCGAGAACCTGGGCGTGGCCCAGATGCTGATCTCGATCTCCCACTGTCGCCACTACGCCACCGCCACGGCGATCGCACTCGCCGACTGAGATGCCGTGCATGCTGTCAGCGTGAGGCCTCCCGCGGGCCGAGGCCGAGAGTGGGCGCACGAAGATTCGAACTTCGGACCTCGTCGTTATCAGCGACGCGCTCTAACCAACTGAGCTATGCGCCCCGGCACAAGTTCCTTATTGTAAAGTCAAGCTGGTGGCCGTAAAGCCCTGCTACGGACCGCTCGCCATGGCCGACCCCCGTGCTGCCGATCGTGCGGACTGCGGGCGTTAGGTCGTGAAGGAATTGCCGCCCCGTCCACCAAGAGGAAGGACCAATGGAGCTTCGCAGAATGGACCGCGGATCAACCCCCGTCTCCGCGAGCATGAGCGAGTGCGGGTGGTTGCCTCCTCGTTGCGGAGCGGAGTTCCTCGATCAGCTGCGGTGGTTCCGAAGCGGCCGAACTCGCCGATGCGTGGCCACTTGCCCAAAATGGATTTTCCCCCCCGCCCCCTCTGGAAGGATCTGGCCGTGATGTTGCGAATCGCTCCTGTCCTGTGCTTGTCTCTGCTGTTTTGCCTCGCGGGATCCCATCCTGCGATGGCACAGCCTTCCGTTCGTCAGGCCCTCAGCCTCGTGCCCATGCAAGCGGATGTTCAATTCGACCGCCCCGAAGACGACACGATCCCCAAGTGCACGATTGACGCCGTGCGTGAAGGTGGGCAGCGGGCGTGGATCGTCCGCGGTCCGAGCGGGAACCTGCTGCGCCGTTTCGTCGACACGAACGGCGACAACCGGATCGACCAATGGTGCTACTACCGAGGTGGCATCGAGGTCTACCGCGATATCGATGGAGATTTCAATGAAAAGGCCGACCAGTACCGCTGGTTTGGCACTGAAGGGATGCGCTGGGGACTGGACCAAAACGAAGATGGAGAGATCGACGACTGGAAATGGATTTCCCCAGAAGAAGTCTCCGCGGAGTTGTTGGGAGCGATCCGTGACAAAGACCCGCGGCGATTCTCCGCGCTGCTGATCACCCCGGACGAACTGAAACAGTTGAAATTCCAGCCGGAAGTCGCCAGCCAGATCAATGCGCGCACGGAGAAGGCCAAGGGCAAATTTGCCGAGTTTGCCGCGCGACAAAAGGGCATCGGCAATACGACCCGCTGGATTGACTTCAGCGCTCCCGGCCCCGGGGTCGTCCCCGCCGGAAGCCAGGCAGAACGCGACCTGGTCGTGTACGAAAACGCGATGGCAATGATGGAAACCGACGGCCAACATGACGAATTGCCGGTCGGTACGCTGCTGCAAATCGACAGCCGCTGGCGTCTGCTGGATGTACCCTCGGATGAAAGTAACGGGTTCTTCTTCAATGCCGTCGCGAACCGAGCGGCCGCGGTCGCCGCCGGAACGCCAGGTGTCAGTCCCGAACTGCAACAGCTTGTGCAAAAGCTGGAAGAACTCGACAAAGGACTGGGAGAAACCGCGGCGAACGCCGATATCCGCCGCGTCCACTCGCAACGCTGCGGCCTGCTGCGAGAACTCGTCCAAGCAACATCGGGAGAAGATCGCGACATGTGGTTGTTGCAGCTGGTTGATAGCTGCGTCGCGGCCGCGCAAAACGAAGATGGAACCGCCGATACCGAGATCCTCACCAAGCTCGTCGCGGAGGTCGAAACCGCCACGCAAAACAAAGAGATCATCGGCCAGGCGAAATTCGTGGCGCTGACGGCCGACTATTCCGCCAGTCTGCAACAACCGAAGGTCGACTTCGCCGAGATTCAGTCGAAATGGATCGAGAACCTGGAAGCCTTTGTCGAGAGGTTCCGTGGCACGCGTTCCGCCGCAGAGTCGATGCTGCAGCTGGCTACCTCCCAGGAATTCGCCGGGGAAAACGAGGAAGCCATTAAGTGGTATGAGCAGATCGTGAAGGAGTATCCACAGAGCGAGATGGCCGAGAAAGCCACCGGGGCCACTCGCCGCCTGCAATCGATCGGCAAGCCGTTCGACCTGCGAGGTCAGGGACTCGATGGCCGACCGATTGACACCAGCTCGCTGCGAGGCAACCTGGTCCTGATCCACTATTGGGCCACGTGGTGCGAGCCATGCAAACAGGACATGAAACAGCTGCAGCAGCTACTGGCCCAGTATGGGCGGCAGAAGTTCGCCGTCGTCGGCGTAAATCTCGACAACGACCCGAAAGCTGCTCTGACCCACCTGCGGTCCGAACGAATCAGCTGGCCCCAACTGCACGACTCCGGGGGCCTGGACAGCAGCCTGGCGAAACAGATGGGCATCTTCGCCCTGCCCGTGATGCTGCTCGTCGACACGGATGGAACAGTGGCCAACCGAGCGATCACGATCGAAGAACTCGGCGCGGAACTGAAGAAACGGTCGACGTCCAGCCGCTGATCGCAGCGGATTCAAAGAACCTTCCGCGAGGCTTGGAGAACCTCTCCAGGCCTCGTATCTTTCTGCCGGGCGAACATTCCTCACCCAAGAAGGCAGAATTCACCAGCTCCAGTGCTTGTTACGGCGCTGACGAATGCCGCTGGGAGCATTGCTTGGCTTGCGACATCGACGCCGGGATGCGTGCGGACGTCGCGTTCGATAGGTGTCTCGCTCCCGGCGATCGTCCAAATGGGTGTCGTCGTATCGCTGTTCATTGTTTCCCATTAGCTTTCCCCTTCGTTCTGGTGATCAGCCATCAAGGCTCCGCGCAGAACCAACTGCGCCAATCGGACCAGAAAGAAGGGGCAACTGGCGCGCCCAACCAAAAATAACTGCACATTCCTCCTATATTTCGCATTCCATGAAGAACGCAAATTCCTCGAAATCATCGGATTTCACTCGAATCTTACAATCAGACAATCATCATCCATCAGCCACAAAATACCCACACCACCAATAAGCACCGTATCCATCCCCTTTCACCATTCTAGTGAACGGCCCGGAACGACAAACGCAACCATATGCAAATGAAGAACTTACACCAGATCCACAAGCCGCGAGTGAATGGATGCGGCATGTGCCGAGGGATGGAATCGGCCCAAAACAGCTCGAAACAGGACTTACGAGCTGTGATATCAATTTGACTCGGAATTCACCAAAAGCGGGAAGCTGGGGGCTTTACTCTGGTGCTGAAACGCTGCGGTTCCATCGTCGACTGTCAGCCCGAGCAACGGAGGGGCGGCGGGACGCTTGTCGGTCGCCATCCTCCGTCGAAGCGCGACAGCCCGGGGGATCGCGGCCCCCGAATTAGCCGAACGGCTAGTGGCGGACCTTTTCGGACATCTATTGCTGTTTCACCCGCTGATCGTCTATCCTGTGCCACTTGCTGATCTGCCCACGAGGAACGGAATCCGGGAGCTGGGGTCATGATGCTATCGCTGGACGAGACCGTATTTTTGGTCGTGATCGGGGTCCAGCTTCTGGGGGCCTTGGGACTGATTGCGTCCCGTCTGGGAGAGAAATGGGGCCGGTTGGGCGCGTGCCAGCTGGTTTTCTTTGCCGCGATGATGACGGTGGCCAGCGCGACGGTCATTTCTTTGTGGTGTGACAACAGTTCGTGGGCCGTTTCCGGCACGACCCTCTCGCTGATGGTCGTCGGTGGCACGCTCGACTGCGGTCGATGGGAGCGATACCGGGCGCCACGCTCAGCATCGAATTTCGCCTTCCGGCAGCGGTGGAAGAAGGCGTTTCTTCGACGGTCGCCTGGCAAACGCGAGGTTCCGGTCGGTGATAAGCTGGCCACTCTGCCCCCTCCCAAGTAGGCTATTCGTCAAAACAGAATCTGTCGGCAAGCGCCGCAAAATCCAAAAAATCCTTCCTCCCGACAGCACTGACCGGCCGAAAACAAGAGCAGTTGGAAAAATCGGGAACCAACGAGGCTGCGCGTGGGGGGCACCACGTTCCGGCGGTTCACGTCTGGACGACACCCTCTCCGTATCCCAGCAGCTTCGGGACGCCGCCATCAGCGACCCAAGTGCATGGCGCACAAACAGGAGGGGATTTCATGAGGAAGCGAATGACTTCGGCATTCGTGGCTGTCACGTTCGTCTTGTTGATCGGCGTGTCAGTCCACGCGAACGACGAACAGATTGGCAAGCAGATCGTGGGACGCTTGCAGGAACAACGCCAAGCCGCCCAGTTGGAGGGATTCAACATTGGCGTGCAAGTCGAGAACGGCACGGTCACGATGTCAGGCAGTGTAGCGAATGCCGCGCAGGCGGGTGTGGCGTTGGACGTTGCACGTCGCGTGCCCGGTGTGAAGCTGGTCGTGAACGACCTGCGGATTCAGACGGCCGCGCCCGCAGCGTCCCAACCCGACGCGCCGGTCGCACCCAGCACACCGACTCCCACCACCGCGCAGCCGGTCAACTACACCGCGGCGGCGCCGCCCATTCCACAAGCCGGCGACGGTCCAGATCACCGCACCGGCCGCACCGCCAGCACCCGCGCCGGTCAACGCGGCGCCCGCGGAGCCGACGCCCCAACCGCCGGCGCAATACGCGGCATCGATGCCGGCCGCTCCGCCGATGGCGATGGCTCCCGACTCGCCCCCTGGGTAGTTCGGCAAGCGCATCCGATCTCGGCGATGCAGCGGCCAGTCGATTCCGATCCGAGCGACGGCTGCGTCACGACCGCCGCTTGCTTTGCTCGCGGCAACCTGCAGTCGAACCGTCCCCTTCCGGCCGGGCCAGGACTGGTACGGGCCCAGTACATGGAAGAACAGGGCGGCGTGGTGCACGGGGGGCAGGTACGCACGGCGGCCAGATGTACGGCGGTGAGGTAAGTGGTGTGCCGATGGACGCGTACTCCGGCGGTTACCACGGCGGCTATGCTGCCGGGATGTCCGGCGGCGGCACCGGTACCGATGGCGACTGCGGGGATGGGCGCGATGGGAGCCATGGGGATGCCGGGGGGAACTCCGACCTACGACAACCCCCAGATGCCGGCCTATGCTTGGCCGAGCTACGCGTCCCATCCCAACTACGCGGCGTGACCTATCCGCACCAATATTCGCCCACAGCGTGGCCGTATATCGGTCCGTTCTATCCCTATCCTCAGGTTCCCCTTGGCTGGCGCAAAGTGATGCTGGAATGGGATGACGGCTGGTGGCAATTGGACTTCCTGTCCAAGTAATCCCACGAGACGAGACGAAAGTCCAGTGCATGGAATTCCCAGGCCCTCGGTTCGAAACTGGATTCGGACCGGGGGTCTTTTTGTTTCCGATTGGCGGTCCGCGGGTCAGCGGTTCGCCGGAATTCCTGGCAGAACCGAAAAAACCCGCAAGTCCGGCCCAGATTAACGCGATAACTATCGTACAAGGACAAGGATGTTGTCCGCTTCCCGAGGTGCGAGCGGCGATCCCGAGGCGGGATGGCCGGCAGCACTCGGCGACGCCTAGCTTCGAGGAAGAATCATGTCGAGCAAGTGGCTCAAATCGATCGCGTGCGGTTTCGTGGCTTCGGCGATCCTAGCGAGCGGCGGCTGCATGCACTGGGGTCCGCACTTGGGCATCGCGGTCGTGCCGATTCCGGTCAGCCCGTATTTTCAGGACAAGGAAGAGGACGAGTTTTGGGAGCACGAGCGGTATGAACGCGTACCGATCCTCGGTCCCATCACGGCCGGCGGCCCGGCGCAAGCACTCGATCCGCCGAGTGACGACGAGATCATCCGGGCTCTGGAACGCAGCCATCCGGTCGAGGGTGGTTTCCCGTTCCTGCACGAAGTCCAGCGGAACAACGTCGTGATCCGCAAGGATCTGATCGCCGACTATGTCGATCCACCGCGGTTCTATCCGCTGGTCGGACCGGCGCAACTGCACCACGCACACTACAAGTGCAAGATCTACTTCACCGAGGTCAAGCGAATCGGATGGCCAGTGCCTCACACACTGACCGACGAGGACTCGATCGAAGTGATCTACATCGACCACAACCACCTACACATGGTGGGCAACGTAGACACCGGCATCGGCTGCAACTACTAGTCAGCGCTTGCCGAACATGGATCAGAGCAGAGGTCGCCCTCACGGGCGATCCTCGAGGGGGGTAACCCGCGGCAAATTGCTCCGCGGGTTTCTTTTTTGGCATCCAATTCGCAGAACGCAATCAGCTCACGATCCTTGACGCACCCTGCGATCGCTCACCACTTTACTTCGAGCCGCCACCTTCCTGCAGCTTCTGCATCACTTCGTCCAGGTTGAAACTGGCAGCCTTCTGACGCGGCGGATAATCCTGGAATGTCATCAGGAACTTCCCGACGTAGTCCTGCGCGGGAACGAGCAAGAAGGCGCGGTCCAGTAGCCAGTCGTAATAGGTGTTGGACGTGACATCGGCGCGCTCGTAGGGATCCAGGCGAAGATTGTAGATCTTCGGCAACCGCAGCGAAACAAACGGCTCCGCCCAGATCTGCAGCGTTCCCCGCACTCGTTGTTCCATGAACACGAGTTTCCAATTGTCGTAACGAAGACCGGTCAACTGCTGATCATCGTTACAGTAGAGGAACGACTCGCGAGCGCTTCTGGTGTTCTGTGGGGTCGGTCAGATGATCGAGCTGATTGAATCCGTCCAGGTGCACCTTGTACGTCATGTCGCCCAGCTTGTAGCCCTTGAGCAGTTTCTCGCGTGATGTTGCTGTCACCAGCCATCGCAAGGAACGTGGGCAGCCAATCCAGATGCGAAACGATGTCGTTCGACACCGATCCGGCTGGAATCTTCCCGGGCCAGCGCACCATGCAGGGGACTCGATAAGCTCCTTCCCAGTTTGAGTTTTTCTCATTCCGGAATGGGGTCATCGCACCGTCCGGCCATGTATTCATGTGCGGACCGTTGTCGGTGCTATACATGACAAACGTGTTGTCGCGCGATGCCCGCTTCGTCAATGGCCTTGAGCACGGTACCGACATTCTTGTCGTGGTCGATCATCGCGTCGGCATACTCGCTCATCCAGCGACCGGACTGCTCCAGACTCTCCGGCTTGACGTGTGTGCGAAAGTGCATGTGAGTGAAGTTCACCCAAACGAAGAACGGCGCATCGGCCTTGGACTTTCGTTGAATGAAGTCAGCTGCACGCTTCGCCACATCGTCGTCGATGGTCTCCATCCGCTTCTTCGTAAGCGGACCGGTGTCTTTGATGACCTGCTTCCCGACTCTGCCGAATCGCGGGTCCACGGTCGGGTCGTCCGCTATCGGTCGCCTTGCTATCCAACACGCCGCGAGGACCGTATTTGGCGCGGAACGCGGGGTCCTTCGGATAGTCGCGATGCTCCGGTTCCTCCTCCGCGTTCAGATGGTAGAGATTGCCATAGAATTCGTCGAATCCGTGCACGGTGGGCAGAAACTCGTTGCGGTCGCCCAAGTGATTCTTGCCGAATTGACCGGTCGCATAACCGTGCGCCTTGAGCAATTCGGCAATGGTCGGATCTTCCTTTTGAAGCCCCAACGTGGCTCCCGGCAATCCCACCTTGGTCAGCCCGGTTCGCATCCCATGCTGCCCGGTAATAAACGAGGCCCGTCCCGCCGTGCAGCTCTGCTCCGCGTAGTAATCGGTGAAGAGCATCCCCTCGCGAGCGACACGATCAATATTGGGCGTTTGATAGCCCATCAAGCCGCGGGTATAGGCACTGATGTTCGACTGTCCAATGTCATCACCCCAGATGATGATGATATTCGGTTTGTCCGCGGTCGCTGCCTCTGAGTTCGTCGCCGCTACCGGGATGAACCCGGCGATGACGAGCACCGCCAAGGCAAACTGAGATCTCCTGAATTCCACGATGTTGCTCCAAGTAATGGGGTTGAGGAAAAGCCAACGCCAGATGTCGGGCGAAAAACGAAATCCGCGAGATTTTGGCGGAACAAGTCGGCCGAGGCAATCGGACGGCCCAGCTTGGCCATTCGACGTCCGCTGCGGCATCCCAACCTGCCGAGGTCGTCGAGACGTGCCCAGTCGCACGTTCGCGGACGCGTGGGTGCTGAATGCACACCGCTCCGCTGCGTACCGATTCGCATGGCAGAACGCCCAGGGGCGAAAGGATCTGACGAAGCAAAGACTCGAAGTGCTGTACGCCAAACACGAATTCGGGCATTAGTAGGGTGACAAACGTGCACGACAACCGAGCCGTCGCGGCCCATCTCCAATTGCCCCGAGAAAGACAAGAATAAGTGCGTGACGACGGATGGTCCGCGAGCGAAGCTGAGAAAGAAAAAGCACTCCATGGACGAAGCGATGCGGGCGCAGCTCGACAAATCGAGCATCGCCCTCGGCATCCGAAGCCGACGCCTGCCAGGTTCCCCGACGCAATATGGGCGGCGTCGACGGGGTTCATGCCAAAGTTGCGGCAATCCGGCTCGGTCACCGACGTCGCACCATCGTTGTGCGTTGCCTGGCTGTCCGTCTGTAACGAGATGCCGAACGCCTGCCCGGCGCGCCCCTGAGGCCGCGGAACGAAGAGAGCGTCGGAATCGCCGGCCAAACCGATTCGGATCTTCATCATGCTTCCAGCGTCGCGACGCCCAAGTTGGCTCCCGATGATGGGTCTATGGAGGCATACCGCTGAAACGGATCCCACGAATTGCGGCAGACGGCGGCGACCCTATTGCCCCTTCAGCAGCGCAATTCTAAAGTGTGGACTGTTCACTTGAATTGCCCGACGGTGAAATAGACGGTGGACTGTCCACCCCCGAGCACTCCGTAGGGGACCACCCAACAGCCGGAGAACCGATTCCGTCGGAAGGGCCCTGTCCCAACGGACGCGGAGCGAAGCGGGCAACTTCAATCCAAGACAGAAGACAACTTGGAGACAACTTGGGGACGTAGCTCAATTGGGAGAGCACCGGCTTTGCAAGCCGGGGGTTGGCGGTTCGAGCCCGCTCGTCTCCACTCTTATCTGGCAAGGACTTACGTCGACAACGCAATCGCGGAAATGGCCCTGGCGCAGTAAATCGCGCAGTAAATGCCCGTTCCAAGCTACCTTTGACTTGGAGGGCATCATGGGACGCAAACGTAAGGGTCCATGGCGGCGGAAATCAGACGGTTGCTGGTACACAACCGAAGTCGGTACGAAACGGCTGGTTCAGCTCGCCGACGCACATGAGAGCTACGAGACCGCGTTCAAGCGGTACTGCGAGTTTCACACGCGACCCGTAGAAGCGGGTCCCAAACTGACCGTCGCACAGCTGATCGACGAGTTCCTTGAGTGGCTCAAACAGAACCGAAGTCCGCGAACCTACGAGTGGTATCGTGACCACCTCAGGCGCTTCTACAAGCACCACGGCCCTCACCTCCGCGTCGCGAAACTCAAGCCGTATCACGTCGACCAATGGCTGAACGCTGACTATCAAGGGCTTTCCGATTCCTACCGACACGGGGCAGTACGTTCCATTCAGCGCGTGTTGAACTGGGCTGTCGGTCGAGGCTTCCTGGATTTCAATCCCATCGCCAAGATGGAAAAGCCAACACCCCGCCCCCGTGAAACCACCATCACATCATCCCAGTTCCAGCAAACCCTGGCGCTCTACCCCGCGGGCGATCCCTTCCGGGACTATCTCCTGTTCCTCTGGGAGACGGGCTGTCGGGCGCAGGAGATTCGCGTGATCGAAGCCCGGCACTTCGATGGCGAGAAGCTGATCCTCGAAAAGACGAACAGCAAAGGGGAACGTTACAACCGGACGATCTACCCGACCGACACGGCCGCGGAGATCGTCAAGCGATTGGCCGAGACTTATCCCACCGGCCCCCTGTTCCGTGACTCGAAAGGCAACCCGTGGCGCAAGAACAGCGTCCGCTGTCGGTTTCGCCGGCTCAAGACAGCACTCGGCGTCCCGGACCTGTGCGCGACGACCCTGCGTCACAGCTGGGCGACCGAGGCGCTACGAAACGGGATGGATACGACGACGGCCAGCATCCTGATGGGGCACCGTGATCCGGCCACGCTTGCGCGGAATTACCAGCACCTGGTGCGGGACCACCAATATCTCAGGCAGGCGGCGGCGCGGGCTAAAGGTGCCGGAATGAAGGACGTGCAACCGGCTTCCGATTTGCCTGCTGGTACGCTTTGAGATGCTGGGTTGTGATGACGATTCGCGTGCCGACTCGATCGTGGGGTATCACGCCCGTTCGACACAGCTCGTAGACTTTGCCCTTGGACACGCCCAGCCGCAGGGCCACCTGATCCACCGACAGCGGCCCCTCAGGCGGTCCCTGGTCCGCATCGGGCAGCGCCTGGATCATCCGGCTCAACACGGTGCGGGCCAGTTCCATCGACAGCGGTCCGTCGCGAATCTCCCCGGCCTCATAGACTTCGGCCAGGTGAAGGTCCAGCGCCCGCTGTCGGGCCGCCTGGACGATCTCGGCCGCCTCCTCGTAATCACTCAGGTCCAGTTCGCCTTGCTCGCCCAGTTGCTTGAGCCGCTGGGACTGCTTCTGGAGCCAGCGGCGGAATTGGTCAGCGTTCATCGGGATGTTGGAAGGTATGGAGCTGGGTGGGTCGGTGGTGAGAGCGTGACCTGGACTGGGTCACGCTCTGTGGAACGGTGTGACCGGCGGCAGGGCTTACGTCGTCGCGTGGGGAACATCTGGCATCTCGGGCAGGTCCACCACCGGCTTGGGAGCAGCGGCTTGGGACTTCGGCTCTGCCGCATCCAGTCCGACCACTTGCCACTTGGGGCGCTTCTGGTCGGTGCGGTCCAGCTTCCGCCCGTCCAGGACCCGGCCGCGGTAGTCACGCAGAAGATTCCCGAGCGCCCCTTTCTTGCCGTGTTTGTTGCGGGGCAGGTCCTCCAGCAGAGCATGTAGCAGCGGAGCATCACCGGCCTCTGCTATGTTGATTGCCTCCGCCACAGTAACAGGGCGGTCCAGCTCGCTCCACGCATCCAGCAGTTGCCGAAGCAGAACCGTTTCCTCATCCGCTTGAGCCACGAGCAGCTCGCGCGTCTCGCCCGGGTCGGGCAAGCCCGCCCAGACGAGTGCATTGCGCACCAGGTTGGACCAACCCTCAAAGCCGCCCCACGCCGGCAACTTGCATGTCAGGTCGGCCGTCCTTGATGTAGCCTGCCGGAATCGAAAGGGCCGCCATCGCCAGCTTGAGCCGATGTTCCTTCACATGCGCCACGAGGTCAGGATGTTTGAAGCCGGTCCGCAAGGCCGGCTGCTCACAGTCCGTATCCAGTCGGATGTGGCAGGTGCGGCCGACCATGTCCGTCGTGAGCGTGGCGTTGTTGGATGTGCCCAGCCAGATGATGTTCAACGGCAGGTCCACGTTGCGATTTGCGCCCAGGATACGGTCGGACCAACGGCCGCTCGTCATCGCGTTTTCCAAGGTCGCGCCCCCGAACTTGCCCTTGATGTTGTCGAACAGGATATACGGGCTGCCACCCAGCGCGATGCTGGTGATGGCCTTCCGCATCTCATCATTGTCGCTCGGTGCGGAATAGCGTGTTGCCTTGCGCCCCTCGACGATCATCGTCAACACATCCGTGAGCAGGCCTTTGCCGATCCGCGAGATATTCGCATCGACCAGGAACAGCGGTGCGGGGCCAGAGAACGCGGAACGCGCGAGGAGCGTCACCGCGCGGCATACCATCCGCTGCGGTGCGCAGGGCTGGCAAACGGGAAGTCGACGAGCACGTCATCGAGCAGCTTGACGGCCTCCTGGGGCGACATCAAAGCGGGATAGTCGCTCTGGATGTCGAGATACAGGCCCGTATCGGCGTCGAATCCCGGCTTCGCGGCAATGCTCCCGTCCGAGCGGAGAATCGGACTGCTGACCACGCCCGTAATCACGGGAACCGACGGGAAATCGATGCTTTCCAGGACGGCCTTGACGACGGCTTGAGGCGGCAGGCAGGCAACGTAGCGTCGCTGTTGCCCATTCCATTTCTGGAACTTGGCGCAACTGGACAGCTTGACGGTCAGCGTCGATAACGGGATGGGGCGCAGACGAGGACTGCCACTGTCGTGCACGCACAGTTTCGGCTGGGGGGCGTCGTGGGCCACCTCGACCAGCACGCCGCGCTGGTAAATGTTGGGTTCGGTGCTGAGCGCCTGGATCGAGGCAGCGACCGCCGCGTCCAGATGCGTGCTCACCGTGATCGGCGGCAGCAACGGGCCATAGGCCTCTTCGATGTCCGCCCACTTCTTGTCATGACACTTCGCATGGAAACACTTGAAACTGTGACCGCCGTCCGGATACACGATGATCGCCGGATTGCCGCCGTCTTCGTGACCCAGCGCCTTGAACGGGCAGGGGTCGAGATCGATAAATACGCGCCCTTCGTGGTCTCTCCCTCACCTCCACGACCGGCAAGTCGACCCGATCACAGTAGCTCAGCAGCCGGTTGACCTTGGCGTTGCGGGTCTCCGGGATGTCGGCCGCCGGCTTCTTCGCCCGCTTCGTGGCCGGAGGCAGAGTCAGGAGGGCCTGGATGATCTCCTCTGGGAGCCGGGGGGCTGGACACTGGTCCAATCGGACCAGCCATTCACGACGGAACCCATCCGCCTCAGAAGGCGGACAGAGGGAGTGGGTGGCCTTGCCGTTGCCGAGCCGAAACTCCACGCCCTCGTAGTGGACCGCGTTGGGCAGATCGGCCAGGCGCTCATCATACTTGTACAGATGATGTTTCCCCCGCTTCGATGCCCAACTGGGAGCCAGGACGTTGCCCAACAGCCGGTCGTAGGCGGCGGTCGCCTCCTCGCCGTCGCACTCCACATCGATCAATCCGCTGACCGGGCCGAGCAGCAGCCCCACGTTGGCGGCCGGGTTGTTAGCCAGTCGCTGGGCCACCCCCTCGGCCGAGAGGGGGCGGTCGGCCCAATTCTTGCCGACCGGGACTTTCGAGTCGGGATAGCAGATGACATAGCAGTTCATGATTGCCTCGGTTTCTTGCAGTGGGGCTGGGTGTAGCGGGCAGGTGGGGTGTGGTAGGTGGGGGTGTCGGGGGTGTCCGGGGGTGTCTTTCGGCTGGGTGAGATAAAACAATCAGGGATAGTTCTTCCGGCTGGAGGGAAAACACACCCCCACACACCCCCGACACCCCCCCCCGGGCCGCGTCAAAGGCAGCCGTCGCAGCCCCAGCGGGCAGCCACCCGCCGCAAGCCACGGGTGAAGAATAGGTTACGACCGATTCACCGGGCAAATGGACACCCACCCCCACCCCCAGCACTGCGCATCAGTCGACAGGGCAGATTTGCCGCGTCAAAACCCTGCGCCCGGGCAGGTGGCTGGTCCCACTACCCCCTCCAATGGGGAAGCCTCCGAAGGCCACCCCCCTATCACCGGCTCACCCAGTTACCCACCCACATCGCTCCCCCTATCACGCAAGAACTGGACTTTGCCGCGTCAAAACCACCCTGACACAGGTGGGCGGCTCCCATCACTTGGATCGGGGCAGGTGGTGGGTCGTCCCGAAGGAGTGGCCGGTGAACCCACAACCCACAATCCGTGACTCTGGCAGAGCAACGTCGCGCCCCCCCGCTAACACCCCGAGAGTGGGTTCTCGGCTCTGGGCAGGTGGATGGTCGCTCCCATCCGCAAGGAGAATGGCCGGCCAGGTCAGTTAAAACAACAACCCACAATCCGAGACTCTGCGCGAGGCGGCATCGACGCCATGCCCCTGCCCGACGGGTTCCGGGCGGGTGGGTTGTCCCGCGACTACCCCAGAATCGCGTAGATCGTGGGTCGGGACAGACCGAGCAAGCGGGCGATCGCGGAGATGCTCATCCCCGCCGCCCGGTGGGCCTTGGCGGCCTGTTCCTTCTCCGGGGTGACCCGCACCCGCCGGCCCGCTTTGCCACCACCGAGCCGCTTGCCCGCTGCCCGAGCCGCTTCCAGCCCGGCCCGCACCCGCTCGCCCCGCAATTCCGTTTCGAAGGCCGCGACCGAGGCCAGCACATTGGCCATCATCCGCCCGGCGGCGGTGCTCAGATCGATCCCCTCCTTGAGACTGACCAGGGTCACCTTCCGGGCAACCAGTTCTTCGAAGAGGGCGGTCAGGCCGGAGGCGGTGCCGCCCAGGCGATCGAGACGCCAGACGATCAGCCGGTCTCCGGGCTTGAGGTCCGCCATGAGACGTTCCCACCCCGGGCGGTCCATCGTCTTGCCCGTGGCGGTGTCCTCATAGCGCTCCCCTTCATGCCCCGCGAGAGCGTGAAGCTGGCTGGCCTGGTCTTGCTGTTTGCTGCTGACGCGGATGTAGATGCGGTCCATGGTGTTGGCTCCTGGGGTGTGTCTATGTAAATTATAGACTAAACTCTACAATTTACAACCCAGAACCCCAGAATCCGTGCGAATTTCCCTAGTTTCTCATCCTCACACGCGGATACCTCTGTACTTGACACTTCGGCTCGTGGCGGCCTTGCCTGTCGGACTCGTGTGGATGGAGTACCTGCTGCCAGGGGGAGGGTGTGGGGTCAAATCTCCTGAGGTTTGGCGGCTCTTGCAACGCAATACCTGATCCGCCCTTTCGACTGACGACGGTCGAGAAATCGAACCGCTTGACGCGTCAGCTCTGTAGACACACAGGTGGCGTGGTGGAAGACTTGATTGGGAACGGCGTCAGGGTGTCGAAGCCGGGCGTAGATCAGTCGGACATCTGCCGGAGTTCAGCCCTGTGTCGTTGACTGGCTGAGTTGACAAACGTTCGCCCAGAGCATTCTTGTTGGGTCGAATTTGTTGGGTCGAAAGTCCGCGTCGGATTAGAATAATCTGGTGATGCGAGGAGATGAGTGTGGGTTCCGTTTGCCGTTGAGGCGTAACGTGGGCGGTTGGAACCGAGGAGCGAAAGCCATGTTTAGAAACTTACAACGGGTCTCCAGGAGACGGAGCCGTGTATGCTCTGCGCGGTGGCGGACGAGGCATGGTGACGGCAGCATCGAGTTGTTGGAGCACCGGTGGCTGTTGGCTTCCGCGCCGCTGGCGGTGGATGACAACTTCACGACGAACGAAGACACGCTGCTTGTCGCAGACAGCGAAAGTTCCCTGTGGGCGGTCGCCCTGCAGGAGACAGAACCCTTGCACTGGTGGCGTTTTGAGGAAACCAGTAGTGGATCGATTCACGATGATGGGAGCGCCGCGCACTGACGGCGATCTGGGAGGCGGCGTAAGTCTGGATGAACCTGGACTCGTCGGCCGCGCGGCGCATTTCGACGGCAGCGGCTTTGTGCGTATCGCGCAACCATCGCTTACTTCCGATTGGACCGTGGAAACGATTGCCAGTATTGAGCTGGAAGGATCCGCGCCCATCCTCTCTTGGGGGAAGTCAGGTCTCTGACCGGTTCCGGCAGCGCCACCTCGATCCGACTGGGTCAATATGATTCAACCGGCATGCTGGGTTGCACGCTGTACACGGTCGCGGACTGGAGTTTCGATGTGCCGTCGCCGACAGAACTCACCCACGTTACTTGGGTGGGTACGTCGAACGGCGTCGATCTCTACGTTGACGGCTCGCTGGCGGGCCACATTGATGCCGCGATTCCACTGTCACGATATGTCATCGGCGCGGGAAGTTTCGAGGAAGCGACATCAGAAATCGCGGACGGAATGGTCGGCCTGATCGACGAATTGGCAATTTATAACCGCGCACTTACCGCCGAGGAGATTGCGCAGCATTACCAAGCGATGTTGGATACGGTGCAAGGCGTCACGATCGACAGTCGCGGTGTGCTGGAGAACGATTCCGACGCGGATGGAGATGCATTGACTGCGATTCTGGTGACACCGACGGAAAACGGTCAGCTTGAGTTGCACGCAAACGGTGGTTTCAAGTATGTCCCGAATGCGGATTTCCACGGCACAGATACGTTCACTTACATCGCTTCCGATGGCGTGCTGCAATCCAATCCTGCAACCGTGACGATCACCGTTGCCCCGGTCCAAGACCGGCCGGTGGCGGTGGACGACGGGCCGTACGAAGTGACCAGAGACACGCCGTTGTCGGTTCCGGCAACTGCGGGAGTTCTGGCCAATGATCGGGATGCCGACGGGGATCCTCTGAGTGCTACCTTGATCACGCCGCCTGCAAGTGGCTCGGTAGAATTCAACGCGGATGGGTCGTTCGTCTATACGCCACGCCCCGGCATGGTCGGCCACGATCGTTTCATCTATCGCGTGTCCGATGGTACGGAGGATTCTGAGGCCGCCCTCGTCTTGATCCGCGTGCTTTCGGCGGAAGGCGGCAGTTCCTTGGCCCAAGACGACTACTACACGGTTTCCGAAGATCAGGCGCTGGTTGTTGACACCACTCCCTGGCTATCGGTGCAAGAAATCCCTGTTCAAGTGCGATCGCTGGCTTACGACCCGGTCGGAGACCGACTGTTCGCCACGATTCCTCCCGGTGCGGGACCTCGCGGCGGCACGGTGACGGAGATCAATCCGTATACCGGCGAGCTGGGTGAATCGCTCTCCCTTCCAGGATCCCTTGGTCGGGTCGTGATCTCGGACAACGGCGAGACGATGCACGTCGTTGTTGACGACGGCCGCAGCGTGCAGTTGGTAGATTTGGCGTCCATGACGCTCGGTCCCAAGATCACCTTCGGCGGCAACATCGTGGCGGGCAACATGATCGGCATACCTGGTCGCCCCCAGGCCATCGTAATCACGCCCTGGGATCCGAGCATTCACCAGCCGTGGTCAGCGCGGATCTACGAAAACGGTCAGCTGTTGCCGGAGCACGGCGGGGGCACTCTGCTCGCCGTCGATGAAGCCGGACAGCACGTGTATGGTTATGAAAACTGGGTGACCAGCTTCTACTTCTGGGTACATGAAGTGGACGAGCGGGGCATGCACGTAGTGGAAACGTATCCCTGGGGCAGCATGCTCAGTGGTTTCATCGACTCGATCCAGTACGCGCAAGGGCACTTGTTCGTCAGCGGTCATTCAGGTGTCGTCGTGGACATCGCACAACAAGCCAACGTTGCCTTGTTCCAGGGCGGGTGGATCTACCAGGTAGTATCCAGCGAGAACACGTTGTACACGTTCGATGATCAGACGCAACATTTTTACGCCTACGACTTAGGTACGTTCGAGCAGCGTGCGTCGGTTCAAATACCAGGCGTGGGACTGGTACGACATGAATTGACGCGATTCGGGAATGATGGTCTGGCGATCTATAATGACAACGAACTCGTCCTCGTTCGCAGCGACACGATCTTTGGCGTTGAACGGCGCGGAGTGCTGCGCAACGACGACGTGCCATCCGATGCGGCTCTTGCCGTGCAGCTTGTTGAGGACGTCGAGCATGGTACGTTGGACCTGCAGCCGGACGGCACGTTCCACTACCAGCCCGCTCAGGACTATTTCGGCAGTGACCGATTCAGTTACGCGTTCTTAGATGGCGTTGGAAACAGTCACGTCGCGGAAGTGAACATCAACGTAACGTCGGTGAATGATCCGCCAGTTGCCGCTGACGACCACTACGTTCTGCCGGACACTGGTCCGCTGTTGGTGGAGGCGCCCGACGGTGTTTTGTCCAACGACGACGATCCCGCCGACGGAGATACACTGACGGCCGTCCTGGTGCGAGAGCCGCGT
Organism: uncultured Planctomycetaceae bacterium; assembly: GCA_963776055.1. Lineage (GTDB taxonomy): Bacteria > Planctomycetota > Planctomycetia > Pirellulales > Pirellulaceae > CAVZLD01. The sequence goes on along the minus strand of CAVZLD010000015.1, from coordinate 430,430 downwards.
TTCGGAGACCTAACGTTGCAAGCGGACGGTTCATTCAGTTACCAGCCGAACGCCACGTTCGTGCTCAGCGATGATTTCACTTATCAGGCAAGTGACGGAAAGGGCAATTCGGACACCAGAACCGTCACGATTCGATTGAATGTGCCGACGATCGATGTCGGCAGTTTCATCCTGCAGGCCAACACGCCCAATCAGCGAATCGATATCTGGGTAAGCGGTGGCCAAGTCGTTTCCGGCGTCGATTTTTACGCCCAAATCGGCGATGGTGGACCCGAGCGGGCGACGCTTGGCCTGCCACCTGGTCAGGACGGTCCGTCGATCACGTCGTGGAATTGAAACAGGACACGATCTTTGCCGCGGTTCCCGACGCACCCACGGACTTAGGCTCGTTACCCCAGGTCGCGAACTGGTCCTTATCGTTGACGGGCGGCGGCGGCGTTGCGGCTTCCGGCCTGTTGGCCACGTTGGTTGTCGACACGACCGACTTCTTCGAGGGTCAATGGGATCTGTCACTTACGGGCGTCCTGCCCGACTACTCACTCGGACCGCTCAATACGCGGTTCGCTAACATGCTGGCTTTCGTCACGAACGGTTCTATTTCAATTGTGCCTGCAGAGGTCGTGGATCGCCACGTGTTCTACAACAACTCAAGCTGGGACGGACACGACGCGGCTGCAGGCCCGACTGACGACCTGGCGATCGCCCAGGATAAGCGGCCCCTCCTGCCCGGCTCGACAGCCTCGTTTGAGAATTACACGAGTTACAGTCGAGGTATTAACGGTGTGCTGCTCGATATCGAAGGCCTGCCTGCTGACGTTGATTTGACGGCGACCGACTTCGATGTGCATTGGGGTCGGCAAGGTGATCCATCTGAGTGGTCGCCCGCCCCGGCACCGACGGTCACGACGCGTCGCGGTGCGGGAGTGAACGGATCCGACCGAGTGACACTGATCTGGCCCGACCATGCGATCGAAAATGCGTGGCTCGAAGTTCGTGTCAAATCGGGAGGCGCGCACTCTGCTGGGTCATGACGACCTGTTCTATTTTGGGAACGCAATTGGCGAAACCGGTAGCATTCCCGGCAATACGTTTGTCACATCGGTTGACGTCATCGGCGCTCGTGACCATCAGCGTGGCCCGTTTGATCTGGCTGGTATCGACGATGTGTACGACTTCAACCGAGATCGCCTCGTTTCCTCAATTGACGTGATCATTGCCCGTGATCACCAATCGGGAGCACTGACCTCCCTGCCGCTGATTAGCGTGCCTGCGGCTTCCCGTTCTGCCGCGACCGTGGCCATGCCCGCTGCCGCGGATGCGGTGTGGCAAGAGCACGATCCCGCCGGACTGCCATCAAAGAGATCGGTCGAGTGCTGGGCGACGTCAATTTCGACGGCCTGTTCGATAGCAGCGATTTGGTCCTGGTGTTTCAGCGCGGCAAGTACAATGTGAGTCAGCAGACGCGTGATGCCACTTGGGCGGATGGCGACTGGGACGGCGATGGCGATTTTGATACAGCGGACCTCATCGCCGCCTTCCAGGCCACGGGATACGAGGTCAAGCCATGATGCCGCGAAGACAACTTCCGACGATGCTGATGAGCGTGGTCGTCTCGATCTGCCTGACTCTGGATACGTCGGGCGCATCGATTACCGTAGGCGACGTGCAACTGGTCGCCAATCAACCGGACCAATGGGTCGACATCGAAGTGAGTGGTGGCGACATGGTGGCGGGGCTGGACCTGTTTGTCCAGGTAGGCGACGGCGGTCCACAGTTGGTCGACTTCGGTTTGCCCGCAGGCAAACCAGGGCCGTCGATCACAGGCGTTGACCTGAAGACAGGAACCATCTTCCAAGGCGTCAGCGACCTACCGACCGATGTGGGTTCGACGCAGTTGCCCCAGACCGCCGTGCTCACGCTGTCTCTGGTGGGTGCCATTTCCTCGGTGCCCGCCGAGGGGACATTGGCAAGGGTTCAGGTCGACACAACGGGATTCTTTGGCGGAACGTGGAGCCTGCAATTGGACGACGTGTTGGCGTTCGATGTTTTCGGAGGCCCCTACGCCACGAATTTTGCCGGATTGCCGGCCAACATTCAGAACGGCAGCCTGACGATTCCCATCACGCGTGGCGACTACAATGGCAACCAGCAGTTCGACGTGGGCGACGTGGACATCTTGGCTGCCGCGCTGCGCGCCGGTTCCAACGATCGAGCGTTGTACGATCTGGACGGCGATGACGTCGTCGACTGGAGTGATCATCGCTTCTGGGTGCACTATTACGCGCACACGTACATCGGAGACGCCGATCTCAACGGTGCATTTGATTCGTCGGATTTTGTGCAGGTCTTTGTGGAGGGTAAGTACGAGGACGACGTCGCTGGCAACGCAACTTGGAGTTCTGGCGACTGGGACGGAGACGGCGATTTCACGTCCTCGGATTTCGTGATCGCGTTTCAGGACGGCGGCTACGAGCGGGGGCCGAAGACGGATGTGGCAGCCGTGCCGGAGCCGACTGGATGGTCGCTGGTCGTGATCGGGCTGCCGCTTTGGCTGTTCGGTGGGTGGACTCGGCGTGCAGATTAGAACTCTCGTGAGACCGCCCAGTGTTTGTCGGGGCCATGACTGGTCCAGGACCCGTCTGGCGTGAGATTCGCAGGCCCAGTCCCGGGGCTGGGAAATCGGTTTGCTCCTACTGCTCAACTCCCGACCAAAGGCAATCCGTGATAGAATCGTGGCTGTGGAGGCCTATGCATGGCAAAAACGCACATTGAAATTGTGCCGGGCAAGTGCGGTGGTAAACCGGTGATTACAGGGACGCGCATTCGAGTTTGGGATGTCTACGTCCATCACGAACGTCTCGGTAAGACGCCTGACGAAATCGTGAGGGCGTATCCGCATATCACTCTGGCAGACGTTCACGCGGCTCTTGCCTATTACTGGGATCATAAGGACGAAATCGATCAGCAAATGAAGGAAGCCGACGAGTTTGTCGCTGAGATCAAAGACTCGAACGAAGCGAGTCCGATCTTATGGAAACAAACCGCGACGGACTCGGGCAGTGATACGATTTCATCTTGACGAGAACGTCGATCACGCAGTGGCACACGGTCTTCGATTGCGAGGAGTCGATGTCACGACGACGACCGACGCCAACCTCAATGGTGCCGCAGACGACGCGCAGCTTTCCTTTGCATTACGCGAGAATCGCGTTATCTTCACCCAAGACCACGACTTCCTTCGGCACCACCAAGCGGGCAGTGAGCACGCCGGGATTGTCTACTCCCATCAAGGCGACCGCTCAATCGGGGAAATTGTCCGTTTCCTTCAGTTCATGAGCGACTGCCTCGAACCAGACGACATGCGCGGAAAGGTTGAGTTCTTCTGACGAGAAATTCACACACGGCACTGCCCTCCGGCCGAGCAGCGGTCTGCGTCGGAAGACATTGCCGTCGCGTTTTCCTCTGCAGGTTCTTTGAAGATTTCCCGGCCAACGTACCATCGCTACGTGCACCGCCATCGGTCTGCCTAATGTCATTTGGCCGCGCCGGCGTTTAATCGTCTGCGACGCAGCGCAGCCCGCTTAGAGCACTCCCGATCGGACCCTCATGCCTCGGGCTGGCTGCCCCCAAACGCAGTGCCAGGCTGAACAACCCAACAACTCCACCTTCTGATCTTCACGGCATCCGTGGCACGGGCGGCTGGGTTGTCGGTGGGTAGGTTGTGGGGTTGTGTCTGGTCAGCCACTGAACTTGCGCAGTAAACTGCAGTAAATGGAGTGAAATCTGTGCAATTGACGCACTCAATGCACGAAAATGGAATCTCCTAAATCCTGAAATCGCTTGGAATTACGGCATTTACTGCATTACCCGCTGGGCCTTGCCATTCGCTTTGCAAGCCGGGGGTTGGCGGTTCGAGCCCGCTCGTCTCCACTGCTCTATCTGCCTTACAGGCTTCGACTTAGATGCCGGCTCTTGGGGCGTACTGGAGTGAGACCCGCCCTCGTGCACGGAATTCCTGCATGTAAACGCCGGATGAGAAGTGCAGCGCTGAACGGTCTGAAAGTGCAGCGCTGCACTTCTCATCCGGCGTTTACACGGTTGATGATCGAGCCTGTTCATGCTGGGCCGAGGGTTCGGCGCGGGCCAGAGACGGTCTTGCCGGCAGTTTTGCCTGACGACAAGGAGGCTCGTGACTTCGAAGACGCACGCCCCCTAATCGGCGTTGACATCTTGTGGGTGCCATGGTCAAAGAATCAGCGAGCCTGGAAGGCGATGGCGCCTGAGAGGAGCATGCCAGCGTGGTCCACGCCGCGGCCGCTGGTTCGCCTTCAACCGAGTTCGGCCGTGGTGTGCCGATGGCGACGCTGGACTGGTGGCCAATGGGATATGCCTCGGCGAACCATCCGCCGTTGCTTCTACGGTTGAGAAGTTCGGCAGAGGGTCGGTTCAGACCCTCTGGGTTCTCACATTCCGCTTCAGAATCGATCCCGTTGCGGTGCGCTACTGCCGCCGCCGACCGCAAAGGCCAAGGCCCAAAAGTCCAAGGCCGAAGAGAGCGAGCGAAGTAGGCTCAGGGACCGGGATGACATCGCCGTTCACCACAATCGTATCGATGTCGATGTCGCCGGTGCCACCCCCGCTCGCGTACCAGTGAAAACTGACGGACTGGTCGCTGAGGTTCTTGTACTTGGCATCGGTAAAAGTGATGTTCGCGCTGCCGACTTCATCGCGCAAGACGCCGAGTTCGCTGAAAATGAGAGTGGGATCAAGACTAGTGCGGAACGCCAGCCAACGTTCGTTACTGGCATTGCCGGTCGCCCTTCTCCAGTCCCAAGTCACTGACGTAAGATCGAGCGAATCGGTGGCCGGAATGTCGATTGAGAAACTGGCCTCATTAAACTCCGGCGGGGGATCGCCGACGTTCGGCTGAGGATGGTTGCCTTCGCCGTTGAGCTTGGTGACCGGGCTGTTGGCCATCCCCACCTGCGCGTTATCGTCCCAGTTCTCGAGATTTCCGCTGTTGGCGAAGACCCAGTTGTTTACCGAAATGTTGTCGGTAAGGTTGAGGTCGTCGATATTCGCATTATCCAGGTCGGCTTCCCCGCCGGGGTCGTTGAATCCCGGCGTGCTCGAAAAGTCGGTGCCGGCGATGGGGTCTGCAAGGGCCGAGGACTGATAGCCGACGGCGGTGGCAAAAGCCACGAGGAGGAGCATGCTGTTTTTCGTCATGGTGTTACATCTCTCACTGAAACAAATCTTCGAAGAGCCTTCTTGCCTCCCGTGCGGGCCCTGTCACTGAAACACGCCGGATAAACGGCACAATCAGACGATGTTTACCCTACCCTCTGCTTCCGCCGGTGCAAGACTAAAAAATCGGGTTCTGACCAAAAATTCTGATCCGTTGTGGCTGGCTGAGTCCACCGGGAACGTGGCGACCTGCACGACGAAACCGCGATCTGGCCAAGCGTGAATCCCGGCGACTTCGCCATGGCACCCGATTGCTGCCCCAAGTCGTGGGGCAGAAACGCTTTCCGTGTTGGTGCGCGGCATCCTGATTTGCAGCTGTCTCCGAGCGACGAGTCTTGAAGCTGCGTATTGGGCGTGCAGCGTAACCCAAAGCGTTCGTTTTGAAGCTGCACATCGGGCGGGCATCGCAACCCGAAGCGTCAGCGAGGGCATCAGTTACGCCGATTCGTCAAGATCCCTCGCTTACGCTTCGGGTTAGGATGCGATGCGAGATTCTTGGCCGAGAAGCGATGCCCCAAGAGCCCAGTGCGCACCTTTCGAAGCGACGAGTGACAGCCCAAGCGGAGCTGCCTCGGGTGACAGGAAAGGCGATTTTTCAGACGTTCCGGACTGTTCAAGAAGTCCGTCTCCGCGTCCACGTTCCAATCTCTTTACCAACTCGATTCTCTCCCTCAGCCTGGTAGAAGGGTTGGGAGGTGGCCAGACCGTACACGGTCACCCTTCACTGGTGCGCGGTGGAGGATGACCTCGCCCTCCTGGCCGCAGCTGGAATCGCGGTCCGAGGCCGGATTGCGGCCAGACAAAGGAGTAGGGCGCAAGGCCTGTTCGTAGGCCAGTGCATTGCGGATGCGCCGAAGAGCGTTGGGATGAGATCCGTCGGTGGCCCCTTCACCATCGCTGCCCAGCAGTCCGTCACCGGCCAAGGAGTACGAGTGTGAAATACCGGCAGGCCTCAGGGCATGAAACTGCTCGCGCACGGTACGAGAATCCACATTTGGCAGGCAGTCGATGCCATTTCTCACGATTGACGACGCCGACCGAATGCAACGCCAATCAGGCCGGTCACGAGCATGAGCCAAGCTGCCGGTTCGGGCACTTCCGCTGTACCCGTCCGCAGACCTTCCTCGTAGCCGCCGTCGACAAATGCCGTGACAAAGTCCGCGCTGCTAAAAATGCGGTCGCCGTTCCAATCGCCTTGGGACCAGGAGGCCACTTCTCCCGTTTCGTACTTGCCCATCAGAAGGACTTGGACAAAGTCGGCGCTGTTGAAATCCCCATCGTGATTGGAGTCGCCGTAGGGCACGATCGTCAGCATGGTACCGTCCTTCGCCGCGAAAGAATGGAATTCGTCAGCGTAGGAGTCAAACAATCCGTGATCGACCGTCACGCTGTCGAGCGTGTCGATTTCCAAGAGTAAGCCAAGATCTTTCGGGCTCTGATCCGCAAATGTCAAGCTGATCAAGGAAACCTCGGTAATCGAATTCGTCTCGCCCACAATCGCGTGAAACGCCCCAAGACTCAGCACCGCATCATCCAGGATCAGGCTTGAGATTTCGTCGCCGTCCACCCAGAAACCGTCAAACTCAATGCCAGTCGATTCTTCCAACTTCTCGAACATCACTCCGGTGAAGTCCAATTCGGAAAGTCCGTTCTGGTGCAAAGTAAGGTCCCTGAGGTCGCTTAGCCCGTCGAACACTCCCCTCTCGATGCTCGTGATTTGATTCGCGTGCAGGTAAAGACTCTGCAGACTGGCCAGTCCGTCGAAGTCGCCACTTTGGAGGCTCGTGATTTGATTCCCGGTCAGCGCAAGAGTCTCCAGGTTGATCAGTCCGTCGAAGTCGCCGCTCTCGAGGCTGGCGATCTGATTGCCGATCAGCGCCAAACTCCGCAGGTCGGCTAGTCCGTCAAAGTCACCGCCTTCGATACTGGGGATTTGATTGCCGTTCAGCGCAAGACTCCGCAGGTTGTTCAGCCCCTTGAAGTCACCGCTCTCGATACTGGTGATTTGATTCGCCTGCAGAGCAAGGTCCCTGAGACTGGTCAGCCCATCCCAGGCGTCACTCGCGATGCTCGTGATCTGATTGTCTAAGAGCCAAAGCGACTGAAGATTGACCAGCCCATCAAAATCTCCGCGATCAAGGCTCGTGATTTGATTCCCAGGCAGGTAAAGACTCTGCAAGTTGGCCAGTCCGTCAAAGTCGCCACTCTCAAGGCTCGTGATCCGATTGCTGCCCAGGCCAAGCGCATGCAGGTTACTCAGCCCGCCGAAGTCACCATTCTCGAGGCTCGTGATCTGATTGTCCCACAGCCAAAGCGACTGAAGGTTGTTCAGCGCACCGAAGTCGCCGCTCTCGAGGCTCGTAATCTGATTGACGTTCAGGTGAAGCTCATGCAGGTTGGTCAGCAGATTCGCCCCATCAAGATCTTGGATGCCCCAACCCGCGAAATCTCCGGTTCCACTCGCATTCGGGTCAAACCCCGGAACATCCAACAAATCCAGCAACCCATCGCCATCGGTGTCCATCGCGACAATGGGAGAGAATAACAAGGACACGACGACGACAATCGCCAAAAGCAAAACGCGATGACAACGGTATCGCATAGCGTGGCTCACGTGGCAGGACCAGGATCGCATAGCAAGCGTTACGAAGCATTGTGAAGCCTAGGAAGGCGGGAAGCAACCACATCTGCCCATCGAGCGCAAAACGACGGCCGTCGCGTTCCAATCTGTGACCCCGTCGGCGTAAGGCCGATTCGAACAGGAGATCCCTGCCTTCGGAGTCGGCTTACGATGTTCGGGAACAGAATTCTGATCATCAGGACATGCGAGCCGTCCCGCGATTCCTGAAGCTGCTGGCCGGCGTGCCCGATGACCAGCGTCAACAGGTGGAAACATCCAGAGCGTGATGGATCAGCCAAAATCCAGTCGCAAAAGCCAGGTCGTGTTAGACCGTGGAGTCAATCGCTGCCCTGTTGATGCGTGGCGGGCATCTTGCCGACGAAGATGTGCAGTGTCTCAACGCGACAGTAAGCTACCACGACCGATGACCAACGAATGCACCAGCTTCGCCCGCGGGCCGTACCTTACAGTCCACTGCACCGGCGGCAATCCGGTGATTTTCCGATTACGATCGAAAGATGCTGCAAGTAGCTTTGTTCTTCGGAATCACAAGCAAATCAGATTCGGAAGCAGTTCGTATTGCCCGCGTGGTTTGCATCAGGAAAACGAGCCCGCAAACGAAATGGGCGTCGCAGGGCAGTACTTTGCCGGCGACGAGCCGGCCAAGATGCGTTTCCAACCGCATGAATTGATGTGGCTATCACCGCCATCGGTGGCGCGGACTCTCATCTCGGCGCCCAGCGATTTCCCGCAGACGTCCTGTCTCTGAATCCCGATGTGGTGTGCATTGATTATTGCCTCAACGACAGACGGATCCTGCGAACCGGGGCCATATTGCATTGCCAATCATCCTGATAAACTCCACGTCATCAGGTCAGCTCCACCCGACAATCGAACCCACGGAGAAGCGCAGTCGCCCATCCGTGTTTCACGAAGAGGAGAACGGTTATGCAACGGAGTCTAGGTTTCCCGCGCCCGATTCACTTCGTCACCGGCGCCTTGACCCTGCTTACGGTTCTGGTCGGAATCCAGACGCCAGCACCCGGGCAGGATGAGGCGGCGGCCGCTCCGCTGCGACGGGCCCACGCACACAACGATTATCACCACCCGCGGCCCTTATTGGACGCCTTGGATTGCGGGTTCTGTAGTATCGAAGTGGACCTCTTTCTGGTGGATGGCCAACTTCTGGTGGGCCATGCTCGCAGCGAACTCCGAGAAGGGCGCACGCTGCAGAAGCTCTACCTTGATCCTCTTCGCCTGCGCGTACAACAACATGGGGGACGTGTCTATCCGCACGGGCCGACGATTACGCTGCTGGTGGACATCAAGGCCGACGGCAAGAACGTTTATTCCACCTTGCGAGACGTACTCGCGCCGTACGCCGACATTCTCTGCCGCGTGGAAGACGGTCGATTTCAACAGCGTGCAGTCCAAGTGGTGGTCTCCGGAGACCGCCCCCGAGAGGAGATTGCGGCGGACGAAACTCGGTACGTCGGCATCGACGGACGTCTGACGGACCTGGATTCGACAGCACCCGCTCATCTGATGCCATTGATCAGCGATCGTTGGACGTCGCATTTTCGCTGGCGTGGAACGGGTGACTTCCCGTCCACGGAACGCGACAAGCTGCGATCGATCGTCGACCGGGCCCATGCGGCAGGACGTCGTGTTCGCTTCTGGGCAACACCCGAAGAACCTCGCCTGTGGCAAGAACTGCTCGCTGCGGGAGTGGATCACATTAACACTGATCAACTCGACAGTCTGCGTGAATTTCTACTGAAACACTGATCGACAGAGGCAACGTCAGTACAAAATACTGCTGCCCTTGCCGATGGACTGGGCGGGTAGAGCTGGAAGTGTTCAGAAGTCGCTACGTGTTTCTTCTACATTTACTGTGCCTTCATCAAGCCTTCGTGTCGCACAACCCAGGTCCGGTCATTCGGAAAGCCGGGGGCATGGTTGTCCGCTGCGCCATCCCAGCCGGCAGCCATCATGGCAACGGCGTAGAGAAGGCCGCCGTTCCCCGGAAAGTACGCAGCGGCCGGGCCACCCTGATTGACACCGCACACGCTGTACGCATTCTTGCGATGATCCATCAGTAGGACATCAACCGCCTGTCGTCGCCTTGCCGGCACGAGCAGCGGCCATGGCCAGCCAGGGGAAATCCCAGCCCCAGGTGCTATCCATGTTCCACTGCGCCAAGGCTTTCTCCACCGTCCGGCCAAGAACATCCTCGTCGACACCGTCACTCGGCAAAAAGGCCCCCGTCCCGATCACATCAATATGACTGCGATTGTACTCCGCCCACATGTTCGGCACTCCCTCGTACATGACGTAGACTCCGTTTTCGACCGGTAGCGGAGCCAGATTCTCCAGCACCTTCTTCCATTCGCGATTCTCGGGTACGCCCATGCGCTCTGCGCCATTCGACAAGCGATGCGTAGCCCATAGCGCCAGTAGGCGAGTTCGAAGGCTGGGTTGAGTGTTTCATGCTTCGTGCGACTGTTGTTTTCCGCGGCGTTGATTAACCACGGCCCAAGTTCGTACTTGCCGGTCTTCTGATTGGGATGGGCATACGACGCCATGAATTCCGCCGTCTCGAAGACCACCTCTTTCCATTTCTCGAGAATCCTCTTGGAGGGATCGACGCGGTAGTTCTGCTCCGCGTAGAACAGAGGATGAGGCTGCTGCCAAATCAGCCACGGTCCGATCTTGGACGGCCCAAAGCGTCCGTCCGGCCCGACCATCTTGGGCCAGCGGGCGCCGCGGTAGCCCTGTCGTTTTGCGATCTTACGCGCCGCTGGCAGAATATCGCGATACCAGCCCAGACTCCGATCGAACAGCTCCCAGTGTCCCCACAACTGATAGTGCGCGCCATGCCACCAGTGCATTTCCAGGTGGAACTTTCCGTACCAACCGCTATTGTTCAGCAGACCGCTTTCCTGCGGCGGCAAGCTGCCGGCCTCGTTGACAGCGAGAAGGTACTGGGACAGAACGATGCGCCGCTCGAGTTCCTTCCAGCGTTTGTCCTGGCTGCCGGACAGATCAATTGCGCCGCCACTCGTCCAGTACCACTCCCAATGTACGGTCGCCGCCTCAAGCGTTTGGTCGAAACCGGTTCGGTGCGCACCAGCTGACTCGGGAGCGAAGCGACAGACAAAGGAAAATACTTCACTGCCACTGCTGGGTTGCAGAGTGTAGACATGCGGGGTCGATTCCTGCAGTGATGCGTTCGTGTCCCAACCCCAAAACACCTCGTAACGATCTTCATCTAGCTTGCGTTGAAAAAGGGCACTCCGACCAGCCAACGTCACTTGCGTGGTGTGCCGGTCGGGTGCGTTCCAGTCCGCACCGCTTCTGTCGGTGGCATGCCCATACGGAAAGACAAGCTGAATGGATAGCCGCTTTTCTCCAACGAGAGGTGATTTTACCTGGACGGCGAGTGCATCAAGCTGGGGATGGCATGTTGTGACCACCGTCACCCGGACATTGTCCAGTTTGTAGTCGCTGTGGATCACGCCTCGCCATAGATCGAGCTCTTGCCTGATTTCGGTCAGTTGCTCTGGTTTGACGGTTTTCCCATCCAGTAAGAAGAAGAACCTTCCAAGATTGAGTCGGTGCGGGTTCTCCCGCAGCCACATGTATATCTTTTCTTGTCCTTCCTGGGAGACAGGATAGGTCGCTACGTGGCCGTGAACATTGACTTTCGTCATCTTGAAATCACGAACGGCTTTCCCTTGGGGCAAAGGCGAGGTATGCCAACCCCACTGCGAAAGCGTGTTGCCATAAAACGACTGAAGCCCTGTAGGGTCAATGCCGAACGCAATCTCCCCGTTACCTACCTGTGGGACTTCGGCCGGATCCGCTCTCGTGATGACGATGTTATGGCGTTCCACCAACGCTTTCCTGTCAATCGGCGCGGCCGCGTTCAGCATGGCGGGCATCAACGCAGCAATGGAAAGGGCGAATGTTGGTTTCATGTTTTTTTGCATGGCCTGTGTTCCAAACGGAAGTCGGATCGTTACTGGAAAAGCCAATGTCGCAACGTGCCTGCATCTTGGCAGAATAGAAAACTCAGGGGCCGTGACGCAATCCGAAACAACGCCAGAGATCATGCGACAGAGTTCGGCCGTGTGCGGCGATTGTACCAGTCGCGAGTCAGATTCTGTGGTAAATTGTCCCTTGGATGTAGCGTGCGCGGGTACACCATGTTTCACGTCCGAGCGCGCCAAAGAGAACCTGCGGATACCTGAGGGAGACTACCCGATGTTGAGAATCTTACTGGTCTTGCTCCCGAGCCTCTGTCATGTCTCTTCCGTGCTGGCCGCAGACCCGAAGAGCGCCTCCGGAGGATCGCCCCAACGGGTTCGCGTGGGCATCCGCGATTCCCGATGATTGCCCATTTGAGAAATCCACCAGCTTGACAGGTATCTTCTTCACCGGTCGGCATAGCGACTATCATTGCGGCGACACTTGGTACCCCTGCTGGGCCAGCGATGGCCACCTCTATTCGCCCTGGACGGATGGCACCACGGACGGAATTCAATGCAGCTCCGGCGCGGGCCCGGAGGCGAAAACGGGCCACGCTGTCATGATCGGTGACGATCCGCTGAAGCTTGCAATCCGCAACACGTCCCCGCCCAAGGTGGCCAGTGCCTTGCCCTATCGTGGACGTTATCCGGCCGGTTCCCTGGTGCACAATGGCATCTGGTATTACGGCACGTACTGTCTCGGGCCTGACGGCGCATACAAGCACAATGGTTTTGTTTGGAACTGGCCGAATCTCGGGCCACTGCCGGGTTTCCAAATCTCTCACGACTACGGCAAGACGTGGGAACCATCGCCCCTTTCGCCGGAGAAGCCATTGTTTCCCGAGCCGCGTCGGTTCCTTGGTCCGGTCAAGATGGGCGCCCCTCATTTTGTCGATTTCGGCAAGAACATGATGCATTCTCCCGACGGGAAAGCGTACTTGCTCGGCATGGGTGCCGAAGAAAATGATCCCGCGCCGCGTCCCTGTATTAAGCCGGGTAAGCCGGGAGAGGTGTTTGAATTGGTTCAGAACTGCACCAGCGACTTCGCCCATGCCAACTTGAGCTGGATCACAGCCGATCAAATCTACTTGGCCCGCGTCACGCCCTCACCAACGACCATCAATGACCTCAAAGCCTGGGAGTTTTTCGCCGGCAACGACGGCGCTGGCCAGCCGATGTGGACCAACCGTTTCGATCAGATCAAGCCCTTACTCGAATGGAACAACCACATGGGTTGCGTCACCGCCACCTATGTGCCCGGCCTGAAGAAATACTTGATGTGCGTCACCGATGGCTGGCCAACCGTGGCGAAGATGACGTCCTACATCCTGGAAGCCGACGTGATTACCGGCCCTTGGCGGATGGTGGCCTATCTGAAGAACTTCGGGGAGCAAGGATACTTCCTCAATTTTCCGAGCAAGTTTGCCAGCAGCGACGGGCGCACGGTTTGGCTGTCCTATTCGGCGAATTTCAGCCCCGGTTGGAATGGCGTCAAGCTGAATCTTCACCCTCCAGGCGGACGGTACGGTTTGTGTCTGCATGAGGTCCAACTTCTGAGCCCACAAGAACGGCCGCCACGTGCAGACCTGCCCGCTGCAGGCGACGGCCACTAGCTGAACATGACCCATGGGAGCAAGGAGTACGAGGGGCCTTTCGCGCTCTGCAACCGGTGATGGACCTGTTACGTCACATGCGTAACTCGCAGTGACCTTTCGTGAGCCGCATCACCAGACGATTGCCTGCGTTGACGCAAATCCCCCTCTATGCAGTGCGTGGCACGCTGGGAAACTCGATGACTCGTCAGCGCAACTGTCGCTATACGCTTTCATCGATGCGCGACGATTCTCGCGCGATGGAAGGAAAGGAAGTCAAATGTTTGGATGGTCGGATAGGCTGCGATTTCTTGCGATTCCGCTTTTCATCATGTCCGTCGGATCGGCGGCGCTGACAATCTGGATCGTCATCATGACGATCGGAATGGCGTATGGTTGGTGGACTTCTACCTTCGAACCAACAATCCAGGCGATCGCCACGACAGCCATCGTTAGTCTGGGAACGGGCGTGACCGCCTATGGCATATGGAAATCAAAAATTTGGGCACAGGTGATTCTGTGTGTAACGCTCGTCGCAGGCTTCGTGTTGCGGTTCTATGTGGTGCTGGTGAACCCTGCATTCTGGATCGCTTTCATGGTGCTGACTGCGATCTGTGGATCGCAATGGCAGCGACAGAAACAATTGTCGCAGGTAGTGGACAGGCTATGCGCTGTCAGTTGTGCTCCCGGCTTCACCGAGAACATCGAACAGATCGAAGCGCTCATCGCCGAAGGTCATCTTCCGGCCGCAATCAACGCCTATCGGGACGCCGCGAAGGTCAGCTATGACGAAGCGGGGCGGGCTGTGCACAACTGGAAGAACATGGCACCGCTTGCGAAGCTGCAATTGCTGACACATCTGCTCGAAACGACGTCGGAAGCAGCGAGTGCACAGCGTGATGAGACTTCATCCGGATGATTCCAAGGCGGGGCACGCGACCGCTGCGACCCGCGGTGGTGGCAAGCGATCCCGAGGAAGCTTGGCAACAAGAACGTTTCGCGAGTACCGTAGCAACGGCGACGAACGCGCACCGGCAAACCAAGAAAGTTTACCGTGACCACACCGGCGGGTTGGACCGAGTGAGCATCAAACACCACATCACACGGCGGCGTTTTTTGGGCCTCGCGGCGGCGGCTGGAACGGGCGTCGGGCTGTATACCTGGCGTTGGGAACCGCATTGGGTTGCGATCGTTCGCCGAAAAATGGCGGTTGCCAACCTTCCCGATCAGCTCGTTGGCAGCATACTGGCACACTTGAGTGATCTTCACATCGGACCCCAGGTAGACGATGACTACCTACGCGACGTTTTCCAGCGTGTGAACGAGTGGCAACCAGAAATCGTTGTCTACACCGGGGATTTCACGAGCTACCATACGGACATCTTCCCGCAGGCACGTCGCGTCTTCGCCCATCTCGCTCGTGGCTCTCAGGGATCCTTCGGCATTCTGGGCAATCATGATTACGGACCAGGCTGGACAAGCATCGAGGTAGCGGATGAAATTGCCTCGCTGGCCGAGGGCGCAGGCATCCAGATTCTTCGAAATGAAACCGCGGACGTGGGTGGTTTACAGATCATCGGCCTGGATGAACTCTGGGCAAACCGCTTCCGGCCGGAGCGGGCCTTCGCGCGGTTCGACCCCGACGCCGCCTCGATCGTGCTGAGTCACAACCCAGACACGGTCGATCGCGGCGGGTGGGGCGACTACTCCGGATGGATCCTCGCTGGTCATACACACGGCGGTCAATGCAAACCACCCTTTCTGCCGCCTCCCCTTCTGCCCGTCCAGAATCGTCGCTATACGTCCGGCGAGTTTGCTCTGTCAGGCGGCCGCCGCATGTACATCAATCGTGGAATCGGTCATCTCTTGCGAGTTCGCTTTAATGCCAGACCGGAGGTCACCCTCTTCGAGTTGGTTCGCGAATGACAGATCAGCCATCGGCTGCGCTGGCGAACGACTCTCGAGGATGAACCGCCCCCTTCGTCGAGTACGCCAGACGGAACCAACACCTCCGGCAAATCTTGTATCGTCCGATGAACATACGAGGTTCGAATTCGATACAGCGTTCAGAAATCTTATCCGCGTACACGGAACTGGTCCGTCAACGGAAAATGTTCAGATCGCGTGTCCCCATATTCAACTTCGTGAGCATATGTCATCTGTTCTTGACATGACTGCTAATTGAACAGGACAGAATCTCTCGAAGAACACGTTTTGCATCGTCCGAGGATTGAAGGAGCAGACAGCGCCATTACACTGAAATTTGCATCTTTGCTTATCACTTTTGAGTTGTCATCTTTGAGGAAGTTAGATTGCCATGCGAACATTTTTTCTGGTTGCGGTCGCAGTCTTGCTGGCCGCGACCACGCCAACGGCCCAAGCTGCCGAGATCATTTGGGCTTCGGACATTACCGACCCGGAGGGCTCCGACAAAGGATTTGTCGATCTGCTGTTGTCAGATGGACACAGCGTAACGCGGGTAGATACCCCGTCGACATTGGGAGCTGCCGATGTTGACCAGTTGAATGCGGCCGATCTCGTGATCGTTGGGCGCACCAACAGCAGCAGTCAATTCCAAGACGGCAACGGAGAAATCTGGAATCTGCAAGTGACTGCACCCGTGATGGCCATGAGTGCCTACATCGTCCGCGACAATCGCATGCGCTGGGTCACCGGCAGCAATCTGGCCGACTCGGACGCCACGATCCTGAAAGCGTCGCAGCCCGGCCATCCGGTGTTCGAGGGAATCACGCTGAGCCCCGACAGCAGTACAATGGACGACTATAACGTCAAGATCGACCAGGGCACCAGCACCAACCTCGACGAGCCCGTCGGTGGGTCCGTGATTGCGTGGAATCCATCCGTAAGCAACGACGGAACGATGGGTGTCGCCATCGCGGAATGGCCGGCCGGAACGGTGGTCGGAGGTGGAATGGAACTGGCCGGCTACCGGATGCTGTTCAATGGCGGCAGTCGAGAACTGGGTGGTGAACCGATTGACGCCGCTGGCGTGCTCGACCTGACTCCTCTGGGGCAGGAGCTATTCCTGAATGCGGTGAATTACGCAGCCGTCCCAGAACCTTCCTCGGCCTTGCTCGGTTTGATGGGGCTGGCCTGGCTGGCGACGCGTCGTCGACGCTGAAATCCGCCGTACCATCGCGGGATGTGACGATTGACCGGAGGGCGTCCGCCGCAAGGCGGTCGCCCTTTCTTGCATCCGGCGGCTACGCGTCATCCGTCATGTTCGGCCTCGGCAACGTTGAGTCGTCGATCAAGATCCGCGGCGTGCTGGTTGCTGCGGTCGAAAGACAACACCGCATTGAGACTGGCCCTGGCGGAACGAAAGTCTCCAAGACCGTGATGTGCGAGGGCCATCAGCAGTTGGTGATCTGCGTTACGACGAGCCGAAAGATCCTCGTCAAAGACCAGCAGGTTGGGCAAGCTCGTCGCGAAGTAGTCGATCTCCACGCGCTCATTCAGCTTCGCCTCGGCGAACGCAAGCAAGGATCGGAACAGCGCATCCGCTTCCTTGACGCGGCCCAATTCGCGCAGCGCAAGACCGCGATAGTAACTGAGCGGGCTATGAGCTGTGACGGCCATTTCGGTGAAGTCACCAGGTTGCTCAGCGGACTGCCGGAAATGATCCCGTGCCTCCTTCTGGCGCCCGAGGAATGTCAGACTGCAACCGATCCAGAAGTTGACATCGGCCTTCGCTTGCAGCGGGTGATAGGCCTCACCGAGAGATTCCGGCGTATCCATCGCGCGAGTGAAGTGCTCATGAGCGGCGACGGCATCTCCTGCGCCAAGCTTCGCCTGCCCCAGCAGAAGTTGGGCGGTCGTGTACTGCCGAAGGACAGCCCCCTCACCACCCTCCCAGGGATGGAACCGACGGGACGTAACCAGATCAAGCGCATCTTGCGAGCGGCCCGTGAGGTTGTAAAGAGCTGCCAGTTCGACGGTGGCGTCGTCGCGATGAAGAACCAGCGGCAGATGTGCTTCGAGAAACGCAAGGCGTTCACCGAGCGGTCGGTTCCGTTTTTTGGCGAGCTGGTCGCTCTCGCTGACGAGACGTGCGTCCCCGGGATCGATTTCGAGGGCACGCCGATACAATGCCGCCGATTTTTCTCCGTCGCGGTGATGATTCCAGGTGGCAATGCCAAGGTTGCGATAGACTTGAGGAATCATCGTATGCGCGTTGACAGCAGACTCCCACGCAATGATCGCATCCGCGTAACGGCGCTTGTCAAACAGGAAGTTGCCGAGACCATAGGCGGCGACCGGGTCCGCTCCGGCTTCCTTGCATGACCACTGAAGGACAACCATCTCCTCGAGACGCGAAGGGAACAGGTGATCTGCAGCTTGGGCGCGAGCCAACGCAAGTGCTTCGCCCGCGTCAGTAGCCTTGGTCTGCGCCTTCAGCCATGCGAGGACGTAACGACTCATCGCCGTGCGCTCGAGTGGATTCGGAACGGCGACCGGAATCACCTCGTTGGCATGGTGCAGCTCGAGTAGATCGATCGCGAGTTCGTAGAATCCCGCCTCACTATAGTCGAAGACGAGATCGAGAACCGTCTGCGCATCGTTCCGAGTCACGTTCAGGAATGATTCTTCCGTTGCCCTGCCAGATCCTTCATCTGCCAGTGTCATCACATGCCGGGCCCAGTGGTCGAGCGGATCGATTGACAAGAGGGAGTTCAGGATTTCGATCGGCGTTCGACCGGCGACTCGATGGGAAGTCGGCTGCGCCGACGTGCAGAATCAGTGCCTGTAATACGTGGCGCTTTGTTGTGATGACGATTGGTTTCCAGCGAAGCTTCCAGGTGGTCCAGGGCCGCAGGCCAGTCACCTCGTTGGCAGTCGATCGTGGCGAGCTGGTAATAGGCACTGCTGCGCCATTCATAGTTCCATGTGGCCTTGTACAACGCCCGGTAAGCAGCATCCTTTTCGCCGGTCCAACGGCAGGCGATTCCGAGGTGATAGTGGGCCTCGCCGCTAACCGGGTTAGGGTGGCGGCCCGTGATCCGCTGGATCGCCTTTCGAAAGTGATCGCCTGCCTTCTCGAACTCCCCCCGCTGTAAGGCTCGTTTCCCTAGAGCCGTGTGGCATCGAAAATCGTTGGGATCCCGAGATATCGCTTCTTCCCAGTAGGGCTCGGGAACGCGAGTCGGATGGCGATACTGTTCCAGATGCTCCCCGGTGAAGAAAAGTTCATCGGCGGACAAGATCTCCGCCGGGTCGGGAGGTGCCGTTGCCACGTCGCGATCCCGGCAAAGCTTCGTGCGATCAACCGGCTGATATCTCAGAACACATTCGCCCTCGAGACCGTGAAGTTCGATCTGGAGTTCGCTCGCATTGTCGCCCGGCAAGACCTGCTCATCATTCCGCCAGCATTCGCCCGGACTCAGCATGACGCGTGTCCGAAGAAGACATTGCCCTCGGTGCCGGAGCGTCAGTTCTCCTTTCAAGGCGGAAGAAACGCAGAGCCCCAGCTGGATCGTCCGATCATCGCGAACTTGGCAAGCGAGAGCCGCTCGCTGGTTTGCCTGCTGGACAGGACCAATCTTCTGGATAGGCCACCAGAACTGGAGAAGGTCTTCGTTTCGTACGGAAGAAGGTAGCTGAAATCCGGCTGGTTGTCGGTGTAAACGCCAGCCATCAGCTCGACGTAGGGGCCACCGTGATCTGTCAGTTCACGATCCCATGCCCAACCGAAATTGTCGTTGCCCCACGTCCACTGTTTCTTGCCGGGAGCAATGTGACGATTCGCAACGTGGACAAATCCGCCGTTCTTCGAGAAATCATAGCCCCCAAAAAAGTCAAACTCGGTTTGGCAAACCATATAGCTGGTCGGCACCGGGATGTTCTTGTACCAGCCGAGATCGTTGGCTCCCTGCCGATTCTGGTAGTCGATGCCGTAGTACGGGTTGTGGGCGACCGGAAAGGCGGAGGTAGCTCGAACCGCATGATCCGCAACATAATGGACGTCCGCGGGAAAGAAAGACTGGTATTGGTCGTGCACTTCCGCAGCAACATTGGCCCACCAAAGAAACGTATGCACGAAAGGCGTTCGGTTGTAAAGACGAACGCAAAGTTCGACAAGCGAGGAATCCGGTTGGAGGCGGACGCCGTGCATGCCCTTGAGTCGGTTGAGCGGATCATGTTCGGACATCCAGATCGTACGAGCACCATTCGGTTCCTGCTCGATATGAACGTCGGTCGGCATCCAAGTGCCCGGACGATGATGCTGTGGCCAGTTGAACTCCACGCCGCCAGAAATCCACGGGCCCGCCAAGCCCACCAATGCCGGCTTGATCACATCTTGACGGTAAAAAAAATCGTAATCCGCATTGGTCTTGTCCTGACCGATGAAAATGCGGCCACCGATTTCGGGGAGCATCACCAGCCGTACCAAGTCGTTCTCGAGCAGCGCAGACCGGTAGGTGACCGGAACAGGCTCATCGAACACCTTGTCAATCAACGGCAGCGGATAAACCTTGCCATGGCTGCCCTGGTAAACTCGCTTTTCAAAGAAAACGGGGTTCTTCTCCGGGGCGCCGACAGGATAGGTCGGGATGACACGCGGTTCGATTCGGGCGATGATCATGAACGAAAATCCACGGGCTGAAATAAGGGCTCGTCACTGAACACACTCGCGGGAATCCGAAGCAAACGTGCGTCGTAACGTGCCGTCCCCTTTCGATTGATCTCTGCGCAGGAAATGCCCCCGAGCGACCAACGGGAGCTCGGATTTTCTCGACTTCGCTTTGCTCGCCGAAACGCATCAGCAGCGCAGACTTGAATAACAGACTGCTAACGAAAGATCAGGAAAAGGGCGGCGACCGCAGCAATCACCAGCGCGGCAGCGATCTTCACCACCAAATCGGTCTCCAAGGCCATGCTCTCGCGAACCGGGAGTTTCCGCGGCTCGGGCAGAGGCTTCCACAACGTCATCACGACCATCACGCCGAAGATGATCCCAAAGCAGGCAAGAACCTGCATCAGAAAATGCATGTGGAGTACGCGTTGTTCAAGTACGGTAGCAAACAAACCTTCCCGGTTTAGCATCTGGAACAAGGCGTAGAGAACGGGACCCAGTAGAAGGGCAACAGCTCCGGCTGCTGTGGGAGCTCGGGGCAAGATGAAGGCGCCGAGAAACGCGGCGACAACGCCAGGCCAAATGAAGCCCTGAAACTGCTGGATAAAGCGGAAGACTCCGTCGCTCAGCAGTGGCGCGGCGATGCAGCCCAAAATGACGAAGACAACCGTCAGCACACGGCCGAGCCGAACGATGGATTTCTCTGAGGCTTGCGGGCGAATCAAGCGTTGGTAGATGTCGATTGACGCGATCGTGGAAGCCGAATTCAGTAGCGAGGCCAGCGTCGAGACAATGGCACCGGCAATGGCCGCGAAGATGAACCCTCGCAGACCGGGACCCACGAGATGCTTGATCAGAGTGGGATAGGCGGCATCCGACTTCTCGGCAAGCGCCTCGCTATACAGGTTACCGGCCATGATGCCGGGCATCACGATCGCAAAAGGAATCAGCAGCCACAAAGCGCCGGCAAAAATCATCCCCAGCTGGCCGTCGCGGAGAGTCTTGGCGGCCAAGTTGCGCTGCACAATGAACTGGTTCAGGCCGCAGTAGTAGATCATCACAATCCACATACCGCCGAAAACGGTGTACCACGGAAGCTCCTCGTAACCCGGGTGTCCCTTGAACAGCAGCAGCCGGAGCTTGTCCGCGTTGTTGGTCGAGAACTCCGCCCATCCACCACTGGCATGGAGTCCCAGGAAGAAGACGATCATGCCGCCTGCGAGTAACGCACACCCTTGGATCAGGTCGGCATAGGCGATCGCCTTGAGCCCGCCCGTGGCGGCGTACAGCGTCCCAATCGCACCGATGATCCAGACACCCCGACCCATCGGAATACCGAGCAAAATATCGAGCGCCGTAGCCCCGGTGTACAGCACAGCGGTTAGCAGCACTCCCACGTAAATCGCTACCGTCACCACGGCCATGATGCTGCGGGCAGCGGCATCATAGCGGTACTCGAGGAACTCCGGCATCGTGTAGATCCCCGCCCGCAGGAAGCGAGGCAACAGCGTCACAGCGATCAAGGCAATGAACACAGAGCCCATCAATTGCCAGGCGCTCACCGCAAGTCCTTGCGCCGCTGCACCACTGCCCGCCATGCCAACCATCTGCTCCGACGAAATATTGGCCGCAACGATGGAGATTCCGATGATCGGCCACGTCAGTGAGCGCCCGCCCAGAAAGTAGTCCGATTCGCTCTGCGAAGCACCTCTTCGCCGGCTCTTCCAAAGGCTGACACCGATCACGACAAGAAAGAAGATGACAAACGTCGCGATGTCAGTGACATTCATTGCGCGTAGGTCCTTCCCGTGCCTGGCCGCCCCTTCCGTCCGCCCCCGGTGCTAACACCAGGCCCAAAGGCAGACGGATCCGAGCACACCCGCGTGAAATCCAAGGAACGTGCGTCGCAAGGTGCCGTCCCGTGCGCCATCCTCGCCCACCAACATGCGTCAATGACTTGGCAATCGCCATTCCAAAACGCCGCCTGAGAATTTCGGTTGAAGCTGGACCTCCATCCGCAGGGCAGACGTTTTGACCGGTTGGAAGGTTACCACATTGAACTGATCCGTTGAAACGCCGTAAGCAGCGGTCGTTTCGACCGGCCGCCAGTCGCTGCCGTCTCGATAAAGCAATTGCCAGCTTGCCGGAACTCGACAGGAGCCTTGGCCAGAATCATCGAACCAATAGACTTCTGCCTGGGAGAATGTGTGCGGCTTGTCGAATTCCATTGCCAACCATTCTCTGCTTCCCCGGTGATCCCACCAAGTCATCCGCGGTATGGAATGATCGTTGGAGGAGGTCGGTAGAACATTGTCGATTGCGGCGACACTCGTGTCTGCCGAATGGCAGTGCGACGCGGCCACCTTGGCAAGTACAGCGATCGTTGCGTTTTCCGTGCTCGCCGCCTGCGGTGGATCCGTTGGGATCCACACAGCCATTTTCCCCGGCGCGCGGTTATCCCAAGCGAAATACGGAATCATCACCAGATCGACCTGTTCCCTACTGACGTCCAATCCTTCTTCGGTCTCGATCATACCGCCCTGCGTGCCCTCCGCTCTGAGAATCGTCACGCCGCCGAGCAGATCGTCTTGGTGCTCCGTTTGAAAGGCTGCGTCGGCCGAGATTGCGACCTGATCCACAGGACATGGGTTATCCACGTCCTCGAGGCAGTAGACAACCGGACCGCGCATCACCGCCATTCGCCCCGCTTGCGACTGCACATTCGGATGGGCAGGAACACGCCGCACGTGCATCGGTAAATTCAGCCGGATCACGTCCCCCGGTTCCCAGGTTCGCCGGACCGAGACAAAACCGTGTTCCGTCGCCACGTCCGCCGGATCGCCGTTGACATGTAGCGTAGCACTTTCGCACCACGCCGGAATGCGGATCCGCATCGTGAACTCCGCAGCCGTCGCCGGCGTTACGGTGATCTTCACATCGCCATCCCAGGGATAGTTTGTCTCCTGCGAGACGCGGACTTCGCCCTGTGGGAGTTGGATATCCGCGTGTCCCCCCACATAGTGCAGCACACAGACTCCCTCGCCATTGCCGATCGATGCGTACGGATATTGCCCCAGCGATGCGACAAACCGCACGACGTTCGTCGGGCAACACGCACAGCCGTACCACGGCTGCCGATGATGATCGCCATGGCTTGCCAACGGATTGACGTAGAAAAACTTCGACCCGTCCAGCGAAATGCCGGAGACGGCCCCGTTATACAGCAAACGCTCGACAAGATCGGCATACTTCGCGTCACCATGCAGCAGCGCCAGACGATGGTTCCAAAACACCATTCCAATGGACGCGCACGTCTCACAATACGCTTCATAATTTGGCAAATCATACGCGTTGGCAAAACCTTCGCCGTGTCCCTGCACACCAACTCCGCCGGTGACATACATCTTCTTCGTGACGATGTAATCCCACAGCCGGTCCATTGTCTTGACATATCCTTCGTCACCGTCGATCGCAGCCAGGTCGGCCACGCCACTGTAAAAGTAGAGGAAACGCACAGCGTGCCCGACAGGTTCCGTTTGTTCACGCACTGGCGCATGGTCCTGGGCATAGCCACCGAACAGCTCGCGGTGCTTGTCGTTACCGTGCTCCTCGACGAAGAACCGTGACAGGTTCAGATATCGCTCTTCGCCGGTCGCTCGCCAGAGTTTGACAAGCGCCAGTTCAATCTCGGGATGCCCTGCGATCCCGTGGCGTTTCCCTTCGCCGAATACGCGGTCGATGTAATCGGCAAAACGACGGGCTACGTTCAGAAAGCGGCGGTCGCCGGTCGCGTAAAAATGCGCAACGGCAGCCTCAAACATATGGCCGGCGCAGTAAAGCTCGTGATCATGAGCAAGGTTCTTCCATCGATCTTCAGGCTTAGCCACGGTAAACCAAGTGTTGAGGTAACCGTCCTCTTGCTGCGAACCCGCGATCAGTTCGATAATGTCGTCCAAGCGGGCTTTCATCTCTGGGTCCGGATGCGTGTGAAGCGAGTAAGCGACGCCCTCCAGAACCTTGTAGACATCGGAATCGTGGAAGATGTGCCCACGAAATTTGCCGCGGGGAGTTGTACCCGAGGCGTGGCGGAAGTTATCGATCCGCCCCGTCTCTTCGCACGTATCCAGATTATGGGGAATCGACACACGCCGATTTGTTTCCTGCCTCGGCGACCAGAATTCGCTCTGAATGGTTACGTCGCTGAAGTTGACCGGCGACATCGAAACATGTTCATCAGCAAACGCAGCCGACGCAGCAAGAAGAAGGGCGGCGACGAAGAGAATACGTACTCTCATCGGGTGGGACTCCAAGCGGGTTTTGTGGCGGACTCACGTCTATCTGCTGTTGTACTCCTTCGTCACCACAACGCCAATGGGCAATGGAACACGAAACAGGTCGAACGATTCTCGACTTCCGCAGGCGATTCCCTTCCGTGTTTCTCCGCCGAAGCGTGCTCGTCCTGTGTTGACATTCATGCCGGTGTGTCAGGATTGATACCAGTGTTTTGCCGGATTCACACGTAGGGTGGTGTGCTACGGAAAAGTGCTACGCGCTGCAGCGTACGGGTTACTTGCCGCTTGCACACTGCCACCCGTCACTCTGCCTCTTTCCCCGCGGCCGTGTCCCGGCTCGGATGCGCGCTGTCTCTCGACACGCCCCCCCCACGATCGCACTCGTCACAAGGGGGTGCGTTGGCACTGCCCTGCCCCGATATCTGCTCACTTCGTGGGGGATCCATTCACGACTTGGGCGACTAACTCGTGCCAGGCGCGAATCGATCTTCGCAAGAGCTCATCAGTGTCGCCTTTCACTTGGTAACACTGGAGGCCAATCGGTCCCTTGTAGCCGGACGCATACAATTGCCCTAGCATGGGCTGGAGGTCAAAGTCGCCTTCATCGAGCGGTCGGATCAGTCGGGACCAGTCCCGCTCGCGCTGCGGCTCTGCGACACGGTCCGCACCGTTGATCGACACGAGGAACAGGTGGTCGATCGAATCTTTCACCAGGTCGACCAGGTCAGAGCCGCGTCCCGCCTTCAACTCATGGCACACATTGATCGACATGCCGAAGTTCTTGCGGCCTACGGCCTGCGCCAATTTCAACGCATGCCGACCGGTTTCGACATAGTTATTGGCGTGCGGATAGATGGCCACTCGCACTCCGTACCTGCCTGCCTCGTCCGCAAACTGCCGAAATGACGCGACTGCTTCCTCTTCCGGGACTGTGCCATCGACATGGATCCATACGATCGCTCCTTTCCCTTGGAGTTTCGGCAGACTCTGCGAAACCGCAGGTGTCACGGGAGTGGATTGCCCTACACGAAACGCTTCGTAGAAGCTGAAGATTCGTTGCCCTTGGCGATCACAGGCGGCGAAGCGAGCGTCCAGATCATCGACCCCCGAATAGCCAATCCCCGCATAGCCGAGTTGGGACGTGAGTTTCGCTTGTCGTTCTGGAGCCCACCCTTCGTCGCGACCTACGCCATTGTCAAACGCAAAGAACGGCCACGCGATGCCGTTGGCAGGGGCCTCGCTGGCTTCCGGTGTGGGAAAGTCGGCCAATCCCAGCTCTCCGCCAACTGCCCAAAACATCGCAGTCAACAGAATCATGAACGTCCGAACCGGATTCTTCATGACAGGATTCCTCTCTTGCATTTGGACCGAGAATTCATCCGAAGGCCGCTCGGCACGGCGGTAAGACCTCTAATCCCAGGAAGCGGGCCGCGTGTTCGATCGGACGCTGGAAGTCACCAAAGCTCAACACGTAATGTGTGCCCAGAAGATGATTCACAAACTCTTCTGGACGATCCAGAAGAACGCGGAGTTGCGTGTGGCAGGCGGGCTGCTTGTCTACTCGTTGTGAGCGACTGTGTTGATATCGACTGGCAACGGCGATCATCCAAGGCTGAACACCACCGCTCAGGGGTACGAACAAGGCCGCCTCGCCGGATTCCGCCTTGGCAACTTTCTCGCTGCACTCGGCGCTGTTGACCCAGTGAAACTCTAGGGCCTCCGCCACCTCTGGTGCACTGGATTGCCGCATCACCGTCTCGACCGCCTGCTGCGCCTGAGTCCGTTCCTTTTGGTCAGGCCAGTCGTTTGGCGAAGAAAACGCCAATACATCCAATGGGTCGCTGGCAGAGAACCTGGTGCAGTTCACCTTTTGTCCTACCGTGCAGGATAAGCAGTCGATGGCTGACGCGACAAGCCGCCGCGGGCCTCGTCCACACGATTGTTTCTCTGAACGTAGCCGACTCACCGGTCGAGTCAAGAAGGTCCAGCCTCAGGGGCCCCCGTGCCAGTCGGGCGGCTGCCATCAGGAAGCCGAGCGCCTTTTCCCTCTCCCTAGGATGCGATAAGACCTACTGAGCATGTAGAATCCAAGCAGCACAGATCCGCGTCATTTCATTCCACGAGAGAAGGTAGACGGCGATGATAAGCATCCGACAGTTCTCAGTCATGGGCTGCGTTCTTGTTGCGGCGGTCCATTCAACAAGCATTGCGGCAGACCGACCGGTGCGACTGACTTCTGACGTCGAGAACCTGTTGGTACGCGCCAGAATCTCCGGCAACCTGGAATCATTCGACAAGGGACTCCGCGGTGCGGCAGACCATACGATCTACGATCCGAAACAAACCGACTTTCTGCGGCCAAGCCAGCACCACGAATATGGTGTGGGCTATCAGCAAGAACTGGGCGTCGTGCCCGAGGAACGCGCGGCTTGGTGGATGGCCGAATGGGCCGAGCCGGTTTCGGCGAACTTGATCATGCTCACCGGTACGTACCCGAATCAACCTCAACCCGACACTGCATGGAAAATCGAGCTTCGGCACAAGGGCAACTGGAGCACACACGCTCTGGGCGTTGGTGGATGGTACAACTGCGGCCGCTACTTGTGGGGCGGCCCCGCCGCGGAACCGATCACACTCGACGGAATCCGCGTGAGCGTCTTCAGCAAGGATGAGAAAACACCGATCAAGAGTGTTCATTTTCGAGGCGAGTTGGGGCGAAGTTGGGTCGTGGCACGTGTCACGCAAGAGGATGACGACTCGGCCCCCTTTCAGGCTCGGATCGGGCCCTTGTCGGCTCCGGTCCTGGTCGGCCAGCCGGTCTCGTTCGACGGAAGCGGCTCAACGATCGCCGAGGCGGACTTTGTCTGGGATTTCGGCGACGGCTCGCAAGCGCACGGCACACGTGCGAAGCACACTTTCCACAAACCGGGGATTCGCAAGGTCACCCTGTCGATCTCCGAAGGACGTCACCAACACGTCGGCTCGGCCATCATTCGCGTGCACACGCAACAGACGTTGCAGATCCCGCAGGTGCACCTGGATACCGACCAGAAGAATGAACAGGACGATCAGCATTACTTTGGCTACGCGCTGTTCAGCGAATTGGATGTGCTGGGTGTCAACAGTGTGCACCACGGCGGTGGGCAGGAGCCGGTGAACTATCGCGAAATCCTGCATGTGCTGGAGTTGGCCAAACAGAGTGGTCTGCCAAAACATCGGATTCCTTTTCTCTTTCGCGGCGCCGATTTTCGCCTGACTCCGCCGGAAAGTGGAAGGTGGTACGACACCGTACCGGAAGTTTCCGACGCCAGTGATGCGATTCTGGCTTCGGCCCGCGGCGGATCGCCGAGTAATCCCGTATGGGTGGTTCCTGTCGGTCCGGGAACGAACATCGCCTCCGCCATCCTGCAAGCCCGCGCGGAGGGGCTGGAATTGAAGGACCGGCTCCGCGTGATCTGGCTCGGCGGGTCCGATCAGTCGATCACGCACGAGTTCAACGGCGACAATGACCTGTGGTCGATGTACGTTGTGGCCCAGAGCGGCGTGGAAACCTGGATCGTGCCGGCTCCGGTCGGCGCTCGTGTCGCCATCGACAAGCGCACCGAAGGCGACCTGTACGCCAATCACCCATTAGGGCGCTATCTGAAGCAAATCGTACCGGCCAGGCATAAGCCATTGTTTGATGCCGCCACGCTGTCGTCCATCATCAGCATGCGGCTCGATTCGGGCTGGATCAAGGAGGTCGAGCGTATCCGCGTTGGCGGTGCTGACAAGGATTACGCTTACAGCCCCAGTGACGATCCAGCAGCCCTCCACATCATCCGGGAAATCGACCAGCAGGCGATGCGAAGGGACCTGTTTGACACAATCAAAGGCAAGCCGACCCCGCTGATCGGCGTAGTCGATCGTTGAGTATCCTCTGGCGAACACGAACCGTGGCAACACGCTTTCGGTCAGCCAGCACGTGACCTACTCCCGCGAAGGAGGGCATTCCATGAAATTCGCGCTCGAACGTATTGCTCTGCTGCTTGCCGGTTTCATCCTCATCTTGCCAGGCTTTGTCGCAAGCCGGACACAAGCCGCCAACACGGAACAATGGGATGTGTGGGAGACTTCGCTGAACGGCCCTCGCAGCGGCAACCCGTATCTCGAAGTGCAACTGTCCGCCACGCTCAGCCAGGGGGACAATCGCTTCCACGTTTCCGGGTTCTACGACGGCGACGGCGTCTACAAGTTCCGCTTCTCACCGCCCACCCAAGGCCCATGGCGGTACGAGACACGGAGCAATCGATCAGAGTTGCACGGTAAGACAGGAACGTTCACCGTCGAAGCCCCGTCAGCCGAAAACCATGGACCGATCGAGACATTCAAGACGTTCTACCTGCGCTACAGCGACGGTGCGCCGTACCATCAGTTCGGCACGACCTGCTACGCCTGGATTCACCAGACGCAGGAACTTCAACAGCAAACGCTCAAGACACTCGCCGCGTCACCCTTCAACAAAATCCGCTTCTGCATCTTTCCGAAGTCGTACTCCTACAATCAGAACGAGCCAGAGCTGTTCGCTTTCGCCAAGCAGGCTGACGGCACGTTTGATTTTGATCGCCCCGACCCGGCGTACTGGCATCACCTTGAGCGCCGCATCTTGGACCTGCAGCGGTTGGGAATCGAGGCCGACTTGATTCTCTGGCACCCGTATGACCGCTGGGGGTTTGCGGACATGAGCGACTCGCAGGACGATCGATATCTGCGATACTGCATCGCTCGGCTCTCTGCCTATCGCAATGTTTGGTGGTCCTTGGCCAACGAATTCGATTTCATGACCAACCAGCCCAAGGGCCGTCGCGGCAACAAGCAGATGGAAGACTGGGATCGATTCTTCCAAATCCTGCAGAAGGAAGATCCGTACGGTCGCATGCGTGGCATTCACAACGGACGCCTGTGGTACGACCATACCCAGGCCTGGGTCACACACGCCAGCATCCAGAGTTCCAACATGGCCGGCGGCGTGGGATATCGCACGCAGTACCAGAAACCTGTGATCTACGACGAATGCAAGTACGAGGGCAACGTCCCGCAAGGTTGGGGCAATCTCAACGGAAAGACGATGACCCAACGATTCTGGCTCGGCACCCTCAGCGGCTGCTACGTGGGCCATGGCGAAACCTACAAGCATCCCGAAGACATCCTCTGGTGGTCCAAAGGCGGTGTGCTGCACGGTGAAAGTCCAAAACGCATCCAGTGGCTGAAGGATTTCATGGTCCAAGCGCCGGCATTCGACGAACTGGAACCATTCGGCAATGATCAAGGGCGATACTTGTTGGCCAAGCCTGGTGAATACTACTTGCTTTATTGCCCGGACTCGCGGCCGCAGACCGTCGATCTGTCCGGCGAACAACCCTACAAGGTGGACCTTATCGATCCGTGGGAAATGACGACGTTTGCGTTAGGAACAGCCCAACCCGGCGAATACAGTGTCCAACCGTCCAAGGCAGACGTCGCGTACCGCTTCACGCCCTATGCCGATGGCGAGAAACTGCGACCGGAAGCGAACATCTCTGCCTCTTCCCTGGAAGGTATCTCGCCGTTGACTGTGGTTTTCCGCAGCGAAACAGCAGCGACGACCGCCTGGGATTTCGGTGACGGCACAACGTCACAAGAGAATCCAGCAACGCACCGCTTCGAACAGCCGGGGTTCTACACGGTAACATTGCGAGTCACCGATTCGAACGACGGCACCGCGATGAACTTTGTCCAGGTTGCGGTCGATCGCAGTTCGGCGGAAGCAATCGTCCGCGCGGGATTCGCCGACGGTGAGACGCCGGGGTTGCGAGTGCAGGGCACTGCCCAACGCGGGCCCGATGGAACAATCCAACTGCCCGACGGATCGCCCTGGGGTTGGGCACAAGCCGGGGGTGGCGTGTTGGAGGACTTACGAGGTTTACGATCCTTCACCGTGCTCGGGTGGGTCAAGCCTGATAGCCTGAAGATCGGCTCGGGCGGCAATCGAATCCTGTTCTGCTTAAACGAAAACCATTCGGGCATCGACCTGGTCTGCCATCCCAACGGACGACTGCGGCTCAGCTGTGAATGAATGGCCAGACCGCGTTCAAAATGACAGTTCACCGGGGAAGTTGGTCGTCGGCCGCTGGACACGCTTTGCCGTAACCTACGATTCGACCGAGGCAACGGACAACGTTTGCTGGTATTTCAGCCAACCGCTGGATCAGCCCGGACCGGCCCCCTTTGTCTTGGACTGCAAGACGACCTACAACGTCGGCCCCGTCACACCGGACATTGGCCCACTGGCCAT
Organism: uncultured Planctomycetaceae bacterium; assembly: GCA_963776055.1. GTDB lineage: Bacteria > Planctomycetota > Planctomycetia > Pirellulales > Pirellulaceae > CAVZLD01. The sequence goes on along the minus strand of CAVZLD010000015.1, from coordinate 399,740 downwards.
CGGCAACTTCAACGAGACGATGCGCGGCTATGGTATGGACCGGCAGTTCCGCGGTGAGATCCGCCAATTGGAAATCTTTGGCAGCCGCATCAGCGGCCGGGGAGCACTATCACCGAAGGCGTTATCCGCCGCGGCCACCCGCTCGATGCCGTAGCACGCCTGTCTTCCTAGCCGGTAGTAGCAGGTTCAGCGAAGGATGATTCATTCGGGCCACTCAATCCTGCCGGCCCCAGTCGGCGAGAGCTTTCCGCGGGAGGTCTTCTTTGGCCGAATGTTGGCAACTGCCGGGCGTCGCCAGGACGAGGAACGTCAGAGGGTCCGAATCAGGCACACGATATTCCAGGGCGACCATGCAGGTCCCTTTATTCGCAGAGTCCCAAGGGTTTCGCGGCGTGGATGTATCGAGGATCTGCCACGTCGCGGAGGCAGGCTCGATGACGGACAAGGTCAGTGACTTTCCGTCCTGCTCCAATTGAATCGTGTTGGTGCCCGATCCCTTGGCGTTCGCCGGAGTAATCATCCCCCAGCGAACGGAACGGTTGGGAAGTACGCCGGCCAGTTCGTCGCGAATCAGCACCTCTGCAGAAGGCAACAGAGCGATTCCCCGGAGAACGGAATCCGCTTGCCCCTGGTACAGCGAACTCATGTCCAACACCGAGTGCGGAAAGGCGGGATCATCCGAAAACGCCTGGAACACACCGTGACCTGCAGCGCGCTGCAGCTGACCATCGATCATCAGCGTGTTGTGCCCGGCATTCGATTGACGAAAAATCGTCCACCGGTCAGATTTCTGGCTCCGATCCCACAAATTCATCCCGCGAGACTCGATGCCATGGTATCCCTCTGCTCCCAAATCCACGGCCCAACGCACGCCGTCCGCATCCAGCACAAAGGATCCGATGTCCATCTGGCCGTGGTTGGCGGAGGGTGACCCGCCCTTGAGTCCGACGAATGTCGCATTCGGATCGACCCAACTGCTGCGATGGACAGTGATCGGGACTTCGCCTTCGCTGCTCCAATGCAGCGGCATTTTGACGGCGACGTCTTCGATCGATGGCTTCATCCATAGCAAGGCTAGAGGCAGCAGACGACTACCACGCGACGCACCGTTCCGGCCACGAATCTCATCGATCGTCTCCTGCAAACGCTGGTCCTCTCCGAGCAGCCAATCCGGTCGGCCAAAGCGATTCGCGAACCAGTACAAGATCGGATCGGCACTTCGGCCCGCCCCACCGTCGGCGTAATTGAAGAACTGACCGGACGGCCCGCAAACGACGGCCGGGAATTGACCGGTCACGCGGAACCCCGGTTCTTCGATCAGCCCGAAATCGGAACCAAGCCGCACTTTCCAGAACAGCAATCAGTAAAACGTTGTAGCTGGTCCCATAGACCCAGTATCCGGGACCTTCCGGGTAACCGCCATTCGGCGCGTACGCATCCGTCGAGAAACGCACGTTCTGAACGGCGTTGAGCACGGTTTTCGCCGCAAGCTCGGGTTCATCTTCCAAGATCGCCAGCGCACCGGCGGTCAAACCTCCGTGACAAACCTGCCCCCAGTTGTTCCGTGCACGGACCCAGCCTTTGTGCCGAGAAGTAAATGGAAGCTGAACGCCCTTCTGAACGATGGCTTCCCGAATCGTCTGCCGACTTTCGCCGCTGAGTTCGTCGTACAACCAATCGTATCCCACGGCCATGCCGAAGGTCATTTCCGCCACATCCAAGAAATGACTTGGATTCCAGTCAGAAAAGGCCGCCACGGCCAGCATCTCCTGTTCCGCTCGGTCGACGTATTTCTGATCTTGAGAGAGCTGAAAGGCCATCGCCAATGTCAACATGCGTTTCACACAACGCCGTGACTGGCCCAACAGCCGACGGCCCTGAAGCTGACGCTCAATCGGCTTCTCGTCCAGCATCACATCGGCCTGCCGAATGATCGCTTGGGCCGTCGCTTCCGCAAGCGGATTCGAATTCAATGATTCCCGCAACCGTTGGAATTCCTCCCGCGTGGCCAGCAGTCGCGGGTGATCGCCCTTGCTGCGATCGATGCGGGATCGCACTTCCTCGAGCGTTATTTCCTTCTCCTGCGACGCCATCACGCACAGCATGGCCACCCGCTCACCCTTGGACAATACCGGTCGAGCCCTCCCCTCGGTTGATAAGCGCCGTGAGTGAGAAGGTCCTGCTGCAAAGCTTCCGCCGTCAGCCCTGCTGGCAGGATATTCCCCATGTAGAAACCATCGCGAACATCCCCTTCCGGCAGACTCGCAAATCTTTTGTCACCCGCGGCAAAGGCAAACACTTTGTCCGCCCTTACGACCTGTGGGAACCGCGGTGGAAACCATGTGGCGTTTTGAAAGCGGAACTGGTTTGCGGCAGATTCCAATCCGATGCAGGAGAACGGATCGCCATCCGGATTATGCGAATTCACAGTTACGTCGCCCGACTTGGGATCGTACAACAACGTCACATAACCCGGCGTCGTGCGTCGATGTGAGATTTGGAATTCCAGGCTGGAACGTCGCCTTTTCTGCGCGGGCTTATTCAAAGGCGGCGGCATATTCGGCATTTGAATTCGTTCCAAACGTAATCGGGCCGGTTCCCGCGGCAACAGGTCTTCTGGTCGCCGATCTCCTGTCGCAAGCTGCTCGTACGTTTCGGGTCCGGGACCCGCCGCGAACATTGCGGTGGTGAGGGTGACCAAAAGTACGAAACAGAGCATTTCGAAACCTCTTGCCAACACACAGCGTGAACTCATCGATCTACTCTCATTCTTGTTTGGGAATGACTCGGCCATGCCATGCCGACCTCTCGACACCGTCCACAACGTGTCATTTACCTCGCAACCTGTTCCGCCTGCGGCATCCGCGCCGTCTTCGGCGACAAGGCCTTCATCTTACTGACGGCGGTGCAGTTAATGAACCAGGACGACCAACGGAAGTCCGGGAATCTCCCATTTTCGCGATGCCGTCTCAAAACCGTTCTCCGCGCCGCAGTGAATAACGCACTCTTTCGCGTGGGTCGACGTCACCACTCGCCATCCGGTTCGGCGGCCAACTGCATGGCAAAAACTGGGCCGGTGACCGCAAGCCATTCTCGGAAAAATGCGTCTCCATCTTGGATTGATTCCGACGGACGTGCATTTCCGCAACGATGTAGACTATGCTTTGGAAGGCGTGCAGCCGTTTTGCTGCCGGTGACATACTCTCCCGTAAAACAGGGCGGGCGGCCGTTCCGCTGTATGCCATGCGAAAAGGAACTCTCCCTCCAGCGAAGCAGATCCGGCGGCTGTTCCGTTGTTCGTTGGAACGGAGTTCCGTTGTTGGTTGGAGCCCCACCCTCCCGCTCGCGAGAGGGTCGGACACGTCAGCGGCCGGGGAGGGTCTCTTGCACAGCCAAATTCCGGGGCAGAAAACGATCCCCATCCCAATCCCGTTCGGCACACGAGTTGTAGAGTGGGCCCAGGCGAGCGCATTGCCGGGTCGCTCCCGAAGGGACCGAGCCACGGCCCACCAGAATCCGACACGGTTTCTCGAACATCCGCATCCGGTCCGGATGGGTTCGATGCGCTGTGCCAGACCGTCGCCGCATTCTGGTGGGCCAGCGCTCGGCTGGTTCTCCGCAATCCGCCACATCTTGGACTCGCTAGGGCCCACCCTACAACTACAACTCTCGTGCCGAACAGGATTGCCCCCGTCCCCTTTTCTCGTACGACTGATTTTGGCCGGTTGGCTGACCGTACTTCACGTGGCGGCCGGTGCTGAGGATTGGCCTCAGTTTCGTGGTCCCACGGGCGACGGCCATTCCGCGGCGGCCGATCTGCCAACCACGTGGGGAGAGGTCCTCGACCCACCCCGCTGGAAAACTCCTCTTCCCGGCTCCGGCTGGTCGTCACCGATCGTTGTCGGAGACCGCATCTGGGTCACTTCGGCCGAAGTCACTGCGCTTCAAACATCAGGGATCGCTGAGAAACTGGGCGAACACAAATACGGCAAGGAGGAGTTCCGAGCCGATGCGCACGTAACGTTCCTCGCTGTCGAACTCGACGCAACCAGTGGCAAGGTTCTCCGACGGATCGATCTCCTGGAAATCGACAATCCACCGCCCATTCATGTCGTGAACAGCTACGCCTCGCCTACGCCGGCTTCCGATGGAGCACGTGTGTATTGCCATTTCGGATCATTCGGCACATTCTGCATCGACGCAAAAACGGGCCATCTGATCTGGAAACAGCAGTTGATGGTGGAGGACATCACCGGTCCGGCCGCCTCTCCCGTGTTGTGTGGTGACCACCTGATCCTGGTTCGCGATGGAAGTGACCAGCAGTACGTCACGGCTCTCCACAAGCGGACCGGCGAAGTGGCATGGAAAACGCCTCGACCCGAGATCGAAGTCGCAGAAGACAAACTACGTCGAGGATTCAGCACACCGCTAGTGATCGAGGTCGAGGGGCACCAACAGGTTGTTTCACCGACTGCACAGTGGGTCGTTTCCTACGATCCAGCAACCGGCCAGGAACTGTGGCGTGCGCGAACGGGCGACGGACATGCGGTTGTGCCCGCGCCGGTCTATGCCAACGGATTCGTTTTCGTTTGTTCTGGATATCATAAGCCAGTATTGTCCGCCATTCGGGTCGATGGGCGTGCCGATGTGACCGAAACACACATTGCCTGGACCTACGAGAAACAGGTCCCGTTGATTTCCTCTCCCGTCGTTGCCGGACAGGAACTCTATTTCGTTTCTGCGATCGGCATTGCCACGTGCCTGGACATTCGGACGGGCGAAGCGCTGTGGCAACATCGCCTATCGGGCAACTTTGCGGCGAGCCCGATCCTGGCGGACAACCAGATCTACTTCACCAGCGCCGAGGGAATCACGACGGTCATTCGTCCGGGCCGTGAATACCGCGAGCTGGCACGCAATCTGCTCTTTGGTCAGACACTTTCCTCGATTGCTGTTTTCCGTGATGCCTTACTGATTCGCAACTCGTCGGCTCTGTATTGTGTTTCGAATCACGAATAAAGTGCATCTCACGGATTCCTGAATGAGACGGGCAGCGGTTGCGTATAGTCTCCGATCGGATCATGCCGCGCATTACCAGCCGGCGACACGGTAAGCGGCGCGACAGGCAAAGTGATCTTATCGCCCTGGAAAGTGATGCTCTCCAGTCGCTCTCGCTGCAAGGTCGTACCGATGGCTCGAAAGAATGGAAACAGATCTTCCCCGCAGGCAATACTCATGTCTTCCACTGTTTCATCGATCGACAGCCGCCGGTCGGGATCGTCCTGCCATCGAGTCGATTGCACCCATCGCCAGCGCGGGTACCAGGTGGTTCCGTAGCGATCATCCAGTTTCTGCCAGATCCACCAGAGCTTTCTCCATACCTTGTAGTTACTCCACTGCGTGTACGCTTCGCGATTTGGCAGCCCCAGGTCGACCTCCGTTGCTTCGGGATCCGACTTCAGCAGTTCATTACAGTCGCGCATCGAGGGGTTGTCGCTGTAGAGGGCCAGGATCTTGCCCTGCCACCAACCGGCATGTGCTTCGCCCTGATTCCCATCGAACCAACGGCCGGCCACCTCGCCGCGCTCGTTGCGCGGACCGCTCATCGTGTGTCCCAGCTCGTGGGCGAAGATTCCATACAAGCTGACGATATTCAGCGAGATCGTGCCTGTTTCCTTGGGATAGAACGCGTTCACTGCCCATCCACCGCCGCCCCCGGCCGCGAGCAGGATGAACATCGGTTCCTCGGGAACCGGTGACGGCAGCCATCTTTGAAGCTGATCCGCAATCTTGGGCAACTCCTCCCGCACGCCCTTGATGATGTAGTCCTTCTGATTCTGGGCGTAGAACACCACCGCACCGGGAAGTCGTTCCTCCAGCTCCGGGTAGATGCCACCGCCTCCTCCGTGCGTTTGCGAGAAGCGCGCCTCGCCGCCAACGGGAGGCTGACTACCCGCCGCCCAACCCGCAAGGGCACTCAACGTTGGACGGTTGTCAATGATCGCCGGCTGCGCTCGCTCAGAGTCCCACATCAACTCGTCCAGCGAGGAAGCCACCACGACACGCCCCTTTCCAAACGCCCGTCGAATGACGGCTGGCTCGTCGTTGTCCTTCGTGTGCACGACTTCCCAGTTCTCGTCGAGCAATGGGCGCCCGCGGTAACTAGGCGTGTTGGCAAAAACTAGCCCAAACGTCGTCGCCAAGCTGCGCTCCTCCCGAAGTGTCTGCCGACGTGTGTTGCCGCCGCCAAACCCGTTGTCAACGATGATGATGCCGCCACCGTTTTCCACGAAGGCTTTCACGGCTGCCCGTTCTTGGGGTAGATAGAACTGAGCATCAGGGTCCGACTGATATGTAAACAGGACGTTAAACCGCGGATTCGGAACCCAACCGAACGGCCGCAATGGCTTACCGTCGGCCGCCTTCCCGACCGGGATACGTACGCGGCTAAGCTCGCCGGGAGTGAGAACCGTGTTCAGCGAGGCGTGACTGACGATCGTGCGAAAGCCGTGCGCATGCAGGGAGCGAGGGATCTCCCACATTGTGGCAAACGTGCATTGGTGAGCCAAATCGACGATCACGTTGACTCCCGTATCATTGGCCAGCCGCAAGGGCGGATTCGGAAACTGTGCGGCCATTTCCGCGGGAAGTGTGACGCCCGACTTCCAAGCTCGGTGCACATCCTCCAAGGTGCGTTCTGCTTCAGCAGCCGATGTGGAACCCGCACACATGACGATTGCCATGATGAACAGAAGGATTTGACCGGACTTTTTCATTTTTTGTCTCATCTTTGCCTCAATCATGGAACGCATACGTTTTGTTGCCTTGGCACGATTTACGAAGCGGGCCAACCACCACGAGGTCACCGCGTCCGGTGCGCACAGATTACGCGGAGCCCCATCAAGAGACGACGAGCAAACCTCCGCTCGAAAAGGTAGATTCCTCTGAAGTATCCAGGGTTTTCGCGCAGGGCGAATTCTCGTATCGTGTCCGGAGTTGGAAGAAGTTGCAAGCCCGCGGGACGTGTGCCCGCGGGACACGTGAGGCAGACCTCTCCCGCGGAGGTCGGACCATGATCGATCAAGAGCAGCCATGAAGCGCATCCTGACTGCCCGCCGGCTGATTTGGGCAATCGGCATCTATTCATGCTGCGTCGTGGGGTTAATCTCTTGCGTGATCTTGACTTCGCCCGAGTCGAAATCGCACGAGAAAGCAATCATCCGGATGGCCCTCGGATTGATCCTGTTTTGGATCGTCATCAGCGGCTTCCTAATGTACCGCTTCCGAGAAATCCTGGCAGACTTCGTGCGCGGGATCGGCATGGACTGGAGGCTGAAGTTCGTGCTGTTCGCCACGACACTGGCACTTGCGGAGGAGGCAATTACGGTCACGATGACCAACCTGGCTCCGCTATTCGGTGCGGAAGTAGGCAAGGCCTTCATCACCGCCTCTGCGAATTACCTGCACACGGTGCTATTCCACAGTGTCATCGTTTTCATTCCCATGTTCGTTACATGGGCCTTCCTGCTCAACCGATACAACTTCCGCGCCAGTTCCGTATTTCTTCTGTTCGGGCTAACCGGATCCATCGCCGAGATGAGCATGCAGCCCACGAACGTACTGGCGGGGTTCTGGTTCTTTGTCTACGGACTGATGGTATTCTTGCCCGCCCTATCCGTTCCGCCGGCGGAAGAGCGAAGTGTCCGCGAGCCGAAGCTGCAGCACTTTTTTCTCGCCGCCATTCTGCCCTTGTTGTCACCCGTGATGCTGCTTCCACTTGTCCCGTTGCTGAGACTGCTTTACGCTTGGATGGATCCCGTGTTTTTCGTGGATAGCCCATTTGCGCGTAGCTCCAAGCTGCGTCAAATCTGTGGATGGGGAGGCCATCATGTCGAAACGGACGAGAACCGGAATTCCGTGCTGCGCTCCGATGCTGATCGCCTTGCTGGCCACTTCGGCTACTGCGCAACAAGATATCACCGACATCCGTTCGAAGGTGTATTCGCTCAAACCGGATACTTTGCAATATCTTCTGATTGCTTCGACGGGGAAGCTGGAAACTCCGCCTGACGGGTACAAACTGCTCGTTGTTCTACCAGGCGGCGATGGGAGCGCCGACTTCGTGCCGTTTGTGAAACGAATCTACAAACACGCCCTGAACCCCACCTACCTGGTGATCCAACTGATGGCTCCCAAGTGGACACCGGACCAGCAGATCGTATGGCCCACCACTTCGGACAAAGTCAGAGGTGCCAAAGTGCCGGTCGAAACATTTCTCACATCGGCCGTCAAGGATTTGGAAAAGAGAACGCGAGTCGACGCACGGCACGTGTACACGTTGTCCTGGTCCTCGGGAGGCCCAGCCGCCTACGCCTCTTCGCTGTCGCCGAACACACCGGTCACTGGTAGCTATGTGGCAATGAGCGTCTTCAAGGCCAGCCAATTGCCCAATCTGCGGCACGCAAAAGGGCAACGATATTTCATTCTGCACTCACCGGACGACCGGGTGTGCCCTCACAGAATGGCGGTCGCGGCACGCGACACGTTGCGTGAGAAGGGAGCCGTCGTCGAGTTCGTCGAATACGAGGGTGGACACGGCTGGCACGGGGATGTTTTCGGAACGATCCGTCAAGGGATTGCCTGGCTGGAAGCGGCAGCAGAAGCGTCGGAACCGTGACCCCCACGGCACGGGGCGACGCGACAACCCGCAGCGTGGGCCAACGCGAGCGAATGCCCACCAGAGTCACGCCACCGAAAAGCGAAATGACGGACGACACAAAGACGATTGCGAACAAGCGAAGACGCAATTGGTTTGACAATGCGACAGTCTGGTGGGCTTGCGCTTCGCTGAGCCCACCAGCGAAATTCGTCCAACCAGTCTGTCCAAAATCACTACGAGCCTGAACAGCTAACGTGAACCCACCCTTCTAATGCTCTTTCTTCGAGAAGACAATCCACGTGCAGCCTTCCGACGGAAGGTCCAGCTGGATGCAAGCCTCGTGTCGCCGGTCTAACGCAATTTCCTGGGCCGGGCCGTCAGCAATGTGATACTGAACACTTCCCTGGAGACCGGTAAAGTAGAGCGGTACACGAATGGTGCGCGAAATCGGTGTTCGCAACGGGTTATAGATCATCGCGAGGCCACAGGACGCGAGTCGTGGGTTGACGTGCAGCCACCCGTCCCAGTCACGTCCGTCGGCGCGACGCAAGGGAACCAGATCGCTATTCAGAATCGCTTCGTGGTTCCGATAGAAACTGACCCATTTTTGTACGACGGCGCGAGTCTCGGGCGTGTCGTACAATCGTGGGCCTCGGAAACAGGCCTGCACGCCGGCGCCCCACAGATTCGCCAAGCGACGTCCGTAGTGATCACGATGCTCGTGCAACGGTTCAATCGTGGCCGCCGGCCCGCCACCGTGGTACTCCGTCAGGGGCACGAACATCCACCCCATGCTGGGCGTCTTGAATCGCGTCCCGTCGTGGATGTTCTGTCGCTCAATGATCTCCTGCTGCGCCCGGGGTAGCGACCAGTTCGTCTCGCGGTAGCCCATCCCGGTCTTGTTGGATCCCTGCAAAAAATACCAGTCGGGCACATTCAAATAGACGCCGCGCGCACGGCACCACTGATAAAACTGCGTCACGACTTCCCATTGATTCCAGCGCGAGTCCTCGTAGCCTCGATGACCCGCGTGCGTTGTGGCAGCGCAAGCATCTCCGGGGTAGGAACCGTCGTGCTCCAGCACATCGCAGCCGGTCTGTTCATAGAAGCGGTAGAGTTTCTGAAAATAGTCCGCACCCCATTGACTACACACACAGGGACTATTTCCAAACCTCGCAAATCCGCCGGGCTTGCCGGTTTCCGGATTGACCACATCGACCTCGGGCCCAACCGATCGGCTGGCCAACAGCGAGTAGCCCCCGAGAGCGATGCCGCGTTGATGTGCGTAATCCGCCAACTCGCGGATCTGGTCCAGATACTCGAGATTGTCATTTTCAATGTTGAACCCACTGCCGAATGTCATGATCACGAGATCGAACCCTACGTCGGCCGACTGATCGATCGCCAACCGCACCGAATTCGGATCGGCCCGGCGGACGTGCATGATCAAAGGGTTCTCGGCCGTCCAAGGGGCGATCGTACGATACATTTGGCCGAGCGAAAGGGCTTGCCGGTCCTGATCGGTCGTATCGTAAACCAGGATCCATGTTCGAAATGTCGAAAATGACTGGCCGGGTTCCAAGAGGCGATCGGGCCCCAGCGGCGGCTGGCATTCCAAAACACACGGGGTTTGAAGCCGGTAATTGACTTGTGTCTTGAAACTCGGGTCCGGACGCCAACTGACGGTCTGCCGTTGCGCACCTGTCCCACTCATCGAACAGGTCGTGAAATCGGTTTCAACGTGTAGCTTCGGCAAAGCGGGGCGCACGACTTCTTCCACTTCGCTCGTCGCCTCGACACAAGCCAGAATCTCACTCTTGAAACTGTCGATCGTCAACGGAGACTCGCCGCCGTTCTCGATTGTCAACCATTTCGCAACCAACGGAATGCCGTCATACAGTTCATAGTGAACAGCCACACGAATCGCTTCGTCCAGCTCTTTCGTTTCGGCGGGCGGTACAAAATGCAGCGTCAACTCCACGCCCGCCGGAGGCCACTCGAAATCCCAGGGGAGCCACTCGCTTCGCTTCTTCCAGCCAAACCGGGCTTGAATCGGATTCACCTCGAACCCCACGAACCGAAAAGCCTGCGGGTCGGACGGCATGTCATCCAACCATTCCTTTCGCAGATAATTCCCGATGGGTTGTCCGATCAGTCCGCCCACCGGGTAGGCTTTTCCATTCAGTGTGACCTCGGCCTCGGGTCGCACGGCACGAACAAACGCTTCCCCGGTCACTAGATGATCAAGGGCCACAGTCGCGGCATTAGGAGCCAGTCGGAATGACCGCCGAATCAGGCCGTTGTCCAGTACCAGCTCGGCGGTTTCATGACCGCGGAAAACGCCGGCGGGGCGTTCGATTTCATCGATTAGCCAATCCACTTCTAAGGGTTGGCGAACCAGCGGCAGCGCAGCCAGTTCTGCCCGCCACTGCGGTGGCGTCGCCCCCTGGATCCCAGTTGGGTTTGTCAGCCCAAGACTGCCAGCGAGGATGATCCCCATCGCCCAACGGCCGATCGTAACTCTCGTTGATCTCGACATCTCGTTTTCCCATCCTGACAAGTACGAACTGACTCCCAGCCTTGCACGACGATCCAAGAACTGGGCTCTATAACCGCTGCTCATCATAGCCGATCGCGGAGCAGAATGAATGTTGCTCGTGCGTTGTCACAGCCAAAGATCGAGGTTGCTGTGGCATGCGAAAGACGGCGCAATCATCCTCCGGCTCGCCAAGTCCGGACGATATTGCGGCTGAACAGAATCGATCTTCGCGTCAGGGGTGATCCGAACCGGCAGACGGAAGGGGATAAATGCAAGTGCTCAACAGGGATGCCGTGCCTTGGTGTTTTTCCCGATCGACTCTCAATGCTTCCGGCGAAGCGAGAACCGGCACTCCCGACGCATCGGCAAAAAAGCTACCCAACGGCTCCACAACCTCAACATATTCTACGAGGCCCCGATTCAAGCCACCCGGAAGGTAAGCAAAGGGCCGACCTGTCAGAATGTCGCAGGGAAGGCTGTCGGGCGTCTTCGCCTGGTCCCATTCCGCAACGGTTGGGTAGGCTCCATGCCGCAGCTTCCATTCGATCAACTGCAACTGAATGTGCGTTGCGCAGTCTTAGGTTTTCCTGTAGCACTTTACCGATGAGCAGCTGTCGAACCGTAAGACTCTGATCCAGAAACGGCCGTAGCAATGGCGTGGAACTCTTCCATTCCTCAAGCTGTCTCCACTCGTCGGGCCAAACGTCTTCCCAAGCACGTTCAGGCTCATCGAAAAAAAGCCAAGCAACCGGCTGCTGCTGCTGGACGCCTGCGATGACACGCTGCATCACATCCAGCGAGGCATGTTCCATCACGCCAAGTAGTCTTTGCCAGCGACGACCTTCCCCCGGCAGGATGGAAACCCAGAACAGATATTGTTTGGCCGGCCCGGATTGGAACTCCTCCGGGCCATCTGCCTGCAGAATCTTCGCAATCCATTCTCGCTGGAGCTGAAAGACGGGAGTGAACGAAGTGATCCATTCTTGCTCCTTGCCCAACCATTCGCGCGACCATTCGATTGCCTCGGCCAACTGATCGGCGGTTTGCCGGTCCGCAGCCGCCCAGAACAGCAGATTCTGAAGAATCAGGCTTTCCGCCTGTCGAGCAATCCACCCATCGAAGGGATCTCCCGATGACCGCAACTTGTCGCAGATCAGCATGGCCGACCGGTAACTGTCGAGGGCCATCGTCAGGTCACCGGCCGCCTGTTGCTCGCGAGCCTCCGCAACCAGTAAATAGACGGGCCATCTCCATTGCACGTCGGTCGATCGATCCGACCGATCACGGCCACGGAACAGAACATCCGCGTCATTCAACGCCGGAAGAAGTACCCGGTGCAACGTCTCGCGGTGCTCGTCTAACCATTTCGACTCAGCCCCTGGAATGCGACCCGGCAATTCAGACCACGGAGGAGCGGCAATGGAATTCAGTCGCATCGCCTGGATCGACTGAGACTCGCCCTCGTAGCGGTCCGGACTTGGAATGTGCGATGGATCGGTCTGCTGCAGAGCAGCGAGGAACGTGGACGTCGCGTCTTCCGTCAAACCAGCATGACGATCAGCTGGCAGAGATTCTGACAGCGTCCCCGTTTCCGTCCAGGGAATTTCGTAGACTCGATGCAGATAGAAAGCGCCGACCGTTGCCACAAGGGCAACTGCCAGCGCTGCAGCCGGGCCGCCCCAGGACTTCACTTCATCCCGCTCGAGCATCCAATCCCGCACGCGCGCCCACGACGCCATCCCCATCCCCGCTGCGGGAATGACGATTGCCAACCACCACGGCAGATGAAACCACGTCACCAAAAAACACCACGCGGCGATCAGCAAAGCGCCAACAAAGGTAAACGTCAATGCAAGCAGCGGGCTGCGCAGCGCCATCGAGAGGAACTGGCCCAGCGCGTACACCAGCACGCAATAAGCCAGATAGCCTGTCACCACGAACAAGTTCTCTCCGTGGGCCATCAGGAAAGCGCCATAACGAACCACCGGCGGCAGTGTCACGAATAGCAGCGTCAGGAGGATCATCAGTCCCACGAGTTGCCGTTGCCACCAGAACTGTCGCGCGGACACACCGCGTTCCGTGAAGAACCGGTACGATTGTTGGCTCTGGTCACCGGCGAAGAGCGTCGCCCCTAACAGGATCGGGCAAACGCCGAAGAGAGTCAGGTATCCCTCAAATTGTCCGGGCGATTGCGATAACAGGAACAAACTCAGCGATGCCGCAAGGATCAACACACTCAACCAGACCCACCTGAGCTGACGCAGTGTCAACCAGGCCGTTCGAGCAATCTGTGACGGAACCACGAGCTGACTTGACATTGCGGGATGAGCAGCGCGGCTGCGCGACACCCCTTTGGCGAAAGCCCATCGGCGATTCGCAAACCATCTTGCCGCCATGAAGTACGTCACCAGCAACACGGCCAGACCGATCAGGGCATAGGAGAACAGCATGGCCGATGCACCGGCGTGACTGCTGGATGGCTCGCGATCCCAGATCCAATCACTCAGGATCCAGGCGACGAAAGCCGAACCGCCGGCCGTGAAAGTCGCCAAGAGAGGACGACGGATCAGCAAGGAACAGAGAATCGACAAAGACAGTATGACGATTCCCAACAATGCCGCGAGGCCACCCATCCACCAGGACACGGTCCCCCACAAACTTCGCGTGGCGAGCGTTAACGCAAGTCCGAGTGCTATCGAACTGAGGAAAACGAACAATGTCTTTCCGAGCCACACCTCGCGGAAGCCGGAAGGCCAAGCTCGAAGTTGCTCGAAGGTCGTCTGCTCATGTTCCATACTGAAGATCGTCGCCCCAACGCCGAGACCATAGAACAGGGTCATCGCCAGGGCAATGAAGGGCAGAGCATCCCGTTCCTGCGCAGAAGCGTCCGTGGAGTGAGCGACATACACAACGAGCCACTGCAGGAACAGCGTCAGAACGACCATGCAGATCCAGAAGCTTCGGAATGTCCGATACTCCTTCCAGAGGACGCGATGTACTACAGATTCTCTCATTACACGAGTTCCTGAGAAGTCGCCTGCGCACGGCTGGGTGAATCTTCGGATCGCATATACGCGACAAAGATGTCCTCCAAGGACGGACGCCGCAGTTCAAAATCTCGCAGCAGCGGAACGTTTTGCAGCAGGTCCCGAGTTTCATCATCACCGCCACGGACGTAACACCGACAGTGTTTTCCTCGACGCTCGAGCGCAAACACGCCCGCCGGCAGTTCCAGTGGGCTCTGCTCGTCGGACAGGACGCCGGCCACTTCCGTTGTATTCTGTTTCAGTGAATCCAACGGCTCGCAGACAAGGATGTGACCCTCGTGAAGAATGGCCACGATGTCCGCCACTCGCTCCACCTCGTGAATCTGGTGACTGGACAACAACACGGTTCGACCGTCCGCCGTCAGATCCACCATGCTCTCTAAAAACTCACGACGGACGACCGCATCCAGCCCCGAGGTAGGCTCATCCAGCACGAGCAATTCCGGCTGATGCGCTAATGCCAGCGATAGGGCGACTTTTGATCGCATCCCTTTGGAGAGCTGACGAATTCGCCGGTCCGGTGGCAATTCGAATCGATTCGCCAGCTCGCAATACTGTGCATGATATTCGGCCGCGTAATATCCGGCAGCGAACCAGCCGATTTCATCCACCGTCATCCATTCGTAGAGAGCCGGCCGTTCCGCCACATATCCGACACGATGCCGGATCGCCACGCCATCGCGGGAACTGTCGAGTCCGAGAACGCGAACGTCTCCGGCATCTTGAGCGGTCAGCCCCAGCAGAATGCGAAGGGCCGTCGTCTTGCCAGCCCCATTCTCGCCGAGAATCGCAAACACGACCCCAGGAGGAACCGCAAGGGACACACGATCCAGGGCTTGCTGCCCTGCATACGTCTTGGATACGTCCGTCAGTTGAATGACCGGCTCCAAACTCATGACATCCTCACCGAGTGATGGATCGCAGCAATCTTCGGATCATCGCCACGACCGAGTCTCCTTCTGCACCAGTTGCACGATTTCTTCTGCTGTCAGTCCGCTATGTCGAGCTTCCGTCAAGGCTTGCTTCAGCCGGGAACGAATCAAGGCGACTCGCTCGGACCGACAATGACGCGCCGCTCCGGAAGCGACTTGCAGACCACGTCCCCGCACACCCTGCAAGATGCCTTCATCCTGTAACTGTCGATACGCACGGGCAACCGTGTTGGGGTTAATCGTCAGTTGTCGTGCCAATTCCCGCACGGAGGGAACCAGTTCCCCGGCTTCCATCAACTGATCAGCAATCGCGAACTTCACCTGCCGCACGATCTGATCGTAAATCGCGAGTCCGTTGTCGGGATGGATCTGCCAAAACACCTTGCCACCTCATCTGTACTAGTGCATTAGTACAGTAACGCGCCGGGCATCCTCTGTCAATATCTTGATGCGATGTTTTTGAGCCATTAAGATCGTGGCTGGCGGACGGGGGTTCGATCGATCGGCCTGACAAACTCGGCCGAGGCGGAAATCTTCACGCAGCCAGTTGGCAGGAGCAGGCAAGATGCAGGAGGGGAAAGCGCTAGATCGGGCCATTGCGGCACATGCCTGGTGGAAGTACCGCCTATTTGATGCTGTCCGAACGGGCAAGAGTGAGTGGACGGTACAAAAGGTCGCCGCGGCCGAGGATTGCGATTTTGCGAGATGGCTGGCGGGACTTTTGCCGGAGGATCAATCGTCGGAGCACTACGAGAAGGTCGCGGCGCTGCACGCCGAGTTTCACGCCGTCGCGGCGGAAGTCCTCTCGCTTGCTCTTGCGGGGCATTCCGAGGAAGCGCATCAGGCGATCGCCCTCGGCAGCCCTTTTTCGCTGATCTCCTCGAATCTGACGATGGCCTTGTCTGCCTGGAAGGATTCGCTTACGAGTTGACAGCATCCTGGCACGATCGTGGCTTTTCTTCGGTTTCTCCGAAGCAGGGCGGGATCCGCGAAGCGCGAACTCGTCAGCGAATGTCGTCCAGTTTTCTGTGTGCAAGTACGCCGCCCTACGGTCTCGTGCGAGTCGCCCCGACATGTAGCGTTTGTGGCGATGTCTTTTTCGAGCAGAACGGGCGACGAGACGCTGTCGGGAAGTGTTACGCGCTCTCGTGTCCTCTCATCTTCGTTCGGCGGACGCAACGAAGTGGCAGGCTACCGATCCTGATTGCGAGCAAGTTGCTCCACAAAACACATACCGTTCGCCGGCAGTCACGAATCGGGCACGTCCCGCGACATCATTCTTGATCAGGTTCTTCCTGCGCGAGATGCGGTGGAGAGCTCAAAACGAATCCGAGCGCACTTCCACAAAACTTGGCTCGCCAAGTTCGCGCTGAAACTGCGGAGGCGCCAAGATGCCGTCGTCCGTGGCATCGCGATAGCCTTTCTCGATGCTTGCCGCAATCAAGTTATTCGCGAAGTCGATGATACAAATGTGGGGTGGCTCCGGGGAGAGCGTGAAGATCGTGATCTTACCTCGGGAACGCGTGTCCAGTAATTGGGCTTGGCGATGGAGATGCCGGACGGAAGACAACAGATTGAGAAACAAGCTACCGCGTTTCATCTCACCGCGGGGAGTCACATCAATCAGGATCATGTGGGTGGCACCCCACATCACGGCCGCTTCGATCGGGCTGTTGTGGGCGTAGCCCCCGTCAATCAACTCGATCTGTTCGCCGTCGTGGGGCAGATTGGCGATTCGGCGGGCGGGAAAAACGGGGTAGATGGAACCGGAGCCGAGCACGACATCCAAGAGTACTTCCGGGTGTTGTCGGAGCGACAGTCCATGGTCGCCGTAGGAGGTCTCAGCTGCCACCGGATTGGCGGACGCGTAGAAGTACAAATCGGGCGGGAGCTGTTGTTGTTGATTCTCCAAGCAGGAGCCGGTCAGTACGAGGTCGCGGGTCACCAAATCGCGTTCGATGATCTGACGGCTGACTCCCTGCAGCGTGCTCCTGGGATCGGCTTTCGTCGGGAGTTGAAGCGGTTCTGCGTTTTGCTGCTGCAGATGCTGATTGATCAAGCGGGGGAGCTTCTCCGTCATGGCTTGTTCCATGCCCTGCCCGCCGGAAAGTGTTTCTTCGAAGTGCAGCATGACGACGACGAGCAGGAATGGCAGGCCGAAGATCAAGGCGAGCAGTACGGTCATCGACAGACGTCGCGGAAGCGAAATACGCTCACCACGTCTTACTCGGACGGCTTGTAGAACGAGCGCCCCGAGCCCGATGGCGAACAGGCTCCATGCAGAACTGTGCACGCCAAAACTCAACCACAGGTAAGCATGGTGCAAGAGATGATTGGATCCGAGCCAATCCCAGGGCCGAGGAGCCGTGTAGCCTAGCACGATTTCGACGGCGGCCAGTAGCGTGTACACCGCGGCGAAGACCCAGCCACGCCGATATCCTTTCGGCACGCGCCACCGAACGATGAGGACGATCAGCGCGGTTTGGACGCAGGCAAACCAAATCCCCATGATGATCCGCACGAGAGGCGGCGGACGGACGATTTTTCGCTGAT
This sequence comes from uncultured Planctomycetaceae bacterium, assembly GCA_963776055.1. Lineage (GTDB taxonomy): Bacteria > Planctomycetota > Planctomycetia > Pirellulales > Pirellulaceae > CAVZLD01. The sequence goes on along the minus strand of CAVZLD010000015.1, from coordinate 382,010 downwards.
CCAGTCCTTCCCAAGTTTCGCGCAGCGACTGACGACCAGTCTCCGTTCGCGAGATCCCCATCGCAATTGGCAGAGCATTGATGGCGCCTCCGGAGGTTCCGACGACGAGATCGATGTCAATCGGATGCTGTGGATTCTCACGACGAAGTTCCTCTAGCCGCTGTTCGATAGCGGAAACGGCACCAACCTGGTAGGAACATTTCGCACCGCCGCCGGATAGGACAAGGGCCACGCGAGGCGGTTGCGGCTGGGAGCGGGCGTACTGCAGCAGCAGGTGCCCAATTTCATCGAGCGAACTCCGTTCGGCTCGCCCGGCGCCCGTATCGACGCCGGCCGCGACGAGCCAGTCGCGGACATCTCCAAACCTCGTGCGCCAATCCTCCGTGTGGACGAATCGGTATCGTTGTTCGCCAGCAAAATCGCTCAGCAACAGCGACTTTAAGCGATCGGCTCTCGGATAATCGCGGCGAGCGATCACCACGTCATGCGGGATCTCGAGCCGATCCAGTTCGGGAAATGGCAGCTTCCGCACGCCTTCTTCCAGCAATCGGTCGACACCCGCTGCATCGTCCCACACGAAGGCCACACGTTCCCGCTCCGATATCGGGGATCTCAGCATCCGAATCGATTGACTATGGGAATAGGTGAAGCGGCGAGGCACAGCCGACACGTCGATATCAGCTGTTCGCAAAGCCTCCAACGGGACGACATGCCCCGAGAGAGAGAGAGGATGCACGAACAGAAACTCGGCCCGCCCTTCCGCGGTGACTCGCCTCAGATCGGCAGCATTCTGCAGCGCTGAGTTGCTGCGCACGAGGCAGCTCGAGCAGTAGCGGTCCAAATAGCGGCCTTCTTCCCGACGGGCTGTCGATGCCCAACGAGTCTTGGCGGCGGGCATCAGCACGGTGGCCAAATACTGCACGGAATCGCCATCCAGCCGACCATCGTTCGGTTGCAGCAGACCGGCAAAGACTCCCGGTGTCAGAACAGCGACGTCGATCAGCTCCCGATCGAGCCAGTGCAGCACTTCCCCGTAGGAACCGACGGCGAGCTGAAAGCGCATGGTGGGATCTCGGCGACTGATGTCGGCAAAGACGCGTCCAAAATGCTCGAATTCGCCATGAAAATCTTCGTATGCGACTACCGCGACACGAGTTGCTGTAGTCAGGCTGTTCGATGGCGGCGAGGCGGCAGCGGATACGCACGCCGTGAGCAAAAGACATGAGATCATTTCTCGATTCACTTCCCCTGTCGTTGGCGGACCCAAACAGATGAACACTCCAATCTTCACTCGGCGGACCGTGTCTCCAGCCAACGATCAAAGCAGATGCAACCACCCGCAGCAACCCTAGATTGCCTCCCCACCCCGGGACAGGCGATGCTTGGGCCGGCAGGGCCAACGCGGGGACAGTCCATGTTTCAAAGTTGCACGCGACTTTGATCGGTGTCGGAGGGATTGCTAGGATCGGGCCGGTCGCTGCCGCCGGGGCGGCGTACCACACGACCGGTGGGTCCTGCGCGAGGGAGAATCTGCCATGACCATCGCCCGTTCGAAGATCGTCGACGCCCACGTCACCCCTTGGTATCACTGCATTTCCAAAACCGTCCGCGGCGCGTTTCTGCTACGAAGCAGGGAGGACGACCGCAAACGGTATCTGGAACAGCGGCTGGAAGAGCTGGTGGGGATTTTCAGTATCCAGGTCGGTGGCTATGCCGTGATGGACAATCACTTGCATGTGCTGACGCATTTGGACTGGCGGCAGGCGCGCCGCTGGAGCAAAGAAGAGGTGCTGCGGCGGTGGGCCAGGCTCCACCCACCGCGTGGCCCGGATCGCAAGCCGCTCCGATCCCTCTCCCAATGGGTGAAAGAAAAGGCCCGCGACCGGAAGTATGTCAAGCAACTGCGGAAGCGACTGGTCAATCTGGGTTGGTTCATGAAATCGCTCAAAGAACCGCTGGCCCGCAAGGCCAACGAAGAAGACGGGGTCCAGGGCCCGTTCTGGGCGGGCCGGTACAAGTCGATCGCGATTCACGGGGAAGAAGCGTTGCTGGCGACCTGTGCCTACATTGATCTCAATCCGCTGGCGGCGGGCCAAGTGTCTTTGCCGGAAGAGGCACGCTACACGTCGCTCGCCGCGCGGCTGGCTTGGTGCCGGAAGCGAGGACGGATGTCGGACCTGCAAGCCGCCCGCGAGGGGTCCGTGCCCGCGGCCCAGCAGGCGCGGGGCATGGAACGAGGACTGTGGCTCTGCCCGCTGGACGACCGGCGCGAGCAGGGAGAGACACGCGTGGGCGTGCTGGCCGGATTGTCGTTGGGCAGCTATCTGCTGTTGGTGGACGCCACGAGTCGCCTGTTGCGTCCGGGCAAGGCGCGGGTCGATCCGCGGGTGGAAGCGCTCCTGGACCGCCTGGGGGTCGGCTGGGAGACCTGGCGTACCACGTTGGAACAACTGTTCGCTCGACCGCAGCTGGTCGGCGTGGCCTTTTCCTTCCAGCGGAGCCGACTGCGCGCGGCCGCCCGGCAACGCGGCTGCCGTCACCTGGCAAATCTGAACGGCTGTCACGCGTAACGCGTTCTCACTCGACCACGGCCGGACGCGCGGTGCGCTGCCCGCCGATCGTCGCGTGGTCCTTCGTGCCGTCGACTTGCGCGCTCTGCCGATGCGTGGGCTTTTCCGAAATGCCATTGGCAATCGATTTACGCCTACGTCCCGCCGATTTGGCGCATTGTCTCATTGCGCTGCCCCGCGGCCCCGTTCACGACACGTCTGCGTGGCTTGGAACTTTCACAAACGTCCAAACACATGGCCTGTCCATGCGTTGTGTGACCACGGCCGGACCGCGTGCTGCCCGCCGATCGTCGCGTGGTCCTTCGTGCCGTCGACTTGCGCTCTGCCGATGCGTGGGCTTTTCCGAAATGCCATTGGCAATCGATTTACGCCTACGTCCCGCCGATTTGGCGCATTGTCTCATTCGCTGCCCCGCGGCCCCGTTCACGACACGTCTGCGTGGCTTGGGACTTTCACAAACGTCCAAACACATGGCCTGTCCATGCGTTGTGCCTGCGCTGTGAATGAATAGCCTGTCCACGCGTTGTACGCGTTGTATACGCGTTATACGTTACACATGGTTTACATCTATGGCCCGTCGGGTCTCGCGGATAGGAGGTCGAACCAGTCTTCCGATCGGAGCATTTCCTGGATGTGATCGCTTGTGAGTTCCGCGAAATACTGTTTGCGCGAGTGTCTTTGCGCACGCAAGTTGGCAATACCACCGGTGTCCCGCATAGAGTACTCACTCCCGGCAAAGGTCTGCCTGACAGACGGTTCCTGCACAGGCGTCACGACTTCCGTGGTGTGTGGTGCGCCGAGGGTCTCGCGGAGAAAACCGTTTAGCTCGTGGTATTGGGCGGTACCCGGAAATCGGGACGCCGCCACGCCAGACAATGGCAATGGTTCGAGACTCGAACCTGACGAAACGATCGCCCCGGCACTGCCGGCTTGATAGGTTACCTCTAAGGCATTGATCACCACATTCGTGTTGACGCCTCCCATGTCAACGAGTTGTAACGTTAGCTGCCCATCAACGACGTCCATCAGATACACGTTTGTCGCATACTGTCCCGCGGCCGTCGTTACCGTGTCGACCTGTGCACCCTCCAGAAAGACGCCCATCTGGTCGTGCAGTCCGCCGGCATCCCCCATCGTGAGCACCACTTCATAGCGACCGTTGGGCAGATCCACCAGAAACGTCCCTTGCGACGCGTAGTGGAAATCCCGCAGCAGGTCGCCGTCGCTCGCGCGGTCGAAACTACTCATCGTGGCGGCCTGCCAGCCGTAACCGACCGACGCGGCATACACGTCGGTTTCTACCAATTGCTGGTACCCCGCAACAACCGGCGTCGTTGCCTTACCGAAATCCAACCGCAAGGAGGACTCCAATGTGAAACTGGCACTGAACTGATCGGCCGGCAGCTCGCCCCCGGTACCATCACCGTCCTGGTCCATCAGATTGCCGGCCAGGTCGGTGATCTCCGGACCCGCGACCAATTGATATTGCCCGGCATCATGGCGCAACGCAAAACCAACTTCGTAGGTGGATTCATCCAGCCGCGTGACCGTCAGCGGTTCGACGACACCCGCCGGACCGAACAGACTCAGATCGTTCGCATCCAGACTGTCGTCATCAATTGCCTCGTCGAATCGCAATCGGATACGGTCGATCGCACCGAACGCCGTGTCGGATGGAAACACCTCCACGACCTTCGGACCAATTTCATCCGGGCCAGCCACGATCACTTCCAGGGCGTTGATCACGATATTGGCATTGCTGCCTCCCTGGTCAATCAAATCCAACGTCAGCTGGCCATCGGTCACCTCCACGAAGTAGCTTCTGACGGCATATTGTCCCGCAGCCGTCGTTACCGTGTCGACCTGTGCACCCTCCAGAAAAACGCCCATCTGGTCGTGCAGTCCACCGGCATCGCCCATCGTGAGCACCACTTCATAGCGACCGTTGGGCAGATCCACCAGAAACGTCCCTTGCGACGCGTAGTGGAAATCCCGCAGCAGGTCGCCGTCGCTCGCACGATCGAAACTATTCATCGTGGCGGCCTGCCAGCCGTAACCGACCGACGCGGCATACACGTCGGTTTCTACCAATTGCTGGTACCCCGCAGCAACCGGCGTCGTTGCCTTACCGAAATCCAACCGCAAGGAGGACTCCAATGTGAAACTGGCACTGAACTGATCGGCCGGCAGCTCGCCCCCGGTGCCATCACCGTCCTGGTCCATCAGATTGCCGGCCAGGTCGGTGATCTCCGGACCCACGACCAATTGATATTGCCCGGCATCATGGCGCGGTGCAAAGCCAACTTCGTATGTGGATTCATCCAGCCGCGTGACCGTCAGCGGTTCGACGACACCCGCCGGACCGAACAGACTCAGATCGTTCGCATCCAGACTGTCGTCATCAATTGCCTCGTCGAATCGCAATCGGATACGGTCGATCGCACCGAACGCCGTGTCGGATGGAAACACCTCCACGACCTTCGGACCAGTTTCATCCGGGCCGGCCACGATCACGTCCAGGGCGTTGATCACGATATTGGCATTGCTGCCTCCCTGGTCGATCAAGTCCAACGTCAGCTGGTCGTCGGTCACTTCCACAACGTAGTTTCGGATGGCGTATTGTCCGGCCGCCGTGGTCACCGTGTCGACCTGTGCACCCTCCAGAAAAACGCCCATCTGGTCGTGCAGTCCACCGGCATCGCCCATCGTGAGCACCACTTCATAGCGACCGTTGGGCAGGTCCACCAGAAACGTCCCCTGCGGTGCGTAGTGGAAATCTCGCAGCAGGTCACCGTCGCTCGCACGATCGAAACTACTCATCGTGGCGGCCTGCCAGCCGTAACCGACCGACGCGGCATACATGTCGGTTTCTACCAATTGCTGGTACCCCGCAGCAACCGGCGTCGTTGCCTTACCGAAATCCAACCGCAAGGAGGACTCCAATGTGAAACTGGCACTGAACTGATCGGCCGGCAGCTCGCCCCCGGTGCCATCACCGTCCTGGTCCATCAGATTGCCGGCCAGGTCGGTGATCTCCGGACCGACGACCAATTGATATTGCCCGGCATCATGGCGCAGCGCAAAACCAACTTCGTAGGTGGATTCATCCAGCCGCGTGACCGTCAGCGGTTCGACGACACCCGCCGGACCGAACAGACTCAGATCGTTCGCATCCAGACTGTCGTCATCAATCGCCTCGTCGAATTGCAATCGGATGCGGTCGATCGCACCGAACGCCGTGTCGGATGGAAACACCTCCACGACCTTCGGACCGATTTCGTCCGGGCCGGCCACGATCACTTCCAGGGCGTTGATCACGATATTGGCATTGCTGCCTCCCTGGTCGATCAAATCCAACGTCAGCTGGTCGTCGGTCACTTCCACAACGTAGTTTCGGATGGCGTATTGTCCGGCCGCCGTGGTCACCGTGTCGACCTGTGCACCCTCCAGGAAAACGCCCATCTGGTCGTGCAGTCCACCGGCATCGCCCATTGTAAGCACGACTTCGTAGCGACCGTTGGGCAGGTCCACCAGGAACGTCCCCTGCGGTGCGTAGTGGAAATCTCGCAGCAGGTCACCGTCGCTCGCACGATCGAAACTACTCATCGTGGCGGCCTGCCAGCCGTAACCGACCGACGCGGCATACACGTCGGTTTCTACCAATTGCTGGTACCCCGCAGCCACTGGTGTCGTTGCCTTACCGAAATCCAATCGCACGGAGGATTCCAATGTGAAACTGGCACTGAACTGATCGGCCGGCAATTCGCCCCCGGTGCCATCACCGTCCTGGTCCATCAGATTCCCGGCCAGGTCGGTGATCTCCGGACCCACGACCAATTGGTATTGCCCGGCATCATGGCGCGGCTGCAAAACCGACTTCGTATGTGGATTCATCCAGCCGCGTGACCGTCAGCGGTTCGACGACACCCGCCGGACCGAACAGACTCAGATCGTTCGCATCCAGACTGTTGTCATCAATCGCCTCGTCGAATCGCAATCGGATACGGTCAATCGGGGCAATTGCCATATCGGATGGAAACACTTCCACGACTTTCGGCCCGGCTAGATCCGTGCCGGCTACGATCACTTCCAGAGCGTTAATCACGATATTGGCATTGCTGCCTCCCTGGTCGATCAAGTCCAACGTCAGCTGGCCGTCGGTCACTTCCACAACGTAGTCTCGGATGGCGTATTGCCCGGCCGCCGTGGTCACCGTGTCAACCTGTGCACCCTCCAGGAAAACGCCCATCTGCTCATGCATCCCGCCGGCGTCGCCCATTGTGAGCACCACTTCATAGAGTCCGTTAGGGAGGTCTACCAGGAACGTCCCTTGCGGTGCGTAGTGGAAATCCCGCAGCAGGTCACCGTCGGTCGCACGGTCGAAACTACTTATCGTGGCGGCTTGCCAGCCGTAACCGACCGACGCGGCATACACGTCGGTTTCTGCCAATTGCTGGTACCCCGCAGCCACTGGTGTCGTTGCCTGACCGAAATCCAGTCGCAATGACATTGCCACTGTGAAGCTTGAGTTGAACCAATCAGCGGCAGATTGGCCCCCGCTGCCATCGCCGTCCTGGTCCATCAGGTTGCCTACCAGGTCAGTGATCTCGGGGCCCACTTGCAACTGATACAGCCCGGTTTCACTTAGAAGGCCAAATGACACCTCATACGTCACGTCGCTGAGTTGCGTGACTGTCAGTGGCCCAATGGGTCCGCTCGGACCTAGCAAGCTCACATCGTCGGCGTCAAGGCTCTGGGGATCGATTGCTTCGTTGAAGGTCAATGTGACTCGGTCGATCCCACTGAGGACCGTACCGGCGGGAGTGACGTTGATCACTTGTGGACCGAGCCGATCCGGACCGGCCACGATGACCTCCAGACCATTGATCACGATATTGGCATTACTGCCTCCCTGGTCGATCAAGTCCAACGTCAGCTGGCCATCATTCACATCCACGAAGTACGTATTGCTGGCGAACTGGCCGGCCTCGGTGGTCACGGTGTCGATCTCTGCACCTTCCAGGAACACGCCCATCTCATCGTGCAGTGCTCCGGCGTCACCCATGGTGAGCACGACTTCGTAGAGTCCGTTGGGGAGGTCCACCAGGAACGTGCCCTGCGGCGCATAGTGGAAGTCTCGCAGCAGGTCACTGCCGCTGGAGCGGTCGTAGCCACTCATTGCGGCGTCCTGCCAACCGTAGCCGACCGACGGGAGGTAGACGTCGGCTTCCGTCAATTGCTGATACCCCGCAGCCACCGGTGTGGTCGACTTACCGAGATCCAGTCGCACAACCGCGTCCACAAGTTCAAATTCGGCAGTGAATCGGTCATCGATCGGTTCGCCGTTGACATCATCGCCATCCTGGTTCAGCAGGTTGCCGTTGATATCGAGAAGCGTGGGGCCGATGGCGATCGAGTAGACACCACTCGCGGTCTGTTCCGAGAAAACGATTTCGAACACCCGATCGCGTGTTCCGGGCACGACATCGATGGACTGAATGTCAACCGGGCCGCCCGGTCCTTCGAAGAACAGCACGTCGGTCGGAGAAAACGTCGACGCATCCACGGCCTTATTGAAGCGGAGCATCAGGCTGGACATGGGTGTGTACGCCCGAACCGGAATGTCGGCGATACGGGGACCCACCGTTGGGTCGGCGACTGCATTGGCAGCGTTCAGCCGTCCTCCGGTAACCATTTTGCCTTGCAGCCCCTCGACTGGATCCACCATGTCCAGGACGTGTGCAATAACATGGTCATAGCTCCAATCGGGATGCAAGTCACGAACCAGGGCCACGACCCCCGTAACGTGCGGCGTCGCCATCGAAGTGCCGCTGGCCATTTCGTAGATGTTTCCCGGTTTCGTGCTCAGAATATCAACGCCCGGTGCGGCAAGATCGACCGAAGTTGCACCGTAGTTGGAGAAGGGCGCCATCTGATCGTTGTGGTCCGTCGCGGCAACGGCGATGATATTATCCAGATCATAGCTGGATGGATAGAACGGATATGAATCGTTGTCGAGAGGAAAGATGCCGAAGTAGCCGTTGCCCGCTCCCGCGACGAAGATATGCCCCTGGTCGGCAGCGGCGGCGATGGCGTCGTACATCGCCTGCGAAAATGGCTCATTACCTCCCCAACTGTTGTTGGAGATGATAGCGCCCTGAGCAACCGCATAATTGATGGCGTTGATCGCGTCGCTGTTCGTTCCCGACCCGTCTGCACCAAACGCCTTGAGGGCCATGATCTGGACGTTCCAATTGACGCCGACAATTCCCACTCCGTCGTCTCCGACGGCCCCGATGGTGCCGGCGACGTGCGTCCCGTGATAGTGATCATCCATCGGGTCTCCGTCGTTGTTGACGAAGTCATAACCGAAGACATCGTCGACAAACCCATTTCCATCGTCGTCCACTCCTGGCTGGCCGTTCAATTCCTGCGTGTTTCTCCACATATTCTGGGCCAAATCCTGGTGGGTATAGTCGACGCCCGTGTCGATTACGGCGACCACCGTCTGGCCGCTGCCGGTCGTGACCTGCCACGCCTCGGCCGCGTCAATGTCGGCATCGATCGTTCCCCCTGACTGCCCGGTGTTGTTCAGTCCCCAAAGTTCCTCCAGAAGCGGATCATTGGGAGTCTCCGACACTTGCAACTGATAGTCGGGCTCGGCATACAGTACATGGGGGTTATTCCGAAAGGCCTGTAGCGCAGACTCCACGTGAAGTCCGGCCGGCAGATGGATTTGACGCAGTCCGGGTACGACCGGAAACTCGCGATCCACCGAAGCGCCGCGAACAATCTCACTCGCAATACGATGGGAAGGCAAGTCCGCTCCGTCAGCGAATCGCACGAGAATCCGGTCCTCGGCGTAATTCGGAGAAGCGCTCAGCAACCGACGACACTCCAGTTTTTCCAGCAGCAAACGTCGCATCATGAAACTCCATCGCAGCCAATAACATTCAAATCGCTGCACGCGCCAGTGCTGCAACGCAACGAAAGCGGCAAGAGGAACCGAGTGGCCCAAACTTTGGGCTGGTGCGCGCGAGTCGGACGCTGAGCGTTCAAGCTAACCCGAGGGCCTCAAGATGCAAGTTGCATCCAGCAGAATCCGTACAATCTGACCGAAGTCAACTCACACAATTCATACATTCCGTACAGTGGCGCAGATTCTCCAGTTGCCCGACGTCGACGGGTGGCAAAGTGAAATCTGGCCGTGTGACATCGCGCGCTGCAAGTGCGTGTCGTGCGGACATGGCGCGTTTGTGGCGACGTCTTTTTCGAGCAGAAACGGCGACGAGACGCTACTGGAAACGCGCTGCGCTGTAGACGATCCCGGCCGACCGATCGCGACGCAGCGATTACCGGTTTCCGCGCACTGCTGCTGTGCGGTCTTTTCCTGATCGCCTCTCGCGGCTTGGCGGAACTTCCGGCGTTGGGGATTACGGCACGAGAGCGCGCGACGTTGACTTCGAGAATTCTTGAAGGAACAGCCAATCGACGGCGGCGGCGATACCGTTTGCCATCGATTGCGACGCAACTTCCGACTCATAATGTCCCATTTGGAACACGACGACGAAGTCCAGGGTGTCGAAGTCGCCGTCGCCGTTCCAATCTCCTTCACGGAACGTCGAGTTGTTCCGGATGCCATCCTCATATTCACCAGCCTGAAATACCAGCACAAAATCCGCGGAGTTGAAGACGCCATCCCCGTTCGCATCTCCCGGAATGGGACTGACGAGGTTGCGGCCAGGCGTTCCTCCCACGATCGTACTCGCCCGCCAACTGCTGGAGAGCCCCCAGTCGGCCAGAGCCAACTGCGCTGGATTCACGTGTTCCAGAGACATACCAAGCCCATCGGTAGCCGCATCCCAACGATCGCTGTAAGAGAATTGCTGCAGGACCACGCCATCGGCCGCCAGCGTGATTTGCTCCCCGCCGTTGTTCAGGCCACCGTTCCACTGTCCCGCAATCGGTAGATCGGCGGAATAGCGGTGAACGAACGCGTCGCGATTCTCGACGACCAACAGACTCTGTCCCGGATCCAATTGCCGAATCTCGCCGGCGGCAAAATCAAATTTCACTCCAACCGACTCACCTTCGACAATGGAAAACGCCAATGACACGTGGCTCAGGTCAATCCGTTGTTCCGACACATTCACCAATTCGATGAACTCAAAGTCATCCTTGTCGCGATGTCCGGCGGCTACTTCGGTCAGCGTCGGCGGTCCCGGATTGTAGTGAATCTCGGATATCCGCAGACTCTCCGCCGACGCGGGCACCGCATTGGGCAAGAAATGCACCCGGTCGATCGCTGACCACTCCATGTCCGCGGCGCGGGCCCGCACCGAGACGGTCGCAGCTTGGGAAAGTGAAAAGGCGGTGGTGTACTGGAGGGCACCGGCAGCAACGTCTCCGTCCGCGTCGCGCGGGTCGCTGCCATCGAGCGTGTAATAGATCGCAGCGTCTTCCATCGCCTGCAGAGTCACCTGCTGACCATCCAGGATCGTCCCGCCGCGCTGACTAAACTCCGGCGCGGCGATCGCGGGAAACAGTCCGCGGGCGCGATATTGATTGAGGACCGTATCGGTACGCTGGGGAAAGTAGTCGCTCAACAGCCGTTCCCGTTCTGCAACCCACTGCACATCTCTTTCGATTAAGTCAAAAGGCCCACCTCGTCGGTCAACATCGCGGCGATAATCTCCCCAACGAGCCGATTCCGCCACGATCGCATCTGTGATCTGATCACTGCGAGCGTTCCAGCGCTCGATCACTTTTTCCGGAGTCAACAACCCATCATGGAACATGTGTTTCTGAATGGCGTCCGCAAGTTTGATGCGAAATTCTGCATTGTCGGTCAGACGATCAAACAGTTGGCCCGGAGCGGCATCTCGGATCTGCAGCCGATTGTCGGAATTCCCGATAAAAACAAATTCCGAATCCCACATAAAGAACAGGAACTTGCCACCATCCACGCGGTGTCGCAGCGCGTACCAGTTGTGGCTGTCCCAATCCATGTTGCCACCATAATGGTTGATCAACATGTAATCGATGAACGCATCGATATCGAGCAGTTCAGCAACGGCCTCGTAATTCGCCTGCTCCGCCAGGTTGCGCGGGAACGCCGAAGCAGGTCACTCCATGCTTGATTGTCACCGTCAATCACATCGCCGCTGTTCAAGACATCGTAGTCTTCCTTGTCACCTCCCAGATAGCTTTCGGCGAATCCATTCGCCGGGCGTTCCGTGGGGTTGTACAAGCCCCAGTACATACCATTGATGTACAGGTGAGCATAATTATTGTGGGCCGCGGGATGTCCCATTGCTGCCTGCGTATCCTTCGCCCATTGATCACGCACGTACTGCGCACGACCTCGATTGTCGCCGAGAAACGTGTTGTGGTGAATGAAACTCTGATTGAATCCTGCTCGTAGGATCAGCGTGTCAAACTCGTCGACGGCCTCCGTACCGAAAAGCGGATACTCCAGCTTGGAAGCCCCATAGCGATCTCGAAACAACAGCCGAAAAGAATGCTTAGGTGACTTCTCCGGCAGGCGACTCGCACCACCTTGAATTCGCAGACCGGCATCAACCTGGAACCCCTTTGTGCCGTCCGGAAAAATCAACTCGACCGAAGTCGGGCGTTCCCAGGCAGCCCCGTCATTCTGCGGGTACATGTAGATCCCGCGATCGGGGTCAAAAAGGTTGCCGACGGACGTGACGATCGAGATCGTGGGAATCGACAGCAGAGCCTCATCCATCACATCCTGGTAGGCCGGATTCTGCGTGATTTCAGGGTCCATTTCATAATCGCCAGGCAACGTTCCGCTCGACGCTCGCCAACGCTCAGGATACCCTTCCGGACGATTCCCCTGCGACGGGACGTCGGCCGCAAAGATGTACGTTTGCGTATCGACGTTGGATGGTAGCAAGCCCTCTCGGAAGGCAGCCGCTCGCAGTGTCGTGGTCGAACGAACAACCAAGGGTTCCTCGTATAGGTGGGCACTCGGATTCTGTGGATCCGGCTCACTACCATCGGTCGTGTAGTACACCGCAGCCTCGGGTGTGGCGGTGGAAATGACGACCTGCTGCGGCTGATCGTAGAAGCCCCGATCCACACTGAATTGCGTGTCCGCCACGGCCCCTGCCAATCCAACTCCGTTCTCCGCCCCCGGCGTCGGCGCAAGGAAATAACGCTGCTGACCGCTCGAATCCAGCCCATACGAAACACCGGGCCGCTGTTGGGGATATTCCACGCCAAACTCGAACAACACCACGTTGCCCGGCGCCCCCACGGCCAAGTATTCACCGTCCGAACCAAGCTTGAAATTCGTATGCAAATATCCCAGCTCATCGAGCGCCGGGTTGGTCAGATCTTCTCCCGACGCGAAGACGACCCAGTAGTCGTTAGGCGCGATGGTCGTTCCCGCCGGAATCTGCCACTTTGTGATCTCCTGCAAATCGTCCGTCAAATACAATCCCCCGATTGCCAGGGGCGCATCTGTCGGATTCCACAATTCCACCCAGTCGTACGCTTCCTCGGTGTCACGCCGGAAACTATCCTCGGCACTTTCTCGCGTCCGCGTCAGAAGTGTATCGACGTTCGCTGCCATAAACTCACTGATCTGAACCGGCTGCGCATCCACGCGCAAGTGCACCGTCACCGGTTCGGAAAGGTCTTGCATGTCATCCGCCCGGTAGCGAAACGAATCCGTTCCCACAAAACCCGCGGCCGGCACGTACGAAAAGCCTCCTTCCGGATCCAGTTGCAGCGTCCCGTGACTCGGTGGATCCACCACGATCGCTCGCAACTGCGCCGTTTCCTTGTCCGAATCGTTCGCCAGTACTCCATCCGCAGCCGCAATTTCGAGGCGTTTCGACGGCAGCGTCCAATAGTAATCATCCGCCACCTCGGGCGGATCATTCACCGGTAGAATATGGAGCGACACGGTCACGTCGACCGACTGCGTCATACCATCGGAGATGAGGTAGCGGAATTCGTCCTCGCCCGAGAACTCAGCCGGTGGCGAATAGTGAAACGAGCCATCGTCCTGAAACTGCACGATTCCGTGGAGCGGTTCTGCGGTGAGGACCGCCGTAAGCAAGTTGCCGTCCGCGTCCACATCGTTCGCTAACACGCCGTCCCGTGGCGGAACCACCAGTGGCACGTCTTCCATCACGTCATACGCATCGGCCCTAGCCTGCGGCGGCGTATTCACCGTGATGGTAACCGGGACCAGTTCGCTCCATTGCGTTCCATCGCCAACACGGTACGTGAAACTCGCCTCACCGGCAAAACCTTGCGGATCGAACGTGAAGGAGCCATCGTTCTGCAATCGCAGTTCACCGACGCTTACTCCATCCAGCAGTTCCACGGTCAGCGAGACGCCATCGGGATTTTGATCATTGGCCAGCAGACCGTCCTCGGCTTCCACGACAAGCGTTTGAGTTGGCAACACACGGTAATCATCCGCCACAGGAATCGGTGCGTCGTAGGTGTTCGCCACCTGCAGCGTCACCGTCGCGACATTCGATCCCTGCCCGTCGCGGGCTTGATAGGTAAACGAGTCGGTGCCAAAGAAATTGGGCTCAGGTGAATAGACGAAGGAACCATCTTGCCGAACGACAACCGAGCCATGTGTCGCGTCGCCAACCAACACGGCGGAGAGCTGATCCCTTTCCGAATCCAGATCGTTGCGCAGCAGCCCCTCGGTCGCATTGACCACGTGGAAGCCGAATAATGGATCTTCCGATAGCGAATAGCCATCATCCACGGCGACCGGTGCCTGGTTGTGATAGTACCCGCGAAACTCCGAATACAGCGCCGCCACCGCCGCTCCGTCCAACGCTCCGTCGTAAATCCGCACCTCCGCCATCTCGCCTGTCAACGGATTCTGATTCGGCTGCAGCACGCCGAACGTTATATCGACCATACCGCGCACACCATCGTTCGCATCGAACACGCGTTGAGCCGGGCCATCGTCGATATACAGCGACATGGTGTCGCCACTGCGAGCGAACGTTGCCAGGTGAAGCTGACCATCGTGCAATCCCGTTTCGGCCGAGTAAACCGAGGTCACGGGCGTCCCGAAACCGACTCCCATCCCGGCACTCACCTGCCCCGCTTCATTGAACGCCAGGCCCCAGTCCGTCGTGAAGCCAAACCGGCTCGCATCCACCAAGCCGGTGTGATCAAACCAGTTTCCAGTAACGCCATTCTCACCGGGCGAGAGTGTGGCGAAAACCACTGCAACGGTAAAGTCATTTGCGCCATTCATCGGGTGACTGTTCGCGGCAACTCGAAACGAGTCCGCTCCATCGGCCCCGTCGAAACGCACCGTCGACCGGCCATTTCGGAGGCCCTGCTGCAGCATCGGAGTCCCGGCAGCAACAGCGGTCAAGCCGCCCACCGAATCTTCCCACGCGGCGACCACGGCACCGTCCGCATGCTGCGCATTCAGACTGTCGGCAACCCAATGAGCGACCAGGTCGCCCGCCAGCAAAACGCGATTTTCCAACGGCTCGCCGATCCGCCGCGGAAAACGCCCGTGAGATCGGAGTCTGGCCTGGTTTCTACTTCCGCTCCGCAAACGATTCCACACCACGCTGCACTCCTACTGAAGGCGTTGCCGTGAATGAACCAGGCCGACAGCGAGAGATCGGGAATCTCCGATTTTCGCATCGCCTTCTGAGAACCATTCGCCACGCCGCAATGAATAGAAATAGAAATCCGCGTCGCCACCCAATCGGCTATGATAGATCACATTTGCAACTGCCGCCAGACTTTTCGCTCGCGGGGCAACGGCCGTTGCTCATCTCCCGCGTACACCGGCTTCCCCTCGCCATTGCTTCGGTTTCCGACAACCGGTCATTACCGGGGCCGCTCGATGGCTACCGGGAAGATGACATTCCCTCCTGCGCTGCCAATAAGTCTTGAAGAGGCCAAAGGAAACGGCCAGGATGGGGCCCCGTCGGCCGCCCTGCTCCTTTGCTGCGCAGTCATCAATCAAGCGCCACCGGAAGGCGAACCGCGACAGCATCCGCCAGAGCGCGGCTATAGAGATCCGCTGCCACCGAATCCATGTGGTAGCCGTCCGGATAATGCCCGCGCGTCTTCGCCTTGAGCCCTCGAAGGTCAAGGAATGTCATACCCGACGACTCAATCGTCTTGACCATCTTCATGTCTACTTCTTGCGGTTCGGGAAGCGGCATCATGCAGAAGATGCCGTGGCTCCCATTCTTCTTCAACAGTTCGATGAATTCACGCAAGTAAGTGTATGACAAATTGGATCCACCCGCTGCATTCGGGTTCACGTTGCTGCTCTGCTGCCAGATCGACTTCTGCCGACGACGGTTCAACTGTTGAGTCTGAGAACGGTAGTGAGGCACGAAACATTCCAGCGCACGGTGCATCACGTTCGGCTGATACTCGACCGACTTAAACGCGTAGGCGCTCAGGACGGCAGCCCCCTCATCGACGGAATGCACGTCGTGACACAGAACATCCACGAGTTGAGAAACTCCGTCGATCACCATCGCTAAGCGACGCGGCCGAATACCAACCTGATCGGTCAGGTGGTCATGGACGACCGAAATAATCACGATATCGGGGGCAGTTCCCCGGAAGGATGGCCTCGCGAATTGCGATTGGTACAAATAGTGCCACTGTCGCAGCGTAGTGGCGTCAGGATAGATTCTACAGACGCCGCCCAGTCGAATGTCATGCCGTCCCAACTGTTCCTCGAAGCTCTCGAGCCGCACACCCCATCTGGTCAATGAATTGCCCAAAAACAGAACACGAGTCGAATCACTGTCTCGCAAATCGCTGGAAATCTCGGGAATCTCGCTTCGGTGCTGGTAGTCCGCGGAATAGCGTTCCAAGAAATGTGTGCCCGCCTCACCAATACAAGCGGTGACGGCCACAACGGCCAGGACCTTCCACTCCGATCTCGTTCTAGAACTGGAAATAGATGAATTCATGACTTATAGCTGGATGAAAAAAGACAATCATGATCGTCGCATAGCTGTAAATGGCTGCGCGAACCGGCCATGCCACTTTCACGAGTGAATCGAGGTCACGCCGCCGCAAAAGCCACAACTCGTAGATCATCAACGGGATTGCGTAAAACGCGATCAGGACGGCTTCGTACTCCGCGAACGGAGTTCGTCGCATATCGGTGCAAATCAAATAGAGCATATCCCATGCCTGGGCGATATTCGTGGCCCGAAACAGTAACCAGCCCAGGCAGACCAGGTGAAACGTGATAAAGCACTTGAGCAGTGTTTTCCCGGTGGGGACCGCGCCTGTTGCGTGTTGCGAAGGAACCTGTGACAGAGCGCGATCACCACACAGCATTAATCCGTGCAGCACGCCCCAGAAGACAAACGTCCAACCCGGCCGTGCCAGATTCCGCCCAGGACCATCGTTACCATCAGGTTTCGGTAGGTGCGAGCCGTCCCATGCCGATTACCTCCCAGCGGGATATAGAGGTAGTCCCGCAGCCAGGTCGATAGGCTGATATGCCAACGATGCCAAAACTCTTGCGGTGATTGTGCAAAGTACGGCAGATTGAAATTGACCATGATATCGAAACCGAGAAACTTCGATACGCCGCGTGCAATGGCGGAGTATCCGGAAAAGTCACCATAGATCTGGAACGCGAATGCATACACGCCGAGAAGACATTCGAGCCCCGAAAGCTGCGATACGGGCGACTGGAATACCGCGTTGACGATGATGGCCATGTTGTCGGCGATGACGACCTTCTTGAACATCCCCAGCAGAACGAGGTACAGCCCCTCAATGTATCCGTCCGAAGTGAGTTGTCGTGGCTTGATGATCTGAGGCATCAGATGAGTTGATCGTTCGATGGGCCCCGCAACGAGTTGTGGAAAGAACGCCACATAAAGGGCAAACCCCTCGAAATCACGAACCGGCCTTATCTGATCACGATAGACATCGATCGTGTAACTCATGGTTTGAAACGTGTAGAAGGATATGCCCACCGGCAGAACAATGCTGAGGCTCGGAAGGGATAAGGGGACCCCGAGCCAATCCATTAGTTGTCCCATTTCTTCGACGAAGAAACCGCAGTATTTGAAGAATCCCAGGAGCCCCAAATTTGTGCAAAGAGAGACAATCAACCACAGCTTCTTTTGCCTCTCATGATTGCTGCTGTGACGGTGCTCATCGATCTTAAGTGCAACAAAAAAGTCGACGACTGTCGAAATCCAGATTAGTGATAAGAAACGCCAATCCCATGCTCCGTAGAAAATGTAGCTGGCAACCAGCAACAGGCGGTTTTGCCATTTGTGGTTCAAGCCCGCATAGAGCACGAAGACAACCAAGAAGAACAGCCAGAAGCAGTAACTATTGAAAAGCATTGTGTCCGGGCCAGTCTGTCGAAGCGGGCTCTCTTGTGCCAAACACCGGGCAACTTGGCAGGTGTGAAAAGAGACTCACGATGGAACTTGTACCAGGATCTGTCGGCTATTCGCAAGGCACAAACGGGACCAGTACGAAAAATTGGGCGGCCACGAAGGGTACTTAGATCTCGTCAGGTTGCTGGTTAACCAATTGACCTGGTAAGGGAAGAGTCACCTTCTCACAGGTTGGCGGCCACAAGCTTCAATCACGAACAGGGAGAACATGCTATGTCCGAAGGCGAAGGACGTACGATCCACCGTACGGCGGGGAATGACCAGCGGCGCGGCACTGTTCTTCTGCACACGATCGTCTGAGCCAAGGAAAGGCGGATTCCAAATCGAGCGCGTTTGACGCGTCCGGAAGGGAAGCGGCAGGCAACGTCGTTCGGCGGTGGCTCTACCGAGCCGTCTCAATCAGTGACGGATCAACGGTCACCATTCCCCACACCCTCGACAGTCAAAGCGAATCGCCGCCAACGAACATGTCCAACCCTCCGGGTTCGAGCCTCCGAGTCCGCGAGAGACGCCGACCGGCTTCGAATTCGGCTCGACACCCAGCCACCTTTTCGAGTACTGTCCGCCGGGGCATTCGAAATCCGGGGCCAGCGAAAAGTCAACTTCCAGTCCAACAACTCCCGGCGTTCCTGCCGGTGTTCCCAGGTCGCTTGCCGAGTTTTCACTCCCACAGCGTCCGGATCTAAGGGTACGCACATGCCTCGTCGGCCTCCGAACCGATCTACTTTCTTGCACCTGACTTCTAAGCCGTCAATTTCGAAGTGGATTTTGTGGAAGTCCGCCCCGCGAAAGAGCGAAACCGGCTTCCACCCCGCCATCGAACCGCTCGAACCTCGCCACTTGCTGGCAACCTGGGCCGACCTCAGCATCGCGCCGGTGGCACCCACCGTTCCTCCACACTCACCGCCGGCCACTCTGGAATCTGGCAACGCGCAGTGCGAGCAGGATGCTGCCACCTTACGTCCTGCGGCGCCAGCAGCGACCGGTGCATCGCCACTCGATGTGAACCTGGACGGCCGCTTCGACAGCGCTGATGTTGTAGCAGCCTATCAAGCAAGCACAACGATCGTCTACGAATCTCCTTCCCAAGAGTCGCACGCGAGTCTTTACGAACTATTGTTCGAATCATCGGATTTAATCGAAACGCTGCGTGTTCACGCCTACGAGATGCCCTCGCAAAGCGCGGACGCTTCCTGTGATCAGCAGAACGCACATTCCCAACGGGAGTACACGTACTTCGATTCTGAGACGCATGAGAAGAATGAAGTCGTCACTTACGAGTTCATCGAGGAGAACCTGCACATGCGCACCGTTACGCAATGGGATCCATTCGGAAACGTCCACCTTGTCACGATCGACACTTACGCCGGTGAATTGCCATCCCTGGCTGCTCGCACCGAGCAGCAATACGACGCACGCGGAAGATTGGCTTTCCAGCTGGACCTGTTCTACGACCAGCCGGGGTTCCTTCGGTCGTCTCGGACAACCACCTACGATTACTACGGGGGACCGATCTTTCAGCGAACGATCGACTACCATTTCGATCAAGAAGGCCGTCTTACGCAACGGCGAACTCGCCAATTCGACAGCAATCAGATCCTGCAGGTTCTCGATGTGACCCACTATGATGTCGAAGCTTCTTCCGAGCCAACTGCTGGCGTGCCAACGGCGGGTACCGCCACAGACGAATTCAATTCCCTGCCGTTCCACACAGATCGAATCTATTTGCGACAGTTGCGGGACGCATACTTAACAACTCGTTTGCTGCTGGAACCACACGAGGCGACCATTCTGCAGATGAATGAACTGCAAGGACAGCAGCAGTTGGAATCGCTTTTATCGCGTGCGGATCTTTCCTCGGGCGAGTTGGATCGCTTTCGCCACCTGAATCTGTATTTTCGAATTGTGAAGGACTTGGTGTCACTGGGCCAGAACGATGACGCCCCGGACCTGACACAACGCTACGCCCATGTCCTCGACCCAACGACCGGAGCTTGGCAACCGTGGTTCTCGACATTCGCCGCCAACGAGAACCTGACCCTTCCCTTACCGCCACTGCGTGTTGCATTCCACCTGCCGGATATCTCTCCACGCCAAGCAAGCGAAGTCGCCCAGACGTTTCGCGAATCCGTGGGCCCAAACGCTTTTCAGTACTTCCAGAACTTGCGTCAGAACGGAGCCGACCACATCGAGGCGATTCTGGAGAGCATGCGGCGAGTGAAGACACAGATCAAGCTGCTCGAACTGCGAACGAATGGCGGGAATCCTGCCTTCGGGCTAATCGCCGCCCGTGACAAACCGGACCTCCGCTCCATCGGCTTGCAGCCAATTCGACTGTTGTCCGCGTGGTACTTCTTTGAAAAGAGTCCGTCGGGCGGCTATCTTCGAGATTTCCCCAGTGAAGACATCATCCGGCAGCGAGTGGCCGACGAGCTGACCGATGAAGAAACGTTCTACGTGCTGAATTTGGAAGGCTGGCCGTTGACCGGGGAGCCATTGGAAATCGAGGCCAACCTGCAGAAGCTGCAAAGGGCTGCCGATCTAATTCACGAATCCAATCCTAACCTCCTCATCGGTTACTACCGCTTACTGCCCCGGCGAGATCCCAAAGCCGCCTACGCCGGTGACGGGTCCGAACTGTACCGCGCATGGCAATCCCACAATGATCAAGTTGCCGCTGCGTTGAACTCGTCCATCGATCTGTTCTTCCCTTCCCTCTATGTCCTTCACTTGGGCAATGAGACTCGTACGACCGCCGAGCTGTGGTCCACTTTTGCCTCCGAAACCATCCGAGAGGCCACGCGAATCGCCAATGGAAAACCGGTCGTACCCTTTCTGTCGCTGTACTATCATCCCAATGGATCCTACGAAGAGGGACTCTATCTTCCACAGAATCCCAAGGGGTGGGATTGGGTGGAGCCGGAACTCCTGCTCCACCAAATGCTGCACCTGTACCAGACAGCCGATGCATTCGTGCTCTACAACGACCTGCCGACCGGCTGGAGTGACCTCGTCGAAACACAACTTGTTCGATCGATGGAGATCGTCCATTCCGCGCGACAACAGCGTCAGATTCCCGAACTTCGCGTTCGCTACATTCAGACCATGCTCCAACACCGCAATCAGCTACTCGCCCGAGAGGCTCTGGAACGAAGGATTGGCGAAACCGAGACAACACAAACGCTAACGCAACAGGCGATTCCCCGGTTAAAGAACGTGCTGTCGCGAGAGATCCAGAACATGCAAGACGAACTCGATGAAATCGTTCCTTTCTGGGATCTACTGGAGGCGTCTTAAGGAAAAGGCCCTCCACCAAGCCGTTGTCATTGCGAGCGAGTCTCACCGGACAGTGCACGTTTCGAGGGCTTACGAACGCGCATGACGATCTTCCTCGGGCGACACTCGTTCCTTGCTGCGCACCACGCTTGCCGACCAGCAACAGCATCTGGCATTTCGGATGCACTCGCCGTATCTTACGTGGGTGGCTCTGCCACTGGTGACTCGCAACCGAGGGCATTCGATAGCGCCGTTTCGGCTAGAGACCTTCAGGTAAAGGGGTGGCACAAAATGAAGCGATACGTTGGTCTGCTGCTGTTCTTCCTTGTCGGCAATTCGGCAACCGCACAGACGGTAACCGAGATCAAGACCGATACGTTCGCGGAAATCCCCGCGGCGATGCAGAAGTTCGTCGATTCCGGCGAGATCTCCGGCGCCGTAACGTTGGTCGGACGGAGAGGCAAGATCATTCACTTGTCGGCAGTCGGCCTTGCCGACATCGAAGCGGCCACGCCGATGAAGAAAGGCAACCTCTTCTCAATCGCGTCGATGACGAAGCCGATCGTCGCCACGGCCGCGATGATGCTGCAAGACGACGGAAAACTCGACATCGACGATCCGGTCAGCAAGTATCTCCCAGCATTCAGCGCGGTCAAACTACGCTCGGGGGAAGACGCCAATCGCCCGATCACGATTCGAGATCTGCTGACGCACACTTCCGGTCTGGCCGGACCACAAACTTTCTCGGGATCGCTGGCCGATGTGTCCTTGGAACTCGCCAAGCGCCCACTGGCATTTCAGCCAGGAACGAGCTGGGAATACAGCCCCGGACTGAATGTGGTCGGCCGAGTGATCGAAGTCGTCGCCGAAACGCCCCTACAGACGTTTCTCGCCGAGAGAATCTTTGAGCCGATGGGCATGAAGAACACGACTTTCTTTCCGACTCAGCGGCAAGTTCGCCGGATCGCTACCCTTTACCAGCCGGGGCCCGAACCGGAAACGCTCGTTCCCGCTTCGAATTTTATCGTCAACTTTTCGGCGGTGATCGCTCCCAACCCATCCGGTGGGCTCGTGTCCAACGCACGTGACCTGTTCCGTTTCTACCAAATGGTACTCAATCAGGGGCGATGGCGCGGCAAGCGAATCGTCTCGGCCGAATCCGTCCGACAAATGACCCGTTGCCAGACGGACGACTTGAAGACCGGTTTCACGGCCGGGAATTGCTGGGGACTTGGCTGGTGCGTCGTCCGCGAACCACAAGGAGTGACGCGCATGCTTTCGCCAGGCACGTTTGGACATGGGGGCGCGTTTGGAACACAGGGGTGGGTTGATCCCGTAACCAAGAGCATCTACGTGCTGCTGATTCAACGAACGAACCTGCCGAACGCGGACGCGTCCGAGATCCGCCAACAGTTCCAGATTCTGGCCGTAAGAGATACGGTACCCGACGCCCCGTAAAGACCACCTCGCCACGAAGGGGCTGCCGAAATCATCGATTCTCCGCCCGAACGGCCGCCTCGCCTTCTCGGGGCGGCTTCTGGGCGGCTTCTGGGCGTCGGCAGTCCCTGGCGGCTGCGGCTTGCCCTCCGGCTGATCCCCCTTGACGGACACGTTCGAGTCGCCGAACGTCTCGCGGAGCGCTTCGCGAATCCCCGCGTAATCGGAACCGGGCTGCAGGCGCACAACGCGCACATTGTCAGCGGGTCGAGCCGCTTGGTCGAGATCGTCGATCATCGCAACCACCAATTGCATCAGCGTCTCGCCCTCGGTCGAGACGAGCAGAGTATTTGTCGTATCGTCGATCCCCAAAGAGAGCTTTCCCTTGAAGGACGCGCGCGTATCGCTCTGTTTCTCGGAATCGCCGTCGCCAAATGCCAGTCCTTGAGCAAAGACACCGCCCGAGTTGGAACGCTGCCGCCCCTGCTCGGGGGAACCCTGCTGCTGAAAGGCCTTATCATTTCCGCTGAGTAAGTCACGAAAGACGTCCTTGATTTGACTGGCAATCACGCTGGCTTTGGAATGCTTGATCGAGATGAGTTTCGTGTGACGCGCCTTCTCCGTATTCACCGGCTCGCGGATGTCGTACAGATCAATCAACTCTCCCACCGTCCGCAACTGGTCCTCCGTTGCGTTTCGGACAATGATTGTGTTGGTGTCGATATCGGAAATGAAGCGGATCGGCCGGCGATCCGCCAGCCCCAGTGGTCGATCCGAATCGGGCCTCTCATCCATGAAAAAGAAGAAGGGAAGTCGGTTACGATCATCTTCATCCGAATCGTCAAAGAAATCCTCCAACTGCAACA
The DNA here is from genome assembly GCA_963776055.1 of uncultured Planctomycetaceae bacterium. Classification (GTDB taxonomy): domain Bacteria; phylum Planctomycetota; class Planctomycetia; order Pirellulales; family Pirellulaceae; genus CAVZLD01. Next base: position 358,430 of record CAVZLD010000015.1, on the reverse strand, counting down.
CGACCCAAGTCGCCGAAGCGTACTGCAGCTCGAAGACCTCATATTCTTTCTGTTGTGGTCGCAGATCGCTCAGTAGCTGTTCAAAGATATCGAGCGCCGCGGTATCCCGCGAATGCAGCAGAATCCGGCCGTCGGGTTGCCGCACTACCGAAACCGGGGGCGGCTCGGACGTTGGCTGCTTCTCGTCCAATTCCCGCTCGCCACCTCTCCGATCACGGAGGTCGAAGCCTTCGCTCGGATTCGCCCAGAAGACTGGCCGATCGAGTACCGGACGTGAACGAGCGGATGACTTCGGTCGCAACAGATCCGAGGTCCGCTCCGTCGTTACGGTCGGTACCAGCTCTTTCGTCGACGGGTTGCGTTCCGGGCCGGGCTCCGATTCTTGTTCCTCGTCCTCGGTCGGGCGCGGGGGATCCACCGGCACGGGCAACTCCACCGGATTGGGTGCCAACGACCGAAACACCTCCCGCGCGCGGCGCAACAGTTCGTCGGCCGTCGCGGCATCGATCGAGTCGATCACGCGGACTTGCTCCGCACTACCCGGTCCACCGGGCACCTCCCCCAGTTCCGCGAGCAACTCCATGACCTGCTGATGCTCTCGATCATTGCACCACAACAACAGCCAATTGTGTTCTACATCGGCGCCGACGCGAAACCGATCTTGTGATTGTTGATCTTCCGAGCCGCGCCCACCCCAATAGTCGATGTAGTAAGGCCGGCGACGGTTCTGCTGTGAATCCTCCTGTTGACCCACCATCAGGTTTTCCACAGTGGTCGCCACCTGGTCAGCCCGACGGCGACGCAACCGGACAACCTTGAACGCACGCGGACTTCCGTCAAGCTTCTCAATCAACTTCTCGATCGTCAAATGATCCCACGGAGCGCCGCTGACGATGATCGCCCGGCTGTCTTGATCGACCTTCAGTCGCGTATCGGGGTCCATCGCGCCCGTTTCGAGCAGGATTTCGACAACTTCCTGGGGATCGAGCGTCGCAAGCCGATAGGTGCGGATACTGCCAACGAGAGCATCTAATGAACCGACCCGTGGGTCCGGAACATCCAGCAACCGTACGGCATCCGCCGCGATGGCCATCTTGTCCGGAGGAGCCTGAACGATCACACTATTTCGCTGTTCGTTGACAACGACCTGGATTTCCAGCTCTTTCCGTTGCCGCTGCGGAGCGAGCTGCTGACCCTTTTGCTGCATCTGCTGCCGCATCTGCTGCATCTGTTGCTGCATTTGCATTTGCATTTGCTGCTGTTTCATCTGCTGTTGCGGCGACATGGCCATCTGCTGCGGCTTGGCGACACCCAACAACTGCTCCAATTTTTCGCGCACATCGGCCGCCCGCACATGTTGCAGCACAAATTCGCGAAGTAATCGGTCCTCCCCATCGGTTGACTGTTCCTGCTTCAGAATCCGCTGAATCTCCTGCAGATTGCGAGCAGCGTCGACGCCCTCGATGCGATTCGTCGTCCGCAACGCGATCAGCTGACCGTTCTTACTGACGAGCGGCTTCAATTCCTCGGCCGCATCTTCGGCCAACATCCAATCCAGCGGGAACGAAACCTTGACATACTCATGGGGCAGGCAATCCGCCAGTTCCTCGGGTGTGACGCGTGGCACGAGAGCGGTGTTGATTCCGTCCGTCGAGACGACGGTCATCAATTCGCCTTCTTGCAGTAGCGCGTAACCGCGAGCCAAGAGATGGCGGCTGATCAGGTCGCGTGTTTCCGCCAGCGTGTAGCGACGTTGCGTGCGCAAGTTGATGAAGTCACCAGGCAACTTCTGCCAATCAATGGCCATGTCAGAGACTTCCCCAAGCCACTCGATCAAGGCGGGCCAGGGAGCTCCGTCGAATTGGAATTGGATCAACCCATCCGCGTCCGGGCGAACCGCAAACGCAGCGGGATTGCCCGGTCCCCGGGGCTTGTCGGGCGCACCACCGGCTGCGGCCCACCATCGGTGGCCTCACCGTCCGGTTTCTCTGATCCGGGCGCGCCTGGTGCGGCACGAGATTTCGGCCCCTTCGCGCCGGGGGGGCCCTGGGGTGGCGGCCCGTTCGGATGCGGCATCCCCGCTTTCGCTCCGGCCGGTTCCGACTTCGGCCCTTCCGCAGGAGCGCTTCCCGGGTCGGGTTGCGGCATCGCCTCGCCCGACTGCTCGATCACGACCGCGCCTTCGATCGCTACTTCCTCCTGCCCCAACACCGCGGACGGCACCATCGCATACCCGCAGAAAGCGCACGCCAGGATCCAGTTATGGTTGATCACTTGATTCGATCGCCGCCTGATCTGAAACATGCAAGAGTGAATCGCGCGAAAGGCACGTGCGGACACGGTATTCACCGGCAGCCTAGTTCGCTACCACACCGACCAGGGATATCGGCCCGCTCGAGCAAACACACCGGTCCCCAAGTTCGTGACGGACCGGATACGCCGGTCCCGAGAAGCACTGCCCGGATTATATCCGCCGCCAAGAGGGGATACAAACTCAGGTCGACGGCGTTGACCTGCACGGCTCGTCGTGTTGCAAGCTCGAATCGGAAACTTCTGACGGCGGCGCAGTGAATGAACCAAGACAACCAATGAAATTTGGAAAGCGCCCCGTTTTCGCATTGCCTCCTAAGCACCATTCGCCACGCCACATTGAATAAGAGATTTCCGCAAAGAAGTGCGAAGGACGTCGACCCGCGAAGGACGATTCCGTCTTGCGCCGAAAGGGTCTACAATCCCAGAAGTCACCGAATCATCTTGGGTGTCAGACGACTTGCCGAAAAGTGAATGCAGGCCGGAAGGTGGACACCAAGTCTTTGTTGGGAACGATAAGAAATAATGAACTGCCTTGGCAACGAACTGAACCGCCGAGGCTTCCTGCACGTGGGACTGCTCGGCGGCCTGGGATTGACGCTGTCCGATGTCCTGCGAATGGAAGCGGCAGCCGATCAGAAGGTATTCGAGAGCAAGGAAGGATCGGCGAAGTCCGTAATCTTCATCTTCTTGCCGGGCGGGATGAGCCACCAGGAATCGTTTGATCCCAAGCCCTACGCGCCGATTGAGTATCGTGGACCATTCGGAAGTATCGGGACAAACGTCGAGGGCGTTCAGATCAGCGAATTGTGGAAGCAGACGGCGCAGGTCGTCGATCGGCTCACGATCTGTCGATCGATGACTCACGGCGAGGCAGCCCACGAACGCGGCACACACAACATGTTCACCGGCTACCGCCCTAGCCCTGCGTTGCAATATCCGAGCATCGGCAGCGTCGTGGCTCACGAGTTCGGACCGCGCAACAACCTTCCGCCCTACATCTGCATTCCAACACAACCCAATGAGTTTGCCGGGACGGGATACCTCAGCTCATCGTATGCCGGCTTCAGCCTGGGAGCCGATCCCGCGAACAAAAACTTTCGCGTCCGTGACCTGAGTTTGCCCAACGGTGTCGACGAATCCCGCTTCACCACTCGGAGACGCCTCCTGGATGTCGTGAATGACCATTTCCGGCGGAAGGAACAGGCGGATGCGTTAGATGCCGTCGATACGTTCTACGAACGCGCCTACGCCATGATCAGTTCCGTAAAAGCTCGCGAGGCGTTCGACATTTCTCAGGAGGAAGACAAGATTCGCGACGAGTATGGTCGCCATGCCGCGGGGGCACGTCTGCTATTGGCACGGCGGCTTGTCGAGGCAGGAACACGTTTCGTAACGACCACGTTCGGTTCCTGGGACCTGCACGACCGCATCGAGCCTGGCACGCGGAAACAGGTGCCACCATTCGACCAAGCATTCGCTGCCCTGATTCGCGATCTCGACCGCCGCGGCCAACTCGATTCGACACTCGTTTGCCTGGCCTCGGAATTTGGCCGCACGCCGAAAATCAACAACACAGCCGGTCGAGACCATTGGCCCAAGGTATTCAGTGTTGTGATGGCCGGAGGCGGTGTGAAACGGGGAATCGTGCATGGTTCATCCGATTCCATCGCCAGCGAACCGGCCGAAAACCCACTGACCGTCGCCGACTGGGCTACCACGCTCTACCATTGCCTGGGAATTGTGGCCGAGAAGGAACTGATGGCTCCGGGAAACCGTCCCGTGGAAATCGTCGACGGCGGCAAAGTCCGCTCGGAGATTCTGGCCTGAGCTTTCCTCACAAGGGTCACCCTTCCCATGCGACGTCTATTCTTTTGCTGTGGGTCGATCTGGCTCGTCTTGTGCTGTCCCAACAGTACGCCCGCCGCATCGCCTCGACTGCAACGGATTCTCCCACGGGGCGTGCAACGAGGCGCCGAACATCTGCTCACCTTCCAAGGCGAACATTTGGGTGATACCGAAGAGGTGCTGTTCTATGGTCCGGGGATGGAAGTCCTTCAAGTCGAGGCCAGCGAAAAAGCAGCCAAAGTGAACGTTCGCGTGTCATCGGACTGTCGCCTGGGTGACCACGTGCTGCAGCTTCGCACACGCAGCGGAGTCTCTGACTTCCGGACACTGTTTGTTGGTGAGCTGCCGGCAATCGACGAGATCGAGCCGAATTCCGATTTCGCTGCTCCACAGGCGATTTCCCCAAACGTCACGGTGCAGGGGATCATTGAAAAGGAAGATGTCGACTATTTTGTCGTTGATGCTTCCGCCGGAGAACGACTAACGGTCGAGATCGAAGCGATGCGTCTGGGTTCCGCGATGTTCGACCCGTACATCGCCATCCTGGATACGCGACGCTTCGAGCTGGCCGCCTGCGATGACACACCGCTGGCACTGCAGGATGGATTTGCATCGATCCTCGTGCCCGAGACCGGGCGGTATGTACTGGAGGTCCGCGAAGCAGCCTACGGCGGAAGTGGCGATTGCCGTTATCGGCTGCACGTCGGAACCTTCCCCCGTCCTACGGCGGTCTTTCCCGCCGGAGGGCCCATCGGTGAAACATTGACCGTGAGATTTCTCGGCGATGCGTCGGGCGAGATGGAACAATCGATCACTCTACCCTCCGAACCCATGGAACAATACGGCCTCTTCGCCACAGATTCTTTCGGGATCGCGCCGTCCGCCAACCCGTTTCGACTTGTCGAATTCGGCAATGCCTTCGAGACGGAGCCGAACGATAAACTGCCGCAGGCGACACCGACCGAACTACCACTGGCGATGAACGGCATCATCGGAAAGCCGAATGACGTCGATTGCTTCCGTTTTTCGGCGAAGAAGGGAAGTGTCTTTGAGGTGGAATGCTATGCGCGTCGGATTCGATCCGGCCTGGATCCCGTAGTCCATCTGCACTCGGCCGATGGGCGGCGGATCACGGGCAACGATGATGCTGCGCGGCCTCGATAGCTACTTCCGTTTCGAAGTTCCCGAGGACGCAGAATACACCCTGCGCATCATGGATCACCTCCGACGCGGATCAACCGATTACGTCTATCGCATCGAGCTGCAGCCGGTTACGCCTCTCTTGCAGACGGCGGTTCCACGCACCGAGCGTTACGGCCAGGCGTTGCAGCAATTGGTCGTGCCGCGAGGCAATCGCTTTGGCACGGTCGTGAATGCCAGCCGCACGAATTTTTCCGGCGACCTCGTTCTCCCATTCGATAACCTGCCGACCGGTCTGACGGCTCATGCCCCGCCGATGCCGGCCAACATGAATCAAATGCCGGTCGTTTTGGAGGCCGCCGCGGATGCCCCGCTGTGCGCAAGACTAATCGACCTGACCGCCCATCATGTCGATCCCGCGTCACCGATCCGCGGCACCTACTTCAACCGGGCCGATTTCGTAGTGGGTCCACCGAATCAATCCGTGTACGTGTCGCAAGATGTGCGACAAATCCCTGTCGCCGTTGTTGAGGAGCTGCCATTCCAGATCGAGATCGTGGAACCGAAAGTCCCGCTTGTGCAAAACGGATCTACCGGCCTGCGAATTGTCGCTCGCAAGCAGGAAGGATGGGATGAGGAAATCAGCGTCCGGCTCCCATTCCTGCCGCCTGGCGTGGGAAGTGCCACGCAGGCGAGAATCGAGAAAGGCCAGCAAGAGGTGATCTGCCCCCTGAACGCAAACACCGACGCGCGGACCGGGGTGTGGAAGGTTTTTGCCCTCGCCCAGGCACAGGTGAACGGGACCGCCCATGCCGCATCTCCGTTGGCCCAGATCGAAATCGCGCCACCGTTCGTCCAGTTCGAAATGCACCGAGCTTCCTGCGAACAAGGTCAGCCGGCGCAGTTGTACTGCAAAATCAATCATTTGACGGCGTTCGATGGAACCGGGACGGCCTCGCTGGTCGGACTTCCTCACAAGGTCACCGCTCCCGACTTGGAATTCGATCGCCAAACGCAGGAATTGACCTTCCAGCTGTCGACCGACCCCTCCAGCCCGGTCGGGAAGCACAGCAACGTATTCTGTCAGGTGACAGTCCTGCAGAACGGAGAACCGATTGTGGGAGTTGCGGGCTCCACGGAGTTGCAGATCGATAAACCGGCCCCGGAGCCGGTCGCGGCCGCCCCGCCCTCAGCGGAGCCACAAGACGCCGCAAACAAGAACACATCAAGGGAACGTCCGTTAAGTCGATTGGAAAAGCTGCGTCGAGAGGTTACCGAGCGACTTTCCCCTGATGCACGCACTGCGGAGGAGTCCACTGATGAAAAATGAACGTTGGCCGGATTCGCCGCGTGGCGACGCCAAACTGCGGCGGTCACTCCCAGCGTGCTCTTCGCCTCCTCGTCCCCAGGAAGGGTCATGACCGTGCGACGATTATTGACGCTAAGCATCTGCCTTCTGACCTGCCATGGCAGCATCACGTTCCATGTGTGCGCTCAGGAGCAGGATGTCGTGCGGATCGAAGTCAGTCCCCCCGATGTGCATCTATCGGGCATGCGCGATTTCCAGACGCTGATCGTTCAGGCCCATTACGCCGATGGGATGACGCGCGACGTGACAGCTGACTGCTCCTTCAACGCATCCAATCCGAGTCTGATTCGGATCGTCCATCGTCGCGTCGCTCCCCTAGCCGATGGAAGCTGTCCGATGATTGTGCAATACGGTGAGCATTCCGTCGAAGTGCCAACGGTCGTTCACGAGGCGATGGAAGACCAGCCGATCAGTTTCCGCCTGGATGTCATGCCGGTGTTCATGAAAGCCGGCTGCAATATGGGAAGTTGTCACGGAGCCGCACGCGGCAAGGACGGGTTTCGACTGTCGCTATTCGGCTTTGATCCGGCCGGCGATTACTTTCGTCTGACACGTGAGGTCCCGGGCCGAAGAATCAACCTGGCCACGCCGGACGACTGCCTACTGATGGCCAAGGCCACCGGCGCGGTCCCACACTCCGGCGGTCAGCGATTCCCTGTCGACAGCGAGTCGTGCGCAGACGCTGCGACGCTGGTTGGCAAGCGGTGCGCACCGACGACCCGGGAGTCACCCCGGCCGTCGCTGCCTTGGAGTTCTTCCCCTCGACCGCCGTACTGGACGGGAGTGGAGCAACGCAACAAGTCAACGTTCGTGCCAAGTACGCCGATGGCACGGATCGCGATGTCACTTCGCTGGCCTACTTCATGTCGAGCAATGACAATTCCGCCGTGATCGACGAATCAGGCCTGGTAACTGCGAAACAACGGGGTGAGGCATTTCTGATGGCCCGCTTCGACACACATACCGTCGGTGCATCATTTCGTCGCCTTGCCAACCGGACTTGACTTTCGAGTGGAAAAATGTGCCCGCGAACAACTATATCGACGAATTGGCATATGCGAAGTTTCAAGCAAGCTGCGGATCCATCCGTCGGAGCTTTGCACGGACGAAGAATTCTTACGTCGCTGCACGATTGATATCACGGGACGCCTGCCGACCTGCGAAGAATATCGTGCTTTCATGGACAACACGGATTCGCGAAAACGCGAGGAACTCGTCGACCAACTGCTGCAGCGCAAAGAATTCGTCGAATTGTGGGTCATGAAATGGGCCGAATTGCTACAGATTCGCACGACACAACAGACGACTTACAAGCCGATGCTGCGATACTACAACTGGCTGCAGCGCCAGATTGCCGACAACATCCCGATGGACCAGATGGTCCGAGAATTGCTGGGTTCCTCCGGCGGAACCTTCAGCGATCCGGCAACCAACTACTATCAGAATGAACGGGACCCACTAAAATCGCCGAAAACGTCGCCCAAGTATTCCTGGGAATGCGTGTGCAGTGTGCCCAGTGCCACAACCATCCGTTTGATCGCTGGACGATGGACGACTACTACAGTTTCGCCGCTTTTTTCGCCCAGATCGGTCGCAAACAGGCCGAGGACCCGCGAGAACAGATCATCTTCGACCGCCGCAATGGCGAAGTGAAGCACCCGGTCGACGGTCGCAACATGGCACCAAGATTCCTTGGGGGTGCAACACCCGAGGTCAGGGCAAAGATCGCCGCGTCGTTCTGGCCGAATGGCTGGCTTCCAGCGAGAATCCATACTTTGCCACGAACCTGGCGAACATCGTTTGGGCCCACTTCTTCGGCCGTGGCATCATTCACGAGGTCGATGACGTTCGTATCAGCAACCCGGCCGTCAATCCCGGAACTGCTGGAAGCGTTGGGCCAAAAGTTCATCGAATACAATTACGACTTTCGCCGGCTTGTCCGCGACATCTGTGTGTCACGGACATATCAGGCCAGCACACAGACGAATGAATCGAACCGACTCGACACCACGAACTTCTCTCACGCGACGCTCCGGCGGATGCGGGCGGAAGTCCTGCTGGATGCCATTTCCCAGGTGACCGACACCCGCGACAAGTTCGCCGGTCTGCCCTTGGGCGCTCGAGCTACGCAAATCGCCGATGGCAACACCAGCGACTACTTCCTGACAACATTCGGCCGCGCGAAGCGAGAAACCGTGTGCTCCTGTGAAGTAAAGATGGAACCCAACCTTTCGCAGGCACTCCATCTGCTTAACGGAAACACGATTCAAAGGAAGATCCGAGAGGGAAAACTGGTCCGCAAGTGGCTTGAGGAGGGCAAGAGTTCGACCGAGATTATCGAGGAACTGTACATCCGCTGCTTGTGCCGCAAACCCACCGACAAGGAACGTGAGACACCTGGATTCGCTTGTCGGCGCAAGACAGGAGCAAACGCCTCGCGTCCTGGAAGATCTGTTCTGGGCGCTGCTGAATTCCCAGGAATTCCTGTTCAACCATTAGCCTGGACGGTTCTCCCGCTATTGCTGCGATCAAAAGGGCGCCAAACGATCGATTCGACAATGAAAACCATCCTTCCGGGTAGATGTTTCATGGATCACGCGGTTCGCTTGCAACGTCAACTGCTTTGCTGCGGAATACTTCTGTGTGGCTACGCCCCAGGGTGGACAGCAGACGAACCGGACAAGCCAGAGGTCGCGAAAGTCACGTACGACGACGATGTCAAGCCGATCCTGCAACAGAAATGTTTCAGTTGTCACAACGCCGACCGGAAGAGCGGCGATCTGGATTTGACTAACTACACGAACCTCATGCTGGGTGGCGGTTCGGGAAAGGTGGTCGAGGCCGGAGCGTCATCCGATAGCTATCTGTTCCAGTTGATCACGCATGAAGAGGAACCGTACATGCCGCCGGAATCCCCGAAGATTCCGGATGACATGTTGGAGGTGGTACGGAAATGGATTGACGGCGGGTTGCTGGAAAACCGCGGCAGCCAAGCACGCATCGTCCAGCGAAAGAGCGTCGCCTTTGCACTGCAGGATGTTCCATCGGATCGACCATCCGAGCCACCCGTTCCCGGTCGATTACCACTGGAACCGGTCCTCCACACGAGGGTTGCTCCCAACGTTGCGGCACTCGCCACAAACCCCTGGTCACCCATCGCGGCGGTTGCCGGTACCCGACAGGTCGTGCTGTATGATCTGCAGTCGCAGCAATTGCGAGGGATTCTCCCTTTCGAAGAAGGAGTCCCGGAAGTGCTTCGTTTCAGTCGCAACGGCGCCCTGTTGCTCGCTGGCGGAGGTCGCGCCGCCGTGCATGGTCAAGTCGTCGTCTGGGACATCAAGACGGGCGAACGAGTCTTCGAAGTGGGTGACGAATTGGACGCGGTCCTCGCCGCCGATATCAGCTCGGATCAACGATGGATTGCCCTGGGGGGACCCCAAAAAATCGTCCGCATCTACTCGACGGAAACCGGCCAACTCACTCATGAACTGCGAAAACACACGGATTGGATCTTTTCGCTCGAGTTCAGCCCCGACGGTGTGCTGCTGGCCACGGGGGACCGCGCAGGAAATCTCTTTGTGTGGGAGGCGTGGACCGGTCGCGAATACCTGACCCTGTCCGGGCATACGGCCGCCGTAACGGCCGTATCGTGGCGTGCCGATTCCAATCTCCTCGCATCAGTGAGCGAGGATGGTACGACGCGTCTCTGGGAAATGGAGAACGGCAAGGAGGTGCGAAAATGGAACGCCCACGGCAGCGGAGTCCTGGGCCTGGAGTTCACGCGCGACGGACGGATTCTCACTTGCGGTCGCGACAAGACCGCCAAGCTGTTCGATTCCAACGGAAAACAGCTGATTCAGTTCCCGCCAGCGAATGATCTGGCGGTCCGAGCGACTTTTTGCGACGAGACCAATCAGGCGGTTGTGAGTGACTGGACCGGCACGATCCAAGTCTGGAATGCTGCCGATGGGTCACTCACGGCTTCGTTGACTGCCAACCCACCGCCGCTTTCCCAACGCCTGCGCGAGGCAACGCAACAACTCGCCCAGCGGGAAGGTGAACGTGCGGCGGCCGAAGCAACGTGGGAAGCGGCGCAAACGTTGCGCGACGAATTGGCCGAGCGAATCGAAGAAATGCGAGACCGCTTACAGGCGCGTGAGGAGTCGGTGGTTCGTGCGCGGCAAGCTGTCGAGGCGGCGACGGCAGATGTGGACGCAGCGCGCGCCGCTGTCGATCGATGGACCGAGGAAATCCGTTACGCGAAAGAGCTTCCGACCGCGGCGACAAACGACTGAGCGACCTTGCCTTTTTGCGCCTAAGAATATCGTGGCTGGTGGATCGGCTGGTCCAACATCGTATTCGCTTCGTCGTGGCCGACAAACTGTTCCGCTTCGGGATCCCACCGCAGCTTCTCGCCGAGCCAAATGCTGATATGCCCCAGATGCCCCAAAGAGGTCACCCGATGGCCGACTTCCGCCGGTTCCAAAGTCGGCTGGCGACTCCGCACGCTATCGATGAAATCCTGTTTTTCGCTCTTCAGCCGAAACGTCTGGTCATCCGGCTGGAATTCGACGTCCACCAGTGATTTCGGCTCCGCATCGAATTCGCCGAAACCGGCCCGCACCCAACCTTCATCCCCTTCGATCAAAAAGTACGGTTGTTCCGTGCGATAGATCCATTCCAGGCCGTCGGCGAATCGATACCGGATGTCGAATTTCAGCAGCACATTCCAGAAGCTGTCCGGCCCCGGGTATTCGCCCGTGCCCCTCAATTTCCACCGGCCCGGTACGATCTTTGTCGGTGGCCCACATGGCTCCGTTATTCAGGTGCGTGCCCCAATTGGTAATCATTCCGTCGCAGTAGAACAGGTGTCGCATCCAGCCAGGGCGATCGTACGAACGGGGAGGATGAACACGTCGTAGCGTGTACGGTGCGCGCGGAGCCGGCCCCTGCCATCGTTCGTAGTCGAGTTCCGATGGAATGGGCATGTCCGGCTGCGCAGGGCAGGGAATATCCGTCTCCGGCACCGCCACCGTGACCTTCTTGACTTTCCCGATGTAGCCGTTTCGAACCAGCGTTGTTGCTCGATGAGCCTCCTTACCGCTGCGGAACTCGCTGTCAACGCGAAAGATCCGTTGGAAGCGCCGCGCAGCATCGATCAGTTGTTGGCCCTCCCGAATCGTTCGCGTGATCGGCTTCTCGAGTGCGACATCTTTGCCCGCCTGCATGGCATCCAATGCCATTTTGGCGTGCCAGTGGTCGGGCGTACCGATCACGACCGCGTCGAGGTCATCTCGCGCGAAGAGATCCTGATAGTCAATATACGTATCGGGTGGCGAATAGCTTCCCTTCGCCCGACCCGACTCATACTGCGCTTGGACCTGCTGCACGGCGTTCCCCAGTCGCCACGAGTCCACGTCGCAAACCGCCAGCGTCTGGACGCCGGGAGTCCGCACGAACAGGGGGATATTCTTCTGGTATGTCTGTCGGCCACAGCCGATGAAGCCAAGCGCAACACGCTCACTGGGCGCCGTCGCGCCATCCCGCCCCAGCGCGGTCGCTGGAATGACCCACGGCAGACCGATCGCCGAGACGACAGACGACCGCAACAGTTGGCGGCGGGAGATCTGGGAGGCCATGTGTTTCGTCCTCTGACAATTGATGATTACGCGGTCCAGAATCCTGTGAATTCAACCGAAGCGCACGGTCTTGTGATCGCGTGAATACTCTTCACTGCGGCACGGCCCATGAGTCTCGTGCGCAACGCAAAGCCGAGGAGATCCGGGCTCCCGGTATCGCCCGGGGCATCGGCTGCGCAGAGAACCATCGATCGACGCGCACAGTCGATTATAGCGTTTGGGCCGGCGTGTTGCTGCCGGTTTCGGTGGTGTGCCCTGCGAGCCGCGCTCGTGCCGAATCTCTCCGACGCCATGGCACGGACGGCAACCTATTTCGCTAGTGTCCGACCTCGGCAACGCGTTCTGCTTGCTGATCGTGCTCGCCTTCCCCATGCGTTACAGCGTTGTTATGCGAGCCGATGGAGTGCCCGGCCTGGAAGATGGGCCTGGCTTTCGCTACAACCAACGGCGTGGATTTTCGAGGACAACGCGAGAACAGGGAATGATCGGTTCCGATACAGCACGATTCCTGCGAGCCTTTCTCCAGGCTCCCCGGACGATCGGCGCGATCGCGCCGAGTTCCAAGCGACTGGCAACGATGATGCTGGATCAGACGCTACTGCCCAACGATAGAGTGATTGTGGAATATGGTCCTGGAACCGGCGTGTTTACCACCGAGATCTTGTCGCGAAAGAACGCCGAAGCCCGATTCCTCGCGATCGAAGTCGATTCCGAACTCGGCCAGCGTTTTGCCGACCGCTTTCCGGAGGTCGATCTTTGCCGCGACAGTGTCGAAAACCTTCCCGCTCTTCTGAGTGAGCGCGGGCTGGCGTCTGCACATTGCATTATCAGCGGTCTTCCCTGGGCCGTCTTCTCCGACGACGTGCAGGACCGACTGCTGGAGGTGACGGTTTCGGCTCTGGCGCCCGAAGGTCGATTTGCCACCTTCGCGTACATCCAGGGGCTAATGCTTCCCGCCGCGCAACGCTTCGCGTCGAAACTCAAGGCTCGATTCTCCGATGTTTCACGCTCTCCTATCGTGTGGCGGAACCTTCCTCCCGCGTTGGTATACCGTTGCCGACGCTAAATCCTGCCGCACGATTTCCTGGCAACCGTTGCATCGCGCTAGACCACCACGTATTCTACGGAAGAGCTCTGCTCATCCCACCGTAATTGGTCCCCGCCAACCACCATGCCTTGGAGCGTCACCATGATCTCTTTCCGAATGCCCCTCGCGATCCTGTCTCTGACTTGGTTGATGGCTTGTGCTGAGATCCTGCCGGGGCAAGAGCCGCCCCCAAAACCGGTTGTCGAGATTCTGGAACCGACGGCGAACGCCACGATTGATGAAACCACACTCGTCAATGTCAAGATTACACCGGCCGTCGGTGGAAAGGTGCCGTCGGAAGTGTATGTCGGATTGGGCGGTCCACCCTGGATCAAGTTGCTCGCTCGCAAGACGAAGGAGAATCATTTTGGGCGCAAGATCGACACGCGAATGGTTCCCAACGGACCTCAAAACTTGATCGTGATCACCGGTGACCGTCGCACGAAGGGCAGCGTGGCAGTGAATGTGCAAAACGACTTGCAGGTTTACTTCGCCGATCTTCATAGTCACACCGGCTATTCCGACGGGACACTCCTTCCCTCCATCGCGCATGATTTCGCACGCTTCGAAGCGAAGCTCGACGTTTTCTGCCTGTCAGATCATCTTGAATACGTCGACGATGCGGAATGGCTCGACAAACGAGAAGTCGCCTGGGATGCCAACGAAGACGGAGAGTTTGTCGCCTTCCCGGGCCTGGAATGGACGAAGAAGTGGGGACACCTGAACCTGTATGATCCGCAGACGCGTCACTGGCCTGCCGATCCCGCGGAATTCTACCAAGCCGCCGCGGACGCCGGAATCGTCGCGAAATTCAATCATCCCGGAGACGGTTCGCAGTCACATGCGGGGCTGGCGTACTCCGAGATCGGTGACCGGGCTGTCCAATTGATGGAAGTGCGGACAGACGATGAAGAGAAGGCCTTTGTGCGCGCGTTGAACAATGGTTGGCACATCGCGCCGGAAGGTTCGGATGACACGCACGCCCCCAACTGGGGCAAGGTCCGTTCCTGGACAGGAATCCTCGCACCCGGCTTGACGAAACGAAATATCCTTGATGCGCTGCAGCGGCGTCGCGTGTATTCCACTCTCGATCGAAACTTTTCACTGCACTTCTGTGTCAACGAATCGCCGATGGGTGAGATCATCGAACAACCCGTGTCACAGGTGCAGGTCGCTGTGCGAACGCACGATCCCGATCCGGGTGACTCGACGGCGACAATGGAACTCGTACAAGACGGACAGGTGGTTGTAACCAACAGCTCCGTCCAGCCAAACTGGCAGACGACACTTTGGCCGCCAGCCGGTCAGCACTATTATTACATTCGCATCACGCAGGCGGATGGCGACAAGCTGCGTTCCGCCCCCGTCTGGGTCACGGTCGAGCCAACCGCGAGTCAAGCGTCAGCCCCTGAGTAGTCTTTGAGGAAACGGACGAAAAGCACGCGGCACCGTTATCGCTCCGGGTGGGGTCGACACTCCCGCGTTGCATGGGATCGGCTCGCCAGATAGGCGCGTGCTCTACCTGCCGCCCTGTTTGCCCGGATCTGTACCCTTGGGAGCGAGGAAAAGACAACTTTCCCGTTTCGAATCAAGTGTCGGGAGGGGGAGGCTCAGACCTTCGTCCGTCAAGACGGGACGAAGTTTCGTGCGGCTCCGCCCCGGGACGGCGTGGTCGATGGTCTTCCCAGCGTGTTGCCATTTGGCAACGTCGAGGTGAAAAGGCAACCGCCAGCCACGCCGATTCGCCGCACGGGCTGCCGTCATGCGGTTCTCTTTTTCCGGGTGCCTCCCAAGGACCGCACGCTAACCGACGAGCGCCTGCTCGGATAATCCGCCGCTTTCCACGACCGCCCAGACGGTGCGGCAAGAAAGGGGCGAGACGGAGCGTTCCTACAGCGAATAACGCTTCTCCGTCGCGTCTCGTCGCCCATTCTGCTCGGACGCAACATCGCCACGAACGCTACATGTCGGTGGGATAGGCAACGGCGAGAAGTGACAAGTAGACGAATCTGCCCGCCGCTTTGGCACTCGCTTTGCGGAGGTTCGTTTCGTTCCCTTCTCATTCCATATTCCGATTCTCCGCGATTCAACCATGAAACACTGCCCATATCATTGCCAAATCCCGACCTGCCCAAGGCGTGTATCTCCAATCCCCCGTGACGCTGCTCGACGCGGCAGCATTACAGTATTGACCGCCTTCCTGCTGATTGTCTTTTTGGCCCTCGTCGCTTTTTCGCTGGATATCGGCTACATGATGCTGATTCGAACGGAACTGCAACGAACAGCGGATGCCGCTGCGTTAGCGAGCGCGTGGGAACTGACAACTCAGGAGGATGTCACATTGGCGCTCCCGGAGGCTCGGTCCGCAGCACTCGAATACACCGGCAGAAATCCGGTTGGGCGACGACCGACGGAATTGGATGCAAACTTAACCAATGATCTGAATGGTGACCTGGTCATCGGATCGATCGCCGATTTTCAGCGCGTTGACGACATGGATTTCAGCGATCGCTCGAGTTTCAATGCCGTACAAGTTCGCGTGCGACGAGACCAAATACAGAATGGTGAGGTGCCACTGTTCTTCGCGAGATTCCTCGGCCGGGATCGCGTGTCCTTGCGGGCGACGGCCACCGCGGCGGTCACACGAAACGTGATCGGATTCCAGCCGCCACCGAATTCAACGCCGGTGCCCATGCTGCCGATCGCCATCGAGCTCGACACGTGGGAAAACATCATTCGTCAAGACAACGCGCAAGACGCGTACACCTGGGATGAAACTCTTGAGGAAGTGGTCACGGGTCCTGACGATAGGGGGGAAGGACACTTGTACCCCACACGGACAGACGCTCCAGGCAACTTCGGAACCCTGAATATCGGCACATCGAACAACAGCACACGCCATCTGAGCGATCAGATTCTGCATGGCCTCAGCAAGAGCGATTTTGCGTACCACGGAGGTGAGTTGCGACTTGACGCCAATGGCGAATTAACGCTGACCGGCGACCCTGGCGTCAGTTCCACCATCGTAAGCGAATTGGCGGATATTCAAGGGCAGCCAAGAATTGTGCCGGTCTACAACCAGTTAGTGGAATCGGGTTCGAACGCGGTTTACACGATTATCGGGTTCGCTGGCGTCCGCATCATGGCCGTGCGTGGTCACGGAACGAAAATGCAAGTGACCATCCAGGCCGCCGACGTGGCGACGGGCGGAACGATTCCGGGAACCGGCGAGCCGCGAAGTCAGTTCGTGTTCTCTACGCCGCGGCTCGTCAAATAGCAGGCCGTCTCACACGAAATTCCTCGCGAATTGTCGATCGCAACTCGCCCGTCTCACGGCCGGCCGACGAAGGTTGGTCTGCCCCATTCTCGCACCGCCTGTGGTATAGTATCCTCGATCGGTACGATTCACTGCGGCGCGGCGAATGGTCCTCAGGAGGGCGCGCAAAACAGGAGATTCCCGGACTCCCGTTGGTCGTCCTGTTTCGTGATCTGCGCCGCCGTCAATCGACCTGGGTAAGAGCAAGTTCAACGAGTGAGGGGGCGACCGCCGTGTCTTCCGACTGCGCGTGCCCAAACCGGATGATCGAACAGCCGGTCCAAGGAAACAGGAACAACCTTCTTTCGATTCTCCTGTGGGTTCTTTTCCTGTCACCTGGCGTTTCGGCGGCCGAGATGGAAACGATTCCGGTATGGCCCGGTCGGCCACCGGGGGAAACGAAACAGCTGCCGCCCGAAGAAGATGTCTTCCAGGAAGACGATCCGCTTGTGGGCGGCCGCCGCATCATCAAGTTGACCAACGTTTCCCGACCTACGCTATCCGTGTATCGGCCCCCCGCCGGACGGGACACCGGCGCTGCGGTGATTATCTGCCCTGGCGGCGGACATCATATTCTCGCCTTCGATCACGAAGGAACCGAAGTCGCCCAGTGGCTGAACACGTTTGGTGTCAGCGGGATCGTTCTGAAGTATCGCGTGCCCACTCGGACTCCTGATCGCCGGTGGGAAGCGGCAGTTCAAGATGCGCAGCGCGCGGTTCGCGTGGTGCGCGCCCGCGCAGCCGACTGGAAGATCGATCCGCAGCGGATCGGCATTCTCGGGTTTTCCGCCGGCGGCGAAACGGCCGGATTGACGGCGATTCTGCACTCCCAACGCCAATATCCCACGCAAGATGACATCGACCGAATCGACGGTCGACCCAACTTCGCAGTGCTTGTTTATCCGGCAGGCTTCTGTGATTCGGACCGGCCGTGGCAACTCAGCCGTCCCTTTCCGATCGATGAATCCACGCCTCCGATGTTCTTCGTTCACGCGTTCGATGACGAGGTCCCCGTCTCCAACAGCGTACTCCTTTTTCGTGAACTGAAGAAACACGGCGTGGCGGCAGAACTGCACGCGTACGCCAGCGGCGGTCACGGTTTCGGGATGCGACAAACCGGCCACCCCTGCGATCGCTGGCCCGATCGTTGCCAAGAATGGCTGACGGATCAAGGTTGGTTGAAGGGCCGAGATTGACGGCCGCATCGTCCTCGATCAAACAGGATGGTACCACCAGCTGACTTGAACTGCCCGCCTCGCTTTTATCCAGAATCCTCCCGCCTTCACCAGGAGCTTCACGATGCTACGTTCCGCCGGTCAAAAAATCACTCGCCGTCGTGCAATCGGCTGGGCCGCTTGGGGCATCAGTGCGCCGATGTTCGTGCCCCGATCGGTCCTCGGCAGCGCTGGGCAACCGGGGGCCAATGACCGAATCGGCATCGGGGCAATTGGCGTCGGGGGGCGCGCAACGCTGTTGCTGGAACAACTTCCGAACGATGGTCGGCTGGTTGCGCTGTGTGACTGTAATCGGCCGCGCGCCGAAGCGTTCCAGCGAAACAAGAACGGCAACTGGCCGATTTATGACGACTATCGAGAAATGCTCGAACGCCCGGACATCGACGCCGTGATCATCGGAACGGGCGAGTTTCAACGAGTGCTGCCCAGTATTCACGCCTGCCAGGCAGGCAAGGACGTCTACGCCGAGAAGCCATTGACACTGTACATCCAGGAGGGACGCGTTCTGGTCAATGCCGTACGAAAACACCAACGCGTGTTCCAGGTCGGTTCCCAACAGCGTTCGATGGAGATGAATCGTATCGCTTGCGAACTGGTGCGCAATGGCGGCTTGGGAAAAATCAAAAGAGTGCTGGCGATGAACTACCCCTCCGCCGAAGTTTCCCCCACCGGACCGCCACCGCAAGAACCGGTACCGAACGGCTTGAATTGGGACGTGTGGCTCAATCAAGCCTCCTGGCGTCCATACCATTCGCAGTGGATGGGCTGGATGCGTTGGCGAGATTTTGCCGGCGGCGAAATGACCAACTGGGGCGCCCACGGTGTTGACCAGATCCAATGGGCATTGGGCATGGACGGCACCGGCCCGATCGAAACGTGGCCGATCACGCCCGGCCCCAACGGCCAGGTCGGCATGCGGTACGACAATGGTGTCGAAGTCCACTTCACGCTGGAAATGGGGCGCGGCCCGATGGGTGGCGCGATTTTCGTGGGGGAACATGGCAAGCTCGAAATCAATCGCAACAAGTTCACCTCGAACCCTCCGGAGATCGCCGAACAACTGCGACAAAAGGTCGACGTCAGGGAGGAGGAGCGCAAGTGGAGCGACGAACTGGCACTCTGGCAAGCTCGTTGGCACATGCAGAACTGGATCGATTGCATCCGCACACGGGAAAGACCGGTCGCCGATGTAGAAATCGGCCACCGTTCGATCAGTGTCTGCCACCTGGCCAACATCACTCGCCTGGTCGGCCGCCGACTGCAGTGGAATCCCACAATCGAACAGTTCGGCCGCGACAGCGAGGCGAACCGTCACGTGATTCGATCGCGACGGAAGGCGTACGAGCTGCCCGAAGTTACGTAACTGAGTCGCGGGGTACGCACTGAGCCTCGGCAGTAGAACGTGGGCCGCTGGACAATCGACGCCAACGGGCACGGTGATCGAATGTTCGGCACATGCCGTGCGTGATTCGCTTCTGCGAAAGAACCGCGGACACCCTTGCCCTACCCCGCAGCTTTTCCCGTCTCGGGACACGCATCACAGCAGGAACCGTCGGTGCGCTGCAACTTGGGACTCTGGCATTGCGGACAATCGGCCGGTCGCCCGGATCCGGCCGATGGCGACCATTCATGCTCGCACTCCAAACACTGAAATCGACGCTGCGCTGCAACGGAGATTTTGCCGCCTTGAATTTTGAGCGCCAACCCTTCCACCAACACGCGGGCGACCTTGCCACGCGCCTCGGTGACAATTCGGCCAAACGTTTGTCGTGAGACTCCCATTTGATCGGCAGCCTGCTGCTGATACAGACCTTCCAAATCCGCGAGTCGCAACGCTTCCAACTCATCCATCGCTAACGTGATCTCTTGCAGGTCGATCGAAGGCACTCCGGCCGGCTTGAACAGGACGCAATCGGGCAGCAGCCCCACTCGTCGACACCTTCTCGGTCTGGCCATCCGCAAGTCCTCCCGCCAAAAATGAGCATATGCTTATAATTCGTCAGAGATTGTCCGAAGATAGACAAAATCTGAGGAGGCCAATTTCCCCAAGAATCGGCGAGGGAAAGGAATCAACCATGCCGCGCATCACTCCCACCTTACTCATCTTCACATCAATCTTCTGTTTCAGCGTGCAACCGGTCGACGCACAGGGGCAACTGCCCATCACGGAACGGATCGAGGCGACGACGCAGAACACGGACGAGTCGCCGATCGAGCTGTCGCCGGAGATGCGAGACCTGCAGCAACGCGTGCGGAAATGCCTGGCACACTATTTCTTTCGCCGCCCGCAGAACGCGCAGCAGCACAGCCCCTGGTGCATCATGCATGGCATTGTCGGGTTCGGTGTCGACGCAACGGTCCTGGCCGATCGTCGCCGGATGAATGCCATTTCGTGGCTCTGCACCAACCAGCGCTGCCAGGGCGTGCAACTGATGTATCCCTTGCCGGACGCGGCAATGGGGCTCCGCTCGGGCCCCGGATACCAGGGCCACAACGGTCAACTGTTGAGTGTGCTCGCGATGGCCCGCGTCGCTGCCGACTATCCATTGCGCGTTGGCAAGGCACAACGCACGGTGGCCGACCTCGTGCGACTCGAGCAGCAATCCTGTCGTCCTCAATCGGAACTCAGCTTCAAGCTGGTCGGTCTGGCGTATTACCTCGATACGCAAACGACTTGGAACAGTGCCGATGGTCAACCGTGGGACTTGGAGCGCATGGTTCGGGAAGAGTTGGCCCAGCCGATCAATGGCGTTGCCTGTGGAGGCACGCACCGTCTGATGGGCTTGAGCTATGCCGTGCAGAAACGTCGCCAGGAGCAACGACCGATGACCGGGCAGTGGTGGCGTGCCGAGAAGTTCCTGACAGACTACCATGGGTACACGCTCCAGTTACAGAACGCCGACGGCAGCTTTAGTACGAGCTGGTTTCGTGGTCGAGGAAACTCGGGCGGTGCCCCGCGCAAATTGAACACGACGGGACACATTCTCGAATGGCTTGTGTATTCCCTGCCGCGCGACCGACTGACGGATCCGCCGATCGTCCGAGCCGTTTCCTTCTTGACCAACATGATGTGGAACGATCGAAATCAGAAATGGGAAATCGGTCCAGAAGGACATGCCATCCGGGCATTAGCCTTGTACGACGAGTACGTCTTCGGCGGACAACCGGGCCAGCGTCACATCGAACTTGCCCAGGCGCACCAGTAGTGCGTTGGCAATCTCAGGACAAGGAGCGTTGGCAAAGTTCGAAAAAAGAGATGCCCGGCCGGTGCCTCGGTGATGGACCGGCTACTCCAGGTGACGCAGCGATTGGCGCAGCTGTCTGAGCCCTCGATACAGCAGCCCGGAAACAGCGGCGGGCGTCCGGCCCATTGCTGCGCCGGTCTCGGCGATCGACTTGTGCTGCCAGTAATGCAGCACGATCGCGTCACGCTGGGGTTCCGGGAGTTTTTCGATTGCCGAGGCCAAGTGCAGCGCGCGTTCTTCGCGGTGGAGTTGCTGACTGGGTGACAACTGATCACCGATTAGCCAGGCTTCCAAACGCAGCGATGACTGCTGCACACTGGCCGCAACCGACATTTCGCGCGAGATCACGCTTATCAGTGGCGTAACTGCGGATGAGATGATTCAGTTTATTGATCAGAATCTGACGAAGCCAGCCGGCCAATTCGGCCTGCGAGGCACCCCGAAAATCGGACAGGCTCGCACACGCTTGCAGGAACGTTTGCTGTACGATATCCGATGCGTCGGCTTTTCCGCGCAGGGACTCATACAACTGGCTGCGTGCCAAGACGCGGAGATAGTCGCGATAGGGTTCCAAATCCTCGTGCGAAAACGACCTCATGGACTTTCCACCGTCGCCCGGGCTTCCGCCACGGCTTCTGTCGCTTGCTGTTCCATCAATTCGAACATGGGCAAATGGAAATGGTCCATCCCGAACGGTTGCTCGTGGTATTCTCTTCGTTTGACGGCCCAGCCCTCGCGGGCTAATTCGAGGTCACGGATTGCCTCGTCCGTGCGGCCCTGACGCGCCAGCGCAATCGCTCGCACGAAACGGGCCAACATCGACCGATACCATAGCCGACCGGGTTTCGCAAGCACTTGATCGCAATCATTGATAGCCTCCGCATAGTTTGCCCGCCGCAAACGAGCCAACGCCCGCGTCGCTTCAGCCCATTGATAGGAGGGGTGCACCGGCCCGGCCGCGCATAAACGATCGACCACGGCGGAGACTCGCTGAAGAGCATCCTCGGGGAGGGGCACCAACAGACAAGATTTGCTCAACCGCTCTAGACTCCAGAGGTCCGCCGAACGCTCGTGCAGGTCCAACATCCGCCGACAGAAGTCATGGTATTCGTCGGTCCGCCCGTGCTGCGCGAGGAGCGCGGGCAGCAAGATATGTGCACTCGAATAGACTTGCGGGCGTTCGAGTTGGACGATGAGATGCAGCAGTTCGATCGTTTCATGCGGACGCTGATTCGCAAGTGCCTGACCGGCAAGGCAAAAAAAATGCACGTGCGGATTCAACTCGGACTCGCTGCCCTGCAAACGAATCCGGCCTGATGCCCGCGCGTTGGGCGAAACGTGGGCTGGCCATGACGTGGTCGTCCAATCGAGCTGCATTCCCGCCAGACGATCGCGAATCGCGGCGAAGTCCCAGAGATGGATCTTGTGCGCCTCCGTGCCGACAAGCACCCGTGTGCCGTCCGGCGTAAAGGCCAGGGTCGAAATCAGATGCGAGTTAGACGCCTCGAAACGCGCCACTTCCTGTAGCGTCTCGGCCTCAAGCAATCGCAGCTGATGCCGTGATTCGGTGCAGCAAACCATGCGGCCATCCTCGCTGAAAACGAGCAGAGGTTTGCCCCCCTTGCGTTGGATGCGCGGTCCCCGTTCCCAACTCCCCATTCGAAAGAACTGGAAATCCACCTGGGTCCCCACGACCAGCCATTGCCCGTCGGGGCTGAACGTAACAAAACCGACGGGCGTGGCTTCTTCCGAGAACGACTCGACTTGTTGGCCGGTCTCCGCATTCCAAACCATCCAATCGCCCCCCCAGCTGCTGGCTGCGATCCAACGGCTGTCGGTGCTAATGGCCAGCGATACGATGTCCTTCAGAGAGGGCGACAGCTCACGCAGGGGACGATCATCCCGATCGAACAAGGTGACTTTTCCATGGCGATTCCCCAGAACGACCATCTGTCCGTCGGCCGAGACGGCCATCACGATGACTTCTCCGGGCGCCGTTCCGAGCCACCGGGGAGTCCCGATGTCGCAGTCCGCGGCTTCTTCACCTTGCGGCAAGGTAGGTGCGGAGACCGGATGCAGAGGCCATTGCAGAGCGCCCGCCGATCCGGCGGTCAAGAACCATTTCTGCTGCGGGTCAAATGCCACCCTGGTCGCCGGTACGAGCCCAAGTGCGCCTTGCCATTGATGTGTCCTGAGATTCCAGAAATGCACGCTGCCCACCGTGGCGGCCGCTAAGAAGTGCCCGTCGGGCGTAACGTCGATCGATTGGATGAAACGGTGTGGTTCGCCGGCAGGCGTCGAAAGCACAATGCATTCATCGGCCGGGTGCAACCCCCATAGGCGTAATTGGCTGCCGAGTACCTCAAAACCGACATATTGATTGTCGAGCGACACCTGCAGCGCCGGTTGATAGAACGTGTTGAAATTCTGCACATTGAGCAACTGTTCCGCTCCCAACACATCCCACAAGCGGAGTGAGCCATCCCACCCGTGACTCAAGAGGAATCGGCCATCCTCCTCGGAAAACGCAACGCTCGTCACCTGGGATTCGTGACCCACGAAGCGTGACTGGAGTTGACCGGTTTCGACATTCCACAAATGGACGCCAAAGTCGGTCCCTCCGCCGGCGAGCAGCTTTCCGTAAGGATGCCACGCCACGGCTCGAATCCCGCCGTTGGACGGCAACACCATCAGTCGACTGGCGGAAAACGTGTCGTGGATCTCCACAACGCCCGTCTCACTGGACACGGCCAGCCGCTCCCCTGCCGGATCAAACCGCAAATGGTACGGATCGATCGACACCGGCCAGCGGGTGACCTCCCGTCCGCTGGACGTTTCGACGATCGCGAGCGATCGGTCGTGACGTCCCAGGGCAACACGATCGCCATCCGGAGAGAAGTCGAAGCTAAATTCTCGGACGTCATCGAATTCCCATTGCGGTCGGGCATCCTGGATTTCCCACAGGACGATTCGATTCCCCGGCTGGTACTTGACCGCCAGGTACTTTCCCGCTGGACCAAAGCGCAGCCCGGAAACCTGTTCGCCCCGCGCGGGCAATTGACCGACCGGCTTCCCTTCCGCAGTCTCGCAGATGATCGTTACTCCATCGGTTCGAGCGTACGCCAGCTGGGAATAATCCGCGTTGACGGCGGCGGTGGCGATCTGCTCATCGACGACGGTCCACTCTCGGACCGCAGACACGTCGGGAATCGACATGGCCGCGATCGCTTCGTTGCGGAGGCTTTGATCGGGTCGAATCTGCGCCGCCTGCTGCAAAACCTGCAAGCTCACATAACTCCTACCCGCTCGGCCACTCCAACGCTGCGCGCGAGCCTGGTCTCGATACGAACGCCACAGCTGTTCGGTCTTTTCCCGTTCTGCCGCCAAAGCCCGCTCTTCGTTTCGCTGCGACTCGGAGCGGGCGATTTTCAACCCGACCGCCGCGGTCATCGACACGACGGCGACGATGACGACAGCGGTCATCAGGGCGATGGTCATGACGGCGATCGCCGGATTGCGGCGTCTCCATTGACGGAAGCGTTCCAAAGCCGTCAGCGGTCGCGCCGCAATCGGCTCATGCCCCAGGAAGCGTTTCAGGTCGTCAGCCAACGCGCCCGCCGAGTCGTACCGCTGCTGCGGCGCCTTACGCAAACACTTCAGGCAGATGGTTTCCAGATCCTTGGGGATTTGCGGGTTGAGCTGGCAAGGAGCTACCGGCTCCTGTTGTCGCACCTGCTGAATCGTGTCGGCGACGCTGGCCGACTGGAACACGGGATGACCGGTCAGGCACGCGTAGAGCACTGCCCCCAGCGAGTACACGTCGGACAGGCCTCCGACTTGCTGCGAATCGCCGGCGGCTTGTTCGGGCGCCATGTAGTTCGGCGTACCCAGTATCTGGCCGGTCATGGTCAGGTCGTTCCGCAGCTCCGACCATTTCGCCAACCCAAAATCGCTGAGCGACGGCACGCCTTCGACGTCCAGCAACACGTTGCCTGGCTTCACATCACGATGTACGATCCCCCGTGCGTGAGCGTAGTCGACGGCCCGAGCGACTCGCTGAATCAAACGGGCCGCTTCCTCTGGCGGCAGAGGCCCGCGTTCCAGTCGGGCGGCCAGACTCTCTCCGTCCACGTACCGCATCGTGAAGAAATATCGCCCTCGTTCCTGTCCCACATCGTAAATCCGCACGATCCCCGGATGCGTCAGACTGGCGGCGGCGAGCGCCTCGGCGCGAAACCGTTGGACCTCCTCCGATCCCGCCAGACTTCCGGCCAGAATCATCTTCAACGCCACGATGCGGTTCAAGCTGCGCTGTCGAGCCTTGAACACGATCCCCATGCCGCCACGAGAAATGACCTCCAGCAACTCGTAGTCCCCCAGTGACTCGGGTAACTCGAATCCAGCCAGCGGATCCTGCGCAGCACCAGACGAAGACCGTGAGCTCATCAAGTCCACGGTGGCGAACGGGCTTTCTCCGGTCGAACCATCGTCGACCTCCGCCCGCAATCGGCGGTCCACTCGCATCAGCGACTTCAGTTCCTCCGCCAAGTGCGGATGCTCTGCAAACCACAGTTCCTGCTCGCGCGGTTCGCGATGAATCACTTGCTCGAAGAACTCATGCACCGCGGAATCGTCGGGGGAGGGCTGTTTCACCGACCTGCTTCTCCCAATTCTTGGCTGACCGTCGTCACACGCACTTGGTCCATCCCGCCCCGCAGCAACCAGGGCCGGTGCCCAACGACCAGGGACAGTTGATTGTCCTTCCGCTCCGCCCCAGGACCTCGCACCCAGGCTCGGAATCCCCATTCCCTCATCGTTGCCGGGTGTCCCAGTTGCACAGCCATGAGCGAATCCTGCGGTTGTTTCGTTTCCAGCAAGACCTGTCGCGGCTGGTCATCGGCAGACCACATCGCCCAGATCTCTTCTCCATCCAGTCGAAACCGCAGTGCCCAGAATGCCGCATCCGCCGTTTCCACTCGATCAAGAAACTGGCCGTGGGCGACAAGTTGAGAGACGTCCGACATAACGTAGTAGGCCGGTTTGGCCGTCAGATCCGGGCGCACGATGCCGAAATTGTCTTCGTTGTACTCCGAATTCCAGCCATCATCCTGGAAGTCATACCACCAGATGCCGCGCAGGTAAGGCAAAGTCCGCCCCAGGAGGTAGAGCCTACCAAGATACGAGGCCGATAGCTCGGGCGTCGTGCTGTTCGGCTTTCCCACGTGCGTGGGCCAACCCATTTCCGTAACGCACAGCGGCACGTCCTGCCCTTGGTTGTACGGCCGCAACATCTGTTGCACTTCCGACATCCACGCCGTACCATGCTTCCGGCGTCCGCGCCGCGCCGCGTTCACTGTAGTTGTACGTGTGAATCGAAAGCAGATCACAGTGCTGCAACCCGCCGAGTTGCACCACTTTTTCCAGCCAACCGTTGCGGACACCTCCCGACGTCGGTGCGCCACCCATCACCGTGATTTCCGCATCAACCGCCTTGAGTCGCGGATACACGAATCGAAGCATCTTCACGTAATCTTCGGCCGAGCCGCCTTTCCGATATTCTTGAGGCATCCCGATCGCGATGTCGTATTCATTCCAGACCTCATACAGCGAAACGGCAGAGCCGAAGTGCTGCACTAGAAACTCACCGTAGCGCGCATATCCCTCCAACGCCTCATCCGAGCGCGGGCGATCGCCATCGTCATAGAGCGGATTCGCGTAATCCAGAATCAACATCGGCTGCAGACCCATCTCCGCCG
Source organism: uncultured Planctomycetaceae bacterium (assembly GCA_963776055.1). GTDB lineage: Bacteria > Planctomycetota > Planctomycetia > Pirellulales > Pirellulaceae > CAVZLD01. The sequence goes on along the minus strand of CAVZLD010000015.1, from coordinate 331,485 downwards.
CCTGCCGAAACGTTCGCGTCTGCCGGTCGGAGACCTGATACTGTCCCCGGCTGCGTTCGACGCCGCTCCATCCCAGTTCATCGCGGAGCGAATCGATTCCCGCGGCTTGCATCCGCTTCAGGTTCAAAGGGGGAATCCCCTTGTGTTGGCCAAAATGCGCACACACCCCCACATAGAACTGCTCCGAGGAGCTGTCCGTGGATCGCGGCTGATCAGCCGAAGCAGCACACAGCCAAAACCCGATCTGCACCAGGCTGACCGACAGAAAATGGTCGTAGCGCATGACAATAGCTCCTCATGGGCCGGGGATCGACGTCTGCATTCTTCCGCTCGGTTGGTTGAGCACGTCCCCAATTTACTGTTCTGGATGCGCAACGGGCGAAAAGGAATCGGAGTTCCTTCCCAGAAACTACTGGAAAATCGCTCGGATGATGTGAACCTTCCCTGCTGGCTCGGGCGTCTAACCGCAAAAACCCCCGAAGGCCTTCATCGGGAAAGCGTCTTGAAATTGGAGAAGCGGCCCGCGTTGCGAGTCCTCACACGGCCTTCGGACGAAGGACGCCGCGCAAAAAATACCTGTGCGGCCGATGGACCGCAGACTTCCGTGCAAGTCTCAAGGCCATGCGTCACTCGCGAGAGCTTCTGTTCTTCGTCCGTTTGCTGTCACGGGCCCCCGTCGATGGCGAAACCGGCCGAAATTGGGGTTCTTGAAGACTTTATCTTGGCGCAGAATTGCCAAGTCGCGTTGGACCAGCTGATTCCCGACACCGAAGAGTTTGACTATCTTCACTGCCTGCACCATCAGAATCTTGCGCAATCGGACGAAGTCGCTCCGCTGTTCCCGTCACACTTCGTGTGTGATACAGTTGTGCACCGCGATCGTGACAGTCGCCGACCGGAGAGCCTCGGTCATGCCCAGCTATCTTGGACAATTCGTACGCAGTTTCGCGCGCAGCCTGGTCCGGTGCTACTACCGAGAGATCGAAGTTACCGACGCCAAGTACATTGCCGGCCAAGGCTCCGTCCTGATCTGTGCCAACCATCCGAATTCACTGCTCGACCCCATCGTCGTCGGAACGGCGGCCCAACGGCCGGTCCGTTTCTTTGCCAAGGCACCGCTGTTTCAAAAGCCGATTCTCGGACCGGTAATGAAAGCCCTGGGAATGATCCCCGCCTATCGGGGAATGGATGATAGTCGACAAGTGCGGCGTAATCTGGAGAGCCTTGATCGTGGCATCGAAGCTCTGCAGGAAGGTTCGGCCGTGGGCATCTTTCCGGAGGGCAAGAGCCACGATGACGTGGGCGTCGAGATGGTACGTAGCGGCGCGGCACGTATGGCTTTGCGAGCGTTTACGCAGGGCGCGACCGATCTGCAAGTCGTCCCCCTCGGATTGAACTACGAACGAAAGGAACGCTTTCGCACCGTGGTTTGGGTTCGAGTGGGTGAGCCGATCTTGATGCAAGACTGGTATGCGCAACATCATGTCGAAGGAGAATCGGACCGACAGACTCTGCGGCGATTCACCCACGAATTGCAGACCCGCTTGCAACACGTCACGATTCACCTGGAAGATCAGCAATGGCAAGAATGGCTCGCAGATCTGGAGCATCTGGCTCCGCAAATCCCCTTGAGTGAACCGACTCGCGTACCGAAACTCCGACGGCGGAAACAGATCGCCGACGCGATGAATTACTTCCTCAACCAGGACTCGGAACGAGCGTTAGCCGTGGCCGATCAGATCCGCACCTATCGCAGTCAGGCTCGGCAGATCGGCCTGACGCCGGCCTCCCAGGTGCTGCACGGCAACCGTCTGGTCGCCTGGGGACAGTGGCTGCTGCATCTGGCAGGGATGACCATCACCGCCATTCCCGCCGCCCTGGGACTCGTGTTTCACATTCTGCCATTCTGGCTATCTCGACACGGTGCGCGGTTGTTCACGCCACCCGGACGGACAGCCGTGTCGCTCTACCGACTGCTGGTCGGGTTTCCTGTGTTTCTTGTCTGGTATCTGCTGACCCTGCTGCTGCTGCTGAAATACCTGCCGCCCGTTTCGGCCGTCGTGTCATGGCTGATCCTGCCGTGGCTGGGAATCTTGGCCTATCACTATTGGGCATCGGCCCCCCGCATTTGGCGCGATCTCTGGCAGCAATTCCGGTCGCTGATCAGCCCCCAACGCGTCGCACACCTGCTGCAAACGCGACAGGAATTGCGGCAGCAGTTGGAACAGCTGGCCGAAGATTATCGCAACCGCCCTTGACAGGCCGCACCAGCTCGTCGAAAACGGGGCACCAGGTCCCGTGCGACACCGCGTCTTCTTCCGATGGCACGTCTGTGTACGCAAAGCCAGCCCCCTCTCCACGTCAAGAACGAACTCTGATGATCGCTGCGCGGTTCATCGGCCAGGACAACCAACGGAAGCCCGACACCTCTCGGCTCAACGCTCCTGTCCGGGGCCGTTTGGCGGCGCAACCGTGAATCGGAAAAGTGGGCACGTTCGAGAATTCATCCAATCGGAGTCTCCATGTTTCGGCCCGATCGACGGTTGGCATTCTCAGATCGTGTGATCGCAATCCTCCTGTCGTTCGTGAGCATCAACCTGAGCCGCGTGATTTTCCTGACGATCCCCATCATCTATCGGTCGCATCGCACTGTCGATGACGGATTGCCCCGATCCGAAAAGGCCGAGCAGCAAGCAAACGGATGACACGGTGAGACAAGAGGGAAGATCGGGTGGGAGAACCGGCTGGGATCGGGGGAAGAACGGGCTAGGAAGCCCGTTGTACGGGACGAGCTGGGAAGCTCATCCCACGGCGTCATCTGGGAAGCTCACCCCACGGCGTCATCTGGGAAGCTCACCCCACGGCGTCATCTGGGAAGCTCACCCCGCGGCGTCATCTGGGAAGCTCACCCCGCGGCGTCATCTGGGAAGCTCACCCCGCGGCGTCATCTGGGAAGCTCACCCCGCGGCGTCATCTGGGAAGCTCACCCCACGGCGTCATCTGGGAAGTTCACCCCACGGCGTTATCTGGGAAGCTCACCCCACGGCGTCACTTTTGAAGTTGCGCATTTCCCGAATTTCTCTCTTCCGTTGTGCGGCAAGCCCATGAAATCCTAACCCGAAGCGTCAGCGAGGGAGACACATCCCAACGGGTCAAAGGTGTTCCCTCACTGACGCTTCGGGTTGAGATCATTCGAAACGCGCAACTTCAATACGCGTCACCCGTAAAACTCACCCCACAGCATCAGCGGGGAAACGGAGTTCACAGAGCACCAACTGGCCCCTCGGCCGACAGCATCCGCTGAGAAGCTGGGCCCAGGGAATTCTCACGTGACAGCAGGATTCTTGGCGGAGTTCCCGGGACGATGCCGCGATTGCTGGTAACTCAACCCTGGCCGGCGTCCAACCTTTATCGTTGCGAAGCGATCTAGGAGCAGCATGGACGCCGGCCCCTTTTTTTCCCCAGGGGGATGAGCGGACTTGCCTCCGAACCATCCGGGCTGCAACGCGTAGCACTTCCCTGGAGCGTCTCGTCGCCCGTTCTACTCGGAAGAAACTTCGCCTCGAACGCTACCTGTCCGTGCGACACGCACTAACGTTCGGAGGTCCAATCCTCATCGGACTGGCTCCTGGATCGTGGCCCGGTGGCCCTCGTAGACTCACGCTCCGACGCCTCATCGCGATCCAACTCGTCCATCTGTCGTGTCACGGCGATGACATGCTTCAGATTGCCAACAATGTCGGCGCTGCGGTCGTCGAGGTCGGTCAGCGCTTCCTGCCGTGCATACAAGATCAGACAATCACCGGCACATATCCTGGTATGCCCTCGAGGCGCTCCCACATACGACCCATCGCCGCGCTCGATGCCCAACACCAAGACGCCTTCCCGCGAGAGTTGGGCGTCCGCAAGTGTCCGTTCGGCGAGCCAGTCTCCGCCTTGAACGGCCAATTCCGAGACGACAAAGTCGCGCGCCCAGCCGCAACAACCGACTGTAGTCGCGCACGTCAATGTGCAGCCAGTGCCGTACCGTCCAACTGTTCGCCCTCCACATCAACTGCTCGACGTGGCGGCTGCTCGCCAACAACCAGAAAGCAACGACACCCAGCAGCAGGACAAGCGCCCGTACTCCCCGCGAGTCCATCCAGTCCTCGCTGCGTCCAACATTTAGAAAGGACAGCAAGACGGAGGCAACAGCGATCACGGCGCCCGCATGCCCCATCAGCATCAGGTGCATCACGATCCGCCGACGAACCGGGTGATTGACAATATCTTCCGACTCGCGAGTCGTGAAGCCGGATCCGGTGAAGGCGGACAACGCCTGGAATTGCGCCAGATCCTTCGAGATGCCGGTCATCACGAGACTGACGGTTGCCACCCGGACGACCACAAGGGAGATTGTCAGGACAACCAGTACCGTAAGAACTGCGACCATCGCTCGTGCTCCTGTACGTCTGTCCGCATCAATTCGCCGGGGGACGTGTGTGGCCTCGGCGCATCGATCCAACCGGCTTGCGTGTCGCACGGACAGGTAGCGTTCGTGGCGACGATCTTCCGAGCAGAACGGGCGACGAGACGCTCCAGGGAAGTGCGACGCGCTGTAGGCGAACCGGTGCTCGGTCCCAACGCGCGAGCAGGATTTTCGTGATCCGCTGGATGCCACAAACGCCGGCAAGGGTCATCCTACACAAGAATAGCAGCCGCGAAACGACGATTTTGCCTGACAGCCAGCCCGACCAGGACTCCCGAAACGGCCCCCATCGGCCCGGTCGCCGCCGGCGACAACGGCAAAATCTGCACGCCTTCCTGGCCGGTGCTGCGCAAATTCGTAACGCAGCACGGTCAACAATCGGCTGCTGACGAGATCCCCGGCCGCGGCATGGAATTCGCACGCAAAGCGTTTCCGATCGCCCTCGAAATGCTATCCTGGCACTCACGGTCGAGGCCCGCTCGTCCTCGGCGCTACGTGATCGAGCCGACGGAAACACCGCCTTCCCACATCCATAGGAGATTTGACATGTCGCGTTCCATTCGCCTTCCCCAATGGATTGGCTTGCTTGGCCTCGTCACAGGGGCAATCACATGCAGTCCGTGGGAACAGTTGAGCTTAGCGGCTCCTCCCGTCGCCGACGCCCGGACCGTCCAAGACGCCGACACAACCGCCGCTGATGACACGCCGCTTTTGCCATCCGCCACGCACCAGCGTGCCCCCACCGTTGGCCCTGACCAGCTCGCGCAGGGGGGACCCCCTCCGGGCCGGGGACCCGGACGCGGTGCGGGCCCCGGCCGTGGTGCGGGACAGGGCCGCGGTGCCGGACAGGGCCCAGGCCCGGGACGTGGTCCCGCCGGACACCAGTTCGATGACCAGTTTCCCATCGATCGCGATGTTTTCCATTTTCTGCTGGACAACCATTCGAAGATTTCCCGGCAGGTACAACAGTTGCCAAACGGTGTCCAGACGCGGACGGAATCGGACGATGCGGAAATCGCAGCCATGATTAAGAAGCACGTCCGGGCGATGTACGAGCGCGTCGACGAGGGCCGGCCGATCCGGCTGGGGGATCCGCTGTTCGTCGCCGTCTTTCAACACGCTGATCAGATCGAAATGAACGTCGAGGCAACAGAAAAAGGAGTCCTGGTCACCGAAACATCGCAGAACCCGTACGTCACCCGCTTGATTCAAGCACACGCGAAAGTCGTCGATGGCTTTGTGCAGCAAGGTTTTGACGAGGCCCATCGACGCCATGCCGTGCCGGAACAGAGCCGTGCCGCGGCGACGACCGAAGATTCCTCCGCGCTGGCAGTCCGCCGCAAGTTCGCAGCCTTCGATCGGGCCTACATTCCCGCGCTGGCACTGACAAACCAGCAAAAGCAGCAACCAGCCGAAAAAGCCATGCAGCGGCTCCGTGCCGCCTGGAAAGGCTTCACCGAAGCGATCGAGGAGCATCTTTCAGCCGACGAACAGTGGGACGCCGACCAAGACGCCATTCGCGACGCGATCGGCGCGGCCGCTCGGCAACTGCAAGCCGAAAAGCCAGCCGAAGCTCACGAGACTTTGGAGGAGATTCGTGGACGATTGACCGCTCTCCGCCAGCGCAATCGCATCCCCTACGACATGGACGCGCTGAACGAATTTCACGAGACGATGGAATTGATCGTAAAACCGGCGACGAAGAGCACGGTCGCTGATGTGGATCAGAAGGCGCAAAACGACCTGCGGAGGCTCCTGGCACAAGCCCAGCAGCAATGGGAAGTCGTGGAAAAAGAGGGCTTCGATGCGGCCACTTGGGACCTGGATCCGGTCGCGTTGCAGAAGGCACGAAGCATGGTTCAACAGGAACGCGAAGCCCTCACCCAATTGCAATCCGCATTGGAGGCAGCCGACCCGGAGCAGATTCTGACGGCGGCGCGAGGACTCAAACCGCCTTATGCCAAACTCTACATGAGCTTCGGCGACTTTCCCCAGTGACGGCGGACTTCGGCCCAAATGCCTCGCAGCCAACCCATCCGTCATCGGTCTGTTATGCCCCCACCTTCAACACCATCAGGGCTTTCAACGCGGCGCCCGGAGCGGTCACCGCTGGCTCCGACCGTTCCAGCGCCGCGAGAACCGGGACAATGACGGCGTTGTCCATCTTCTTCGCGGGGATCCGGATCTTGGTGAAATCGCGCAGCACATGATGCGCACCCCGGCAGAAGTTGATCGATCGGGAGCGTTTGATCAAGCCACTGAGCACCGTCAACAGTCCGTCGATTCCCATCTCAATCAACGCTTCCGCGGCGATCCATCGCACTTCATCATCCTCATCGTCCAGTGCATCCACCAGGGCCGCGGCCGAGATTGGATCCGCGATGACGGACAACGCTTTCGCGGCCTCCCAACGAATATGCTGCCGCGGGTCGTTCAGTTCTCGCACAAGAGCGCGCGTGACATCGCAATCAGCCGCGGCCACGAGCGTCTCGCGCGACCGCTCGCGAACTACCGGATCGGGGCTGGCCAGCGCCGCGATCCATTCCTGTAGATCGTCGCGAGACGTGGTCTCATCGGTCGTGTCCATGATGATCCCCTTGCTTCGTGTCGTTCGCTTGGTAAGAAGCTATCCCCCCCAAGAGACACTTGAGTGCCTTTCCAACCCCGATCCTGGAAGGGCGAAGCTTCTGCCGAGCCACATTTCTCGGCGGACTCTCAGCTCAACGGGAATCTCACCCTCCCGGTTTGGAAACGCACTCTCGGCAAATCGGCGATCGGCCCAACGCCTCAGGCAGTCGCGACCGCTTCTTGCTGCCGGTTCCCGAGGTCTCTATTAGTATGATCTCATGCCGCCTCCCCCCGTCAACTGATTTGGCCCGCCACTTCGCTCCTTTTCCGCCCACCGCGGCGCTGCCGGCGGACGACCCACCCGAGCCCCATCGACGCAGCACCCACGACGAAAACGAACCCCAGCAACGAGTTGCAGGGCGGGGGCCGACCGGGCGGCCATGCCCACCGATCACCTCGACGTTGTGCCAGCATCCACGGCCAAGCCCGATAACGCTGGAACCCTTCGGTCCAGCAATCGTGGCCGGGCGCATCCACAATTGTCAACCGCGCTCGCCCACCGCTGCGCACCAGAGCGGTCACCAGTCGATCGGTCGCCTGCACGGCACCGGGGCCGTCGCCCGATGATTGGAACGCCCACACCGGAGTGTCGCGCAGCGCTGCAATCACTCGCGGGTCGACGGCGGTCGTGGCAAAGGGCACGATCGCTGCAAATCGCCCCGGGTGCCGACGAGCAAACTCCCAACACGCCGTTCCACCACTGGATACGCCCGACAGGTAGATCCGGCCCAGGTCAATCGACTCTTCGACGATGGTTGCACGCAGGATATCACTCAACGTGTCCAGGAGGTCGGGGCGCGCCGACCCGGGGGCCACCCAGGTCGGTTGATCGGCCGGACACTGCAACGCAAGGATTACGCAGTCACGTCGCTTGCGACGCGACGGACGCCGGCCCAGGATTAACTCCAACCACGCCAATTGGTCGCGGTTATTGCCACCGGCTTCCCCGCGGCCGTGAAACCAGATCAGCAGCGGCACCTTCGCGCCAGAATCCACGCCCCGAGGGCGGTACAGCCGATAGGCCATCGGCCCGCGGGGCCCCTCCCACCGCTGCTGCGTAAACACCTGCACGATTTCCGGCCGCGGAGGCGTCCGCGCCGGCTCCATCCACAACAGGCTCCAAACCCACCAAGTCACCCTTGTCTCCCTCGTCGCATTTGCCAGCACCAACGCGGACGCTCGTGTGAATCTTGATTGCCCATCCTGTTCACTGACCCGACGTTCGCGGGACGGAGATCGCCCACCGCGCATTTCCCTCGCTGCGGGCGAGTCGCCATGCGTCTGCGGGCGCGTGGTCCTGCCGGTTTCCCAATTGACGATGAAGTTGCGGATCGACATCGAAGCTCATCGCGTGAACCGATCCGTCACAACAGACGACCTGCCAGACCAAGGGATGCGCGCTGCCAAAGCTAGTCTTGGCATCGTATCCCGGCTGGTCGGGCCACGGTCGAGAGGCGGTGCTGCGGCAGACGTCATTGTTGAATCCACAAAACAGATTCTCGTTGTCGCCCCAATCTTCACCGGTGGTGTACTGAGATGCATCGATGTATTTCTCACCGATCAAGTAAGTTCTCGCACAGCCATCACGGACATTCCGTTGCCGAATCCGGCTGCGGCCAAAGATGACTCCGGTAAACAGGCGCGACGACGGCCAGCGGAACTGAGCATCGTCACCCTGCGCGAGACTTTGTGGACCGGGCCACTGCCAATCAAATTCCACCATCCGCTGGTCTCCAGCATTGGCGGCGTAATCCGACTTGGCCGCCCAGTCCAGCGGTTCGGCGACGCGACCTCCTCGCGTAATCGGTTGTCGATTGACACGATGCGGGTAGGAATCGACATCGCGACGTGATGGACAATGCAGCATCGACAAGGGCGTCTGGCAGCGTCGGACGATCGCCTCCATTCGGTCGACGCCCACTTGATCTCGTCCCATCCGCCGCAGATCGGACTGACCAAGGTAATCCAACAAGTTGTACACCCAACTGCCCGGCTGGTCCTGATCGGTCCCCCGCTCCGGTTCACCGATCCAGTGGAAGTGCCATCCGCCGGAGGGGAATCGGCCCCAGAGATCATGGTGCACCATACTGGCCAAGCCCATCTGCTTCAAATGCGTCGCACATTGCAGCCTGCGAGCTGCCTCCCGTGCCGACTGAACCGCTGGCAAAAGCAATTGAATCAAGAGGCAAAGTACACAAAGAACCGTGGTCAGTTCCAGGATGGTCATTCCGTCACGGAAACCGCGCGGCACTCGATCAGCCATAAGGATACTCCTCTCCTGTTCGGCACCCATGTCGCTGCGTCTCCTTCACAACGCGGACGACGCGCTGATCCCGCTCGTCCATCGCATTACGTGCTGCCGCCGATTCGCGTTGAGCACGTAACTCAATGGACCGCCACAGCAATCATTGTCGCAGCGTTCTGCTATTGCTTGCCCGCCGAGTCTACTGACCTGATCTCAACCGTGACAAGCAAACTCTCACACCCTTGGAGTGCAGAACAAGTCCCACACGGGCGGATACCAACGGCTGACGAATCATCCCCGGTACCGCGGAGATTTCTTCGATTTTTCGTGTCCAACTTTGCGTGCCGATTTCGACTAGTTCAGTACAGCGGACACATGACCTTCGGAGCACCTTGTAGGAGTATGGACGGATCCGATGAACGAACAATCTGTCACGTCCGAGGACACGAGGCAACGCGAGCGTTTGGCTGATGCTCGTCAACACCTGCGAACGGCGAAGACGGTTCCCGAATTGAAGCGGGTGCGTGAGGAGGCGGATGCCGTTCGCATGCAAGCGAAGTCCATGAATCTTGACTTTGAACTGTTGAACTTCGCGGCGGAATTAAAACTGCAGGCGGAGCGCCACATCGGGCGACTTCTGATCGAAATGAAGCTGCGCGGTGGTGATCGACGCTCCCAGACGTCTCAGCCTCCGTTGCGGCTGAAAGACCTGGGAATTGACAAGAACCAATCCGCACGTTGGCAAATCGAGGCTTTCGTGCCGGAGATTGAGTTCTGTCAGTTCGTGCGGACGGCTCATGCGGCGGGCAAGGAGATCACCTCGGCAGGCTTGGTCCGACTGGCCAGGGACCGGCAGGAGGCCGGCGCGGACGCAAGTGACACGTCCTCGTTGGCGGGCGATGTCACCACACTGGAGTCCTATCTGCCGGGCCCGCCTCCCCGGCCAATCAGCAAGCCGCAGCGCGAGGTTCGTGAACTGGCGAACCTGGTCGTGGACGCCAGAAACCATCACCGGCTCGCTGTTCATCTCTTCGAGTCACTCTGCGAAAGGACGGGTGCGCGGCCGGAGGAAGGCTTGAACCGAGCCCTCCGCCGCTATCTCGGCGAAACGGAATCGCATCTGGAATCAATCGGCCAAGGACTTCGACGCTTGGCCGGACAGACGCAAGTTTGCGCATCCGCCTGGCCCACGACCTCATGAACTTGATCCCGACAACCGGCAGCTACGTAACACAGCAGAAGACACGCGAGAACAATGATCGCAAGCCTTCCCTTACCGGTTCTTCCCCCCTTCGCGCTGGACGGAAAGAGAATGAGAAGATGTGATCGAGTCTTCCGAAGCCCAGAGAACGCCGTCGGATGGGCTGCAGTGGATGCGCAGCCATTCGGGAGCTGGAGTCGAAGGTGGGGTCGATCTTCCCTGATCCTCCTCTTTACCATCGGATGCCAGACGGTGTGGCAGAAGGCAGACCGCTCGCAAGTCCCGACATCCGCTGCGGATACATCCCCGGACCAGCCCGAGGTCACATTGCACCAAGCCGGCGTTGTCCTGGCCGGTTCGATCGTCGAACACACGTTCCCCTTCCAGAATCTTACGCATAGCACTCTGCGACTGGCCCATCCCGATGATGTGCGGCCTAGTTGCGGGTGCGCCACCGCCCGAGTTGTCGACGAACGACTGGCGCCGGGAGAGAAGACCTCGATCGTGGTGCGAATCCGGACGGAGAACCGAAGCGGCCGGTTTTCGGAAATGGTGGCCACAACCTGGACAACGGAGGACCAGCAACGGTTGGAGTACGCATTTGCGATCCGCGGCGAAGTCGACCGCGGCCTGATTCTGACGCCGCCCGAGTTATCGTTTGACAAAGTGGAGTTGGGGCTTGATCACAAGAAGCGAGTCCAATGTACGTCCGACCTGTTGGTGGACTGGAGTTCGGCGGTCGTCTATCCCGAGGCGGAGTACCTGCGGATCGGCATGCCGCAACCCTTGCCGGACGGCCAAGGGATCTTCTTTTGCGTAACGTGCAATGCTTCGGGCACCGGTGGTAGTCGCCAAGGCACGGTGCTGGTTACCGCCGACGGGTGTCTGCCCGAAGATCCACATCCCCGTCCGTTCTCCGTCCGCTTGCCTGTCTACTCGACCGACGCAGCGCAACTGACGGTCGCGCCGCGGATCGCCACACTTCGTCGCGGCAAGACCGGGTCACCCTGGACCGGGCTGCTGATCGTCACCGGCGACGCCATCCAGGACGGCGCCGACGTGCAGCACGTTTCCACTCCCGCGGGGAAAGTGGTTTACGGGTCATCGCACATTGCACCCGGAACACTGCGAATTGATCTGGACTGTTGGCCCGACGCTTCCCTCGCGACAGTTTCTGCGCAACCGCTCGACATCGAATTCACGACCGGCGAGCGAAGGCAGATGACCCTGCGACTCTTTGACACATCACGTGAAAGGACCGAACCATGATTTGGCACACAGCCATCGCGACTGCCCGCCCGCTCGCGGGAACCCTCATCCTATTGGGAACTTGGCTCCAAATCGCTCACGGGCGCGCAACGGTAACACTGGATTCACAGGAGTGTCAGCAGCGCGTGGGCGTTCTGGAGGCCAAGTGCTGCCTACCGGGAAGGCGTTGGGGCTGTGATCCGGAGAACTTCGGACAGAGTGCGTGCACTCCGATCGATACTCCCTTGACCAATTGCCACTTCCGAGGCTGGCTGACAATGGCCTGTCGTTCCGCCGTCTGCCGCGCCTCACAGCCAGAGCATCTGTGTTCGGTCGATCTTCGAAGGGTGGGCAGAAACGTCTGTCACCCGACGGGAGAACGCACCACTCTGGGATGCCCCGCCGACCAGTGGCAATGCAAGGTCGAAATGATTGATTACACACATCGAAACTCGCCGATGGTCGATGTTCTCGTCTGTCGCTACGCCATCTCGACGATCTGCGACCATGACTACAGTGACTGCGACTGATTCTTCCCTTGCTTCCGCAAGGGCCCGGCGACTCCGCCGCCAAATCTTTCGGTCACATTGCGGGCGGACCGTGTGTGCAGCGCTCAAGAAATGCGGCAAAGATCGGCCTGACGCAACAACGAACCAATCCACAAACAGAACGGCAATCGCATGACTTGTCACGTCCGTCTTCCACTGCTGTTACTTTGCAGCAGTCTGTTTGGGGCTCGCCACTCACGAGCCGACTATACTCCCGACGAACTAATCGACGGAGTCGTGGCGCGCTCGGCCGCAATTTATCAGGCACAGTTCGCATTCGAGATGGCGCAGAAGAACGGGCCATCCCTGGAGACGCAACAGATCGAACGTTCGAGCCACTATCAATTGACCGTTGCCGGAAACGACTGGATCCTGCGATATGGAGGATCACCCAACCTGATCATGAATCGGGAACATGCCACCGTTCGGTACTATGAAGCTCATGATCCACAGGGCAATCGGCAACAGTCACTACACATCACAGCTCCGCTCACCCTAGAGAATGCGCGCGGTCAGAATCTACTCTACACCGTGCCCCGGCACGGCACCTTCTGGTATCCGGCACAAGCGGCTTTTGTGGACCGACGTCGAAATGATGCACAACTCGTCCAACGATACACGTGGGCCGACCTCCCGGTCACGGTGCTCCAATGGCAGATCTCGGCGGAAGATTTTGACGAGGCGATACTTGTCATTCCTCCCCAAATGGCGAACCGTCGGCAGGGGCTATTGCGGGTCCACGTCGCACCGGATCTCGGCTGTGCTCTTCCGCGAATTGAGTACTGCTGTCCGGATGGGGAGGTCGTGAAACGATTCGAGTCCTCCGATTTTGTGGAGATTGAGAAGGATTTGTTTTTCCCGCAGCACACGGAATGTGTCACGTGGCTCGCCGACCAGGCCACCGTGAGTGAATTTCGGCTGCGGGAAGTTCGTTTCGTGAACCGTTCGATCCCGGATGAGATCTTCGCCTTTCCCATCCCCGCTCAAACCCGAGTACGCGATGCCCGCCCCGGGTTGCCGCGGACGGTCTTTCAGCTCAAGCAATCGCTACCCTTCGAAGAGTTGGAAACCACACTGGCTCCGCAACGCCCCAACACCTCTTGGCACCCGTTTCGAGCGATCTGCCTATCGCTCAATCTCCTGGCCGTTTTCACATTGCTGCTGCTTTGGCTGCGCAAGCGAGGCACTCGCTGGCGGCCGGGAATCCTCATCGGACTGGCGGCGGTGCTGTTCTATTCCACCTCTGCCCGGTCTCAAACCGAAGCGGTCGACGATGTCACCGCGAATCCGCCGAATCGCCTATCGGCAACACAGTCCGAGCGGTTCCCCACCACTTCCGGCGGACCCCGCGACAGCGAATTTGCAGCCAGTTACACGCTTTCGGAGGTATTGGCAAGCGCGGACCATCATCGAGAGTTCGTGCGGATGTGCGGCCCACTCTCGGCGATCCGAGCGCTTTCCTTGCTCGGACATCGAGTGGATACCGAACAGACGCTTCGGCGGTATCGAAACGAGAAGGCAACAGGAGTAAAGCTGACGCAGGTACTCGAACTTTGCCGCGAATCGGATCCGAGGGCTCGCGCCGTCCGCGTCGCAGATCGAAAACTCGATCGTTTGACGACCCCCAGTATTCTGCTCGTAAACGATGGACGTCACTGCATCGTGTTGGAATCGCTGCGAAGACAACTCGGCCTGGCAACGATCTGGGATCCGTCGGATCTTCAATCCAAAACGATCCCGGTCACTCGGCTCCGCACAATGTGGTCCGGGCAGGCCATCCTATTTGAATTCGACGGATGGTCCGGGCCCGCCGTGGCACTGATCACTTTCGGATCGACAGCACTGGCACTCCTTTCCGTACTACCAACCCGTTTCGTCCGCCCAAGAATCGATGCGCCGTCACGCATCCAGCAGCATCGTACGAACTGTTCTTCCGACTGCTAAGATTGAGCGGCTGGGAAGTTCCGATCTTCTCCGAGTTGAAGCAATCCGCGCTCACGATGTGGTGGAAACCAACGGACAGGAATCAGGGCCGGCTGCTCATCAGTCTGCTGGCCGTTCACACTGTGCTTTCCAGTGTTATCGCGTGGAACTCCAGCCCGAATTGCGACGAACTCGCGCACCTTGCGTCCGGTCTCTATCACTGGCAAACCGGTCGTTGGGACGCCTATCGAGTCAATCCGCCGTTGGTACGGCTCTGGGCCTCACTTCCCTTGGTCGCCCTTCATCCTCGAATCCGCTGGGCAGCGGCCAGCGGCGACGCTTGGCACCGTCCCGAATGGCAATTGGCACAAGAGTTGATGCGCGCTCTTCCGGTGGATCGACTTCACGTGGCGCTCTTTGCGGGCCGCAGCATGTGCCTGATCTTTCCTTGGTTAGGAATTGCATATTGCCATCGATGGGCGTCTCGATTGTGCGGCCCGATCGCTGGTGGAATGGCCGCTGGATTGTGGACTTTCTGTCCGAATCTCCTTTCCTGGGGCGCTACCGTCGGACCCGACGTTCCCGCAGCGGCGGTGGGGCTGGCCGCGCTATACCACAGTTCACGGTGGTTGACAGAGCGTCGATGGTACGACTCGTTCCTGGCAGGCGTGTGGCTCGGCATCGCGGTTGTCACAAAATTCACCTGCCTGATCTTTCCGGTCGTTGTGCTCGGACACTGGCTTCTATCGCCACTTGCCCACTCTCTTCACCGGGGCCAACGACCAACTTTGGGAACACAGCACAGCAAGCTGCTCGTTCGCGGTCGATCGACACTACTATGTGATGACAGAAAGCGTGTGCGCGCAACGCGCATGGCCTCCCCATGGCAGGCCGTCTGTGTGATGTTGCTGATCCTGGCCGTCGTGAATCTGCAGTACGGATGGGCCGGCACCTTTACGCGTCTGGACCAACTCACATTTTGTAGCGACTTGCTTTCTGGGGATTTGACATCGATTCACCCGCGCGGAAACCGGTTCTCTGGCACGGTCGCGGGAAGTCTTCGCGTTCCCCTTCCGGTGGACCTGATCCGGGGCCTGGACCGGCAGATGGCTGAGTTCGACCAGAAAAAGCGATCGTATCTCGCAGGTCAGTGGAAAGTTGGAGGATGGTGGTATTACTATCTGGTCACTGCCATCGCCAAAATACCTCTCGCGTTCTGGTGTCTGTTGCTTCTGCGCGGGATCAACCGCGGGCGATTTCGACAGCGGGATTCTCAATCCGCTTGCTCAACGGCAAGGCATGCGAATGATGGCCAATCGCTGCTGTTTACCGGTGTGATCGCCGTCGCATGCCTGGTCAGCTCACAAACCGGATTCAGTCGACACTTCCGCTACGCCTTCCCTTGCCTTCCGCTGCTATACATCCTGGGCAGTCAGGCCGTCGATCGATCCGGGTGGCGTTGTCGAACGGTGATCGCCCTTCTGCTGGTGTGGTACGTGGGCAGCAGCCTTTCCGTTTGGCCCCAGAGTCATTCCTATTTCAACGAGTTGTTCGGTGGGCCCACACATGGACACCGGATGCTGGTCGATTCAAATCTCGACTGGGGTGAAGATCTGCATTATGCCAACCGTTGGCGTCGGTCCCATCCGGAGGCGCAACCGCTGTATTACGCCTTCGTGACGGATGACTTTGCCGCGCACCTGACACCGGATTGGAAACCGGTTCCGGATCCCCCCAGCCCCGGCTGGTACCTGGCCAGCATTCACCGCATTTGTGACCCAATGGATGAGTGCCACTTTCTTAGCCGTCTCGAACCGCGTGAGCGAATCGCGTACTCGACTTGGGTGTACCACGTCACACAAGACATGCTTCCCTTGGTGCTACGATCCGGCAACAACCGGCCACTCCATCAATCGAATAACGCGCCGGTGGCAACATCGCACGTCTTCGCGCCGCATCGTTGCCTGCGGCGGGAGATCCGGGCTGCGGAAATCGACGCATCCTGGCCACAGAATTAACCGACAACGCCATAGAGTGGCCCCAGCTTCCGGTACAGGTGATCCATCAGCGGTTGGTGTGTTAACGGGCGCCCGGTCACTTTCTCTACCAACCCCGCTGCCGAGTAGCACTGCCCCGATTGATGCACGTGCACGTGAAGCCATTCGCGAAGAGGAGTAAACTCGCCGCGCGCCAATTGTTCGTCCAGATCTCCCAGGTCGTCCTGCGCCTGCTGAAAGAACTGCGCAGCGTAGAGGTTACCCAGCGAATAGGTGGGAAAATATCCGAATAATCCGGCAGCCCAGTGAATATCCTGAAGGACGCCCTCGGCGTGATCGGCCGGCTCGATCCCGAGGTAACGGCCGTATTGTTCCTTCCAGGCAGTCGGCAGATCCGCAACTTTCAAATCACCCTGCAGCAGCAACTGCTCCAGTTCAAAACGAATCACAATGTGCAAATTATAGGTCGCTTCATCCGCTTCCACACGAATCAAAGACGGCCGCACATCGTTGACGGCGAAGTAAAAATCCTGCGGTGTCACATCGCGCAGGGCGTCAGGAAACACTTGTTGCGCGACCGGAAAAACAGTCGTCCAAAAGGCTTGGCTTCGCCCGACAAAATTTTCCCATAACCGCGACTGCGATTCGTGAATGCCGAGGGAAGCGTACGTGCCCGGTGGCAGGCCATATTGTTCGGTACGCAATCCCTGCTCGTAGAGCCCGTGGCCGGCTTCGTGCAGAATCCCGAAGAAAGCGGAGGAGAAGAAGTGTTCGTCGTACCGTGTCGTGATACGGCAATCGTGCGGCCCCATCGCCGCACAGAAGGGGTGGTGAGTCACATCTAACCGGCCTCGTGCGAAATCAAACCCTATGTTCGCCGCGATTTCAGTCCCCAGGCGTCGCTGTTGCTGCTCGGAATACTCTCGTGTCAGAATCTCGCGGGGAGCCCGCTGATCAGCCTCGCCAATCGCTTGAATCAGCGGCACGAGTGCATTCGCGACGCTCGACAGCACGCTTGCCACATCGCTTGTACGGGCGTCCGGCTCATATTCGTCCAACAGCGCATCGTAGGGTGTGTTTTCATATCCAAGGGCCTGGGCCTCTTGCTGTTTCAATTCCACGATCTGCTGCAGATGTGGCTGGAACAGTTGAAAATCGGATTCCTTACGAGCTCGCACCCACGCCTGTTGGCCCAGGATGGTGGCTCGAGCCAATTCCTCGACGAGCTTCGGCGGGATCTTTGTTTGCCGATCAAAATCGCGGCGGATCTGTCGCAGCGTGGTTCCCACGTCCGAATGCCGATCCGTCGCTTGCGGATGGTCAGCCAGTTCGGCGAGCCAATCCGCCAAACGAGTATCTGTTCGACGCCGATGGATCCAACTTGAAAGCAGCGTAATCTGTTCTGCTCGGTACGCTCCCGCTCGTTCGGGCATCACCGTTCGCTCGTCCCACTCCAACAGTTCCTTGGTTGACTGCAGGAGTGCCGTTTCGCGCACAAAGTCACAGAACTCATCCCAAGTTGCCATTTCGTTCCTCATCTCGCGATCCAATGGTTCTTTCTTACGCCGCGTGTTGATTGACGAGAGTGGAGATCGTGGATCCCCATTCCGGCCCAACCACGCATCAAGGACTCTGCCACAGATCTTCGCTTTGCGTGTCAGCAAAGCGACGCCATACTTCGTCCAGATGACTGGCCACCGGAGCACCTCGGTGGATATACAACCCGTAACGGAGACGCAACACGTCATCTGGTGCGATCGTGTGCGGTGATTCGTACGTCAGGGAAGCTCCCATCCAACCATCCGCACGCACGTGAAAACAAGTGGGATGATTGGGGTTCTGTGGATGATCCATCAATGTGATTCCTTCGACAACGCCCGCCGCGATCGGTCCCGAATAGTCACACCAGCGGGCGCGTTTTCGAAAACACCCATTCGGACCTTGCTCATCCACTTGTCCTTCGGAATTCCGAATGGTGCCGCCTCCGTCGTGGATGCCGATCGTTTTCGCCATCCGCACTCCAATCATTCCGAACGCAGTCGTCCCCAGCACGACAGGGCTCGTATCCGCTCGCAGTTGAACATCCAGAATATAGAGCAACTCGCCATCCGCCATTCGCTCCAAGTGAATACTTCGACGCTCCCTCAGGTGCGTTCGGTTTTGGCGCCCCAACCAGTGATTCTCGGCAACAATGCGCGCCTGTTCTTCACCATCTTCATAACGCAGAATCCGATGGTGCCGGATGATCCCGGACTGTTGATCGGACCAGAAATCTTCTCCGTTGACATCCTGGTGCGAAATCCAAACCGAGTTGTGATGGCTGTGCGATTGCGGATCATGCGGATGGCCCATCCGTGTCAACGAACGCCCGGAAGGACCAATAACCGGGAACAGGAATGGCCGACGACCGGTTGCATCAAACACGTAGCAGGTGAGTTCGCGATCTTCGCAACGAATCGACGCGCGATCCGCCGGCAAAGGAATTACCTGCATCGTCGGCACGCGTTTCGCATTCGGCAAGCTGATCTGCGCAACGCCGCTCTGCGCGAAGGCAAACTGGGGTATGAGCGTCAACAGCCCAAGGAACGTCAGCGGCAGGCAACACGACCTGCCAGCAGGATGTAGCGTAAACCATAAACGGAACATCCGAACTCCCTTCCATACAGTGAGGGTTTTCAGGACGGCGTCTGGATGACCAGCCAGACGAGCGGAGTCAGCACGGAGGCGGCCGATGCAGCCCAACAGGCCAACATGCGGAAATCGCGCAATCGCACGTAAAGCACCAGAGACAGCCCCAAGGCGACGATCGCGATCGGAACCCACATGCCAATCGGCAACAGCAGCAACAGGAAGGCGTCTCCCGGGCCCCGTGTCCGCCGATCACGTACGAAAGACCGATCACCAGCGCGGACAAGAACCACAGACCGGCGGAGACACGCCCCACGAGCACGGTTAAGTCGTATGCATGACGTCGCGTGGGGTCATCTCGACTTCTCCGGTGAACAGGCCGAAAGGGCCAATCCAAGATTGATGAGAACGAGGATCGCCCACAATAGTAGAAATCCGAAAACAGGCATCGGCGCCGTGGTCCTGTCCAACTTGGCATTGTCACTAGCTCACTGAACGGGATTCTGCCTGACCGGGGCCGGCAAAGCAAGATCCACCCATCGCCTCAGAAGCCAGCCGAACTCTCCACCGCGGAGTTGCCTCCTCCATGTCCAAGATCGCCCGACGGCCATCGAATAACAGTAGATGTTCGGAAGAAAACTCCCCATAATCCGAGAACACAACATGGAATACGACTCGAAGCCTCGATGATCTTGCCACCCGGGGCCCGGGCAGCCGACCGACGTTTCGACACTTGAGCACTCGAAGTTGCCTTTCAAGTTCGCCCCGATGACGCACGAGGTAGTACGAGAACATCACAACGAGGGCCTGGCTCTGAGCACACACGCGTGAAATCCAAAGCAAATGTGACTCACGAGGTGCCTGTCCGCTTCCTTGCAGCTGGCGAAGAGAACATCCGCGCAAAACCAACTCACGCGCGTTCGATTCCTTGAAAGTCCGCCAATGCCCGTGGGCTGACACCCAACGGCTGATGAATCGTCGGAATTGTGTCAGCGATGCGACGAACGATCGAACCATTCTTCAACACGAAAGGGATCATAATGAAGTACGGCTGGCTTGGAACTTGTCTCGCAGTCGCCATCATGGCACAGTCGGGACCATACGCCCGGGGGGCTGATTCCCCGTCCGACGTCGACCTCCGACGGGCAATTCCCACCGATGTATTCATGGCCGTTTACGGGCGTCACAACCCGGAACGAGACTATCAGGGAGCGTATTACGAAGAAGTCCTGGAAACGATCAAAGATACGAAAATCGTCGAACAAGCGGTGAACATCGTCACCAAACGTCTCGAGCCAGATGACTTGGCAAAGGCCGAGGCGATTGTCCAAGAATTGCGTGACGCCGTCAGCCCGATTGACCTGCAAGCGGTGCTTGCCTGTCAGCAGATCGCGTACGCACAAAAACAACGAGTTCCCTCGTCCGATCACCTGCTGCTGCTGCAATTGACAACAGACGGTGCTGCGGGTTTGGAGCAGGGCTTGACGAATCTCTTTCAAAAGGCGGAGCAATTCTCAGATCGGCAGGTCTGGGTCGAGAGCAGCGAGCAGCGCGGCGCCAAAGTAACGAGTCTGCGTCTTCCGCCTAGAGCCCCTATCTCCCCGACAATTGCCCGCTGGCACGATACGATCTTGATCGCGACGTCCCGGGATCTTGCCGTCAGAAGCCTCGAAATGCTGATCGACCAGACGGGGCCATCCAAGTTTGACGATCCGCGTGTCGAGGAGGCATTGTCGCACCTGCCTACCCCCGAGGATGCCATCGTGTTCTACGACGGGAAGCTCCACATGCAGCAGTTGCGGCAGTTCGGTGACTTCATCCGGCAGAATGCGCAAGGCGAGAATGCCGACCGCGCGCGGCAGTTTCTGGAGCGCATCCTCCATGAAGTCTCAATCATGGATTATGAGATTACGGTCGAATTCACGGAAGGAAACAAGAACTGCAGCGCCGCGTACGGACGCGTACTGCCGAATACCGAGGATCGGGTTCTGTCCCAAGTGCTCACCAGCGGCCAGCCATTTGAGGACTGGGCATCGTGGGTTCCGGCTGAATCGCTTTCGTATTCGTTACACCGGGGAATCAGTCTCCATCCGGTCCACGACTGGATCATGAAGACGGTGCCGGAGGAATTTCCCGAAGCGCGGGAAGGACTGTCACGGTTTGAGGAACTTCAGGAATCCTGGGACCTCCACATCGACCGTGACATTCTCCAATCGTTCAGCGGCGAGTTTGCCTCGATTTCCATGGCAGCCAGTTCTCCGAATGGGGCAAGCGGTCAGGAGAGCGTGAACGCCTTTCGTTGTCAGAATCCGGACCGCATCCGAGAGCTCATGCACCGCGGTCTTGACCGCTTGGCCGAACACCCGATGGCCAAGGCCCAGGAGTTGCGCCGACAACCGGTGGAAGAACTCGAAGGCTTCGAGGAGATCTCCGCGCTGTTCTTCAATATGTTTAACGCACGACCGGTGATCGGATTCCACGATGGCTGGATGATCGTCGGCTCGAGCCCGCAGGCCGTTCAGAAAGTCTTGGACACGCGCGCGGGCCAGGGCGAGACCATGGCACAGTCGGAAGCATTTCAACGCTTCGGCCTGTCGGTCACAGGCCCGGTCAGCGGCATTGCCTACACGGACACCGCCGCCCAGACTCGGCAAATCGCGCAGATGCTAAACCGCGTGGGAATGCTTGCGCCGGGCTTCATTGCCATGATGGGAGCACAAGGTGATCCCAAGCAATTGGAGGTGGCCCAGGAGGTGGTGGCCTTGCTGCCAAGCGTTGGGCGAATCATATCCAAGCTGGACTTCCTAGAGGCCAAGCTCGCCGTCTCTCAACCCGGTGAGGATCCACTGACGTACGAAAAGCGGACCGTCCTACTGGTGCGACCACCCGCCGAAGAGTGACAACTCAATGCCACTCGCAACCGCCGGGAACCGACCACTTTGCGTCGGCTTCCGGCTTTTTTTCCCCTCAGACGCTGCTTTCGAACAACTTGCTTGCGTCCGTTGATCCTGGAACGCGTCCGATACCGGAGCCACAGCGTATTTCAAAACCGGGAAGGCGAGGCTTCCGACGGTCGAGCCGTGAGTTCGTCACAAGAAATGGCCCCGCGGGAGCTTCGGCGTTCGAGCATGGGTCGATGAAATGCCATCTAGTCGAAATCGACTTTCACCATCCGGTACAAAATCTCCGGGTTGGCATTGCGCTTGTACCGTAGGTCGGCCTCCGCCGTTTCTCGACGTTGGTACGTTGTGACCACCGTGTTTCCAAAGCTGTTCAGGCCGATGACAACCCAGATCACGGTTTTCTGCTCCATAGCGAACATGGAAATCCTCTCGCGGGAACGTTTTCGAACACGTGTCGCGGCGTCCAATTCCTTCTTTATTGGAAAGACGAAAACGCTTCTCTCGATAAACACGACACGATCTCCCAAAAACGCGTTCAAAGGGCCCATTCACATACTACGTGCCTGATCAGGTGACGCCCGATCAGGGAGGCCAATTACACATTCGCTCGAGAGGTCACTTTATCGTCGCGAGAACCGTGGAATCCGTTGTCGTGCCCGTCTCTCGTTCATGACGGCGAGGTCCGAGACGCCTGGAAGATGAACGAAGTCGGTGCTTCTGCAACTTCCCCGACATCTCAAGCACCGCTGGCACTGCAACGGTCCACACGGCGGTCGTGCCACTCGTGAGGGGCTTCTCTTATTACCATCAACGGGGGGGATGCCGTAGGCCTTTCGACGCCCACAAAGCGCACGGCTATACTGCGTTGCGGTGGTACGAACCCCGGCCTGTTGCGCCGTGCGGCGGGGCCGCTGCCAGGCCAATGGTTGATCGATGCAACGGGAGACTCATTTGCCTTCGGATTCGACAACGATGACTTCATCGCTCTTCCAGGATCCACCTATCCGGATGGCGTCCTGCTGACGATTGACCTTGCCGATCTGCGAGCGGAATCGGATAGCATGATGAGAATCCAGTTCGACGTAGATCGGAACCCGCTCGATCTCAATGGCGACAAGATTGTGGATCCTGCGGATCACAGGACGTATATTCACGAATTCTCATTTGCGTCAGCTGGTGATGCCAACTTGGACGGGATTTTCAACTCAACAGACTTCATCCTCGTGATGCAAGCCGGCAAGTATCAAGATGAGCTTCCGCTCAAGTCCACGTGGTCCGATGGTGACTGGAACGGCGATGGCGACTTCGACTCATCAGATTTCGTGGTCGCATTCCAGGCCGGCACATACGAACAGCCACGCAGATGGACCCTCCCTGCGATTGCCGCGGCCATCGATGCGTTGTTCGACCGGGCTCCACCGAATGCGCAGAAGCACGAAGGCCCTTCGGCTTGCTCCAACCGTTCGCCGGAACCACTTCGCGGGAATGAGCGGATTGTTCTTCGAAGGTGCCGACTACTCATTCGGACCGATTCCCGATTGGCGAATTCACGCCACGCACCTCGCATCACCAACATACCGGACTCATGACACAGGGACCGTCTTCATGCTGCTGAAATTGATCTGCTGCAATGTTTTTCTGCGGGAAGCCTGCTTGGTAATCGCTCATTCGCCACACATTGTCGACCCGGAGTTTTTCGAATTAGGAGAACACGTGCGGCCTCAGAAACTACGCACCGCACTGCAGGAACGCATTGATGCGACGGAACAATCCGCGAAGCAGTACGACGCCATTCTGTTGCTGTACGGCCTGTGTGGCAATGCGACCGTCGGGCTGCAAGCGCGCAAGACACGCCTCGTTCTTCCGCGAGCCCATGATTGCTGCACGATTCTACTCGGATCCAAAGAACGCTTTCAGCAGCACTTTGGAGACAATCCCAGCCGACCTTTTGGGTCGATCGGTTATCTGGAGCGGGGCGATTACTTCTTGCGAACCGAATGCGGTGACAACCAGATCGCGTACGGCGACCCGTTTGCCGCCCTGGTGGAAAAGTACGGCGAAGACAATGCTCGTTACATCTGGGAGCAAATGCATCCGGCGGGTCTGGAGCCGGAACACAACCAGGTCGCCTTCATCGAAATTTCCGAGACCGCTCATCTGGGTGCCGCGAAGCTGTTCCAACAGAAAGCAGTCGCGGAAGGCAAAGAATGTCTCTCCGTCGAAGGCAATTTGCAGCTGATTCGCAGCCTACTGAATGGTGATTGGCCGGCAGAGGACTTCCTGGTCGTCGAACCAGGTCAGCAGACCACCGGCATCTACGACGGCGAAGAGATCATCGGCGCCGAACCGGGCCCCCCTGATACAAGCCACTGATTCGGTCTACTTCCCGCCGTACCGCTGCTGGAGTGACAGGCAACTGCGCACTCCAGCAACGAGCCAACGGCCTGGCCAGAATCCAACTTACGGCTTCGCCGGTGTGGTCGGAACCTCAAGGTCCCCAGCGGCGAATTGCATCCCTAACAGCAGATGTTCCAACACAGGGGGATTCCACAACACGGCGTCATTGTGCCCCAAGCCGCAGTAGAAGACGCGGCCTTTACCCAGCGTGCGAACCCAGGAGATCCCGGTGTCCTGATCGGTTGGATTGAGGCCATCGACCTTTCCGGTAACAGGATCGCTCATGTCCAGACTCATCAGCACCAACTGCCTTTCGCGAGAATACAACGGCGGATCGGTACGGTAGATCTCGTCGCTGATCTTAAAGCCCTTCCCCTGGAACGGTGCCATCAGCGGATGGTCGGCCTTGTCAATCTTGATCGCCCACGTGCCACCACTACCCCAGGGGTGCCCCGTGAACTTGTTGCCCATCATTTCCATGCCCTCCGGCCACTCGTAGAAGTTATCCGCGGCCGCATGGATCCCGATCAGGCCTTTGCCACTCTGCACAAATTCCAGTAGTGCGTTGCAGCGATCGGGGTTCTTGGTCGGGTCGAACTTCAAGTGCGTCGTGTTGTTCAGACAAACCACATCGAACTGTTCCAATGACTCCTTGGTGAATACGGAATAGTCATCGGTCACGACGGTAACCTCAAACGCGCCGGTCTTTTCCCCCATGATTTCCATCGCTGCATTCACGACAGGAATCGAACTGTGAAAGAAACCTTCGCAGCGCCAGAACACCAGAACTTTGCGAGTTTCTTGCGGCGTTACCGCAGCAGTGCTCGGCATCGCTTCGGTAATCTTGCTGATTTCGTCTTCGGATAACTTGCGCAGCGTTTCCGGTGACTCGGCCCGGATGGCGAGCGGATACAAACAGCAACCCAGTCCCCACAACCACAGTGCCATCGTGAATCGTGTACGTTTCATTGTGTCGATTTCCTCTTTAGACATTCCAAGCGTGGTGTCAAGCGAGAGCCTCATCACAGCTCCCACCCCTCGCGATACTCCCGACTCAGGAAGCGGTTGGCTTCCGGAACATTGGCAATCCTCAGATTCGGACTGTCCAATTCTACTTTTCGACCAGCCCGCAGAGCAACGGTGCCCAGGTTCACCGTGTCGGTGATGGCCGCCGCATTCAGAAAACTACCGGGCGAGGCCGCTCCACCCTGGCAGGCCTTCAGCCAGGGGTGATGACGCCGCGAACGACCGCGGGCTTCAGCGTCGTCGTCATGGATCACCAGTCGTTCGCGCTTGCCGTGGGCAAACAACCACGGTTCCTGCCCATGAAAACCGGCCAGGATCAAGCCATCATCGCCGACAAAGAGAATCCCTTCCCGGCCGATTTCGAGGTCATGTTGCTCGATTTCCTGGGGCAATCGAGGTTGCATGCCACCGTCATACCAGAATAGATCCAGGGGCGGCAGCGCATCGTGCGCGGCGAAATGGAACCGCAGCGTACAAGCTGTTGGGTAGGAGAAGTCATTCGTCGTCACGCGACTCACCAGATCCACAATCGAACAGGCGTGCGTCGCGGTCGCCTCGGCGGTCTGCGGCGTCGGCAGATTCAGCCCGGTGAATACCGGCCAAAGACTGTAGATTCCCATATCGGCCATGGAACCGCCACCAAAGTCATACCAACCACGAAAGACCGTGTGGGTGTAGTGCGGATGATACGGTCGGTGAGGCACGGGACCAAGCCATAGATCCCAATCGAATCCCTCCGGAACCGGCGGTCGATCTTTCGGAATCTCGCTGTACTGAGGCCATACTGGCCGGTTCGTCCAGTTGTGCACTTCTCGCAGCGGTCCGATGACTCCCGCTTGGATCTGCTGCACAATCCGCCCGTTGCCCGCACCGCTGCCGTACGCCAACAGATGCGTCGCGACTTTCGATTGGCGGGCCGCTTCGATCACGAGCCGACCTTCGCGAAGCCGGTTGGCCAGCGGCTTATGCATCAGGACGTGTTTGCCGCGGTTCATGGCGTCGATCGAGACCGCAGCGTGCAGATGATCGGGCGTCATCACTTTCACCGCATCGAGATCCCGTTCCTGTTCCAGCAGTTCGCGGAAATCCGCATAGGCTTTGCAGCCTTGAAACTCCCCTGTCTCCCGCTGCTTCGCGTAGTAAGTCTCCACGACCTCGCGTCCCACGTCACGACCTCCGGGGCACCCACGGTCGTTCTCGCGCCACGAAGGATTGCTCAAATACTGGCGAATCAAGTTCCGAATGCCATTCTTGCCCCACTCGACATAATCGCTGCTGTCCTTGTTCGGATCGCAAACGGCAACGATCTGCACGGCGGGATCCTCGAGTAAACCGCCGAGTTCGCGAAAACCTTGCGTTCCCATCCCGATGTGGGCCAGGTTCAGCTTATCGTTGGGAGCCACATATCCTTCTCCGCCGAGCACATGGCGTGGAACAATCGTGAACGCCCCCGTCGCCAGGGTGGAGCCCAGAAAACGGCGGCGATGTACGTGCGTCTTCATGAAGAGCCTCCCGAGCCGGATGAACGAGCGAGAACGGACTTCTCGCGCTAATTCAGTTCTTGGATAAAGATATTCTTAAACTGCACCAGGCTGGGGGGACCGGTCCACTGACCGTCTCGCATGGCTCCGTGATGCTGCAGCGCAATCGGGCCACTCTCCGCAATCCCCGGCAGTTGTGCCTGTTCGATCACTTTCACGCCATTGAGGACAACCGTGACCCGGTCGCCGCGAGTCGTGATTTCGAACCGATTCCATTGTCCAACCGGTCGGTCCGCCTGATGACGGGGAGTGACCCCCGCACGAACCTCCGCCGGCATCGACGCATCCGTTCGATAGCCGTAGAACTCGCCCGAACCGATGGGCCAGCACCAGATGTTCACTTGGTTCTTACCGGCGCCGCGCAAGAACACACCGCTGTCGGAATCCGGCAGAGCCAACCGCATTTCGCTTCCGGTGATATCTCGCGCGTGCGTTCCATCCGGCAAAATGTACGGAATCCGCGGGTTCACGTAGGGCGTCTCCTTGATTCGCCAATCCACGTGGAGCTCAAAATCCTGGAAGTCTTCCGTGTGCCACAAGTTCTTATCGCCCGTCGACTCGCTCTGCGCGTCGTAATCGATCACGCCGTCGATGACTTTCCAGTGTCCATTGTCGCCCGTCGGCACCTTCCAACCCGTAAAATCTTTGCCGTTGAACAGAGCGCGAAACCCGGGTGGGGGAACGTTGTCCTGTGCCTGCTCCTGGGCAACACCCGTTGCGCAACACGACACACCCATCAACAAAGCCGCACGGAGAACTTGCTTCCCACTCATCGGACCGGCCACCTTTCCATTACGCGACATTCCAGAACGCAGGTGAATGATGCACCAGACCGTGCGATCACGCCAACGGTCGATGGCATCCCTTGCGAGCAATGCTCGTTATACCCGATCCGCCGCGGCACTTGGTCCCTCGCGCGGATCGGACAACGAATTTTCCGCGGCGATGGATCCCTCGCATGGCATCCCACATCTGCACCAGCCAGATCTTCCCGGCCGCTGCACGGCGAATCCACTGGCTCGCCGATAGTATTCCGACGATGCGATGAGTACGCTATAACCGATACGCTGCGTGGGCAGACACTCCTTAGATTCCAGCCACTTCCTTCCCCTTACGTTGGCGCCATCGCGGAAGGCGCACGTACCAGATAAGAACCGGGACTATGAAGCCAGCCATCGGGCCTGTCGACATCGCCGTCATCATCGTCTACCTGGTGGGAATTGTCACATTCGGCTGCTGGGTCGGTCTGCGACACCGTCGCCGCGGCGGGGAGAGCAAAGACTACTTCCTCGCCGGTGGAACGCTCACTTGGCCCATCATTGGCCTCGCGCTGTTCTCGACGAACATCTCCACACTTCACCTCGTCGCCCTGGCCCAAGAGGGATATCAAAACGGACTGGCGTTTGGAAACTTCGAACTGATGGCCGGATTTACCCTGATACTGCTGGCCCTCTTCTTCGCACCGTTTTACGTTCGCAGTCGCGTTGCGACGTTACCCGACTTTCTCGAACGACGGTACAGTCGCGCAAGCCGAGACTGGCTGGCGTTTGTCTCGATTGTATCCGCCATCTTCATCCACATTGGGTTCACGCTCTATACCGCAGCGATCGTGATGCACGGACTGCTGGGGATCCCCGAAAAATACCTCCTGGTAACGATCATGGCGATCGCCGGCATGACCGGGCTCTACACGGCCATCGGCGGACTGATTGCCGTGGTCACCACGGAGGCAATTCAGACGATCGTGCTGTTGGTCGGCGCAATTTGTGTAACCGTAATCGCACTGACGGAAGCTGGCGGCTGGAGTGGCATCCGTGAAACGCTGCAGTCAAACGACGAATTGGTCAAGTTGACAATGCTGCGCAGCTCGACAGAACCTGGCGGGTTGCCGTGGTACGGCGTGTTCCTGGGTTACCCGGTGATTGGAATCTGGTACTGGTGTACCGATCAGACGATCGTGCAACGTGTTCTGGGAGCAAAAAGCGAGGACCATGCGCGGACGGGAGCGCTCTTCGCTGGATTCATCAAGATTCTACCGGTGTTCATCCTCGTGCTACCGGGCCTGATGTGCTACGTGCTCGTGCAACAGGGCGCCTTCGGAGATTCATCGCCTCCGGAATCCCAGGACGCCTATTCCTTTATGATCGAGCATCTGATGCCCACGGGACTGCGGGGCGTGGTTGCCGCCGCTCTGCTGGCCGCTGCGATGAGCACGGTTTCCGGCGCGTTGAATTCCGTCGCGACGCTTTTTTCGTACGACCTATTTCAGCGGTGGGTCCCCAACATGTCGGAACATCGGCTGGTGGTCGTGGGCCGGTGCGTGACGATCGTCGGAATGTTTGTCGCGATCGCCTGGTCTCCGTTCATCTCTCAGTTTGAATCGATTTTCGGGATGATGGCCACGATGATCTGCTACATCGCTCCACCGATCACCGCAACCTTCTTGCTCGGGATCTTCTGGCGCGGGGCTTCGAGCACCGGATCCATTGCCACACTGATAGGTGGCTTTCTGGTGGGACTGTTCGCTTTTATCGTCAACTTGTCGGGCACCGAATCGATGGAGAAGCTTCGCTGGCTGCACGATGGCTTGATCCGTCTGCTCGGCGGCGGACCGCTGGCGACGACAATCATCGAGATGCACTGGATGGTCGCCTCCTTTTGGCTCTGCATGTTCTGCCTCGGGTTCCACGCGCTCGTGTCATGGCTCAGACCCGACGAGTTGACAGCAGATCAGTCCGCCCTCGTCTGGCCACATCCGATGGATGCTCTGCGGAGCCCCGGTTGGAAAGGGATCGGTAACTACAAGCTGCTGAGTCTGCTGCTGTTCGGTACGCTGGTTGTGCTGTACGTGCTTCTTCGTTGAAGCCGCGACACGGCAGCGGGCTTGCGCCACTCGCGGCCGGATTCGCGGACAAAGCCACCAACTCACGCCTGGTGCACGGGGAAATCGGTATATCCCTTCGCGCCCGTCGGACTGTACCACGCCGACATCCGGGCTTCGGCAGCCAGTGGCCATCCTTGAGAAAAGCGTTCGACCAAATCGGGGTTGCTGATGAACGGTCGACCAAACGAGATCAAATCCGCTCTCCCCGAGGCAATTGCTTCCTCCGCCGTCTCTTGCGTGTAACCGCAGTTTCCCATCAGCGGGCCATCGAAGACTTGGCGGAATTCCACCAGTGTCATTGGATCGCCCAGTTCGTGAAAACCGA
This sequence comes from uncultured Planctomycetaceae bacterium, assembly GCA_963776055.1. GTDB lineage: Bacteria > Planctomycetota > Planctomycetia > Pirellulales > Pirellulaceae > CAVZLD01. The sequence continues at coordinate 301,523 of CAVZLD010000015.1, read as the reverse complement.
AGCCGAGCCCGTCCATCACGTGCAAATAGCCCACGCTCAGACGGTTGAGTTGCTGGGCAACGTAGGTGAACTGCTCCCGATAGTCGGGCGAACCCATGTCATTGAAGGCGCCGTTTGGCGAGATTCGCACACCCACGCGGTCCTTGGACCACACGTCGACGACGGCCTGAACGACTTCCCCCAGCAGCCGGTATCGATTCTCCACACTACCACCGTACTCGTCCTGCCGCTGATTCGTCTTCGACTGCAGAAATGTGTCCAGCAGATAGCCGTTGGCCGAATGGATTTCGACACCATCAAAACCAGCGGACCGCGCGCGGATTGCGGCCGCACGGTAATCTTCGACAATTTGTGGGAGATCCGCCGTTTCGAGCGCCCGCGGCGTCTCATGCGGTTTCTTCCCCTTCGGCGTGTGGATGTACTCGGCGTTGATCGCAATCGCCGAAGGCGCAACGGCGGGTTTCCCCTCGTGAAAATCGCTGTGAGACGCACGGCCACAGTGCCATAACTGCAAGTAGATTCGTCCTCCGCCACCGTGGACTGCGTCGACGACTGACATCCATCCTTCGGTCATTTCGTCAGTGTAAATCCCCGCCGATTCGTTCCATCCGTTGGCCTGCTCGGAGATCGTTGTCGCTTCCGTGAGGATCAACCCCGCGGATGATCGCTGCGAATAGTACTCCGCCATCATTGCGTTCGGAACCCGACTCTTTCCCGCTCGCGCACGCGTCATCGGTGCCATCACAACGCGGTTCGGCAGAGACAGGCCATGCAAGTCAAAGTCACTGAGAAGCTTGTGACCGGTGATCGGCGAATTCGACATTTCCGTGCTCCGTTCGAAGTGGTCTGATTCCGATGCAAGTCTGTGCTGGTAATGAAACTCGCCGAGCAACGCGAAGCCGAGGTCTTTCGAGCTCCCGTTAGTTACCCCGAAGGGAATCCCCTACGCGGCGATCAGGAACATCTATCGTAGGCCAGATCTTGATAACGACCACCCACTCGCTCAGATTTCATTGCCACCGCACAGGACCGCAATTCGCCCGTGCAGTGGAACGCCACCACCACCATCCCCGACTTCGTGGACGGACATCGAGGAAGCGATGGGTATCGTGATCCGGCGATAGGGTTGGTGGGCTTGGCGAGGCGCAACAGATCCTGCGACCACGCAACATGGTTGTGCCAGGATCCTGCGCAAGCTCGTGCGGGGGATTGTCAGCACAATCCAACGACCATGGTACGTGCGCAGCGAAGCACAAGCCCGCCAACCGTTGCCCCGGGCAAACCGCTGGGGATTTGCGCAGCACAGCCGATGGTGGGCTTGCGCTCGCTCCGCGAGCTGAGCCCACCCTACTGTTCACTATTCTGGGGCCACCCTACTTGAACCCAGCGTGCTGTTCGCTGTTCTGGGGTCACTCTGCTATTCTGGGCCTGGTGTGTGCCGAGCGCCTCTATGACAGCGGTGGTGATGGCGTAAGCGGGCCTGGGACGGAATGACCGACATCGACGTCCTTCCAATATTCATCCTGCCAACCGGCGCACATTTTGAATTCCACGTACGCGCAATAGACCGTCGGCACAATGAACGTTGTGAACGGCTCGATCAGCATGCCCCCGAAAACCGGCAAGGCCATTGCGCGGGCGACATCCGCACCTCGACCGGTGGACATCAGCACCGGCAACAGTGCCATCAGCGTGGTGACCGTGGTCATCGTGCAAGGCCGGATCCGTTTCAGCCCGGCCTCATAGATTGCTTGCCGCACATCCTGAACGTTACGGAGAGTAGAGCGATGCAGCGTGTCGCGCATGTAGGTGGCCATGACGATTCCGTCATCGGCGGCCAGACCAAACAGCGCGATGAATCCAACCCACATAGCGGTATTCATCTCAACGCCAACCATCGCTACGGTGATCATGCCCCCGGCTGCCGCGAAGGGAATGCCGGAGAAGACCACAAGCGAAATGGGTAGATTGCGAAAATGCAAGTAGTGCAGCAGCAGGTTGATCAGGATCACCGTGGGCACGATCCACAGGAGTCGGCGATTCGCTTCGAGTTGGTTTTGAAACGAGCCCACGGCCTGCAGTTCGAAACTGCCCTCGGGAAACTGCACTTCGCCGCGCTGCCGCGCTGCTCGGAGTGACCGCATGACGGCCTCCACGGTTTCCAGATCTCCCACGATTCCGGAGGGAGTAAAGGCGACGTGTGCCACCAGTCGAGCATCTTCGCTTTGGATCGCACCTGGTCCCCACGTTGAACTGACATTGGCGAGCCGATTCAGCGGAACAACCTCACCGGTCGGCGTCACGACCGGGATACGTTCTAGCTCGTGCAGTCGCTCGCGCACGTTGCGTTGATAGCGGATTTGAATCGGATAGCGTTCACGCCCTTCCACGGTGGTTGTCACATCGACGCCCCCCAGTCCGGCGGACACAATCTGGTTAACCATCATGGTGGACATACCGTACCGAGCAGCCTCCTCGCGATCCACCTCGAACTCGTAGTAGGGTTTGCCCATCACAATGTCGGGATTGACCGTTTCCCGGTTCACGACGGGCTGTTGGCGGAGATGTTGGGCCACGGCCAGCGATGCCTCACCAAGCCCGGCAAGGCTATCGCCGTAGATCCGCACGGCCATGGATGCCTTGATACCGCTTTGCAGCATGACCACGCGTCCTTCGATCGGCTGCAGCGGTGCAGCCGGCGTGATTCCCGGCATTGTGGCCACTCGATTGATCTGGTCCCAGATCTTTTGTCGCGTCATCCCGGGCCGCCATTGTTTGGGCGACTTGAGCATCACATACGTTTCGATCATCGCAGCGGGTGCCGGGTCGAGTGCCGATTCAACGCGTCCGATTTTCCCCAGCACATCCTGGACCTCGGGAATCTGCAGCATCATCGCATCCTGCGTTTGCAGTACCTGCATGGCTTGCGAGAAACTGGCCGCCGGATAGAGGCTTGGCATGTAGAACCAGCTCCCTTCATCCAGCGCGATCCAGTCATCCGTCTTCAATCCGGTGAAGGCATGTTTGGCGCGAACGTACCCCGGTACGTCGTTCAGCTCGGCCCCAAGAGCGGCGAAAACGTGCTCCACCGGGCGCAAGACCGCCGGCAAACCGATCCAGGCTCCCAACCCCAGCACAAAGATCATGGCAGGGATCGACAACATGGCCAGCTTATGATTCAGAGCGAGGCGCAGCCGCCCGGCATAGAGAAACAAGACAAAGCGGCTGACCGGGTTCTGCTCAATGGGACGAATCCTTTCGCGTGTGATCCACCACCCCGCCAGAAAACCGACGGCGGCCACCAGCCCGGTGAACACCGGGACGGGCAGCGCAATCCACTGCTCAATCTGTGGCCGCCAGACGAAATAACAGAGGCCGGCCACCAGGGCCGCCGTGCCGGCGCCGGAGGCAAATCCCATCCAGCGAGGCATTCGCGTCGACCGTAGAAACACACGGCAGAGCATCGGCACGACGGTCACCGCAACGATCAAACTAGCGGCCAGGGCGAAAGTCTTCGTCCAAGCCAACGGCGTGAACAACCGATGGTCGCGCCCCGTCAGGAAGAACACCGGCAAGAAGCTCACGATCGTGGTACTCACCGCCGTGATCACGGCCGGCACCACTTCCGCCGCCGCCTCGCGAATTACCACCAACCGCTGCTCGCGGCCACCGCGCGATCCGTTCGCCTCCCATTCGGACAGGCCACCATAGATGTTCTCCAGAACGATAATCCCCATATCGACCATCGTGCCGATGGCAATGGCGATTCCGGCGAGCGACATAATATTGGCATCTACACCGAAGACTTTCATCGCGATGAACGACATCAGCACGGCCATCGGCAAAGTAATCGCGATGACGACACTCGCCCGCAGGTGCAACAGAAACAACACCATAACCACAATCGTGATCAACGTCTCTTGTCCCAGTGCTTCCGTCAGTGTGGCCACCGTTTCTTCGATCAGCAACGTCCGATCGTACACACCATGAATTACGATCCCATCCAGTTCTTCTTCCAGAGACGCGATTTTGGCTTTGACGCGTTGAATCACTTCGCGCGGATTCGCGCCATATCGCATCACCACGACACCCCCAACCGCCTCCTGGCCGTTGAAATCCAACGCTCCACGGCGGAAGGCCGGACCGGTCTGGACGCGAGCGACATCGCGCACTCGCACGGGAATTCCATCGCGCGTCAGAATGACCGTGCTTTCGATCTGTTCGATCGTTTCGGACAGCGTTCTTCCGGAACCGATAAACCCCTTGCCGCGCACCAGAAACTCCATGCCGCCCGCTTCGACCGTCTTGGCCCCTACATCGATATTGGACGACTCAACCGCCTCCACCACGGCATTCAGGGATACTTTGTGATACCGAAGCTCGTCGGGATCCACTTCGACCTGGTACTGCAGCTCATAGCCGCCGATGGATGCGACCTCGGCGACCCCTTCGACCGACTGCAGCGCATACTTAACGAAGAAATCCTGCTTCGAACGCAACTCCGCCAGATCCATACCCGCCGGAGGCTGCAGCACGTAGTAATAGATCTGACCAAGCGCCGTGGCATCCGGCGCTAATATCGGAACGACATCATCCGGCAATCTCGCCGCGACCGACGTCAGTTGCTCCGCGACCCGAGATCGAGCCCAGTAGAGATCCACGCGATCCCCAAATGTCACCTGCACGAAACTGAAACCGAACATGCTCTTCCCGCGTACACTCTTCGCGTCTGGAACCGCCTGGAGGGCCACCGAGAGCGGGTAGGTGATCTGGTCTTCCACGTCCTTGGGCGATCGGCCTTTCCATTCCGTCAACACGATCACCTGGTTCTCGCCCACATTCGGAATCGCATCCATCGGAACCTGTTTCGTCGCATACCATCCGTAGGCCACGACCACGACGACCATGATCGCAACGAGCAAACGCTCGCGGATGAAGAAGTCGAGGAACGACTTGATCATGGGTCCACCTCCGTCGCCTCGACGATCGGTTCCTTTGTGTTCTTCGAATCGTCCGCAGGACCCTCCATGGTCGGTGAATGGCTTCGTTGCGAGTCGCTCGCCGGCCCTTCCGTCCTCGCACTGTCCTCCCCCGAACTTGTCGCCAGCTTGGCCAGATACTTATCCGGGTCCGCCAGCAGAACGGCACGACAACCTTCACAGCAGATCAGTACCGCCGTCCCGCCGACATCCACTTTGGGAGGCGGCCCCATCGAGCCGAGGGGCATGCCACTCACCGGACAGATCTTCTGACGAATGGCCAGGGCCCGGTCCTCTTCCGTCAGGGCAGATAACGCTTCTCGGACTTCGGCGGAGGGGATCTCTTCCGTTTCGTTGGGATCTTGTATCTTCGTCGGATCAATGAGGGACGGGTTTCCGGCAAGTTGCATCTGTGAGTCAATCAGGAAGTTCCCGGAGACCGCAACCTGCTCCCCTTCTTCAACGCCCTTGAGAATCGCGATACCGTCCTCCGAATAAGGACCGAGCACCACCCGCCGAATCTCGAACCGCCCCGGTTCGGTTTCCACGTAAAGCACGCTGTGTTTCCCCGCCATCAGCACCGCACTGCGGGGAACGATCAGTGCTTGGTCTTCCGTGACAGGTTGGCGGGCGTAGCCAAAGCGAGTGGCCGGCACCAGATCAACGCCGCAGAGTCGGCACTTGCCGGGCGCCGACTCGATCACGTGCGGATGCCGAGGGCTAATCCACTTGTCGGCCAATTCCGGGTCAAAGACCTCGGCCTGCGGACGCCCAAGACGGTCCAATCGGACGGTGACCGTCGCTTTTGCGTAGTCCCCGACACGCCATTTTCCGTCTTCGTTGGCTACCACCACACGCACCCCAACGGTGCGAGTCTGTGGATCGACTTCCGGGTCGACGAATGCCACTCGCCCGGTGACTTTTTGGCCGGGCAGAGAGTCGACTTCCGCTTCGACGATCTGGCCGTACCGGACCGCCGCGGCATCCTCGGGGAACATCTCCAGCATTAACCAGACCGTCGAAAGATCGGCCAAACGGTAGATTGCCTGCCCCGTCTTGAGATATTGGCCTTCGACCGCGAGTTTCTCAATCACCGTGCCGCTGATCGGCGCCGAAAGATGCATGCGACTGTTGGCTTCACCGGTCTTTTCAAGTTCCTCGATCTGCGCGCGCGTCATCCCAAATTCCATCAATCGCTGCCGTGCACTCTCATAGAGGTTGGGACCGGAAACGGATCCCGCCACCAACGCGACCGACCGGTCCTGTTGCCGAGCGCGCCCCGCCACCAGCAGTTCGACCTGCGCGGAATACAATTGCGGAGCGTAAACTAAGGCCAGATGATCGCCCTGCTTCACGACAACGCCCGTATAGTCGGCGTAAAGTCGATCCAATCGACCGTCGACGTAGGCCGCAATTGTCTTGAGCGTTCCTTCGTTGTAGCGCAGCTGTCCGACCGCCCGAATCTTGCGCCGTAGCGGTTCGGCCTTGACAGCCACGGTGCTTATATTTGCGATGCGCCGTGCCACCGCGTCGATCTGGACCGACCGTCCGTCCGATTCGAGGTTGCCGGAGGTCGCCGCGACCAATTCCATACCGCATACCGGACAACGGCCGGGCGCCATTCGCGGTGGCGTGCACATCATCGGGCAAATGTAGCGAACGTCGTCCCCGCCGTTCGAACGTGCGCGTCACTCCTTCCATCTGGCGATTTTCCACTGAGATCCAACCGATCCGCTGCGCAACCCCCAGGCCGACGATCAGCAACGCACCAGCCGCCAGAAAGGCCAAGGGCGGCCCAAAAGGCCGCAGCCACGATCGAATCGACACACTGCCCGCCGCCCTGCCCGTTTCACAAGCAGTCGTCGTTGACGGTGTCTCGGGCTTCATCTCCACGGATAGATCATCGGATTTGTTTTGCGGCTCGGCCATCGCATCAATTTCCTGTGTTCTGAGTATCTCTTGCGTGTGCGATCGAATCTGGCTCACAATCTCGCCCAGCACACCTCATTTCGTTCGGCACATTTCGTTCGGAACGCGATTGCGTGCGGTTCTCCTGTGATCCGCGTGAACTGTTGGAGCCCCATGGTCAGCGACATGCACATCAGCCGACACACGCGAGTGCCCGTGCCAGCCGCGACGTGTTCCGACACGTACTTCACGAGACGCCATCTCAAAACCGTCATTGGGGACGGTGAGGGTTCTGCCGAGTTGGGTTCTGCCGCGGCTGTGGCTCCGCAGAAGCCTTACCTTCCCGGTTTGGAAGCCGCCTATGGTGTTTTGTCCCAGCGAAGAACAGGGGGGGCCACGAGCCGCAGGACTGGGAGCGTATCCGACCGAGCAGCCTCTGCCGAATGCCGTCTTCGCCCTGCATTGCCTTCCGCAAATGACCTCGTTGGCCTAGCACCCAACGGCTCACCGCGTGCGCACGCTTCCTGTTATGTGCGGATTCTAGAGTCGATAACGACAGAGCAAGACACAGCGATCGGCGCCGGAAAGGAAAGTCCGCATTCGACTTTCGCTGTTTCGTGGCGCACCATCGCCGCGTTCGAAGAAGTAGACAACTTGCGGAACGATCGCCAGCAAGTTGCCCTGTTCGGAATGGTCTTGGGGTTGCTGCTCGCGAAAGGGAATCGAATCGTCCCGCAGGCAGTGGCAGTCGGCCCCGCAGCAACATCCGGTCCGTTGTTGGCTAACCACCTTGTCCGTCTGGCAACAGGCAGGACGTTCGGCAGTCGGCTCCACGGGATCAGACGGCGGTTGACCACAACAGCAGCATCCTCCCGCCCCGGCGGTCGCAGCGTCTGCGCAGAACTAGCGAATCCGGTTGGCTCGCGCAGCCACATGATTGCGCGGGCAACCCTTGCAGGGGCAGCACGGCGATCAGAAGCCACAACAACGCCTTGGTGGTGGAGGAGGTCAACAGATCCATCCCCGATTCATTCATTTGGGGTGATGTCGCCGCGGCGTCGATCGACACATGCGGTTCGAGACAGGGCTATGTCTCAGATTTTTTTGGCCTTCGCGGGGAGGCTGAATCGTCAAGCGGCACGACCTGCCCTTCGCACTTCCCTGACAGGGAGGGAGCCTTCTGAGACAAAGCCTGGCATTCCTGTCCGACGACGCCGGCCCGATTATTCCCGATTACTATAGTCTACCTGATCTTCCGGCGGTGGAATTCTTACCAAGCCGGGCGGAATCGTCAACCACGAGCGGTTCATCCTGCGAAACATTCCTGGACGCGGCCGAAGTGGGACAGTGACACCCCCCGTAGAAGACGTGCGGCAGCGGAGGAGAAGGGCAGTATCGATAAGGAATACAGCCGTCGCGGTAATCGTGGTAGGCCGCAGCACATCCGGACGACGAAACCAGGAGGATGATGCCGATCAGCATCCACGCAGAGGAGGGCTTGTTTCTGTTCATGTTCATCTTCGAAGCCGGATGGTCATCTTGCCAATGGTTGCCGGAGGTCCGAAGGGGCAACGGCCGGAGGGAGGTTGCGATTACATCGTGGGAGCGGGCGGCAGATCGCGCGCCTCTTGTTTTGTGCTCGCCGGACCTTCCTCTGCAGACGGTGTGGGAGGCGGTAGCCGATCCATGACGGGCAGGGACGTCTCGATCGAGCCGCCCACGACTTTCTCGAGCGTGGCGAGCGTCTGCTGCAGCTGCGATTCCAAGCGGTAATGAGCCACGCGGAAACGCAGCAGCTGTTGCCAGTTGTCAATCAGTTGTAGGAAATCCACATCGCCGACCTGATAAGCTGCCTGGGACACCTCCAAGGTCTGCTCCGACTTGGGAATGATCTCTTCCCGAAACAGTTCCACAAGTTGGTATTGGCTGGTCGCCTGGGCGTACAGATCTTTGACGGATTCGGTTGTGCGGTCGCGCAACGAATCATATTGGCGTGCGCTCGCTACTGCGCGCGATTCTGCCTCACGCACACCGGCTTCCAAACGCTTGTGATAAATCGGAACATTGACGGAGAAGCCCAGCAGCAGTGGATCCTCTCCATTCGCCACGGGACTCAGGCCCGCCGATGATGTCCCAATCCACGTCACGCCCGCGGTCAAGTCAGGCAGGTACTCGAGTCTCGCCAGATCCACGTTACAGTGATCTCGTTGCACGGCTGACAATTGGGCATGTAACTCGGGCTGCCGCGCGATAGCTTGCCGGTAAAGACGTTCCAGATCCTGCGGAATGTGTTGTTGCGGGGGCTGCTCCCAGGCACGTACGGGCGTTTCGGGTGAAACGTGTAACAATCGTGCGAGTTTCGCTTGCGAGCTATCAAGTTGTTGCTGCAGACGAACTCGCTGATTCTCGAGATTGGCAGCTTCGACTTGGGCACGCAACACATCCTGCTGGCTCGCAGTTCCGGTCAGGTATTTGCTGTCTGCGATGCGCACGAAGTCCAGCAGAAGTTGCCGATTATCTTCGACAACTCGAATTGCGTTCTGGATGAAATACAACTCGTAGTAAGCACGCTTCACCTGTTCGATGACATCCAGCTGGACCGCGGCAAGCCGCGCTCGTGCAACGTTCGTGTCGGCTTCCGCGACGGCGGCCTGTGTGCTCAACTTGCCAGGCCACGGCAGATGCTGACTGGCTGTCACGGATACTTCCTGTTCGCCGGCGGCGGTTTGGACCGGCGCCGCAAACGCCGTCACGCCGAAGGTCGGATCTCGGAGGCTGGCGGCTTGCGGCACGCGATAGGCTGCCGCATCCACCTGTTTTCGAGCAATCTCGATGTCCGGGTTCTGAGATAACGCGTAGGCGATGTATTCGTCGACCGCGTGCGGACCCGACCAATCCGGAGCCAATGGCGGAACAGAATCCACCACACCGTGCGAGCCGCCAACCGAGTATGCCACTGGGTGGACAACGTCGGCGTAGTCCGCAGTCTGGATCGGCCGAGGACTGCGACAACCGGCCGCCAGCAGCGCCAGCACCCCCCAGCCAAGGTATCCGGCGACAATCCCCATCCGTTGGCGAGGACGATTCGATCGACCCGCTCTCCACGAAGCCGGGCGAAAAGCCGGGAATAAACAGACCGAAGCGGACATTCAGATTCGTCCTGTCGAATCGCAACCCGAGAAAACGGGAGCAGGAGAGGTGGCACTGTACCGTAGAATCGTCCTCACAGCCCCCTTCGCTGAAAACCATAGAATGCGTGCACGCAATTCAACTGGTACCGTAAGCCCTCCCATGTCGTACGACCGTCACAGGCCGCAAGCCTGGGAGAGGGAAACGTGAGTTCGTTTCGGTGGCCTTACGAGCCAACCACGGTGGCAGGCGAGTGATCCTATTGTGCTTCTTCTGCGCCCGTCCATCGAATCGATGGCACCTGACCGAGCGCACGGCGACACATGAGTCGCGACGATCTCAATGCCACCAGCCAAGTTGGTGAACACGAAGATAGCGTCTCTTGAATCGTCACGGGGGATGGCTTACGCTGCCTTGGACTTCAGAATTCGCCCAACCGCGTGGGTCGACCACGTTGTGCAACTGCAGGAGGAGGCATTCGATGAATGGCACGCAGTCTTGGCTGTGGCTCACCATTGCTACTTTGGTGGGATCTTTTCTACCGTTGACCTCTTCTGCCGCGAACTGGCCCACGTATCAGCACGACCTGTCACGCAGCGGCGTGACCAAGGAGCAGATTCCCACTCCGCTCTACAAACATTGGACCTACTCACCGCGCCACGCGCCGCAGCCAGCCTGGCCGGAACCGGGCGCGAACTCAATCGAACGACTTTTGACTACGCGCCCCAGGTCATCGTGGGCGATGGAAAAGTGTTCTTTGGCTCGTCCGCCGACCACAAAGTCTATGCACTCAATCGCAAGACAGGTCTGACAGCTTGGGAGTATTTCACCGAAGGACCGGTACGCTTTGCTCCGGCCTATGAAGATGGCCACCTGTTCGTCGCTTCCGATGATGGTTGGCTTCACTGCCTTGCGGCCGACAGTGGCAAGCTTCTCTGGCGTTTTCGCGGCGGTCCGTCCGGTGAAAAGATGATTGGCAATGGTCGGGTCATCTCGCGCTGGCCGCTCCGTAGTGGCGTAGCCGTACGGGACGGCATCGTCTACTTGTCGGCGGGTATGTGGCCCAGCGAAGGAGTCTTCGTGTATGCGCTGCGCGCTGCCGATGGTCAAGTCGTATGGAAGAATGACACCTGTGGTACTCAGTACATCCAACAGCCTCATCCTCCGTCGGGCGCTGTCACCGGCGTGTCGCCTCAGGGTAGCCTTTCCTTGTCGCAGCAGCGCCTCTTCATTCCCACCGGACGCAGCACCCCCGCCGCCTTCGACCGGCAAACCGGAAGATTGTTGTACTACCGCAGTCGCCCCGACGCATGGGGTGACCGCTGGGGTGGTTCCTGGACGATGCTCGCCGATGATCTTGTGTTCAACTGGCGGGCGCACGTCGGCGGCGACATTGATATTGAAACCGGTGAATATCAGCCGGATGCGAACGATGGCATGGTCGCCTTCGACGCAGAGACTGGCGAAATTCGTCGCGATTTTCCGGGCAAACTCTTGGCGATCGTACGCGATGACATCCTATACGCCGCGGGCAGTGGCCACGTCAGCGCCTACGGTTTCTCTGCCTGGAAGGAAGGGACAAGTCCCGATGATTGCCTGCGGTGGGAGACGCAGACCGGCCGTGCCTATTCCTTGATTCTGGCCGGCAACACGCTGATCGTCGGAGGCGAGGGAACGGTGGCGGCGATCGATTCCACGAGCGGGCAATCCCTCTGGGACGCTGAGCTGAACGGGCAGGCCCGTTGCCTGGCAGTCGCCGACGGCTGTCTGCTGGCGAGCACAACCTCGGGTGAAATCTCCTGCTTTGGCATCGCGACGGACGAAGAGCCCCTGGTCCATGTGCAGCAGGAGCAGCGGGACGATGCGCGAGCTGAGCAACTTGATGCTGCCACGGCAGAGCGTGTCCGGCAGATTTTGGAGCAATCCAAGAAGACCGAGGGTTACTGCCTCGTGCTCGGCGCCGGCGACAGCGCGCTGTTGGCAGAACTGGCCAATCGCTCCAAGCTGACAATTCATTGCGTCGAGCCGGATGCCGAGCGAGTCGATACCATCCGTCGCCAGCTGGACCAACGCGGTCTCTACGGCCCGCGCGTAGTTGTCCACCAAGGCTCTCTGTTGGACGTATCGTGTCCGGAATACTTTGCGGAGCTTGTGATTGTTTCACCTTCGATCTTGGCGAAGCCCAACGCCTGGCCAGCCGAAATCGCATACCGCTCGCTGCATCCTTCGGGCGGCGTGATGTGCTGCGCCGCCAACGGCGACGGACTGCGTGACGCATTTCGAACCTGGCTCGACGCCGGCCAAGTAGCCCGCTCCGAAATCGTCGTCGCCAGCGATAGCGTACGTGTCACCCGTAGCCCCCTTTCGGGCGCCGACGACTGGACGCACCAATATGCTAACGCGCAGCGTAGTGGCTCTTCGCAGGATCAACGCGTGCGATTGCCGTTGCGACTACTCTGGTTCGGCGAGCCGGGGCCGGAGCAGATGGTCGCGCGTCATTGGAAGGGCCCCGCGCCCTTGTGCGTCGATGGCCGGATGTATGTGATTGGCCAGCACGCCATCATCGCGGTGGATGCTTATAACGGCCGAGAACTCTGGCGGCGGAAGATCGACGGTGCGGGTCGTTTTCCGGTGAACAGCAAGGGCAGCAACGTCGTGGCCGATCCGGACAGCGTCTTTGTGGCGGTGGGCAAGGAGTGCCTTCAGCTGGCGGGACGTACAGGCCAGACCGTGCGAACGTACGCAATTCCCCCGAGCGCACTTCCGGACGGCAACCAGAATGCTCGCTGGAGCTATCTCGCCGTCAACGCCACCTGCCTTCTGGGCAGCGCCGGCAACGACCGGGAAGGGAGCACCGTTTTCCTGCTTGACCGAGAGGGTCAATTGAAATGGTCCTACAAGGCGGCTGGCATCGTCGGGAACAATGCGTTGGCGATGGATGATCGCTTCGTGTACCTGATTGACCAGAGCCCACCCCAGGTCATCGAGCAGTCCCGTCGCCGCGGTCAGACCATCCCGATCATCTGGAAACTCATCGCTTTGGACGCCGAGAGCGGTGACGTCGCTTGGGAAACCGAAACGGGGATCTCCGGTCGAAGTGAGTTGTGGCTGTCGGGCGGGATCGTCCTCTCCACCGGCGGCGGCAGAATGTCCGCCTACGATGCCGCCACGGGAGAGTGTCTCTACGCACGTGCTTCGGAAATGCAGAAGTTTCCGGTCATTGTGGGGGACACGATCTACGGCGAACCGGTCGCCTACGACCTGCGAAGTGGCGAACGGCGCACGCGGCAAAACCCCTTCACGGGAAAGGAAACGCCCTGGACTTTCTCTCGCACCTATGGCTGTGGCTCCGTGTCGGGCTGTCCGAATCTCTTGATGTTCCGCTCGGGTAACCTGGGGCTCTACGACTTGACCGGTGATGGCGGCGTGCAGGACATCGGGGGTGTTCGGGCGGGATGCCACGTGAATGCCATCGCAGCCGCTGGCCTGCTTTTGATGCCACCCGGCGATGCCTCTTGTACGTGCTCCTATGCGTTCCAGACCACGATTGCCCTCGTGCCGACGCAGAAACAGGAGAACTGGGGACTCTTTTATAAGCAACTGCCCAATACACCCGTTCGGCAAGTGGCGCTGAACCTGGGCGCACCTGGCGATCGACGCGACAACAACGGGACCCTCTGGCTGGCGACACCCCGACCGGCCAATGATCACCGACGACAAGACATCGCCGTGCCCTTCCGCTTGGAACAGGACAGGCAGTTAGAAACGTACCGCAAGAACGCCGACTTGACGGCTGTCGAGGACACCGATCGTCCCTGGCTCTACACCAGTGGTGTCCGGGGACCGATCCGAGCAGAGCTGGACCTGGAAATCTTCGATCGTGGCGTGACCGCCTGGCCGGCAAGTGCCGACGAGCAGGAAGGCGACCGCTTCAAGGCGATCTCCGCGCCGGACGGCGATGCATCTGTCGTCTTGCGCTACGATGACGAAAATCTCTATGTCCGGTATCAGCGCAGCGCGGACGTGGACAGTCGCGGCCAGACAGTGGCATGGAAGCAGGTCACGGCTGGTGAGGATGCAGAAGTCTGGCAAGATGATTGCGTGAACGTGATGCTGAGCAACACGCCCGCCGTCACCGGCGAGGCAAGCCAGCGCTGTCTCCATTTGGGCGTTTCCGCATCGGGAGCTCGCTATGACGGTCTCTGGCAATACGTCACACCGGCACTGCCGCTCTGCGACTTGCCGCAACTGGCCGTCACGGTTGATGGCGATACGACGGATTGGGCCAACAAGGGACTCGTCGTACGCTCGCTGCCAGCCCAAGGCGGAAAACTGCTGGCTGCCAAGGACTTTGATCCCTGCCTGCGGATGGGATGGAACGAAAACGGACTGCTCGTGTTAGCGGAGATTCAAGACGATGTCCTCTACGCCTCCCCTGACGACCAATCCATCACGGAAGGAGATTCACTGGAACTGTTTGTGACGCCGCGGCGCGGAACACCCCATCATTACGCCGTGGTGATCGGACCGAGTGCCGACGGCCCCCCCCGCGTGTCCTTCCTCGATCGGCGCAGCGACGGAGCCGAAGTTCCCTTGAATGCAGAAATTGCCGGAAAGGTCACCGACAACGGCTACCGGGTGGAGATTCTCCTGCCGTGGGAGAATCTGAGTTTACTACCGACCGTGGGTCTGCCGATCGGCCTGCAAGTGTTTGTTAACGACTCGGACCGTGCCGATGACCGCTCACGAATGGAGGCTCTGTGGCATCCGGCCGGGAACCCCACGCAGGACGCCTTGGCTTACCAGGAGTTTCGCTTAGCCCAGGCTCCTAGTGAACCGATTGTTTTTCGTCGTGGCGAGAAGCCGGATCGCTCAGGTCTCTACAACGCCGCAGCCCCATTGCCTTTTCCCGTCGTCCTCCCTGCCATGGGCGCTCAGGCCGAGGACAAGGCGTATTCCGGCTCGTGGACAGCGGCCGTCGAGACGCGGTCGGATCAGCTGTCAATCGAAATGGCCATTCCCTGGCAGACGATTGCGGAGGCGGGCCTGGATCGTTCTGGACTGATGGTTTCGTTCGATCATCCTGCCGTGCTCACCAAACCACCCGTGTTAGCGCAGGGCTTTGAACGGCTCATTGTTGTGCCGGCAGCCGCAACTGAACCCCGCCAACTTGATGTCCGGCTTCACTTCGCGGAACTCGACGAAGCGGAACCGGGGCAACGAATCTTCGACATCAAACTGCAAGGCAAGTTGGTGCGGGAGGGCTTCGACATTGCGAAGACGGCCAATCGGAAGGCGCGCGCCTTGGCGCTCGAGTTCCGAGGCGTGAAGGCTACTCGGGCGCTGAGTTGTGGAGTTGATTCCCCAATCGGGAGCGCCAGGCATGCAGCCGACGCTCTGTGCCATCGAGTTTGCCGATACCGAGGCCCAAGGATTCGCCACCTCGTCCGACGGACGGTCGCCATGACGGCGACGCAGCGGGTAGCGTCACCGATCGCTGCATGACAAGCAAACCATCACGGGATCGGATTACGACTCGTTGCGTGTATCGTCGGGTGCAGCCGATGCAGGTTGACACGTTGGATGTGGCCGAAGTGGGATCAGTTGAGCAACTTATCCAACAAGAACTCCTCCGGACTGGCATATTTCTCGGACCTCGACACGCCCTTGATCAACAAATGGCATTCCTGCCCCACACTGTCAGCCTTTTCCTTCATCTTCACGCCGTAGACGGGGTGATGGATGCCATGACCCGCATTCTCCGACGGCAGCTTCATGTTGCTTCCATAAGTCATCAGCAGCGGTGGATCGTCGCTGCTAACGTGGTTGTACGGAGAAAACTCGAGATAGACTTCGCGGTACTTCTCGTAGTTTTCTAACGCTCCGGCAAGGGTCTGCTCGCCGACGGCCATGTTGATCATTCTGTGCTTGAGCACGTTGGGTCCCAGCCATGGTTCAATGACTTTTGGATCGATTGAGGTTTGGCCGCCGGTAACCGCCGCGGCCGCGACTCGCGTCGATTCACGCAATACCGGATCGTCTGATTCGGGATCGGCCATGTCTGCGTGGCACAGAATCCACATTGACGTACAGGCACCAGCGCTACCGCCTGTCAAAGCAATGCGATCAGAATTGATGTTCCATTCGCTTGCCTTTGTGCGAATGAATTGGATCGCGCGTGCCGCATCATGTACTGGCGCGGGCAGCGGCGCAACACCGGTTAGACGGTATTCGACTGCAGCGTAAGAGATACCCTTGTCCAGGTATGGGCGAACTTGAGCTGCCGAACGTCTCTTCGTCCCGCCAATCCAACCACCACCGTGAATATAAACCAACAGCGGACGGGGCCCCTCGCCTTTCGCCAGCCAAATGTCCAGCACGTTCGCCTCGTGTGGACCATACGCCACGCTGACGCAAGTCGGAGCGAGTGGCTGCTCCTGTGCTGAGGCTACCACTGTCACCGATAGGGCGAGTACAAGAAAAACCAGATGCCGTGAGAGTTTCATTCGTGTAACCTGCGAGTTGAATGTATGTGGACGAATCTGGATCATTACGGTTGGACGGCGTCGCGTCCAAGACCGCTCACACAAGGCACTGATCAGGAAGGCTTCTGCCGAACAGTATCTGTCATCGGATGCCGTGCTGCAACTTGGACACGACGAGACGTCGCGGAAAGCGGCTCCTGGTGACGGAGATGTGTGCTACGACCGGCCCCAGAGCGAATTGCCCGTGTACGCGCTGAGCACTTGAGTCAGGGAGGCGCCGGTAGAATTCGTCGAGCAAGTAGAACGCGAGTCGTCCAAGTTCGTCCGTACGCTTGGGACCCAGTACACAAAGTTCGCCTGGCAACGTGGTTCAGGCACGAATCATCACAGGAACCTGCTGCCATGCCCAAACTTGGTCTCGCACTGTCTGGCGGAGGATTCCGCGCAACGCTTTACCACCTGGGAGTGGTGCGTTTTCTCCGAGATGCCAGTGCGCTGGCAAGCGTGACGGATATCGCGTCAGTCGCTGGCGGCAGCATTCTGGGAGCCCATTTGGCGCTGAACTGGGACCGGTATAGCGGCGACGAGGCCAGCTTTGACGAAGCGTCGGCGGAGATTGTTAAGTTCGTTCAGTTGTAGATGGGCCAAGGCGAGCGCATTGCGCGGGACGCTCCCGAAGGTACCGAGCCGCGGCCCACCAGAATCCGACATGGGTTCTTGATCATCCGCTTCCGGTCCTGATCGGTTCGATGCGCCTGTGCCAGACCGCGACCGCATGCTGGTGGGCCACCGCTCGGCTTGTTCTCCGCAATCCGCCACATCTTGGACTCGCTGAGGCCCACCCTACAAGGCGTGTGCCGAACAGAATTGAGGCAGAGAGGACGGCTCGAAGATGGCTGTCAACGCGGTAAGTCTTCTTGGTATACTGCCCCTTGCCGTGAATCGTCAGCGGGGAGCTCCAGTGGGCCTTGGGTGATCTATCGAGGTTTCGTCGTGGCAACCACCGGAAGCGTCCCCGTGCCAACACAGATCGTAATGCCACAAAGAACAGGGTCGTAATCGCCCCAAGACTCTGCTTTGGACACTCGCGCCCATAGCTCAGCTGGATAGAGCAACGGACTTCTAATCCGTAGGTCGCAGGTTCGAATCCTGCTGGGCGTGCTGGAGTTACGTCGATTCGAGATCGCCAACACTCCAAGAACACTCCACAGCCCGCCCGGAGCTGGTGGCGCCGCAGGCCGGACGATCCCAAGGCTCGCGGCAGGCCGGCGCGGCTAGTGAGCGGCCCTTCTCAGGATGGGCGGCACGTGCAGCTCTTCCACGGACTGGTCGAGTTGCCGGGCCATGTTGATGTACTTCTGCGTGGTCAGATAGCTCCGGTGGCGCATGAGGGCCTGCAGAGCGTCCGCAGACAGCCGGCATTGGCAGTGGCAAAGGCTGTTGCGGTAGTCGTGGAACGAGTAGAGGTGGCACGCCTGCGTGTGTTTGTGCCGGTCGTGGCAGGGTAGGTGAATGCCGGCATGCTTCTGGATCCGGTAGAATTCACTCCTGAGCGTCCGCTCGTGATAGTCCCAGGCAAAGACTCGCTCGTCGAAGCTCTGAACTCGCTTGAGATGTTCGACAATGATCGGATGCAGCGGGATGCAGCTCGTCGCCCGCCGTTGTTGTCTTCCGCTCAGGTGATCGCCGCGGCGGCTGCCAGATCCAAGTCGTGCCGCTTCAACGCCAGAATTTCCCCCATTGATTATGACTGGACATCCATCGAGCGATTCGAAATCCTGATGGACCCTCGGCGCGGAACGTCCATTGCTTTGAAGCAAATTGCACTTGTGCCGGAGCCAAGTTCTCTTGGCGGATTCCTGATTGCGATTGGACTGGACTTATCGCTGCGTCGCCAAGTCAGGCACGACGATTCGGCAGGGCTGTCTATGGCGAAGGAGCTGTAAGAAAGCGAATCATCTGGAGGGAGTCAATCATGAAGATGAGAGAAATGAAGTTCGAGAGACGAGAAGACCGGCGCGTGCTGGCAGCGATGGTGGATGTTGTATTCATGATCGACGAATCGGAGTCGGCAGCAGGCGGATCATCGCCTGGGCTTCCGGTGGCTGTCGGGTGATGACTTCTTCCGTGACGAGCGTTTCCTATACCGCTTTGGAAGAACCTTCGGCTGGTGGTTTCACGATGACGGTCATGATGGCTGCAAGAATCAGTAGCGCGGCGGCTCCGTAGTAAGCGAAAGTGAAAGTGTCATATACGTCCTTCAATTTCCCCGCACCAAGGGCGAGCATAAAACCACCGATGCCCCAGGCAGTGAAGACGAGGCCATAGTTCACTCCAAAATTCTTCAACCCATAGTAGTCTTTCGTAAAGGATGGGAAGAGGGCGAGATTGGAGCCGTAGTTCATTCCCACCAAGGCGCATAGAACGGCAATGACGCCGGCGCTGCCGAGTACTGTGTCGGGTTTGGCCATCGAAAGCAAGACAACCATGATAGCCTGGAAGACAAAGAAGAATCCGACTGTCAATTTGCGCCCCACCTTGTCCGATGCCGCTCCGGCGAGGACTCGGCCAGCACCATTGCCAACGGCTAGCGCAACAACGGCCACCACCCCTGCCTCGGCTTTACCGAGCGATTTGGCGATCGAGATGACCATCAATCCAGCGCCAGCGCCGCAGGCGTACATAAACCACAGGGAATAGAACTGCCAGGTCTTCAGCATCTCGCGTGGCGTGAAGTCGACCAGCTTGGGCGCCGAGCCTGCCGCGCCTTTCCCGCCGGATTCTTGGGGCACATATCCTGTCGGTGGCGGGGCCAGGAGTTGGGCCAAACCGCAGACCACCACAAGGAAGCCGACTCCCAGGCCCATCACGGTGGCGTTGATCCCGTAAAGGCCAATCAGCTTGGTGGCCAACGGTGCGATGTAGACGCTCGCCAGGCCAAACCCGGAAACGACAAGTCCGGCAATCAAACCTGTTTTGGACGGGGGAAACCACTTCACGGCGGGTGGCGTTGCCGAGGCATAGCCAAATCCAATTCCAGCTCCCGCCAAGACACCGAATCCGATGACGTAACCTACGACGGAGTTTCCCATCAAACCAGCCAACAACATACCCGCACCAACTAGCACCCCGCCAATCGTGGCGACGAGACGCGGTCCCAGCGTGTCTTGCATACGACCAGCGGGAACCATTACCAAACAGAAGACAAGACACGCGACGGAATACGGAAGGCTGAGCTGGGACGCCGTCCAGCCCCACCCTTCCTCTACCATGCCGCCACGCACGATGCTCCAGCTATACAGAACGCCTAATGCTAGGTTGATGCCCAAGCCGGCCATGGTCACTCGCCAGCCAAGGTTAGTGACCGGTTTGTCAGGAAGACTGCTCTCAGAGCTCATGTATTGATCCTTCTGCGCGGAATGCTGAGTCGGGGTAGGAATGCTCCCTATCGGGAAATCAGAAAGAGCGGCAAGATGTGAGTTGGACTGATACGTAGTCACTCACATCTCACGGGCTGGATTGTTCGCCGCGCTGAACGTTGCGAATTCTGGGGTCTGAGTCAGCATCTCATTGCTAACGGAAATTCGAGCGTACAGTGCGTTGGGGATCTCGCCATAGGCCGCAATCAAGCTGGGCACGTAGTGTACCACGAAATGGCAGACGATTGTAGAGAGGTCTGGTCTATTCGTCGGCCTCAGGAATCGACGCGCATCGCGACTGGCTGCGGACGTTGGCCCGTGACGAAGAGGTCGAGCCGGCCAATAACGCCGGCGAGCGCGCGTTGCGACACGCGGTGATCTGGCGCGAGCTTTCTTTCGGCACACAAAGCGCCAGTGGCAGTCGCTTCGTTGAGACCATGCTCACGGTCATCGAGACCGGCCGCCAACAAGATCGCAGTGCCTTCGCACTATCTGACCGCCGCGGTCCAAGTTTATCTCGCGGGTGAATCAGCCCCCCTACTCCTCCCCAATGCGTGAACGGTTACATGACAGACTGTTGTCATACCGTGTTGTCCCTGCAGGCTATGTGATCGGATGGGACTCGTCAATCACTGTGAATCGGAACGAAACGTATGTCCTGTCGTACGAATCACGCCACCTAGGCACTCTGGCGAGACGTACGGTGGTTCTCCGCAGAAAGCCGATCTGCGGCGGCCGCTACCTTGCTCGTGCCCAGTTGGGATTTCACTTCCTAGAGCCCCGTTTGGAAGGCGAGGATGAAGTCCGCCGAGTCGAAGTTTCTGTCCCCGTTCCAGTCCGTGCTCAGTCAAGGGTTCGTGCACACAAAACGTGTCATTGCATCACTGAGGAGTCGCACTCGGAGCTGAATCGAACCGGCATGCAGGGACACCTTCCCTGTATTCTCCTGCGACGACCGAAAGGCGTGAAATGAGCCCAGTGCGATTCCGCCGATTGAGGCAAGACCCTGCGCCGGCCGCAAAGCCACCCTCGTGAGACACGATCGACCTGGCGGTCTGCATGCCCCTGCCGGGGCCTTCGGAGGACCAACGACGGGGCGCGTCGGCTGACAAACACCGAAACGAACGAGATCGAGTTTCGGACAATGCGCAGCGATCGCCAGGAGCTGTTACCGATGTCCCCCAGAATTTTCAGATCCGACGGAGGCAGTACACCGAAACGCCGCCAGCGCCTCGGCCTCGGACGGGAAGACCTTCAGGATGCCGTCAAACCCCGACATCTCGAAGATGTCCCGCACGGTATCGTTGAGGCTACACAGGTGGAGTTTGCCTCCTACCATCTGCAATTCCTTGGCCAGCGCGAGCAGCACCCGCAGGCCGGCGCTCGAGGTGTAGTCAAGCTTGGCCAGGTTGACGAGGATGGTCTTCTGGGCCTCGTCGAGCAGGGAATCAAACCCGCCGCGTGCGGTGGGGGCGGTTGTCGTGTCCAGATTGCCCTCGATGTCCACGATGGCGACGTCGTCCTGCACTCGCGTTGAGAAGTTCATGTGCTCTCTCCCTCTGGATTTGTTGTGAAGTGTTTGATAAGCGTGGTAACGTTCTTCTCGCCGTCCCGTTGGTATCCCACCTTCTCCATGAGATTGCGGACGATATGAATGCCCAGTCCGCCTTCCGGCCGATCCTCGACCGCGCCCGTCGTGTCAGGAGTGGCTTGGGCGAAGGGATTGAAGGCGCGGCCGTCGTCCTCCAAGCGGACCGCGAGCCGATCGCCTCCGAGCTCGATCGCGATGTCGATGACGTGCTCCCCGCCCGCGGGAAAGCCGTAGGTGATCGTGTTGTTGAGAAGTTCGTCGAGGGCGACGGAGATTTTTTGACGCACCGGGTCGGCAACGCCGTGCCTGCTCGCAAACTCGCTGAACTGCGCGATCGCGGTCTCGATCTCCTCGAGGCGGTTCTTGATCGTGAACTCGACCCGTTGCTGGATGTTGTCCCCGGCGACCCCAAGATAGTGGAGGGCCAGCACGGTGATGTCGTCAGCCTGCTCGGCGCCCTCAGCGAAGGCCTGCACCCCGCTCAACACGTCGTCGACGAGGCCGCTGGCCGAGTCGAAGCTTGCCCTGCTGAAGGGACTCGACCAGTCTCGCCTGGGAATACAGCTCGCCGCGCACGTTCATCGCCTCGGTGACGCCATCGGTGAACATCAACAGGAAGTCGCCGCGCTTCAGCTGGACGTGCCCATCCCGGTAGGTGATCTCGGGCACCGCGCCGATAACCGGACCATGCAGCTCGAGTCGGGTCACCCGCCCTTGCCGACCGCCCCGTTGCTGAGCAACAGTGGCGGCTCGTGTCCCGCGTTGGCATACACGAGCTCGCCCGTCTCGATGTCGAGGATCCCCAGAAACACCGTGACGAACATGCTCGAGGGGTTGTCTGCGCTCAGCTCGTCATTGACGCGAGAGAGGATCTCGGCTGCCGACGAGGCGCCGGTGGCCTCGGATTTGATGAGCGTCTTGGCTACGGCCATGTAGAGCGCCGCCGGGACGCCCTTGTCGGAAACGTCGGCGACGCACAGGCAGAACCGCTTTTCGTCCAGGAAGTAGAAGTCGTAGAAGTCGCCGCCGACCTCGCGTGCGGGCTCGAGCGCTGAGCAGCACCGCGAACTCCTCCTTTTCGGGATACGCGGGAAACAGTAGGGGCAGCATGCTCATCTGGATGTCCCGGCCCACGTCAAGCTCCGTCTGCATGCGTTCCTTCGACGCGGTTGTCGTCCGCAGGTTGTTGATGGACCGCTGCAAATCGTCGCCGAGCTTCGAGAACGCCTTCGCCAACTGACCGACCTCGTCACGGTGGCTCGCGATCTGGGTCAGCTTCTGCGGCACCTCGATGCGTTCTTGCGTGAAGTCGTGCGCGGCGAGGCGCCGGGCATACCCCGTGAGGATGTTGATCCGCCGCGTAAAGCTCCGCGAAAAAAAGAGGCTGACGATCACGATGCCGCTCATCATGACGACAAACGCCAGGAGCGCGTTGCGCCGAAACCGGTGAACCTCCGCGAACGCCTCGGCCTCGTCGATCTCGCTCATCAGCACCCAATCGACATCCTCGATATCCAGCGGCTGGTAAGATGACAGCACCGGAACGCCCCGATAGTCCGGGAAGACCTCGGTGCCGGTCTGGCCGGCCAGCGCCGCTTCGGTTCCCTCGGTCCTGACCTCCTGCAGACCGATGGTGCTGTTCAGGTTGCGGATGCGCGTCACCACGGCGGGCGCGGTCCCGATTGCCTCGATCATCTTGAAGTAGTTCTCGCGGTCTTCGATGAGGAACCGCGACTGGTTCCGAAGCTTGAAGTCTTGCGCTACGATGTAGGACTCGCCGGACTCGCCCAGACCGACGTCGGCCCAGCGCTGCTCGTTGGTCATGATGCCGTTGATCCTGTCGATGGGCATCTGGAAGATCAGCACGCCAATGCGTTCCGCGCCGTCGAAGACAGGCGAGGCGATGAAGGAGGCCTGCGCGGTACGAAGGATCGTAGGGGGCGAAATCTTCGAGGACGACGAAGTCGGCCGTGCTCGCCTCCAGAGCCCGGCGAAAAGCCCGCCCGAAGTTGGTGTTCTGGTAGGGCCCGCCCAACAGAGAGGTGCCGTAGTCGACCTCCTTGAACACGCTGTAGACGATGTGCCCACCCTCGGGCTCCACCAGGAAGATGTCGTAGTAGCCGAACTTATCGAGGTAACTCCTGATGATCGGGTGGTACTTGCGGTGGAGCCGGCTGTAGGCACTGCCGTCGCCGGCGTCCTCCAGGAGATGCTTCGACCCCGTGGGGTGGCGGTTGCTCGCGATGTACAGGTCCTGGAGGACCCGCGTGTTCTCCCTGGGCGGCCAGTAGCTCTTGATCCTCGGCGCGACCTCCGCATTCTTGGCCAGCCGGGGAAGAAATTCCGCTTCGTAGTAGCTCCTCAGGCGGCCGTCCACGGCAGGCATGCTCGTGGGCACCAGCGCCGGATCCCCGTCTATGTTGGCGAAGGCCTCGCTGAACTCCGCCATCGCCTCGACGATCATGCGGTTCTCCGAGAACGTCGTGACTTGGCGCCGGATCGTGCGGAAGTAGCCCTTGATCTGACTGGCCTTCATCTCGCGCACCGCGGTCAGCTTGTTGAAGCTGTCGCGCTCCAGGGCGTTCCGCGCCGTGACGTAGCCGCCGTAGCCGTAGATCGCCACGGAGCCAACCCCTACCAACAACAGGAGGAGGAGGATCTTGGTAGCCAGCTTCATCGAGTGGAGCATTTGGGCGCCCGGTTACAGGTCGTAGAGGCCGAGGTACATCAGACGGACGAGCAGGCGCACGCTGTCTGCGTGCTGCAACTCGCGGAAGGCGGGGGCTGGCCGATGACCGAAGTCGTGCAGGTCGGCCAGTAGCTCCGGGTGAAACTGGATGGTGAAATTCCTTCTGATTTGTTTGCTCTCGTGGTCCTTGTAGGCAATGCACATCGAGGCGCATTCGGTCAGGATTTCCCCATAGCTCTCCGTCATGGCGAGGATTTTGACAGCATACGGCAGCCGCAGAAACCACGATAGCGGGCTGACCGCCACGACATCGCGGTGAGTCGACAGCACCGCGTGTAGCTTGCCAAAGGCCCAGTTGGCGAAGAGCATGGCGACGTCGGAGACTTCCTGCGAATGGAACATCGCCACGTCGATCGCCGCCTCGTAGCGAAGACGCATCATCTGGTCCATGACCGTCTCCAACTCTTCGTCGATGCGCAGATGCGCCTCGATGATCTCGCGACCAAGGCCGCTGCCGGTGGGCGGCTCGTAGGGGCGAATGTAGGTCTTGCCGACTTCGCTCTTGGGTAAATCGTTGATGGCGAAACCTGAGTCGTCCCAGCCCTCGGCGAGCACGCGGCCGCTGCGTTTGCGAATCTTGAGTGTCTCGCCCACGGCCTGAATCTCCGCCGTGGCCTGCTTAATGGCCTGCAGGTTCTCGCCGCCGGGATCATTCGGGAGCTCGTCGGTGAGGAAGGCGAAGTCGCAGGCCTTCTTGAGCAACCGGACCAGAGACTCGGCCACGAGCTGGTGGCCCACGCAGATGAAGATCCCGGGCGCCGATTTCGGGCCGCGGCGCTGCAAAAGCGTCTCGACGAGAAAGAGCATGTCCTCCAACGAGCAGACCTCGCTGTTCCACTCATCCGGTTCGTTGACCGAGCCGTTACCGCCCTCGATGACGTACAACGCGCTGCGGGAGATGACCTCCACGATCATGCGAATGTCTCGAACCCCTAGCTGCCAGATCGGGAGCAGGATCGAGCCGCAATCTGCGATCTTCTGGGCGATGTAGGCGATGTTCTTGCTCGCCCTGACCGGAACGCCCGACGGGTGAAATCCCACATTCTCCCACGGCTCCACGATACAGATGCTGTTGCCGTAAAGCTGCGGTCTGTGGACCAAATCGTCGAGGTCGGAGGACGTACTGACAACCTTCTCCAGGGGAGGCGTGCCCCATTCAAACTTGCCATCGGTGAACAAGTCTTTTTCCGGTAGGCGGGCGGTTTCGCCACGGTCGGACAGGAAGCGGCCAAATAAGACCGAGGCGGTCTCGATGTTGCTGCCCTCCAGGAGGTAGCCTGTCTTGTCACGCCATTGCTTCGTCATGGCAGGGGATCTGCTGGATGAGGATAAAAGACTTGTTTTCTCGACAACCGAACGGAGTCTAACATACGGAGTCGGCGGTTCAAGAGGACCGTGTGTGGACCGTTCGAGAGCGCCGTTCGCAACCTGTTGGGCCGCAGACCAGGAGTCGATCCGTGCTCAGTCAAGGGTTAGTGCACACAAAACGTGTCATTTTATCACTCCAGAATGAAACGGACGCAGCCGTCGAATATGTGAACCGCGGGAATCGTCCGATGAATGGTGACACCGTTCTCGCAGGGGATGGGCGGCTCCAGATCGTCAGATCCAGCGTGCTGAAATACTTGCTTTCGTCGGGCCCCTGGATATAGTAAAGCCCCAATCTAGCGATAACACCGCGTATCTTGCACCCTGAGAGTCCCCAGTCGGAGAACGCTATGACCACGTCAAGAATGGCACTGATTTTCCTGGTTACTGCAATTCTCGCCGGAATGGACCTCTTGGGGGTGTGCCCCGTTGCTGCGGGAGAGACGTTTCACGTAGATCAAGGCGAATGGGGAACCACCGCCCTTGTCGGATCAATGGCTTGGGCTATAGAACAGGCCAACACCACGGACGGTGAAGACACTATTGCTGTAAAAGATGGCCTTGAAATCCTCGTGGATTTTGTGGTTCCTGATTCTACTGACCGTGGCTGGCTGGCGCGAATTACCGAGTCTGTGGTGATTCAAGGAAACGGTGCAAAGCTGGTTGGTAATCCAGTAATTGTCACCACCGATGGATCGTTGGGAACAAAGACGAACATATTGGGCGGCGCCTATGAACCGGCGTTAAAACCGGGTGATGTCGCTTCCCCACCGGCTTTCTCTTTCGCCCAAATCGGTACGGATGGCGAGGATAACTCACTGATCAGTGTCACTATTTCAGATCTCAGTGCTGACGGGCTGGCCTCATTCATTCAGGCTAATGATGGTTCCACCTTGACGGTTACAAAAGGTAGCTTCGTCAACATGGTCAACTACACCGGTTCGGAAGTGGGACGAGGGGTTTTTGCGGCGCGGCCGGAAGCTACGCTAAATCTGTCTGGTATCTCGATCACGAATGATTTTCCATTCAACCCTGTGGTTGATGTGCGGCCCGATGCCGCGGTCTTCTTTGGTACGATACAGGGCGAAGACAGCCAGCTGAATCTTCAGAATAGTTCCATCAGCGACTCGTATGGAGCCGGTGCGATCAACTGGTTGGGCGGGAATGCCAATATTGTCTCCAGTGTGATCAGCAGTTCGGGCGGGCTGTCCATTATTGACAATGAGACCGACGGTGTTTTGAATTTCGTCAACAGCATCCTGTATTTGGTTGGGGGGGAAGATCTCTCGCAGACCAACCGCATTCAAGCCGCGTCAGGTGGAGAGGCCAATATCCTCGCTTCAAGCATCCTCTACGACTCGCTCTTTACGTCAAACACGTCCGGAGTTGCCTACGATCTCAACGGCATGCCCCTGACGGCTACCCTGGATGGCCTTTTGAATATCGAGTCTAGTTCAGTCATCCCCCTGAATACCGACCTTTTCTTTCCTGGCAAAGACTCATACTCGGAATTTTCAGGGGGCGACTTAGTGGCGGCCGATAACTATTCCTACATTGCCGCTACCGTAGCTCAGAACGCTGAAGCGGTGAAGGACTTGTTCGGCAACCCGAACATTCTCACCGGGGGTCTAGCCTACAATTTGATCGAGTTTGAAGAGATACTAGAATTCCGCCCTCTGCCCGGAGGTGCATTCCCGGCGCTTGATGGTGTTCTTGTAGGTGCCGTTCCCAATGCCGGGAGTGGTGGTTTGAACGAGTTGATCAATCCGATCAACGGGCAGCCGATCCTCTTCGATGTCTTCGGAAATCCGCGCACCCGCGGCGGGACCCGCGATATCGGTGCCGTGCAGGCGATTCCGGAACCGTCAAG
The DNA here is from genome assembly GCA_963776055.1 of uncultured Planctomycetaceae bacterium. Classification (GTDB taxonomy): domain Bacteria; phylum Planctomycetota; class Planctomycetia; order Pirellulales; family Pirellulaceae; genus CAVZLD01. Next base: position 274,025 of record CAVZLD010000015.1, on the reverse strand, counting down.
TCTCGCCATTTTTGGGCTGTTGAGCGTTTTCATGGTTGGTTTCTACCTGGTACGCCAAAGCAAATTGAAACAGCGGACAAGTGCAGTAACGCCGAGCAGGAAAGCTCTGCGCTGCTGCGATAGATCACGGCGACCCGTTGAAGCATGCCTTTCGCAGGTCGAGTGTCATCTCCGCGTTCTCTAGATCCACCCATTCATGGCGCCACCCGCTTTCAAAAGCCCCTTTACGACGTGTCGTGTCGACGAGAATCCGTCGCATGGCGAGCGCTGCGGCGCGCCAACGGGGAGCCAGGATTTCATCGTGGGGTCCTCTTGCAGAAAGGTGAGATCGAGGCAGGCGTGTGGGCAGCAAGCTGTAGGCACCGATCCCAATTATGATCTCTGGGACTGACAGGCAGCAATCAGCCTCGGGTGGAAAGCGGATCAATTCAATCCTGTTGGCGCAATCGCGTACCCCATTCCGGACGACCTGCGACCATTGGGCCGACGGCAGCCTTCGCACCTTCGATGCCAGATCCGAAAGGGATCCCAGATTGTTGCACGCCAGCGATCGGAGCGATCCCCTGACGTCGTTGCAGCACTCCACCAACACTCCACACGTGGGCTACACTGGGCTACATCCAGTCGAAGGCTGGGACTTGTTTTCTCGATGAAGCCGTAGCCCGACGTCGGCTCGCGTAGAGTATCCGCAAGACTTCGAATCCGTAGGTCGCAGGTTCGAATCCTGCTGGGCGTGCCTTGGAAGGTCGGGAAAACGGCGTTTTCGCCTGTATTTGCAGGGTTTGCCGCGTTTTCGTTTCCGCTGCTCGAAGTCAAGCAGACCTTCTTTTAGACACGTCGCGGTCGCGTCTATCGCCTACTCTACTTCGTCGAGGCGTCTGACGTCTACGTTTTACGTGTCCGAGGTCCAGGGCAGGCGCCCATCGATCCGCAGGAGTTGCCGATTACCACCGATGTAGGGCCAGAGCCGCTCCTGCAATTCAGGAATCATGAGCCGCTGACGCTGTTTCGTACTCCACACACAATGCTAAAGGCAACTAGCGAAGGAATGTGACACGGTGACGTCTCCCATCAGTCGTCCCGACGGGACTCCGGGGCGGTTGATTTGTACCGCGTACCCAGCGATAAATCGCTGGGCTATCATCAATCGTCCCTCCGGGACGAACAACCCTCGACTCCATCGTACAAAGCGTCTCATGAATCGACCCTTTGAGACTCGGTCGACCGGGTGAGAACACTTTGCCGCATGGGGGCCGTCTGTGATATCCTGGTGTTAGGAGGAAGAACGATGAGCACTGAACTACCTGCCAATTACACGGAGGCGGAACTGCTGTATCACTATCTCGGTGAGCGGATGAGCGGATCCGGCCGCGATACACCGCTCCAGGAGTTGCTCTCTGGATTTGTTCAGTATCACAAGGAACTGCGTGACCTGCGTGATAAGCTGCAGCATGCCGAAGCTTCCAGTGCGCGGGGTGAGTCCGAGGAGCTGGATGTGGAGGCACTGATCGCCGATGTTACTCGACAGCTCGCTGCAGAAGGGATCACCAACTAGTCACGGATGGCAACAGCGCTCTGAAGTCGAGAAGCAAGGGAAGACCTTCGGGCGATTGTCCTGCACATCGGCCGTCAGGATCAACGTCCCACTACGGCTGCGAAGACTGCTCGCGAAATCAAAGACAAGTCCGATGAATACGCTTCGCACTTCGCTGCCGGGAATTTCACCGGTACACACCGTCCCGAACTTGGTGTCGACTACCGAGTCTTCACTCATAAACGCTGGGTGGTCGTTTTTCGACCGATACGTCAAGGAATTGAAGTGATGCGAGTACTCGACGGAGCTCGAGATTTCCCCACTCTGTTCGGCGGCTGAGCCGGACACGCCTTGAAGCAGGTTCCTTGTGCCCCCACAAAAAGGACCGAAAGACGGAACTGCCCCATCGCTCGGTGGAGGGGCTGTTCCGAAGTCCGATTCGGTCGATGCTGGATCGGATGGAATGAAGCGGTCCAAAGCGGTTCTGTTTCACGGACGTGTGCACCGCCCCGAGCGATCGGCCTGCCAAAGCCTTTGGTCGTCGCTGGCCGCTCGATCGGGTCGCTGCGCCGTCGGTCAACCGTGGCGATGACGAGTCCGCATTAGCAACCCGGCCAGCCCGAGCAGAACCAGCACGACGCTGCTCGGTTCGGGAACGGCTTGCACCGCGCCGGGGAACGCGCCGATCTCGTAGCCGCCGTCGATAAACGCCGCCACGAAGTCGCCTGAGTCAAACACCAGGTCGGCATTCCAGTCGCCTTGCGCCCAACCGGCCGCCTCGCCCGTCTCGTACAGGCCTTCCACGAACACCGCCACGAAGTCACCCGAGTCGAACAAGCCGTTCAGATCGGCATCGCCGACCCAGGTGCTCTTCAGGTCGTGCAGCCAGAAGATGCGATCGTCGCCATTGACAGAACCGTCTCCGGTCAGATCGAATTCCGGCGGGTCCAAGCCACCGGCGATGGCAGCCGCCTGCAGGTCCAGGTCACCCGCATCCAATTCGCCGTTGCTGTTGTAATCGCCGGGAAGCACAGACGGGATCTTGATATTCAAAGGCGATTCCCCGTTCGCCAGGGCAATAATATCTTCCTCAGGCAGCACGAAGCTGAAGGCCGACACGTCATCGATATTCCCGGTGAAGTTGCAGCAATCCGCGGCACGCAGCACCGACCCGATCGATGTGATGTCTGCCTCAAAATCCTGAAAGGCGCTGTAGTCAAACGTGGTATCCAACTCGCCGTCGATGTACAGCGTGCCGACATTGTTTTCGTCGACCCATAGCACATGGTGCCAATCGTCGTCAAAGGCTTCTCCGACCGAGAATTGATGGTCGGGGCCACCACCGTTTCGATAATAGAAGTCGACGGTTGCATCGGCACCGTCGTTCTTCGTGCCCAAGTTGAACAGTGGGTCATTGCTCAGCGACGACCCTTCCGAAAAAATGCGATCGTCATTATTGTCGCCCGACATTCCATCGCCGCGGACCCACATCGAGATCGTGAAGTCCCGATGGCCGGTCACCGGCATCATCGAATTGTGTTCGATTTCGACATGCGAATCCACCAGTCCGTCAAAGGCGGCGGACTTGCCACTACCTAGCGCTGCGGGAAAGTCGTCGTCGTATTCAACGCCACCCGAGATGACACCGTGATTCCCATTGCCAGATTGGTCTTGTGTGTTGTCATCGAAATTCCAATACCCGATCAAAGCGGGAATGGAAGCCGGCGGCTCCGGAGGCACCACGATCGGCGGCTGTTCCGGTACCTCACGCAACTGATAGCCGCTCATGTACAGCGAACCCGTGCTTGCGGTGGCAGTGATCTCTTGGTAGTCATCATCCGCCACGAAATAGCCCCACGCATGGCCTCCCAAGGCACCGTCTCGCAGCGTGGTCGTGTTGTCGCTCAAATCATCAAGTTCGATCGTCCGGTCAGCGGTACGGTGGTAGTAGTAGAACTCAACCTGGTACCCTTGCCCAACCGTCAGGCCGTTTAGTTCATAAATCTGCGAGCTGACATCTCTTTGGAATGCCAAGCCACTGATCAGGCCCTCCAAGCCATCTTCCGCGGTCGTGTGCCCGAACTCTCCATCGTCGAACGTGATTCCCTGCAGGTATTCAGGAGCGTCGCCCAAAGTGAAATTCAGCGGCGTGAAGAGCGTGCCATTCACTTCGAAGGGATCTTCTAAGGGAATCGTACCTTCCAGCGCGTTGGCTGCGTTCTCACCCGTGAACGCGAATGCCTCGACCACCGTACCGAAGTCACTCACATCTTCTTCGCCACTGAAGAGACCGCTGTACCAGACCATTTCGGCGCCGTGAGAAGTCAACGGGCAGCAGATTGCCAGCGTGATCAAGAGAATCAAGAATTGTGGACGCATGGCCTTTCCCCCCTTTTTCGTTGCGTAAAGCTCTATGGGACCCAAGCAAGATCGTGATCATCACACCATCGATCACTCGTCCGTTGCTGCCGGACATCTAGCAACAGCGCACTGAAGTCGAAGTCATCGGCACGGATCACCGCGTCAACGTCCTTCGGACAGAAAGTCGATGATGGATCATCGCGCACGCTGCCCCAACCTGCTCCGGGTCGGTCAGCCATCGGCTGAATCGTCCATCCTGCACCGCGGTGATGATACACCAAAAAGTCCGTAATTTCGAACAAATCGTAGTGATCCCGTGACATTCTCCATGACGCGGTCTCCCAGTTGGCCCCGCCCAGTTCGCTCCAAGAAGGGAATGCCCCCGTGGAATTCTCGCCCGCCGCAGGGACGGCCGCGTTATTTCCCTGGTAAGTCCCCGCTTGGAACGCCGTCACCATATCGAGCGAATCGAACTCCTGATCGCAGTTCCAGTCCCCCGAGGCCCATCCGGAATTCCCGGCGATGGCATCCTCATACTCACCAGCCTGAAAGACCTGGACGAAGTCGGACGAGTCAAACACGCCGTCCAGGTTGGCATCTCCCGCACTCACTTTCAGAATCTCATTCAACAAGAACGAGACATCGCTTTCCGTGACCGCCGAATCGCGATCCAAATCGAATTGCAGGTCGTCGGTTCCGATGGCTCGACAAAGCATGTCAATGTCATCCGCATCCGTGGTGCCATCATCGTTGAAGTCGGCGTCCATCGACTGCATCTGACCGGGCGATGGAGCGTCCGCCCGCCAACTGGCAGGTTCATTGCCGTACAACGATCCGGACGCGCGTGTCAAGGCCTGCCCCAAACCATCCGCTTCGATGGGCCAGGGAGACGAGTCGTCGTAGAGCACCTCATCTTCGATCACGTGAGAGCCCAGCGTCGCTTCCCAGCGGAACAACGAGACGCGATCGTCGCTGTTGCTCAACTGCCCGGAGAATCCCCCCAGCAGTATCGTTTCCGCATGCAGACCGTAATGCGCACGAAAGGCTGCCAGGCGAGTCGCATTGTCCGACCGGTCGGGATCGAACGAAACCAACACGACCGCTTCTTCCGGCTCCAGCGGGACTTCGCCAAAGTTCCAGTCGACTCCCCCCCGCAAACGCCAGTTGTTGAGATCGATGGATGTCGTGGCGACGTTGTAGAGTTCGACATACTCCAGATCCTGCCGCGTCAGTTCCGGATAGATCGCAAGCGCGGCGTCAGACGGCGGACCGGGGTGGTAGTGAACTTCACTGATCACCACGCTGCCCGTTCGCGGCTCGGCGTTCTCGCTGCCAAAAGTTGTCTGTTTCATGGGAGCCAAGCGAGACACTCCCGCCGTCGTGTCGACTCGACCAAAAGCTGCACCCAATTGGGCCGCAGGAAAATGCAGTTCATCGACAAAGGCCTGAACGCCTGCCACTTCATCGGCGATGACCAACCAGACATCGTCGCCGTTGGTGCCACTCAAGGCAAAATCATTCGGAGCTGGTGTAGCGGGTGTCGGATTGAAATCCGCTTCCGTAAAGACAAGGTACCCGTCACCGGGAATGGAGGTTCCGCTGGGAATCTGAAACTTCAGGAGGTTATCGGCCGAATCACTCAAGTACCAGCCACCAACGTCCACGGAAAGTGCCGACAGATTGTGCAACTCGATGGCATCGCCGTCTTGGCCCAGTCGGGAATCCGGGCGCGTTAAGACTTCGTTGATTCGCACCGGCCAAGCCGCTACTCCTGCTCGCCCCGGCGAGCCCCCGAATTCTGTGCTGGCTCGCCACCGATAGTATTTGTCAGGTCGCGCATTCGGAGTCTCCGAGGACACCCACTGCAGCGTACCGCCCTCGCCATCCGCTGCCTCCGGCCAGGGATCACCGTCGTTGTACTCGAGCACCAGGTGCACGTTTCCGTCGATGTCGGACAGGACGATCTCTTCGCCGCCATTGGCAAGGCGACCTGTCCACTGCCCCAAAACGGGGATCTCGTCACCGTATCGAAGTCGGAATGCGGAAAGATTCGCCACGACAACCGCGTAGGCGTGGGGAGCCAACGAAACATCCGGGAAATCAAAATCCACACCGTCGCTGAGCGAAAGTCCGGCGACACTCACACTATCCGTGTTGCTGGTGTTCCAAATCTCGACAAATTCGAAGTCATCGCTTTCTACATCAGGGAATGCCTGGACCTCCGCCAGCGTCGCGTCGTGGGGATGGTAATTCACTTCCGTGATTGCCAAGCTCTCGGGCCCCGCGGGATTGACGACATAGGTGGCGGACTGCATCGCACCCCATACTCCCAACTCGAAACCTCGCGCCGTGACAGTCGTGGTCTCCTCGATCGGAACGCCCTGCGTGAGCAGTATCGCGGAGTCGCGAATTGTTCCGTCAGCAGCCCGGGGATCACTGCCGTCGATCGTGTAATAGACATCGGCCGTTGCACCTTCCTGACGAATCACGGCAATCAGCTCGGGCGAGATAAAGAGATCGCTGCTGGTGACCGTGCGATTGATCCCCTGAATGGCCAGGACATTCGTTCCCCGGCGGAGCAGGTCTCGCGACGTCGTGACGTTGTACTCCACCACTCGATTTGCCTCACTGGACCGTGTGGCGAGCGAATCCCAGGTAAGTGGATCGGGCGCATTTTCGGATACGATGCGCGTGCCATTCAGGAAAGCCACAAAGCCGTCGTCGAACTTCATCCGCAGCAGCAGACGTTCGACGTCATCCATCGCAAAAGCAGGGTCAATCGTGAATGTGAACCGCGAATAGAACGACACCGCATCCGGCACACCATCCCCGTCCTGATCGATTCGCTGATTCGGGGGCAGGTCTTCGTTCAGCAGGTCAATCCCCATCGTATTCCCGTTGCCGGCACCCAATTCGAAGCCAATGCCCCCAGTCCCGCTGATCCAGGCCGAGTCATCGAATGCGGGATCGACCCATGCCGGCACGGAACCGGGACTCGTCGCATCCAGGCTGTTGTCGCGAGGAACAAATGCTCGTGCCGGTGCTTCGGTTGCGACAAGTGACGTCTCCACGCCATCCGTCAGGTCGACGGACACCATGATTTCCGTCCCCCGCGCAAGACACCGGCAGGAGGGCTGAATTCGGGTGCCGCCATCGGCGTCAGCAGCCCCGCATCTCGGAAGTTATCGAGGGCCTCGGTATGGGCCCGCGGCATGTAATTATCCCGGACGTTGGCGACTTCTTCTCGCCAGTGATCGACCGTCAGCGTCGGAACGATGATCGACGGTTGCCCCGAATCGACGGTAATCCGTTCCCCTTCGCGTGCATCACCCCAGCGAGCGGATTCGCCGATGATCGCCGCCTCGATCTCCGCGGCTTGCCGATCCCAGCGGGCCTGGTTCTCCGCCAGGCTGAGCGCCCCCCCTTCGGAAAAATGAAGCGCCACCCGATCGGCAAATCGCAAGTTGAACGAATCCACGTTCGTCCGCAGCAGATGGTACAGCTCGGCAGGTGTATTTCGATGATCGCCGGCCGTACCGACACCGGTGAGATCACGGAACCGTCCATCCAAGGCAATCTCCTGATCCCATACGAAGAACTGGAAGCCTGATCCAGCGTCGACGCGATTGCGTGCCGCGTACCAGTTGTGATGCGGCCAATCTTCCACGCCGGCGTAGAAGTGCAGGATCATGAAATCAATCAGATTGTCGATATCCAACAGCGCGGCGGAATTGGCGTCGCGCGTGCCGTCCGGATGGTTACCTTGTAGCTGCTGATAGATCTGCTCCGGATTGCCTGCCGAATTCAAGCTCCGTGCAAGACGGAACATTTCGTTCCAGGCCGTTCGGTTACCGCTATCCAGTTCGTTGAAGTCCTTGAGGATATCCCAGTCCTCCCGTTCGCCGCCCATGTATTGTGCCATGAACGCGTCATCCGGGCGTTCGGCTGGATTGTAAAGCCCCCAATACAATCCGTTGATGTACAGGTGCACATAGGTGCTGTGTGAAGAAAGACTACCCATCGCCAATTGCGTGTTCCGCATCCATACGTCCCGCATGTACAGGGAGTCCATCGGGCTGTACCGATTCGTCGCAGTGCGAGTTGCGAAGGCATCGGTGAAGTGGGCTCGCAAGACGAGTGTATTGAATCGTTCGTTGTCGGTATCTTCGAACAATGGGAAGTTCAGATTGCCCGGCCCATAATCTTCCTTAAAGAACAATCGAAACGAATGCTTCTTCAGTCGCACGTTATCGCGACTGGCGTTCCCATGCATCTGAACGCCCACATTGACTTGAAATTGCTCGCCCGTAAGCGGATCGAAATACTCAACCGATGCCGGTCGCCGCCAGGCCGTTCCTCGGTTCGTCGCGTTATTGTAGATGCCGTTGGATCCCCACAAGTCGGTATGTTCCATCACGATCGACATGCTCGGAATCGAAGTCAACGCTTCTCGGATTCCGAAATCATCGTTGGTGGGACTGTTATCGTCCCATTGCGCAACCACCTCCGGATCCATCTCAAAATCCGCCTCGGCATTTGCCTGCCATCGAAGCGGGTAGTCCGGCGCGTTGGGATCGTGGAGCGGATCCTGACGAATCACATCGTCCAAAAAGATGTAGGTGTGCGTGTCGATATTCGTCGGAACGAAATCCTCCTTGACCGCGACGGCACGCAGGTGCGTCGTCGTGGAAATCGGAACGGTCGCAACCGTAGGCTGGCCAGGAACGGCCGGCACCTGCACACCGTTATTCAGCGATGGGGGGCTGCCGTCCAGCGTGTAAATAACCGTGGCCCCTACCGTGTCCGTTGTGATCTGGACGTCCAATGGCTCGGCATAGAAGCCCCGATCGTGGCTGAACGTCGTATCGCGAACGACGCCGGTGTAACCGGTTGAGTTTGCGGCACCGGGCGTGGCAGGTGAAAAATACTTGAGCGCCGCCCCCGCCGGTAGCGTGGCCGTCAGACGGGGCAGCAACAAAAAGTCGCCGTCGTCGATCGACGAATTGAGTCCATGAATCGCCAGAACATTGGCTTCGCCTTGGTGTAGCAGCGGAATGTGCTGTGACAGATCAAAAGTCTGCGCCGTCAGCGTCTCGGACAAGAGTCGCTCCGTTGTGGCTGTCGCATCGAAGGATGGCGGCGTGCCCGGGTCTCCTGCTGCATTCTGCCGCAGCACTTCGGTCCCATTCAAGTACGCGACGAATCCCGCGTCGTACTGCATGGACAGAGCAAGTGAATCGTACTGCGCTTGCTCGTCCACGGAAAATGGGATCCGAGTCAACACGGTCGAAGACTGTTCGTACATCACATCCTGCAGGTTGAACTGAATGACGCCCCCAATTCCCGGCGCATTCAACTCGAGTGAGTTCAAGAACACGCCGTGCGATGTGCCGCCGGTGCGAACTCCCTCCAGCACAAGCCGCCCGTCCGCCGAAGAAACGAGCGTTGCCGAGAAGGAATGGGATTGGTTGTCGGTGGGTACTTCCAATCCGTCGAAACTGAAATTCTGCACAATCGTCTGACCACTTAGCGTCTCGGTCCAAGTCGAGACTCGCGCCCCTTCGCTCGAGACATCGTAGGATCGAAAAATGGTTTCGTAGGTCTGATTGGCGGCCAGTCCTTCCAGTTCGATTCGCAAACCGGGACTTCCAAACGTCCGATTGGCGAAGATGAAATCGTCGTAAATCTGGTCGTAGGTGAAATCCGGCGGATTGTCGGTCGGCTCGGAACGATCGCGATCGTCAATCCGGGCTTCACCGATGGGCGTAATCGTGACGCGAATGTTATTCACCGTGGAACCGCTGTCTGCAGCGGTGAAGGCGGTGAAGCCCTCCTCGGTATTGGCCGCCCCCGATTCGCCGGAATCATCGTCGTTAAAATCCAGCCGCAGTTGATGTGTTGTCGCCGCTCCGGTCGTTGTGTCGTACCCCACCGAACCTTGACCTTGTGCCCACGCGGAAGAGTCAAAGCCCGCTTCCGTCCAAGTCGTTCCCCAGGAATCGTTGGGAGGAACGAACGTTTCGATGATCGAGCTTCGCGAGACCAGGTCGATCGAATCCGCCTGCTCCTGCACTCCGTAAGAAATGTCCTGGAACTGTTTCGGGTAGTCCGCTTCCGCGGAACCGAATTCGCTGACAATCGTCCGCTGGTCGGGCTGCACCAACGCCAGATATCCGCCGTCGGCATCGAGTCGGAAATTCGTGTGTAGCTCGACGCTGGGGTCGGCACAGTCGAACCCAGGAAACCTGCAACTCGAGGCGAAGACCACGAGTCGTTCGTTGGCCGCCAGCTCCCTCGCCGGAAACGACCATTTCGTCAGTCGACTGGCGTCGTCGGTCAAGTACCATCCCTGCAGATTGATCGACTCGTCCCCGGAATTGAAAATCTCAATCCAATCCTCGGCTCGACCAAAGGCGTCAGCCTGCGAGTTGTCGTTGTCCGCCAGAAACTCGGAGATGATCGGTTGGCCATCCAGAACCCGACGCGCTTCCAACGGCTCGATCGCGAACAGACGATTTGCACGGCGGTTCTTGATGCGAGATCTTGTGCCACGACGGCGAATGAAGCGCGAAAAACTGGCAATCCGTGCAGACTTCAAGACAACCTCCACCCTTGGAAGGGGTTTCAGAATGGTCGAAACCAGGACCGGCCGATCTCTGGCGGAGAACTGGCGATGGAGACATGACACTGCGTCGAGCCTACATCATAAGCAGGGCCGGTCAGATCCGCGAGTATTTTGGAGGCAGCCTGCCCCAGGTGTCACGTTAACATCTCTTGTCACCCTACTCGAGCAAGAAGACACAATTGCCCCAAACCTCCTTTCTTGCCCTTGATATTCGCGCGCAATGGGTTACGCTCGGGTTTGCTTTCGAGTCTTTCTTTTGGGGGCAACCCCAGCCTTTGAAAATGCTCTACATCCAGTGAGGACCCACCAATGAAGCTACGCGCGATTGCTGTCGTCGTGCTCTTGATGAGCGCAGCCAGCCTTGGGCAGGCACAAGACCTTTACCTTGATTTCAACTCTACGAACCAAGACGGTGGCCCGCATAACAATGATGGCTACCAAGCGTATGACGCAGCCCACGAAGCGGCGGCGGATTTCGTAACGAAAACGTACGCAGCGTTCGGAACGAACGTGGGCGTCACGCCGGCTTGGCCCAACACGACCGACAACACGCGTGCAACAGATGATCGACCGCGCCGACCAGTCGGTCGACCCGGTGGCCAGCTTCGATGCGAATTGGGCCGACACGAATCTCAATCTCGTGACAGATTGGCTAGGAATCGACACGCGAACAGGCAACGGAGGTAATGGGAACTGGGACGGCGCCACGGGGACCCCCACTTACCTTACTGTGACACTGTCGGACCTTCCCGCAAATGAGTACGCCTGGAAGTCGTACCATCAGGACACAGAGCATGTGCATGCCGACTTCGGCGTCGCGTTGTCGACAGACGGTGGAGCGAACTTCACCTCTCTCCCGGACGGCTACATGTCCGACAGCACGCCGGCGGGCACGCCGGATTCCGAGACGGACGGTTCGCCCGGCCTCGTGACGGACTTTGCCGGCATGATGAGCGCCGGATCGATTTACGAAGCGACGTTTACCGCCGACGGCACGAACGACGTCGTGCTGCAATTTGCTCCCCACTCGGGCGCCTTGGGCGACGCTGTCCACAATCAAATCTGGGGCATCAATGGATTCGAGTTGAGCGTGGTGCCCGAACCGGGTTCGGCGGTACTGCTGGGGATGGGACTGTTCCTGTTGCTCGGTTTCCGCCGACGTCGCTGAAACGCTCGGCCTGCGGGGCGTCTTGAGTTTGTTGGGCCGGAACCGCTTCGAGCGGTTTCGGCCCGTTCGGTTCGTCCGCACCTCTACGGCGAGAGGATCCGCGCAGGTCGTTTCACGATCCGCAGTTCCTCGACACGTCCGCGATGCAACTTCGCGTTGATCGGCATTCATGATGCTGGCCCCTCGCGGCGCTCGCTGTTACGGCCGTGCATTCCGCTTGCGAAGCCAAGTTCACCCCGCACATTGCCGCGAGTACATCGCACTTGCCGGGGCGCGATCGTGCATTCCGCTTGGTCGCTGCGCCGAACGCCGGCGAAGGGAGGGGAACAAGCACGTTGTGTCCGACGTGGTCGTCGGATTTCTACGCATACGTGCTCGGGGCCAATCTTCTTGCGTCCGTCATGCGATCTGGAAGACGTATTTGATCGAAAAATAGGCACCTACCAACACAAACAGCCATCCGGTGGCCATCCGTGCCCACCACTCGAGTTGGGACAACATGTTGTAGGCCTTCCCGACCGATTTCGCGCTGAAGGCCAGCAGGAACGCAATCAAGATCACGGGCAGCGCCGTACCTACACCGTAAACCAGCGGCAGCAGCAGCGTTCCGCCTGGAATCGATCCGTGGGGCAGTGTAATACCGATCCGCCCTAAGGCGCTCGTAATGGCCCCCGCTTCTGATCCCATCGTCAGCGTCAACAAGCCAAAGAACCAAGCAGCGGAAGTCGGGCAGAAGGAGATCGCAAACAAGACCCCCAGCAGCAAGGCTCCCCAGACCCCCATCGCGTCCACGCGCTTCTGCATGCTCGGGCTGACCAGTGTCCCGCCGGCGGTCACCGTGATCAGCCCCACCAAGAACATTCCCAGCAACAGGAAGATCGGGCCAAGGATCAGGTGGACGTATTTCTGTAGAAAAAGGGAGGCGGCAGGGATCGACAGCGCGGTCTTGGCCAGCAGGCCGGCGAGCACCAGATACAGCAGGCAGCGCCCCAATGTGTAAAGCAGCCCGGCCTGGATCACTCGATTCGGGCTTTCGACTCTTCGAGCGATATAGGAGATGGCGGCAACGTTGGTTGCCAAGGGACAAGGGCTGATGGAGGTTAGCACGCCGAGATACAACGCTGCGGCCACGTACATCAAATAGGTCATCATGAAACCCGGTCCCCTTCCACCTCAGCCGTCGCCCTGTTTTGGCCGACGGTACGATGGCGCTCGGTTTCTCGGCGAACGACACCAACAACCCGATCGCTACTTCGAGTGTTGTCGCACGCCCTCGCGAACGTACTTGACGAACTCTGCCTGATCACGGACTTTCGTCCAGATCTCCTTCAGGTCGGTGAACTTGTTCACTCGGTTGTCCTTGATCTTCGCGATGATCAGTGCTGGCCCGGTCACCTTGTACCCTTTGGCTAGCGCCGCGTTCTTTGCGTTTTGAAAGTCAACGTAATAGAACTCGACCGAACCTTCCTCGATCTGCCGGGCGAACCCCTTCTTGATGGCCTCCTCGGTGTAGCTGCCCATCTTGCGGCAGGTCGGACAACGCTCGGTTCGGTGGAAGTACATCACGACAACACGATCAGCGGGCCGTTCGGTTGCCCAGCCTGTCGTGGTCAGCAGGACGCCCGCAATGGCGATCACCAGAGTGATCCGTGGACAACTTCTCATCCGTCTCCTCCGTTTCTGTTAGCTGGAATCGCTAATCCTCACTCCGGAACGGGAATATCCGGAGGCACGGTTGCCTCCATCGACGCGTCCGCTTCTCCATCGGGAAGCGGAATCGTTCCGACTTCGTCCGGTTGTCCCCACGGCGCGTTGGCCGATGATTTCCCCAGCATGCTGCGAATTTCATCGCCGACGTATTGGGCGAATGCTGGCTCGTCGTCAAACAGTCCCCAAACGTCGTCCAATCGCTTCCAGTCAGCGATCTGTCCCTTCTGCATCCGAGCAAGGACAACGACCGGGACTTGGATTTCAAATTGCGCCGCCAAGTCCGCGACGGCCGGTTCCTCATAGTTGAGTGTCTTCCACGCGATTTCACCACGATCCAACTGCTCCGCAAACTCTGTCAGAACCGTCTCGTGGGATTGCGATTCGATGGAGCGGCATGTGGGGCAGCGCGTGTTGCTGTAGAAGTAGTACACGACCAGACCATCACGCATGCTCGTATCCTCTGCCGTTGATCCCGACGACAACGGGCCGCCGGCGGAAGAGCGGAGCAATTCGAGTTCTTCCACGATCCTGACCAGATGCGGTTCCAATCGGGCGGCCGCTTGGGAATCCAGCGATCGCGCAATCAGCATCACCAGTGTTGCGGAGAACAACGAGATCAGACACACGCCAACAGCATGTTTTAGTTCCATAACAAACTCACCCTGTCCAGGAAGTCTTCAATGCGCCGCAGCCAATCGCCCTTCGAGAGTAACGACAGGCCGACGATTGCCGGACTCCTGTTGGTCACCGTGGATCATTCACTGCCCCGCCTTCAGTCGGATGGGGAACGCAGCAACTTGGCGATCTCCGCGGGCGAAGACACTCGGCCTACCAACTTCACTTCCCCATCCACAACCAGTGCCGGTGTCACCATCACGCCAAAGCGAGTGATCTCGTTGATGTCTTCGATCTTCTCCACCGTTGCCTCAATGCCCAGTTCGTGAACCGCCTCCGCGGCGTTCTCTTTCAGCTTCGCACATTTCGCACATCCGGGCCCCAACACTTGAATCAATGTCATGTTTCTGACTCCTATCGGATCACAACTACCTTGGAGACTATTGGACGACAGGGAATTTCCCTTGTGCCGATTGCTGCCCCGTCGGTTGCGGACCGGCCCTCGAGACGGAATATACACCGACAACGGCCAGAGAATCCTCCGAGGCGGCCGTCACTTGCGTCGGCGGCGTAGCTGGCACGGGGCGTTCCGGATGCAGCGTGCCAAATCCCATTCCCGCCATCGTGGCCATGATCACCGTCAGCACCACGAAGGCGATCGTCTTCGTGTTACCCACCACCGAACGAATAACCAGAATGCTGGGAAGCGAAAGTGCAGGCCCCGCCAGCAGCAGAGCCAGAGCCGGACCGGATGCCATTCCATTTTTCATCAGGGCTTCGAGAATGGGAACTTCCGTCAACGTGGCAAAGTAGAACAGGCATCCGACAATCGACGCAATCAGGTTTGAGACAAGGCTATTGTCGCCCACCAGTGCGGCGACTTGCTGTTCGGGAACGAGTGCGCCGAGAAACCCCACCACAAACACGCCGCCAAACAGTAACGGAATCAGGAGTTTCGCGAAGATCCACGTATTTCCCATCCATTCCAGGAAGTCGGGCCGATCCAGCCATAGCAAACTCATCAGCACAACTAGCAGTCCCATCCCTCCCGCAAGATACCAGCGCACATGGTGAATCCGAGTGACCCACGTGTCCACGTCCTCAAGGGAGCTAATCTCCGTTTTCGCCAACCGCACGACCTCGGCCGTTTGATGCCCCAGCACCGGCTCTTTCAGTCGCAGGTCGTAAGCGCCCTCGGTCTCATACTGCAACGTGGCTTCGAAACGAGTACCGTCGGCCAACTGCACGTGCTTGTCGCCCGGATTGAACCAATCGCTGAAGACAAGGAAGGCTAACATGGCCGCCAGCAGAGCGGCGTTTTTCCAGAGCGGACGTTTCGCGGCCGGCGGATCGGGCATGGCCATCGTCGCTTGACTTGCGCGCCTCCTCGCTGCGTCGAAAGAGAATCGCCATGATCAGGCCAATAATCACGCCGAAGACCATCGCGCCAATGACTCGCGCCACACCTAACTCGAACCCCAGCACGCGGGCCGTCAAAAAGATCGCCAGGACATTAATCGCCGGCCCGGCATACAAGAAACAGGCAGCCGGCCCCAGTCCGGCACCGACCTGGTAAATCCCAGCGAACATCGGCAGAACACTACAAGAACAGACGGCCAGCACCGTACCGGAGACCGAGGCAACCGAATAGGCCTCCACCTTGTTCGCCTTGGGCCCCAGGTGCTTCAGAACGGACTCCTTGGAAAGAAAGGTCGTGATCGCCCCCGCGATGAACAAAGCGGGAATCACACAAGCCAGCGTGTGATTGCGAGCGTACCACTGCAGCATCACCAAGGCTTCTACCAGGGCGCGAACGGTCTTGGCCCCCGCCGGATTCGCGCTTGCGTCAAATGTCGGCGTCGCCAAGGGAATGAAGTAGGCCACCAAGAAGACGACCAAGAAGATAACGAACGTCCGGACTTCCTTCCCCACGATTCTTCTCCCGAGCACACCGGTCCGACCGGCTGGGTTAATTGGCGGAATATGCAAATCCCCAAAACAAACAACGAATGGCGTAACACGCCATTTCCCGCATCACGCAAGTAGCTCTTGCTGGCTCTTTGCGTTGCAACGAATGACGGACTCCACACAGTCAAAGAACTTGAGAAGGCATTTCACGCGCAGTCGGTAGAATACCATCTGCCCCCTCTTGTCGTCCTCGACGATCCCTGCCTGCTTCAACTGGGCCAGGTGCCGCGACACGGTGGACATATCCGTGCCCACCAACTCCGTCAACTCGCAGACACAGCGTTCGCCGTGCACCGCCAGTTCATCTACGATGATCAAGCGGGCTGGGTGTGACAGCGCTTTGATCACTTTCGCCCGAGCTTCGTACTTCGCCAGCTGTTTCGCGTCCATCATCTCCTCAGATCGGCGGTTCGATATTTGCAAGTTTAGCCAAATACAAAACAATCGTCCAGGTCAAGTCGGCCGATAATTCCGCCGCTGGGGAGTCCGCGGCAGCTCGGATTCGCTGCCCTTTCCGCGTTCGAATCCTACCCCCCGCTGGCATGCCATCTGCCTTTGAAAGTGGCCCATTTGGCGTGCATCCTCACCCGAGGCGTAAGTTTTGAAGTTGCACGATTCGACTTCCCCTCCCGCCTGCGGAAAGGTGCGAAAGAAGCGCCAGCGGTGTGAGTCAATGTTTGTGCCGAGTGAAATTCCGCCCGCGGACGTGCAGAATGCAACTCAAGAAGCGTCAGCGAGGGAGACACATCCTAACGGGTCGAAAGTGTTCCCTCGCTGACGCTTTTTGAAGTTGCACGTTTCCGAATTTCCCTCCTCCGATGTGCGGAATGCCCGCGAAATCCTAACCCGAAGCGTCAGCGAGGGAGACACGTCCCAACGGTTCGAAAGTGTTCCCTCGCTTACGCTTCGGGTTGAGAAAGATCGAAACGTGCAACTTCAAAACGGAGCATCGGGTTCCGACGCGATGCGAGATTGTGGCCGAAATGGGATTCCCAAAGGGCCCGGTGCG
The DNA here is from genome assembly GCA_963776055.1 of uncultured Planctomycetaceae bacterium. GTDB lineage: Bacteria > Planctomycetota > Planctomycetia > Pirellulales > Pirellulaceae > CAVZLD01. The sequence continues at coordinate 257,035 of CAVZLD010000015.1, read as the reverse complement.
CGAATTTGAAACACGCGCATCGAATGATCCGAAGGACCGCCGGTGACTTCTCAGCGCTCGGTCACGCGAATGATGCGGTCCACCGGCACGTCTTCGAGAGTCTGCGTGTCGCCGCCACACCAGCGGACACGAATCCGGTCAATGCGGGTGTGCTGACCAAGGCCAAAGTGCAGCCGGGTGCCGTAATGCCCCTGGTAGGCTCGGCCGCTGTGGACCTCATCGATCAGCGTCAGGTCTCCGGCGACAACTTCTACACGCGCCCCGACACCGTCGCGATTTGTCCGCGTTCCCTGCAGCAGCAGTTGAATCCAATGGTTTCCGGGCGGCGAATCGTTGCGCAGCAATGTGGGCAAGTCGCGAGAATTGAGCACAACCACGTCGATGTCACCGTCATTGTCCAGGTCATCAAATCCGGTGCCCCGACTACTCCGTTTGACTGCCATGCCATCGCCACTTTGTTCGGTAACGTCGACGAATTTGCCATTTCCCTGGTTGGCAAAAAGCAGGTTACGGGCCAGGTAGGAGGTGCGATTGTCAAACTGGTCGACAAGATCGTAGAGATGCCCACACGTGACGAAGACATCCCGATCGCCGTCGTTGTCGAAGTCCACGAATCCGTTGCCCCACTTCACTTGCACGCTTGTCCCCTGCCCCACTCCACTGGTCGCCGTCACGTCTTCGAACAGTCCATTTCCCAGATTGCGGTAGAGCACGGCGCGTTCGTTCTGGTAGGAAGTGAGGTGCAAATCGAGGCGTCCATCGTTATCGTAATCGCCGCATTCCACTCCCATCGTCCCCTGGACGACGCCCCTTCCGTCGTAAGCGAAACCACTCAGTAGTCCGACTTCTGCAAAGTGGCCGGTGCCGTCATTGCGAAACAGGAAGTTAGCTGACGCGTCGTTGCCAACGAAGATATCGGTGTCACCGTCGTCGTCGTAATCCATGCAGACCATACCCATTCCCGGTGCACTCTTCGCGGCAATACCTGACTCGACACTGACATCCGTGAATGATCCGTCACCGTTGTTGCGGTACAGCGTGTGAGTTTCTGGTCGGAAGTCGCGCGGGCCCGGGTAGACCGGGTATCCTTTGATTGTCCGTGACACCGGTTGGTCGTACGAAAACTGAATATAGTTGGCGACATAGAGGTCCAAATCTCCGTCGGCATCCATATCCAGAAAGCAGGTGCCAGCTCCCACGCGGTTCCCATTCTCGACGCCCGCCTCATCGGTCACATCCGTGAACGTGCCGTTCCCTCTGTTGCGGTACAGCACATTGGGGCCCCCGTTGTTCAGATACAGATCGGGATACCCATCGTTGTCATAGTCGCCCACGGTCACGCCCAGACCGTGACCGGGATCGCCGACGCCCGCCTCCGCCGTCACGTCGGTGAACTTCCACTCCCCGTCATTGCGATAGAGTGCATTTCGCGAAGGCTCTCGTCACATCGGTCCCAGGCGGGGCAGCGCCGTTCAGAAAGTAGATATCGATGTCCCCGTCGGCGTCAAAATCAAACAGAGCCAGCCCGGCACTCACGTACTCGACAATGAAGTACTGGCCGCGGCTCCCATCGGTGTGGCGAAATGTGATTCCTGTTCGACGCGTCACGTCCTGTAGCCGGATCGCTGGATCGGCGTACGAACGCGCAGTCTTGGCCCGCGCATCGACCCGCACCTAGAAGCGTCACGACCAGCAACATCCCAGCGGTGACGTGGCGGCCGCTCCAGCCCGGATGGTCGAAAGCAGCAGCGTTCGACCACCAGCGCCAATCCGCCATTCCCGACGACCCTTGGAACGGCGAGAACGATCGTCGTTTGTTGCACTGGCATCGGTCGCGGAAAGATTCAGCAGTCATTACGGTCGAGGCTCTTGGATGGCTTCATACAGTTGGCGGTACGTGGCATTTTCGGGGGCAAGTCGCAACGCCCGTTCGATGGCCGCCAGCGCTTCATCGATCCGGCCGCTCTTGGCATTCGCCCAGCTCAGCACGAAGTAACTGTCGGCCACCGGCTCGAGCTTGACGGCCGTCGCCGATAGTTGGCGTGCCGCTTCGGTTTTCTGTCCGGTGTTGAGATACAGCTTGGCCAGGGCACGGTATCCGGCGGCCCGTTGCGGTGTAACCCGAATCGCTTGTCGGAAGGATCTCTCCGCCGCCGACAGATCTCCCTCGCGGGCTTGAAGAAAACCAAGCTGCTGGAAGTAGGCAGCGTTTTGCGGATCGAGTTCCACCAGTTCCTGGTAGAGTCGCATCGCCTTGGCGTGCTCGCCCTGCCGGGCGTAGAGCGAGGCGAGGTAGGATCGGGAAGCCGTGTTCTTCGCATCCACGGCAACGGCCCGGGCCCACAAACGTTCGGCCAGCGGCAGGTTCTCTCGTTGGCCATACAGGCGGCCGGCGTCCGTGCAGGTCACTGCCAGACGCTCGCGGATCTGCTGCAGGTCGTCGTAGCGGCGACGGGCCTCCTGGTCCGCTCGATCGATCGCCGATTCCACTCGTTGGAATTCTTGCGCGTAGCGTTCGACTTCGTTCTTCTCCCCCAGGCGCGTGCAGGTCTTGATCAAACCATAGTAGGCGCGTGATTTCTGGGGTTCGAGCTGCGCCGCCTGTTGATAGCTCAGCCTTGGCCGCCGGGAAGTCCTGTTGTTGAAACTGTGCTTCCGCGAGCAGAAAGTGAACTTCACCGTCTTCCGGTGCCAACCGAAGTTCCTGCTGCAGTTCCACTACCGCTTCGTCCAGACGCCCGAGATGAAGTAGAGCCGACCCGATGCCCAAATGGGCCCCGGGCAAATCCGGTTCGATCTCCAAGGCCTTTTGCCAGTATGCGACAGCTTCTTCGTAGTCTTCGATCTGCGCCGCGTGACGTCCCAATTGCTCATAGACATCCGCTCGGTCGGGCTCCAACCGACTGCATTCCAGCCAACACTGATACATTTCGTCCAAGTTGCCATGACTGCTGTGAACGAACCCCAGAATTCGGAGCGCCTCAAAGTCGTTTGGAAAGTCCTGATTCAGTTGATCGGCGATTTTCAACTGTTCCTGCTTCAATGCCTGCGCCTCTTCCATCACCGCTTGGAACGAGGCGGCATCGGTGGCGGGAGCCACCGGATCCGCGGCCCCAAGATAGGCGACCGGTGGAAGCAGCATGCTCCCGACGAGGAACAGGGACAACCATGCAGGCGGAGTGGTCGTCTGGGCCGCAGCGTAACCTGCTCGGACTCCTCGCATCATGGCGCTTCTCCGCCGTCCCGATCTGCCGCGACGGAAGTGTCTTTCGCTTCTCCACCAGTCGGAAACGGCGATCCACGGGCAGATTCTTCCACTCGTCGATCGCACCTCCCAACCATTTTACGCGAACACGGTCGACGCGCGTTCTGGAACCCAAGCCAAAATACAGCCGCGTTCCGTGATGACTTTGGTACCCACGGCCGCTGTGCACCTCATCCACGAGTTCCAGATCGCCGGCAATCACTTCCACACGAGCCCCGACGCCATCTCGATTGGTCAACACACCTTGTAGCTGTAACTGAATCCAGTGTCCGCTTCGTGATTCATTTTTCAACAGCATCGGTTCCCGCCGGGAATTCAGAATCACGACGTCCACATCGCCGTCATTATCCAGGTCATCCAAGCCAATCCCTCGACTACTGCGCCGCGCGTCCAAACCATCGCCGCAAGAATCAGACACGTTACGAAACCTTCCTGTTCCCAAGTTCTCCAAGAGCAGGTTCGGCACCTCATAGGCCGTCGTTTGGTCGAATTTCGCAATCTGATCGTACATGTGGCCACAAGCGACGAACAGGTCGCGATCACCATCGCGGTCGAAATCCGCAAAGCCATTGCCCCAGGTGACAGGCGACCGAGTCCCGGACCCGGCTCCGACCCGATTGGTGACATCCTCCAGCAAGCCGCTCCCCAGATTGGCATACAGCGTGGCTTGCTCATGCTGGAAAGAAGTCACGTGAAAGTCCAAACCACCATCGTTATTGAAATCTCCACATTCGACCGCCATGCTCGCGTGCATCCGCCCGGTCGCGTCATAGGCAAAGCCACTCAGCAGCCCCACTTCCGTGAACTTCCCGGTTCCGTCATTCTGAAACAAGAAATTCGGTAGCCCATCGTTGGCAATCAGGATATCCGTGTCACCGTCTGCGTCGTAATCGGCACTGACCAACCCCATGGTCGTTCCCACATGCGCGGCAATTCCCGATGGGCCACTGACATCCGTGAAAGTCCCGTCGCCGTTATTGCGGTACAGCGTGTCGGAATCGGCGTCGTAGTCAATCGGACTTCCGTAGATGGGGAACCCCATCTTCGTGCGGGGCACGTGGAGCGCGAACGAGAACTGCAGGTAGTTGCCTACGTAGAGATCAAGATCGCCGTCTGCGTCGATATCGAGAAAGGTCACGCCGGCACCAACACGCTCGCCATTCTGAACGCCGGCGATTTGCGTCACGTCGGTGAACGTTCCGTCCGCATTGTTACGGTACAGAACATTCGCGCCGAAATTATTCAGATACAGATCGGGATCGCCGTCGTTGTCATAGTCTCCCGCGCACACCCCCAGTCCGTGCCCCGTATCACCGACTCCCGCCTGCTGCGTGACATCCGTAAATTTCCACCTTCCGTCATTGCGATAGAGAGCATTACGGGGCAGAGCCCCGCTCTGTGATTCGCCCATCGGCGCACCGTTCAGGAAATAGACGTCGATGTCGCCGTCGCTGTCGTAATCGAACAGAGCAACTCCCGCACTCATCGACTCAACGATGTAATACTTGCCATGACTTCCATCGTTGTGTCGGAAAGTGATTCCTGTCTGGCTCGTCACATCGCGCAGTTGGATCGGACAGGCAACCTGTTCGGCAGGCCATGCAAGGGGGACGTGTGCGAAGACAAAGGTCATCAAGAAAAGACACCGGACCCGCAACCGCCGAATGCGCCGTGACAACAAAGCGGTCATCCGAGAGCCCTCGGCAGAAGTGAAGCCTTCGTGGAAATCATCGTATGGATCGGTCGTAACGTCTTGTCGCGCGATGACGCAGAACTTGAGTCGAACTGGATTCGATGATAGTTGCTGTCCGGGATCGGATCCAGTTGCGGCATCACACCAGAGACTCCGCCCCCGCCGGATGAATCGTCCGGGCCGCGAGCCCCAGATACCACAGGAGGCCTCCCCGTCGTCCACTCCCCCCACGTAGATTGGGATCTACACATCCTCACCTCCTCTGGGGAGGTCGGAACGGCAAGCCTGCGTGGTGGTCAGGCAGACCACCTGCTAGGACTTCCGGGCTAGTGGGATAGTCTTCCGGGCTGGTGGGACAGTCTTCCGAGCTGGTGGGACAGTCTTCCCAGACTGTCCCGTAAGACGGTCTTCCAGACCGTCGCTTGATGCGCTGGCGGTACACCACAGCGGTAAGAAGAGTGGGAGAAGCCCCGGCAGGATGGCTTGGGAATAGATGGTAGGTGATGGTCTGTGGAGAGATTAGGCATGACGGTCTGGAAGACCGTGCTACGGGACAGTCTCGGAAGACTGTCCCACAAGACTGTCCCACAAGACTGTCCCACAAGACTGTCCCACAAGACTGTCCCACAAGACTGTCCCACAAGACTGTCCCACAAGACTGTCCCACAAGACTGTCCCACAACTCTTTCCGCACGCGCGGAAAAAAAGTTCCCACAGAGCACCGGAAGAGAAACGGCCTTCCGGATCGAATCCCGGAAAGCCGTCTTGGTTGGGTTGCTTGTGACGCGTGGCAAACTTGTTACGCGTGATGAGGTCTAGCCGCGGCGGCGGGCCAGGCCCACCAGGCCGGCGAGACTCAGCAGAGCCAGCACCAGGCAGCTTGGCTCGGGAACGGCTTGCACCGCTCCGGGGAACGCGCCAATCTCGTAGCCGCCGTCGATAAACGCCGCCACAAAGTCGCCCGAGTCGAACACCAGGTCGGCGTTCCAGTCGCCTTGCGCCCAACCGGCTGCTTCGCCCGTCTCGTAGAGACCTTCGACGAACACCGCCACGAAGTCACCCGAGTCAAACAGGCCGTTCAGATCGGCATCGCCAACCCAGGTGCTCTTCAAGTCGTGCAGCCAGAAGATGCGATCGTCGCCATTGACAGCGCCATCTCCGGTCAGGTCGAACTCCGGCGGATCCAGCCCACCGGCAATCGCAACCGCCTGCAGGTCCAGGTCCTCCGCGTCCAGCTCGCCATTGCCGTTGTAATCGCCGGTCAGCCCCGCTCCAAAAATGACAAGACCATCGACAGGATCAAAGGTCCATTCGTGGGCAGGATTCACGGAGGTAATGATCGGTGTTCCCAAAATCTGATCCGCATCGATGATGTCGAAGCTCTGCCCGTTCGTCAGGGCACCGATCCCGGCGATCTGGAATTCCGCGCCATCCACATCCAAAATGGTTGTGTAGATACTCGAATCCGGATTCTCCACGACGACTTGGTCCGCTTCACCTGTATCCCCATTGACATCGAACTCCAGCGCCCGAGGCGCCGTGATTGAGGCGACCAGGTCGGCGCTAATCAAACCGGAGGCTTCCGACCGCAAGTGCGTATCCGGAACTACCAGGGCGGGTGCGTCCTCTACAAGCACGGCGGTGTCAATATCGGGGAAACCAACACCTCCTCCGAGTCGATCTCCCTCAGGAGCATCCGGATTGTAGTCCCAGTAGATGACACCGGAGTCACCGCCGCCGGCTTCGCCCATGTTGAACTCCACCGCCAGCCACTGGCCGCCGTCCTCGACATCGATCTCGACATCCATCCATCCGCCGCCTCCACCGTTGGAGTCGCGCAGAGGACCGGTCCAGGTGTTGTCGTCAATCAAGACCTCAATCGGATCATCACCGATGACGCCGCTGTTGTCCAAATCGATCGCGAAGTAGGTGTAATCATCGACCCCATCAGCGAAGATGTAATCGCCCGATTCCGGAATGAAGATTTCTCCCGTGGCACGCACGATGTAGTCGTTGTTGTCGGTGTTGTTGAGGGGAGGCTGGACCTCGCCGGGATAATTCACCAGTTTGCCAAAGGGTGCCGCATTTCCCGACCACCACGTCGTGCCGTGACCAGCCCGAAACGGATCCACAATCGGTTCGTTATTGTCAAACGCATCGTCGATCGCGTCTTTGTTGCCCGGATTGCTGACGGCATACCATTCCTGTGACAAGCCCGGTCCGAGTTGCGGTGGCCCGTACTCCGGATTCTGCTGTTCGCTGTCTTCGGTCCTCGTGCCAATCGTTCCCTGTCCGCCGATGTAGACGGGCGGCACCGCTTCGCCGAGGGTGAGCGCTACGTCGGGAAACGAGGCCGATCGGTTCCACAGGTCCGATTGTGTGGTCGCCCACATCGCCTGGTTATCACGTTCCCCAAGGTCATCATCGTCGTTCACAGCGACACCGAAGCCCATGGAACCGCGTGCGATGATGTTAGCCGGTGTATCCTCGAGAGCCTCCCAGGGAAAGGCGACTTCGAGTGTGTAATGGTTATCGTCCTTGATCACACTGACGCTGGTGTCCGCTCCCTGTGGGTATTGCGCTAAGGCATCATCTTCGTTGTAGGAGTTAATCCCCCAGGTAAACACCGATGTGGAACCATCGGGAATGCGGTCACCGCAGAAGTTATCCTGAGTGTTTCCCGCAATCGCAGTGAACTGATAAGCGGGGATCCCCGGATTATTCGCCGGGTCGAAGTCAGCAACATCCAAATTCTGGGCATCAATATAAAACTCGATGCTGTCATCCGTATAGTTGCACGTGTCATCGTTAATGATGACATCGTCTGTGACCTCCGCGTAGAGGTAAAGGTGCGTGTCGTCCCACAGCCCCTTCCACATCACGGACAAGTCGTCGGGACCATCCAAATCTCCCCCCGCGGAGTCGACGATATTGAACTCATCGAATCCATGCACGATCGCGTTGGCCCATGCGGCGATCATCCCCCAGATCCGTCGATCGTGGGCGGCGTAGTCGTTTGTTGAATCACCCAATCTTGGCCCTGCGCTACACCGGTGGCTGCCACCGCCACCAGGAAGCAGAAGAACAGACAAGCTCTTGTGGATCTCATCACTGCGTGCCCTCTCGCATTAGAACAACATGTAGACGTGAACGATGGCGTTTCCAAACGGCATCGCCGTGCTGCTCTTCCTGCTTCCACCCGGCATTCTAAGTGACCCCCAAATGGGCTGCAAGCATTTTAGCCGTCGCGCACTAAAAGAAACGCCCGCCAACCTCACGTCAATTCGCGAGCCCGCGATAGCGTCCGGCTGTCCTGAAAGACTTGTCGAGAACGCGGCGAACGCACGACGACCGACGCTTGCGGAGCGGGCCTTCGGTTGCCCACGTCCTTGCCGCTTGCTATTCACTGCGGCGGGGTGAATGGTCATCAGGAGGCACCGCGAGAACGGGAGATTCCCGAACTCCCGTCGTCCTGGTTTGTTCCCTCGGCCGCCGTCAGTCGTCAGTTGGCGGCCCAGACCATGCCGCGACGCAGGATCTCGCGAAACGATGGATTGGCCCAGGCCTCGTGATCGTGCCCCAAAGTCAGACAGAAGACACGGCAATCGCCTTGTTGACGAGCCCAGGCAACCTGCGGCATCGCATCATCGTGCTCGGTCGTCAGCAGCACGGTACCTTGACCGTCATATGTTCCGTGCAGAACGTACCCCTCGTCCCGCGTTTCAAAATCGGAGAGACCTTCCGTGATCGGATGCGTTGCATCATTGACGATGATCTTCAGTTGCAGACCTTCCTTGTAGCGAAAGTTGCGGTTGTCAAATCCGATCAACTCATTCCAAAACGGCCACTCTTCCCAGGCCAGCAGTGCGTGATGCATGATCACGACGCCCTGCCCTTGTTCGACAATCCGCTCCAAAGCAGCCCTCGGTTTCCCTTCGTAATGCGCACCTTCCTCCACCGGAACACCACTACCCATTCCGTAAAAAACGACGGCATCATACGCGTCGCGGACTTCCTCCGGACTGGACGAAAAATGCTCCAGATGTTGCGGATACGCATCGATGTCGGGCAGCTCACGAAACAGTCGATAGAAATTCTGCACGTCGAACGAATGGCCGCCTGTCAGGACGGCAACCCGTAGCGTGGAAGAGTCGGAACCGGTCGTACTGCTTTGCGACACCGAAGTCGGATCGCCTGGCCGCGAGCAGGAGCCGATCGCGAGCGAAAGGGCCGCCACGATCGCAAGTATAATTCGGCTGTGCATCATCTCTGACCTCATCGAGTTCACGAAGAAGGGGCGGCCCACCTAGTGGCCACACCACTGCTCCCATTGCTGATCGATCCAGGCCGCATCTGGCGCCGTATCCGCCACGAGAAACCGGTATCTCCCGGCATAGGGATGCTGACGATCGATCACAAAACTTCCATCCACACACGGCGAGAAGCAGCAATAGGGCTTGGTCGGATGCAGTCGCGCCGCCTGGGGTGCTCGAAAATTCTCCGCGTGGCAGAGAATGGCGACATACACCGGCTGACTACGAACTTCGCCCCAAAGCGCCACCCATTTGGCGTGCTGGTGGTTCCCCGCGATCCGTTGCGAACCGAGATCATTCAGAAAGCCACTTGGTTCGCGTTCCAGATCCGGTTGGCTTCGAATGCTTCCATCCGCCGCGGTCAACCACCGCGCAGGACCACGTAGCGCCACACCGCCGTAATGGTACTTGTCGACGGTCAACGGCAGATCCGTCAGCGCGGTCTGGGTGGTGGCCAAGTCGAAGCAATGGTAGGTCCCATCTGTCGGAAGAACGGTGATCTTCCAACGCTCGCGCAGCACATCTCTTGGCGGATTTGTCTCGATCCGATGAAGCAGGTCGACCTCCAAGCCGGCGGATTCCGCATCGGCGAACGTCGACCGAACTTGCTCGTGAAGTACACGGCCGCTCTTCTTGGCCAAATTCCAAAAATCGACGGTTTGGCCATCGTATTGCGTCTTCACCCACGCCGTAAACACTCCGTGCTGATGGGCGTGGTCTTGAGGGAACATGGCCGTCACGCTCCGCCCCAGCGGCGAACGCACCGGATGGAGACAGCCACTGCGTTCGTAGACAGGATCGATCCCCGCGGGAGCTTGGGGCGAGACCTTGTTGTAAGTCAATACAACCTTGCCATTCTGCTGAATGGTGATCTGATCTTCCGTTTCCAACACGCTCAACATCTGGGCAGAAACGCTGGCCACAAGAAAGAGGCTCGTCAGCGATCCGTACGCAACCTGCCGAATCCATCGGCTCCAGGAAGTGAAGCTCCATTTCGCAGGCGAAGATGACGAACGATACCGCATTGTTCGACTCCACAATTCACGTTGGAAACTACACCAGGGGCGCTGCAACACCGGCGTGCCACAGACTTGGTGCGCCTTGCCAACCTTTCATTGAAAAAAACGGGCCCCCCTTGTATCTCCTATCTTGCCAACATGATAGTGGCAATCCTCGCCCCTGTCTGCCAGACGACGCCTTCCGCACCTCCCATCCGAGCGAGAGATTTGCTAGAAAACGGGGCAAGCCGACTCGCTCGTAACGGAAAGGACTCGAAGAGGGAACGGCTAGAGCGCATTCCAAACACACAACCGGAAGGCACGAAGTTCCTGCTGAACCATGTTGTTTGCCAACTCCCGGATCGGCTGGAGCCTCACCCTCCCAGTTCTGGAATGCGCTCGAAGCACTTCACTGGAATCTACTCATCCGCGCGGCCCCGTGGTAGCCAAGGCGCGACGTGAACTCTGATGGCTCCCGACAAAAAGGAGGATTACGCAATGAGGTTCTTTCGGATCCTGTTGCTGAGCATGGTGCTCACAACGTGCGTCGTGATCGGTTGGGCAGACAACACGCTGGCCCAAGAAAAACCGAACATCGTTGTCATCTGGGGTGATGACATCGGCGTCCACAACATTAGTGCCTACAACCATGGCATCATGGGGTACAAGACCCCGAATATTGACCGGATCGCTCGAGAGGGAGCACTTTTCACGGACGCCTACGCCCAACAAAGCTGCACCGCGGGTCGAGCGTCGTTTATTCTCGGACAGCACCCGTTTCGCACAGGACTACTCACGATTGGCATGCCCGGCAGCGACCACGGGATCCCGGATTGGACACCGACGATCGCCGATCTACTCAAAGCGCAAGGCTATGCGACCGGTCAGTTCGGCAAGAACCATCTCGGGGATCGCGACAAGCACCTGCCGACGGCGCACGGATTCGACGAGTTCTTCGGCAACTTGTATCACTTGAACGCGGAAGAGGAACCGGAGACGTACTACTACCCGAAAGACCCCGAATTCCGTAAGAAGTACGGCCCGCGCGGTGTGATCCACAGCTATGTCGACGGTCGAATCGAGGATACCGGCCCGTTGACTCAAAAGCGAATGGAGACGATCGACGGAGAAATCCACAACGCGGCCATGGATTTCATTGATCGTCAGGCGAAAGCAAAGAAACCGTTCTTTGTCTGGTACAACAGCACGCGAATGCACGTCTGGACCCGGCTACGGAAAGAATCCGTAGGGCGCACCGGGATCGGCCTCTACCCGGACGGCATGGTCGAGCATGACGATTTCGTCGGCCAAGTCCTGAAAAAACTCGACGACTTGGGCCTCGACAAGAACACCATCGTGATCTACAGCACGGATAACGGAGCGGAGACCTTCTCCTGGCCCGACGGTGGTATTACGCCGTTCCATGGCGAGAAAGGCACGACCTGGGAAGGCGGCTTCCGCGTTCCCCTGGCCGTACGTTGGCCAGGCGTCATTCAGCCCGGTACCGTGTACAACAATATCATCTCGCAAGAAGACTGGATGCCCACATTGCTCGCCGCGGCGGGTGAACCAGACATCGTGGAGAAGCTGAAGAAAGGCTATCGGGCGAACGGCAAGACCTTCAAGGTCCATCCGGACGGCTATAACTTCATGCCCTTCTTCCAGGGGACCGAAAAAGAAAGTCCGCGGAAGGAAATCTTCTACTTCAGTCAGGGCGGCGAGTTGAATGCGATTCGCGTGCAGAACTGGAAAATCCACTTCGCAACGATCGTTGGTAACATTGCTACCGGTGTCCGACAAACTCCGGGCTGGCCGCTGATCATCAATCTGCGGGCCGATCCGTACGAAAAGATGTGGAAGGAGGGAGACCTCGGGTACTTCCGCTGGTACGCCGACAACATGTGGACGTTCGTGCCCGCTCAAGGATTCATCCAGGATTTCTTGAAGACAATTCCGGACTATCCGTTTCAGTCAGGATCCAGCCTGAATGCCGGCGGAATCAATTACCAATCGTTGAAAGCCGCCGATGTGCTGAAGAAGTTGGAAACTCTGGATTATCCGCGCAACTGACGCGATGCACGACCGAGTCTCTCACGGGCGAGACGTTTTCCAAGAAAATGTCTCGCCCGTCTTGCATTGGGGAGCGTGGAATGAAATCCCGCGTCGGCCGGGGTTGCGGTGCGCAGGTTTTCTTGTGCTCAAGGTGGTGGGCTTTCGCTGCGCTGAGCCCACCCTACAAGAGAGATCGCAGTCCGAAGAAATTACCTACTAACGCTCACCGAGCATCAAACAGCATATCGGTAGGGTGGGCTCAGCTCGCAACGCGAGCGCAAGCCCACCAATCTGCTAGACGATGCCCATTCCTCTGGCGATATCACGACACCAAGTCTCTTCACGACTTCCGCAGCCGGCTCGGAGGATGGAGTCTGCGCTGGCTCACTCCCGTTCCATGTCCCATCCCGGAAGCGTGATCGATGGCTGCGGTTCGACCAACTTTCCGTAGAGTTCCGGGCGTCGGGCCTGCAAATAGCGACGTCCACTGGAAAGGTCCACCTTGGCAGCGGTCAGTTCGGCCACGACGACGTCGTCCGCCAACGCGTGGGACTCGATCAGCACTTCTCCGTACGGATCGAGAATCATGGCCAGCCCCGGTTTGATGGTGTTATAGTCGCATCCGATCGGGTTGGTAAACACGGCGTACACTCCATTCTCATACGCTCGAGCCGGCAACCAGCGCATTAACCAGCCTCGCCCCTTGGGGCCACGGAATTCCTGGCGCAGGCGAACGGGGTCCCGCTGGCGGTTCTGCCACAACGCGCGATCGACAGTACCACGTCCGGGCATCACCGACGGCAAACAGCCGGTGACGTGCGGCATCATGATGATCTCGGCGCCCAACATCGTCGTGATTCGGACGTTTTCCGGAAGGTTATTGTCATAACAGATCAAAAAGCCGATCCGACAACCGAGCAGTTCTACGACGTTGTACGTGTCTCCCGGCGTGAGGTGCGGATTCACGAACGTGTGCAGCTTGCGGAATTTGGTGAGCAATCCATCGCGACCGACGGTGACGTAGCAGTTGAAAACACTGCCTTCCGAATCACACTCCAATAGGCCTGCCATCACGATCACATCGAACTCGGTGGCAATTCGGATCAACTCGCGCGTCGAAGGTCCATCCGGAACCGGTTCGGCGACCTGCAGTAACTCCCGATGATTCAGCGGCTGGATCCACGAATAACCGTGAACACAACACTCGTGGAAGCTTACAATCGCTGCCCCTTGATCGGCGGCGATGCGAGTCAACGCACGAATTCGACCCAGATTGTGGGCGGGATCCTGGTCGCGATGTTCGAACTGAGCTGCACCGATGCGTACGTCTTCCATTGTGCTGGATTCCTTGCGGAGAATGAATGTTGATTGGGATTTGAGATTATGGTTTTCGATCATGACGGTCTGGAAGACCGTCGTACGGGACAGTCTGGGAAGACTGTCCCACAGCGTGGGAAATGTCCCACGAAGGGGGAAGATGGCAGCTTCTTGTGGATGTGGAATGGGGTGGTAAGCCAGATCGAAACAGCGAAGGGAGCACGATCACAACTGGGCTCCTCGGTCTCCCATCATCCGTTGAGCCGATCCCGCCCAGGATTCCGGCAGGTACACGCAGCGTAGCCCATCATCGCAACTGGCGTCTCACGGCAAGACTTTGCGAGTGGCCGTAATCTTTTCAACCGCTCCGCGCGACAGCGGTGCGGGATGCAATTCGCCGTTTTTCCAGGCCTCGAGCTTGCTCGTGCGGTACACGCTCTGAGGTCGCTCCGACGGGCCGATCGGTAACAGGCTCAAGGCATCGTCGGGCGCGTCGAGTGAAACCCATTGCGTGTAGCTCTGCGCCGCTTGAGACTGGATGGTGCCACCGTCGACATTGGTCAGTGCCGGGAAACGAAGGTCCTGGTGCACATCCAGTGAGGGGAACCCGTCCAATCCCACGAAATATCCCATCTCGCGTCGGGTAATAGCCCGGCGAGCCTTCGCGTTCCAATCGTTTGGATCCGGTCCATATTTATCTCGAGCCGCGCTCCAGGCGTCGGCCAGCGCGCGGTCGATGTAGTCCGCTTCGAGCGCTGAGAGATCCGCTTGTGGGTCTTTCGCCAAACGCGCGGTAGCGGTCTTCAAAAAGTAACACAGGCCCGCTTGCCCACCTCCGTAAATCGATGCCAGGTCGGTGTACACAAATCGAAAAAAGGTGTTAATCTCGGTCGCCAGCTCCGCACCGGCGTTTGACAGATCGGAGGATGCGCCGGAGGGCAGCCAGTCCTCCAAGACGGCAAGCGCCTGCGTTGCTTCGTTCGAAAGGGGGCGTTGCAGCTCATCGCGCAAGTGCAGCCCCAAGCGAACGATATCGCGGAGCGCCGCATTCTGACCGTCGTAATGAACTTGCAGGACTTCGTCGGGCGAAAGCACTTGCTCGGCTTCCAGTCGTTCTCGCAGCCGACGCGACCGCAGCGTGTCGCCACCCGCGCCCGTCGCTACGCCAAAGGGGATCGCGTACCAGTCCTCAATCGGGCGATGATTTCCACTGAACAGGAATCCCTGCTCCGGATCGGTCACGTTCGGCAGCAGATCGTAGGGAACAAAGCCCTGCCATTCGTATTTTGAATCGCTGCCGGGATGAACCGTCGATCCGCTCACATCGCTGTAGCGCGAACGGACGGGGATCGCGGCGAGTGCCCAGTAGGCAATCCGGCCCGCGGCGTCTCCGCATAGCAGGTTGACGCTGGGAAACCGCCAATGCTTGATCGCGGCTGTGAATTGTTGCGTATTGCGAGCCCGCATCATCCCCCACGCCGCCTGGATCGTTTCGCAGTCCTCATCACAGATCGGAACACGGCGCAAAGCAACCTGCTCACCGGGACGGGCGAAACAAAAGGCGGTCGCCACGGGCCCGAGATGAGTCTCGCGCACCTTTAAGTTCCACCGGATCGCGGCCCCGGACCTGGATCGTTTCATGACGAACCGTCATCTTCCGCCATTCATTGTCGAAGAAGTACTGGTCCGGATGTTCCGCATCCGTTTGCAGCAGGAACAGGTCGGCCTGATCCGCCCCCAACGCCGTAACTCCCCAGGCCACGTGGGAGGAATAGCCAATCAAGAACATCGGATTCCCGGGGACACCAATCCCGCGTGCGTTGAATGTATCTCCTTGGACGTGGTACTCGTAAAACAGCGACGGATTCCGTACCGGCGTTTGGGGGTCGCTAACCAATACGGCGGCCCCGGTGGTCGAACGCGATCCGCCCACAACCCAAGCATGACTGAACTTGGGACCCGTGGGACCTTCTGCCGCATCGGCCACCAAGCCGTGCTGCTCGGCGAATTGCCTGGTTTGTGCGACCCATTCCGGGGTCACATCCTGCCGTTTGACGACCGCGGAGTCATTGTCAGGCGGAAGCGGCTCCAGATCACCGGCATCGACCGGAACGCGTTGCGAATTCCCACGCTGCGCACGAAGTTGCATCAACAGTTTTTGTCGGTCCCCGCGATTCCGATTCCGGCTGGCCATCAGATCGCGCGTGCCATCTTTGGCAAAAAACTGGCCGAGGTGCCACCAGGCAGCGATGCAGTCGGCCGGGGTCCAGGGTTCCGGCTCCATGTCATATTCGGCAAACAGGTACATGGCCTGATCGCGATGTCGGGAAAAGTAATCGTTGACCCCATCGCAATAGGCCTGCAGCAGTTGCACTGTTTCACGATCCAGTTTACCCGTCACGCGCTGCGCGGCTCGGTAGAAACCAAATACCCGCATCTTGCGATCGTTATCCAGTGAAGTCTCCTGTCGATTCATCCGGCGGAAGATTCCCACCGACTCGGCGAGTCGTCCCTGGATAATCCGCAGCGAATACGTCATCTGGAAACCTCGATCCTCGGCGGTGGCGTACCCCAGGCCGTACATCGCTCCCTGATCCGTTTCCGCGAACACGTGCGGCGTTCCCCAGCTATCACGCAACAGTTCCACCTTGCCGTAATCGGCGGCCCATGACGATGCCGCTCCCCCCATCGCAAGGACGATCCATAACCAACACCCCTGCCTCAGCGAACGCAACGAAAAATGATTCATCGGGCAAAACTCCATAACCAAATGTCGACAGAGCACCGGCTACCCACGTCGTCAGGATGGCCGTCGGTCTCCCTCCTTGTTCTTCGATTCACGAAAAAGAACATGCTCCAATAGCAACGCAGCCGCGATGCCCAAGACGAACCCGTTTCCCAGAATCGGACGCCACGCAACGGGAAATGTCTCCAGGATCTCGACAGGAAGGAATGCCGTGATTGTACCCAGTACGACCGGCAAGCCAATCACCAGGCCCGATTCAAGGCGATCGACCGCGTCCATCGCGCATTGCGAGGCGATCGACAGCCCAGCGGCAACCTGCGCCACGAGGACAAACAACAACACGCAACCGATGACAACCGAAGGAATGGCAGTGACGAGCCACATCGCGCCGGGCAGAAACGGAACCGTGGCCACGACCGCCGCTGCGGGCAACAACGTAAATCGCGACGCGCAACCGGTCGAGAGAATGACCCCTGGACTCAGCGAGTAGTTCACACTTCCGACAACTCCGAACAGTCCGGACAGAATGTTCGACAGCCCGGTTACCACCATTCCTCGATTCACACGGTGGTCTTCGTCAGGCAGTTGAAGCAAGCGATTGACCGACTGGATCGAGCTGAGGTCATTCACCGCCAACGCCACGTAGCAAAACAGGAACGCCAGCAGCGTTCCGGGTTGCACGGAGGGCCGGAAACTCCATCCTTTCCAAATACCGGTGATGGACGCTGGTGAGAGAGACGCCAGAAGATGCTGACTACTGGGAAAAAGAAAAAAGTACATCCCGCTGCCGAGCAGCATCGCCCAAACAATCACCGTCGACCGCCAGATTCCGGGTAGCACGCGCTGCGCAACAAACATCGACAGCAACAACACCGCACCAAACCCCAGATTCGCCGATGGTTCCACGCCACTGCCCGCGGCGATCAGCAAACGCAAGGTTGTAGGAAGCAACGTGAAAGCCACCAACAACAGCACGACCGCAATCACCGGATCGGTGAACAGGCTTCGCACGCGCCGCAGCATTCCACTGGCCACGAGCAAGATCAGAAACACACCGCCAAGCAACATGGATGTCGCCACGACATTCGAAGATTTCCCGCCCGCGGCCAGCACGGCGACCAGCAGGATCGCCGCCGGCCCACCCATCACCGGCAATTTGTGCCCGCGGAAGATCTGCGCGATCAGCGTAACGGCCGACACCAGGAAGAGGCGTTGCAGGTAGGACGGAAGCTCCGCGGGATCGCCGAACGTGGGCTCAACGGCGCGGCCCAGAGTCACAATACTCGGAATCAACACGGCACTCCACTGCAGTCCGAACAGAACGGACTTCCACCATGGCGGCCGATCATCGAGACCATATTCCAATTGCATGCAGCATCCACAACGCAAAAGTCGCAGGATCTCCTGCGCGGGAGGGTGTTTTCCACCCCTTCCAACCACTACCTTATGTTGGGCTGTACCGGAGCGCGTAGCACTCCCCGGTAGCGTCTCGTCGCCCTTTCGGCCCCGAGGAAACGTTGCCACGAACGCTACATACCTGTGCGACACGCGCGATTCACGGTTGCGCCGCCAAGGGCCCAGAAAGGAGCATTGCGCCGAAGGGCTGCGGACTTCCGTTCGTCGTCCTGGCCCAAGAACCGCGCAACCATCAACAGCACCAATAGAACGTTTTTGAATGCGGCATAGCAGGGGTGGAGAGCCAAATGCTGACGATTGTGGTGGGATCCAAAAATCCGGTGAAATCGCAGGCGATCTGCGCGGCTTTCGAGCGAATGTTCCCGGGAAACGCATTTGTGACGGAGCCGATTGCCGCGTCCTCGGATGTGGCCGATCAACCGATGTCAGACGAGGAAACTTTGTCCGGCGCTCGCAACCGCATGCAGGCTGCTCGGCGCGAACGGCCGACAGCAGACTATTGGGTCGGGATTGAAGGGGGAATCGAAGATCGGTCGGATGGGATGATCGCCTTCGCCTGGATTACCGTGCTTTCGACACAGCAGTATGGTCAGGCGCGCACCGCAACATTTCCCTTACCGGATCGCGTCGCGGAGCTGATCCGCAATGGCGTGGAGTTGGGCGAGGCCAACGATCGCGTATTTCTGCGAAAGAACTCGAAAGAACAAGAGGGCGCGATCGGAACGCTTTCGGGCCACGTCGTGGATCGGCGGGCGTTGTACGAGCACGCGGCCATCATGGCGCTGCTGCCGTTTAAGAACGACGGCTTATACGTTCCGCAAACACCAAGTCGGTCAGCAGGGCACTCGAGTCTGCCGGATCCGCCAGATCGCTGAGGCAGCTGTCGCTTTCCCGGTGGCTCCAATCGCCCATCTGGCCAAACAGGCGATCGTGACGCGATGCCATTTCGGCAAGACGCTGCGCCACCCGCGGTGTGCCCGATTCGACTCGATCGATTGCCGGCAGAGTACGGCGTAGTCGCTGCCCTCGTCGGAACGCTCCAGCCTCGGACGTACGCAGGTGCCACGCCGCCTGGCTTGCGGTCACCGTCTCCCCCGCCGAATCGTCCGCCGTCGTCAGGATCGGGCGAGCGGCCAGCGGTGCACTTCGAACGGCCGCTTCGATTTCGTACGCCCCGGTTTGGAAGGCGAGAACCATGTCGTCCGACGTGAAGTCAGCGTCTCCGTTCCAGTCGCCTTCCGCCCAAGTGGCATTCCCCGGCAGACCATCTTCGTACTTGCCCACTTGGAACACGAGAACCATGTCGGTCGAATCGAAGTAGCCGTCAAGATTCGCGTCTCCAAAGTTCGTACCCAGAACCTCCTCGATCATGACTTCCAGATCGACGTCGTTGACCAGTCCATCGCCCGACAGATCAAACCGCGGATCGGGATCATCCGACCGAATCTCCGCGGTCAACAGATCGACGTCCTGGACGTCCACGATCTGGTCTCCGTTGAAGTCGCCGCGAATCGACACTTGCTGAATGTAGAATGTGACATTCGCCTGATCGGTACCGCCGAGCCCGTCATTGGCTTCGTAGGTAAACGAATCGACAACGTTCTGGCTACCATCGTGGCTGTAGGTAAAGCTCCCGTCGGCCTGAAGATTCAGCGTACCGTACAGCGGCTGGGTCATCGCCGTGGCGGTCAGCGGGCCGCCATCCGGATCCTCGTCATTGCCCAGCAGTCCGGGGGCATTGATCGTTAACGTCGCACCTTGATCAAGCGTATAAGCATCGTCAATCGCTACCGGCAAATCGTTGACCGGTCGGATCGTGAGGGTCACCACCGCTCGATCTGTCCCGCCGGCGTTATCACTGGCCTGATAGGAGAAGCTATCCGATGTCGTTTCACTGCCATCGTGAGTGTAGGTGAAGCCACCATCGCTCTGGAGTTGCAGCGTGCCATGCAGTGGCCCGGTGACAACGTCGGCGACCAGCGTATCGCCGTCCAGATCCGTGTCATTGTCGAGCACGCCGGGCGCCATGACGGTCAGCACACCGCCTTCGTCCAGCGTGTACTGATCATCGACGGCGGTCGGGGGATCATTCACCGGAAGAATGTTCAGCTGAACGGTGGCGAGGGCGGAGCTGTCAGTGCCATCGAAGGCGCGATACGTGAACTGGTCCAACAAGGCCTGACTGCCATCATGCGTGTAGGTGAAACCGCCGTCGGCTCGCAGTGAAAGCGTTCCGTGCGTCGGCTCATCGACTAACAGACTTGTCAGCGCATCGCCTTCCGCATCACGGTCATTTCCCAATACGCCGGGAGCGGCGATGATCAACTGTGTGCCTTCGTTCAGCGAGTAGGAATCGTTGCGTGCCTCGGGTGGATCATTGACCGGTGTGATTGAGATGGTGGCAACCGCCGTGTCCGTGCCACCGCGACCGTCACTCGCCTGATACGTAAAGGAATCCGTGAGCGTCTCGCTGCCATCGTGCTGATAGGTGAAAGAGCCGTCGGGCGTGAGCGTCAGTTGGCCGTGCTCGGTTCCCAGAACCAGGGTGACCGTCAGCAAATCACCGTCGTCGTCGAAGTCGTTCTCCAGTACGCCGGGCGCGCCCTGATCCAACGTGCCCCCCTCGGCAACCACGTACGAATCGTCAACCGCCACGGGCCAGCTATTCTCGGTAGTTTGCGAATCGCCCGGCGAGGGATCGGCCGCGGTCCAGCTTCCCGCCAAATCTCCGTATTCGACCGGCAGATTCCGATGCAGCGACTTGCCCAAACCATCCGCAGCCGCCGGCCACGGATCCGCGTCGCTGTAATCCGCGCGATCGACGAGCACAAACCCCAGCCCGATTTGCGTGAGGTCTTCCGGACGTTCCAGCTGCAATTCTTCGCCACCGTTATCCAGTTGCCCGGTGTAGGGACCGAACATTTTGGCGGACGCGGCCATCCCGTAGAGCTGCCGAAATTCCGCCGCGAGAGCCGGCGCCGCGATGGGATCGAAGCCAACGATCACGAATCGCTCACCCGCTCCCAACATCGTGCCTTCCGCAAACTCGTAATCGACCGCGTTGTCCAGCCGCCAGTAACCGATGTCAATCGCGCCACCGGACCGGTTGTAGATTTCTACAAAATCCGATTCGTCGCGCGTGATCGTGCTGCCGGCTGGCGGCGTAGCCGCGTGATAGTGAATTTCGCCCAACACGATGTCATCGAAGAACGGACCAGGATTCGCATCGCCAAACGAGTTATCCACCATCGGGAACAGTTTGCCATCGCCATTCAACCATCGACCGAGCGAGACACCGTTTTGGGTCGCCGCAAACCCGACATGGTCGGCAAAGCGAGTCGGCTTGCCGGCGGCATCCGCGGCCAGTAGCCAGGCGTCGTCCGACTCTTGACCGCGAAAACCGAAACCAAGTTCCGTTTCGTCGAAGACTCGATAGCCACCCGCGGGCAGCACGCCGTTGTTCGAGCTGATCTGGTAGCGGAAATAGTCATTACCGCTGTCACTGATATACCAGCCACCGAGATCGACCGGCTGCGAAGATGTGTTGAGCAATTCAATCGCATCGACCTGCGGCACGTCGGTGTGCGTCAGAATTTCGTTGATGACGATATCGGAAAACGACCCCATGCCGACGGCCGCCGGGGAACCGCCGAAATCAACGCTACTGCGCCAGTTGCCCGGCTGATTGTAGTCGCTGCCGACATCCTCGACTTCCAACGTCGATCCGCCTCCATCGGCTCGTCCGGGCCACTTCCCACCGTCGTTGTATTCAAACTGTTGGATGATTTCGCCCGAGGCGTCCACCAACGTGAGCTGTTCTCCGCTGTTGCTCAGGCCACCGTCGAAAACGCCCGTGCCTTCCGCGACGCCGTAGCGTTCGGCAATTCGCACGTTGGTTCCGTACCGCGACGCGAAAGCCGTGCGATTGTGAACCACAACGATTCTCTCGCCCGGTTCCAACGTCTGCGTGGCGAAACGAAACTCAATTCCCTCGGTATTCTCGCCATTCGGTGCCTGGATGAATGCGACATCCGTCAGATCGATGCGATGGTTGCCGACGTTCATCAATTCGATGAACTCGAATTCGTCTTGATCCACATCCGCGTCACCAAACTGCGGAAGCGGGTCATACGGGTTATAGTTAATCTCGGTGATCGCCAGCGTTTCGGCGGTCGCCGGAGGATCGACCAGGAACTGAGCGGCGGCGAGGGCGCTCCAATCGGACCCGCCCCGAACGCGTGCCTTGATGACGGCCGTTCGATCCAGCGGGAACGGATCCCCGTCAAAGGGGATCGCCTGATCACTGATTCCACCGCCCGGGGCGCGCGGATCGGAACCGTCCAGCGTGTAGTAGATATTGCTGCCCCCGGTGTTGAGGACACCTCCCTCGAGCACCAGGTCAAAACTGATGTCGCTGCTACTGGCATTCCCTTGATGAATCTCGACCGCCAGCAGATTCTCGCCGTTCTGCAATAAGGTTCGGTCAATCTCAAATTCGAAGAAGGTCGATTCGTCTCCACCGCCTACGGTGCCGCTGGCATAATCCCGATACGTCACGGTTCCACCAGGCATATTGCTGCGCACAACCTCCTGACCATTCAGGTACACGATCGCTCCATCGTCGCGTCGAAGGCGTATTCGCAACGTCTGAAACGAGGAGGCATCGGTGACGTTGAAAGTCTTGCGGAAATACGTCGTGGGATACTTGTCGCCGGAGTCCGGTCCGTAATCGACTTCGGTATTCTCGCCACCGTCGCCGTACCCCAGTTCGGCGCGTCCGGCGTCCCAACCGGAATCATTGAAACCGATCGTGCGCCACGCCGTTCCCTGATTCGAACCGTCATCGAGGTATTTCCAGGTGGATTCCGCGGCCACGATCGTGCTGTAAGTCGTGGAACTGGTGGTGAACATCGAGACTTCGTCGCCGGGCTCCAGCGTCCCGCCATGCGCGGGTGCGCCGTTGATCGTAAACATCGGCGGGTTCGTGTCCGAGTACCAGCCCTGGGCGCGCAATTGACTCAACAACACGGGGGTGCGATCGTCGATCCAGTTGCGAACGGAATTGACGGCGTTCTTCCAATTGTCCTGCGTGTACGGCGTCGAACGCTTGGAATCACCCCACCGCGCCGATTCGGCGATCATCGCCAGATCAAACTCGGCCGCCCGCGCATCGATGACCGCTTTGGCATTCTCGGGAGTCAGCAGACCGTCGTTGAACAGTGTTTCGTACACCCGATCGGCAAACCGCTGCTGATATTCTGTATTCGTTTCCGCCAACCGCTCATGCATCCAATGCGGGTTGAAATAGCGGAATTGCGTTCCGCCCGTCGTCAGGGGCTGAACCATGTTGTAGTTCGCGCCCGCGGCGTTCCCGGTGTCTAAAGAGTGCTCCGAGTCGTGTTCGAAGAACTTGAAGCCATCCGGGTTTTCGCGGTTGAAGATACCGTAGTAGTTGTTGACTCGCGGTCGCGTAAACTTGGAGCCCGGGCCATCCGCGTCGCTGGTATAGTAGGTCAACAGCATGTAGTCGATCAGATTGTCGACATCCAGCAACCGCTCGTAAGCCGGATTGCGCGTACCGTCCGGGTTCATTCCCTGGGCGCGCCAATAGTCGTCCAGATTGGCATCGCTCAAGCCACCGGCCTGATAGAAATAGTTGGCGAGCCGCTGATAGGCCTCCAGCGTGCCGTCGGTCGCCTCGTTCTCGTAGCCTCCGCTGGAGCCAGCCGATTTGACGACGTCGTAGTCCTCCGACTGTCCACCAAAATAGCTCGCGGCGTAGTCCGCTTCGGCTCGCTCTTGCGTCTGGTACAGTCCCCAGTACTGGCCATTGATGTACAGGTGGTAGAAGCGGCTGCGCGTGTAGGGATGTCCCATGTCGCCCTGCAGATCGCGCGAAAAGACGTCGCGCACGAACGCATTCCGCCCATCGCCGCCGAATGACCAACTGTAGTTCTGCGTTGTTCGCAGGTCGACCTTGTCAAACTCGTCGGCGCCTTCGTCACCGAACAAGGGAAAGTCCAGCTTGCCCGCGCCGTACTCGTCACGAAAGAACAGTCGGAAGGCGTGCTTCGGGTTGCTACCGCTGCGACTGTAACCGCCTCGAATTCGCAAACCCGCATTGACCGAGAACCCCTCGGAGCCGTCCGGATTGATCATCTCGACCGAGACCGGGCGTTCCCAGGCGATGCCGTGGTTTCCTGCGTGCGTGTAGATTCCCGATGAGGGACTCAACAGGTCGTCGATGTCCATCACCAAGGATACCGACGGAACCTGCTTCAGTGCGGCTTCCAACTGCGGGCCCCAGGTGCTGCTGTTGACGATGGTCGGGTCCATCCCGTAGTCGAGCACTTGGCCATTGATATTCGTGCTCGAAGGAAAACCGCTCGGCGGCGTTCCGGTGGGCGACTGCCGCACAACGTCATCTACAAACAGGTAGCTGACGGTAGCTACGTTGGAGGGATCCAGTTCGTCCTGGAAGGCTCGCGCCCGAATAGTGGATGTCTTGTTGATCGTGATCGGACCGGTGTAGTCCAATCCGTTCGTTGCGGTCGGTTCGGTCCCATCCGTCGTGTAGCGGATCGACGTACCGTCCGTGGCGGCATCAATCGACAGCGAAAAAGCACTGTCGTAGAAGCCGTGTGGGTGACTGAACTCAATTTCGTCGATCAGGAAACCTTCGACCCCCTCCGCCGAATTGAAACTGCCCGGCGTCGGCTCCAGGAAATAGACCGAAGCGCTATCGTTGACCGTAATCTCCGCCAACTCCGCAATGATCAAGAACTCATCACTGTCGACGGCTTCATTCAACCCGTGAACCGCGAGCACGTTGATGCCGCCGTTGCTGATCAATCCCAAATGCTGGGAGATATCGATATCTTCCACCAACAGTGCATCGCTATCCTTCCGATCGACGGTGGCCGTCGAATCGTAAGCGGGCGTGGACGGTGCATTACGGCGAGCGATCTCGACACCGTTGAGGTAGGCGACATAGCCATCGTCATAACGCATGCGGAGTGTCAGCGATTCCACCTGACTCGTGTCAAACCCCGCAAAGGGAATCCGGGCATAAACACCGGGCACGGTGTCGTACATCGTGGATTGCACATCGGTCTCAATGACCGCCCCGTATCCCGAGCTCGTTTCCAGGCTGCCTGGTACTGTCTCGACGGCCAAGCCTCCGTTGGCGACGTCTCCGATCAGGTCAAACGCGTTTACGTTGAAAGTGGTGTAGGAACCTTTCGCCGCAAACAGCTCAACCTCGGCTCCCCCCCCTCTTTCGAAAAACACCAGTTCCAAAGCATGAGGACCCGCCGCCAAGTTCGCTTGCCCGAATCGATTGGCCGGACCGTGGAGTGCATCATCGTCGATTACCGTTTGACCATCGATGCGCAGTCGCAATCCATCATCACTGTTGGTGCCAAACGTCCAAGTGCCCCCTTGTCCAGCCGGAATAATGATGGTTCCGGTGGCGCGGATCGCAAAGTCGTTGTCGTCGCCCGGCTTGTCGTTGGGGAACAGGACCGGATTGCCATAGTTGCCGGTACCACCTCCACCGCTCGGATCCATGAAGTTGACCAACGGGGCAATCACCGTTGTCTCACTGGAAACGCCGTTGCCGCTCAGGAGCGACAACGAGCCGGCGATATTGGAAATCGTACCGGTGGAGTGTGTGTCTTGGACGGTGAAACCCGGAACGGCCCGCTGGTAACCGATGGCGTTCTTCCCCAGAGACCATGCGGTGTCGCTGAAGTCGGTTGCAGTCCAGGACGTGCCGAGCGAGCCATCGGTGGGCAAGAGATAACGAGTCGCGTCGCCGGCCTCCAGATAGGGTTCGACCGTCACGCTCTGGCCAATCCCGTACGACACATCGGTCGCGCGCGAGGGGAATGCGACCTCAAACTGCGAGACAATTTCGATGTGCTGCGGATCGCCCGGGATCGGATCGTCGTGCGTCAACGCCAGGAACTCGCCGTCGCCCGATATCTTGAAATTCGTATGCAGCTCGTCGCCCGCCGTGCGGTCTTTCCCCGATGCGCACACTAACAGGAAATTCCCGGCCGGCAGCGACTCCTCGGGAAACGACCACTTGTCCAGTTCGTCCGCATCGTCGGTCAGGTGCCAACCCGATAGCGAAATCCCCTGGTCGCCCTGGTTGTACACTTCGATCCAGTCCGAATAGTCGCCGTCCTCGTCGACAAGCGTCGCCGTGTTCTGGGCCATGAACTCGGAAATCACCAGATCGCCGGCAAGCAACTGCCGCGCCTCGAGGGTTTCCGCCACCAGATTCGGCCGGATCCCTGTTCGCCTGGCCTTCTGTTTTTGTCGCCGCATCGACCCACCTGTTTCGTGAGAGAACGAGGAGAAATCGCCCCGCCGCTGCGTGCAACGGAAGCCGTTTCTTTCGGTTAACGCCTCTGTTCCGTTTGGATCGAGTGAATCGATCCGCCAGAGAGCGGGGATTTGCAAGAAGGAATCGTGCCCCTCTTCATGATGAATGGGTCTTGCCGTTTCAGCAAGCTTTTGGCCGTAGATTCGGCAAAACTGCCCCATTGGACGCACATCGCGGCCCACAATCCACGTCGGACGGCCGGCCCGCGACGGTTTCTTCTCGGGGCGGCCGGGGGGGAGGGATTCCCGTAACGGGTAGCCGCCATGAGAAGGCCACCACCCGATGGTACCGCGAGCTACTGGCCGTATTGAATCGAGAGAACCTCGAATTTCAAAGTACCGCGGGGAACCGGGATCTCCACTTTCTCCCCGACTTTCAATCCCAGCAGCCCTTGACCGACCGGACTGGTGCAGAGAATCCTTCCGCAGTCGTAGTCTTCCTCGCCGGCGCCGACGAGGGTGAACTCTTCCTCATCGCCATACTGCAGATCCTTGACCTTCACCGTGGCGCCAAAGGCGACCTCGTCTTTGGGCAGTTTCGACGTGTCGACGATCGAGGCATGCGAGAGCTTCGTTCTCAGGAGGTTGATTTTTGCCTGGAGCATGCCCTGAGATTCTCGAGCGCCGTGATACTCGGCGTTCTCGCTCAGGTCACCTTCGGCGCGAGCGTCAGCAATCCGCTGGACGATCTTCGGCATTTCGTCGTTTTCCAGCCGATCGACTTCAGCCTTGATTTTGTTGTAGCCCTCGCGGGTCATGGGTATGGAATCGGTCATTATCTGATCCTATGCCGTTCAAAAAACGAGGCCTTCGAGAAACCCGAAGGCCGTCAAGCTGCGAAAATGGAAGTCAAAGTCAAGAATCCTGGGCCGGGCTCTCCCAACCTTCTGGTCGGTAGATCAGGCAGCCACAGCTTTTGCACGTAACCGGGTGATCCTGCAGCAGTTCGTTGAGCATTTGGGGGGTAACCGTTTGGAAACAGCCACCGCAACACTCGCCGTCCAGAGGGGCCAAGGCCTCTTCCCCTCGCGCCTTCACAACACGATGATACTCCCCTCGAAAGTCACCGGGCAGAGTCGACTCGGCCTGCTTCAGCTCGTCCGTCAGCCGCGCCAGCTCACTATCCAAAGTGGCTTGTTCCCCGTCAATTCGATCCTGCACGGCCTGACGCTCCTGCTGCGCTCGAGCCAGGACCTTTTCGGCGTCCTGTACCGTGGTCTGCTGGTCTGTCATTTTGTCGAACAGTTCCAGGATTTCGTCCGACAGCACGCTGTTCGCCTGTTCATCAGCTGCGATCTGTTCCAAAAACGCCTGGTATTCACGATTCGTGCTGCAGCTGTTTAATCGAGCTTTCACGTCGCTGATCCGCGCTTCTCGTTCCCGAAGCTGAAGTTCTCTTTCGTCCGCAGCGACGCGGGTCCGCAGCACGATTTCTTTGGCTTGCTGCAACTGCTGTTCGAACCGGGCGATCTGTTGGTCCGCCGCGTGAATCTGTCGTGGCCCACGATCCAGACGGGACCGAATATCCGTGAGTTGTCGGTGCAAGCGGTGCAGGTCCCGGAGTGCGGCAGCCGTTACGGACATAAAGGAACAACTCCCTCTCTCGCGGTACGCGTCTTGATCCATTCCGTTCGCACCCGACCGGGGCGAGGCACCGGGCCAGGTCCGCTCCCGCACCAGCCCGTACGGGGGCCTTTCCGACTTCGATCCGGGGAATTTCCTAAGGATCGGAGGCGTGCGGCAGCGCGGTCACGAATCCGTATTATGGCAGCGTACCGAAGAAGTCGCCAGACCCTCCGTTGCGGCAGACCGGTACGCCGGCGTGCGGCGTACCGGTGTTCTCCCTGTTGGCGAACAGAGCCGCACTCGACGCCGGGGTGGCTGCGTGGTACCGGGTACCGCGTCGAGTGGTTGGAACGATGATCCCGCTGCCAATGGAACCATCGGTGGGCTCGTTAACCGACCATTCCGCGCAAGAAACCCTCCAGTTTTTGGCTGCGGACCGGATGCTGCAGCTTCCGCACCGCCTTGGCTTCGATCTGACGAACACGTTCCCGAGTGACCTTGAAGATCCGGCCGACCTCTTCCAGCGTGTAGGTGTAGCCGTCGCCAAGTCCGTACCGCAAGCGGATGATCTCTCGTTCGCGATACGTCAGCGTCTTCAGCATGGCCTCGATCTTTTCGCGCAGGATTCCGTTGGAGGCATTCCGGACGGGGTTGTCCGAGCTACGATCCTCGATGAATTCACCGAAGGCGGCATCCTCGCTATCGCCGACCGGTCGATCGAGACTGACCGGATGTCGTCCGATATCCAGCACGCGGCGGACTTCTTCGATGTTCATCCCGGCCCGCTCCGAGATTTCCGAAACGGTTGGCTCGCGCCGTTTCTCCTGCAGCAGGCGTTTTTGCACATTCCGCAGCTTGGACAACACGTCGATCATGTGCACCGGAATGCGGATCGTGCGCGCTTGATCGGCAATCGCGCGGGTGATCGCCTGGCGGATCCACCAAGTGGCGTACGTCGAAAACTTGAATCCGCGTCGGTACTCATACTTATCCACGGCGCGCATCAACCCGGTGTTACCTTCCTGAATCAGATCCAGAAAGCTCAGGCCGCGGTTGCGGTATTTCTTGGCAATCGAAACCACCAGCCGCAGGTTGCCGTTGGACAGCATCCGTTTCACTTGCTCGTACAAATGGAACTCCTCCCGAAACCGTCGACATTTTGCCTCCAGGCTGCGCGGGCTTTCTTGCGTCATCAGCATCAGCCGCCGCAGCTCGCGCCGCAAGCTTGCGCGACGAATCTGCGAGTCGGCACTCAGCGGCATCTCTTGCAGCAGTTTTCGGATCTCCTGCATCCGCTGCGAGTATTCCTCGAGTTGCCGCATTAACGGTTGCACGCGTCTTGTGCGAAGACTTAGTTCCTCGACAAGCTGGAGGCACTTCCGGCGTCGCCGAATGAACTGCTGGCGCAAGACCTGTCGATCTTCGGCCGGAGTAGACCGGCGGACGAGCCGAGCAAAATCACGACGGTTCAACAGCAGCAGGTGCTGCAGCGTCGCGCAGATTGTGCGGCATCCGCGCCAAGATTTGCTCTTTCGTTAAGCGTTCGGTCAGCGAGACTTTGATCGTGCGGTCGAATGGTAGTTCTCCGCGATGGACTCGCAACAACGCGTCAACGGTTTGCTGCATCGCGAAGTCACTACTCAGCACGGTGCGCCGGAATCGTTTGCGCGAGACTTCGATCTTCTTCGCCAAGGCGATCTCTTCCTCCCGCGAAAGCAGCGGAATATTGGCCATCTGGCTGAGATACATCCGGATCGGATCGCTGTCGAGTTTGCGGACTTCCTCGGGAGGAGGCGGGCCGAGCGGATCCTGTTCCGGAGCGGGATCTGCGAGCCCTTCGGATTCGGTCGAAAGGCGACGCTCATCTTCGAAGGAGGATGTGGGAGCCGATTCGACGAGTTTGATGCCGCGTTCGTCCAGAGCACCGAGTAGATTGTCAAGCTTTTCCGGATTGACGTCCTCGTCGGGCAGATAGGTGTTGACTTCGTCGTATGTCAGATACCCCTTTTGCTTGCCGCGGGTGATGATGGCGTTCAGATCAGTATCAAAATAACTCACGGGTCAATTCCTCCTGCGACTTCCTGCGCATCTAAGGACATCGACGAGTCGAGCGTTGTGTTTCCCTCAACTTACGGGCGATGAGGGTCAACGTTCGAACGGTCCGGACCTGCCACTCATCCGTGAGCGCAAGATCGTCCGGCCGCGGAGTGCGAAGCGTGCGTGCGGGGGATTACTCCTACGGGGAAGAGATAAAAGGAAAAAAGGTTCTATTCGTGTTCCTGCTGCCGCCGCAGATCGATCGTCTTTTGCACGAGCGCAACTTGCTCGGCCTCCTCGAGATCGCCCTGTTCCAGCTTTGACAGGCAACGTTGTAGCTCGACATGGATTCGTTGAGCGGTGTACGCACGCAAGAGGTCTTGCAGTGCCAATTCCGCGTCACTGCCGGATTTGTCCTGCGCTGCAGTATCCAGATCGACCAGCAGATGACGAAGCGCCGGCTCTTCGAAACAGCACATCAGTTGATGGAAATCCGGGCGGACATCTGCGTCCACGCACTGTCGCAAAGCGCGATACAGGATCCTCCCGGTCGGTGAGGGCAACTGCTGCTCTTCGATTTCCTCCAGGACTCGTGGGACCGCCTCCGGAAGCTGCAAGATCAGTTCGAACAGATCCCGCTCGATGGATTCCAGGGCGACATCCGCGGGCGTTTCCGACAGGGGTTCGTCTGGGGAGCGCGCGGCGACAGGCCGCTTCTGATGCCGTAGTTCTCGCAGACGTGTCCGCAGGACGTCTTCATCCACCCGGAAGATGCGCGACAGGCGGTTGAGGATCTGCTGTTCCCAAATCAGCCTGGCAGACGACGTATCTCCGACCGTCGGGCGTGGTGCGCCCGCCAGTGTCGACAGCAGTTTCTCCAGCGCCATATGGGCCTGCTGCGACTCCTGCACCAGATCGAGGCCTTGTGTTTCGACGGAGATCTGGTGTTCCAGCGCGTCGGGCGCCTGATTCACAAGTTGACTTCAGCGCAGCAATCCCGCGGATCAGCAAGAAATCGCACGGATCCAGACCGTCGGGGAGTGTCACGACTCGTAGGTCGAGTTGATTCGCGAGAAAGACGTCGAGCACCTCGTTCGCTCGTTTGCGACCGGCCGCATCTCCGTCCAGCACGAGTGTGACCCGGTCGGCGAAGCGGCGCAAGAGGTGAATATGGCCTGGAACGATCGCCGTCCCCAGGATCGCGACGACGTTTTCGATCCCCAGTTGACTGGCCACAACTACATCGGTGTAGCCTTCCATCAACAGCGCATGGCGTTGGCGAAAGATGGCGTCCTTGGCCAGGTGCAGTCCGTAGAGCTGTTCACTCTTGGAGAATAAGCGCGTTTCTCGCGAGTTGATGTACTTGGCGGTTCGATCGTCTCGGTTCGTCAGACCCTCCAACCGTCGTCCACCGAAACCGATCGGACGGCGCTGCGGATCGAGGATCGGAAACATGACGCGGCCACGGAAGATGTCATATAGACCTCCCGTTCGCTCGCTGGTGGCCGCCAGCCCGGCCGCCTCCAGAACTTCGCGGGAGATGTTCGTGCTCGCCGCCCGCTGCAGCAGCCAGTCCCATTCCGAGGGAGCGAAGCCGATCTGAAATCGGTCGATACTTTCCGGCGTGATCTGCCGCTTGTGCAGATATTTTCGTGCAACCTCTGCTTGCGGAGCTCGTAACAGATGTTCGTGATACTGTCGCACGGCCCACGCCATCGCCTCGTACAGCGTGTTCTTGTCGTCGGGACTGCCGGGAACAGTGCGTCGCCCCGGCGGTTCGTCGCTCACAGAAATCCCGGCCCGCTCGGCCAGCAGGCGTTTCGCTTCCGGGAAAGTCATTCCCTCCCGACGCATCACGAACTCGTAACAGTCGCCGCTCAGATTGCAGACCCAACACTTCCAAGTCTGACGTTCCGGATCGACTTGCAGACTCGGGCGCGAGTCTTGGTGCCAAGGACACAGCCCGGCATACATCCGCCCCGTTCGCCGGAGCGGGATCTGTTCGCCAATCAACTCGACAATGTCGGTCATTTGACGAATGCGTTCTTTGACTTCATCTACGCCCGAAAAAGACACCGGCGGCTCCTGCGGTTGGAGGCTGGCGAGAGAGTGCGTCCACGCTGGCCGAACAGAAACGAAGTGCGAATGCGGGTCAAGTCTCACACTTCCAACGCGTCCGGATCTGCCAGTCGCGTGCCCTCCCTTGCACGGGCGTCGAATTATAAAGATTGCTCCGACCCGGTCAACACGACCGTTCTCGGACCGGTCATCTCCCCCGTTGTCAAGGTGGTTGCTGTCGTTCCTTCGACCGCTTGAAAGCTGGCCCCGGTAACGACTTGCGCTATTCTTCCGAAATCGCTGCCAGCAGAATTCGTACTGGCAGTGCGCGCACCGGTCTCGCGCTCCACCGCCAACCAGTCATCAGGATCCTCGGGGAGCCGACGAAACCGCCGCGTTGCGGTCCGCTTGTGGAGGTGTGCGTTCGGCGTGCCGCATCGCGCCGGTCATCAACACCACGATCAGAATCATCCAATGCAGCGCACGTCGTGCCTGCTTTCGCTCCCCTTCACCGCTGAAAAGCTTGGCCAGGCGATGTAGAACCATCAGCACGGCGACGAGTCCCAGAGCGAACAGAACAGTTGTCATCCCGTCGCCGCCCAGAAGACGGGATTGCCCCAAGGGTCCGATTCGAACCAGCACCCAAGTACCCACCAGAAGCTGCAGGCTGGTGGCAACCAATGCAATACCGATCGACCAACGAACGAATCGCTCGACGTCTCTTGGTTGGCCGCTCGCCTCGGCGGATCGCGCCGCCAGAAGGCGGTCGGCCGCGAAAACCCCGGTGATGGCCAGCGAAGCGAGCCAGAAGTGAACGGTCATCGAGAAAACCTTGCCGGTCAGCATCAGCGACCGAAACTCCTGGGGGCTAACCGCATCACTCGCCAGTCTTGGGTCGTGTGACACCATCGCCATCACGCTGAACAAGGGCGGGAAATGATACAGCAGGTTCGTTCCGGCGGCGACCGCCAGCAGTATTCCGATCCACCACCGCATCCGTCCCGTCCCCGCCGGCGAACGGAGCAGCCGCAAGTAGATTCCCAGGAACACGACGTAGAAGACCAACTCCGTCAGTCCCCACCAGATCTTCCGTTCGAATCGCGGAAGAACTTCCATCAGCGCGCGGTCCTGCATCAACCACATCAAGCCCCCAATCAGCAGGCCGGTCAGCGATCCCAAGATGACCGCCGCGATCGCCCAGCCGACGAACCTCCGGATCCATTCCATCGCATCCCGGGCATCGCCACCTCGCGTTTGCCACTGCAGCAGGACACAGAACAACGGCAAACCGGAAGCCAAATTCATGCACAGCAGATGGCCGGCAAGCAGCAACGTCAGCACCAGGTCCAGAAATACGAGCAGCATGGGATGGTCCCGAGGAAGAAAAACAGAGAATTTCCTGCATGAGCACGCCGTCCGGTCGCACCATACCCGCCCGGGCGACCGGGCCCCATCGTACTCAGAACGGTTTGGCTGCTGTAGCCCCGGCGATCGATCACGGGAATCCCGGCCGCCAACATCCGGCCCGGATCGTTACCGATTGACAGTCCGATCAGCCCGGCATAAGGTGGCCGGTTTTGGGGCGATTAGCTCAGTTGGTTAGAGCGCCACGCTTACAACGTGGATGTCGGCGGTTCGAATCCGTCATCGCCCACCTGCACAACGAAAGTCGACGCAAGTACTTACGAGTACTCGCCACTTCCCCAACGCGGGAATGCGACTCGCCGGAAACTGGTCAATTGACCACTTTCAAACGAGGGGACGCATCATGCCACGCTGCGGGAAGCTTCCGGGCTATCTGCTCCACAAGCCGTCTGGTCGCGCCACAAAAATGGGGAACCTCCCCGTTGTTGCGGAAGAAGGGCGAACATAGGTCGTTGCTCCGTTATCATGCGGGCGAATCGACATCAAGAATTGTTGACGTCTTCTGCAGCCACCGCACCTTGCCACAAGAATGGGGAACCTCCCCAATCCCGTTCGGCACGATGATTGCGATGGTAAGCGAGCGTGGCTGGTGCGGAGCTCACGCATCCGCTGCAAGCTCTTCTGCGTCAGCGTAGATCGCCCAACGCCCTCCTGCGTTTCGCACCTTGCGAGATGCGACCCAGCCGACGCGTCGCCAGCGGTGGAGCGTTGCGATCGGCATCGACAGCTCCGAAGCCAGGTCCGCCAGCCACCATTCGTTGGCTTGCAGATGACAACTCAGATCGAGGTCCGTTCGGATTCCCCGATTTCGCATCGACGTTCACGCAGAAGTTTGCTCACGATCTCCTTGGTGAATTTTGGAGATCGCTTCGGCGGGTGAAAGCCTTCCGCGTTCAGCGTTGCGGCAATCTCCGACAGCGTCCTGCGTTCTGCACGCAGTGTCTTCGATGCGAGCTACAAGTTCGTCGTAGTTTGATAGCTGTTCGTACGTCTGCACTGGACGGATCAGCGTGTGGCGACTGACGAAACCGCCTGCCCAACGCAGTTCCACTTCCACGCGATCGGTGTTGCCTTCGACCGTCACCGTGACTTGCTCCAACAGCAACCGCGCGATCGCCTGACGATCTTCGGGCGTTGTCGATGCGGCATGCCACAGCGCAGGAAGGTCTTCGGACAGCGACAGAATCTGTTCACGTTCTTGCTGCAGACAGCTGCGTCGGGCAATCCCTTGCGAAGCGATCGTACTCGACCTGCAAATGCTCGTCGGCGCGGAGCGCCTCGTCCCAGCGGCGTTCCAGTTCGCGTGCCACCAGGCGATGATCAGGATCGACTGCCGCATACTGCCGCCGTGCCTGTTCGACTTCGTAGCGTGATCGTGTCAGCCGCTGCTGCCAGTGATCGTCGAGCTGCTTTCGTTCGTGTTCGATATCTTCCGTGGCGGCAAGACTCAGTTCCAGCGAAGCGGGTGAAACTGCCTGCAGCAGTCGTTCGACGACGAACGATTCGAGCACCGCACCCGACAGGCTTTGACACTTCGCTTCGCCGTAATCGATTGCATCGCGCATGCATCTGTAACGCAGCGTCTTCGACTTCGACGTCGCATCCGTGTTGGCATAGCCGACCAGCATGTGATGGCCGCAACGACCGCATACGATCAGTCCCGACAGCACGCTCGGGCCGTGTCGTGGAGCCGACAGCATCTTGCCCAGATGGCTGTTTTCAGCGAGTTTCCGCTGGTTTTTCTCGAATTCTTCCCAGCGTGATGTAGGCCGGAAATCGATCGCGAATCAGCACGCGGCACTCGTCGTGTGCCTTGAACGTGCGACCCGTTGTCGGCCGTCCTGGGATCTTCTTTCGTGGATCGATTTCGCGATGTCCCCAACGATACGCGCCGGCGTAGATCGGATGATGCAGCATGTTCAACAGCGTCACGCGATTCGGCCGTCGCCATTCCAGTTCGCCGCGGTTGGCGCCGAAATGAGGTCGCATCGGCAGCTTCACGTCGTTGTCGCACCAGCCACCGCAGCATGCCGTTCACGCTGCCGCGCTTGCGCGAACTGTTCGAAGATCAATCGCACGACCGATTGCACTTGCTCATCCGGATCGATCACGAAGTCGCCTGCGCCGTCTCGTGCCTGCATGCTGCGCATGTAACCGATCGGTGCGGTGATTGAGCACGTCGCCGCGCTCCGCCTTGTTCCACATGCCTTGCTGCAGGCGGCTCTTCAGAATGTGCAATTCCGCTTCGCTCATCGTGCCTTTCAGACCCAGCAACAAGCGGTCGTTGTAGTCGCTCGGATCGTAGAGTCCATCGGCGTCGGCCAGCAGCGTGCGATAGATCGCGCACAGTTCCAGCAACGCATGCCAGTCTTTGCATGACCGTGCCAGGCGACTCATCTCCAAGCCAAGAATGATGCCGACTCGATCCGAACTGACTTCCGCCAAGCAGATCGTTGAAAGCCGCTGCGTCCTTCGGCCGAACTGCCGCTGTGTCCCTGATCTTCATCGATCACTTCCACCGCCGCTGCGGGCCAACCCAACGCCACGGCTCGATCCGCCAGCGCATACTGCCTAGCCGTGGATTCTCGATGTTCGAGCACTTGATGTTGAGTCGACTGCTACTTATGATCGCATTCTTAAGGCTTGTAAGTGTTCTACTCCTATTTTAACATTAAAGCGATAGAATATCTCGGAGAACAATTGAAGAAGATCTCAATCGTGCAACGATTAGCTAATGTTATAGTTATTTTTATGAAAATTAAAAGTTTTTTCTTAGCAATTTTTCCTAAGCTTATTTTATCAAAGCAACAGAAATAAGTGTCTGGATATGGGCTAGTAGATAAACAAGGCAATGATCTCCGACGGCACATCCAACAAGTTCGTCGCGATTCGCAATATGCCGTCGCTGCCCGCTCCGGTGGACCCCCCTTTGTATTTGCCCCGTTTGACGTGGGGTGTCGTCTTGATCGTGATCAGCCGAATCGGATGGTCGGGCCGCGCGTCCGGCCTACTCGTTGTGCCGAGTTCGACAATCGCGTCCTGTAAAATGCCGGCGGCTAGGGCTTCATCCGAGAGTGGGCGGTCTTCGACGACTTTGTAGTTGCTGTTGTCACGCAAACGGCAGACGTAGCTGCTGCCCTTGGCCACAATCGCGTTAAACAACGTGAACTTGGCATAGCCACGGTCTTTGACGTAGCAGCGGCCCGCTTCGAGTGTTCGCTCCAGCACCGCGCGTTCGTCGACATCGCCTCCGCCGTCGCGTGTCACGTCGATCCGTGTCGGGACGTACTTCTCCACTTCAAATTGTGCGTGCAAACGCCATTTGACCAGCCCACTTCCCTTCTCGTAGTTGAGCTGCATGGCTTCCACCAGCAGCGGCAACGCTGCCAACAGCGAGCCGTCAACCAGCGTGAGTGCATGTGGCACGTTGGCTAAGCGTTGGTCGCAAGCGATCGGCTTCAATTGTTCTCCGAGTTCCTCGATCACTCCGCGGAGCAATTGGGGGTCGAAGACTTGCGAGGCTTCGGAAAGCGATCCCAAGGATGCCCGTGGACAGCCCAGCTTGCGCTGCACCTTTTTCAATTCGCTGGCCTGCTGAATGGCTCGTAGCGAGGAAACGACGGGATTGAACAGGTAGAGCAAGACCAGCATGCAGTATTGATCGAAATGCAGATCCCGGTTCCCCGCCTTGTCGCGCTGGCAGGCATCCTCGTGCAGCCGCTGGAGCAGCGGCGCAAGCCGATCGAAATACTTTAAGCCCGTAACATCCGCGTCCTTGATCTTCTTCCTGCGCGCTGTCATGCTCCCTAAGATGACGAATTTCGAAATCGCTGAGTTAGTGTCTGTCCGGAAATTGGATTGCCGCTGAGAAAGTCGGTGTTTTTTTGAGAAAAGCTCCTCGAAGATTGAACCCCTTTTCGGGGTTCTGCGCGTTGAATTTGTAGGAAAAACCAAAGTTCAGCCGCAAATCTTCGAGGAGTGTTCGGATGCGACAGCACTACGATAATCAACGCCGCTTTGATTGTACACCGGTTGGCGAACTGATGCTCAACTACGATTGTCGTGACGAAGTGATTCCCATCCTGACGGGGCTTCAGTACATCTATACCTGCAGTGACCTTCGGCGAAAACTCGTGAAGCTGGTCGCCAAGGATATCAATGAAGAGTCTCGTCGGGACGTGGGTCGGCCGGGTCTGGACGATTGGCAAATCGTCGTGTTGGCGGCGGTTCGTCTGGGATGCAATTACGACTACGATAAGCTCCAGGATCAAGCGGAAAATCACCGTGGCTTGCGCACGGTCCTGGGCCTGGGAGAATGGAAGGAAGGCCCCAGCTTCCGTGCGCGGCGAATTCGCGACACGCTCTGCCAACTGAAACCAGCCACGCTGGAGGCGCTCAACCACGCGATTGTCGGTCATGGTCAGCAGCTTCATGGAACGGCTGCCGAAAGTGTGCGTGCGGACTCGTTCGTCGTGGAAACGGATATTCATTATCCGGCGGAAAGCTCGTTGATCGGTGACGGAATGCGGAAAATCATTCCCTTGTGCATCGAGCTGGCTCAGACCATGGGAGAGGCGGGTTGGCGACAAGGGAAACATCTTCAAAGGCGAATCAAAGAGCATGTGCGAACCATCGCGAAGATCAGCGCCAGCAGAAGCCCCCAAGTAAAGAAAGGTCTGGCATCGGCTTATGGTCGTCTGCTGGAGCGGGCAGCGACGATTCTGGAGCGGGCAAAATCGCTGCAAGAGCAGGCGGAAACAGGCCGTTTCTCGCTCGACTCCGGAATGCTTGCCGCGCAGTTGAAGCATTGGATTGGGCTGACCGAACAGGTTTGTGATACGGCGCACCGGCGCGTGATGCTGCAGGAACATGTTCCCAATACCGACAAGCTGTTTAGCTTGTTCGAGACGCACACGCAACTCTACCGACGGGGCAAGGCGGGAACGCCCAATCAATTTGGTAGGCAAGTGTTGTTGTTTGAAGACGGCGCAGGTTTCATCAGCCACTACCACTTGATGGACCGGGAACTCGGCGATGTCGATCTCATCGTCGATCAGAGCCGTGAGGCGCAAAGAAAGCACCGAGGAAGGATTCAGACCGCCTCGTTCGATCGAGGCTTTTATTCTCCGGAAAACGAGCAGCAACTCGCGGCAATTGTGGATCAGCCTTGTCTTCCCCCACGCCATCCCAAGCAGTATGCCGAACGAATGAAAACGGCCACGGTGGAGTTTCACAATCTCCGTCAACACCATCCCGGAATCGAATCCGCGATTGGCGCACTGCAGTTGGGGAACGGCTTGAAGCGTTGCCGAGACCACAGTGAAATCGGCTTTGAGCGTTATCTGGGACTCGCCATCCTGGGAAGAAACATTCATGTCCTTGGCAAGCTGCTGATTGCCCGTCGCAACGAGCAAGTCGCGGCTGCCTTAAGCAAACGACAGGTGGCTTGAGCCCATCGAAGCACAATCTGAACGTACCAAAGCCAAAACGAGATCGCGGTGCGCAATCACTCGCTCCACACCGCGATTCCACCACGAAATCGCATAAGAATTGCCAGAAGACCGCTGCGGTCAAGTGTATCTTCCGGTGCAAACTTCATCCCAAATTCACCCTGTTTTTCTGTGTTCGGAGCAATTTCCGGACAGACACTAGCTATCCCCAATTCCAAAAAAAATCTGGTGAGCAAATCCCGTGCCGAACAAGATTGGAACCTCCCCGTTTCCTCTGCGCCGTCATCGGGTGGAACTCCATTGGGGGTTCTGCTTGGGCAACTGCGCGTCGACTTTCTGTCGCCAGGAATCAAGTTGCTGTCGAAGGGCGGATGCCTTTTCTGGTAATTGAGCGGCCAGGTCCTTCGTTTCGCCTAGATCATTCTGGAGGTCGTAAAGCTCGATGTGTTGGTCCTCAAAGTACTCGATCAGTTTCCAGTCATCCTCCCGAATGGCACTGGCGGGCGTTGTCGTCGAATAGTAATGAGGATAATGAAAATAGAGGGCCCTGCGGTCAAAATCTGCCGCAGGATCCTTCAGCAGGGATAACAGGCTTCGGCCATCGAGTGCCTTACTCATCTTCGCGTGACTCCGAGCATCAACGATTTGCATGATCGTCGGGTAAAGATCAGTCGAAGCGACGGACGTGTTACAGACGGTTCCCGCTGGGATTTGGGAAGGCCATCGAACGAGCAGCGGTACTCGCAGTCCGCCTTCGTACAGCGATCCTTTTCCGGAACGAAGAGGGGAATTGTTGGTGACTTGCTGATTGGCGTAGTTACCGATTTGACCGCCATTGT
Source organism: uncultured Planctomycetaceae bacterium (assembly GCA_963776055.1). Taxonomy (GTDB): domain Bacteria; phylum Planctomycetota; class Planctomycetia; order Pirellulales; family Pirellulaceae; genus CAVZLD01. The sequence continues at coordinate 217,469 of CAVZLD010000015.1, read as the reverse complement.
CTGAAGTAAAGATCACCAGCGTATTCTCGGCCAATTCGTGTTGCTGCAGGCTCTCGAAAATCCGGCCGACGTTCTCGTCCAAACTGGTTACCATGGCGGCGTAGGTTGCGTTCTGGTGATTCAGCTCTTGTGACAAGCGCCGACGATATTCTTCGACGAGCGGTGCTTGCGCTTCGATCGGCGTATGCACACTATGGTAGGCCAAGTACAGGAAGAAGGGCCGATCGGCCGCCTGTTCGATCACGTGCAATGCCTCGTTGGTCAAGCGATCCGTAAGGTATTCACCCTCCTCCGACCATGGCAGGTCGGGCACATAACGGAATTCGCGCTCATTCCCAAATGGTCCCCGGTAAGGTGCAAAATAGGTGGCGGGCACACCCAGAAAGTACCACCAATCGTGATGTCAAAGCCATGTGTTTCCGGATAGTGTGATGCGTCTCCGAGGTGCCACTTTCCAACGTGTGCCGTGATGTATCCCATTGATTGCAGGAATTCCGCCAGCGTGAATTCGGTGTGAGGCAGGTTATTCTCGGTGACTGGTGGAATGAGACGACGATCTTGGGGTGGGTTGCGAGCCGATTCGTACCAGATCGTCATGTGGAGTCGAGCGGGGTGCTTTCCGGTCATCAACGAGGCACGAGTGGGGGAACAAACCGATGCGGCTGAATAGGCATGCGTAAACTGCATTCCCTGCTGAGCCAGATTGTCAAGGTGCACTGTCCGATGCAAATCCGCTCCGTAGCAGGACAAGTCGGACCACCCAAGGTCGTCGGCTACGATCAACACGATGTTCGGAGCCGCGAGTATCGGACGGCAACTTGCCAGGAAAAGGAAGCAAAGCATCGCGAATTGACGACTGAAACTGAACGTAAAAAGCATGGTGCACTCCTCGCCCCCTTTCCATTTGCTACTTTGACCGTCACATGTCTTCGCCGGCAAAATGGGTGCAAAGGGACCTTATCGTCCTACGAGCGTTCGAGCGTTCGAACTCTGCCTCAATCCTGTGCCTCCTTTTTGGCAGACTGGGAAGATTGGCACTTGACCAGATCTTCTAAAGAGGGAAAAGGCAGAGTCAGTGGCGCTGATATGATACCCGTTTTGCCCCGGCGTTGGAGAGTTCGTGTGCTTCTCGGGGGCTGGGCAGGATGACGACTGTGGCCGTTCCGTTGGGCTCAGCGAACGAGCAGAAATCACCTTCGCTGTACTGGCCGTCGATCGTCCCTTGAGTGCCTCGTTTTCCGTTTGCCGTATTGCGTACCGGTCTGCCAATTGCCAGAGCAAACGGTAGCCAAAATGAAAGGGGCATTATCCGCCTGGCAAGGCGAGCTGCGTCTCTGTAGTTTCTTGAGTACGTTGTCTCGCCGGTACTTGGAGCCGAACTGAGGCCGAAGCGGAACAGACGCAGGCAGAAAACGGCGACGGCTATTCGTTATTCCCAAACCGAACCAGGCCAGTGGGCTTGGTCACTCCGTTGACGTAATCGGCAGTCACAAGGCAACGAATCCGTCTTGGCGCGAGCAGCGTGTGCTCGAAGAGGACCCGGTGTGTATCAAGGAACACTTGTAACGCAAAAATGCATAGAATGGGTGCATCTTTGTTTCTTCGGCCAGTGAGCATACTTTCCCCGCCAGTATGATGGAAGACGCGTATGGACTCCCCTGACGGCGAAGCGCCGACAATTCTGGATAAGGCGCTCTGCGAGGTCCTCGAGTTGGTTCCGGATGCCATTCTGATTACGGACGAGCATGGGCGCATTGTCTGGTTGAACCGACTGGCGGAGCGACTTTCCGGTTACCGCGGGGATGAATTGCGCGGTCGACCGCTGGAGGTTTTGGTACCGAAGGACCGGCGCAAACAGCACGAGGGATTGCGGCGAGCGTACAGCCGGAAACCGAAACCGCGCGAGATGGGTACGGACGTACCATTGCAGCTATTACACCGCGACGGCACGACGATTCCGGTGGATATTAGCCTGACACCGTGGCTCTCTCCGCAGGGAAAGTTGTTTTTTTCCGCCGTCCGCGACGTGACCTCGCACCAACGACGTGAAGACGCTTTGCGGGCCAGTGAAGAACGCTTCGCGCTGGCCGTTCGCGGCTCCACGGATGGCATTTGGGACTGGAATGTGCTCACAGACGAAGTGTATTATTCGCCACGCTTCAAGGAACTGCTGGGATGCGAGGACCACGAGATGGACAATGTCTTCGCATCGTTCGAATCTCGCTTGGCTCCGGAGGACGTCGAGCGCGTCCGAGTGGCCCTGCGCGACCACTTCGAACGTCAGATCCCGTATGACATCGAATATCGGCTGCGCACGAAATCGGAAGGATATCGCTGGTTTTGGGCTCGCGGGCAGGCGATCTGGGACGACAACGACCGCCCATTGCGGATGGCAGGATCGATCTCGGACATCACGGAACAGAAGCGCTCCCAGCAGCGGTTCGAACTGGCTGTCCGTGCCTCGCCGGTCGCCCTACTCATCGTCGATCATTCAGGCAAGATTCGCCTGGTCAACTCAGAACTCGAGCGTTGCTTCGATTACCGCGCCGATGAATTACTCGGTCACCCGGTCGAGATCCTTGTGCCGGAGCGATTCCGTGCAGCGTATCGCGCCGTACGGGAATCGTACTCTCGGCATCCGAGCAGCCGCACCCTGGGGCCGTCGCGCGAACTGTACGCGCGTCGCCGCGATGGCAGTGAATTTCCGGTTGAGATTGGACTCAGTCCGCTGGAGACCGAAGAGGGACCGCTGGTGCTCTGCGGCATTGCGGACGTCACGCACCAACGGCAGGCCATGGTGGCGATGCAAACCGCGAAAGAAGCTGCTGAAGCCGCAAATCGGGCGAAGAGTGATTTCCTGGCCAACATGAGTCATGAGATTCGCACTCCCATGAATGCGATTATCGGCATGACTGAGCTGGTACTCGATACCGACCTAAGTCAGCCGCAGCGCGAATATCTGACAATGGTCATGGAGGCAGGCGACCTGCTGTTGAGCATCATCAACGAGATCCTTGATTTCTCCAAAATTGAGGCTGGGCGCGTGGAGCTCGAACACGCTGAGTTGCACTTGCGCGACCTGCTCGGAGATACGATGCGAGCCCTGGCTCCGCGCGCTCATCGGAAGAATTTGGAACTGGCGTTTGAAGTTCAGCCTGGTGTGCCAGATCGACTGTTGGGTGACGCTAATCGGCTCCGACAGATTCTATTGAATTTGGTGGGGAACGCAATTAAGTTCACCGACACGGGGGAAGTCGTCGTACGTGTCGACGTCGCAGCGAGAGAACCAGGAAGTCTTTTGCTTCGCTGCGAGATTGCCGACACCGGCGTCGGCATCGCTGCGGATAAACAGTCACTCATCTTTGAGGCCTTTAGCCAGTCGGACACTTCCATCACGCGGCAGCACGGTGGAACCGGTCTAGGCTTAACCATCTGTGCGAGACTTGTCGAGTTGATGGGAGGGGAGATCGGTGTTCAGAGTGAACTGGGACGCGGCAGCACGTTTTCGTTCACGGCTCGCTTTGACCTAACCTCGCCGCATGAGGAAGTCGCGCCCCCGATGGATTGGGACGCGTTGCAGAAGCTGTCCGTGTTAGTCGTCGACGACAACGCCACCAATCGCAAGATTCTGCAGGAGACGCTCCGGCATTGGCAGGTGGCCTCCATGGCCGTGGCCAGTGCCAAAGATGCCTTGGCTCTGCTGCAGGAACGACAGGCGGCGGAAAAGCCATTTCGGCTCGTGCTGACTGACGTCAACATGCCTGACGTGGACGGCTTCCGCCTCTGCGAACAAATCCGAAGCATACCGGAACTGGCCAATCTGATCCTGGTGGTCCTGACCTCGGGCGATCGGGCCGGAGATATTTCTCGGTGCCAACAGTTGGGTGTCGCCGCTCACCTGTTGAAGCCGGTCAAGCCTTCGGATCTGCTCAGCGTGCTGTTGCGCGTCTTGGGCGACGCAGCGGCGGTGGAAGACAGAGCCGCCGGCCGGTCCCGATCGATCACGCCGAGCTTTTCCCGACCCTTGCGAGTGTTGGTGGCCGAAGACACGCTCATGAATCAAACGCTGGCCGAGTGTCTGCTCACCAAGTGGGGACACTCGGTCGACATCGTGGGGGATGGGCTCGACGCCTTGAAGGCCTGGGAGTGTCAGACGTATGACCTGATCCTGATGGATATTCAGATGCCCGGCATGAGTGGTCTGGAAGCTACGGCAATGATTCGGCAGCGCGAGGCCGCCACCGGTCATCACATCCCCATCGTCGCCCTCACCGCCCGCGCCCTGGAAGACGATCGTGACCGGTGCCTGGCTGCGGGTATGGACCACTTTGTGTCCAAACCGATCCGTCACCGCGATCTGCTTCAGGCAATCCAAGCCTGCTGTCCGGATGCCACGGTGGACGATCCAGGCCTAGACCGGGCCCATGAGTAGCTGTTGCGAAAAGCCCTTTGCGTCTTAACGTGCGCGTAGCCCGTCGATTCTCTGGTTTTTTGCGCAACTCGTCACGTTCGGAATGTGAACGTGTCTCGCCCCTATTTCTACGCATGCCACGGCAGTGAGTCGGTCGTCGGTGGATCACCGATCGAGGTTCTCAGGAGCTTCGTCTTTTTAGTCGAACATGCGGTCGGTTAAGTCGCCCTATTTTCCCATCCCGCGATTTCATCGTGCTGGAATCCCTCGTGACCTTTGTGGTTGTCGCCGGTGGTCAAAGGGCCCCTCTTGCCGTCAATCTGCTTCTCGTGCCGTGGTTCTGGCTTTGGCTCGCCGGGCTGACAGCCATGGATCCCGGCAGAGCACCGGATCGATGGGGCCGGACGATCGAAATGTTATCGCAGATTGTCTTGATGGCGTGCGCACACACAAACATCCCACTCGGACCAAGTGCGGTCCGCCGCGACGGCCCACTGAGCATGGGCCGCCTGCGGCGATTTATTCACTGCGGCGCGGCGAATGGTCCTCAGAAGGGCACGCAAGACAGGAGATTCCCGGACTCCCGTTGGTCGTCCTGGTTCATGATCCGCGCCGCCGTCAATAGGTTCTTCTGAGGACGAGGATGCGGACCGCGTGTGGTCAGACCATGAGGCCGCTATCGAATTCGATTCAGTGCAACCCCGCCAGTGCCGCCCCATTCGGTCCGCTGCGCTGATCATTCTCCGCTACGCTCAAGATCGTCGACGGCGTTTCTTCCGCGAGGCACGGACCGGTTTGTACGCCTTCCAGGTGGCTGCCGCAAACGCTCGATCCAAGCGCGAATCCGACATTGCCGCAGATCCAACGTCCGGCATGTGCCACGAGCCGATTTCACCAACACAAATGGCAAACACACCGACGTGACCTTCAGCGCCACACCTCCGCTCGGAGGAACAAACGGAATGCGAATGGGTACTTCCATCGGCGTCGTCAGCGTATCGGCACCCCACAGGAAGGACGGCAGTTCGCAGATCACATGCAGGATCGCCACGAAGTCCCCCAGGCGGACATCTTCCGGCGCTAGCGGTTTCGCGAGCGTGGATGACGGTGCCCTGCGGGTGCGTTTCGGAGCTGGGGATCGAGTCGAAGTCATGCCCCGTAAGACACACGATCCCACCAAAGGTTCGCCGTGCTACCGAGAGGTTGTCGACCGTTTGTGATCTTCGGCCATGACCGAGTCGATCGCCGCCGCAATGGCGCTGTAGTCGGGCGCGGGAACGGCGGCCACGGCGATTGGTTCCGCCGCCGCCGCGACTCCGGGCGCCGCGACCGGCGGGGCGTTCAGCCGGTTGATCACGATCAGGGCGTCGACGGGAGTGCAATAGCCGTCGCCGTTGACGTCGAAGTAGGGCGGAGGTACATCCGGGCTAGTATCCGGCAGCAGGCCCACGGGATCGGAGTATTGCGGGTTATTCAATTCATTGATGACCGTCAGCGCGTCCAGCGGCACGATCAAATCGTCACCGGTGACGTCGGTCGGTTCGATACTGTTTTGCCAGGGTGCCGCGGCGATTTGAAACACGTGATGATAGATCGTTCCCGGATCATCGACGATCGGTGTGGCGGCACGCGGTGTATCCCAGGCGGTTGCTTGGAACAGCCGCACATATCCGTCGGCAGCTCCCACCAGCAGGTCGAGCTGTCCGTCCGCATCGTAGTCCCCCACAAAAGGACGCGACCGAGGCGTGCCCGGGAGATCGATTTCGGTGCCCTCGGCCTGCAGGGCTTCCCCCGCGTCGAACACCGGTGCCGCATCCGTGCCCTGGTTGGCGTAATACAGCAGACGTCCCTCGGTATTGCCCAGCAAGAGATCCTTGCGGCCATCCCCGTTCAGATCCGCCACGGACACGCTGGATCGCCCGGCGGGCACGACCAGGTCTCCCGAGGCATCCTGCACGAACTGCTCGCTGCGCAGTACAGGTTCTCCCCCATCGGACGAATTCAGGTACAGGCGAACCTTGCCGTCCATTCCGCCAGCGACCAGATCGTGCCGTCCATCATTGTTCCAGTCCACCACCTGGAGTGTGCGCACGCGACCCAACCGTCAGAGTCTCTTCCGCACCCGGTTGGCCCACTTGGAGATCATAGGGAATGCCAAACACCGGATCGGGTCCGTCCTCTGTATTGGGGTAGACCTGGATGCGACCGTCGGAGAGGCCCAACATCAAATCCTGTCGGCCATCCTGATTCCAATCCGCAACGCGCGGAAAAACTCCCAAACAGCCGAGGCAAGGCACGGTCAGATCCGAACCCGAATACTGTGCATAGCTAAAGCTGTCGTAAATGGGCAATTCATCGGAGCCGCCGTTGAGGTACACGCGAACCTTGCCGCCCGATGGACTCTTTTCTCCGACGATCAGGTCCTGCCGTCCATCAAGATTCCAGTCGGCCAAGGACGGAACGGAGTATTCCCCTGCCTTGATCGCCGCACCGGCTGACTCAATCCACGTCTCCCCAGCAAAATCGGGAAGATGGAAACTCAAACCTTCGCTGCCTCCGACCAGCGGATTACCCTCCGTGTCCAAGAGGTCGGCGCCATCGAGTCGCAATTCCAAAAAGCCGGGTGGCAAAGCACTCGCCGAGGACCACGTCAACGATTGAGTTGTCTCGGAATAGTGGAACTGCCGTGCGTTGAGACGCACAGCGCCACTGCGGTAATGCACCAAGGTGACCGCCGATAGGATCGACTGGTCTTCGATCATTTCCGCAATTTGCATTGGCTTGGAAAACACAATCTCCAGTGTGTCAGTTGGCGGTTCGGCCACCAACAGCTGATCCACGACCGGATTGGCGTCCAGTGCGGGCTCCGCCGCAATTGCGCCGCTGGTCAGCGGCAGTCGCGGTTCAAGCCGTTCCAAGATCCGGCTTTTCTGATTCAAGTTCGAAATTCGATGGCGGCGAGCATGTTGGCTAATCATGGACCACTTCAACCGACGGAAAGGAATCGATGTCGAAGATCGGCCCCCACGGCCGTTTCGACACTCGCCATCGCGACCGGATCGGCCCGGGCGATGCGAGCTGGGCAAACCTTCATTGTATTCGCCTTGGCCAGCAACGCCACGAAGCGGACACCATCCAGCGGCAGAAAATTCGGAGCACGCGGCAAATTCCGGGCGAGCGTTCTCACCGATGGGGCACACCGCTGCGTCGGAGAAGCTGGATCCGACACAGCGGCGCAACGCTGCCTCCTTCGCCTCAGCCGCGGATGCGGCTGACCAGACTATCGGTCGCGGTCTTGATCCCCTTCAGTTCGGAGATCAGTTTCTCGCGGTTGGGGGCATAGTCCAGAGCGACGGTCCGATTGATGTGCTCGGCCATCACGAGTTCACAGAGCGACTGCGTGAAGTCGCGCATCCCCTCAGCTCGGCACTGGCAGACGATGGCGGCCATGTCTTCATCCTCCTCGTGCAGGATCTTGTCCTTTACGATGGAGTTATTCAGCAGCACCTCCGTGGCCGGAAATCGACTCCCTTCCACAATTCCGGGAATCAATCGCTGCACCATGATCGCCTGCAGACTGTTCGCCAGCGAAGAGCGAATGAAAGCATGCTCCACACGAGGGAAGAACTCGAGGATCCGCGAGAAAGTCTGTGGTGCGTCATTGCAGTGCAGCGTACCCAGCACCAGGTGACCGGTCTCGGCGGCTTGAATGGCCGCCAACATCGTTTCGCGGTCGCGCATTTCGCCGATCAGAATGCAATCCGGATCTTGTCGGACGACATGCCGCAACGCCCCGGCGAAACTGGGGGTGTCGATCGAAATCTCCCGCTGGGAGATGATGCACTTTTTGGGATGAAAGACATACTCAATCGGGTCTTCCACCGTGATCACGTGCAACCCCCGATGCTCGTTGATGTGGTCCAGCATCGCGGCCAGCGTCGAGCTCTTCCCGCTGCCGGTCACACCACTGACCAGTACCAATCCTTCGAGGGACTTCATGATGGTCGCGCGATAGATATCGGGCAGATGCAGGTCCTCGAAGCTCGGAATGTTGCTTTGCACCCGCCGAATCGCCGCATGGGCGTGTCCGGTGGACCGAAACAGGTTGATGCGGAATCGGTCGCCCGTGTCGCCCCGCGCAGAAAAATCCAAGTCGCCTTTCTCGTCAAATTCATGCAGGCGACCGGTCGGGACCAACGGTGTCAACATCTGCTCGATGTAGCCTTCATCTGGCAAGGGAGGGCCCTGGATCTTGCGCAGGTGGCCACCGATGCGAATGTACGGCGGATACCCTGACTTCAAGTGCAGATCGGAAGCTTGATTCTTGGAGACGAAGTTGAGCAGGGCCTTCATCTGCTCTTCGGGCGGCGGGAGCTGATCCATGGCGGGAAAACCTCGAGTATGAGGAAGCACGACGCCGATCGTTTTCGGCACATCGCATCTCCACCGTTCCAAGAGGAAGTCTATCACCCGAAGGGCGACGAGGGAACAGAAGCCGGGAAACTCGCGGCCGGTGCGCCCATTTGGAAGTTGCGTACGGGGCCCTTGGGGAATCCCTTCTCGGCCGAAATGTCGCATCGCATCCCGTTCCGATACACGCCCGGTGCGCAGCTTCAAAATGCGCCCGCGGGGGTCCTGGGCGGCACCGGGCCCATTTTCTACAATTACGCCCCTCATTGTTTGCCGAAGCCCAACGCGATCGGAGAAGGTGGCACGCCCGAAGGGATTTGACCATGTTGAGGGAGCACGATATCCAATTGCGGGTCCGGTACAACGAAACGGACCCGATGGGATTCGTCCATCACGCTCGCTACTTCACGTATTTCGAGATCGGGCGGACCGAGCTGTTGCGAGCTTCCGGCGGTAACTACCGCCAGATGGAGGAAGACGGACTGCTGGTCGTTGTCGTCAAAACGGAATGCCGCTATCACCGCCCCGCTCGGTACGACGATCTGTTGACCGTTCGCACGCGAATCGAGCGGGTCTCGGCCGCGAAGATCGAACACCACTACACCGTGTGGCGCGATCGCGACCTGATCGTCGAAGCTCGGATCATCCTCGCCATCGTCGATCGGGAGGGTAAGGTACAACGCGTGCCCGAAGCGTGGCACGTCGACTGATGCTGTTTACCAGATGCTTTTGACGAAGGCCGCCACGAGCACCAGGTCCTTTCCAGCTCGGAGCACTGTCCGGGAGCGTCTCGCCGCCCTTGCCGCTCGGAAGGAGCGTCGCACGAACGCTGCATGTCCCCGCAACACGCACGACAGCGCATTGGAAGCACCTCCTCCTGCTGAGCATGTTTTTGGACGAACGCCCGGCTTGGCGAGAGACTCGCCCGGTTGGAGATGCGCCTTAGAAGTCGATCATGAATCGTGTACCGAGGAGCTGATAGTCACCTGACACGACGGCAGCATCCGGATCGTTCGACGCCAAACGATCGTCGATTCGGCCGACAGTATAGTTCAACTGCACACGGCTATGGGAGTTCCAATACCAGTTCAGCGCCAACGTAGCGCTCTGGCCGATCCCGCCGAGGACATCCGCGTCGGTCAAATCGGCATAGGAAAACCGCATGGCCACTTGCCAAGCGCCGCGGCCGAAGCCGGCCTGATTGCGACAGGTCGAGACAAGAAAGAAGTCTTCCAGCGGCTGAACGCGTCCCAGAATGCCCAGTTCTCGGTTCCAAGGCAGGTGTTCTCCGGTCAGGAAATAGGAGATGAACACGTAGCCCCCGTGCAGAAACAAATCGCGACCGGCATCGTCTGATCGCTGCAGCCACAGGTTCATGAATTCGCCCGTGATCTGCCAATTTCCCACATTGATCACTGACTCCAGCCCCAGGATTTGGAATGCCTGCGTACCGGCGATGGTCCCCGTGTCCAGCCAGCGCGACTGCGTTGGTGCTTCCGGGCGTGTGCGAAACTGCGCCGTGTTGTCGGACTTCCCGTCGTTGGGTGCCTCTCCGTCGGGGAAGGCGAAGACCGCGGAGATACCCCAGTGACCATATCCGCGTCCCAGGGAACTTTCGTCGTACCACCAGGCGTTTGCCAAGCGGCCCATCAGTTCGGGCTGGGGACGCTCGTTAAAGACCTGGCCCGTGCTCTGAATCGGTTCGAGCGCCGCAACACCGTATCGCCAATTGATGCTCTGGTCGTCCGAGGCTCCATAGGATATCAGTCCAAACCGACGCACGTTCTCATTGAACGCCTCCACGACAAACGGACGTTCCAGGAAGACCATGAAGTTGCTGCTGTTCAAGTAATCCAACCCATAGGGACGCTTCTGGTTTCCCAGACGCAGCGTGTCGAAGACGAACAACTCATCCCAGGCCAGCCAGGCATCTCGGATACGTCCTCCGTCCTGGCCACTGAATTCGATTTCGACGCGGTATGACACGTTTTCCGGTGGAACATCGCCATACAGGCCGAATCGGACGCGGCGAAACACAACCTCGTTTAACGGGTCAAGATCTGGGTCACCATTTTCGAGCAGGTTGATTCCCTGATCGCTTTGCGGATACGACCAATGATCCACGTGCAACCGGCCGTTCAAGACACGGCTCGATGCGCGTGAAAAGGCCTCTTGGAACTTGTTTTGGGCCCCCCGTAAATCCAGCGTGTTGTTCTCCAGCTCGGCGACGCGTTCCGCCAAGGTCGTCAGTCCGGCGAGTGACTCGGCCGCCTCTGTTTCTGCGTCCGTCGTATCACTCGGTTGGGCCTCCGGTTGGGCTGTCGACTCGGCTGACTCGTCGCTGTCCTCGGGAAGGTCCTCGGGAAGGTCCTCCGTCACCGGTGACAAACGTCGGATTTCGAGGCTGTCTTCCGCAGCCGGCGTCTGAGACTCCAACCGCTCAATGCGTGCCTGCTGTGCCTGCAACTGCCGCTGCAACTGTTCGATTTCCGAGGCCAGCTCCTGCCCGCTGACTACTGAGCCACGCGGGACCCCGATCAGCAGCAGCAGGATGCCTGGCAGGATCACCTGGCCCCACGATCTTGTTCTGGGAGGTACGGCCCGCCATGAGGAACAGGACGCCGTCCCGGCACAACATGAAGCCCCAGAAGCGCTAGCACGCGGTCGATTCTTCCGGTCGTGTGTGGCGCAACCATCCATGGCACGCTTCGTCATTTCGATGTGCGAAGGAACGCAAATGCGCAGGACGCGCAAGACGTGAGACATCAGAGATCATCAGCTCGATCCAAGTCCCTACTAAAGCCAAAGATGAGATGAACCGAGCGATAGCACTGCTGCTGATGGCACGAAAGGACCGAGCGCGATTCTGGAGCGCCCGCTGTGCGAGGCTCTCGGACCCCGCACTCGTCGGGATCGGAGGTCCGGTAGAATCGGGCAGACCGGCGGGCGGCGGTTGCGGCGAGGGCGAACCCCTGCGCCGAGCGTTCCAGAATTGTGCTCGGTCATTCAGGCGGCGTTTTGCCAATCACGGGCAAACATGGCTCATCCTTGCAAAGCGAAGTGGAACGCCTATCGTAACTCGCGGCAGGCGAACGCCATCAAGCGATTTGAGCCGTCCCAGGGGGGGCTGGTTGGCAGGAGCCAAATGTCGGATGATCGTACGCGAATGGGACTCCAGCATGTGGGAGAGCCGTTCGTTGACGCGACATTCCGTGCGGGGGCGGCAACGCATTTCAAGTCGAGCGCCAGGGTGGACAGGAGCACGCGATGCAATCTGAGTCGTCCGAATCGTCATCCGGACAGTCACATCTTTCCCCGACGAACGCGCAGCAACCGTGGTATCGCGAACTGAATCGATACCACTGGTTCGTGTTGACCGTCGCCGCCTTGGGCTGGCTGTTCGACTGTCTGGATCAGCAGCTATTCATTCTTGCGCGGCAGCCCGCAATGAGGGATCTGCTGCCTGCGATGAGCGATCCGGACCAGCTCAAGGTCGCGATCAACACGTATTCCACGTATGCGACATCGGTGTTCCTGATTGGCTGGGCATCGGGAGGACTGTTCTTTGGCGTGCTGGGAGATCGCGTCGGGCGTGCGAAGACGATGATGATCACGATTCTGGTGTATTCGGTGTTCACCGGACTCAGCGCGTTCTCGGTGGGGTTCTGGGATTTTGCCCTGTATCGATTCCTGACCGGGCTCGGCGTCGGCGGCGAATTCGCTGTCGGCGTGTCGCTCGTGGCGGAGGTCATGCCGGAGCGTGCTCGTCCTTACGCGTTGGGATCGCTGCAGGCGTTGTCGGTAGTCGGCAATGTTACAGCCGCCGCATTGAACATGGTCATGGGAGGGCTCGTGGAAGCAGGCCTGGTCGCCAGTGTCTGGCGACCATTGTTCCTCGTCGGTGCGATACCGGCACTTCTGGCACTGGTGATCCGGCGACGACTGAAAGAACCGGAACGGTGGCAGCATGTATCTCACGAAGACGGCATCGAAAAACAGTTGGGTTCGTACCGAGCCCTGTTCAGCAATCCGCTGTGGCGCAAGCACGCGTTGATCGGCCTGGCGATGGCCTTTTCCGGTGTGGTGGGCCTGTGGGCCATCGGGTTCTTCACGATGGACCTGATCGGCAATGTACTCACCCGCCGCTTCACGGCAGAGGGAATGACGTTCAATGAAGTGACCGGACGGGTTGCCTATTGGAAAGGGATAACCTCGATCATGATCAACGTCGGAGCCTTCCTGGGAATGTACAGCTTCAGTGTCGTGACACAGCGGTTGGGCCGAAAGCCAACCTTTGCGATCGCCTTTACGGCCGCCTTGCTCAGCACACTTGCGGTCTTCGCGTTCCTGAATGAGTTTTGGCAGATCTTCGTGCTGGTGCCTGTCATGGGCTTTTGCCAACTTTCCTTGTTCGCCGGTTACGCGATCTATTTTCCCGAGCTGTTTCCCACGCACCTGCGAAGCACCGGAACCAGCTTCTGCTACAACGTTGGGCGCTTTGTCGCCGCACTGGGACCGTTCGCGCTCGGGCTGCTGACCAGCAAGGTCTATGGCCACACCGCCGAACCGCTGCGCTACGCGGGGCTGACGATGTGCAGTATCTTCCTCGTCGGTCTACTGGTCCTGCCCTTCGCACCCGAAACGAAGGATCAACCGCTGCCGGAATAGCCGCGCCGCAGTGGATTGCAGCCCGGGAGCCCGGAACCTCTCGGCTCCATGCCCCTTGCTGGGGCACTCGGGCGGCGCAACCGTGGATGGAAAACGCGGGCCAACGAATCGCGTGGGTTCAGGTGGAAACGGGGGGCATGCGCTGAGTGGACGTTAGCGCTGGTGGGCTTGCTGCGCTGAGCCCACCCTACGACGGAGCCCACCCTACGACGCGGCGCGGCGTCTACCACACACCGCGGGCCGGGGCCTTCGCACGAGATGGGGAGTTCTGCCGGTCATTCCAAGACAACTTCCTGCACGCCGGCCGACCAATCTTGTTGGAGCTGAATCTCGATCCTGATGGCTTTGGTCACAATCGGGTTGAACTCCACTTGATGGAACGTATCGGCCGCGATCCCGTAGGGCCCTCGGTTCGTCACGGGCACGAAGGTCCCATCCGGCTGTTGGTAAAGCACGCGCCAGGACTCGGGCAAATGGCACTCGCCGCGGCCGGTGTCGTCAAACCAGTAGACTTTGGCACGGGACAGTTCCTGGGCCTGATCCCATTCGAATTGTAGCCACTCGGTGGTTCCTTTGTGCGGCCAGAAGTCCAGGTGCAGGCGGGAACTGTCTCCAGAGTTCGCGGGGAGATTCTGATCCTTGATGGCCTCCAACGAAACGTGCACGAAGGAAGCGGTCGTCTTGCTTCGGGAGGTCAGCGTATCGGCCGGTTTCGGCCGCGCCGCCTCCGGCACGCAAGCCGGCCAGACGGTCATCGGAGCACGGCCACGGTGGGCCCACGCAAAATACGGAATGGCGGTGAACTTGCGTTTCGCGTCCGGTTCAACTCGGCCATCGATTGTTCGTTTGGCCGTTTCGGCTTCGCCGCTGATCGTGACAACACCACCCAACAGGGACGGCCGCAACTCTGTCGACAAGGCAGCCGAATTGGGAATGACCAGGTCCAGAACGTGGTTCTCGTTATCCGGACCTTCCAGGCAATAGACGAGCGGTCCCCGTTGCAGTGCAATCTTGCCTTTGTTGGTCACGATTTTCTCGTGCGACACCACACGACGAACCGGCATGGGCAGTTCCAACTCGATCACGTCCCCCTTCTTCCATGGTCTTCGCAGATGGGCAAAGCCTTGTTGCAGTGACCAGTCCACGGTCTCGCCGTTGACTTTCACGATCGCTGCTTCGGGCACGGATTCCGCGAATGCATAGAGGTCACTCGGCACCGGTTCGTTCCGCGCCCAGCCGGGAATCCGCAAATTCACGGCAAAGGTCGTCTCCTGTTCCGGATCGACAGTGATGTGGATCTGGCCATCCCAGGGATAACGCGTTTCCTGCTGCAATAGGAGCTGGTTCCCGGCAAGGTTGATCGTGGCCTTCCCGCCAAGATACAGATTGACAAACAGGTCTTCGTCTCGGGTGGCGTAGACCAAACCGGGAACGGAGGGGATGAAACGCGCCACGTTCGAGGGGCAGCAAGCACAACCGAACCAGGGGCTGCGGGCGTGTTGGCCGTTGGACTCCAGGACGTTCGGATAGAAGAAGCGATCGCCCTCGAGTGAGATTCCCGAGAGGGCCGCGTTGTACATCGTGCGTTCGAGCACATCGATGTACTTTCCATCGCCGTGCATCAGAAACATGCGGTGATTCCACAGAATGTTCGCGATCGAAGCACACGTTTCGCAATAGGCGGTCATGTTCGGCAGTTCGTACGCCCCGCCGAACCCTTCGTGCCCTCCGGCCGCCCCAATGCCACCGGTGATGTAAAGCTTGGTGTCGACCACATCTTTCCAGATCGTGTCGATGGCGTTGACATACTCCATGTTGCCTGTGAGGGCTGCGACATCGGCCATGCCCGTGTACAGATACGCGGCACGCACGCTGTGCCCCACTGCCTTGGTTTGTTCGGTCACCGGGACGTGGTCCTGGCTGTACATCCCGTAGAGCCCGCCCTTCCCGTCCGGCCCTCGTCGCCCTTTGCGGCCGCGTTGATCGAGAAAGAACTTCGCCTGCTCCAGATATTTCGAATCACCCGTCGCTCGGTAAAGCCGGCAGAGCCCGATTTCGATCTCCTGATGCCCCGGCGGATCGGTGCGACCCTCGGGATGGAAGACCTGACAGATCAGATCCGCATTCTTCGTCGCAACATCGAGAAACGTATCTTCGCCGGTCACTTCGTGGTGGGCGACGGCCGCCTCGTACATGTGCCCCACGCAGTACTGTTCATGAATCCAGGAAATGTTCGTCCACAATTCTCCCGGCTTGTGTTCGGGCAACGAGTAAAAGGTGAACAGATAGCCATCGTCCCATTGGGCCGCCGCCATGATGCGCACGAGTTGGTCCAGGTACATCCGCATCATGCGATCTGGCTCAACCTGCAGGGAGTAGGCCGCTCCCTCCATCACCTTATAGACGTCCGAGTCATTGAAATGCGTCCCTTCATGTGCACCGGCACGAAGCCCGGCGGCCTTTTCGAAGTTGCTGATGCGATCCGTTTTTTCGCATTGTTCGAATGCGTAAGGAATCGTCACCATGCCGGCTGGTCTCAAAACGCGGTGTCCAGAACTTGTCGGCCACATGCAGCTTGCTGAACGGCACAGGTCGATATTTGTAATCCTGCGGGGAAACCTGCGAGTGCTCACCTCCACTTACCGGAACACCACGCCCCAACAAAATCACGAACAGCAAGGACAGAATTTCGCGAGAGAGCTTCATGGGAGGATTCCTTGTTGATGACCGGATCAATGGCAGGCTCGACGGCGAGACGGTATCCTACGGGGGAATGGTGAGCGTACGTGAAAAGAGGAGGGACCGCAACTCACGAGCAACCCCGGAAAACCGCAACTTCCCGGATCGGTCAGCGACAAGATGAGCGGTAGCCACCCGAGAACGCTTGACGTCGATGGAGGCCCCAAACACAATTCGACAAGACTCTCATTCGTTACCGACCGGATTTCCGTCGGAGCGAAGAGCTGGCCGCGGACACTCATGGACCACACGAACCGCACGCGATGAGTCGCAAGAAAAAGAAATCTCCACGGCGACCCCATCGTCGCGCCCCAGCATCTCCGCGGGGAAAAGGACCAAAGGCTCCGACTCCAGGGTGGCCGGGCTGGGCCGCGCCCCTGCTTGCCCTTCTGGCCATAGCCGCTCTCGTAGTGTTCGCAGCCGTTCTCGGGCGCGGGTGGTTCGCCACCGATCTCCCCTCGGCCGCACGCGAGGCAACGGAAAGCGCCAACCAAGTGGCGGACGCAAATAGGGTTGGAAGCAAAGAACGTCTACCGCAGGACGATCCTTCGAGTGCCAACGAAGGAGCACAGTCGCCCGACTCGCCACCGTCCGACCCCGAGTCCAACGCCACCTTGGAGTCCTCCGGTGACGCGCCCGAAATCTCCGACGTCACAATGACGGATGAAGAATTGGAGAGAACTCTGCGACAGGAGCAACTCGAGGAAGCATCCCGATTAGTGCAAATCTATCCCGAGGATCAGAATGCCGCCTATTTATTGGGTCTGATTCACCAGGAACAGGGCAAGCCGGACGAAGCTCTCGTACACTGGGAGCGCTGCCGCCGCCTGAATCCCTCGCGGGCGGATCTGTACGACAGCTTTGGGCAGGCGTACGTCATGCAGGGAAACCTGGACCGTGCCATCGAAATGTTTCGCAAGGCCTTGGAACTTCAACCCGATCGATTCAGTGTCCGCGTGCGACTGGCCAACACGTTGATGCGTCAGGGGAAAATGCTGGAGGTCATCGCGTCACTCGAGGATCACCTGCCGTGGGGGCTCGCCAACTCCCCAACTACCGATCCCTCACGCCCCGTATCCTCCGATGCGACCACGGACGCGCACGCGTCTGTGAATACCGTCGAGACGGAACGAGCGTACCTGCTGGTCGGTCAGGCATATCAGCAACAGAAAGACTACGAACTTGCGAAGAGCGCGTTCACGAAAGCGCTCGAGATTCTGCCGGATTCATCGGAGGCGCATTACGGGCTCGCCCGCGTCTGCGCGGCTCGAAAGGAACTTGATCAGGCACGTGAGCATCAGGAACAGTTTCGTCAGCTGCAACAACAGCAACAAGCGAAGGGACGGGATCTGCGGCGAGACTACAATCCACTACAGGTAACGCGGCGGAGTGTCGCGCACACGCATAGCGATCTGGGACGCGTCTACCGACAACAGGGCAACTCGAAGGAAGCGGAACGATTGTGGCTACGAGCGGCCACGGTCGAACCACAGGATGTGACAAGTCGACTGCAATTGGCCGAACTGTACCAGAGTTCCAGGAAATACGCGGAGGCTGCTCGGATTTACGAGGAACTCATCGATCTCGAGCCGACCGCCGGAGTGCATTACTTTCACTTGGGAAACATGAGTCTGTTGTTGAAACAGTTCGGAGTGGCAGAAGCTTCCTACCGCAAGACGATCGAACTGGAACCGGAGCGGGCCGATGGTTATCGTGCGTTGGCCCAGTTTTATCTGCTGATGCAGCGGCAATTCCCCGAGGCAAAAACACTAGCTCGCAAGGCGTTAGATCTGTCACCCACCGCACCAGTCTACGCCCTGCTGGGAGATCTGTGCGAACTGACCGACGACTCCAGTGGGGCCGAGGCCGCGATGCAGCAGGCGATGCGGTTGGACCCAACAAATGCAGCCTACCGTCGACGCTATGAGGCCCTGCAAAAAAGAGACGAAAACTGATGGCGTATTGTCTGGTTCATTCCGTTCGTCACGCAATTCCACTCGTGCTGCTGTATGGACTGCTGGTCGGATCATCCCACCGGTTGGCGGGGGCCGAAGGAACCGGCCCGATTCAATTGCGGGACGTGACGGCCGCCAGTGGAATTCGATTCATCCACACGGATGGAAGCTCCGGCCGGTATCACATCGTGGAAACGGTCTGTTCCGGATTGGCTCTGCTGGATTACGACGGAGACGGAGATGAGGATATCTATTTTCTCAACGGAGGAGCCCTGCCCGGCACACAGTTTGATCAGCCGCCCCGCAATGCGCTCTATCGCAATGATGGCAATTGGCGTTTCACGGATGTGACGGCGCAGGCTGGCGTAGGAGACACCGGTCACGGTTTGGGCGTTGCTGCGGCAGATTATGACAACGATGGTGATCTGGATCTCTACGTCAATAACTACGGCCCCAATGTCCTCTATCAGAACAACGGCGACGGAACTTTCCGTGATGTGACGCAGCAGGCCGGCGTGGGAAATGGTGATCAGGTAGGGGCGGGAGCCTGCTTCCTGGACATGGACGCCGACGGGGATCTGGATTTGTACGCATCCAACTATGTCAAATTCACGCTGCAAAACCATCATATCGTGCACTTCAACGGATACCCCGCCTATGTCGGTCCGCTCGACTACGCTCCCACCGCCGATACGCTCTTCCGCAATAACGGAGACGGAACCTTTACCGATGTGAGCCGGGCAGCGGGAATCGCCGATCATTTGGGCCCGGGCATGGGAATGATCTGCTGCGACTTCGACCACGATGGTGATACCGACATCATCGTGGGAAACGATATGGCGGGCAATTTCGTTTTTCAGAATGATGGCGCCGGAAACTTCCAAGAGATGGGCCTGCTAACGGGCTTGGCCTACGACGTGAGCGGCAAACCGCAGGGCACGATGGGGATCGAATGCGGCGACTACGATAATGATGGGCGACTGGATCTGTATGCCACCTCGTACCAACAAGACCTGGCAACCCTCTATCGAAACCAGGGAGACGGTCTGTTTGAGGATGTCACCCGATTGAGCGGCGCCGGCGAGAAGACCTTAGTTCACGTGACCTGGGGATGCGGCATCGTCGATTTCGACAACGACGGATACCGCGACCTGTTCGTGGCCTGTGGCCATTTGCACGACAATGTCGAGAAGTTTGACACCACCGCCTCCTACCTGGCCACCAATCATGGTGTTCCGCAACACGGGGACCGGTCGATTCCTCGACGTGACTTCACAGTGTGGCGACGGATTGCAGGTGCGGCTCAGCACGCGTGGCGCGGCGTTCGGCGATCTGGATCTCGACGGCGACATCGACGTCGTGCTGCTCAATTCACGTCGTGAACCAACCCTCTTGCGCAACGATCCACCAAACGATCACCATTGGATCCAGATCCGCCTGCAAGGCAAGTCCGCCAGTCGCGACGCGGTCGGCTCCCTGGTCAAAGTTGTGGCGGGTGACCTGCAGTTGATCGACGAAGTCCACAGCGGGCGCGGATACCAGAGCCACTATGGCACGTGTCTCCATTTTGGACTCGGTCAGCACGAAACGGTGGACCGGATTGAAGTGCATTGGCTCGGCGGCGGCGTCGACCGGTTGGAACACGTCCCGACGAATCAGCGCCTGACGATTACGCAGTCCACGGCTCCCTGACGGTAAACCCGTTGTTGGTGGATACCGGTTGGTGGTACAGGGTTGGTGGCACAGGGTTGTTAGACATTGGGCTCATGAGTCGTGTTGGTGCTGCGGGGAGACTGGTGGGCTTGCTCGCCCCACCCTACTTGCGCTGAGCCCACCCTACGAGGAACTCTCCTACCATCTACGAGGAACTGCCACGAACGTGATTCAACACTTTCGGGGGTGTGTTCAAGAATGGTGGCGTGGGCTCACGAATGGTAGGGTGGGCAGAGCGAAGCGAATGCCCACCAATCACCAAAACCGTATCCCAACCAACTGCGTGCATTCCGCACGCCGAGCGAGGGCAAACCCGCCACTTTCTGGATACGATCAACCGGTCCGAACCGCGCGCCACTTCCGCGACCGGATGCGGATATGACACATCATCCCGGCAGGCCAATAGCGCGGCGTGGATTCGTCCAGGTCAGATCACGAACCTGCCGTTCGGTGAGCTGCAGTTGTTCGCGAAGCTGGGCGGCGGACTGGAGCATCGTACTGGCGGACCCGACCAGATGAGAACGATCCGCGGCCCAAGTGGCCAGTTGCTCGTCGACCACCACCGTCTGCTCACCCAACCGAAATTGCCCTGGCCCCAAGCCCGCGGCGGAGATCGCATCGGTCACGATGAAGGATCTTTCCCATCCGGCCGCTCGCAGATAGTTGCCCAACGCAAAGTGAGGAACGTGGACGCCGTCGGCGATCCAACCGATCCAGAGCTGGGAGGCAAAATGCAGCACGCGTTGAATGATGTTGTCGTGGCGCGGCAACTGCAACGGGCAGCCGTTGCCGAGATGCGTGAACATGGTCAGACCCTGATCGATCGCGGCCTGTAATTGATCGCGGGACGGGTCACAGTGTCCCGCCGAAACGACGACTCCCTGATCGGCCAGCCAGCGAGTCAATCGCAACCCCGGGTCGCGCTCCGGAGCGAGTGTGACGATGCGGGTGGCCCCCTCGGCCGCGTCGAGCAAGCGTCGCATTCTGTCCCGGATCGGCCTCGCAGGCAGCGGCAGTGGGATGGGCCCCGATGTACCCCGGCTGCGAATTGAGAAACGGACCCTCGATGTGAAACCCGTGAATCAGGCGCCGCAATTCCGGATCCTGCTGCCTGGCCTTTGCCAACCGCGCCAAGCGTCGACACATCGCGTCGATCTCGTCCGTGATGATCGTGGCCAGAATCCCCACCACGCCGTCCGCTCGCAGCCGCTCACCGACGCGCTGAAGCTCTTCGTCGGTTAGTTCGTCTCCGTTAAAATCGACGCCGGCGTAACCGTTTACTTGAAGATCGAAGAACGACATCGTAGTACTTTACGCAGGATGCTCGAGATAGCCGGTCGCCGGCATCAGGTCCAACTGCTGCAGCAATCGGCCGACTCGTTGGATCAGATCGGTCTCCAGCCGAGGGCCCGCATGCAAGCGAGGCGGTGGAATTTGGGCCGCGGACGGACCGTGGGCCATGAAATGATCGATCGCTTTGTTGGCGTTGGTAAACGCGTTGCCTACCGGAACGATCTGGACCCACTCCATCACCTGGGTCATGGCCGGCGAGATCGCCTGGACCGCTGCCTGGGCTTCCGCCGGATCTCCTCGATCAGCCGCCGTGATCATCCGATGCAGTTGCTCCGCGAACCCATTGGCGCTGACTCGAGCAAAAAGCCATCGTAGGGGCCGGCGGCTGCTTGGTACCACGGCAGGTAGTCCCCTTCGGCGCCACGCACCAGAAACACGTTTTGTAGATCCACCCCACCGGTCGCGACGCGATCGAACCCACTGGTATCCTTGAACAGGTAGAAGTTCGCGAACTGGCCGGCCAGATCCGCGACGGTCGACGGAGCCATTTCGTTCTGTGTAATCTGCGGCAACTGGTACAGCGCTAGCGGCACATTCCGCTGCAGGATGGACGTCAAGGCGGCCGCGATTTCGGTTTGGGAGCGTTGGGATCCGGCCGGCGGGCAGACGGTAAAGCCACACGCGCGGTGACGCTCCAAAGCGGTGGACGGATCTGTCGTGCCGGACCGACGCTGCATCCAAGCCAGAAGATCGTCGATCTCCTCGGCGGCCACGGCCGCATCCTCGCGAAGGCTGCCGATCAGCACATGAGCTTGATGTTCCTGGGCCACCGCGCAGACCAGATCCAGCAACTGTCGAATCTCGTCGCGCGATAGTTCCCAGCCGTCCCCGGTCGACCCCGGAACGAGCCAGCCCGGTGCGAAGGGCGCCAGTCTGCGCAGGTGCGCTTCGATGCGGTCGCGATCCAGCGTGCCTTGATCCGTGTAATGCGTCAGGGGTGGGCACCACAGTCGCGGGATTCCTTGGGGAAACAACTGTTGCCCCAAGGCCTGTCGTTCCGCTGCGACGCGCGATCCGTTACTGGCCATGCGAATCCTCCGCATAGTGTTTCCGCAGCAGGTCTTCGCCAAAGTCGTTCTTGAAATCACGCCAGACACAATGAATGTGGTTGGCGTCATTCTGCGTGTTGTCATATTCGAGAATGAAGGTAGGCCCCTGCACTCGGTAGTAATGTCCCTGGCCGGGTTCCACGCTACCGGCCCAGGCGAAACTGAGCTTTCGAACGCCCTGCTCCCGGATGCGTTTCAGATCATCACGCGCCAGCTCGGGACGCAGATTGAACACATATTCGCGTACGATCTGTAGCAGTTGCTGTCGCTGCTCGACGGTCATCTCGGACGCCGAGAGGCCGATCGGCTCCAAAGCAGACGCTTGCCGATCGGGCCCATTGATTACGTCGCGCGGGGCCGAGGTCGCGATCACGGCAACTTGCCGTTGTTCGTCCGTCAGGGACTGCAGGAACTCACGAGCCAGATCCTCTTCGGCGGACAGTACGCGCAGGCCCTGGTGCGGTCCCTGTTTCACATGCGCCGGATTCGCTCCATAAAACGAGGGCGTGGCCACGACGCGTTGTCCGTCCACCAGCGTCAGGCTCACCGAAAGATGATGGCCCTCAACACGCCACCCCCAAGTGGACTCCGAAGACGGCTCGCCAAAGATCAGAAAGAAATACCTGCTCGAATCTCGTGTCGGATTATTATTCTCCAATTCGTGCAAGATCTGCTCCAAGACCATGATGTTGAGTGCTTTGGAAAGACCGCGATGACTGAGAGCGCTCTGCAGCAACCCGTAAGCAAGTTGCTGTTGATGCACCTGCATTTCCTTCAGCGGTAATCCAGCGCGTTCCATCGGCACAAAGTTCCAATTCTGCCGCTCCGCATCGTCGAAGTCATACTGCGTCTCGGCGCTGCTCAGGGCTCAGCGAAGCCAGAAATCGCTGCGCGGCCTCCGCCATCGCCTTGGTGGGTGAGTGCGCCTCCAGCGAACGTGCGCTGCCGACGAGCAGGCCCAGCGATCCAACAATGAGCCACAAACGCGGCAGGCAGAAGTACTTCATGTCCATCATCCTTTCTCAGGGATCAAGTTTTCGTGAAGACCGAGTAGCGATTGAATTGTTGTCTGGAAGAGAATTGGGATCCGTTTCCACGGGGACGTTGTGCGGCTTTCAAGGGTTTGCTACGAAAGGAGTTGACACACCTATGGGTCGTTGCACCGTTCATGGGCCAGGACGACCACCGGAAGTCCGGAGCTTTTCGGCGGAATGCTCCTTTCGGGGGCACTTCGGCGGCGTCACCCTGAATGAAAACGGCAAGACCTCCAGAGGAAGAGTATTCTCGTGCTGACGGTTGGTGAGAGGACCAAGCTGCGTTGATGCTGCGGGGGACGGTTCACCGCGAAAGGTTTTCGTACCACACGACGCCCAGATTGTCACGCTCTTCACAGGTCAGCACGTCCAAATCACCATCCTCGTCCAGATCCCAAAGTTCCAGACGGTCAAATTTGTAACCGACCGAGCCACCAATGTCGAACCATTGCGCGTTGGGGGAACTGGGGGTGGGGGCCGATCGCCGCCAAGCCACGCACCCGTCTTCGGTGGTGATGACCAGGTCGGAGCGCTGATCGCCGTCGATGTCTCCGACGCCAATTCCTTTTCCGCGGACGTGTCCTTCGGGCAAGCGAATCACGGAAGTTTGCCAGTCGGGCAGGTGAGTCTCTGTGCGGCGGCAGTATTCCAGATGTCCCTCCAACGTCATGATCACTACGTCTTCCCTTCCATCCTGATCGACGTCGGCGACGGTCAGAAACATCGCCTCCTTCCCGGCGGCTCCGATCAGGTATTCTGGCCAAGCGGCCCCCTGGCGAATCGCGTCTGAGCCGGGATTCTGTAGCCAGTATGCCCCACAGCGGGCGCCCTTTCGGTCGCTGAAGACCAGGTCCAAGTCATCATCGTGGTCCAGATCGGACGCCACGCAGCGACATGATCCAGCCGGCGGAACGGAGGCGTTGCTCTTTCCAGCGCCGAAGATCTCGCACCGGTTGGTCGCTACCAAGCAGCCAGATTCCGGCGTCGGGCCCCTTGGCACCTAGCACGAGATCCGCTCCTTCGTGGCGGGTGGCTGGAAATGGGCAGGCAAACATCCAGGGCTGTTCACCACGCAGTCGGGGAAAGGCATCCGTAGTCCAGCGTTTTTCGTCTCGCAATTCCTCCGGATTGGTCGGCGACCAATGAACGAATACGGTTCGTTGCTGTCCTTCGCAGCAACTCACGACGTCGAGAGCTCCGTCGTGATCAAGATCCGCGAAGACAGCATCCTCCGGCGCAGCGACCTCGCCAACCGTAATGGCCGGCCAGGGCTGGTCGACGGCGTCCGGTCCGGGGTGCAGGTACACGCGGACCTTACCTCCCTCCTCCCAGCCGGTGACCAGATCCCATCGAGCGTCGCCGTTCACATCCGCCAGGCGGACTCCGTCGGCCCCCCGCGAAGTATCGTCGATCACATGTCGCGGCCAGGGCGAATCCGGCACGGTGGCGATCGAGGCGGCGCCGGGCAGGAGCAGGAACAGGCAGGCCCATCGAGCCGCGTGGAGGGGGAAGCGCCAGCCAATCGGCTGCGTGCCAGCGTCCCCCACAGGAACCGCCAGCGGTGCTGCGGGCCAAGTTACCACCGAGCGTGGGATCATGATGCGAGCCAGCCTACCGTGCCGCGAGGACGTTTCCCACTGGGTGTGCCAGATCAAGGGGACGAGGGTCCTGCCGCGTGGGATTCGTCGGACGTCTGCGAGCGGACTTTGACGATTACGGCGGTCATGTCATCCTGGTACGCGTCCTCACTGGCGAATTCGTGCACGCGATGGAAAATCTCTTCGATCGTCCGGCGACTCGATTCCTGCGCACATTGCGACACGGTGTCGATCAGCCGATGTTCACCGAACTGTTCTTCTTGCTCGTTGAACATTTCCACAATGCCGTCGGTATACAGCAGCAACGTATCGCCGTCCTGCAAGATCACCTCGCCCTCGGTGCTAAACTGTCGCCCTTCGATAATCCCGAGGGGCGGATCGGGGGAACAGATTCGTTCGCGAATCTGTCCGTCTTGCGACAGCAGAACACCCGGCATCCCCGCGCTGGCAAACTGAATTGTCTGCCGTTGAGGTGCCAGGTGGATCAGCAGCAATGCGACGAAGACATTGTTATGCAGATCTTCGGCCAGTACCTGATTGGCGCGTGTCAGAATATCCCCGACCCCCTCGTAGGTCGTCGCCAGTGTTCGCAGAATGGCGCGTGTTTCCGACATAATCAGAGCCGGGCCGATGCCGTGCCCCGACACATCGGCGACCACGACACCCAATCCCCCATTTCCCATGGGAAAGAAATCGAAGTAATCTCCCCCGGCAAGATTGGCCGGTTCACACCGCCCATACAAATCGTATCCGGTGACCTGCGGTGGGCTTTGCGGAAAGAGGCGGCGTTGGATTTCGCCGGCCGCGGTGAGTTCTTGTTCTGCCTTCTGGCGGCGTGATCGTTCGATCGCGTACCGAATCGACCGGGATAGCGAGCTGCGGCTGACTTCGCCCTTTGGCAGATAGTCCTGCGCCCCCAGAGCGACGGCGTCGACCGCAAGCTGGACATCCTCTTGACCGCTCAAGATGACAATCGGCAGATGCATCGCTTGCCGATGAACAGACCGAAACGTATCCAAGCCCGAGCTATCCGGTAAGTTCAAGTCCAGCAGAACGACATCGGTATCGCCTCGATCCAAGTGGGCGAGGCCGGTATCCAATCGTTCTTCCCGACGCAAATCGAAGGCGGCGTCAGCCTTTTTCAAGTGCGATCGAATCAACAATGCGTCTGTATTGCTGTCCTCGATCAGCAGAATTCGCGTCGGCGTTCTCGAATCTTCGGCACCGGACATAACCGCACTTTGTCGCAACCGCTTGGAAAACTTCACCCGGGGCCATCTAACGCTGCGTTGCGGGCTTTGTCAACGTCAAATGCGGGACTATTCGGTCCGTGCTGCAAATCGCGCTTCCATAAGATCCTGCTCGCCCTCGATCTCCCGCGCGTCGGCAGATCCAGGCGGCTGCGGGATCGTGAAACGAAAACAAGCACCTCTTCCTTCTTCCGACTCAACCCAAATCTGCCCCCCGTGTCGTTGGACGATTCGCTGACAAATGGCCAACCCGATCCCGGTTCCGGAAAACTCGCTGTGCGAATGTAGCCGCTGGAAAATCGTAAAGATCTTCTGGTGGTACCGAGGAGCAATACCGATTCCGTGATCACAAACCGCGAAGCACACCTCGCGATCGCGCATTTCGGCCTCAATCTCAATTCGCGGCGGTTCCGAACCTCGAAACTTGATCGCGTTGCTGATCAGGTTCTGAAACACTTGCACGAGTTGGGTAGCGTCCGCCTCAATCGTTCCCAGGCCCTGGTGCGTGACGGTTGCGTGGCTTTCCTCGATCGCTTCGCTGAGATTGTCCAGCGCCAGTTGCAGGACGGCTTGGGTGTCGGTCGATTGAAACGGTTTGCCTTGGCTTTCCACTCGGGCAAATTCCAACAGGTTGTCGATCAACAGTTTCATCCGCCGAGCGCCGTCAATAGTCAGATCCATGTATTCGCGCGCCTGTTCATCCAACTGCGAGCCGTACTGTTCCTGGAGCAAGGCGGTGAAACCGGTGATTGCCCGCAGCGGCTCTTGCAGATCGTGCGAGGCGACGTAGGCAAACTGTTGCAGATCGCGGTTCGACCGTTTCAATTCCTCGTTCGCGTGCGACAGTTCCGCGGTTCGTTGTTCCACTTTACGTTCCAACGTGTCGTAGGAGCTTTGCAGTTGTGCTGCCATGTGGTTGAACGCAACGCTCAGACGGCCAACTTCGTCGTGTGTATCGACCGGCACGCGGGCATCAAATCTCCCCTCGGCTAGTGCGGCGGCGGAATCTGCCAGTCGCATGATCGGCCGGGCACAGCAACTGGCGTAGGCATAGGCCGCCGCCAGGGCGGGCAACAGGAGAAAGGCACCGACCAGCCATAAGGCTTGCCGCAACTTGGTCATGGGAACGATCGCCTCCTGGGCACTGATCTTGGCAATCATCCCCCAGGGCGGATCGCCCTTCTCGTATTCGACCGGTCGGTAAGCCACGAAAACCTGCTCGTCGCCGAACCGGTCGACGTCAAATCCTTCCTCCTCGTCGATGGCTTTCGCCAAAGCCGGTGCTTCGGCAAGCGACAGGTCGGCGGGACGCTGCGTCAGCGGGGCGAACAGAAAGCTTGCCCGATCTCCCGCACGCCGCGCCACGAGGACTTCGCCGGTGGTCTCCAACCCGGTGCGATTGGCCAGCAATCCGAAGAGATGCCCGAGATCGACGCGAACCATGACTACGCCCAACAGGTCCATCGAGGCGTCTTGGATCGGCGCGGTCAAGTACGCCTGATAGCCGTCGGCATCGAACATCGGCTCGCTCAGATAGGGGCCGAGCAGCCCGCGTTGGAAACGCGGGTCATCCGCCCACTGCGTCCCCAAACGCTGGGAATCGGTGCCTGCCACGGTCTGGCCCTGGGGATCGGCAATCCAGATCTCCAGAAAGTTGGGGGAGTTGTCATGGGCGTCCCGCAGGATCTGCCGCAACTGCGTTTCGAAGTCGCCCGGCGCCTGGCCGAGTTGGCGAAGGCTCAGGAGTTTCCGCAGACGCGTGCGACTGGTCACCAGCTGCACATTCTCATGCTGATGACGGACATACATCTGCAGCATCTCGGCCCGATCCGCGATGGTCACTCGCAACCGCTGCTCGATCTGCCCTCGGATGATTCGCCGAGCGACCAGATCACTGATAGCGGTCAGCGCGATCACCGTCACGGCAACGGTCGCAAACACGAACAGGGCTTGCCGGACAAAAAGGGTGGTGTGCGGACGCTTTGCTGTTCCGGAAAACGGATCGTCTTGCGTGGGGCTTGGAGACGCAGCCAAGGAGAGACCCTTTCCTGGCGAATAATCAGGACCGATGGAGACCAGAGGGCGTTCAGTCCTCCATTTGTTCCATCGCCGAGTCGGCTCGTACCTCGGCGGCTTCCAACGCGTCTTCCACCGACTCGAACACCGGAAGAATCTTCCGATCCAGGTTCAACGTGCGGTAGATCTCACGAATCGGCAACGGAACGCAGCAGAGTCGCAAGCGTCCACCTTCCGCCAGCAGCTTCTTGCGGGTCTTCAGGAGAACGCCGATGACCGAGGAAGTAATCGTGTCGCACGCCGGTGAAATCGACAATCATTCGTGTCGGATGAAGCTCGCTGACGAGTTGCCCCAGCTCCAATTCCAAGATTTCGGAAAACATCGCGCCACTCAGGTCAGGCTCAATGAACTGCACGACGACGGCACCGGGGTGACGGGCAAATTGAATGTAGCGGCGTTGTTCCATGGCAACAATTCTCCCCCAACGAAGGATCCGTCTCGCACGCCGTGTGGCACCCAGTCTGGAATCGCCTACAACGTTACAGAATGTAGCGACTCAGGTCCTCATCGTCCGCAATTTCCTCAAGTCGTTGCTGCACGTAGGCGGCGTTGATCTCCACGTGCTGCCCCGGCATCTCGGGTGCGGAAAAACTCAACTCCTCCAGCAGCCGTTCCAGAATGGTATACAACCGCCGGGCACCGATATTCTGCGTGGTCTGATTGACTTGGAACGCATACGACGCGATGGCATCGATCGCGTCCGGCGCGAATTGCAGACGCACGTCCTCCGTTTCCATCAACGCAATGTACTGCCGCGTGAGCGAATTCTCCGGTTCGGTGAGGATGCGGACGAAATCGTCCTTGACCAGTTCGCCCAATTCCACGCGAATCGGGAAGCGACCTTGCAGCTCCGGCATCAGTTCGCTGGGTTGGCTGCGGTGAAACGCACCCGCGGCGATGAACAGAACATGGTCCGTTCGTATGTAACCGTAACGGGTCTGGATGGCGGTGCCTTCCACGATCGGCAACAGATCGCGTTGCACACCCTGTCGGGACACATCCGCCCCCTTGGAGTCACTGGCGACGACCTTATCCAGTTCGTCGACGAAGATGATCCCGGTGTTTTCGGCGAGATCGATCGCGGCGGCATGGATTTTTTCCTGGTCCAGCAGCGATTCGCAGGCCTGCTCGAACAGCACTTGACGGGCCTCGGCCACGGTCAATTCACGGCGGACCGTGTGCTTCGGCAAGATCTTTTCGAACATGCCCTGCAAGTCCATGTCCATGTGTTCGGCGCCCAGCCCGCTGAAGACGACGGGGGTGGCCTTCTGTTCCACGGTCAATTCGACCGTCCGCTGCTCGAGTTCCCCGGCCGCCAGCATCGCCCGCATCCGCTCGCTGGACCGCCGGTAGTGCTCCGCCGACTGATTCTCCTCGCCCCCGACGTCGACACTGATCGGGGGCGGGAGCAACAGATCCAGTAAGCGTTCTTCGACCTTGCGGTGGGCTTCTTCCTCCACCGTCGCCAGTTCCCGTTGACGGACCAATCCGATCGCGTTCTCCACCAGCTCACGCACCATGCTCTCGACGTCGCGGCCATAGTACCCCACTTCGGTGTACTTCGTGGCCTCGACCTTGATAAAGGGCGATCCGGTGAGCTTGGCCAGCCGCCGCGCAATCTCGGTCTTGCCCACGCCGGTCGGCCCCATCATCAGAATATTCTTCGGCGCAACTTCCCCACGCATCTCGTCGCTGAGCCATTGACGGCGATCACGGTTTCGGATGGCGACCGCAACCGACCGTTTGGCTTCCGCCTGACCGACAATGTACCGGTCCAGCTCCTCCACAATCTGCCGCGGAGTCAACCGTTGTTCTGCCGCCGGTCGAGCCGACTGCGAAGGTCTCATTTCCTGCACGCCAACTCCTCCACGACAAGATTGTTGTTTGTGAAGACGTCGATCCCCGATGCGATCTCCAGCGCTTCGCGCACGATCTGGGCAGCATGCAACGGGGAGTGCTTCACCAGCGCCCGAGCCGCCGCGGTGGCGTAGTTGCCGCCCGAGCCAATGCCGAGGATCCCGTCGGTGGGCTGGATCACATCGCCGGTCCCGCTGATCAGCAACGTGTGCGTGGCGTCGACTACGACCATCAGCGCTTGCAGACGTCGCAGCACGCGGTCGGTCCGCCATTCTTTCGCCAGCTCCGTGGCGGCCCGCGGTACGTTGGAAGGGTAATCCTTCAGCTTGGCCTCAAATCGCTCCAGCAACGCAAACGCGTCTGCCCCCGAACCGGCAAAGCCGCACAGAACCTGTCCGTCCAGCAGGGCGCAGGATCTTGACGGAATCCGACTTCACAATCGCCGTCTCCATCGTCACCTGGCCATCGCCACCGATGGCGACTCGATCGTGGTGTCGAACGGTCAAAATGGTCGTCGATCGGATCTTCCTCATTGCCGCCACCCGTCCTCAACTCGTTCCCCTGCCAGTTCACTCTTGCCATTGTGGTCGAATTCACCGGGGATGGCCAGGGCTCGAACCAGTGCGAGCCTACGGCAGACCGGACGATCCGCTCCGCCTATAATGCAGCAACGTTTTTTGCTGATTTCGGCGAGTTCCACTCGTCTACGTCCTTTCCGTTTGATCGCGGGAGCTCGTTGGCCTTTGACTCCACCTCGATGGCACTGGACCACGCTGCACGTCCCCGACATGGATTGTCCGGACGAATTGCGGATGATTCGGAAAGGCTTGGGTTCGATCGAGGGAATCGGCCAAATCCAGCCGAATTTTCTGAACCGAACGCTGCGTGTGCAGCATGACACAACGCAGATTGCCTCCGCCACGATTGTCGGGGAACTGGAGCAAATCGGCTTTTCCACCGCTCTGGTTGGGCCGTCGACGACGGATACGCTGACAGAAAGAGACACCGTCTGGTTCCGTCGTCAGCCGGATCTGTTGCTCAGTATCCTGCTGGCAACCACGGCAATCGGTGGCGCCTGGAGTGGATGGAACTCTCGCCTGTGGGCCCCGCTGGCCGCCTCCGCTGCCGTTTTGGCGGGATGGCCGGTGGTTCGTCAAGCGTGGCGGGCCGTCCGGCTGCGACACCTGGACATGCACGTCCTGATGACGCTCGCCATGACCGGAGCCTTGCTGACCGGCGAATGGCTGGAGGCAGCCGCAGGAACGGTCCTGTTTCGAATCTCGCTGCTGATCGATGAATCCAGCAAACGGCGGGCACATCGCGCCATTCACTCCCTCGTGCAGTTGAACCCCACCATCGCGCACCGCCTTTCGCTCGAGGGTCAGGATTCGGCAGACAGTGAGGATATTCCGGTCGACCAACTGCAGGTCGGTGATCATGTTCTTATTCGACCCGGCGAACGGATTCCGGCGGATGGCTTGGTCTGCGCGGGCCGATCCAGCGTGAATCAGGCGCCGATCACCGGGGAGTCCATTCCCGTCGAAAAGGAACACGGTGGTTTCGTCTATGGCGGCTCGCTGAACGGCGAAGGTGCGTTGCAAGTGCAAGTGACGCACACGGCGGATCAAAGCACGCCGGCTCGAATTGCGCGGTTGATCGAGCAGGCGCAGGCGACGCCGTCCCGCACGGAAAGGGTGGTGGATCAGTTCGCCCGCCGTTACACACCCGCCGTGATTGGCCTGGCCGTTACCCTGGCCGTTCTGCCACCGCTGCTGGGGTGGTGGGATCCGACACTCGTCGGTTGGGAAACCGGTGGGGGATGGGCGTTTTGGAAGCAGTGGCTCTTCCGTTCCCTGGTCTTGCTGATCATCGCCTGTCCCTGTGCCCTGGTGATTTCCACGCCGATCACGATCTTGTGCGGTTTGCATCGCGCCAGTCGTCTCGGAATCCTCATCAAGGGTGGCGAGTTCCTCGAGAGCGCGGGGCGAGTGCGGTGTATCGCACTGGACAAGACGGGGACGGTGACGGAGGGAAAACCCAAGGTGGTGGCTGTCCAACCGCGATCCGGTCGTTCCGAGGCCGAGGTTCTGACGGTCGCGGCGGCCTTGGAACAACACAGCGAACATCCCTTGGCACACGCGATTGTGGCCGAAGCTCGTCGTCGCGACCTGACGTGGATGGTGGTCGAAGATCTGCAGACGGCACGCGGATTGGGCGTGCAAGCAACCTTCGAAGGCGAGCCCTGTGCCGTGGGCAGCCTGCGGTTTGTTCAACAGCAGGGTTGGATGGGCGATTCCGACTGGCCCGCGGAACAGGCAAGCGAGGACCATGCCAGCATCGTCGCGGTGGCCCGCGCAGGCGACGTGATGGGGTTCATTCTGCTGCGCGATTTGCCGCGGGGCAACGCGCGATCGGTGATCCAGCAATGGCGGACCCTTTGCGTTCAGCAAATCGTGATGTTGACCGGCGATCACGAAATGGCCGCTCGTCAGATCGCCGACGAGCTGGGCTTCGACGCTTGGTATGCCAACCTGTTGCCCGAGGACAAGATGGAACAGATTCGCCGGCTTGCCAAGCGCGAACCTGCCCTGGCAATGATCGGCGATGGCGTCAACGACGCGCCCGCGCGTGGCTGCTGCGCCAATCGGCGTGGCTCTGGGGTCGGAGGCCAGCGATGTGGCCCTGGAATCCGCCGACATCGCGATCCTCTCGCCGCACCTCCAGCGTGTTACGGATCTGCTTTCGCTGAGCGTCCGGACGAGACATGTTCTTTATCAGAACATTACCCTGGCGATTGGCATCAAACTCGGTGTCCTGTTGCTGGCCGTCGCGGGACAGGCCACGATGTGGATTGCCGTCGCTTCCGACGTGGGGGCCAGTCTGCTGGTGATTTTCAACGGCATGCGGCTGTTGAGGTCCACCCCCGAATCCGCTATCAAGAGCGAGGAATCTCCGCTTCCATCACCAACCGGAACTGCCGAGCGACACGCATGAATCTCGAATCCCCCGTTCCCCGCAGCCCACTGCTGCTGTCTTCCGACGCGTCCGTTCTGCTGGTCGTCGACGCGCAGACGCGATTGCTGGCAGCCCTTCCGCAGCAGGCCACGTTGGTGTGGAACCTGGAACGACTTGTCGCGGCGGCAGAACTCCTGGACATCCCACGGTTGGCCAGCGAACAGTACCCGAAAGGCTTGGGGCCCACCGTCGCAACGCTGGCTCCACGACTGCCAGCTATCCCCGACAAACTTTCGTTCAGCGTCGCGGGCTGTGAAACGCTGATGCAACATCTGGAGCAGCTGGCACCGCGTCAGATCCTGCTGGCCGGTGCCGAAACGCACGTTTGCGTGCTGCAGTCGGCTTTGGATTTGTTGACGGCCGGCTATGAGGTTTTTCTGGCGGTCGATGCGACCGCAGCTCGATCTTCCCTGGATCACGATACCGCCCTGCAGCGAATGCAGATCAGCGGCGTGACCCTAACCACCACCGAAAGTGCCCTGTTTGAATGGAGCCAGATCGCGGGAACCGAAACGTTCCGCGCTATCAGCCAGCTGGTCAAACAGTCGCCACCGGAATCAACGGAACGCGGAGTCGCCGATCGGCGCAATTGAGAAGAAAGGCTACGGAGGATTTCATGCAAGTTGCTATCACCGGCGCAACCGGGTTCGTGGGACGGCATCTGGTGACGCATCTTTTGACCGCGGGGCACGGCGTCCGCTGTTGGTACCGGCCGACCAGCGATCGCAGCGGTCTTGCCGCGTCGGCGCAATTGGAATGGGTACCGGGGCAATTAAATGACGAGCCATCAGCGCAGAAGTTGGTCGAAGGCTGTCAAGCCGTTGTCCATGCCGCACTGGATCGGCCAGGGGAGGGTTTTCGAGGAGCGGAAGGCGATCTGGTCGCGTTTGTGGAGCGGAATGTACTCGGAACAGTCCGTCTGATCGAAGCGGCGAGACAGGCGGGCGTTGCGCGGTTCGTTTTCATTTCGACTTGTGCCGTACACGAAAAGATCCTCGATGACCGACCGCTGGACGAAGCGCACCCCCTCTGGTCACTCACGCATTACGGGGCGCACAAAGCCGCCATCGAAAAGTTCGTGCACAGTTACGGGCTCGGCGACGGCTATCCAATCTGCGCCTTGCGGCCGACCGGCATCTACGGGATCGATCGGCCTCTGACCCGCAGCAAATGGTATCCGCTCGTGCGGGACGTCGTGCAAGACCGGCCGGTAGAATGTCGTCGGGGAGGCAAGGAAGTGCACGTGACCGACGTGGCCCGCGCCACCGCTCTGTTGCTGGAAGCCCCGGAGATTGCCGGAGAAGCGTTCAACTGTTACGACCGTTACGTTTCCGAATACGAAGTCGCACAGTTGGCGGCGGAATTTGCCGGCCGCGACTTGGCATTGCCGGGCGAACCAACACGGCCGAAGCATGAGATTCGAACGGACAAAATTCGCCAATTGGGAATGGTGTTTGGCGGGGAACCCTTGCTGCGTGCCACGATCGGCGAAATGGTCCAGGCGATTCAGCACGAGTGAAGCCGGCCCCCAAAGCATGCCTCACCGGAAGCAGACCGTACCGCTCTCGGAGACTACCTCTTGACGCCTGATCCCAACCAATCCCCTGCGGCCGACGCCCCCCTAACGACTTCGCTTTTGCTGGATGCGACTACGCTGGAGCGATTGGGGGTAACCATGGAGCAAGTGGCGATCCTGGTGGTGGACCATGGGTCGCGCCGCCAGGAAAGCAACGCGCTACTGCTGGAAGTCGCGGACGCACTCTGCGCGTCGGTGCCGGTGGCGATCGTCGAGCCGGCGCACATGGAGCTGGCGGAACCGTCCATACCAACCGCCTTTCGGCAAGCCGTGAAGCGGGGTGCGCGGCTGATCCTGGTCTTTCCCTACTTTCTTGCTCCGGGAAGGCATTGGCAACAGGATATTCCCCGGCTCGTGGCGCAGGCGGCAAGGTCGTTCCCGGACGTGCGGTACCTCGTAACCGCGCCGCTGGGACTGCATCCGCTGATGCTGCAAATCATGCAGCAGCGCATTGGGCAATGCCTGCAACGGGCTTTGGGGGATACGTCGGCCTGCGAGATTTGCGATGAACGAGGACGCTGCGATCTGCACGCAGGCGGTGGTGACCTCCTGTCCGGTTCCGCCTGACGGCCGGTGGGCGAGCCTGTTCAGGCGGAAGTCGCACGGCTATTCTGAAAAAGCTGTTGGGAAATCGTGCAATCCGCTCGCGAAGCGAATCCTCGTGACGCCACGATCTCCGGCGGGCGCGGGAAGGCGTGAAGGGATCGAACTGCAAACCAGGTTCCGACAAGTTCTGTAATCCATCTCCCAAACATTGGTTCTTGCATGTCTCACCGTTCTTGGCAGGCTCAGTACCCGTTCGATTCCCGTTGGCTGCGGCTGCCGGCCGGTCAACTGCACTACCTCGACGAAGGTCAAGGTGAGCCGCTGCTGATGATTCATGGGAATCCGACCTGGTCGTTCTACTGGCGAAGATTGGTCCGGGCCTTTCGCGACGAATTCCGCGTGGTAGTACCGGATCATCTGGGATGTGGGCTGAGTGACAAGCCGCAGCAATACCGCTATACGCTGCAGGATCACATCGACAATCTGGTGCAACTGATTGACCAGCTGGACCTCCGCCAAATCACGTTGCTGGGGCACGATTGGGGCGGGCCGATTGGGTTGGGAGCGGCACTGGCACGACCCGACCGGTTCCAGCGATTCGTGCTCTTCAATACGGGGGCCTTTCCGCCGCCCACGATCCCTTGGCGGATTCGAGTTTGCCGCGTTCCCGGGTTCGGTGCGGTCGCCGTTCGCGGACTGAACCTGTTTTCGCGAGCCGCGTTGCACATGGCGGTGGCAGATCCCCGTGTCCTTTCCCCAACGTTTCGAGCGGGGATGCTGGCTCCCTACGACAGTTGGGCCCATCGAGTGGCCGTGTACGGCTTCGTACGCGACATTCCCCCCTCGTCGACGCATCCCACGTGGCAGACGTTGGCGCGCATTGAAGCCGGCTTGCCCGGATTGGCCACGGCTCCCTTCCAATTCATTTGGGGCATGCGCGATTGGTGCTTCACGCCCGCTTGCTTGGACCGCTTGAGAGAACTGATCCCCACGGCCCAGGTCCTTTCCTTGGAAGACGCCGGACACTGGGTCGTGGAAGAAGCTCACGAGCGCGTGGCGACGGCCGTAAGAGCATTCCTGCAATCCACCGAAACGGGAGCGCCTGAATGAGCGGAGTGCGCATGACGATCGGTCAATGCGGAACGCTCGCTTGTTTGCTGGAGCTCTCCGCGCCGAAGCCCGGCAACGTTCATCGTGCGGCGGACTTTGAAGATGCAACGTTCCTGGATTTCGCCGCCAGTGCAGTCGCGCTCGGCCCGATCCTGGACCGCGCCGTGTCGCAACCGGTCGGGCAGACCATTCGCGAAGCCGTTCGCGCCACGCGAGAAGTCTCGGGCACCAACACGAATCTGGGCATCATCTTGTTGCTGGTCCCACTAGCGCATGTCCCGCGTGACGAAGCCCTGCCGAGCGGCATTCGCCGCGTCCTGCGCGATCTGACACCTGGGGATGCGAGCGATGTGTACGCAGCCATTCGCGAGGCCGATCCGGGCGGCTTGATGCCGGTCGAGCACCCGATTGATCGCCACGATGTGCACGATACCGCCCCGAACGATCTCTTGGAGGCCATGGCCGCGGCCGCCGACCGCGACATGATTGCCCGACAATATGAAAATGGTTTTCATGAAGTTTTGGACGTCGTGCTCCCGGCCCTGCTGGATCCCGAGGCCGGCCAGCGATTGACGGACCGCGTGATTCTGACGCATGTCCGCCTGATGCATGACTATCCGGACAGTCTCATTCGGCGCAAGGGCGGCATCCGCGTGGCCGAAGAATCCGCCGCGCGTGCCGCAACCGTCCTGCAGCTGCGGCCCCTCGGAGCAGAAACCTACCAGCGTGCGCTGGCCGACTTGGATTTCTGGCTACGGTCGGACGGCAACCGGCGCAATCCGGGCACTTCGGCGGACCTGCTGGCAGCGGGCCTGTTTGCTGCGCTACGCGATGATCTCCTGCAACCTCCCTTTCGATGATCGGCGGACCGATGAGCGAGCACTACTTTGTACGGGTCACGAAAGATTACCTGGTATTCAGCGCAGCCCATTTCATCACGTACGCCGGTGATATCTGCGAACGACTGCACGGTCACAACTACCGCGTGCAGGCCGAGGTGGAGGGGCCCCTGGATGAGAATGAGTACGTGATCGATTTCATTCTTCTGCGAGATACGTTGCAGACCAAGGTGGCGGAACTGGATCATCGTGTGCTATTACCGACCTCGCATCCTCAGATCCGAGTCACAGCCGACGAAAAGGAAGTGGAAGCCGTCTTTCAGGATCGTCGTTGGCTGTTTCCCCGGTGTGACGTCGTCCTGCTACCGGTGGCGAATACGACGACCGAACTGCTCGCCCGGCACCTCGGACATCAACTGCTGGATCTGTTGGCTGAGGCGGATCAGGCCACTCCGGTTCGATTGCGGGTCGGCGTGGACGAAAACTTCGGACAGTGGGGTTTCTGGGAATGGGACGGGCACCGCTAACGGCGGGTGGACCAGCGACGAAATGAAGATCGCGAGTGAAGAGTTCGACACTGCGGCGACGATACTCGATGTGAAGCCATGCGGCTGCGGCCGCCATGACCTCCATCGTAGGTAGCGGGCACATCTTCGAAGTGCCGTCCGCAAAGATCGACACGGTCTGCATGGGAACACGGTACCCGGAGCCGCTTGCTACGAAGTGGAATAGTCCATTCTGACGCTGCCCGGAGACGTTCACGTGCAGCCGTCCCTTCGCGAAGCCGCCGTGCTCCTCTCCTGCTTGCCGGAGCGATATGTCCAGCAAGTGCTGGCTCGTCTTGGACCCGAGGATGCACGAGTCGTCGGTCGGCAGTTGGCGGAGATGACCGACGCGAGCGGGCCGGAACGCCGGCGGGTCGTGCAAAGGTTCCTTCGCGAAAACGGACTCTCGGCCCCCGCCCAGCGCTTCCACCGCGTAGATGCGGCGGAGCCGCCGGAGCCGTTGTTCCACTTTCTTCATCCACTGGAACCGACCGAGATCGCCCGCCTGATCGGTCAAGAATTGCCGCGGACCCAAGCGATCATTCTGACACAACTGTCCCCGCGACTGGCCGCCGAGGTGCTCGCACAGCTGCCGCATCAACAACGGGTCGAAGTGGTGCAACAGCTCGCAACCCTGGACGACCCAAGCCCCGCCGCGCTGCCGGAAATCGCGCGAGCGCTCCGTCAGATCGTGGCTCGCCGCAGTTCTCCATCCATCATCGCCGGTCGCCAGCTCCTCACGCACATGCTCGACCAGACCCACGGCACCTCGCATCAGCTGCTGACAGAAGCCCTGCAGCAGGTCGGCGTGAATGTAAGCGGAATGGCGTCGGCCCGCGACACACTCAAAGGCTCAAGTGAGTGAACGTTGCGTCGGTTGTGATGCGGTGAGAATTCATGTGCCACTCTCGCTGACAGCCGCCGCTGCGATTCCCGAGGCATCCTTGACGAGTCGCCCCTGGTCGCCTTTCCTGCGGAATGTTACGATCCGCCCATGGCGACCACACCGATGATGCAGCAGTACCAGGACGCAAAGACAGCCTGTGGCGATGCGCTGTTGCTGTTTCGAATGGGGGACTTCTACGAACTGTTCTTCGAGGATGCGAAGCGAGCGGCGGAGACGGTGGGTCTGACGCTGACCAGCCGCGACAAGAACTCGGAAAACCCGGTCCCGATGGCCGGTTTCCCGCACCATCAGCTGGAAAGCTACCTCGCCAAACTGATCGCCCACGGAATGCGAGTGGCCATCTGCGAACAAGTGGAGGATCCCAAGAAGGCGAAAGGATTGGTTCGCCGCGATGTGACCCGCGTCGTGACGCCGGGTACGTTGACCGACGAGGCACTGCTGGACCCGCGCGAAAGTAACTATCTGGCGGCCGTGGTCGTTGATCGTCCGGGCAAGACCCACGCGCAACCCTGGGTCGGTCTGGCCTGGGTGGAACTGTCGCTGGGCCGTTTTCAAGCGATGAGGCTGCCGCGCACTCGACTGCCGGATGAACTGGCTCGGATCCAACCGGCGGAGTGTCTGATCAGCGAGGACGCCGAGCTGCCGGAGTTGCCGATGGACGAGTCGATGATGATGACGCGTCTGCCGCCGTGGGAATTCGGGCAGGAAACCGCACACCAGGCGCTGCTGCAACATTTTGGGGTCAGCACGCTGGAGGGTTTCGGCTTTACCGAGGAAGATTCGCCGGCGATCCGTGCCGCGGGAGCGGTGATCTCCTACCTGCAACAGACGCAGAAATCGTCACTGGAACACATTGACCGGCTGCTGCCCTACCGCACCGGCCAGTGTCTGGAGATCGATCAAGCCACGCGCCGCAGTCTCGAAATTCGCCGTACGCTACGCGATGACCGTCGCGAAGGCTCTCTGTTGGCCGTGATCGATCGAACGGTGACCGCCATGGGCTCTCGCGAGATGTCCGATTGGGTCGCCAACCCCTTAACGCAGATGGCGGAGATCGATCGACGATTGGACGCCGTGGAACAGTTCCTCGATGATCCCGCCTTGAGCCACTCCCTGCGAACGGAGCTGAAGGGAATCTATGATCTGCAGCGATTGTTGGCTCGTGTCGCGACCGGTCGCACGAACCCGCGCGATCTGCATGCGCTGGCCCGCACCCTGCAGGTGCTGCCGGCGATTCGCCGGCGGATGGAAGACGGAAACACACCGCTCCTGTGTGAACTGCGAGATCGGCTGGATCTGTGCCCCGAACTTCGCGATGAATTGCTGGCCGCGTTGCGCGAAGAATGCCCACTCAGTCCGCGCGACGGAGGCTTCATTCGCCCCGGATATCGAGCGGAATTGGATGAGCTGCGACAACTGGCCTCCGGCGGCAAGGAGTGGATCGCGCGCTACCAAGCGGATCAACTGCAGGAATCGGGCATCCCCAGCTTGAAAGTCGGCTTCAACAAGGTGTTTGGCTATTACATCGAGGTCACGAACGCGCATCGCGATAAAGTCCCCGCAACCTACATTCGCAAGCAGACCCTGAAGAATGCGGAACGATACATCACGCCGGAATTGAAAGAATACGAAGAGAAGGTGCTATCGGCGGATGAGAAAGCGCAGGAACTAGAATACGATCTGTTCCTTGCCCTGCGGGATCGGGTGCAGGTTCATGCAACTCGGCTGCAGGCCACGGCGCAGGTCTTGGCGCAAGTGGACGTCCTGCTGGGCTTAGCCGAATTGGCGCGCCGGCACGGTTACTGCCGGCCGCAGCTTGTCGAGGAACCGCTTCTGCAGATCGTCGACGGGCGGCATCCGGTTCTGGACATTGTCAGTGACCAAGGGACGTTCGTTCCGAATGATACCGTGGCCGACAGCCGAACATGGCCAGATTCTGCTGATCACCGGCCCGAACATGGCCGGCAAGAGTACGTACATTCGGCAGGTGGCGTTGATCGCCCTGATGGCCCAAGTCGGTAGCTTCGTTCCGGCACGATCGGCGACGATCGGAATTGCCGACCGCATCTTCGCTCGAGTGGGTGCCAGCGACGAATTGTCCAAAGGGCAAAGTACCTTCATGGTCGAAATGACGGAGACGGCGCGAATTCTGAATACCGCAACGGAGCGGAGCCTGGTGATCCTGGATGAAATCGGTCGAGGCACCAGCACCTACGACGGATTGTCATTGGCCTGGGCGATCGTGGAATACCTGCACGACCGCGATCGGCTGCCGCACGCTGTTCGCCACGCATTATCACGAGCTGACCGACCTGCAACAGACGCTGACGCACGTGCAAAACCTGAACGTGGCGGTCAAGGAATGGCAGGACGATGTCGTCTTTCTGCACAAGATCGTCGAGGGAGCGGCGGACAAGAGCTACGGGATCCACGTGGCCCGCTTGGCGGGAGTACCGGCCGACGTGAATGAGCGGGCGAAGCAGGTTCTGGCACATCTGGAGGCGGAGCATCTGGACGGACAGGGTCGACCCCGGATTGGGGCCCCCCACTTCGACCGGCTCCGCGGCGACGTACAGTTGACGCTCTTTGGGCCGGCCGAACACCCGCTGCTGGACGAGATGCGTGAGCTGAACCTGAATCAGCTCACGCCAGTGGAAGCGTTGCTGCAGATTCAACGCTGGAAACAGCAACTGGAATAAACACTACCGCTTGCGGGGGATTCGCCTCTCGGACCACCGCACCGTGCTCCTCACTCAGCACCAGGATCGCAAACTTGGCCACTTCGTCCAGCATGTTCGTGCTCAGCGAGGAGTAGTCCAAACGGCCTCGCAGATCCGTGTAGCCGTCTTTGTAAAACTGCACCTGGCCGTCTTGCATCTGCGCGTAGACCTTGACGTAAACCGTGGAGAGCGGTTT
Organism: uncultured Planctomycetaceae bacterium; assembly: GCA_963776055.1. Lineage (GTDB taxonomy): Bacteria > Planctomycetota > Planctomycetia > Pirellulales > Pirellulaceae > CAVZLD01. The sequence goes on along the minus strand of CAVZLD010000015.1, from coordinate 175,901 downwards.
CCCGTCTCGTGCGTCGGTCACCCGCAATTGGCCGTACGTTTCGATCAGCTCCAGCGACAACGAGTTCGAATAATACGGCTGGGATCGACGAATCCCGGCCGCCTCGATCTCGATCAACACATTCTGATTTTGGAGCGAGTCCGGCAAGGGCAGCGTCTTCGTCCCCTGTCGGTCGCTAAGCGAAATCGTCTGGGACTCGTTCGGCTCGATGTAGGAGAACTGACCGGAGTACCGTTGGACGAACGGATTCCGACTAAATAACAGCTCGATGTCCATCAGGTAGTAGTTGATCCGGACTTGGTCCACGTTCCGATAGTCCAGTTGAATGTTCTGGGCCTCGACCTGAAAGTCGATGCTCGGCTGGGCCGCTGCCAATTCATCCTGCACCTGGTTTCGATCCTCGGCGTTGACCACCGCGACGTCCTTGCCCTCGATCTCGTCGAGATGACTCTTCACGACGGCAAAGGCGTTCCGCCAACGGTCGATCGGATAGTCTTCGTACTGCGCGGCGATTCCGCGTGCTTCATCCGTGCGGCCCTGTGTCATGTACAGGTAGGCGGCACAGTAGTCATACTGCAGTTGCGTGCGTACCTCGTCCCGCTTGATCTGCTGAAACTGCCCGATCGCCTCGGCGAAGCGATCTTGCAGCAGCAAGTAGTAAACCGTCGCCAAACGGTCCTGGTCGTTCAATTGCGGAACGTAGCTCAGCAGATGCAACCAGCGGTCGTACTGTGCGTGGAAGCGGTCATTCAGAATCTGCCGACGCTTGCCCACCTGGTGGGCCCGAGGATTGACGAGCGGACGATACTCCATGTGCTCGTACGTCTTGCGTTCGACCGGATCGATCTGCAGCAGGGGGCTTTCCAACAGCCGGCCGCACTGCTGGACAAAACCGTCGGCATGTCGCAGGTACTCCTGAATCGCTACTGGATCATTGTGTTGGATCGCGTAGGACCAAAGCGTGTGATCGTACGCGTGACGCTGCTGAAGAATGGCGATCGCTTGTCGGAAGAATTCCGGATCGCTCATCCGGAAGGCAATCCGCTCCAAGGAAACTGCCTGCAGGTTCTGCGTTCGCAAGTAAGTGAGCACCTCCTCGTTCGTGCCCGACTGGGAAACGTACGGCCACGATTCGCGGTCAATCTTGGTCAGTTCTTCGACGACCGAGAATTCCATCGGCTCGCCTGCCGCCAGCAGCTCGTCCCCTCTGGCGACGTGCACCGGAAAATGCGGATACCGGCCCGCGGCGGGAAAGTAGAAATAGTATTCCATCGACTCGGTGCGATATGGCTCCAATTGCAGCTGGATGTTCCGCGTGTACTGTCCGTTGTTGACCGGGATCGCACCCACGGGGATCTGGATCAGTACATCCAGCTTCACGGGAGAGGACGTGGGATTGGTGACGACGATCTGACCACCATAGACGGTCTGGACGAGGAACTCTTCGGTGACGAATTTATCCACCTTCTGGTTGCCAACAAGTTGATGGCGATCGCCGTGGCGGAAGAAATTCTCGCTGACCAGCACGGAAGAGTTTTCTTCACGAGATTGCGTCGGTCGAATCTGTTGGTGGAACACGACCGCCGGTCCCCCGGCCACGATTTGTGCCGCGTTGTCTTCGAAGGTTGCTGCATGCTTCGGTGACTGTGCCGGCAAATCCAAAACCGAGAGCGCGAGCATGATTTCTGTGAAGTTATTCGCTGCCTCGGCCAGGTGCGTCGAGAGGAACGGCTGCCCGCTGGGATGATGGGCCAAGTCAACCCAGAACGCGTTGACCCGCACCAGGTCGGCGTTTTGCGCCTCGATCGGCAGCCGATAGTAGTTATTTTCAACCCATTCCTTGGTCTGATCCAATGGCTGGTATAGCGCTTTGTCCGCCCTCTCCAACAGGGACTGCCGGTCGCGACCGAAGAAATCCTCCCGTGTTTCTACTCCGGCAGCCCGAGCCGGCCGCGCCCGCTCCGCGTCGACGGCTGCGTCCGCGGCTTTCGCGAATCGCCGTCGCGCTCCGCGAGTCTGTTCTCGCAGACGAATGGCGTTCCGGTCGCCCCTGTCGGCCATTCCTCCCGCCATTCCTCCCATGTTCGCTGCGCTGGGAGGCAGGGCTCGAAGTTCCAACGTAGGTGCTGCCGTGGTCGCGAGGACCCGTTCGGCGAGACCAAGGTCGTCGGTAACGGCCATCGATTGCCCCTTGATGGCCGTGTCGAACAAAAGGTTCAAGCGATCCATGTCCGGCGGAATCAGATTCCAAGCGTTTGTCAAACTCTCGGCCGTTCGAGGTCCTTCGCCCTCGATCCGCTGCGCCAGAAGGATCCGTTCGACAACGTTCAGTTGCTGGTAGTTCCACGGCGTCAGATACGATGCCAGGTCATCCTCCAGCAGATAGTGATCCAGAAACGTCTTGTGTAACTTGTGACGCAAATAGGGTTGGACAACCGCATGGAAGAAGTCGGGATCTTTCCGCGAGAGGAAGAAGTTCAGTTCGTGGCATGCGTACTTCGTATACAGCGACCGTCGCTCCTCCTCCGGCATCTCTTGCCACCGGAGCACAAAGCGGAAATCGTTCAAATGCGGATGCGGTTGCAGGGTTTCATACAGGCGGTATGCCTTGGCCAAGCTGTCGTAGAGTTCGAACCGGCCGGTCCGAATGTCGTCGACACGGAACTTGTCGCCGGTTTGGATCAGGCTGATCTGTTTCTGCTGGGAAAAGGCCTGATTCGGGTCCAGCCCTCGCAGTAGTCGCAGATCGAGTGCCGCGGGGGCGGTCGGGGGCAGCAGGACTGTCCGGCGGGCCGTCGAAAACGCATCAACGGCGACGACGCAGATGTAGGTCTTGTTCTTCAGCGTCTCGCGATCCACTTCCACCTTGCCTTGCTCGTCGGGCTTGGCGTTCAGTTGGATGGCGGAGGCATGTGCCAGAAAGTCGAGGTTCGCGAAATCGGTCGGTACAGCAACACCGCCATCGGCTCCAGCGGCCTGTTCACGGCGGAGAGAATCCGCGGCGGCTTCCGCCGGCATGGCCGTCGGGCCTTCCAGCTTTTCCTGCTCCGTGGCCGTATCGCGAATCGGCCACGGGTTGAGCAGCAGTTCGGGACGCGGCAGCATGTTGCCGGGGAATTTCTGCGCGTACTTGCGATCGAGAATGTAGCGAAATTCATCACCAATCAGCCGTCCTTTGACATAGAGCGAGATCGCCGGAGTGACCGTGCCCCGTATCGGCTCCGCGTCACGGACGTGCGCAAGTTCGTCGAACACATCGAAAGCCGGCTCCATCTCCGTGGCAAAAATGTGAACACGCGTTGTCGGCGACAGGTGGCCCAATTGGATGGTGACTTTCTCCGGTGCCACGGCAATCGATTCGATGTGCAACGGGTTTTGACCACGCAGTTCCAGTTGGCGATGGTTCCCGAGCGCGTAACCTGCCCGCACGACGCCTGCCGTGACACGCACCTGGATCCGCGGCCCGGATGGCTTAAGCATCAAATCGTAGTCGCCAGGCGGCAGACCTTGCAGCAGTAACCTGCCGCCGGTGACTTTCAAAGCAGCGTTCCAATCGGCGACAAAGCTGCCCCCGCGCACTTCCAGCAAGGAAAGGGACTCGGGCGTGGCCTCTTGGGGAGCCAGAACATACGGCAACTCGATCGCCTCCCCCGCTACGCCGTTGATCGATTGAGGATACGAGTAGCGGTCCGGACGTAGCGGCCATGATCGCTCCGTGCCTTCCGGCCCCGTAACGGAAACGCGATCGATGCCATCCAAATCGCCCAGCAGAATCCGGCCCGAGTCATCGGAACGGAGTGTGACAACCACCGGGTCAACGAAATCCTGATGTTTCAAGGTCACCTGTACCGGCCGATTGGCCTTCGGTTCGCCAGATTTCCCCAGGACATCCAACCAGTAAGACTCGGCGTCCAATCGCAGGTGCAAATCCTCCGTCGCGAAACTCTTGTCGATCTGGTTGATCGAATACGCTTGCGAAACCTGCCGATCCAGCAGCTTGTTCTCGCTACGACTTTTCACCTGACACTGAAGCGTGAATTGCAGCGAGGCCAACCGAGGTGGAACGCGCATCGCGTGCACGAAATCCTGGTCGTTCTTCAGAGTCACGTCACTGATAACATTCGTTGTGACAACGTCATCCAGATCGACCGAAGTAATGGTCAGTCGCACGTTCTCCAGAAGTTCCAGACTGACCGGAGTACCGTTGATGGTCACTCCAGCTCGGATCAGGACTTCCGCAATCCGGTTGCTTAAAAGCGATTCACGATCAACGTAGATCCCGGCGTTGAGCTCGTAGTTTTCGGCGGCGTGGAAGAAATGATCCAGCGTGGCGGTCGAGCCGTGCATCAGAATCACCGGTTGCCGACCGGGCTGTGTGCTGTAGGGAACGAGGATTTCCCCGGCGGAGTTGGCTCGGTAGGTTTGGCCACCCATCCACAAACTGGCATCCGCCAGCAGGCGATTCTGCTCGTCGAAGACGGTAAACGCCTGGCCCGCGGGCGTTGTGCGGACAACGTGCTGCAGCTTTCCTTTCTGCAGTAACACGCGACTGTTCTTGCCATTGCCGATGAAGTCGATCACGTACAGGCCCGGTTCGGCCAGTGACGGGAAGTCGTAATGCCGACGCACGCGACGAAGGGGCGGTTCGTCATACTGGTAAGTCAGCTCTTCATTCGGCACCAGGCCGTCCAGATTGATATCGGTACGGACCTGTTGCGCATTGTCCTGGTAGTAGTTCGCCGCGTTGATTCGATAAACCTTGACAATCAGCGTCGGCACATTCTTGACGTCAACGTCCAGGCCGACTTTCGCGTCCGCGGCAAAGTATCGGGGATTCGTGGGCACAAAATCCAAATCCACCCGATCCTTCAATTGCTGGTACTTGGCGGGGGGAAGCATGGCATACCATTGCCGCGCGTCACCCAGTCCATGGAGGATCTTGGTCTCCGCAAATAGTTCCTTCAGATACGTATCTCGAATGTACGGCTCGTACGCCTTGTAGTCGGTTTCCTCAACGAAAAAATGCTGGAGATAATCCCGCACGAGCGGCTCATCATCACCGATGGGTGGGCAGAACGTGATCGACCGAAAATCCTCGCCCAGGTTCACGGCCACATTGCGATTGCCCGGCTCGGTCAGAAAACGTGGATTCACGTAGGGTACCGGCCGCGGAAGCTGCAGGTAGGTCATGAACCGCTGCTTATCGTAGCGACCTTGGCTCCTATCCAAGGCCAGCCGGTGGTACAACACATGCGCTTTTAACGAATTGTGACTGGGAGCCAACGCGGACACAAAGTTCCACAATCGATCGAGTAACACTTCCTGCTGCTGCGGATCATTCTGCCAATCGACATCCGGATTGGGTTGCAGCTTCGCCAGGTACGTGTTGACAAAATTCGCTTCATTCCGCAGTGCGGGCTTGCAGCTGCAACAACTGATCCAGTTGACTCTTGAGTAACTGACGATGAATGGGAAAGGCGCCGAATCCCGGACTGTTGGGCGTGTTGAGATCATCGACGATTGCATTGGGCAGGCCGGAAAGATCAGGCCGCTGCAAGCGCTGCAGCAGAAGACGACGGCGCCCCGGGTCGAGCGACTGCGATGTCAGCCACTCCAAAGCAGCATCCTCGAAGCCGTCCAGATTGTCTCGGTGTTGTTCTAAGGCCCGCTGCGTCAATCGCTCTCGCGATAGCAAGGATGGATCCAAGGCTGTGGGCAGTTTGGCCGCTTGGTCCAACGTGTCACGCTGATGATCAAACCGGATACGAAGCTGGCTTTGGAGATACTGAAGTGTCTTGGCGGCATCCTGATCGTAGGTCAATAACGCCTGCCGATGCTGAATCTCTCGGACGCGTGGCGTTACCTTGTGACGCTCGATCCAGTCCTTCAGCAACGGATCGACTTTGTCATATTCCCCCCGCGACTGGAGATGCAAACAGTGAAAGTAGTAATAGTCTTCCGTGCCCGGAATGAGCTGCGCCAACGGCACCGTACGATCCGCCGCCAGCGCATACTCTTCGATAAAGCCAATTTCCGCTGCCATTCCGCTCGATCCTTCCACAGCCGACAAGCAACCTGCCAACAAAACGAGGAGTGCCCGGTTCATCTGTTCCGCCTCTTCCCAATGGGGAAATGCCTCTTCGTGAGAAGTTTCCTGACTACCAACGCGTCTATGTCCCCCAACGGGGGGTCACCGGTGCCTTGTACTGCACCGATGGCGATTTGACGATCGCAAGCGTATCAAAGTTTCGCACTAAGTGGTGGTTTTTCCAAATCTTGATCGCCCAATCTGAGTGGCCGGTTTCGATTCGGGGTTCGGTCGTGCCAACACTTCCGGAGCGCGCAGGGGCTCGATGCGGGATGGCCCCACCCATCCGCCACGGCGAGCGGGGCAAGACCGGTCCTGGTGCATCGCGCTACCATCGCCAACCCGATCGGCAACCTGATGAGCAGTCCCGCGAAGGAAAATGCGATAAACTGACGGCCTGCCGTGCGTCTCCGACTCGCCGCAATGCGGTAGTCGCTGGACTCCTTGACCGCGTGGAGCCCAGTGGTGGGCAGCTTTTCGGCTGATCCACCGGCGGTGGTACCCACCGAAACGTGACGCACGGCAACACGTGCAGCAAACACTCACGACGAAACCCACAGCGCGGTCCTGGGAGGAAACAAACAGTGGTCAGGCGGTGGCAAATTCTCATGGGCCCGGTGTGTTTTCTCTTGACGGTGGCGGCGCTCGTTCAGGCGGAACCGTCGGCCGGGGACCGCGCGCTGACCGATTACTTTCGCGATGAGACCCACCGGCTGCAACAGGCTTGCCTGCAGGACGTGCAGCACCGCCGAGGACTGGCGTGCGCAGCGGGGTCCGCGGCGTCTGGAACTGCGGCAGATGTTGGGGCTGCAACCATGGCCGGAGCAGTCGCCTCTGCGAGCCAAGGTGACCGGGCAGGTCGAGCGCAACGGTGTCGTGGTCGAAAAACTGCATTTTCAATCGCGGCCCGGTTTGTACGTTACGGCCAATCTGTATCGCCCCGCCCGCATCGAGCAACCGCTGCCCGCCGTGCTCTACCTTTGTGGGCATGGAGCCACCGTGATCGACGGTGTTTCGTACGGCAACAAGATCCATTACCAGCATCATGGAGCTTGGTTGGCACGAAACGGCTACGTGTGCCTGATGCTCGACTCACTGCAACTAGGCGAAATCGAGGGTGTGCACCATGGAACGCACCGCTACGACATGTGGTGGTGGTTATGTCGTGGTTACACACCAGCAGGAGTGGAAGCGTGGAATTGCATTCGCGCTTTGGACTACCTCGAAACGCGCAAGGAGGTCGATTCAAAACGCATCGGAGTCACCGGGCGCAGCGGCGGTGGAGCTTACAGCTGGTGGATTGCCGCGTTGGATGATCGGATTCAAGCCGCTGTTCCAGTCGCCGGCATCACCGACTTGCAGAACCATGTTGTCGATGGTTGCGTCGAAGGACACTGTGACTGCATGTTCATGCTGAATACCTTTCGCTGGGATTATCCCCTGGTTGCCGCCTTGGTAGCGCCTCGCCCGCTATTGATCAGCAACACGGATCGCGATAGCATTTTCCCGCTTGATGGAGTGGTTCGGACCTTCGAAAAGACGCGGCGGATCTATACGCTCTTGGATGCCAAAGAACGCTTGGGACTGAATATCAGCCCCGGCCCTCATCAGGACACGCAGCAATTGCGCGTGCACGCGTTTGGCTGGCTGAATCGCTATCTGCGAGCGGATGAGAATCTGATCACAGACGTGGCCGAACCGCAATTCCAACCGGCCGAACTGAAAGTGTTCGACTCCTTGCCGAGCGAAGAACGGAACACGACCGCCCATGAGTGGTTCGTCCCCGCGGCAGAACCGGCGAGTGTGGCGGAAACGAAGGCGCAGTGGGACGAGCAGCGACAGGCGTGGCACACAGCGTTCCTCGACCAGGTCTTCCGCGGTTGGCCCACAACGGCCGACTCGTTGGACGCGAGGTTGCTGCTGGATCGTGTGCAGGAAACCGTGCGGCGGCGTGCCTATGTCTTCACGAGTCAGCGGGGCGTCCAATTGCCGCTGCTGTTGGTGCAACCGGCCTCCCTCGAGCATCCCGCCGAAGTCGAAATCCGCGTGCTGGACGCGAAGCAATGGCAACCATTGGCCGACGCCTGGCCCGATCTTCTGCCGCTGCTCGATCGGCAAGGCGGATTCGCTTCCCAGGCGTCATCCGATGCGGTCAACATTCCCTGGCCCGAGTCTCTACCACCCGGTCGCGTTGTGGCATATCTCCTACCACGCGGGATCGGTCCGACAGCCTGGAGCCAGGAAACAAAGAAGCAAGTACAGATCCGCCGGCGGTTCTACCTGCTCGGACAGACGCTCGATGGCATGCGGTGCTGGGATGTGCGGCGCGGGCTGCAGTTGGTTCGTGCGCTGGATGAACTGCGCGACGCGCCGATTCGCCTCACCGCGCGGGGGCAAATGGCAGGCGTGGCTCTTTACGCCACCCTGTTCGAACCCCCCATCCAACAACTCGATCTGCAAGCACTGCCGGCGACGCACCGAGACGGACCTTACCTGCTGAACGTGCAACGAATCCTCGATCTGCCACAAACCGTAGCGATGGTGGCGCAGAGACTCCCATTTCCCTGGACCAGGTGAATCCACAGGATTGGCGCTACGCGATGACAACCGTGCGCCAGTTGGGTTGGAAACCATCATCGCTCGAAATCAATTCGCATGCGAAATAGCTCGTGCTTTGTCAAGGTGTGGATGTGCACGGGCTGGAAGCCCATGGTACGGGACAGGCGGGACGCCTGTCCCACAAGGCTCACGCCTGTCCCACAAGGCTCACGCCTGTCCCACAAGGCTCACGCCTGCCCCACAGGAGGCGCTGTGCGAGGGTCTCCGACGAGCGCTGTGCGAGGGTCTCCGACCCCGCACTCGGCTGGGTGTGTTGCTGGTAAAGAAAGGAAATACGATGAGGAAATTCTTGAGCGGCGGACGTGGATGTAGCCTGGCAATGCTTGGCTTGTTGCTCGTCGCCAATCAGGGCGGCGCCGAGACATCGCAGCCCAACGTGATTCTGGTCTATGCGGATGACCAGGGGTCATGGGACGCGGGCTGCTACGGCGCCGATGACCTGGTGACGCCGGCGTTGGACGGTCTCGCCGAGCGTGGTGTGCGGTTCACGCAGTTCTATTCCGCAGCCCCCGTTTGCTCGCCTTCGCGGGCTGCGATGCTTACCGGTCGCTATCCGCAACGGGCGGGAGTTCCCGGAAACGTCAGTTCGCAAAAGGGAAACCCCGGGATGCCTACCGAACAGGTGACCATCGCCGAAGTGCTCCGGCAAGGAAACTACGCGACGGCGCACATTGGCAAATGGCACCTGGGATACACACCCGAGACAATGCCCCTGGCGCAAGGATTCGATTTCTCATTCGGCCACATGGGGGGCTGCATCGACAACTACTCCCACTTCTTCTACTGGCAAGGCCCCAATCGACACGACCTGTGGCGCGATGGTCAGGAGGTCTACCGCGATGGCCGATTCTTCCCCGAATTAATGGTCGAAGAGGCAACGGCCTTCCTGCGGGAACACCGCGACGAACCGTTCTTTCTCTATTTTGCGATGAACCTGCCGCACTACCCTTACCAGGGCTACGAGAAATGGTTGAAGCATTACGAGTCAGCCGCTTATCCGCGAAACCTGTACGCCGCGTTTCTCTCCACTCTGGATGAGAACCTGGGTCACCTGTTGCAACAGGTCGATGCCTTGGACTTGCGGGAGCGGACGATTGTCATTTTTCAATCGGATAACGGACACAGTACGGAGGACCGTGCTCACCGGGGTGGTGGCTATGCCGGACCGTACCGCGGCGCGAAATTCAGCCTGTTCGAAGGTGGTATCCGGTTGCCGGCGATCATTTCCTGGCCCGGCCACTTGCCACAAGGCGCCGTTCGAGACCAAATGGCCACCGCCTGTGATTGGCTGCCAACGATTGCGCAGCTGTGCAATGTACCGTTGCCCACATCCAGGATCGATGGAGTCAGTCTGGTGAACATCCTTCAATCCGCCGATGCGGCACCCGCTGCACACCGTCTTTCATTGGCAGACTGGCGGTGGTAGAAATCCCTCCTGGGCTGTTCGTGATGGAGACTGGAAACTGCTGGGAAACCCGCGGGATACATCACAGCAGGCCCCCATCACTCCGCAGGATCGATTGTTTCTCGTCGACCTGGCGCAGGATCCGGCGGAGAGAAACAACCTCGCACCACAACATCCGGAGCGAGTCCAGCAGATGCAGCAACTGCATGACGAATGGGTGCAGCAGGTCCAGCAGCAAGAGGCGACACCCCTTCGGTGAAAAGCATGGATCACGTGTGGGAATGGTTGTCTCCCTATGCGCACCTGTTGGCCCTCGTGCTAGGCCTTGCGCCCTTCTTTGCGGCGGCGTGGGTCCTGTTTCCGCTGGACCGCCTGGCGCGGTGGAAGCGGGTCCGCTACCAATTCATGGTGGTCGACTACTTCAGCCTCGTGCTCCTGATCCAGCTCCCGCTGGCAGCCAAGCATGCGATCTATGCCCCGGATCCCCCGTCCTGGAGTGCGGGATCGTACTGGGGATTCGACGTGATTCTGTGCCTTGTCTCCGGCCTGATCTGGTGGACCGGTGTTCGCACGTTTGGACAGGCCGGTATCCGTGACACTCGCACACGAGCGATCCTGGGCTTGGTTGTGCTGCCCGTCGCCTTCTTTGGTGCACTGACCGGCTTGGCCCTGTTGTCGATGACCGGTTGGCGAGTTCGAAGAGGACTGTTGGTTCCTCTCGGATCGATTTCGATCTTGATCAGCATGATCCTTTGCGGACGATACACTCGCCGCCTGGAAAACGCCCGACGACTCGACGTCGGCGACGGATCCGCTACCCCGTAACCTGCTGACTCGGAGCCGATCTCTGTTTTCAACGTGCGGCTCGCGTACTAACCGTTCACGGGGACTGTCGCCTTGGCCGAACGCGAAGGGGACAGTCCCGTGTTTTCGGATCACGTTGGTTGCCCACCGATGCCTTTTCGGCCGAAAAACGGGACAGTCCCCGGATGCCTCGTGATCGGTTAGCTCGCGGAAAACCATCTCGGGGCGATGGCTTCCCCTTACTCCTCCAGAACAAACGCCACGGCATCGATAATCACATGGCCGTCCGTGCCTTCGTTTTTCAGGATGATGACGGCGGGTTGATCCGCACCAAACTCAAACGTCCCCAATTCGGCGAACGGCCCAACCGTCGGCGGTTGCTGCTGATTCAGCTGCTGCTGTGCGATGCCGCCGCGGTGATGGATCGTGACGGGCACATTCGTGGCGCGATTGGGGTGCGGTGAGTATGCGATGCGGACGGCATACCGCCCGGCGGCGAGCGGGACTTCGAAGCGGGCCACCAGTGCGCCTTTATCCGAGTCGTTGTCGTGATGGTAACCGTTTTCCACGAACGGCCCGACCGAAGCACTCGGCGTCCAAACCCCCGTGAATGTCGCCTGTTCCTCATCGATAACAATTCCTTCAAGGTTCTGCGCGCGAAGGCCCTGGGGTGTCCCGCCGGAACGGGCGGGAACTGGCAGATCAAGAACCTGACCATCATCTAACAACTGGCGGCGAAGCTGGTCGTAGTCAACCTCCTGCACCGCGATTCCGTCCCGAATGGCTTGGACCGCCGCCGTGGCGGCCGACTGGCCCAGAATCATGAAGACCGGTTCCATGCGAATCGAACCGTACGCGATGTGAGACGAAGAAAGGCAGACCGGCACGAGCAGGTTCTTGGCTTCCCCGCGTTTGGGAACCAAGGCACGGTAACTGATCAAATAGGCGCCGCCAGGCGAAACTTGGATGTCACCTTCGTTCTGCGCAAATCCTTCCGGAGTGATATACCGCTGCACGTTGTGGGAATCCATGTTGTATGACCCCAGTCCCACGGAATCTTCCGCGATCCGTTGACGCCGGCAGTCAAGTTCCGTCACAACGTAGTCGCCGACCATCCGCCGCGCCTCACGGATGTAGAGCTGATGAGGCCAATTGCCGTTATCGATAAATTCATCCTTCGCCAAGCCCCAAACGGCCATCTTTTCTCGCACGGAATGGGGTACGCGCGGGTGGTTGGCGAGCGTCCACATGAGCCCTTGCTGATACTGCTCGTGCTCGCGCAGGATCGCTTCCCGCTCCTCGTAACTCGCCTCCGGATACTCGTAGTTCATGCCAATGTTGTCGGTCGAGAACGCACAGTTGTTGTTGGTGTCGGTCTTGCCGTTGGGCATCATGTCCGGCTTCAACGGCAACCGCAGGTCGCCGGCTTCAAAATTTCGCAGCAGCAGCTCATACCGCTGCTCGTCGTACTCAGCCGGTTGGGGGAACGGAACGCGGTTCGCGGCGACATTCGACATACACATCCGGTAACAGTAGGCCTGCACGCGGTGGTCGGCCGCTCCTTCCTCGCCCGGCGGATCGCCGTGCACACCAGGCAATAAGCCACTGCTCGGGTCGCCGGGAACGAGATACGGGTCGACCTCCTTGATGAACAGGTGATTGTGTTTGTTCTCGAGCTTCTGCACGCCGTTGAGCGTTTCGCCATACTGCTCGTTACTCTCCCGCCCGACGGTATAAGAAACGCCGGCGGCCGCCATCAAGTCGCCTTCGTACGTTGCGTCGATAAAGACCTGCCCAGCAAAGACCAGGCCACTTTCCATTCGGATCGAGACAATCTGCTGGTCCTCACGGATCACGCCCGTTGACCGATCAAGTCGTTCGCGCCGTGCAACCGGAACCTGCAATTCGGCGAGCATCTGTGCGTAGATTCGTTCCGCCACGTGCGGCTCGAAAGTCCACATCGCATCATCGTCGGGTCGGTAACGTTCATACTGCTCCGGCTTCCCGAACTTCCAGGCCGAAGGCATCTCGTAATGCCGCTTGATCCGCTGATAAAACTCGCGAGAGATGCCGCCGATCACCCGTTTGTCACCGGAATCGGTGAACCCCAAACCACCGCTGGTCAAACCGCCCAGATGTTCACCCGGCTCGATCACCACAACGGTCTTACCCATCCGAGCCACCTGGACGGCAGCCGCAACCCCCGCCGAGGTGCCACCATAAACCACCACATCGTATTGGGCCGGCACGGCAGAATAGACCCGCATCGTACCGCAAGCGGCAAAAGCAATCAGAATCGGCGTGATACTTCGAACGGTTCGCATGATCGAGCTTCCTGGAAAAACGTCCGTCATGGTGATGGAAACTGACCGCCGTGTGACGACGAGATTTCTCGCTCTCGTTCCCCAGACCGAAATCTCGCGATCCCAGGTGACGAGTTTCGCTATTTTAGCCGACCCTCGATCCGCCGGAGGGGGTGGCGAGAGAATTTGAGGTGATTTCCGTGTGGAGGAAGGAAATCGCAACGCAAGAAGGGAAGAGGGAAACGCGGAGCGGGCGGAGAACGCGAAGGGACGCGGATTACGAATGGAGCACACGAGGGCCATCGTTCGGAAGACGGCGACGTGCCGGGGATCAACGCGAGTCAGCGGGCCGAGCGAAAGAACCACGGCCGCCTATTCCCACTTCGGCCTTAGCATCCCACGTCGCCTCACATTCCCACGTCCGGTCCGCGTTACTCCCCGCTTCGCCTCCATTCCCGCGTTCCGGTCCGCGTTCTTCCGCGTTCTCCCGCGTTCTCCGCGTTCTCCGCGTTCCTTCTCCTTTTCCCTTTACCTTGCTCTTTCCCTTCATCCTTCTCACGGTTTCCCAGGCCCGATCCATTAACGCGAACGTGTCTCGGCGTTAAAATACATGGTGGACTGGTATGGAGAAAACAGACGGAAGATTCTTCGACGAAGAGGAGCCGAGGCGATGATCAGGCGGATCTTTTCACGCAGCGCTAGGGGACGTGTTCGTCCGACGCGGCGGACACGATCTCATCTGCCCGAGCTACTGGAGCTGCGGCAGCTGTTGGACGCGGGGGGGGTAACGCTGGTCGACGATGCGGTCACCGTCTATCAGAATCAGGACCCGCAGTGGCTTGACGTCCTGGCCAACGACGACTTTGCGGTCGATTACGGCGGCAATCGCCAAATTAGCGCGGTCAGTTTTGGCAGTGAAGGCGGGCAACTACAGATCAGCGAAGACCGGATGCGGCTTCGGTACGCGCCGCCCGCGGATTTCGCCGGCGTCGAACGGTTCACTTATTTCGTCGACGGGCAGTTTTTCGCGCAGGCCGCCGTGACGGTTCAGCCGGCCTTACGCGCCGATGATTACGCGATCCCGCCGGATGGTCAGATCCATCGCCTTGACGTGCTGGCGAACGATCCGTTTTGGGCCCATTACGAGGGGCCGAAGGTGATTACCTTGGCCAGTGTCAGCAGCGCGGGATCGGAGGTCGCGATTGCCGAGGATGGTCAGGCGATTTTGTACCGCCCCACGGACGAACAATTCGGGACCGATCAGTTTGTCTACATCGTGGATGAGCTGTATTCGGCCCGAGTGACGATCACGGTTCCTCAAACGTTGGCGAATGATCGTTTCGAATTACTTCAGAACAGCTCGCAGAAGCTGCTGGATGTCCAAGCCAATGACCCGTTCTGGCCGGGGTATGCGGCCGCTCGTCAGATTACATCGGCGCAGTCCACGGTCGACGGTGCCACGGTCGAAGTGACGGAGGATGGGCATGCTTTGCGATACACGCCCGCCCCCGGCTGGCATGGGTGGGACAACATTCACTACGTGGTGGATGATCGATTCGAAGCGTACGCGCAGGTGGTCGTCCATCGGCCGGTCCAGGACGATTGGCACGAAACGGATCAGGACAGCACGCAGCAGGTGATCCGCGTGACTCCTAACGATCGCTACTGGGGGCTGGATGATCGCTGGCACGACGTGGTGAATCGAGTGACGGAGGTGGGTATTCCGGAAAGCGGCGGAACGGCGCAGATCCATGAGGATGGCCAGGCGGTGATCTATACGCCGCCGCGCGGCTTCAGCGGTACGGATCGATTCACCTATGTCGCCGACGGAAAGTACGAGGCGACGGTGACCGTCCAGGTTACTCGTCCCGTTCGCGATGATTCCCTGACAGCCTACCAGGACACGCCGGGCTGGAGCTTGGACGTGCTCGCCAACGACTTCCTGGGGAATGGCTACGCGGGGGCTCGCGAAATCACGGCCGTAAGTGAAACGGAACAGGGAGCCACCGTTTCCTTCGACGGTCGATCGATTACCTACACCCCGCCGATGGAGTTCACCGGGTCCGATTCGTTTCAGTACACGGTCGATGGGGAATTGGAAGCACAGGTGTGGGTCTGGGTCCGCCCGTTAGCCGATGGAGATTCCTACCGCTTCTGTGCGGATCCCGGTCAGCCGGTGCATCGCCTACCTGTCCTCGACAACGACCAATTCCAATTGGGGTACTCAGGTCCCGCGCGGATTACGGCGGTGGATGCGGAGACGGATGGCGTTTCCGTAACGATCGCGCCGGACGGTCGCTCGCTGCTGTACCGCTCATCTCCGCGCGGTTACGACCGATTCAGCTACACGGTGGACGGAAAGTACGAGGCCTTTGTGTCCGTCTCGGTCAGGGGACATCTTGCCGGTGACCAGTTCGTTGTTGATCAGAACCATGCCGAGACAACCCTGGATGTGCTGGCCAACGATTTCCAAATCCGTTCGCAGTACAGCGAGTGCCCCAGTCACAGCTATCCTGGTGCAAGAAAGATCACCGACGTGTCGGATTCCGAGCACGGTGGCGTTGTCCGTCTTTCCGACGATGGCAAGGCGGTGCAGTACACACCGCCGGTCGATTTTGTCGGTGCGGACCGATTCTCCTACACGGTCGATGGCGTGATGCAGGCCGAGGTGACGGTCAACGTGATACGTCGTGTCCGGGACGATCAGTATCGAGTTGCACCGGGAGCGACGGAGGAGTTCCGTGTGCTGGTGAACGATCTGCTGGGCGCCGACTATGCCGGTGGCGGCAGAATCACAGCCGTGACACCGTCGGCTGCCGGGGCGGTCGTGACGCTGGCCGAAGACGGAGGGTCCATCTGGTACACGGCGCCGGACGGATTTACCGGCACCGATCAACTGGTCTATACGGTCGATGATCAACTGAAGGCCGAAGTGCAAATCGAAGTTCGTCCGGTGGACGAATCCCTGTTTCCGGTGTTCGACACACTCGCCGATTACGAGCAGTTCCTCATCGAAGATGCGCTGCAGCGTTATGAATATCTATTTGGCCAACACGCGTGGTATGGGTACGACTGGGCGAACCTGGACGGAGGCATGGTGCCTTCCGCGGAAGACGGCGTCGTACGCGATCACTCGGAAACGAATGTGCAAGTGGCAGGGGTGGACGAAGGCGATATTGTCGAATTCGATTCCGATTTCGTCTACATGCTGACCGGACGAGATCTGGTGATCTTGGACGCCTGGCCGGCCACGGATCTAGCGGAAATCTCCAGAACGGAAATCGAGGGCACGCCGATCGGTCAGTACCTGAAGGGAGACCGACTGACCGTCATTTCGCGCATCGATCCGCAGTGGCCCTGGTGGGACGTTGTCCCGGGCGTCGATTTCGAAGGCCCGATCCTCGACTTGCCGCCGGGCGGGGCACGACCTGCCGAAGACCTGCTGCCTTTCCCCTATCCTTATCCTCCCTATCCGCTCGATCTTTCGTCGACGACTGTGGTGACGGTCTTCGATGTCGCGAATCGGACCGCCCCCACGGTCGTGCAGAAAACCACCTTGGAGGGAAGCTACATCGAATCGCGTGCCGTGGGCGACTTTGTGTACGTCGTCCTGTCCAACCAGGCCGTCGCCCCTCCCCCGGCGATTCTGCAAGACCCCCCGCCCGATGATCCCGACGGAGAGGTTCCGGGATCGGGCGTCTATGAAACGCGCGAACAATACCTGGAACGCTTCCGATTGGAAGCCGCGAAGTTCGTCCAAGAGGCGCTGCCGGATTATGCGAGCTACGGACCGGATGGTGAGTTGGCACGCAGCGGGCTCGTGCACGAGCCGGAAGAAATCTACCGGCCACTGACGGACGGCGCGACGAATCTGGTGTCACTCGTCTCCTTGCATGTGACCAACAGCGAGCCCGGATTGGCTGCCTCATCGGGCGTCTACACGAACGGAGCGACAAAGGTCTATGCCTCCTTGGACAATTTCTATGTCTTCGAGGACGCTTGGGCAAAGGAGGACGGCTCGCAAACGCGGATCCTCAAGTTTCGATGGAATGGAGAGACCGGGGAGGCGCAGTTCGCCGCCGCGGGTTCCGTGGCCGGACGAATGCTGAATCAGTTTTCGGCGGACGAGTACGACGGGCACTTGCGAATCGCGACGACAATCAGCAACTCCGGCTCTGGGAATTGGACCGGCCGGGAAGAGAACACGCTGTTTGTGCTGCGCGACGACGGTGGTGTCTTGGAAGATGTGGGAAGCCTGCAGAACCTGGCGCTCGACGAAACCATCCGCTCCGTGCGATTCATGGGATCGCGCGCTTTTCTCGTGACGTTTCGCAACGTCGATCCGCTGTTTGCCCTGGATGTCAGCGACCCGGCAGCGCCCCGCACGTTGGGGCACCTGACGCTTCCGGGCTTCTCGAACTATATGCAACTGATCGATGAGACGCATCTGCTGACCGTCGGCCGCAACACGCCTTTGGGCAATCAAGGCCCGGCCCAGGTGAGTCTATTTGATGTCAGCGATTTGACACAACCTCGGCAGATCGATGAGTACACGTTCGAACGCTTTTCGACGAGTGAGGCGGCTGTCGATCATCATGCATTCGGCTATTTTGCTCGCCACGGCCTGTTCGCCGTCCCGTCGACTCGCGGGTACGTAGAACGAGTGGATCAGGACGGAGACGGCTACCGCGAGACTGCGCCAATGGGTCAACGAGTACGAACTAATGGTCTTTCGCGTCGATGCGATGGCGGAGCCCGGTTCGGACGCGGGCCTGTCCCTGGTGGCCGAAATCGTGCACGATTCGCCGGTTCGCCGCAGCGGCTACATCGACAATCAACTGTTCTCCATCGCCGACAATTCGGTTCACGTGATGGATGCCAGCGCGCCGCAGACGATTCTGGCCACCGTCAGTGATCTGAATCGGCCGGTGGAACAGCCCCAACCGCTGCCGCTTCCACTGGATGAAACCGCTCAGCAGATCATTGGTCGAGCCAAAACCGACCTGGCCGGCCGCCTGGCACTTTCCACCGGCCGTGTCATGACCGTCACCGCCGAGCCGGTCGCCAGCGGCTGGGAGGTCGTGCTCCGGGCAGGTGAACAGCAATACTATTACCAGGCACGGAGTTCCTCCGTCCAGCTGATGGAGGAGGCGTTTGAGTTCGCTAACCCCCACCAACGGATGACCTGGCAGAATCCGACGGAGCCTGCGGATACGAACGGTGACGGCGAAGTCGCTCCGAATGATGCGATCGTGGTCATCAACGAGCTGAATCGACGCGGGAATGTCGCCCTGCCGGCATTTCCCGCGCTGCGGCAGATTGATTCCAACACGGCTCTCGATACGACGCAACACTGGGATGTTAATGGTGACGGATTCCTGTCACCAATCGACGCGCTGCTCGTCGTCGATCAGCTCAATAGCCGGTCGGTGGTCGAGATTGATCTGGGCGGCGTCGACCCGAACGACCCGGCCGATGGATCGGGACAGATGATCGACCGCATTTTCGGCGACATCCAGCAGCGGATCGGAGATTCCAACCTCGATGGACTGTTCGACTCCGGAGACATCGTGCAGATCTTCCAGCTGGGCAAGTACGAGGATGACGTCGAGGATAACGCGAGTTGGCGTGAAGGAGATTGGGACGGCGATCGAGACTTCACAACGGCCGACCTGGTATTGGCCTTCCAGCAGGGCAATTACGCGGACGCCGCCCACCGTGCCGACCGGGCGTTGGAAACGTGGTAGCGGGCCGAGCGCCATGGATGACCAGACGGTGGCTCGAGTCCCGCGGGTGCGCCGCCCTGTGACAGAAAGGACCCGGCCCCTCACGACCCGCGTTCTTTTTACGATTTCCGTCCAGACCTCCGGTCTCGCCGTGTGCGGGGTCAGAGACCCTCGCACAGCGGGCCGGTGGGACAGGCTTGGGTGGTGGGACAGGCTTCCAGCCTGTCCCGTACGATGGGCTTCCAGCCCATCCACTTCCCAACGGTCTCCCCGATTCCGACCAGAGAGCGGCCGAGGGAAGGTTGGCCTGGGAAGGCCAACCAACGGGACGGACTGGAAGTCCGTCCCACAGTCATCGGCGCCGATCTCTGACACTGCTGCAACCACCGACACTGCTCTGCGGAAACCACCGACCGCTGCACTGGCAAGACCACCGACCGCTGCACTGGCAAGACCACCAAGCGCGAGCGGGCAAGAGTTTCTGCGCTTTGGACGCTGCCGCTCCGTCCGACCCTCCGCAAAGTTTCCGTAATCTGCCAGGCCACTCCCCCTCGATCCAAATCTCTCGCGCTGCCCATTCTTGACAAGCTGGGTCGACTCTGCGGTGACGTCGGTAGCGGTTGAAGCGGACCCTCGCGATGATCCGATGCAGAAAGCTGATCCCATCGTGGCGAGTGTGCCAGCCCAGGCACCCCTTCGGCTCGTCGTTGGCCCCATTCCTTTTTGCCTCGCGACGTACCTGATGAAGCATTTGCCCCCGGTTCAGCGTCGCTGCCGAATCCCGCTGTTGTTGCTCTGCCTCGTGATCGGCCTCGGTGGTGGCAGGCTGTCGGCCTCCCCGCTGCGAAAATCGGCGATCGTCAAGGCGGTAGCAGCCGCGCGGCCCTCGGTGGTCAATATCCAGGGTCAAAAAACGGTTGGCTCCTCCGCAACCAACGACCCTTCCGACAGCCCGCGACGCGTCAAGGGGATGGGCACCGGCGTTGTCGTCGACCCACGAGGCTACATCCTGACGAATTATCACGTGGTGGAAGGGGTCCGGGAGATCAACGTCACGCTGGCCAGTGGCGAGTCCATGATCGGTCGCCTGGTCGCTCACGACCCATCGACCGACCTGGCAGTGATTCGGATTCCGCTGGAAAGCCCTTTGCCGGTGATTCGGATCGGAACGTCGCGCGACCTGATGGAAGGCGAAGAGGTAATCGCTGTCGGTAACGCCTATGGATACGAGAACACGGTCACGCGCGGCATCATCAGCGCTTTGCACCGCACGGTTCAGGTCACCGACACTCAGATGTACTACGACCTGATTCAAACGGATGCCAGCATCAACCCGGGCAACTCGGGCGGGCCGCTGATGAATATTGACGGGGAGATGATCGGCGTCAACGTCGCGGTCCGCGTAGGAGCTCAGGGGATCAGCTTTGCCATCCCGGTCGACATCGCCATGGAAGTGGCAGCGCGACTGCTCAGTATTGAACGGAAGGGCGTCTGGCACGGCATCGTTCCCGCCGAGGCAGCTGCCGCAGAACGCACGCGTGTGTACGCACGAACCATTCAGCAAGGAAGCCCAGCCGAGTCGGCGGGAATCCGTGCAGGTGACCGGATCCTGCAGGTGAATAACCTCGAGATTCAACGAAAACTGGATCTGGAACGAGCGATGCTCGGGCAAGAAGTGGGGCAGGAAGCGGCCATTCGCCTGCTGCGGGAAGGCCAACCGATCCAGGTGCGGATCCGACTGGCGGCCATCGGCAAACAGTCTTCGGCTCCTCGGCCCCCGCCTTCCGGGGAAGTGCTCGACGTCGCGTGGGACAAGCTGGGATTGCGTCTGGCGGAACAACCGATCAACGGGATCCATTCCACCCCCTCGCCTTTTCAGGGTGGCCTGCGAGTGATGCGTGTTCGCGACACCAGTCCGGCGGCGCGACAGGGCGTTCGTCCCGGTGACATCTTGGTGGGACTACACAAGTGGAAAACCGCTTCCGCCAACGATCTGGCGTACATCTTGAAAGAGCCGACCGTAGCGCAGAGGAACACGATCAAGTTCTACGTTCTGCGGGGCAGTGAGACGTTGTACGGCCAGTTACCGGTTACCTGGCGGCGGTAGAACACGCATCGGCGAACGGTCGACGCGTCGATCCTCGGCAGCCCCCAGCCCCTTCTTGGCAGGCAAGCCTGGCCACCGGCTCGCGGGCCACCGGGCCGCCGTTCGGGCAATGGAAGCCCACTTCGATAGGCAATTTGCGTTCGAGACGTTACATTCCCTGTCCAGGGCCACAGCCCAGAAGTGCGGACAGCGAACCGCGCGTCGCTCTCCTTCCCGCCGTGAGATCCCCACGATGGAAGCGGAATTCATTCGGTGGCTGCAGCAACAACTGCCGGCCGACGGTCACCTGCCGTTGGGCCTGGGAGATGATGCGGCCGTGCTGCAACCACCAGGTGACAACCGTTGGGTGGTCACCACCGATCTATTGTGCGACGGCGTCCATTTCGAGCTCAGCCACGACCGCACCGTCCTTGATTGGTCGCAAGGCACTGGCCGTCAATCTCAGCGACTTGGCGGCGATGAGTTCCACACCTCAAGCCGCGTTCGTTTCTCTGTTGCTGCCCCGCTCCGCCGCACCCGAACTGGCGAAACAACTGTATGCGGGTCTGCTGGACCTGGCACGTGAATTTGACGTGTCGCTGGCCGGTGGAGACACGAATCGCTGGGCGGGGCAGTTGGTAATCAATGTCGCGGCGCTCGGTACACTCTCCGAACGTGGACCGCTGCGACGCGGGGGCGCTCAGGTCGGTGACGTGATATTGGTCACCGGGGCTTTGGGGGGAAGCCGCCTGGAGCATCACTTGACGTTCCAGCCGCGCGTGACAGAATCGTTGCTGCTACATCATCGCTACCAACTTCACGCCGGGATGGATCTCAGCGATGGTCTGGCTTTGGATCTGTCCCGACTGCTGACCGAGAGCAACGTCGGCGCGATCATCGAGACAGCTTCCATCCCCATTGCCGAAGCAGCTCGTACACTGAGCCGCACATCGGGGCGGACTCCGCTGCAGCATGCGTTATCCGATGGGGAGGACTTCGAGCTGCTGCTGACCATGTCGCCGAAGGAAGCCTCACGCCTGCTGCAAGATCAACCGTTGTCGGTTCCCGTCTCGCAAATCGGCCAGATCGTGGACGGCCCCGGGCAGTGGCAAGTCGACGCACACGGCAACCGATCGGTGCTCGCCCCCGCAGGATACCTGCACAAGTAACCGTTGACCGAATACGGCTGGGCTATGAACCATCTCCTGATCGAGACGCAGACGGAAGCGCAGACGCTGCGATTGGGTCGCCTGCTGGCGGACTTGATACCAGCCGGGACGACCGTGGCCCTCACCGGAACGCTGGGTGCCGGCAAAACGCGCCTCGTTCAAGCCATCGCCGAGGCCCTGGGCGTTCCCGGCGATCGAGTCGTCAGTCCCACCTTCACCCTCTGCAACGAATACTCCGGTCGCAGCCCAATCTACCATCTCGATTTATTCCGGATTGCGGATGAAGACGAACTATCCGAATTGGGACTCGAGGAATATTTTGCGTCGGAGGGGATCACGTTCGTCGAATGGGCCGATCGCTTCCCGCACGCGTTGCCCTCCGCCCGAATCGAGATTCAAATCGAATTACTCGGTGTCACCAGCCGTCAGTTTGGCATCGGCACGACGACATCCGACGGCGAGTCCTTCTTGAAGGCCTTGTCCCAGCAATGGTCGGACAGGCTCGATTGATTGCGCGTCATGTGTAAGGATTGATTGCACATCGTGTGCGAGATAGGACAGCGGGTATCGCAACAGACAGGCTTGGCTGGATGCAAGTGGGTCTGCGCGGATCTCAGAGGGCCGGGTCCCGTCGAAGATTGGTGGGCTTTTGCTCGCTCCGCGAGCGCAGCCCACCCTACCGCTTTCGCACGGTGGGCGGATTTTGCCCCGAGGGCTTGGCTTTCGCAGGGTGGGCTCAGCGAAGCGCAAGCCCACCAATCAACCCGCGCACATCCCCACGCTCGTGCACGGGTCGACGATCCATTCTGGGCGATCTTCGATGCCGAACGTCGTTGCCAACATCGCGACGGGATCCGGCCGTCCACGTCCCCTGCCATCCACGCGGGCAGCAGCCACCGGCCTACTCTGGGGCGACGCCGGCGAATCGACAACCGATCAGATAGAAACCGCCGAACCGCGTGCAGTGTTCCACTTTGGCCAGCAGCTTCATTCGGGATTCTGAATCGGGGGCAGAGATTTCGACCAGTACGTGAGCGGCTTGCAGCGGGTGAATGTGGAAGATGCCTACGCCGCCGTAGGAAATATCCCGAGTCACCCCCTGAAACGCTTCCCCGGCTGGCTGCAAATCGTCATCGAGAGGATGGACGCAGACGGGAATCGAAACCATTTCGCGCGGCTCCTTCCGCCGATACGCCTCGCCGAATCCTTGGTATTCGATAATCACCTGCTGCATAAACGAGGCGATCACGTCTTCGGTTGTTTCACAGAGCAGCGTATCCATAAGACAGACCTTCTCCAGACTGGTTAACCTGTTTGGAGTATAGAACGCTCTGAAAACAGTTGAGGAACGCGGCGCTGGGATCGGTGCATAATCGTCAATACCGATGCTGACCGGCGACCGATCCGCTTTCCGGCCCCCCGGTGCCGCTCCCCTCGCGGGAGATGGCCGACTCGCCCGGATGGACTACAATCAAGCACGTGAGGCTTCTGCCGGTATTTCGCGCCCGGCGGTCCATCGGCATCGCACCGTGCGATCGGATCGCCGGATCCAATCGGGATGGGAATGAACACAACCTATCGAATCTGCCGACAGGTCAGCTGCGTCCTGCTGCTGCACCTTGGCATCAGCGGAGCGCCACTGGCGGCCGCAGAATCCCCAACGGTTCCCGCGGTGATCACCGATCCCGGCTCGGTGCTTGACCCAACCACATTGCCAGCGGTCGTTCAGCAGGCGCAAGAATCCGTCGTGCTGATCACTGTCCAGGACCGAGATGGCGGCCAAGCGGGGATCGGCACCGGCTTCGTTGTGGATCCAAACGGTTTGATCGCCACGAACCTGCACGTTCTGGGCGAAGCACGACCGATCACGGTTCGTCTGCGGAACGGCAAAGAGTGTGCGGTTACGGAGATCCATGCTTCGGATCATCATCTGGATCTCGCCATCATCCGCGTCGCTGAGCAGCAACTGAAGCCACTGCCGTTGGCGATCGACGAATCCCTGCTTCAGGGGCAACCGATCGTCGCGTTGGGCAACCCGATGGGATTGCGAAACAGCATCGTCAGTGGTGTTGTCTCCGGAAGACGGCAGATTGACGGCCGGCGGATGATCCAGATCGCGATGCCGATCGAGCCGGGGAACAGTGGAGGACCGGTGCTGAACCTGGACGGGCAGGTCGTGGGAATTGTCACGCTCAAGTCCGTGATCACGCCCAACCTGGGATTCGCCATGGAAGTGTCCGCCCTACGATCCCTCCTGCAACAGCCGAACCCGATCCCCATCGATCGCTGGGAAACGATTGGCGCCTTGGACTCACTGCAATGGACGCAACGGCTGGGCGGTCGTTGGCAACAGCGGGCCGGCCGAATCATCATCTCGGAACCGGCCCCGCGGGTGGCGGGCCGCGCGTTGTGCCTGTGGCAGGAAGCCGTGCCGGAGGGCGAATACGAGGTGGGGGCCTATGTCCGGCTGGAGCAAGAGTCCGGCGCGGCGGGCTTGGTATTCGGTGTCGAGGGGGAAAACCGGCACTATGGCTTTTACCCCAGTGACGGTCGTCTGCGACTGACTCGTTTCCACGGCCCCACCGTGTTTTCCTGGAAGGTTCTGGAGGAACGCACCAGTCCGTCGTACCGCCCCGGCGAATGGAATCACTTGAAGGTTCGGATCGCGGAGGGGCGCGTTGCTTGTTATGTGAATGATCAATTGGTGATCGAACGATCCGCACAGGGACTGTCCACCGGGCAGGTCGGACTAGCCCGATTTCGCCAAACGGGAGCCGAATTCCGTGATTTCCGCTTGCAGCGGCAGATCCCCCCTACGCAATTGCCAGAAACACAACGGCAAAGAATCCGACAGCAACTCGCGGCGCTCCAAATCGACGACTGGTTGTCGACCGCCGACGTGCAACGCCTGTCCGACGACGCACAGGCGAGCGTCGCGGTACTGGAGCAGGAAGCACGCCAATTGCAGCGGCAAGCCGTCCGGCTACAACGTCTCGCACAGGACGTTCATCTGCGCGATATCTGCCAGGAGCTCGAGAGGCTCTTCGAAAAACCGGAAGCCGAGATCGATCTTGTGCGGTCCGCTCTGCTCATTTCACGGCTCGACAATCGCGACTTGGATGTGGACGCCTACGTCGCGCAAGTCGACCGCATGGCCCATGAAATCCAGATATCGCTCGAAGATTCGGCTTCCCCCGATCAGCGACTGCAGGCCCTCAATCAGTACCTCTTCACCGCCAATGGATTCCACGGCAGTCGCACGAATTACTACCACGAGGCGAACAGTTACTTCGACCGCGTGCTGGATGATCGGGAGGGGTTGCCGATCACTCTGTGCCTGCTGTACATGGAGCTGGGCCGTCGGCTGGATTTGCGAATCGAGGGCATCGGCCTGCCGGGACATTTCGTGGTGCGGTATGTTCCGCCGGAAGGCGAACCCCAGTTATTGGACGTGTTCCACGCCGGCGTCCCGATGAGCCTGACAGACGCGGAGCTGTTGACGATTCAGGTGACCGGCCTGCCCTTTCGCAATGAGTACTTACGGTCGACTAGCAAACGGGAAGTTGTCGTCCGGATCCTGCGAAACCTGCTCGGCGTCGCACAAAGAGGCGAAGACAAGGAGGCCATGTTGCGGTATCTGGAGGCGATGGTCACGATCGAACCCCAGGATCCGGCGCTGCGGGGGATGCGAGCGATCTTGCGGCACGAAACCGGACGTCGTCAAGCGGCGGTGGAAGACCTCGATTGGTTTCTGCAGCAACCCCCCGGCACGGTCGATGTGGAACGCATTCGAGCCATCCGCTCGCGGTTCCAGCAGCGCGACTCCACCATCGAAGACCGCTTACCGATCGACGCCGCCACGTTTTCTCGCCCCGCACCGGACTCTCGATGAAATCCTCCCTCGAAAACCCCGGGAAAGAACCGACGCCGGCGGGTGATTCCCTGCGAGACCGCGTGGCGGTCGTCACCGGTGCGTCGCGCGGCATCGGCCGCGCGATCGCCTTGGAATTGGCGTCAGCCGGAGCACACGTACTGGTCCATACCGGACATGACGAGTCGCGTGCCCAACAGGTGTGTCAGCAGATTCGAGCCTTGGGCCGCGAGAGCATCCCGTATCGAGCCGATCTGACTGAAAAAAACGTCGCCGATCGACTGGTGGCGGCTAGTTGGGACTGGCGCGCCGGTGTCGACATCTGGGTCAACAATGCGGGAGCCGATGTATTGACAACGGAGGCGGCGCACTGGTCTTTTGCAGAGCAGCTGCATCTGCTGTGGAAGGTGGATGTGCTCGGCACGATTGAACTCAGCCGGCAAATCGGTGCACGGATGCAGGCCCGCGGCGGCGTGATCCTCAACATCGGTTGGGATCAGGCAGAGACCGGGATGGCAGGCGATAGCGGACAGATGTTCGCGGCGACCAAGGGGGCGGTGATGGCTTTCACTCGCAGCTTGGCGCACTCGCTCGCCCCCTCGGTTCGCGTGAATTGCGTGGCGCCCGGCTGGATCCGAACGGCTTGGGGCGAGCAGGCATCCGACGCGTGGCAACGACGTGCGGCCGCCGAAGCGTTGCTCGGACGCTGGGGCACACCCGAAGACGTCGCCCGCGTCGCGCGGTTCCTGGCCTCCCCGGCCGCAGCCTTCATCACCGGACAAGTGGTCGCCGTGAACGGTGGACTGACCGGTCCCAGCGGAATCGATCGGCGCGAAGCGCACGAATTGGATTCGTAGAGCAAGCGATGGGCGAACACTACCACTTTGTGACCGGGCGGCTCGCCGAACATGCACTGCGGAGGGTTGTCGAGGCCCTGGCGCCACAGGCCGATTTCCAGTTCACGATCGACGTGCTGCCGATTACCGTCGCCGCCCTGATGACACCGCGGTGGGTGGCGCGGCATCTGGGTGATACCTCGGCCGCGACACAGATCGTCTTGCCCGGCTACTGCACCGGCGAACTGGGCGAACTGCAACAGCAGACCGGTCGGCCCATCCATCGAGGGCCGCGCGACCTGCACGCTCTACCCGAATGGTTCGGACAGAAACCGTCGCTGGAGGACTACGGCGACTACCGGATCGAGATCCTGGCAGAAATCAATCATGCGCCACGACTCGATCGGGAGGAACTGCTACGGCAGGCTCGTGCACTGGCGCAGGCGGGCGCCGACCTGATCGATCTGGGCTGCGAACCGGGGCACGTCTGGTCGGGCGCCGCCGACGCGGTTCGCGCGCTGCGTGACGAAGGGCTGCGAGTCTCGATCGACAGCTTCGATCCATCGGAAGTCGCGGCCGCCACGCGTGCCGGAGCGGAATTGGTACTGTCGGTCAACCAAAGCAACCGAGACGCGGCGCCCGACTGGGGCTGCGAGGTCGTCGCCATCCCCGACGAAGTACGCTCACTGGGAGGCTTGGCCGACACGCTCGAACAGCTGCAACAGCAACGAGTGCCGTTTCGGATCGACCCGATCCTGGAACCCATCGGTTATGGCTTCGCGGCCAGCTTGCAGCGATACCTGCGAGTCCGGCAGCAGTCGCCCGAGGCCCCCATGCTGATGGGGATCGGCAATCTGACGGAACTGACCGACACCGACTCCGCCGCTGTCAACGTATTGCTGCTCGGATTCTGCGAGGAGCTGCAGATCCACAGCGTGCTGACCACGCAGGTCATTCCCTGGTGCCAGTCAAGTGTTCGGGAATGTGATCGAGCGCGACGGTTGGTGCATTATGCGGTACGCCACCGTCGGTTGCCCAAACACCTCGACCCCCAGCTGGTCCTGCTGCGGGACGCTCGGTTGTACCCGCTGGGCGAGCAGGGACTGCGCGAGCTGGCGGACCAGATCCGTGATACAAATTACCGGATCTTTGCCGAGGACGGGCAGCTCCATCTGCTCGGAGCCGGCTGGCATCTGCGGGATACGAACCCCTATCGACTGCTGGAACAACTGCTCGCCAAGCAACCCCGAAATCTCGATCCGACACACGCGTTCTATCTCGGATTTGAATTCTCCAAGGCAATGACCGCCTTGACGCTGGGCAAACAGTATCGTCAGGATGAAGCCTTGGACTGGGGGTTCCTAACGCGACCGGAAGATTCCCATCGACAGCGTCGCCAGGGGCCCTGAACGGCCCACGAAACCGTCGCAACCAAGGGCGTCGGTGAGGAAGAAACGATTCGTGACCTGCCTTCCATGAAACCATTATCCTGGGAACTGCCGAGCGGAACGCGATCGGTGGATGTGTTTCGCTGCCTGAGTGATCAACCGCATTGCCTCTTTCTGGATAGTGCCCAACAGCATCCCACCTGGGGGCGGTTTTCCTACGTCGCCGCCGATCCTCACCGGTTCTTGACCGTCCCCGCCGACGGTCGAGAGGCGCTGCGCACCTTGGACATGGCGCTGGCCGATTGCCCGTGTGATCCGTTGGCCGAACGTCCTCCTTTCCAAGGTGGCGCGGCAGGCCTGCTGTCATTCGATCTGGCTCGCTCTTTGGAACGGTTGCCACGTGCCCGACATGAAGAATTTCCGGTTCCCGCCATCGCGCTGGGCCTGTACGACGTGGTCATCGCGTTCGATCACCTGCAATCGCGCAGCTGGATCCTCTCGCAAGGCTGGCCCGAGACCGATCCGACCCGACGACGTGACCGAGCCCAGCGACGGCTGCAGGAGTTCCAGCAACGGTTGGCACGGAACCCGCAGTCCGTTCCGCCGTGCGTCGCTACTCCGCCGCCTTGCGACCTGCCCTCCGACTCACCACGGCACCCCGTGGGGCGTCTTCCGCGGTTGCTCAGTAATTTCTCCGAAGCAGAATACCTGTGGGCCGTCCAGTCGGCGATCGACTACATTCTGGCTGGGGATCTGTTTCAGGTGAATCTGGCCCAGCGATTGCTTCATCCCGCGACCGCTGACGCCGTCTCGCTCTATTTTCGACTCCGTCGCTGCAACCCGGCTCCGTTTGCCGCCTACTTTGACGTGGGCGAGGTCCAGATCGTGAGCGCTTCGCCGGAACGTTTTCTGCGAGCGGAGCGGGGGCAGGTCGAGACTCGCCCGATCAAGGGCACGCGCCCCCGTGCCCATCGCCCTGAAGCCGATCTATTCAGCCGAGATGACTTGCGGCAAAGCGGAAAGGACCGGGCGGAAAACGTGATGATCGTCGACTTGTTGCGCAATGACCTCTCGCGAGTCTGCCACGCCGACAGTGTGCAGGTCGAGCAGCTGTGCGCGGTGGAGACGTTTGAATACGTCCAGCATCTGGTTTCCGTGATTACCGGCCAGTTGGAGCCAGGACGTTCCGCGGTCGACCTGGTCCGGGCCACTTTTCCCGGCGGGTCGATCACCGGGGCCCCGAAGGTGCGCGCGATGGAGATCATTTCCGAGCTGGAACCACACGCGGGGTGCCTACTGTGGCTCGATCGGATACTTCGGGGCGGACGGAGCGTTGGATTTGAATATCCTGATTCGAACGATCACCGTCGCGGGAGGCTGGTGGCAGTTGCCGGTGGGGGGGGGGATTGTCGCCCAGTCCAACCCGCGGCAAGAATACGCCGAGACGTGGCACAAAGCCGAAGGGCTGCTGCGCCGTGTGCTAACCCGGATATTCGATGATCCTGCTGATCGACAACTACGACAGCTTTGTCCACAACCTGGCGCGGTACTTTCGTCGCCTGGGCCAGCCAACATGGGTCGTGCGGAACGATGCGGTGCCGATCGAAAACCTGCAGCCGGCGACCATCGACGCGATTGTGTTTTCGCCCGGGCCGCGGACGCCCCGCGAGGCGGGACAGTCGCTCGAACTGGTGCGCCGGTTTTGGACCGAGATTCCGATGTTGGGCGTTTGCCTCGGGCATCAGACAATTGCCGCCGCATTCGGAGCATCGATCGTCAGGGCGACCGAGCCGATGCATGGACGGGCCAGCGAAATGTGGCACCACGGCGAAGGTCTCTTTGCCGGATTTCCCAATCCGCTTTCCGTGGGCCGGTACCATTCGTTGGCGGTCGACCCCCGGACGCTCCCGACCGAACTGCAGCCGACCGCATTCGCCGCGGATGGAACGCTGATGGCGTTTGAGCATCGGGAACGGCCGCTCGTGGGCTGGCAGTTTCATCCCGAGTCGATTCTAACACCCGATGGGTACGCGCTCTTGTCCGCCTTCTTGCGCAGGATCGGCATCGCACCGGCCGTCGACGATCTGACCCGGAAGCCGGAACCGCTCCCACGGCAACGCCGCCATCGCCGACGCAACACCCCCTGGATTCGTGACCACCGGAGCTTCTCGCGGTGATTTTGGAAGGCATTGTCACAACTCGCAACTTGGACGGTTCGACGAACATTGCACCGATGGGGCCGGCCGTCGACCGTTCGATTCGGCGCTGCGCTCTGCGTCCTTACGAAGGCTCCCGCACGCGAGACAACCTGCACCGCGAGAAACAGGGAGTGTTTCACGTCACCGACGATGTCGAACTGTTGGCCCGTGCGGCGGTCGGCCGGTTGGAACGGCCACCGCCGTTGGTCGCGGCGACGTCCGTCCAAGGACAGATCCTGGCAGACGCTTGCCGATGGTACGCGTTTCGCGTCCAGCGATGGGACGACGAATCACCGCGTGCCAACGTAACCTGCCGAATCGTGGACCGCGGGACGATCCGCGAGTTTTTCGGGTTCAATCGTGCCAAGCATGCGGTTGTGGAGGCGGCGATTCTCGCCACACGGATCGATCGACTGCCACGGCAGGAGATTCTGCGGCAATTCGCGGCCCTGTCGAAACTCGTCGAGAAGACGGGCGGCGATCAGGAGCGGCACGCGTTTGAATTTCTCCAAGAATACGTGCAGAATAAAGCCGCTGAATGACTCGCGCCGAGAAGGGCTTCCTTTGGTAACGCCGCCCACCTTGCAGATTGCCGCTGCCAGCCGGTTGCACTTCGGCCTGCTGTCGTTCGGCAACCCGCGCGTACCTGCCTACGGCGGCGTGGGGCTGATGGTCGATCGCCCTGTTCTGCGACTGCGGATCGAGCCCGCGGCGACCTTCCGGGCGGTGGGCCCCCTGGCCGAGCGAGTGGACCAATTTGCGCGGCACTGGCAACGGCACACCGGCAAGGAGTCCCTGCCCGGCGGGTGCCTGCAAGTCCTTTCGGCTCCTCGCCCACACGTGGGACTGGGCGTCGGAACGCAGCTCGGTTTGTGCGTTGCCGCGTTGCTCTACGGCGTTTCGACGTCCGACTCCGCCGTACGCATGCCGCCGGTGAAAACACTGGCCCAATCGGTCGGTCGTGGACGTCGATCCAGCATCGGCACGCTCGGATTCGCTCACGGCGGGCTGCTGTTTGAACGGGGAACACAAGACGGGCAGACGCTCGCGGCATTGGCGGATCGCGTGGAGCTTTGTCCTGCCTGGCGGATCGTACTGCTGCGACCGTGCCGCGGCATTGGATTGTGGGGGGAGGCGGAAAACCGAGCGTTCCAACAGCTTCCCGCGGTGCCCGCCTCCGTTACGGAGCAATTGATCAGCGAAGTGCAGGACTCGATGTTGCCCGCAGCACGCGCCAACGACTGCGAGGCGTTTGGGGAAAGCATCTATCGTTACGGCGTGCGCGGGGGATGTGCTTCGCGCCACAGCAGGGCGGCCCGTTTGCTGATCCCCAGTTGGAGGAGTGGGTCACCACGATCCGAAGCCGGGGGATTCCAGGCGTGGGACAGAGTTCCTGGGGTCCCACGCTATTCGCGCTGCTGCCCAGCCAGGCGGACGCGGAGGAATTGGTAGCCTGGTGCCGTCGCGAACTGCCGTGTCGTGCAGCGGCCATCCAGACCACGATTTCGTCGGTCGCCAACCACGGCGCCCTTCTGACGAGCGGGACGGCGTGAGCCGCACCGCACTGATTCCTCGCTTCGCACCGGACTCTGGCCTCCCCCAAACCGCCGATCAATGGTCTCTCCGATTCCATCCAGACCGCCGGTCTTGCCAGGTGCGGGGTCGGAGACCCTCGCATAGCGCCAGTGGGACAGGCTTCCCGCGTGGGACAAGCTTTCCAACGCTGTCCGCGTACCAACGGGCTTCCAGCCTGTCCCGTACCACGGGCTTCCAGCCCGAATACTGACCCGCGTTCGGTGCCGGTCTCTAATCTCGCCGAGACCGCGCCACCCACCTCGGCCAAACACACGCTGCTGGCACCGCTGGCGGACTAGCACCTCCCTCCATTAGGATGACCATCAACACGCATTACATGGGCCCAGCAAGCCGTTTCGGCGGGTCGGCCTCTTTCTTGGTGAGAAACGATCATCATGGCGCAACTTGGAGTCAACATTGACCACGTGGCCACCGTACGGCAAGCTCGGCGAGCTTGCGAACCGGATCCGGTTTGGGCCGCTGCCTTGGCGGAATTGGGGGGAGCGGACGGGATTACGATTCATTTGCGGGAGGACCGCCGGCACATCCAGGACCGGGATCTGCGGCTGCTGAAGCAGACCGTCCGAGCGAAGCTGAATCTAGAACTGGCTTGTGACAACGACGTGCTGGCCGTGGCTTTGGAAGTCGGGCCGGACCAGGCGACGCTGGTCCCAGAGCGTCGGGCGGAACTGACAACCGAAGGGGGACTCGATCTCCAGGCCGCACCCGACAAGGCCGGACGGACGATCGAGCAGCTTCGGCAGGCCGGAATCGAGGTGAGTTTGTTTCTCGATCCCGACCTGGAACAAATCCGCCTGGCGGCCGATCTGGGAGCGCAGGCGGTCGAGCTGCACACGGGTGCCTATTCCGAGCGAAAGGGAAGTTCGCAACAGGAGGAACTGATGCGTCTGGTCGAAGCCGGACGTCTGATCCGCAAGCTGGGCCTGACATTGCACGCCGGGCATGGTCTGACCTACCACAACGTGCAGCCGATCGCCCGCCTGGAAGACATGTGCGAATTGAACATTGGCCACAGCATTGTCGCCCGAGCGGTGATGATCGGCATGCAGCAGGCCGTCCGGGAGATGAAGGAGCTGATCCGCTGAGCCGGGGGATCTCCGCCGGCAACGCCACCGGAGACCGCGTCGCAGACCGCACAATCAACGATTGCATGGTCCCGTTGACGAATGGCACTCGAACCGGGATAAACGGTCGGAGGTTGTCGCGCCGGGAGGTCGCGGCAACTGCAGGGGAACGAAACCATCCCGCAACGGCATGACCTCCCAAGAGGGTCGGGCGCGACGAGGGCCCGCGCGGCAAAAGACACGAGGACTTGGAAAGAACTGGCAGATCGATGGCAAGACGAGGTTCGGCGTTTGCGGGATTGTCGGTGGCCCTGACAACTCCGATTCGGGACGGGCAGGTCG
This sequence comes from uncultured Planctomycetaceae bacterium, assembly GCA_963776055.1. GTDB lineage: Bacteria > Planctomycetota > Planctomycetia > Pirellulales > Pirellulaceae > CAVZLD01. Next base: position 142,406 of record CAVZLD010000015.1, on the reverse strand, counting down.
ATGTCTCGACGTTGCGGCAGCAAGTCGAATTTCAGATCGCAGCAGGGACAACCTGTTTGTGTCCGGTGGGGACGACCGGGGAATCGCCGACGTTGACGCACGAGGAACATGAGCGGGTGATTTCCGAAGTCGTGCAGGCGGCCGCCGGACGGGTGAAAGTCATGCCCGGGACCGGCTCGAACAGTACGGCGGAGGCGCTGCGGTTGACGCGTTGGGCAGTGCGCGAGGGCGCCGACGCAGCGTTGGTCGTAGCGCCCTACTACAACAAACCCACCCAAGAAGGGTTCTTTCAGCATTACCGCGCCTTATCCGAAGCGGTGGAGATCCCGATCTGCATCTACAACATTCCGGGCCGCACCGGTAAGAACATCGAGCCGGAGGTCTTCTGTCGACTGGCGGATTACGAAAACATCACGCTGGTCAAGGAAGCCACCGGCTCGCTGGACCAAGCCTCGCAAATCCTCGCCACGACCGATCTGACGCTGCTCAGCGGCGACGACAGTCTCACGCTGCCTCTGCTTGCGGTGGGCGGCGAAGGAGTGATCTCGGTGGTGGGCAACATTGTGCCGCAGGATATGATCGGGCTGGTCAACGCCTTCCAAACGGGCCAGCTGGCCGAAGCGCAGCAAGCCCACCGCAAGCTGTTCATGCTGTGTCGGGACCTGCTCTCCCTGGCCACCAACCCGATTCCCATCAAGGCCGCCATGCAGCTGCTCGGACGTGACACGGGGGAGTTGCGGCTCCCGATGACACCGTTGGACGAGGCGGGACGAGACCGGCTGCGAGCGACCTTGACTGCGTACGGACTGCTCTGATGGCGGAAGCCGATTTTGATATCGATCGTCTGGCCAGATATTTGCACCTGACACCACAACAGGTCGACCGATTGGCGACGCGTGGCCGCCTGCCGGGCCGCAAAGTGGCCGGCAAATGGAAGTTCTCGCGCGCCGACATCCATCACTGGATGGAAGAACGGATGGGTTTGCTCGAAGAAGGCGAGCTGGTCCAGGTCGAAGGTGCGCTGCGCGTGCCGATAACATGCAGGTTCGCGACGTTTCGATCGCCGAAGCGCTGCATCCGGAAACGGTTCGCGTACCCCTGCGGGCCCGGACCAAAGGATCGGTGATCGACGAGATGACGCAGCTCGCCGCCCGAAACGGACTGTTGTGGGATCCGAAGAAAATGGCGGAAGCCATCCGGAGCCGCGAGCAGCTTCAGACGACGGCGTTGGATAACGGCGCCGCCCTGATGCACCCGCGTCGCCCCCTGGCCAGTATTCTGGCCGAGCCGGTGCTGGCCGTCGGGATCGCCCTTCAGGGGATCCCCTTCGGCGGCCGCGGTGGACTGACCGATGTGTTCTTCCTGATCTGCTCGACCGACGACCGCGGACATCTGCGAACGCTGGCCCGATTGAGTCGGTTGATCGCCAGTGAAGATTTGCTCTCGGCGCTGCGGACGGCCGGACGCGGCAACTGTCTACCAGCGGATCTGTCAGGCCGAAGAAGAACTCGTGATCTGATCGCAACGCGCGGATGCGTCACCTCGCTCTACTGATCGGCGATTGGGAACAGGCCGCTTTTCGCGACGCGCGGCGAGAGCTCGATCGCGTGCTTCCCGCAATGTGTGCGCCGAATATCCCGGCCGTGCGCGCGATCCTTGCGCAGGAATCCGCCTTCACTTTTTGTGTGGATCGCGCAGTCCCACCCCGGAGAGTTCCTCGAATCGGAAATCCAGCAACTGCAGGCGGCCGCTCCGCTGAGTCGTGTTTGCGTGTTGCTGGGAAGCTGGTGCGAGGGCGAGACGCGCAGCGGGCGTCCATGGCCGGGCGTCGCCCGCGTCTACACGCATCAATTGTGGGCCCGCCTGCGGTCCGAGGACTGGCAGCGGGCCGCGGCCACCGGCGAGGCTCCCTGGGCCACGCTGCCGACGATCAGCCCCGAGGAAACCGGTCTGCGACGGGGCGAAGTGCCGCTGCCGCAGTTGACCGGCCAGGCCGTGATCTGTGGCGATGACCGAGCCAACCGCACAGCCCTGGCGGATCTCTGCCGAGCGATGGGGTTGCAAACGGACGACTGCCACACACCGGATTCCTGCCCGCAACGAAATCCGGACCTGGTGCTCTACGACGCGCATCGCGATCGCAAACGCCGGCGGGCGGAACTGCAGCGACTGGGGGAACACTGGCCGGCCGTGCCGATCCTCACACTCATCGGTTTTCCCCGCGCTGACGAGATACGAGAAGCCTGCGCCGCCGGGTGCTGCCACGTGCTGGGCCAACCCTACCTGGTCGACGACCTGGTCGCTTGCATTCGCGACGCCCTCGTCCACCGCAACCGCGTCTGCTAGGATGACCAAGGCTCGCTTTCGACCATCGAAAGGGGGCCCGCGACCGGGATTGACGCAAGGCCTCGACCGACGCGGTAAGGACCGAGCTGCCCCTTTTCGAAGGCGATCCAAGCCGCATCCCAGGCCGCCCAACCACATCCACGATCCCGCGGGACCGATGTCTGTCACGGAAACTACCGCACGGGGAAAACCGATTTGAAGCCGAAACTTTCCGTTTCATCCACCGCGCACTCCAAAGGCACCTACGCCTTCGTCAGCCTGGGCTGCCCCAAGAACCTGGTCGACAGCGAACGGATGCTCGGATTGCTACGCCTGGACGGATACGAGTTGGTCCCAGACCCGGATGGCGCCGACTTCGTAGTTGTCAATACGTGCGGATTTATCGAAGCGGCGCGGGAGGAATCGTACGCGTCGATTGACGAGATGATTCGCCTGAAGCAGCAAGGACGGACGCGAGGGATCATCGTGTCGGGTTGCTTGGCCGAACGTCAGAAGGACGAACTGCTGGAAAGTCGGCCTGCCATCGACCACCTGGTAGGTGTCTTTGGTCGCGAGGAAATCACCCGCGTCGCCGATCGACTGGTCGGGCATCAGCAGGAGCAACGGACCGTGTTCCGGCCCGCCCCCATCCGCGCTTTACCGGACACGGATCGGCTGCGGATCACCCCCCGCCATTTCGCCTACCTGAAAATCTCCGAAGGCTGTGATCGACTGTGCACCTTCTGTGCCATCCCGAAGATGCGCGGCAAACATGCCAGCAAGCCCATCGAACAGATCGTGGCGGAGGCGCGGCAACTGGCAGCCGATGGCGTGCGAGAGCTGATCATTGTTGCGCAAGATACAACCTACTACGGCCTGGATCTGTACGGAGAACCCCGGCTGCGCGATCTGTTGCGGGAGTTGGAGCAACTGGAGGAGATTGCCTGGATTCGCCTGATGTACTTCTACCCGATGTACGTCCATGATGAACTGATCGAGACGATCGCCGAGAGCCCACGCATCTTGCCGTACCTGGACATGCCGCTGCAGCACATCAACGACCAGATGCTGCGGCGAATGGCGCGCCGTGTTACGCGTGCGGAAACGGAAGAGCTGTTGGAGCAGTTGCGGAACCGGATCCCAGGGCTCGTGCTGCGGACCACGCTGATCACGGGCTTTCCTGGCGAAACGGAGGAAGCCTTCGACGAATTGTGCGAGTTCGTGGACCGGCAGCGTTTTGAACGGCTGGGTGTTTTTGAATATTCGCTCGAGCCCGACACGCCCGCCGCCGCGCTGCCGAATCCGGTCGACCGGGCAACGAGCCGCCGGCGACGCGAGAAGCTCATGCTGCACCAGCAACAGATTGCGTTCGACTGGAATCGACAGCGGATGGGCCAAGCGATGGACGTGATTCTCGACGCCCCGGTTCCCGAGCAACCGCACGCGTGGATCGGCGCAGCTATGCCGATGCGCCCGATGTGGACGGAGTCGTGTACGTGACAGGCGAAAACCTCGCGGCCGGCCAAATCGTGCGCTGCGAGGTGGTGGCCAGCCAACAGTACGATCTGGTCGCCGTCGCATTGGATGAGCATACTTGCCCTGCGGGAAGGACGTGAGAATTCGATGTCGTCGCCGCTTGCCAAACTGAATCTTCCCAACCAGATCACGGTCATTCGGCTGATCGTCGCGATGATCGTGTTCCTTCTGATCCCGCTGCAGTTCTACGGCGCGGCCCTGGTCGCTTTCTGTGTCGCCGCCGGCACTGATTGGCTCGACGGTTACCTCGCTCGCAAACACAACGTGATTACCAAGTTGGGTCGGATCCTCGACCCGTTTGCCGACAAGATCCTGATCTGTGGCGTGTTCATTCTGCTGGTGCGGTTCCCGGTTCCGAGATCGCAGCCTGGATGGCCGTCGTCGTTGTCGGTCGGGAGTTGCTGGTGACCGCTCTGCGGAGTTACGTGGAACAGCAGGGATCGGACTTCTCCGCCAAGATGGCGGGCAAGTTGAAGATGGTTTTTCAGTGTGCTTCGGCGATCATCAGCCTGTTGCTGCTCACCTACACTCGCCAACCGCCTCCGACGTGGCTGCCCATACTGGCTCGGATCGCCGCCTGGTTGGCGGTGGTCTCGACCGTCTATTCCGGCGTCGGCTATATTCAGACCGCGATGCGCTTGGTCCGTAGCTCCGAAAACGGCGTGAGTGTCTGAGCGATGGTGGAATTCCTCCAGTCGACGCTGTTTGCGATTGCCTGCATCGCGGTCCCGCTGAGCCTGTTGTTCTGGCTGTGGGCGATCGACCGAGCGGTTCACGGCACGCGATTGGTCGCATGGTCGCCCCGCCGTCCCGTGCCATGGACGATCCTGGACCTGCTGGTGCTCGTGTTACTGACGGTGATCGTGACCACGATCGTGCAGCTGCTAGTGGCCTCCTATCACAATCTGCCACTTCAGAAGGCCCATCTGGCCAACACGGAGCTCAAGCCGGTCGAGCAGGTGAGCTTGGTCGCGGCGTTTTCGATCGCGACGTTTCAGGTATGGGTCCTGAGCCTGCTCTGGATGTCCTGGCATGCCGGGGCGTCCCCGTCGGATCTCGGCTGGCGGGCCGGTCGTTGGTCAGCCGATCTGCAACTGGGCTTGGTTGCCTTCATTATGCTGGCGGTTCCCATGCTCGCGATCCACTACCTCGCCTTGAGGATCTTCCCGGTCGAGGACGGCCATCCGTTCATTCAAATCGTTTTGGAGAATCCACGTCCCCAATATTTGGTGCCGATCATCGTCGCTGCCGTACTGGTCGCTCCCGTGGTCGAAGAGTACATGTTCCGCGTGTTCCTGCAGGGTTGGTTGGAGCGGTGGGCATTCCCCGGGCCAAGCGCATCGGCGGCAACGATCCCAGCTTCTCCCGCCACGTTGATCACCGAGGGTGAGGAAACAGACGTTGTGGACGCGGAAATTGCGCGGCGGGTGCCCAACGGGATTCGCTTGGGAACCGACCCGTCCAACTCCAACCTGCTAGAGAACACTTCGCCGAACTGCGCCGAACGAAATCGACTTGACGGTCCATCGAACGCGGTGGTGGCCGATCGTGATCAGCGGTCTCCTCTTCGGGCTGGCCCACCTCGGACAGGGCCCCGCCCCGATTCCGCTTGTCTTTCTCGGTCTCGGACTTGGCTATCTGTACCAACACACACACCGCGCCCTGCCCTGCATCGTCGTCCACTTCCTGGTCAACGCCACCGCCGTCGTCCAATTGGCGGTTTACATCGCCGAACAACGTGGCGCCCCGTGACCTGGGCCGCTCGTCGTAGTGGCACTCGCCCAGCGTATTGGCCAGTGCGGCACATTTCCTCTTCGTGCGAGATGCGAAAGGCGTTGACGCACCCTCCCGTTGCGGAGGTCGTGCGGCTTCTGGGCAAGGGCTATCCAAGGACTTGCGTTCCTCACCCTCCCCCGGAGGGTGAATCTGATCCGCCCGAGCGCTGGCCCACCAGAATGCGGCGACGGTCGGGCACAGCGCGCATCGAACCCATCCGGACCGGATGCGGATGTTCAAGAAACCGGGTCGGATGCTGGTGGGCCGTGGCTCGGTCCCTTCGGGAGCGACCCGCGCGATGCGCTCGCCTTGGCCTTCACCCTACAACTCGTGTGCCGAACAGGATTGAAGATGTCCCCTTTTTCCGCTGGGCGACTCTGCTACCCTCTGGTTCTATTGGCGCGGCGATCCGCCGAGATCATTCAAAGGAAAGGAGCGGTTCCATGGGCTGGGGGTTTGGCATCATCGGGTGCGGCATGATTTCGAATTTTCATGCGCGGGCGATTGGCGATCTGCGCGGGGGGCGAGTTGTCGGCTGTTTCGATGCTTACACGCCGGCCGCCGACCGATTCGCCGAGACCCATGCATGCCACGCACATGCAGACCTGAAAGGCCTGCTGGCGGATCCGGAGGTGGACATTGTAACGATCTGCACGCCCAGCGGTGCGCATTTGGAACCGGCCCTGGCTGCCGCTCGGGCGGGCAAGCATGTGATTGTCGAGAAACCGCTGGAAATCACCTTGCGTCGATGCGATCGGATCATCCGCGAGTGCGAGAAGAACCAAGTGGTGCTTTCGACGATCTTTCCCTCACGGTTCCACGAATCAGCGCAGCTGATCAAACAGGCAATCGACGAGAAACGCTTCGGACGGCTCACCTTGGGCGATGCTTACGTCAAGTGGTTTCGGACGCAGGAGTACTACGACAGCGGTGCTTGGCGAGGAAGCTGGAAGCTGGACGGGGGCGGAGCGCTCATGAACCAGGCAATTCACAGCGTCGACCTGCTGACCTGGTTCCTGGGGCCGGTTCGCTCGATCACCGCCCACACGGCCACACTGGCCCACAAGCGGATTGCCGTGGAGGACACGGCGGTCGCCAGCTTGCAGTTTGAAAACGGCGCGTTGGGCGTGATCGAAGCCTCGACCGCCGCCTATCCCGGCTACCTGAAGCGGATCGAAGTCCATGGATCGGAGGGCTCGGCCGTGCTCGAGGAAGAAGACCTCAAGGCGTGGGACTTCGCCAGCAAGAACCGGCGCGACGCGGGCATCCGCCGGCGGATGTTGGGCAAGACCGAATCGGGAGGGGGAGCTTCCGATCCCTCCGCAATCGGTCATCACGGACACACCGCGCAGTTCAAGAACGTGTTGCAGGCGATCCGGTCGGGCACCGCTCCCCTGGTCGACGGCGCCGAAGGCCGCCGGTCAGTCGAGATCATTTTGGCGATCTACAAGTCCGCCGAACTGGGCCGCACGGTCGAACTGCCACTGCGCAGTGATCCCACCTTGAAGGCAAGAAAACGCGACAAGCCGCAACGTTGAATTCCCCCCTTCGCTCCGGACGGATCCAACCTCACATGAATGCGGGAAACCATCGGACACGGAATCACCGGCAGGCGGCGGGCCACTGGATCGTCTATGTGCTCGTGCGATGGGCGATGTGCCTGGTGCAAGCGCTGCCGATCGAGACCTGTCAGACGATTGCTCGCGCTGTGGCGGTGCTCGGCTGGAAGGTGTTGCGCGTCCGCCGCAGCGTGATCGAGGAAAATCTGCGGCACGCGCTGCCTGACTGGAGCCCGCAGCAGCGGGAGCAGTTGGCGCTGGAGATGTGGGAACACATCGTCCTGATGATGTGCGAAGTCGCTCATGTTCCGCGGAAACTGCATGACACCAACTGGCGAGAACACGTGCACATGTCGGAAGACGACACGTCGACGTTCGTCCGCCACCTGATGGATCCACGCCCCTTGGTGACCGTATCCGGCCATTTCGGCAATTTTGAAGTCGGGGGTGTGCTCGGGGGCCTGATGGGATTCGCAACCTTTGCCGTGGCTCGTCCCCTGGACAACCCCCTGCTGGACCGGTTCGTGAACCGCTTTCGCCAGCGGACCGGTCAATATATTCTTCCCAAACGAGGCAGTGCGCAACAGATTGACGCGCTGCTGCATGAGGGCGGCACGCTGATGCTGCTCGGCGATCAGGCGGCCGGCCCCAAGGGCTGTTGGGTACAGTTCTTTGGCCGCCCGGCATCCTGTCACAAGGCGGTCGCCCTCTTCTCGCTCGTCAATCGGGCACCGATGATGCTCTCCTACTGCCGACGGCTCGATCAGCCCATGCGGTTCGAGTTGGGCGTCACCGCGATATTCGATCCCGAAACGGACGAGAGCTCCGGCGTCAAGGAGCTGACCCAATGGTACAGTGATTACCTGGAGCAGATGATTCGACGGGACCCGGGGCAATACTGGTGGCTGCACCGCCGTTGGAAAAGTAAACCGGCACGGCAGCGAAGGCCCGTGCGGCGCGATGCCCCGGCGGGAAGGTCGGCACCGGCTCCGCACCGAATCGAGCGGAATCCGAAGACAAACCAGTCATGAGTGAATATATTTGCATTGCCCGCTGCAACGAATGTCCGCCGGGTGAAGGACGAGAATTGATCGTTCAGGGACGCGTGATCGCGCTGTTCCACGTCGATGGCCAGTTCTTCGCGCTGGACGGTGTCTGCCCGCACCAGGGGGGCCCGCTAGCGAAAGGGACCCTCACGGGCCACGTCGTCACGTGCCCCTGGCATGGGTGGCAGTTCGACGTTCGCGACGGCCAGCACCAGATCACACCGGCCCTACGGCACTCGACGATCGAACTGAAGATGGACGGCGACAGGATCCTTGTTCGGAAAGCAGACCTGTAACGTCCGCCATGGAAAGGACGATTGATCCGTTGATTGAGTACCGTTCGTTTCTCAACAGCGACCCACCGGAACTGGTCCGCGTCTGGCAAAGCCGACCGGATCGGCCCGGGATGATGCAGCCGTTGTCGGTCTCGTTGTTGGAAATGTTCGTCCTTTCCAAACCCTACTTCGACCGAAATGGCTTGATCGTGGCGGTCGATGATGGACGGCCGGTCGGCTTCGCACACGCCGGGTTTGGCCCCAACCGGACGAACGATCAACTGTCCACGGACGTCGGCGTCATCTGCTTGGTCGTCACCGAGCCCCACGCCGAGGAGGCGGTTCTGCAGCAGGAACTCTTGCAACGTTGTGAAAGCTACCTGCAAGGTCGCGGTGCCTTGGAACTGCGCGCCGGCGCCCATTATCCGCTGTGCCCGTTTTACCTCGGTCTGTACGGCGGCAGTGATATGCCTGGGATTCTCGTCGACGGTGATAGTTCTCAGGAACTGTATCTACGAACGGGCTACGTCGAGGTCGGCCGCTGCTTGGTCTTCGAACGAGACCTAGCGAATTTCCGGCCATCGATCAACCGTCTCCAGCGGCAACATGGACGACAGTTTCAGGTGCTGGCGCAGGTGAATCCGGAGTCTTCTACCTGGTGGGACGCTTGCATCTTTGGACCATCCGACCGGATTCGCTTCGTCCTCCAGGCGAAGGAGGATGGAGCGGTGATCGGCGAAACGACCTTCTGGGACATGGGGCCGCTCTCCACACGCCGCCACGCCAACGCCATGGGCATGATTAGTTTTCGACTGTTGAAAACCCAGCGTGGCCAAGGCCTGGGGGAATTCCTGCTGGGCGAATCCTTGCGGCAACTGCAGAACTCCGGCATCACACTCATTCAGGCTCAGGTGCTGCAGCGCCGCGAAGCGGCGCAGCGCGTGCTCGCCAAACTGCAGTTTCATTCGACCGAGGAAGGCGTGATCTTCGGGAAGTAGAAGGGAATGTGCTCCCAAATTCTCCCCGCCGCCTCCCAAATCCTTGTGCTCGATCGTCGACCACTTAGAATGACAGGTTGGTTTGGATGCTCTGGCGAGGTTATGCCGGCAGTCATCGCGATTTCGCAACACGAAGGCAAAGACGAAGTAGGGGGAGATGATGTTCAGATTTTGGAACGCGAATCGGTTCCTCGGCCTGAGCGGCCTGATGGTGGCCGTTCTATGCGCCTCGGCCAGCGCGGATTACCCAACCACGATCCTCTCGCAAAATCCGATCGGATACTGGCGTCTGAATGAGACGGCGGATGACGAAGCGCCCAATCTGGGCACGGCCGGCAGCGACTTCAACGGCGAGTACTACGATGGGCGCAAGGCGTCCCCGGCCCGGACCAGTTGGTGGACGGTACCGAGTTGACCGGTATGGGTCCGGACAACTTGGCGTATGGCATGGAAGACGTGGACCAGTATGTCCAGGTCTTTGACTCGCCGATCGAGAATCTGTCCAGGTTCACGATGACCGGTTGGATCAAGTCCGACACGCCGCAAGCCGCTCGAACCGGTCTGTTCGGGCAGAACGACTCGATCGAATTCGGGCTCAATCCCGGCGATCAGATGAACGTCTGGTTCCCCAACACGGGCGCTCTCTCATATACCCTTCCCGATGGCGAGTTCCTGGATGAAGCGTGGTACCACGTCGGCTTGGTTGGCACCGGTCAGAACGTGCAGTTCTATGTGAATGGCGAACAGGTGGCGGTGGGCGGATCGGCGTTGCCGGGAAGTGCGGGGTACGGTGCCTCCACTTACACCTTTAACATTGGTGGTGGGGGAATCTTCGACGCAACCGGAAACCAATTCACCGGGACGGTGGATGAAATCGCGATGTGGGATGTTGCCCTGACCGACGTGCAGATCCAAAGCATGTGGGACGCGGCGAACCAAGCCGGTGGCAACTTCACCGACGCCGTACTGGCCACCAATCCGCTCGGCTACTGGCCGCTGAATGAGACTTCCGGGACTGTCGCCGCCAACGCGGGCGTCGCGGGCGAAGATCTAGTCGGTACGTACTACAGCGGAAATCAGGGCGTGGACGGCCCCGATTTTCCTGGCATGGGCGAGGACAATCTGGCGTTGGAGGTCGGTCCTGATGATCCGTCGTATGTCGGCGTGGATGCCAGACCTCTGAACAACCGCACGGAATTTTCGATCGGCGGTTGGGTCAAGTACGAAGAGACTTGATTGACACGACCCGCGTGGGCCTGTTTGGCCAGAACGACGTGATTGAGTTTGGCTTCATCGACCCCGACACGCTCCAGATCTGGGCGGGAGGCGTTCCGACAATCTGAACTTCACGCACGCCATTGAAGCGGAAGAGTGGTTCCATGTGGTCGCCGTGGGCGATGGAGAAGAACTGCGACTGTACATCGATGGCGAAGAGGTCGCAGCGGGCGGGGATCCCCTGGGAACCACGGTCGGCACCTACGGCGCCGACAACGATTTCCCCTTCAATATTGGTGGCGGCGGCATCTGGGATGATGCCGGCAACCAGTTCTACGGTTCGATGGCCAACATTGCCGTGTGGGATTGCGCCCTGACACCATTGGAGCTTCAGGCGCAGATGAATGCCGCGATGGGCGTGGAAGGCATCACCGGTGACTACAACGGCAATGGCGAACTGGACGCCGAAGACCTGGATTTGCAGGCGATTGAGATCGACGGCGGGCAGGATCCGCCCGCGTTCGACCTGACCGGGGATGGACTGGTCAATGGCGACGATCGCATCTTCTGGCTGCACGACTTGAAGAGCACCTGGGTGGGCGATGCTGACCTGAACGGCTTGTTTGACTCCGGCGACTTCGTGGCGGTGTTCGTGGAAGGTTTGTACGAGACGGGCGAAGCCGCCGGTTGGGCACAAGGCGACTGGAACGCCGACCTGGTGTTTGACTCGGGCGACTTCGTGGCGGCGTTTATCGACGGTGGCTACGAGATCGGCGCGTTCCCCGGAGCGGTGCAAGCCGTTCCCGAACCGAGCAGCCTCATGCTGGCTCTGCTGAGTCTCGCCGGTTTGTTGGGCCTAGCCCGCCGTCGCGGTTAGACTGATCACTCACAACCAGTCCGTAACCCAAACGGCCTTTCGGTGAACTCCGAAAGGCCGTTTCTCGTTCGGTTGCCACGGGCACACTCCCCAACCGAGCGCAGCAGTCTTCCCCAACCGAGTGGGACAGTCTTCCCAGACTGTCCCGTATGACGGTCTTCCAGACCGTCTACGAAAGCTCTCAACCAAGACTGCTACCCCTTCAACCACCGTCGCGCTGGGCGATCAATTCATCCAGTGCGCTTCTTCAGTCGATCGAGGATTTGGTCATAGGGGTAGGCTCCCAACGACTCCGGGCCCCGTTTCAGATTCACGAAGTTGGGGCCACACCACAGCCCCAGGTCGGCGTCATCTGTTTCGCCGGGGCCATTCACGCGGCAGCCCATCACGGCGATGGTGATCGCATGCGGTTGCGCGTACCGCGTCATTTCCTTGACCTGCGCGGCCAGTTCGGTGAAGGCTTCATTTTCGACGCGTGAGCAACTGGGGCAGGAGATGATATTCAGCGAATCGGTCCCGAAGTCGACGACGGATCGCACGCGCCCGGCGGCAATATCGGCCAGGATCTGTCTTCCGGCTTGGATCTCTTCGGGTTTCCGCGAGTTGGGAACGGTCAGGGACACGCGAATCGTGTCGCCGATTCCCTGGCTGATCAGTTGCTCGAAGGCGATCCGCGTTTTGATGATCCCATCGGGCGGTAGACCGGCCTCGGTCACACCCAGGTGCAGAGGAATCTCGGGCCACTGCGCGGCGAATCGCTGATTGACTTCGATCACCTTGCGCGGGTCGGAATCCTTCAATGACACGCAATACCGGGTGAATCCGAGCGAATCCAACAGTTCGCAGTGGTCACCGGCGCTTTGGAGCATCGGAGATATCGAATCATCTGCGGGGAACTGTGCTCGCTGCGCGGGATCGACGCTACCACAATTGACCCCGACCCGCATCGCACAGTCGTGTTGAGCGGCAACGTCGACCAGGTATTTCACTTTGTCCTGCCAAGGTTTACTCGTCTCGTGGTGATAGAGGTGGCCCGGGTTGTAGCGCACCTTGTCGACGTGAGGTGCCACCTGCTCCGCCAGGCGGTAGTTTTCCTGGAGGTCCACCGAGAGATTGGCACTCGTCTGTTGGCGGATTTCGGCCAGGGCTTCTGCGTCACGGCGACTATCGACGGCGATTCGGACAACGTCCGCATCCGCCTGCTCTAAAGCGAGGATCTGCTGGACCGTCGCTTGGACATCCTGCGTGTGCGTGGCGGTCATGCTCTGGACCGCAATCGGACGACCTGCTCCGATCGTGATCGTGCCGATGCGAACAGGACGCGTCGAGTTGCGCTTGATCAACACGGAGGGTGTTCCTTTTCGAGTCAGCGTTTTGGTGGTCTCGACCGGGGGAAGCTTGGCCATTGTTCCCAACCGCAGACGCTTTGGCAATGTCACGATCGGCGGATGTGAAGAGGGGGGAACGCGGAAATGGCGGATGTCGCGGATGAACGCGGATCAGAGGGAGGATTGACTGGAATCGCACCCAGCGACGACCGTCACGCTTCCAAGCGGAACGCCGATGCCCTCGTGTCCTCACCTCGTGTCCTCACCTCGTGTCCTCACCCCGTGTCCTCACCTCGTGTCCTCACCTCGTGTCCTCACCCCGTGTCCTCACCCCGTGTCCTCACCCCGTGTCCTCACCTCGTGTCCTCACCTCGTGTCCTCACCTCGTGTCCTCACCCCGTGTCCTCACCGGCTGTCTTATCCGCGTTCATCCGCGACATCCGCCATTTCCGCGTTCCCTACTCTCCTCCCGTCGCTCCTCCACCCAGGTCCTCTCCCTCCTTTCCATCAGCCTTCGCAAACCGGCTCAAGAGCATGAAAAAGCTGGCGTTTTTTCACCATCCCGAGTAGATTTGAGGGTTGTTTGGGCGAAATCACGAACCTGGAGTACTGGTGGTTTCCTAAGCGACTCAGGCCTTTCGATCCGTTCGCGGTCGGCTTCAACGTCCTTTCTCCGACCTCCTTCCCTCAGACGATTTTGCTTAGAATTCGAGCGACTCAATTTAATCCAAGGTGGTGCATGAGGCGACTGCAGCGGAAGCGTCGATTGACTGCCGTCCGTACTGATGGCGCGGGGCGGCGTCTGGGCAAGTTGGAACATTTGGAGCCTCGGCAACTACTGGCGGGTGACCTGTTGGCCCATTGGCGAGCGGACGATCTGGTCGCGTTGGGCGATGAAGCGATCGTTGACGAGTGGACCGATCAGGTGGCCGATATCCCGGCCACTCGAGGGGATGGGACACCACAACTTGTGACGGACCGGCTGGGCGGTCGGGCGATGGTGCGATTTGCGGAAGCTGACGGGGGCGACGGGCTCTCCGTCCGGCCTGCGTTCAACCCGATGGCGGGGGCGACTGATTTCTCGGCGCTGGTGGCGTTCGTCACATCTTCCTCCGACCTGACGGGTGGCACAGGGGATTGGTTTCAAAACACGGGGCTGGTCGACGCCAACCAGTTGGGTTGGTCGATGGGCTGGGGCATCAGTCTGAACGCATCCGGGCAAGCCGCGGCCGGTTTGGGCAATGGCCTCACTCGAGCCCCGTCGAACCTGTACTCCTCGGTCGACAGCCTGAACGACGGCCAGTTGCATGTCGTCGCGCTCACTCGTGAGCAGCAAACGATGGCTTTATACGTCGACGGTGGGGCACCCGTCTCGCGGAATGACGTGTCCGAATCCCCACTGGCCAACCGGGGAATCGCGATCGGATCGCTATTAGTCGGCGAAGGTGACTATCCGGGTGACATCGGTGAGGTTCGATTCTATGACGGATCGCTGACGCCGACGGAAGTCAGTCAGATCACATCCGAGATCTTCACGTACTACTCGAATCGCCCCCCCATTTCCGTACCCGATCGCTACGAGACGGAGGAAGACCGGGCCTTGTTGATTCCGCCTTCCGCCGGTGTGTTGGCCAACGACACGGACGCGGACGAAGATCCGCTATCCGCTGTCCTGATCAGCGAACCCGTTCACGGTGAGCTCACCATGCAACCGAACGGCTCGTTCGCTTATGTCCCTGCGCCGGACTATTTCGGCACGGATGAATTCCAATACATCACCTTCGACCACCGTAGCGCACTGGAGCCGGCGACCGTCACGTTGGAAATCCGTCCGACGTACGATCCGGTGGAACTCGCGTCCGACGAGTACCAAGGATTGCCGATCGACGTCTTGCGGATTACCGCACCCGATGGAGTTCTGGCGAACGATCAAAACATGGACGGCGGCCCGCTGCGGGTGATCCTGGATCAGGATTCCACTCCCGGCCGGCTGACACTGTCGGAGGACGGCTCGTTCGAGTACGACCCGCAGGGCAACGCAGGCGTTGCGACGTTCCGCTACCGCGTTGACGATGGAAGCATGGTTTCCGAGCCCGCCGAGGTCACGTTGGTGATCAACACGCCGCCGATTGCTACGGCCGATGCGTACACGATCGTGGAGGATACGATCCTGGCGCGAACAGCCCCGGACGGAGTTCTTGCCAACGATCGCGATCCGGACGGCGACCGATTAATGGTGGAACTGGACGCGTCTCCGTCACACGGATCACTCACGTTGCAGCCCGATGGTTCCTTTCGCTACGAGCCGGGCACAGACTTTTTCGGAGCCGACCTGTTCCGGTATCGGATATCCGACGGAATTGCCAGCTCCGAACCGGTTTCTGTTGCGATCCAAATCACACCGGAGAATGATCCCCCCATCGCGCGAGCCGGATGGCTACTTCGGCCAGCCGGACCAGCCCTTGTCGGTTGAACCCGCCAAAGGCCTCCTGGCCAACGATACCGACGTGGATGACCTCCAGTTGCAGGCGGTCGTTCATTCCTTACCGGAACACGGGCAGCTTTCGCTTGCTTCCGATGGTTCCTTCCGATATCAGCCCGATCCTGGTTTTCTGGGAACGGATCAGTTCCGATACCAAGCCAGCGATTGGCAGAGTGTTTCGCAGGACACCGTCGTCACGCTGCAGATTACCGACCAGCCGCTGATCATCAGCGAGTTCATGGCATCCAACTCCCAGACGATCGAAACGCACTTGCGTTTCACACCCGATGACGAGTTCGAAGGCGAAACATTCTCACCCGACTGGATTGAGTTGCAGAATCTGCTGGACAGCGCCTTGGATCTGGGAGACCTGTACCTGACGGACGACGTGGACCAGCCACAGAAATGGTCCTTTCCGGCCGGAACGCAAATCGGCCCCCATGAAACGCTGGTCGTATTCGCCTCGGGGCAGGATCAAGAGGATCCGTTACTCGACGAGCAAGGTTGGCTGCATACCAACTTCCAGCTTTCTGCCTCTCCTGGTTACTTGGCGTTGACAGCCGGGGACGGTCGCGTCGTCCATGCCTTCGGCCAGGAATATCCGCTCCAACGAACGGACATTAGCTACGGATTGGTCGATGGCGACCCCAGCCGGCCAGGTTATTTTCTGGAGCCCACACCCGGTGGTCCGAACGCAGAGCAACGGACGGGTTTGGTCGCTGACACGCGATTTAGTGTCGATCGGGGCTTTTTTCGCGATCCGTTCGAGGTAACGATTACCACCGCGACGCCCGACGCGGTCATCCGTTACACGACCGACGGATCGTTCCCCAGTGAAACGCACGGCCAAGTGTATGCCGGTCCCTTGACAATCGATCGAACCACAACGCTGCGGGCGATCGCACTTCGCGACGGATTGGTTCCAACCAACGTTGATACGCATTCCTACTTCTTTGTACAGGATGTCGTCCAGCAAACGAACGCATCCACGCGCACCGCCGGGTTCCCTAGCAGTTGGCGCGGTACCTCGCCGGATTACGGCCTGGACGATCCGAGTCAGTTCCCGCGGATCGCGGGCGATCCGAGCATGCCGCAAGATCAGGCCGAACAAGCAATCCAGGACTCCTTGTTGGCGATTCCAACGTTGTCGATCGTGATGAACGTCGAGGACATGTTCGGCACGCAAGGGATCTACAGCAACCCGCAGGGCACCGGAGAGAATTGGGAGCGTCCGACGTCGGTCGAGCTGGTGCACCCGGATGGTCGGGAGGGATTCCAGATCGACGCCGGAATTCGCATTCAGGGCGGTGCCTTCCGCGACTTCGGTCTGACCAAGAAAAACTCGCTGCGGCTCGTCTTTAAGACAAAGTACGGCCCCGCCACGCTGAACTATCCGCTGTTTGGCTCCGGTGCGACGGATGAATTCAATACGTTGACGTTGCGGATGGAATCGAACGACGGATGGCAGTGGAGCGGTGCGGGCAGTCAGCCACAGTACGCGCGCGATGAATTTCTGCGGCGGACCCAACTGGCGATGGGCCAGCCCGCGTCGCATGGCACGCCCGTGCACGTCTACATCAACGGGTTTTATTGGGGAATGTACAACCTCGTCGAACGCCCCGATCAATCCTTCGCCTCCGCGTATTACGATACGGAGCGATACGACTGGGACGGAATCAACTCCGGTTCCCCCATCAACGCCGACGGCGACCGATTCCGCAGCGCGCGTACCCAGAGAGCATGGCGCGACATGCTGGACCTGGCACGCGATGTTCAGCGAGCCGACACGCAGGAGGCGAAGACGGCTGCCCTGATGCAACTCCAAGGCTTGAATCCCGACGGCACGGACAACCCGGAATGGGAAAGCTATCTGGACTTGGAGAACATGATCGACTACTTGATCGTGAACTACTACGGAGACAATCGCGACTGGCCGTTCAAGAATTACTATGTCGGGCGTGAAAACAGTCCGGACAGCGCCGGATTTCAGTTTTTCATGTGGGATGCGGAATGGTCACTGTTTCTGCGCAGCAGCGTGACCGGCGACAACATCTCGGACAACCGAGGCGTCGCATCGCCGTTTCAGTTCTTGCGGACCAGTGACGAATTCCAAGTCCTCTTTGGCGACCGCGTGCAGAAACATTTTTCGCCGGGCGGAGCCTTGTACGTCGATCCGGAGCATCCCGATTGGGATCCGGAACACCCGGAGCGGAATGTTCCGGCGGCTCGGTACGTGGCCTGGACCGAACAGATCTACGACGCGCTGCTGGCCGAATCAGCGCGCTGGGGCGATCAGCATCGTGCGACACCCTACACGCGCGACGTCGATTGGCAACGTGAATTGGACAGAATCCTAGAGGGATGGTTTCCGCGACGATCGGAATTCCTCGTCAGGCGCTTCCGCAACTTGAGCCTATATCCGGACGTCGAGGTGGCTCAGTTCAATCAGCGGGGCGGTTCGATCGCCGGCGATTTTCGGATTGCGCTGACGGCCGAACAAGGGGAAATCTACTACACCCTCGACGGTACCGACCCGCGCCAGATCGGCGGCACGATCCATCCCCACGCGATCCGTTATGCCGAACCGTTCTCGCTGGCCGAGAGTAGCACGGTGCAACTGCGTGTGTGGGACAACGGTTCCTGGTCCGCGCTGGATGAAGCGTCTTTTCTCGTGGACACCGTACCGGCCACCAACGCGAATCTTCGGGTGTCGGAGGTGCACTATCATCCGAGTAATCCCTCGGAAGCCGAACGGGCCGCCGGGTTCGTGGACGCGGACGATTTTGAGTTCATCGAGTTGGTGAATATCGGTCCGCAGAGGATCGACCTGTCGGACGTCGCATTCCGCCGGGTGATCACCAACGAAGGAGCAGAGGGCGTCGACTTCCGCTTCGCCGACAGCGAGCGGACAGAACTTGCTCCGGGCGAGCGGGTTCTGGTTGTCGAAGACGTCGCAGCCTTCGAGTTGCGATACGGTCGGGAGTTACCGGTGGCCGGCACATGGACCGGCCAATTGTCCAACGGCGGAGAGCAGATCTCGCTTTGGAGCGGCCCGGAGCTGCTGCAGCAGTTTACGTATGACGATCGCTGGTACGAGCAGACAGACGGCGAGGGGTTCTCGTTGGAGATTGTCGATCCGACGGCCGATCTTTCGACCTGGAATCTCGCGGACGGCTGGCGTTCCAGCTCCGTGGCCGGTGGGTCCCCTGGAACCGATGGGCAGCCAACCGCGCATTCCGGGTGACTCCAACGGCGACGGCCGCTTTGACTCAGCCGACTTCGTGGCGGTATTCACCATCGGCGAATACGAAGACGAGGACCCTGGAAACTCCACCTTCGCCGAAGGCGATTGGAACGGCGACGGCGATTTCGACTCGCTGGACATTGTCTTCGCTTTCCAGGCCGGAACGTATATGACGGCCGCCGCGCAGGCGGCGCGTTCCTCCATCGTTCAAGAACAATTGTGGGAACGCGAAGACGCAACCGACCTGCTATTAAGCCGGATGGACCTGCTGGAGGACGCCGACGATCCACTCGCATGGCAATGGATGGAAGACAACTAACGCTTGCTGCTCATGGCCCCCTTACCGGAAGCGAAACCGAGTCCCGCACTCTGAAAAACAGCGTTTCCGCCCTATCAACGAACAGGACCCCTCATGCCCGCCCGACGAATCGCGCAACGTCCTTCCCCGATGCGAAAAATCCGGCGGCACGCCTCCCGTCTCGAGCGACTGGAAACGCGACGGTTGTTGGCAGGCGATCTGGTCGGCCATTGGCGAGCGGAAGATCTTCGGGGCACGATGGAGGACCAGGCGGAGGTTGACGTTTGGCCGGACGCCATCGCACAAATCCCCGCTGCATCGCTGCGTGGCAGTCCGACGCTGGTCACCGGCCAATGGAGTGGACGGTCGGTCGTTCGCTTCGATGCCAGCGACGCCAATGGCCTCGACAGCCTGAAGATCCGCATCACGGACAATCCGATCAACAAGGCGGACGACTTTACCGTCGTCGTCGTGTTTGCCAGCTCCTCCTCCTTGCTGCAGGGCGAGACGGGCGATTGGTTCCGCGGAACCGGGCTGGTCGATGCTGACAACCTCAGCTTCGGTTACGACTGGGGCCTGGTTTTGAATCAGAACGGGCAGGTGGGAGCCGGACTGGGCAACGGATTCGGACAGCCGACCACGAACGTCTATTCCACCGCCACCGGCCTGAATGATGGACAATTGCACATCGCTGCGCTTCAGCGGCAAGGTTCCACCATCTCCCTGTATGTGGATGATCTGCCCCCCGTCACGGCGTCCGACGCGAGCGGTGCAGCCCGTTCCAATACGGACATTGCTTTCGGCCAACTGCTCAGCGGAGGCGGCGGCTACACCGGCGATCTGGCCGAAGTCCGCCTCTTCGATGGCGCTCTGGATACGGCGCAATGGCATCAAGTCCGCGAAGAACTGATCACCTATTACAACAATCTGGCACCAACGGCGGTCGCCGACGAGTATTCGGTGGTGGAAGACGCGATCTTTCTGATCGTCAACTCCTCCAACGGTTTGCTGCAAAACGACACCGACCCCGAAGGCGATCCGCTTTCCGCCGCCGTCGTGCAAAGCACCCAGCACGGCACGTTGAACCTGAACGCGGACGGGTCCTTCGTGTATGATCCGGACCCAAATTTCTTTGGCGAAGACCACTTCACCTACGTGGCCTTGGATCCTCAAGCATCCGATCCGGCCTCGGTCACGATTCTCGTCGAACCCCAGTACGATCCGGCCATCCCAATGGCGGACACGTACAAGACATTGGCGGGCCAGGTTCTCTCGGTAAACGAACAGGAAGGCGTGCTGGCGAATGATCAGAATCCCGATCAAGTACCGCTGACCGCCGAACTCGTGGACAACGCCGCCAGCGGCCCAGTGACGATGTACCCCAGCGGCGCGTTCGAGTATGACCCGTTGGGCTTTAGTGGACAGACGAGCTTCACCTACCGAATTCTCGACGGCACGGGAGCCTCCAACCCTCAGACCGTGACACTGATCGTCAACACACCTCCGCAAGCGGTCGACGACGAGTACTCCACACCGGAAGACGTTGCCTTGCTGATCGACGCTGCTGATGGCGTGCAAGGTAACGACTCGGACGCTGAAAACAATCCGATGACCGCCACGATCGTTGCGCTGCCGGAGCACGGCGAGCTGACCTTCCAGGAAGACGGGGCCTTCGAATACCGACCTAACCCGGATTTCTTCGGTCAGGACCGCTTCACGTATCAACTGTCTGACACGATCGATCTTTCCCAACGCACGGCCACCGTATCGCTGAACATCGAATCGGTCAACGATCCGCCGATCGGCCGGGGCGACCTGTACACCACTTTTGCCGGGCAAGCGTTGGAAGTCACGAGCGAAGCAGGCGTGCTGAAGAATGACCTGGACGTCGACAGCCCGGGGATCACGGCCCGACAACTCACTTCCCCGCGACACGGGACTCTCACCTTTGCGACATCCGGCGGATTCACGTATCTCCCGGAAGCCGGTTTCATCGGTACGGACGATTTTCGGTACGAAGTTTCGGACGGACAGCTCGCCTCCACGCCGGTCGCAGTGACACTGGTGGTGGCGGATCCAACCGAACAGATCGTGATCAACGAAGTCCACTATGACCCGCCGGAGAACACCATCCCTGCGGAGTTCATCGAGCTGTTCCATTTGGGTTTCGAGCCGGTCGACCTGTCGAACTGGTATTTCTCGAGTGGCGTCTCCTACGTGATTCCAACCGGCACCGTCCTGCAGCCCGGCGAGTATCTGGTCTTGGCACAAGACCCGGACACTCTGCAGCAGCAGTTCGGTGTCGAATCGTTGGGGCCCTGGATCGGACGTTTGTCAAGTGATGGTGAAGATGTCGAGTTGCGGGATGCGACGGGGAGCCGTGTCGACCTGGTCGACTATCGCCAGGGCTTTCCCTGGCCCGTCGCCGCCGGTGGCGATGGCCCGTCGATGGAACTGATTCATCCCGCGTTGGATAACAGCCTTGGAGGCAGCTGGCGATCGGCCCTCGTCCCTACACCCGGGGCACCGAACAGCGTCTTGGCCGCAAACGCCCCACCCCAGATCCGCCAGGTCGGTCATAGTCCCCAACAGCCGGCTTCCGGAGAACCGACGACGGTCACGGCGAAAGTCACCGATCCGAATGGCGTCGCGGCGGTCGAGTTGCACTATCAGATCGTTCTGCCGGGCGCCTTCGTCCCCGCGCTGTTGCCGCTGCCGCTGCGCGATCTGCGACGAAACCCCGACTCGCCTCGCACGGTGAATCCGGAGTACACCGATCCGGCCAATTGGACGACGATTACGATGGTCGATGACGGCACTGGCGCTGATCTGTTGGCGGCCGATGGAGTGTACACGGCGGTGCTGCCCGGTCAACAACACCGGACCTTGATGCGTTACCAGATTACGGTACGGGACACGTTGGAGGATGCGGTCACCGTGCCCTACGCGGAGGACGAATCGCGAAACTTCGCTTACTTCGTGTACGACGGTGTCCCCGACTACAACGGCCACTCCGCAGAGACTTTGCAGACGATCCCGGTCTACCACCTGATTGCGCGAGCCGACGATGTCAGCGAGATGATGGCCTACAACGGCTCCGACCAGATCGCACAGGGCACCCAAGCGCGCTTCGCTTACAACTGGCCGGCCGCCTTCGTCTACGACGGCATCGTCTACGACAACATCAACATGCGACTTCGTGGGGCGAACGGACGCTATCATCTGCGCGGCAAACGCAGCATGCGGTTCCGCTTCAACGATGGCGAGTACTTTCAGGCGCACAATCAGGACGGGGAGGCGTTCCCGCAGAAATGGCGTACCCTGACGACCGGCAAGATGTTCGACAACCGGCAGACGATGACCTACAGCCTGAACGAAGCGGTCAACATGTATCTGTTCAATCAGATCGGTGTGCCAGCCGCGGACACTCTGTGGGTCCATTTCCGCGTGGTCGACGGAGCAGAAGAGGCGCCCGATCAGTGGCACGGCGATTTCTGGGGCTTCAATTTCGTCGTGGAAACGTACGATCTGCGGTTCCTGGACCACCAGGGACTGGAACATGGAAACCTGTACAAGCTGATCAACCAAACTCGCGATCCGCTGCAGCAGCAACGGTATCAAGCGCCTTACGCGGTCAACGACGGTTCCGACCACGATGAGATCGAGCGGTATTTGCGCGGCATGAGTACGGCCGAGTACATCGACGCGCACGTGAAGCTCGACAAATGGTTCCTGTACCATTCGTTGAGTGAAGCGATCCGGCATTACGATATGTGGCCGGATGCCAACAAGAACATGGTGTACTACTTCGAGCCCGATTACCGGCCGGAGAACGACAACCTGGGTAAGTTGTGGATTCTGCCTTGGGACACGGACGCGAGTTGGGGCCCCACCTGGAACAACGGACACGACGTCGTTTACAACTCGATCTTTCCGGCCAGTGGAGGCGGTGCCGACAGCCAATCGACACCCGAGTTGTGGCCGGAATACTACAACACGGTGCGCGAAATCCGCGACTTGCTGTGGCAACCCGATCAGATGAATCCGCTGGTGGAACAGTTCGCCGCGATCTTGAAGCCGATGGAGCAGGCTGACCTGGACCGTTGGAAATCGGCGCCCAGTTCGGCAGGCAGCTATGCCGGCCTGAGCGGCCAGGGGACTCGAGGCATCGATGCGCTCGTCCAAGACATGCAGAACTTCGCCTTTGTCGGCGGCAGTTGGCCCGGAGGTGGCGTGAGTGCGGGTGGGCGGGCAGCACACCTGGACCGTCTCCAGGGATTGCGAGGCGAAGACGACGAACTACCGGCCACGCCGACGATCGCCTACGTTGGTGCCGAGGATTTCCGCGCCGACGGACTCCGCTTCCGCACGTCCCCCTTCGCCGACCCGCAAGGGAACGACACGTTCCAGGCGATGGAGTGGCGGGTCGCAGAAATCACCGACCCTGCGGCCCCGAGTTTCGACCCTACCGAAAAGTTGAAACTGGAATGGAATGCAAGTTGGGAATCCGGCGAACGGACCGAATTCAACCGAGAGATCGCCCCACCGGCAGCCGCTGTCCAAGCCGGCCATTCGTACCGAGCCCGAGTGCGAATGCAAGACGACTCGGGACGGTGGAGTCACTGGTCCGAGCCGCTGCAATTCACGGCCACCGCCGCCACGACCTCTCCGCTGATTGACGCACTGCGGATCAGTGAAATCCACTACCATCCAGCCGACCCATCAGCCGAGGAGGTTCAGGCCGGCTTCAATGAGGACAATGACTTCGAGTTCTTGGAGTTGGTCAATCTTAGCGACCAGACGCTGGATCTGGCCGGCGCGGAACTGGTGCGAGTGGATGTCCAGGGACAGAGCCAAGGAATCGAATTCCGATTCTCGACCGGAGAGATTCAACAGTTGCTGCCCGGCCAACGCGTAGTGGTTGTCGAAGATCAGGATGCCTTTCAGTTCCGCTACGGAACGGATCTGCCAATCGCCGGCCAGTGGCAAGGCGGCCTGGATAACGGTGGCGAACAGATCACCCTGCTGGGCGACGGATTCCTCGTCCAGCAGTTTTCCTACCTCGATGACTGGCATCGCTCCACCGACGGCACCGGACCTTCGCTGGAGCTTGTCACGCCCTATCCGAGCGACATCAGTCTATGGGGCCAAGCGTCCAGTTGGCGGCCCAGCGTAACGACCGGCGGCAGTCCCGGCAGCGCCGGCGATGTTCGGATTCCGGGCGATGCAAACGGTGACGGACTCTTTGATTCCAGTGACATGGTCGCCGTCTTCCAGGCCGGGGAATACGAAGACGGCATTCCCAACAACTCGACCTTCGAGGAAGGCGATTGGAATGGCGACGGCGAGTTCGATTCCCAAGACATGGTTCTCGCTTTTCAGGCGGGACACTATGAACAGGAAGCAGCGAACGCCGTTTTTGCCCGATCCGATCGCCCGTCCCTGTCGTCGACTGAGCAACGCTTGCTGGATCGTGACCTGTTCTTTGAACGCCTGGCCGAGGACGATTCGCCACTCGATTTGATACTGGACTGACGGAGGACAACGCAGTGCACCGGTCTTTCCCGTTGTGGGTCATCTTCCTGATCCTACACGCCGTGAGCCCCCTGATCGCGGCCGAGGAAGAAAGCGTCAAGCCCTTGAATGTGGTCCTGATCGTTTCGGATGATCAGGCATGGACCGACTACGGATTCATGGGGCATCCATCCATTCAGACCCCCAATCTCGACCGACTGGCAGAGCAAAGTCTTACCTTCACCCGCGGCTATGTGCCCAGCAGTCTCTGCCGCCCAAGCTTGGCCAGTATCATTACCGGCCTGTATCCTCACCAGCACAAACTCGCCGGCAACGACCCGGCCGCCGCTCGACAACGAACTGGCGCAGCACAGGCCGCAGTTCAGGAAGGCCGCGCCCAGC
Organism: uncultured Planctomycetaceae bacterium; assembly: GCA_963776055.1. GTDB lineage: Bacteria > Planctomycetota > Planctomycetia > Pirellulales > Pirellulaceae > CAVZLD01. The sequence goes on along the minus strand of CAVZLD010000015.1, from coordinate 117,531 downwards.
GAGCGGCAATGATCGAGCATATTGACCACGTTGCGACACTCCCGCAACTGCTGGCCCAACGGGGATACGTATCCTTCCAAGCGGGCAAGTGGTGGGAAGGCAGCTTCCAACGAGGCGGATTCACAGCCGGAATGACGCGCGGATTCCCCCATCCCGGCGGGCGACATGGCGACGCCGGATTAACGATCGGCCGGAAAGGCCTGGAACCGGTCTTTGAGTTCATGCGCCGAGCCGGCAGCGACGGGAAGCCGTTCTTCCTCTGGTATGCCCCCTTCCTGCCGCACACCCCGCATACACCGCCCGACCGTCTGCTGAAAAAATACGAACCGCTGATCGACTCACAGCCGATCGCCAAGTATTGGGCGATGTGCGATTGGTTCGATGAGACCTGTGGGCAACTGCTCGAATTCCTCGACGACAACAACCTGCGAGACAACACGCTGGTGGTGTACGTGACGGACAACGGCTGGATCAACCTCCCGGATCGGTCGGCCTACGCCCCACGGTCGAAACGATCACCAAATGAAGGCGGTGTGCGTACGCCAATTCTGCTCCGCGCACCAGGGCGCATTCGCCCGGAGCGTAACGAAACGCAATTGGCCAGCAGTATCGACTTGGCACCGACGATTCTTCGGGCTTGTGGCCTGCAGCCGACAGCCGAAATGCCGGGGATCGACCTGTTGGATCCGGTCCAGCGGCAGCAACGCGAGGAAGTCTTTGGCGAAATCTTCGACCACGACCAGATCGATTTGGAACACCCCGCCGCCAGTTTGCGGTATCGCTGGATCATCGCCGGAAACTGGAAACTGATCGCCCCGTTCTCCGACCGACTGCCTGGGGAGACGATGCAACTGTTCGAACTGTCGCAGGATCCGCGCGAAGAACACGATGTCGCGGCGCAGCATCCGGAGCAAGTGCAAGCGTTGCTTCGCCGATTGGATGCTTGGTGGAGCCCGGCTTTCTGAGGAACAAGGCGGAAACGACCTCGACGGTTGGATTTGCGGATAGGACGGCCCCGAGCACATCGAAGGACGCTGAACCGGACGGTCCGAGTTGATGCCGCGTCTCGTTGCCCCGGGTGTCTTGCGAGTGCTTTGTCACAGCTTGATTTTGGGATTGAGTGCCACCGGCTACGCCGAGCACCGGAGCTGCCGACGATGTGCGATCGTCCCCCGGGGCAGAGTCACAGGTACACCCCTTCTTGGCCGTGACGGAACATGAGCCTGGATGTTTCCGACGCCGTTAGACGACTACGACGATATTTCACTACAGCGCGTAGCACTTCCTTCTCGTGACTCGTCACCCTTTTTGCTCGGAAGACACGCGCCACGAACGATACATGTCCGTGCGACACGCACGGCACGCAGCGTGAGAGAATCACCGGCTGCTGGCCTCCGTCGCGTCACTCGGCTACACTGCCCTTAGTTGACCGCTCGCAGTACACGGGCTTCCATGACGGATACATGCCTAACGTCCGGCCCGTTTGCTCCGATCGAGCCCAGAGGCGAATCAGCAGACGACGCGAAAACGAGCGGAACCATTGGACCTGCGTGGTCAATTCCAACTCCCTCGACGACCGTTACAAGGATCCGAACATGGCAAACCTCAAGTCCAAGGTGGTCGAAGACGTTTTGCTCGTTGGTTTCGGCCAATCCAAACTTCTAGACGAATCCGTCATCAAGGATCTCGGCGACGACATGCTGCGCATGATCACGGAGGCGGCGGACAGCAAGAAGATTCTTCTGACGTTTCACGGCGTCCAGTTCATGTCATCGGCCATGCTGGGAAAACTGGTCATCTTCGGCAAGAAGTGCCGCGAAGCGGGCATCGATTTGAAACTCTGCAGTATCCCGGACGGAATCATGGAAGTTTTCAAAATCACGAAGATGAACAAGGCGTTCGAGATCTACAAGGACGAGGAGAAGGGGCTCAAAGCCTTCCACAAGAAGGGCTGGTTCGGCTAACCCGGACACTTCACGATAGCGTGTGGCCCTTCCCTGTAGCGTTTCGTCATCCTTCCTACTCAGAAGAAAGCCCGCCACGGTCGCTGCATATCTGTGCGACACGCACGAGCTGCGGTTTTGGAGTTGACCGAAATGGCGTGTGCCATGGGCCAGCATCCGGTGACACAACCGATGATCAGTCGACTGCTCGCAACTTGCGGGCCATGCGTTGATAAGGCTCACCTAATGGGACCGCCAAGAAATCATGGCCTGGCCATGCATTACAGCGATCCGGTTGAAACACTTGCAGGCGCATGCGGAAGAGGCACTTCGGGATCGCGAAGAACCCATACTCGTGTTCCCGCAGTAAACGCAGGACCGGTTGATCTCGCGGGAGCAATAGCGCCGGGTTCATTCAATTCAAAGAGGATCGCTTCTGGTCGGATCCGTTGCAGTAACTCTTGGCTTCCCTGAAACACTTGCTCTTCAAAACCCTCCACGTCGATTTTTACCAACCGGATGCTCTCGGGGCTTTCCTGTTGCATGACTCGATCCAGTGTCTCCACACGCACAGAAACTCGCTCTCGAGTGGCTTCCGTTCTCTCTCGCACGAGGGACGCGCAACCAGCATTGCCATTGGGAATACAGAGCTCCATTTGTCCTGCCTGGCACCCCAGCGCGAATCGATGCAGTGTCACATTGGCAACCTGATTTCGCTCGAGTGATTGTTGCAGCATGTCCTGTAGAGGGGGCTGCGGCTCGAACGCGTGCACTCGCCCTTCTGGCCCTACGAGGTGTGACAACCACAGAGTCACCAAGCCGATGTTCGCTCCGATATCGAGGACGGTGTCTCCCGCTTGCACGATTTGCCCGCAGAGCCATGTGATCTTACGATCCAGATCGCCAACAAAAAAAGCGGCCCGCCCGACGTAATCATCTAACGGAGCCAACAGGGTCCCGCCCGCGGTCGGGCACCACGCATGCCGGCAGCTTTCACCGGCCAGTTTCTGGACGGCAGAGCTATTCGCAAAAGTACCGCAGCCACTGTAAAGGGGATACAGCCGAGTCAGCGCTGCCACTAATGATTCTCGTGCACTCGACACAACGGGGACTCCCGGAGTGGCTCTGTTTCGTCTCCAGCACGGCCTGCGGGCGGTGCCAACCTCATTCATGACAGACGGCACAGGCGGCATCGCGAAAGGGCATACCCCACGAGGGCTTTTCCGCACGTTGCTGCAGTACCCACTCGTAAACCTGGATGACCTGTTCTGCCTTGACGTCCCAGGTAAAGGAAGCCTGGACGCGCTGTCGAGCAGCAACCGCCTTCTGCTCGATCAGTTCGGGCTGTTGAATCACCTTCTTCAGCATCTCACGAAGTTGCGAAACAATCGTGGCGCGGTCCCCCATCTCAATCAGAAAGCCGGTGTCTTCGTTCACCAACTCGCCGAGCCCTCCATAACGAATCACCATCGGTACCAATCCAACCGCCATCGCTTCCAGTGCCACCGCGCCTCCAAACTCGCGAACACTGGGAAAAGCGAACAGATCGGCCTCTTTCAGGTGCTCTTGGATTTCTGCGTGATCCACCCAGCCGGTCAACTGCACCTGATCCGTCAACTGTTCCTGGTGAATCATTTGCTGCAGTGTACCCATTTGGGGCCCTTCCCCCATGATTTTCAGGCACACGTCACCGGAGCGAATCAGAGGAGCCGCCGCTTCCAGCAACATGTCCGCCCCTTTGTAGGGCACAAGCCGACCGAGAAACAAAACCCGCAGTGGACGCGTCACGGTCCGCGTTCGCTGCTCGGGGAAGCGAGCCGGTTCCACAGCGTTCTCGGGAATGTAAACACACTTGGAGTGATACTGCGTTGGGATTTGCTTCCAGGTATCGCAGGATCCAACGATGATTGCCGCGGCGTGCTTGCGGGTACCACGGTAACCAGGCAGCAATTTGTAGCCATCACGGATGTATGACAGCCATTCCTTTTCCTGACGCCGCGCCGCATCGAACGCTTGCGGCCAAGGCACGCCGCCGTTGAGTGGTCCGAGGACGAAAGGCACTCCCGCAGCGCGGCATTTTCCGGCCAGCAGGCTGGGAGTCGTGGGAGACAGGGGCGTAATCCGGTGCACTAAGTCGAATTCGTGACGACGGATAGCATCGCCAAATTGCTTCCAGACAAGGTGTTCGAAATAGTAGTATGAGGGCGCACTCAATGCCGTCAGGGTCGTCCACCCCTTGCCCCAACCGCCTTTCAAGGAGGAGCCCAGTTGCCACATCAGTTTGGCGACGCGCTCCGAATCGATGGCCGTGTATGTGTCCTTGGAAAGCGGTGTTCGCTCAATGGCTGCTTGGTTGCGAACTTGCGTCACCAAGTGGCCGTCCAGACGTCGCAAGAGGGCGGTGGCGAGCGACCAGCCCACCAGCGGCACACTGACCCATTCGGGATTGGCCGCCTCCGCAATCAATAAAACTCGATTCGGTAACGGGGAAGTCACGGGGATCCTCGGGCGGAGATTTTGCCAAAAACGGCGAGATGAGAGAGGCACGGCAGTCCGAGCCGCGGACCCATAGTCCGAATCTCGCTCGACACGCTCCACCCATTATCATTCGCCGTTCTGGAAAATCAAACGGATGCCGTTTCGACCGGCGACACTGACGATGGCTCGTCGGAATCGGCCGCCGGAACGTAGATCTTTCCGGAAGCGATCAGATCAAAATAGATTCGATAGAAGACCGGAACCTGCATCAGAACCAGCAACGTCGAGAGCATCAAACCAAAACTCAGGCTGGTTGCCATCGGGATTAGGACCTGCGCCTGGAAGGAAGACTCCATCAGAATCGGCGCAAGTCCTGCAATCGTCGTGGCGGAGGTCAGTAGCACCGGTCGGAAGCGGCGTTTTCCGGCATCAAGCAGCGCTTCATCGATCGGAATTCCCTTGCGCACACGATGGTTGATAAAGTCCACCAGCACGATGGAATCGTTGACAACGACCCCGGTGAGTGCCACCAAGCCGAAGAAGCTGAACAAGGTCAACGGCAGGCCCATGATCGCATGCCCCAGGACGGCACCGATCAGCCCGAACGGAATGATCGCCATGATCATCACCGGCTGCACGTAGGCTTTGAATTCCAGCGTGAGCAGCACGAACATGATCAGCAGTGCGGCGAGCGACGCAATGAGTAAGCTCTGCACACTCTCTTGCGTCTGTTCCTGCTGCCCCTCCCAACGCACCTGAAGCCCCGGGAATTGTTGCAGCACGTCGGGCATCACATCCGCCTGCAACGCCTGCACGATCTGTCGGGCGTTCCCTTGGGCTTCATCGACGTCCGCACGGACCGTAATCGATCGCTTCTGCTCCAGACGGTTGATTTCCGAGTAGCCGCGGACGACGTTGATCTCGGCGAGTTCGGTCAGGGGGCGTTCTTGCCCATCCGCGGTGCGAATGTAGATGTCGTGGAAATCCGCCAGCGAGCGGCGCTCTTCGACCGGATAGCGAACCATCAATTTCACTTCGTGCCGGCCGCGTTGCAACCGCATCACCTCGGCTCCGTAGTACGCTGCGCGAATCGTATTCGCGATGTCCGCCGTCGAAACCCCCAGCGAATGCGCCTTTTCTTTCACACGAATGCGGTACTCCCACTTCCCGGGCCGCGAATTATCTTCAATGTCGAAAACCCCGGGATAGGTGGCCAGTTTCTGCTTACAGATTTCGACCGCCGCCTCCAGGTCCTGGACCTGTTCGACCGGCGCGAGCATTTTGAATTCGATCGGCGTTCCGCCGGGCCCCATCGAGACCTCGCCAAACTTCAACGTGTCGACGCCGGATATCGCACCGACTTCTTCCCGCCACATCGCGGTCACCATTTGACTGGTGACTTCGCGATCGGCCGGATCGACCAGTTCGACGTCGACATTCCCGATCTGGCTGCCCGTCGGAGCAGCCTCGCCGAAGGCACCGTCGCCTCCCCGACCGACACTCAAAAAGACCACTTCACACAACGGTTCCTCGGCAGCGGGCGACAGCTTGTCGTTGACACGTTGCAGCGCATCGACCAATCGCCGCGTAGCTGCTTCCGTGATCGCCGCAGGGGTCCCGTCGGGAAAGGTGACCGTCCCTTGGATCAGCGTACTGTCCAGCTTGGGAAAGACGACGAAGGGGACAATCCCCGAGCGAATGAAGCCGACGGCGCACATCAACAGGGCCACGGATCCGGCGGTCATGAGCCATCGATTGACCAGGGCAAACCGCAGCGATGGCAGGTACATCCGTTCAATGGCGAACTGTAACGCGCGACCGGCAGAACGGTTGAGGCGTTCGAAGAAGGTGACCACAAACCGCAGCGGATAGAAGAAAAAAGAAATCAACCGAAAGACCAGGTTGTCGCGGTGCGCCAGATGGCAGGGCAGCACGAACTGGCTTTCGAGCAGCGAGATGCCCAACATGGCGATCACGGCGAAGGGCATCACCGCAATGAATTTGCCCATGACGCCGGAAACAAAGAACATCGGGCAGAAGGCAATGATCGTCGTCACCACCGAGGCCAGCACGGACGGCATTACTTCGGCCGTCCCGTCGATCGCCGCCTGCACGAGCGGTTTTCCCCGTTCTTGGTGCGCGTAAATGTTTTCGCCCACCACGATCGCGTCATCGACGACAATCCCCAACGCCATCAGAAAGGCAAACATCGATAACATGTTGAGGGTCTGGTCACCCAGCAGCAGCGCGGCACCGGCGCCAAGCAAAGCCACAGGGATCCCCAGTGCGACCCAGAAGGCGAGCCGCAACTCGAGAAAAGTGGCGAGCACGAGAAACACAAGCAGCAACCCGATCAGACCATTTTCGATCAGCATGTCCAACCGGTCTCGTACGTCCACCGACCGGTCGGACCAAGGCAGCATCTGATAACCGCCGGACAGCGTTCGCGCCGCGACGTAATCCCGGACCTCCGCCGTCATCGCCAGCAGATCTTCGGACATTGTCCGCTCGACGGACAATACCATCGCGGGGCGCCCGTTCACCTCCTGTACCGAAGTCATATCGGTAAAGCCATCGCGGACGTGAGCCAGATCGCCGACTTTCAGCACAACGCCACCGGGGTCGGTCAGCAAGGGAAGCTCGGCGATCTGCTGCCCCACAAGACGCTTGTTCTCGCCGCGCAGCAGTATCTCCTGGCCCTCGCCGCGCATGGTACCGCCCGGAATTTCCAGGTTTTCGCGGCGGACAATCTGCGCCACTTGCTCCAGCGACAATCCGTGCTTCCGCAAGGTGGTCTCGTCAATCTCGATATCGATCTGATAATCACGAGCCCCCAGAATCTGCACCTGCGAAACACTGTCCAGCTGCAGCAGCTCATCACGGACCTGTTCGGTCACGGCGCGCAATTCCCATTCGTCCACTTCGACGGTGTCTATGGGCGCCATCACCGCAACGCGAATCGCAGCCTCACGCAACGTGACCTGCTGGACCTCCGGGTCTTCCGCTAACTCGGGAAAGCTGGGAATCCGTTCAACTTCCGAACGGACTTCGTTCACCACGCGTTGTACATCCCGAATGTCGGCGCGCAGCTCCATGATGACCGAACCGGAGCCCTCCGCGGAAACCGAATACAACTTCTTGACGCCATCGATCGATTGAACGGCTTCCTCAATCTTTTGACAGATCCCCCGTTCGACCTCCGCCGGACTGGCCCCGGGATAGGGCACCGTCACCAGCACGATTTCCAGCTCGAAACGCGGAAAGACCTCCCGTCGCATCATCGCCAGACTGAGTGTTCCGAGGACCAGCACGGCGATCATCAACATGTTCATCGCCGGCGTGTTCTCAATCGCGAACCGCACCAGGCGTTTCATCGCGTTACCTCCGCGGCGACATCTTTGGCTGCGCTGCGACTGGGCACGAAAGCGGGCACGGCACGTGACAGATTCTCGACACCCCCAACTTCCTCCTCACTCCGCAATTGCATTCCGTCCACTGCCAACGCCAGCGGCGAGACGATCACGCGCTCGCCCACCGCCAAGCCGGATTCGCCGGGCAGCACGAGCGTTCGGTCTTCCTGCACCAGGGCCACTTCCACATCCTTGATCACCAACCGATCGTCCTGCAACAACCACACACGGTTGCCGGGACGAACCGCGATCGTCGGAAGCTCAATCAATGGCAGATCGCTCGGCACCTGGATCTGCACGGTCACGAACATGCCCCGCAACAGCGCGGGCGGCCCCGGCAGATTGGACTTGGACGCACCCACCAGGCGCCCCTCCCGCGGGCGTTCAACCAATCCCACACAGGGAACCGTGCGCGTCGCGGGGTTTAGGCGCGCCCCATCGTAACGCGATAGCTGCCCATTCCATTGGTAGCTTTGGCCGAGCAGCTCAACCGTGACCGACATCGGCAGATGCGGGAGTTGGTAGCTGATTTCGCCCGTCTGCTGGTCGGGGACAGCGGTGAGTCTTTCTCCGCTCCAAATCCAGCGCAACTCGTCCAGCGTAAGATCAAAGCGCGCCTCGACACGAGAAATGTCCTCGAGTCGCACGAGCGCGGTTCCGCGCTGTACGTAATCATCCTGCTCCACCAAATCCTCCGCGACGACGCCATCGATCGGGGCTCGGATTTCCGTCCGTTGTCGATCCAACATCGCTTGCTGCAACTCCGCTAACAGGCGATCTTTTTCTCGCAACAAGCGTCCGCGCCTCGTCCGCAGCAGGGCGAGCTGGTTCTTCAACGTCTGGACCGCGTTTTGCACCTGAATCTGCCCACGGCGTGCGGTGTCCAGGTTGGCCTGGGATGTCGCCTTTTGCTGGAAGAGGGCCCGGTAACGCTCCAGTTCTTCCAACTGCAACTCCTTGTCGGATTCCGCCAACTCGACCAGCGAATTGACGTTCTCCTGCTCGACGTCTAACTCCTCCACGCTCACTTCGGTCTGTTTCACACTCTGTTGAATTCGCTCGATCGCCAAGTCGTAATCCCGCGGATCAACCGTCAGCAGCAGATCCCCTTGGCGGACGAAATCTCCGGCCCGGCAATTCTCCGCCTTGCTCTGAATCCTCCCCACGACCTCCGCCGACAATGTCACCTCCCGATAGGGAACCACCTCGCCCTGCGCCTCAAGCTCCAATGCCCTGGTGCTGGAACTAATCGGTACGGTGGCCACCATCGGTGGCATACGTTCCACCGAGCGTGCCTCCGGTGCCTGCCGCAGACTGCTCAACGCGAGGAATCCCAAGACGCCCAATACCAGTACAACAAAGGGCACGAATTTGGGTAACTTGCGAGGCGACGGGTCTGTGTCCATCTTCCAAAACTCCAAACTTTGACTCCAACAACTCTTCTCATTACCGAATGCCTGACGATCCCGCGGCAGGGGCCGGCAGAATGCGCCGCGCGGCGGCGATGCTCGTGCGCGTGATGTGCTGCGTCAGGTGCGGCACGTCGAAGAAATCCCGACGTTCCGACTCCGCGATCAACATGGTCACGACCTGGCTGTGGGCCCGGTAGAAAACACATTGGCCCACGACACTCAGCCCCATCTGATGCACCCGGTGCAGCGGCACTTCCGGCGACATCAATTCCCGCAAGATCTCCAGCAGGACCTCAAAGAACGGGCGGAAAGATTCCTGCACGATCTCTTCGCAAGCCTGCGTCGGATCCATCATCTCTCGGGTCAACAGCCGAGTTTGCCACGCGGCCGTTTCGCTACTTAACAACCGACCGAGAAATGTGCCGATAAACAACTCCAACTTCTGTTCCGGCGGTGCCTCGGACGGCCACTCGGGCAACGGCAACCGCTCCGCGATCAGCGCCCGAGCATGCTTCACCGCCTCGATGTACAGACGTTGCTTGTCCCCAAAATAGTAGTTGACCGCGGCCAGATTGACCTCGGCCTGCCGACAGATTTCGCGGATCGTCGCGTCCTGATACCCGCGCGCCGCAAAGACTTCCCCCGCCGACCGCAGGATCCGTTGCTGGACCTTTCCTCGACGCGTGACAGGCTCCACGAATACCCCTCCCAAGGTCCATGAATCGCCTATCCCGCCGCCGGCACCGCGATCAGAGACAAAACACAGGATTAAAACAGGCGTTTCATCGTTATTCTAGACGGGGTCAGTCGGATCGCCCAAGAGGAATCCTTCGGTCCGGTGAAAAAAAACAGAGAAACGCGCCTTCGACCGCTTGGGATCGAAGGGCTCCTCGGCTGCACAAACCTCACGCGGGGACGCCGACCGCCTCGCGGACGCGCACATACCCCTGATGCGTCTTGAGACAGACGTGGCGGAAGGCCTCCGGACGAGAAACACCCGGCAACCGAAACCGTTCCGTCGAACCCTGCAGAAAAACCAGATCCCCCGCGTCGTACCATGCCTGACCGGGCTGAACCTCGCATTGGATCTGGTCGAACTGGTCCAAATCAATCGACCGTTCCTCTTGCGCAGAAAGGCCCCGTTCCACGACGATTCGCCGATTCGTGACGCGGTACCGCATCGCGACGAAAGGGCCGATCCGACGGAAGTACAAGACCAGCGCCAAGGGGATGCTGAGCAGGCAGAAGAGGTTCCCTACGGTGAAGATGTAGAAACCGGTGGGGATCGAGTAGAGCCGACCGAGCCAGGCGCCAACCGGAAAAGGTCCCAGCGACATGGCCGCAACGGACGGCCAGACTGTCATGACCGTCACCTCACGCTCTTCCGCCGGAGTCACACCGGCGATGGCCTGTTTCATTGTCTTACTCCACCCAAACTACGGGGCCCTGCTCTCGGCGAAGTTACCAGGAAACGAAACCAACTGCCAGCCCCGGGTTGAACCGCAACCAGGTTGCGAGGAGGGACTGCGAGGAGGAGTGGAACGGGGAGATGGGAACGCGGACAGGGGCGGAGAACGCGGATGAACGCGGACCAGAGAAGATGGACCAATGAGTTGGAGCGGCAGATCAACGGACGTCCGTTGATCTGCCGCACCGGTATTCAAGGTCCATCATCCTCTGGTCCGCGTTCATCCGCGTTCTCCGCCCCTGTCCTGTCCACATCCCCGCGCCATGATCACCCCGCGTTCCCCTCTCCGGTGCCCGTATTCCGCCAAGCCGGGCCCTGCGTCCTGACCGTTGCTGGGGCCTGGAAAAACTTCACCATGCGAGAAAGTGCTTTGGGCAGGTACCAGATCGCCGAGTAATGATCGGCATCCCACCATTCGATTTCGGGTCGCCCGGCTGCTTCCCAGAGTGCCCGGGTGCAGGCCGGCGGGACAACGCGATCGTTGCGTGCGTTCAGCATCAGCACCTGTCGGCCGCGGAGCGCCGGCGCATAGGTCAGGGGGTCGATGGGTCCCAACCATCGCGCGACCTGTTGCGGGTCGATTTCGCGACCGGCCCAATACTGCCGGATTTCCTCGGTCTCTGTCGACTCCCGAATGATCTTTTCGAAGTTACCACCGGCCAAAACCAGGCAAGCTTTCTGAAATCGGGGTTCGGCCGACGCCGCCAGCGCCGCAACGACTCCCCCCAGGCTGATGCCGCTGATTCCCAGTTGTTGGTCGTCGATCTCCTGGCGTGCTGCCAGCCAGGCGGCGGCAGCGCCGGATATCCAGAACAGCCTGTCGCATGCCCTGCATCGTCTGCTCCGGATCGGGTGAGATCATCCGCACATCAGAACCCGCCGGTCGTCGCGGGCCGTAGTACGGCATCTTGACAAAGAGGGCGCCACGCCATTGATGGCCAACGTTCGGCAGCACAAGCGTGACAATTCGAAGTCACCACCCAGAATGTGCAGAACGATAACGCCCGGGTGTGTTCCGCTGCCCGACGGCAGGAAGTACTCGGCGTGCACTGTATTGTTATTCTCGTGCTCGGTCTGCACCGGCGACGGGAACGTCACCTCGATCTGACGAACGATCTGCGCCCAGGATCGTTTTCTCGTCGTTTCTTGACAGGGGAATTCGTGCGGCGACAGCCGAAACAGGGCCGGCCGAGTGTCCTCACCGGCAGCCGGTTGGAATTGCACCGTCCCTCGTGTCACCTGCGGCGCGACCGGTTCCTCCGCTCGTGCGGGGCGCAGCAGCGGAGCAACGCAGAGCAGGAACAGGAGAAGCCGTGTCGCAAACAGGGGCGTGGTTGGGACGGTGAGCTCAGCGTACTCGGGCGCGGCGAGCAGATTGGGAGAGGTGACCGCCTGCCGGCTGACGCCGAAATCGTGGATGGAAGATCGTGGGCTTGCATCCGCTGAGCCCACCCTACAAAACGAGCCCAACCGCCTGGTTGAACAGACCATTTCGCAGGGCAATCGCGCCACGGGACAACGCGATCGCTCGGTCGTGCAGGGGACGGGACCGACCGAGCCGCTTGGCTCGTCGATAAGGGCACTTCAACTTCCGATGTAGCGTGCATAGATCGTCTTCGCTTCTGCAATATTGTCGGTCCCGCCAATGATTGCGCGACCGTCGGGGAAAATGGTCAGCTCGTACGCATCGACCTGCAAACGCAGCAGGAAGGGATTTCTTGTGACGGCACCGATCGGCCGCAGCTTCTGCTCGAGTGATTCCAGAGACACCGGCTGCGGATCGGCGAAACTCAGTTGAACGGCGTTGCGTCCGCACAGGACGGCGGAATGGCTACCCTGCCGACCTTCGAGCCAGGGGAACTGCCGCGCACAACAGGTGGGACAATCTCGTGCGGCCTGCAGCGCGTCAAGGTGGATTTGCCGCAATCGATTATCCCACAAATCGACGACGTTCAATGTCCGACTGACGGCTTCGGCATGCCCGCTGAGGATCTTGATCGCTTCACAGGCTTGCAGGGACGCAATGACATTGACGATCGGCCCAAGCACTCCCGCGGTATCGCACGTGGGCGTCGTGCCCGGAGGCGGGCTTTCGCGCAACACGCAGCGCAAACAGGGAGTCTCCCCGGGCAGAACGGTCATCGTTTGGCCTTCCGCGCCGATACAACCTCCGTACACCCAGGGGATTGCGAAATGAATGGACGCATCGTTCAACAGGAACCGTGTCTCGAAATTATCGGTGCCATCGACCATTACGTCGACATTTTCCAACAAACGGGGAAGATTTCGAAAGTCGACATCCGCGACAACGGCTTCAATTTCCACCTGACTGTTGATCTGTCGCAATTTGTTTCGCGCGGCGATCGCTTTCGGCAGTCGTGCGGCGACATCTGACTCGTCGTACAGAACCTGTCGCTGCAGGTTATTCAGTTCCAGGAAATCGCGGTCGACGATCCGCACATGCCCGACACCGGCGCGCACGAGCGTATTGGCCAGCACCGATCCGAGCGCACCGCACCCACACACGAGCACTCGGGACTGTTCAAGTCGCTGCTGACCTTCCTCGCCCAGCGGAGCGAAGATCATCTGACGAATGTATCGTGAGGGAGAAACGCGAGCGGACACAAGAGGAACTCCGGAGACGAGGCGCGGATGGCGAAGCGATTCTTCTATACGAGATACCCGTTCAGATCAAATCGTGGCGCCAGGTCGCGTTGGAGACGATCGCACGCGGCCCGCGCCTCGGGAACAGTCCGCAGTCGACCGGCGGGACGCCAACCGCAGATACTACGTGTAGGCTGCAGGCGTTGCGCCGCACGCAAAAGGGACTCATCCGCCCGACAAAGGAGCAGGTCCGATCCTTCGATCACCGATCCGAGGTGCGTCTCGGACAACTCGTAGCCGAACAGCAGATTCGGGGCAAGCTGGCGCAGTGCTGCGAGAGTTTGGGGGGGCGTTCTGTCCAGCAGCGCCACGGCCACCGCAGCCCAGCCGGTCAGCGAGCCGAGTTGCGTAACGGCGCAATCGGCGTCCACCCAAACGATGAGCATCACGCCGGCTTGGGAGGCCTGTTGACAGAGCTCCGCGGTGGGATCGCGAACGACCATTGCCAGCCGTCCTTCCTGCCACGCAGCCAAGTTCAGATTGTCGAGAGTATCCGGCCAATGAGCGGCCCGCAACACCCACCGTTGGCCGTTGAACCAGAGCTGTCCGCGATCCGATCCGAAATGGCGCATTCCAAAGTCCGTCACGAGAATCGGTGGGTCACCATTGCCAGGTTCCACGCGAATGCGGTATCGCATCGGATGGTCCGGCGACCAGAAGCAAGGATCGGTAACCTGGGCTCTCCAGAGTCGAGGTGGCTGGAAAGGGAGAAAAGGGACGGAGTGCGGTAGCGTGCGTGCCGAGAAGCATTCCGGTCCGTGAATCTCGGCGCAGAGGTCCGGGCAGCGCGTCAGCGATTCGTCAATTTCCAGATACACATCAGCCCGTGTAGTGGTGGCGTTTCCATAGAAGACACGAACCGCGTCGAGCGACATCGGAGAATCACTTATCTAAGCAACCAAGTGCTGTGACAGAACGGCCCAATCGACCAGCCCACGGACAGACCCGACATCTCACTCATCGGGCAACGCACTAGCCTGCGCCTGAAAATAACGACGCGCCGCGACAGGCAGTGCGGTTGTCGAGGCCGCGGCTCGCAAGACCTGCTTCGCTTCCGCAAAACGTTGCTGCTGGACGAACAGGTTCCCCAGCATCGCGTGGCCGTCGGGGTAACCTGGATGGGCTTCGCGCAGCTTCTGCAGTTGCTCGATCGCCTCCCCCGCTTTTCCGGCGCTTTGCAGGTAGCAGGCGACGGCGAAAGCATACTTGGGTTCGGCCGGCTCCAATTGATCAGCAAGACGGCAGAGGCGAATGGCCTCGGGCAGATCTCGTTCTGCGAGCACGACGCCGAGGTTATACGCAGCGGCCGCGGATTTGGGATCCGCTTTCAGCGCCGTCCGGAAGGCTGTTTCCGCTTCGGGCAAGCGTTGCATTTCGCCCATCAACATCCCCAGGTTCAAGTTCACCGCCGGGTTGTTCGGATCGACCTTCAACGCCTTGCGCAAGTATTCCTCTGCTTTGGAGTTCTTTCCCAGCACGTTGTAGGCGACGGATGCGTTGACCAGGGGCGGAATCGCTCGTGGGTCCAATCGGTGGGACAGGTTGTAGCACTCGACAGCGCGCTCGTACTTGCCCTGCTGGGCATAGAACGCACCCAGGTTGTGATACGATGTCTGGTCGTCCGGTCGTGTGTGCATGGCCGCCAGGAACTCATCGGTTGCTCGATCTAGCACGCGGCGTTCGTCGTCGGCAAGTCGTTCGCGTGGAACGGCGGCCATCGCTGCGGCGGCTCGCACGCGTACTAGACGGTACTCATCTTGCGCCGCCTTCAGCAGTGCCGGCAGCGTTTCGGGCGTTAGGTAGCCCCCCAAAGCCTCGGCCGCGGCACCGCGTACCAACGGCGAAGCGTCGGTGAGCGCCTGCAAGAACAGCGGCCACTTTTCCGGTCCGGAATAGGATCGCAGTAGTCGCACCAGACTGGTCGTGACTACTTCGTCTCGATCCGGACGCGTAATGTACTCCGCGATCTTCGACAATTCCGACCAATCCCCCTTGCGTGCCGCGTCCACCAATCCGGCTCGATACAACACGGGAGCCTGATAGTCCGTTTCGCTCCACTGGCGGACCCACTGGTCCGACCAGGCATCGTCCTGGTCGGAGTGGCACAAATTGCAGGCGTTGGGCGACTTGTACAGCAGGGACGTTGCGGGAGTGGGTGGGAGCATAGAGTGATCGCTGCGCAGCATATTCGCAAATTCGGTCATCGGCATGTGGCAGGCGATACAGTCGTCACCCGCACTGCCCGCCGCATGGTGACTGTGCGCGGCCGAGTTGTCGACGAGGTCTTGATGACAGGGCGAACACGCCTGATTGGGAGCGTCGACAAACCGAAATCGTCCGCTGGACGTATGACAATGCATGCAGTCGAGTTGGCCGGACTGCACGCACGGACTCAATCGCCACGTTGTATAGGTGTAATTCTCACCAAGGTCGCGACCGT
Source organism: uncultured Planctomycetaceae bacterium (assembly GCA_963776055.1). Classification (GTDB taxonomy): domain Bacteria; phylum Planctomycetota; class Planctomycetia; order Pirellulales; family Pirellulaceae; genus CAVZLD01. The sequence goes on along the minus strand of CAVZLD010000015.1, from coordinate 101,716 downwards.
CCGGGTAGAAATCGGGATGCTCAAGCGTCGTAAGATCGAAATGATCGAAGTAGCGATCACCCGGCAGAAACGAGCCACTCAAGGTGACCATTTTCGCGTGACACGGTGCACACATCGTGTTGGTCTGCTCGACATCAAAGTCGCGCGTCACGATGATCTTCAGATCCTTCGGCACTTCACCGGTTGTCGCTTCCGCCTCGCGGCACACTCGGACATGTTCCGCGGCGGGGCCGTGACAGGTTTCGCAGTTGATCCCCGCTTCCGCCCAGACGGTGTTGTAGGAGTCATTTTCCAGTTCGTAATTCACGGAAAGCTGGCTGACGTGACAGGAATAGCAGGACGTGTTGAACGTGAATTCCCGTTCTGTCCAGTGGAGTGGTTCGTCGTCATCGTGCTCCGGAAAATGCCGCACGCCGCTCATGGCGGTGTCGAACCAGGCCTTGCGCCGCACATCGTATGCGACCGGCAGCGTCTGCAGCCGGCCACGCTCCCAGGGCGTCAGGAAGTAGTACACGTTTTTGCCACCCAATACGTGGACGATGGGCAACTTCTGCTCACCCTCCGGCTGGCGTTCCAGAACCCACCCCTGCTCCGCGCCGACCTGCGCCTGATAGACACTCTTGCCAACCTGGATTTCCCCACTGTGAGGCGTCAAGTTCGCCGCTGCGAATTCGGCCGTATACGGCTGCATCGCCAATCCGTGATGGGACGGTGCCCAAAGCTGGTAGAACTCTTCGTGACAGTCACGACAACTGGAGGAACCCGCCAGCGGTGGTGTCTGTTCCGGCGCATTCGATTCGGAAGTGACGGACGCCGTCGCCGTGGACGCGGTCGCTTGCTGGGGCGAACCGAGTTCCGAGTCCCGATGGCAACCACCGATCAGCAGAACGAGAATTAGCAGGAGGGGGAGTCCGGCAAGCTGTTTAAGGTCGTGATCCATCTTCCTGTTGCCATTTCCGACTGAGATTCGGGCTGCCATGGTCCCGGCCGACCACCGGAAGTCGGGCCTTCCAAGCAGCTGACGAGAATCGGTAGGGCCCTGATCAACCCAGCCATGAATGTAAAAAAAGGACCCTAACGAGGCGGTCCGCCGGTCTGTTGCCGCGCAAAACTCACATTGAAACTCTGCTTCATCGCCGGCTGATAGTAGACTCCCTGCAGCAAGTCTTTTTCGGGCCGATACGCCAAGGTATAGGTCGCTCCCGGGTAATTCACGTCGCGCAATTCGACAAACACCTGCAATTCGCCGGATTCGTTTCGCGCGACGGCACGGGAAACGTTGATCTGATTCGGATTAAAATACGCCGCTTCCATCCGGCCGTCTCGGCCCACTGCGCGGATCTCAATTCGGTAAGGCGAATCCGTGCGGACCCAACGTCCGACGAGCGCCAGATACTCGCTTGCCCTCGAGGGCGCCGCCGGACCGAATGTCGCCGGTGCAGCATCCTCGTCTTGTCCATCTTGGTCCGGGGTTGTATCTGCCACGGGTTGGGCGACCGTCTCTTCCACCGAAACGGTCGCCGGGGAAGCGGTATCGTCAGGTGCTGCAGCGACTTCCGTTGCCGCGACCTCCGGTGCCACACTCTCCGGCCCGGTCTGCTCGGTCGATCCCACTGTCGGCTCGCTGCGCTGGCAGCCGGTCACACTCAAGATCCCCGCCAGACTCACAATCGCCACCCACCGGCCAACAACCTGGATCCCGGCCAACTTGCACGTATTCATCAGTTCTCCTTGACGTGAGTTTCGCGAGATGCCCCGGACCACGGCCGCTCACCTCGACAGTTACGATCCATTCTACCTGTTTCCTGCCTCCGATCCCATCCGCATCCCGACGTCTTGCCTTCGCCGAGCAACCCACCTCGGTTCGCTGTCGACGAGATCGGCTCCAACGCAAGATGATGTGGTAAAATGCGGCCCGGTCAACGGTTTCTATTCTGAAAGGGAATCCGGCATGAAAACGGGTCTTGTGGCACGGCACAATGCATTCGTCCTGTTGGCGATTCTGTGCGGCTGTCTGTGGCAAATCGGCCTGGGCAGCCGAACGCTGGGCGGCGAAGCGCCGCGGCTGCGAAATGGAGACTTCGCGAAGTGGACCGATGGGGCACCGGACGGCTGGAAGGTGGCGATCGGGGCACGGAACGGCGGTCAACAACCGGTCTCCGAACTGTCGGCCATCAAAGGGCCCGCGCTGCTGCTGCGAGGAAGCCAAACGACGATGGCGTGGCGTGTACTGACGCAGGAGATTGCGGTCCGCCCGGGCGACCGGTGCGTACTGGAATTCGAGTCCCGCACGAAAGATGTGCGCACAAGAAGGCCGTCAACACGACAATTGCTACATCGGCTTGGCAAGCTTTACGGCAAGCAAGCAGGCGGCGGGGCGCAAAACGAAAGATGTCTCGAACGATACCGGTCAATGGGCAAGGCATCAGATCGAGTACGAGGTGCCCCCGGGCACTGCATCGACGCAAGTCGTAATCTTCCTCTCCAAGTCCGGCATGCTCGGTGTGCGAAATCTTACGTTGGCACTCGAGCCAACCACGCGAAATACTCCGCCCCATGAGGAAACGAACGAAAGAATGGAATCGGCGTCGCTGGTCGTAAACGGCGATTTTCACGAATGGTCAGGCGGTTGGTCCGGGGAACGTCCAGACGGCTGGACTCGAGAGATCGGCGCTCAGAACGGCGGGATGGAGCCAACCTCGCTGATCGAGCGAGCCGGCTCGGACGGCGTGTCGCTCCGCGGCGACCAATCCACATTGCTCTGGTACTCGCTCAACCAGGAGTTGGATCTTCAGCAAGGCAAGACCTATACGCTGTCCTTCGAAGCTCGAACCGCGGGCATTCGCCGCGAGGGCAACCAGTTCGACAACTGCTACGTCGGAATCATCAGTCTCGATGCCCAGGGAGAACGACTCGACCTGTCCGTCAAGGACCTGTCCCGCACGACGCGCTGGCAGCAACAGGAACTGAGTTTCCGAGTCCCCCCCAACGCCGACAAGACCAAGTTGCTGATCTTTCTCTCCAAGACTGGCTCGCTGACGGTTCGGTCCGTCGACGTAAAGGAGGCGACTCCCGAGCGACCCTTTCGTGGCGCTCGTCCATAGCTTGCAGCAGAATTACAGCTTCTCCGCCATGAAAGGGATCGACTGGCAGCAGATCAGCGAGCGGTATCGAGACGAGGCCGAAGCCACCGAGACGACGGCGGAGTTCGTTTCGGTGATCCGTCGTATGCTGGCCGAACTGCGTGATCTGCACGTGTGGATCGTCACGCCCGACGGGACGACCGTGCATCCCTATCTGTCGCGCTACCGAGCCAATTTCGATCACGACGACCTGCGACGCACCGTGCAAGCCGTTCAGCAGTTTCCACCACTGGGATTCATCGGTCGAACCGAGGACGGATTCGGCGTCATGGTCATTCGGCAATTGCCGCCCGCCGACGCCCCCGTCTATTCGCGATTTCTTGACGCCGTTCGGTCGATGTCCGATGCCCCCGGATGGCTCGTCGATCTGCGCCAATTCGGGCGGGGCGGAACCCGGCGCCGCCCACATCGCTCGGCTGTTCACCGATCAGCCGCGGCTGTACGCCCGGTCCAAAGTCCGTTCCGGCCCGACGATCCACTCCTTTCGCGACACGGCCCCACGCTATCTTCGCCCCTCCGGCGACGACGCCATCCTCTGTCCGGTCATCTGCTTGATTGGGCCCGGTTGCGTCAGTAGCGGCGAAGGGTTCGCATTGATGATGAAGACGCTGCATCACGTCACACTCGTGGGACAAGCCACGCGCGGCGCAAGCGGAAATCCGCAACCGGAAACCCTTTCGAACGGAGTCACCGTTTGGTTTTCGCGGTGGATTTCCCTACTGCCCGACGGAACCCCAATCGAAGGCCGTGGCGTGCCCGCTGATATCGTCCTCGAACACCACGGGCCTGGGGATTCCACGTTTCGCCAGGCGGTCGAAATCCTGCGAAAGAAAGTCGCCCCTGAGCACCGCCGGTAATCGCCCGCTCGGTAGGTGCAGCGAGGTGCAAGGCGGACGGTTGTGGTTGGGAGGTTGGGGGTTGGGGGAGACGGGGCCTGGAAGGCCATCGAACGGGACGGCCTGGAAGGCCATCGCACTGGGGGAGACGGCCTGGAAGGCCATCGCACCCGCCTGGAAGGCCATCGCACTCGTTTGGAAGGCCATCGGATTGGGGCAGTTCAGGGTGACGGTGTCAGGGCGAACGAGGAGTGTGAAAAGCAAACGCAAAGAGCTACTCGCCAATGCGACGGACCTGGTCACTACCGTTTCGCGTGCAAAGTGCACCGAGGTGGGCGATCGGAACAGACTCGCTCAGGAATTGCACGTGCCCATCGGCGAACAGGAAGTTCGCTCCGGACGCGTGAAAACTGTAGGGCTCGTTGTCGTTTCTGCGATTCATTGCGTGACTGCAGTTCCCCTCCGTGCCACAACCTTCGGCACTGCCCGATGCGTTCGCCCCGTCCAGACTAAAGGGACCTTCGCTGTCAGCCCAACCAATGCCCTGATCGTTCGCTTCCAACTGCTGCCGGCGCCCATTGCGAAATACGAGCGGACGTCCACCGCACTCGACGACCATGATCGTTTGTGTCGTGCCATCGCGAATATCGCGGATCCGCACGCGAGAGTTGCGGTGCAAGACCGCAAAACGGTTCCGCGCATGATAGCGCGGAACCGGCAGATGGGGGTTGATCGATTGGGGACGGACTCCCATGATCGCTTCATAATCCGTGGGAGCGATCGGGTTGGCAAAAGTCATCGCCGGTCGCGGCGCGTGCGCGATCGCTTCGACAACCACCGCCCTTTGCCCTGCACTGGGACACTGAAACAGCGGTATCGGCACCGCTGCCGCGCCAGGATTGGTCCCCTCCCACCAATTGTCTGAAAAGTCATAGATCTGCCGCAGACCGTCCTGTTCCAGAAACGGCAGAATCAACGCGCGCCAACCAACATGCTTCCCGGCGGGGTTGCCTGGTCCGGCGCGCGTCCATCCCGAAGCGGGAAACACTTGGTGCGCCGACTCAAAGCTGAGCAAGGCCATGCCGATCTGCCGCAGATTGCTGAGGCAACTGGCTCGCCGCGCCGATTCCCGCGCCGACTGAACCGCCGGCAGCAGTAAACCTACGAGGATGGCCATGATCGCGATCACGACCAAGAGCTCCACCAAGCTGAAGCCGATCCGATGGCGGGTAAGGTCTTGTCGGCGCATTCGAAGATGTCCACTCCCGAAACATGCTCTCCACGGCAACCCGCCATTATCGTTACGGTCGAACCCGACTTCAAGGAACGACGAACCGGGCCTCGTTTCTCAAGAGGAATCGATTTCCCACCGGTCCAACTGCACACATTGGACTAGGAGCGTTCCCACGAGATCCGCTAAAATTCAGGCTCGACGACAAAACCCGCGAGCGAGTGATGCGCCGGTCAAGGGCAGGCAACACTGATCGATCGGAGCCGGCAACCGTATGTTTACCGACAACATTCTAGATCTGATTGGCAATACACCTCTGCTGCAACTCTCGGGCGAACAGATCGTCGCCAAAGCGGAGTTCCTCAATCCGGGCGGGAGCATCAAGGACCGAGTGGCCCTCGCCATGCTGGAAGGTGCCGAGCGGGACGGCCGCCTGAAACCGGATTCAATCATCTGCGAACCGACAAGCGGAAACACCGGGATCGGCGTGGCGCTGATCGGGCGATTGAAAGGCTATCCGGTCAAGGTCGTGATGCCGGAAGGGATGAGTTCCGAGCGGAAAAGGATCATTCAAGCGCTCGGAGCGGAACTGATTCTCACTCCCGACAAGGAAAGCATCGGAGGGGCCGTGCGACGGGCCAATGCAATCGCGGCGGAAGATCCGCGAGTGTTCATGCCACAACAATTCGAGAATCCCGACAATCCGCGGTGCCACTACGAGAACACAGCGCATGAACTATGGCGTCAGGTACGCGGTGAGATCGATTGCTTCGTGGCCGGCGTCGGTAGTGGCGGTACCCTGCAGGGCGTCGGCACGTTCTTGAAGGAACACAAACCCGGTACGAAGATCGTCGCAGTCGAGCCCAAGGATGTTTCCGCTCTGCTGGGACATGAGCCCGGCTTGCACCAAATCCAGGGAATTGGCGACGGATTCGTGCCCGCCGTATTGGATGTGTCCCTGGTCGACGAAGTCATCGAGGTGACCGACGACGATGCGATCGAAACCACGCGTCAACTGGGACGTGATCTGGGACTGCTGGTCGGCATCTCGTCGGGAGCCAACGTCTGGGCAGCGCGGCAACTGGCGAGCAGAATTCACGGCAACATCGCAACCGTTTTGCCCGATCGAGCAGAACGATACTTCAGCACGGCGCTGCTGTGAAATCGCGACGGCTCTGTGGCCCCAAGCCGCATCGCGTCCGTTGGCTCAAGCAGCCTCTTGGCGCAGCTGCCGCACCGCCCGCTGCGCCTCGGTCCGAACGTGAGCGTCATCGTCGCTCAACAACATTCCCAGTTCTGAGATCGCCGCGACCGCTCGACTGCCATGCAAACGCAATGCGGCCGCAGCGTTTCGCCGCACGACTGCGTCCGGATCGCGCAGGCGTCGAATCAGCTTCTCAATCAGGGGATCCGGTCGATCAAACATCATCCTAAACCTGATTCAACTCTGCGCGTTCCATCCGCCTCGGCGAACAACGCGAAGCCGAGGAAATCCGAGCTCCCCGTGGTCGCTCGGGGACATTGGTTGGGCAGAGATCAACAAATTGGGGTCCGACCGCACCGCCTCATGAACTTTTCCGTCAGCTGCGCGGCGACATCCTATGCTCGGTTCCCTTGGTATCGGCGAGCGCGCCAAGCCATCTTCAATCTTCCCTTTCTCCGCACTCGTTCCGCGTGCAACACCGTGAATTGTGTTAAACTCATCGTGACCTCATCCTCTGAGAAAGGTGCTGTCATGGAGCAGACGCTGACCCTGTCCGTTAACGGACAATCCCAAACCATCACGACGGATCCGGAACGCTCTCTGCTGCACGTGTTGCGGGAAGAGCTGGATCTGACAGGTACGAAGTACTCCTGTGGCGAAGGCCAATGTGGTGCCTGTACGGTATTGGTCGACGGGCGCCCCGTGCGGTCCTGCACGACGCCGATCCGCGCCGTCGAGAACATGGCGATCGTAACCATTGAGGCGCTGGCAAACGGGGATCGGCTGCATCCGGTCCAGGCAGCCTTTCTGGAAGAAGGCGCCTTCCAGTGCGGATACTGCACGAGCGGGATGATCATGGAAGCCGTAGCGCTGCTGCAACAAGACCCGCCTACCTCTGATCAGGTGATCCAACAGGAGATGAATGGACACATCTGCCGGTGCAACGGCTACGCGAAGATTCTGGCTGCAATCCGAAAAGCCGCACGAGCAATCAAGGAGTAGGAAGCGATGGCCGACACGATCTCAACTCACGAACCGCCCGAGGAACATTCGGAGCAGCCCAACGATCTGTCGCACGAAGCGAAATGGAACCGACGAACGTTCGTACAGGTTCTCGGCGGCGGACTGTTGTTCACCGTGACAGAAGCGATCTCCTTCGGTCAGCGACGCGGCGGGTCGGGCAGACGGGGCCGGCCCACCATCGCTGCCAGGTTGCACCTGAATGCCAACGGCACGATTTCCGTAATGACCGGCAAGGTCGAGGAAGGACAGGGATCCCGCACGCAACTGACCCAAGCCGCTGCCGAAGAATTGCGCGTCGACGTCGCGAAGATCCAGCTGGTGATGGCCGATACGGAACTCGTACCCGACGACGGAATTACCGCCGGCAGCCGAACCACTCCCAGCACGGTTCCCGCCGTACGACAAGGCGCAACCGCGGCCCGCGAGTTGCTCACCGAACTTGCGGCCAAGCAATGGAATGTCAACACGACGGACTTGCTCGTAGAAAATGGCGCGATCACTCATCCCACAACCGGACGCACGATCACCTACGCGGACCTCGCTGCTGCCGACCCGTCTTTCGATGCATTCCAACAACCGATTCCGCCAGAGATCGCATTGACACCGGTCGAACAATGGCGCGTGATCGGAACCTCTGTCGCTCGACCCAATGCGCGGGATTTCGTCACGGGAGCTCACCCCTTCCCGTCGGACATCAAGCGGCCGGAAATGCTTTACGGAAAGATCCTCCGCCCCCCCAGCTACGACGCGACGCTCGAGTCGATCGATCTGTCCGTCGCAGAAGGCGACCCAGACGTGGTGGTGATGCGCGACGGGCCGTTCGTCGGAATCGCGACGCCCACCACGCACAAATCGGAACAAGTTTTGGCCGCGGTCGCCGCAACCGCAACCTGGAAGACCACCGCGCATCCCTCGAGCCAGGAACTGTTTGCGCATCTCAAGCAGCACAGTCGTACCGGAGAACCCCGCACGCAGGGAGCCGTCGATCAAGCCCTGGCCGATGCGAAAGAGACCCTGCAGGCGACCTTCGAAGTCGCCTACGTGCAGCATACGCCGATGGAACCACGCGCCGCCACGGCCGAGTGGCAGGACGGTCGGCTGACCGTCTGGACGGGCGTCGACGGACCCCAACGAGTCCAAGCGGATCTGGCCCGAGCATTGGATGTTTCCGTCGATCGCGTGCGAGTGATTGTTCCGGATATGGGAGGCGGTTTTGGCGGCAAGCACACGGGCGAGGCGGCGCTGGAAGCCGCTCGACTGGCACGCGCCGCCCAACGACCCGTGGCCGTCCATTGGACACGAGCCGAGGAATTTACCTGGGCCTATTTCCGTCCAGCCGCCGTGATCGAATGCCAGGGAGGCCTGGATGCCAACGGTTCCCTCGTGGCATGGGACTTCAAGAATATCAACGCCGGCGGATCGGCAATCGATCCTCCTTACAACATCCCGCACACTCGAATCACGGCGGTAAATTCCCAGTCGCCGCTGCGCCAAGGTGCTTATCGATGCCTCGCGGCCACCGCGAATAACTTCGCCCGGGAATCGTTCATCGACGAGTTGGCAGCAGCGGGATCAAAGGATCCGCTGGAGTTTCGTCTAGCCCACCTGGAAAACACGCGAATTCGCAAGGTGCTGGAGACTGCTACCGCAGCATTCCATTGGTCGGATCGAATTCGAGAATCACGACCCAACGTGGGGGTCGGCCTCGCTTGCGGGACAGAAAAGAATTCCGTCGTCGCCGCCTGCGTGGAAGTTGAAGTCGATCGTCAGCAAGGCACGATCCTCGTCAAGGAGGTTTGCGAGGCCTTCGAATGCGGCCCCATTCAGAATCCGGCCAATCTGCTGTCACAGGTCCAAGGCTGCATTATGATGGGCATGGGACCGGCACTTTGGGAAGCGATCGAGTTTGAAGAAGGCCGAATTCTGAATACTTCCTTCGACGGCTACCGCGTGCCGCATTTCCACGACCTGCCCAAGATCAACGTGCACCTGGTCGAAAATCGGGAGATCCCATCTGCCGGTGGCGGAGAGACTCCGATCATTGCGATTGCCCCCGCGATTGCCAACGCGGTTTTTGCTAGTACGGGGCTCCGCCTTCGATCCATGCCGCTGCGACTGCCCGACGTACATTCGGCCTAACAGCCAGTTACGAAAAGGGACGGGATCCGAGCCCCCACATGTGTGGCAACCGAAGAAGACGTGAGCGGAAGCTGCCTGTCCCCTGAGTTCGGCAGACGGTGAAGGAATGACTCCAGCCAAACCACGACCGTGATCGCTTGGTATGACGCGTCCCTGAGCCCCTGATCGTTCGACGGTTTGCCGCGACAAGACCGAATTCAAGATGATCTCCAATATCGCATCCGCCGACGTCTATCGACTCGTGGCGGAATCCACACAACAAGGTCGCGGCGGGGCGCTGGCCGTTGTTTTACAGACGCAAGGTTCCACCCCCTGCAAGACCGGCGCAAAAGCCTTCCTGCGGGACGGGAAGGTTCTTGCCGGAACGGTGGGCGGCGGGTGGATCGAGACACAAACGGAAACCCGGGCCGCCGTCGCCCAACGGCCGGTTGTGCTAGAGATCAAACTGGAGGGCGAGACGATTCATGCCAGCGGCCCGATCTGTGGCGGGTCAGTCCGGTTGCTGCTGGATCCCCATGCCGCCTCACATTGTGACGCATACACAGCGGCGGCGAACTTCCAGAAGCGGCGTCAACGTGGCGTACTGCTGACGCAGATCTCCTTGCCGACACGACCCACCGTCACCGTGCAAGCACTCTCGGAAACGACCATCTCCTCGAGCGCCGGGTTCCCCGGTGAACGGGCGATTCGCTTGACACTCGAACAGGGCCAACCGCAACTGTTCGTCTCGGATTCCACGCCCAAGGATCAACGAATCGAAGTACTAGTGGAACCAGTCCTGCCGAAGCCGTTGCTGCTGATTGTCGGCGGCGGGCACGTTGGCCAAGCCGTCGCTGCGCAAGGACACCTGGTGGGCTTTGATCTGATCGTGATCGACGATCGACGCGAGTTTACCGATCCCCGGCTGTTTCCCGACTCCGCGACGATCTACCACGGCACCGTCGCGCAGCGACTGGCAGACTGCCCGCTCGACCAAGATACCTACGTCGTGATCGCCACCTACAGCCACCAGCAAGACGCCGAAGCATTGGCTCGATGCATCCGCGAGCCGATCGCTTATCTGGGTATGATCGGCAGTCAACGGAAAGTGTCCATGATGCGTCGAGATTTTGTGAAATCCGATCGGGCGACGATGGCGGAATTTGATCGCGTCTACGCCCCGATGGGCCTGGAGATCGGCGCCGTGACCGTGCCGGAAATTGCCGCAAGTATCGTAGCCCAAATCATTGCTGTGCGCCGCGGTCGGACGGAGTAATGATGAACGGGACCATCGACCTCCATCCAAGGAAATCGAGAGATCTATGATCGGTGCCATTGTGCTCGCGGCCGGACGTTCTCGCCGGATGGGTACGCAGAAGCTGTTACTGCCTTTCCACGGTCAGCCGATGATCGTCCGGATTGTGGAAGAAGTGCTGCAGAGTCCCGTAGATCCGGTCATCGTCGTGGTCGGTCGCGAGGCGAAACCGATCGACGATTTGCTTCGGGGTCGAAATGTACAGCTGGTAACCAACATACACCTGCAGGATGAGATGCTCGTTTCGGTCCGTTGCGGCGTGGCTGCGCTGCCGCGCGAGACTTCCGCTTTTCTCGTCATCCTGGGTGATCAACCGAGCCTGACGGCCGACCTTCTGCGGATGCTGATTGCGGGTTTCTCGTCGGCGGACCGCGGCATCATCGTGCCGACGCACGCTGGAAAACGAGGCCATCCGCTGCTCATATCGATGCGGTACCGCGAAGAAATCCTCACGCGCTTTGACGGACAAGGTCTGCGGGGACTATTGGCGGCGCATTCCGAAGACGTCTTGGAGCTCGCTGTTACCGACGCCGGGATCTTGGAAGATCTGGACTACCCGGCTGACTACGCGCAGTGCCGCGCGGAAACAAAAAGACTGAACGTTCCCGCTGCGCACATGAGGATGGCAGTTGGAGTTGCCGAACCGAGCCCCTGAATGCTGAAATTTCACAGCAAAAAGCAAAGCGCCCGGCACCCCCGCAGGAAGCTTCGACAACACACGGGAGTACCGGAGCGCAGGGAGTTCTACCGAAATCGGTCTGGGCCTATGAAACCCGCTGCGTTCGAAAAAGTTGCGGCTTCTCTTCACGATTTCGCCGCCCAAGTGCCCCCGAAAGGAGCATTGAGCCGAGAGATTCCGGACTTTCGTTGGTCGTCCTGGCTCATGCAACGCGCAACCATCCATCGAAGAAATACCGGACTCTCGGCGATTCGGTCGGCTTCGTCGAAATCGACGGTAAAGACCCAGGTCAGTCCCTTGCCGGATGCAACGACTGAGCATCAGCGCCCGAGCGAGCCGAGAGGTGGCATCCGCCGCCCGGAATGGACGTCCGCCCGAATGGGTGCAGAAGGAAGCGACTCGGCGACGCCGAGAGATGATCAACGGCTTCCGCCTGCGCCCAAAAGTGCACAAACGTACAGCGGATGGGGAGGGATTCGAACCCCCGGAGGACTTGCGCCCTCAGCAGTTTTCAAGACTGCCGCCTTAGTCCACTCGGCCACCCATCCGGACCATCTCTGGAATCTACTGGACACGCCCGGCGGGTGTCAAACGGAGTCCGTTGACGATGGCTGGCGTTCGTGATAGAAGAACAAGTTTGCCACGCGAGGGCGGCCAGAACGTGGGACAGGACCCACCGGATCGGTACGGTGGATGGCCGTGTTGGGCACCCGTCCGTGCGCGTTGGGCAACTGGGGAAGAAGCGATTCTCCCGTCGGGGCGATTTCGCCATCGACGGCAAAGGTAGGAGAGACTATGAGCTGCAGCGAACGGGCCAAGGAAATCAAACGCCGCCGTCACCGACGCAAGAAGATGTCGCACTATAAGAAGCGGCTCAACACAGCGAACGTCTCGGAAAAGGCCGTGATCGCCGCGAAGATCCGAGCGCTGACGCCCGGTGCCGACGACATCATTACGAAGCTCGATCTCGAAGAACGCTGACGCGCGACGAGGGCGGACCGCCATCATGGCAAGACGCCCTCTCCGAAGCCGCCTGTCGCAGCAGGACTCGGTTCTTGGAGCCTTTTTCCAGAAACGCTCGACCTGCGCCGCGACGATGGACTTCCGGGCGCAGCCTCGGCATTCGGCGGCCAGCACGCGTGATCTGAGCTGCCCGTGGAAACAACCGCGACACAATCCGGACACTTGCCGCTGAATGCGTTGTTGAGTCAGAGATCGCTCTGTGCCGCGTGAATGTTTCGAATTCTGATCAAGGGCCGGTCCGAGGTCCGTCTGTATCGACGCGTTCCTGCGGTTTTGCACCGTCCACGGCTCAGATTGCTTGCTGCCCTGGTGCGCTTCATTTAGCATGAATCGCAAGGAGCATTTCCATCCTGCGACGGGATTCGCGGTAAAGCCCCTGGTAGTCCATGTGAAAGAAAGCCCCCGGGCCCACCTGGAATCCTGGGATGAAGACGTGGCGCTGCCGGGCGTCACACAGTCCGGATCCGCTGGGATTCTGCAAGTCTTCGACAGAGATCGTTTGTCCGTTCTTGCATCATGCCGAATCGCCGATTCCTTCGCCACGAGTTTGCTGGAAGAGATCACCTATGACGACAAAAATCGCCCTACGCAGACCGACCTCAGGCAGCCTTCGCCGTTCGCGTACTCGTCTCCGTCGGCAGCTCGGCTTGGAATCGCTGGAGAGCCGTCGAGTTCTGGCAGCGTCCATTGCCGGAGACGTGATTCACGATCTGAATGCTGACGGCGTGATTGATCCGGGCGAACCGGGCCAGGCGGCCGTTCGCGTGTATCTGGATCTGAACGAAAATGGGCAGTTGGATACGCTCGGCTCTTATATCGAGCCGGATGATGTCGCGCCGGGCGACAGTCTGGAAAATGCACTTCCGGGCGTGACGCTGCTCCTGGTCGACAAGGACAACCTAGCGCTGCCAAACAAAGAGATCAGCTCGTTGATCAGCAACTTCGCGACCACCGGGCAGCAGGTTTTCGGTTACGACGGTTCGGCAACAATCTTCCACAGCGCAGCTCGCCTGCGAGTGAATTTCGATGAGCCTGTCTCGAGCGTGGCAATTGATTTCGCTGGCAGCAACGAGCTATTCGACGAAATCGGTCGACTCCAGGTCTATGATGCTCAAGACAATCTCCTGCAGACGGTCGACACGCTGGGCGAACGGGCCGGCGAATGGAGTACCCTGTTCGCCAGCCGCGCCGAGGGAGACATCGCCTACGCCGTCGCGTACACCTACTTTGAAGGCGGTGCCGGTGGCGGACAAGGAAGACTCGACTCCCTGCGAATCGACTCGGAAGGCTCGGAGCCCTGGACGATTACCGATGCGCAAGGTGAGTACCGCTTGCAGGATCTCGAGGCGGGGACGTATCAAGTTCGCGAGGTCCGACCTGCCGGCTTCGTCCAGACTCTTCCAGCAGACAACGGCAGTCGCGAAGTGTCCGTCGTGGGGGACCAATCGGTCGTCGATGAAGACTTTGCCAACCGCGACAGCGATCCACCGGGGGTCGTGGACGATAACCGAGTGACCTGGGTCGATACGCCCACGACGATCGACGTGCTGGCCAACGATGTCGCCGGTGATTTCCCGATCGATCCCACCACCGTCCAGGTGGAAATCGACGCGGTCCACGGCACAACTTCGATCGACGCACTCACGGGAGCGGTCACGTACACGCCGGATGCTGGCTTCCAAGGGCAGGACAGTTTCCGCTACACGGCTCAGGATACGGACGGCGTCGTGTCGAACGAAGCCACGGTCACGATCACCGTCAGCGATAGCCTGCCCGCTTGGCAGAACCCGGACGAACCGCTGGACGTGGATGACGACGGAGCAATCGTTCCGCTCGACGCCTTGCTGATCATCAACGAATTAAACGAGCCGCAGTACGGCGATCCGGTAACGGGAGCGCTGCCGCCACCGCCCGATCCGATTCCCGCGTATTTTGACGTCAACGGCGACAACTTCGTGGCAGCGATTGACGCACTGTTGATCATCAACTACTTGAACGCCGCGGCGGGCGCGAATGCCTCAATGGCCGAGGCCGAGGCGGAACCCGCCGACGCCGCGCCGACCGAAGTGGCCACCGGCGAAATCGCTGCGGCCCTGGACACGGGCAGCGATTCGGACACGGTGGCCCCCGCCCAGCCCGCGACGTGTGCACAGCCCACGAGGCCCCGCAGTGCGACGGAACAGCCGGTGCTCACTCCCCTCGAGGCGCCACACTCGTCCAGCTCGTTGGCCGATTTCGACGCGGATGCGGTTACGGATGCCACCAGCCTGGATGACGAACTGTTGTCATCGATCGCCGAAGACCTGGCCAGCGTATGAGAAGCACGAGGCGACCTGATCGTGCGTTGGTCTTCAGACCGCGGGAAAAGCAACTTCGGCAATTTCGGTAGGGCGAGATTCCCTACACGTGCTGCGAAACGGGGAAGTCCCAATCCCGTTCGGCACACGAGTTGTAGGGTAGGCCAAGGCGAGCGCATTGCGCGGGTCGCGCCCGAAGGGACCGAGCCACGGCCCTCCAGCATCCGACCCGGTTTCTCGAACATCCGCATTCGGTCCGGATGGGTTCGATGCGCGCTGTGCCAGACCGTCGCCGCATTCTGGTGGGCCAACGCTCGGCTTGTTCTCCGCCATCCGCCACATCTTGGACTCGCTAGGGCCTACCCTACAACTGGCGAGCCAATCCCGTGCCGAACGGGATTGGGGAAGTCCTCTTTCCCTCGTTTGTCAGAGCAGCAGGATTGCCAGCAGCAGTGCGACCACCGTGAGCACCGCGCCGGCGCTGAGCACCCAGGGCCAAATCGGCTTGTCCTGCGGGCGGCGGAGTTTCAGTCCGGACGTGGAAACGGTTGTCAGGGACTGGTCTTCCAACAGATCGACGAGCGACCCGCTCGTCGAGCTTCGGCTACCGATTTCCTCTTCAATCCGCGACAGAACCTGTTCGTCGAGGTGGACATCGGAGATCGAGCCCGAGCGCACGTTGGACTTGCTGCCGGATGCGTCGCTGGGTGCACTTTCTTCGTCCAGCGGCGCGAGCGTGAGATCGTCCTCTTCCCGCCGGCGGGTAGGCCGCGTGTCATCGAGCGATTTGGGATGCGTCTGACCGGTAGGTGCAGACGTCGGTGAGGCACTCGGGCGTTTCGGTTCCGTCAGTTGTTGCCATCGATTGGGCGGGCTTGCGGCATCGCGTGCTCGCTGGACGGAAGTCAACCGGGAGGCCTCCGCCGCACTGGGCTGATCTTCCGGCAGATACCCGCGACTGGCCAACCAGTGCCGCAACTCTTCGGCCACTTCCGCGGCTGTCTGGATTCGTTGATTGGCCCTTTTCGTCATCATGCGTCGGCAGATGTCGACCAAGGCGGCGGGGGCATCCGGCCGTGTGGCATAGATGCTGGGCGGTTCCTCTTTTTGATGTTTCAGCAAACGTTCGGTCAGCGTGCCATCGGGGAAAGGCGGGTGACCGGTGAGCAAGAAATAGAGCGTTCCACCCAGGCCGTAGATGTCCGCTCGGCTGTCCACCTTGCTGCTGTTGATTGCCTGTTCCGGAGCCAGGTAATCGGCCGTGCCGACGACGTTGTCTTTGTGGATTGCGCTGAGAGATTGCTCGTCTTGCGCGAACTTGGCCAAACCCATATCCAGTACTTTCACGGTACCGGTGGTATCCACGAGACAGTTGGCCGGCTTAATGTCTCGGTGGACCACGCCCGCCTCGTGGGCATGCTCCAAGCCGGTGGCTGCTTGCGCGATGTAGTCCGCCGCGCGTTCGAAGCCAAGGAGGCCGTCCTGCTCGACCAGTCGCTGCAGGTCGCGGCCTTCCACGTATTCCATGACGATATAGTGCGTGTCCCCCTCGTTATCGATATCGTAGGCCCGCACAATGTTGGGATGGTCCAGCGCCGCGACCGCCCGCGCCTCCAACTCAAACCGCTCCAGGTAACTGCTCTTCGTCACGCGACTCTTGGGCAGTACCTTAATCGCGACCGGTCGCCGCATAATCGGGTGTTCCGACAGGTAGACACTGCTCATCCCGCCGGTTCCCAAGTGTCCCTTCAGGGTGTACTTCCCCAGCCGGAACCCGCGATACTTGCCGCGAAGCAATTGTTCCATCTGCCATTGGGTAACCAGCTGCGCCGCGATAAACCGCTCGGCGAGAATCGTCGGATCGGAAGGCAGGGGACCCCCGGCCTCGGTCTCCATTCGAGCCAGAAATCGCGCAAGCTTGTCCTCCTGGATCAGCTCGCTGCGCCGGATCAGTTCGATCAACTGCTCGGTCGTGGTGACTTGTGCCATTCCCAGTCAGCTATTCCCGCCACGAAAGCTGGCGTCTGGGTCGCATCATGAAAAGAGTTTGGATTTACAGCACGCGAAGGCTAAAATCCCTCCACATTCAATCGTAGACGAGCCCCGACCGCATCGCAACCTGAAAGGCTGCTCGCCACTTCGCCACGGAAACCCTGAAAATCGCGCCGGGAGGCGTCCCATTCAGGATTTCGGGGTGACGAGAGCCTTCTGACAGCCCGGTGAACCGCCGACGGTCGCAGTCTCGTCAGCATCAACCCGCCACACGACACCCGCGAACCGGGGCAACCGGATTTCCGGCACCGGCCGATGACGCACAGAAAACTGGAAGATTATGAAGTCGGCGAAGTCCTCGGTGTCGGAACCGTGGGGACGATCTATCGTGTGACCAGTCGGCAGGATGGGAAAACGTACGCGCTGAAACTGCTTAGCCCCGCCGTCAGCAGCGATCCGCAGATCGTTCGGCGGTTCGAGCGGGAAATGCTGATCCTCTCGAAACTGCATCACCCCAACATCCTGACCTACTATGGCGATGGCGCACAGGACGGACAACTGTTCTACGTGATGGAGTTGATCGAAGTAGGAACGCTCAAGTCCCTACTCAGCCACGGTGGTCCACTGACCTGGCAAGAGGCCGCCGAATGTGGTCGGCAGATCGCGGGGGCTCTGCAATACGCCCACAATCACGGGATCATCCATCGAGACCTCAAGCCAGGAAACGTCTTCCTGACGCGGGATGGCCAAATCAAACTGGGAGATTTCGGCATCGCCCGCGACCTGCACTCCGCCGACCTGACCGACGCCGGACTCACCGTCGGCACCTACGCCTATATGGCTCCCGAACTGGTACGAGGGGTCCGAGACATCTCCGGTCAAGTCGATCTCTACGCGTTGGGGTGCGTGCTGTTTGAAATGCTGACCGGCCGGACGCCCTACGAAGGCGACAATTTCGCCGCCTTATTCGAACAGCATCTGCACGCAACTCCTCCCCATGTCCGGCAGGAAGGAGTCAATTGCCCGCAGGCGCTCGACGCGTTGATCGTGCAGCTCCTGGCAAAATCTCCCGACGATCGCCCCTTCAACGCCCGATCCGTCGAGGGAGCCTTGGGGGAGTTGTGCCAGGACGCTTTGCCCGCCTCCCCGTCCGGCCAGGGGCCGGATCGAGCGGCCGTCGCCGTTCGTCCGATTCAGTTGTCCCTGGTCGAGCGGATCAAGCACAGCCAGCCGCCACCAGAAATCTCGTGGCGCGCTTTCGCCGCGCTTAGCCTCGGAGTTTTGCTCCTGATTCTTGCCCTCGCGCTGCTAACGCAAACATGACGCCTCGGTCGTCGGTGCGGCACACCCCGGCGACTCCCGTGATCAGAACGAAACGCTATTCTTTTTGAAAGGATTCCAAGCCGTGTTGACGCGACGACTGGGAAATTCGGACCTGGAACTGACGACCGTTGGACTCGGTACGTGGGCGATCGCCGGTGGCGATTGGAAGTTCGGATGGGGTCCCCAAGATGAGTCGGCGGCGATGGCAGCGATCGTCCGCGCGGTCGAACTGGGAATCAACTGGATTGACACCGCCCCGGTATACGGCAACGGTCGCTCAGAAGAACTGGTTGGCCGGGCGCTGCAGCAAATCCCAGCCAACGAGCATCCGTTCATCGCAACCAAGTGTGGACGAATTTTTCAGCCGGATGGCGAGATCAAGGGTTGCCTGCATCGGGCGAGCCTCGTGGCGGAATGCGAGGCAAGTCTTCGACGATTACGAGTCGAGACAATCGATCTGTTCCAGATTCACTGGCCTGATCCGGACCAGGATCTCGAAGAGGGATGGCAGACGCTGTCCGAACTCGCGCACCAGGGCAAGATCCGGTATGCAGGAGTTTCGAACTGCTCCGCGGATCAACTCCGACGCCTACTTCCGATTCATCCGCCCGCTTCGCTGCAACCGCCGTACAGCCTGCTCGATCGCCGAATCGAGCAGGAAACGATGGCGTTTTGTCGCGAAAACGGAATCGGCATTGTGGCCTACAGCCCCATGGCCAAAGGATTACTCACCGGCGCTTTTGACCAGAAACGGGCGGACGCATTACCCCCCGACGATCATCGCTCGCGCGACCCGAAGTTTCAGGAGCCGCTGCTGGGGATCAACCTCCAATTTGTCGAAATGCTGACCCCGATCGCCGCTCGTCACGGACACTCCGTGGCGCAACTGGCCATCGCCTGGGTCTTGCAGCGTGCGGAAATAACCGCCGCCATCGTTGGGGCGCGGCATCCGCAACAGATCGAGCAAACCGTTCCCGCTGCACAGTGGCAGCTATCGCGAGAGGAATGTGAACAGATCGAGCAAGCGTTAGCAGTGCGCGACCGGGCGATGCAGGAACTCGGCCCAATCGATTCCGGACGTGTTTAGAAGTCGGGTCGTTCAGCAGACGCCAGCCTCTGCAAAATCACCCGTACCGCCTGCGCACAAGTCGCCGCGGGAATCGAAGGCAGCGTTTCCGGACTGTCGATCACCTGGGATGGATCCAGCGGACAATGCAGCAGCATGGAACGGGTCGGTTCCTCACGCGAAACGTAGTAGTGATGGCTTAGATACAACGCCGCGTTGCAGAGATAAGTGCCCGCGTGGTACGACAGCTGGACGGGAATCCCCCGTTGTCGCAACTCCGTCGCAAGGTCAGCCGCCGGCAGTACGCTCCGATACGCGAGCGGCCCATCACACACGACCGCACGGCAGGAATCAGCCGCTGGTGGTCGAGCGGTCTCCAACAGATTCAGGGCCACCGTTTCCAGCCGGAGGAAGCTACTGCCGGTCGCCTGGCCCAAATGCAGAACCAGATCGTAGCCCCGCGCCAAATCTTCCAGCAGCCGCTGCTGCAAACCGGCGAAATCCACCGGGTAAAGCCGCGTGGTCAGCTCCGGACCGGCCGGCAGATCCTTGGTCAACTCCACCAGCGTCAGCCAGCTGGAGTTTGCTTTCCAGGCGTCAAACGGTTCAAAGGCAGTCACTAGCACTCGTGGCATCACCGCACTCCCCACAGATTCCCCAGCGAGCCCCTTGTGCTCGCCGTCCGCTGCAAATGTAGTCCGCCGCCGGGGGATTTGACAAGTTTTTCCCCGCGAGGCGTTCCTCTACAATGACGGCAGACCCGAATTTGCAGAGGAATTCGCCAAGACTCCTCGTGGCGGAAATGTGAGCTCCGGACTTCAAGACGAAAATCTCTTCGATGGACATGATGAGGTGATTTCAATGTGCCGTCGCTTCTCGCTGCCAATCCTTTCTTGTGTCGTGCTCGGCCTCAGTCTCGCGGGAGCCGCACGCGACCTTGCGGCCGAAGACCTCTTTCCGGATAAGAATCTCGAATCGGTGGTTCGCCGATATGTTTTTGACAAGCGGGATAATGAAGTGCCACTAACTCGGTCCGATGTGGCCAACATCTCGACGATCGAAGGAAAGCGGCAGGGAATTCGCGACCTTACCGGCTTGGAACACTGCCTGAGCTTGGCGCTGTTGGACCTGGAACGGAACGAGATTCGTGATCTTCAGCCCCTCCGCGACTTGACCAACCTGCAATCGCTGAACATCAGCAAGAACCAGATCGAAACGATCGAGCCACTCCGCGACCTTCCCGGCCTGCAATATCTCCATCTGGCTCACAATCATGTCGAGGATCTCCGCCCCCTGGTAAAACTGCAGAACATTCGGTCGCTGTACCTATCGCACAATCGAGTCGAGGACCTGTCCCCACTCGCTTCCGTGACACGTGTCTGGTCGCTGTCTTTGAACGATAACCGAGTGTCAGACCTTCGGCCGTTGGCGAATCTCAAGCGGCTCAGTTCACTCGACCTGCGGCGCAACCAGATCAAAGACCTCCGTCCCTTACAGAATCTGACGGAGCTGAAGTTCTTGATGCTGGATGACAACCAGATCACCGACTTGAGCGTTCTGGTCGAGATGGCCGAAGCCGATGCCAAGCAACGCTTCGCGCCGTTCTGGCGGCTGTTCCTCGCCGGCAACCCACTGCCCGATTCGGTCAACGGTCAGATCACACGTCTCGAGCAGCTGGGAGCCCGCGTGTCGCGAACACCGACACCGTAAAGCCTCATTCCGGAAACGGCGAAACCGCTCGACGGACGCCCGTCGATGGCAAGGACTGCGGCGCAATTTGCGGGCCAAAATGGGGGACCCGTGGCGTTCCGACCGGCTGCTGGGGCCAGCCACTCGGTTGCCATGGCATCGGAGCAACCATCGATCCGGGTCCGCTCGGCACCGGGGGAGCCAACGGCTGCGGCGATGGAAGAGAGGGCGCGAGAGGATTGGGCGGAGCGAACGGCTGTGCGGTGGTCCGACCGTCGGCGAGTGGCCACGACGTAGGCAAGGGAGTACCGCCCAGTCCGGTCGTGGGCAGGCCGGGGGCCGGCATTCCGGCAGATCGCGTTGATGCCCAAGCGCTCGTGCCGCCGACTCCAGTGGTCGGCATCGACAGCCCCGGTGGTTGTGGCGGCGCCGCCCAGGGCCCTACCGGCGGCGGCCAGATCGGTCGGACTCGTCGTTGACTCGGTTCGCTGGGCTGCTCCGCGTCTTCACCCGGGGACCGGTCGGCATCCGGCGATTCGCCTTCGGAGTTCTCGTTATCATCCAGCATGTCGCCGGATGAATCGTCCTTCGAACTCTCCTCGGCGTCTGCCGATGGCGGGCCGCTGGCAGGCTTGTCCGTGTCACGCGCAGGCCCAAATTGCGTCGGCTGCCCGGCCACCGACCATTCTCCGGGCACGGCAGGCCTTCCTTGGTAAGGCACCGGCTGCCCCGATCCGACCGAATTCCGGCCCGCTGCAGACGAGCGTGCGTTGCCGGGATCGTTGGCCGTCGGTCGGCTGGTGATCGTCTGCGGGCCGGTCTGCGTGTCCTCCGATTCGTCATCGGCCCCGAGGATTTCCGACGTAGCAACACGGTCGTCCGAGTCCGACTCCTCGATCGTGCCCGTAGGTGGACGGTCTGCTGTCGATGCGCGGTCGGCGCCCGCCTCCGCCCCATCCTCGGCTCGGCGCGATGAAAGCAGATCGATCGGTTCTGGGGTCGGCTCGTAGAGGTAAGCCACCTTGTACTTCTCGTCCATTTGCGTCGCGGCGACGTAATCCTCGCGCGCAACTTCTCTTCCCCGAGCATTTCGTACGCCTGACTGCGAAAGTACCTCGGTTCGCAACTATCGACCGTCTCGATCGCCTCGGTCAGCGTCGCCACCGCCTGATGCAGCCGTTCCTCGGCGGGCCCATTGTCGCCCTGCCGTTGCATTCGATGGGCCTGCTCAATGAAACACCGTCCACGCAGCCGAAGCAGTTCCGCCAGCTCCTGCGGCTTGTCGGTCGAGGCAATCGCGTCGTCGCAGATCTGCAGGGCTTCGTCAAACTGCGAATGGACAAAGAGCGACTCTGCCCTCTCCAGGGGGGTGCTCGTTTTCGGACCGCATCCGAGCAGCAGACTGAGGGTCAGTCCGAGCACGCAAGCGGAAGACATTTTGTGAAATGAGCGCGCCATATCCGGCCTCCTCTGGATCCGGTGCGGGCAATAGACTCCGCCGCGGCACCGAGCACCAATGATCTCAACCCCACTTCTGTTATCGTACGTCATCCCCCTTCCCCGGTACACTTGAACGGAATCGAAGCGTTGATCCACGCACCACCCGTTTGGCCCATTTTTTCTGGCACTGATGGACACGAATTGGCTTTCCCAGGAGCAATCCCGCCGCAATCAGCTGGTCCGGGATAGCTGGCAACGTTTTCGGCCTCACCGGGATCGCGTGATGGATCTGCTGCGGTCGGCGCACCGCGGCCCCGAAGATCGTCTGGCTCTGCTCGGGGCGGGGAACTGCAATGACGTCGACCTGCGGGAACTGCTGGATTTGTTTCGCGAAATCCACCTGCTGGACATCGATCCTGCGGCGATTGCCTTTGGCGTCGAGCAGCAGCAGGTCGGCGACTGCTCTCGAGTCTACTGCCACGGCGGTCATGACTTCACCGGTCTGACGGACATTTTGGCAGTTCCGCAGTCGGCCGAACGATCGCGGAACGCCGCGCAGCTCAGCGTCGGAACTCGAACGGCCACGTTTCCTACTCCCGATCGGCCCGACGGATGTCGTTGCTTCCCTGTGCACGCTGACGCAACTGATCGAGATGCTGGCGCAAGCGTGGAACCCATCATGGGGTGAGGTTTCGCCCGCTGTGTTGGCGATCCGCAGTCAACACGTGCAGCTCTTGCGGCAATTGCTGCTGCCCGGGGGCCGTGGCCTGCTGATCACCGACTTTGTTTCGAGCGACACTTGCCCGGAGCTGATCCGATTTCCGCTCGCCGACCTGCCCCAGGCCGCTCGACGATGGATCGAACAGGGCAACTTCTTCACGGGAGTCAATCCGTTTGCCATCCAACGGCACTTGCTGCAGGAGAGCCAAGATCCTCCAAAGATCGGGCGGATCGAGCTGGTCAAACCCTGGAAATGGGATTTGGGACCTCGCACATATGCAGTGTCCGCCGTGCGATTCGAGCGGCAACGAGATCCATCCCCGGCGTCGGGCAGCCAGAAAGAGCAGAAAAAGGAGTGACCCCGACGGGACTCGAACCCGTGTTGCCGCCGTGAAAGGGCGGAGTCCTAGGCCGCTAGACGACGGGGCCATCCATTTTCATGGTGTTCGCGGTTTGAGTCTAACGGGACATCCCGAGAAGCGTCAAGGGCGTGAACGATGCGAGCTCGCACGAGCGGCCATCGACTGTCCGGTTGATCGTCTTGGCCTTCGGACTCGCCAACCAGCAAGAGCTTCACACGATCGCGATCGGGAGACAAAAACCAGCACGAAAGCGGCGAGACAGCGAACGGGGGAAAGACAAGACTTGCCAAGATGAGGCGATCACGAGGTAGGAAACGATGCCAGTCGGTCAGGATTCCGAGCCATCCGCTTCGCTGGCAGTTTCCTTCTCCTTGCGTTCCGACTGACTTCGCTTGATCGCGTCGTAAACCTCGCGGCGGTGCACCGGGACTTCCTTGGGGGCTTCCACGCCGAGTCGCACCTTGTCACCGCGAATCTCAACAACGACAATAGTGATCTCGTCGTTGATCACGATGCTCTCATTCTTCTTGCGCGACAGAACCAACATTTTCCATTCCTTCGTTGGGGATATCGTGCAACCGGAACGCGAACCTGACGACCGTCCAAACCGGCTCCCACCGGGTTCGCCCAATCGCCGACTTTCGGCGATTCGACATGGCTACACGGGCCCTTCGGCCAACGCAAAATCCTACATGTCACTCTACGTGCCTGGACGCCTGAGTCAAGAAAAGTAACTCCGCGATTTCGCAGCAGAGTAAAAAGTTTGGAACATTTGGCACACCATTCGTGGACTTTTGATCGGCGGACGGCGCGGCGGCACAAATCCTGGCATCCGAACCGGGGCAAACGCCTCACCGTAAGCCTCACTTACGCAAATACTTACAGAAAAAGACATCCCAGCAACTGCCAGCTGAAACGGGCCTCCTCGCAGAACAACTCGTGCTGCAGAATTCCCTGACAGTAGGAATCAAACTTTAGACACTTGAGCAACATGCGCACCGTTCGATGCGACTTCCGCGAGCGTCGGACTTCGGGAGCCATCGGGTCTTACGCTCAGCCGTGTGGCCAAGCTATCATCGCTGGGGCGTGGAAGCGTCCGTCTCCGTCGGAACCATCCCCCGCCGGCAGTTTTGAAGTTGCGCACGGGGCGCGCCTCCTAACCCGAGGCGGAAATCTTGAAGTTCCGCGTTTCGGTCCATCGCAACCCGAAGCGTAAGCGAGGGGAGACCTTTCCCAACGGGTCTAAGGTGTTCCCTCGCTTACGCTTCGGGTTGCGATGTGATGCGACATTTCGGGCGAAAAGGTATTTCGCAAGGGCCCCGTGCGCAACATCAAGAATCGGCCACGGGGCCGGGGGATCATCGGCGGGAACAGCAAGGTCCGTGACCTCGAATCGGTTGCGATTGGCTCTCTGGGATCCGTGGCGCGGCGGCAGCGTCCCGGGAGTATCGGATGAAGCGGTCGGTTTCAGGGCAGGTGTTTCAGATCTTGACGATCCGAACGGGATGCCGCAGCGTGAGTTCTTCGAAGCGTTCACGGTGTGACGAGGTCTTTTGCGGGTGGGGAGGTAACCGATTGCCCAGGGCGGAGCCTTGCCGCCCTGTCGCTCCGCCGCCACCGGACCGCGGAACGGTACGCCTCCAGCGCGCGAGAATCGTTCCCTGTTGCGCGACGTTCGTTCGAGGGTGACGCATGTTCGGTACCGCGTGCGGAAACAACTGGAGGCGTTCTCCAGAACAACCACGCGTCGGATCGGTTGACCATCGCTTGCGGAGATGACCGTCACGCTTATAATCCAACTGGGAGCGTGTGCGTACTTCCCTTTTCCTAAAGTCTCTTCCGCGGCTGAGCGCTGCATCCCCTTGCGTTGCGACGAGAGTGGCTGAACGACATGCGTAACTGGCTGCGAAATTTGTGGTTGGCGATTACCACGGTCTGGCAGGGCCTGCAGGTCACACTCAGCTACTGGTTCAAGACATATCGACGGGATCGAGGAACGTTCACGGAACGGTTCGAGTACCCGGAGAAACCGGTGCCGGTATCGGCAAGATACCGAGGCTTCCACCGCTTTGATCTGACGACCTGCATCGCTTGCGACCAGTGTGCAAAAGTTTGTCCGGTGGACTGCATTTATATTGGCAAGGAGCGTGTCGAAGGCGGGAAAGGTTTCCGCGTCACGGGATACGCGATTGATTACTCCAAGTGCATGTTTTGTGCACTGTGTGTCGAGCCTTGTCCGGTAGACTGCATCTTCATGGGATCGACACACGATTTGAGCTGTTACAGTCGCGATGGCTGCATTGTTGATTTTTCACGACTCCCGGTCGAGATCGCTTGGGGCCGAGCAACGCTGAACCCCACAGCCGTTTCGCAATCCAAAGTTATTACGGAACCGGTCCACGGCGGACCCAACCAATAAAGGGACGGAGTCCTACCGGCGAACGACGTGTCGTATTTCATCGGCACGTCGCTGGCTGGACAGATCACCGGACGGACTCGCTCGACACGTCGATGAGCGATTGTTCCGCTGGTGCCCTTCACGGAACAAGTAGTCTCCGATAACCTGCGCGGCAGTCGATAGAGGCCGCGGGGAAGGTATGAGCGTGATGAGCGGATTTGACACCCATCCTGAGAAACTATTCACGGTGGAGGAGGCGAATCGCACTCTGCCTTTGGTGAGCGCGATCGTTTCCGACATCACGAACCTGTCTCGCCAAGTGATTGAAAGGCGACACCGACTGAGTCAGTTGACGGTGGGCCGGAATCCGAACCGCAGCGATCTATACGTCGAGGAGTTGGCGGAGATTGAGAAAGACCTGGAGCGAGATACGGTCCGGCTGCAGGAGTACATCGCCGAACTTCGGCAACTCGGCGTGGAGCCGAAGGGGCCCGACGGGCTAGTCGATTTCCCTGCCATGATGGACGGACGGCTCGTGTACCTCTGCTGGAAGCTGGGGGAACCCGAAGTGCTGTTCTGGCACGAGATCGAGGACGGCTTTGCAGGTCGCCAGCCGCTAACGGCGGACTCGGTAAGCGGAGGTGGTTTCCAGGGAGACGACTCGTTGGGATAGACTTGCTTGGGGATGCGAACACACCGATCGGCTGGTTGATCGCCCACCTGCGTCTCTGCCTCTCCCTTGGTCGCATCTAGCTGTCGCATGCGTCGCCTTGCACAGAATCTCTCGCCCACTACAATCGCAGTGCGGTGTGACGGCAATCCAAGGGGTGCAACCGCACCCGCTCGATCCATCGCTTCCCTGGACCGCTCCATCGCTGATGGCGTGGAAAAGAACTCGGGGACGTGGCCGGCGCAGGAACCCTTGCCCGGCGACGAGTGCGCCGCGTCGTGCGTTGGAATGGCAAGAGGAAGGTGCGATGGCTTCGGCCCTACATTCGTCGACGGGAATCGTAGCGTACCTGGCACTCTTTGCCGGAACGGGTTTCGCCTTCGTTTTTGTCAATCTCTTCCTGGGGAGGTTTTTCCGACCCCGCAATCCGCACCCGGAGAAGCAAGAGATCTACGAGTGCGGTGAGCCAACGATTGGCAGCAGCTTCGTGCAGTTCGACTTGCGGTTCTATGTGGTGGCACTTGTCTTCATCATTTTTGATGTAGAAGTTGCTTTTCTGTTTCCGTGGGCCACCGTTTTCGGCAAAGTAACCGGCCTGATGGATGAACGCATTGCGTTGGTCCGTGCCGACGGCACCTCGCTGGATTGGACTCCCGCCGCGGTCGGGGCATACCGAGAACTTGGTGAGTCGTTGACCGCCGCCCCTCCCGGACAGACGGCTGAGGAATCCGAGCAGATCATCCGCGGCGGTCGTCGGAGCGAGTCGGGCGAGTTGGAACTGGCGGGACTGCGTCATCTGGCCGGCGCAGCGGCTGCCGCGGTCAGCTTCTTCTTCGTCGTGCTCCTAGTTGGCTTTGCCTACGAATGGAAAACGGGAGCGTTGGACTGGGTTCGCGCCGTTACCGACTCCGCCACCGACGCGCCGGCTCCGTCTTCCAGTGGTCCGCGCGCCGCGCTGCGTACTATCGAGTGAACTATGTCCACTGCGCTCATCGAGAAACTTCTGGCCGAACTGCAGCAACGCTTTGGCGAACAGATCACCGGAAGCCAACTGAAGGCCCTCGATCCATGGATTGAAGTGGCCCCCGAAGGACTTCTAGAAGTCTGCCGCTTCGTGCGCGACGAACCTGCCTGGTCCCTGGGAATGCTGAATTGCATCACGGCGATTGACTACTTTGAACCGGACGCAAAGAAGGCCGCCAAGGTGGACTGGGAACCACATCTGCAGGTTGTCTACCACCTCTCTAGCATGCAACGGAAACATACCCTGGTACTCAAAGTCCGCTTACCGCGCTGGAAGGACGACCAAACGGGCGTCCTTCCCGAACTTCCCACCGTCCGCGAGATCTGGTCGGCCGCCGACTGGCATGAGCGAGAGTTATTCGACTTAATGGGAATCCGGTTCTCGGGCCACCCCGATCTCCGCCGGATTCTGTGCCCCGAAGACTGGGTCGGACACCCACTCCGAAAAGACTACGAAATGCCGTTAGAATACCACGGAATTCGAGGTCGTTAGCAACCAAGACCACCTGACCCGAGCAGCCTTTTCGAACCCGAGACGAAGACACGTATGGCAACGAACGTGGAAGCCCAGAAGATCGTGGAGTTCGACGTCCGTACGGATGAGATGCTGGTCAACATGGGACCACAGCATCCGAGTACGCACGGTGTCCTACGGCTCGTTCTGCGAACCGACGGCGAGATTGTCTCGGAAGTCACTCCGCACGTGGGTTATCTGCACCGGTGTGCCGAAAAGATCGGCGAGAACCTGACGCCTCGGCAGTGGGTCCCCTACACCGATCGGATGGACTACCTGGCCGGAATGAACATGAACTTGGGGTGGGCTCTCTGCGTCGAGAAACTGCTCGAATATCAACTGCCCGAAAAGGCCCGACACCTGCGGGTCATCATCGCGGAGCTCGGACGCATCGCCAGCCATCTCGTGGGCATGGGAACCTACGGGCTGGACTTGGGATCTTTCAGCCCGTTCCTGTACGCTTTCCGGGAACGGGAGAAGATTCTGGACCTCTTCGAGGAGGCTTGCGGGGCGCGGTTGACGTATAGCTACCTCACGCCGGGTGGCGCCACGGCCGACTTGCCGGCGGATTGGCTGCCGAAGTGCGAACAGTTCCTGCAGGAACTGGAACCGGTGATCGCGGAATATCACGCACTGTTGACCACCAACGCAATCTTCATCAAGCGAACGTGCGGCGTCGGTGTTCTGTCGGCCCCCATGGCCATCGACTATGGCTGCACCGGCCCCGTGCTGCGTGGAAGTGGCGTCGACTACGATCTGCGACGGGACGGCGAACCACGGTACCGGGCGATGTACGACGGCTACCATTTCGAGGTGATCGTCGAGAAGGATGGGCATTATCCGCGAGATCGCGATTATCCGCCGGTGCCCGCCGATGCGGTTTTGGGAGATTGTTGGCACCGCTTCTACGTACGCATGCTGGAAGTAATGCAGTCGATCGACCTCGTGCGACAGGGGATGCAGTTCTACGCGCAGGCCACCGGCGACTGGGGCGTGCCGATCAAGCTATCGACAAAGTTGCCAGTGGGAGAGGCCTACCTGGAAACGGAGGCACCACGGGGCCAGATGGGTTTCATGATTGTCAGCAATGGGACGCCCATTCCGTGGCGCGTGCGGGCGCGGAGTAGTTGCTTCTGCAATTTGTCAGTGATCCATGAATTGTGTCGCGGGGTGCTGCTGGCCGACGTTCCGGCCGTCGTTGGCTCGCTGGACATCGTCATGGGTGAGATCGATCGATGACGGCGAGACTTGCGAGACAGCCAGGGGACAAATGAGCGGTGGCTGAGAAACTGAACACAACGGTACTCCGGTGGATCCTGGGCTGGTTCCATCTCCAACTGCCGGCGGATCACTGGCTGGGCTTTCTGCTCGCCGCCCTGATCCATCTCGCCTTGTTGATCACCGTGGTGGCCGCCGGCGCGTTGCTGTTCATCTGGATGGAGCGGAAAATTTCCGGTCGGATCCAGGACCGCCTGGGGCCCACGCGCGTCGGAGGAAAATTCGGCTGGTTACAGACCCTCGCTGACGGTTTGAAGTTGCTGACCAAGGAAGACATCACGCCGGGCGAGGCAGATGCGCTCCTGTTCAAGCTGTCGCCCTACTTGAGTTTTGCCGCCAGCTTCACTGCGTTCTTGGCGCTTCCGTTCGCGACCGGATGGGCGGGGCGAGAAATCAACGTAGCCGTCTTCTTCATCCTGGCCGTGCTGGGGTTGGAGGTCTTCGGCGTAATTCTGGCCGGTTACGGATCCGGGTCGAAATGGTCGCTCTTTGGCGGCATGCGGGAAGCCGCGCAAGTCGTCAGCTACGAAGTCCCGCTCGGACTGTGCGTGATCGTCCCGGTGATGCTCTGCGGGACCATGAACCTGATTACGATCGCGAACATGCAGGCCGGTTGGCCAAACAACTGGCTGGTGTTCAATGACCCGTTCACTTTTTTGGTCTTTTGGGTCTATCTCATCTGCGGGATGGCCAGCGTAAATCGGGCCCCGTTCGATCTCGCCGAGGCGGAAAGCGAATTGGTCGCCGGCTTTCTGACCGAGTATTCCGGATTGCGGTGGAGCATCTTCTTTATGGCCGAGTATGGCTCGATGTTCGTCGTCAGCGGCTTGGCCGTGATTCTGTTTTTCGGCGGATGGAATGGACCGATCCCGATCTTCGAGTCCTGGACATACCAACCAGCCGAGATCGACTGGCGATGGACCGGTTACCTGGCCAACTTGGCCGGCTGCATGAACTTCATCGCGAAGACGGTGTTCGGCGTCACCGTGATGATATGGGTTCGCTGGACATTGCCGCGGCTGCGGATCGATCAAGTGATCACCATGTGTTGGAAGTACTGTGTCCCGATTGCTGCAGTGTGTTTCGTGGGTGCCCTGGCTTGGCGCACCTTCGACTGGCCCACACCCAACACGATTCCTCGGTTGGAAGTACGAGAACAATGGGCCGTCGCGCCGCTGGGCGAGAGTCTCCCAGCACCAACGACCTCGGTACAGTCGCATCCGTTCGATCGCGAGCAACGACAGCCAACGGTGCGTAGCGGCGATCCGCAGCGTATGGAATTCGTGCCTTCATTGGCGGATACGAAACCGTCCGGAGGGCCCGGCTGATGATGGCGGCGATCAACTGGCATTCCGTGCTATTCCTTTTGTCCGGCGGAATCGCGTGCGCCTGTGCGCTTGGCGTGCTCTTTTCCAACAACATCGTGCGGATGGCCTTCTACCTGATTCTCTCGCTGACCGCGACCGCCGGCTTGTTCATCCTGGCCGGCGCCACTTTCGTCGGCGCGATGCAGATCATGATCTATGTCGGTGGAACACTCGTGCTGCTCGTGTTCGGCGTGATGTTGACGGCGCGCGCCGCCTTCGTTTCACTGGAAACTCCGGGAAGTGACTGGGTGCTGGCCTCGATCGCGGGTGTCGCCATGCTGTCACTACTGCTGGCGTCCGCCCTTGCCGTACAGGACTGGCGGCGGCCGGCGGAGGATCCGACGACCGTCGTGCAGGTCGAGGACGATGCGACGGGGATCGGCTGGGGCCTGATCGGCGTCCGCGTCGACAAGGCACGGCAGCCGAACAAGCAACTGCGTGACGGCATGTCCGGTTATCTGCTGCCCTTCGAAATCGTCTCGGTGCACTTACTGGTCGTTCTGATTGCGGCCGCCTATCTCGCTCGGACACGGCGCAAACGGGGCCCACGCGGTGCCAAACGGCAGGAAGGAAAGGAAGCATGAATCTGGTGACCGAGCCGGTGGGCGTCGTGCATTTTCTGACGGTGGGCGCAGTCCTGTTCGTGACCGGGGTGGTCTGCATGGCCACCAAGCGCAATGCGCTGGGAGTCTTGATGGGAATCGAGCTTGTACTGAACGGCGCGAACCTGAATTTCATCGCCTTCGGCAGCCCCTACCTTCGTCCTCAAAACCTGGGGCTGGACGGGCAACTGATCGCCCTGTTTGTGATCGTCTTGGCTGCCGCGGAAGCCGCCGTAGCCCTGGCCATCGCTCTGAATTTCTACAACAACTTTGCCACGATTGACGTGGATCAAGCGGATGAATTGAAGGGCTGATGAACGTCGGCTTTGTGCTATCGTCGTTGCTGGGAGCCGCGGTGCTGATTCCGCTGCTCTCGTTCGTGTTGATCCTGCTCTTCGGCCCCTGGATGGGCAAGAAGGGCCGGCTCGCGGGACAATGCGCAACCACGGCGATTCTGCTGTCTTGCGTGCTGTCTTTGATTTCGCTGGGTATCTGGATCTATCACCATCCGCCTCACGAAAGCCATCACGCCGCTCATGATGCGCCACACGCCACGCGGCTCGAATCCGAGCATCACACACCCACCGGTCACCCAACGGAACCGGCCCCCGACGAGCAACATCTTTCGCACGTCGCCGAGCAGGCACCGCCTTCCTCCTATTACCGCGAAATCTATCCGCTGGGCATTTTTGGTCCGAAGCGGATCACGATCAGCTTCTACATCGATGCGCTGACGATCTGCATGTTCTGCATGGTCAGCCTGATCGCAACGTGCATCCACTTCTATGCCCTCGGTTACATGGCAGACGAGTTAGCCACGCCGGACTACGTCGATCATGAAGTCGTGTTGGACGATGGCTCGTACCTGCATCGCCGGGGCCGCTTTCATCGCTTCTTCCAGTACATGTCGCTCTTCAGCTTCAGCATGCTGGGTCTGGTGCTCTCGGGCAACATTGCGATGACGTTCGTTTTTTGGGAACTGGTCGGCATCTGTTCCTACTTTCTGATCGGTTTCTACATCGAACGCCACAGTGCCTCCACGGCGGCCAACAAAGCCTTCATCGTGAATCGCATTGGCGATTTTGGAATGATCATCGGCCTGATGGCGATCTGGGGCAGCCTGGGCACGTTCGCCTTCGGGGGTGACGAAGGAATCTTCGCGCAGGTGCGTCCCGCCGACCACCAATACGCTCTCATCACACCCGACGGTATGGTGCGCGCCGCCGCGCACGATGACGTGTCCCAGATCGTCCGAGATCTGGGCCCTCAAGCGAGCCAGGAACAAATCGACACCGCGATTGCGCAGCACCTACCCGAATGGCGTGACCCGCTGGAATCCGGAATTCCCGGCGGCCGCGGTCGCTGGCTGCTGATCGTCGCCGGCGTGGGGATTTTCTGTGGCTGCATCGGCAAAAGCGCCCAGTTCCCGTTGCATGTCTGGTTACCGGATGCGATGGAAGGCCCCACACCGGTTTCCGCGCTGGTGCATTCCGCCACGATGGTGGCCGCCGGTGTGTTTCTTGTGGCCCGTTTCTATCCGGTCTTCACCCCCGAGGTGTTGCTGGTGATTGCGATCGTGGGCACGGTAACGCTGTTCATGGCGGCGACGATCGCCATCACCGCCACGGACATCAAGCGCGTCCTGGCATACTCGACCGTCAGCCAACTCGGTTACATGATGCTGGCGTTGGGAGTCGGCGGCTGGTTGGCTGGTGCGATGCATCTGGTCACACACGCTTTTTTCAAGAGTCTGCTGTTCCTGTGCAGCGGATCGGTCATTCACGCCGTGCATACCAATGAAATGCCCAAGATGGGCGGGCTGCGAAAAAAAATGCCCTGGACGGCATCCACGATGCTCATCGGCTGTCTGGCGATTGCGGGAGCCGGTTTGCCGTTTGCCCTACACCTGGGCGGAAACAGCATTCATCTCGGCTTGAGTGGTTACTATTCCAAGGACGCAATCCTCGAACAAGCCTTGTCGTTTCGAAACGCCAACCCCGGCTGGGGAACCTTGTTCTTTTTCGCCGCTGCCGGCGGTGCGGCGATCACGGCCTTCTACATGTTCCGACTCTGGTACCTGACATTTGCCGGCGAGCCGCGCGAACCGCAGCGATATGATCACGCGCACGAGGCTCCCCCCGTGATGCATCGCCCCTTGATTCTGTTGGCCATTCTCGCAATTAGTGTTGCCTGGGGTCCGGGAACAGCGATTATCGGCGCACTCGTGGCCGCCGCGCTGTTTGGATTTTTGTGGTGGCGCAGCGGCGAAGGCTATGGAAAAGGGGTTTCCTCCGGACCAGCGTCGCCTCCTGCAAGGAGTCATCACCAGGAACCGACGACGGGGCGGCACGCTGCTGCTATCGCGTTCGGCCTGAGTCTGCTGGTGCTGTTGATCGCCTTGGCTTGGCTGCCGCTGCGGCACGTCACGCTGGCCAACCTGCTGGAACAGGCTCGACCGGCCGGCACGCTGCCGGCACAGCAGGCGAGTTTATTCTCGATGACGTGGCCCAGCGAACCGGAGAGTCATGTCAGCGAGATCAAAGTCCCCGCGACTTGGATTGCGTTTGGCACGGCCTTAGGGGGATTCCTGCTGGCGACCATGTTCTATGGCCTGCGGAAACTGGATGCGGCCGAAGCCCGACTGACATTCGCACCCATTTACCGTTTCCTGATCAATAAATGGTGGTTTGACGAGCTGTACGATTTTCTGTTCGTGCGTCCGACGTTCGTGATCGCGCGCGGGATATCCCAGTTGGACCGCCGCTGGATCGACGGCCTGATCGACGGGCTAGCGCGCGGGACACAGCGCTTTGCCCGGTTCTGGGACTGGCTGGTCGATCGAACAATGGTCGACGGATCGGTGAACTACCTGGCCGACCGCTTGCACGCGCTGGGGATTTCGCTTCGCCGAGCAGAAACCGGAAGCCTTCGTCAGTACGTGATGTTCATCGCAGTGGGAACCGTCGTGGTTTTCGCCTTAGCCAGTTTTTGGCGTTACGCCTTTGCCTTCTAGAGCCCTTTCCCGACCGAGCAGCTCCCTAACCGGAATAGATACTGATGGATGCCGTTTTCGCGCTGAGTCTGGTGGTTTTCCTTCCCACGCTGGTCGCTCTGGTCCTGCCCTTTTTTCCCCGGGGCAGTGATCAAACGATCAAGATCGTCACTTTGGCGACCACCGCGGTCACGTTTTTGCTGTGCCTTGGGCTCATGGTCGTTCCGTTCACGATCGGCCAGGCGGAGATGCAGCAGGTGGTCAATGCCTCCTGGATTCCGTCGTTTAGCATCAACTATTTCATGGGAACGGATGGAATCAGCCTGCCCCTGGTCGCCCTTACCGCCTTCATCTGTCTGTTGGCGATGGCCGCCAGCTGGACCATCACGAAGCACGTCAAGGCTTACTGCATCCTGTTTTTGATTCTCGAGACCGGGATGTTAGGCGTGTTTCTTGCGCTCGATTTCTTCTTATTCTACGTGTTCTGGGAAGTGATGCTGCTGCCGATGTATTTCCTGATTGGCGTATGGGGGGGACCGCGCAAGGAATACGCCGCGATCAAGTTCTTCCTTTATACCCTGGTCGGTAGCGTGTTGATGTTGATCGCAATTCTGATGCTGTATTTCAGCAGCGATCTGACAAAACTGTCGGCCCGCCAATTGGCGGAAGCCCAAGTCCTGCAACCGTATGGCTACGTTACGACGGACGACGGCGGTCGACCGTTGGAAGAATCGAAGCTGACCGCTTCGGCGGAAACGGCGACGCAGCAGCTGAACCAAGAAATTCAAAACGGCAACCGATCGCGTCACACATTCAATCTGCTGGCCCTTGCGAAAATGGGGCAGCACACCGATCTGTTCTCGCAAGGCGATATCTGGCTGCGGGGATGGACCGTGCAACACTGGGCCTTTCTGCTGTTGCTGATCGGCTTCGTGATCAAGGTTCCCTCCGTTCCGGTCCACACCTGGCTTCCGGATGCTCACGTGGAGGCCCCCACGCCGATCTCGATGATTCTGGCAGGCGTCCTGTTGAAGATGGGCGGCTACGGGATCATTCGCATCTGCTACCCGATCTGTCCTCACGCCGGATATGACTTCATGTGGTTCGTCTGCCTGCTGGGCGTTGTGAGCATGGTCTATGGAGCGTTCGCCGCGCTCGCGCAAAAGGACTTCAAACGCATGGTGGCTTACAGCTCGGTCAGTCACATGGGGTACGTCGTGTTGGGCTTAGGCGTCTGGTCAGCCGTGGCGGGCACCGGCTTTGATTCTTCCTCTTGGAACATGGGAATCAAGGGAGCGATGTTCCAGATGATCGGACACGGAATCAGCTCGGCCGGGATGTTTTTCCTGGTCGGTGTGGTGTACGACCGCGTGCACCACCGCAACCTGGATGAGTTTGGTGGGCTGTACGACCGCATGCCAGTGTACACCGCGTTGTCGATCATCATTTTCTTCGCAGCGCTCGGCTTGCCGGGCTTGTGCGGTTTTATCGGCGAAGTCTTTGTTGTCTTGTCGGCTTGGAATTTCAATTCCGTATTAGCGGCGATTGCCGCCTCCGTCGTGATTCTGACCGCGGCGTACATTCTGTGGGCTATTCAGCGGGTCTATCTCGGGCCCGAGTACAAGGGTCCGCATGGCGAGGCTTTAACGCCGATGACGCCGCGTGAGATATCGATCGCCTCCACGCTCGTTGTCTGCGCCGTCTGGTTTGGAGTCTATCCCATGGCGGTCCTGCGTTATATGGACGCAACAATCGACAAGCAGGTCGCGGCCTTAACGCAGTGGACGCGTGAGGTGAAGACTCCGCTGCTGCAAACCGATCCGCCGAACCAACCGCCGGTCAACTCGCTGGCGTCACCCGAGCCCGACTGGGAATCCATCGCCGCGGTACGCGCCAAACGCATTGCCTCTGACAAGTGAAAGCCCACTCCGGTGCACTTACACGAAATTGCAGCCCAGTTTCTGCTCGACTCACAAGTCTCTCTGCGGGCGTTCGCCCCGGAGTTGACTCTATGCGTGACGATCATGGTAATGCTGATCGTGCGTCTTTCCCGCCTCGGACGTTCCATCCCCGCATTCTTGATCGCCTTGGCCGGTTCTTTGGTGGCGTTGGTGGCGTTGTACTACGTAGTGCCCTGGGCGCACCTGTTTGGCGCAGAAAAGGTCCGCGGCCTGGAACTTTTCACGGGCATGCTGGTGCTCGACTCCTTTTCGGTGTTTCTACGCGGCTTTCTGCTCGTGTTTGCCGTGCTGTTCGTGCTGTTTACCAGGTTATCCCATGTGGCGGACGCTGACGACGCCGTGGATTTCTACTGCTTGTTCTTGGGTGCGACACTGGGAATGTGTCTGATGGTTGCTGCGAACCATCTGCTGATGGTGTTTCTGGCGGTCGAGATGGCCAGTGTGCCATCTTACGCGCTGGTTGCGCAGCGCAAGTATCAGCGTCACAGCAGCGAAGCGTCGTTGAAATACGCGGTTTACGGCGCGGGAACGGCCGGAGTAATGCTCTACGGCATCAGCCTCGTCGCAGGCGTGCTGAATACGGCTCATCTGCCGACCGTTACGCAGCAATTGATCGTCGGACTGCCGGGGATGCCCGCGGAGGTCAAGGTCGTGCTTGCCCTGGGCGGCGTCATGATCATGGTCGGCTTAGCCTTCAAGCTGTCGGCCGTTCCCTTCCACTTCTGGTGCCCCGATGTGTTCGAAGGGGCTACAGCGGAAGTGGATGCCTTTTTGTCGGTCGCTTCCAAGGCCGCTGCGCTTGCCCTATTGGTGCGCGTGGCCATTGGTTTCAGCGTTCCGGTCGAAACGCAGACGATCGCCAGAGTATCCGCCGCAACGGCAGACGGTGGCGAGCTTCAGGCAGCGTCCCGCGTGCCACAAATGCTGCTGACTTCTGAGTCCCGAACGCCGGAGGCGCGCGAGGACGCAACCGCATCCGTCGCCCCGCTTCAGCCGGTACGCAACTTCCTCTGTCTGTTAATCGGTCTGTTTGCGGTTGTCACCTGCACGTTCGGCAATCTGGCAGCGTTCGGACAAACCAATATCAAGCGTCTGATGGCGTATTCGACGATCGCGCACGCCGGCTACATGATGCTGGCGATTCCAGCCGCCATTGGGGTGGTGGGTCAGGATCGCCAGGCGGCTCGCCAGGGCATCGCGGCGCTAGTGCTTTACATCGCCATCTATTTGTTGATGAACCTGGGAGGCTTTGCGATCATCGCGTTTTATCGCAACCTGGTCGGTAGCGAAGAGATCAAGGACTATTCGGGTCTGATACGACGTTCCCCGCTGATTGTGATCATGTTCTCGATCATTCTCTTCAGCCTGGTCGGACTGCCCCCGCTCGCCGGTTTCCTGGGAAAATTCGCGATCTTCGCCGCCCTGACACAATCCTGGCAGATCACGGGGAACGGGTTCTTATTGGTGCTGTTGGTCGTCGGTGGGTTGAATACCGCGATCAGCCTGTTTTACTACTTGCGAGTCGTGAAGGTGATGACGATTGATCCCGAGCTGGACTCGGCGAAAATTGCCGCAGCAACACCCTTGTCGCTAATGGCCGGCACTTTCCTCGCGTTCCTCGCGTTGCTGACGATTCCGGTTCTGACATTGATCGTGTACACCAACGGGCTCAACGAGTGGGCTCTGGCAGCGACGAAAAATCTCTTCTGAGGAACCGACTCGGCATGGCCCCCAAGACAAGTCCTGTCCCCGTTTTGAATCGGCTGTTGGTGCTGCACCACCGGTCGTTGCCGCAGTACTTGTGCAGTGCCACCCCCTGGTCAACCGCAAGGGATTCGCGCACGATCCAGGTGTTGCGCGAAATCGCGGACGATCAACGGTGGATCGCCGATCAGTTGGGAGCCATGATTCTGGCGGAACACGGGCGCCCCCACATGGGCGAGTACCCGATGTCCTTCACGGGACTGCATGATCTGTCGCTGCAGTACCTGATGGGAGAAGTCGCCGCTCGTCAGCGAAAGGAGATCGAGACGATCCAGGAATGCGTCGCACAGCTGTCGGATGCTCCCGCCGCGAAGGCCCTGGCGGAGAACGCTTTGGGGGCGGCGAAGGGCCACTTGCAGAATCTGGATGAACTGGATCAAGGCAAACTTTCCGTGACTTCCACGTGACATGGAATGGATTGACACTCACGCCCACCTGGACGACGAGCAGCTCGTGTCCCAATCGGACGCGGTAGTGCAGCGCACCCAACAAGCGAATGTCGTCTCGATCGTTGCCGTGGGAACGACCGCTTCTTCAAGCCTCCAGGCGGTGCACTTGGCCGAACAGCATTCCCCCGTTTTCGCCGCCGTGGGAATCCAGCCGAATTACGCCGCCGAGGCCAAACCGGAGGACTGGTCGCAGATCGTACCGCTCGCCTCTCGGCCGAAAGTGGTCGCAGTGGGCGAGACCGGCCTGGACCGTCACTGGGACTACACTCCGTTCGAACTCCAACAGGAGTACTTTGACCGTCACCTTCGACTGGCCCAGCAAACCGGGCTGCCGGTGATCATCCACATGCGAGACTGCCTGCCGGAAATCCTCACGATGTTACGTGCGGCTTGTGACCGTGGCCCGCTGCCAGGCGTGATGCACTCCTACACCGGCGACGCCGAAGGGGCAGCGGAATGCCTGGATCTGGGGCTGCACATCAGCTTTGCCGGAATGGTGACATACAAGAAGTCTGCGGACCTACGAGCCGTGGCAGCTGGCATCCCCGCGGACCGCATCCTGATCGAGACGGACGCACCCTATCTTTCGCCGGAACCACGCCGGTCGACCCGCCCCAACGAGCCCGCATTGCTCGTGCACACGGCCCTCTGCCTTGCGGAAACCCGCCGCGTTACGCCGGAGCAGTTTGCCGAACAGACGACCCACAATGCGCGGAAACTCTTCAACCTTCCGATCGGACAACACCAAGACGCACGATGAGTTGGTCTCTGATCGATCTGTGTGAAACCGGCTGGATCCCTGACAGGATACTGCGGGCGGGAATTCGTCACCAGCTTCGCGCACGATTGCGGCAAGAGTCACGGCACGTCAGCCAACAACCAGACCGACAAAACCAACTCGCCCGTCAGCTCGCGCAAGGCCCGCTCGTTGCCTGCGCCGACGAGGCCAATCGGCAGCATTACGAGGTTCCCACGGAGTTCTTCGAACAAGTACTGGGGCGTCACTGGAAATACAGCTCGGGCTACTGGGCCAGCGACGAAACCACCCTGAATGAAGCGGAAGCCGCGATGCTGGACATGACCTCGCAACGGGCGCAAATCGAGGATGGTCAGCGGATCCTGGAATTGGGCTGTGGCTGGGGCTCCCTGACTCTGTGGCTGGCCGAGCGTTATCCCCAGTGCTCCATCACGGCACTCTCGAACTCGCAGACGCAACGGGCCCACATCGAATCGATCTGTGCGCGGCACCGATGGAACAACGTACGCGTCGTTACCGCCAACATCGCCAACTTCCAACCGGATGGACAATTCGATCGCGTCGTGTCGGTGGAAATGTTCGAGCATGTCCGCAACCATTGCGAACTGCTTCGGCGAATCGCCAGCTGGATGACCTCAAACGCCAAATTGTTCGTCCACATTTTTTGCCATCGCCAATACACTTACCTTTTCGAAGATAACGGCACAAGCAGTTGGATGGGGCAGCATTTTTTCTCGGGCGGCATGATGCCGGCGGCGAACTGGTTCCATCGCTTCCCGCATGACCTGTGTGTACGTCAGCAGTGGGAAGTTAACGGACGACATTATGCTCGAACCTGCGAAGCCTGGCTCAATCGCTTGGACCAGCAGCGACGGGAAATCGATTCCATCCTGCAACAGGATCCACGCTGCCCGGATACTCGTCGACAATTGCAGCGTTGGCGAATCTTCTTTATGGCCTGTGCCGAGCTGTTCGCGTTTCACGAGGGACGGGAATGGTTTGTCGCGCACTATCTATTGGAGCCTGCGCCAATCGCGTTGAGCGAACTCAGCGTGCGCGTCGGCCCGAGCGATTGTTGCAGGAGCCAATCTCTGCTTCACGCCGGCGGATCCTGCCAACTCGGACAAACCTGTGATAGAACACCACAGCGTATAGAGCAGCGTGACCGATGGCATCGTCGCAGATCATGCTTGCGAAGAATCGCGGGGCCAGCCAGGACAAGGACGAGCATCCGGTTTCACCCAATGCCACTGTCCCGCGCCGATCCAACGTTCCAGAAATCCGGCTTCGCAGTAGGCCAGATAGTAGTCCCAAGTGCGAATGAACCGGTCGTCGAGCCCCAGATCGCGAATTGCCGGCAGGTGGCGAAAGAAGCGAGTGCGCCAGCGATGAATGGTCTCCGCGTAGTGCGCCGTGATATCTTCGTAGTGGAAAAGTTGGAGATCAGTCGTCCGCTTCACGGCAGCGGCGATCGCGGTCAGGCACGGAAGGCACCCACCTGGGAACACGTATTGCTGGATGAAATCGATCGATCTGCGGTAGAGGTCAAACCGCTGGTCCGGGATGGTAATCGCCTGCAATGCGAGTTCACCATCGGGTTTCAGCAGCCGTGAACAGTGACCGAAGTAGTCGGGTAGAAAGTCCGCCCCGACCGCTTCGATCATCTCGATCGAGACGAGTCGGTCGAATTGCCCGCACAACTCTCGATAATCCTGGTCGAGCACCGTCACGCGATGATCGAGTCCCATTTTCCGCATCAATTCGCGAGCATACCGCCCCTGTTGTTGGGAAATCGTCGTTGTTGTCACGCGGCAGCCATACCGACTGGCCGCATGGACCGCAAAGCCGCCCCACCCCGTGCCGATTTCGGCGACATGATGCTCGGGTCGCAACCGCAACTTGCGGCAGATCCGGTCGTATTTTTCTCGAGAGGCATCCCCTAATGAATCTTCCGGCGAGCGGAAGATTCCGCTCGAGTAAGTCATCGTCTCATCCAGGAAGGTGCGAAAGAACTCGTTGCCCAGGTCGTAGTGCGCTTCGATGTTCTTTCGACTTCCGCGCTTCGTATTCCTCGTCGCCTTCTTACGCAGCCAGTTGACCGGGGCAAGGAGCCACTGTGCGGGTCCTTCCAAGTCTTCCATCGCTTTCGCGTTGCGCGAAGAACTTGGAACAGCGGCACCAGGTCGTCGACCGACCAATCGCCTCGCAAGTACGCATCGGCGGCCCCCATCGAGCCCTGCCAGGCAAGGTCCCGGTAGAATCGCGGATGGTCGACCTGGATCCGACAAATCGGCAGGTCTTCGACGGGGGAACCGAACTGGTGACGACCGGCATGATCGTCGATCTGCAATACACCATGCCGCATGCCCTGCAGCCGGCGGTAGATTCGCCTTGCCAGCCAACGCTCCCAACGACTGGCGCGAACAGATGTTGCCGGATTGGAAGACCTTGCGGCGTTTCCCGACCTGTCGTCCTCGGGACCACCGGAGGATGGCTTCGATGTCGAAGGAGGAGTGTGCGTACCGCCACCGTGTTGCTCGACTTTTGTCCGCTCCTCCACCGTTGTCACGGATGCGGAAAAAAGGGGCACTTTCGGATCCATAGCTGAAACGCCTCATAATAAATGGCGGCCAGTATTCGCATGGGGACTATAGGTTGACGCGCCGTCGTTGCCAACCAATTGCGCGAATTCAACTCCCGCCGGCGCAATGACAATGTTGCGTCGAATAGTCGTTCGTCCTCTCGCCACGTCCCGAGATGGACTGCCAGACGGTGGGATGGTGGCAAGATCTGCCAACGATACAGAAGGTCCAAGTCCATAAACGGACTCACGTGAAACTCTTTCGGATGCTGAAAGGCCAAGTGGCGAAGACCAATCCGATTGCCCGACCAGAGGACGTAACAGTGCTGTTCTCCCCATGGCGTGTTGTTCACCTCGGCGACAATCGACTCGACTTGATTCGACCGGTCCTCTGCGAAACAGAAATAGAGATTGATCGGAGAAAAGTAAGCTCCCAGGCAGCGCCACAACGTCAGCAGCCGAATCGGCCCCGTCGCAGGTGTATCCGTTGTTCTTCGAACGAACTGGCGAACCGCGTCGTCGAGCGAATCTATCTCCGCCCCCAAGTGATCCGGCCGATACATCGAAGCCCACGCGAATCGCCGGTCGGAAAACAGCGGCAGGCGTTGCCGCAATTCGTCGAGTTCCGACAGATCCAGATAGAGATAGGTCAGTCGGTAAGAGAATTGACGAACTAACGGCTGGAAACGTCGGTGTCGGACGGATCCGTGGTAGACACAACTGTGCATGGGTCGATCGTCTTGCCAAAGTGGCGGCACACGGCCAGCGCGCTCCGCACCCCATCTTCGTGAAACCCGTACCCCCAATACGCTCCGCAGAAGTACGTCCGGCGAACCCCGTTGATCTGCTCATAGCTTTCCTGTGCTTGAATCGTTCCCGGACCGAAGGTGGGGTGTTCGAACTCGAAGACCTGCAAAATGCGGTCCGGGTCCACCGATGGCCCTCCGTTCAATGTCAGGCAGATCGGGTGCGGGGCCCCCAATCGCTGCAGGCGATTCAAGTCATAGGTCACCGCGACTGGCTGGTCCTCGGCATCCGGAATGTGGTAATTCCAACTGGCCCAAGCCCGCCGACGTCGCGGAAGTACCGACGAATCGACGTGCAGGATCGCCTGATTGGACTGGTACGGAAACCGGGCCAGCAGATCGCGTTCCTGCTCTGTCGCGTCCGCCAGCAGACGCAGGCTTTGGTCTGCATGACATGCCAGGATGACGCAATCAAAGGAAGTCGGTGAGCCGTGGGTCGGCGTGACCAGGACCTGGTCCTCCTGTCGCTCCACAGATTGGATCGGGTTCCGGACGTGTAGCCGGTCGCCCAGTTTCCGCGTGATCGCTTTCACATACCGCCGCGCACCGCCGGGAATCGTCCGCCATTGGGGCCGATCTCGCAACTGCAGCAGTCCGTGGTTTTGAAAGAAGGCAATCAGGAACCGGGCGGGCATTTCCAACACTCGCCCGGGTCGCGCCGACCAGATCGCCGCCGTCATCGGCACTAAATAATGCTGAACGAACTCGTCGCCGTACCGCTCTCGATGTAAGTACTCCGCCAGTGTCAGACGATCATCCCGCTCGTCAAGGAACCGAGGACACTCCCGATTGAATCGTAATATCTCGCGCAGCATTCCTAGAAATCGTGGACGGAGCAGATTCCTTCGCTGTGCGAACAGCCCGTTCAACGAACTACCTTGATATTCCAGACCGGATCGATTGCACCGCACGCTGAAGCTCATGTCGCTGACTTGCGTGGGAATCTGAAGCTGCGATAGCAGCTGCAAGAAAAGCGGATACGTTCGGTCATTGCAGACCATGAACCCGATATCCGCCGCGTACGACCGACCATCGATTTCAAAATCGACCGTCCGTGTGTGCCCTCCGGGATCCTCCTCGCTCTCAAACAGGTGCACCTCATGGTCGGCGTGCAGTAGCCAGGCACAGACGTTGCCACTGACACCAGAACCCACAATTGCAACTCGCATGGTCGGCCGTCCATCTGAGGCAGGAAAAAGGACTGCAGACCACCGTTTTATCACTCACCCCGCAGCTGACAAGTAGTGGACAAAGCGGATTCACGACGACTCACAAACCACTTCCATGGTCGCCAGTCGCTGGGGCACTCTCGACGACATTGACCGGGCACTACTCGGGCGTGATCTCCTTGAGGCGCCGCGTCCGAGGAAGAATCCGTGGACCAACGATAAGCCGTCAGGCCCGTGAGATCGCGAACCAGCAGTTGATTGCGGTCGAGGGCCAAATGCGACCAGGCGGATTGATCCGTGATT
This sequence comes from uncultured Planctomycetaceae bacterium, assembly GCA_963776055.1. Lineage (GTDB taxonomy): Bacteria > Planctomycetota > Planctomycetia > Pirellulales > Pirellulaceae > CAVZLD01. The sequence goes on along the minus strand of CAVZLD010000015.1, from coordinate 57,621 downwards.
TGGCGACGCGTCAGCAGTTCAAATTGATCGGGATTGGCACGAATTAGCAACAATTCTCCGCGCTCATCTAATGCCAGAATGCGGTCTCCGTGAGCGATGAGGCTCCAGTAATCACCAAACGGCTTGGTGATCCACTTCTCTTTGCCGGTTTCCAAATCCAAACACGTAAAGCGCCGATTACGCAAGTGCAGGTAAACGTGACCGTCGATGATTACCGGCGAGGACATATAGCCCTGCACCTTGTTCTCCCACAGCTGTGAAACGCGATATTGATCGCCATCTTGAACCACCTGGTAAAGGAACGACCTGCCACCGTAACTGCTGGTGAAGACCCGATCGCCGGCCAGAGTTGGCGTCAGAATGTTCATCCCGCGGAAAGCAGGGACTTCCTGCTGCCACAGGACCTGACCGGTTTCCGGATCCAGTCCGGCGAGCGATTCTCGCGTCTGAACGACCAATTGCCGCCGCCCGGCCAGATTCTCCAGGATCGGTGACGAGAACGCACTGTCCATCATCCCGCCGCTGTCCTGCATAGAACGCCAGATCACTTCTCCCGTCTTCCGGTTCAGCTTGACGACACTCGCCGCGGCCTGGACATACAGGTCGTCGCCATCCAGAAGCGGCGAACAAACGAAGCCAAAGGAGGGTAGCGGCGTTTCGAATTCTTTCAGGAAGTCCACTCGCCACCGGACCGCTCCGGTCTCCGCATCCAATGCCACCAGCAAATCGCGCATTCCGGCAACGTAGACCGTCTCTCCGTCACAAATCGGTGTTGCTCGAATCCAATCTCCTCGCGAGCGAGCGAAGAAAGGCACCTTCATCGCCCCCTCCCACTCCTGCGTCCACAGCACACTGCCGTCGCGCCGATTCAGCGCCGTGACTCGTTCCGATTGCTCGGCGACCGTCTCTGTCACAAACACCCGTTCGCCGGAAACGATCGGCCCCGAGTAACTGGGCTGGAGTTCCACTCGCCAAAGCGATTGGAGTGCGGACGGCTCGAGACTGTCAGGCCATGGCGGACCTTCCAACTGCCCGGTTCGATGGGGTCCACGCCATTGGTTCCAATCAAGCTGTTGGTCACTGTTATCATCAGCCCGCAGCGGAACCCCAACGGCAAGAAGGACGCTCCAGCTACAGAGCAAAACCAAGACATGCCGCGTGTGCCTCGTGGTATTCATCTTTTCGATCGATCTCCGTTATTTTGAAGTTGTTCCGTCAGATTCCCAATCGCCCGACTTCAGTATTGGAGCGCTGAAACGGGCCAATTCTTCCATGCTGCCGCAAAACGTACAATGCTCCATTCGTTGACACAGGCTGTTCGAGAGACCGCGCCCGCCAATCACGACCGGCATTTCCGAAGGAGTCGCGGACCGGAATACGCGGTACTCATCCAGAAAACGGTCTTCGTCGGTCACGCTGCTGACGCTCAACCAGAATAGCCGGGGCCGTCGCAGTTGGACTGCCTTTGCGAGCGTCGAGAAAGGCAGTCGGCCGCCTAATGACATCGCCTGCCACCCCGCGTCGCGCAGCACCAGTTCAACCATCCGCCCGGCCAGCGTGTAGGGGTCGCTGTCCGGCGATGCCGCCGAGCGCGACGGGCGCCGAACGATCTGGCGTGGCAATGATTCGTCTCAGCTCCTCCAACAGGCGACCGAAAATCTCGCAGCCGAGCCGTTCCTGGTAAATCTCCACTTCACCACAATCCCACAGCGCTCCCACTCGATGCATTACCGTCGCGATTAAATCATCGCAGATTGCGGCAATCGGGAATCCCGCCAGATAGAGGTCGATCGTAATGTCGCGGCAGGCAACCTCATCACCCTCTCGAACCGCTTGCTCCAAGTGTTCCATCGCCCGAGCAATTCCACGCGGACCGCAGCCACTTGTCGCTGGCAGACCCAGGAGATCGGGTCGCTGCAAAGATTGGCCACTGTCGCGCACAAACCGACAGACCTCCCCGAGCGAAATGCGGCGATGGCCGCCCCCGGTGCGCCGCGTTTCCAACAACCCGCGATCGCACCAGCGTTTCAGCGACGATTCACTCACACCCAACGCTCGGGCGACTTGCTTCGGGCTGAAGAGTTTCTCAATCACAAGTCCACCACCTCACTCGGACGCAACTTTGCTTCGATCCGCCCTATCAGGAAAGCCTGATCCGACGCGATGTTCTTCAATGCCATAGAGTCTCGAAACGATGTCACCGATCATCATCGGACAGATCTCAACCGCGGCGTACGCCCGCTCCGTACGGACGAATCCGCGTCTCGACGCTCTACACTCCTTCTCCACGATCAGGGCTCGCGTGCTCTTCGGCGCGGAACGCGGTAGTATAGAAGGCGACTCGCAAACGGCCACGCACCCCTCCACTGGGGAGCCCAAAGTTTGGAAGACGCGACGCGTGACGTTGTCGGCGACCGCGATCCTCCTAGAATCACCTAGCACGCGGGAGGGGTAACGGATGAAAATCTTACTGAGCGGATCGTCCGGGCTGGTCGGATCCGAGTTTGCCGCAGCCTGCAAGGTAGCGGGAGACGAGGTCGTCCCTCTCGTCCGTGGGCCGTCCTCGTCGCCGGGAATCCCCTGGTCGCCAACAGATGGTGAGCTGCCGGCATCGCGTGTGGAGAACTTCGACGCCGTCGTGCACCTGGCGGGCGAAAACGTGGCGACCGGCCGCTGGACGCCGGAAAAGAAGCAGCGAATTCGAGAAAGCCGCGTGCTCGGCACCGGACTGCTGAGCCGCACTCTGGCCGGACTCGACCACAAGCCGCAGGTGCTCGTTTCCGCGTCAGCCATTGGATTTTATGGAGACCGCGGCGATGTGGCCCTGGACGAAGAATCGCCAGCGGGGATTGGCTTTCTCGCGGATGTCTGCCAGGAGTGGGAAGCGGCGACGCGCCCTGCCTGGGAAGCCGGCATTCGAGTGATTCAGATGCGCATCGGGTTGGTGCAGAGCGATCGCGGCGGCGCGTTGCCTCGCATGCTGCTTCCGTTCCGGTGGGGACTGGGGGGAGTTGTTGGATCGGGCAACCAATTCTGCAGTTGGATCGCACTGCCCGATCTGGTTCAGTCGATCCGATTTGCGATCGAGAACGAAGCACTATTTGGAGCGGTCAACGCGGTCGCACCGAACCCGGTGACGAATCGTGAGTTTACCGAGATTCTGGCAAAGGTCTTGAACCGTCCGAGCTTCCTGGCAATGCCCTCCTCCATCATCAAACTTGCCATGGGAGAGATGGGCGAGGAATTATTGCTGTCCAGCACGCGCGTGGTCTGCCGAAAACTTCAGTTCGCCGGCTTCGACTTTCGCTACCCCGATCTGGAATCGGCGCTGCGTGCGTTACTTCATCGAAAAAAAAACGGTTCCCCTCAATAAGTACCATGAACAAGATCAAACACACTTCCTACGACTGCGTTGTCATCGGCGGCGGACCGGCGGGATCGAGCACGGCGGCCTTGGTGGCAGAGTCCGGCTTCCGAACTCTCTTGGTGGAGCGTGAAAAATTCCCTCGGTTCCACGTGGGCGAATCGCTCATGCCCGAGACATACTGGACGCTGGAACGCCTCGGCGTCCTGCCGAAGATGCAAACCTGGGGTTTTGTACCGAAGGTAGGCGTCCAATTTGTCAACCAGTCGGGCCGCGAGTCGCAGCCCTTCTTCTTCAACGCCCACGATCCCCGAGCATGCTCGACCACATGGCACGTGGAACGAGATCGATTCGATCAGCTCCTGTTTGAAAACGCAGCGGAAAAGGGGGCTACTTGCCTCGACGAAACTCGCGTCGTCTCCGTCGACCTTCGACCAACCGGTCCCCATCAGCTCTCGATCCAAACGTCACCGGGCGAAACGCAGACGGTCACCGGCCGCGTGGTCGTGGATGCCACCGGTCAGAGTGCTATGCTGGCGAGTCGGCTCGGCTTGAAGGAGGTCAATCGAAACCTGCGGAAAGCAGCGATCTGGACTTACTACCGCGGAGCCGATCGCTCACCCGATCCGCAACAGAACACGACGATCATCCTGCATACAAGTGACAAGCAAGCCTGGTTTTGGTACATCCCCCTGTCGGATGATATGGTCAGCGTGGGAGTCGTCTCCGACAATGACTACTTACTGAAAGGTCGTGTCAGCCCCGAAGAGACCTTTCAAGAACAGCTTGCCAAGTGCACCGCCGTCCAGCAGCGTATCTCCGACGCGGAACAGGTGGGCAAATACCACGTCGCGAAAGAATTCTCGTACACGACGCGACAGCAGGCCGGTGACGGCTGGGTTTTAGTGGGCGACGCTTTTGGGTTCATTGATCCCATCTACTCTTCCGGTGTTTTCCTGGCGCTGAAATCAGGAGAGCTCGCTTCGAACGCGATCGTTCAGGGGCTGCGCAGCGGCGACTTGACCGCGGCACAACTGGGCGGATGGACCGATGAATTCCAGCAAGGCATTCATTGGATTCGGAAACTGGTGCACGCGTTCTACACGGACAACTTCAGCTTCGGATCGTTCATGAAGCAGTTCCCGCAGCATCAGGGCAACTTGACGGACTTGTTGATCGGCCGTGTCTTCGACGATCAGGTCGGTCAGATCTTTCGAGATCTCGACCCCGTGCTGGTCCATGCTGACAGTTAGCGGCACTTGCTCCTACGGCTCAGCCGGTTGGCTACCTGGGCGGATCGCCTCGAAGTATTGCCGGATCATCCGCCGATGTCCTAACGGCAACGGCTCGTGGCGCAGCACATCTTCCGCTTGCCGGCGGAATCCGGGATACAGGTCGCGGTAGTCACGCTGGGCCTGCTCGGGCCGTCCTTCGTCGGTCCGAACGACCTCACGCTGGCTCGGCCCTTCGCCCAAGGTCCCCGACACTTCCTGCCGTTCTCGCTGGCTCGCGAGCGAGGTGGATTCGCCCGCTTGCGGGTCGCCGGCTGTGCCACGTCCCCAGGTTTGTCGCGGTTGTTCGGATCGACTGGAACTTTTTCCGCCACTCAGGCTGAACGCTTTGGCCTCGGCTAATTGCTTTGCTTGGCTGTTCAATTGGCCGGCCAGTTCCATTCGCAGAGCCATTTGTTGCGAAAGCTTGGCCAGCCCTTTCGCGGCATCCTCCGCTGCGGCTGGATCCTGCTCCTGCAACGCCTTTCCCAGTCGATCCGTTGCCTCGGCCAATTCGGGCTGCTCCTGCTGTCGCATCTTGACTGCCAGCGGTTGCAGTTGTTCGGCCAACGTGCGGGCCTCCTGCGGCGCAACCAGTTCAGTGGGATCCGTGGTCAGTTGCTTTGCGGCGCTTTCGAACCGTTGCTCCTGCAACATCTTGCCGATCGACTCCAGGGCGTGTGTCGACTCGAAGAGCGCCCCAAGCTCCCGGAAGTTGCCCTGGAGTTCGTCGAGATCCAGCTTGGCGTCGAGTGCCGCCAGAGCGGCCTGCATCTCAGACAATTCCGCGAGCGCATCGGCTCGATCGGTGCCGGGCTGTTGCATCGCGTCCATTCGCTGCGCAAGTTCGTCCAACAGTTCCTGGAGTTCCCGTTGTTCGACCGAGTCGGGAGCGGCGCGGTCGGCTAGTTCCTCGAGTTCCCGCAGAATCGTCTGTTCCAGATCTTTAGCCAACCGCACGATCTGTTGGTCCGGCGGGACGGCCTGCGCCAAGACGCTGCGGTCGCCGGAGGGCAACCACACGAGTACTGCCGTCAGCCCCCACAACAAGAGAGACCACGGCAGCAGTTGCGGAATCGAACGCGTGACGGCTGCTTGCGGATCGATCTGCTGCAAATGCTGTGCGGCGTCGCGCATTTGCAGACGCTGCAGGGCAGACGGATGATCGCGTTGGGCAAAGTGCCACGCCGTCAGTGTGCGGTCCTGCAATTGATGGGATTGATCAATCCGACGCGCGACGAAATCCCAGTCCGGTGGATGGAGAGCGCCGTAAGCAACCCCCAGCAGCAGGCCGAGCATTGGCGCTACGAGAAGGCCCCAACTGGCGACATCCGCACCGAATCGCAGAATCAAGCTGCCGGCGAAACCAGCGAGCGCGCCCACGAACAGACCTCGGATGGCGGCGCGCAAAATGATCCATCTATATTGGCGTCTGCGGACCAGCCGTAACCGGTTCGTCAGTCGTTCTGGCAACGATGCGTCGCTCGCCCAGCCGGCCAAACCCATTTCCCCCCACTCTCATTCCAACGGCCCTACCTCGCAGCACGCATAGAGTAGCCCCCTGCCCGCCTACTGTCGACAACCGTCGAACCTTCATTCTACTTCGTTGTTCCTGCCGGTCCCACCCAGCTCGACTCGTCGCAGGGCAACATCCAACAGCAGCAGCAGCAAAGCGGCGGACAGCAGGTACGGCCAGAGTGGTTGGATCTGCACGGCGGACCGCAATGGCTGAAATACTTCCGCGGGCCGCGGATCGAACCTGCCGCCCGACACGTTCGCGATCTGCCGAAGGAGCGCCACATTGGTCGGCTTCCATTGCAGCTCGTCGGGGTAGCCCACACACAAGCTGCGGGACTGACGCTGCGGCGGGTTCGCGCCTTCCTGCACGGCGAGTTCGAGGAAATAGGCGCCTTGCTGGCCCGTTGCGATCTGCGCCGCGTAACGTCCGGGAGCCGTCTGGGGTAACACCAGATCAATCGATTCGCTTTCCGGCGGCGGCGTCAGGACCTTGAGCCGCACATCGGCTGCTGATCGAAACTCTCCATCGGCATCCTGCAGGTCAACTTGTACGGTAGTCTGATCTCCACGGCGCCGCAGTTGAATGTCAGCGCCTGCCTGTGCGTCGTTTCGCAAAACATGTCGCACGCACTGCGCCCAAAACACCGGAAAATCGCTCCAGGTCGTCCATTCCGCGGCCCAACGGGTGGAAGCATCCGAGGTAAAGGCCAAGGACATTCCCAGCCCGTAACGCCACCAGGCTAGAAGCGGATCACCGGTTTCCGTCACCAAGATCACTTCACTGGTGGGCTTTGCTTGTGTCGTGACGTACCCCAGCAGCACGGGAGCAGCCTGCATGTCCAGCGAATCCAGAACCGTCGTCGGCTGAACCTGCAACGGCACGAACGGAAGTTCATTCAGCGCGGACTTGCTCAGCCGTGATCGTTTCTTTGACGAAGACTTGCGGAATCGATTGCGGGTGATCACAGAAGTAATAGCGGCCCCGCCCTTGTCGCGCAACCTGTTGCAGCAGTGGCTGATCCGCTCCCTCGCCAACGCCAACGGTCGAGACCGTGATTTGCGACGCGGCCATTTCGGCGGTGATTCCGGTGATATCGCCGGGAGCTGAAATCCCATCGGTCAACAGGATCAAGTGCTTCAGCCGCGCCACGGCCTTTTGCAACGAATCCAGGGCGTCACGCATCGCCGGATAGATATTCGTACCCCCACCGGCCACCATCGTACTGATCCGTTCCAAGACGTATTGTTTGTCGGCTGCCGGATGCAATTCGCTGATCCAGTACGACTGGTCGTCGAAGGCGATGACGCCCACTTGGTCTTGTGGTCCCAGCAGTTCGACCGCGGCTCGGGCTGCGTCCTTGGCCAATTCCATCTTCTGCCCCCCCATCGATCCCGATCGATCGATCAACAGCAGCAAGGCCAGGCTGGGCTTTTCTTCCTCCTTTTCGAAATCAGTCCGCACGGGCAGAATCTCTTCGAGCGGAGAGCCGAAATAGCCGCCCAGTCCAAACGACTGGTCACCGCCGAGCATCAGCAGTCCGCCTCCAAGATCCTGCACATAGCCGCGCAACGTTTCCATCTGCCGCGTCGTCAGATCCGTCGCCGGCACATTCGACAACAGCACCGCATCGTAATGGTGCATCTGCGTTAACGAATCAGGGATCCCGTTCGGAGGTCGCAGATCCACTCGAATCGATTGCTCCTCCAACGCCCATCGCAGAGCATCCGTTTGTGACAGATCACTGTCGGAAAGCAGAATCTGCGGGCGGCCGGAGGTCATGACGACAGCTTCGGCTGTATTGTTATCCCACCGCGTATCCGCCACATCCGCGACTTGAACACGAAACGTCGCTTGGCGTTGATCGACCACCTGCTGCGGGAAGCGAAAACGGTTTTCTCCCGGCTGCAGCATCACGGAGTTTCCCGATTCCCCATCTACACGAACACCATCTCGGTAGATTTCGATTTCTGCGGAGGCAGCTTGATTTGTGTTTACGACCACATCCAAAAAGAACGGCTCGCCTTCGCGCACGGACGCCGGGACCGACGCCTGCGCGACCTGGACTTCGGGTTCGGTCGCACTGGGTAGCGGCACGGTCGAAACCGGCGTGCGGCCGGCCAGAACAGCTGGCAACACATCTCCATGGGTCGCATGCCCGTCACTGAGCAACACAATCTGCGGAGCATACGATGGCGGAATCGCAGCGGCGGCCAACTCCAGTGCGGCCGCCAGATCCGTGCCCAGTGGTTCATCCGCGACCGTCGACGAAACCGTGCCGGATGTGGCAATATCGGGTAGGTCCGCCGACAATCCGGACAACGGTTGGACCGCCCCGGGCTGCCGTGCAAATTCCATCACCGCCAGCGATTGACGACCAGCGGCCTGGCGAAGCTCCTGCAGGTACGCGTCAGCGTGTCGCTGCGCTTCGGCGCCCACGCTTACGCTGCGGTCCATCGCGACGACCACGTACTGGCGCTGCGTCGAACGCAGAAGATTCAGGCCGGCCAGCGACAGCACCAGGCACAACACCAGCAAGCCGCGGACACTCAGTGACAGAGCCCGTTGCCAACGAGGAAGGTCGACGAGGCTGGAGAGCCACCACAGCACGAGCCACGGCAGCGTCAGCGCCCCGAGCAGCAGCATCGGTCGAGAAAGCTCCAGGCTGATCAAAGCTACCATCGAGGTCATTCGATCCACCGCCGTTGATACAGGTACCACTCCCCGGCGGTCCACACGAGCCCCAACAGCGTCAGGTAGAACCAGGGCGGCCATCCCCCGGGCCCGGCCGTCGGCAGGGATCGACCCACCGGAGCAGTAACCCGCAATTCACTTTCCGAAGGACTGGCCAGATTGCAGGCAACTTCAGCCAAGACGACCGCCGATTGGTCCTCACGCGCGCTGCCGGATGTCGCCTCTCGCTTCGCTTCGATGCGCCAAACGCCGCACTGGTCCAAGGGACCCATCGTCCAACTTTCGGTATCGCCGGCCAGTGCGCGGATCTGACCGTCGGGTAACACCACGCGAAAATCATCTGGCGATCCGGTCTCGGGGTCGGCGGCTCGCGCAACGATCGCACTCGCATCGCGGCGGATGGTCGCATGCGAGCCGGTTGAGTACGCTTCCTGCCACGGCGCGGGGTCACCCTGAAACCAACGGATGGCGTTGCTGAGCAGGATTGGAAACGCGGTCCTCAGCGGAAACTCTCCCTGGTCAAGACTGCCATTCCAAATCAGCCTCTTCTGTGCTGGTTGCGACGTCGCAGCGAACACCGGCACGCCGCCGGGTACTTCCGCGAGAACCTCAAAGCCATCGGTCAATTCCAACTGGCGCACCCCGAATACCAAAACCTGCTGCAGTTCCAGATGCGACATCAGCGTCGGCGAAGACACCTGGCGAACGATCAAGGTCGGTTCAAGCGTGTTGCCCATCGTTCCCAGATCGCCGACCTCGCGGGGGTCGATCAGAAACAGCCGGGCCGGTAGCCGATCGGTCTCGGGAGTCACTTTGTGGCAGATCAGAATCGCATTCTCGGCAACCTGCGCCGGAATGGCATTCGTAACGGTCAATTCCACCGCGGGCATCGACCGGAGTGCACTTTCAAGAAACAGGTTTCCCGGGGTGACCAGCGTCACGGGTTGCGGCCGAGAATCCGGTACCAGAGCAACAGCTCGATTGTCGCAAGCCAGAGCATCTTGCGGATCCAGTTCGGCCAGCAACGGCCCGCCATGATCGATCGCATATTCCCGGACGGTCCGCCACACCTGATTGGGATCCAGATCGAGCGGAATCACGTCGAGCAGGTCATCATCGCAGGAAATCTGCAGACGACAGGCGGCCTGCTGGTCGGAGAAGTTGCAAACCTCAACCAGCGCATGCACGCCCAGTGGGTCGACCGGACTGCGACGTACTTGCCAGTGTGTAATCGCCAGATTGTCAACCGACGACGCCACCGAGATCCATACGATCTGCCTCGCTTGCGCAGCGGGCAAATCGTCGCTTTGTTGGCCGTCGCCCACGACAACCACCTGTCCCTGCGGGTGACCTTCCAGCAGACGCTCGGCCAGTCGCATCGCTTCGGGCAGCCGAGTGGGACTGTCACAGACGGCGAGGTCATCGACCGTTCGCAGCAGCGTGCGCATGTGATTCGTCCACGAGGTCGCGACACGGGGAGGATCGGAAGCGGCAATTATTGCCAGCTGATCATCCGGCTGCATCTTGCGGATCAATCGGCGTGCCTGCCGTTGCGCTTGGTCCCAGCGATGCGGAACCAGATCGGTCGCCTGCATGCTGGCCGAATTGTCCAGCACCAGGACCAGACGACGCCCTTGGACCGCCCCGCCCGTCCATTCGGGATCGGCCAGGGCCAGCACGAGCACTCCCAGCAGGAGCAGTTGCAGCAGCAACGATAACGGGTGCCGTAGCCGTTGCCACAGAGCGCGGGGTCGATCATCTCCAAACACCTGATTCCAGAACAGGACGGTCGAGACCGGTACCCGTCGCCGTCGAACCTTCAGGAGATAGAGTGCGATGACGGGCAGGGCCAGCAGCAACCCGAGCAGCGCGTAGGGGTGATTCAAACGCAAGATGGCACCTCATTCGACATTTCCGGCGGCACGCATCATCCGCAGGATCAGGTCATCGAACGGCACGCTCGTCGCGGTCTGAACACAGCCCAAGCCCTGCCGACGGGCGTATGCCTGCACACTCTTCAGGAATTCGGAGAACAAGCGCCGATACTCCTTTCGATTACGGGCACTGACTGTCACAGTTCGCCGCGCTTCGGTCTCGAGATCGATCAGGTCCAACTCACCATGTAGAACCGGGTCTGCCTCTTGCGGATCATACACCTGGACCAGGTGCGGTTCATAACGGTAGTAACGCAGTTGATCCAACCCCTCCTGGAAGCCACGCGGATCGAAGAAATCACTGACGATCACCGTCAACCCGGTTCGCGTTGCACGGTGCACAAAGGCATCGGACACGCGCCGCAGGTCCGTGTCATGTCCCACCGGTCGCAACTCCTCCAGAAATCGCAACAAGGAGACAATCCGCTGTTTCCCACGCGTCAAGGGGAAGGTTCCCAGCAATTCCTGGGCAAAGGCGGTGACGGAGACTCGATCGAGATCGGCCAACGCGATGTAGGCGAGTGCGGCGGTAATCTGTCGCGCGTAATCGAACTTCGATGGCGATCCGACTTCCATGCTGCGGGAGCAGTCCAACAACAGGTAAACGTGCAGATCGGCCTCTTCCTGAAACCGTTTCAGCAGCAGCTGGCCATGCCGGGCGAACACATTCCAATCGAGGTAGCGATAGTCGTCTCCTGCGACGTACTCACGATGATCCGCGAATTCGATTCCGCTGCCGAGTTGTTTTGTCCTGCGGTGAGCCAGCAGCTGTCCTTGAAAAGCGCGGCGTGAGACGAGCGAAAGGTATTCCAGCTTCTGCAGAAACTGGGAGTCAAACAGGTCCACGACATCCCCTTTTTCGCCCAGGCACAACGCCTGGTTGCTCAGCTGGTTTCCGCGCCATTGACCGACTGTACCACTTGGTCGATTACGTCGTCGGGCCGCACATTCTCCGCTTGGCCTTCGAAATTGAGAATCAGTCGATGCCGCAGGACGGGGTGAGCGACCTGACGCAGATCTTCGCGGGCCACATGGTACCGCTGATCCAGAATCGCTCGGATTTTGGCGGCCAACATCAGCGCTCGGGCGCCACGGGGGCTCGAGCCGTAGCGAACGAAGCGGCGGGTGGCTTCGGGCGCCTCGGGATGTTCCGGGTGCGTCCCCAGCACCAGCGCGATTCCAAACTGTCGTACCGGGTCGGCCACCGGAATCCGCCGGGCCAGACGGGAAAGTTCCAGAATCCGCTCGGCCTCAAGTCGCGGTTGCACTTCGGGAACCTCAGATTCCGTCGTGCGATCCAGAATCGTCTCGATCTGGTGCGTCGTGGGAAACCGCACAAGCAGTTTGAAGAAGAAGCGGTCCAGTTGGGCCTCCGGCAAGGGATAGGTTCCTTCCATCTCCAGCGGGTTCTGCGTGGCCATCACGAAGAACAGGCCGTCCAGGGGATAGCGAATCCCGGCGACGGTCACGGCGTGCTCCTGCATCGCTTCCAGCAGGGCCGACTGTGTCTTTGGAGTGGCGCGGTTGATTTCGTCGGCCAACACCACGTTGGCGAACATCGGCCCGCGCTGAACTCGAAGCGCCGCTGCCCTTCGTTCGTCTCGAGCATCACGTTGGTCCCAATCAGATCGGCCGGCATCAGATCGGGTGTGAATTGGATGCGCGAAAAGCTGCTATGCAGCGTCTCGGCCAAGGTTCGCACGAGCAAGGTTTTGCCGAGACCGGGAACACCTTCCAGCAGGACATGCCCGCCGGCAATCAAGGCGATGAGTGTCGCCTCCACAATGTCGTCCTGTCCGACGACCACTTTCCCGATTTCCGTGCGGAGCGAGGTAAAATCGACGCGAAACTGGTCGAGTTGATCCTTCAGCAGCTGTTCATCTGTCACTTAGGAACTCTTCTTCGCGCGGGATGACGAAGCGCGTTTGGTGGGGGAGCTCGGGCGGCTCGTGGTAGTTTTCGTTTTCTTTTTGCTCGAACTGGCTTTCGTTTTCTTCTTCGCCTTGGTTCCCGAGGCGGCCTTCTTTTTGGCTTTCTTCTTCGCTTTCTTTTTGGCGGTGGCGCTCGCCGCTCGTTCCGCCAACCATTGGAGGGCCAATTCCATTGTCACCTGCTCGGGTTCCAACCCTTTGGGCAGGGACGCATTGGTCACTCCATCTGTAACATACGGTCCGTAACGACCCGAAAGCAGCTTGACCGGCGACTCTGTGACCGGCGACTCGTCGAACACGCGCAACGGCTCGCGCGCCGCGGCCCGCCCTCGGCCACTCGTTTTCGGTTGCGCCAACAGTTCGACCGCGGCCGGCAGGCCGATATCCAAGGGAGACAGATCGGCTGGCAGCGAGCGGGTCTCATCCCCGCACTTGATGTACGGTCCGTAGCGGCCATTGTGAGCGACAATCGGTTCCTTCATCTGCGGATGCTCGCCCACCGTGCGGGGCAAAGCGAGCAGTTGCAGGGCGGTCTCCAGTGTCACATCCTGCGGCTGCATTCCCTTCAGCAGGGAGGCGTTCTGCGGCTTCTCGTCCTCGGTGGAACCGCCCAATTGAACATAGGGACCGAAGCGGCCCTGTTTGATGTGGACCGGTCGACCGGTCTGTGGGCAATGGCCCAGCGGTTCCTCTTCTCGCGAAGCGTCTTCTAGCAGTTGCGTGGCCCGCTCCATCGTCAATTCGTCCGGCGCCATACCATCGGGCAGGCTGGCCTTCCGCTCGCCGTGCTCCAGGAACGGCCCATATTTCCCCACGCGCAAGTAGATCGGCTCACCACCCTCCGGTGTGCCCACCAGAAAACGACTCATCTGCCGCGGATCGATCTCCTTCTCCTTGGTTTCCAGCCGGCGTTTGAGCCCGGGTTGGCCGTCTCCGAAGTAGAAATCGTTGAGATACTGAACGTGCTCTGCCTCACGCCGGCTAATGGCGTCCAGCAGGTCTTCCATCTCCGCGGTGAACTCGTAGTTCACCAGCGAGGGAAGGTGCTCTTCCAGCAGTCGTACCACGGTAAACGCCGTCCAGCTGGGAACCAGCGCATTGCCCTTCTTGAAAACGTAATCCCGCGCCTGAATGGTCTCGATGATCGTCGCGTACGTGCTCGGACGACCGATGCCTTTTTCTTCGAGCGTGCGGGTTAATGTGGCTTCGGTAAACCGAGGAGGCGGCTGCGTCGTGTGATCCTTGGGATCCACCTGATCACACTGCAGCGGTTCGCCTTTTTCGACCTTCGGCAGCAGCACCTCCCGCCCTGCCGCATCGACGTTGGCGGTATCGCGCTGCGCCGCATTCCCATTGGCCGCTTCGTCGGCCCCTTCTACGTATGCCCGCAGGAAGCCATCGAATTCCACCGTGGTGCCGCTCGCCTGGAACGCAGCCCCGGACCCTTCCACCGTGATCGTGCTCCGCCGCTTTCGGGCGTCGGCCATCTGGCTGGCAATCGTCCGCTTCCAGATCATGTCGTAGAGCTTAAACTCATCCGGCTTCAGCCGCTGCTTGAGCGACTGCGGCGTGGGAAAATCGGTTCCGGCCGGACGAATCGCCTCGTGCGCTTCTTGCGCGTTCTTTACTTTGGATGCGTAGACTCGCGGTGACGGGTACAGGTACTCCGATCCATATTCCGATTGCACTAATTGCCGCGCGGCCTTTACGGCGATCTCTGCCAGCGTGGTCGAATCGGTTCGCATGTAGGTGATCAAACCGTTTTCGTACAGGCTCTGCGCGGCGTTCATCGTGCGCCGCGCGGTGAAGCCCAACTTGCGATTCCCTTCTTGCTGCAGCGTGCTGGTGGTAAACGGGGCCTTGGGCTTTTCCGTAAACGGTTTCACCTCCAGTGCTTCGACACGAAAATCCGTTCCGCGCAGGCGTTCCGCCAGCGCCCGGACGGCCGGTTCATCCAGCAACAACAGCGACGGATCCTTCAGCTTTCCGGTCGACGCGTCAAAGTCCTTCGCCCGGGGAACCTTGCGACCGTCTACGGACACGAGTGTTGCGGAAAAGGTTTGGCCGTTCTGCTTAGCAAAGACTCCCAACAGATCCCAGTACGTCGCGGCGACATGCGCCATCCGCTCTCTTTCCCGCTCCACGATCAGTCGGACGGCCACACTCTGCACACGTCCGGCCGACAACCCCGGCCCGACCTTTTTCCACAACAGCTGCGAAACGTCGTACCCGTACAGTCGATCCAGTATGCGGCGCGTCTCCTGCGCTCGCACCAGACCTTCATCGATTTCTCGAGGATGCTCCAAAGCCTCGGCAATCGCTGGACGCGTGATTTCGTGAAATACGAGACGGTGCACGGGGACTTTCGGCTTCAGCAACTCGCACAAGTGCCAGCTGATCGCCTCGCCTTCGCGATCTTCGTCCGTTGCCAGGTAAAGGTCTTTCGAATCCTTCAGCGCCTTGCGCAGTTTCGTGACCTGTTGCCGTTTTCCCGAGGGCACGATGTAGATCGGCCGAAAATCCTCCTGCACGTTGACGCCCAGATAGGCCCAGTCCTCCCGCTTGAACTCCTCCGGGACCTCCTTGCGCCCTGCGGCAGGTCGCGGACGTGCCCAATGCTGGCCTCGACCACAAAGTCGTCGCCCAAGAACTTTGAGATCGTACGAGCTTTCGCCGGCGACTCGACGATCACCAACGATTTCTGCTGTTTGCCGCTCGAATTCTTCTTAGCCATTTTCAAGTTTTGCTCAGTTTAACGGCATTCGACGGCTGCGAGACGGGAGAGACCAGCATCAACGAATGAGCTGGATCGCAACCTGTTATCGGCGACCAAACCGCCAACGCGGCTGGCCCACGAGCCTTTTGGGATTGAATTTACGTCATGTGTGCCTACAATCGGCGGTCTTACCTCGGCCCTGTAGTGGCCCATGAATAATATGGTCTTTGCCGGCTTGTCAAGCCGGCACACCGGTTGGTCAGGCCGCTGCCCAGTTTACCCAGGATGCCACAATGTCCAGCCCACTCGCCATTTTCCGCAAACACCAAAAGGTTCTCTTGGCGGTCTTCGGTGTCGCCTTGATGCTGGTCTTCACCGTCGGAGGCATCGTCAGCCAGTACACTGGGCGGTCGGCTGCTGGCGGTGAAAACCCGGTCGTGGTCCAGATCGAATCCGGAAAAGAGTTGGGATTGGTCAACCTGCAGGAGTCCGACATGGAGAACCTTCGGTTCGGACGGCTGTACCTGCAGCAGTTCATGCGGAGCCTGAATTTCTTGGCCGCGGACCGAACGCAGAGCGCCCCCAAGCAATGGCTGGGAGTTCCCAACCAGGACGACGAGCGATCGTTGCTGCAGACCTTGCTGCTGGCGCGGAAGGCGACCGAGATGGGGATTGTGGTAACGGATGAATCGATCAAGGGATACTTGCAGGCTTATTCCAACGGACAGGTCGGGGTTGAGGAATTTGGAAGAATCCTGGAAGAAATCAGTCAAGGGCGGATGTCGCAGCCGCAGTTTTTCAATGCGATGCGGCAGGAACTGCTGGCCATGCGATTCATGGAACTGTTTCAGCGCGGCATCGCGCCGCTGCCCCCCGCGACTTCCTGGGATTACTTCCAGCGACTCAACCGGCAAGTCAGTATCGAAGCGGTCCCCTTCCCCGTCGCGAACTACGTCTCGCAGGTCGCGCAGCCCTCGACACAGGAAATCGCAGCCTTGTACGAAGAAGGCAAAGACCGTTTCGACTTCCCCAGCCAGCCTGAACCCGGCTTCAAACGCCGGAAGAAGATCGCCCTCGAGTACGTCAAAGGCGACCTGCAAACGTTTTTGGATGAAGAAACTCCCACCATTTCGGAACAAGCTGTCCGGGAGTACTATGACGCCAACCGCGAGGAATTCCGCGTTTTCAGTGGATCTTCGACCGACAGTGGTGACACCGCGAGCCCACCGCTCTCCGGTGAGGAGCCGGCGCTGCCACCGGATGATCTGGACCTCGACCTGAACCTGACATCACCGGACACCGAGGGGGCAACCCCCGACGCCGGGCTGGATTCTGTGGATACGGACCTGCCGCCGGTGAATCCGGAAGTCCCGCAACCACTGCAGGACGACCCGACCGACGACGGACCGAAGATCAACGAAGCTCCCCCGGAAATGACCGAAACATCGGATGACGGGGAACCGGCCGCGGAGGAAGCGATGGAGGAGGCTGCGGAGGAGGTAACGGAAGAGGTAACGGAAGAGGTATCGGAGGAGGTAACGGAAGAGGCGACGGAAACCGTGGCAGAGGCCGAGGAGGCCGTCGTTGACGCCGACACGACGGAAGCAGCCGCAGCGAGCGAGGCGACGGGCGACGGGGAAATCGACCTCGACGCCGAACTTGGCTTGACCGAGGACGAGCCGATGACGGAGGAGGAGTCCGCTCCATCGACCGACGAGGAATCCGGGCTTGGCTCGTTACCCGAAGCGGCGGGCGACAACGTCACGACCCCCTTGCCGCGGTATCGCAGCTTCGACGAGGTCAAGGATGAAATCCGCACGCGGCTGGCGAGTCCGATCGCGCGGGAACGAATGGATCGGGAGCTCAATGCCATCCGCTCGGCGATGAGCGCCTATTACCGCCAGTACCTCGCTTGGGAGTACTCGGTCACGCAGGACAAGAACGCGGCCAAGCCGTGCCGCCCGATCTGGCAGCGTTGGCGGCCGAACATGGACTCACCCACGGAACGATCCCCCTGGTCGACGTTTTGGGTCTGGAAGAAACCGACCCGGTCACCGGCGAACCGCGGTATGAAATCAGTCGCGCCTACAGCACGGACTTCCAGCCGTTTGCCCAGATCGTATTCGGCAGCGACAACCTGGCCGTTTACAAGGATGCGTCGATTCGCGGCGCGATCCTGGACACCGAGTACGTCTTTTGGAAGACGGAACAGGTCGATGAACAAGTGCCATCGCTGGAAGAATGCAAGCCGGAGGTCGAGCGGGCGCTGAAGATGCAAAAGGCCTTCCAACTGGCGCGGGAGCAAGCGAACAAGGAAGCCGAGCGAGCACGCAGCAGTAGCATGTCGCTGGGCGCAATGTTTGGAAATGACCCGAACCGCAAAGTGATCGAAACCGATCCCTTCAGCTGGATGACGCCGGCCAATGTGCCCTATCTGCCGCCTTCCGTCAGCCGGGTCCCGGGAATTGACTACGCCGGTTCGGAATTCATGAAGGCGGTGTTCGAGCAACAAGTGGGCGGAGTCGGGGTCGCGCCGGACAATCCCCACAAGAGCGTCTATCTCTTCACCGTGAAGTCGGAGCAACCCGAATTAGAGAAGCTTCGGGACGCCTTCATGCGGTCGGGGCTCACGTCGGGGATCGCCCAGCTGGCACAACTCGAAAACCGCGAACTGATGTCCAAGTGGTATCAGGATTTCGAGAAGGAACTGGGCGTCGAGTGGGTTCGCGACCCGCGGCCGGACAGCCGCCAGCGCTGAGTTGCGGACGATCAATTCTTCCGTCCGTCGGAACTCGCGTGCAACACGCCGGCGGTTGCGGGTAAGCTCGCGATTTACGGCTCCGGCTTGAACACGGCCACCCCGAGCGGCGGCAGGTTGATCTTGATCGACCAGGGTCGGCCATGCCATTCGATCGGATCAGCCATCACGCCCGGGTACGTTCCGACATTGCTGCCGGCATAGTGCTGCGAATCGGAATTGAAGACTTCCCGGTACCAGCCGCCTTGCGGGACGCCTACGCGGTGATCGTGACGAACCACCGGGGTGAAGTTGCAGCAAACGACAAGTTGATCTTCTGCCGTCTTGCCTTTGCGAATATAGGCCAGGACGCTATCGCTCGCGCTTTGGCAGTCCAGCCATTCGAAGCCATCCGGCGTGAACTCGTAAAAATGCAGCGCAGATTCTTCGCGATACAGTCGGTTCAGGTCTCGCACCAGATTCTGAATGCCTTGATGAGATTCCCACTGCAGCAGGTGCCACTGCAGCGACTCATCACAATTCCATTCATGCCATTGGGCAATATCACTGCCCATGAAGAGCAGTTTCTTGCCCGGATGGGTCCACATGTAGGAATAGAGCAATCGCAAGTTCGCGTACTTTTGCCACAGATCGCCCGGCATTTGATCGAGCAACGCTCGCTTGCCGTGGACCACTTCATCATGCGACAACGGCAGCGCGAAGTTCTCAGTAAACGCATAGATCATGCTGAAGGTCAGTTCGTTGTGGTGGAACCGACGATGAATCGGATCGTTCCGCATGTACCGTAGCGTGTCGTTCATCCAACCCATGTTCCACTTCAGGGAGAACCCCAGTCCGCCGCAGTACGTGGGCCGTGAGACTCCTCCCCAAGCGGTCGATTCCTCGGCGATCGTCAACACGCCAGGAAACTGGGCATGGGCCTGGATGTTGAATTCTTTCAGCAGGGAGATCGCTTCCAGGTTCTCGCGCCCGCCGTAGGCGTTGGGCACCCAATCCCCATCTTCCCGGCTGTAATCCAGGTATAACATCGAAGCCACGGCGTCGACACGGAGGCCGTCGATGTGATACTTGTCGAGCCAGAACAGCGCGTTGGAGAGCAGAAAATTGCGGACTTCATTCCGACCGTAATTGAAGATCAGCGTGCCCCAATCCGGGTGCTCGCCCTGCCGCGGATCTTCATGCTCGTACAACGCCGTACCGTCGAAACGTCGCAGGCCATGGTCGTCGCGGGGGAAGTGGGCCGGCACCCAATCAAGAATCACGCCGATCCCGTTCTCGTGCAGCCGATTCACCAGGAACATGAAATCTTCGGGCGATCCGTAACGACTGGTCACGGCGTAGTAACCGACCGTCTGGTATCCCCAACTGCCGGTAAAGGGATGCTCACTGACCGGTAGAAACTCGACGTGCGTATACCCCATGTCGAGGCAGTACTTGACCAACTGCTCGGCCGACTCGCGATAGGACAGCCAGTCGGTCGGACCAGAACCGTTTCGCCGCCAGCTGCCCAGGTGTACCTCGTAGATACTAATCGGCTGTTCCATGGGATTGCTGCCGCGGCGCTGCTCCATCCACGCACCGTCGGACCAGTGAAAGCGATCCAGGTCGCTTACCACCGAAGCGGTCAACGGCGGAACCTCCGCAGCGAAACCGTAGGGATCACACTTGTCCACCGTGTGCCCGTGCTGGTTGACGCGGAACTTGTATTTCTCGCCGACTTCCATCCCCGGAACGAACAGTTCCCAAATCGAACTGGGGATATGTTTCCGCATCGCATGGCGGCGACCATCCCACTGGTTGAAATCGCCAACCACGCTGATCCCCCGGGCACCGGGAGCCCAGACGGCGAAATTGACGCCCCGCACACCGTCAATCGTACGTGGGTGCGCTCCCAGTTTTTCGTACGACTGCCAATGTCGACCTTCACCGAGCAGGTGCAGGTCAAAGCGGGTCAGCAACGGGGGAAAGGCATAAGGATCGTGCATCGTAGTTTTATGTCCGGAGAAATCTTCAACATGCAACTGGTAGCGGCGCATCCCTTCATGCCCCGGCCAGGGACAAATCGCCTCGAACAGGCCGGACGGATGGATCCGCCGCATCGGCAGTTTCTCGTAATGGTTACCCTGGGCAATCCATGCCTGGCTGGAGTGCGGCAGGTAGGCGCGCACGGCAAGGGCTTTGCCTCCGTCGAGCTCAATCTCATGGGGCCCCAAAAGCTCGAAGGGATTCTCATGCCGACCTTCGATCAACGCTCCAACGCTGTCCAATTTAACACTTGTGCGCACCAGTTTCTCCTCGTGTCCAATCATTCTGCAGGAAATCGTGGGTCCGAGCGGACCGCGTCTGGCTAATCTTTCTGAACATGGTGGATAGCGATCGATCCGAGCGCCATCCCATTCGGTTTACGTAGCGGTCGGTCCGGCCGCTCCGATGACCGGCCACGGAATCGGCGCCGCCCACCACCGACGAACGGCAGTTGCCAACCGCTGCCCCAACGGACTTCGTCGCGGCAACGGCCGCGGTTTTACGGTCGCTGGCTCATCGCTCGCAAAGCATCCGGCCGCATCGATCCGCCAGCTGCGACACTTCACCTGATGGAATTTCATCGCCCAGTCGACGCGTTGCCAGAGATCACGGTTCTTGATCGGTTCGGGCCGACCGTCCCGCTCCCAGCGCCAACCGTTACTCCGCCATTCCTCCAGGCCGAATCGTAATCCGCGACTCACATAGCGACTGGGGGTCAGCAACGTGACTCGGGAAGGCTGCTCGAGGGCTTCTAAACCGCGGATCACAGCCAGCAATTCAAGTCGCTCTCCGTGAACGCCCGGTTCCTCGTCCGAGGCTTCCACCAGGGTTCTGCCCTGCATCGATTCGATCGAGAAATGCCAACGACCCACGGGTCGAGAGCCGTCAACCTCAGAGAACAACAAGAAGTGAGGGGGGGAGGTCGACATCGTCACCATTTCGTCTCCACTCCAGGTACTGACGAAGATCCGGCGCGGCACCCGCACCACGTCCACGGAACAGATTCAGATATCGGCAGCGCCCCCCTAAGCTCCCCAGTTTATCTTTTCAGGTTACGCTCAGATGCTGCGTGGAAGAGCGAGACGAGCCCCGATTCCACGTCGTCAGGCAAACGAACGTGGTCACTGGTGCCTTCGGCAATCGTTGCCGCGACCGATTCGACATCCGCGTGGGACGTCGCCGCGGGGTGTTCATGCGGACGATGGACGCACGGGAAAATCACCTGGACGATGCGCCGCCCGACCGATGCAACGCACAGACAAGCATCCCTCGGCGCGGAAGAACGCCGCGTCAGGGCTCCGGTGAACGGACGATCGCATCGCCTTGCGATGCTTGGGCATCCGCGATCTTGGCCCAATCCCGCCGCTGTCGAGAACTGGGGATCCCCATCTTGCGGCGGTACTTGGTGACCGTCCGGCGCAGCGACATTGAGCCCATGTTGCTTGAGTTGCCGGACCAATTCGTCATCGCTGAACGGCTTGGTTTTGTCTTCCTGATCGATCACTTCCTGTAACTTGATCCGGATCGCGTCCCAGGCCACGTCCTCTCCGTCGTCGCTTTTTGTCCCCCCGACGAAAAACCGTTTGAGAGGGTAGATCCCGCGGGGGGTTTGGATCCATTTGTCGTCGACGGCACGGCTGACCGTTGTGACGTGCACCCCCACCTTATCGGCAATCTGCTGCATCTTCAGCGGTTCCAGCGATTCTCGTCCTTCCTCGATGAAGCGGGTCTGATGATCGACCACGGCCTGCGACACGCGGGTGAGCGTATTTCGTCGTTGCTCGATCGATTCGATCAGCCATTGGGCGGCGTTAATCTTTCGCTTGATGAATTCTCGTTCCTCGGGAGTCGCCTCGCCGCTCATCAATCGCTTCCGGTAGTAATTACTGATCCGCAGACTAGGCGTTCGTCCCTCTTCCAGGCGGACGGTATAGGTTCCATCTTCCTGCCGATCGAGAAAGACATCGGGCGTGACCGTCGGGGCAATTCGCGCCGTGAAATCGGCTCCCGGTTTCGGATTCAGTTTTCGCAGTCGGGCCCAAGCATCTTGAATCCGGTTCAGCGAATAGCCGGTCTTTCGTTGAATGGCGGGCAAGCGGTTATCACGCAATTCCTCCAGATGCGACGAGATCAACGTCTTCACCTCATCGAACATCGGCATCGTCGGTTCCAGTTGCAGCATCAGACATTCGCGCAAATCGCGGGCGCCGACGCCGGGCGGCTCCAGCGACTGGACGATTTCCAGGGCCTGGCGCGAGCGACAGCAGTTCTTCACTCGCATCGGGTGGCAGAAGATCCTCCAGGCTGCTATTGAGATAACCGTTCGAGTCGAGACTGGTCACGATCCGTTCGGTCATCTCCCGCAACTCGTCGGCCAGTTCCAGTTCTCCGAGTTGCATCTCCAGGTAATGCTGGAGCGTCTCGGCACGAGCGGCGATGTTGGCCATCGCATCATGCTTACGGCTGGACAGTTCATCGATCCGGTTGGCCGAACGCCGGGGCCCATCTTCAAACGCTTCGGGGAAGTCCTGTCCCATTTGCATCAGCCGTTCGAAATCGGCTTCGTGATCGATCGAATCCTCGACGACAAGTTCCTTTTCCGTTTCTTCCGGTGCGTCGGGATTCTCGCGTTCGACCGGTTCATCCGGCGCGTCCGGATCACTCTCGGCCAGTTCGAGCATCGGATTTTCGTTCATCTCCTGCTCGATTTTTTCCTGCAGCGCGAGAACTGGCAGCTGCAGAATCTCCATCGATTGGATCATCCGCGGCGCCAGGATCTGTTTCTGCAGTAGTTTCTGTTCTAGACCGAAAGATAATCGCATGGTGGTCTCGGGTTCGCGGGAAACAGGTCCGTCAAATCCAACACATTCCTGCTGTGCTGCCAGCCACCGCTAGAGCGACGATGCGCGCGAGCCCGTCCCGGGCTGGCGTTGGTCGTCTTGGATGATTTGGCTGCATAGTCCTCACTTATGTTCTCATCCATCCCGCGCGCTTCTCGCGGCGGGCGGTCGCCTCCCAACCGGAGCCCAGACGCACTTCGTGCGCGCGTTCAGAGCTTCTGCCGGCCGTTCATCGCATCGGCCAAGATCTCCTTGTTGGTAAACTCAAGCACACTCCCGGTGGTAATGCCACGAGCCAACTGCGTAATTTCCACCGGCAACTCCGCCAATCGATTGGAGACATACAGGGAAGTTCCATCTCCCTCAACGGTTGGGTTGGTCGCCATAATGACTTCGCGAAAAGCCCCGCTTCGAACGCGCTCAATCAGCGCATCAATCGTCAATTGGTCGGGGCCGATTCCTTCCAACGGAGCGATTCGCCCCAGCAAAACGTGGTACAGCCCGCGATAAACGCCGGAGGATTCCAGCTGAATCAGATCGCGTGGCTGTTCGACGACACACAACAGCGCCTGGTCACGCCGCGGGTCCTGGCAGATCTCGCATTCCTCACCTTCCGCCAGGTGAAAGCAAATCCGGCAATAGCGAACATTCTCTTTCACACTGCGAATCGAGTCCGCCAGAGCAAGGGCTTCGGCCGAGCTGACTCGCAGCAGGTGATACGCCAACCGTTCCGCCGAACGGCGGCCAATTCCGGGTAGCTTCGCAAATTCATCGATGAGGTGCGTGACGGACTCGGTCAGATGGGCCATCGGAGCACCTTGGATCTGTAGTCCTTCCGACTAGGAAATGGGTCCCGAAGAACCGGTCATCTGGGACAAGGCTTCTTCGAGTCCGGGCAGCGGAATCCCGGCCGTCAATGTCCGGACGGCCTCCGCGTGCAATTCCTTGGCTTTCCCCAGCGCCTGGTTCGTGGCCGCCGGGACCAAGTCTTCTACCATTTCACGTTCGTTCCGCGCAATCAGATCCGGATCGATCGTTACCCGCAGAATCTCACCCAGCCCATTGGCTTCGACTTGCACCATTCCGCCGCCCGCCGCCCCGTGGACTCGTTCGCCTTTCAAGCGTTCCGCAATTTCCTGCATCCGCCCGCCCATTTGTTGCGCTTGTCGCAGCACGTTGCCGAGGTTCGCCAGATCTTTCAGCACGCTTGTTCTCCTTCGATTCGCAGGACGCCGCGGATGAAAATCATTCAGACCGAATTCTTCGGCGACGGCTCCTCGGGGGGAAGTTCCACATCCAAGATTTCCGCCTCGAACAGTTCCATCGCCCGTTCAACCAACGGATGAGTCGCAATCCTGCGTTTTTGTTGGTGTCGTGAGGTTTTCGGCGGGGCTACTGGAGAAGGTCGCGTGTCCCCGGGGACAATCTCGAACTCCAACCGCCAGTCTTGACCGCCCACTTGTGCGAGGGCCTGTTCCAGTTTGGCTTTCCGTTCCGGCCGCTCGCAAAATGTTTTGCTGGAATTATACATCCCGGGAAAGCGCACGACCAGCCGATTTGGCCCGAAAGTTGCTACGCTGCTCGCATGTGCCGCAAAGTCGACCGTCATATCGTCGAGCAGCTGCAACGCATTGCGCCATAGCTCGTCGGCATTAGAGGCAACGGAAGAAGGCGTCATTTCTTCTTCCGCCAAGTGAGCAGCGCTGCGGTCCGTTTCGTCAACGGCGACCGGTGGCGGTGACGAGACGGACTGATCCGCGCTGGTTGCCGGCGTCCCTTCAGGCTTCCGCAGCGCTACCGGTTTTTTTTTTGCAGCGGAGGCCACCGGCGGGGACGTGCGTGGGGGGGCCGAGCCGGATTGGGCCGGCGCGTCCGATTGCAACTGCTCGACCAGTTCGCTGAGGCCATCCAGGTCCTCGAGATGCGCGATCCTCACCAGCGCCAATTCCAGCAGAATACGACTGTGCACGCTCTGTCGCATGCGGGACACAGCTTGGTCGAGGATCTGCATCGCGGCCAATAACGTTTGCAGCCCCCAGTGTTGTGCTTCGGCCGTGACCTGTTCCAGCTCGGACGGCAGGTGATACAGCAGCAGTTCCGCGGAACAGCCAACCAGCGCCGCCATCCTGTCGCGCAGACTGCCGACCAGCTGTTCGGCTAATTGCCCCGGATCAACGCCTTCGTCGATCGCGCCGGCCAGTTCCGCCAGAGCCGCTGCCGCATC
This sequence comes from uncultured Planctomycetaceae bacterium, assembly GCA_963776055.1. Taxonomy (GTDB): domain Bacteria; phylum Planctomycetota; class Planctomycetia; order Pirellulales; family Pirellulaceae; genus CAVZLD01. The sequence goes on along the minus strand of CAVZLD010000015.1, from coordinate 32,348 downwards.
GCGGTCGATCAACGGCTGCAGAATGCCGCGCAGGCGTTCTTCGCGCGCGGTGCCCAGCATCGAGTGGACATCGTCAACCGTAATCCGCTCCCCCACAAAAGCGAGCAGTTGTTCCAGCAGCGATTGGCTGTCGCGCATCGAACCAGCAGCACGGCGAGCCAACAGTTGCAGCACGGCCGGTTCCGCGGCGGATCCCTCCTGCTGCACGATATACTGCAGTCGTTCCACAATCTGCGAGCTACCGACCGGAGCAAAATCAAAGCGTTGGCAACGAGACAGAACCGTGATCGGAATTTTGCTCGGCTCCGTCGTGCAAAAAATGAACTTCACGTGTTCTGGCGGTTCTTCCAGTGTCTTCAACAGCGCATTGAACGCTTCCTTGGTGAGCATGTGCACTTCGTCGATGATGTAGATCTTGAAGCGTGCTCGACTGGGACGAATGCTGACGTTGGATCGCAATTGCCGAATCTCGTCGATGCCACGGTTGCTGGCACCGTCAATTTCCAACACGTCCACATCATCGCCACTGGCAATCTGTTGGCAGATGTCGCATTGCCCGCAGGGAACGCGGCCCGGACCCTGTACGCAATTCAGTGCCTTTGCCAGAATTCGGGCGGTGGAGGTTTTCCCCACGCCCCGTGCGCCCGTGAACAGGTAAGCGTGTCCTACGCGCTGCGTGGCGATGGCGTTCTGCAGCGCCTGGGCGACCGTCCCCTGCCCCACCAGTTCTTCGAACGTCTGGGGGCGATAACGTCGTGCGACCACGACGTATTCGCCAGCTTTCGACTCGCCGGCGGGGGGCATTTCACGGTCGGCATCCGTGCGATCAGACATGTGCGTGACACGGGGTTCGGACGAACCGGACGGGTGGCGCCGTGCGTTCACGAGAGCGGCGAGCGACCCCCGCACAAGAGTACACCGCTTAGGGCTGCTCCGGTTAAGGCCTGACCCGGTTCACGACTCCCCCTCGCAGGGGCCGCTCGCCGCTCTCGTCATGGCACGGAAACGACTGGATGTTTTGTACGAAGTTCCCCGGCGGTCGTCAAACGGGCAGGCGACCGGGCAGGCCACGGCTCCGCCGGCCGAAAGTCGACCACTTCGACCGGCTGGGCCCACAGACAAGTTGACCAGATCGGAATCGAGAGATAGATTTAGGGAGTTCTTGCTCATCAAAAAATTCCCTTTCTCCCGTCCGATACGTGGTGCGATCGAGTCCCATGGGCGTCACGTACTTCAAGCGATTCCGCATGGAGGTTGTGCTGCGCGGTCTGCTTCCCGCCGTGGAAGATCCGCCGGTCGCTTATCAGTTTCACCCGTGGGATCCATCTCTGGTGGAACTGCACGCCGAGGCGAAATATCAGAGCTTCTGTGGGGAGATTGACGCGGTCGTCTTTCCCTGCCTGGGCGACCTTGCGGGCTGCCACCGATTGATGACGGAAATCTCCGAGAAGCGTGGGTTCCTCCCCGAGGCAACGTGGTTGGTGACGCATAGCCGCCCCGGGCAAGGCCGCGGGGATGCCTGTGGAACCATTCAAGGAATCAGCGACGGCGTCGGTGGCGGGTCGATTCAGAATTTGGGCATCATTCCGGAGCACCGCGGGGCGGGGCTGGGGACCCAGTTATTGTTGCGAGCGATGGCCGGGTTTGCCCAGGCCGGCATGGAGCGTGTGTATCTGGAAGTCACCGCCCAGAATGCCGACGCGATTCGCTTGTACCGGCGAATCGGTTTCCGGCGTGTCAAGACCGTATACAAGGCGGTGGAAGTCGCCTATTCTTGATCGCTTTCGAGGTCCGCCGCAGCCGTGCCGGTTTCGCGTTTCCGGGCCCATCGATTCGCGTTTTTCACGATAGCGAGTCCCCTGTGCCGCAAGCGATCCATTCTCATACGTTCCCCAACGGTCTCGTTCTGCTGGCAGAAACCATGGAGTGGCTGGAATCGGCCGCCTTCGCGATTCTCCTGCCGGCCGGTTACAGTGTGGAACCCGCCGAGCAGCTTGGTCTGGCGAGTTTCACCGCGGAGATGGTCCAACGCGGCTGTGGTCCGCGAGATAGCCGCCAGTTCGTGGAGGATCTCGATCGCCTGGGCGTCGACCGCAGTGTATCGGTGTCCAGCGCCCACACGAGTTATGGCGGGTCGATGTTGGCCGAGAACCTGCCGACCACACTGTCGATCTTCGCCGATCTCGTGCGGACGCCGCACTTGCCCGCCGATCAGTTCGAGGACGGACGCCAGGTCTGCCTGCAGGAAATCTGGGCCCTGGAGGATGATCTCGCGCAGAAAACGATGTGGCGTCTCAAGCAACGACACTATGGCGACCCGTGGGGGCGATCACCATACGGTTCGCAGGAAACGATGGAACAGATTGCCTTGGACGACATCCGCCGGTATCAGCTCTCCAATTATCAGCCCCGTGGTGCGATCCTGAGCGTGGCCGGCAAGGTCGACTGGAACGAGTTGCGCGACACGGTCGAGCAGCTCCTCGGTGATTGGCCAAGCCAGTCTACGGCGGGCGTGTCCGAGTCGGCGGCAGCCCTCGGCTACGACCATCTCCCGTTCCGCTCCAGTCAGACGCAGATTGGAGTCGCCTTTGCCAGCGTGCCTTACAGCCATCCCGAGTATTTCCAGGCTCGAGGGGCGGTGGGAGTGCTAAGCGACGGAATGAGTTCCCGGCTCTTCACCGAAGTCCGCGAGAAACGCGGACTCTGTTACTCGGTCCACGCCTCCTGCCATTCGCTGCGCGATCGCGGCAGCGTGCTCGCCTATGCCGGCACGAGTACGGAGCGAGCACAAGAAACGCTAGACGTCCTGCTGGCCGAATTGAGGCGGTTGCGTGAGGGAATTCAAGCGGATGAACTGCAGCGACTGAAGGCTCGCATCAAGAGCACGCTGATCATGCAGCAGGAATCCAGTGCCGCTCGGTGCGCAACGATGGCGGTCGATTGGTACCACCTGGGACACGTCTGGACACTCGACCGACTGGGGCAAGTTATCGACGATCTTTCCTGTACATCGATCAACGAGTACCTGCGCGCTCACCCACCGCAGGACTTTTCTGTCGTCACGTTAGGAGCGGATGAGCTGGAGGTACGCCATGAATTTCCGTGAAGCCACGCTGGCCAACGGTTTGGAAATCGTCGCGGAATGTAATGACCGGGCCTACTCCACTGCGCTGGGTTTCTTCGTCAAGACCGGCTCCCGCGACGAAACAGCCGAAGTGGCCGGCGTCAGCCATTTCCTGGAACACATGGCCTTTAAGGGCACGCCGCGTCGCAGCGCCGCGGATGTGAATCGCGAGTTGGACGAGATCGGTTCGCATTCAAACGCCTACACGAGTGAGGAACAGACCGTCTACTTTGCCGCCTTTCTACCGGAGTACCAGGACCAGGCGTTGGACGTGCTGTCGGACATTCTTCGTCCTTCGTTGCGACAGGAGGACTTCGACACGGAGAAGCAGGTCATCCTGGAGGAAATCCGAAAGTACGACGATCAACCACCGTTCGGCGCGAGCGAGAAATGCATGGCGGCCTACTTTGGATCGCACCCGCTGGGCAACAGTATTCTGGGGACGGTGGAAAGCGTTAGCCAACTGACCTCGGAAGCGATGCGCGCCTATTTCCAGCAGCGATACAGCCCCAGCAACATTGCGTTGGTCGCGTCGGGTCGGGTCGACTTTGACCAGCTGGTTCGTTCCGCCGAAGCACGATGCGGCGGCTGGTCTGCTTTCGCCGCGCCGCGGGAGACACGCACCGCCACCGGTCGTGCCGATTTTCGGAGGCTGGTCAAGGAGAACGTGACGCAGCAGTACGTCGTGCAGATCGCCGCGGGCCCCTCCGCCACGGACGAGGATCGTTTCGCCAGCCGCATCCTCTCCGCCATCGTGGGGGACGACAGCGGCAGTCGTTTCTTCTGGGAACTGGTCGACCCCGGACGAGCCGAATATGCCGGAATGGGACCGTACGAATTTCAGGGCGCTGGCATCGTGATGACATTCCTCAGTTGTGCACCGGAGCGAGCGGCAGAGAACTTAGAACGAGTCCTGCGATTACTGCGATCGGTGGAAAAGGACGGCGTGACCGAGGCGGAACTGGAGTTGGCACGCAACAAGATCTGTTCCCAACTCGTGCGGTCCAGCGAACGTCCCAGCAACCGGCTGTTCACCGTGGGGAACGGCTGGTTACAGCGCCGGTCCTATCAGACGATCCAGGAACGCATGACGGCCTATCAGAGCGTGGACCTGTCGGCGGTCCATGCGGTGCTGGCGAAATACCCGCTGACGGTGAATACCACTGTCACCATCGGCCCGCTGCTCGAAGTGTCGCAGCCGGCGTGAACGCCAGGTGCATCGGCTGGTACACGCAAGTGACAACGAGGGGGCGGTTTCCAACGGGGCAGCGAAAGCTCGAAGTACAACGAATACCGCCGCCAGCGTGCTCGAGCATGCGGGTACCGAATCTTTCGAGGAACCGGGGCACGTAGAATATGCGGGCTGCCAGCCAGCGGATGAGGGAGCGTTCGCGATTTGCGAAGCCACCGCGAAGCGTTGCTCGCTGGCCGAGCAAGATGCCGCGACCCGGATCATCGGCACAGCGCGTCATTCCTCCGGCCAAGCAACGGGATTCGGCGCAAATCAAAGTCGCGGCGAGAGGGTTTGCCATCCGATCGACTGCTTAAGAGGATGCGCGGTGTGTGTTCCATGGAAGAAGCACAGTCGCGCGAGCGGTAATCCGGTTGACCGAGGTTTGCGATCGATGAAAATACCGAGACTACTTGTTGTGCTAATCAGCGTGAGTTGGCTGGCCGTCCCGGCCCAGGCCGATTGGCCAGGCTGGGGCCCGACGCATTTCGCTCGCTGGACCGGCTATGGGTTTGGCGACGGATATCATCACGGACCAGCCTGCAGTCGGTGCTACCGTCAGCCCTGGCACGGTGTGGGCGTGCCAGCAGCCGACGGATGGGCAGCACCAACGAGTAGGCTTTCCATGGCGGAGCCGCCGGCGACCTGGGTCGCGCGTTAATGGAGCACGGCTGTCGGACCCGCTCCGTCGCAGCGTGTGATCTCTCAGACGCAGCATCCGCCGATCGACAAATCATCCCAAGGAGAACCGTGATGCAGCGTACGCTGGTCCTGCTCAAACCCGATTGTGTACAGCGTCGCCTGATGGGCCAGGTGATAACGCGATTGGAAAACAAAGGGTTGCACATCCTGGCGATGAAGATGCTGCGGGTCACGCCCGAGTTGCGCGGCGGCACTATGCCGAACATGTTTCGAAACCGTTCTATCCGGGACTCGAGGCCTTCATTACCGGTGCGCGGTGGTGGCAATGGTCGTTGAGGGATTGGAATGCATTCGCGTTGTCCGCGAAATGCTGGGCGCTACCAGCGGATTGAATGCCGCCCCCGGAACGATTCGCGGTGAGTTCAGCAGCAGCCGCCAAATGAATCTGGTGCACGCCTCGGACGGTGCAGAGGCGGCCGAGCGGGAGGTGGAGCTTTACTTCCAGCCGGAAGAGATCTGCGAATTCGAGCCCACGCTACGGCCCTGGCTGCGAGCCGACGACGAATAGAAGTGGGACCTGCATCCTGCCTGTCGCGTCCCCGCTACGAGGCAGGTGTCGAGCCCAGCCGGCCGGCGTGGCAGCGCTCGGCGAAGGTCTCCTGACCTCGCCGGAACCACCGACGAGTGGTCTTCCAATTCCCACCAGATCGCCGGTTTCGCCACGTGCGGGGTCGGAGACCCGCGCACAGCAGGCGTGGGACAGGCATCCTGCCTGTTGCGTCCCTACTACGAGGCAGGCGTCGAACCCAGCCGGCCGGCGTGGCAGCGCTCGGCGAAGGTCTCCTGACCTCGCCGGAACCACCGACGAGTGGTCTTCCAATTCCCACCAGATCGCCGGTTTCGCCACGTGCGGGGTCGGAGACCCGCGCACAGCAGGCGTGGGACAGGCATCCTGCCTGTCGCGTCCCTACTACGAGGCAGGCGTCGAGCCCAGCCGGCCGGCGTGGCAGCGCTCGGCGAAGGTCTCCTGACCTCGCCGGAACCACCGACGAGCGGTCTTCCAATTCCCACCAGATCGCCGGTTTCGCCACGTGCGGGGTCGGAGACCCGCCACAGCAGGCGTGGGACAGGCATCCTGCCTGTTGCGTCCCTACTACGAGGCAGGCGTCGAACCCAGCCGGCCGGCGTGGCAGCGCTCGGCGAAGGTCTCCTGACCTCGCCGGAACCACCGACGAGTGGTCTCCCAATTCCCACCAGATCGCCGGTTTCGCCACGTGCGGGGTCGGAGACCCGCGCACAGCAGGCGCGATCCCGAATCGCGTCGGTCAGTCAGGAAGTAGGCGTCGAGCCCAGCCGGCCGGCCGGTGTGGCTTCCCGCAATTGGGCAATCATTTCTCGCGTGGCTTCTTCCACCGCGCGCTGCCAGCCATTGCGCTCATACTTCGCAAATTCTGGCGCTTATAGGCGAAGATGATGGCGCGCGAACTGTTGATCACAGCCCCCAGGCCGCGTGCATCGAAGGCACCGCAGACGTCTTTCGCCGTTCCGCCCTGCGAACCGAATCCGGGCACGAGGAACCAGGTCGCCGGCATCGCTTGTCGCAGTTCCGCCAACTGTTCCGGGTAAGTCGCGCCCACGACAGCACCGACGTCACCAAAGCCGCTCGTTCCCAAGGTCTGTTGGGCGAGTTCTTCCACGAGTTGCCCGACATGGCGATATAGTGGCAGATCGTCGATCGCGCGGTCCTGGAACGTGCGGCCTCCCGGGTTGGAGGTTTTCACGAGCACAAACACGCCGGCGCCGTTCTGCGTGGCAGCTTCGACGAAAGGCGTGAGGCTGTCGGTGCCCAGATAGGGACTCACTGTCAGCGCGTCCGCTTCCCAGGCCGTGCCGCTTCCCAGGTAAGCCCGAGCATATGCGGCTGCTGTTGTGCCGATGTCATTCCGTTTGCCGTCGAGGATCACGAGCACCTGGCGCTGCTTCGCGTACTGGACGACTTCCCACAACGTCTGCAATCCAGGCGGCCCCAGTTCCTCGAAAAAGGCCATTTGCGGCTTGACGATCGGAACCAGGGGAGCCACGACATCGAGGATCTCGCGGCAGAACTGGCCGTAGGCTGCCGCGCGACCGGCTGGATCGGATCCATGCTTCAGCCGCAAGTCGGCGGGCAGGTGTTCATACCGCGGATCCAGTCCCACCACGACCGGATTGGCACACCGCCGCACGGCATCCGTCAAATAGTCGGAAAAAGGCTGTAACAATAGACGCTCCTTGATCGCATACCGACCGCTGCCGAAAGCGGCCTTCGAAATCAGTATTCCCAGGTCAACCAACAACCGGCCTGGGTCGAGCGAACCTTCAAACCCTGGACAGCCTGCGGGTGACGCGCCTTCCCCCGCGAGCATTGGGCCGGCGAGTGAGAAACCTATCCTAGTCCGAATGCAAAGTCCCCTCAATGCGCCCCCACGTCGGACCGGCACCAACCGGCGGAGAGGATCGACGGGCGTTGTCAATTCCGCACGAATCTGCCATATTCTTGGTCTGTTCGGCCCATCCGCCCCCGCCAGGGCGATCGGCGCCGAACAACGGGGTGTAGCGCAGCCTGGTTAGCGCGTTTGACTGGGGGTCAAAAGGTCGGAGGTTCGAATCCTCTCACCCCGACATCGGAAGCCGTTAACTCGCAAGGGTTTGCGGCTTTTGCTTTGCGCGGCCAGAGGGGCCGAGAGCGTCTTTTGCTGCTTATTTGCTACCCGCCGGCGATCACTTCGGCAGCAGACCAGCAGAGCCCGGCAAGCAAGACGATCAGCAGAAACGCTTCTGACATGGTTTTGGCACCTTGTAAAAAGCCCCGCCACCCGGGTCTGATCTGCCGGGCAGCGGGGGAACCAAAGCCGCCGTGAGTGGTCGACGGCCCGGGCCAGGAGGTCTCGCTTCCGGCGTTCTTAATCGCCGTGCGATAATCGCAGAGTGCAAAACCAAAATCCAAGTGCGCGCGATACGCAACTCCGAGCGTGTCAACGTCGCTGTCCATGCCAAAGAATTCGACCGTCGGGCTTTGCCGGCCGTCCAAGAATCCGGCCACCATCGTCGCATTACTGGGTGAGCCCCAGGCGTACCACGCGGCGCTGCTGTAGCCGGTAAACCCGCTGTCTTCCAGCAGGCCATCCACCACAACGTCCAGCAGGCCCTGATACGGGGTGCCGGTCGGCAGGTTGTCGGTTGTCACCCGCAGCAGCTCGTTCGAGTTGATCCACGCCTTGGCGGTGAACTCCAGCGTTGGCGGAACCAGCAGCAAACGCGGTTGGACATCGATCAACGAACCGGAAGCGTCTTTCATCTGGCGAAGTGCTTTAACGGTCGCCGCCAGTGCATCGGCATCAAGAGCACTGCCGGCCCCCGTCAGCAAGTTCGAGTGACCACTGCTGAAGAAATCCACACCGCCGGCCGTGTTCGCCAGCAACGTCGCGGAAGGCAATCAGAATCGCGAGCAGTGCAATCGCAACGACGGCGGCCATGACTATCTTTCTGTTCATCGTCAAGACTTCAGCCGTGCCTCCCCCTCGCCTTGGAGCGTAAACTTCTCTTGATCCCACGAACGGTGGTTTCTCAGCCTGTCGCAAAAATCAAAACGCCGTTCCGACGAGTTGATGATACGGGTACGCAACAAAGAGCTCTAACCAGATAACTCGTCACGCCGAGCGGCGGCGCGTCGCCAACGCAAAGAGTTTACCAACATCACCGTCGCCATGAGTGCGAAAAAGCCGCCGCTGTACCATCGGCGAAGGCCCTCAGCAAAAGTAAACACTATCACCGCCATCACGATGCAGACGATCCCGGATACCAAGGCCATCTTGCTCATGGTCTTCCTCCTTATGACTCACGCGGTGCCGTAAGCCTTTCTTTGATCGGACCCTCCCCACGCTGCTATTCTAACCGTACTGACATGAAATTGTTGCGGACGCTTCGGTGGGTGGAGCAAGCGTTTCGTCTATCCTTCGTTTGATGGGGAGTTTCATCAATCAAAATCGCCATCTTCGCCGCTGCCCTTCACGCGGCCCCGAACAATCACCGCGCCGCAGCGCCCCAAGACGACCGAGTACGCACCCCGGCGCTCACGATTCCGCACTCCTTCACCAGAACTCCGTCATTCCCGTCACTTCAGCCGCCCCACACCGAGCCCTCCACACTCCGCTCCACGTTACAATCCCCAATTAGCAGCTCTACGGTGCGCAGCGGCTCAGTTCAAAGACGTCTTATCGACCATGGCCTGCGCCATGATCGATAAGACGCTATTCCTTAATCGGGTGCGGATTTCCTTTGGCATCGAGTCTATTGTGCCCGGGGCGGTCGCTTGGCAGACTCGCTTGGTGGATGGTCTAGCTGCGCCCGGCGCATCGCGATGCGTTCTTCGGCCGACTTTCGTCCCACTCGTGCCCACTGTCCCCAGACCCGTAAGTACTCAGGAATGACAATTCGACCATCGGCATTCGCGTCTAAAACATCGCATACCCGGTCCGCCGATTCTGCGTCCGGAAGCAATTTCGCCGCATGCTCGACGAATTCCGTTCGCTGAACGACGCCGTCTTTGTCGTCGTCCATCCCTTGCACGATTGCTTTAGCTTCATCCGTGATGATCCGGTTTAACACATATTCGTCTTTGGTAACGACTCCGTCCGAGTTGCCATCGGCGGCTCGAAAAATGCCTGCTCGCGCTAGAGGCGTCAGGTATCGCCCGTTGTCGACGTATTCCGTCTTTGTTTGCTTTCCATCCCGGTTTAGGTCAGTTCGGTCGAAGTGGTGAGAGTACTCATCGAGAAGCTCGGTTGTCGCGCCTCGTTCAAGCTTCGCTCCCAATTGTTGGAGAATGTCAGCGACGAGGACACCTCCAATCTTGATAGGCGTGTTGCCCTTTGAAGTTGGTTGAGCATTAACCACATTGGCTGCGATTGCCCAAACGGTCACGAACCACAGGGCTTCAAATAATCGCATCTTTCGCAGCTCCTACTATAGAACAATCGGTCGGGGACTCTGTCTCAAGAACAGGGTGGTATTGTGGTGTGTCCACGAAAACGTGTGAGTTGATGGAACGGACAAGCTCAGTCGGATTCCGAATCGGCGGATTTGTTTTTCCACGTTCCATCTTTGCCCCGAATGACGTGGATGCTGTACGCGGGCATAATGAATTCAGCGATGAACCACTTCCCTTTGATTCTTCGGGCAACGAAATCCACCTTACCCCGATACAGACGAGGAGCCTCGAACGCTACATTCCCGGTAGCCGTATCCTCTTCCACTTCGCAGACATAATCGGTAATTCGATCCTCGTGTATGAAAGTCACGGGCGCCAGCACAATGCGTCGTGTTCCGGTTCTTCTTTCTCGACACATCTCTCTGGCTAGGTCCGACGGTTTCGGCACGCCGCCGTTATTGAACAGATAACGGAACTGCTCTTGCTGCTTCGGAGTCTGACTCTCTTCCACCTTCATGGCGGCGAACAGCATCAACGTGAGCGACTTGTCTTCGACATCGGAGGCTTTGGGAACGCTCGAAGTAATAAGCCTCTCGAAGTCCGTGTGCATCATTGCGGAATCAGCTGGAATCGCTCGTTTAACATCGTCGCTGTCATCTCCAGTGGCGACCAAAGCATCAACCAATCCAAGGCAGAGAATGGTAGCCAAGATCAAGAGAGGTCGCATGACCTGTTCCTTCCCATTGTGGGGATTTGGAATGACGTCGCAATGCTTGCCGCGAGATGCTCGGCCGCCACCGAACGTAGCGTCGCAGCTTACTTCAACAGGGATCATCCTCGGTTGATATTCAAGATATCCCCAGGGTGCCCAAGTTGCTACTGGGCGGGCAACTCCGGTTCGTCATCCGACCTTGGGTTGTGCTGGCCAAAGCCGCTGCAAAAAAGGGTCGACTATGAAGCGAGTTACGAAACGTCTGAGTAGATGGGACGGCAACTGACGAACGACCAAGGTAACCGGGTGGCGGACCGTCAGTACGGAGCCCGAATTACCGGCTAACTTTCCAATAGTCTACGTATCAAACCGCCGGAATTGTAGCCGCTCCGCTCCACCGCTTGGTTGGACTTGAGCTTCGGCGAGTTCCTCGCGAAGTCAAGTACTTATTGGTTAGGCCGAACGACGGTCCGTCCAGTGTTAATGCCACATCGCAAACATGATGCCAAGTACCGTCGATGCGACAAGCAGGCCGAGAGTAAATCCACGAGACTGACGACGCACGGCGAGCAGAATCCCCAGAAGCCATCCTGTCGCCAAGATTCCCAAACCTGCGGCGACATTGACGGGAGTCTGATCGTGGGCATATCGCGGTGTTCCCAACTCCCAAACACCCACAACAGGACCGCGAAATAATGACGCGATTGATCCTGCTGCCCATGTGATACAGAATCCCGCAATGATTCCGAGCGTAAACCACAACAGGCCAGCGCCCACTTGGCGAACTTGTTTGCTGGTTTCGCCACCTGCGTCGGCCGCAGTGGTTCGGTTCGGCGGCGAATCCGTGCCATGACGCGTCAATTCCGTTTTGGAGTGTCTGCACCAATGCGCACCAATACCGTACATCAGTCCCGCAAGAGCCCCAAACGAGAGAACTCCGACGATTACAGGATCCGTTGCAGCATAGCCCATCGAAAATGCCGCCAGTGCGAAGATGCAGAGCCATGCGATGACAAGTGAGAGCGAGACAGACCACGCGATCGAAAGAAGAGCGTCTGGTTTCTCCGAGGGCTTGATCCAGTTGACACCGCGAAAGATAAACCCCAAGACAAGTATGCCACCTGACCAGCGAGCAAAAACACGAGCAAGGGCGAGTTCGACGTGGTTGCGCTGGCTGGGAGATTGCCAGGGCCAGCGAACCGACGGATGCATTGAATCACCGCTCGCCATCGGCGGACTCCAGATAGGTGCACGCCTGTAAAACCCATTCGCGCCTCGTAAGCCAAATACCCCACCGCTGCGCCACGTCTTGGGATTGCTAAAATCATCGGGGTTGTAGATTCGTCCAACCCAGGTGGGGAAAAGAAGTCCATACGACACCCACAAGAGAACAACGCCAATGTAGATTGTTCGCTGGAGGAGGATCATATCTTGCGGCCTAGACTTTGCCTGTACGCCTTGATATGCACGACTCTTCGACGCATTTTACCAGCCAGACAGTACCTGCAATTACTGGAGGGCAAGTTCGTGCCGAAACTACCAGCCGACACCGCATCAGTCTGAAGAAGCGAGGTGCACCGACGCACCGCATCGAACTCGACCGGCGTCGGCTAGTCGTGAACACCTGGACCAAATGGCGGTCCCGGCAAACGTTGGGTTCTCGACGCGAATCAACAACCGGCTTGGCGATGAGTTCTGGCACGAGTTGATCCACCCGGCAGGGGCATGCGACGGACCGGGCCGACCGGTGTCTCACCAGGATCTTTTCTTGACTACCGCCATTCCTCTCGATCAAAGGCTAAACCGTCAGTCACGTCTCCGGGATATGGCAACAACGATCGCGACACCGAGTATGAGCATCACCGTGGAGAGAGTTGAACAAAAGATGCCGATCTTGTGGACCTCCTCTGCGCCAAACGTTGGTGTCGCACCGCTGTTGAGGCATTTGATCCCTGCGAAACCCAAGACCACGGCGACAATCAGAAAGAACCTTGCACTCTTCATGCGCATATCCCGTATGGACTGAGCAGACACGGCGGCTAGTGTTTCCACTTTACCTTTGGCAGCAGCACGGCCATCAGAGTGCCTAGAGTGAAGAAGGCCAATCCGACACCCGGATAGAACCAATGTTGCGCTTTCAGACCGGGCTCCAGCAGGCACTCTTCCGGCTTTCCAGGCATGTAATGCACGGATACGATCCTCCCTTTTGGATAACGCCGGACTACAGGAAGTGGGCTGTGTCGGGTCACCGTGATGAAAGTCTCCGTATGCTACTCGGTCGCCGTTGTAGGTCGTACCCTCAACAGCAAATTCATATTGTACGTGGGCATGATAGGTTTCGCCGGTGTCGTGCGTACGCTCAACCGATGATGCAATCACCTTGCCCTGAACGGTGGGCCAGCGCAGGCTGGCTCTTGACCGGATAAGCCCACGCACGCCAGAAAGAAGAAACAAGGTTCCAATCACGGCGAAGACGAGTGGGACTATCCGGGAGACCAAGACCTTCATCTCCGGTGACATTCGCCTTGACGATGATGTGGTCATGACTGTCCATTCACGGAATGTGGAGGAGGCCTGACCTTCTCTCTAAGACGAGCAGAAGAACAGGCCCCAAAGAAACACGCCTCCCAGGAAACCGGTCAAACCTCCTTCATAACCTTGGCCCTCACCAAGCCAGCACTTGTGATAGGCAAGAAAGCCCATGAACAGCGGTTGACCGCCCAGCCAGAAACTGACTGCAGCCAACACCGACATGGCTGGAGCATCTGACGGCTTCGACATAAGGGCACCTCACGAGGAGATTGAATCGTCGGCACATCATCGCTCGGTAAACAACAGCGGCTATTTGCCTCTGGCAGCCAATATTGTGAATCGGCCTGTTCGTTGGAGCTGTCGTGACCTGCGAGATGTCCAGCTACAGCCTTAGAGACCTCAGCATCCCCTCCTGTGCGTGGGATTGTGTCAACGAACGTTCGTCCGCCACCGGGCCGCAAGGACCCCGGCCCCAATGTTTGACGCGACAGGTCTCGATGCTGAGCCACTCTGACAAGACAGCAGCCCGTTGATGGGAGGCCAACACCGACCCGGATTGAGGTCGTATCGTGAGACGGCGCGGGCTGGCCCGGCTGTCGCCAGGGGAGCGTCTGCGGGAATCAATACACAGTACGTGGTTTGCCGGAAATGACCGAATCGGGTGGAGCCATGCGGTTCAACTCAATCACGCATAGCGGCTGTGGCGGTAGCCGATCCTGCCAACTAGAATTCAACGTTGGGGCACGTAGGCGCTCATTACCATAGGGGCGTTCCGGGTCGCCTGAATGAATGACGAACATCGGCATGTATTTCGCTTTTTCCAGGAATGGGCATGACCGGAATGGCAATGTGTTCGCCAGCAGTGGAAGTTTATTGATCGCTGCGCGGTAGATGAGCCAGGGCGACCAGCGAGAGCCCGGATTTCGTCGGCTTCGCGTTGCTCGCCGAGGCTCATTGGCGGCGCAACCTTGAAGGGCACAGGTAGCCTTGGTGAGTTCCGAGTCATGGTAGCAGGTCGAACGCTATGAGACGCATCGACTGCCTGTCTGATCTGACTGCCGTAGTGGGCGCTGCTTGCGCCAGAACTCCCGCTTCCATCGGCGCGGTAGTACAAGTAATCTGCATCGCGGCTATCGGCGGAGCGTCGCACGACGTATTGTCTGCAACCGTTCGACTTCCTACACGCACTGTTGCCTTGTCGGGACGGACGGCACCGGGTGGTGACGAGGCCGACTTCCGTGGCTTCAGCGATCCCGTCCTCAACGTTGTGGGCCAGGCGGCGTTTGACGCATCAATGGTGGTTGGGGGCGGCGTGGACCCTTTCAACGATTCCGGAACGTGGTCCGAAGGTTCAGGTACGCTGGGCCTGGTGGTCCGCGAGGGCTTCGCCGCGCCAGGAACCGGCGGCGCCAACTTCAGTGACTTCGCTCCGCCGTCCTACGAGTTCAATACCTTGCCGGGGATCAACAGTGCTGGCCAGACCGTGTTTCGTCGGTTCCTCCAAACCGGCGGGAGCGTGAACAGTTCGAACGACGTCGGGCTCTGGTCGGAAGGTCCTGGTGGCCTGACACTGATCGCCCGTGAGGGCTCACTCGCACCGGGAACCGGCGGCGCGACTTTCGGAGGTGGTACAGGTGGCTATCCGTTTATCGAGGACCCGGTTTTCAACGATGCGGGCCAGACGGCGTTTCGAGGCCTGCTTCAGACCGGAGGAGCCGTGACGAGTTCCAACAATACGGGGATCTGGTCGGAGGGTCCGGGCACGTTGACACTGGTGGCGCGCGAGGGTTCGACGGCTCCGGGAACCGGTGGTGCCACATTCAGCGTGCTGCAGAGGCCTGCCATCAATGGCGCCGGCCAGACGGCGTTTCTGGGAACACTTCAACGTGGTGGAAACGTGAATAGTACGAATGATTCGGCAATCTGGTCGGAAGCATCCGGGAGCTTGGCGCTTGTGGCCCGAGAAGGGCGCCTGCTCCGGGGACCAGCGGTGAGCGTTTCGGAAGTTTCGTGCGCTATTTTGTACCGAATCAGGTTGCAGTCAACGACGCAGGCCAGGTTGCCTTCCTAGCTCTTCTGCAAGGTGTGGATGACTCCAGCGATTTGGGCATTTGGTCCGAGGGTTCCGGGCACCTGTCGCTGGTTGCCCGGAAAGGCTCTCCTGCCCCAGGGACCGACGGGGGTTTTTTTGGCGGCTTCAGTCTGCCCGTGATCAACGGCGAGGGCCAGACCGCTTTCAGCGGGATCCTCCGGACCGGGGGAGCCGTGACAAGTCTCAACGATTCGGGCATTTGGTCAGAAGGTTCGGGCCGCCTCCAGCCGGTTGCCCGTGAAGGGTCGCCTGCTCCAGGAACGGACGGAACGAACTTCGGTGGCTTCCTTCTCAGCCGTCCCGTAATCAACGGTGCGGGCCAAACAGCCTTCGTCGCGTCCTTGGAGGGCGGCGGCACGGGGATCTGGGCCGAAGACACGTCCAGCATCCTGAGGCGAGTTGCCTGCGAAGGTGATCTGCTGGAAGTGGCCGACGGTGATGTCCGTACCATTTCCGATCTCGGGTTCGTGGGTGACTCCGGTAATGAAGACGGGCGCCGCAGTGGCTTTAATGACCTTGGCCAAGTGGCCTTCCATGCTACGTTCACCGACGGCTCGAGTGGCGTTTTCGTCACGAACGTTCCAGAGCCTTCGACGTCGGCACTCGGCTGCACAGCTCTGCTTGCCCTGCTGGCTCTCGCTCAGCGGAAACGACTGACCCATGCCTGATTCTGGCGGTCAATGGCAGACAGCCATGGACAAGGCGCGAGTGTCTCCCCGTCGCTCCCTTCGGACGGAACTTCGGGTGAGTGCAAAGCTGGTGGGCGTCGGAGACGCACACTGTGCGTATCTCTGTTAAGCGGGCTGCAACGTTCCCCAGAAGTACTCCATCGGTTGGACCTGCCGTTCCACAATTGACTGGGCTCTCGTCGGCCATCAAGAGCCGGCCTGGCGATGAGTTCTGACACTCGTCGAACCACCCGGCGGGGGCATGCGACGGGCCGGGCCGACCGGTGTCTCACGAGGGTGGTTTCTCAACGCGTCCGATAAATCAAAACGACCTTCTGACGGCTGTCTGGGACTCGACCGACGCTCGTGCGTGCGCCCGCGGAGCAGGAACAGCACGCTGATGAACTGCAATGGGTGTGTCGGACATGTGCAGTTTTCGCGCAGCTAGAAACTACCGATGTGTCCGTCACGCGCGCGATACGAAACCCTCATGCGTTTTGTGAAGTACTCTCAGCACGGTCTCATCGGCCCTCGACAACCGCATCAGAGGCCATGGCAGGCGCTCTGCTGGCCCTGGCCTGGAGCAGCATCGCCAGCACCGCGATGACGCTGAAAACCCACGAAAGCCGAGCCGACAGCATCACCGGTGCGCCGACGAGGACGAGCAGGTAGCTCAACTCAAGGGAGGCGGGCACATACCGAGGTCTGCGCCGGCCAAGAACCCGCGGTCTCGTCCGGCGGGCCTGTGGGCGCGGCCCCACCTGCTGCTGACCTGGCTCTGCGCCCTATGAGCGTGGCTGCCAGGAGGAGCACTGCTCCTGCTATCAGCGACGGGAGTCCCGGTCTGCTGCCGAGCAGGAAGAATTCAAAAACGGGACCCACGACGGCGTAGAGCAGACCGAATGCGACAACCCGATCCCATCCCATCCTGGGCATCGGCGTCGGCCACCGGCGCGACGGGAGCCAGACGGCAAGGAGGTAGACGGCGGACAGCAGGACATAAAGAGGAAGTGACGCTTTGGCCACGGCCGCCTTTGCCCTGATCCGCGAGCTGTAGACCTCGAAGAACTCGACCACCTCCGGCATGTAGGACTGGAAATCGGGGTAACGGCCGCGCTGGGCTTCGTACTGCTCCAGCGTCTCCAGCAGCTCCGGCATCCAGAAGGCGCCACTCTTCAATTCCTTGCCGAGGGCGCGACGCCCGGCCAAGAATCCCCAGTGCTCATGGAGGTAGCGGATGACGGCCGCCCTCACCAGCGACTCCCTCACGAGGGCGGAGTGGTGTTCCTGACCGTAGGCTTTGGCGAAATACCCCACCAGGAAGGGCTTCATCCGAGTGACGGGCTCCTCGAGCTGATCGAGGTACGGATCTGAGGTCGGGTTCACGTAGGAGTGTGAAAGCTCATGGACGATCCCAGAGGCAAAGCTCAGTCCGCGTGCCCCCTGGTGAAACACCGGCTTGCCTTGGTCGTCCAACCTTTGGCAGCCGATCACGCTCATCGCCTCGAGCCCCGGCTCCGTTGAGAGCCAGAAGGCGTACCACCCGTGCAGCCCGCCAAGAGGCGAGATGAACACGCGGAACTCCCGACCGGCCTGGGGGCCAAAGAAGCTGTCGAACCAGTCGACGTCGACCCCGGCCTTGAGCGCCGCGCTCGGCGCGGGCGACTGTCTCGGCATAGAAGGGGCGCTGCTTCTCGACAAACCCGGCGAAGTTGCTTTGCGTGACGAAGTCGCGGGCCTGGACGAGGAACTCGTCAATGAGCTCCGGAGTCCAGCGCTCGTGCAGCGTCTCGGGCCAGGGATCAAGCGGCACTCGCAGCTGGAGGTTGGCGGCGTCATCCACGTGCACCGCGAGGCTCAACTGGACGCCGTAGTCTACGTTTCGATCCTCCTTAAGACGGGTCGTAAGCGCGACGGCCGGATGCTCCCGGTAGCGCCCGAAGTGGTTTTGCACCTCCGTCTCATAGTGCGAGGCTGCGTGGTCCTCGCCATGGTACAGGTATCCCGCGAGCCGGTAGATGATCGCGAACAACTCGACCCGCGGGTCAATGCTCACCTGCAGGGAAGCGGGCGAGGGCGCCGGTTCGGCGGCGCTCCCCGGTGCGCCAATGGGCACGACCAACGCCACGAATAGGATCAGGCTCAGGGAGGTACGCCGGCGCACGGGCCACGCCGCGCTCCAACTGGTAATCGACTTCATGTGGCCCACTCTTGGGTGTGCTCCCCAAAGACTCTATCCGGGGCTTCTGGGCGAGATGAACGGAACTGCTCAGCGAGTATTTCGCCGATGGCATGTTAGTCTTACACGGAATAGTCGCAAAACAGAGATGACCTTCGCCTCGTTTGACACTGTGCCCTCGATCGATCTGACATCTAAAGTTGGCTGCCCCAGAAACCGAGTCAGAAAAGGCTGGATTCTCGGGACGCCAAATCCGCCTCGATCGGCCTCTGGCCAAGCCGACTAGCAATCAAGCTTCCAGATCCCCCGGCAGATGCATGAGCGATGCTCGGCTGCGCGCCCAGAATTCACTTCTCCTTCGGCGCAGCTCTCGGCTGCCTCGAGTCTGGGCTCGCGCGCTCGATGGCGTGGGAGGAAGTGACTGTGCGTTAACGGCGACGCCACCTCGGCACCAGGACGCCAACGCCCAGCAGCAGCAAGCCAACGGATGATGGCTCCGGAACCTTCACAAGCGACGTCAGTTGACCCGCATCGATGAGGCTCGTACCGTCCGGAGCAATGCCCAGCACCCGGATTGAAATGACCGTCTGCAAGTCGGTGAAGTCTTCGAGCGCCAAAATGGTCGGTAGCGAATCGTCGGTGAACACCGTTTGATAGGGCGCCTGGAGCTTCAGCGAAACCGACTTGGCTTCCTGTCCCAGCAAATAGGACCCCACGACGCGGAACCCGTCGGTACCCAGATCGGGCGGCAATGGCGGCAGCGTTGGTGTACCTGGAACATGGGAGACGACGATTGCCATAGGCGTAATTGCCACGAACGCCTGATCGAGCACGAAGTCGACGACATGGTAACCGCCGAGCTGTGCGTCACCCACCTCCTGATCAGGGTTGCTCGGCCCGGTCATGTAGGAAAAGCGACCGGTAAACACGTCGTTGGTTTGTACCGTGCCGAATGGTCCAAAGATTCCCAGGTCACCCGAGTTGTCATTCACTATGCCGGCAAACTCGTATTCGACCAATCCCTGCGCGTTTCCGGATGATGCGCAAAGCAATACCGTGGTGACAGCGAATAACACACCGGCGAATCCATTCGTCCGGTCTAGCGCTCGATTCGACACACACCGCATCACGCTGCCCCCCATCTTCAACTGCTGCACGACCCTGGCGGAAGCACCTGGATTATACTCCGGTCGACCTGGTCACGCGAATCTTGGGGACCTGCGATCGCTGGTCGGCGTCGCGCAAGGCGCTCAATGACAGCACAAATTCTGGCAGAATCCAGGCCGCGGCGGCCCGATCATCTCAGCCGACGAGTCGTGGGGCGCTGCCAGGCTACATCGGATCCTGTCCAAGAGTGCCGCCGGGGGGGCAGGCCACGGGTCCGCGGTGCCTCGTTTTTTTTGGTCGTATTTTGACGCAAATCAGAAATCAACGGCCGGTCCGACGGGTTTTCGATACGTCCCTGATCGCCTGCTGAAAGCCGCTCGAGGGGTGCTGTCCTCTGTCAGTCTGAACGAAACTGCAGAGGTCTGGTTCATCGCCCGCAGTTGAGCGAATCGCCAAGTTGTGGAGGGTGGTCCAACTTCGGCGCCGTAGAGAATTCCTGAATTGCAGGCGGGTGATGCATCCTCAGCGTCCAAGAAAGTGCTCTGCGCGACAGCCGTCTTGTACGCCGCCGCAGCAAGCGACTTACGTTTTCGCGCGGAGCTGGAGACGACAAGGGGGACGACCTTAGCGACCAAAAGTCAGCTGCTCCTTCCGTCGTCGCACAGGCGAACGGAAAGGCCCGCACCACAGGCAGATGCGGGGCCAACGGTTGGCGTCGAGGCTTTCACGCGAGTCTCTATCGACGCTTTCGCAGGCGGAAGAGGCCGATCATTCCAATCCCCAGCAGAATTGCCCATGATGGCTCGGGCACCTCGCTAACGGCGGTCCGTGCCCCGAGATCGTAACCCCCATCGGCGAATGCAACGACAATGTCGGCTGAGGTGAAGTCGCCATCGCCGTCCCAGTCGCCAGACGCCCAACCAGAATTGAGTGCGACGTCGTCCTCGTATTTACCAGCCGAGAAAACCTCGACGACGTCGCTACTGTTGAACTCGCCGTCCAGGTTAGCGTCGCCAAAGTGAGTGCCAACGATGTTGTGTACCCAGACCTTCCGATCGTAGTCGTTGATGTCTCCATCGCCGTTTATATCGAAGCCGACGTCGTGATGTCCGCCGCGTACCGCCCCCGACAGAATATCGATGTCCGCTGTCGTCAAATCGCCGTCACCGTCCAGGTCGCCCGGCAATGCTGTTACAAACCTTGCGAGGCCATCGGTCGCCTCAACGATGAACTCGCGGAATGTCGACACGCGCGTGTCGAAGGCGGCCTCTCCCCAGCTGGAGTCGAGTTCGTCGTTGACATCGAATTCTGGCAACCGTCCACCAAATGCCATCACTCCAGCGATCGCACCCTGGATAAACGTTGGCCCGCCGGAATCTCCCACGGCGTTGACCGTCTCGTCGTCGCCGAATCCAAAGTCCGACTCAACACCGAACAGTTCCAGCGAGTTGTTCTCTGCAAGACCGCTATCGAAATCGTAGGCCAGGAAGTCGACCCCAACGTAATCGTCGCGAATTGCCTCGTACCGATTCAGGCCTGCTCGCTTCCGAATCGTAGGACCGGTTTCTCCGCGGGCCCCAATCGAGCCGTGGCCCGGCGACCCGTAGCCCGCCATCACAAACGATTTGCCGACTTCGTCATGGTCCCCGTAGAGCGAATAGCGAGGTACTGACGGCGGTGCGTCCGCAGAAAGCGTGATCACGGCTAGATCGCCCCTCGAATCGGGCCACGCCTGCGGCCACCTAATTGAATCCACCTCGTACTCAACAGCGATCCATCCGTTTGTCCGCTCCAGCTCAAACACAACTGCATGAGGCCCACGTTCATCGGGACTTAACACAAGCTCGTTCAGATCAAACTGACCGTCTTCGTCCAGATCAAAGCAGTGGGCTGCACTGAGCACGTGCCGGTCTGTAATCAGAGCACAGAGCAAAAGCGAAGCGGAGCGCCCGAATCACGTAGCAGCCCTACGATGACGACACCGTCGAGATTAATACCAAAGCTCGGCTGACCTGGCATGACAACATGGCTGCCATGTTCATCGGAGGTGACGATGGCTAGGGCCGGATTAGCGAGCATCGCTAGGGCAAGTGTGGTCGCGAGAAGACGGTCCACGATTTGGATTCCTCGTAACGAAGGATCGAGACAAGCAGTGCAACAATTGGATGGCGCACCTCGTCGGGTAGTACGTGATTTCACCAATGCGACGAACAACAGCGTGCCTGTCGAACGCTCGATCACGTGCGGGCGTGCAACTGCTGATTGTTTTGATTTGCCAATACTGGGATTCCGAACATCGAGCGAAAAGCCCCGCGTCGTGACAACTTCCGACGCTCGGGGATGTTCGGAATGATTCTTCATGAGCCAGCCTCCGGCGTTTAATGCCCCTTGCGACGTTTGTTACGAACCAGTCCGACGGAAAAGAGTATTCCCCAAATTGTCATCGCTGCTGTCGATGGCTCGGGAACAACCTGGGAAACGTAGAGGTCGTTACCCAAGAAGCCGCTGGGGCGATTGGACCAGTAATAGAACTCACTGCCGTCAGCGGAGAGGAAAGGAGAGTTTTCGCTGAATTCGGTGTTGATCGACGGCCCTAAATTCACAGGCTGCGACCATTCGCCGGCGTCAGATACCATTGAGTAGTAAATGTCATTTCCGCCGAAGCCGCCGTCCCGATTCGACGAGAAGAACAGCAAGGAGCCGTCATCGGATAGAAACGGTTGAGCTTCAATTGCTGGGGTATTGATCGCACTGCCAATCGAACTCGGTTCACTCCAGGGCGAGTCAAAATCGTCTCGTGACGTAACCATCACGTCCAGATTGCCGGTCGCATCCCTCGCGTGAAAGGCAAGCGACAGCCCGCCATTCGAATAGGTCGGAGCTCCCTCAGTTGTGGACGTATTAATGTTTAGCGGGACCGGGTTAGACCAAGCATCCGTAAACGACGTGCGCGACGTTTCGTACAAATCAGCGTTGTCAAAGACGTCAACGTTAGCGTGGACCGCGAAAACCATTCTCAAGCCATCGTTTGTGAGTGACGGATGCGTGTTGCGAACCCCAATGTTTGTCCCCACAAGCTCGATTCCGGCGCCAAATGGCTGGTCTGACGAGTCGCGCACTGCCTCATACAATTCTTCGACATGAGGAACAACGTCCTCGCCGCCCACACGGCGCCCAAACACAATTCTCCTTGCGTCAGGCGACACCCACGGTCCCTTCTCGTTGCCTGGCGAGTTTATCGCCTCGCCAAGATTCACCGGTTCGCCAAATTGAAGCTCTGCATTCGCGTAGTCCACGTGCACACAAGCAACACAAAGGACTATTGAACAGCAAAGAACAGGGCCTTTTGCGTAATTGGGAATGCGTATCATCTTATTGTTTCCACTCATCAGACGGTTAATTTGAAGTTCAACGTTGTGTGGTTCGTTGGCGGACACTCCAGCGCCCCCAAGAGAATCTTGCACTGGCGGCATGCTCCGTGGAGGCAATCAGGTAAACGACATCGTTCAAGGCTGTGCTTCGTCTTGCTCCGCGTTTCGCGCCGCTTCCGCGAAATCTGCCGCCGCGCGTTCGGTATCTCCGAACTCCTGAAACGCCCTTCCGCGTTTCTCCAAATAGACGGCGTTGAGCGGCTCTAATTTGATCGCCTTCGAGTATTCGACGATGGCATCCTCATACCGCTGCAGATTTTCTGCATCGATTGTCACGAAATAGCCCAACGGCCATTAAGAAGCCGAACGTCGTCAGCATTGCGGTCGATGGCTCGGGAACAACGTTGACATAGAACATGTCTGCTCCGCCTTCACCAGGCAGTCCGGGTATCCCTGCCCGCCTGATTTGAAAAGTAACAGATTCTCGGCTTCCCACAGCTGGCTTGGTCGCTCATTACCTGCTGTGTTAACGACCGCCCCAAGGTTTGTGGCCTGTCCCCAATCCGCAGCGACGGATTCACGCTCCGACATCCAAATGTCGAAACCTCCCTCGCCGCCTGCACGTTCAGACGCAAAGACAAGCGTCATTCCGTCAGCTGACATGACAGGTCGGGAATCGCGAAACGACGTGTTGATATTTGGTCCAAGAGGCCGCACTGTCCAGGTGGAACTAAGGGGTGTTGGTCGGATTGCCTCCCAAATGTCGACGTCGCCGCTCGATTGAACCGAAGAGTAAAGCAGCGTTCTTCCGTCCGCCGACAGAACGGTGAGGACAATGGCGTAACACCATCGTTGATGGGGGCGGGCAAGAGAGTGGGTGGCCCCCACGGATTCTCTGCGAAGTCTCGCGACAGCTGAAAGAGTTGTCCGACGAAGCCGTCGGCCCTGGTGTCCCTTGATATACGAACGTCAGTCCATCACTTGAGACAAACGGCGTGTGTTCGGCCACATGGGTGTTGATTTCGGAGAAATTCTCCGGTGTGGTTCCACTCGGATTCAAGTGAATTCGTTTCGCCATCCAGATATCAGCATTCCCTGAACCGTCCAGGCGATTGGAGTGGAAATAGAGAGTTAGTCCATCTCTCGATAGAAAGGGGCTGTTTTCGTTTGCCTCGGAATTCACAACCGGACCAAAGTTAACGGGCGTTCCGAGGACGAATTGGGCTCTCGCGTAGTTCACGTGGACGCAAGCGACACAGAGGATTATTGAACAGCAAAGGACAGGACCTTTCGCATATTTGGGAATGCGTATCATTTTATTGTCTCCACTCATCAGACGGTTAATTCGAACTTCTACGTTGTGTGGTTCGTTGGCAGACATTCCAACGCCCCAAGAGAATCTTGCATTGGCCGCACGCTCCATGGAGGCAATCAGTTAACCGACATCCTTCAAGGCCGTGCTTCGTCTTGGTTCGCGTGTCGCGCCGCTTCCTCGAAATCTGCCGCCGCCCGTTCGGTATCTCCGAACTCCTGAAACGCCTTTCCGCGCTTCTCCAAATAGACGGCGTTGTGCGGCTCTAATTCGATCGCCTTCGAGTATTCGACGATGGCATCCTCATACCGCTGCAGATTCTCTACACAGATGTCCCCACGCAGAACATACGCCGTCGCGGAGCAAGCCGTTGTGCGTCGTCGTTGTCGTCGAAATCGATGTCGATTGCCTGCTGGCAATCGGCCAACGCCAGATCAAACTCCTTTCGATCGCGGTAGATTTTGGCTCGACACAGGAAGGTACCGCTCGTCGGCTTTAGCTCGATGCATTGGCTCATATCGGATACGAACGTCAAGCTGTCCAAGCCGATGATAAATCAATCCGCGCTCCCTCAGAGACCAAGTGTCTTCCGGCTTCAGCTCGATCGCCTTGCACAAGTCGGCCAACGCCTTTTCATCGTCCGACAGCTTTACATAGGCTAATCCACGCGACCGCCAATACCTTCTAGCACCAGGTTCCAGACGAATTGCTTGACCATAGTCCTCGATGGCCTTCTGGTAGTCGCCCAGTTTCTCGTAGACCGAAACCGCGTTTGATCCATGCCTTGGCGTTGCCGTCATCCAATTCGATCACTTCACTGGCGAGGCCGATCGCGTTACGGTACGAATTCGCGGCCTCGTCATTGTGGTCTAGGTCCGTCAGAAAGTCGGCCAACTCCTTGTGGAGGTCAATCAATAGTCCTCGAGCCGCACGGACCTGTCCGGGCGATCCATTTGGCGATTTTTCATCCGCGAATTTTGCCGCCAAGAGTTCCACCGCACTCTTGTATGCGTCCAACGCTTCGTCGATCTTGCCCGCTCGACGCAGTAATGTGCCAAGGTGCTTTCGGTGGTATGCCAGTGAGGACCAGAAGTGAAGCTGATCCGGCAATTCGTCTAAGACCTTTTGGCTAACCTCCTGGGAACTTCGCTGCGCCGCGATCGCTTCAGCGAGGTTGCCGGCTTTGTTCTGTGCGCGGCTGAGCCCCTCGTAGGCGTCGGAGAGTTCCATCCGGTAGTAGGAAAGTTCACTGAGAGTAGCGATCGCTGAATCGTAGGCGGTGATTGCTTCGTCAATCCTGCCAGCCGCAAGCAGCAGATTGCCAAGTGCCTTGTACTGTGCGCCCACCTTGCCTGGGAAGTTGCCCTGTTCTGGGTAGTCACGGGACAGTCTTTTGTAGATCTCAATCGACTCCTCCAGCTTTCCCGGGTCCTTCTGAATTGCGCCAAGTTTTGCATAGGCTTTGGCGAGATCCCCCTGATAAAGGACCACGGATGGATTTTCATTGGCGAGCTTCTCAAAGATCTTTATGCTCTTCTCGTCTTCACCAACGTTCGCGTGGTGACCCGCGAGCGTGTGCTGATGTTCGAGGTTGTCCGGTTCTTTCTCTACAAGTTCTTTGCTGATCTCCAACGTGCGCCGATCGTACGACTTGACCTCGTCCTGGTTGCCCATCATTTGATGCCACGTTCCAAGCTCGGTGTAGACCTCCGACAGCAGGCGTGGCTGATGATCCTCTGGGTGATCTTCTTTTAGTTCTCCGAGTACGTCCACGGCATTTTCCAGCGCCGTGCGTGCCTGCTCCATTTTCTCAGTACCACCGTCATTTCTGAAATGCCGACGTTTCATGACTCCAAGGTAGAGGTAGGCACGCACCAAAGTTGCCCGATGCTTCGGATTGACCAGTGGCTTGGCCATTTCTATCGCCTTCGTCAAATAGTCGATGCTATCGATGTGCGTTGACTCGAAACGCCCCAAGCTGATGTAACTCTCCGCCAGAGCGTTTCGCATGACGGTGTTCTTCGGATCTTTGTTCGCCAGAGCGATCCGCATGTTGAGCGCTTTTTGGTGTGCGCTTTGAGCTTCCGTCTCATCGCCAAGCGCCGTGGCGATCTCGCCAGCTCGGTAGTACGCTGCGGCCAGGTCAGCTTCTAGTTCCGGATCCTCACCTCGCTCGTCGATGAACTCCTGATAGTAATCGAGCGCCAGCTCTAGCAGGTCTTGACGTAGTGGTTGCAATCCGGCGCGTTAAGCAGTTGGTCTTCGCTCACCTTGGTCAAATAAGTATCAACCGCCTCACGTGCTCGCCGAAAGTTTTCCTCGGCCATTTGTTTCTGTTTTTCGGCCGCTTGCTGCTGCCGTTCCGCCTCGACACGGAGACGGTCCGCCCGGTCACGTTGCATTTCAGCTTCTGCACGTTCCGTTTGAGCCGCGTCGCGTTGCTGAGCGATCAATAGTGCAGCGCCGCCCAATCCGACTACTCCCAGTACGAGCGCTACACTCAGAGCGGCACCGATCGCAAGTCCAACCCGGTGCCGACGGCCAAACTTTCGCAACCGATACATCGCGGAAGGCGGACACGCCTGGACCGGCTCATCATCCAAGTACCGCCGCACATCCGCTGCGAGAGCACTCACCGATTCGTAGCGTTGCGTGCGATCCTTTTCGAGCGATTGCATCACGATCCAATCGAGTTCGCCCGTCAGTCCGTCGCGGAGTTTACGAGCATCGGTGCGGCGATGCTTCGCGACGGTCGAGAGCGCTTGTGCTTCGAGCGTACTCACCGCGGCACTGGGCCGCGGCGGCTCCTCTTCACGGATGATGTGTCTCAATTCATCGAATCCGGCTTGCTTTAAGGTCTCGCGATCGAACGGAGTTTTTCCAGTTAACAGTTCATACAACAGGACACCGAGAGAATAGACATCGCTGCGCGTGTCGATGTCGACGACGCCCATCTCGGCCTGTTCGGGGCTCATGTAGAGGGGCGTGCCCACCAGCTGTGAAAACTTCGTGTATACGGTCTGTTCGGTCAGCTTTTGACTGACCGCCTTGGCCACGCCAAAATCGATCACTTTCGGGACCGGTTCGCCGTCGATCTGCGGCACGAGAACATTGGAAGGTTTGATGTCACGGTGGATGATCCCCTTCTGATGCGCATGCTGGATCGCCCGGCAGACGTCAAGGAACAGTCGCAGTCGCTCGCGGTTCGCGAGTCGGTTCTTATCGCAGTACTCGGTGACAGGGGGGCCTCGTACCAATTCCATCACGAAGAAGGGCTGGCCCGTATCGGTCGCTCCCCCATCGATCACGCGAGAAATGTTGGGGTGGTCCATCATGGCCAAGGCTTGCCTCTCGGCCTCAAAACGGCCCAGAACCTCCTTGGAGTCCATACCCGGCTTGATGATCTTGAGGGCCACCTTGCGGCGGACGGGCCGTGCCTGCTCGGCGACGTACACCACGCCCATCCCGCCTTCGCCCAGTTTTTCACGGATTTTGTAGCCGCCGATCATCTGAGCGAGCATCTCGTGGCCAGGTGTTTCGTTGGAAGGGATTTCGAGCGTTGCCACCGGCGGGTCCGAACTAGGTTCCAGGAAACCGCTCGCCTGCCGGTCGTGCGCGATAAGTTCCATGACTTCGGCTCTCAGTCGCTCGTCTTGGCCGCATTGCTCGTCCAAGTACGCTGACTGCTCCGCAGCGGAATTCATCTCAATTGCGGAGCTGAAAAGGAGTTTGACCAGTTGTTGACGTTCTGACATGACTCTTATCCAAAATAGTTTCCGGTACAACATCCAATGTCTTTTCGCTGGGCAAGCCGTTCTTGCACGTCGGCTTACATTACCCAATTCTCTGCTTGGGCGGATGCATCGACACATCTACTTACAACTGCACAAGCGTCTTGGTTGCTGGACGCGTCCAACGACAGATACTCACCACTTCCGAATCCACTTTCAGTCAGCCAAGCGAAGGTCAACTCGACCGGAACGTAATCAATTCGGTCAACCGGAGCCGCAAGCGTCAGGGTTGCTCTGGTTGCCCGCCCTTCAAACTCTGCTCTGCACGCGTCGTCCGGGTAACTGCCGCGAACAGGGTCACACCGCACATCATCAACAACGCAGCGTTCGGTTCCGGGACCGCCTGGTACAAGAAGTTGTTTGGACTGAGGGCCGTGTCGGAAATGCGAACTTCGTCGATTAAGCCATCAAACGAGAAAATCGTGTTACTGTGTATGCTTCCAATCCACAAAGCAGGTTCTCGGGTCGCATCAAGTTTTTCAAACGGACGTACATCTGTCATGCTGCTGGACGTAAGGACGCCGTCCAGATAGAGACGCAATTCGCCGGTATCTCCGGCAAGAGTGCCGGCGATGTGAACTGTCTGCCCTAACGGCATTGGCTCGGTCGACCGAACCGACGCCGTTCTGTTGTCAGCATCGCTGATGGCCCAAGTCACAATGCCTGGTCGATTGCCATTCGTCGTGCCGATATTGAGCTTATATGGATCGAGTCCAGCTCGTGTGTCTCCTCGTACAACAATTGCGGCTTGGTTCTGCGGAGTCTCCAGCGAGTCAACGCGCACGAACGCCTCAACCGTCAGGCCGTCGGTGAGCGTAGTTCTGGAGAGTCGTCCACACGTACTTGGCTTTGACCATCAAACTTAAGTCCGAGCGTCGTTACACTCGAGAGAGATGCTTCGGTAGCTTCGAACAGTGGTGAGCCAATTACCGACGCACTCATCCCGTTTCCAGAAGAGTCAGCTAACTTGCCTTCATTGACTCCATCAGCACTTTCGCCCGCTGAGCCGTCCTCGAATCGCCAGTAAGCGACCGTGCCCGCTGACGCATTGGCAACAGGACCCACCACTGTGGCTGTAACGGCTGCTAATGAAGTGTAGTTAATGAGAACCAGACTAAGGGAAACGAATAGCGACAACGCGCTACCGGCGTGATGCAACAATGAACGAGGAAACGACATTTCTATGAACTCCTGTCAAACCTGTAATACTCGTGCTCAAACCGTGCGGGCCCGTTTGCAGGGCTTCCAACGACCCAGTTTTTTGTCTCACGAGCGTTCCATCCAGAAATGAACAACGGTTCTTGCGAGGATGTTTCGACGGTCGGCGTCGAATGGCCTTGCAGGGCTATCGTGTAAGACCATAGTCGCCCTTCTTCTCACTTTAGAAAACGGCTAGTTTGTCAGGACGTCATCCGGCTTGCCATCGCCATCGAAGTCTTCGTCATTCAAAGTGGCATCCAACAAATCACTTGGATCCCACGCGAAGCCGGCCAACGCCAGGTCGACAACCTCGGCACGGTATTCACCGGGTTGCAGCCTCTTGATCCACTGGCTGCGAAAGATGCCGTCGGAGCTGGTCAGCCCAGTGAATGTTTGCACGTTGCCCGAAGAATCTGTGAACGAAACCGTTACTTCGACGCCAGCCGCGGAAGCATCCGTGCCTTCGGCGACCGCATCGAAGTCGCTATCCCGCCGCACATCCACCAAGATTCGATAGTCACGTCCTCGACGGCGAGAATCAAACTCGATGTCCCACACATAGAGGACGTCCGCATCATTCTGGCTGGTTACCGTCACGTTGACGCTATCTGTTGCAGTAGCTCCATCGTTGTCCATGGCGGTGAGTGTCAGAGTGTGTACACCCACGGCCAGCGTTGTCGTCAAAGTCGCTGTATTACCGAGTACGCTTGTGCCATCGGTCCACTCAATCGATTCGATCGTGCCGTCGTTGTCCGTAACCGTGCCGACGAGCGTGACCGATTCTGATCCAGTCGCGTCAGCGTCGACCAACGTCTGATCTCCACCCGCGTTCACATTGGGCGGCTCATTTCCGATTTCATTGTCAATGATTGTACCGACGGCGGATGGGACCAAGATCGTGGCACCGACGACGCCCGTGAGATCGACGAAGAACGTTTCATCGAGTTCGACATCCGTATCATCGACGATTGGAACGACGATCGTTTGGGACGTGACGCCAGGTTCGAACGAGACGGCACCGCCGGATTCCGCGTAGTCACTGCCTGCTATGGCGGTCATGTTGGACGTGCTGAAGTCGACGGCAACAGGCTGGTTGCTTGGTATAGACAATGTCAGAACAAACAGGGCTTCGTTTTGATCACCAAACCGCATGATCTCACTGTTGCCTGTCATTGTGACATACAAATCTCCATCGGGACCGAAACGCGGTGTGCGTGGATTGTCCAGCTCTGCGATTCCAGCAGGCACATAGTCATCCACATATGTTCCATTAGGTGTGAACCGCAGAATGCGGTCGTTGTCGCCACTTGTGACATACATCAAATCGTCGGGCCCAAATGTGAGCCCTCGGGGGTAATCGAGCCCGGCGCTCGCTGCAACTCCAAGGTAGTTTCCATCGCCCGCGTCATACTTCAGGATCTGATCCGTGCCCGCACTCGTAACAAACAGCTCGTTGTTTCGCAGCGCAAGCGAGAACGGAAAGCTCAGCCCACCAGATCCAGCTGGAATGTAATTCCCAAGCGGTGCACCCGTAGCCCCGTCGTAGCGAACCACGCTGTGGCTGAGCCAGCCGGTGACGTAGAGTTCGGGCAATCCGTCGTTGTTCGAATCGGGACCGAATAGCATACCGTCTGGATGGCCGATTCCTCCGCTTTCGGCACTGACAAACACGTCAACGAAGTCACCCGTTAGTGCGTCGTATCGCAAAACTTCATCTGTGTAGGCACTAGCGACATAAACCTTGCCGTCGGTCGGATGGAAAACGATATCCCGCACGCCATTGATTTGTGATCCGGATCCAAGTTGTCCATAAACGTGTCAACGAAATCACCCGTCGTGCCATCGAATCGCTGAATAGTGTTGTATCCGGCGCCCGTCCCGACGGCTGTGTATACATTGCCGTCCGGGCCAAACGTAAGTGGATTGAAGTGCCCACTAGGCAGGCCGTCGACGAATGCGCCGCGATAGTGTGGCGATTCATCGCCCTCGATTTCGGTCGCATCGCTGATCGAGACACGTCTTTCTCGTATCGTGACTTGCCCCACGGAATCTGCGACTAATGCGTTGGTGACATTGTTGAGACTGACATTGAAGGTCTCATCGCTCTCAGCGATCCCATCAGTCACGATGGGGACTTGTATTATTCGCGATGTCATGCCCGGAACGAAGGTCAACGTACCGCTAGACGACTGATAGTCGCTGTCAGCGGCGGCGGAACTGTCGACAGTGCTAAACTCGACCGTTACTGTTTCTGAACTTGCAGACGAAAGACTGACGTCCAGGTAGGCCGATGATGGTTCCGAAAATCGCAGGATCTCATTCGTGCGTCGACTGCTAACGTAAAGTCGGCCGGCATCGTCAAACGTGATGGAGTTGGGTCCAGTCCGGCGGTGGCGGCTACGGTGCTCACAAAATCACCGGTACTCGAGTCGTAGGCCACAATGGAATTGCTCCTCCAGCCAGCGACATACAGCAGGCCCGATCGAAACACGAGGTCGGTTGGCCCGTCGAGACCTCCGGCACCAGGATTGACAAACGTATCAATGAAGCTGCCACCGAAGTCTAGCGTAGTACTGCGTTGCTACCGGAGAAGGTGCTGGAGACATAGAAGTTGCCGTCTGGTCCGATCGTGATGTTTAAGGGTTGGCCAGTCCGTTGTCACCACTCGCGATGAACTCGCCAAGAAATGCACCGTCCGTTGCGGTGTAACGTAGGACGGCGTAATCCTCTCCTCGCTCGTCACGTACAGCTCGTCGTTGGATCCGAAAAGTAGCCCGCGCGGCGCGTCCAGGCCTCCATCACCTGCGGCTACAAAGTCGGAGACAAAATCTCCGGTCGCTCCATCATAACGCAGCACGGAGTTGGTGAAAGTGCTGACAACATAGAGATCACCGCCGTGGAAAGTGATGTCTCGCGGGAAGTCCAGGCCGCCACTGCCAGAAGGGATGAACTCGTCGATGAATTTCCCGTCCGCCGTCGTAGCGACGAATACTATCGGTGTCCGTACTAGCCACGTACAGCTTGCCGTCCGGTCCAAACGTAATTCCCCGTGGCGAAACAAGGCCACCGCTCCCCGCACTGACGAACGCACTGTTAAACGTGAATCCAGAATCTCCCTCAATTACAGAGACGTCACTGATCGTCAGCTCCGGGGGGCCCGTTTGCGTGCCGGTGACTTGGACGTTGTCGATGAACCAGTAGTCGGACTTGCCGTTCATCCCAGCATCAAAGCGAGTCGTAGAGCGTTTCGCCCGACATCGGGAACGACCAGATCGTAGTCGTGGTACTGTTCGTCATCGTCGTCGTGGATGAACGACCGAATCGTTGTCCAGTTTGTATCATCACCACTCACCCTCACGTCAGCCCGATCCGAACCCTCGAATGACTTCAGTTTTCCTGAAAACTGAAGTCGTACATC
>CAVZLD010000014.1:0-852078 GCA_963776055.1 uncultured Planctomycetaceae bacterium | reverse complement strand
GCCGCGAACCCTCTTCAAAACAATTGCCCCCCCGTAAGCTACTACAACGTAGACGGACGGCATACCACTGTATTGTAATAGTCAATTAACTCCGACGCTTCTGAAGGCATGGGACGATCTTCGAATCACGACACTGGCATTCGTAGCGCAGAGTTTTACGATTGCCACACAGTAGGTAACAGCACACACCAATCACGAAGATAAGCAGAGACGCCGGCTCGGGGACCTGTGCATTCGGAGGTCCGATCTCATAAGTACCACTTTGAAAAGCGATCACCATATCGCTCGACGTGAAATCGCCATCTGTGTCCCAGTCACCTTCTGTCCAGATTGCGTTATTCGGGATCAGGTCTTCATACTTGCCTGCTTGAAACACCTGGACCATGTCCGTCGAGTTGAACAGATGATCGCCATTCGCATCGCCTACTGTGGCCTGGAATATATTGATCTGTGCCAGATTGTGATCATGTTTTGTTTCGAAGAATGCGCGATGCCAACGTGGCTCTCCGTGACTACAAACGTGCCCGAGATACCTTGATCCGCTCCGAGAATCGGCAGCCACGTTCCATTTCGTGTAGGCCTGTAACCGTCAGCGAGCGTGACCGACAACTCACCACTCAAAAGAGCAGCGCCGGTGACTGTCAGCGAATCCCACACTGGAGCATCTGGAGTGCCCCCCACTGTGATCTCAAGCTGTCCGCCGGGTTCTTGCTGATAGTCCCCCTGGATTTCAAATTGTCCGAGCGGTTCACCGGGTGCCAAGAGTCCTTCGTTAAGCAGCTTCTTGGTTGTGATTGTGCCACCTCCCCGCAGTGTCCCAGACGCAATGGTCACGGACTCCGCGGTAATTCTGCCGTCGTCTTCCAAGATCAACTCACCAGAGATGACCAATGTTTCTGCGCCGAGGTTTGAGACTCGACCAGAGAAGGCCAGCGGAACGAGAATCCGTGTATTCGTCGAATGGATCAATCCGCCGCTGAAGAACGTGCCGAACTCAACGAACGGATTGAATCCTACCGGGAAGTAGGATTCCGAGTTGGCTCCGGCCACGTAGGTCATCTGGCTCGCATTCCCACGGACCGTACTTCGCGACCAGTCGAGGGCGGCCCCATCAGCGACCTGCACCGTGGCAGAAACAAGGTGGAACCTTCGTGACCCGAAAACGCGAGGCTGCTGAGGTTGAGCAATGTGCCGTGTGATAGGTCAACACTTGATCCCTCAAGGGCTATCAACTCACTGAGGGCAGTGCCAAAATCGGCTACGCCTTTCACCTCAAGACTGCCACTGACCCGCATCGTGCCGGCGTCAAATCCGATCTGGCCTGTTGAATCAACATCGAGAAATCCGGCTGTGATCTCGGCATTCGACAAACTCAAGGCGCCCCCAGTGCCGCCCAAGAAGACACCACCGACGGAGACGGCACCGTCTGCGATCACTGCGACGCCGTCATTACTCACACTCGCGTGATCGTCAGCCAGCGGTATGGTGCCAGTCGACCAGTTCATCGGATCGAACCAGTCACCCGGACCGGCACCCGCAATCCACGATACTTCTGCGGCTACGAGCCAGATCGGAATCTGAAACATCAAGAGCACAGAAAACTGGATAGAACGCAGCCATCTTCTTTTTGGCATGCAACTCTCCTATTCTGGATCGCAGGAGACGAAGGGAACTAGTCGTCAGTTCCGGGCGGTGAAAACGGTAGGGTCTCTGCTCGGAGGGAGAAACTGACGGTATTAGAATGGACACCGGTGGCTGAGTCCAGAGAAGACAAGATTGGAGGCGGAAATTAACTCTGGCGCATGTCTCACAAGTTTGACCGGTTGTTGTCGCTTCACCGTTGCCAACTCGAATCCAGTTGTGAGTATTCCCCGGATGACTCTCGGATTTATCATGTTGTCAAGAAAGACGTCACACTCCAAGCCTCAAGTGCCTCGTGGTTGGCCGCGTCATGTCGGAAGTGCCGTCCTGCACACAATTGGCCTCGCTCGGTTCGCCCTAACCTACACGCGAGGCTGGGCAGCCGATAGTCCGAACGAGCGTGCGAGGCTGCTGTCAGAACTTGACAGGATGACGCAGGAGGTTGCTCTACTGCGGGAAGAAATTCGCGTCAAAGACAGCCGCATGGCGAGGATTCCGCCACATCGGCGCCCTTTCTATCCACCCATCGAGAGGATGGCCATTCTCGAGTTGAGGGCGGCGCGCGGATGGTCGCTTGAGCAGACCGCCCGTGCTTTCTTCCTCACAGCAGCGACGATTTCATCTTGGATTGGCCGACTCGACGAACAAGGCCCCGATTCCCTCGTGAGGACGCGCGAGCCGGGTCAACAAGTATCCCGAATTCGTCGCCTATATCGTGCAAAGACTCAGGATCCTCTGCCCCATGCTTGGCAAACGAAAGATTGCCGAAGTGCTCGCCCGAGCAGGCCTTCATCTGGGCGTAACGACCGTGGGGCGGATGCTGACAGAGAAGCCGAGTCGAAGTGCGACCTCGGCAGCGGCCCTTGCGATCCGTGGCGCGGATCGCGTTGTCACAGCCAAGTATCCTGGCCACGTTTGGCACGTTGACTTGACAATCGTTCCCACAGCCTTGGGCTTTTGGACGTCCTGGATGCCGTTCTCACTCCCACAGCGATGGCCATATTGCTGGTGGCTGGCCCTGGTCGTCGATCATTCCTCGCGCCGCGTGATGGGCTACACGATACGCAAGGGTCCGCCGACGTCCAATGGAGTTCGAGCGTTCCTGGGACGGACGATTGCAACCGCGGGAGCCGCCCCGCGTCATCTCGTTTGCGATAAGGGATGTCAGTTCTGGTGTAAGGGATTTAAGACATGGTGTAAGCGACAGGACATCAAACCCCGATTCGGCGCCGTTGGAGAACATGGCAGCCTAGCTGTGATCGAACGGCTGATCCTTTCGCTCAAGCTGCTGTTGCGGTGTCTGCCAACGGTACCCCTGCGGGCTGACGTTTTCCGGGCGAAGTCCAGTTGGCCATCGACTGGTATAATGAGCACCGACCACATAGTGCTTTACGTGGCAAGACGCCCAATGAAGTGTATTTCGGCCGACATCCCGCCAACCGGAAAGCTCGATTCGAGCCACGCGGGCACTGGCCACGTGGTTCCCCGTGTTCTCAGCCCTGGGCACTCGTCAAAGGCAAACCAGGTGTTGAGATCCGGGTTGAAGTAGAGCGTCTGTGCGGCCGATGGCATCTGCCGGTCATATCGGTGAGGTGCGCCGCATAGGTTCTCAATCACGTCGATGTGTTTGAGCCGTGGTGCGGTGCGATCAGGGCTCGCAGTTTACACACTCGTACCGGCCCGACCGATACGTACGTCCCATGTTCTTGACACTCACTTTGCGGTTCTTGCTGATTCATCGCGAGCTACGGTGAAGGGACACCGCACGCAACGCCTCGACAATTGTCCGCTCAAGATTCGCTGGACTAGCACACCACACGGCGCAAACGCGCTCAAGTCAATGATCTCCGTTTGATCCAGCCCCATATCCGTGCGCTGCCCAGCAATGCTGTGGCAACCATCATCAACTGCATACTGCTTGGCTCGGGGACAACAGAGAAGGTAGCCCCATTCAGACTTGAGGAACCAAACGCGGTGAAGACGTCGCTCGTGTCAAGATAGCTGTTATCGCCTTCGACCGAGACACCATCTGGTCGCGTAAACGTCGGATTCAACGTATGCGCCCCCACGCTGCTCGCGGTAAAACTGCCTGTCGCATAGTTCAGTATCGCGCCGTCGCTGCCCAGGGGGGTCACAGGGACAACAGGTATAGCAGCCAAAACCGTAATTTCGGTGATGGCAGATCCGACAACGGTGCCAGCATCGACACTATACAAGTTGCTCGCCCATTGGGGGTCAATGGTCGCTGGAGATAGCAAGTCACCAGCACTCTCCGCCAAGTTGATCGAGAGTCCACCAATGCCGTTGAAGGTTTCTCCTTCAGTCGCCGAGGACGTCACGAACAGTGACCAGTTGATCGTTTCACCAACATCATACGACGTCCTGTCGGTTGTCACATCAAACGTCAGTACAATGTCGGCGCCCGCCGGTCGTGATGCTAGAAGAGTAAGGGGCAAGAGAATGAGGCATCGCGTCATGGTCGTCACTCGATTCGTTGTTTGGCAATCCACACATCCAACCTGCACAGCGAATTCTAAGGTCGGCAGACATCGCCGGCATGATACCAGCTTGGCGGTCGTTTGGAATAGGCAAAAGCTCAAGCCTTCGGGATTGCGGTCTGGTGATCAGTTTTGTTAACAAAAAGTGTTTTGTGTCGCCCTATACAGAACGAGCAAACCGGAATTCGAGCCTCAAAACGAACCGTTCCTGTTTTCACGCAACGAAGGCGCGTTGTTTCGCTGTCCCGCCATTCGCCAATTGGACGTCGCGTAGCATGTCCGCATCGAGCGCAGAGTCATCGTCATATGTTCCATCTTCATCGCGATCTTCGTCTGCCTTCCATTGCTTCTCGCGGCCAATACTGAAAAGCGCTTCAATGGCCGACAACGGCATGGGCGTCTGCGGCAGCTCATTCCCCTGGTGATTGGCCCAGGTGAAGAAGTCTGCATTGCTGTGACGGCCGTCTCCATTGATGTCACCTACAGCGAACGGATCGCCATCGGCATCTCTCAGGTGATTCAGGACCACGAAGGCGTCGGCATTGCTGACTCGACGGTCTCCGTTCGCATCGGCAAGCAACCGATGGAATTCGAAGACATACGTGCCTGGCATCGCCGCACCACTTGAGACGCTCACAACGTCAGCACCAGCCAACGATGCAACATACACACCATCAGCAGCGGATGACGTTCCGTCGGCAAGCGAAGTACCTGACAAGTCCCACGTCACAACCGTGGTACCGTTGCCCTCCAGGACCACTCCGGAGAGGTCCAAGGTCAACCCTGGCAGCGTGGTGTTCTGTAGGCTGAGCGCCGTGGCGTCCGTGATGGTCACCGGCTTATCGAAGGTGATGGCAATCGTGAGGATGCCGCTGCGCATATCGGCGCCATTGTTGATATCATGTTCCAGAACAACGGGTATCGACTGCTGGTTGCCGAAGTTGGCCTCCACGATTTGACCAGG
Source organism: uncultured Planctomycetaceae bacterium (assembly GCA_963776055.1). GTDB lineage: Bacteria > Planctomycetota > Planctomycetia > Pirellulales > Pirellulaceae > CAVZLD01. Next base: position 846,975 of record CAVZLD010000014.1, on the reverse strand, counting down.
CGCTAGTGTCACGCGATGCACGCCCGACAGCTGTGGCTCTGTTACCTCTCCGCCAACTGAGCCGCCGGTTGTGGCATCTGCGTCGTAGAGCATGCGTACGAGTAGGGAGTCGGTGGACGAAGCGGCCGTGTACTCGCCCGAGTAGACCGAATCCATGATGTCGCGCGTCGGTATGTCGCTCGTATGACCTAAGCCCGAGACATGTCCAACTTCGTGTGCAGCCACGCTGAAGAAATCAAACGTGCCGGAAGGGTCACCGTTTCCGAAGGTTGTGTCCCATGTCTCGGCCACGTCCATCCAGGCGACGCCGTTGGTGATGGTTCGTGAGCCTCCGTCGTTGAACAGGGCGCTGCCCAGGGCCAAGACGCCGCGAACGGCACTCGAGCCGCCCAAGGCGGCCAAATCGCCCGTGCCAATGTTGATGATGTCTGCCGCCAGGGCCAGCGTGTTGTGCAAGAAACGCAATTTTCCCGCCGAAGCCGTTTCCCACATCTGTAGGGCCGCTTCTGCCGCCTTGATTTGTTCCGGTGTGATCAAGTTGGGGTAAGCGCCCTGTGGACGAAAGTCGTAGTACAATGTCAATCACATCCGGCGTAGTTGGCTCGCGGTCCTGCCATGTGTAGTGAGAGCTGTCTGCCGTCACGGGGAAGAAATGCTGGCTGCTTCCCAGGGCCGCGGTGCCGATGACCGTTCGGCACGAACTACAGCTATCTTGCAGGCCATCGATCACCTGCACGGAAGCCTCGGCGACGGACACCAACGCGTAGAACGGATCGTGGATGACTTCACCGACCGGGCTGGTTTGTTCCCAGCCGTCCTGTTGAACTTCGGCGACTACATAGGTAACGCCTGGCATCAAGCCGGCGAACTCGTAACGCGCCAATCGGACCGGCCAGCGGATCGGCGTTGGTCAAGGTCTGCGTCTCACCATCGTCAAGTTCGCCGTTCTGGTTGTCGTCGAGATAGATGATCCAATGCCCAGTCCTTCTTCGTCCGCCTGGTCCCAAGCTTGATTGCCATTGCGATCGTGAAACTTGAAGCCGCGAATCGTGGCGGGCGCCGCGACAGTGGTCACGGTGTCTGGTGAGATTGGAGCATCCTCGCGGTTGCCGGCCAGATCCGTTGCTACGGTGTAGAAGCCGTATGTTTCGCCGAGGGCACCATCATACACGGCGGAAGTGTCTGTCGTCCCTTGCAGCCAAATCACAAACGGGCCACTGTCGGTTGAGACAAAGACGTCGAATTCTGCAATGCCACTCTGATCATCCTCCCCGTCCCATTCCACAGTGAAAACCGCAGTCGATGTGTCCGTAGTGATGTACTCGGGCAGTGGTGACACACTGCTGCTCGGGGGAGTGATGTCGTCGCCGGTCGGTTCATTGACGGTCCACGTATCGGATGCTGAATTACTGCCCGGATTACCGGCTAGATCTTGCATGGAAGTTGCGTCAATGACCAGCTCGTACTCTCCGGGCACTGCCGTTTCTGCCTGCAAGCCAAGCAGCTGATAGGTGACGGTGGTTACGTCCAAGAGGTTAATCTGGAGGCTGGTCGGCAGCGTTACGGTCGCTCCATCACGTTTCAGCATGATGTCGTCGGCAGTAAAGGTCGTCGGATCGATGACCTCGCTGAAGATGACTTCGAAGCTATCGACGCCTGTGGTCCGTGGATCGGGAGTGACGTCAACAATGTCGAGCACTTGGGGACCGGTCTGGTCCAGAGACCAGATCTCGCTTAAGGAGCCTCCACCGTCGTTGCCCGCTGGATCACGGACGCCGCTGCCGTCGATCGTGAGGCGATACGCACCGGCGGTGGCCGTCAGGTCCTGAAGGCCGATCAGGCGATACGTGGCTTCCGAGACGTGTTCGATCGATACGCCCGTGCCCAGCTCTACGGAGAGACCGTCGCGCGTCAACGTTACATCATCAACACCGAATGTCACGAGATCGATCGGCTCGGAAAACGTCATCGCGATCGATGAGACAGGCGTAGTCCGTGGGTCCGGTTGGACCGTTTCGACCTCAATCAACTGGGGCGGCGTCACGTCCACGAACACGTCGAGTAACGTTTCGTCGGACGAGAGGTTGCCGGCGCGATCCAATGTCCGGGCGCGGAGCGTGTGCTGTCCGGCTGTGAGAGAAATCGCGGAAGAGAAACCAAAACTCCCATTCAAGGGTTCGGATGCAACGCGACCCAATTCGGTCGAAGTCGTGACGTCGTACAGGATCACCTCCACGTCTCCCGTACTGACTTCTCCGGCGAACTCCAATTCCCCGGTGTTGGTCAAGCCGTCATCAGACAACGTGCCGCTGTCCGGTACAACGATGAGGTTCGTGGGTGCGTCGGGACGAGTTGTATCCATCACCCAGCTGCGACTGGCGGAGCCCAAGCCGGCGTTACCGGCCAAGTCCTGGATGCCGGTCCCATCCACGGTCAACAAGTAAGTGCCTTCTTGGCCGGAGACCCAATTGAAGTTGCTGACGCGGAACGTAACAGGATCAACGAACTCAACCACGACTTCATTTGTGATCAAGTTTGGTCCGCCGTCCCGCGTGAGCGTCACGTCTTGCCAGTCGAAGGAATCAGGATCGATGGGTTCGGAGAAAGTGACATTCAGGCCCAGTAACACAATGTTCCGCGGATTCGTGGGAATCTCTTCGATTCCCGTGACCGTGGGAGCCGTGGTGTCCATCACCCACGTATCGGCGAGGGAACCAATGCCGGCGGCGCCATCAACGCCTTCGACACCGGTACCGTCGACAGTCAGAACGTAGGTCCCTTCGGCTGACGTCAAAGTGGCAAGGCCACCGATGCGGTACGATGTTCCTCCCAGGTCAGCGATCGTCAGTGCTGACGTGTCGAGCTCCACAGCGTTTCGCGTCAAATTCAGGTCGCCGGTGCCCAATGTGGTTGGGTCGATCGCCAGCGAGAAGCTCACATCCAAATCAGACACGCTGGTATTCCGCGGATCCGGATCGACAGGCCCGACCGCGACGACGACCGGGCTGTCGGTTCCCTTCGCCCACGCAGCCGAAGCAGAGTTCGTGCCGGCGTTCTCTCCGTAATCGAAGATATTGCTGGCGTCGACCGTCAATTCGTAATTGCCATCGGCACCGGTCAAAGCGGTCAAATTGTTGATCCGATAGTCGGAGCCGCCCAGATGCTCGACGGTCACAGTGCTGTCAATCAAGTTCACACCGCCGTTGCGAGTCAAGGTTAGGTCAGCTGCGTCGAATGTCGTCAGGTCGATCTCTTCCGAGAACGTCACGGTCACGCTGTCGACAGCACCCGGTTGTGGGTTGGGCGTCACGGGGCCGACGATTTCGACGGTTGGCGGCACGGGGTCGTCGAGCACGTAGTACAGCGTATAGGTCAAGCCGGTCGCGTCATGATCGAAGAAGTGCAGACGCTCCTCGCGTCGGAACGAACTGTCGGCTTCGGCGAAGACACGATTGGTCTGCCAGATATTACGACCGACGAGCAACGGCTTGCCGTCCGAACGCTCAACACGTGACAGACGGTAACCCGCTCCTGGATCGGCAACGTATCCGTACACGAAGCCGGAAACCATGTCGGCCGACATCTCGACGACGCGATCCGATGGCACGACAGGGCCATCCACCACAATGTTGTTGGCGAGATTGACCAACGCAATCGACCCGTCACTCAGGTAAAGCGTATCGGGCAACACCTCCGGATCGGGCTCATCGTTGACCAAAAAGTCTGGCAGATTGTCGTCGCCGGATCGGTCCGTTTGAACGGTATGAACCAGCTCGTGGATGTCGACGCTGTCGATCAGCGACAGTCGCGGATCGCCCAGACCATCTTCGTGCTCGAAGGTAGCGGCGTACTCGATAAAACGCCCCTGCAGCGTGGATGTCATCTGCCAGATTGCGATCTGAGATGCACCCGGATCGATCGTGCCGAGCGCTGCCGTCAGCGTGGGCTGAACCGTTTGGTTCCCAACCTGCGTGCCAACGATCTTGAAGTCGATTAACAGCCCCTTCTCGTTTTCAATGATCTTGGGCTGCGCCGACGTGATCGTGAAGTCCTTGGCTGTGCCACGTCCGGTATTGGTGACGATCAGGCCGAGGTCGAAGGGCTCACTCGGTTCAATCTCGTCGGTAAAGGGATCGTCACCATAGACGTCGCGCTGCTGAAAGTATTTCAGATTGAGGATCGGATCGGGCAGCACGGTAATCGTAGCTCCCAACAATGGAACGACAACTTCCAGGCCACTGCCTGGATCGATGTATCGCAATACGCCGCCAATGCTATATCCTGCAGGTGCGTTGGGAGCGGCTTCTCGGTTGGGGATAAAGGTGTACTTTACGTTTCCGGTACTTGCCCCGGCGATGACTCCTGTTCCATCGACTGCGGAGACTCCCGACAACTCGGGGCCTACGACGGTGAACTTGTCGTTGGCGGAAGCTCCGTTTTCGTCGCGAAAATCGAGAGTCAGTTGCACACCGTTAAGGCTGCTTAGTTGGTATTGATTATTGATTCCGAGTTCACCGACAAATGCCGCTCGTGTCATCACGGCCTGCTGATCGATGCGGATGCGGACCCGCGCACAGACTCCTTCGTCCGCGTTAACTTCCGCCTGCAAATCAGCAACGTAAGGCGAGCATCCTCCCCCTCCGCCGCCACCTGAATAATAGGTCGTGCCAGCTCCCCCTCCGCCGCCCCCTCCGCCGCCACTTCCGCCGCCACCACTTAAGGCGGTCGCTGCTAACGCGAGTGGTACTTCTGCTAAGCACGCTGCCGACACCAAACCGGTTAGTATGACGCCACCAACAAAGGTTTGGATATTCCGATTTGCGCATCGATGTGAGTGAATCAAACCAATGATTGCATTCTGACATAGCGGCAACCTGAGCGGCGCATTTGTGCCTAATGTCTGTTGGGAAGAGGCTTCTTCGGGCATCCGGATTCGAACAGTGAATGGAACGATAATTGAAGATATGCGCCGGCAATGTTCCAAGCTCATTGGTCAAGGGCGTAAACTCATAGTAACCGTCTGAAGGAAACACAAAATGCACATCTTCGGCTGCAATCAGTCCATGGTTCGTAATCAAAACATCGAAATGAGCAATCCCACCCTCTGGAATTTCGGGCATCCTGGTCGGCAATTCCATCGTTACGACGGGGACTTGAACGTTGGTCTCAAATGTCGACTCTAATGTGACTTGGTATTTGTCTTCGATCTCCGCAGCTGTAATATTCCAGTTGTAGCTGACAGTTTGCCGCTCTAGGAACACCTCTGTTTCGTTAATGATGCCGGGCAATACTTCAACAGTTCGCGATAAGTTCCATGTTTCTCCGCCTGAACCTCAAGCAAGTAATTGCCTTCCGCAACTGCGAACAAGGTCACACGTCCGGAGGCATCGGTTGTCGCCTCAGTAACAACGATCGAGTTATCGAATGGATCCCGCAGAGTGACAATTGCTCCTGCTACGAGAGGAGCACCGTCAACGTAGTATGTGTACTCATCTTGCACACTGATCCGAACGTCACCCACGGCCTCGGAAATTGCCCGCAGTGAGAATGCCTGGCTTAAGCTGCTATTTGGGCCGTCGAGAGAAAGGTTGCCCTCGTACAAACCGAGCGGAAGATCCGCGGCAGGACGCAACGCCAAAGTGATCGTTACCTTCTGACCGGGAGCAATCGGCCCGATGGTCGCCGCAGACAAAAGCGACATCCAGGGTGCATCCGGTAGATTGACGTTCAAGATTTCCGATGGCGCTCCGCCAGTATTTGTCACATCAAAAGAAACAATGGTCTGCACACCGCGAAGCATGCCCCGATTGATAAATCCCGGATTGGCGACGAGATTTGCCGTCAGCGGTATGACCGAAATATCCAGTGGCACCTCAAGCGTTTCGCCCTCGATACTGTCGATCAAAATGCGTGCCTGAGCCCTTCTAATTGAAGCGTCCGCCGCCGTCACTTCGTAGCTGAGAACGGCGGTGCCGTGTCCGGCCAACGTGCTGGACAGGGTGGTCTGAACCGTCACGTTGGCCGGCGCGTCGACGACATTCACGGTGATGCCAGACAACGGAAGGCCACTCAAGTTCCGTAAATCGATCTGACCAGTGGCCGGGGTTTCCGGCACTAACCGCACCGTCAATTCGTCGGGCATTGCCCGCATGCCAACGAGCTGGAACGTATCCTGCACGGTGTCCGTGACGACGGCAGGATGATCGGCGGCAAGCGAGTATTGACCAGCTTCGAACGGTAATGGTTGGAAGGTGATTTGAAAACTTCCGATTGCGTCGGTCGTCGCAAACAGTTCGCGACGGGTTCCATCGACCAGTATTCGGACGCTGACGGGCACGCCAGCGACTGGTTCGCCGGTGACCGCGTCGACCGCGTTGCCCATAATTGGTACAGGTGTTCCGTTGGGAGCAACTGCGACATCCGTGGCAGCAGTCACTCGGTAGGCCGGCTGCACTTCGATGGGCTGAACACTCGCGAGTGTTATTCAACTCGACGCCCTCCTGAACGGTACCAGTGGCGTCGGTAGCGACGATCACGAAGTAGTTACCTAGCGAGGATGGCAGTTGAAATTGCCGCGTTTGGGTGTAGCTGCTACCGACCGGCACGGGCTGGCTGTAGGGGACGGAAGCCAAAACGACGTCATTGCTGCTTACGGCCTGGTCGGTGGACAGATAAACGCGGTCTGTCCACGTGCCGTTGACAGCGATCAAGCCTTCGTTCGCGACGGTCCATTCGACATTGAACGTCGCCCCGGTCAGCCCCGACAAGCGGTCGGTCGTGATCAACGTCGGACGCAGGTCCGGCAGATCGATGTCGCTGACGGTCACCGTACTCACCGCGGTGCTGTCTGTCCGTCAGCGCTCGCCGTAATGGATACAAATTGAAGCCCGTCGGGCGCACCGTCGAGAACACCCGTGACGGCGAACGTCGCCGATGCTTCGTCGACATCCAAGAGAACCGTCGACGGCACGGTCGCTTGATCGGCCGGATTGCTGCTGAGGTTCACGAGCAAGGTGGTGCCGGTTGGCGTGTTGCGCGTGATCGTTGCCGTAGATGTGCCGCCTTCGGCGATGAGCGAATTCGAGAAGCTTAACGTCAACGCTGGTCCATCGTTATCGAGAGCTTCAAGAATGGCTGTCGTCGATCCATCGCCCAAGACAATTCCTGTTGCAGAGGTCACGTAGGCGGTTACCGCCACGGCGATATCCCCATCTACAAGCACGTCATCGGATGCGTCGACTGCGAAATTGAACGAAGCCTCGTTGGCGGGAATCGTAACCGACGTCGGCAGCTGCAACTGGCCATCAAGACTAGGAACCAACGTTACCAATCTAGGGTTGTCGCTGACGATACTGCGAGTGACCGTACCAATGGCCGCCGGCGACGGAGTCGCCCTCCGAAACGGTCGAACTGCTGAATATCAACGTGAGTTGTGGGATATCGTCGTCAATTACCTCCACCTGGTCGCTGCCACCGATAAAGTCGTTCGCAGAAACATAAAGAGTAACGGGCCCCGATCCGTCGAGCAGATTGTTGTTCACCACATCGACGTTAAAGGTGAGAAAATCCTCGTCCGCCGGAATTGTCACCGTAGGGAGCGCGGTTAAGCGGTCGGGGTTAGCGCTGAGCAAACCCACGTCGAGCGGGGCCGAGTTGTCACTGTTTCGCGTGACCGTGGCGGTTGTCGCTGGATTCGAGTCGTCCTCTCTGACCGAATCGGCATGGATCGTTAGTGTCAGGGTAGGAACGTCGTCATCGATGAGCAGCAAATCTACTTCGCTACTTTCAAAGCCGGTCGTCGCTGCTTGCACTGTGACAACATGATCGCCGTCAGCGCGTTCATTGTCGACGGCATAGATGGGGAATACGAGGGACGATTTACCGGCCGGGATCGAAAGCGAGTCTGGCAAGACCAACCGGCCCAACTCGCTGCTGATCAGCGTGACAGGAAGCGAGGCCGTCGCATCACCACTTCGCGTGAGCGTCCCCGTCGCAGCGGTGGCGCCCGCAACGGAGGCATCCTCGAGGAATTGAGTCGGGCTAATTGAAAGGGTCAACGTGTCCAGTAACGAAATGACACGATCATCCACCGCGGTGTTGTTCGATTCTCCCGTACCGGTCGCATTTCCTTCCAAGTGTTCCAGCCCGGCGTCGGTCAATACGACAATCCGGGAGTCTCCAGTCGCAAAGACCGGAAGCGTGAAGGCAGCCGAACGCGCCAGTGGCACGTTTGGCTGCAGAGTACCGTGCATAGTATGAACTCCCTAGGTACTGGTCGCTTTCGACACCAGGATCGCCGGACCGGAGAAATAGATTGTCGGTCCAACCGGTTACCGCTTCGTCACCTGTATTGATGACCGTCCAGTTGATTGTCACTTGCTCACCGGCCCGTGCCGATTCCGGGGCGACGATGTCGGTCACTTGCAGGTCGGGCGCCTCGAGGCTGATCGCCTCGCTCCAGACGTTGTTTGACTCATTCGATTCCGGCTGCTGACCGGTGTGATCCACCACAAACAGCAGGAACTTGCTTCCGGTGGTCGCGTCCACTGGCAGGGTCACCGTCCGATCGAATGCGTAGCTGCCCAGCGGTAGCAGCGGCGTTTGCCCGGCGGCGTTCTCTGATAGCAACAGTCGGTCACCCGCGTCCAACTGATTGTCATCTGACAGGTACACTCCATCCGACCAATCAGCGTCTTGCTGTATAGGTGCCATCTTGGTTTTGTACCGTCCAGGCGATCGGGATTGACTCATTGGGCGATGCCTGATCCGGAGCGGCGGCCGATGACACGATCAAATCGGGGCTACCGATGTCGATGGGAACTGCCACCAAGTTATCCGACTCCGTCGTCTCCTGCTGTACATCCTGCGCATCAATGATGAACAGCAGATACTGACTGCTCGAAACCGCAATGCTCGGGATGGTGACAGTTGGGCCAAACGAGTACGTGTGGCCCGGCTCCAACGGAGTTTTCGCAGCTGCCGATTCGCTGCGTAACAGGAAGTCCGTTCCATCCAGTGTGACATCGCTCGACAAATAGACTCGATCTACCCAGTCCTGGTGGGCCGCGTAGGTACCGTTGTTTAAGACGGTCCAGGAGACGGGAATCGACTCACCTGTCGTGGCTGTCGTTGGCGATGTTGGCGTTCCCTCAAACAGCAGATTGGGTGCCCCAACGCTTAGGGGCACGGCCCGCACATTGTTGTCGTCGTCCAATTCGGTCTGCTGAGTGGATGCATCGGTAACGAATAACAAGTACTGTCCACCAAGGGGCGCATTTCGGGGAATCGTCACATCGCGCGTGATGTCATAACTGCCTGACGTTGCCAATGGTGTCTGTGTGCTGATAAACTCGCTGGCAATCAGCAGGTCTGAGCCATCCCAGTTCTGGTCAGATGAGAGGTAGATGCGATCAGTCCAATCTGCGTCCGCCTCTGCCGTACCTTGATTCTCCACTGTGTAAGTGACAGAGATTGTCTGCTGCACTGCTGCGGAATTTGCCGAAGATGACGCATCGCTGACCAATAAATCCGGGTAACTCGCAAGGGTAGACGTGACGGCCAGATTGGCTTCATTGTTGACCTCCGCCGTGCCCGCCGAACTGTATTCGAAGAGATTGTTGAGCCAGTCTGTGGTCACCGTAACGATCAGATCCCCTGCGCAGAGGGCCCGTCGGGCAATGTGAACTCGTATTGGCGAGAGCGAGAATCAGCGGCTGCAATTGGACCATTGCCTGCATCGACTTCGTTGTAGTACAAGTTAGTCGACAACAGAGTTTCCGAGGTCGTCGTGTTTACAACAACAATTCGTTCCCAGAACGACCCTGAAGTCGGGATGTTACCTTCGTTCGTTGTCTCCCATTGAATAGAAACGCTATCGCTTGACTCGGGTTCCGCAGGCGTTGTCATCAAGTTCTGCACTGTCAGATCGAGAGTCACATCGAAGAAGGATTGTGTGGAGTTATTTTGTTCGGCGGCTAGGTGACCGGATGGATTGAATTCGTAGAAATCATCGCTGCTGTCTGTCGTGATCGTGATGGAGTGGCGCCCGGGTGTCGTCACGTCAAACGACTCCGATCGCGAAATCGTGGAATCGGGGCCGACGGCGTCCGAAACGACCAGTTCACTGTCGAGCACAACGGTAACTTTTGTCTCGTTGCGCACGAAGATGCGTTCTGTGAATCCACCAGCCGCCTCGAGAGTGCCGCGGTTGGCGGTATTCCAGGTCGCCAGCACGGGGGAACTGGGACCCGAAGTAGCGAGATCTTCTACCAGCAAATCGGGCAGCAGCGCTCGCGCAATGTCCAGCTGGCCACTACTCCGGCTGACGTTATTGTCCGTGAGAGTGAATTCAAACACCTGGCTGTCTTCATCCGTTTCGATGAAGACAGAGAACAGTCCGGAAATATCCAGCGGCAGCGTGATGTCGGCCTGACCGACATCCGTGACGCCGACCGCCAGCGTCCCCGAGTGCTCGACCGAACCCAGATAACGGTCGTCGGCATCACCGTACGTGTCGTTGGCGGACAGGACGATGCGGTCGAACCACGTGTCCGTGTCCGTTGTGGCTGTCCCGTAGTTGCCGACGGTCCACTCCAGATGAATCGTATCGCCGCTCGTCACCGCCGATGGACTCGGGAGCACGATATCGATGACACTCAAGTCCGCGAACTGCAGTTCACTGGTTGGGCCGATGGTCGCGTCGAGCAGATACTGCCCATGCACACCTTCACCACCTTGGGCAACAATCACGATGTAATACTCACCCGTGGTGACCACGTCGTAACGGGCGATCGAGGCATCCGTAGGGTTGGGATTGATGGAGACGATTTGATTTCCGGCATTGCGGATTTCGATGATGGGGGTGAGTGTGCTGCTGTCGGGCAAAGAGGTCCTTGAGAAGATCGTCTCGCCAGCGTCGACCGTCCCCAGGGCGAAGTAGTCTTCGTCCACATTGCCGCTCTCGCCCGCCATGATCGTGCCGGCGACGGTACCGCTGCGCTGGTTGCCGGTTTGCACGAGCGTGACGAGATCCGCTCCGCCGATCGAATCGTTGTTGTACGACTTGTCCGATTCGAGATCGATGCCGCGCGCCCGTTCCACTCGCAGCTGATAGCTGCCGGTTGCACTCGACTCGTTTTCCACGAGCACGTAATAGGTGCCGTCGGCGGGAATCTCGTAATGGCTGATGTAGGCGTCGTAGCCCGGCCCGCTGTTGTAGTCGTACGTGAGATAGCCGGACTCGTTGCGAAGTTCGACGTACGCGTCCACGTTGCTGTTGGGTGTGTCGACCGCAATCGCCACACGGTCTCCCGCTTCTGCCGCAAAACTCCAGTAGTCCGGGTCCGCCCAAGAGCCGCGCCGGGTCCTGCGATCCCAAGCCAAATCCGAGCGACAGACCGCTCCCCGAAGGATCCTCCGTCAGCGGCAGCGGTGTCGCATCTTCCACCGTATCATTCTGGCGGCCTTCGTACACGTATCCGTCGGGCAGATCGACGGTAAACGTCTGCACATAGTCGTCGCCACCTGTGCCATCGCCGTTGCCATCCAGCGGATTGCCGACGACGTCGGTCAGGCTGGAGCGGATTGTCAACCGATACGTGCCGTCCTGCAGTGGGCCGTCGTAGACCCGCAGGCTGATGTTCGCTCCCGACGTGTACGTCGGGGACACGCGCAGGTCGTACACGTCGTCATCCGCCGTATCAAACGTGCCGTCGCCGCCCGCTTCCCGCAGATCCCAGCCGTTCAGCGGATCGGACGGATGTGAATCCACCTCGTTCGGAATCCCGTCCGCGTCGCTATCCCCCGTCGCCGTGGGAATCTCGAACAGCGCGTGATACGCCCACGCTGGATTGCCTGTATACCACAGCCCATTGCTACTGTTCACATACACGGCGTCATAGTTGACGTCGTTGTAGGAGGATCCCCAGTTCCGGTAGGCGGAGGAACTGCCATCGGCCCACTCCCAAGTCCCTTCGGTGGTGATGTCATTCAGTCCGGTCCAGTAGGTAACGCTGCCGAAGGCAGCGTATAACACGGCATCTTCGGCAGCGTCATCGATCGTGACGAGATCTCCGCCGAGCGATTGGGCGTACGCCCGTGCGGCACTCCAGGTCATGGCATCGTGACTCAGCACATATGTATGTCCATTGTCGACGAGATAGTCGTAGATCGGTGTGTTGACCGTCTGCGGATCGAGCGCCTCGCTCATCGTCACCTGGAAGGTCGCGATCAGCTCGTCCGTCGCCGCCCCGTCTGGAAGCCGACTCACCGCAACAACCTCCGGCGGAATCGGATCCGTTACCGTGATGTTCAGCAGGTACTGCGCCAAGGGACCGGCACCGGCAAAGCTCCGCCCTGCCAAGTCGGGCCACTCCGCAATCGCGTAGAGGCTGTTGGGCTTGTAATAGTCGTACCAGAAGCCATTGCTCGAGTGGATGTACGCCCCGTCATAACTCGGTGTGTTCGGTTCACCACTGGCCCAGTTTGTATAACTGACCGGCGTGCCGTCGACCCACACAAACGTATCGGTGGTGCTCAGCATCGTGCAGTCCGATCCAGCGATTCACCCCCCCCAAGGTCTGCTGGATCCAATCCTGTTCGGCCTGGTCGTCGATCGTCACCAGATGACCGCCCCGCGCCACCGCCGCCGCTTCGGCATTGTCCCAGGTCTGGCTCTCCAGCAGCTCGTAGCGGTGCCCGTTGTAGACCCAGTACTCGTTGCTTACCTCCGCATAGTATTCTCCGTCTGCCGTGATGGTTGCCTGGAATCCATTCGTCGGATCGCTGTCGGCATCCGCCAACGGGGTCTCCGACGCATCGAGCACTCGTAACACCGGTACCAGGGAGCTGCTCGAAGGCAGCGTCACGGCCAGATCGATCTCGTTGCCCACATTCAACAGGCCCAGCTGAAACCGATCTTCGTCTTCGTTTGTCGACTCCGGCATCATGATCGTGCCGGCGACGGTACCGCTGCGCTGGTTGCCGGTTTGCACGAGCGTGACGAGATCCGCTCCGCCGATCGAATCGTTGTTGTACGACTTGTCCGATTCGAGATCGATGCCGCGCGCCCGTTCCACTCGCAGCTGATAGCTGCCGGTTGCACTCGACTCGTTTTCCACGAGCACGTAATAGGTGCCGTCGGCGGGAATCTCGTAATGGCTGATGTAGGCGTCGTAGCCCGGCCCGCTGTCGTAGTCGTACGTGAGATAGCCGGACTCGTTGTGAAGTTCGACGTACGCGTCCACGTTGCTGTTGGGTGTGTCGACCGCAATCGCCACACGGTCTCCCGCTTCTGCCGCAAAACTCCAGTAGTCCGGGTCCGCCCAAGAGCCGCCCGGGTCCTGCGATCCCAAGCCAAATCCGAGCGACAGACCGCTCCCCGAAGGATCCTCCGTCAGCGGCAGCGGTGTCGCATCTTCCACCGTATCATTCTGACGGCCTTCGTACACGTATCCGTCGGGCAGATCGACGGTAAACGTCTGCACATAGTCGTCGCCACCTGTGCCATCGCCGTTGCCATCCAGCGGATTGCCGACGACGTCGGTCAGGCTGGAGCGGATTGTCAACCGATACGTGCCGTCCTGCAGTGGGCCGTCGTAGACCCGCAGGCTGATGTTCGCTCCCGACGTGTACGTCGGGGACACGCGCAGGTCGTACACGTCGTCATCCGCCGTATCAAACGTGCCGTCGCCGCCCGCTTCCCGCAGATCCCAGCCGTTCAGCGGATCGGACGGATGTGAATCAACCTCGTTCGGAATCCCGTCCGCGTCGCTATCCCCCGTCGCCGTGGGAATCTCGAACAGCGCGTGATACGCCCACGCTGGATTGCCTGTATACCACAGCCCATTGCTACTGTTCACATACACGGCGTCATAGTTGACGTCGTTGTAGGAGGATCCCCAGTTCCGGTAGGCGGAGGAACTGCCATCGGCCCACTCCCAAGTCCCTTCGGTGGTGATGTCATTCAGTCCGGTCCAGTAGGTAACGCTGCCGAAGGCAGCGTATAACACGGCATCTTCGGCAGCGTCATCGATCGTGACGAGATCTCCGCCGAGCGATTGGGCGTACGCCCGTGCGGCACTCCAGGTCATGGCATCGTGACTCAGCACATATGTATGTCCATTGTCGACGAGATAGTCGTAGATCGGTGTGTTGACCGTCTGCGGATCGAGCGCCTCGCTCATCGTCACCTGGAAGGTCGCGATCAGCTCGTCCGTCGCCGCCCCGTCCGGAAGCCGACTCACCGCAACAACCTCCGGCGGAATCGGATCCGTTACCGTGATGTTCAGCAGGTACTGCGCCAAGGGACCGGCACCGGCAAAGCTCCGCCCTGCCAAGTCGGGCCACTCCGCAATCGCGTAGAGGCTGTTGGGCTTGTAATAGTCGTACCAGAAGCCATTGCTCGAGTGGATGTACGCCCCGTCATAACTCGGTGTGTTCGGTTCACCACTGGCCCAGTTTGTATAACTGACCGGCGTGCCGTCGACCCACACAAACGTATCGGTGGTGCTCAGCATCGTGCAGTCCGATCCAGCGATTCACCCCCCCAAGGTCTGCTGGATCCAATCCTGTTCGGCCTGGTCGTCGATCGTCACCAGATGACCGCCCCGCGCCACCGCCGCCGCTTCGGCATTGTCCCAGGTCTGGCTCTCCAGCAGCTCGTAGCGGTGCCCGTTGTAGACCCAGTACTCGTTGCTTACCTCCGCATAGTATTCTCCGTCTGCCGTGATGGTTGCCTGGAATCCATTCGTCGGATCGCTGTCGGCATCCGCCAACGGGGTCTCCGACGCATCGAGCACTCGTAACACCGGTACCAGGGAGCTGCTCGAAGGCAGCGTCACGGCCAGATCGATCTCGTTGCCCACATTCAACAGGCCCAGCTGAAACCGATCTTCGTCTTCGTTTGTCGACTCCGGCATCATGATCGTGCCGGCGACGGTACCGCTGCGCTGGTTGCCGGTTTGCACGAGCGTGACGAGATCCGCTCCGCCGATCGAATCGTTGTTGTACGACTTGTCCGATTCGAGATCGATGCCGCGCGCCCGTTCCACTCGCAGCTGATAGCTGCCGGTTGCACTCGACTCGTTTTCCACGAGCACGTAATAGGTGCCGTCGGCGGGAATCTCGTAATGGCTGATGTAGGCGTCGTAGCCCGGCCCGCTGTCGTAGTCGTACGTGAGATAGCCGGACTCGTTGTGAAGTTCGACGTACGCGTCCACGTTGCTGTTGGGTGTGTCGACCGCAATCGCCACCCGGTCTCCCGCTTCTGCCGCAAAACTCCAGTAGTCCGGGTCCGCCCAAGAGCCGCCCGGGTCCTGCGATCCCAAGCCAAATCCGAGCGACAGACCGCTCCCCGAAGGATCCTCCGTCAGCGGCAGCGGTGTCGCATCTTCCACCGTATCATTCTGACGGCCTTCGTACACGTATCCGTCGGGCAGATCGACGGTAAACGTCTGCACATAGTCGTCGCCACCTGTGCCATCGCCGTTGCCATCCAGCGGATTGCCGACGACGTCGGTCAGGCTGGAGCGGATTGTCAACCGATACGTGCCGTCCTGCAGTGGGCCGTCGTAGACCCGCAGGCTGATGTTCGCTCCCGACGTGTACGTCGGGGACACGCGCAGGTCGTACACGTCGTCATCCGCCGTATCAAACGTGCCGTCGCCGCCCGCTTCCCGCAGATCCCAGCCGTTCAGCGGATCGGACGGATGTGAATCAACCTCGTTCGGAATCCCGTCCGCGTCGCTATCCCCCGTCGCCGTGGGAATCTCGAACAGCGCCGTGATACGCCCACGCTGGATTGCCTGTATACCACAGCCCATTGCTACTGTTCACATACACGGCGTCATAGTTGACGTCGTTGTAGGAGGATCCCCAGTTCCGGTAGGCGGAGGAACTGCCATCGGCCCACTCCCAAGTCCCTTCGGTGGTGATGTCATTCAGTCCGGTCCAGTAGGTAACGCTGCCGAAGGCAGCGTATAACACGGCATCTTCGGCAGCGTCATCGATCGTGACGAGATCTCCGCCGAGCGATTGGGCGTACGCCCGTGCGGCGCTCCAGGTCATGGCATCGTGACTCAGCACATATGTATGTCCATTGTCGACGAGATAGTCGTAGATCGGTGTGTTGACCGTCTGCGGATCCAGCGCCTCGCTCATCGTCACCTGGAAGGTCGCGATCAGCTCGTCCGTCGTCCGCCCCGTCCGGAAGCCGACTCACCGCAACAACCTCCGGCGGAATCGGATCCGTTACCGTGATGTTCAGCAGGTACTGCGCCAAGGGACCGGCACCGGCAAAGCTCCGCCCTGCCAAGTCGGGCCACTCCGCAATCCCGTAGAGGCTGTTGGGCTTGTAATAGTCGTACCAGAAGCCATTGCTCGAGTGGATGTACGCCCCGTCATAACTCGGTGTGTTCGGTTCACCACTGGCCCAGTTTGTATAACTGACCGGCGTGCCATCGACCCACACAAACGTATCGGTGGTGCTCGCATCGTGCAGTCCGATCCAGCGATTCACCCGCCCAAGGTCTGCTGGATCCAATCCTGTTCGGCCTGGTCGTCGATCGTCACCAGATGACCGCCCAGCGCCACCGCCGCCGCTTCGGCATTGTCCCAGGTCTGGCTCTCCAGCAGCTCGTAGCGGTGCCCGTTGTAGACCCAGTACTCGTTGCTTACCTCCGCATAGTACTCTCCGTCCGCCGTGATGGTTGCCTGGAATCCATTCGTCGGATCGCTGTCGGCATCCGCCAACGGGGTCTCCGACGCATCGAGCACTCGTAACACCGGTACCAGGGAGCTGCTCGAAGGCAGCGTCACGGCCAGATCGATCTCGTTGCCCACATTCAACAGGCCCAGCTGAAACCGATCTTCGTCTTCGTTTGTCGACTCCGGCATCATGATCGTGCCGGCGACGGTACCGCTGCGCTGGTTGCCGGTTTGCACGAGCGTGACGAGATCCGCTCCGCCGATCGTGTCGTTGTTGTACGACTTGTCCGATTCCAGATCGATGCCGCGCGCCCGTTCCACCCGCAGCTGATAGCTGCCGGTTGCGCTCGACTCGTTTTCCACGAGCACGTAATAGGTGCCGTCGGCGGGAATCTCGTAATGGCTGATGTAGGCGTCGTAGCCCGGCCCGCTGTCGTAGTCGTACGTGAGATAGCCGGACTCGTTGTGAAGTTCGACGTACGCGTCCACGTCGCTGTTGGGTGTGTCGACCGCAATCGCCACCCGGTCTCCCGCTTCCGCCGTAAAACTCCAGTAGTCCGGGTCCGCCCGATAGCCGCCCGGGTCCTGAGAGCCCAAGCCAAATCCCAGCCACAGACCGCTCCCCGCGGGATCCTCCGTCAGCAGAAGCAGAGTCGCACCGGAGATCTCATCGTTGTTCGGACCTTCCAGCACAAAAGTCGCGGGCAAATCCAGTGTGAAGGTACGTACAAATGCATCACCCCCGATCCCATTGCCGTCCCCATCCAACTGGTTGCCGGCACGATCTTCGACCGTATTGGCAATTGTGAATCGATAGTCACCACTGGAGAGTGGTCCTTCCTGCAGGAATAGTCCAATCGTTCGCGTGAACTCATCAAACCCGCTTTCC
The DNA here is from genome assembly GCA_963776055.1 of uncultured Planctomycetaceae bacterium. GTDB lineage: Bacteria > Planctomycetota > Planctomycetia > Pirellulales > Pirellulaceae > CAVZLD01. Next base: position 829,382 of record CAVZLD010000014.1, on the reverse strand, counting down.
GCGACCAGATTCACTTCGATATCATCATCCGTGTCGAATACACCGTCGGCCCCTTTCTCTCTGAGATCGAATGCACCTGTGGCCAGGACTGTGGCAGGATCCATCCGTTCACTGAAAGTGACCGATAGCGAACTGATCACCTCGGATGACGTTTCTGCTTCCGCAGGAAGACCAACGACGTTGGTTACGGTCGGCGAGACATTATCATCAACGCTGATGTCGAGCAAATATTGCGCAAGCGGACCGCTGCCAGAATTTGCCTCCACGACGGCATAATATTCGTCGTTTGTAGCAACCGTTCCGGTAAACGAGCTGTCGTTCGGATTTCCGTCGCTATCGGGTAGATTCGTGCCGCCGCTATCGACGACGTGCACCTTGCCATTAAGCGTGCTTAAAGCCGGCAGCAGTAGCTCGAGGTTGACGACATTGTCTTGATCGAGTGTGCCCAGCGAATAATAATCTTCGTCCGTGTTTGTGCCTTCAGCGGCCATGATTGTGCCGGACACTTTACCGACGACCTCCGTAGTCGCACCTTTACTCAAATTTGGCAAATCGGCTCCGCCGATTGAATCATTGGCGTAATTTTCATCCGACTCGTGATTGATGTCCCGCGCCACATCGACTCGCAGCTGGTAGGCGCCAGTTACGGTGCTGGAGTAGCCCTTACCAACGCGAACAAAATAGTTGCCACTGCTTTGAATCGAAAAGTGACTGATGAACGCGTCCGTATCGGCGCCGCTGTTGTCATTTGTCGCGAGTACGCCGTCAGCAGAGTTCCGCAGTTGGACATATGAGTCAACGTCGCTGCCGGGCGTGGCTACGGCGATGGAAACCACATCCCCGGCGAGCGCCGGAAATCTCCAGTAATCGGGATCACTCCAATAGTCGTAAGCGGCGGCCGAGCCAATCGAGCCCTCGCCGAAGGCGGTCAGCATACCGCTGCTAGTCGGATCCTCGACGAGCGTCAGGACGGTCGGCGACCCGATGACGTCGTTCGGCTCGACTTCTGCGATACCCGTCAACATGTATCGGGGTTCTAAGGATTCAGCGTGCGGCTTGTGTGTCTGCGCCCTCCACATCGACCGAAGTCTCTTGGTCGCCCTCGAGCTGCGAAACCACCGAGATCGGAACCGTCGAACGATTGTTGGATTGTGTGCACATCTCATTTTGAAGGCGTCCTGAGATACGGTTACCTTGCAGAAATGAAGCGCTCGAAGCGGTCAATTCACGGCGAATTCCTCCCGCTCCAGCCTCGATAGAGTTCTCTCAACGCGTCGGGAAGAATCTACTCAGAAACGCTTCGCCGCCGCTGGTGTGCAATATGAATGTCATATGCGACACCATGGTGAGTGCCGTACCCGCACACTCCGTTTTTCGGTGTTTCAAACTCAGTTGTTCTCTATTGTTTGCCGCCCTACACTACTCACCCCCGCAACGGCGAAAGTGATGATCGTGCGAGAGAGCCAGGATTGTGCAAAGTCTGGCGTATCAGATTCTGCAACCAGCTTGCGGCTTGTCTGAGGGGACCGAAGTCCATCCCCGTTCAACAGACGCCGGCCGGAGCAATGACGAAAAGTGGCGATAGACAGGCTGTTGTGCCACTGCAGACTGCCTGAAGCATTATCCGATGCAATCAGACTGCGTCGTCCCAGAGAATCCACAGGTGTGACCATGACGGTACTCCTGTTCTGAAGGAAGGCATTTATAGATAGACAATGCTGGCTTGTCAATCAGTAGGGGTTGAGTTTTCTGCTTCCCGCGGACGTCGACCGGTGCAAGGACGAGCCGGCCGTAGCAGCCCACACCAACGTTTGGCGTGAATGGCTGCACACGGACTCTAAAAGCCGTAGCGGTCATTGCGTACACGCGGGATACCGACAGTAGCTGCATGATCTTTGTCAACCAGTGGAATCGAAATACTGAACCCGAGGCTGGAGCGCAATAGTAGCGCACGCCGTCCACGATTCGTAAGGTCCACGCGACTGGGCAAACCGTATGACCGGCAAATTACGACGGCCCATGTGACAATTCATTGTCAATATAACTGAGACAACGGGCTCACCTACGATCTCGATCGGTGGCTTCATATGAGGCGGCGCACGTGGCCAGTATCGGCGAGGCTCGAGGCAGGGTAATCGTTGGCCGGTGACGGTAAAGGGTACACTTCGTTGTTCGTCTTGCCTCTGAGTATGTCGCGCGGACGAAGTTCGTGGTACGACTCGATGATCGAACACATCTCTGGCTCGAATTGCGACGGCTCCTCGGGCACTGTAATCAGCCGGAGGGTTTCCTTCAGCGTTCGATGGCGGCAATGTTGCACTGCGATAGACTGTCGTCGGCGGTGAGTCGCTGCCCTTTGAACAATGTCTGACTGGACCGGTGGACCGTGCGGTGGAGATCGCCCGGAACCGTCGTCCGGTCCCACCTGACCAGGATTGGCTTCGATCGTGTCCCCTGATTCGATCGCGATCTGACTCGCCAACCGACATACCTGTGTCAAAACCTGTGGAGGTTCCTGACACCTTCTCGTCGAACACCATGCTGCCGAGCGACGGTAGGCCAGGCGGCATCTGGAGAAGCGCACGCGGGGCCGCACGATGTTTGAGAAACTCCAGATGGAACTCGTGATGCAATGCTTCTCGCGAACCCACCCAAATTGCCTATTCTTCGATGATGGCCAGGCCCTCGTTTCGACTTGCGAGCGTTCTTGCGGATGAAGTTCACGCTGATGTCTCCAGCCGGATGTGGCGCGACACTCGGCTTCTGACAATTGAGATTCGAAGTGAAATAGGAATCGTGATTCCGGTGCCTGCAGGACCGGCAGCATTCGAGAGAAGCGGGTACTGCTGTGGACCCGCCGCTGCTTGAGAAGAAGATCGGTTCTGGCACGACCGGACCAGCGTCTAGATCCGGAGAGCGAAGAAGAGGGTGCTGCCGTCCGAATCCCCTCGACACGAAGTAGACCGATTGGAAGCCACGCCGGGTAATGCGGGTCGGTAAAGTGCGGAGGTGGTAGCCGTCTGGCATCGGAGATGAAGGGGCGAGAGGTCCGGGGTTTTGACACCCGAGATCAGGTCCGAGTCCCGCGGTCGGTAGGGTCTCGTGTCCAAGCCGATAGCGTCGTGGGCTCTTCTGAGCAATCGCGGGATTCCGGGCCTCCAACGGCGCGTTGCATCGCGGCCGCCACCGGCGGCTCAGAGATTCTCGGACTGATCCATTCCCCTTGCTTCTTGTTCCAAGATCCGACAAACGTCACCCCGAAAATTGTGGACTCTTCATTGACCGAAGCCCTGGCAGCAACGGTCAGCTACCACCCTCGCTCAGTCCTTTTGCCTCTTCTTCGTCCATCGAGAAATGCCGCAGTTACCACGGCATAATGCAGGCTCTCCTGCCAGGAATCTTAAAAGATTCCCTTGACTCAAGCGGCTCTGCAGCACGTCTCCGCTAAGAAATGCGAAAAGGAGACAGATCATGTCTCAGGATCTGACTTTCTCTGGCCCGCATTCTGTCACGAATCCATAGCGGCTGGAGATGCCTGCCTGCCCCAATGGCTCATGCCACGACCGGAGGAGAGCTTCGGAAATGGCGGGAGAAGCTCACCACTGGCGTGATCGACGTACAGCGGTCAGCCACGACAGAACCGAATACGATGACGCGGTGGATTTGTGGCCGTAACAGAATCACCCCCGAGGCCGTGGTAGCAGGCTGTTCGCGACCGTCTTGAGCAGTCCGCGGCTGCGTCGGTCCAAACGGGGCCACGCCCGGAGAATCGCGAGAAGTTCGGGGTCGGAACTGTCCATTGCGAGTTCGAATGCACCGGATTCTGCAGTGCCCGGGATGTTCGAGGTTATGTGATTGTCGTAAACTACCGTGCCATAAGCACGTAGAAAATTCGCTTCGAGTCCAGTATCGCCCACTTCTCGAAGCCGGATTATCTTTGAACCGTTGGGCGCTCACCGATGGTTCCGGCCGATCGCAAGGGAACCGAACGCGAGCACGTTCCGGTTGATTCGAGCGGGAGGGGTGTCCACCTGGGGCCCCGCCCGTGGCATGGACTCAGTCCCCGTTTCGCGTGCGCCATGGAACCGGCGGGCTGTTTTCGATGCTCCCATGGAGAGCCACGTGAGACCTTCCCCGCATACGGGCGGCAGCCAGAACCCGACACGCGACGCTCCCGATCCCGTTTCTGGCGTCCCGACAACGTCGTCCTCCGGTTCTTGTGCGCGATGCGAACGCCCTTTTTTCATCGTGGGCAACCCTCGATCAGGAACAACGCTGCTGCGGTTCCTCCTGAGCAGCCATTCGCGGATCTACATCCCGGAAGAGACCGGTTTTGTACCGCACCTGACTCACTACGCCGGTCGAAAAATGACGGCTCAGCAAGTATCGCGTCTGGTGCGCAAAATCGGCCGGATGAATCATGAATGGGCCGACTTGGTTTCGGACGACGCCGCGTTCTACCGCCAATTGGATCCCCCCGATCTGGCCCATGTCCTGGACGCACTCTACCGCTTGCGAATCGCCCCGCAGGGAGCAGAACGCTGGGGTGACAAGGGCCCCAGTTACGTGCGGTGGATTCCACAAATCGACCGGATCTTTCCCGACGCACTCTACATCCATATCGTTCGCGACGGCCGCGACAGCGCCCTGTCGTCGATGCGCAAGTGGGGCGACCGTTCCTGGTACTTCGACATCTATTACCTGATGCGGAACTGGGCCCGAAATATTCGAGCGGGTCAGGCCGCTGGGAGATCGCTGAGCGAGCGGCGTTACCTGCAGGTACGCTACGAAAAACTCGTCACGGAAACGGAGCCCACGCTGCAGCAAATCTGCGCCTTCCTGGGCGAGGCGTTCGAGCCGACCATGCTGGATCACACCGGGCTGGCGCGGGAGCTGGTTCGTCGTTCGGGACATGATGAGGTCCAACAACCGGTCACCACCCGATCGATTGGCAACTGGCGCAAGATGGACCTGTTCCAGCAGAAGGTCGCGATCCGCGTCGCGGGACACGAATTGCAGCAACTGGGCTATGAACTGCCGGATCTGCCTGCGCTGACCACCAGCGAACGCCTGCGGTACGCGCGGTTGGCAGCACGCTTTCTTGTTACCGACGGCGCACGGCGCCTACTGTATGCCATCGGCTGGCTGAAAATGAGTCGTGCGAAAGCGCGCAAACATCAATGAACATCGAGGAGCTCATCACGCCGCGCCTGCGGCTGCGCCGGCTACGGAACTCGGATGCCCCGCGTCTGGCGGACTTAGGGGGGGACCGGACGATTGCCGACACGATGATCTCCGTTCCGCATCCCTTCCCGCTCCCCTTGGCCACAGATTGGATTGCCGAGCAGTCCACGCCCACAGAGCAGCGCGAAGCATTCGCCATCTGCCCACGGACGGACCCCCGGCTGATCGGATTGATTCGCCTCGTGGATATGGATCGCGAACACGCCGTGGGAGAGTTGAGTTTTTGGATCGGCCGGCCTTTCTGGGATTCCGGATTCGCCACCGAGGCCGGCAGCGCCGTGGTAGCGTGGGCCTTCGAGCAACGGGATCTGAATCGTCTGCAGGCATACCACATGGTCCGCAATTCCGCCTCCGCCCGTGTTTTGGCGCACCTTCAGTTCCGACCGGAAGGCATTCTGCGGCAGCGTGTGCGGAAGTGGGGAGTTTTTGAAGACGTCGTCATCTGCGGATTGACGCGCGGCGAATGGCAGAGACGAACCCCGGCGGCCGAACCGCCCGGTCCGTGAATCGGGGAGCGGCGTCGAGGGCACCGCCCTGGGCGTCAAACGCGAGGTGCATCCTCCGCCACCAACTGGTCAGCGTACCGTTGCCGAACCGGATCGACAAACGCGCGGAGAAACTGTTCCACCTGCTGCGGTGCCAGACCGATAAAGCGATCAACATCCAGCACTTGGCTGAAATCCACCGCGGCAAACGCCGGATCCTGACGAAGTCGCTCGATCAGATCATTGGCGCCGCCAGCCTGTTTGACGACCTGGGCTGCTGCTTGGCTGTGTTGGCGGATCCGCTCGTGGAGGTCTTGCCGGTCACCGCCGGTGGCCACTGCCGCCATCAGAATGTTTTCGGTGGCCATGAACGGTAGCTCCTCGCCCAGGTTCCGAGCGATCACTTCCGGGTAGACGACCATACCCGAGGCAACGTTCAGCCAAAGATTCAAGATCGCATCGACCGCCAGGAACGCCTGAGGCAACACGAGACGCCGATTCGCACTGTCATCCAGCGTACGTTCCATCCACTGGGTTGCCGCCGTGTTGGCGGTACTCGACTGCAAGCTCATCACAAACCTTGCCAGCCCGCAGATTCGCTCGCACCGCATCGGGTTGCGTTTGTAGGCCATGGCGGACGATCCCACCTGATGACTTTCAAAGGGCTCTTCAATCTCCTTGCGGCTGGCCAGAATCCGCAGATCGGTCGCCGCCTTGTGCGTACTTTGCGCGATGCCGGACAGAGCATCCAGGATCTGTGCATCTACCTTGCGAGAGTAGGTTTGGCCGGTCACCGGATAGGTTTGTGAAAACCCCATTTTCTCGGCCACTTGCTGTTCCAATCGGCGAACCTTCTGCCCATCGCCATGAAACAGCTGCAGGAAACTGGCCTGCGTCCCCGTGGTCCCTTTGACGCTCCGCGCTTTCAACGTCGCCAGCCGGTGTTCGACTTCCTCCAGATCCAACAGCAGGTCCTGAGCCCAAAGGGCGGCTCGTTTCCCAACGGTGGTGGGCTGTGCCGGCTGCAAATGCGTAAAAGCAAGACAAGCGACTTGCTTGTGTCGATCGGCAAAATAGCCCACCGCATCGATCACCATCACCAGCCGCGCGCGGACCAACTGCAGCGAATCCCGCAGCAGCAGCAGATCCGTGTTGTCCGTAACGAAACAGCTGGTTGCCCCGAGGTGGATGATCGGCCGTGCCAACGGACATGCGTCTCCGTAGGCGTGCACGTGCGCCATCACATCGTGACGTAGCTTTCGTTCGTAGGAGAGGGCCGCGTCGAAATCGATCTCATCCACCGCCGCGCGCAACTGCTGCAACTGTGCGTCCGTGATCTCCAGGCCCTGCTCCTGTTCGGCCTCGGCCAAAGCCACCCACAGCCGTCGCCACGTTTGGAATTTTCGCCGGTCGCTCCACAGCTCACTCATCGCCGCCGAAGCGTACCGGGACACCAACGGGTTCTGATATTGGTCGTTCGACATGGGGGCCGACCTGTCGGGCAAGGGGACCATGGAGATCCAACGGCCATCATCAACCGGAGGATGCCCGCATTCTACCGCAATCGACCGGACGGTCCCATGGTCGCCGCCGAAAGCTACATGTTTGTGACGTCGTCCGAGGCCTGATACCCCAACAAACGATCCAGCGCCTGAGCGACTTCGGGGGCTGCTTCCGCCGTCGTCGAATAGACCCGGCAGATCCGGTGACTCACCGGAAGGTGACGAAACAGATGATTGTCGGACAGCGGACGCACGCGCCCCGTGGCCGAATCGAACAGGAAATTCTGATCTTCGGCCGGCCCTTGGGTATGCGGTCGATAAATGTGCCGCGCAATATCGACCCGCAGCGGCATCCGTTCGGCCGCTATCCCCATCTCTCGGTACACGCTCTGCTCGACCAGCTCGCGCCGACTGAAAATGCTGCCGCGCTCCGAATCGCCTGGGCCGAAGACGAGGTTCCGCTGGCAGACCATTTTCCAGGGGATCTCCCTCCGTAAAAGGCTCTGCCACCGTTCCCCCAACGATCGCTGCTGCTCGTCTGCACTCTCGCTCCATCGCACGACGTCCACCAGCAACGACCATTCTGTCAAGCGCCGATAATCGGACAGGTGCTCCAGCGGATGCCCCGGCAAAATCCAGCGACGGCTGGCGCCAAACAGGTCCACGAGCGTTAGATCCACCGCCCGTACCGTGCGGTGAAAGTAAAGCGCCCGAAAGAGTTCGGCTCGAGCCGCCATGAATCGGATCAGGGCTTCGATGCCCCGGTCGTGAATCGTTAGTCCCGCCGGCGTGAAGAAGCTGTAATGGAGCAATCGATCCAGATCAAAAGCCCGCGGGCTGTAGCCCGACATGTAGGCATCGCGAAGGACAAAATCCAGGTTGTCGACCGTGTAGATGCCGCTCAACAAACTGCGGAGAAAGACCAACCATCGCGGATGGGAACTGTCGGACCGATCGGACGCCTTCGGGCGCTGGATAAGCCAGGCAACCTGCGAAGGATCAAGTTGTTCTCCCGGATCCATCCGGTGACCGGGCGCTTGCCGGACACCGCGGAGGAGCGGTCCGAGCTGGTCTTGAATCACCTGGGCGCCGACGGTTTCGTGCGTCAAATGAAAGTCAGACAGAAAATGTTCGTCAAAAAAATGCCCAAACGGTCCATGACCGACGTCGTGCAGCAGGCCCGCCATCCGCAGCAAGCATTCCAAATAGCCTCGACTTGGCACCGTTTCACCGAGCGATTCGCAAGTGGACCGCAGGGACTCATGAACGGCGTCCAACATCCGGCTGGCCAGGTGCATCACGCCCAACACATGTTGAAACCGGGTGTGCTCGGCCGTGGGAAAAACCCACCAAGCGGTCTGCAATTGATGGATCTGACGCAGTCTTTGTACCCAGGGGTGGTCGATGATCTCCCGTTCCGCCACCTCATCGCCGGCGACGCGCGCGGTGAACGGGATGTAGCCGTGAATGGGGTCGTGGCTCAGATTTTCTTGCTGGGATTCGTCCATGGACCGATTATGCCCCAGTCCGCAAGCGGGCGTCCAGCTGGCTTTCGGCGGCTCTTTTTGCCCAGTCTTCCTAGACTCCGGAACGCAATCTCGCTACTCTTTCGTGATGCCCATTTTGTCGAAGAGTAATATGCTCCGTTGCGATTGCGGCCGTTGCGGGGCATTCGGTTCCGGTAGGATCGGCCTCCCGCCGATGTATAGAGACAGATCGCAGGATCCGCATTCGGTACAGATTGTCACACCGTCCTCGGAGATCCGCGGTGTGGCGGAAGGAGTCTTCACGTGATTCGTCCCGTTCCTGTCACTTGCGTCGTCCTCCTGTTGTCCTTGGCTCAAGGCGCTCGAGCTTGGGCGGCACAGGGGGCTGACCAGTTGCTGCCAAGTACGACGAAGAGTTTTGTCTCCGTCCCGGACGTGCAGGAGTTTCGGCGTCGCTGGAGCGAAACGCAGCTTGGCAAGCTGGGGGCCGACCCGGTGATGAAGCCGTTCGCGCAGGATCTGCAGCGACAGCTGCGCAATCGATTGTTGAACGGAAGCTTCAATGTGACCCTCAGCTGGGACGAGCTCTTCCGAGCCTGCGGCGGTGAGCTATGCGTTGCCTCGATTCAACCGGGGAATGACCCGAAGGCCCATGCCTCGGTGATGATTCTCGACGTGGCCGGGCAACGCGCGGAGGCGGAAGAGGTGATGCGCAAGGTGGCCGAGGAATTGGTGCGGCAAGGCGCTCGCCGCTCGGTCAAGCAGGTCGCTGGACAGGAGCTCGTAACACAACAGATTCCCCGGCGGCGTGGGGAACTCGAGCCGGAGACGGTGATTCGTTTCCTGGTGAATGACCTCCTGGTGATTGGCAACCACGAGGCGACGTGCGTCGAGATCCTGGAGAGAGTGACGGGAACGCGCAGGACGAGACGCTGCAATCGCTGACGGCGTATCGCCGAATCATGGACCGCGTCGCCACCGAATCGGGTTCGTCCCCACCGCAATTGCGGTGGTACATTGATCCGTTCGGCTACGCTCAAGTGCTGCGGACCGCCAGCGGCGGCCCGAGGAAGCGGCGGAAGGACATGCTGGCGATCCTGCAGGCGGAGGGCTTCGACGCCATTCGCGCTCTGGGCGGTTATGTCCACCTGAAGACAGACGGATTTGAGATGCTCCATCGCACGCTGATTTACGCGCCGCCGATTCCGGGAGCAGAGCGACGGTACGCACGGTCCGCACGGATTCTGAACTTTCCGAATTCGGACGAGTGGCCCCTGCCGAACTGGGTCCCGCGTGAACTGGCGACCATCACGCAATTCCGTTGTGAGATTCCCCAGGCCTTCGAAGACGCCAAGACGTTAGTGGACGCGGTCGCCGGGGACGAGGGTTTCTTTGAGGACCTGTTAACCAGTATCAAGGAGGATCCCAACGGACCACAGATCGACGTGCGCGAGAAATTCGTCCGCTTTTTGGGAAACAAGGTCACGGTGCTTTCGGATCACGCCTATCCGGTCACGCCCAAGAGCGAACGCATGCTCGTGGCGATTGAAGTAACGGATCCCGCCGTCGTGCAACAGACGATCCACCAGGCACTCGTCTCCGACCCGGAGGCCCGCCAATTGGATATCGAAGGCCACACGGTGTGGGAGATCCTGGATCAAGAACGTCCTGCCACCCCGGATTTGGAGCTGGGGCTGGACGGCATCGACCCGATCGGAGACCTTCCGACGGTCATCGAAGAGGAGGAGCAAGAGGAGGAACGGTTGTTGCGAAATTCAGCAGTAACGGTCGCGCACGGCCATCTGATGATCGCCACCAACGTGGAACTGCTGCAGCAACTCCTCTTGCCACGGCCGGAGGACGATCAACTGGAGCAGTGCGAAGATTACCGGCTCGTCACGCAGCAGCTCGGCCGAATCGGCAGCGGCGCGGACTCCGTACGATCGTTTTCGCGTACGGATGAGGAGTACCGCCCCACCTACGAGCTGATTCGGCAGGGCAAAATGCCGGAATCCGAATCGCTATTGGGCAAGCTGCTGAATCGGCTGCTCGGGCCGGAAGATGAGGATGTCCTCCGCGAACAGCAAATCGACGGCAGTCAAATGCCCGATTTCGAGGCGGTCCGTCGCTACCTCGGCCCCGCCGGCTTGTACCTCCGTTCCGAGAAAGATGGCTGGTACGCCACCGGACTGTTGCTCGACAAGCAGGCGGCTTTCATCGACGGGATCTTCCAACCCGCCATGGCGACGCAAGCCGGCGAGGAGACCGCGCGAGTCAATACGCGTTGAACAAGCACCCCAAGAAGCGGGAAGACGCGGTGCCTTCCCGCCCGGCCTGCCTTATTCACGGAACTGCTGCAGCACGTTCAACAACGGCTTGGCCTGTCCCTCCGCGTCCAGCAGTCCACCCGACCAATTCGCCTCATCACAGAGCGGATCCCAGATGATCCCGTTCACGGAGGATCGATGCGACAGCATCCGCAGTAGCTCCGCCACATAATCCAGCATGGAATCGCCTGACTCGGAACACGCGGTTGGAGTGGGAATCGACAAGAACAGCACCAGAGGCAGGCCGAAGACCGACCAGCGATCGATCAGGCGGTGAAATTCTAACAGCGACCGCGTGAGCGTCTTTCCCGGTCGACAGTCGATCGAGAGTTCCAGACCGATTCCCGAGAGCCCCAGCTCCGCTCGCACCAGAATGTCGGCGAACTGGCGTGGGGAAAGGTCCATGGAGTTCCGACCAAGGTATTCGCCCCAGGGCTGTCGAATACTGACAATCGCCGGCGTCCGCGGGTCAGCTTGTCGCAGAGACTCCAGAGCACTGACGGTCACTTTCAACCGCTGTTCTTCGGACATCTGTAACGCATCTTCGGCGTTCGTTCCAGCGGAACAATACCAGAGCGCCACTTCGTCACGGAACTGCGTAACAATCGCCTGAACAAACGCAGTGACGTACGACTGAATCGTGTCGAAATCGTCCCCCCACAGATAGAGCCAATCGGGCAACTCGTCGCGGCTCAGTCGCAACAAGGGACCGCAGGCCAAGCGATCCTTGGTGCGCCGAGCGGCCTGCAGCATCTGCTCCACCTCCTGCCAATTCCACTCCCCCGGGTTCGGCTCACAGTTCCGCCAGGTGGGGCGTACTAGACAGGAGTTCCACGGTGCCCCCGAGACGGAGGGGAGATGCGGGATCTCCAACGGGTCGCGAAGACTGAACCCCCATAATCCAGGCACGGTCGACACGGCACCATTAGAGCCGCCAAAAGCAACAACGTCGCGACTGAACTGATCCATCAGCGTCAGGACGATTTGCAGTGCGGCTTCCGCTTCCGTCGCACATCGCCGCCGATCCGATTGACTGAGGGAAGCATTCACAAAATGTCTCAACGCCTGCTGCAATTGCTGCCGGGCGTCGTCGCGGACCGGCAGCCCTCGTGACTCCCATAAAGCCAATTGGCTCTGGAAATAGTTCAGCGTTCCGCGACTCAATTCCAACGCCAAGTGATAGGGCTCGTCGGATGCAAGCAGCGTCGCCGTCGAAAGCGCCATGCAGCGACCGTCGGGGAAAACCCAGGGAATCACAAATCGCCCGGATTCCTGCGTCGCTCGCGTGACGATCAGCCGGTCATCTACGGCTGCCGTTTTCGTCTCCCAGGGAATCCCGTCGGAGCCAACCATGTAGGCACAGTCGACGGCCGCGGGCGTCAGAAAACGGCGAGACGGCGTCAGAAAAACAATCGTGCCCATGGGGGACCGTGGTCAAGGATCGTGCGATCGTCCGTCCGTCAAGCCAACACCGGCTGCCGCTCCCGCCACGGGCAACGCACGCCGATCAGCGTACCACAATTGAATCGGCCGGGAAAACGGCAGCCCGAAGACATTTCCCGACCGCCCCATGAACACGGATCCGCGTTCTCCGCCCTTCCTTGCTCTCGTGTTAGTGATTCCGGCTCAACGGCTCGATGTCGTCATCCGCCTCCGCCGCCGCATCCGCGTCCTCCGCGTTCCCTTTTCTTGTCGCGCAGCTTCCGCCCGTGGAACGCTCCCGGGGGCGGTAGCCATCGCAAAGGGCCCTTTGTTATACTCCGGCGGTTTGTCCTCATCGCACGCTGACCAGAAGGAAAAAATCATGAACGAATCGGCCTTGCTGCAGACGTCTCTCCCCAACCTGAAGGTCCGCCGTGGCAAGGTTCGTGACATGTACGATCTGGGACAACAGATGCTGATGGTCAGCACGGACCGCATTAGTGCGTTCGACTACGTCCTGCCGACCGGAATCCCCGACAAAGGCCGGGTGTTGACGCAAATCAGCTCGTTCTGGTTCCAGCGTCTGCCGGAGGAGAACCACGTATTGTCGACCGACTTATCGCAGATGGACTTGCCAGACGGGGCGGACCGCGGCGCCTTGGAAGGTCGGACGATGTTGGTACGCAAGTCGGAAGTCGTCCCCATTGAATGTGTCGTTCGAGGATACCTCGTGGGTTCCGGCTGGAAGGAGTATCAACAGACCGGTTCCGTCTGCGGCATTTCGCTGCCGAAGGGCTTGCAGCAATCGGCTCGGTTTGAGGAACCGATTTTCACCCCCGCGACGAAAGCGGAGACGGGTCATGACGAGAACATCTCCTTCGAACAGATGGTGAAGGTAGTGGGGGCCGATGTGGCGGAAGAACTTCGGCAACGGAGCCTGGCAATTTACAACCAGGGTGCCCAATACGCGCGGGAAAAGGGAATCATCATTGCCGACACGAAGTTCGAATGGGGCCGATTCGAGGATCGACTGATTCTGATCGATGAAGTACTGACACCAGACAGTTCTCGTTTCTGGCCTGCCGACCAGTACCAGGTAGGCAGCAGCCAACCGTCCTTTGACAAGCAGTTCGTGCGGGACTGGCTCGAAACGACCACTTGGGACAAGAACAGCACGCCGCCGCCGCTGCCCGAGGAGATCATTCGCAAGACGCGCTCCAAGTACATCGAGGCGTACGAGCGACTCACCGGATCGGATTTCGCTTGGAAGTGATAGGGCCGATCAGCCGCTCGGGTCCAGGTCCTCATCCAACTGGCGACCACGCAGCTGGCAGCCATCGCGCAGCGGGGAGTCATCCACCAACCGATAGGATTGTTGCGCCCGCCGCAGCTGTTCGCGATCGTCGCTTTGCCACCCCAGAGCCTCCTGTGCACGCCCGAGGTTGTACTGGGCGCCCGCGGTCCAGATTCCCGCGGCATCCGGCAGCAGCAGGCGTTTTTCGAAATAGTCAATCGCACACCTGGTACTGTCCTTCTTCGAAGGCGAGCAATCCCAGCCAATAACTCGCGTTCTGCTTCGTCCGCGTCATCAGGAACTCGAACGTCCCCGCTTGGTTTCTAGCATCCTCCTCCGTGCCAGCGGCGGCATCGCCCGTCCGCTCGCGCAATGCCTGGACGATCTGTTGAATCTGGGCCTCCGGCGTGCGACATTCCAGGTACAACGCCCGCGCCCCAGGCCTCTCGTCCTCGGGCGCGAACTGCCCTCGAAAATGCATCTGCCTGGCTCGCATCAGCGGCGTGCGACGGTCGAACAGCGTGTGCTCGCGAGCCAATCCCTGAATCCGCGGTGACTGCGAAGTGAGCGTCGCACGCTGTTCGAAGGCTTCGTAGGGCATCGGCCAGATCTGGACGCGGCTGATCCCCCGGCAACGTCGTAGCGTCGTCGATAGGGTAGAGGGAGCGGTCGTGAGCACCATCTTTTGATCGCCGAGCAGGGCCGTTTCGAGGACCCGCATCCGTTGCGACAGGTAGCCCGGCGTCGCATCCAACATGGCGACGAGCGAACGCAGGTCGTCCGATCCCACCGCGTAATTGCCATCCAAGGACATCCGCTGCAAGAGCTCCGGCTGATCGAGCACCTGATCGAGCGTCGCCACTGTATGCTCGTCGGGACCTTCTATCGGTAATCCGAGCCGCATCTCCAGCAGAAAAAGCTGATCCCCCAACAACACGGCCGGCAGCCACGGACGAGGAGCTTCGGCGGCGTCGGGGGTGTCAATCCCCAACATCGTCACGGCCAGTCCCATTTGCCGCGCCAGCAGCAGAAACACGCGAGATTTCTCCTCCAGCGTTCCCCGTCCCATCAGCAACGATTCCCACGCCTGCAATATCAAATCCGAGTCGAACCGCTGCTTGCCATCCGGCTGGATCTTCTCGAGTTGCAGATTGCGCACGACCCAATCGAACAACAGCAGCGCGTGAGCCAGATCGCTTCTACGTTCCGCATCGACGGTCGACGCGGTCGCATCGATCCATCGCTGGACATCTGGTGCGATCGTTTGCCGCCGCACCACGGATCGTGCGATGTCGCGAAGCCAGACAGCTTCTTGCAGCATCTGCACGTCATACGATTCCAACTCCAACCGCGCAAGCCGTTCTTCGGATATCAGCGGTTGAAAACGTTGCGGGAGTCGGCGGGCAAGGGGGTCGGCAATCCATTCCGAATGAGGTCGCTGTTTCTTCATCCACTGTTGCAGATGGTAACGGATTTTATCCTGCGCTTGCGTGGCATTGAATTCGTCCAGTCGATGGAGGAAATCGAGTCCTTGCCGCAGATCGCTGCGCCGCTGTTGATCCACGAGGTTGATCGGCTCGGTCGCCATTTCTAGCGGCTCAGAAGTTCCGCAGCCGATCAGTAGAACGAGCACGGCGCACCGGAACACGAACGAAGCGATGGACGTGGGACGGGCGACCGCCCCTAAGCAAACGCACGACACGCGCCGCATCCGGCCACCGCGACCTACCGCCGCAACCGCGCCGTCGGCGGGACTTCCCGATGAAGTCGGGCAACCACGCGTGCCCAGGGGCACCAACGTATGCGCCGCGTTCGATCCGCTCACAACCATCACTCCTCTGGACGGAACCGCACCCCTTGGTCGCGATCAAAAAGGAAAAGTTTCCGGGATGCCATGCTGCGAGTTGGTGCCGGAGGTCCGTTCGCCAACAAGCACGACCACCAAGAGATGCTCAGGCATCCTCAAATAGCGCCTCACGAATCGCCAACACCTGTCGAAGCAGATTCTCAACCTGATCCAACGAAACCAGGTTGGCCCCGTCACTGGGGGACGCCGCCGGATCAGGATGCGTTTCAAAAAACAGACCGTCAATTCCCACGGCGACGGCGGCCCGAGCCAACGGCGCGACCATCCTTCGGTTGCCGCCGGTTGCCGTTCCAAGTCCCCCCGGCTGCTGCACGCTGTGTGTTGCGTCAAACACGACCGGTGTCCCCAACTGCCGCATTTGAACTAGCCCTCGGAAATCGTTGACCAACTCACCATAGCCAAAAAAGGTTCCCCGTTCGCACAATAGCACGTTATGACACCCCGCCGATTCCAGTTTCGCAACCACGTGACGCATGTCGCCCGGCGCCATGAACTGTCCCTTCTTCACGTTCACGGGTCGCCCCGTCGCTGCCGCCGCTAACAACAAGTCCGTCTGTCGCGCCAGAAACGCCGGGATCTGTAGCAGATCGCAGACCTCGGCCGCCGGACCTGCCTGCTCGGGCAGGTGCAGATCGGTTGTGACCGGAATCGCCAGTTCGCGTTTGACGCGTTCCAGCATCGCCAAGCCTCTTTGCAGGCCGGGCCCGCGATAGGACTCCACACTGGTCCGATTCGCCTTGTCGAAAGACGCTTTAAAGACGAGGTGGATCGGCATCAGGCCTGCCAACTCGCGCAGCTTCTCGGCCGTCCGTAGCGTCAACTCATCGTTTTCCAGAACGCACGGACCGGCGATGACCAGCAAGGAACACTGCCGACCCACCTCGTAAGGCCCGACCACTGCCGGATTATTCACAGCCGATCTCTCCGCTCTGTTAAGGGCAAACGTTAGCTTGGTCCGTTCGGCGGGATGTGGTCACCAGGATGTGTTCGAAGCCCGCTGGATCCCCGCCGGGCCCGCCCGTCTTCTCAAAATGAGACACAAGCGGCCACTTCCGCGGGCGACGGGCCGCTGCTACTGCATCTTGCAACACCATGGGCAGATAACGTATCGATTCGCTCTGCCCCCAGCCCCCAGCCTGACGGCCGCCTCCGCTCCAACGAAACCTGCACCGAAACACTTAAGTCACATAATGAAAACAACTTGCGACACACGCACCGGATTCATTTCGTCTCAATTCAAGATCTGGCACGCGGAATGCATTCTACTGCATTTCGCCAGGCGGGTGACCGCCCTGGCAACTGGCCCGTGGGGCCTTTGACGATCGGTACACAGGACGGTTACATTGCCCCTAACCGTTCAGTTTTGCCAAGTGGGATTGGCACGTCAAAGGCCCCTTTTTCTTTTCTCGCCGGCTGCGATCGGAGAACGTGATCAGGGGGTGTGCGAGCAGGTTATCGGGAACAGGTCGCGCGACCGGCGACTCGATAACGCGGATTCACTACTTCGTTTCGACATCATCTGCTCGCACACCCCCTGCTCACACCGGTCGAGATCGGCCCCCGCGAGCCGCTCATTCCTATGGCTGCGCGGGAGTCCTGTCGGGAATGACGACCCACTCCACTACGCAGGCAGGTCGGCCGCCTGACGACGGATTCTGGATCACGATCTGGCGTTCGGTGGGTGCCATCTCACGGACCAAGCGAGCGGGAACGATGTTCGCATCGGTCGTCGGGACAAGCCGCCCCGCCGCGACTGTGCCGGCAAGCAAAGCCTGCCGCAATTCGCTTTCCGCTGCGAATACAAGGAAGGTCGCCATCAGTAGCAGCAGCGGGTTCTGAAGCGTCAGAAATCCCCCGACCCCGAGTACGACGGCCATCGTCTGCCCGATCCGCACGGCCCAGCGCGTGGCCGAGGAATAGTCGGTTCCTAGGGCGAGAAAGGCGCGCAGCACACGTCCGCCGTCCATGGGAAATGCCGGGATCAAATTAAAGGCCACCAGCACCAGATTCACGAGCAACAGGCGGGCCACAAACCCACCTCCCACCAGTGCCCAGGGGGTGATTTGCCCGATGCCATACAAGGTGGCCACGACGGGGATCAACACGGCTGCAATGACCACGTTCACCGCTGGTCCAGCCACGGCGATCACGAGTTCCTGGAACGGATTCCGCGGAATGCGATCCAATTGGGCCACGCCACCGATCGGCAGTAAGGTGATACCGTGCGTGGGAATTCCGTAGAGGCGCGCTGCCAGAGCGTGCCCCAACTCGTGCAGAACGACGCAACCGAACAGCAGAACGACAAAGAGCACTTCACTTAGGGCTTGCGTCGGACCGCTGGCAGAAAGCGTCGAGAAGAGCACCCAAATCAGCAGCAGAACGAAGGACCAATGCACGGACAGATCAATGCCGGCAACTCGCGTCAGTTTCCAAGAACCTCGGATCAAATTGTCTTCCTTTTTCATGACGGGCAAGAAGGGAGAACTGTTACGAATACGTAACGGACGGTTACTCGGTTCGTGGAGACGGATCGGAGCACGCGCGTCGTGACGGCTGGCCCCCATTTTTCCGCAAGCAATTGGCAAGAAAAATCGTGCGATGGGCAGGCAGACAAGATCTCTTGTCGACCGAAGCCCGCGGGAAACTCCGCGTTTCCTGGCTGAAACCGGAAGATCTCTAGCTGTTTCCACGACGAAGCGATGATAGAGTGGAGTTCGGCCATTCTGACGGGCCGCTCGCGATGCTGGGGGAGAGCAGAAACATGAGCCAATCCGACTTATTTCGCAATCTCTTGTTGATGGCAGCCGTAGATGGACGAATGAGCGAGGCGGAATTGCGTCTGCTTTCTCACCGGGCCGCGGAGTGGGGCATTACGGACGAGCAGTTCGAGGGGGCGATTCAGGACGCGATTGACGGCAACGCGGAACTGACGATTCCCGAAAGTGCCTCGGAACGCACGGAGCTGCTGAAGGAATTGATTCGCGTGATGGCGGCCGACGGGCACATGGCCGAGGAGCAGAAACGGCTGTTCGCCATCGCCGCGAGTATTCTGGATGTCTCGATGTCGGAGCTGAACGGACTGATCGACGCCGTATTGGACGAAGATCTCTGCGAATGATCGCACCCGACGCTCTAATCGTACAGTAGCGCCGGCGCGACGCGAGACCACCAAGTCTTCGCGTCGACGGCGGCTGAGCTTCTCCACTTCGGCCCAGGACACGTCGCCCGCATCCAGTCGCCGTCGCAACTGGGGATTGCCGTGCAATAGATCGATCGGCATCTTCTCCATTTCATACTCGTAGGGCGGCGGTCGCCAGAGCGGTGCAGCGGGCCAGTGGGTGCGGACCAAAGTCAGCAAAGCCACGGTCATCGGATACGATCGAACGTTCTCCGGTTCCACCACGTGCAGGGCAATACCGTGGCAGCCGACACCGGCCCATTTGTCGAAGGTTGGCTGGAAATGGACCGGACGCACCGCCAACCCGACCAAGGGAAGCTGCCGAAGTTCCTCGGTCAGTCGGGCGGATGACAGGAACGGCGCACCGACCAGTTCAAACGGTTGTGTCGTGCCCCGACCTTCCGACAGTTGGGTCCCCTCCAGAAGCACTTGCCCGGGGTAAAGGAGGGCGGTTTCAAAACGCGGCATGTTGGGCGAAGGCGGAACCCAAGGCAAACCGGTCTCGGGAAACAGCATCGATCGCCGCCAGCCGTCCATGCGACAGACTTCCAGGGAAACAGGCAGGTGGCGCTCGCGTCGGGCCCAACCGGCAAGTTCGCCCACCGTCAGTCCGTGCCGCATCGGAATCGACATCAAGCCGACGAAGCTGGTCCATTCCGGTTCCAGTAACGGCCCCTCCACCACAACGCCGCCCAGCGGATTGGGGCGATCGAGAATCAGCACCGGCACGCCCGCCTCCGCGCAAGCCTCCAGGCAATAAATCACGGTCCAGATGTAGGTGTAGACTCGGGTTCCCACATCCTGCAGGTCGACAACCAGCAGTTCCAGCGAATCGAGCATCGACGCCGTCGGACGTCGTGTGTCGCTATACAGGCTGTACACGGGGACATCCCAGCGCGGGTGGCGACCGTGCGGTGTTTCCACCATGTTGGCTTGCTGCGCGCCCCACAGACCGTGCTGCGGCGTGAACACCGCCGCCAATTGCCCTGGCAGCGCTTCGGCGAGACGGTCGCACGTGTGTCGGAACTGTGGGTCCACGGAGGCCTGGTTCACCAGCAGGCCGAAGCGTGCATCCCCGATCACCTCCCGCGGATCGTCAAGACATCGCTCCAACCCCGTGCGCACTCTCTCGCGCTGTCGTGGCGCGGACATCCTGGCTCCTTTCGCTTGACGGCAGAAATTCCGTCTCCTCTTACGAATCTTCGCGGCCGAGGCCAGCCAAATCTCGTTCGATCAAAAGCCATCCGGCCAGGAATGTGCTGATCGATCCAATCGCCGGAAACCACGGCCAGGCGACAACGAACTCCGAGTCGAGCAGGGGCAGGCCGAACTTCACGGCGATCAGGCAGGCCAGGCCCACGATCAGTCCCCCTAACGCGGAACGTTGCCCCGCTTTTGGCAAGAAAACCCCCAAGGCAAAGACTCCGAGTAGTAAACCCGCCGAGAACCCGGCAATCGCCAGGGCATCATTCACGACACTCTGCGTGAAATTCCGCGCGGCAATTCCCACTCCGATCTGCACGATCCCGAAGACGACGGTAAACAGACGACTGGCTCGCAGCAGGTGAGTCGAACCGATCGGCTTTTTCCACAGCGGCGCATAGAGGTCATTTACGGCGGAAGCGGCCGACGAGTTCAGCGAACTGGATAGGGTCGACATCGCAGCCGCAAAGACGGCGGCTAACACGACGCCGATCAACCCCACGCCGACCGGCAGGTGCTGGACAATAAAACTGGCGAACACATGGTCATTTGTCGCGAACGCGGTCGACGGTGGATAGATCGCGTAGAAGGTCGCTAAACCGACCCCCAGCAACAAGAACAGAGTGAACTGGACCAGCACGACTCCTCCGCTCAAGATCAATGCCCGCCCCGCGTCTCGCAGCGACCGCGCTGCCAGGTAGCGTTGCACCATCATCTGGTCGGTCCCGTGCGTGCCAAGCGTGAGGAAGGTACCGCCCACCAGACCAGCCCAGAAGGTATACGGATCGTCCCACGCCCAGTGGAAGTCCAGGATGCGAAACTTTTGGTGCAGCGTGCCAAAGGACACAACGTCCGCCCAACCGCCGGGCAGTTTCTGCAGAATGATCGCACCGGCCACAAGACCGCCGAGCATGTACACGACAAACTGCAGGCAGTCGTTCCACACGACCGCCTTCATTCCTCCGAAGAACGTGTAGAAGATCGTCGCGACGCCGATCACCACAATGCAGACCGGCAGCGGGAACCCGGCCACCTTTTCCAGGACAATGGCGGTCAGAAACAGACGCAGACCATCCCCCAGGTTGCGGGTCACAAGAAAGACAACGGAAGCGACCCGTTTCGTCGCGCCACCGAATCGTTGCTCAAGAACCTGATAGGCTGTAAACAGGTCTCCGCGAAAATACCACGGCAGCAACAGCCACACGATCAGCACACGGCCGACGACAAACCCCAAGGCCAATTGCAGGAACCGCAGGTCGCCTCGCTCGGGATCAAACGACATCCCGGGGACGCTCAAAAATGTCGCCGTGCTCGTCTCCGTTGCCACGATCGACCCGAGAATCGCGTACCACGGCAGGTGACGATCCCCCAGCAAGTAGGCGGACAGATCCTGGGACCCGCGTCCCACGATGACTCCAATCGCCACCACGGCGATCAGATAGAACACCAACACGACAAGATCCACATACGAGATCGCGAGGGACAAGGCCAACGACTCCTCCAAGCGAAACACAGCGCCCATCCGGCTTCGACGGATCGTACGACAACCGAGGCGATTCGCCAAGCCACCGCTGGTCGGTCACCGCGTCTCCACCCGTCCCCTCGCTCTTCCATTCCGGGTAAGCTGACGGACGCTCGCGGATATTTCTACAAGGAGTCCTCTACATGTTGAATTCAAAGCTATTCCCCGCGCGGTACGGTAGATTTCTCGCATTACTTGGGTTGCTGTCGCTGCTCGGCGGGATTTCACCACTGGCCGCAGCCCCCGCCAAATTGTCTCGTCTGCGGTGTGAATACCGAGTCAATCCGCTGGGTATCGACGCAAGCTGCCCGCGACTGAGTTGGATCGTGGAGACCGACGAACGATCGTGGAAGCAATCAGGCTATCGAATTCAGGTGGCTTCGTCGCCTGAGCTGTTGCGGGATGGAACAGCCGATCTCTGGGACAGCGGTCGCGTGACCAGCGACCAAACCGTCAACATTTCTTACGCGGGTCGCGCGTTGGCATCGCGCGACCAGTGTTACTGGCAAGTCCGAGCCTGGGACGAGAATGGCGAACCGACCGCCTTCAGTGAAATGGCACACTGGTCCATGGGATTGCTCAAACCGACGGACTGGCAGGCGGAGTATATCAGCTATCGCGACGACACACCGGTCTTTCAGGATCGCGATCAACTGTTCTTGCCTGCAGCGCGCCAGTATCGCAAGACGTTTCGCGCAGCGCGCAAGGTGCGGCGTGCCACTTGGTACGCCACGGCCTTGGGCATCTATGAACTATCGATCAACGGCCAACGTGTGGGTGATGCCCTGTTTGCTCCCGGCTGGACCGACTACCACCAGCGGGCCTACTTCAACACGTATGACGTCACACCATTGTTGGTGGAGGGAGAAAACGCACTCGGCGCCTACGTCGCGGATGGTTGGTACAGTGGCTATCTTGGCTTCGGTCTGCTGACGCAAATCGGAACCGAGCAAATCGGGCGATACAGCTATGGCAAGACTCCGAGTTGGATGGGCCAATTGGAGGTGGAATACGACGATGGTGCGCGGGAAGTGGTTTGCACAGATAGGAGTTGGAAAGTGAGCGGCGAAGGCCCCATCCGGGAAGCCGACTTCCTGATGGGCGAATCCTACGACGCACGCCGCGAATTCCCCGGCTGGAATCAACCCGGATTCGACGATCGCGAATGGCAACCGGCGATCCGCGCTACGGAAAACGGACACCCGCAAGCCAACTTCTACGAGTTTCGCAACCCGGCTTCGGGCGGCGCGCCAAGCATCGAATCTCGCCCGATCGATCTGGGATTCCGTCGTCCGCCGCGACTGGAAGCCTTTCCCGGCGTTCCCGTCCGCCCCATGGAAGAAATGCAACCGGTATCCATCAGCTCGCCTCAGGACGGTGTGTACATCTTCAACCTCGGCCAAAACTTCGCCGGTATCGTGCGGTTGCGAGTGAAGGGACCGAAGGGAACGCGCATTCGATTGCGCTACGGTGAAATGCTGCACCCGGATGGGCGGCTCATGACAGAGAACTTGCGCAAGGCCCGAGCAATCGATGAATACGTTCTGCGAGGCGATCCAGCGGGCGAAACATTCACGCCACGGTTCACGTTTCACGGTTTTCAGTATGTCGAAGTAACCGGCTATCCCGGAAAGCCAACTTCGGAGGCGATTACGGGAATCGTGCTGCATTCGGACACGCCGCTTACCAGCCATTTCGAGTGTTCCGATGCCGTCGTCAATCGCTTGTTTCAGAATGTCGTTTGGACGCAGCGAGCAAATTTTATCGATCTGCCAACCGACTGCCCGCAACGTGACGAACGTTTTGGCTGGACCGGTGACGCGCAGGCGTACGTGAGAACGGCGACGTACAACGCAGATGTCGCGGCGTTCTACACGAAATGGCTCCGCGAACTCATGGAATCCCAGCGCCCGAGTGGGACGTTCCCCGGGTACGCCCCCTACCCTTTCCAACATGGCTGGGATTTCGGCACGGCTTGGTGCGACGCGGGGGTAATTTGTCCATGGACGATCTACCGAGTCTACGGCGACCAGGAGATCATTCGACGCTGCTGGAAGCCCATGACGCGATTCATGCGCTGGCGCGAACGAACGAGCCAGGACTATCTGGGAATCGTCCACGGAAACAACTGGGGCGACTGGCTCGCGGTCGACGAAACCACGCCGCTCGATTACATCGACACCGTCTTTTTTGCGTACTGCAGCCAACTGATGGCAGAAATGGCGGCCGTGATTGATCACCCGTCGGATGCGGCACATTACCGCCAGTTGCGTGAAAAGATTAATCAGGCGTTTGCGACGAAGTACGTCCAACCGAACGGTCAAATCACGGTCGATACGCAGACCGCCTACTGTCTGGCATTGTTTGCCGACCTGATTCCACCGGCGCTGCGTCAAGCCTCGGCCGACCGACTGGCCGCCAAGATTCGCGACAACGGTCACCGAATGGCAACCGGCTTCCTCGGCACTCGTCCGTTATTACCCGTCCTGTCTTCGGTCGGACATCATGACCTCGCAGTGCGTTTGTTGCAGAGTCGCGAGTTCCCGTCTTGGGGATATGAAGTGGAACAGGGTGCAACCACGATCTGGGAGCGCTGGGACAGTTATACGAAGGAAGACGGGTTTGGTCGCCACAATGCCTCCATGAATTCGTTTTCTCACTACGCGTTCGGCGCCGTTTGTGAGTGGATGTTCTCGACGCTTGCCGGCATCGACACCGAGACGGCGGGGTTTCAGCGTTTGCGAATCGCACCGCAACCACCATCCCCGGACAGTAACCCGCAGCATTCTCCCATCGATTGGGTCCGGGCCCGCTACGTTTCGATCCACGGACCGGTCGCCGTGGCGTGGAAGCAGGAGGCAGCCCGATTCACGCTCGATGTGACCATACCACCCAATACCTCGGCAACGGTCATCCTCCCCGGCGATCCCAACGCCGTGGTACGTGAAGGCGGTCGCGAGTTGCCCGACGCGAAGGGTGTCAAACTGCGAAGCAGGAACGATCAGCAGATCGAACTGTCGGTCGGCAGCGGAGAGTATCGGTTCGAAGTCACGCGCGGCTAAGCGTGCTGCGTCAAGATCGGAGCGGACGGGCCCGCACGTTGGGTGACAGCGCGAAGCGTTTCCCGGTAGCGCCTCGTCGCCCTTCCGGCTTGAAAGAAACCTCGCGCAAGCGCCGCCGGTCCGCGCGACCTGCACTCGCCGCGGGGCGCTCGCTCCAGCTCCCCACGCGTTGGGGAAACAACACACCCGGGAGTGCCGCCGAATTTGCGGGATCCTTTCGGCAAATCGCGCGTCTCGGCCGTTCCAGCACGGCCCGCGTATCGCCGGCAACGGACTTTCTGCATCAGAAGCGGCAGCCACCTCCGACCCCGGCGAAGAAATCATCGGCGTCCTGGTTCAGTCCCATTCCGACACGAAAATCAACGATCACGTCGTCTGTCACGTAGTGGTCAATCCCGATGTTGAACAGAACGGGCGACACGTTGTCTTCCAACCCGCTGGTGAAGATGCCAAAGAATTCGGAATACAAGGTGTTCCGTTCCGAAAGCTCGCAGCCGAGGGCAACGGATTGAGACCACGCCATAAACCGATCAGCCGCCGGCTCCTCGGGCAGGTACCCAAAATCGCCAAGTGCATTGGAGCCGAATCCGGTAGAACCGTAGAGCGACGTCGTTTCGGTGATCTCCCAACCGTAGATGTAGTCGAGACCGAACTCAACGCGTTCGGTAGACCAAGCAGATCCACCCGTCGGGGCGGTCGAACGGACTTCCAGCGCGCTTTCGGGTCGGAAACCACGTTGTTCGGTGATGCCCAATTTGAGGCTCCAGCGAAAATCCTCGGCGCCATCCACGTTGTCTTCTTCGTCAATGAATCGCCACGCGTAGTTCCAACGCACGCGGAACTCGATGTCTTCGGTGAGCCCCACTCGCAGGAACAGTTCGGGCGTAGTATGGGAGTTTTCCGTATCTTCTTCGTTCGATTTGTGAAAGTAGGAGTAACCGCCTTCGAGCTGGACAACGCCCCGTCCAACGGTCTTCGTCGACTGCGTAAAGTCGTGCCGTTCGGTCTCGATTCGCTCTTCATACGGGTCCCGTGCGCAGTGCGGATGACAGAAGTCGTCCAGGAACAGGAAGAACGGTTCCTCTTCCCCCGCCCGGTGGGAACACCGACCGCAAGGAGGGGCGGCCGACGTCACCGAGGCCGACGTCCACACGATGATCGCGCACACAATCAGGAGTCGATAGCGTATGTTCATGATTCCTCAAAGCCATCCGCCGGTCAGTTTTGGATGACGCTCCGATCACCAACGATCCGGTGCCGGTAGCCGTCGACAGCTCCCCCGACCGAATCGCCAGGTCACACCGGCACCAACCCAGTAGCTTTCCACCGAAGCAGCGGTCAGGTCGCCGAGCTGTTCGGATGATTCGAACATTCCGCCGCCCATAAAGTCGAGGTCAATTCCGGGCAGGGCATCACGAACCCCCACGCCTCCTGTGAGCCGGTGTGGATTGGTCACCGCAAGCGTGCCTTGAATGTACTGGATCGCGTTCACCGCTCCCGGAGGTGCAATACCACCCGCCGACGAGCCCGGATTCGGGTCGATTGGGTTCTCCGCGTAGGCGTAGCCTAGACGAAGCCGCACGCGCGGCGACATGCTGTATTGCGCACCCATCTGTAGGACCCATTGATCGTTGTACAGGGCCCCGAACAGGGCGGCTTCGTCCCAGTTCTTGTAGAGCACATCCGCCGCTACCAGGAGCCGGCCATCCATCAGAGATCGATTGGCAATCCCCAAACCGAAGTTGCTCGGTAAGTCTGCATCGATGTCCTGCACGACCCCGTAACCCCCGCCGGGCAATTCCAGACTGATGACGTCGTCGAAGTTGTAGCACTGCTTGGTCTGATAGTAGAACCCGAGGTCGGTACAGCATCCCAACTCGTAATTCAGGCCGAGCGCTCCGCGGAGAGCGTAGTCCACCGTGTTCGCTCCGATCCCCACGAAGGGCGGATCCATCGCGCCCGTTCCCAGCGACAGCGCAGCACCGATGGACAATCGATCCGTTAAATCGACACCCAGGGCATTCGTGATCTGCAAGAATGAGATCGTGGTGCCGGTCCCACGGCTTTCCGGAACGTCGCGAAAACTGAGTCCCGCACCGGCGGAGGCGGCCAGGCTGATACCGGCCGTGGCCGGGATGCCCAAGGCACGCAGATCCTGCGCCAAGCCAAAGCCGCCTAAAGCGGTGCCCTCTGATTCCGACTTGGCCGCGAACGGGCCGAGACCTGGCAGGAATCCACCCGCATGGGCCAAATTGTACGTGGGCTCCGACCAAGCCCCCCCGACTAAGAAATGCGTGCCCTCGAATTGCGTCAGCGAAGCGGGGTTCGCATGAATCGAAGCCATCACATCCTGCGGCCGCGCCACACTGGTACCGCCCATGGCTCCCGCCGCCGGCGTGGTCGTGTTGTGGAGCTCAATCCCGTAACTCTGGCCCCAAACAAGGGACGGGACCATAAAAAACACAATCGCGAGGCCCCCGAACAGCCGGCTTGTGGTGTATCGCATGAACTCCTCCTTGTGTGAACTTCGCAATCCGTATACGACCTATCGACCGTCGCGGCGCAGTCCCAACGCGAGGAAACCGCAACAAACGGCGGGACAGAAGCTGCCGGAAGTCGGATAATCGTGACATTCCGTCACCTCGAGCCCAGCGAGGGTCACTCGGAAAAGAAAAACGGGTGGTCCCGCGAGGCCTCGCCTCGCACAACCACCCGACTGTGATGTCTGCCACGAGCGCCAATGACGCTCAACGGCTTACGCGACCGCAGGGATCATGCCAATCCGTGCAGCAACAGCCCGCCTCATCCTTGATTCAGCGTCTGCATCAGCTGCTCCACGACCGGCTCGAGTACCGTCCGTACTCCGGGCAGCGCCGAAACCGTATCGATCAGGCGTTTCAACGTGGCGATACTCTCGTTCCAAAGAGTCATCAACGGACCACGTTCGGCTTCCGGAATCAGCGCGACATCACTGGCCACCTGTTCAAAACGGCCAGGAAGTTCCCGCAGCCGCGGCAGAGCAGCTTCGGCCGACGCCGCGTCGGTGATCCCGTTGAAGTCGGCAGTCGCTTGCGCGAACAGATCCGTAATGTCGCGTGTCACGGCCGGAGCGGTCAACTCCACGCCGGTTACTCCCGGCACTTGGGGCTCGACTTCGACCGCTTCGTTCTTGGGCCAGAAGTACCACAGCAGGCCAAGCAACAGCAGCGCGGCGAGCAATGGCCAGAACCACTTCGAGCCATTCGCAGGAGGCGTAGTCGGAGTCGCCACATGCGAAGCGCTGGCCACCTTCCCCGCCGATGCTGCGGCATCGTTCACCCAGTCGGATACTCCGGTCAAGCCCTGCAAATTGGCCAGCGCCGTGCCCAGCTCCTTTGGCATCGCACTCGAAATATTTGCTCGCTGACCCTTCAACAATTCGGCCAAGCCGCCCGCGTCCAACTGGTTTTCCTGCTTGTGCTTCTTTAACATCCCCAACACGACGGGAACGAGCATGCCCAACATCGATTTGGAGGCACCGCCACTCAAGCCGGCAACCCGACCAATGGCCCCCGCCAGATCGCCGACCGTACCGGAACCGAGTAACGATCCTAAGATCCCCGCCCCCTTGTCGGCAAACGATGCGCCGCCGCCAAACACTTTTCCCAGTTCGTCCAACAGACTGTCATCCGCGTCATCCACCGCCCGCGCCAACTTGTCCGCCCCGCCGGACGCACTCGTCAAACCGGTCAAGGCCGCCAGCAAACTGGGAATCACAGCCTTGATCCCCGTTTCTGCCTTTTGTCGTTCCAAACCGAGCGATTCTGCCAATTGGCTCAGCACATTTCCACTTAGGAGCTTAAGTAGCAACTGAACTAGATTCATCGTTTTGTCCCCCCCGTTTCTTTCGCGCAGAACAACGCGCCAACCATCGACTCTTGGCAGTCACAACAGTGACGAAACCACGACACCGTACCGCTGCCGAACGGACCACTATGCCCCGTGTTGTATCTGAGGCCGTCCGCCCCAACAAGTAGATGCAAAAGGGAAGCCGACTCGCGGTTCTGCTTGTGCCACCGCGTCGCCTTTCCCGAGTCGAAGGTCGGAAGGTCTACGGCGCATGCGCCGACTGGTCACATGATGAACCGCAGACTACGATGCCACGGGAGTGTTCTACTTTGTGGCGGCAGGAGAAACCGCCGACATGGCGGATGCGATTTCGAAGACATCGTCAGTTCAAGCAGGAGGTTTAGAGATATGCCAGTACAGAGGTCAGATTTCGGACCCGAGGAATGGTCGCTGCTGCGCGATACACCCCACTTGGTCGCCGCGGCGGTTGCTTCCGCTGGGCGAAGTGGGCTGTTGGGAACACTGAAGGAAGCAATGGTCGCCTGCCAGCAAGCCTATGCCGGTCAGCAAGGAACAAGCGTCCTCGTGCAAGAGCTATCGGCCGCCGAAGAAATCAAGGCCGGCCAAGCAGCGATCCGTGAACTCGTACCGCTCTCCAGCGCCTCGTCGGCACCGGACAAATTGCGGCAAGCGGCCGTCGAACGGTTTCAATCCGCTCAGCAATTACTCGCCGTGAAACAAGCCACCGCGGAACTCCAGGATTATCGCACCTGGGTGATGGACATCGCGAAAGCTGTCGCAGAGGCGGCCAAGGAGGGCGACTTCCTCGGCATCGGCGGTCAGCGCGTTAGTGATGGCGAAGCCGCCGTCTTGGCCGAACTGGAGCGGGCACAAGTGCCCCCCGTCTCCTGAGCGACGCCGAATGCCCGCTCCTGCGCGGGCTTCGATCGGTGCAGCCGACAGATGCTCCACCCCTAGGAAGAAAAAAGGGTGTTGCTTCCGCTTCTACGGGAGCAACACCCTGGATCATTCATCGAGCTCGGTTCGCCGATTCATCGCGGCCAACACGCTGGCTCGATTCGCTCCACGACGAGCCCGGCGGAACACCGCTGGATCACGGCTGTCGGGCTGTCGCGGTAGCTCTTGAACTCAGTTGACTGCGTCTTCCACTGCATCAGTGGCTGCATCAACCGCCTCGTCCGCCGCCTCAACCGCTGTGTCCGCGGCGTCCTGCGCGTCCTCGACGGCGCTATCTACAGCTTGCTCAGTCTGTGTTTGCGTCTCGGAGGAGCACCCCAGGACGAATGTGGAAAGACTGACGCAGATCAACAACATGCCGAACTTCTTCATGGTTTTTCAACCCTCCAAAGAATACGCAAAAACGTTTGACAACCCAGCCCAGTCGCCGAGCGTCTGGTGGACTACTTTCTACTGATTCGCACCGGTCACCGAATATTCCCGAGAAATCGCCGGATTCGCAGAAACCGATGCAAATCCCCAGTCAGGCGTTCGGGCCGCCAGCCACCACCGTGATGGCAGCCCATCCGCGGACGGCTTGACGGCGCCCCCATCGATCACGGGGCGGAGTCGATCCACAGCCGGACCGCCTGTTGTCAGGATAGTACGGGCTTCCGAGCATCCGACTTGCGGAAAAGGCAAGTGCCTGCCGGACGGAGCCACGACGCGTCGGGCGCACGGGTCGTACGGCTTGTAGGGGACGATATCATTCGGAGTGGTCCGGTCCGAGCATCCTCCGTGGCCGACCACTTCGCCATGGTACCCCACCCAACATCAAGAAGTCAGTTCTGCAGCGCCGCAACGACCAAGTCACCGACTTCCGTCGTGGAACATCCCATGCGGCCGGCCGCCTGGCTCTTCATCTTCGTCCCGGTAACCTGCTGAACGGCCTGCAGCACGCGCTCGCCGGCCGCTTCATATCCGGACTGTTCGAGCAACATGGCCATCGCGCTGATCGCGGCGATCGGATTGATCACATTCTTACCGGTGTACTTCGGTGCGCTGCCACCCATCGGTTCGAACATACTCGTCCCACCCGCATCGGGATTGATATTGCCTCCGGCAGCGACGCCCATTCCGCCCTGAATCATGGCTCCCAAATCCGTGATGATATCGCCAAACATATTCGTCGTCACAATCACGTCGTAATACTCGGGATTCTTGACCATCCACATGCAGCAGGCATCGACATGGTTGTAGTCCGCCTTCACGTCCGGATACTCCTTCGCCACGGCTTCGAACGTTCTCCACCACAGGTCATGCCCAAACGTCAGCACATTCGTCTTGGCGACGAGCGTCAACATCTTGCCCTTGGGGTTATTCCGTTTCCGCGTGAATTCAAATGCCCAGCGGATACATCGCTCACAGCCTTTCCGCGTGTACACGGCGGTTTGGCTGGCGACTTCGTCCGGCGTGAACTTCTTCAGAAAGCCGCCGACGCCGGCGTAAAGATCCTCCGTGTTTTCCCGAACAACGACGAAATTGATGTCATCCGGCCCCTTGCCGGCCAACGGCGTCTCGACGCCCGGATAAAGTTGCACCGGGCGCAAGTTGATGTATTGATCCAGTTGGAATCGCAACTCCAGCAGCAGCCCCTTTTCCAGGATTCCAGGGGCCACGTCCGGATGTCCAACCGCCCCCAGGAAGATCGCGTCGTGGGTGCGCAATTCCTCCACGGCGCCATTGGGCAGCACTTCCCCGGTCTTCAGGTATCGCTCACCGCCAAAATCGAATTCGGTCAACTCGTAACGGAAGCCCTCTAACTTCGACACGGCCCCCAGCACCTTTAACGCCTCGGCGGTCACTTCTGGACCCGTTCCATCTCCACCAATCACGGCGATTTTCAACGTGTTGCTCACGGTCGTCGACCTCTTGAGGATTGTCTCTTCGTCGCGCGTCCCGATTTGCCTTCGGACCGAACGACACAGCCCTTTACCTCGCTCGTTGGAGCGCAAGACGCGGATTCTAGCAGTCCCCCCACCAACTCACAACCGCCGCAGAAAGCTGGGCATTTGACATGAAACGGGCGAATTGCCTAGATTAACGGGGACCCCCTGGACGCCACCGGACTTCGACCGTCCGTTCCACTCTTCTCCCTTTGCATAGGCCCCTCGTGATGCGCATGTCCCAACTGCCCGCCATCCTGCAACACTCTGCGTCCGTCCTGGTAATCCTCACGTGCTGCCGCCTGACCGCCACCGAACCGGAGTATCTGGTCAGTGACCGGGCAACTCACCGCGTGATGCGATACTCGGTCGAGGACGGCCGATATTTGGGGGACCTGGTAGGCGACGACCTCGCGACGAACGGTGGACTTTTCATGCCGAGCGCCATGGTGATCGGTTTTGAAGGCGACCTGTTCGTCACGAGTGTGGACTTGACCACCGGCGACGGTCGAGTGCTCCGTTACGACGCCGCCACCGGGGATTTCTTGGAGACGTTCGCCACCGGCATCACAGGTCCGGCCGGACTGTTCTACCATCCGCCGAGCGACGCTTTGCTGGTCGGCGAATTGGGACCGAACCTGGGAGACTCGAATCTGATTGCCCGATTTACAGCCGACGGGACCCGGTTGCCCGACCTGGCTCTGGGACCGGTGACCGGGCGGACGGATATCGAAGCGGGACCCGATGGAAACCTGCTGGTCAGTAGTTTCGCCGACGACGCATTCAATGGCTCGGTTCTGGAATACGAGTACCTTCCGGAAACAAACGAATTCGCGCTGGCGGGGGTCTTCGCCGAAGTGCCCGGGCAACTGCTGGGCGCCAACGGAATCGCACTGGATGCAGACAACGATCTTTACGTGGCAAGCCTCTTTGGCCAAGGAATTGTGAAATTCGACGTCGAGGCGGGAGCGGTCACCGGTGCGCAGACGGTCGCGCAGGCCGCCTACCCCTCCGGTCTCTTGGTCACCGCGGACAACGAACTCCTCGTCACAAGCCTCGGAAACAATCGGCCGGGCGATCCGATCTACGGCGACATGCTGTTCCCCGGCGCGGTATTTCGCTACCGTCTACAGGATGGACTTCCCGACGCTGGTGAACCGTTTCTGCAGGGCGGAGCCGACTTTCAACCGACGGCCATCTTGCCTCGCCCCCTGGCGGGCGACTACAACGGAGACGGCCGCCTGACGGCGATCGACATTGATCAGTTGACCTCCGCCGTCCGGGAAGGCGACACTGGTGGAGTCTACGATCTGAACCAAGATGGACAGGTCAACGGCGACGATCGCCTGTATTGGATCGAAACGCTCAAGAACACGTACGTGGGTGACGCGAACTTAGACGGGCAGTTCGACAGCAACGACATGGTCGCTGTTTTTGTTGTGGGCGAGTACGAAGACAACTTGACGGACAATTCGACCTGGGCCACCGGTGACTGGGATGGAAATGGCGAATTTGCGTCGGATGACATCGTCTTTTCCTTCCAGTTCGGCGGCTACGAAATGGGTCCGCCGGAGGCCGTGATCGCCATCCCGGAACCGAGCGGCTTCGTGCTAGGGGGGCTTGCGCTCATCGGCACGACGCTTTGGCTTCGTGGCAGGAGCCGGTCCGGTCAGAAACGCTGAGGCCACGGTTGCACACTTGTCCGGCGGGATGGCCTCGGGGCACATCGAACAAACGCGGCTGGGGCCGCAACGGGTAAAGATGCCGGACCCTGTTCACAAACCGATCGCCGCGCGTCGACTCGACGGCTTTACGCTGATTGAGCTGCTCGTGGTTATCGCCATCATTGGGCTCCTGGCCGTGCTGTTGATTCCGGCCATTCAAGCGGCCCGTGCCAGCTCTCGCCGCACGCAATGCACTAACAATCTGCGGCAGCTGGGAGTTGCGTTGACCAACTATGAATCCGCCCGGGGGCGGTATCCGGCCGGCGCGATCAGCCGAGCGGATCCCGCCAGCCCGATGACACCTCACAATTTTTATCGCTGGTCCACCCTCGCCCAACTCACACCGTACCTGGAACAGACCTCCGTCTTCAACGCACTCGACACCTCGATCCCGCTGTACGGACAGGACTTCCAAGTGCGACCGGCGAATCGAGAAGCGGTCGGACGGCTGATCCCCGAGTTTCTTTGCCCCAGCGACATGGCGCGGCCGGTCCACCCAGCCTTTGGCCCCACGAACTACGCGGCGTGCGCCGGAACCGGGCGTGACGGCGGTTCCCCCATGGATTCGGACGGCGTTTTCTATATCAATTCGCATACCCCCGTCCAACGAATCAGGGACGGATTGAGCCACACCGTCGCGATGTCGGAAAGTATCCTGGGAAGGCCCACGCCACGACTCACGCCGCGAACCGAAGCCGACCCGCGGTTCGCGTACGCGTTTGCCAAACGCATCCCGTTGACGGAAGAATCCTGCCGCCTGTCCACCTTTTGGAATTATGCAGACCCCCGCGGATTCTCTTGGGCCAACGGCGAATTCCGCTCGGCGCTCTATAACCACTACTGGACGCCGAACTCGCCAGAATTCGACTGCGTGGCGGCACGTGTCACGGGACCTCCCTCGCTGCTCTACACCGCGTATGGCTGGCGCACCGCCCGCAGCTTTCACTCCGGTGGCGTCAATGTCCTGATGCTCGATACCTCGATGCGGTTCGTCAGCGATGACATCGATGCCGCTACCTGGCAGGCATACGCCACGCGCGCCGGTAGCGACGGACACTGATCTGTCACCCATCCAACGACAAGCCGGGGGCCTCTTCGATTTCGCGAGACCTTCGCTTTCCGGTCGAGAATCGTGGTCCACATGGAAGACGCGGAAAGTCCCGGCCACTGCTCCCCGCCCGATACCCCGGATCCCAACAGCAGTCCACGGCTCCGGATCCACCTGCTGCGGCGGACATTCTGTTCCGCGACCTTCTTCGCGCTGCGGATCCTGCTCGTTTTCGTAAAGCAACGGAGGCGAGGTCCGCAGCGAGACAGGCTGCCCAACGGGGGCGACATCACGTTCGTCGTGGATGCGAACATCGGACTGAGCTGAGGATGGAGCGAGGCGCTGGGCTGGCAGACAATCGCTCGCGGAAGATGGAGATGACGAACCGGGCGGAGGAGGAATCGACTTGACAGTTACGCCCATATGCGCATAATCGATCACCGGAGACTTTCGGAGACACACCGCCTATGCCACGACCAAAGCAATGTCGCCGAGTGGGCCTTGCGCCGGACTGCACCTACTTCAAGCCGGCCGGCGTACCCACGAGATCGCTGCAGGAGACGGTTCTCACCGTCGATGAACTGGAATCCCTCCGGCTGGTGGACGTCGAGGGGCTGTACCAAGAGCAAGCAGCCGAGCAGATGGGGATCTCCCGTCGGACGTTCGGTCGCGTCTTGGACGAGGCCCACCGCAAAGTCGCGTGCGCCCTGACGCAAGGCTGGGCGCTGAGGATCGAGGGGGGCTTTGTGGAGGTGGCGCCGCAGCGCGAATTCCAGTGCGAAGACTGTGGTCAGTGCTGGCAACGGCCGATCGGCACGGGCCGTCCGACGGATTGCCCGCACTGCCAGAGCAGGCAATTCCACCGGATTGAGCCCCCGTCTTCCTCCCGTCCGAAGCGTCGGGGATCGGACGGTCGCCAAACCGCGAATCGCAAGCAGACGCGATTGTCGGCGATTACCACGGGTACCGGTCGACAATGTCAGCAGCGCCGGCGGCGGAAGGGGCGTTCGTCCTGACGCCCTCCGCTCGCCCAAGCACGCCGGACCCTCGGTACCCGAAAACAGAACAACGGATCAAGGAGCAACCCATGAAAATTGCCGTCGCTTCCGCCGATGGAGTCTCGATTTCTCACCACTTTGGCCGGTCACAGTCCTTCATCGTGTTCGACATCATCGATGGGACACCGGGCCCGAGTTCGGTCCGTTCCAATACGTTCACGGCTCACGCCCGCGGCGAGTGCGGTGACGAGACCGGCGGCCACCATCACAAACAGCACCCCAGCCATTCGCGGATCATCGCCGCCCTGAAAGATTGTTCCGCCGTGCTCAGCTACGGCATGGGCTGGCGTGCCGCGGAAGATCTCCGCCAGCATGGGATTCAGCCGTTCGTCATCGACGGTCAAGTCTCGCCGAGCGAAGCCGTAGAGCAGTTCCTGATCGGCGTCCTGAAACCGGCACCGAGTTTCTGTCGATGCCATCCATGAGGCGGTCGAAGGTACCCCCTAGGGGAAACCGAACATCATCGGATTCCCCGACGAATTCGGCGACTTTCGCCAAGGGTGGTGCAGCATGTGGTGCCAACGCTGACCTGCAGGCCGTCATCGACGCTTGGCCTCACCTATCGAAAATGAATCGCCAGCGAATCGTTTCTCTTGTTCGCGGCGACGTCTCCTCAGCTCGCTGAAGCGGCCTGTAACCATATCACCACCGCTGCCCCAACGGGCCAGCGACGCGAGAAAGCCAAACCCCACCTTTTCACTGGCATTTTGCCGACGTGTTATCCTGGCGACGCTGTAACCGAGCTCGACGCTGTGTGCAGGGCCGAGTTATCCAGTTGCAGAAGGCATGAACATTCTGTTGAGAGTCACCAGCGTTCTGACCACGATCGGAGGACCAGATGATGAAACGTTTTCCTTGCGAATTGGCCGTGTTGGTAGCCGTAACAGTCAGTTTGATCCACATGGAAGCCGGCGTATCGATTGGACAGGAATTAACCGTCGTCGTCCCAAGCCACTTGGAGAATAGGGAAGGAAACGATTCCTCTGGTGTATCAACCGCTGGTTTCCGAAGACAGCATATCTATCTGGCATCGGGATTCGACACCGTTCCAGAGGGAGGTGCTTGGCTTGTCGGGCATGCGTACCGTGCAGACGCGAGCCAGTCTGAAGAGGTTCCCACTTCTTTCAATGACGTCAAAGTGACGCTTTCAACGACAAACCTAAGTACCATCTCACCAAACTTCGGAATCAACTTGGGGGAAAGTTCAGTTACTGTCTTGGAGGGTAGCGTCGATCTCAACTATCCCATCTCTGGCCCTGCCGGTGGACCGAATCCCTTTGGCGATGAGTATGCGTATACGACTCCGTTCTTCTATGACCCGAGTCAAGGAAACCTCATTGTTGAAATAGTGACGCAGACAGGACCCGAAACGCGTGGTGCTACAGATTGGGCCACAACACCCGATGGTTTCGCAGGCACCGCATATAACGCCTTCTGGCAGGCGACGCATGGTGCGACGATTCTCACCAGACCCATTACGCAATTCCGATTCGTTCCTGAACCGTCGTCCGGCCTACTGCTGGGTTTGGGAATGATGAGCCTAGTCTTTTGGCGACGGCAGAGGCAATTCGTCAAAACGCTCCTTTGACGACTTCTGGTCGGCCATCACAACCGCCAGTTCGCGACTAAATGTTGGCAGGCTCGTCGAAGTCTTCGCAACCGCAGTGGCCATCGCCCCCGCGTCACTGTGGTTGTAAAGCACTCGTTGAAGTGAGAGCGATACAGCCGCCAGCGTGGCCTATGTAAAACTTTTCGGAAGCAAACTGAAGTTAGATAAATCGTGGAGTTCCCCAGGAATCGTAGGCGCTCAGACAAGAGTGTATGATTCTCTTGAGGAGCAAGCCAGATGGCGAAACGGAAAGCCCAATCGAAACCGAAGCAACGACGTCGAACGCACAGTGAGGAATTCAAACGCGAGGCCGTGAAGCTCGTTTTGGATCAGCAGCTGTCGATTTCGGAAGCGGCCAGGAACCTGGGAATCCATCCCAATCTGCTCCGGACCTGGAAGGAACGTTTCGAAGCGGAGCATGAAGACACGACCCTCACGGAGGACGAACGGATGGAGATCGCACGGCTGCGGGCCGAGAATCGTCGGCTGCGAATGGAGCGCGACATCTTAAAAAAAGCGGCGGCCTTCTTCGCGAACGAAAAGAACTAAGGTTCGAGTTTATCCAGAAGCATCGTGAAGAATGGCCGATTAAGGTGATGTGCGAGGTGCTGGAAGTGTCGCGCAGTGGCTTCTATGCGTGGCGCTCCCGACCGGAAAGCGAACGGTCACAGCATCATCGGAAACTAATCGAAGAGATCCAAGCGATTCACGCGGACCGAGATATGAAATCGTATGGCAGTCCGCGCGTCCACGAAGAGCTGGTGGCGCGTGGTAATCGCTGTAGTGAGAACACCGTAGCCCGGCTGATGCGCATGCATGGTGTGGCCGCCAAGACGAGGAGGAAATACAAGGTCACGACCGATTCGGCGCATTCGCTGCCGCTGGCTGAAAACGTGCTCAATCGCGAATTTGAGCAGGACACGCCGGATCGTGTCTGGCTGGCCGACTTGACTTACATCTGGACGCTGGAGGGCTGGCTGTACCTGGCGGTCGTGCTCGACGCGCATTTGCGCAAGGTGGTTGGCTGGTCGATGAGCCACTTGATGCGAACGAGCCTGGTGATCGATGCGCTGCGGATGGCCTTGGGGCGACGTTGTCCCGACGAGGGCGGCTCGCTGCTGCATCACAGCGATCGCGGCAGTCAGTACGCCAGTGGGGCGTTTCAGGACCTGCTGACGGATCACAACATCACCTGCAGCATGAGTCGCAAAGGCAACTGCTGGGACAACGCGATGATGGAAAGCTTCTTCGCCACGCTG
This sequence comes from uncultured Planctomycetaceae bacterium, assembly GCA_963776055.1. Lineage (GTDB taxonomy): Bacteria > Planctomycetota > Planctomycetia > Pirellulales > Pirellulaceae > CAVZLD01. The sequence goes on along the minus strand of CAVZLD010000014.1, from coordinate 791,360 downwards.
AAGAAGGAGCGGATCTATCACGAGTCCTATGCCACTCGTGAAGAAGCGCGACAAAGCGTCTTTGAGTACATCGAACTGTTTTACAACACGCGCCGTCGTCACTCTGCCTTGGGCTATCTCAGCCCGGAGCAGTTTGAGCAAGCGGCAGCGTAGCCTGACCATGGAAAATAAAACGACAAGTCCGCGCACAAGAATTCTGCTTGTGAGCAGAGTCAAGATGGGGAAGCTGTTAGACACCCAAAACGAGGATGCGATCCAGCGGCTGGCGCGATGCCTTGGAAAGGCTCGCTGGCCGCTCTCCCGTGAGACGTGCCCGTGATAGATTAACCAACTGTACTAACCGTGAAACCGCGCCCACCAATGTTGGGGAACTCCGCCCTGTCTCTAACTCATCCGACACAGGTGGCTCGCAACGGGTGGAGCGTAGTCGCAAAGACCCTGGGCCACTGATCGACGCGAAGGAAGCCAGGGCTCGGGCTGGGGTGCTCTACTGGGCCGATCAATACCTGAAGGACTTCCCGAAGCGAAAGAATGTCCCTGCCGACGCGTTGTGGTCGCTGATCCGCGAAAAGGATCGAACTCTAAAGGATCGGTTCGGCAAGCGATCGGTCATGCAGGCGACACTCGAAAACGCTAGGCGAACGAAGGCCCATTGGCTGCCGCAATCGTACAAGCCACCCTTCTAGTTTCAGGAAAGATCGCAAGATAGAACGCGGCAGCTATCTATCCCGAAACTTTTTGTAGGGCGACGATCTTCGGGGAAATCACCAGAACCCCCTTCTAAGTTTCCTGCAAGTTATCTCGCAGGTTTCTTCTTCGCTTTTCACTTCGCTAAAACGGCCACAACGCCGCGAGCGGGATTCACTGAGTCCTGCGGACGCGGTGGCAAGTGGTTTTCTGAAAGCGAGGTTTTCCCCATGGCTACTGCAACAGCCGCCGTTCCGTTCTCCGAGGTTCGCGAGGTCCGCGAGTCGCTTAACAAGGTCGACCTGTCGATCAGCAGGGCGAGCGTCGCTTGCTTCGAATCGATGAACAAAGTGTTCGCGGAGCATGGCCAACGCGACCTAGTGGCCGACGCGGAAGTCGACATGATCCTCGACAAGCTTTTCAGGATCGAGAAGACGCTGTCGCGAGTCCAGAAAGACGTCCGCCGTATCACTGGCGTTCTTGACGACTGAGACAGCACAACGCGGGGCCGTCGCTGGCGGCCTCCCATTGTGTTGTTTCCGTTCCGACTCTCACAGCTAAAGGAGTGATCGACATGAAGATCCCGAAACCGCTTCCACCGCCCCCCGATCCAGACCAGGAGGTTCTTACGACGCTTGAGGCTGCGGGCTACTTGCGGATCAGTGACAGAACCTTGTGGGACTTGATCCAGCAAGGCGATGGCCCCCCTTTTTTCAAGTGCGGCAAACAATACCGCTTCTACAAAGCGGCACTGCAGGAGTGGATGACCAATCAACAACAGGAGGCAGGAGCGGAATGAGTGAGAAGCAGGAAATGATCGCGACGCTGCATCGCAGCCTTTGCGAATTCGATTCGCTGTTCGTTGACGTGATTGATTGCATTGACACGATCTACGCGATGTCGGTCTTGCTGAAAGAAAACCTGACGGAGCCCGATTGTCATCGACTCGATCGCGTTCTGTCCAACGTAGACAAAGTCTCTGCGGCTGGCTTGGCTGGCGGCGAAGTAGTGGGCGAAACCTTTGTACGGATGAACTGGCAAGACAGAGACCTTCAACAGCAGACGGAAGGAGCGACCCATGCGTAAAGACCGCCGACTCAAAGGCTATTGCTGGCTAATGTACGGCGTCCGCCTGACGCAGTCTGAAGCCAAGCATGTTATTCGCCAAGTCGAAGAGTCGCGGGGCTATTGCTGCGACTACTTCACCGATGCCGACGTGAATTCGGTTCAGCAGATCCTGGCGACGCGACATCCGCGGATTGCGTTGCTGTCGAACTGGGAAATGCGACGCGACATCGTCGCCGTTCGAAAGAACGAAAAGCAGAAGCAGAAACGGCGATCGCTCTACGCAACTCAATCGCTGTTCCCAGAATTCGAAATGGAGGTGCACCAATGAGCCCTGAGTTAAGGGAAGCCCTGCTGCGATCGCTGTCGACGAGCGATCAGGTGCAAGCGGAGTACAGAGAGTTTTTGCGGAGCACGATCAAGAAGGCTTCGCAGGAGCTCGCGGACGAAAGCGGCAGCACTACAGAAGCGGTGTTGCTCGACATGATCGGAAGCGTCAAGTCGATGAATCGACGACTCGAGGAGATCAAGGCACGCCCGATGGCGAAGCGGGATCAGGCTTTCCTGGCCCTCTGTCACGAGCACGCTGGGTGGGTCGAGATGCAAACCACCTGTGGCCAAGATGTTCTCGAGTCAATGTTGTGCGAACTGGTTTTGAATTCGAACGAAAAGGAGACTAACGATGGCTGAAGAATTCATTATGGGATCGGGTGGCGTTCCGGTCGGCTCATACCGAGCCACCTTCGTCGGAACCGAACCGTTTACCGAAAACGAGGACAAGTACGGCCCGGCACTGGCTGTCAAGTTTCGCGTGAACGGTGGCGAGTTCGATGGCCAAGAAGCCTCGCGGATCTGCGGCAAGAAGATGTCGCCACGGTCCGCCTTGACCAAGATGGCAACAGCCCTGAAGGGATCGCAGATCGCACCTGGCGAACGCTTCTCCTTCGAACCGCTGGTCGGTGTAACTGGCATGGTCCTGGTCGAAGGGACCGACTCGGGATCGACTCGAGTCGCGACGTTTATTCGTGACCAACAGCCCCCGCCATCGCAGCCGCAACAGGCACCGCCTCCGCAGCCGCAGGCCCAGCCCCAGGCACCTTGGGATTACCCGCCGCAGGCACCGCCTCCGCAGGCTGCTCCCGCTCCGCCGATCGGTCAGCCTGTGCAGCAGCAGGCTCCGCAAACGCAACCAACGCAACAGCCGACGCAGGCTCCCTGGGAGAGTACTCAGTCGCAGGCGAAGGAGGTGTTTTGAGATGAGCGAATTAACTCTTGGCACATTCCGTCGCTTAACCGAAGGAATGAAAGACGACACGCCCCTGCATTGTGCTGGCGGCAACGTCCAGATCGTAACGGTTCAGGGCAACGACATCTCCATCGACGAAGATGCTGGTTGGCTTGACTCTGAGGTCGACGATGAAGCCACACTTGTGCTGTGGCAACACGCTACAGCAGCCAACCGGTAGCAACAGCGAGGGGCCTGCCGACGCGAATCGCCAGGCCCCGCTTCTCTTTGTCCCCATCAGGAGACTGCAACAGCAATGATTAGTATATCAGACATCGGAACCGAGGCGATCAAGTACGCCGCCGAGTTCGGCTGGACGATCGCCCCCTTTTATGGACTCACCAGCAAAGGCCATTGCTCCTGTCGCGACGGCGAGAACTGCCCCTGCCCTGGCAAACATCCTCGCGGAGGATCGGGCTGGCAGCATCAGGCGACCAACAACCCCGACCATATCCGAGGCTGCTTCCAAGCTTGGCCCGAGGCCAACGTCGGCCTGCTCTTGGGCTCGCTGGTCGATTTCGAATTCGACTACGAACAAGGCCGAGCGACCGCTGAGCGACTGTTGGGCAATCATTTGTTAACGCCCACCTATCGATCCACCCGCAGCGTCCATCGTCTCTACTTGCCTCCTGTCGACCTGACGCAGGCGCGAGCATGGAAGACCGTTCAAGGCCTCGAGATTCGCCTCGGTCAAGGCAAGGCCGCACAAAGCGTACTCCCGCCGAGTCGTCACGCCAGCGGAGTCACTTACGCTTGGCTCCCTGGGCTCGACCCTTTCACAGTCCAGCCGCTGCCGTTTCCGCAACCGCTGGTCGACCTGTTGTCTGTTATCGATTCGCCAGCGATGGCTCCGACCAACGGCGACGCATTCGTCATGGAATACGATCTCGCGTCGCATCCTGGGGTCAAGAAGGGCTCTCGCAACGAGAAGTTGTGCGAACTGGTCGGCAAGGCCCTTGCCGCTGGTGAGACGGTCGAGCAAGTAACGCAGCAGGCCCTCGGCTGGAATATCCGCTGCCATCCGCCAGAGGATCCGCAGAAGGTTAAGCGAACGGTTTTCGATCTCGCAGCGAAGGAGATGGCGAAACGGCAGACGCAGCAGCAGACACAACAGCCCGATGCCGCTCCGCTGCGAATCCGACCGCTCTCCTCGGTCGACTACACGCCCGACGAGTTCCTGTGGGGCCAGAGGCTTGTCGTGGGCCACCTGAGCGTGATCGCTGGCGATGGCCAAGTCGGCAAGACAACGGTTGTCTGCAGTCTCGCCGCGAGGCTCTCTCGAGGCCTGCCGCTTCCTGGCGATGCGGAAGGAGAGAGCGGGGCGACGCTGATCGTTTCGGCGGAAGACTCGAGCAAGACGATTCGCGGTCGCATCGAGTCGGCAGGAGGGGATCTCGATCGCGTGTTCATTCTCGACGATGAAGAAGATCTCGGCGATTATCGCAGAAGCAGCGGCAGGCTCGCCGCTCTGCTGAGGGCGATTCCTGACATCAAGCTTGTCTGCTTCGATACGCTGCCCGATTTCGTCGGCGACGGTATCGATGACCACAAGAACAGCTCGATCCGCCAGAGCCTAAAGCCGATCGTCCGAGTCGCTGCTGAGGCCCGCATCGCAGCCGTGGGGATTTGCCATTTCCGCAAGACAAGCGAGGGAGGCTCGGGCAGTCGCTTGCTGGGCTCTGTCGCTTACAGGAACTATCCGAGGTCTGTACTGTACTGCCTCCCCAACGTTGACGCTGGCGAGGGCGAGTGCATTGTGTGGCATGAGAAGGCGAACCTATCGGCCCAGGCTTCGACTCTCGGCTATCGCGTCAAGAGAGCAGACGCTCTCGATGTCGGAGTCGCTGAGTGGCTCCCAGGCGAAATCTACGTCGACAGCATCAACCGCTTCATGGATGCCGACCGCAAGAGCGGCAAGAGCACGAAAATCGAAGAGGCCAAAGCTTGGCTGACGCTGTACCTGCCTGAGGGCTGCGAAAGACCGAGCGATCTGCTCGTCGCCGAGGCAGTCAATCGAGGGATCAGCAAGGCGACGCTCTATCGTGCAGCCGACGCTCTGGCTGTCGCGAAAGACCAAAACAAAGGGACCTGGAAACGCTGAGGCCATTCTCAATTCTCAAGCCCCTTAGGGTTTGAGAATTGAGAATGGGAAATAGGAAGGACAGAGAAAGATGAACCCGACCGATCTCCCTCCCCTGCTCCATCGCCTCGCGACCGCAGGCCTGACGCTGCGACGTGTGGACTGTGACCGAATCGAAGTCGCTGGTGATGGCCTGACCGACGAACTTCGCCAACAGATCCGCGAGGCAAAGCCTCTGCTCCTGCAGACGATGCCGCAGCCGAGGCAGCCCTTGCGATCGCCTCGGGTGGCCAACGTGAAGGATCTGCCTTCCGATTGGCGAACCGATCCCCGATTCGTCTACATCGGTCGAGCAACCCCAGGCTCGGCCTGCAGGCCTCTCCCTTTGCGAACCCGTTTCGCATCGACAAAGACTGCGACCGCGAGCAGGCCATCGCCAAGTTTCGCGAATACCTCGCCAGCCGACCTGACCTGCAGGCCAAGGCTCGAGCTGAGCTCGGCGGCAAGGTGCTTGTCTGTTACTGCAGCCCCTCGAGTTGTCACGGCGACATCCTGGCGGGACTCTTCGAAGCCTGCCCACACTGTGGATCGACCGACTTGGCCAGCGGGAAGGAATACCGCTGGTGCCTCTCCTGCGAGACCAAGCTCGGACCTGCTGAGCCTCTCCTAGGCGACGATACCGCTGACGAGCGGCAAGCGATCCAGACCGAGCATCTGCTTGACGGCAACGGATCGCTGGCGAAAACCATGCGGTGGTTCGAGCGTCGCGACCGCTGGCGAGAGGTTGAAGCCCAGGGGGTGCTATCACAGCGAGTGCTCAGCAGGCCATAATGAGCGAATCGCCCCAGGTGGTTCAGACCTGAGGCGATTCTGACCTGACACCCTCTGCTAGGAAGGGAGCCAAGCTATGGCCAGTGTAGTCGCCGAGAAACGGAACGGAAGAACGCTCTACCGCATTCAATGGCGAGACGGCGACAAGCGTCGCCGAGGGATTCGCCTATCTGGCGTACACGCAAGGCGGCTGATGGGATTCGCTCTCGAGTCGAGGCCCTGGTCGCCTGTCGCATCGCGGGAGAACCGCTGTCGACCGATCTGGCGAAATGGGTCCGAGACTTGGGGGATGACCTTCGTCGCAAGCTGGCTGACCAGGATCTGGTCGAGCAGCGGCAGAGCTCGACGCTGGGGGAGGCAGTCGACGCTTTCATCGCTTCAAGGGCCGACGCTGCCGAGAATACCCTTCGCAACTGGCGGAACAGCCGAGCCAAGCTGGTCGACTACTTCGGCGAGGATCAGGACCTGCGGAGCATCAGCCTCGCGAACGCCGATGATTGGCGGCAGTCACTGGTCGACGCTGGGTTGAGCGACTCGACGATCTCCAAGGCAGTGAAACACGCCAAGCAATTCCTGACCTGGGCCACCCGCCGACGTCTATGCGATGAGAATCCATTTCGCGAGCTGAAGGCAGGCGGTGAGGAAATCCCCTGCGGAAGGCCTTCGTCGATCTGGAGACGATCGAGCGGATTCTCGAGTGGTGCCCCAACAGCGAGTGGAAGGCGATCGTCGGCCTCGCTCGATTCGCTGGCCTTCGAGTGCCGAGCGAACTGCTGGCCTTGAAATGGGAAGATATCGACTGGGACCTCGGGCGGATCACGATCGAGAGTAAGAAGACCAAGCGGCAGGGGAAGCCGTATCGAATCATCCCGCTCTTCGCTGAGCTGCGGTCGATCCTCGAAGACGCTCGGGAAGTCGCTCCCGAGGGAGCCGTCTTCGTCATCAGCCGATACCGCCAGAAGAACGCCAACCTAAGAACTCAGTTCGAGCGTATCCTTCGCCGAGCCAAGGTGCAGCCTTGGACTCGCCTCTTCCACTCGATGCGAGCGAGCAGGCAGACCGAGCTTCAGAACCGTTTCCCTGGGCATGTCGTCGCCGACTGGATGGGCAACAGCGAGGCGATCGCATTCAAGCATTACCTGATGACGACCGACGATCACTTCGAGCAGGCTGTCGCCTCGCCAAGGGTGGTGCAACAGGTGGTGCAGCAGCCGGCGGAAGGTCGCAGAAACGCGGGGAAAAGCGAGCACCACTCGGTGCACCACTCAGAGTCAGAAACGGCTCAAAACCCTAGTTTTCTCGGTGTTTTTGGCGATTCTTCAGTACCCCCTAGGGGAGTCGAACCCCTGTCTTCGGACTGAGAATCCGATGTCCTGGGCCACTAGACGAAGGGGGCAACAATTGATCGGGCCCTATCCTAGCAAATCCGACAAACCCGCCAAGCCCTATCGCTCGGCGGGAAGCACCAGCGTTCCGCCGGTGCTCTCACGGCCCAGCAGTCCTCACGCTACGTCCCGGTCAGCACCCCCAAGGGTCCGGGCAACGCGCGGCATTGCGGTGCAGTAGAGAAGAAACGAGGCCCACGGTCTCGCGGCACGAACACATCACGCGGGCAATCGGCACCCGCCGCGGGCAAGCGCAAGCCTCCCGGCGTCACTTCCGCCGGTCGCAGCGCCCGCGATCCGGCCGAGAAGCGTAAGCCCAACACGATCCCGTCCGTTTCCGGACCATTCAGCGGGTTTGCCGGCGAAAGCCCAGCAAGCTCAGGCTGCCCAGGAGCAACAGCAGCACACCGCCTGGCTCAGGCACCTGTGTCACGACGAAGTTGTCGAACAATCCAAAGCTGAGTTCGGGGTTGTCGGAAACAGAACTGAACAGGTCGGCGTAAATCACGCCCACGCCTCCCGTCATGTCGACTACGTCTCCGCCGTTGCTATTGTCGATCGTCCCAATCGCAAGTCCGTCCACAAGGAAGGTCGCTGTTCCAGTAGCTTCCACCGTACCCTGTCCCACGCCGTCCGGATCCACCTGGATCTGCATCGTGTGCCAGCCAAAGGCGACGCTTCCATCAGCCGCAGCGCCGGTCTGCTGGGGATAGTTGTCTTTCTGCAATTGGGGCGTTCCTGCCCGGGAAAAGTGCTCGACAACACCGCGTTTACGTTATTGTTCGTGTTCGCATCATCCTGGATGAAATCACTGTACTGGAGACTCTCGACAAATTGTTCACCTTCGTTCTTGTAGAGTCGCCAGTCTCGCGACGATCCGCCTTCGCCGGTGATGATCAGGGAGGCACCATCCCGCCCCGGATCACCGCCGTTAAGACCCACTCCACCACCAATGAACTCAGTCGATCCACCACCGCCGCCGGGAAACGGTCCGTTCGCGTTCGCCCAGAAGTCAAACTGCAGGACATACTGGCCGGTCACATCCAGTCCCGTTGGGATGGCGTTGATCTCGTTCGACGCTTCAGCCGTCTCGTTGACCGTCATCTTCAAACCGATGGTCGTCCCGCCACCGTTGGGAGCCGGAGGAATTCCCATCGCGCTGTAATCGAACCCAAAAGTCGCCGTCGCATCGTCGGTGGCCTGCACCGTCCAACTGTCTCCCGAGTCAAACCCGTCCGAGAACAACACCTCTGCATTCGCAGTTGCACCGATCGTGAACAAACCGGCCACCAGCGCGATCATTCCTCGCCATGCCATTGGTACCACTCCGCAAAACAAACCCAAATTACCCCGATTACACAGCCACTGAGAGTGACCCCTCCCTCCCTGACTGTCAAGTCATCAACAGGGCCCCCTGGGGGATTTCCTAAAAAGCGCGCGACTTCTTGCAACCTGGTGTTCAGCCCGTGTGACAGCATCGTCCGCTGAACAGGCGCCGCCATGGTGGGGATCGCGCCAGCGCGAAGGACTTGGCCAGGCTTCGGGCACCGCTGCTTCCGCGGCGGAATTCCGCCGGGTCGTGCGTCCGGATGCCGGCATCGCCTTGGCCAGCTGGGGAATTCGCAAGATTTACTGAATCGACTTTGAGGATTACGCCGATTTTGTGGTCGAGCGTCCTGCGGTCGGCCAGAGATACGAGCGGCACTTTGGAGAGGGGAGTTTTCGTGAGTCAACCGGAACGCAGCAATACAAGATTCGCTGGCATTGCTCTGGAAACCGTCGGCTGGCCGCTCTTCTGGGGCGGTTTGGCCACGTTCGGATACTACTTTGCTCTGCAGCGAGGCTGGCTGGGCCATCCGATCTTGTCGCGATACACGGCGGGGCACCCGGTCGAATACGTCGAGATCGGGCTTTTTTTCGTTGGGCTCTCGGCGATTGTTCGCCGGGGCTGGCAAGCGGTAGTGCAGCTGGCAATTGCCCGCACGCCGCAGTTAGACCCGCCGCCGATCAGCGGCCAGTCACCGGAGGACGCTGAGCAACTGCTGAAGCAGCTTGGCTCCGCGTCTTCGACGGTGCGCCACTCGGCCATCGTTCGGCGACTGGAGGCGGCGTTGGCTCATGTCAGACGTCAGGAATCGGCCGATCAACTGGACGAAGAACTCAAGTATCTGGCCGACATGGAGGCCGAACGAACGTATGAAGCGTACGCCCTGGTTCGAATCATCATCTGGGCCACACCGATGTTGGGCTTCTTGGGAACCGTCATTGGGATCACGCTCGCCCTGGGCGACCTTTCGCCCGAGGCCCTCGTGAACTCCCCCAAGGAAGCAATGGAAGGTCTGTTGTCGGGCTTGAGCGTTGCCTTCGATACCACGGCGCTGGCCCTAACGTTATCGATGTTATTGATGTTTGCGCAGTTCCTCGCCAACCAACTGGAAACGCAGTTATTGGCCGTCGTCCAACGGCTGGCGAGCGAGGAGTTGGGCGGGCGGTTTCATCGCCTGGGCACGCAACGCGACCCCCAGATTGCCGCCGTGCAGCGGATGTCGCAAACCGTGATTTCCGGGATGGAGACGCTCGTTCGCCGTCAGAGCGAAGTCTGGAAGGCCACCTTGGACCACAGTCACGAGCAATGGCAGCAGCTCCTGGAAAATACCGGCCGGTCTGTGCAAACCGCGGTGGGCCAGGCACTGCGGGAAAGTCTGCAGGTCCACTCGGCCAACCTGCTGCAGCTGGAACAGGCAGCAGAGAATCGAACGACGCACCAATGGCAGCAATGGCAGGAGTCCGTGGCTCGAGCCGACCGGCAAACGCAATCGCAGCAAGCCGAACTGGCGCGGCAGACCGAAATTCTGCTGCAGGTCCTGAAGGCCACCGGGCAGATCGCGAGTCTGGAACACACATTGAATCAGAACCTCCGCGCGCTAGCGGGTTCAAAGAACTTTGAGGACACGGTGATGAGTCTTTCGGCCGCGATCCATCTCCTGAACTCCCGCCTGGGAAAACCGGTCGCCCGGGATACCCAAGTGCAGCTGGAAAAGTTGCGTGAGGAGCGGGCCGCATGAGACGTCGCCGATCGGTCCGGCGCGACGACGGCATCACCTTGTTTCCCTTCCTGGCCGTGCTGATCTGCACGATGGGTGCGCTGATCGTCCTGCTGGTAGTCATGGTCCAACAGGCTCGCGCCAGCGCCGTCGATCTGTCGCGACAACGAGCCGCACAGCGCCGCGCAGGACGAGCAGCTCCGCCAGCAGCAGGAAAAACTCCGACTGGAGCAGGAGGAATTGCACTGGCGGATCGAGGTGTTGCGGCAGTCTCGCCAGCAGACGGCCGAAGAACTCGAGGATCGTCGCCGGGAATTGAGCCACCTGGAGGATGTGATTCGGGACCTGGAGCAGGAACTGCAACAGGTGATTGCCGAAGCCCGTCAGCTACAGCAGCAAGACGTTCCCCAGCCAACGGATCTGCGGATCGCACAGCAGAAGATCGAGCAATTGCGACAACAGCTCGATCAGCAACGGAAGGCGATGGAGGCCGCCCGCGCCCGATTGGAAACCGAAAAACCCTCTTACGCGATCGTTCCCTACGATGGACCTCACAGCACTCGTCGCCGCCCCGTCTTCGTGGAATGCCTGAAAGATCGAATCGTTCTACAGCCGGAGGGAATCGAGTTGCGGGGCGATGATTTTCGCGAACCGATCACCGACGACAATCCCCTGGCATCCGCTTTGCGGGCCAAACGGGAGTATCTCGCGGATCTGCTGCAGAACCGCGATGGTCACCCCTACCCGCTGCTGATCGTTCGGCCCGATGGCGCCCGCGCCTACGCCGCGGCGCGCGCTGCGATGAAATCCTGGGAGGCGGAATTCGGCTACGAACTGATTGAGGCCGACCTGACGCTCCAGTACCCACCGGTCGACACGGCCCTGGTCAACTTGATGCAGCGTGCCGTGGACCAAGCTCGGGCACGACGCACGTATCTGCAGTCCATTGCTCCCGCTCGGTTTGGGCGTACCGAATCCGTTCTGCGTCCTTCCTCGCGGGGAGGGTTCGAAAGTGTCGGCGGCGGTACTTCTTCGTACGACGGCGACTCGATGGCGGCGGGACCGCACGCGGCAGATTCGACCTGGCCCGGAGGCGCCGAGACGACCGACGATTGGACGCCCACGCCGTCGGGCCGATCACCATCGGACAGACCGCCTCGGTCGGACACGACCCAGGGAAGGTCCAGCGGCCCGGCCATCGAAGGCAGGAACGGTCCCGCGGAAGCGTCGCCACAGCCTGGCAAGACGGAGGGCAAGCCAGGCGGCAACTCGTCCTCACCAGGCGTGCCGGTTTCGGGGCCGTACCAACCGAACCTCCCGGCGAGCCAGGAGCATGCGATGTCGCGTCGGCCCCCTGGCGGCAGAGCATCGTCCGCAACGCAAATGTCGGAATCGGCGACCGACGGACCCGGCGGGCCGATGGCAACGGGATCCGCCGGAGGGACGTCCCCGGGGCCTGGAGGGGCGACCTCGACGCCATCCCTCACCGGAATGAACAGTCTTTCCGCGGAGCGTGGTGCGGACTGGGCACTGCCCGAGAGCGCGGCGGCGGCGACCGGTGTCACGCGACCGATTCGGATTGCTTGCTATGCCGACCGGCTGGTGATCTTGCCGGAAGACCATCGCCGGGAGGAACCGGAAGTACTGCCCATCGTAGGCAGTGCGCGGGAGGAGGTGGACGATCTGGTCACCAGAATCTGGGAACGCATGAAAACGTGGGGCATTGCCGGACCCGGCATGTATTGGCGGCCGGTGTTGATCGCGGAAATCCGGCGCGACGGGGAACTCCGTTTCGCGGAACTCCACCGATTGATGGAAAACAGCGGGATCGTCGTGAAGAGGAAATAGCTTGTGAACATGCGTCGGCGTGGTCTGCGCGAACCGGAAGGCTCCGGCGAAGATTCCTTTCTGGATATCGTCGCCAACTTGGTGGGAATCCTCGTGATCCTAATCACCGTCATCGGAGTCCGCGCAAGAGGCCTGGGTAGAATCCTCGGAAGAAGCCGTCACGCAGGACACAGCGGCGGCCCCGACATCGAACGTCGCCGCGGCCCGATCGACACTCTCGAACCTGACGAGCAATGTGCACGAAATCGAACGGCAGGCGAAGCGGTTGCAGCAGCTTTCGGATAGCCGCCGAGTGGAGCGGCAACGGCTACAGGTCTTGCTGACCAGCGCACAACGGGAATTGGGGGTTCGCCGCGGCCACCTTGACCAAGAGCGGCGTCAACAGTTGGAACTCGATCGCGAAATGCAGAATCTGTCGGTCGAATTGGCCGAGATGGCCGACCAGCAGTGCGCCATCGAGCAGGCGCGTCAACGCCCGATCGTGCTGGAACATGTCCCAACTCCCTTGGCAGAAACCGTCTTCGGCGAGGAACAGCATTATCGATTGAAGCAGGGCCGCTTGGCTTACGTTCCGCTGAACGAACTGACCGAGATGCTTCGCCGCGAGGCACCGCGACGCGCGGAACGATTGCGGAGCGTGCCGCAGGTCACGGAGACGATTGGCCCCGTGCAAGGCTTTCACTTGCGTTACACGCTGCGTCGCCGCAGCGTCGCCCAATTCACCAATGCGGGAGCGGTGGTGCGACAGGTCGCCGAGCTCGAACGGTTCGTACTGCTCCCGATGTCGGAACTCCTCGGGGAAGAGCTCGATCCGGCACTGGCCCCGGATTCGCAATTCCGTCAACAGCTGGCCGCCTACCGCCCCGGCGAGACGGTCCTGACGGTTTGGACCTATCCTGACAGCTTCGCCGAGTTCAGCCGTTTGAAGCGTTGGCTCTTCGAACGGGGCTTCGCCACCGCCGCGCGGCCGCTGCCGGATGATCAGCCGATCAGCGGATCTCCCAGTGGCAGCCGATCGGCTGCCCAGTAACCCTATGGCTGCTCCGTGGTCGTCGGGCGGTTCGAGTCGTTGCCACCGGCGGCCGGGGCCTCCGAAGAGGCGGGGAAATCGCCGAGTCGAATGCCGCGTTTTGCCACAATCGCCTCCAACCGACTCCGCATGTTGGCGTCCAATCGATCGCGGTCGTTCCACACGTCGGCCAACGCCTCCGACAGCGGCCCGATCGCGTTCCGCTGATCGTGAATGATCGCCTGACCGGCCAAGCCGATCGCGCGGAACTCACGTTCGGCCGGTTCCACGTTCGCCAGGTTCTGGAACACTTCGTACGCTCGATCGGTATCCTGCCGATCGAGATAGAACAGCGCCAATTGGTGCAGGGCTCGACGAGACCAGTACTTATTCTCGGGACTCGCTTCCGGCGGATGATATTGCGCCACGGCGAGCCAAGCGGCTTCCCGGTTGGCAAACACGGCGTAGATGTACTGTGCCTCGGCCGTCGGCTTCGGATCAACGGCCTGGATCTGTTGGGGATCTACCTGCAGCAACGTTCCCGACCAAGTCCATCGCCCCAGCAAGCTGCCGACCAACAAGGCCAACAGCAAGCCGCCCCACAAGGTGCCCCGGTAGCGACCAAAACGCACGCGTTGCAGCGACTGTGTTGCCATCACGGACTGCAGTTGGCGCGTCGCTTCCAGGCCACTCTCGATCGCCGGCTCATTCTCGTCAGGCAAGGCGTCCGCTTCCAGCGGCAGGTGGTATTCGGCACCCTCCACCTTCAGCAAGCGCAGCTCGCGGAGCAGGTCGGCCGCTGATCGATAGCGATCCCGCGGGTTCTTGGCGAGCAGCCGATTCACGATATCGCACAATTCCGGCGGAAGATCGGGCCGCAACTTGGACAGATCAGCCGGCTGTTTCTGCAGGTGTTGAATGGCAATCCCCAGCGGCGTGTCGCCCTGGAACGGCGGGTAACCGGCCATCATGTAGAAGGCGGTCACGCCGCAAGAATACAGATCGCTCCGTGCGTCAAGCGGTTTCCCTTCGACCTGCTCCGGGCTCATGTACAGCGGCGTGCCCATGGTCAAGCCGATCTGGGTCAGTTCCGGCTTGGTCGGATCGATGACGCGTGCCAATCCGAAATCGGCCACTTTCACTTCGCCGCTGGGCATCAGCAGGATGTTTTCGGGCTTGATATCGCGGTGAATAATCCGTTCCTGACCGGCCTTGTTCAGCGCCGACGCCGTCTGCCGCAGAATGGACACGATCCGCGGCAGTTCCAGCGGACCACAACGGGACACGAGCTGCTTGACGGTCTGCCCCTGCACGTACTCCTGCGCGATGAAATGGATCCCGTCGACACATCCCACTTCGTAGATCTGCACGATATTGGCGTGCACCAGGGCGGCGGCCGCACGAGCCTCATTGTGAAACCGCCGCACATAATCCTGCTGCGCAGAAAGTTCACGCCGGAGAACCTTGACCGCGACCTTGCGTTCCAAGGACTGCTGTTGCGCCAGATAGACGTCCGCCATCCCACCGCGCCCAAGCAACCGAAGGAGCAGGAAATCCCCCAACTGCCGATTGGCAAGGTTCTCCAAAGTCGGGTGAATCGACGAACCTTCGTTCATGCTCAGCTGGATCCTGGACCGCGACCACGGCGTATCACTCGCAAACCCGCCACGACACGGAGATACGCATCGCCTTACGCACCGCCGGATCGCGACCGACGGACGGAACGAGTTCAGTATGGCGGGGTCCCGGATGGATCGCAACAACGTCACGTTTTCCTCTCTTGTGACCAAACGCGGTCCGTTCGTATACTCCGCCTCCCCAGGACTCTCGATGGGACCACGGAATTTGCCATTCTCCGGCCGAAAGAAGCAACAACATGGATGCCGTTTGTCGCCTCGCGCAACGACTCATCGTCTTGGCTCTGGTGATCGGAAGTGCTTCACCGATCCTTGCTCAGCCTGCCGCGGTACCGCCGGCTCCAAGTGACACAGCCGACGGTTCATCGGTCGTGCGAGCGCAACCGGGATCGGGAAAACTGCCCCGTGACGGCGGGCAGATCTGGCAGGAATACGACATTCGACCGTTCGTAACAAGAGTCCGCGGGCTGGAGAATCCGGAACAGACAATTGTGGACTGGATTCTACGCGAAACCGGCACGGAAGTCTGGTTTCGGCCGCCGGCCGGAGTACTGACGGCCGAGCCGGAGAAAGTCCGCGTGTATCACACGCCGGAAATCCAGGCCGCGGTGGCGGGAGTGATCGAACGGTTTGTGCGTCCCGACCTGACTTCCCACAGTGTCGGAGTGCGACTGATCACGCTCGAAAGCGCGAACTGGCGTTCGCTCGCGTTGCCGTACCTGCAACCTGTCGAGGTACAGACACCTGGTGTCGAAGCCTGGCTGATCACGAAGGAACATGCGGCGATGATGCGGGCCAATCTGAAAGGGCGTGTGGATTTTCGGGAGCACAATTCCGCCAGCGTTCGAATTCAGCACGGGCAATCGCATACGATCGAGCAACGCATCCCGCGCAGTTTTCCGCAGCGCATCAGCCTGACGCCCCATCAATATCCCGGTTATCAGGTGCAGATGGAGGAAATCTCGGAAGGTTTTTCGTTGCGCATCAGCCCTTTGGCGAGCCCGGACGGCCGCACCATGGAAGTTGTGATCCAGTGCAGTGCCGATCAGATCGAGGAATTGACGCCGTTGCCCATTGACCTGCAGGCCGCCGGAATTGCGGCGGCCGGGCCCGTGGAGATTCAGGTTCCACAAATCGCCAGTTGGCGACTCCACGAGCGGTTTCGCTGGCCGATCGACGACGTGCTGGTCATTAGTCGGGGCCGCGTGGCGATGCCCGGCTTGAAGCAATCCAACTGGGTCTCGATGACCGCATTGACGGGCGTTGGGGCGCCACGAGCGGACGCCCTGCTGATGCTCGAATGCCGCACGGAGAGTTCCGCCGGCATGGCCGGGCCGGCCGACCATCCAACGGTGGGTCGCTTGAACTACCACGGCCGCTATTAGGCAGTCAATTCGCTTAGCCCAACCTCGACGGTGCGGAACGGGGCCACTAAAATTCAGCCGTCCCGATCGGTTACGTTGACTGGCGAAGGGACGCAAAACGAGCGGAACCTGCCTGGAACGGATGGTCTGATCAATGAAGCGACGGGTCGTGATCACTGGCTGCGGCGTCATTTGCCCGCTGGGCCGCACAAAAGAGGACCTCTGGGCAGCGTTACGAGATCGGCGCAGCGGCGTCGCACCGCTCACCTCCCTGCCCGACGGTGCACTACCGCTCCGGATTGGCGCGGAAGTGGGCGATTTCTCCGGGAAAATCGACGACTTTGGCCCCCTGGAGCCGGCGCGGAAGAAGACGATCCGCAAGGGGCTGAAGATCATGTGCCGCGAGATCCAGATGGGAGTGGCCGCCGCGCAGTGGGCCCTGCACGATGCACAGCTCGATCCGGCGAAGTGCAATCCGGACCGGGCGGGCGTCTCCTTCGGTGCCGATTACATCATGACCCTGCCCGAGGAATTTGCCGCCGGTGTCCGGGACTGCCTGGACGAGGCAGGCGACTTCCATTACGAACTCTGGTCCGAGAAAGGAATGCCCAACGTCACGCCGCTTTGGCTGTTGAAATACTTGCCGAACATGCCGGCTTGTCACATTGCGATCTACAACGACTTTCGCGGGCCGAATAACAGCATCACCATGCGGGAAGCGTCCGCCAATCTCGCGGTTGCGGAGGCGTATTCGACGATCGTCCGGGGCGATGCGGAGGTCGTCCTGGCCGGTGCCACCGGCAGCCGGATCCATCCGTTGCGTACCGTGCACACGGTCCTGCAGGAACAGTTGGCGATGGACGGCGAGGATCCGAGTCGCGTCTCCCGCCCGTTCGATCGAAACCGCAGCGGAATGGTTGTGGGCGAAGGTGCCGCCGTCCTCGTGCTGGAAGACCGGGAAGCGGCCGAGCGGCGGGGAGCGAAGATCCTCGGCGAGATCCTCGGCTATGGTGCGTCCGCCGCGGTCGATAGCCAGGCGGTTGCGCTGCGCGATCAGGCGCTCAAGAATGCGATGGTCCAGGCACTCCGGTCGGCGGAGATGAAGCCCGACGACGTGGGCCACGTTCACGCGCACGGATTGAGTACCCTGCGGTGCGACGTCGCCGAAGCGCAGGCGATTCGTGCAGTTTTTCGTGATCGGTCAGATGCCGTACCGGTAACCGCCGCGAAAAGCTCCTTTGGAAACCTGGGCGCTGCCAGTGGATTGGTCGAATTGGTCGCCAGCATGATGGCGATCCAACAGGGTCACCTATTCGCCACGTTGAATTACGAAACACCCGACCCGGAATGCCCCGTGAACTTGGTCACCTCTGACGACCGGCCAGCGGGAACAAATGTCCTGAACATCAATGTCACACCCCAAGGGCAAGCTAGTGCCCTCGTGCTGGGACAGTTTCGCGACTGAACCGCCTTTCACGGCACCCTGATGCGGCATCATCTCCCCCCGGTTTGCCGCCACGTGTCATGTTGACACTCTCTCAAGCGATCGATATGCTGGCGGGATTCGGCGTAGAACTAAAGCTATGGTGTAGAAGGATTTTGGAGCAATCGGCCCACGCCGGACCTGCTCTGCGAACGGACGTATGGGTCCACCTTCGACCGAAGTCGACTCAGCAGCTCGGCGATCGTTAGGAACCTGCCTCGGTGGGAATCCCGCGTTTGCCTCGACCATCGACGGAAGCCATGAATCCAAGTGAAGTGCTGCGGATCGTAGATGCGATCCACCGCGATAAGAATATCGAGAAAGAGATCGTGTTTCAGGCGATCGAATCTGCGCTAGTTTCTGCAGCTCGCAAGAACTACGGAGACGAGGCGGAGGTTGAGATTCAGATCGACCGACAAGATGGCTCCATCCAGGGGCAATGCGATGGAGTACCGCTGGATCCGGAAGAGACGGTCGGGCGGATCGGGGCCCAGACGGCCAAGCAGGTCATCATTCAGAAGATTCGCGAGGCAGAACGCGACGCGTTGTTTGAGGAATACCACAGCCAGATGGGGCAGATGGTCGGCGGTGTCGTGCAGCGAAACGAAGGCCGCGCGACGACGGTGGCTCTGGGCAACGTGGAAGCCATCCTACCCCGCGGCGAGCAGATTCCTGGCGAATCACATCACGCGAACGAACGCGTGCGGGCGACCGTGTTCGATGTCCGAAAGGAAGGCAGTCGCGTCAAAGTCGTCTTGAGTCGCACACGGCCACAACTGGTCCAACGGCTGTTTGAGCAAGAGATCCCGGAGATCACCGAAGAGGTGATCGAAGTCCGGGCCATCGCGCGAGAACCTGGGTATCGCAGCAAGGTCGCCGTCAGCAGCGCCGACCAGCGAGTCGACTGCGTGGGCGCGTGCGTGGGCGTGCGGGGAAACCGAATCAAGAACATCGTCGACGAACTGGCAGGCGAGCGGATTGATATTGTCCGTTGGAGCGACGACATGCAGGTGCTGATTCCCAACGCCCTGCAACCGGCGGAGGTCGACGAAGTAATCCTCTGCAAGATGATGGGCCGCGCGATTGTCCTGGTGCGCGACGACCAGTTGTCGCTGGCAATCGGTCGCCGTGGCCAAAATGTGCGGTTGGCCAGCAAGCTCTGCGGATGGGACATCGAGATCATGACGCAGGAAGAACTGCAGGAGCAGATCGAAAGCGCCGTGGCCGGTTTCTCGGCAATCGAAGGGGTCACGGACGAATTGGCCGAACGGCTGGTCGGGGAGGGCTTTCTGTCCTATGACGACCTCTCCGTGATTGAACCGGACGATCTGATGGAAATGGGACAGTTGACCGAGGAGCAGGTCGATCAGATCGTGGGGCAAGCAGACACGAAGGCGGAAGAGGCAGAGCAGGCAGCGGCGGCCGAAAGGCGACGGCTGCGAGAACAAGAACGAATCGATAAGGCGACGGCGGAGGCCGAAGCCTTGGAGCAAGCGCGCACCGAAGCGGAAGCGGAAGCGCAGGAAACGGCGAAAGACGGAGTGGAACAAAGCGAACCGCCTGATACACTGGATCGTTCCGAGACGGAGTCGGTACCCGGCGAGACAGCACCGGTCACGGGAGAGGAGTCGGCCGCAGCCGATTCGAGTTCCGAGTCGACCGAACCGCAGGACTCGCCACCGCAGCAAGTCTCAGAAACAGACCCGTCGGATGCTACACCTCGCGAAGGGGGGTCGTAGCGGACCTCTTGCGGGACACCGGCGGGACGCGATTTCGTCCTCTGGCTGTGCCGTCGGCTGACGATCACCTTGCGGATCAAAACGGATCGCAGAGGACGGTCGGCTCACGACGCCACACGACCATCGCAAGCGGGGAGAATGGATCATGGGCTAGTCGCAACAACGGGGACCCACCGTCGGACCGGAAGCCGGGCGGTGCGGAAGCAGGTAAGGAGGGCAGAGGTGCCCATTCGGATTTACGCATTAGCAAAAGACTTGAAGATTGACAGCAAAGAGCTTGTCGAGATCTGCACAAAGGCAGGCATCACCGGCAAAGGGTCCGCCCTGGCCAGCTTGACCGACGACGAAGCCGAAAAGGTCAAAGGCTACGTGAGCGGCAACAAGAAGCCGGAACACGCGGCGCCCATTCGCCCCATTCGTCCGAGCTCGACGAAGGCGAGTTCGTTCACACGGGACGACTACATTAGTCCCGGCGGCGCACGCAAGAGCGAGGAAAAGGCGACGCCCCGGGCAGCGCCACCCGCAGCGCCACCGACGGCGCCGCCCGCAGCGCCACCGACGGCGCCGCCCGCAGCGCCACCGACGGCGGCCCCCGTAGCGCCACCGGCAGCCGAAAAGTTTGAGGCACCGATCCGGCCTCCGCAGCCGGAGCCGCCGCCGCAGGAAACGGCCGCCCCGGGGCCCATCAAGCCGCCTCTCAAAACTGGTTCCAAACCGGCAGCAAAAAAGGAGCCCAAGGGGCCGATCGTTCGCGTGGCGGCGATCCCTCAGCGCCGCAGACCTCTCCCCCTCCCCAATCGGACGAGCCGGCGCCACAGAAACCGATCATGACGCTTCCCGCGGATGCGATCCGGAACGCGAAATCCGGCAGCCGCGCCCCGCTGGAACAATTCACGCGACAGCAGGACAAGAAACGCGATCGCGAGAAGACGCGGGAACCAGCCCGGGAAGAGAAAAAACGCAGTCCCGCGGAGCCCCTGGCGCCGCTGGGCAAAACCGGGACCCGCGATCCGCGTCGCAAGGGACGTGGCGGCGCAGCGGGCGCCGAGGGAGGCCGCGACAGCAAACTTGCCGGCATGGCCAGCACGCGTGCCGCCCGACAGCAGAAACGCCGCCGGACGCAAAACGCGCCCGACGACGATGATGCCGAGGTCCGTCGTCGACGACGACGCCTCACGCGGCGCGGTACGAACACGGCCGCCCCGCGGAAGGGCAACGTCTCGGTGGAACTTCCGTGCACGGTCCGCAGTTTGTCGGAGGCGACCGGTGTGCCCACGGCCACCATTCAGCGCACGCTGCTACAACTGGGGAAGATGCTCACGATCAACCAGGAGCTGGATCCGGAATTGGCAGAGTTGGTCGCCACGGAACTCAGCATGGAAGTCGATTTCCACCTCGCGGAAACCGTGGAGGACCAGATGCTGGCGAAACTCGACGCGGTCGATGATCCGCCGGAATCGTTGCGCCCCGCGCACCGGTGATCACCTTCTTGGGACACGTCGACCACGGAAAGACCTCCCTGCTGGATCGGATTATCGGCATCGACGTCGTTTCCCGCGAAGCGGGTGGAATCACGCAGCACATCCGGGCGTATAAGATCGATAAAGATGGTCGCGAGATCAGTTTCGTCGACACACCGGGGCACGAAGCGTTCACGGAGATGCGTGCTCGTGGGGCACACGTCACGGACATCGCCGTCCTAGTGATCGCCGCCGATGACGGCGTCATGCCGCAGACCGAGGAGGCGATCAGCCACGCGCGGGCCGCGGAGGTCCCCATCGTGGTGGCGTTGAACAAATGCGATCTGCCGGGCGTGGACGTCAATCGCGTCCTGCAAGAACTTTCGACCCATGGACTCCTGCCCGCCGAATGGGGCGGCGATATCGAAGTGGTCAAGACGAGCGCCATCACCGGCGAGGGAATCGATGACCTGTTGGAAACGCTCTTGCTGACAGCGGATCTGCACGAATATCGTGCCAACCCCGCCCGCCCGGCGCAGGGCACCTGCCTGGAAGCGGAACAGCAGGGCAATCGGGGCGTGGTGGCGAAATTGATCGTGCAGAACGGCACGCTGCGCGTCGGCGATATCGTCGTTTGCGGCGGGGGATACGGCCGGATCAAAGCCATGCATGACACGCTCAAGCCGACCCGCAAGATTCAGGCAGCGGAACCATCGATGCCGGTGAATGTCACCGGACTCGATATTGCTCCCGAGGCCGGGGAAGCGTTCTATGTGCTGAGCGACATCTCCACCGCGCGGGAGGTGGCGGAGCAACGTCAAACACGGTCCCGTTCCCAATCGCTCTCGGGCGTGTCCGTCCGCGTGTCGTTTGAAGAGTTCCAGCGTCGTTTGTCCGAGGGCCAACTTGTGCCGGGCCAAGAGGTCGCCCTGCTGAACCTGATCCTGCGCGCCGACGTCCGCGGATCACTCGAGGCGATTCAGAAGGAGCTCGACAAGCTGCATCATGAGGAGGTGCAGATCCGCATTCTGCAAGCCTCCGTCGGCGGGATCACCTCGGCTGATGTGACGCTCGCCGATGCCTCCGATGCAGTGATCGTGGGCTTTAACGTGATTCCCGATGAGTCCGCCCGTAGCCTGGCGGACGAGCGAGGGGTCGAGATCCGACGGTATGACATCATCTACAAGGTGACCGAAGATCTGAAGGCATTGCTCGAAGGCAAACTCAAGCCCGAGGAACGCATGCTCGAATTGGGCCGCGCACTGGTTCAGCGGGTCTTTGCGATCAGCCGCGTGGGCAGTGTCGCGGGTTGCCGCGTGCTGGCGGGAACGATCACTCGCGGATGCCGCATCCGCGTGAATCGCAACGGAGTCAAGATCGGAGATTACGCGCTGGATTCGCTTCGCCGCGAAAAGGATGACACGCGGGAAGTCCGCGAGGGCTTCGAATGCGGCATGAAGCTCGCCGGGTTCAACGACCTGAAGGAAGGCGATATTCTCGAGGCGTACAAGATCGAGGAAGTTGCGCGGACGCTGTGACAAACCGGTTCCGGTCACCGCAAGCGGCCGAGCTACGTGCCTTCAAGGGCCCGCCTTCCCAAGGCGACGGATCATGCAGGTGAGATTTCGATGAGTTCGCGTCGTACGTTAAAAGCCGCGTCGGCCATCCGAGAAGTCGTCAGCATGGCGATCTTGACGGAGTTGCGCGACCCGCGCGTGCACAACGTAACCGTTACGTTCGTCGAGCTATCGGCGGACATGCGGAATGCCAAGATTCACGTTTCGGTGATGGGTAGCCCCAAGGAACAGGATCTTTGTATTCACGGCCTTCGTCGCGCGGCCGGCTTTCTGCAAAGTCGCCTGAACGAGCGGATCGAGACGCGTTATACGCCGCGTCTCGAGTTCGTCCTCGACCAAGGCGTCAAGAACGCGATTCGCGTCACACAGATCCTTGATGAAGTGCTGCCCGACGCGGACTCGCCCGCCGAAGCCGCCTCCGAGCCAGCGTTGCAAGAAGACGGTCACCCGGCGGAGAGCGAATCTCCGCAGGCGGATCTCGACGCTCCCAAGCCAGAGCATTCTCCCGGGAACGACGATCCCGGCGACGGATTCCCACTCCCCTCCTGACCCAACCCCAATACGGTCTCGGAAGCAACATGGCCTCATCCAACCGCACTGCGCTAATCACCAAGACACATAAAGTGCTCGCAAAACACTTCCAACCGGTTACGCCGGTGGAACGCCCCGTATTGGAGCAACTCCTGTATGCGTGCTGCCTGGAAGACGCCCGCTACGAAGTGGCGGACGAGTGTTTCGCGCAACTCCAGGAATCGTTCTTCGACTGGAACGAGGTCCGCGTGACGACCGTCCGTGAGCTGTCAGAAATCATGCGGGGGCTTCCCAATCCGGCGCGTTCGGCCAACCTCTTGAAACAGACGCTGCATGCGGTCTTCGAAGCGGTCTACGAATTCGACCTGGAACCGCTGCGGAAGCAGAACCTGGGAGCAGCGGTCAAGCAACTCAGCCAGTACCGCGGCACGAATCCGTTCACGGTCGCGTTTGCGGTTCAGCACGCACTCGGGGGACACTCGATTCCCCTCTGCCAAGGCTCGCTCAACGTGATGTACATCGTCGGAGCCACCTCGGAGAATGAGCTCCAGAAGGGGCTCGTACCCGGCCTGGAACGGGCCATTTCCAAAACCAAGGGCACGGAGTTCGCCTCGCTGCTCCATCAAATGGGGGCCGAGTTGATCAGCTCGCCTTTCAACACGCAGGTCCGATCCATTCTGTTGGAGATCACTCCGGACGCCAAAGCGCGACTGCCTCGGCGCGGCGGAACCAAGGAGGCCGCGTCGAAGAAGGCCGCCGCGGGGCCTGCGGCCAAAAGGCCCAAGCGCAAGACGGCGTCGAAGGGCTCCGCAACGAAGAAAACTGCCAAACGGAAAACAGGCACGAAGAAGCCCGCTGCCACCGCAAAGAAGAAGGTCAGCAACAAGAAGAGCACCGGCTCCAAAGCGCTTTCGCGAAAAGCGGCGAAAGCCGGCAAGAAGTCAACATCGAAGCAGCTGGCACGACGCAAGCCGCGCTGACGGCTCGGTCCCTCGGATCGCGCCACGACCCCAGTCATTCGGAGAGAGGATCACCGTGAGTCGGCAACGGCTTAAGCTTTGCTTCTGCCTGACTATCGCACTCGGGGGACCGTGCCTGCCGCCCACCACCCAGGCCGCCGTCCCACCGGTCGAGAGGGGGGGCAACGGTCCCATCGAGGGCGAGCTGTTCGTACCCGCCCGGCCGCGCGACGAGGCGGACGAAGATCGGATTCTCTCGGCCGCCATGTTCTCTCAAGGCCGACTGCTGTTCCAACGAGATCGTCCCGAGAAAGCCCTCCGCTATTACCAGCGGGCCTATCGATTCTCGAACGGGTCCCAAACCGTCCTGCACGAAGTTGTCCAGCTCGCCTTCCGCCTTGGCCATCTCGATGAAGCCGCGCGCTACGCCGCCCTCGCCGCTCCCGAAACACCGCTCGATCCGTTCGTCCTCCGTCGTCTGGCATTGCACCTGACGGACATGCAGCAGTTCGAGCAGGCGGTGCAACTGTACCAACGGGCACAGCCGAAGCCTGCACCGGACGAACCGCATTCCGACGCCGAAATCGTCACCCAATTCGAATTGGGTCGGCTGCATTTTCTGTCACAACAGTTTGAACAGGCAGCAGACGCGTTCGCGACTCTGCTGCCGCTGCTGACCACGCCCGGTGCGCACCGCGCAACAAAGTGACCCAAGCCCTGCTAGAGGATGCGCCTCTGACGTTTGCTGTGATGGGCGAAGCGTTCCTTCGCGCGGGACGACTGGACCAGGCATCCACGGTATTTTCCCGGGCTTACCCCGGTGACGAACAGGCAGCGCTGCGGGCGTTCCATTTGGCGCGAATCGCCGAGGCAGCTCAACGCCCTCGAGAAGTGCTCCAACAATTGGACATCTATTTTCAGCATCCCGAAGAAGCAACCGGGGTGACTCCCTTCCGCTTATGGAAGACGGCGTTGACGGAACGGGAAGAGATCGATCAGCTGCGACCCCAATTGGTGGCACTGCACGAGCAGTATCCGGAGAACCGATCGCTGACCTATTTTCTCGCCCAAGAGCAACTGGCGGCGGGGGAGTTGGAGCAAGCCACGAAACTGTTTGAGCAGCTCCAGGCGGTCCAACCGGGTGTCGACGCCGACCGAGGCTTGATCCTGCTCGCGCTGCGGCAGCAGCAACCGGATCAATTGCTCCGCCGACTGGCAGAAGCGGCGGCCCGCGACGGCGACTTGTCGCCGCTGGCCGATACGTTGCGGCCGATTGCTCAGGACCCTGTCCTCTGGTCCGGGTTGATCGATCGCGTCCGACAGCAACAGGCCGCCGGCGACCCACTCGTTCCCTCTCGCGCGCTGGCCATCGCTCAACTGGCCCTCCAAGCAGAGCAGTTTCAGGTCGCCGACGAGTTTTACGCTCTGGCCGCGGGCGAGCCACCGGCGATCGATCCGGAGATCGGAATGCGTTGGGCGTTGGACCTGCTGCAGGCGGAGCGAACCGAGCGGGCCGCGGAACTGCTGCAAAACCTGATCGCTCTGCAACCGTCCGACGAGCAGTCGGGCGAACTGCACTTCTACTTGTCGGGGTGCCTCGCCATCAATGAGCAGTACCCCGAGGCCCTGTCGGCGGCACAAACCGCGGCCGAGCTGCTACCGGAGATCCCTTCGGTCGAGCTCCGTCCAGCGTGGGTCCTCTATCTGGCCCAGCGGTGGCCCGAGGCGGAAAAGGCCTACCAGGCATTCCTCGACAAATTCGATTCCAACTATGGATTCCCCGCTGTACGGGAAGCGGTTCGCGAGGCAAAACTGAGCCTGTCGAATCTGTGCGTTCATCGGCAATGCCCAGCGGAAGCAGAGGAATGGCTGGAGCAGGTTCTCGACGAATTCCCGGCAGATATTGGTGCGATGAACGACCTGGGGTATCTCTGGGCCGATCGTCAAGTTCACCTGCAGCGGGCATTGCGCATGACTCACCGGGCCGTCGCGGCGGCGCCGGACAATCTCGCCTACCGCGACAGCTACGGCTGGGCGCTGCACCAGTTGGGGCGTCACGCAGATGCCGTCGCCGAGCTGCAGCGGGCCTGCCAGACGGAAAAACCGGACGGGATCATCCTGGACCATCTCGGGGATGCGCTGCAAAAATCAGGAGATCTCGCCGCGGCCCGCGCCGCCTGGCAGCGGGCCTTGACCAACCTGGCCCCGGAAGATGAAGCTCGACAAACAACGATTCAATCCAAACTCGATCGATTCCGCATGGAGTAACCTCGCATGGCAGGTCATTCCCACTGGGCTGGCATCAAACACAAAAAGGCCCTCATCGACAACAAGCGTGGCAAGCTCTGGAGCAAGATATCCAAGGCGCTGATGGTCGCCGCCCGCCTCGGCGGGGGAGATCCGGATACCAACGCACGACTCCGGGTCCCACTCGCCGACGCGCGCGCCGCTCGAATGCCAAAGGACAACATCGAGCGCGCGATCAAGAAAGGCACCGGCGAGCTGGCCGGAGGGGACATGGAGGAGATCCTCTACGAAGGATACGGACCGAGCGGCGTCGCGGTGATGTGTGATATCCTGACGGACAACCGTAACCGAACCGCGCCGGAGATGCGCAAACTCTTCGAGCAGCACGGCGGGAAACTGGGAAGCACCGGGTGCGTCGCCTATCTCTTCGAGCGCAAGGGCTTGGTCGTCATCCCGTCCGACCAGGTCGGAGAAGAGCGTCTGATGGAAGTGGCGCTGGAGGGCGGCGCCGAAGATGTCCGCCGCGAAGGGACGAATTTCGAAGTGGTTTGCGATCCCGAGACATACGCCGACCTGCTGGCCGAGCTGGAAGCGGCGGAGATCGAAACCTCCGTCAAGGAAATCACTCGCCTCCCGCTGACCACCGTGGACCTGGACACGGAAACCGGTCGCACGGTCCTGAAGCTCATGGAGGCACTCGACGATCACGACGACGTACAAAATGTTTCCGCGAACTTCAACCTGCCCGACGAGGTCATGACGGAACTTAGCGCGGAAGGTTGAGCCACGAATGTCTTTCGAGCGAATCCCTCTACGAGAACTGTTATGCAAGTCTGCGAATACATGAGTCGAGAAGTCGTCGCCGCCAATCTGCGGGACGGTTTGCGTCAGACGTTCTACCGCATGCGCGAACGATCCGTCCGCCACATGCCGGTACTCGACGAACACGAAAGAGTCGTTGGGATCATCAGCGACCGCGACCTCCGTCGGCCCGATTGGGTGGATACGGAAGAGAACGTCGCCCATTATTATCTGCTCGACAATCAGAAGTTTGTCGAACAAGCGATGACCGCTAATCCGGTTGTGATTCAACCGGAAGATACGATCGAGGAAGCACTCGCCCTGTTCTGTCGATACCGCTTCGGTGCCCTGCCGGTCGTCGATGAGGAGAAGAACCTGATCGGCATCCTCTCGGTGTATGACGTTCTGCGCGCATTCGAGGACGTGCTGGCCACGCGCTGACCGAACTTGCTACGCATGCCGGGCCGCAGGGCCGCTACGCGACGCTGCTGCCGCACGACAAGCCACACCGCCCCCGGTCGATCAGTCCATTCCGGGATGGGCGACCTTCTCCCAGTATTCCTCGAAAGCTCCGTCCACATGGAAGTCGGGACTGTTATCCAGATCGTGGCATTCGAGACACTTCTGCTGCGCTTCCGGCCCCATCTTGAGACGCACTTGCGCCGAAGTTGCTCGAGCTGCTCGTCGGACAGATCGATATCCCCGTTCTCGGCCGCGACGTGGGCCTGCCCTGGCCCGTGACAATTCTCACAACCCACGCCATGGAGGTGCTCGGATTTCTCCAGATCAAGATACCCCGTTTCGTAGGGAAAATACCCTTGTGGATTCCAGCCCACGACATGGCAGCTCAGGCATTCCGGGTCGTGGTGCCGCGGCACCTCGGATCGTTCGCCCGGATGCACGAGTGTTTCCGTCGCGTGATGATGCCCCGTCTCTTCCCATTTTGCGTTGGCTTGGGTGTGGCAATCCCCACAGGTTTCGGATCCGACAAATTTTCCGACCGGATGGGGCACCGGTCGCAGCCCTAAACCTTGCAGTCCCAGTTCTTGCAGCTTCTGTTGGTAGGAACCGAGGATGTCCAACATCTCCTGGGAATCCTGGAAGCGTGCATCGAGCGCGATGCGTTGATAGCGAATGCGTTGCTGGGGATCGTCGAACACGCCCACCACGCCCACGTGCATGCCTTTCGTCCCGACTTGAATCATCACCGCCTTGGAACCCGCGATCGGCTGCGGCCGATAGGCGGGTTCTCCCTCGCCCCCCGCCGTAACAACCAGGTCAATTTCCGGGCAGGCTTGGGCCAATTTCGCGGACTCCTCGAGAGAGGCATGTGCGAGCAGCACGTACAGATTGCATCGCGCCGCCTTGAGCTGTTGTACGGCCTGCTTCAAGGCAGTCACCGGCGGTGTCTTGACGATCTCTTCATGGGTCACCTTCTGCAGTTCCTGTTCCCCGAGTACGGACGTGACGCCGATCCGCATGTCGCCGGCCTCGATCACCCGTTGCGCACTGACAAAACCGGCGGGATTGGCGTTGGCGCACACGAACAGGTCGGATTGCCCCTGCTCGTTCGTGGATGTCGCCATGGCAGCGATCAATTCTCCCAGCGAGATCCGCAGGTCATCCGGTCCGAATCCAACGGTCTGATACCCTATGATCCGAAACGCGTCGATCGTCGACTGGAACTTGATCGCGGCCTGCGCACCGATCCGCCGCACTTGGTCTCCCAAGTCCAGTGGGATCACTTCCCAGCCTTTGGCCCGGAGCGATTGCACCAGTGCGTGCCGCCGGGCGAGGCCTCCCTTCTGGTTGGTCAGGCCGGTGCAGCCACAAGGTTCGATGTAGCCATGCTGCCGCCCGGTCAGCACGAGCGCCACTTGGGGCTTGGTCCAGCCCTCAAACTCGGGTCGCGGCCCGGCCGCTGGTTCCTTCTCGGCGGAAATGACGGCCGACGGGGCACAGCCGGACAACAGCGGAAGACAGATGACAACCAGCGACAGCGCGATGAATGTGCGAATCATATCCATATCGTTCCTTCGCATTTTCTTTCTTTGTTTGCGATTCATTCCTCGGTCCCTCATGGTGCCCCTTCCAAAGCAAAAGCCACGTAGACGACGATCTTGCGATCCGGCGACGAATCGGATTCCAGCACAATTCGCCCCATTTCGCCTTGCTGCGAACCCAGTCGATTGATGAGCCGTCCCTGAGGAACGACGCGAACCGTCAGCGATTGACGTGTCAAGTTGCCGACGCGAAGGGCCTCCCCCACCGATGCCTGCAGGGTTTCCGGCGGGTCGGTGCTGGTCACCCGTAACGCACCTTCGGAACCCTTGACGAGTAGCCACAAACGCCGCTCGTGCGGTTCGTCACCCGCGAGCGTACCGAATCGCAACACGCCCGTCGCCGGGGTGTAGTCCGGGCCCACGATTGTCACGTTGCCCACCACCGCCCCTTCCGCAGGAATCACGATCGGCTCCAAATCATCCTGGTTCAAATGCAAGCGGACTTGCTGATGGATCCGGCCGATGGGCAACCCGGGCAGCAACCGGATCGAGACCCTCGAACCGCTTTTCGCGCCCGGTTCTTGCGCCAACTCCTCGTCGGACAGCGGCTCTGTTACCGCCTGAAAAAAGTTGGCCGTCTCCGGCTGGAGAAACTCCACCTCCTGGACCTCGAGATCCTCGTCACGGTAGCCGAACACGCGCACTGTGACGTCGCGCGACTTCTCCACGAGCACGTTATTCAGGCTGACCGCGATTGGATCCGGCCGCACAATCTGCTGCACGCGTCCTTTCACGGTGAGGTCCAACTCCAATCGTGCGGGATCATTTGTCCCGAACCGTGCGGCCTGTCGGAATTCCAACCGATAGTCGTTCGAATGCCAACTCAGTTCGATCTCGGCCGCTTCGCCCGGCGGGACCTCGCTTCGAGACATCTTCACGTCCGTGCACTGACAGGATTTTTCCAGGAAACGTAACCGCAGCGGGATCGTGCCGGTATTGCGCACCAGGAAGGTATGCCGACGGGTCTCCCCGCGGGACATTACCCCGAAATCGTGGATTCCGTCGTCGTCGACCTGCGCACGCGCCCGGCCGGCGGTCTCTCGCATCGTCGGCGGCTCGGATTCGATCGAGGCCGGTTTGGAAAACCCAAAGCCACGCTCGTTGCCGTACTCGAGCCAGGACGAGCCAACACCGACCGTGCCGCCCAGCAGGATCGCCAGGACCGAAACCCACCCAGTCACCTTCATCCGACCTCTCCGCGTTGGCCTTGTCGCTCCATCCTACCCCGTTCCCCAAAAGCGTGAAACGCGTAAATTTCGACTTCCCTCAGGAGATCTTCCCCAATCGACGGCGTAAGAACTGGCGGCACTCATCCAGAAAGGGAAAATAGTGAGCTGCTTTGAAGTCCGGAAACGTCCACGACTGGCTTTGCCAACCGCCAGCGCGGTAATGGAGGGTTACTTCGGCGTAGATGCCCGCGTGCAAATAGATGCGATGCGCGTGGTCTTTTGTCGAAGCCAGCACCAGTTTTGCCTCGGAGACGTACCCCGGGTCCAAGTTGAGCGGCCGGCTCTCGGGTCTTTCGGTTTTCCTCTGGTACGCAACTTCCCAGTCGTTGGTTTCGATTTTCAAATCCGCCATCCGACCGGGGTCAATCAGTTCTCGGAAGGCGAAGAACTGTTTTTGCAGGTCAGCCCCCATGGACGGGCGGTAGTATTGCGTCTGATCGAATACAAAAGGTTTGCTCTGCAGTTGCAGCGGGCCCCAGGCATCCTCGGCGCGTTGTCGCGCCCAATCCAGCGCTTCGGGATAGCGGCTGGTAGCGGCGAGCAGGAGCACCACGGGCGCCGCCGGTTTGATCTGCCCCATCTCGGTCCCTCCACCGGCGTCAGTACGCCTTGGCAAACACCGCTCGGCGCGAGCTGGGCTTTCCCGAGAACAGGCAGCGTCCCGGTTCCTCTTCTCCATCCAGCGGTAGGCAGCGGATCGTAACCTTCAGTTCTTTGAGCAGATCTTCGACGGGCGCGTCTTCGTGCCAATGGCAGAGCGCAAACCCGCCGTGGATTTCGGGCTTATCCGAATTCCGCGGCGTGAAGAAATCGCGGAAATCGGTCAGCGAATCAATCGGCCGTGTGTGCTGCTGCTGCATGGTCTGCGCGGTGGAAGAGGTCGTCCTGCATCCCATTCAACCGGTCGGCCACCGTTTCCACCATCTGCGTTCGCGGTACGCTCTGTTTTTCTTTGGCCGGCCGATCTCGGCGGGCCAGAAAAACGGCATCCGCTTGGACATCGCGTGGCCCAACTTCCAGCCGCAACGGGACGCCGCGTTTGATGTGTTGCCAATTCTTTTCGCCGCCACGCAGGTCGCGATCGTCGATCCAGGCCTGCACCGTTCCGTCGTGGTACGGTTGTTCTCGAAGCTGACGACAAAGTCGATCGCAGTATTCCAGAACCTCGGTCCGCTGCTCATCATTGCGGTAAATCGGCAGTATCACCGCATGGCGAGGGGCAAGCCGCGGGGGGATGACCATTCCATCGTCGTCGGCGTGTGTCATCACGATGCCCCCCACCAACCGCGTGGAAACTCCCCAGGACGTCGTCCAGGCGAAAACTTCTTCCCCGTTCTGGTCCTGAAACTTGATCTCCTGGGCTCGCGAAAAGTTCTGTCCGAGAAAATGCGACGTGCCCGCCTGTAGTGCCTTTCGGTCCTGCATCATCGCCTCGATGCTGAGCGTCGTAATCGCCCCTGGAAACCGCTCCGCTGCCGTCTTTTCGCCCAGAATCACGGGCATCGCCATGTAGTTTTCGGCAAAGTCCGCGTAGACCTTCAGCATACGCATCGTTTCTTCGCGGGCTTCGGCTTCGGTCGCGTGGGCCGTGTGCCCCTCCTGCCAGAGGAATTCCGCGGTCCGCAGGAACATCCGTGTGCGCATTTCCCAGCGCACGACATTCGCCCATTGATTGATCAGAATCGGAAGATCTCGGTAGGATTGGACCCACTTCGCGTACATCGCGCCGATGATTGTTTCGCTCGTCGGACGCACAACGAGTGGCTCTTCCAGGGGCCCCGCCGGAACGAGCCCCCCTTCCGGACCTGGCTCCAGGCGGTGATGAGTCACTACCGCACACTCTTTCGCAAACCCTTCCACGTGCTCCGCTTCCTTTTCGAGGTAGCTCATGGGGATAAACAGTGGAAAATAGGCGTTTTCGTGTCCGGTTTCCTTGAACATCCGATCGAGGACGCGCTGCATGTTCTCCCACAGGCTATAGCCCCAGGGCTTAATCACCATGCACCCGCGGACGGGGGAGATTTCCGCCAGATCGGCGGCTTTCACGACTTCCTGGTACCACTGGGGGTAGTCAACTTCTCGAGTGGGATCGATCGCGTGGGCTGGTGGCTTGGCCATGAACGGCTCTCCGCAGGGAAGCAGCAGGAACGGGGCAGGCGGTCGGAACAAGTTGGCGACGCACACGCGGCATTGTAAAGCAGTGGGCGGGATTCCGGGAATGGCACGTTGAACGAGCCGCGGATCGTCCAACATCCGCCCCAAGGTCGGCGAAAGGCACGGAGGCATGACGCCAGACCCCGCATCGGGCCATTTCGCCGCAGGGCCGGACGGACCGCCCGGCGAATCTACGATCGTCGGGCGGCCCACGACCTTGTAGAGTGGAGCTTTCGCTCTTAGAATCGCCAGACTGCTGGGCTTGCCAACGATCCAATGGTTGTGACGCCCATGAGCCGGGACAGGCGGCTCGACAGGGTTGACGCAGGGGGGGCGGCGGCACCAGCGTAATGAATTTTCCGGCGATCGCCCCTGCCGGACAAGCGGCGTGCATGAGATGGCACGTCACGGTCGGACCTCGCGAACACTCGCAGGCCGCGTTCCTTTACTATCGCCATGCGGACGCTGTTGTTTCCTTGGGCGATGATTCTTTCTGCTGCACGAGGATCGGAAATGGCGCGACGTTTCATTAATCAATTGAGCGAGCGGGAAGACATCGACGATGTATTTCTTGCCTCAGACAAGCAATTGCGCCCCAATCGCAACGGCAACTTGTATCTGCAGTTGCGGCTGTCCGATCGCACCGGTACCGTCAACGCGATGATGTGGAACGCCAACGACCGCATCTATCAGTCGTTCCAGAACGGCGACTACGTCCACATCCAGGGCACTTCTCAGTTTTACAATGGCAATCTACAGATCATCCTGACGCAGATCGACGCCGCCGAACCAGGCAACATCGACGAAGTCGACTTTGTGCATCTGTCGGAACAGTCGCGTGACAAATTGCTGCAGCGGTTGGCGGAACTTCTTCGCTCCGTCGAGAACCTGGACCTGAAGAATCTGGCCGAGTGTTTTCTGATCGACAATGAATTCATGGGGCGTTTTTCAAAGGCTCCGGCCGGTGTCAAACACCATCACGCGTACCCCGGCGGTTTGCTGCAACATGTGGTGGATCTGATGGAGACGACCCAACTGATCGCGCCCCGTTACCCACAGTTGAATCCGGACCTGCTGCTGATGGGAGCCTTTCTACACGACATTGGCAAAGTCGATGAACTGATCTCCGATCAAGGCTTGGCCTATTCTGACGAAGGCCAACTGGTGGGCCATCTCGTGCAAGGCGTCACGATTCTGGAGAAGAAGATCCAGGAAACAGAACGCATGACGGACGAGGAGTTTCCCGCATCCCTGTCCGTGCAGTTGAAGCACATGATTGTCAGTCACCACGGGAAGCTGGAATTTGGAAGCCCGAAAGTTCCGATGACGATGGAAGCTCTCGCGTTGCATTACTTGGACGATTTGGACGCCAAACTCCACAGTTTCGAGCAACTGATTCGTGAGGATGTAAACATCGACAGCGACTGGACGACCTACCATCCGCACCTGGGTCGTAAGCTGTACAAGACGATTGAAACCTAAACATCCAGCCCAAGAGGACTCTTGCGCCGTGGCTGTCGGCCTCTCGCTCGCCTCTTCCAACGGCACACGCCGCAGAAAACCCGGTGAACACCCATGAAATCCGTTGACCTGGAGCAACTGGTCCTGCGGCACGTCGAGCGGCCCAATTATCGTCCCGTGAAGCCGCGTGTGATCGCCAAGCAAATGGAGTTGCCCAAGGATCAGCACGCGGATCTCAAAAAGGCGATCAAGCGACTCGCCCAGGCCGGCCGACTGACCTACGGCAAGAACCACCTGGTCGAACGGCGACAGAAATCCACCGACGGCAACCTGATCGGCAAGTTCCGACGACATCTGTCCGGGTACGGGTTTGTCCGACCGGTTGGCACCCGCAAATCGGCGGGTCGGGACGAGGACATTTTCATCCCCGCGCGAAAGACACGCGACGCCGCTTCCGGAGACCTCGTACGCGTCCAGATGAGTCGCCGTCGGTCACGCCAGAGTGGGTCGCGTCTGAGCGGCGAGATCCTGGAGGTCGTGGAGCGGGCCAACACGCAGTATGTGGGAACCTACCTGGAAGAGGACGGCATCGGACTGGTCCGCGTGGACGGCACCGAGTTTGCCTCTCCGATCTCCGTGGGCGACCCCGGCGCGAAGAACGTGCAGCTGCACGACAAGGTTGTCGTCGAGATCGTCCGGTACCCAACCGCTACGCGAAGAGGCGAAGGGGTCGTAACGGAGGTGCTGGGAGGACGCGGCAAGCCGGGCGTCGACACTCTGATGATCCTCCGCCAATTCCGGTTGCCGGAGCAGTTTCCGCCGGAGGTGCTGCAGGACGCCCGCGATCAGGCCCAAGCGTTCGACGCCTCGATCAGTTCCGATCGAGTCGATCTGACCCATCACACGGTGATCACGATCGATCCGGAGGACGCGCGGGATTTTGACGATGCGATTTCGCTGGAGAAGCTGCCCAACGGACACTGGCGGCTGGGCGTTCACATCGCCGATGTGTCCCACTTCGTCCCGCCCGGTTCGGCCATCGATCGGGAAGCTCGTGACCGGGCCACCAGCGTCTACCTGCCGGACCGCGTGATCCCCATGCTGCCGGAGATCATTTCCAATCATTTAGCCAGCCTGCAACCGGATCAGGTTCGCTACACCAAGACGGCGTTTATCGAACTCACGCCCGACGGCGCCCGTGTGGCAACTGACTTCTGCACGGCGGCGATTCGCAGCCGACGGCGTTTTACGTACGAAGAAATCGACGACTTTCTGATGCGCCCCGCCGGGTGGCGTTCGCGACTCCGCCCCGAGGTGTTTCAACTCGTCGAACAGATGGACGAGTTGGCGATGATCTTGCGCCGGAGGCGTGCCGAGCGGGGCAGCATCGAACTGTTGCTGCCCGAACTGAAAATCCTGCTGAACCCGGATGGCAAGGTGGTCGGAGCTCGGAAGATCGAGCAGACGGAAAGCCACCAGATCATCGAAGAATTCATGCTCGCCGCCAACGAAGCGGTGGCCGAGCGATTACGCGACGAAAAACTGTTGTTCTTGCGCCGCGTGCACGAGTCACCGGACCCGCGTAAACTGGAAATCCTGGGAGAATTTGTCCAGGAGTTGGGCATTCCCTGCGAAAGCCTGGAGAGCCGTTTCGAGATCCAGCGAGTGCTGCAGCACGTCGCCGGACAACCACTGCAACAAGCGGTCAACTTCGCGGTGCTGCGTTCGATGCAGAAGGCCGTTTACAGTCCGGCGGAAGAGGGACACTATGCGCTGGCCGCGCCAGATTACTGCCACTTCACGTCGCCCATCCGCCGGTATCCGGATCTGACGATTCACCGCTTGATGGAAACGATCTTCCGCCATCAGACGCCAACCCAGGATATCGATTCGCTGATGTCGCTCGCCGAACACTGCTCCGAGCGAGAACAGCGAGCGGAAGCTGCTGAACGGGAACTGATCAAACTGAAGCTGCTCAATTTCCTCGCCAAGAAGATCGGCCAGACGCTCGACGCGGTGATCACCGGCGTCGAGGATTTCGGGATGTTCGCTCAAGGAATCGAACTACCGGCGGAAGGCTTGATCCCGATCGATACTCTCCATGACGATCAGTATCGATATGACTCCACGACGCACTCCCTGATCGGCAATCGCCAGGACAATACATATCGTCTGGGAGACCTGTTACAAGTCCGCATCGCGAAGGTCGATCTGGATCGGCGGGAACTCGACTTGGAGGTGCTGCAGCGGATCTCCCCTCGGACCGGCACGCGCAGCGGGCAGGAATCCATTTGGGGTCCCAAGCCGGCCAAAAGCTCCGACCGGCGAACCTCCAAAAGCCGAGGGAAGAACAAGCAGAAGAAAAAGACGCCCCGGCGGAAACCACGTCGCTGAGTGCGCAGTTTCTTCGCTTTCGCGCTTGCCGCAGCGTGGCGATACCTTCCGCGCCGTGAGGAACGGTTGCTACTCGCGCCGTGCCTGCCCCTGGCGAGGTGCTTCAAATCCGGTACAATCGGGCGCGTCTGATCGCAGCCCTACATGGACGGGAGAAGTGACACGTCGTGGCCCGGACGATCCGATCCCGCCAGACACCGGTGGACGGGTACAGGGAAATCTCATGACGGCTTCTTCGTTACAAACTCCCTTGCACGATTGGCACCGAGACCACGGCGGGCGAATGGTCGACTTCGCCGGTTGGTCGATGCCGGTGCAATACACGTCGATCACGGAAGAACACCACGCGACGCGGCAGCAAGCGACGCTGTTCGACGTATCCCACATGGGCCGATTTCATCTCCGAGGTGGCGGCGCGGCGCGGTTCCTTGAGGGACTGCTGACGCGTTCTGTGGCCGACTTACCGCCGGGGCGCATTCGCTATTCGTTGGTCACGCGAGACGACGGCGGCATTCTGGATGACGTGCTGGTCTACCACGTTCGACCGGGCCACGAAGAGCCGTACTGGGGGATGGTCGTCAACGCCGACAACCGCCAGAAGATCCTCGACTGGTTGACAGACCACCAGTCATCTGACCAGCATCTCGCGATTCAAGACGATACACTCACCACCGGAATGATCGCCCTGCAAGGTCCGCGCGCTCTGGCCATCGCGCAGCGAGTCTTCCCGCAGACGCCCTGGTCGTCGCTGAAATACTATCGCGCGGCCTTGCTCGAGGAAGGCCAACCGGGGCTCGTCAGCCGCACCGGGTATACGGGCGAGGACGGCGTCGAATTCATCCTGCCGAGCGATCAAACGCGGTCCTGTTGGGAGCGACTGATGGAAGCCGGCACGCCCGAAGGTCTTCGCCCCGCAGGTCTCGGCGCTCGAGACACGCTGCGGCTGGAAGCGGCCATGCCGTTGTACGGCCATGAGCTCACGGAGCAAATCACACCCATCCAAGCCGGATTGGAGTTCGCCGTAAATCTTTCCGACCGCACATTTCCTGGGGCCGACGCATTGCGCCGGGCAGCCGCCGACGATCAACTCCCCCGCCGCGTCGGCCTGCGGATGACCGGCCGACGCGTGCCGCGACAGGGCTACCGCGTGTTGCGCGATGCGCAGGAGGACGTAGGGATCGTGACCAGCGGAACCTTCTCGCCCACCTTCTCCTGCCCGTTGGCGATGGCCTATGTCCGACCCGACTGCGGCCGCCCGGGGCAACCGCTGCAGGTCGATGTCCGAGGACAGCCTGAATCGGCGACCGTTGTCGAACTTCCGTTCTATCAACGGTTGAAAGCCTGATCGGGAGCGATGTTGATCGACACGAAAACGGCGGGCACCATGCCGCTCCATTATCTGTCGAACGGTTCGAATTCCGTCAACTCACCATGAGAAAGGATCCCCAATCGTGAAGCCGGAAGAACTACTGTACAACAAGACGCACGAATGGGTGTATTTGGCGCGGGAGGGCGAAGTGGCGATTGCCACGATCGGGATCTCGGCTTTCGCCATTCAGCAGTTGACCGATCTGGTCTACATCGCGCTGCCGGAAGCGGGACGTTCCATCCGTGCGGGAGAGGCGTTCGGCGAAATCGAATCGGTCAAAGCCGTCAGCGATCTCTACAGCCCCGTCACCGGCACCATTTGCGAAGTCAATGAAGATCTGAAGGAGTCCCTGGAGACATTCAGCCAGGACCCCTACGGCGCCGGCTGGGTCATCAAGGTCCAACTCAGCGATGAAAAACCGTTGGAAGAGCTGTTGGACTACGCCGCATATCAACAACAGTGTGCGGAAGAGGCCTGAGCACCTACAATGGGCTAAAGCTCGCGGCGCACCATTCTCCTCCTACGCGAAACAGGAAGCGTGCATGTCCTACCTGTCGAATACGACGCAAGATCAGCAAGCGATGCTGGAAGCGATTGGCGCCGAGTCGATTGCCCAGCTGTTCGACATGATCCCCGAGCCGATGCGGCTCGCGCGTCCCCTGGACCTTCCTCCTGCGATGGGAGAATTAGAACTTTCGCAGCACATGGCTGCGTTGGCGGCGAAGAACGCGGACATTGGCCAACACGTTTGCTTCCTCGGCGGAGGCAGTTACGATCACTTCGTACCGGCCGTTGTCGATGCCATCACATCTCGGGGGGAATTCTACACGTCCTATACGCCGTACCAGCCGGAAGTCAGCCAGGGCAATCTGCAAGCAATGTTTGAGTATCAGACCCTGATCTGCCAGTTGACCGGGCTGGAAGTATCCAACGCCAGTCTGTACGACGGAGGCAGTGCCACGGCGGAAGCGGCGTTGATGAGTCTGAGTGCGACGGGCCGCGAGAAAAAGATCGTTGTCCCGGAGACTCTGCACCCGGAATACCGCCAGATTCTCGAAACGTATCTGGCGAACTTGCCGACGCAATTGGTCACCCTGCCCTGCCCCACCGGAACGATCGACGCACAGTCGCTCGAGAACGCCGTGGATCAGGAAACGGCGTGCGTGATCGTGCAGCACCCGAATTTTTGGGGGTGTCTCGAAGATGTCGAACAACTCGCCGCAGTGGCTCACGACCGTGGCGCATTGCTCGTGGCGGTCGTCGATCCGATCAGCCTGGGATTCCTGAAGAATCCCGGAGACTGGGGGGCAGACATCGCGGTGGCGGAAGGACAAGGCCTGGGAACGCCTCCGTTGTATGGTGGCCCCTACTTAGGCATCATGGCCTGCCGCGAGCGATTCGTGCGCCGACTGCCCGGGCGGATCGCCGGTGAAACGGTGGACCGCCGCGGCAAGCGTTGCTGGGTTCTGACCCTGCAGACCCGGGAGCAGCACATTCGCCGTGATAAGGCAACCAGTAATATCTGCACCAATCAGGGTCTGCTTGCCCTGCGCGCCTCCGTCTACCTGGCAAGCCTCGGTCCCCATGGACTGCGTTCCGTGGCCGAGCTCTGTCTGCAGAAATCGCACTACGCGGCCGATCAATTGACGCAGCAGAACCGTTTTGTGATGCCCTTCGACGCTCCGTTCTTCAAAGAATTTGTGATCTGTGATCAAAGCGGCGATCTGTCTCGCACTCTCGAAGGCGCATCAAACGCCGGTTACCTGGCAGGGTTGCCGCTCGGACGCTGGTATCCGGATCTGGCCGACTGTTTTCTGGTCGCGGTCACCGAGCAGCGCACTCGGTCCGAGATCGATCAGCTAACTTGTTGCCTCACCTCTCAATCGGGACCCGTCGCTCATGCGTAATCGCCTGGCCACACAACTGCTGTTTGAACTTTCGTGCGCCGGCCGTGGCAGCACGCAACTGCCTGCCTGCGACGTCCCGGTCCGTCCGATGGAGGATCTCGTGCCGCAAGGCCACCTGCGAACAGAGAAGCTGGGCTTACCGGAAGTCTCGGAACCGGATGTTGTGCGACACTACACGAATCTTTCGACACTCAACATGTCTGTCGATACCCACTACTATCCGCTGGGGTCCTGTACGATGAAGTACAACCCAAAGCGCAACGAACGACTGGCATCTTTGCCCGGGTTTTCGCAACTGCATCCGTACCAGCCGGATGAGACAATCCAGGGGATGCTGCAACTGCTGCTGGAGTTGCAACAGTATCTTGCAGAAATCTCCGGCTTGCCGGGTGTTTCTCTGCAGCCGGCGGCCGGCGCAAGGAGAACTGGCCGCGTTGATGATCGCTTCCGCGTATTTTCGAGACCAGGGTGAGAAGCGGACCAAAGTATTGACGCCCGACAGTGCTCACGGGACAAATCCGGCCAGTGCCCGCATGGCCGGGTTCGAAACGATCACGATTCGCAGCGGCAGCGACGGACGCGTCGATCTGTCGGAATTGGAAAACCACCTCGACGACCAGTTGGCCGTGTTCATGATCACCAACCCGAACACATTGGGTCTGTTCGATCACCAGGTTACGGAAATCGCACGGCGCGTGCACGATCTGGGTGGTCTGATCTACTTGGACGGAGCGAACATGAACGCGATTCTGGGGATCGCGCGCCCCGGCGACTTTGGCGCCGACATGATGCACTACAATCCGCACAAGACCTTCAGTGGACCGCACGGCGGCGGCGGGCCCGGCGCGGGGCCGATTTGCGTCAGTGCCACCTTGGAACCCTACCTGCCTGCGCCGCTGGTTGTGGCAACCGAGAAGGGGCTGCGCCTGGAATACAATCGGCCGCAGTCGATCGGTCGCGTCCGCAGCTTCTTTGGCAATGTCGGCGTGCTCGTTCGAGCGTACGCGTATATTCGCACCCACGGCCCGCACGGCTTGCGGGAAGTTTCCGAAAACGCGGTGCTCAACGCCAATTATCTACTCAGTCGTGTGAAGCACATCCTACCGGTTCCCCAAGGCGATCGCTGCATGCACGAATTTGTGGCCACCGCCGCCGATCTGAAAAAAGAACAGGGCGTGACGGCGATGGACCTGGCCAAACGTTTGTTGGACTATGGCTTCCATGCACCGACCGTTTATTTTCCATTGACCGTTCCGGAATGCCTGATGGTCGAGCCAACGGAAACGGAAAGCAAAGAAACGATGGATGCCTTCGCGGAAACGCTGTTCCGCATCACGGAAGAGGCCCCCGAACTGTTGCATGAAGCACCCCACACGACGCTCGTGAGCCGACCGGACGAGGTCCGCGCGGCGCGAAAGCCAAGGATGCGTTGGCTTCCCGAACAATCCACGGACGCCGTCTCTTCACCGATTTCATGACGCCCTGCCGACTGATTCAAGACGGTCCGCAGGAAGGCGGCTGGAACATGGCCGTCGACGAGGCATTGCTCGAGTCGGCCGCAGCAGGCCAAACGACAATTCGCTTTTATGGCTGGTCCGAGCCAACCTTGTCGATCGGGTACTTTCAATCGCATCAGGACCGGAAGCACCACGCCGCCAGTCGCGCCTGTCCCCTCGTACGCCGCGCCTCGGGTGGCGGCGCCATTCTGCACCACCACGAATTGACGTACAGCTTCGCCACGCCAGCGTCCGCCCGATTGGCCCGTGACCAGTCGCGATTCTATGAGGGGTTCCACCAGACCCTGGTCGAGGTACTACGACGCTGGGGCGGGCGGGCCGCGGTTTGCTCGGCCCCCGCCGCGAAGAACCAGCAGGAACCACCATTTCTCTGCTTTCAGCGCCACACCGCCGGAGACGTTCTCGCCGGGCCCCATAAGATCGCTGGCAGCGCTCAGCGACGCTATCGATCCGCCCTACTGCAGCACGGGAGCGTGCTCCTGAGTCGGTCCCCGTTTGCGGCGGAACTGCCCGGCATCGAGCAACGGATGCCCGTCCGACTGTCCCCTGACGAACTGGCGGCCGAATGGCTCGCAGCCATCACTCAGCTCTGGTCGCTGGAGGTCGTTCCCGGGACCTTGTCGACCATCGAACGAGAACGCGCCGTTCACGTTCGAAACAGGAAATACTCACGAACCAGCTGGACCCATCGGCGCTGATTTCCAAGCGGCAACTCCTTTTGACGCTGTGACACAGATCTGCTATTCTGCCCCTAGATTTGCCCCTGATGATTCGCAATACCTACTCGCTGCACCGGCAGGAGATCGACCTTCATTACAGTGTCTCGGGAAGCGGCAGAGAATCGGATATCATTCCTCTCTTTCCCTGGTTTTTCCGGTTTTCGGTGGCGATCCTGGGGGATGCTGTCTAAGCTAAAAGTCGTGCTCATGTTCGGGCGACCCCTCCGTCATCATTCCTTTTATCCTTCGTCCTGACGAAGCTTGATCGGCCGTCCGAAAGGGAGTCTCTCTGTCCTGCGAAACGCCGCTGATGATCCAGTTCGCGAAGGGACAGATGTCTGCACGAGGAATTTCCGAACATGCATGTCAAGCTGAAGATTCTCCACGGTTCCAATGCCGGGAAAATCGTGACCATTCGGGAGCCACAGTTTTGCATCGGTCGTTCTGAGGAATGCAATCTGCGGATCAATAGCGACGCGATTAGCCGACGACACTGCACGATTACCGTCAGTGAATCGGGAATCCGGATTCGCGACCTGAAAAGCCGCAACGGAACACACGTCAACGGAAAGCGGATTGAGGCGGAACACCCGGTGCAAATCGGCGATCAACTCCGCGTCGGTCCACTGGAGTTCCTGGTGACCTCGGTCGAGCCCAAGAAGGGTGCCCCCGCAAACACTGCCGCAGCTTCCGTGAATCGTCCGCGCGGCATCAAATCGGATGAAGAAATGGCCGACATGGTCAGCGACTGGCTGGAGGAAGCTGATGGCGCCGACCAACGCCAACCGCTGGCCGATGGCGAGACGCGAGAATTCAAGCTGGACGAAACGGAAAAGTTGAAAGTCGATCAGCCCCAGAGCGAATCAGAAACGACGGCAACTTCCGACTTGCCACCCGGGAAAGACTCCGCTCCGGCCGGTCCCCGCCCCAACAAACCGAAAGGACGCGGCAAAGAAGCCCCTAAGGACACGCAGGAAGCCGCCGCACAGATGCTGCGGAAGTTCTTCAACCGCGGGTAATGTCGGCCCACGGAAAAGCTTCTGGTGGCCAGGGCAGACGTGCGGCGGATCAGGTCTCATCTGGCACCGCTGTTGCGATAACGCGGCTTTTGCTGCAAACCATCCATGAGCGCAGAACTGAAACAGCTGGTGAACCGTTGCTTGAACGACGATCCAGCCGCGATCCTCCATCTCTGGAATCGCTTTGGCGACAAGGTGTTCGGCCTGTGCTACCGCATGCTCGGCCAATGGCAAGATGCGGAAGATGCTGCGCAGGAAACGTTCGTTCGCGTAACGCGGCATCTATCCTCCTGGGATTCCCGCCGAGCCTTTGAGCCATGGCTTTTGACCATCGCCGCCAACCGGTGCCGGTCCGTTTTGGCCCGCCGCGGCCGCCGCCCCACATGGGAAATGCTGCTGGACGACGGGCCAGCCGACCGCTCCTCCACCCAAGAGCAGGCTCGAAAACAACTCGCCGAAGAGGTCGACCTCGTGCTGTCAGGAATGCGGCGCGAGTGGGCGGAGGCGTTTCGCCTGTTCCATGAGGAAGAGCTCAGCTACGACGAAATCGCTCGGCGGCTGGACTGCCCGCTTGGAACCGTCAAGACTTGGGTTCACCGAGCCCGTGGAGAACTGATTCGCCAGTTGCGGTCTCGAGCCGCCATCGAAAGGTGAACCGATGCGCTGCCACGAATTCGAGATCCGATTACACGAACTACTCGATCGCCGTCTGGAACCCCAGTGGGATCGACTACTGCGAGCGCACGCCCGCACATGCCCCAACTGTCAGGATCTGCTGCGAGACCAGCAGCGAATCTTGGATGCGCTGGCCGGTCGACAGGCGACTGTAACGCCCTCGAGCGGTCGGACAGCCCCGTCGCCGGCGGCCCGGATGCGACCACGCGTTAAATTG
This sequence comes from uncultured Planctomycetaceae bacterium, assembly GCA_963776055.1. Classification (GTDB taxonomy): domain Bacteria; phylum Planctomycetota; class Planctomycetia; order Pirellulales; family Pirellulaceae; genus CAVZLD01. Next base: position 747,604 of record CAVZLD010000014.1, on the reverse strand, counting down.
ACCTGGTCGGCGGGCTTCGCCATCGCCTGCCTGGTCCTCCTCCCGCTCGTCAGCCGCTCGCTCCCCCCCACGCTCCCCCAGGGTGCACGACCCACAACGAATCAAGTCGCTGAGTCGACAACCGCCCAGCCGGCCACCACGCCCAGCCAGCTTGGTGCCCCCGAGCTCGCCGCGTTGTCGCACGTATCGCCCTCAGCTGCCCCGCAGAACGAATTCCCGCTCTGGGACGACTGGCGCAGTCTGGACCTGGGACAGCTGCTACCGGAAGCCGAACGAGTTCGATTGCGCAGCACCCGCTGGCTTGACCGAGTCCGCGAGGTTGGTGGGAGCTTCCGCCCACTGACGAACTCGGTCAGCAGTACCTTCAGCATCCTGAAGCGAACCTGGCCCGGGACGCAGCCGCGAAACGACTCGGGGCGCGACCAAGCCAGTCTGCCCGCAAAACCAGATCAACTGGCATAGCGATCGGTTGAAGGTCCCAGCCGGACGGTCCCGTGATTCGCCCCGCCCGGACGACTCACTTGCCCCTAATTCCCCAGACGATCGCTAGGCACCGCCTCGAACTTTGCCCGAAACACAAGAACCCCTCAAACAACCACACCTACTATATCCGGACAGCTTGCGTAAATGATGTATTCTTTCACTGTGGCGAACCGATGCACAGTCACACGCAAACTCTGTTCTCGGACGTTGTATGAAGGGGTTTCATCCGTGGCGAAGAGTAAGACAACCAAACGACCTGCACGAGCAAAGAAACAACCGGCACCGGAGGCAGAAGTGAAAGTCTGCCGTCGACAGGGCGATCGGCGGCAGAGCCAAGCTGGGAGTGCCAGCACGGAGAGCAAGCCACGGCAGCCGGAACGCCGCAAGGTCCAGCGGCGGCGGCAAATCGATCCCACCACCTGCGAGCGAGACTACACCACGGAGGAGATTGAGTTCATGCACGCTCTGGATGCCTACAAGCGGGCCAATGGACGAATGTTTCCCACTTGCAGTGAAATCCTGGAGGTCGTCCGGTCGCTGGGTTACATGAAAGTAACGGACCTTCCCGAATCCGCATCGGCGGAAGAGACGGCGACCCAGCCCGCCTGAGCCGATTCTCATTCCCGCACGAGCCCGGCAAAACGCTGCCGCCCGGCGAACGGACGCATGCTCAAGTCTGTTTCGCCGCGGCGGCCTGAACCAGGATCTCTTGCCTCCCGGGCTGTTACTCGCTAGTCTTCCGCGTCGCCCACGGCGGATGCCGACATTTTCTAGGGTTACACGAGGATTTCTGGCGTGCATGCACTACCCCGACTGCGGTGCGTGCGGCGGCCGAACGGACCGCCGCCCGTGTGTTGGCTTCTTCTGGCAGCTCTGGCATTTCTTGCCGGCTGCCAATCTCCGGGCACCGGGGACAACATCGACGGCGTCCGGTACTACCAACAGGGGCAACCCCAGGCCGCGATGGCAGCGTTTCAGCAGGCGTTGGTGGATAATCCCGACAACCCGGAGGCGTATTACAACCTGGGTGCGGCCTACCAACGCTTAGGCACACAGACTTCTGATACTGCGATGCTGCAGCAAGCGGAGAATATGTACCACCGCTGCTTGGATTTATCGCCGGACGACGTCGCTTGTCATCGAGCATTGGCGGTCCTGTTGGTGGATACCGATCGAGCCCAGAGTGCTTTTACTTTGCTGGAACGATGGGCGAACCGGAGTCCTCAACTGGCCGACCCGCGCATCGAGCTGGCGCGGTTGCACGAAGAATTCGGAGAAACCGAGGTTGCCCAACGTTACTTGGCGGAGGCGATCGATGTCGATCCGACGAATTCTCGCGCCTGGGCCGCGATGGCTCGTTTACGTGAGCAGTCCGGTCAGTATGCGCAGGCGTTGAGCAATTATCAGCAGGCACAGCATATGAACGCAGCGCAACCAGGGGTTTCCGAGCGGATTGCGGCGCTGCAGCAACATCTTCAGATGGCTTCTGCGCCACCGGGCACGACCACCGCCGGCGCCGTTCCGCCGGGCTCGGCTCCCTCCGGAACGCTGACCGTCGATAATCAGCAGGGCTGGACGAAGCGGTAGAGCGTGCGGCTGACGGGCCGAGTTTCGGCTCATCTTCTACATCCGCCTGAGTACGGAGCGAGGGGCCGGCATCCGCGTACCACGGCGGGGAATCGGAAGAAACGGCGGTCCTCGGGAATCCGTTCCCCTTGGCTCTCGTTGGGAACCGGAGCTGGTGCCTGTACGGGATCGGCCTCGCGCGTGACGAAAGATCCGGCTTGGATCCCCAGCACCGCGACACAGTATTGGAGTCCGGCGCGCGATGGACGGCCTTTCCGCCCCCGTGCGTCAACAGATTCCTCCATCGGCCCGTTCCAGGTCCTTCTAAATCTCGCCAACAAGCCGTAAAATCGCCGGTTTGCACTGGTCCGTGAATCACGGTGCTTTGGCAACCTACCTGTTCGTCGAGCGAGACTATGGCCGCTGAGAATGACAAATCACAGAATCGGGCGTACAACTTCTCTCCGGGGCCGGCCGCCTTACCGCTGCCGGTTCTGCAACGAGCCCAACAGGAGCTCCTATGCTACCCGCAGGCCGGCGCATCGGTGCTGGAGATGAGTCATCGCGGTGCTCCCTTCACCGCGATCATCGAATCGGCCACCCGGAATCTGGCGCAACTGTTGAGCCTGCCGCAGAACTATCGAATTCTGTTTCTGCAAGGCGGAGCCCGCCTCCAGTTTTCGATGGTTCCCATGAATCTGTTGCGGGGCAGCGGACAACCCGCCGATTATGTGCTGACCGGCTCATGGGGCAAAAAGGCGTTGCAAGAAGCCCGCAAGGAAGGGACGACGCAGGTTGTCTGGGACGGGAGAGAATCGGGTTACGACCATGTCCCCGACGCATCAGAGCTGCAGTGGTCGGCTGACGCGGCGTACGCGCATATCACGTCCAACGAGACGATCGAGGGAGTGCAGTTCGCGGAGGAACCTCATCCGGGCGACATCCCATTGGTTTGTGACGCTTCTTCCGATTTCCTGCACAAGCCGATCGACATCCGGAAGTATGGTCTGCTCTACGCCTGCGCTCAGAAGAACGCCGGCCCCGCCGGAGTGACCATCGTGATTATTCGCGAAGATCTACTGGAACGAAGCGATGACTCTCTGCCGGGGTATCTCAACTACCGACTCCAGGCCGAGAACAACTCACTGTTCAATACACCGCCCACGTTCGCGGTCTACCTTGTTGACTTGGTGACGCAGTGGCTGCTGCACGACATTGGTGGTTTGGCCGCGATGCACGAACTGAACAAAAAGAAGGCCGAACTGCTCTACCGAGTGATCGACGACAGCCCCGACTACTATCTGGGCCACGCACGTCCAGACAGTCGCAGCCTAATGAACGTGACCTTTCGCCTTCCGAATGACGACCTGCAAACCAAGTTCCTCGCGGAGGCACAGCAGCACGGGTTGGACAGCCTGAAGGGACATCGGTCCGTGGGGGGCATCCGCGCATCAATCTATAACGCCATGACCTGGGACGGCGTCGTCGCGCTGCGAGATTTCATGTGCGCGTTTCGTGATCAACATTCCGTCTAACAGTTGGATCTCTGCCATGAGCAAAATCATCGTTCTGGATAACTTGGCCCCGGAGGGGTTGGCACTGCTCGATTCCGCCCCGGACATGGAACACGACGTCCGGACGGGCTTGAAAGGCAAGGAACTGCAGGAGGCCCTGGCGGAGTACGACGGGGCGATCTGTCGCAGCGGCGTGAAGATCACCGCGGAAGCCTTGGAAGGCAACCGACGATTGAAAGCGATCGTGCGCGCGGGCGTCGGCACCGACAACATTGACAAGGCAGCGGCCACGCGCCAGGGCATCATTGTGATGAACACGCCGACGGGAAACACCGTCAGCACGGCGGAACACGCGTTCGCGCTGATGCTGGGGCTTTCCCGAAACATCGCGGCCGCCAACCAAAGCCTCGTCGAAAAACGCTGGGACCGGAAAGCGTACATGGGCACGCAACTGGCCAACAAGACACTCGGAGTGGTCGGCTTAGGCCGGATTGGACAGGAAGTCGTCGCCCGGGCGATCGCCTTTGGGATGCGTGTCATTGGCTTTGATCCGTTTCTATCGCCCGACCGTGCCGACGAACTCGGAATCGAATTGGCGCCCAGCGTGGATGACATCCTGCCGCACGTCGATTACCTGACGGTCCACACGCCCATGACGCCCGAAACGAAGAACCTGATCGATGCACCGCAGATCGAAAAGATGAAGCCCGGCGTGCGCCTGATCAATTGTGCGCGCGGGGGAATCTTCAATGAGCAGGCTCTAGCAGACGCATTACGCAACGGCAAGATCGCCGGGGTGGCACTGGATGTCTACGAAGAGGAACCGTGCACGGAGAGTCCGTTGTTTGGTCTGCCGGGCGCCCTGTGCACACCGCACCTGGGAGCCAGCACAGAGGAGGCCCAGACGCAGGTTGCTGTCGAGGCGGTGCAGCTGCTGGTGAATTTCCTGAAGACCGGCGAGATTCGACACGCCGTCAATATGGCGGCCGTCGACCCCAAAACACTCAGTTCCCTTCGCGGATACCTCGATGTCACTTACCGCTTGGGACGGTTCCTCGCTCACTGGCATGAGGGCAACGTGTCCGCCTGTCACCTGAAGTATCGGGGCGAAGTGGCTGGCAAGGACACCAACCTGTTGACTGCGTCGTTCTGTGCCGGCTTGATGGAAAGCGTTCTGGACGAATCCGTCAACATCGTGAATGCGCGAGTTCTGCTGCAGGATCGGGGCATCGAAGTCGTCGCAGAAAGCCGCCCCGATCACGGCGATTTTAGCGCGTCGATTTTGGCAGAGCTGGTGACCAGTTCAGGCTCATATCGAGCAGGCGGTACCCTCTTCGGACAGAACATGCCGCGGCTGATCCTGCTGGACGACTATCGCCTGGAAGCCTACCTGGACGGAACCCTGTTCGTCTTTACGCACCAGGACGTTCCCGGCATCATCGGCAAGGTCGGCACCGCGTTCGGGGCAAACCAGATCAACATCGCTCAGATGGCCGTCGGACGCTCGGAACCGGGTCGCGACGCGGTGGGAATCTTGAACCTCGATTCCATCCCATCCCAGAACGCGATCGATGCGGTTCTGGCGCACCCCGAGGTCCGACGTGTCGAGGTGGTGCAACTTCCGCCGGCGGGAGAACTACCCGCCTGGCTTTGAAGGCCGCGGGAGGCTTGAGTTTCGGCGGACCGGTAACTAGCCTGGAGGTTGGGCTTGGCCGTTCGTGGCCAAGCGCGATTCTGTGCCAGTTCGGTGACACATCCGGAGCACAGCGGAGGGCGTGATGGTACCGATTCCACGCCCTTGGGGATGCTCAGAACGCCCCGCACGAGTGGATCTCACTGGCGCAGAATCGCGGGCATGTCGCTGTTTGCGCGAAAGGCGGCCCCCCTCTCGTCATTCTCTCGCGCGCCGTACCGGCCCGTGGACATGTGAGCCTGCATGCAGCTTGTTCTGATTTTGACCACCGTGCTGGCGAGTGTTTTGTCGCTGCAGGCCTCCACCGTCCAACCGGACTCGCCCGGCGTTCGGCTGTTGCTCACCTTCCTGCTAGGCTTGGCAGTAATCGCGACCGCGGGAATGATCACCGCTCGGGCCGCGTACGACCGTCGCGACTCCAAGCGACCTGGTTCCCAAGCGTTACGGCGATACGTTCGCGGGCGCAAGTGGCACCTCGCCCTGTACGTAATCTCCATCCTGACGATCTACGGCGTCTTGCAGTACCCGTCGATCGTCAAATCCCATCCAGCCGGGCAGCGGATCGTGCTGGCCGATGATCTACTCTGTCTTTTGCCACTTATTCTGCCGCTCTTGGGGTCATGGGCGGTCTTTTCCCGACTTGCGACCCCTGGCCAGCACGGTGGCCGAATTACCCGTCGCTCGCTCTTCTCTGCTCGAGCACGTGATGTTGTACTGCAGGCAAGGCACTACCTGCTGTTACCTTTGTGCCCGATCCTGACACTGATTGCGGTGCAGGACACTCTTCGACTGCAGTTCCCCACGGCAACGTCACGGGCTGAGGGAACGCTGCTGCTGGGCTGCCTGGTTGCTCTGGGTCTTTTCCTGCCGGGTTGGCTGCGGTGGATCTGGCCAACTCGATCGCTCCCGACCGGTTGGGCCCGCGCTCAGGTGGAGTCCATCATGGGCCGCGCTGGGCTGCGTGTGACCGACATCCTGATCTGGAAGACCGAGCGGCAAATGGTGAATGCGGCCACCGCGGGCGTTTTGCCTCAATGCCGATACGTACTGCTCTCGGATGGGCTGCTCGACAGGCGAAATGAGCAGCATTTCCGTGCCATCGTTGCTCACGAAGCGGGCCACATGCGGCACCATCACGCGGCCACCTTGTTGCTTTCGCTGACGATTCCTCTGCTGGCCCTGCTGGCGGTACAGGGGCTCCTGGAGCGTGCTGGCGTGACGGCTGCGCAGGCGACGGTCGGTTCGGTCTTCGTCCTCGCCTTTTGGATCGGCGTCCACAGCGGCTTGGCGCGAATGCTGGAACACCAGGCCGACGTCGCGGCCTGCCACTTGATCGGAGCCACGAATCGACTCCAGGCCGAATCCGTCGAGCAGTTTGGACAAGCGCTACGGGCAGCGGCCCAGGAGACCACCGGGCGAGATTGGCTGCATCCATCGACGACCTCTCGAATCGCTCTGCTCCATCATTTGCTCCGCCACGCAAATCACGAGCTAGAGTTTCAGCGACACGTGCGGTACGCCAAACGACTGCTGGCGGCTTTGGCCCTGTTGTTCTTCAGCCTCGGGGTCCTCTGAGCGCGATTCTCGGCCATTCGCTAGGCGGTCAACCGTCGGCAATCCGCAGGATTGATACGCGCCGAATGTTCGGGCCGGCTTACCAAGGTCGGCCAGTTTCTATCAGCAGCAAGATTTAACCGCAGCGTCGTGGGTTGACGATATCTCTGAGCAAACCATGACACTCGGTCCCTCCCACAGTCCTCGATCCCCCAACAAAACGGCGGCCCATCCATGACCATTCGTGAAGACGGTTCTGTCCTTCTAGAAGACCAGGCACAGCGGACACTTCAACACAATCCCTACCTGACTCGGAATCCGGTCCAGTGCGAAGCCCGGGAAGGGCACGTTGTGATCCGCGGCGAGGTGCGTTCTTTCTTTCAGAAGCAGATGGCCACAGAAGCGTTGCGAAAACTGAGCGGGATCGAGCAGATCGACAATCAGCTGGAAGTCATCTGGCAGTAGCCGCTCCGAGCCCTGCCGGCTGCTATCCGGCGACCGCCGCATTCCGATCGCCCCATCGACCGCGGGGTCGCGCCCCCCTTGCAGATGCCAGATCGCTGCTCGATACTGGCCCCAAGCCAGGGCGGGGGGGGGAAACGACCGCAGATTCCACGTACGTGGCATCCTGTTCTTCCGGCGGACACGCTGTCCCGTCGCCCACCCGATGCTCGCATCCTTTCGACATGGGTACAAATTGGGTCAATTCACTTCCCATCGAACTTCGCAGACGGGGATTATCGCAATGTCTAGGCAGGGCGCAGTTACGTTCAAAGGCAATCCCATGACACTCGTCGGCCAGGCGGTTGAAGTCGGACAAATGGCACCCGACTTCACATTACACGCCTTCGAGGATGGGCAGATGAATACCATCGAACGGTCAGATCTACTCGGCAAGCCGGCGATCTTGAGCGTGGTGCCCTCGTTAGATACGGGCGTCTGCCAGAAGCAGACGAAAGAATTCAACGAGAAGCTGGCCGGTATGGGCGACAAGATATCGGCACTCACGGTCAGTCTCGACCTACCCTTTGCTCAGGTTCGCTTTTGCGGAGCGGAGAATATCAGCAACCTACGGAGTGCCAGCGATTATCAAAATCGCAGCTTTGGCAAGAACTGGGGCATGCTGATTGACGAGCTGAAGATCCTAGCGCGCGGCGTGTTTGTACTCGATGCAGACGGCCGAGTCACCTATGCCCAGGTGGTAAAAGAAGTCACGGAGGAACCGGACTATGCGGGGGCGCTGGAGGCCCTGCAGAAGCTGGTGGCATGATGCGGCGTAGCTGAATCGGGTCGAGATTTACGCGCCGTCCGGCGGAATTCCGGCGTGCGACGTGCGGCGGGCCGCGCGGTGTCTCGTGTTTTGAAGCCGTCCGCGTTCAGTCGGTGAGTTTCTGTTGCACGTATTCGCGCGCCCGCTGAAGCGCCGCAGCAAGTTTTGCGGGCTCTTTTCCTCCCGCCTGTGCTAGGTCCGGCTTTCCGCCGCCGCCGCCGCCGACCAAGCCAGCAATCTCGCGGACAAGATGTCCGGCATGCACTCGGTCAATGAGCTCTCGGCTCACGCCGGCGACCAGCGTAACTTTCGCATCTCCTTCGCTGGTCGCCAGCACGATCACGCACGGACCAGCGGCTTTTCGAATCTGGTCGATCAACTGCCGCAGCAAATTCGCGTTCGCCAGCGCCACTTCGGCAACGATCAAGCGGAACGCCCTGGCAGTCGATCGCATCCGCCATCAAGTCAGTCGCAGAGATTTTGCCCTGACTCTGCCGAAGCTTGATTTGGTCTTCCAACTGCGCACATTCTGCCTGCATTGTCTGAATCCGATCCGGCACCTCGAACAACGGAACGTTGAGCAATCGTGCTGCGTCACGAAGCAATGACTTGACTTCCGCAGCGGAAAGTCCCGCACGAGTGGTCGTCGTCGGCTTCGGCTTGGCGGCCGCCGCCTTTCCGGAACCCGACAGCTCCTTCTTCAACTCGCGAACGCGCCGCGTCAGATTCTTCACCGCTGCCGGCAGCTCACCGGGATGGACCCCCAGTTGGGCAGCGGCTTGCTGCAGTGATTTCTGGGTCTGCGCCAGATGCTCGCGCGCCTTTTCTCCGGTCAACGCCGAGATCCGTCGTGTGCCGGCCGAGATTCCTTCTTCGTTGATAATCTCGAACGCCCCGATCTCCTTCGTGTTGGTCAGATGCGTTCCACCACAAAGCTCTCGACTGAACTGCCCCATCGAGACCATCCGCACCGGATCGGGATACTTCTCGCCAAACAGCATCATCGCGCCGGCGGCTCGAGCTTCGGACAACGGGACCGTCGTCCACTGGATCGGTTGGGCCTGTTCGACCTGTTCTCGCACAACTTGCGTAATCTGATCCAATTCGTCGACAGAAACCGGAGCAAGATTCGTGAAATCGAAACGCAGCCAATCGTCACTGACCTTGGATCCCTGTTGCTGTGCGTGGCTACCCAGGTTCTGTTGCAGAGCATAATGGAGGACGTGCGTCGCGGAGTGAGCTCGGCGAATCGCATCGCGACGAGTTTGATCCACAATCGCGCGAACGGTCATCCCCACGGTCAGGTGTCCCGCCAAGCGGCGGCACCGATGCAGCACCAGGTCACCGTCCTTCTGGGTATCGACCACTTCGAGTCGGACGTCATCGCCGATCAGTTCTCCCGTATCGCCAACTTGTCCCCCCGATTCGCCATAGAAAGGCGTCGGATCGAGCACCACGGACAGGATCTCCTCCGGCGGCAAATGATCGATTTCGTCCAACAATTTGGATCCGCGGATGATCCCTTTCACTTCGGCATTCCGCTTCCGTCGTCTCGTAGCCCACGAATCGCGTTTCTTTCACCGCCTTCTTCATGGCGTCAATCGGTCCGTGGTCTCCCATCACCGTATGGACCACTTTGCCTGATGCTTCCCCATGAACTTCCATTGCATGGCGGAAACCCGGTCCAATCAAACGCAAACCCTCGCTCCGTAGCGAGAGACTCGAACAGTTCGGCGGGAACACCGTACGTCTGATAAAGATCCGCAGCCTCGGCCCCGTCGATGATCACGCGATCCTGCTTCGACATCGACTCAAAGATGCGTTCGATCCGATGCAGACCATCGTCGATCGTCTCGAAAAAGGTCCGTTCCTCCTGTTGGATGACGCTGGCCACGCGTTGCACCGTCTCACTCAACTCGGGATAGGGCCCCCTCATCATTTCGGCCACGACGGGGACAAGCTGATGGAGAAACGGTTCGCGTCGACCGATCTGATGCCCATCCAATACGGCTCGACGCAGTAGCCGGCGAATCACGTATTTCTCTTTATTGGGACCGGGATACACGTTTTCATGGATCGCAAACGTGCAGGCTCGAATGTGGTCGGTAATCCGCCGCAATCGGCGTCCTACCTCATCGTCCGACTTGTATTGCACTCCACAGACATCCGCCGCGGCTACGACGATCGGTCTCAGAATGTCGATATCGAAATTGGACGTGACCCCCTGCAGCACAGAAGCGGTCCGTTCCAAGCCCATCCCGGTGTCAATGTTTTTGCTTGGCAGGGGACGCAAATTGTCCGGCGGATCGCCCACGCGATGGAATTGCGTGAATACCAGGTTCCAGATTTCGACGGAATCGCCACGATCATCGTGGTAGAAGATCTCACTGCATGGGCCGCACACGCCGTCGGGCCCGAGCGTCGGTGCGCTGGCCGGCCAAAAATTATCCTCCTCCCCCATCCGCTCGATTTTCGCGGCGGGCAACCCAACCTCCTGCCTCCAGATCTCCGATGCCTCGTGATCGTCGACGTACACGGAGACGGTCAGCCGATCCGGATTAAGCCCCAACCACTGGCGACTGGTGAGAAACTCCCACGACCACACGATCGCTTCGCGTTTGAAGTAGTCCCCGAAACTGAAGTTGCCCAGCATCTCAAAAAAGGTGTGGTGATATGCAGTCCTGCCGACATTGTCGATATCTCCAGTGCGAAGACACTTCTGGCAGGTGGTCGCACGCGTGAAATCCAGTTTCACCTTCCCCAGAAAGTGCGGTTTGAACTGGTTCATCCCCGCGGGAGTGAACAGGACCGAGGGATCCCAAGTGGGAACCAGTACGTCACTTTCTCGCCGCACATGTCCCTTGGTTTCGAAGAAACTCGAGGTATTTCTCTCGGAGTTCGTCAGTCTTCATCGCATCACCCGTGCATCAGATCGGCCCACTACAAACCGGCCATGATAGCCATTTGCCTGCCGGGGGACCAGAAGCGATCACTCGGTTCCACCCGTTGGATCCGGACCAGCACGGTCAGTACGGTCGCCGGGCCGTCGGCGTCCGTCTGCTGCAGGGACACGACCGCGGATGAGCCTGCGACAGCTTTCCAGAAATCCGCCGGCGTGGCGACGCGATTCTCGTTGACGTGCGAGATGAACGAGATCGGCCGAAGCCCAGCCTGCCAAGCGGGTGAATCGGCGCGAACATCGACGACGGCCACGCATCCCTTCGGATCGATCTGATCCAGGCGTGACATCAAGTCGGGAACGGCCGTCGCGTAATCGACTCGCAGACCTCGCCAGTCCCGACCGGGTTGGGTCACGACCGCAGGCCGCCTTTGACCGACATATTTTTTGGACAGAACCACTTCCACCGTAAGTGACCGCGGGCGTCCCAACAGCGCGTCGCGTCGACGAACAGTCAACCGGACGGACTCGCCAGGCGCCCGGATTCCGATGCGGCCGAGAAAGTCATTCGGATCTACCACCGGTTCCCCGTCTACCGCGGTAATCAGATCCTGCAATCGCAACCCGGAGGCGGCGGCCTGGGTTCCGCGCACGATGTGCACGACGCGCACGCCTTGCGGGCGCAACTTCGTCGCCAGTTGGCGCAACCGGGTCCACCTGCACGCCCAAGAACCCGAACTCCACCTCTTGGCCGGTCTTCAGTCGCTCCAGGACTCGACGAAACCCCGCGTCGACAGGAATCGCGTAGCTGGCGGCCACATCGTAGCCAAAGATGGCGGCGGCGTTCGTCTGCAGCCCCACCATTTGCCCTTCGAGATTGACCAGCGGACCACCGCTCGTCCCCAGCTTCAGTTTCGCGTCGGTCTCAATCAGGTTTCCGTGTTCGTGAATGGTTTCTGCCTGCGGCTCCGTCGATTCCGTCGTTCGTCCTGCGGAGGTTCGTCGGTTGGAGACAATCCCCCACGAAGCACTGACGCTGCCGTCGCGAAGGATCGCGAAGGGATTGCCCAGGGCAACCACGAATTGCCCCTTGCGCAACTGCTCCGCTTGCCCAAGTGGGAGGGCCGGTAGGGAATCAACGTCGATCTGCAGCAGTGCCAGATCGGTCCATGGATCAGCCGCTCGCACCTTCGCCGGGTGCTGCTTACCGCCCGGCAGCCAGACCGTGTACTGCGAATTCGATACGTCGCCTAGCGGATCGTAATTCGTGAGAATCAGCCCGGTCTCATCGACGATCACTCCCGTTAGATACTCGACGTATTCCGGCGCGGCGCCCGTGTCCAGCGGCTGATCGGCGAGCAAGCGGGCCCGCCCAATCGCCACCACCGACGCCTCGGCTCGATCGATCGCCCGCACAACGGCCGCCTGTAATGGGGCCAGTGACAGGTTGGTCGGTGGCGGATCCGCATCGCATCCTGCGCAACGAGCCGTCCCCGGCCGAGCAATACGAAGATCAACAGCACGGCCAGCGTCCTGGCGGAAGCCACGTTACCGCGACGCTCTCTTCGCCCATGTCGTGCTCGATGCGCCACGGCGAACGTTCTCCTCATACCGGACCGTCACTCCGCCAGATTCGATTCGGTGACCGCTTCGTCCGTCTCTGGGTGCGCCTTTTCCCAAGCCCAGCAACTCCAGCACTTGCTGCTTGATCTCTTCGGCCACAGAGTGGATTCTCCGCAAGATACTGCCGAGCCTTCTCTTTTCCTTGGCCGAGTTGCGTGTCTCCATAGCGGAACCAGGCGCCGCTGCGCACGACAACGCGTTTCTCCGTGGCCAGATCGAGCACATCGCCTTCGTAGCTGATTCCGTTGGCGTGCATCATATCGAACTCCGCCACGCGAAACGGAGGAGCGACTTTGTTCTTCACCACCTTGGCACGCACACGCTGGCCCACGACCTCCTCACCGTCTTTGAGAGACGCAATTCGGCGCACATCAATTCGACAGGAGCTATAAAACTTCAGAGCGCGGCCACCGGGGGTCGTTTCCGGGCTGCCGAACATCACGCCAATCTTCTCACGAATCTGGTTGATGAAGATCACCGAGGTTTTCGCCTTGGAAATCGCGCCGGTCAGTTTCCGCATCGACTGACTCATCAAACGGGCCTGCAGTCCGATGTGCGAATCGCCGATCTCGCCCTCCAATTCCTGCCTGGGAATCAACGCCGCCACGGAATCGATGACGATCACATCCACCGCGTTGGATTTGATCAGCATCTCGGTGATGTGCATCGCTTCTTCTCCGCTGGTGGGCTGACTGACCAACAGCGTTTCCAATTGCACGCCCAGCTTCTTCGCCCAACTGGGATCGAGCGCATGTTCGGCATCGATGAAGGCCGCAATTCCTCCCGCTTCGCTGGGCTTGGGCCACAACGTGCAAAGCCAAGCGTCGTCTTGCCGCTCGATTCCGGGCCGAAGATCTCGATGATCCGTCCCCGCGGAATCCCCTGTCCGCCGAGGGCCAGATCCAACGACAGGCTTCCGGTCGGAATCCCCTCGATCTTTCCCAGTTTATCCTTACCCAGAGGCATGATCGCCCCTTCGCCGAATTGACGTTCGATCTGCTGCAGGGTGGTCTTCAGAGTCGAATTCTGTTCCAGAATTGCGGCAGATGGGCGCTGATTGGCCTTGCCGCCGGCCTCCTTTTTGCCGCCAGTTCGCCCGTTTGGCGTGGCCTCCTTGTCGCTTGTCTTGGCCGCCGAAGCATCTTTTCTTAACCATGCGATTGGACACTTTCCGACCCGTAACCATCATGAAGACTCCTTTGAGATGAAGTGGCCGGGGGATGCAAAAGGAGAGGGAAAGAGCACTGGCCGCTCATCCCCAGAACTCATTCCCCCGCCTTCCGCCACATCTTAACCTTCGTGCGAACTGACTTCCCAAGCAACCACCGATCCAGATCCACCCCAGGCCGAATGTGCTATCGGCTCCCGAATAGTGAACACTTGAACATCATACCACTCTCACTTTCACCCGGCAAGGCGATCTGAGCACCACTCCGCCTCATCCCGGGTCCGGCCGGGCTGGAAAGCGGAGGCAGCCTCGATCCTTGATTCGCCGTTTGGGGCATCCCCCCCACTGCCACTAGGCCAGCGGTGCTCGGCCCAGGACGGTATAGACCGGCCCTTCGGGCGTCAGTTCCGAGGAAAACACGACCAGTTCGTCGACATCGAACTCGCCCAATTCGACCGCCCCCTGCTGCCTGATTCGTTCAGTCAAACCGACTCCGGTCCGTTTCCCCTGCCGCACTCGACCAAGCGTCAAGTGCGGACTGAACCGCCGCACTTCCCGTGGAAATCGCAGGCTGGCCATCGCCTGTTCGACTCGCTGATGCAACTGCTGAAAGTGGCCGGTCGGATCATCGACTCCGATCCAAATCGTGCGGGGCCGATCGGAACTGGGAAAGGCCCCTACGCCGCGGCAGGCGGCGCGAAAGGCCGGCAGGTCCGCGACCGCTCCCGAGGCAAGCTGGCAGACCTGATAGATCTCCGCATCCTCCACGTCGCCCAGAAACTTGACGGTGATATGCAGCTTCTGCGGCTCGATCCATTTCACCGGATCCGTTTGTGCCGAGAGGGACTGAATGACACCCACGGCCTTGTGTTGCAGGGCCGCGGGGATTTCCACCGCCAAGAACGTGCGGACGGCGCGACATTCGACACTCTCTCTATCCGGTTGCGAGAATCTGAGATAGCTGATCTTGGGGAGCTTCTGCCAAACGAGCTCCCTGAATGGTGACAATCCGTGACGCGAGGTAGTTCCCCCAGCGCGCGGACTGTTCTGGAGCATAACCGTGCGTCAACCCAAACAAGACCCCTCCGGCAAATGCGTCCCCCGCTCCCACGGTGTCGATCGCCTCGACTGCGAAACCGGGCACATGCTGTATCTGGGAGTCGCGGACCACGAGGCATCCACGCGGTCCGTCGGTGACAAACGCCCACCGCACCCGACTTCCGATGTGCTTCGCTGCGTCCGTCAGGGAATCGCAACCGGCAAACCGCCGCAGTTCGTCGGCATTACAGAACAACACATCGCAGCAGTCGGTCACCAGTCGACGAAAATCCTCGCCGTAGCGGTCGACCAGAAAAGGATCGGAGAAGCTGAATGCGACCGGTACGCCGCAACGGTTCGCCTCCTCGATCGCGGCAAGACTTGCCCGCCGCGGTTCCGGTGGATCCCACAGGTAGCCTTCGACATAGACATACTTGCAGTCCCGCAGGCGAGCAGTGTCGATGTCGGCGGGCGTTAGGTGCGAGGAAACTCCCAAGTGGGTACACATCGTTCGCTCGGCATCCGGTGTCGTGAGTACCAAGCAGCTTCCGGTTGGCTCCCCATCTTCCGGCGCAGGATCCACCTCGAAGTGCACTCCCGACTCCAGCAAATTCGATCGGTAGAATTCACCATTTGGATCGCCGGCTACCTTGCCGGTATAGAACCCGGTCCCACCACTTTGCGCTACCGCGATGATCGTGTTCGCTGCCGAACCGCCCGCTTGCATTTCCAGGCTGTGATGCTTCAGGTTCTGGAGCAAATCGCCCTGCTTTGCTGCATCCACCAACAACATGCCACCTTTCGGCAGCTCATGCTTCCGCACGAAATCTTCGTCCACCATAGCCAGGATGTCGACCATGGCGTTGCCCACGCCAAATACGTCCATTCGCTCGTTGTCCTCCCGTGCCCCCAACGTCGTCGCCCGGAACAGAATAGAACAGGGGCAGAAAGGCGTCGGTCAGGGATATTCCGCACACCACCCGCAGTATCCACACGCCGGCTGGCCGCGCCGCATTCTTCTCCCCGGTTCGTCGGTTGTGCATTATCGGCGTTCGGTTCCAGGTTTCAAGAACCGCGACAACCCTGGGTACCGGAGAGGTTGGCAATATTCGGCGGTACTCGCAACCCAAGAATCAGGATTCTTCCCGGTCAGCAATCGCTGGAAAAACGGCAGACGGAGCCGGATTCGTAGCGTTGCGAGAGACGGGCAGTTCCGGTTCGCCCCAGAGCAGCGGACGGGCGCTGGCGAAGAGCGTGTCACGTGCTGTCAGATCCAGCAACCGCGAGGAGCGAATCACGTCACCGGCGGACACCGGAGGAGCGTGAGCACCCCGAAGCGACTGGAAAAAGACCGCGTCGTGCTCGCGATGGACCGGACCGGTCCCCCTTTCGGCCGATCGCGCGGCAAGGGCGTTCGCCATGAGATCGATGGGAGAAAGGGCGGCAGATGGCGTCCAAGCCTCAGGTGCCAGTCGCGAGGAGCGACGTCCCGCGGGTGGCACATGATCCTCGGTCGGCATGGGCCAACGGGGAACCGGTTGCCACGTTTCACCGAGAGCAACCGCCTGCACACCAGCCGGCTGCTCGTATCCGCCGGCCACGAAGGCCGTGATCATATCGCCCGAGTCAAATTCGCCATCACCGTTCCAATCGCCTTCACTCCACGTCGAATTTCCTGCGACCGTGTCTTCATATTCGCCGACAATAAACACCGCAATCATGTCACTGGAATCAAACAGGCCGTTCAGATCGGCATCTCCGTACGTGCGTGCCAAATTCCTCAAAGATCAACTGATCTCGATCCAGCTCGTCGACAAATCCATCCCGATTCAGATCGAACGCAAGCGACGGATTCGGGACTGCGTTGCTGCTGGCTGAATAGCTCGATATCGATCTCATCCAGCTCTCCATCTCCGTTGAAGTCTCCGGCAAGTGTCGGCGATGAATTCCACGCGTCCCGGCGTTGGGGAATCCGCCTTCCAGGACGCGGGATCGCTGCCCAGTCCGGTTCGATAGGCTCGTTGCAGCGAATCGCCCTGGCCATCGGCCGTTTCCGGCCAGGGCGGTGCGTCGTCGTACCACAGTTCGTCTTCGGTCAAACGCGGAAGGAAGTCGGGTTCCGCTTCGGACGGCACGCCAGGACGCTGCAACGTGACTCGTTCTCCGGAATTCTCCAGCTCTCCGCTGAAACCTCCGAACAAACGCACTTGGTCGGACAATCCATATTCCGCGCGAAACGCCGCCACTCGAGCCGCATTGTCGGGCCGGGTCGGTTGGAAGGGGAGCACGAGCGACGGTCTCTCCGGGGGCCAATTGGTCCGCCGCATCAAAATCGAAATCGACGTCGCCGCGCAAGCGCCACTCCTCCAGAGACACGGTGCCAGCGGTCGGATTGTGGATCTCCACAAATTCCAGATCGGCCGCCGTCAACGTCGGATCGATGGCCAGGGCGGCCGCCCCGGGATCGGCCGGATGGTAGTGCACTTCGCTGATGACAACCGGCCCGATACGAAATGCTCCGTTGGCGGACCCCAGCGAAGGACTCGACAGCGGCGCCATGCCGCCCACGGTCCACGGAGTGCCGCCCGAACGACTCCGCCGCGGCCGCCGCCGGGAAGGTCACATCGTCCACGAACCAGATCGGCCGCTCGGCATCTCCCCAGGTCAGGAACAGTTGATCGCCGTGCGTTCCGCTGAGGCCGAAGGAGTGCGGATCGCCGAGGCCGAAATCTTGCTCATCCAGAACCAGGAACTGCCCCGGTTCCAACGTCCCCGCCGCCAAGCGGAATTTTTCCAATCCCTCGGTCGCATCGTCACTCAAGTAAAAGAACCCCAAGTCGACCGGTGTCGAGCCGGCATGGAACAACTCCACGGCGTCCAGCGAAGGCGTAACCGGGTGCGAGAGCACTTCGTTGATCACCACCTGCGGGATGCTCACATCCTCGACATCGCCTGGCGTACCATGAATTCGAAGACTGGGTTGCCAGCTGTCGGCAGCGGCGGGGTCCCGTTCCGGTCCCACGATCTGCAGGGAGCTTCCGAGCCCATCCGCACGGGCCGGCCAGCGCCGGTCGACATTATCGTCGTACGCAAATTCGAAGACGGTCGACTGCGTTGCGTCATCCAGCTTCAGGACTTCCCCGCTATCGCGCAATCCGCTGGCCATCTGGAATTCGCCGGCGACCCGTGACATCATTTCGCTACCGTAGCGGCTTTCGAACGCATTCCGGTCTTTGACCAGCAGCAGGCTTTGCTGCGGAGCCAGCGTGGTCAGCGCCGCCTGGGCAAAGTCGAACTCAATTCCGTCGCTGAAGCGAGCCCCGGCAAGATCTAACGTCAGGTCGGTCGATGCGTTGGTCAATTCCAGAAACTCGAAAGAGTCGCTGGTCCAAGTCGAATTGATGGCCAACTCCTGCGCACTTGGCGGCAACGGATGATACATGATTTCCGTCATCGCGCAAATGCTGCTGCACATCGGTCGGGTCGCCGTCATAGGACCAGGAAGTCACGAGCGTTCCGTCGGATGCCCACAACTCGATGGTTTCCCCAAAATTGGAAAGATGTCCGTCAAAGTTGCCTTGCACGAACAACGACTGTCCTCCGGACGGCCCGGAAGTACGTGCGCGAAAAGCCTTGGCATTGGGCGTGACGTAAACGCTCCAACCGGCGGGCAAGACCGTTCCCGGGGCGAACTGCCACTCGATTCCGTCTCGCAGTTGCCATCCCGAGATATCCACGGCGAAGTCGTGCGGATTTCGCAGTTCCAGGTATTCTTCGTCCTGATTCCCACTGGCCGGGTTAAAGTCGATCGACGCCAGGTCCAGCGAAGGATTGCCCTGCTGGGCCAATGGAATCTCACCGCCGCCCTGGGAAACAACACCGACTGTCAGCTCCGGGATGATCAAAAAGTCGCTGCTATCAGCCGAATAGTTGACGGCCTGGATCGCCAGCACGTTTTCACCCGCGCGGAGCGCGATCGACAAACTCCGAGATATCGATGTTCTCGAATTCCACCGCCTGCGAATCGGAATGACTACGAGTGGTCATATCGAACGACGGGCGTTCCATTGACCCCTCGGCGCGCGACCTCCGTGCCGTTCAAGTAGGCGATGAACCCATCGTCGTATTTCATCCGCAGTGTCAACGGCAAGACATCGTTGATTGATTCGATCTGGAACGGGATGCGCAGATAGACGGAAGTTCGATCCTCCATCGCGGTCGACAGATCCGTGCGCAGCAAGTCCGCATACCCCGGGGGAGACTTTTCGAAACCGAAGCCGGTCTGCCCCGTCAGCCAATTGGCATCGTCGAACTCCGCGTCCGTCCAGCTCGTCGCCCAGGTCATTGTTAGTGGGAACGAAGTAGCGCGCTTGCGTGGCACCAACGTCACCGGAAATCAGCACTCGCAGATTGTTTTCGGGCACCACCTGCGTGTAGTAGAGGAACTCTCGTCGCGGTCCGGCATATTCGTCTTTCAGAATGTCGGTTGCCTCTTCGAACGCTCTGAAAACCGGTCTGCCCCCAGGTCGCCCGATGCAACTGGTTATCCAGCGCCGCATCGGCCGCCATCCACTGCACCAGCTCGTCGACTCGCGTTTCCAACGGCAATTGGTCGTAAGGAGTCCCCGGCGGCTTGACATATTCGTCGATCAGCGTCCGAACTCGCCGCAGGTACATCTCGCGGAATCCGGGCGTGGCGTAAAGCGCGCTGATCAGGACATTGTTCTGTCCCATATAGAGAGCATTGTCCGGGTAGATCGTATCGTCGAAATAGGCCAAGCCGAATCCACCCCAGTTACGGCCCTGACTCAGGTCGACGTCCCAGGCCATGTACTGCCATTCTTCGGTGCCGTTCGTGTCGCGGTAGGCATAGTAGTTCTTGTGGCAGCAATCCCGGCTGGACGTAATCACGAAGCCGGCGAGATAATTCGCCATGGCGGCGACATTGACATTATCGAACAGAAACTCCGTGCGTGCCTGACCGCTCAGTCGAACTCCATTGACCAGCGCCTGCAGGTCGGCGTTTCCTTCGTCACGGCGTGTCTTCTTCTCACCGGTTGCCGCATCCATGCTGTTGTACATCTTGTACAACGCGCCTTCGGGATCCATATCCCATTCGCTCCAGCCAGCGATCATCCCCGTCTTCGACGAAATCGTACACCGCAAAGAACTCACCGTTGTGCTGCACCCGCACCGGAAAGCCAGATGGTAAGCGTCGCCGATTAGCCGCCGCTGTTCGTACGCCAGCGTATTCCGCAGCTTGGACTTATCCGCGTAGTTGGTCAGCAGATTGAAGTCCTTCATTCGCGGAATGTCATCGCTCCAACGAAAACGATGGTCCGCCGTGAAATCGACGTCCATGCTTTTCTTCTGCGTGGGAAAACCACCTGTCGATTGGCCATGCAGATCAAACTGCACGTTATCGTAGAACTCCCCGTCATAGTACAACGACCCGCGTGTACCACCGCGGGTCATCGCCGCATTGCGTGAAGAGACGAACCAGTGCAGCACCGGCAAGTTACTTTGCACGCGATGGATCGGCGAGAATCGTCCCGAAGTATTCCTCCGAATCGAGCGGATCTGTCGAAGCGGGGATAGCGGCTGGTCTGCCCCTGCATATCCTCGGCGGTCATATACCAGCGGATCATCTGCCCGTTCTCCGCCCGCCCCGCGGGAATCGTGGCGGTGAAGATCCCGTCGCCGGCGACCGCATCCGTCTCCGCTTCCGTCATCGACCATCGGCAGATTGCGTTCTGTACCGTACATCGCCCGATAGTGGAGATCGACGCGCGAGATCGGCGAAAACGCCTCCGTCACCGTCGCCGTCACCACGATCGGATCGGTGATGCCTGGTAGCTCCGGACTGTGTGCCCGTGCCAGGAAGAGGGGCCCCAGGGTCGGATCGCCGAATCCGTTCGCTTCTCCGGGGGTCGGCTCAACAAAATAGCGAAACTCATCCGGCCGAACATCGAGTCGGGTTCCCACGAGTTCGGCCGCAAGCAACAGATCGTCGTTGTCCACGGAACGATTGATGGCGTGAATCATCAACACGTTTTCCGTATCGGCAATCAGGACATCGGTCGCACTCGTCACATTGAAGCTCACACCGGCCAGCGCCTGCTCGACCGATCCGATCGCTGAGCGGCGACCGAATTCCAGGCCGCTTCCGCAGCATCCGGGCCACCGGCCGCGGCAATCGGCCGACCGTTCAGATAGGCGACGAAGGCATCGTCGTACTTCACGTTCAGCGTCAGGGCGTCAAATTCCACGTGATCTCGGCGTGAAGGGAATCCGAACATAGACCGAACTCGCCACGTCCCTCATCTGACTCTCGATGTTCGCTCGCGATCTGATCGGCCAGAGTCGGCAGTCCTCCCTGGTCACCGATCAGATGCGTCACATCCTCGATCCGCGCAGTGAAGACGGCATCGTCGCCTTCCTCATATCCCGCCTCGCCCGGATCAATCACGAAGTCGACGCGTTGTCCTTCCGTGACTGCAGCGACGACGCGATAGTCCAATCCACCGCCATTGACCGATCGGTGGAAGACCTCCTGACCATCGACCAAAATGCGGCCGACAACGCCATCGCCGGCTGAGCTCGCGTTTTCGAAGCGACCGGAGATCAGCATCGACCCGGTGACTTCACTGATCCAGCGGCGGATCGCGTACTGCACCTCGTCGCCGGTGCTGCGACCGGCCGGATGTCCTCCGTCGGCACGCAATTCGGTCTGGGGCGGATCCGGAGCCACCGCCAGATCCCACTTCGAACCATCCCACTGATTGTTGGTTGAAATTGTGCTCAGCCCGGACCAGAGAAAGCGATCGAAATCTGGACCCTAACGCGTCGTACTGGCCATCCTCATCCGCCGATTGATCCCAGTATCCATACTGCCAACCGTCACGGTTCTGGTACCGGCTGAACTCCGCCGCGGAATCCGCGACCAGCGTGCCGGAACCCGGCTGCGGATTGGGATCATCTGCCGGGTCGTAGAAGCCGATCCCCAGAACGGCGTCGAACCACTCCGGACCACTGGTATCCAAAGCCGGATCGAGCCAACTGCCGGTCACATCTTCCGCCGCCGGATCGGGATCCCAATGACCGTCCGTGGCGACCCACGCGCGGGCCGCGGATCCGCTCCCCACCAGCAAGGTCTGCGTCGTCGCGTTCGGAACACCGTACGAGACGTCCTCGACTTGTAGGGGATACGTCGGAGCGAACTCGAACTCAACGCTCTGATCCGGCCGCGTCAACGCCAGGTATTCGCCGTCGGAATCGAGTTTGAAATCGGTGTGCAGCGGCCGCGTGGGATTGTCCCGATCCTTGCCGGAGGCGAACAGAACGAGCTGTTCACCGGGATCGATCGTGACCGCCGGCAACCGCCACTTGTTGGTGTTCTGCGCGTTATCGGTCAGATGCCAGCCGTCGAGATCCACGACGTCGGCACTCACATTCAGCAGTTCGATCCAGTCGGAAGATTCGCCGTCCTCATCCACAATCCCATCGTCATTGTCGGCGACGAACTCGCTGATGATCACCTGGGCGGCCAGCACCACGCGAGGCTCCAGGGTCTCCAGACGGGGCGTCAGGGTGGCTCGTCGAGACCGCCCGCGTTTGCGACTCCGCGCAGACTTCCCTCGGAATAGAGTTCTCACTGCATCCGCCTTTCCACGACGTTCTCTCGGTTTCGAACCACCCCAGAAGAGACTCTCACGGTTTCGGACCGCAGCCTACTACGCGAGAGAAAGGCGTCAAAACCGCCTGTGACTTCTTGGCTTCCCACTTCGCCCGCTGCAGGAACCACCCTTCGATTGCCGTGGCCTGCCGCACCCTTCAGCTTACACAAAAATGAAAAAAGCGGCCGATCTTTGTCCAAGAAGATCGGCCGCTCAAGGTTATTTTCAGCGGTTTTGGCCGACTACCGACGGCGGCGGAGCCCGGCCAAACCGAGCAATCCCAAGCCGGCCAGCAAGAGACTGGATGGTTCGGGAATCGGGACGAAGGGAACGACTTCTTCGATGGAGAAGAAGAAGGTGGTCCCATCCGATCCGTCGGCGATCGAATTCAACGTCAGCGGATCGCTCGGATCCAATACCCCCGCTCCATCGGGATCAATCGCGAAATCGAGCAGGGAGCCTTCGCTGACAGCCAAGTCGACGCTGAAATTGACCACGGCGCCATCCGACAGTTCCGACCAGGTCTCTTCCCCATCGAGGAAGATCCGCCCGACGGTACCGTCGCCTCCGCCGCCATTACTGTAGGTCCCGCTAACTCGCACGGTTCCTTCAAAGTCACTGACCCATCGGCGGACCGCCCAGTGAACGGAAGGATCATCCTGGCCGTTGGCCGCAGGGTGTCCACCGTTGCCGTACAGCTCCGTCCAAGGACCATGACCCACCGTGCCTTGGTCCAGCAGATCCCATTTGTTGCCGGCGGCATTCCAATGGTTCGTGCTGTTCTTCCAGCCCCCAATCGTCCGGGTCGGTCGACACAACACCACTGCCATCGTTCAGGTAGGGGATCAGGTCACCGGGACCATAGACGCCGTCCCCATCCTCCACATCCTCGCGGACATCGTAGTACCCGTACGTCCAGCCGTCCTGCCCCTGATTCTCGGAGAACTCGGCGACCGAATCGGCCAGCACGTTCGGAGGAACGGTCGGGTTGTAGAGGTCCCCTTCGGGTAGGACATCGCGAATCGTCAACTGCGTGGAAGAACTATCGCTGCCGTCCGCGATATTCGGGCCCAAAGCGAAATCGATGACATCACCAACTTCGGCGTTGATGTAGACGAGATTGCTCACGCCGGTCGTGTCGTTGCCGGCGATCGTTCTGGAATCGACAACCGTGGCCATTGACAAACACCGTTCCCACGACACCGTCACCGCCGGCACCGTTCTTTCGCATCTGCCAGTTGAGCTCCAAGGGAGTGGTCTTGGTCAGATCGCTGGCAACGTACCGGCGAATCGCCCAGTGCTCGTCGCCATTGTTCGTTCCGTTGGGATGAGCGTTCACTTGTGCCTGGGTGGTCCAGGGCGGGTTTCCTTCGAAGTCATAGGCGGATCCGTTCCAGTGATTGACTTCCACCGGATCGGTCTCCGGAACATTCGAACCGTCGTTCAAGAAGCTCTCGGAAGTCGGCCTGCTGATAGATGCCGTCTGCATCCTGCGTCTTGTTGTAATAGCCGTTGAACCAGTTCTTCTCGCCCTGCGTCCCGGTGGTCGACCAATCGGCAGCCGAGTCGGCGATGGGCGGGACCGGTGGCGGATCATCGGTGACCGTAAGTCGGAACGAAGATCCGTCGGAACCATCGGCCCGCGAACCATCCACGCCCAGCGGAGTCAGCGCCAGGTCAATAATGTCACCCGGACTGACTGTCTGGTACACGCTGTTGGTTAGCCCCGCGGCCGAGTCGGTCGTCAGCGTATCCAGCAGCGTACCGTTCTGGAACAGATGCACGGTCGTGCCGGACGGCCCCGTGTTGGTCGCAAACAGATTGGACCGCAATTCCAATTGCGTCGGAGCAGCCAGAGAATCCGCCACCCAACGACGAATCACCCAATGTTCCTCGGCGTTGTTCTCGCCGTTCGGATGAGCATCTTCTTGCTGCAGGTTGGTCCAGGGAGCAGCACGCAGACATATCCCATTGGCTGCCGGTCCACTGATTGGGACCGTCTTGAGAAACGACGTTCGATCCGTCATTCAGAAACGGAATGAAGAGCGAGGTGTCGTAGTCACCCCCACCGTCGACGGTGTAATTTCGCCAGCCATAGAACCAGTCGTTTTCGCCTTGCGTACCGGTAGCCGACCAGTCAATCGATGAGTCGGCGAGTGTCTCCGCTCGCAGAGAACCGGGCGCCGACAAGACGCACACAATTCCCAACAGTAGCAGGCCGCCTCGCCAGCGGCCCAAAAGTCTTTCGTTGCGCATCAGGCACACTCCTCGTTGTTGCGTTGCTCTCGCAAATCTCAATATCAAATGTCTCGCGCCTTGGAACCGGTGAGATGCTTGCTGCCGAAGCACTTGGAGCAGCCATTGCCCCGTGAAGAAGCGCCGTGATAAACCAGGCGAACGAGGGGCAGGAGACAACGAAGCGGAAAACCGCTACTTCCTGATGTCGATCCATCCCATCGTGACAACGTCAACGGTGCAGACTGGCCAAACGCATCGCAGTCAGTAGCGTCCTCCCTTCTCAATTGGGTCTCGCAGACTCGCGCGAGACCTGTCGTTCATGAGCGCTCCATTCATCTCATGCAAAACAGGCACATGAGCGTTATGGTATCCGGAGAATCCCCCCAGTCTACCCTTTTCCCTAAAATTCTCCCTTTTGGACCGTGGGGATAAGAATCGTGAACGCAACCGATGCAAGTCACTTCGCGATCCCGTGGAGTGAATCCCCGCAGCGCAGCAAGAGGGCCCTTCGAATTCTCGCTTCGAAGGGCCCTCGAGGAAGATGCAACACAGACCACACGCCGGTTATCGGCGGCGAACCCATCCGATCAGACTCAGCAGACCAAGCAGCGTCAGCACGACCGCAGCTCGGTTCCGGAACGGCTTGCACCGCGCCGGGGAACTGCGCCGATCTCGTAGCCGCCGTCGATAAACGCCGCCACGAAGTCGCCCGAGTCAAAGACCAGGTCGGCGTTCCAGTCGCCTTGCGCCCAACCAGCAGCTTCGCCCGTCTCGTACTTGCCCTTCGACGAACACCGGCCACGAAGTCGCCCGAGTCGAACAAGCCGTTCAGATCGGCGTCGCCAACCCAGGTGCCTTTCAAATCGTGGAGCCAGAAGATGCGATCTGCGTCATTGACGAAACCATCTCCGGTCAGATCAAACTCTGGCGGATCCAAGCCGCTGGCGATTTCGACCGCCTGCAGGTCCAGGTCCTCCACGTCCAGCTCGCCATTCCCGTTGTAGTCGCCCGTCAGGCCATCGGGGATGAACTGCACGATCTCCTGCAATCGGACCGCAAATTCTGTTCGGTCGGACCCATCGGTCACCAAACCAATCGTGCCCAGCGGATCTGCTGGATCGAAGTTTCCCGCACCATCAGGATCAATCGCGAAGTCGATGACCATTCCCTCGGTCAAGCTCACCATGAGATCAATCGGAACGGCTTCCGTACCGTCGGTGAGCTGCGGACCAGATCTCCTCACCGTCGACCAAGATTCGCCCGATGGTTCCGTCGCCGCCGGTGCTGTTCTTGCTCAACATCCCGCTGAGGTTAACGGTCTCTGCGTCCGCGTCGCTGACCCAGCGCCGGATCACCCAGTGGACCTCCGGGTCCTCCTGGGCATTGGCGGCCGGGTGACCGCCAGTCGCATTGAGGGCCGTCCAGGGACCGTGTGCGACAATACCGTTGTCGAGCAGGTCCCAACTGCTGCCGTTCCAGGCATTCCCCCAGTCTTTCCACTCTCCAAAACCATCATCCGACGAGACGACACCGCTTCCATCGTTCTCGAACGCAATGAAGTCCTCCACGTCGTACAAGGCGTTCCCCTCTTCGGCGTCCAGCCGTTGATCGTAGTAGCCATAGAACCAACCGTCCTGCCCCTGTTCTCCTTCAGTCGAGAAATCAGCGATCGAATCGGCAAAGAGTTCGCCTGGGTTCGTAAGCGGGCCGTCGGGCAGCTCTGTGTTGACGGTAAGGCGGTTCGACGAACCATCCGACCCATCAGCGTCGTTCGTTATGCCCTGAGGTGTCAGCGCAAGATCAATCACATCGCCTGGTTCGGCATTGATGTAGAAATTCCGATCGACGCCGACGCCATCGGTTCCTGCGATCGTCGCGGAGTCAACCAACTCCCCATTGACGAACAACTTGCCGGTGACGCCGTCGGGATTCAGATTCGTCTTGGCGGTCTTCCAGTTCAGCTCCAACGGTGTCCTCTTCGTGAGGTCATCGGCGACCCAGCGGCGAATCGTCCAATGTTCATCGCCGTTGTTTGTACCATTCGGATGCGTGCCACTCGAAGCCAGGAACGTCCAAGGTGGATTCCCTTCGAAGTCATAGGCCGTTCCATTCCAGTGATTGATCTCCACTGGATCTGTTTCCGGAACGCCCGAACCATCATTCAAAAACGGTTGAAAGTCCTCTACTTGGTATTCGCCGTCACCATCCTGCGTCAGGTTGTAGTACCCGTTGAACCAGTTCTTCTCGCCCTGGGTCCCGTTCAACGACCAATCCAAGGCGGAGTCTGCCAACGGTCCTGCCGGTGGATCGGGGGGATCCGGGGGTTGTTCATCGGTGACGGTCAATCGGTAATCTGTCCCGTCGCAACCATCAGAGCGTTCGCCGTTTACTCCCTCCGGTGTCAAGGCAAAATCGATCACATCACCAACTGCCAGGGTCGATTCGACCCAGTTCCACACACCCACCTCGCCAAGCGCACTGTTCGAGTCGAGCAGTTCACCATTGCGGTAGAGTTGGACAGTGGTGCCATCGCCACCGCACGCGGGATTGTTGTCGATCATGTCGGTCACGAGGTATGCCGGTCCCGCATACGTCGACACCCATCGTCGGACCGCCCAATGTTCCTCACCAGCCGTCGGTGGATTGTCCACAAGCACGGGCGGCAGACTGTTCGTACCGCTTGGATGGCCTCCCGCCTGGCCAATCGTCGTCCACGGCCCCGTCTCAACCGCAGCGGGCGTATTCACCGTGTCACGGTACAGCCGCCAAGCACCTCCATCCCAGTTGTTCTGCTCATCCTCCAGTACCTGCCCTGACCCATCGTTTAAAAACTCAATGAAGTCATCCGGCTGATAGATTCCATCCCCTTCTTCTTCGTCAACGGTCAGGTTGTAGTAACCGTTCCACCAACTGTTTTCCCCCTGCGTGCCGTCGGTCGACCAGTCGTCGAACGAATCGGCGAGCGTAGCGGCGTAGATTGCAGATGGCCCAGCCGCCATCAGCAAAAACGCAACCACGCACGAGCTTCTCAGCAGTCGCTGCATCGGATCCTCCCTCTAAGAACGTGCTGTTCGAACGAAGCAATGAACCCCATCATCACCCCAGATTTTCGCGAGATATTCGCGTTCACGTCGCCCAAGCGAGTAAGGGCAGAAGCCACAGACAGGGCGTTGCCGTAGAGTTGACCAGACTGGCGTGCCTCACCGACAGGCCGCTTCCCTCACCTGCGTGGGTCTGGCCGTTCAGGTTACACAATTGAAACCGATTGTCGAGTAAATTCCTGTAACAGCTTGGTTCCTTTTGAGCAAGACGCGACCGTACGACTCGACGGTTGAAGACCGGGGGCCACCGCGTTTGCGTCACACGACGCCGAAATTGCCCTTCGCTCCCCCGCCATCGGTGCCTGCAGAGAACGCGAAAAGGTAGTGCACTTACGATTTACGCATCCTGCGGAGTTCGTGCGGCGTGAATCGGCCTATTTCTCGCAGGCTTCCAAGAGTGATTCACTCTCCCTACGGACGCCGTGCAGTTTTGTCTCTCGTTTCTCTGGCTCCCCGGCTCCTACCCTTTGAAGTTGCACATTTCCGAATTTCCCTCCTCCGATGTGCGGAATGCCCGCGAAATCCTAACCCGAAGCGTCAGCGAGGGAGACACGTCCCAACGGTTCGAAAGTGTTCCCTCGCTTACGCTTCGGGTTGAGAAAGATCGAAACGTGCAACTTCAAAACTCCTACCTGGGGACCAAGCCAGAACGAGCGAGACACCGTTGCGAGCTGCGACCGTCAGGGGGCCTTTCCGACGTTGCGTGACATCCGCGTTGTTCTGCCCCGCGTCATCCTTGTCTTCCCAAACCACCCAGGGCCTCGCGCACTGGTTCAACCTTCGAATGGACGAGTAGTGATGAAGCCTTGGGGAGGGCAAACCTCGGAAGAATGCAGCGATTGGATCGCTCACTCGATGGCCACTGTGCGGCACGGCAGAAGGCCGAGGCATCCTCCCAGGCAGGAATGAGAGAAGACACAGGAATACCGGTCCTGCTGCGCAGCAAGAGGGCCCTTCGAATTCTCGCTTCGAAGGGCCCTCGAGGAAGATGCAACACAGACCACACGCCGGTTACCGGCGGCGAACCCATCCGATCAGACTCAGCAGACCAAGCAGCGTCAGCACGACGCAGCTCGGTTCCGGAACGGCTTGCACCGCGCCGGGGAACGCGCCGATCTCGTAGCCGCCGTCGATAAACGCCGCCACGAAGTCGCCCGAGTCAAAGACCAGGTCGGCGTTCCAATCGCCTTGCGCCCAACCAGCAGCTTCGCCCGTCTCGTACAGACCTTCGACGAACACCGCCACGAAGTCGCCCGAGTCGAACAAGCCGTTCAGATCGGCGTCGCCGACCCAGGTGCCTTTCAAGTCGTGCAGCCAGAAGATGCGATCCGCTTCATTGACGAAACCATCTCCGGTCAGATCAAACGCCGGCGGATCCAAGCCGCCGGCGATTTCGACCGCCTGCAGGTCCAGGTCCTCCACGTCGAGCTCGCCATTCCCGTTGTAGTCGCCCGTCAGGCCGGGGATCGGCTCAAAGAGCACGAGCTGCTGCAGGCGGAAATAGAAGGACGTTCCGTCACTCCCATCCTGGATAAGACCAAGGGTATTCAGCGGATCCTCCGGATCGAAATTGCCGGATCCATCGGGATCGATAGCAAAATCGATGACGCTTCCTTCGTTCAGAGTAAGGTCCAGATCCACGGGCACGGTTGTACCATTTGTAGCCTCCGACCAGACCTCTTCGCCATCAAGGAAGATCCGACCCACCGTACCGTCGCCACTGGCGCTCGTATTGTGCAGCAGACCATCGATGTTGACGTCCCCTTCGACGTCACTGATCCATCGCCGCACAGACCAATGAACGGACGGGTCGGCCTGCCCGTTCGCACCGGGGTGGCCTCCTGCCTGAGTAATTTCCGTCCAGGGGCCGTGAGCGACGGTGCCGTTGTTCAGCAGATCCCATTTGTTGGCGCCGCTGTCCCAATAGTTGCCCCACTCCTTCCAAGCGTCGGTTTCATCATCCACGGAGACCACTCCGCTGCCATCATTCTCGAGGGCAATGAAGTCATCCAGTCCGTATTCCGCATCGCCTTCTTCGACGTCCAGCCGCTGGTCGTAATATCCGTAGAACCAGTTATCCTGCCCCTGTTCTTCCGAGAACTCAGCCCGCGAATCGGCGATCACTTCACCGGGATTGAAGAGCGGCCCATCCGGCAGCTCCGTGCGAACCGTCAACTGGTTCGATGACCCGTCGTTACCGTCCGTACCGTTGGTCAGACCCACGGGAGTGAGCGCGAGATCAATTACGTCGCCCGGCTCGGCATTGATATAGAATTTCCTCGTCACGCCGGTGCCGTCGGCGCCACCGATCGTCGCGCCGTCGACCTCCTCACCGTTCACAAAGAGCTTCCCGGTGACTCCGTCGTTGGCCAGATTGGTCTTGGCCATCATCCAGGTCAATTCCAGAGGCTTGGTGGATGTCAAGTCGTCGGCTACCCAACGGCGGACCGTCCAATGTTCATCGCCGTTGTTCGTGCCATTCGGATGCGTGCCCGTGGAAGACATGAACGTCCAAGGTGGATTTCCTTCGAAGTCGTAGGCCGTACCATTCCAGTGATTGACCTCCACCGGATCGGTTTCCGGAACGCCCGAACCATCATTCAAGAACGGTTGAAAGTCCTCTACTTGATATTCTCCGTCGCCATCCTGCGTCAGGTTGTAGTAACCGTTGAACCAGTTCTTCTCGCCCTGCGTCCCGGTCGACGACCAATCGGCCAACGAGTCGGCAAACGGGGCCGGCGGCGGATCTGGAGGATCGTACGGCTCGTCGGTTGCCGTCATCCGGAACAGCGAACTGTCCGAACCGTCCGCTCGATTGCCATCAACACCAACGGGCGACAGAGCAAAATCAAAGATATCGTCGACGGCAAACGCCACATTTACCGTATTCGTAACGCCGGCCACCGTGTTGGTCGACAGCGTATCCAGCAGATTGCCATTCTGGTACAGATAGACGCTCGTCCCGCTGCCCGAGCCATTGCTGCTCCTCAGCTGCGAAACGATCGATCCCTCTCCGGCATAGTCGGAAACCCACCGGCGAATCGCCCAATGTTCCTCGCCGGCGATGGGTGGGTCGTCCAGTAGAATTGGCGGAGCGCTGTTCGTACCGTTGGGATGCCCTTCTTCCTGCGCAATGCGCAGTCCAAGGCCCCGTATTCTGCCCCGCCGTATCCGGCGTATCACGATAGAGGATCCAACGGTTACCATCCCAGTTGTTCTCTTCATCTTCGATGACGATATCCGATCCATCATTGACGAACGGAATGAAGTCGTCCGGTTGATAAATGCCGTCCCCGTCCATTTCGTCTACGGTCAAGTTGTAGTAGCCGTAGAACCAATCGTTCTCCCCTTGGATGCCGTCGATCGACCACTCGTCGAACGAATCGGCCAGCGTTGCTGCATGCAGCGACGGAGCGACGAACGTCGCCGTGGCGAGTACCACAAGTAGATGAAGAATCCCGACACGTTTCATTAGAGAGAACCTCCGGCAAAAGTAGCTGACAATCACGACCTGCTCACCATGGCGAAAACCAAGCATCGATGCACGCGCCGATCTCCCGTATGCGCACTCTCATTCGAACAGCGCACCAACGGACGAGCAGACGGTGATTCGGGCTCCGGCCCCCGCCAAAGACAAATGGCGAAAGCCGAGTTCTGAAGGGTCGGCCAATACCGCTCATATTATCCGAATAATCGGCTGCGTCCAGCGTTTCGCACGCCCCCCCGCAGGAGGCACCGGAAGCTTTCACATGTCGATGGTGGCAGACCGAGACACCCAA
The DNA here is from genome assembly GCA_963776055.1 of uncultured Planctomycetaceae bacterium. GTDB lineage: Bacteria > Planctomycetota > Planctomycetia > Pirellulales > Pirellulaceae > CAVZLD01. The sequence continues at coordinate 716,002 of CAVZLD010000014.1, read as the reverse complement.
CCGCGGCGGAGGGGTTGCGTGCCCAAGGCGGGGGTCCGGACGCGCGTAGCGGCCGCGTCTGTAGGGAGTGAGCTGCCAAATCGCTGCGTTCGCCGCAGTCCACCCTCCCCGAGCCTACGGCTCAACCCTCCCAGCGGGAGGGTGCGTCGTCAGCACATGCTTCTTTGTGTTGGCGTAGATGCCAAGGTCCAAGGTGAGAGCAATGCGTGCTCCCAAACTCCTGAAAACCGCGACCTCAAGTGACACGCGACCTCCTTTTTCCCTTTTTTTCACGTGTTGCCAGACCCATCGGAGCCTGGGACTGCCCCACGGGCGTCTCTGGTAGGATGGTCCTCGCGGGATTTCGCCTTCGGAAGCACACATGTCTGTCCACTCGACCGCGTTGACGGGAGGTACGAGAATGCTGCCCCAGCTCCGTTCATTCTGCACCTTCACTCCGCTCACGTCTTGCGGCAAACACCGCGAAGCCAGGGGACGCCAGGCTGCCATTGTTGGTCCCGACTCGCGAACGACGCGGGAATCAACAACCGTTCTGCTGGTCATGCTGCTTCTGGTATTCCCCGGCGCGGTCACAGCGGCCACTCCCAATCAAGCTCGTCCACCGGCCGACGAGGCGGACTTGGAACGTTGGCTGCAAAACATGGTTTGGTATCACCACTTTTCGCTGGAGGAGATGGAAGCGGCCACCGGTTTGCCCGAATCCAGGCTGCGGACGGCGCTGGCTCGTTTTCGGATCTCACCGCAGACGCGGCCCGTGCGAGCAGCCGACGCTCCGCTGTTGGTGCTGCCCTATCCGGGCGGCCGCCACCCGCGGATCGGTTTCCTGGAGGGTGCCATTGATCCGCAACGGGAAACCAAGATCAGCGTCTTTACTCCTTGGGATGACAAGAGCTATGTGGTCGTCGATGTTCCCGAGGCCATTTGGTCGAACCTGGGCCTGACCTACCTGGCGCACACCCACATCCCTACGTTATGGGATGAACAAGGCGTAACGCTGCCCCAGCAAGAATGGTCGATCGCCAACGACGGCACGCTGACCGGTCGACGTCGTCTGCCCAACGGCATCGAATTCGGCAGCCGGGTCCACCCCGAACACACGTCGGTCCGCATGGAAATGTGGCTGACCAATGGCACGCCAGACACCCCTGACGGACCTCCGCGTGCAGAACTGTGTGATGCTCAAGGGAGCTGCTGGATTCCGACAGCAAACGAACGACAACAAGATCTTCCAGGCGCCGTACGCGGCGTGTCGCTCACGAGCCGGCGGCACGCTGGATCATCACGGCCTGGGACCCCGCGCAACGAGCCTGGGGGAATGCCGATTGCCCCTGCTTGCACTCCGACCCACAGTTTCCCGACTGCCGTCCGGGCCAGACGCAACGGATCCGCGGCTGGCTATCGTTCTACGAGGGCGAGGATCTCGAGCGGGAGTTTCAGCGGATTGAAGCAACCGGCTGGCGGAAGTGAATGCCAGCCGGTATGTACCTGCCGGGCGCGGTGGGGGCCCGGCGTCATTTCAGATCTGCGAATAGCTGGTGGGACGCAGGAACCGGCTGACGATCTTCGAGACCGTATCTTTGTATCGTTCCTGATCTTTCAACGCAGCCCATTCGGGATGCTCAATAAAGGCCTTCCAGACGGCCTCTTTTTCCGCCATGTCCTTGTAGCCCAAGCATGTAGGTCAGGTTGGGCAGATTCGAGCCGACCAGCGTTTCCCCGAAGAACACCGGATCGAGGCCCACCTTCTTGAAGATCGCAAGCTCCGCCTCGTTGAACATTTCGATCTTCAACATCGCCTTCAGCTCGTTGTGACTCTCGTAGATCCGCAACTCGAACATCCGTTCCCCGGTACGAGGGATTTGCACGCGCGGCACGCCGGTGAAGGCCCGCATCAACTGATTCTCGATCCGTTGATACGCGGGGCTTTCCTTTTCCGTAGAAAGGTAGTCGTTGGCCGCATCCACGAAGGCGGAATCTTCGGCCAAACGGCTTGTGAGAGAAGTCATTTGCGACAACGAGTCAAACGGCATCAGCAGGTAGATCGACGGATCGTTGTCCGGCTCGGCATCCGTGAACACCCCCACCGGTTCGATCCCCAATCGCCCGAAGGCCGGCAGCGCTGCCCGGGACAGAAAGTTGGAAACCAAATCGTGCTGCCGCGCATCCTGCAGCACGTAGCGACTCCAGATAAGAAACTGTCGTCCATCACCATCTTCCGCGGCCGAAAGCATGGAAGTCGAGGCGAATGGCAGGCAGCTTGCGGCCAACGACGATTGCAGAAACGCTCGACGCTTCATCACTGGGTTTCCTCAAGAACTGGTGAAGGAATGGGTGAAGTCGCTATCCTACGGGTCAGGCGACATCGAGGGAAGGCGACGAATGAGACAAAAACGCCTGCCACGTGCTGTACTTCGGATTCTGCAGCTTGTGCACCAGCAGCGGGTTGAACACCGGCCGGCGTGGCTTGTTCAACAGATTCATCCGCGCTTCCTGCGGCGTTCTCCCGCCCTTGCGAGAATTGCATCGCAGACAACAGCAGACGACGTTTTCCCAGTTCGTTTCCCCCCCACGGCTCCGCGGCAGCACGTGATCCATGCTCAGCTGCTGTGAGGGGGGCGTGCGCCCACAATACTGGCACTGGTGGCCGTCCCGGGCGAAGACGTTTCGGCGATTGAACCGCAGCGTGTGTCGAGGAACCCGATCGTACCGCAACAGCCGGATGACCCGCGGGACCTGGATATCAAAGGAAACGCTACGGATCCAATCGTCTTCGCTGCGTCTCTCATCCGCCCGCAGTTCACTCATCTCCCGCCAGGAGTCAAAATCATAGTTGGCATACTGCCCGTCCTCGACGTCCAACACTTCCGCCAGCTCGCGGCAGAGCAAGCCGAAAGCTCGGCGGACGTTGACGACGTGCACTGCGGCGTAGTAACGGTTCAGTACCAATACGCTGGCGAGCAGCCCACTGGGATGATTGTTCGTTACCATCGCAACCTGCTGGGGAACAATCCGTCCGCAACGGTTACGATCGGGGCATCCTCGACCCGGTCCGTTTCGTTCGATCGCACGGGTTGCAGGCGGTCTTCGGTTCGCCACATTGTAGTCGGGAAGTCCGGTCGGGGAAACTTCTCACACGGCGAGCTGCGGGGCGGGTTTTCTCCGGGTTATCGCGGCGGTCACACGCTCCTCCCGTCGCCGTCACGGATCAAGCGATTCGCCCGCCTCACTGCCCCAATCCACAAACCATTGCTGCTGGTCATCAGATCGACTTGCCTACCGGGATCGACTCCGATTACCATGGAAGTAGAGGCACAAGACGAATGGTCGGGCGGATCGAGTCCGCTGGCTGTGCACCCGTCCCAGAGGAAGGACTTGGATGATTCACTATACCTGTGATCGATGTGGTCGGCCGATCGACCCAAGTGACGACCTGCGATATGTCATCCGACTGGAAATCGAAGCGGTGATGGAGCCGGTCGACGGCGACGTCGTTGATGACGATGATCGAGATCACCTGATGGAGTTGCACGAGATTCTGGACAACGCCGACGATCTGGAAAACCCTTGCATCGGGGACGGCGTGTACACTCGGAAACGATATGACCTCTGCCCGGAGTGCCACCGCAAATTTCTCAAAGACCCGGTCGGGCGCGAAGCGGTGCGGCAGTTGGACTTCAGCCAGAACTGAATGGCCGCACACGATCTGGTGTAGCAGGGGTGGCGTGTGTTCTTGGTGGGCTTGCGCTCGCGATGCGAGCTGAGCCCACCCTACCATGCGATACCCTCACGTAACGAAGCGGAATGGTCGCAGATGGTAGCGTGGGCTCAGGATTGCAGCGCGGGCTCAGGATTGTAGGGTGGGCTCAGCGAAGCGCAAGCCCACCAGCACCCACGCATCCCTTCTGTCACGCCTTTCGCCCCCAATCTCTGCGGCCCTTGCGCCTCGGCAAATCACAGAGCCCGCGCGAGCTCTTCGCGGGGCTGGCCTAATTGAAACAAATGCGATCGCGCGTCACAGAAATCCTGGACGGCTTGACGCACTTCGTTCGGTAGATGCCGATCGAAGTCGTAGCTTCTTTGCGATGAATCCCCGCGCAGGACTTGCTGCAACCATTGTTCGGGAATCTGCGGCTCCGCCAGGTTCAGTAGCGCAGCCAGTTTATCGCCAGCCGACGCATACCGCCGCCGCTCGATCCTGCGGTGCTGCTGCGATGCAACACTCCGCAACCGCCGTTCACTTCGTGCCAACTCCCGCGCGGCTTCCTTGGCCCGGGAATCTCCTTCCAGATAGAGTCCTACGAGGAATTCCGCGGAACCACAGACCGGGCGCGGATGGTGGCCGCGTGCACCGGCGACGTTCCGACCGAACGCGGCGCACCGCAGGCGCACGTAATCGGCACGCCAGTTTCGCGGCACGCGAAACACAACGGTAAACTGCCGGGCACCGTCAAGAGAAGTCTGTCGCGACGGCTTCAGCTTGAAGTACACGGCGGCACCGCGGGAAGCCGTGCCGCTGGACGCCAACAGGTGCATCGGCGCAAGCAGTTCGAATTGAGTGCTGGTCGCCGCCTTTGATCCCCCAGAAGCGTTGGCCGAGGCGTTCAGCACGGCGCCGGTCGTTCCGTTGGCGTTGAAGCCCAACGAGGCCGACTTTTCCGTTTGCTGCGAAACATCCACATTGCTCGCCAGTAACGGCGCCAGTTGATTCTTGGGAGTGTAATCCACCACCCGCACGGTGCGCTCGGGGCTTTCAATGACATAGAGGTACTGCAACAGATCGTCTTCACTTCCCAGACGAATGAGCGAAGAAACATCGAACGACGCTTCGATCAGCATCTCGCCGTTGCCCACCTGCCGCGTGCTTGAATCGATTGACAGCGTACGGCAAGCAACCGTTTCGGCCACATCAAAATGCACGCACGCCTCTCCGCCGTAAACCGTTCCGATGATCAAGCACCAGGTGACCGGCCACCAGAAAAGCGGATTCCCTGAGACGGCCGAAAGAAAAGAGCGGGAGTCGTTTTCAACCGGTTGGGTTTCCACGCGGCAGACTCGATGGCCGAAAACGACTCCCGTTCCCTTCGTCCGGACCGCGCTGGTTTGAATCCCCTGTTTCGATTCCAACATTGCCAGACCTCCGTGACATACCTTTGGCACGCGTGCGACTTCGCTGTGGCGAATCACCGCGGCAGACGATTCCGCCGGTGCTCAGCGACCGGCTTCCTTCGCTTCGAATGTTCTGCGAAGGAATCGTATGCGCCGACCCGCGCGCGTCAAGCGACGAGCGTCCGACTTGAGCCGAACTGCCGAAGCGCAACGAAACGATCCCGTCGGGTTGTACCAATCACACCGAGCAGGCAAACAAGTCCAAGCGATCGACGGAATGCAGCGCGCACATCCAGTCTGGCGGCGCCACGAACGAGGAAGGAAAACCGCCCAAAGCGTGCCTTTTCCGTCTCGAGAAGCGAACTGTCGCGCAACTCGTTCGACAGCTCCGAAAGGCAACGGCCTGACGCTGGCATCAACTGTGCATGCGTGGGAGGGGTTCCCCCTCCATGATGATGGCAGCTTCGGCAGCAGACAGTTCCTTCAGGCGCAGCATCACCAGTTCTTCCTCGGCAAACGTCTTCGCCAAGCGAACGTAAGTCGAATGATGTCGCGCCTCGGACTCGAACAGGTTGCCGTAGAACTCGGCCAGGACCGGATCGGCCACGTGCTTCCGTAACAGGTCGAATCGCTCGCAAGATCGCGCCTCGAACAGCCCGGCGACCAGCAGACGGTCGACGGCCCGCTGCGGCTCCAGCTTTCCCACCAGGTCGTTCAATTTGCGGCCGTAAGCGCTCGGTTTCAGGCGGCGAAAACGGATCCCGCGCTGCTTCAACAGATCCAGGACGAGCTCAAAATGCTCCAATTCCTCACGGACGATATCCGCCATCTCGCGGCAAAGATCCTCGTGATCCACGTACGCGAAAATCAAATTCATGGCCGTCCCCGCCGCCTTCTTTTCGCAATGGGCGTGGTCGATCAGAATCTGATCCAAGTGTTGGTTCACCTGCTCCAGCCAGCGTGGAGGAGTCGTCGACTGCAGACTGAGCATCGCTTGAGGCCTCCGACGAAATTCCGACAGCAAAAGCACCTCGCATCTTAGCGCAGGCGCCGGTCCGGCACAAGGCAGTTGCGGGTCCCGACGAAGGCCTTCATCCACTGTGCATCCGCCACGACCCGTCGAAAAAGCGAACAGCCGCGGTACAACCTCGCCTTTGGGTTCCACGCGCGTGTGCTCGAAGTGCGTCCTCTTTTTTCGAACATGTTCCTGTGTCAGCCGGTGATTGAGCGGGGCCTGGACAAGACGACTTCGCGCTGGGTTGGATCTGTTTCGCATTCCAAGATCCGCCCATCGATCATAGAATCGTGGGTCATGATTATTCTCTCGGTGGATACGATCCGCAAACACTTTGGTCCCGAAGCCTTGCTCGACGGTGTCACGTTCGAGGTCCGCGCGGGTGAAAGGATCGGTTTGGTGGGTCCGAACGGAAGCGGCAAGACGACGCTGCTGAAGATCCTTGTCGGTCAACTGGAACAAGATAGCGGACTCATTCAGCAAGCTTCCTCCGTACGTTGCGGGCATCTGGAACAACAAGCAGCCTTCACATCGGGCCAAACGGTTTGGGAGGAAGCACAAACTGCTTTAGCCCACTTGCTGCAAATGGCGGACGAAGCGGAACGGCTGGCGAAGGCGATCAGTCAGACGGACGATGCCGATCAGCGCAGCGGCCTGGAACAGCGCTACGACCACCTGCAAGAGGAACTGGCGCGGCAGGACGGCTACCATTTGGACCACCGAATCGAACGCGTGCTGCAGGGCGTGGGATTCGCCCGCAGCACCTTCCGACAAGACGTTACGCAGCTAAGCGGTGGCCAGCAGAACCGCCTGATGCTGGCCAAACTGCTTCTATCGGCGCCGGAGATCATGCTGCTGGATGAGCCGTCCAATCACTTGGACCTCGAGGCAACCGCCTGGCTCGAAGAGTATCTGATCGGCTCCCGCCAGACGCTGATCGTCGTGAGCCACGACCGGTACTTTCTGGACAAGGTGACCAACCGCACGCTGGAACTACTTCGGGGAACGGTCGTTTCCTATCGCGGTAATTTCACGACCTATCGACAACAGAAGGAAGAGCGACTGGAATTCGAACGTCGGGCTTATGACAACCAGCAGGCAGAAATAGCCCGGCTGGAAGACTTCGTCCGGCGCAATCGGCATGGCCAGAAACACGCGCAGGCGGAAGATCGACGCAAGAAACTGGAGCGGATCGAACCGGTCCCACTGCCGCGGACGATCGAAGCTCCCGTGATGCGGTTTCCCGAAATAACGCGCTGCGGCGACATCGTCCTGCGTGTCGAAAATCTCGGCAAATCCTACGACCAACCACTGTTTCAAGGGGTCAGCTTCGACGTGGAACGCGGACAGCGATGGGGAATTCTTGGCAACAACGGCACCGGGAAAACGACACTCCTGCGTTGCCTGCTGAACCAAGTTTCCCCCGACTCCGGATCGGTCGCGTTGGGAACCGGCGTAGTCGTCGGTTACTTTGATCAACTGCTCCGCAACCTGCCCGCGGACGAAGCCGTAGTGGATGCCGTCCGTCCGGAAGGCAAAGAGTTCAACCTACAGCAGCGACGTGATCTTTTGGCCCGCTTCGGGATTCGTGGCGACGCCGTCTTCCAAATGGTCCGGCAACTCAGCGGAGGAGAACAGAATCGAGTCGCACTTTCGCGTCTGGCCGCCAGTGATGCAAACCTGCTAATTTTGGATGAGCCGACGAACCATCTTGATCTTTGGGCTCGAGCGGCACTGGAAGGAGCCCTGCGAGAGTTTTCCGGCACTGTTCTTTTCGTTTCTCACGATCGTTTTTTCATCAATCAGGTCGCCAATCACTTGCTCGTGCTAGAACATGGATCGCATCGCATTCTGCATGGCAACTACGATGCTTGGCAGCGGCTGCAGAACGAACAGCAGAACAACAATGCCGGATCCACTGCCACCGCCGCCTCCCCGACTCCGTCCCCTTCGGCCCCGCCAACTTCGCGCTCGGGCGACTCGCATCGACCGCGTCGCAAACGTCGCTTTCCGTACCGGAAGGTGGAAGATCTGGAGCAGGAGATCATCGAGCATGAAAGCCAGTTGGAGCAACTACATCATGAGCTAACCCAACCGCACGTGCTGCGGGACGGGCGACGAGTGAAGGAGATCCAGGCCAAGATTGACGAGCAACAGCAGTTGCTGCATCGCCTGTACGAACACTGGGAAGAAGCCTCCGAACTGAATTGACACGCCCAACAAAAAGAGGGAGGACGCCACTCGCGCGGCAATCCTCCCCCGTAGGTCACTCCTTCAACCGACCATGAAACCGAACGCGACGGATCAGGACTGAACCGGAATGCGTGTCGGCTTCACTTTTTCACTCTTTGGCAACACGACCGTCAACACGCCATCCTTGTAGGCGGCTGTGATCTTCTGCTCGTCGACCGGCAGCGGCAACGCAACCGTACGTCGGAACTCGCCATACTGACGCTCCACACGGTGATACGTTTTGCCGGTCTCCTCCTTCTCACTTCGCGCTTTCCGGTGATCGTGACCTGACCTTCATGGACTTCGACATTCACGTCCTCGGGCTGGATTCCCGGCAAGTCTGCCGTGACTTCGTACTGTGCCTCCGTCTCCGCGATGTTCACGGTCGGAGCATAGCTGGGACGCTCCCGCTGACGCTCTTCGTCGCCGAACAGATGTGTCACAAGATTGTCCATGTCTCGATAGAGATCCTCCAGGGGCCGAATCGCCGTACCACGCCATGACCGTAATGCTCGATTCATATCACACCTCCTCTTGTGCCTCAGGCACAAAAAACTTGAATACGTACCTACCGGGCCGTGCCACGCGTGCATCGCTCACACGACCCCAGTCCACCACCGCCGGACCTGCCCGACGTGCCTCCTGCGGCCTTCCTGTCGGATTGGCAGGCTCGTGCTGCGGACGATCTTTTAATGAAGCAAAGAGTATGCCAAACGCAAAGGAGCGATGGAATGCTGGCCGCAACTCTATTGCAGATAAGAAGTTTCGTGAAAGACGCCGGATCAGCGCGCATCGCAATCCCGTGCGATCCCTTTCGCTCCCTTGCCAAAACTGACAGTCGGTACAGTCCGCGAAGTTTCTCGGTGACGTCCGTGGCTCCCGGGAATCCCACTACGGGTGGCCGAAACGGCAGCCGATACCATTCCCTAGAGAGCGCGCGGTCAGCTGCCTGCACCGCGTTGTGTTTGCCGAGCAGGAACCGGTCTTGCTTGGCCAGCCCCGACCGCATCGAACTTGGGATGCCGACTTCGGATGAACTCTTACGACCCCACTATTCAGACGGCCCGCCTTCCATTCCGAATCTTCGTTTCTGCCGGCTTCACCGCCATGGTTCTGAGCGTCACGGCCTTCGCCACCTCGGCCGCGACTCCAGCGGCAGCTCCCGCCGCGCCTGAGGCGCAGCAGGTACAGGCCTTCGTGGTTCAGTTCTTCCAATCGTCACCCGACTACCTGCCAGGGGATCTGATCACGCGTTCCGCCACGCAGAAACTGTTCCGCAAGATGCGATCCAACGGTTGGGCGATCGACGACGAAAAGGAGATTCTGGACCGGACGTTGCCCGATGATGACATCCTGGTGCAGCAGTTCCGGACAAAGAAGGGTCGTGTTTTCTGGTCGAAAATTCAAAATCTTCCGGGTGGGATCGACCGTGTAGATCGACTGGCCCGCATGCCGCAAGGTCAAGCCAACGTTCGCGCCTTGATCCAAAAAGTGCCCGACGGCTACAAGTGGATCGAGGGGATGACCACCACACGCCGCGGTGAACGATTAGGTGATCGGCTATCGAAGTCCTCGACCGGTCGAAACTTCAACAAACCTACCGATCGGATCTACACGGCGGAGATGCTCGCCGAACAGCTCGCCGGCCAAGTCACTTTCGGCTCCTCCTCCACGACGCGCTAGCCGCCTCACCCGCTGTCCGAATCGGATAGGATGGTGGCAGCTCGAAGTCGCAAGCCGACGTCCCAATCACGCGACTCGCATGGTGCCCACCGTTTCGAACGGGTCGCGTCCATCTACAAATCAGCCCTGGGGGAGGAATCTGCGATGTGCGCTGCCCGTACGTCACTCTCAATCGCTCGTCGAAAACTCCTGAAGCTGGCGGCCGGCGGCGGATTCGCCGCGCTCGGAAGCGTTCTGCGGCCCGTAGCCTCCGCCGACGAGCCGGATGCAGCCGCTTTATCGGATCCGTACGCCGAGCGTCGCCCGTCATCCGCGCTGCCGCCCGTGGACGATTCCGACGCTACTCGGGAAAAACTCACGATCACGCGACTGGAGACAATGAAAGTCAAGCCGCGGTGGCTCTTTCTCAAAATCCACACCGATGCCGGACTCGTCGGATGGGGCGAGCCGGTGGTCGAAGGCCGTGCGGACACGGTCGCAAAGGCCGTGGAGGAGTTATCTTTGTACCTGGTCGGCAAAGACCCGCGTAACGTCGTCCACCATTGGCAAGCCATGTACCGCCACGCCTTCTACCGCGGAGGCCCTGTGCTGACCAGTGCACTCAGCGGAGTCGACATGGCGTTGTGGGATTTGAAAGGCAAGGCACTCGGCGTGCCGGTCTACGAGCTCTTGGGCGGGCCGACGCGCAACCGCGTGCGGGTCTACGCGCACGTCGGCAACAGCCCCGAGCGGCTGCAGGAATTGAAATCGCGCGGCTTCACTGCCTTCAAGACAAGTGTGCTGAATGCGACCCGCTCTGGAATTGTTGCCTCGCGCAACTTCATTCGGCAGGCGGCTGACCAATTCGCGGCCCTGCGTGAGGCCGGCGGAGATGACGTGGATATCGGGATCGACTTTCACGGAGCGATCAGCCCACAAAATGCTCGGCTGTTGATCCAAGCCTACGAACCTCACCAACCGATGTTCATCGAGGAACCGGTTGCCTGTCAGAACGTGGACGTACTGGCCGACATCGCCCGGGCCACGCATCTGCCGATCGCCACGGGAGAGCGAATCTTCACGAAATGGGGCTTTCGCAAGATCTTGGAACGGCGGGCAGCGTCGATCCTGCAGCCCGATCTGTGCCACGCGGGAGGCATCACGGAAGTACGTCTGATCGCCGGCATGGCCGAAGCCTATTACGCCGCGATTGCTCCGCACAATCCTCTCGGCCCCATCTCTTTGGCAGCCGGCCTGCAGATTGCTGCCAGCATTCCGAATTTCTTGTGCCAAGAGCAGGTCAACCTTGGCGAGGGGTATCTTCGGAAACCGTTCGTCGTCAAGGACGGTTACATCGACCTGCCCACCGGCCCCGGCTTGGGAATCGAAATCGATGAAGAGGCCTTGCAGAAACAGATCGGGCACGACTGGACCAATCCCGAGACGTACGACTACCGCGACGGTTCGGTCGTCGATTGGTGAACCGAAATCGAAGCGGTGCGGACGGTAGCCGAACGTCCCGTCCTTTGTTGCCTTTCGCTATCATGGGTAACGTAAGCGACGAACCATCTTGATCACGAGGATCGATCCGATGCCTGGCCTGTTTCATGCCCCCTTGCAAGACCGTCTTCACCGGTGCGGAGTGATCGCCGTCCTGGTCGTCGATCGGGTCGACGATGCCGTCCCTCTTGCCCGCGCTCTGCTGGATGGCGGCATTGACGCGATGGAACTGACGCTTCGGACACCGGTGGCCATCGAAGCCCTCCGCGCCATTCACCGTGAGGTCCCCGAGATGCTGGCCGGCATGGGAACCGTGCTGACGAAGCAACAAGTTGTCGAAGTTCATGAGTCGGGAGCCGCCTTTGCGGTGGCACCGGGCACGAATCGCGAGGTGATTTGCGAGGCGCAGCGTGTGGGAATCCCTTTCGCCCCGGGCGTCGTGACGCCGTCCGATATCGAACTCGCCATCGCCCTCGGGTGTCAGAATCTGAAGTTCTTTCCGGCAGAACCCAGCGGCGGGCTCACCTATTTGAAAAGCATGGCGGCACCCTACGCACACCTCGGACTTCGCTTTGTTCCCCTGGGTGGATTGAATGCCCACAACATGACGGATTATCTGGCGGATCCCCTGATTTTGGCGGTGGGCGGTTCCTGGCTGGCCCCCCGCAATTGGATCAACGAGCAACGCTGGACGGAGATCACGCAGCGGGCCCAGGAGGCTCGGCAGACCGCCGATCGAATCCGTTCGACCCCCAAGGCCTGAAGGGGCCGTGACCGACGACCGTCCCGTTCGGCGCAACCACTCACGACATGGACTCCCCCGCCTTCCTTTCAACAAGCGAGAAGTTGACATGCGAATCGTGACGTTCGGTGAAATCATGGGTCGTCTGACGCCGACCGGTTTCCTGCGACTTCGCCAAACGCTGCCGGGTACGCTGAACGTAACCTTCGCCGGGGCCGAGGCGAATGTTGCTGCCTCCCTCGCATTGCTGGGATCACCAGTGGCATTTGTCACAGCACTGCCGCGCAACCCCGTGGCAGATGCTTGTGTCGCATCGCTTGCCGCCCTGCAAATCGATACGCAGAGCATTGTGCGCACCGACCAGGGGCGGCTGGGACTGTATTTTCTCGAAACCGGCGCGAATCAGCGTGCGAGCCAAGTGATTTACGATCGGGACGGATCCGCACTCAGCCAGACGGAGGCAAATGCCTACCACTGGCCCAAAGTCTTTTCCGGAAAAGGATGGTTTCATGTCACCGGCATTACCCCGGCCTTATCCCGCCAAGCCGCCGACAGCACCCTATCCGCTGTTCAGGCAGCGAGCCAAGCCGGTTGGACCGTATCCTGCGATCTGAATTTCCGGAAGAAGCTGTGGCGTTGGGATGCGCGACTGGCGCCACGGGATCTGGCGGAGCAAACGATGCGGCAGCTTCTTCCCTGGATCGATCTGGTCGTGGCAAACGAAGAGGATTGCAGTGATGTACTGCAGATTCGTGCGGGCGACACCGATGTGCATTCGGGGCATCTGGCGGTCGATCGTTATCCGGATGTGGCGCGACAAGTCATCGAACAGTTCCCGAATGTAAGTTACGTCGGCATCACGCTGCGGGAGAGTCTGTCCGCTTCCCACAACCGATGGGGCGGGATGTTGTACGATCGCGACCAATCTCAAGCGTTGTTCGCACCGCTGCGAGAAGGCCGGTACGAACCGTATTCGATCACCAATATTGTGGATCGAGTGGGCGCAGGCGACTCCTTCTCGGCCGGACTGATTTTCGCCTTGACGACGCCGAAGCTGTCTTCGCCCGAGACAGCCATCCGGTTTGCTGTGGCCGCTTCTTGCCTGGCACATTCCACGGTGGGCGATTTCAACTTCAATACGCGTGCGGAAATCGAAGCCTTGATGGCGGGCGCCACATCCGGCCGTGTGATCCGCTAAGCAGTCGTCCCTAGCCAAAGAGATCCGATGACACGACCGCCATGCTGGGCTGCACGTTCGACCGCGGGAATTCTGGCGCTGCTGCTGCTCTGCCTCGTCGCGATCAGCGTGCTGGGGCTCGCCCGTCCCATCGGGGCCTCGATCTGGATGGACAGTGTCAACGGCGCCGGACATTTCTTCTTTTTTGGTCTACTCGCCATGCTCAGCGCCCTGGCCACGTTCCGCCTTTGGCCCGGAGCCACTCCGTCGGCGTGGCTGTCGGCGCTGATCGGCCTGGGGCTCGCCGTGTTCGCCGGTGGTGCCCTCGAATGGGCGCAAATGGCAATCCCTGGTCGTTCCGCAAGCTGGCAGGATCTGACCCAAGACGTATTGGGCGCCGTGGCGGCCGTGTCGCTGCTGCATTTCACCGGTCTGCTGCGAACCGATCGAGATCGTCCAAGGCGTTCGTGGGCGAGCTTGTTCGTCTTGTCGGCGACGTTCTTCTGGGGCATGTTCCCCTTGGCCCATTGCCTGCTGGACTACTATCATCGCAACCGTGCGATGCCGCTCCTGATGGACTTTCACGCCTCCTGGGCCCAACGATTTCTGCATCTCGATGACTCAGTCCAGTTGCAGCCGCTGGCACCTCCGGCCGATTGGCCGAAAGAGGCCGGCGCCAACGTCGCTCGACTGCAGATCGGAACCAAGGAACGCTTCGCCGGCTGGGCCATCAACGAACCCTACCCGATCTGGCCCGCCGATTCCGATTTGGTCTTGGACCTGCTGCTGAGATCGCCCGAACAACAACGACTCGTGCTGCGTGTACACGACGCCACACACAACAACGACTTCTACGATCGATTCAATCGCGAACTGCCCCTACGACAGGGCTTTCAGCAGGTACGTATCCCGGTGCGCGACATTCGTGACGGACCGCGTTCGAGAGAGCTCGATCTGCGCCACATCCGGGGCTTCCATTTGTTCGCAGTCGACCCGTCCCTTCCGATCGAAATCACCATTGGCAACGTTCGGCTGGAACGGGGGATCAGTCCGCCACTTGGGCGTAGCGACTTCCGTAGTAGAGCAACGGCTTCCCGTCGCGACAGTCGCCGTCCAGGATCTCGCCAATAAACAGGTCGTGATCGCCGCCGGAGAGAGTCTCGACGACTTTACAGTCGACCCATCCGAGAGCGTCCAACAGAATCGGCGCTCCCGTGACGGCGGTCTTGGTTTCCAGTTCGGAGAAATCCTTCGGTCCGGGTGAGGAGAAGCGGACCGACAAATCCTGTTGGTCCTCCGCGAGGATATTCAGCGCGTAGCACTTCCCTTGCGTGAACATCTGATGCGAGGGCGTGCCACGGACGACCGCCAGCAGAACAAGTGGCGGTTCCAAGGACAGCGAAACGACGGCGTTCGCGGTCATCCCCCAGGTTTCACCATCGACCACCGTACTCGCCACCGTCACACCGGTCGCGAAACGGCTCATTATTCTCCGCTGTCGCCGCGATTCCATCATTCCGCCAAACTCCTTCGGAGTGATTCCATGACTGCCGTTCGCTGTGTGTGTTTCCCACGAGCGCACTGCAAGCCCCCATCCGGGGAGGCCCAAGTTCCTGCTGCGTCATCTTCTTTGGCCAACTCTCGGCTCGGTGGAAGCCGCTCTCTCGGTTGGGAAATGCGCTTTCGTCGCTTTCGGCGCGCCCTCCTTTTATAGTCCGTTTGGCGGAAATCTCGTAGTGCCAAGCGAATCGCTCACGGGAAACGGTAGCTTGCGGGTATTGACCCGGGGTGCGGCACGACTTACCAATTTGGTAGTAACCTCCCCCGCACAAGAGCATGGCGCATGTCACACCTGCCCTCCGTTCACGTAATTCACCGCTTCACCGGTTGGAAACTCCCCGGCGGACGTCTGATTCTGTTGCTGTGGTTCTGTTGCCAGCCGCTTGGGGCCTTCGCGACGGACGACAGCCGCGCAGGTCGGGAACTGTTCGAAAAACGCATCCGTCCCATCCTCATCGAGCACTGTCATCAATGTCATTCGGCGGAGTCGGACGAAATCCAAGCCGGACTGCGACTCGATTCGCAATCCGGCTGGCAACAGGGCGGTGATTCCGGTCCCGCAATCCGGCCGGGCGAGCCCGACCAGAGTCTGTTGCTGAAAGCGATTCGCTACGACGACGACGTTTCGCCAATGCCCCCTGACCAGAAGCTATCCGAGGAGATCGCGAGCGATTTTGCCACCTGGATTCGGCTGGGAGCACCGGATCCCCGGTCGGAAGCGGCGGTCGCCGAGGTGGTGGACGAGCCAACCAGCGCAGAAAAGCACTGGGCGTTTCAACCGCCGCAGACCGTGGCTCCCGGCCCCGATCCGGACGGCTGGGCTCAGACACAACTGGACCGCTACGTGCTGGATGGACAACGTGCCGTGGGCGTGTCTCCCTCATCGGCCGCCCCCCGCGAAACACTCATCCGACGACTCTCTTTCGATCTGGTCGGTTTACCTCCTACTTACGCGGAAGTACAAGCCTTCGTAACGGATCGCACGCCGGACGCCTACTCACGCCTCGTGAAAACGCTGCTCGCTGCGCCTCAGTTCGGAGAACGCTGGGCCCGGCACTGGCTGGACGTGGCACGGTTTGCCGATACCAAGGGTTACGTCTTCCAGGAAGACCGCAACTACCCCGAAGCGTACCGCTATCGCGACTGGGTGATCGATTCCCTGAATCAGGATCGGTCATACGACGAGTTTCTGCGATTCCAGTTAGCGGCCGACGTCTTCTCCGCCGACCATTCGGAAGACCTGGTCGCGATGGGTTTTCTGACGTTGGGGCGACGCTTCCTCAACAATCGCCATGACGTCATCGACGACCGCATCGACGTCGTGACGCGCGGCTTAATGGCTCTGACCGTCAGTTGTGCTCGCTGCCACGATCACAAGTATGATCCGATCCCCATTGACGACTACTATTCTCTGTATGGCGTCTTTGCCAGCTGTGAAGAACCGGGTGGCGAGCCGACGGCCTTACGGTTGGTCGACCGCAAGTCACCGCAGACGGCATACGTATTTCGACGTGGCAATCCGCGGAACCGTGGCAACGAGGTACCTCGCCAGTTTCTGCAATTGTTGAGCGGTCCGAATCGTGAACCATTTCACAACGGCAGTGGCCGCGCCGAAATGGCAGCGGCCATTGCCGACGACGGGAACCCGTTGACGGCACGCGTGTTCGTCAACCGAGTCTGGGGCAAGCTGTTTGGCAGCTATCTGGTCGATACACCGAGTGACTTTGGAACGCGCAGCGAGCAGCCGCGACTCCTTCCCGCGTTGGATTACCTGGCCGTCGAGTTCATGCAGCACGATTGGTCGATCAAATGGTTGGTGGAGGAATTGGTGACGTCGGCCACTTACCAACAAGCCTCCGCGGATCGACTCACCGCCGCAAAGCGCGACCCGGAGAACCGAACCTACTGGAAAGCCAACCGCCGTCGGTTGGATTTCGAAGCGATTCGCGATGCCGTTCTGCATGTGAGCGGCGGTCTGCAGGCGGAATCGGTAGGCGGGCCATCGGCACCGATTACAGGGAAAACAGCGTCACAGCGCCGCACACTGTACGCCTTCCTCGACCGCCAAAATTTGCCGGGGCTGTTTCGTGTATTCGACGTGGCCAGCCCCGACACGCATGCCCCCAAACGATTTGAGACAACCGTTCCGCAACAGGCGCTGTTCATGATGAACAGTCCCTTTCTGTTGGACCAAGCACGGGCCGCGGCCCAGCGTGCATTGGATGCCGCGCCGCCCGAGACAACACCCCGCGTCAGTCAGCTCTACCGACAGATTTTGTCACGAGATCCCTCATCCCGAGAGTTGGCCTTAAGCACGCAGTATCTCGAAGATTCGGGTGGATCCCAAAAGGGCACCGTAGCCTGGCAGCAACTTGCGCAAGTGCTGCTGCTGTCGAACGAATTCCTATTTCTGGATTGATTCCATGTCGATCACCGCTTCCTGCATCTCTCGACGTGAACTGCTGCGGCGCGGCGGGATGGGCTTGGGTAGTCTGGCCCTCGGCACGCTCCTGACGAGCACCGACGGGGCCGCCGCAACCAATAGCGCACTGGCCCCGCGACCACCTCATTTCGCGCCCAAGGCAAAGCGGGTGATCCACCTGTTCATGAACGGCGGCCCGTCGCATGTGGACACGTTCGATCCCAAGCCGCTGCTGGCGAAATATGCCGGAAAGGAATTGCCGGGCGGCAACCTGGCCACGGAACGCAAGACGGGCGCTGCCTTTCCTTCGCCCTACAAGTTCCACCAACACGGGCAAAGCGGGATCGAAGTTAGCGAGATCTTTCCGAATGTTGCGCGCTGTGTCGATGAACTGGCGGTCATTCGTTCGATGCATGCAGACGTGCCCAACCATGAACCGTCGTTATTGCTGATGAATTGCGGCAACGCACGGCTGATTCGGCCCAGCATGGGGTCGTGGACGACGTACGGCCTCGGCACCGAAAACCAGAATCTGCCGGCTTTTATCGCGATGTGCCCCGGCGGCTACCCGATCCAGGAATCGCAGAATTGGCAAGCCGGTTTTCTGCCGGGCGTGTATCAGGGAACCTACATCGATACGCAACACGAAAAGATCGAGCAACTGATCGAGCACATCCGCAATCCACAGTATGCGGTCGCCGATCAGCGAAGGCAGTTGGATCTGCTGCGAGAACTTAATCGAATGCACCAGCAACAACGCGATCAGGATTCGCAATTGGAAACGCGAATTCATTCGTTCGAGCTGGCGTATCGAATGCAGCAGGATGCGGCGGAAGCATTCGATGTCTC
This sequence comes from uncultured Planctomycetaceae bacterium, assembly GCA_963776055.1. GTDB lineage: Bacteria > Planctomycetota > Planctomycetia > Pirellulales > Pirellulaceae > CAVZLD01. The sequence continues at coordinate 697,737 of CAVZLD010000014.1, read as the reverse complement.
CCGAGAACCACAGCACATTCGCGATCTGTACGGGCCCGGCGTCCAAGCCCGCCAGATCCTGATCGCACGTCGGCTACTGGAACGAGGGGTACGGTTCGTACAGGTCTGGCATGGAGCCGGACAGCCGTGGGACAACCACGATGATCTGGAGGTGAACCATCGCCGTCTGGCAAAACAGTGCGACCAGGCCATCGGTGCGTTGCTGCAGGATCTGAAACAACGCGGCATGCTGCACGATACTCTCGTGATCTGGGGCGGCGAGTTCGGACGCACCCCGACCGTCGAACTACCCAAGGCCGGTTCCAATGCGGGCAAGATCAATGGACGGGATCACAATCACTATGGATTCACGATGTGGCTCGCCGGTGGTGGCGTGAAAGGTGGAACGATTTACGGCGCAACGGATGAATTCGGCTTTCGGGCGGTCGAGAATCGCGTCCATGTGCACGATTTGCATGCGACGATTCTACACCTGCTGGGATTCGACCACGAGCGGTTCACGTTCCGCTACGCCGGTCGCGACTTCCGTCTGACCGACGTCCATGGTCGAGTCATTCAGGATCTGATCGCCTGACGGGGGCCAGGCGAGGACGACGCGGCGGCATGGCCGTGTGGGGAGTGACCACCGGGGGCTTGCGCTCGCGGAGCCCCACGAAGAGCATGGGACAACGAACGCGATTCGCAGGGCAAGCTCACCAGCGGATGGGGTCCCCCCTTCTGTCGCGACCACCGTGGCCCGAATTCCGAACGAGCATCAATCTCGCACGACCTGACCGTCGTTGGCATCCAACCGCAGCCACAGCGATTCGGCCGGCAGGTCACCGCTCAGCAGGCGCACGCTCCCGTCGCAGTACAGCGCCAGATGGCCCTCCCCGTGCTGCCGCCCGAGTCCCTGGCCGGGTGCATCGGGCTGCAGGACCAGATCCCCCGGCTTCGTCCACACGACCGCCTTCTCGGGGGTGGACTCAACAACCATTACCGTGTTGCTTGTACCATCACGAATCTCGCGAATCGACAACGGCCGCTCGCCTCCCCAAACGGTGCCCGGTCCGATCGGCAGCAGGTAGGAGGTTGTGCCGTCCTGCCGGCTTGGCGAAGCGGGGCAGGAAAACACGGCGGGAATCTTGGGAATCAGCTTCTGGTTGTGCTCACTGTTCCACGCTTCGTCGAGATGGAACTGATCGTACAATGCCTTCTCACCCAAATACGGCAGAAGATGCACTCGCCAACTGAGGAGCGGCTCGCCCGACGGATCGACGGAAGCTGCCGGTGGGAGGGTATTTCTTTCGCTATGGTAGGTGTGCATCGCCACGCCAATCTGTTTGAAATTATTCATGCACTGCATGCGTTGCGCCGATCGGCGGACTTCCCAAACCGGCTTGGCAAAGAGTCGCACGAAGAAGGTCTCCAGCGCCTGGACGGGGAGCTCCATGATGACTTGGTCGCCGACCACCCGCAGCGGCAGCAATTCGGGCAGTAACGCGATTTGCGGGACGCGTTTTGCGACCGCGTCCCACTGCGTTACGCATTGGATTCCACGCTGGAGGTTCTTCAACGACTGAGCTGCCGTCGCGCTGTCGCGTGTTTGGATCATGATCTTCAGCGGGATCTCCGCACTCGGGTCGAGATGCAGGCGGGACCAGCGGATGCCATCGGCCAAAAACTCGCCGCTGACCTCCCCCCACGGTTCCGGCAGCGGCGGGAATGTCTCGCGCAAGACGCGACGTTGGTCGGGACCCAACGCCAGGACGGCCACCACCGGCGGCAACGTGTCCGTCATCAGCGCCTCGGTCAGCTCCGGCCGATCACGGGGCTGCATCTGGGCGACACGTTCCAGCACCGAGGGATGCCCGATCATCGATGTGGTGGCGTCCTGTGGGGCGACTTGCAGCGCCGAATTCCCTTGTTCTTCCAGCCAGGAACGCAAACGATCGGCATCCCCATCGGATGTGCCACGAACAATAATCAATGGTGACCCGCAGGCCAGGTCGATCGGGTTGAGCAGAATCCATACCTCTCGCCCCCCCGCCTCGCGAAACTCGTTCAGCAGGCGACGAGCGTGCTGCTCAATGGCTTGCGCCGCCTCTCGCATCGAAGCGTCCAGCCCGACCCGATCGATCATGTCTTGCAGATGATCCGAAGACAGGCTTTGGGAAAGCCGTTCGATGTCACACCGAACCACGCCGATGGTTTCCCCTTCCAACCACCGCGAAATCCCCACTTCGGCTGTCGCGGACTGCGCTTGGATCGCCCCGGTCAGACAACAGGAGATGAGCGTAGCCAACAGCGCCGCGAAGCTCGGTACCGACCAAAACTGAATCGAGGACGGTCGAGATAGCATTTGTGTTTCTCCTGTAGTTACAGGGCAAAGCGAAACGTTCTGTCACACGTCACAGATCATTCCGTCATTTCGGTGTCACAAGTTCCAAGACGTAACGACGTTCTTGCAACCGGGGAACATCCGGTTCGGCGGTCAGCCACAACTCGGCTCGTCCCGCCTGGACCTGGAAGGGAAACTCCTGACCGGTCACCGGGTCGCGAGGAATCGGCAGCTCCGTCACGTCGGCCAATTTCTGCGGCCAATTGCCATCGTGAGTTGCCGCGTAGCCGCGCAGGGCCTCGAGTGTTCGCAGAGCGGCCGTGTCACGGTCCAATCGTCCTTGTGCGAACATCGCTGCGCGAACACCGGGCATGAGCACACTGGCGATGGGAAGAATCTCCCGGGAAGGCAGGCCTCCCCCCAGATATCCTTCCTCGATCAGCCGCCGTTCCGTCGCCATCGCTTCTTTTCTCGCCTGCCAGAGCGGCACGTAGAACCATTTGAATTGCTGATCGTAGATGTACCGATACGAACGGCTGGCCTGCATGGCGAGGACTTGTCCTACGGGCATGGCCTCCAGTCGATCGGCACTCATTCCGCTGTCGATCAGTTCCTGCTTCGGCGCGGGTAGAACGTCATCAGCCAACCAACCGCGGCGAACTGAGACAACAACTGACGGTCGACCTTGCCCTCGGCGGGCGCGAGAAAATCGCCGTGGACCTTCGTCATCTGGTCGATTCCCTCCGCCAGCGCATCACGCCATTGTTGCTCGCTCCAAACCTGATTCTCCGGATCCTTGAGAAACGGGAAAAACTGAAGTGGCAGGTGCATTTCCTGCTGCATCGCGATTCGCAAATCGACCAACGGATCGGGTAGCGAAGCCAGCGCCCAGTAAAGATTGGGGCCCTGGACATCGATCCAGTCCACGACGGACTGATGCATCAGGGAGGCAACCGCAATCCCCACCAAGCCATGGATGAGCGTGGGCGATCGGCCCAGATCGCGGGCCAGGGAGTACCCCAACTGCAGCGACCGTAACGCCTCATCGAAATCACCTTCGGCAATCGCCAAACGCGTCTTCAGTCGCACGACGCGGCCCAATTGCCTCGCTTCCTGCAACTCCGGCAACAGGAAAGAGATCACATCGCCCCCATCCAGTTCACGAAGCCCCAGCTCCCAATCGCACGATTCTCGCTGGGCGGCTTGTTCCAGTTCATGCAGCGACCCGGAGAACCCCTGAAGAAAACGTTTGATCTCTTCTTTCGGTATCTCCTGCAACGGCATCTCCAACCAGGCCGACTGCGGATCGCCGAACTGCGCCTCCTTTTGACGCGGCATCAACAGCATCGCCCGATAGTAGAAGATCGCCGCATTACCGGACCTCAATTCGGCGAACGGAACGATCAAAGAATGTTTCAATGGTGGATCGACCTCCGGCGCAGGCCCCAGCCGAATCGAAACCTGCTCGATTTCTGGCGCCTTTTCGGCGGAGGATGCCGGCGTCTGCAAGGCACCGATGGGCAGACCCCAGGTCAGCACGGACAATGTCACGGTCCACAGGAAAGCTCTTTTTTCGAAAACGATCATGAGGATCCTCCACGATTTCCCGGCAGCGGCCCTGGTAAGTCACCGGCCGACCCCGATGGTGATTCAGGAAGACTTTCGTCCGTCGTCTGCAGCTCGCGACGCCTCTCCATCCCGTACCGCCAGTCGGCATAACGGAGCGAAGACGCGGGACTGCTGCTGGATGAGTGCACAGTGACCGGCAGCGACTCGACACCCAGCTGCAGCGCCAATTGTCGATCACGTAGGTAGTTGGGCCGGCCGCTGCCTCGCGGATCCCAGATCGCCCCGAGCCAGGATCGCAGCGGCCTCGTGTCCCGGGAGACCGGAGCCCGAGTGTCGGGCAAGACACTCCGCTCGGGTTGTTCCGCCGGTTGCTCCGTCGGAACGGTCGTCCGCTCCACGTAGACGATTCGCTCCCGAGGCTGGCGGAACAGCGCTGCGGTTAAACCCACTGAAAGCAGCAACGAGGCGGCCGTGACAACCGGCCAGACCCACTGCGCACGACCGGGCTCCGCGTGCACGGATGCCTGCCCTGCGCGAAAGATCGTCGCGGCCCGGTTCAACCGTGCCACACGAGGCGAGAGGGCCGACAATTTCCGCTCGATCTCGGCTAGTTCTGGCTCGAAGGGTTCGTGCTCGGACATGGCTGTTCCAGTTTCCGCCGGACCGCTTGCAGGCCGGCTTGATAACGTCGATGAACGGTACTGACGGAGACGCCCACGGCAGTGCCGATCTGATCGAAAGACAGGCCGCCCCAGATGCGGGCCACCACGACTTCTCGAAGTTCGGGAGTCAGGCTACGGAGGGCGTCCGTCAGTTCCTCAACTTCGACCGATGTCAGACGATCGGAATCGAACCAGGCCGGTCGCTCGGCGGCAAACGCCGCTTCACGCCGTCGCCGTCGCCACCAGGAACGTTGCGTACTAATCGCCTGGTTACGAACCACTCGGTATAACCAGGACACGACGTGCTCCGGAGCCACCGACTGGCGCATCAAACGCACAAAGGCTTCCTGCACGCAATCTTCCGGCGTCGAAGTCCACTGCGCAGCAAACAACTCCAGGGCGGCGGCATGCTGCCGCATCAACTGCTCGAGTCGTTCGCCATTCAGTTCGCCCGCCATACAACTATCGCCTCACCGGGTCCCATCAGTCATTATGACGCCACGGCAAGGCGACTTTCCCGCGATATCTGGGAGTTTGAAGAGGAATTCACTCGCTTCCCGGCCATGGGCAGTGAAATGGGCTCCCCTAGTCCCTGGGAGGTGAGGACCGGAATGGTCCGCACACCGATGCGTCACGGCTGGATGGGTTCCGGCCGGGGTGGCGGCAATTCTTCGAACGGCTCTTCTTCGATGGGCGTCACTTCCTCCTCCGGCCGTCGGAAAGGATTGTCACGAAACAGGTCGAACAACGGCAGCTTGATTTCTGGCGCTTTTTGCTGCGGCTGCCGCTGCAGATCGACGGTCGCGTAGGCAATCACCCGGTCCGATAGCATGACCAGATCCGCGTCCAAACCGTGAAACCACTGCAATGCGGGTGCCGTGTACTCGGGGGATGACGCGTTGCCGGCCGGTGCCGTCGCCCGCACATCAGGCCAACCGGTGGAGGCCCAGAAGGGCCAACCTTCCGTCGTCTCTCGCAGTTCGTATTCGCCGTCGAGAGTACAGACAAGATTCACATCCAAGATCGATTCGGCGACATCTTTCGCCTGTTCGGGTGGAACGCCGAGTTGCTGCGTGACCGTATGCAGCAGCCGTGTATTGCCGACGGATGTTTCGTACGCTCGCTGGTAGCCCAAGGCGTTGAGCCAACCGCGAATCTGGGACTGTGCGAAATCTCCGACGCGGACACGGACCTGCGCACGATGCTCGGAACGTTCGAGTGCCATTCGAGGCACGACCGCGTCCAAAATCGCGGGATCGAAGGACAACACCGAAAACCGGTCGGGAGTCTGGCGCCGCCAGAGTCCCAACGGCAATTGCGAAAACCCCTGCGCATCCGGCGTGCTACCCAAGCCCAGCAGTTCTAGGAGGCCGAGTTGTGGCCAAGCGCCCAAATAAGCGGGAGCCGAACGAAGAATCATTAACGTACGCAGCAGTGAGTTGCGTCCCAAATCGAGCGGTACATTGGAATCACGCAGACCGAGAAACAGAAGATGGGGCTCCACGTTCGGTCGCAGCAACCCGCCCTGCAGCACGAGCTGAAGGCTCAGAATGTCTTGCGGGTCCGGCCGCAATTGAGTTTGAGAGGGTGGTCCGACCACAGAAGTCACGAGGCCGTATTTCTTGCGGTCAAAAGGCTGCATCCGCGCTTCCAACCGTAATCGTTCGCGCCCATCCTCTTCCCCGGCAAACCGTTTCAGGGCAATGATCAACGGGTCCATTTGCTCCCATTGCGACTGATGAAAGGCCGCGGTTTGACGGTAGTCGGCGGCCTCCTCCGCGGTCACACCCGTCAACTCCACATCCGGAATCGGCAGGAAGGACCCACGTCCACCGCGCAGCGAATCCACCCATCGACCCGCAAGCTCCATCGGTCGGCTGCCATCGGGCCGCTGCTGGATGTCCTGTGGCAAGAGTCTCGCCGCCAGCAGCGCAGGCAGCGCGTCGTCACGCTGCTCGACGCGCGCGACCCATTTCGCCATCGCCAACACCTCCAAATCGGTGACCGCCCGTAACCGGCGGCGCAGTTCAATTTGATACTGGGGACCCATCAGCCCGCGAAAGAACGCCGGGGAAAGATAGACAAAAATCGTATCTTCTCGCGCCAGCGGCATTCGTTGACGAGCCAACCGAAAGGCAGGCGTCGCGGCGAGCGGTCGAACGCCTCGTCCCACTTCGAGGAACCGCTCGGCGATCGCGCGCGAGGTCGTCACAAGGTGATACTTGTCGTTCGCCACATAAAACGATCGCAACCGGTTATCCGCAGTGACGGCCAGAGAAACCGGTTGACCGGCGATTTCCACCTCAGTCATCTCAGCACCGTCCTCTTTCATGCGTTCCACGGCCTCGAGGCGTTGTTTCACGAGATCCGTTTTCAACAACCCGCTGTTCCGGGCCTCGAACAGGATTCCGAAAGCAGCCCCCTCGCGCATGTACGTGTCGCGACCGATCATCGCAACGTCAGAGATCACCTGTCCACCAAATAACTTGGCGAGCGTGCTTTCCTCCAACCCGAGTTGATCCTGCAGCCGCCGATTCAATCCCGCGTCATGTCCCCGCGCCGTCACCATCCGACTCATGTCGCCGCCATATTCGTCCATGAGTTCCCGCAGCCAGAGATAGTTCTCGAAATTGCCGAAACGGACGTAGAGACACTCTTCCGGCACATGCGCCGCGATCGGCTCGATATCCACATCGTCTGCCAGATCGGATCCCGCCGTGTTCGACCAGCGGATGTCCGCCGGAACCGGCTGATCGGCGACCATTCGATTCGATGACGGAGACAGCGATTCCCGCAACGCTTCCAGCCGAATGGACTCGACATGGAACAACCGTCGCAGGGAACGGTTCCCGAAGATCGTTCTTCGCTCCGAATCCACCAAGCGTTCTAATAGCGGAGCCCGAAGTCCCAGCCGCTGTCCCAACACCGTCGTCAGGTACGTTTCGATCAGCGGCGGGTAATCGCCCTGCCGCCTCCGCTGCTGAGCAGCCGCGGAGTAGTTGCGCCACCAGGCGCGCAACAGCCGGCGGTACGCACGCGGCTGCGAGTTCGGATGGACGCGAACTTCCTGCAATTCTGGTGTCGCCACGGTCAACGTGAACGGTTCCGTGCCGCGAAACAGGAAGTAGAAGGTTACAGGGCCCGTAGCATTCCGCTCCTCGACGCCCAAGACCTGCCGCAACACGCCGACGGCACGCCCCGACGAGAAAGAGGGATACAGCGCGCGACCGTTTTCAGCCGACAGAAAGTATCCATTCGTCCGGATCGCCAATGCGTCCGTCTGAGGCGATGCGGGCAGCGTCACTCGACCAACGCCGAAGGGCTCCCCCGCGTAAGCTTCGCTGCGCAGTTGCGCCACGGCCGACGGAGACAGGACGCAAATTAGCAGCCAACTGCCAAAAGTCAGGCGGAAACGGATCGACATTCGCGGTATCCTTAAAGAATCTATTGCAGAGACAAGCGCCATGCAGATTGTTGCCCAAGCGACGGCGAAGGGAAACCCTCGATTTGAGCTTCCGTTATCGAAGATCCTGATTCACTGCGTCGCCGCCCAAGGACCCAGGCTTGATCGAAGGACGCTTCGGTGCGATCCAGGCTTACGGGGCCACTTCCCAAGTGGAGATCGAGCGACTATGGACTTTCCCATCGCCTTCGTTTCTGGTTGGCAAATCGCCTTGATCTGCATCGTGGTGCTCGCAGCCTTGCTGATTGTCTGGTGCCGCAGGCGAGCGAGACGCACCGATCCGGAAGGTTGGCTGCGGCTCATTGAACGCTTTGCAACGGAGCATCCGCCATCCGGAAAAGTGCTCAAGAAGCAGACGGTCCAAATTGGCGGCATGGTGTACCGCGACGCGACAACGATCGGGATTGCGGAGCAAGGACTCTACGTTCAAACCTGGCGCAAAGCGGTGCTCATCCCCTGGACCGAATTCTGCGGCGTGAAACGCGGTCGGCTGTTCTGGGAACAGGTTTCGCTGTTTTCCATCGGAGATCCACCGGTGACCACGTTGGCCGTGCCCGACTCATTGTTGAGTCAGTTCCGTGCTCAACTACCAAAGAGGCTCCAATCGACGAAATGACAATCCGTCAGAGAAGGCTGTTCACGCCCCTCTGGCGGACGTGTTTTCCTAGCCACAGGAAACTTGGGCCCGTTGGTTGTCAAACCACCGGACGCCCAAGAAGGTCAACGCATGAGACACTCCAGTACATTCGAGAATCAACGAGTCATTTTTTACCTGGCGGTTGGAAGCACTCGATGAAGATCTTTCAGTATGGGAACTTTCTTCTTTCGCAACGAACCGTCGGACGAATGGCCCACGCCGTTCATCCCCCCCATGGGAGCACATCGATGAACGATTCGCCCTCCATCGGCTTCCGTGTTGCAGCCGTCCTGTTGACCATCCTCCTGGCGCCGGTCGCCGGCTGGGGTGCGTTCGCGAACATCGAGAACTTCGACGCCTTGTCGGTTGGCGAAATCGATGGACAGAACGGATGGTCCGCCACAACGGGCCTGGGAAACGTGGCTGCTGATCCCGACGAACCCACCAACCAGTTCCTCGAATTAACCCCCGTTCCAGGGACACTTGCACGATACGCGGCACGTGCCTCAGGGAACCGCGCGGACGCTGTTCCTGCGTTTTCGTTTCGAGGACCAACAGAATCTTTCGTTCGGTATGTCCCACTTAAATTCCCCGAAGGAATTCGATGATTTTACGGCGGAATTGCGCAAGAGCGACGCGGCGAACAGTCTCAAGATCCACAACGGTGCGCGATACGAACCACTGACGGTGTTGAAGCCCAACGAGTGGTACAACCTTTGGGCCTACATCGACAATGATGCAGATGCGACGAGCGTCTGGCTTCACGATCGGAACGGCGAAGCCGCCCTCCCCTCCGATCAGCTTGCATCCGACGGGCAGATCGTCTTCAATTTCCGCACATCCACCCCCAGCGACCTGGTGAGTTTCTATCTCAAGAGCTCCAGTGGTGGGGGAAAAGCCGGCCCCTGGTGGATGGATGACATCTATTTGGAAAATACGGACACTCTGAACTTGGCCAACCCGTCGTTGCCATTCCCCGTAGGGGATTTCAATCACGACCGAACTGTGAACGTGTTGGACATTGACCTGCTATCCCAGGCGATCGCGCAGAATGTGGTGGATGACTTCTACGACCTGGACCAGTCCGGCACCGTGGATCACGGCGATCTGAACATGATGGTGCACGACATCCTGGAAACGTCATTCGGAGACGCCAACCTGGACCGGGCCTTCAACTCGACCGACTTCGTCGCGGTGTTCCAAGCGGGAAAGTACGAACAAGATCTACCGGCCGGTTGGGCCGATGGAGACTGGAACGCAGACCTGCGATTCGAATCGGCCGACATGGTCGCCGCCATGCAGGAAGGAACCTATGAACGGGAGTCGCTCGGCGCCGTGCGAGCCGTCCCCGAACCGTCGAGCCTGCTGCTGATCCTCATCGCATGCCTGGCGATGGCACGCGCTCGGGCCAGATTTCCTCACTTGGCACATCTCCGGTTAGCGGCTATCGTTCGTCCAGCCCCTCGGAGCAACAAACCGGACTTCTCTTCCGCCGTCGCCGATGATCCGCAGCATCCGACTCCGCAAACGTTGGTGGATTCTAGCTTTGGCCACGGTGATCCTGGGCAGTGCCCTCGGGTTGGGCCCCTGGTTTCTGCGCCGTGAGCTGTCGCGGAAGATCGCGGAATGGACCGCGTGCCCCGTCCAGATCGATGATCTCTCCCTCGGATCGCAGTGGCAGGAAGTCCGCCAAATCCGCGTCCTGGACCCTGCATCCGGCGAGCCCTGGCTGACGATGGATCGGGTCCGCGTCGAACTCCCGCTGTGGCAGGCGCTGCGAGGACGCCGGACGGCGGGTCAGATCATCCTGGAACAGCCCTCCATTGTCCTGCGTTTTGACGAACAGGGCCATCTGCTGACGCCGCTGCCGACAGCGGAAACCCAGGAGAGAAACCCACCGCCGTTCGAGTCGGCTACATTTCGGCAGGCGCGCATCGAGGTTCGTCAGCCAGGGCGGAAGCCCCTGGTCATCGACCAGATCGTCGGACAGGTGACACAAGAATCCGATCGACTCCGCGCCGAGCTTTCCGCAGGGCAGGCACTGGGAGCTCATTGGACCGGCGAAGCAGAGATCCAGTCGTACCCACTGCGCACTACAGGCCCAGATCAGCGTGCAGGAAATGGCACTGCACAGTGAACAGTTGCGGGCACTCGCTCTTGTCCCCACTTGGCCCGAAACGGGAATCATTGCGACCGGACAAGCCGATGCGCATGTCACTCTCGAGATGGCGGATTCCGAAATTCGCAAATATGAGCTACGGCTCGCATTGAATGGTCTTACGATTCAGTCGGAACCGCAAGGCACGTTGCTGCGTGATGGGCATGCCGATCTGCAGGTGCAAGATGGACAACTGACCCTGGCCGACTGCCGCGCCCGCTTGTTCGGTGGAACGGTCGAAGTGCAGGGAAACCTTGACCTGGGTGCCCCTTGGCCGACGGAACTCATGCAGATTCAAATCCGGAACGTCGATCTGCAGCAAGTTCGCGGCATGGCACCAATCGACGATCGGCTGCATGGTCACCTCTCGGCCGATGGGGAGATGTGCATCGCGCACGGCGACGGTCGCTTGTCCTTCGCCGGAAAAGCAGGAGGCCACGTGGAGCAGGCCAACGTTTCCGGGGTCGCCTTCGATCTGCTTTCGTTCGAACTGGATCTGGATGAATTCGTGTCTCCGAGCGCGAATCAGTCTGCCTCCGCCAAGGGGCTGTTGACCGTTCAGTTCGAAACGCAGTCGTTGGACCTGCCCGCAACGCTCACCCAAATCAACGAACAGTACACATCCCTGCTGGAAGACCTGGACGGCTCCGCGATTCTACGGGGCGACTTTCACGTCCCGCTTGAGACGATGGACCGTCCCGAAACCTACACTGCCACGATCGACATGGAACTGCCCCGTCTTACGCTGGCTAACTTCCACACCAGAAACGGAAAAGTACACGCGGAGTACCAGAAGGGTCGGCTCGAGGGAAAAGCGATCGCTTTCGATCTTGAACCGCAGGGCCGCATCGCAGGGGAATTCGAAGTCGACATGGTGCGCAACAACTACCTGCTTGCTAAGCTCCGTGCCGAAGAGCTGCCGTTGAAGCAGCTCGCGAAAGATTTCGAGGCCCGGATCGACCGACTCGACGGAGAAGTATCGGCGGAATGTCAGCTGCAGGTATCCACGAGCGAATGGCAAGATCTGAAACGGTGGCAAGTCAACGGCCGTCTGCAATGTCCCCAATTCCGGCTGAATGACTTCGAGGGTACGAACCTGTCCACACAACTTCAGGTCGCCGATGGCACGCTGCAGATCGAGGCATTCGACTTGCGGTACCAGACCGCGACGCTCGCGGGCAGAGGATCCCTGCGACTGCGTTCGCCGTATCGATTTGAGGTCCAGGTGCAGGTCCCCCCCGCTAAGTTGAACGCGATTTTGTCTGGGATCCCGATCGACGTGCCCTACGCGGTGGATGGATCGGCTGCGGTGGAAGCCGAGGTCGTCGGAGCCCTGAAGCCATTCGATTGGCAGGCGAATGGAGCAGCCCGCATCGAACCGCTGCGGGTAGCGGACTGGGCGGCAGACCAGGTCAACGTCACGTGGGAATGGGACAAAGATCGTGTTCGTCTCGCCCGCGTGACCGCCCGTGTCGGAGAGAGCATGATCGAAGCGACCGGGACGATTCCCTGGAGGCGCGACGGTCGCGTGACCATCGACGGCACTTTCGAAAACTTGCCCCTGCCGTCTCTGCCGGAAACGAATCAGGAAATGCCGATCGCCCTGACCGGTGCGGTATCGGGTCGATTTCGGATCGAGCAACCGACGGTCCCGGCTGAAAGGAGCCTCGGTATCGAATTCCGCGGTGGTCGAGCCGACGCGGCCGGAGTTGTGTTCGACCAACTGGCGGGGCGAGCGTTGTGGAAAGCCGAACGCCTGCACATGAAGTTCGCCGGAAAGGCGCTCGGTGGAGACGTGGTCGTCGCCGCGCGTGGCAGCCTGCTCGAAAAGCCGATCCGATTGAAGGGTCTGACCGGGGATGTCCGGCTGCAGAACGTGCAGTTGAGTGAACTATCCGCCGCCCTCGACCAACGCAACCGCTGGGGAAACCTGCAGGGCGAGGGAAACCTGGATTTGCAGGTCGACCTGTCCGCCGAACAGGCGGGCCCCCTGGCGGCAGGGTTCCTTGCAACTGCTCAACATTCGCCTGGGCTCCAAACGTTTGACGCGCGAATTGACATCGAATGTGGAAATCTCGCCCGATGGCTGGAAACTTCTCGATGCACGCAGCCAGATCGCACGTGGCGAGGTGGTCGCCCAACTGCAGGGCACGAGAGGGAATGCGCCGATCCGGTTCTATGTTCGCGGAACAGATCTGTCAGCCACGTCGCTGCTTACGTTTTGGCCCAAAGCCCAGCGCATGGTCAGCGGAACCGTCGACGCGGAATTCCAAGGGAACCTGGCGGATCGCTGCCAAGGAAAAGGCACGGTCCAGATCACGCGGGCGCGCATCGCCAACGTACCAGTGTCGCGGATCCACATCCCCACCGCCTGGACGGTCTGGCCCAAATCGGGCCACGGTCAAGCGCGATTCGGTGCCGACGTCCGATTCGCGACAAACGGTCGAGCAAAGTCGATCGGACAACTCGCGTGGGGGCAACGACTGAGCATCAAAGGCTCCGCCGAAGTCGACGAGATGGACCTCACAGGCTTCCGTACGGCCGTCCCTCAATTCGGTCCGACGCTGACCGGAAAACTCAAAGGCAAGACCACCTTCACAGGTCGCAACATCCGTTCCTGGGAAGACCTTTCCGGTTCGTTCAGCGGAAGCTTGATCCAATCCAAAACGTTGTTGCTCCCGGCCATGAATGCCGTATCAACGTCGCTAGGGCTTCCCTCCCCGGGCGCGATCACCTTTCCCGACACGAAAATCCAAGGCACTTTTGGAGACGGTTCCCTGGTCATCCAACAGATGAGTCTGGAAGCACCGGAGGCTCGGATGTGGCTGGACGGACGCCTGGCTTACACGGGACGCCTGGATTTCAATGTCACCGCGGACACCGGACAGCTCAGTGCCGTCAACCTGGCCTTCGGACTGATCAACCCGCTCGAGCTCCTCCGACGACGGCTGATCTTCCTGGAAGTCACCGGGAACATCGAAAGCCCGATCGTGTATCCTCGCACCGACGAAGCCCTGGCCCAGGAAGTCGTCCTGTTCTTCCTGCCCATCGCCAGCGTCCGCTAAGCGCGAAGGCAGCCCGAATCAGGACTGACGATGCGTGACGTCCGACGAGCGGGATCCGCGATCGGCCCCGGAAAAAGACACAAAAACGCTTCGCGTAAAAGGCGGTAGGTCGCGGATTGCAATCCTGGAGATTCAGGGGGGCTGCTGAGCGGTAGCAACGTCGACTGCTCACCCGCACCATTTCGCGGTCTTTGCTACTATCGGCGTTCCATTCCTGTCCTGAAAATCCTGAAATTCTCTTGGCGCAGTTGACAGAGTCCGCCATTTGCAGGATAAGAGCCGCCCTGATCTCCGACGGGCCCAAGGACAACTGCCGAGGCACCCCATGCCGCGCATTTTATCACGCATTCGCGAAAAGGCGCTCCTTTGCGGTCTGTTAGCTGTAAGCTGCGGTGGCTGCACTTCGACCTCTGGCCTGTTACTTCGTCCGGGTCCGCACAAAACCTTGCAGTCGGCGGAGAGGCTTGCGCGAGGCCGCTGTCAGTTTCTTGACCAGCCGCGCGAGTTGGAAAAACAGGTGTTGTTCGAGTACCGAGTGGAACCTGGCGATGTGCTGATAGTCGAGCCGGTCGATTTCAATTCGACGCTGCGATTGCCAAATGATCAGACGGTGTTGGCCGACGGCACCATCGAGCTCGGAAAATACGGAAGACTACACGTGGCGGGTCAGACGACCGCGGAAATTGAAGCCGAAGTGCAGCGGTTGATCGACGCCGAACAGGAACGCGTCCCATCGGAGGACGCAGCCGCTGACGAACCGGAATTGGACGAGTCACATCGGATCAGCGTCCGACTCGACCAGGCGGAGAGCAAGGTGTATTACGTCTTGGGCGAAGTCAATGCTCCCGGTGCTTTTCCACTGGTCGGTCGGGAGACCGTACTGGATGCCATCATCAAAGCCGGAGGCCTGGCCGATCGAGCGAACCGCCACAACATTCTGCTCAGTCATCCAACGCCACCGGGGAGTTGTCCGGAAGTACTTCCGATCTGCTACCAACAAATTGTGCAATTGGGCGATACCACGACGAACTTTCAGATCCAACCGGGGGACCGAATCTTCGTGCCGAGCCTCACGTTATGCCGGGAAATTGGTCAGACTTTGGCACCCTGGCATGGGGAACGGTGCCCAAGTTGCACCTCACCGGACCGTTCCGACGCATGCGGCGATCCGGCGAGTGCGTGCGAAAACTAGGGCGCGCCACCCCAGCTGGTCGGACGGGAGAGACAGCGCATCACATTTTTTTCTCGAACCAAACCGAAGGCCATCGCGTGTCAAAAAACCGCAACACGCAGCGACCGCGCTCGGTAGAATACGAAACCGCTCCAGGTCGTGGTGTGAGAAACGTGCGCGATTCATCCGAACCATCGACAGGCCCCTGACGTAGGCACGCCTTGATGCATGCTCTTTTATTCCGAATCGTCGTGTACGGTGTTACGTTCTTCTTGGCACTTCCCCCCGGGTGGTGTTGCGAGCTTCCCTGCTGCTCGGAGTCGGAACTGGCGGAGTCTTGCGAGCCATCCTGCTGTCAGCAAAGCCACGACGAGCGGTCGCCCGGTGACCAGCCCACCCCTGCCCGTCATGGCGACCGGTGCTGCTGCTCTCGGGACGCAACTGTTCCGGACCGAAAACAGACGACGGTCGATTCAACCGAGTTATCCTCGACGGGATTGTCGGAAATCGGTCTGCTCGGATCTCGAGTGCGGCGGACTCCTGACGGATCGCGTCCTTCGGGTCGGCTGCAAAACCAAGCTGTGCATATTTTGAAGTGCGTGTGGCGCTGCTAAAGGTTGCGGTCGCTAGCGAACTCGCTTTTTGCACTTCCGTCCGGACCGCTGCATTGTCCGCGAAACCGGCGATTCCATTCGACTTTCATCCTGGAGATTTTTCATGTTGGCACACTACGTTACTGGTTCCGTTCTAGCGTTGAGTCTGATGTTTGTCACGGCGAAGACGATGACTTCTCCGACTCCGGATAGTGGTTTAGGGGAAGGGCCCTGTTGCAGCGAGCAGCAGGCCTGCTGTGCGGAACAACAGCCGTGCTGCGACGAAGTGACGCCCTGCTGTGTGGAACAACAACCGTGCTGCGACGAAGCGAAGCCCTGCTGCATGGCGGAAGAAAACCACTGTGGCACAGACGAGCTCGGGGCCTGTCTCGCATCGGGCGAAGGTACGGGTCCGATGTGTTCCCTGAACCGCGAAATCGCGAAAATGGACGGGCAGGCCACGGCCGTGGCCGACGGCACGCCAGGCTGTTGCGGCGGCGGATCGGCCGACTGCGCGGCGGACGTCTGCTGTGAGGAATGTGCCCCTGGTTGCCCCGAGGCGCCTGCCTGCTGCGAGGCGGCGGAGTGCTGCCAGGCAACTCCGTGATCCGCTGCCCGAACGGATCGTCTCCCGCGTTTGCGAGGGCCGATCTCCTCTCCCCCAAGCCTCGTCGAGGGTTCGCCTTCGGCGAGGCGTTTTTTGTCAGGCTTTGGGTGATCTCCTGCGCCAAAGCGGATCACGCTGACGGAGTCGCTTTCGAGAACCCTGGTAGTCGAGAGACTTCAGGCGTAGAATCGGGGCTTGAAGCCACCTGCGGCGTAATCTTCCCGGGGGTTGATATGGCCAAGACAGGCTTTCGGGAACGAGGATCCAGAGGCACCAAGGCGACAGATGAGCTTCCGCGAGTTGTATGAGGGTATCAAGGGCCATTTTCGTCGGATCTTCGACACGGAAGCTTCAGGCCAGCTGATTCTGTACAGTCCCCTGGTGGGGATCGTCGCCGGGCTGGGTGCGGCGGCTTTCTTTTACCTTCTGGAATGGATGCAATGGTTCGCGTTGGGTCACATCGAAGGCTATTGGCCGCCCGCAGCCGGTAGCGAAATCGCGGTCCATCCCGCGCAGTTGCCCACCGAAGGGTGGCAGAAGATGGCCGTCGTTCTGGTCCCGATGGTGGGCGGTCTCCTCTGCGGATTGCTCGTCTATGGATTCGCACCGGAGGCGGAAGGGCATGGAACGGACGCGATGGTCCGAGCCTTTCATCGCCTGGGGGGAAAGATTCGCAGACGCGTCCCGATCATCAAGTCCCTCGCATCCATCATCACGATCGGGACGGGTGGTTCAGCGGGTCGCGAGGGGCCCATCGCCCAGATCGGCGCAGGCTTTGGATCGTATCTGGCACGCAAGGCGGGCCTGAGTGAGCGGGAACGGCGGCTACTGGTATTATCGGGCGGTGCGGGAGGAATCGGGGCCATCTTTCAGGCGCCGCTGGGGGGCGCTCTGTTCGTTAGTGAGGTGCTCTACAGTTCCACGGCATTGGAGTTCGCGGCGGTGATCCCCGCTTTCATTGCTTCGATCACGGCCTACACGGTGTTTGCGGCGATTTTCGGACAAGGACTGGCGTTTGACGCCCCGAGTCAGCTGGCCTTCCACAACATTTCCGAGTTACCGTTCTACTTGGTGTTCGCGATTGTCTGTTCGCTGGTCGGTTACATCTACGTGCAGGTCTTCTATGGCTTGCGGAACCATTTCTTTCGGCGGCTGCCGATTCCGAATTTTCTGAAGCCGGCGGTCGGCGGATTGATGCTGGGCATTCTGGCCCTGTGGCTTCCCCAGTTGATGTGCGGTGGCTATGGGTGGATCCAACTGGCAATGGACGGCAAATTGCCGGAGGCGATGGGCGGGAACTGGCCGCCGATTGCCATGTTGCTGATTCTTTGTTTGGGCAAAATCCTGGCCACCTCGTTCACGATCTCCTCGGGAGGAAGCGGTGGTGTTTTTGCCCCTTCACTGTTCATTGGCGCCATGCTGGGCGGCGCTTACGGCATGGCGTGTGATCGGCTCTTTCCGGGAGCGATTGAGCATCATGAGGCCTTTGTGCTCGTGGGGATGGGCGGCTTCTTTGCCGGAGTAGCCAAAGTCCCGCTGACATCGATTCTGATGGTTTGTGAAATGAGCGGATCGTACGATCTGCTCGTGCCCTTGATGCTCGTCAGTATCGTCAATGTGGCACTGATGTCTTCGCGCAACACGCTGTACGAGGAGCAGGTTCACGCGATGATCGACAGTCCGGCCCACCAGGGGGACTTCGTGATCGATGTGCTGGAACAGATGCACGTGCGCGACGTAATTGACGCTGACCGCAAGATTGACGTCGTTCCGGAGGACATGCCTTTGGAGCGAATTCTGCACTTGGCCGCATCCTCCGACAACAACTACTTCCCGGTAATCGACCAGGAACATCGACTCGTCGGCATCTTTTCACTGCGTGATCTGCGCGGTGCTTACCGGCGAGCGAGATGGCCGGCTCGTCCTGGCAACCGACATTGCGACACAACCGGTGCTAACCGTCACTCCCGAAGATGACCTACACACGGCATTGCGTCGTTTCACTCGCAAGAACATCGAAGACATTCCGGTCGTCGATGCCAAAGAGCCGCGGCGGATCATCGGCATGCTCAGCCGACGTCACTTGATTTCCGCCTACCACGACCGCGTCAGTGAGCTGCAGGGCGTCGCGAACGATCTGCCGCTAGAATAAACGCCGCGAAGCTCGCTAAAACGAACCTCGCGGCGCGAAGGGTGGGACCGGTGCACGATCGATTCGAGCGGTTCAAACGCGCGGAATCTCGAATCCTTCTCGTGGCTGCCGGGCGAACAACGTCGCCCCCTGTTCGTCACCCACGATTTTTTCCGCCTGCGGATCCCAGCGGATCGTCCGGCCCAGGCGTGCGGCGATCGAACAGAGATGGCAGGTGTTCATCGTCTGCACGTGCGTAAACACGTCGGAAACCGGCAGTCCGCCCTCGCGAATACAGCGGTAGAAATTGTGCTTGTGACCCTCGTGCGGCTTGCCCTTATAGAGTCGCTCGAGGTCTTCCGGGCCAAACTGACCTTGATCCCAATTCTCTTCAATTGGCGTGCCGGTGATCTTGCCGCGGTTGACGAACATCCGCCCTTTTGTGCCCTCAAACAAGACGCCGTTCTGGCTCCGGCTGTCCACGGTCATCTCCACGCCGTTGGCGAACTTACAGCGGATCGCAAAGTCCTGCGACGTGTTGTAGCAGTCATCGACGGTCGGATACCCATTCTCGAATGGCACCGGATGCTTTGCGTCGGAGCCGTCGATTTCGACCGGCCCCGTGCCTTCCTGATCTTGCTGCATCGCCCAATTGGCAATATCGACGTGGTGGGCTCCCCAATCCGTGAACTTGCCACCGGAATACTCGTACCACCAACGGAATTCGTAATGGCACCGTCTCTCGATGTAATCAACTTTCGGCGCCTGCCCGAGCCAGAAGTTCCAGTCCAATTCCTTCGGCGGATCCACCTTGGGAAAGGGACCGCCGGTGGGACTGCCGTTAATCCCCACCGTGACCTTCTGGATGTCACCCAGCAGACCCTTTTGGACCATGTTCACGGCGCGGAGGAACCTGCCCCGATCGCTACGCTGCTGTGTGCCGACGGTGAATACCAGGTTGGAGTACTTCTTGCACGCTGCCCGTACAAGTTGGTTTTCTTCCAACGTCAGCGTCAGCGGCTTCTGACAGAAGACGTGCTTCCCGGCCTGCAGGGCCTCGATGACGATCTTGACATGCCAATGATCGGGCGTCACGACACTGACGACGTCAATGTCATCGCGTTCGAGAACTCGGCGATAGTCTCCGTATGCATCGGCCTTGCCCTTGCCAATTCGCTGGTCGTTCTTCGCGCGTTCCACGTGCCGCTTATCGACGTCGCAGACCGCGACGATGTCACCAAAGCTCGCATGCCCGCGTGCATCGCCGGTCCCCATGCTTCCCACACCGATGCAGCCGATGGTAGGCCGATCATTCGGGGAAGCGTTCGCAAAGACCGAGGCGGAAGTTGCGAAATACGGAATCATCGGGACAGCGGCCGCGGCGGCGGACCTACGAAGAAACTCGCGCCGAGTCAGCGCCGGAGCGTTTCATGACAGTTCCTCTTGTTCGAATGAAGTTGGCGGGGTAGGAGCGTGACCAAGGCGGGATCGTCCGCGGGCCTCGCCTCGTCGGCAGGCAGAGTGTGACGCCGCAGCGATGCACGGTGTATTCGATGCGCCCCAAACGGCACGGACATTTCTTTCGGCCGGGCGACGGAACACCTTCTGTCTGGCATCCTAACTTCGTACCGAAGGCCAAGTCAACGTTGCGGGAAGGTATAATCAGCCGCAGGCATGCCGGGCGAAACGGAAAATGCCTTTGACGAGGCGGACGTCGAAGACGAGTTCAACACGAAATAACAGCGGGAGAGTACAAGAATGGACCGACGAGAATTCTCCAAAACGATGCTCGCCGCCGGAATCGGCGCAGGAACCGTGTCGGCGATGGGATCAGTCGCAGCAGCCGAAGAGGCACCGCAGGCGTATTACCAGGAGCCCCCCAAGAAATTGCCGATTCGCAAATTTGATGTGATTGTCGCTGGAGGCGGTACGGCAGGCGTCGTCGCCGCCATCGCCGCGGCGCGACAAGGAGCCCAGACCGCCTTGATCGAGGTGAAAGGCTATCCGGGCGGAACAGTCACCGAAGGCGGCACGGCTTTGCACAGTTTCTATAATCTGTGGAAAGCATTTCCCGGCTGCGAGAAGCGGCAAGTCGTCCGCGGAATTCCCCAGGAAATCATCGATCGCCTGCTTGCCGTCGGCGGAACGTCCGGACACGCCGAGATGTCCGAGGGCTACGGGTACGACTCGGTTTGCACCGCGATCGACACGGAATTGTACAAACTCGTAACGTTCGAAATGCTGGTCGAGGCCGGTGTGTTCGTCTGCGTCAACACGCTTCTCGCCGATGCGATCGTCGATGACACTCGAATCCGCGGCGTAATTGTGGAAAGCCGCTCGGGCCGCGAAGCGTTCTATGCCGACGCATTCGTCGATTGCACGGCCTATGGCGATCTAGCCGCATTCGCGGGTGCGAAGTTCACCGAACCCAACGATTACGCCGTCGTAAACAGCATCGGTGTCGGCAACGTCAGCATGGAAAAGCTGAACGATTTCCTCACCAAGCACGATGCAATCAGCCAGCGAGCGGAGGGAATTCGCAGCGGCACAGCCGGACAGATTGTGCGGCTCCAGGGCCGCCCCGCGCAACTGCCCGACGATTTCGCCACCGAAGCACAGAAGATCGGAATGTCGATGGTCACGACGACGGTCCACGACGACTATTGGATGTTCATCAAACTGAATTTCAAGATGCCGGTCAGCCCCACGGATCGAGATGAAGTGGCGAAAGCGGAATTGGAACTGCGGAAACGCCAGTACCGCGCCGTCCAGTTGTTTCGCGAATTCATCCCGGGATGCGAAAAAGCGTTTATCACTCGAACCAGCCCGAAGCTGTGCATTCGACGCGGACGACTTATCGAGTGCGACTACGACGTGACACACGAAGATGTGATCGATGGCCGGCATTTCGAGGACGACGTAATGTCCTACGGCTTTCACGATTCCGCGCCGCGACTGCAAATCAAGGACGGGGGCACGTACGGCATCCCCTACAAGGCGTTGCGTGTCGCGGGACTCGAAAACCTGCTCGCCGCCGGCATGCTGATCACCTCCGACCATCGGGCCCATATGTCGACACGCAATACGGTCAGTTGCATGGGCCAGGGCCAAGCCACGGGGACCGCCGCGGCCCTCTGTGCCCAACGGCGCTGCGGCACGCGCGATCTGCCCTACGACCTCCTGCGCGATACGCTCGCGAAGAGCGATGTGTATTTCGAGAGCTGAAGGGTGACGCACGCGATTCGACTCCCGCCGGAACGGCGGCCACTCACGACGAAGCCTGCCCATCCAACCCAAACTACCCAGATTCACAGACTGCCCCAGCATGTGAAACCCATTCCTGGCGCCCGGATCGTAGGCCGCCCATCTCATGTGCGATCAGGTGGACCCCGGTTCCCACCAGTTTCCGGGAACTGGAGGTCCCCGGATTGCCGTTGCACGGTGGAATTCCGAGAATTGGATCTACCGAAGACGACTGGCGCGTGAAAGAACTTACTGCCCTCATCGCTTGACTCTTCCTGGGAACGCCCCCCAATGACAACGCAACCACGGTCCGCCGCGAACACGGAGCCGATAGAACAACCGCTGTTCCTCGTATCGGCCGAGCGTTCCGGGTCCACGTTGCTGCGGCTGATGCTGGACCACCATCCGCAGATTGCCTTCGATCACGAGTTTGACCTGGCGGTCGCGCTGGTGTCGGATGCCGGCGACTTTCCCGCGATCAATGTTTTCTTGGACTGGCTGGAGACCGTCCGTGGCTTCGACTATGCCATCGACGCGTCGCTCAGCTATCTGGAGTTGGTGAACAGCTTCCTGCGACAGAAGTGGTCAGCTTCCGGGTTCAAGCCATGGATCGGCGCCACGGCACATCATCATTTCCATCGTTTCCCGTACCTTTGGCCGAACGCCCGATTCATTCATCTGATTCGTGATCCGCGGGATGTCGCGCAATCCGTTGTCGACAAAGGTTGGGCTGGAAATCTGTTCGTCGGCGCCCAGGTTTGGCGTGAAGCCGAAGACTGCTGGGATCGCCTTACCAGCCAACTTCGACCGGGCCAGGCGGTCGAAGTTCGTTATGAAGACCTTGTACAGAATCCGACGAAAGAAGTGACGCGAATCTGCCACTTCATCGGTGTCGATTTTGATGAAGCGATGTTCCGTTACACCGATTCAGCGCCGCAATACCCTCCGCCCGACGCGTCGCTTAGGGAACAATGGACACAAAGGACCTCCCCTCGTCAGATCCGGCAGGTGGAGGCACAGGTGGCTGATCTGATGCATCGTCGCGGTTACGCACCGCACGATCCACACGCGAGCATCAGCCGGTTGGGGCAGATGCTGCTGACTTTCGAGTCGCGAGTGAAATGTTTCCAGCACCGCGTTCGAACCTTTGGCCTTGACCTGGTGCTGCGCGACAACCTCGCTCGGCGACTCGGTTCTCATGCTTGGCAAAGGCAGCTACGTCAGCAGATTAACGAGCTGGAAACGAAGCGCATCCGCATGGAGGCAGCGGGATTCACCGCACCCTCGGCCAATCTTCGGCCGGTCCGGGAACCGCACATCATCGCGGCGAAGACGCACAAGGCTCGCAATCAGACTTTGCCAACCGACGATGACCAACGCTCGTGATCCGGTCGATCAGGCCGATCACACCCTATCGGCCACGCGTCACTCTCAATGGCCGAGGCGGGGTTCGAACCCGCACGAGGGTTACCCCTCACGGGATTTTAAGTCTTGCGGATACTCTACGCGTGCCGACGCCGGGCTACGCTTTCCCCGAGAAAACAGGGCCCGACATTCGACTGAATATCGCCTAGTGTAGTGGACCGTAGCCTCCGTGTGGAGTGTTGGTGGAGTGTTGACGTGACGCTTAGGATCCCTTTCAGATCTGGCACAAGAAGAGCGGAGGCTGCCGCCTCTCCAATCGTCATCGGTCCAGGAGTCTGCCTGATAACATTTTGTCAGCATTAGGGTCTCTTGCTGGCCAGGCGGAAGATGGGACCCGAGATATGACCCAGGGAATTCAAATCTTCCAGACCTATGCCTGTTGGTGCTACGGTGCCACAGTGCTGGGCGCCCATGTTGGTCGATAGAACAGGTCTCCTTCTATCCCCCACACTGGCAGAAATTCTGGCTTGACAACTAACAGCTCATACCCCCCGTGTATCCAAACATACACAAAGTCATTCGTCACAAAGTCAAGGTCGCCATCCCAGTCGCCTTCTGCCCACACTGAGTTCTGGGGCAATCCGTCTTCGTATTCTCCCGCGATGAACACTGATACGAAATCCAGGCTGTCAAATCGACCGTTGAGGTCTGAGTCGCCAGGCCATGTCGCCAGCATCATGGCGATGAGGTACTCGCGATCATTATGATCGATCACTCCATCGGGAACTCCGACAAGACTGCCCTGTTCGTCTTCACTAGCTAGTGTCTGTCCGGAAATTGGTTTGCCGCTGCGAAAAGCTGTGATTTTTTGAGAAAAGCTCCTCGAAGATTGAACCCCTTTTCGGGGTTCGCGCGTTGAATTTGTAGGAAAAACCAAAGTTCAGCCGCAAATCTTCGAGGAGTGTTCGGATGCGACAGCACTACGATAGTCAACGCCGCTTTGATTGTACACCGGTTGGCGAACTGATGCTCAACTACGATTGTCGTGACGAAGTGATTCCCATCTTGGCGGGGCTTCAGTACATCTACACCTGCAGTGACCTTCGGCGAAAACTCGTGAAGCTGATCGCCGAGGATATCAACGAAGAGTCTCGTCGGGACGTGGGTCGGCCGTGCGGCGTCTCATTTTATCTGACCGGAAAAGGCGGTGTTTGTCTCGGGTTAATTGACCAATAGAGATCGGCGTTGAGCCCGCCCTGAGCCCGCCGCGCGCATTATTTCTGGAAGCCCGCCTCTGTTCTGGGCGGTGCGCGCATAAGAAGAGGAACGAGCCCTACAGTTTGAACGACGTAGGCCCGTTCCTCTCTAATCAACGGTTTCTTCATCGACTTGTCCACGACAGCATCTTCAGTCTTGGAAGCCCTCGAGCAGCATCGGCAGGCGGTTTGCCAAGGCCGTCGTTACCGCAGCCGCTGCAGTCGCTGCGAGGCGAACGGCGGCTTCACACGTCACGAACTTAGGCGGCGTCAAGTGCGTGTGATCGTTGAGCTGACCGTGCAAGTCTGCTCAATCGTTGTGGCCCGTTGGAGGTGCTCGCGATGCGGGCATGTGTTCACCGATTTGCCCAACTTTCCTGTTGCCCTATCGGCGTTACGCCAGCCTCAGTCTACTGCCCTTGGCTCGTGACTATCTGGAGCAGGATCGGCTGTCGTATCAGCGCGCCGTCGCTCCGCGCGGTCGGGCGATCGGCTACGTCACGCCGCCGGGTCAGCAGCGGATCGACGAGCGGGCGCTGCACCGCTCCACGTTGTGGCGGCTGGTGTTCTTCCTCGGCACGCAGACCGCCGCCTTGCAGGTGGGCCTGCAGCTTTGGAGCGAACACGACCCGCTGTCGACGATGCACCGCTTTGTCGGCGCGGTCGCCCCTCATAAGTACCGTAGCGAGCAGCGTGGGGAGATCTTGCGCACCGCGCGTCGCTTGCTTCATCTGATCGACCGTTGGGACCGTACTTTCGCCGAGCCGTTCTTCCCCCGTTTCGCAACAAGACCGCGTGTCCCCTGAGTTAGCTTGCTCCTTCGACACGCCGCACGTTCGAAGTCGAAGGAGAACGGAATGGATCATGACGATCAGGCCTGGGCCGTCTTCTGGTGCTCGCTGCTCAGCCCACTGCTGCTGGGAGAAGTCCCGGAAGCGGAGCGCGAAGCGTATTTCCGCATCTTGGCCGAAGAGGAGCGTCTGCTGCCCAACGGCCAACGGAAGCGGATCTCCGTGCGCACGCTGCGGCGCTGGTGGAAGCGATTGCGCGAGGAAGGCGTCGAGGGCACGTTCCGCCGCCGACGCAGTGATCGCGGCCGTCCGCGGCCCGCCAACAGCCACTGCTGGAGCGGGCGGTCGAGCTGAAGCGGGAGCAACCGCGGCGCAGCGATGTGGTCATCAACCGCATCTTGAAGCAGGAGTTTGGCTGCGGCTTACCCCGCTCGACACTCTACCGACACCTTCATCGAGAAGGCGCCACACGCCGCAAGCTCGGCGTCAGCCAGCAGAAGGTGCGCTGCCGCTGGACACGCGATCACGCCGGAGCTTTGTGGGTTGGCGATTTCGAGCATGGACCGCCCGTGCTCCATCAAGGACGCGCCGTGGCCACCCGACTTTCCGCTTGGATCGACTGCCACAGCCGCTTCGTCGTGGAAGCCAGATACTATGTGCGCGAGAACTTCGACGTGCTCGTCGACTCGCTGCTCCGCGGCTGGACGCATCACGGCGCCAGCCGCGAACTGTATGTCGACAACGCCAGGATCTATCACGCCCGGTCGCTGAAGTTGGCTTGCACGCAGCTGAACATCAAGCTGCTGCATCGGCCGCCACGCGACCCGGCGCCCGGCGGGCTGATCGAGCGGTTCTTTCAGACGCTGCAGGGACAGCTGGAGGCCGAGATTCGCGCCACGCGATTGCTCTCGCTGGGAGATATCAACCGCGCACTGCAAGCGTGGCTGGAGTTGGAGTATCACGCCGCCGTCCACAGCGAGACGGGCCAGTCGCCCCGCGAGCGATACCAAGACGCGACCCGTTTTCAGCGAACGATTCGTCTGCAGAGCGTACTGCAACTATTTCAGCGCCGCGAGCGGCGCACCGTGCATCGTGACTACTCCGATGTCACGATCGAAGGCCAACACTTCGCCGTCGATCCCCAGTTTCGCGGCGACCGTGTGGAAGTACGGTTCGATCCCTTCCGGCACCATGACGAGCCGCAAGAAGTTCAGCTCTACCGTCTCGACGGCAAGCATCTGGGTGTGGGCCGTCTTTACCAGCGAGAGAAGGGACATCATCCGCAGCCCGAACGACCGGCCAAAGGGCCTCCCATTGAGCCATCGTATCTCGACGCGCTGGAGGCCGACCGCCAGGTCCGCCACGACCAGCGGCGACAGTCGGGCCTCGACTTTGAGTCGGCCAGCCGGCGCAACGTCTGGTCGCTGACCAGCTTCGCCACGCTGATGGCCAAGCTGCTCACCCGCGACGGCGGACTCTCGGCACTCAGTAGCGACGAGCTTGATGCGCTGCGGGCCTTTCACACGCGGCACGACCGCGTACACGAGTCGCTGGTGCGCGCCGCCGTGGCCAGCGCCGAGTCGCCAACGATTCCCCATGTTCTGTTTCGACTTCAATCCCTCTTATCTCAAGGAGACACTTGATGTATCTGGAACACTTTCAACTTCGCAGCCAACCGTTCTGTGAGCACGCCGCGGCAGCCGCCTTGTGGCAGGATCAGCGGATGAAGGAAGGCCTGGCTCGGCTCGACTTCCTCACCACGATGGGCGAACTCGGCATGCTCACCGGACCCAGCGGCGTCGGCAAGTCGGCGCTGATTAAACGCTTCCTCAACCGGCTCACGCCGCAGCAGTGTGAGACCGTCTATTGTCATCTCACACATCTGCCTTCCTCCGGACTGATGAAGCTGATCGCCACGCAGCTCGGCGAGCCACCGCGGCGCGGCAAGGATCGTGTCTATGAGCAGATCCTGGAGCGCGCCGGCGCGCCGAGGGAACCCTGCTGTTGATCTTCGACGAGGCGCATCTGCTGACGTCCGAGTCGCTGACCGACTTGCGGCTGTTGCTCAGCTCGGCCTTGGACGTCGGCCCGCCACTGAAGATCCTGCTGGCCGGACAGGATCCACTGCGTGGCACGATGAAGCGGGCGCAACATGCCGATCTGCTCAATCGGATCTCGGTGCGCTATCAGCTGCGACCACTCAGCAAGCTGCAGACCACGCAGTACGTCGACTTTCAAATCTCACAAGCCGGAGGCGATGCCAAGATCTTCGGCGAGGAAGTCAAGGACTTGCTGCATGACTTCACGGGAGGTCTGCCACGGGCGATCAACAACCTGGCGATCGCCTGCCTGCTGCAGGCCACCGCGGCGGGCGCGGCCCGCGTGGACGAAGACGTCTTTCGCCAGGCGGCCGCCGAGTTCCAACTGCAATAGGAGCCGGCTGATGCCGAAACACTTCTCCCATCAGCAGCTCTGGCGGCTGCGCAACGAAGTTCCCTTCCGACCGCTGCTGGCGAGACTCAACTGGCCTCACAAATCTCGTGGCGGCCAGCTCACCTTCGTCTGTCCGCGCTGTGGCGAGAGTCGATCCGATCTCAACCCGCAAGAGAACCTCATTCGCTGCTTCCATTGCGAAACGAACTTCAACCCCATCGACTTCACCATGGCCGCCCGCGAATGCACCTTCGTCGAGGCAGTCCATTACCTCCTGAGTCTCACCCAACAAAGCAACTGATCGACTCAGCAACCACCACGGGCGGCAACCACCGCCCGTCCTTTATGCGCCGACCCAGCCCCAAGGAACACCCCAACATCCGGACACCGAAAGTGAGACAAACCCGGTCAGATAATCTGAGACGCCGCAGTAGACAACGCGAGGATGTTTTTTGACCTTGGCCTCGGAACGAGGGATCACCCAGCGCTGATTGATGATGTCAACATGTCGTGCTTCGACTCGGAGTGATTCCTGAGGTCTGCATCCGGTTTCCCAAGTGATCATAACCAGGTCGTCGAAGTTGGGATCGGTGATGAAGGAACGAAAGGTCTGAAACTCATCCGACGTGATCAGGACTTCCTTATGATCTGCAGTTGGGGCTGGAAGATGTTCAAGAGGGTCAGTGTCAATGTAGCCTTGCTGCCGGGCCCATTTCAGGCAACGTTTGATTGCACGGATGTAGTTCCGGACAGAGGTCCTGGACAGTTGGTACGAGTCGACCCAGGCCTGCACATGGAACGGTCGAAGATCAGAGATCAGAAGATCAGGATACCTAAGCCAGAACCTTTTGAGGCGGTACTGGTACCACTGATAGGTGTCACTGGACCGGTGCGTCTGGACCCATTCGAGGAAGCTCTCCAGGATGGAGGCAACCGATCCAGAGGGAGTGCGTTTGGTGCTGGGCCTGGGTGCACTCATGAGCTTGTGGAAAAGCTCATAGGCATGGGTCTTGTTAGGTCCCAGATTGTGGCGAGTACCGTCGATGATGACTGCCCATACACCCTTGTCCTTGCGGTACCACGGTCTTGGTCGGCGTGCCATGAGAAAAACCCTCCAGCTCACGGTGATTGATGAACCACCAACGCAAGCCGAAGGGTTTGCAATCGGGCCTCGGTCAGATGGCACCTGACCGGGGCCTTTTCTCATCGCAGTATTCTACGCGATTCCGTCCCCGAATTCCGTCCCCAACCAAAAGAGAATCGTCGTAAGTCCAAGTACGCCCGGCAGGATTCGAACCTGCAACCCTCGGTTCCGAAGACCGATGCGCTATCCAATTGCGCCACGGGCGCGTGGTACCATGAGGATATTCGGTCTGTGGCCGTTTTACAACGCCTGTTCGGGGGCCGCTTGACCCCAGAGCGGAATGGGTGCTATAAGCGCGGTAAGGTCGAGGCTTCACCGTGCCTTCGGCCATCGGGTTTCCGTTTCTCTCCTACCCTTGAACGCCTTTTGATGACAACGATCACCTTGAGGATACTGGACGGTGCCGATCAAGGGCGGGCTTACGAGAACCTGGAGCCCCCGATCACGATTGGGCGCGAAGAGGGAAACGCCGTCCAACTGAATGATGATCGGGTCAGCCGATACCACGTCAAGATCCAGGAGGACAATTGCCAGCTCGTTCTGACAGACTTGGAAAGTACCAACGGGACGCGCGTTAACGGCGAGGACATTTCCTTGCGGATCCTTCGTCACGGCGATCTGATCACGCTCGGACGCAGCGTGCTGCTCGTTGGCTCGCGCGACGAAATTGCCATGCGGCTTGCCGAACTCCGGGGAAGGCCGCGACCGCCGGCCGGTTCGATGGAAGATGAAGAGTTTCAACGGCTCGACAGTGTCTCCTCGCTGGACTTTGAGCTGAAGTGGGGAGACGAAGATGATCCCCATGCTACGCTGCACGTTCTGCAGACCCCCGAACTGCCTAGTCGACTCCGCCCCGGTCAGGCGGCTCAGTTGGCCGAATTGATCGAGTACTTGCACATTCGCATTCGACGTCTGCTCAATTCCGCACAAGTCGATGACCAGCAGGGGCAGGTCGTGCTCGGCTTGCGGCACTGGCAGAACCTGATTGATCTGCAAGCGCGACTCTCGCTGTACCTACGTGAGATCGGGGAACCGTCGGACGACGAGTCGATCGAAGACGGACTCCCGTAGCGCCGGTTCCGCGATCGCGAGTGGTGGTCTACAATGCATCGCTCTGATCCGATCTCTTCTGGATGGAGCCACCCGCATGACGTCACGTCCGTTTGCGCATCTGCATTGCCATAGTCACTACAGCCTCCTGGACGGTGCCGGATCGATCAACAAACTCGTCCAACGCGCAAAAGAACGAGGGATGAGCGCGTTGGCCATTACCGATCACGGCAACTTGCACGGCGCACTGGAGTTTTACCGTAAGGCAAAAGCCGCGGAACTGAATCCGGTGATCGGTTATGAGGCCTACATTGCGCCCGGCAGTCGCTTTCAAAAGGATTCGGGCCGCGCAAAGGATGCGAGTTTTCACCTGACATTGTTAGCGCAAAATCGCATCGGTTTTCAAAACCTGATCAAGATGGCCTCCGCGGCCTATCTGGAAGGCTTTTATTTCAAACCGCGGATTGACAAGGCGTTGCTGGAGGATCACCGCGAAGGAATCATCTGTCTCAGCGGCTGCGTTTCGGGTGAGCTCAGCCGCACGTTGTTGCGCGGCGGCCTGACATCCGACGAGGACTTGGCCGAATCGCTGGAAATCGCACGCTGGTTCCAGTCCGTATTTGGTGCGCAGTATTTCATCGAGATCCAGAACAATGGCATCGAAATCCAGCGTTTGGCGATGGAAGGCTCCCTCCGCGTGGCGGAGAAGCTGGGAATCCCGTTGGTGGCCACCAGCGACGCGCACTACGCCGATCGAGAGGATGCCGAGGCGCAGGACGTGATGCTCTGCATCAACACCGGGAAATTCCGCACGGATACGACGCGCATGCGGATGGATGGCAACGAGTACTTCCTTCGCAGTCCGGAAGAGATGTACCAGGCCTTTCCGGGGCAGGAAGATGCGGTCGCTCGCAGCCAGGAAATCGCCGATTCGGTAGAGATCGACCTGCAATTGGGGATGCGTCACTTCCCGACCTACTCCCCGCTGCCGCCCGGCAAGACCTCCGAGGAATTGTTGCGGGAGATTTGCATCGAAGGGCTGTCGGAACGATACGCTGGCAACGAGCAGATGATGCCGGGCGGCGAGCTTTCTCAGGTGGTGATGGAGCGACTCGACCGCGAACTGTCGGTGATCAACAAACTGGGATTCCCGAATTACTTCCTGATCGTCTGGGACTTCGTTCGCCAGGCACGCGAGATGGGCATCCCGGCAACCGCTCGTGGGAGTGGTGTTGGCGCCTTAGTCTGCTACGCCTTGTACTTGAGCCACGTTTGCCCGATCACCTATGACCTGCTGTTCGAGCGCTTTCTGGATGAAAGCCGTCTGGAAGCGCCCGATATCGACATCGACTTCTGCAAAGAACGACGTGCCGATGTGATGCGGTACGTCAAAGACAAGTACGGCGAAGACAACGTGGCGCAGATCGGCACGTTCGGAACGCTCGCCGCGCGAGCTGCCATCAAGGACGTGGGGCGAGCGTTGGGGATTCCGCTCGCTCGTGTCAATGAAATCACCAACATGGTTCCCGGGGAACTGCACATCACGTTGGACGGCGCGCTGGAGAAAAGTGAAGACTTGCGCGCGGCGTACGAGAATGACAGCGAGGTCCACGAAATGTTGGATCTGGCGCGAAGAATCGAGGGCTTGGCTCGTAATGTGGGTACGCACGCCGCCGCGGTTGTGATTGCGGATCGGCCGCTGACAGAATATGTCCCGTTGTGTCGCGTCTCCGGTAAAGACGATGTGATCACCCAGTGGTCGATGGGGGACGTCGAGGCGGCCGGCCTGCTAAAGATGGATTTCCTTGGGCTGCGGAACTTGACGATCCTCAGCAAGGCGGTGGGTCTCATCGAAGCATCCACCGGCCAAAAGCTCGATCTGCAACGCTTGCCAATGGACGATCAACCGACCTTTGCCCTGCTGCAACGTGGGGAGACGAAAGGCGTATTCCAGTTGGAGAGTGGTGGGATTCGCGACCTGTTGCAGCGGATGAAGCCGGACCATTTTCGCGATGTGATCGCTACCAACGCCCTCTACCGCCCCGGTCCGCTGGAAGGCGGGATGGTCGACGATTATGTCGCCGTCAAGCACGGCCGCCAAAAGCCGGAATACAAGCATCCCGTGCTCGAAGAGATCCTGGGCGAAACGCATGGCGTGATGGTTTATCAAGAACAGGTCATGCGGATCCTGAATCGACTCGGTGGCATCGAACTGGCGAAAGCCTACACCTGCATCAAGGCGATCAGCAAGAAGAAGGAAGCGATTATCGCCGCCAACTACGAGCGCTTCATCGAAGGCTCGGTCGAAAACGGACTCCACCAAAAGGATGCCGAGGAAATCTGGAATCTGATCCTGAAGTTCGCTGGCTACGGTTTCAACAAATCGCACAGTACCGCGTATGCACTGATCGCTTACCAAACGGCCTACCTGAAGACTCACTACCCGGTCGAATTCATGGCCGCCTTGCTCTCGGGTGATATTCCGGGGCGGAATTTCAAAAAAAAGGATTCGCTCGTCGAACACATGGAAGACTGCGCGAATGGGCATTGAGATTGTGCCGCCGAACGTCAATCGAAGTGATGTCGATTTTCGCGTCGAAGAAGGTCGCATTCACTTTGCGCTTTCCGCGATCAAGGGCTGCGGTGGATCCGCAGCCGAAGCGATCGTGGCCTCGCGCCGACAACTCGGCCCGTTTCGAGATCTCTTCGATTTTTGCGAACGGATCGATCCGACCGCCTGCAATCGAGCAGCGATTGAAACGCTGATTAAGGCCGGAGCGTTTGACGAAGTTGACTCCCGTCGCGCCGCGCTGATGGCAGTGCTGGACCGCGCGATGCAATCGGGAGCCTCCGCGTTGGCCGACAAGCGATCGGGGCAAAAGAGTCTCTTTTCCGACTTGCTCGAAGACGATGCGTCGGGTGCCGCCGTTCCACTGCCCGATGTTGCGGAATGGCCGGAGCCGGAAAAACTGCAAAACGAAAAAGATGTCCTCGGCTTCTATTTGACGAGTCATCCCCTGGAAGAACACGCTCCGCAACTGGAAACGTTCTGCTCCCACACGACCGCCGACCTGAGTGACGTGGCCGATCGCGGCGAAGTCCTGCTCGGAGGAATGCTGTCATCCATCAAGTACGCTCACGTCCGGCGACCGCGCCAAGGCAGCACGGCGACGAAATATGCCAATTTTGACCTGGAAGACATGCATGGCATGATTCGCTGCATCCTCTGGCCGGAATCGTTTCTTCAATTTGGAGACTTGGTGCAGGCCGAGGCGATTGTCGCCATTCGCGGAGTGATCGACCGTCGAGGATCGGTCGACGATGCAAATCTGATTGTCAATGAGATCATCCCCATCGATCAACTCGATGCTCGCTATACACGCGGGGTCCGTGTTCGGGTTCAAGAATCGAATCACGAAGCCCAGGCGCTCGGCCAGTTGCGAGAGATCCTCCGCGGTTACCCGGGGCAGTGTGAAGTGCAACTGGTGCTGCAATTGGAGGATGGCAGCCGAGCTCAACTACGGTGCGGGAATCTGAAGGTCAGCGTGAACGCGGAGATGCGGCATCGAATCGACGACCTGCTGGGCAAGGGAAATTTCCGGCCGATCACCGATCACAGTAACGGAAGCATGTCGCGTCGCAAATCGGCCTCCAACGGGAATGGCTCAAGCCCCGCCGCGAGATGAGCCCCGCCGCGACTTCCGGGAGCGACGCTCAACCGGTTTCCGGCCGGACTCGAATCCTCCGGATTTGCCCGACCACCGGTCCGCCCGTCTTGATCCGGAGTCTAGCAGGCTCCCCTTTTGCCCCGATTGCCCTGATTGCTTGCTTTTCCCGGGCTGGCAAACTAAGATCAATTTGAGATTGAACTTACGAAGATTCTCCGTGATCGCCGACCGCGATGGCGACGCTGCGGGGAATGGTCCGCTTGCGGTTGGCATTTCTGCCCTGTCGCCTGCTTCTGAGACTCGAAGAGGTGTATTCCATGGATCGCTTATTGAAGCCTGGTCGATTCGGTTTTGTGGCGCTGTTGCTGTTCACCGCGTTCCTCGCCGGACCGGCCTTGGATTTGACTCCGTTACCGAGTTATGCCGTGGCCCAAGATGACGGTGACGACGGTGACAATGGCGACGATGGCGATACGGAAGACGGTGACACGGCCGATCAAGACACGATTATTCTCGGCGGGATTCCGGGCGCGGGTGTGGTGGTCAACGCCGAGGGCGTGCTGCGGATGAAGGCAGCCGTTGATGCAACCGGACAGTTGAGTCGTCGTCAGCGGATGGCCGCGCGGGCTGCGCTGAATCCTGAATTGGCCCGCCCCAGTGAGTTGCGAAAAGTTTCCCTTAATCGACTGGAACAGGCGATTGCGAAGCAACTTGCCCAGGGACAAGGGCCGACCGATGAGATGCTGTATCTGGCTGGGCTGACCGAACTGCAGTACGTGTTCTTCTATCCCGATACGAGAGACATCGTGATCGCGGGCCCGGCGGAGGGCATGGTGTTGGACGAGCTGAGTCGACCGGTGGGGATCGCGACCGGTCAGGCGGTGCTGCAACTGGAAGACCTTGTTGTCGCATTGCGAGCGTACGGCCCCACATCGCAACCGGTCGGGACCGTCGGTGTTTCCATCGATCCTACATCAGAGGGTCTGAAACGGATGCAGAACTTCCTGATGCAATTCGGTTCGCGGGCCATTCCGGCGGATACGCGAAGGATTGTGAAGGGCCTTCAAGAGAGTTTGGGACTGCAGACGGTTACCATCACGGGCGTTTCGCCCAAGACGCATTTTGCCAACGTGCTGGTCGAAGCCGACTATCGAATGAAGCTCGTCGGAATTGGATTGGAACGGCTACCGGTGAAGATCAGCAGCTATGTGGATCGCGCAAGTCCGAGCGGTGTATCGCGAAATGCGTTGCAACGCTGGTACTTTGTGCCGGACTATGAGTCGTTGCTCGTTAGCGATGATGGCCTGGCCATTCAGCTGATCGGTGATGGCGTTCAACTGGTGAACGCAGACGAGTTGGTCCGGGCCGATGGGACCCGGGCCAGCGCGGGAAGTGTCGACCGGGCGAGCCGGCTGTTTGTCGAGTCCTTCACGCGTAAGTACGCGGAAATTGCCAGAAAGGTCCCGGTTTATGCGCAGATGCGCAACCTGATCGACATGCTCGTTGCAGCCGCCTACATCCAGCAGCAGGATTTCTACGGACAGGCCGGATGGTCGATGGAGATTCTGGGAAACGAGCGTTTGATGCCCGTGGAAATCTATGCCGCTCCGAAGCAAGTCGATACGGCGGTGAACGCCATCTGGAAGGGCAATCGATTGATGACACCCGTTGGCGGCGGTGTTCACATCCAGCCGTTAAAAGCGGTCTCCGCGGAGCACATCCGAGCGGACGAAGACGGAACGGTGGCCCAGCGGCGTGAGCAAGTCCAACTCGATGCGCTGCAAGATGGGCAGTGGTGGTGGGACTGAGCACGACAGACCGGTAACGGATGTCACACGTTCCGCCGAAGTCTGCCAGAACCGCGGGCTGAAGCCGGAGGCGCACCCGCGGCTCAAGAATCATCTAAGCTATCGCTTGCGATGGCGAATCTTCGCCCGCATGCGACGCTTCTTCCGACCGATTTTTCGCCGACCTTTTCCCGTCTTCTTCGTTCCCACTGAACACTCCAAGCCGTCTGTAAGTCACGTGACCGAACAGGCATCCAACGCACTGGACAACCGAACCCGCCAGTATAGCAGACCGGCGGCGGGTCGCAATCGCCGTCTTACCAGCAGTCCGCGTGTCCCAGGGCGTTTTCAGCCAGCACCAGCAAGGCGTTGGGATCGTACGGTTTCCGTACGTAGTAGCGGCAGCCGGCCGCTCGACAGCTGCGGATGATATCCGGACGCTCCATTCCGCTGAGGATGATCACCGGAATGCTGCTCGTATGGGGATCGTCGCTCAGGACCTGGCAGAGATCCAGGCCGTTTCCGTCCGGCAGCCGAATATCCAGGATCACCAATTGGGGACGTTGTGACCGGGCCAGTTCAAGCCCCTCCGCTACTGTGCCGGCGGAGATCGTCTCGAATCCCAGACGCCCTAGGGCCAGCGTCAGCACGTCCACTTGGCCTTGATCGTCGTCGATAATCAGGATCCGGTCGCGATCCGAGATCAAAGAGCTCGTTTCGGCCAATTGAGGGACTGCGTCGTCCGCGAACATCTCTCGATTCTCCCCTGCCGTTCTGCGGTGCAAGTGCCCGGTTTGCTCTCCAGCTCAGACTCCAGCAACCGACGGACGCGACTGGTTTCACGACTTGCACAGAAGCCCGTCGGGCCCAAACGCTGCGGCTGGGTTCGCCCGTCTTCCAAGGCTCTCCGTGCGTGGGGATTTTCAACCAGAACCCTCAAGACCGTACGACCGTCCAGCGAGGTTGTCAAACGTCAACTGTTTCCCCAAGTCAACGGCATCCATCGGGGGCAACCGTTTCCGGCTCGCCGCCCAACGCATGGCCTGTCCCCGCGTTCGGTCTGCTTCTCCATTCGGGGGGGTGTGCTGAGCGCATCGCCTGCCCATGCGTCAGCACGACCCCCCCCCCCCCCCCCCCCATGTGGGTGTTTTTGGCTGGACGCGGGGACAGGCCATGCGCGACGCGGTCGGCCATGCGCGACGCGGTCCGCTCGGGTGGGGGGGGCGTAGTGGGCGTTTGTGGGTGAGAGTCAACTTGGCCGGTTGGGCCAGTCGAAGCCCGAGAGGCGGGCGAGGGCCAACTGCAGCGCATGCGTACCCAGTTCACCATTTCCCTGGGACTGAACAGCCAGATAAAGTTGTTCGGCGAGCGCCAGCCCGGGCAGAGCGAGCCGCATTCGCCTTGCCTCCTGTAAAGCAATTCCCATGTCTTTTAGAAAATGGTTGACGTAGAATCCGGGCTCGAAATTGCCCTGGATGATGCGTGGTGCGAGGTTTGATAGCGACCAACTCCCCGCGGCGCCGGAGGCGACCGATTCCAGTACGCGATCCAGATCCAGCCCGGCACGATAGGCGTACAGCAGCGCCTCGCAGACGCCCACCATGTTACTGGCAATTAGTGTCTGGTTCACCATTTTCGCGTGCTGGCCGGCGCCGGGCCCACCTTGGTGCACAATCCTCTTCCCCATCGCTCGGAGGCACGGCATCAGCACCTCGACCGCGTCTGCTTGGCCACCCACCATGATTGACAGTCGGGCTTCCCGGGCTCCCACATCGCCGCCCGAAACCGGTGCATCCACGCTGTAGACATCGTGATCGATGGCGACTTCAGCGATCTCGACAGCCAGGGAGGGTTCGCTGGTCGTCATGTCGACAACCAGATTACCTGGTTTCGAGCCGGCAAGAACTCCGTCGGGCCCGAGAACGACTTCCCGAACATCGGCCGGATAGCCCACGATCGTGAAGACAACGTCACTCTGCTCCGCGACCAAGCGGGGCGAAGCGGCCCAGGTTGCGCCACGCTCCAGGAGAGGATCGGCCTTGCGGCGCGTCCGATTGAAAACGGTTGTAGCATACCCTTGCTGGATGAGATGCCCACACATGCTGACGCCCATCACGCCGGTTCCGATCCAACCGATTCGCGATTTCTGTGGGTTGATTGGTTCCGCTTCCATCGGAAGTTCGCCTCTTCGTGCGAATTGCTACGCCAGAACGATCCACAATTTGTCCACATCGGCGATCAAGACCAACGGTCGACGGGCGACCGCAAGATTTCACTCAGAACGACCGCAGCGGCTAGGTCGTCCGGAGATCGCAACATTTCCGCCAGGCGTTCCGGCGAAATCACCTCACGGGTTCTCGATTGCGTTTCCCAAACGCTGGCATCGGTTCCGGCTGAGATTCCCTTTCCGGCGAGATCCTTATCGCTGCGGGTCAGCTGCCCGAGCGAGTGGTCGAACACTTTGCCCAGGCGGTCCTCCATTCGCTCATCGGCATGTTCAATCGAACCTCGCGGGCCGCTCGAGTGCTCCTCCACCCGTTCTGATCTCATTCGCCGTGCGACGTGTTCCGCAACGGATTCGTGCTCCGGCGCTTCTTCCCGTGCGCGGGATACTGCCAACGGGACGGGAGAACGTTCGTGTGGTCCACGCTGGACGACCTCGGCCACTACCTCCGGTTCCGCGTCGGGCTCGGGT
Source organism: uncultured Planctomycetaceae bacterium (assembly GCA_963776055.1). GTDB lineage: Bacteria > Planctomycetota > Planctomycetia > Pirellulales > Pirellulaceae > CAVZLD01. The sequence continues at coordinate 659,929 of CAVZLD010000014.1, read as the reverse complement.
TGGTCGCCCAACGCCCGTCGCAAGAAATCTTCAATCTCTTTCTGCAGCGGGCCGCGAGGTCGATCCGGTTTTCCGGGAGCCGCTGGGCGTCCCGGACGCGGCTGTTGGGGTGGTTCAGCGGGCGGCCGACCGACGTTGCCCTTTCGGCGTCGTTCCTGATTCACCTTGAAGAGCTGGCCGGCTAACGAGCTGAAGATGATGAACAGAAAGATCGCGATCTGGATCCAGTCCGCGGCCAGTAAAGGAGCCGGTAAGGGCATGGCTCAATGATCCTTTTCGTGCGAGACTACCTGGGCGCGAGGCGTCTATTGCGCCTGCACTCGGTCACGCTGCAAATTTCCGGTGCCCGCAATCGCCGTTCGCATTTCGGTGTCCGCCTGAACGTTCCGCAGCTTGTAATAATCCAGGAGCCCTAGTCGTCCGCTTTGAAACGATTCGGCCATCGCCCGCGGCACTTCCGCCTCGGCCTGTACTAGAGTTGCGCGGCTCTTTTCGATTTGGGCCACCTGTTCCTGCTCGGCCGCCGCCGCCATCGCTCGGTGTTGTTCTGCTCGAGCACGCGCGACGCGCGTATCGGCTTCTGCCTGATCCGCTTGCAGGCGTGCACCAATGTTGTCGCCCACGTCGATGTCGGCGATGTCGATGGAAACGATTTCGAACGCGGTCTGAGAGTCCAGTCGACGAGCGAGTACGGCCTTCGAAATCAGATCGGGATTCTCCAACACCCGGTTGTGGCTGTCGGCCGACCCGATGGCGCTGACAATTCCTTCACCCACTCGAGCGATGATGGTCTCCTCCGTGGCACCACCAATCAGTCGTTCCAGGTTTGCCCGCACCGTGACGCGCACCTTGACCTTCAATTGGATTCCGTCCTTTGCCACTGCATCGAGCGTTGGGCGGCTGGAACCTCGCGCCGGGCAATCGATCACCTTGGGATATACGCTCGTTTGAACGGCTTCCAATACGTTGCGCCCTGCCAAGTCAATGGCTGTCGCTTCCTGGAAGGTCAGGTTGATAGTCTTGGCCTTGTTGGCCGCGATTAGAGAGCGGATGACCAGCGGTACATTACCACCTGCAAGGAAATGTGCTTCCAACGCCTGACTGGTGATGCCCGTCGTCGATTCATCCAACCCCGCCTGCACGGCCATGATCTTGCTGCGTACGATCGCCGCCGGATCTACCTTCCGAAACGTCATCCCCAGTAGATCGAAAATCGAGATTCCCGCACCGGTGGTGACCGATTGAATCCAAAGGCGAAAGTAGCGAGCGAACACCACGAGCACGACCAGCGCGATGAACAGGCCGACGATCCCGACCAGGACCCAGATTACATCCATCGTTTCCATGGCTCGTTCCGTTCATAAACAGAAGTGCAAGATCCGCACCAACAGGCCGATCCGATTGGGCCGATCGAAGGAACTCGCCGAACAACGTCATGCTCCAGTCGGCATGGCCTGGGCAACGTGACGTCGAAGGCCCTACGCAACGGTCCCGCTTTCGAAGTAACTCTCTTGGCAGTGGTATCCCACCCACTATCGGTTGTCAAGGCAGCGAGTCATCAAACGGGTCGGGGATCTCCGCATCGGTCGAATTCGGGGATTGTTCGTCGGTGGAAATCCGGAACGGGCGGACGACGAGATGGCGGCCACGTACGGCAATCACCTCAATCGGAGTGTTCTTTTCGATCGAGATTCCGTCGCTGATGGCGTCAAAAGTGCGCCCCTCAATTCGAATCGCTCCCGCGGGCAGCATCGCGGTCACCGCGATGCCGTGCCGTCCGACGAGCTGTTTTCGCAAGGCCTGCTGAGGTGATTCGATTTCGTCGGGCGTAGGCGGCTTGATCAGGATTCGTCGTCCGAGAGGTGTCTTCGGCCAGATCTGGAGCATCAGCCAAATCAGCAGCGGCAGCAGGATTCCAGACGCCGCCATGAACAGCGTTCCCACTTGCATACCGCCGTACATGAATGCCGTCACGATCGATGCCACCATGGCCAGCGCTGCGGCAGCCGATAGGACGCCCGCTGAGGGAACGAAAACTTCCAAGACGATGAGTGTGAGCGCCAGGAGCAACAGCACGGTGGGCCAGAGCAGTTGATTCATTCTTCGCACCGCGTGGGATGACACATCACGGCAGATTCTCCAACGGCTCGACGACCACTCGATTCCCTTGCACGTCCACAACGCGAACGCTACTGCCTTTGGGAATCACCACGCCATCCGCGATCACATCGACCAATTCGTCATCAAACATCGCTTTCCCAGATGGCGTAAGTTGCGTTCGTGTCACTCCGACATGTCCCAGCAGGTCTTCGTAGTCAACAATCGCTTCGCGCCGCGACAGATCTTGGGCCTCTTCCCCATCCGGCGGAACGAGCACTACGTTCCCAAGCATCGGCGCACGATGCAAGTATTTGCGCAAGACGTAGAGGCCGCTCAGAATTCCCGCTCCGGCTGCCGCCACAGTAAACAACGACCGCGGCACTTGACGCATTTGGTATTCATTCGTGGGCAACACGAAAGTCTGGCTCGCCAGAATCAGCGAAATGATCACCAACGCACCGCCACCGAGTCCGAAGACACCGAAGCCGGGAATCACAAACAGTTCGACTAGCACGCACGTCAGCCCCGCCAGGAAGAGCATAACCTCGAGCCATTCCGCTGTCCCGTGAAGAAAGTTGCTCCAGAAATACAGCAGAAAACACATCGCCGACAGGAACCCACCCACTCCGATGCCGGGCGAGGATAACTCCGCGATCAATGCGAAGGCGCCGATAAACAGCAGCATGCTCAGCCAGCTGTGGTGAAGCGAGGGCATCGATGAACTCAAAGGCCCAATTGGGACGAATTGCGTCCGGCATCCGCTCCAGCTGATAGAGTTGCTGAAGTTGTCCGAGATCTTCCGCCAAATACCGAGCTACCCCGAGTCGCTCGGCGGCGTCGCGCCCGTTGACCTCCAATACTTGGCCCGGTTGCGTGACGGCGGGACCGCGCACCCACTGTACTGCATCCGGCTGTTCCGCCTCCTCGTTGTCGGGAGGTTGATCCACTGGATCTGCCGCTTCACCGTACTTCTCGGCGAATTCCTCGGTGGAAAGATATACGGGGTCGTCGGTGCCCGCACGCTGGTAGGAGTAGACCTCTAAATCGGGGTCAAACATCGCTGTCACCAACGACCAGTTGCGCGATTTGCGATCGGCAATCTCGCGGATCGGTCCACGCAAGTCAGCCGCTACTTCGGCACCGATCGTTGCGGCGCCGCTGCCTCCCAAGATGGCGTCGGGATGCACGACCGTGTGATCGCACGCCAGCGCCAGAAGCACCGCATCGCCCCGCGCCTGCTCCGTGATGTAAGCCACTGTGCGAATCCGCGACTGATCGAGGTCGGCCAGGAAGTTAGCCAGTCGCACGCTATCTCGCGGCGATCCACCGGCGCTGTCAATCTGGAGACAAACAAAATTCGTGTCCGCCATCTCGCGCTGCTGCTGGATCGAACGCATCACACGTTCCACCATCTGCGTCGTTACCGGACCGTTCAAATCGACACGGATCGGTCGCCATTTGCCACCCAGGGACGGGTCAAACTCCAATTCCTGCGCGGGAATCTGAAGCGCGTTCGCCAATTCTTCGCGGCTGCTTGCCAAGTAACTGACAAATCCCAATTCGCGCAACTCGTCCCCCCGAAATCGACCCATCTGTCCCGCAGGGATCAGCGTGTCGATGGCACGCAGGTCCTGTCGCTCCTGCTTCAACTTCGCTAACTCTTCCCCCCAAACATAGAGCACTCCGCTGCCGGTCGTCACGCGTGAAATCTGAAGTTCGGCATCCAGCATGCCCAAGGCCATCGCTTCCGGTATCGTCCGTCGACTACGTGCTATCTCGGTATACCCCCCACGCATCGTTGGACCGATCACGGATTCGTCGATGCCGGCATCACCCAAGACCGCATCAGGGTCCATGATGATTTCCTCGCACGCCAAAGCCACAAGGACAGCATGCCCGATGGCTGCCCGGGGAACGTAGGCGACCGTTCGAACACGCTGCAGGTTCGCGCTGGTCAGGTAGCGGGCCAGCGACAAAGCTCGCTCAAATTCCGTTCCCCGGCCTTCCGTCCCCGCGGCCGGCCAGAATTCCAGTACCAGCACGCCCCGGTCCGGACCATCCGACTGCTGCTCCACGACGCGCTGCACCATCTGCTTGATCAGCTGATCGGCCGATCCGGTGAGCGGCAAGTTCACTCGGATTCGGAAGCCGCCGGTCGTCCCCCGCTTCGCAATTTGCTGACCGAAGACGATTGACGGCGATGCTGCGAGACAAATGAGAATTAGCGCGAGGCAAAAGAAGATGGCTCCGCGACCATGCGATGCAGTCCGGCTGGAAAGTCTTTTGTCCCGTGCCTTAGGCTGTCTAGAAAAAAACATGCTGTTCACCGCTATGCCGCCAACACGCTACACGGAACGGCACCGTACCGTCCTGCTGCGGGAGTTTAACGTTTTCGATCCGCGGTAACACCGTGACCGAGGTGCAAAGACGATAACTGCGTCGGTCCTACTTCGACGAACTAATGCAATTCTTTCCTCTCGCCCCGCAGCATAAGCAATCCAGCAAGGTAAACGGACGACCGCATCGAGTCTCTCTGTCTTCGCACGTTTGACCGAATTATAGGGAGCCGCAAAAAGCGAGAGAAGTTGCGGCGGACCCTGCCTGCTGGGGGGGGCGTTTCGAATTCGGGCTCACGCATTGCCTGTCCATGCGTTCGGTTTGGGTTTATGAGTCGAATGAGTCATTTGAGATAAATGAGGGGCATGAGTAAAGTGAGTGGTTGCCGGCCAGCATGAGGCTCACGCATCGCCTGTCCATGCGTTCGCTCTTGGTGTCATGGGTATAATGGGCAATTTTAGATGGGTGAGGCGATTGGTGATATTCGAGGTTTGCGGGTAAACCAGGATCGGGGGAAGGGGGCTTACGCGGGGCAGGGCCGGGCCGGCGGAGTCGGTCCGAGAGCGAAGGTGTGCGCAGTCGAGACGCGTGCGCCGGATCGGGAGGCGGGCGTCACGAAATGCGGGAGTCGAAGGGGGGCCGGAGCCGGATCACCGCTTCGGCGCAGGCGGCTGCGCGTTGCCGAGCCTCGGATCGCGTTGGTTACCGGGTGCGGCGGACGCTTCGGCCGGAGGCTGATTCCAATCTTCGACGACTTTCGTCCAACCTCGCGGCGTGGAGGGCCGCACGAAGGACCGGAAGAAGCCAGCCACGCGATGCCGCGCGTCATTGGCCTTGTGGTCGCTAAACGAATAGATGACATAGCCCTGCTTATTCAGAACCTTCATCGCCTTCGGCACCAACTGCTCTCCCTGTGCCTTGGGTTTCTCCAACTGTACAAGCAGTTTGTCGAAGTTGGCGGCATCTTCCGCACGCTTCGGAATTGCTTCGAGCCAATATTCCACGCCGGCGTTGCCGGTGGGAGTGATCTCCCGAATCCAGTAACGGGCCTTCATGCTTTTCGCTTTCGCGCCAAACAAAAACGGCAACGGCCCATCTCCAATGGCCTGTCCCTGCATCTCGGGTGGCAGCTTCGTTTCCGTCAGGACTTTCGTACGCGAGTCGAACTGGTGAATCGATTCGCCGTCACACACCCAGTATTCGCCAAACTGAACGTCCTGTTTCTGGTACCGTTCTCCTTCCTCCTTTGCCTGCGGATTGTAGGCGAACACCTCATCGACGCGCATCAGACCTTTGTCGGGGGCTGCGTAGCGAACGGTGCCACGGTCCACGGTTCGCGGAGCATCCTTCGGGCCAAAAACCATGTTGAAGGTCTGACGAGTGAACTGGCACTGGAAGGTCTTGATCTGTGCGGTGTGATGTTCCCAAAACCGTAGAATCGCATCCACACGTTGCTGTTGTTCGGGAGGCAAAGGGAAACCTTCCGGCGGACCCGCTCGACGAGTACTCGTGGGCGCTTCGCGACTCGCTGCACGTTTGGTTTCTTCGGGGAAGCGGTTGCCCCGGGAGCGGTGCGGACGGCCCGCGCCGTCGGATTGGATTTCGCCGCCGCCGGCGGACCCACCGCAGTGCGGTTCTGAGCCTCCGCTGACGAGCCGCACGAAAACACAATCCATCCACAGATCAGCAATGCACAATAACGCCCGATCACTTCCTGTTTCCCCGAGATTTCGAGTTGCTGCGTTCCCAGTCCCGGCCCGAACAGCCGTTCACCGACCGTCGTCAGGGCGGCGGATTCTAACAGGATGCCTCCAATCCCCCTAGCCCGGTTCACGGAGGAACAGGCCTGCTGTCAACATTCCGCCGACCGTCCAAGCTCAGCACCGACAATCTCTTGTCTCGATCGTTTCTTTGCGTCCCTTCGTGTCACGCCCCCTTGGGCTGCGACGGTCGCAAACCGCTCGGCAGCCTTCGCTGTTTTCGTCCGGGGCATGTCGGTTTTTTGAATTTGTCCTGCTATCATGGGACCGCCCGCTCAACCGATTGACACCGACGCCTGAGGCCCCTGAAGAGGAGTACCGTCCATGGGTAAGATCTGGTCATTCGTATTCGTGACCGTGTTGACCGGGACTGTCTTCGGAGCCGAGGACCGCTCCGCTTCCCGACAGCAGTCCGTGGAATTTACAGCGACCGTGAAAGCAGAAGTACCGATGAATTACCTGCTCTACTTACCGCCGAATTACGAGGATCAAGCGGATTGGCCGCTGCTCGTGTTCTTGCATGGCGCCGGCGAGCGAGGCGACGACCTAACACAGGTGCAGGTGCATGGCCCACCGAAGTTGATCGAGCAGGGCAAAGACTTCCCCATGATCGTTGTTTCGCCCCAGTGCGAGTCGCGGAAATGGTGGCAAGCGGAAGCCGTGGCAAAGTTGGTGGACAACATCTGCGGCAAATACAAGGTCGATCGGCAGCGGATCTATCTCACCGGCCTGAGCATGGGGGGATACGGCACGTGGGCGACCTTGGCGGCCTATCCAAGGCTGTTTGCCGCGGCAGCTCCAGTATGTGGCGGCGGTGATCCGGCCGTCGTTGACCGTTTCCGCCACGTACCGATCTGGGTCTTTCACGGCGCCAAGGACCCGGTTGTTCCGCTGAAGAGTTCCGAGGAGATGGTGGATGCCCTGAAAGCGGCGGGAGCGGACGTCAAGTTCACCGTCTATCCAGAGGCGGAGCACGATTCGTGGACCGAAACGTATGACAATCCGGCGTTCTACGAATGGCTGCTGGAGCACGCGCGGCCGGACGCGACGTCCCCGTAGTTGCACGGGTGACTATTCGGCGGTTGCCGACTTGAGCTGGATGTCAACCATCAGATCGTGGGCGATCTGCTCCAGATCGTGCTGCAATTGTTCCCGCGTCAGACCAGAAGGAAGACGCAGTTGGGCGGTAGCGTGAAACAGCTTGCCGCCTGACATCGGGGCACTCACACAAGCCGATTGGAACTGTTCCACATTCACGTTTCGCGAAGCGAGTACGTGTGTCACTTCGTGAACGATACCCGGTCGATCACCGCCGAGCAGTTCCATTACGAGCGGAGCAAACGTCTCGGCCGATTCGCTCGGGCCCGAATCCTGCTGGACAATTACGGTCAGTCCTTGGCGGTCCAGTTGTCGGAGGGACGCGACCAGCGCATCCGCTTGATGAGGCTCAACTTCTACGTGGACAATCCCGGCAAATTGTCCTGCGAGGTGCGCCATGCGACTTTCCAGCCAGTTTGCGCCGAACTGGTTCACGATTTTCGCCAGAGATTCGACCAAGCCCGGTCGATCATGTCCCAGTACGGTCATCACCAGCGATGCCATCGTGAATCCTCCGTCGCGTCCGCCGCGCTGGCGGCTTTCCGCGCATCAACTTAAGTACGTATAGCCGCGAAGCCCGTCTTCGTAGGACTTCAGCAGTCGCCCTGCCTCTTCCTGTCCGATTTGACCTCGCCGGACCGCCGTTTCGACAGCGGTCTGCAACTTTGCCACCAACTCCTCTTCTTGGAACTGAACGTACGCTAAGACCTCGCTGACCGTGTCCCCCTTGATGATCGTTTCCAAAACCGCCTCACCCGACTTGGAAATCCGGACATGGACCGCGTTCGTATCGCCGAATAAGTTGTGCAGATCTCCAAGAATCTCCTGGTACGCACCGATCAGGAACGCACCCAGATAGTAGCGTTCGTTCCCGACCGGATGGAGTCGCAGAGTGCGAGCCACACCGCGCCGGTCGATGAAATGATCGATCTTCCCGTCTGAGTCGCACGTGATGTCGCCAAGCACGGCGGTGCGCCGCGGCTCTTCATTCAGGCGGTGGATCGGCATCACGGGAAAGAGCTGCTTGATCGCCCAACTGTCCGGCATCGACTGAAAAAGTGAGAAGTTGCAGAAATACGTTTCCGCAAGCAGCTGATTCAGCTTCTGCAGCTCTTCGGGGATTTCGTCCCTCTGCCCTTCCGCCATCTGCAGCACGCGTTGGCAGATCGCCCAATAATAGTTCTCGGCGATGCTGCGCTGATCGAGTGGCAAGTAGCCTGCGGCAAATGTGCCAATTGCCATGTCCAACGCCGTTTGCGCGTCATGGTACGACTCGAGCAGATTTCGCACATTCAAGTTCTGGTAGGTTTGCTGCAGATCATGCAGTGGTTGCTCCACTTCCTCCGGCAGTTGTTCGGGTAACGCATGCTGCCCCTGATTGGCTGTGCCAAGTACGTCGAATACCAGCACACTGTGATAAGCTGCGATTGCCCGACCACTTTCCGAAACGATTGTCGGATGGGAGACACCCGCATCATGGCAGACGGTTTGCACATGGTAGATCACATCGTTGGCATACTCCTGCAACGTATAGTTCACACTCGAATCAAAGTTCGTCTGCGAACCGTCGTAATCCACGCCCAGGCCGCCGCCCACATCCAGGAACTCCAGGGCCGCTCCCCGCTTGGCTAGATCGACGTAGACTCGAGCCGCCTCAACCAGAGCGCCTTTGATGTGGCGGATGTTCGTAATCTGACTGCCCAAATGGAAGTGCAGTAGCTTGAAGCAATCGGCCATCTCGCGAGACTGCAGGATTTCCAGGACGCGTAAGATTTCGCTGACGGTCAGGCCGAACTTGGAACGGTAGCCACCGGACATCTGCCAGCGTCCCGCCCCGCGCGCGGCGAGTTTCACGCGGACGCCAATTTCCGGCCGTACCCCCAGTTGCTCGGAAATCTGCAGAATCAGCTCCAGCTCCGTGAATTTCTCGATGACCGGAATGACGCGCCGGCCGATTTTCTGCGCCAACAACGCCGTCTCGATGAAGTTGGCATCCTTGAAACCGTTGCAGATGATCGGGCGGTCATCATTGATCAAGGCAATGACCGCGAGTAGCTCCGGTTTGCTGCCAGCTTCCAGTCCGAAGCCGTACTGCCCACCGTGTTCCACGATCTGCTCAACCACCTGTCGCTGCTGGTTCACCTTGATCGGATACACGCAACAGTATCGGCCCTCGTAGTCATGCTCTCGAATCGCGACATCAAAGGCGTTGTGAATCTCGGCCAGTCGATCTTTGAGGATGTCGTTGAATCGGATCAGCACCGGCAGCTGCAGACCGCGAAGTTGCAGACGCTCCACCAACTCCCGCAAATCAATGCCGACCTCGGAATCCCGGTGGGGATGGACGAGGAGGTTGCCGTTCTCGCTGACGGAGAAATACCCTTTTCCCCAGCGACCGACCTCGTACAACTCTTCCGCTTCGGTCGCCGACCAGCGGCGCACGTCCTCTTTCAGCATTCCTCGAGCCCTCTACCGCAACCGCGTGGTGTCCCGAAACCCGGTCGAACACGCCATCATAGTGCATCGATCTGGTGGGCGGCAAAGGGGAAAATGCGGGCGCAGCGAGGAATCGAGTGGGCCCTGGCCCGGATCGGGATACGCTCACGGGCAAAGGTGCTCGCTGCCACGAGCGGAGTCGCTGTTATCGGCGAACCTTCATGGCACCGAACAAGCGGTCCAGGCCAAACGGCCAGGCAAAGGCAGGACGCTGCCTCGGCAGAGAACTTCTCGCGGCATTCGCCGGTGCTCCCGACGTCGGACGAGTGGCGGGCGGCGCAGCGCGGCGCGTGGAAGCGAGTCGAAAGTGAGAGGCCGAAGCCGGTTGGGCAGTGCCCGTCGGTTGACGCGAGGCCACCGACGTTTGAGCCGGTTCACCAGCCAACTGCTCCAATTGTTGCTGGAATTTCGTCGGCTTCACGTACCCCTTCATTTCTTGCAGCACTTGTCCTTGGGGACTCACCACCAACGTGACGGGAAAACTGCGAATCCCTAGCTTTCGCATCAGGTCAGGGCGTTCCGTGTTCTTGATCACCGCGGGCACGAACTGACTGCTGATCGTCTTTGCGACTTCTGGATTGCGAAGCGTTGTTTGCGCCATTTGGCGGCAGTATTTGCAGTCGTCCATCGATACGAACAGCAGGACGGGCCGGTGTTGTGACCGTGCAACCTGCAGAGCCTGGTCCACATCACGAACCCAGCCACCACCGGTCACCGTAGCCGGCCAGACAAACAGAGCGGACAGAACCATCGGAATGGCAAGCAGTGACAGCAGGCTTCGGTCACGCATGAGACAAACTCCCCTCCAGGTCGACAACATCGTTTTCGCTGAAAGGATTTATCGATCGTTTTGGCTGGGGAGTTTGCGCCGGGTTTGTGGATTGCTGGTTTTTTTGAGAAATCTGTCGGGTCCGGCCGCAGCCCAGTGATTCCGGATGCTCTGCGGTTCGTTGCGGGATGATGCGAAACGGTGGATCAAGATTCCATTCTGGCGATTTCGATCAAGACAGCCTGAACATCGGCCGGCACGCACCGGCGTCCGACGGCAGCTGGATGATCCGGGCAGTCATCCGGGGTCTTGTCGCCGGCACAGTTGATCAAAGATCCAACGTGGGGAATATGCTGCGCTGCTGCGACAGCACCGGCTTTGGCAGCGACCGGTCCCGCCGGTTTTGAAGTTGCACATTTCCGGAATTCCCCCTCTTCCGATGTGCGGAATGCCCGCGAAATCCTAACCCGAAGCGTCAGCGAGGGAGACACGTCCCAACGGTTCTAACGTGTTCCCTCGCTTACGCTTCGGGTTGAGAAAGATCGAAACGTGCAACTTCAAAACTTACGCTTCGGGTTGGGATGGGTCGAAAGGCGTAACTTCAAAGAGCGTCAGCGAGGGAATCAGTTGCGACGATTGTTCGAGAGTTCTCGCTGACGCTTCAGGTTACGATGCGATGCCGCTTTTGGCCGAAACGCGATCTCCCAAGGGCCGAATGTGCAACTGCAGAACGCGCACGCCCAGGGTGTGTGTGCGGCACGGCCTATACTTTACGGCCAGATCGGCTGGAAGATGGGCGATTCGACACGCAGTGACGACTTCAATACAGAACGACGGGGAACGATCGGGACCATGAATCAGCGCAGAGCATCCAGTATGTGGGACCGACTCCGCACGACCTTGGCGGAACACTTGACGATCTGGCTCGTTCCAACCGTCACGATTGGCACGCTGGGTACGATCTACACATTGGTCCGTCCACCGGCTTGGGAAGCGGTGCAAGAGCTGATGATTCGGGAGGAGGCCGTAGGAGAGTTGGATCCGGATGGACGGTTCAATTCAGCGGACGCCCGCAAGGCTGCTCAGGAAATGGTCACGCAAATCGCGCGCAATCGAAATGTCGTCGCCGGCGCGTTACGCCAATCTGCCGCCGACAGTACGCGGCCGATTCGCAAGAGCGGGCCTTCGGACAAGGAGATCAAGGCGTTGCAGGATAAGATCCGCGTTTCCGCTTCCAAGGGCGCCGAACTGGGACAGTCCGATTTGATCTATCTCGCCGTTCGCGCCCACTCGGCGGAAGAAGCGATCCGACGGAACACGGCCGTTTGTGACCGACTGGAAGAACGGCTGCAACAACTGAGGAATCGCCGCGCCCGCAGCATGACGCAAGAACTGATGGAGAAATTGAAGCTGACTCAGCAGAACCTTGACGCTGCCACGAAGCGGTTGGAGACCATGGAGCAGAGCGTGGGGCGCGACCTCGGAGAGTTGCGGGCGCTGAACCAGAGCGGCGCCGGCGATAGTCATCTGCGCGTGGCACTGAATCAGATCAAAAATGATCTGCGGAGGCGCTCGTTCCGATCGCACCGCGCAGGAGCAACAGTTGGAGATTCTGCTGGCGGCCAGCCGCTCCCCCGAGACCTTGGTTGCCACCCCCAATCGGATGCTGGACTCGCATCCTGGCCTTCGACGACTCAAAGAGGGACTGATTGACGCCCAACTGCAAGTCGCTGAGTTGATTGGCAAAATGAATGATGCGCATCCGGATGTCAAAGCGGCTCGAACGGCGGAGGCCGAGATTCGTCAGAATCTCTATCGCGAATTGGAGACTTCGATTCGTGGCTTGCGGGCTGATTTGCAGGTGACCGATGCCCTCATCGCATCTCACGAGACGCAGTTGTCAGCCGTGCAGCAGCGGCTCGATCAACTCGCCGCGCTACGCGCCCGCTACGGCAATCTTGTCACAGAGGTTTCGCACCGTAGCGACGAGCTGCGGCAGGCGCAGCACGCCCTGGCAGAAGCACGCGCGGAGCAAGAAGCTTCCCAGGCCTCCAGCCTGATCTCACGAGTTGACGGGCCGGACACCGGGGATGCGCCGCTGGGACCGAGCCGGCCGGTGCTGCTGCTCGCCTCCTGGGTCGGGGCTCTCGCCATCGGACTGGGGTGGATGCTGCTGCTTACACCGGGCGCCGCTGGACCCACCTTCGGCCGCCGCTGGACGGACCACCTGCCGCGCGGCATGATGACCGGAAGACGAGCTACCGATCGCGGCGGCGAGTTATCCCCCGGCACATCGGTGACCGGTGGAGGGCGGAGAGCAAGCGATGGATTGCGAGAACCAGCGGTAACGGATTCGAACTCCCCAAACCCAGGAAATTTCGCCGACCATGCTTGAGTCCTCTTACCGCCCGATCGATGATTGTGCCAGCGACGATTCGGAAATGGTGTCCGAAGTCCCGAACTTCGCGGTTGAACGTGGCTCGCCAACGACCTTGGATGGGGCAACCCGAAACAAACCGTCTCAACCTCTGCCGCCTCGAGAAAACATGGACCCTCGCGTTCGTCTTTTTGATCTTCCCATCGATGTCGTGAACATGCAGCAGGCCGTCGACAGGATCATGGCGTGGCGCGACGACAATTACCCAGGGTGCCGATTTGTTGTCACGCCGAACGTCGATCATACCGTCCTTGCCAACAACTTTCCCGCTTTTCAGCGTGCTTGCGAAGAGGCGCATCTGGTGCTGGCGGACGGCCTGCCGATCATTGTCGTCTCCCGTGTGCTGAAGAAACCGCTCCCGGAGCGTGTCGCCGGCTCCGAGCTCGTTCCGCAGCTTTTCACTGCCGCCACGCACCAACGACCGCTGCGCGTGTTCCTGTTGGGCGCCGCACCCGGCGTGGCTGATCGTGCGGCCATCCGCATCGGACAACAATGGCCGGCTGTTACCGTAGTGGGTACTTACAGCCCTCCCTTCGGTTTCGAAGAGGATCCGCAGGAGGAACAACGAATCCTGGATCGATTGCATCAGGCCAAACCGGAACTGATCGTCGTCGGCTTGGCTGCGCCGCAACAAGAAATCTGGGTGCATAGACTCCATCCGGAACTCCCCGCGCGGGTTGTCTTGTGCGGGGGCGCCACGATCGACTTCATCGCCGGGGAAAAGAAACAGGCTCCGGTTTGGATGCGTCGCACCGGGCTGGAATGGTTTTTCCGCGTCATGACCGAACCGCGCCGACTGGCAGGGCGCGTATGCTCGCGATGCCTGGGTCTTTCCGCAACTCGTCTATCGCGAATGGCGTTCCGGCTGAACGCCTTCTCTACAAAGCCTGGTTCGCCTGCTTGCCTTCATCATTTCTTCATCTCTGAGCCGTTTTTCCGCGTCGAAAGCGGTGCAAACCCCCAGGTTGGCAGCAATTGTGAAATGCGCTGGGGGTAGCGCATTCTCGTGCTGGGTTTTTTGACCGGGCGGCGTTAAGATAATCTAAACGATCCCGTCATCGTTTCTTCATCGATTTTGGCCTGCGAGCGGCGCGGCAAACCGGGGGCGAGAATGTCGAAAAAAGGTAAGTGGCTGAAAGCGGACTCCGCAGATCAACCACTGTCGGAAGTCGTCTGCGACGCCGTTCAAGAGCGACTCAAGGTCGTTCTGGCAAACCTGCGGCGCGTGGCAAAGCGTGCCGAAGACGATATCGAGCACGTTCATCAATTGCGGGTTTCCACTCGCCGTGCTCAAAGTGCTCTGCGGCTGTTTTCCGACGTGTTGCCGGCACGCCGTCGAAGTTGGTGGAATCGACGGCTGAAGCGACTGCGCAACGCGGCGGGGCGAGCGCGCGACCTGGATGTCTTGATTGAGCGTCTGGATCCGCAAGCCATGGATGTGAAGGAAGGATCCTTGGAGAGCATTCGGGTTGATCTGCAGCGACAGCGCCGGCGCGAACAAAAACCGCTTCGCAAACTCTGGAGAGAATCCAAACGAGAAGATCTCAACCGCGAGATTCGACGTCTTGGGCACCGCGTCCGCTGGCGTGGCGCGGGACCCGATCCGCCTTTTCACGTTGCTGCGCGTCAGTCACTAGCGCCGCTCGTGGAAGGTTTTTTCACCGCTGGGGCGGCAGACCTGAGCGATCCCGAGAACATGCATTTGATGCGACTTGCCGGGAAAAAGCTGCGCTATGCGATCGAGTTGTTGTCGGGCGCATTTGACGCCAGGCTGCGACAAAAACTCTACCCGAAGTTTGCGCAGATCCAGGGAGACTTGGGTGAGATCAACGATCACCTGGTAGCGCGAACGATTTTCAACGACTGGCTCGTCCAGTCCGGCGATCGCAAGATAGATGAACGCGCTGACGTGGTTGGTGATGCAGGAAGATTTGGCTCTGAAGGATACAATGATCCAATTCCGAGCACACTGGACGCCAGAATCGGCGGCGGAGATGCAAGACCAGTTCGCTCGATTGCTCGGTTCAGCAGAGTGCGGCCCTCGCAAAAAAAAAGACGTCGGGAGCAAACCTCGGCACGCTCTCGTGCAAGCTTGAGTCACAGCATGTCTTTTGCTTCTCGTTCCGACGCGCCCCATCAGGAGATCGAGCGCAAGTTTCTGGTCGAAGCGACGGGTGTCCCAGGAAACCTCGATCGCTACGATCACAAGCGGATCCAACAGGGGTACTTAGTCGTCGGTTCCGATGACGCCGAAGTGCGCGTTCGGCGTAAAGGGGATCGCCGCTTTCTGACCGTCAAGAGTGGCGGGGGACTCCAGCGAACCGAGTACGAAATCGAACTCTCGGCTGCTCAGTTCGGGCAACTTTGGCCGGCCACCGACGGACGGCGATTGGAGAAAGTGCGACACGAGATCCCATTCGGTGACTACATGATTGAACTGGATGTGTTCGCCGGCGCACTGAGCGGATTGAGAATTGCGGAAGTCGAGTTCCCGTCGGTCCCTGCCAGCGAAGCCTTTGCGCCGCCCACCTGGTTCGGTCGAGAAGTCACGCGTGATGCCCGCTTCAAGAATCGCAATCTTGCCTTTCTGGGGCGACCAACGGATTGACGTTACATTCACCGTCAGAGATGACCGGAGACCAACTTCGGTAGCCTTCGACGAGCGTGCCACGGCGAATGTCGGCTTCCGCCATAGCTCCTTAACTGTTCCTTACCGCAATGGTTGACAATCTGCGCACCAGTACGTGGTGCGTCCCAGCATTCCTTGCCGACGCATCTGAATCGAACCGCCGCATTCCAGGCAGGGATGCCCGCTACGGCCGTAGACCCAGAGCCGCTGACCATCACGTCCAAATCGCGTGCGGCGAGGGAAGCCAGTTCGGTTTCGTCGCATCAGTTGGCGGGTCACGCGCATCAGTTGGAGGATCTCCCGGTCCAATAGCTGATCGGTCCGCTGGAACGGATTCAGTCTTTCCAGGAAGAGTACTTCCGATTTGTAGATGTTGCCCACTCCACAGACGATGGTCTGGTTCATGATCGCTTCGCCAATGGGCAGGCGATTGCCTGAGCGAAAGCGTTTCAGGGCAACTTCTTCGTCGAACTGTTCTGTGAGCAGATCGGGACCCAGTTTCGCCAGGTGCTGATGATTCCGAAAAGCAGCGATGGTCAACAGCTCTAAGATCTTGGGATAGAAGCAAGCACACGCGACGGAACCGGTGTGTAAGATCAGCGCGGCACGAGAAGCCGGCTTGTGCCACGTTTGTTCCGGTCGGTAGATGTGCCAGGACCCGGTCATGCCCATGTGGGAGTGGAGAATCGGACCGTCGCCAAAGTGGATCAGCAGGTGCTTGCCGCGTGCTTCCACGGCCGACACGCAGCAGCCGACCAACGGGGCAGGATCCCACGGAACCTCGCCCGCCGTCGCCGAAAGTACCGGCTGGCCGTCCAGCACGGCGCGCAGCCGCGTCGCCGTGCGGTAAATCGTGTCGCCTTCAGGCATCTTCGCGCCATCCGTTACTCGGGTCGACTGCGATCCCTGCCCCCCTCGGCCGCCCGGTTAGCCAAAGGATTCGCCGCCATCTTCGTTTTAGGTCGTGCGAGTCCCTTTGGTCAAACCCGTTCGAACCGGCACCACTGCGGAAGGGGCTGCTACGCCCGTCGCTTTCCGCAGAATGTGCCACGATTCGGCCAGAGTCTGCTAGACTCCCCGTTTTAGCTTGGCGGCGCGTAGCCCGCCTGCTGGCCCCCCGGCGAAGCTTTCCGCTCGGTCAATTCGCTGGAAACCACCGATTACGCGGACGGGTTTCCGCTGTCGACCGGTTGGATTGGGGCCAATTCCACGACTTTGCTGCGGGGGGCTACTAGAATGGAGTCGAGGTCTCTCCCGATGTCACGATGCATACTCACTCTTGCGGTCCTGGTGACTGCGGCCGGTTCGGCCGTGGGGGCGCTGCAATTCCAGTTTGACTACCGGTACGACCAGTACGGGTTTTTCGACGATCCAGCTCGGCGCGAGGCTCTCGAGGCCGCGGGGCGAGTGGTGAATCGCTACACAGACGATCTGCTGGCGATCATTCCGGAGGGGGACAACGGTTGGGACGCGTACGTCACACGGCCCGATGGTGGGGGATCCTTGATTCTATCCGACTTGCCGATCCCCGAGGGCACGCTGTTGATTTTTCCCGGGGGGCAACCGCTGGCCGGGCGGTTGGCCGAAGCCAACAAGCTGGGGCCGCTCGGACGGGGTGATCCGGAGTGGAAGGAGATTGTCGAACACCGGGGGCAGGAAGGATCCGCTGCGAATCCGCCCACCGACATTGGTGTCAAAGGGGGAACGATCTCGTTCAATAGCGATTCGACCGAAGTCGACTGGTACTACGGGCTATCGGTCGCGGGGATCCAGCCTGGCCAATTCGACTTCGTCACCGTCGCAGCACACGAGATCATCCACGTGCTTGGCTTTGGCCTCTCACCTTCCTTCAATACCCATGTAGATTCGACCGGCCATTTCATCGGTTCCGAATCGATGAGTGAAGGAAGTACGACCAATCCGACTCTGGAATTGGATGAGTTCGAAGCCCATTGGAAACGTGGCACGAAGAGCCCCTGGAACGCAGAGACGCAGGAGGCGCTGCTGGCCCCTGCCATTTACCCGGGAAGACGGGCCCTTCCCACGCTTCTGGATCGC
Organism: uncultured Planctomycetaceae bacterium; assembly: GCA_963776055.1. Taxonomy (GTDB): domain Bacteria; phylum Planctomycetota; class Planctomycetia; order Pirellulales; family Pirellulaceae; genus CAVZLD01. The sequence continues at coordinate 642,245 of CAVZLD010000014.1, read as the reverse complement.
GCAGCCCTGCGGGATATCGGCTGGGAAGATGCCACACCCGGCGATGCGAATCGTGACCGTCGGTTTGACTCTACCGACATCGTTGATGTTTTCGTGGCGGGTCGGTATGAAACCGGAGAATTCGCCACTTGGAGCGAAGGGGATTGGAACGACAACGCGGTCTTCGATAGCTATGACATGATTCTCGCGCTACAAACCGGCGACTACGAACAGAGCCTTGCCAGCGTTCCTCACTTTGTTCCCGAGCCGAGCGGCGCTCTGCTGCTGCTCATGGGCCTATCGGCGTTGCTTGCCGCGCGGCGTCGCCAGCCGTAGGCCGCTCGAAGCTCTCATCAGCCGACGGGCGACTCGCCCGGATTCTTGCTATACCGATTGGACGGCCAACAACCGATTTCACGAGCGCCCTGCGCCGAATCGACACGCTGTTTCCTGATCACGCTCGGCGGAGATCGCAACCGTCACGAGTTACAAGGTTTGCGTGCCAGCCGATGAAATATTCGGCAATGGAGCCGGTACTTATCGATTCACGGAATCCGGTTGCTCACGCCCCAGCCTTCCTGGTTGCTTTCTTGCACAGAAGGTGTCATCGAATCGCTTCGACCTGAATCTTCAACTTGTCGACCAGGTAGATGACGGGTGTGATCAGGGAGTAGGGAGATTCCCCAGCCAGATTGCTGGAACGCAGCTTCAGATGCGTTGCGCCAACGCCACCTCGCCCCAGGGTGGCATCTAGCGGAACCCAGCGATCCTTAATCCAGACTTCGGTCCACATGTGATACAGGAAATTCTCGGTGTCGGGAAAGTACAGCAGGCCAATGGCAACACGGGCGGGGATGTCACGAGCGCGGCAAGTGGCCGCCAACAAGACCGCGTGCTCACTGCAATCGCCCTGGCGACGGACGGCGACTTCCGCGGCACTACTGAAGATCTGGCTGACGTCGACTTTACCCAACGAGCGATAGAGATATTGCTCCAATGCCACTGCGGCACGCCACGGATCTTCGATGGATTCGGCCGCTGCCTTGGCGATGGCGACAACGCGTGGATCGTCGCTCTGAATCAGACGATTTGGCAAGCGGTCTTCCTGTTCCGGGCCGGGATCCGGAAACTCCAACTCGGCCGGTTCGTCGGGAAGCACTCGGCGAACGGTCAGCAAGGCGAATGTGTCATCTGAGCTAATCAGTCGCTGGGTCACAGAATTTGGAAAAACCTTCTCGGGCGACAAACCGTCCAACTGCACGCGATAGACGGCCTGCGTTGTGGCGTAGGGGGCATCAATCTTTCGTTCGACAGGAACGCCAGCGTCCAGGCCGATGTCCCACGCGACCAGATCGTTGGGGCGGGTGGCCTCCGCCTGGCTGACGCGAAACGTCTGGCGGTCGAGGAAAGACTCCTCGCTTTTCCAGATTTGTCCGGCTTCGTCCGTCCAAAGGAGCTTGGGGATTCCCCAATCCCAGTCCACCTCTTGCACATCCGCGGATTCGATGCGCAGCAAGCGTCGAGAAGCATCGCCGCAACGAGTCTCCTCCCAGTCGATGGCCCGTAATTCGGTTTGCGCAGCGGTCCACGAGCGGCAGGAAAGCGTCTACGACTCGACGTTCACCGGGTTTCATCGGCTGTCTTTGCAGTGAGCGTTCCACCGCGAAGAACCCGTGATTGGCCTCCGGCCACACGTACTCGCGTGACATCGGAGGACCGGCACCGCGGCGCAGTCAGCTCAAGTCGCCCGTCGTGGATCACCCCGTCAACTCGCTTCCCTGGGGCCGGGGCCCGCGGTCCATCCTCGCTCTGCAGCCGGTACGTCCATTGCATTACCTGACCCTTTTCGGTTTCCAGGCTCACCATGGTCAGCTGTTGCTCGGTCACGTCCCCGAAGCGTTTCATCTCCAACCGATCCACCACGACAATGCGCAACTGAGGCGGCTCGGTCTCGGGCAATTCAAAGATGCGCGTTTGGCGATGGCCCACTTTCGCACCGCGAAACCGGTGCGATTCCCAGAATTCTGTTCGCAGCTGACCACGATCGTCCGTCAGCAGATCCACGGGAGTGGGACGAGCCCCCGGACCGATCGAGGACGAGCCGCTGGGTCGACGGCCACAACCGCTCGACAGACAGGTGGCCAACAGCCCGGCCAGTAGGATGAACGAGGGGACACGCCTGTTGGATCCGAGATGTGGGTCGAACATCAGCCTTCTCATGGATGAAGAGGGGAGTCCCCGAGGATTCTACCGTAAATGGGCCGATCGAAAGGGATTCTCGCCCTCGCTTGATCCGGCAGTCGCATTTTCCGCAAAGCCCGCACATTCCGAGGTTGGCCTACCGCCGCCTTGGCCGCACTCGCGATTTGGCAGCCTGCAATTAGAATGGAAGTTTTCGTCGTTGACTGAAAGTCGTTTTCCATCTGACCAATGAATCTACTGAATCACATCATTCGCATCTCGCTGCTCGTGATCCTCCTGATTACTCCGTGGCTGTTCGGAGGCGTCTGGGCCCGCGTCCAATGGGTGTTGATCCTGTTGGCGGGGTTGCTACTGGCGATTGACCTGGTGGAGCGGTTTGGTGATCAGGACCGACCCAACGTAATCCCGTCGCTTTGGCTGCCGCTATTGGCAGGGATCGCCTTGGGGCTGTTCCAGTTGATACCTCTGTCACCCGGTTGGGCCAGTTGGCTGGCCCCCAGTTCTCTGCAGTGGCGAGCGGAGTTATTGGGCGACGAGGGAAAGGCCACCGCCGACTCGGAGCCATCGAGCGAAGCGACGCGTGTCAGCGGCACGCCGCTTCGAAGTCCTCGATCGCTCTATCCGGTGGCGACGCGTGAGTACGTATCCCTCTTGGTGTTGGCGACCGCCGTTCTGGTTTTGGCCTCGCTGCATCTGATCGACCGGCAGTCGATCCTGTGGTTTTGCGGCGGGATCGCGATCTGCGGGACATTGCTGTCATTCTTTGGGCTGATCCAAAGGCTGTCTTGGAACGGAAAGTTCTATTGGGTCTTCGAGCCGCTCTCCGGTGGATACGAATCGTTTGGCCCGTTCGTGAATCGCAACAACGCGGGCGGCTTCCTGAATCTGTGCCTGGCGGGCGGTTTGGGACTTCTGATCTGGATGCACTGGAACCCGCGCGGCTCGGAGAATGATCCACGCTCCTCCGGTCGGCGTCGTCGCCGGAATCGCTATCGCTCGGACTCCGACCGAGAGATTTCGCGCCGCAGTCAACGCAAACATCGATCGTCGAGTTCATCCGAATCGCGATCGGCCAGCGAGAAGCCGATCGCGGAGGAGACACCGGCGGCCGATCCCCGAGGTGAGCCGGGTGAGGAACGACGACCGGACGAATCCGATCCAGTCAACCCATTAGTGGAAGAGGGACCGGACCGCGCCGACCCTCACTCCGAGCGATTGACGCAGGAGTATCAGCAATTACGCCGTGCGGAGCGTTCCCGGCCGGAATCGGAATCGGGACGGTTGACGAGTCGCGAGCGTGATGTCGCACCGGCACTTCATCCGGAGTCGTACGGGCGCGCAGCAGCGCGGTTCCCACCGAGTCGGGCCAAGTGCGGCCCTGTCGGAGTACATCGCCGACTTAAACGCTCCGCGATTGTGGTCTTTGGCTTTGGTCGGTTTGACGGCCGGTGGTGTGCTCTGCACCGCATCACGTGGGTCGATTCTGGCGATGTTCGTGGCCGCCATGGTGACGGCGAGTGCCTTGGCATTGAAAGGCGGAAATCGGGGCTACGCGGTGGGATTGGTGGCCATGCTCTTGGCGGGGTCCGGCTTGATGGCCTGGGCCGGCCAAACCGAGTTTGTGCGCGGACGTTTCGCCTTGATGTTCGACACCGATCAGTTGGAGAATGGACGTTTGCCCAACTGGCGGGAATCGCTGCAAACGGTTCCGCAGTTCCGCATGGCCGGAACCGGTTTGGGGACCTATCGGTTCGTCTATGAGCGTTTTCAGAACCGCTTCTTGCGCGGCATCGCTCATTTCCACGCCGAGAATCAGTTCGTGCAATCGCTCGTCGAAGGGGGTCTGATTGCCCTGCTGCTCTTGTTGCTGGCGATTGGGCTGACCGGACTGGCGATCGGGCGTCTGTATCAGGCGGGGGGAATGGTCAACACCGTTCTGGCGGCGGTGGGAACCTTCGGATTAGTTAGCCAGTTCGTTGGGGGAATGTTCGACTTCGGCCTGTATATTCCGGCCAATATGATGCTCATGGCCGCGCTTTGCGGGATCGTGATCGGTCGAGCGGCTTTGTTGTCGGTTTGGCCGCCTCAAGTACTGGCCAAGGTGGACACCCGCAAGGGGAAACAATCAAGCGGGTACGTGGCGAGCTCGCAATCCTCCGGGGGCAGTTCCCGATTGTCGGATTACCGAAACTTGATTCAAGGCTCGGCTCGATCGAGGCGCGTTACGAAGGCCCCCAAGCCGGTCGGCGCACCTTGGCGGATCATGTGGTTCGGCTTGCCCGCGCCGACGTCGCTCGTGACTTTCGTGGTCGGCTTTTTGCTACTGGGGTGCCTGTTCGGCTCCTTGGAGGTCAACAAAGCCGGCCGGATCGAAGCGGCTCTGCGCACTGCGCCAATTGAGCAGGTCCAAGAAATGGATGACCCGGACGTCGTCACGGCCGCGATGGCTTCGCTGCAAACCGTTCTGCCTCAACGATGGGACGACGCCCTTGGCCAGGAACGGATGGCCGATCTCCGAATGCAAATGTATCGCGCCGAAGCGTACACGCAGTTGCAGGCCAGCCGAGAAGATGGAGAACAACCGCCCATCGATCCTGAGGCCGGTCAGCCGCCGCGCGATGGCGATCTGTGGAATCGAGCTTCGGTCTGGCACTGGCATGGAGCGGTGCGAGAAAAACAGCGTGCCGCCGACGCGGAGGGCGTCGAGCGACTGGTGCACAATGACCTGGTCAACGAAACGCTCGTGCCGGCTGCCCGACATTTGCAGCTGGCCGTCCAGTCTGCGCCCACCATCGCCCGCTTGCATCTGCGTCTGGCGGAGCTGCTGCCGGTAATCGATCCCGAGGCGGATGAGACCGTGCTGCTGCGACGCGCTCGTCTGCTCGCGCCGGGCGACGCGACGCTGTTGTATTGGATCGGCCTGTTGGATTTGCAGGCGGGACGCGTGGATTCGGCCTGCGATACCTGGAAGCAGAGTCTCTTGCTTTCGCCGATCCATCTACCCGACGTGATGGCCGGTGCGCGCGGTCGGCTCACGATCCGCCAACTGCTGAACGACACTCTTCCGGCCCGCAGTGACCTGCTGCTGCGCGTGGCGCGGCAATTCTTCGACGGAGAAGATAAAGCGAAGCTCCGCGCCGAATTCCTGAAACGGGCCGAAGAGGCGTTGGATCCGAACGACTTACCTACCGACGAATTCGCCTTTGTGGCGGCCACCATCTACCGCCTGCTAGACCGTCCGCGGGAGGCACTCGAACAATACGCCGACGCGGTATCGCGCAACAGCACCAATCTCAACTGGCGGTACGAGTACGCTCGCCTGTTGCTGGACCAACAGGAATTTGAAGAGGCCCATCGGCAAGCCACCTTTCTAGTGCGTGCCGACGCCAACAAAACGGCCTACAAGCGACTGCTGGAGGATGTCAACAAACAGCGGCTTCGAGCCGGAACGCCTCGTTGAACGGGACCATTCCGGTCGGCACGGTTTTGTTCTTACTCCGTGGAAATTCTGCCTGTCGCACGGACATCCTCCAAGACATGCAGCGTTCGTGGCGACGCTGCAGTTGGGTGGGCTTGGGCTCCGCTGAGCTCAACCCGACCAGCCAGTCATCTTCGGGTTGAGCTTCTTGAACCCCAAGCCCACCCGCGACTTCGGTCTGACCATTTCACCGACTGAAAATGTGCCGGACGTCATTGTGACCGGGATTTTCTTTCCAAGTCACGCAATCTTCCTGGCGGACGAGTCTTTGACGCTCCGCCAAGCAAGGGATTCTGTTGTTTTCGCGGGCAGGGTGCTTTACGATGACAGTCCCTGGCCCCACGGGTCGAGAAGCTTAGTGTCCTTGCGGGAATCTCGAGCGTGTTGCCACCACACCTGCCTTGACCGTTCCATCCCGTTCACCGTGGGAGTCTCTCCATGATGACATTTCGCCTGAATCCAAATCTGTGCGTGCTAATTCTGTTGGGAATGGTGGCCACCAAGGGGCTGGCCGCTGAAGACGGGTTTGAGCCCTTGTTTGATGGACAAACCTTGGAAGGTTGGGATGGCAATCCGAAGTTTTGGCGAGTCGAAGACGGCGCCATCACGGGCCAGACGACTCCCGACAACCCGACCTCGGGGAATACGTTCCTCATCTGGCGCAAAGGCCCAGTGGACAACTTTGAGCTGCGGCTGCAGTACCGCATCGTGGGGGGCAATTCCGGAATTCAATACCGCAGTCGGGAACCCGACAAATGGGTTCTGTCGGGCTACCAAGCCGACTTTGACGCGTCCGCCAAATACGCGGGCATTCTGTATGAAGAGAAAGCACGCGGCATTCTGGCACTACGCGGCAAGCAGGTCGTCATTCACGAAGACGGGCGACTGGAGGACGTGGGGACGACCACCGACGAGCAGACGATGATCGGTGCGATCAAGAAAGAAGAATGGAACGACTATCGCGTCGTCGCTCAAGGCAATCACCTGGTGCACGCGATTAATGGGCACGTCACGGTTGACGTCGTCGATAACCAGAAGGAAAAACGCAGCATGTCCGGTCTCCTGGGCCTACAGCTGCACGCGGGACCCCCGATGAAGGTCCAGTTCCGACAGATCCGCTTGAAGAAACTCTCGGCCGCGCCGGCCACATCTTCCGAGACATCGGCGGTGCCTTCCAAGAAAGTCGTTTTTCTTGCCGGCGGACCGAGTCATGGTTATGGTGCCCACGAACACTACGCGGGCTGCATGTTGTTGGCGCGTTACCTGCAGGAGAATGTCCCGAGTTTTGAAACCGTTGTGCATCGGAGCGGCTGGCCGGAAGACGGCATCGCGGGGCTGCAGGGGGCCGATGCGGTCGTCGTGTTCTGTGATGGCGGGGGCGGGCACCTGTTGAATCGCCACATCGATGAATTGGAACCACTGATGCAGGACGGTGTGGGGTTGGTCTGCCTGCACTACGCCGTCGAGGTTCCCGAAGGAAAATCGGGAGACGCCCTCCTCCGGTGGTTGGGTGGCTATTTCGAACTCAACTGGTCCGTCAATCCGATCTGGACGGCAGAATTCGAAGAGTTTCCCGAGCACTCGGTCGCCCGTGGTCTCCGACCGTTCACTATGAAAGACGAATGGTACTTCCACATGCGTTTCCGGCCGCAGATGCAGGGGGTCACACCGATCCTCTCTGCCACACCACCGGCCGGCAGGAACTGGCCAGACGGAGGCAGAAGCGGAAATCCGGCCGTTCGCGCGGCGATCGAGCGCGGCGAGCCCCAGCATCTGGCGTGGACCTACGAACGACCGGGGGGAGGCCGAGGGTTTGGGTTCACCGGCGGCCACTGGCACCAGAACTGGCGCGAGGACGGCTTTCGCAAGAGCGTGCTCAACGGGATCGTCTGGGCCGCGCAGGGCGAGGTTCCCGCCGGGGGCGTGGGTGGCGAAGCCCCGGCGCCAGAGGAGCTAGAGGCCCATCAGGACGAGCCCAAGCCGCAGTCGTGACAACAGCGCGGGGCGTGGGAAGCATGGGTTGGCCGTGGGGCGTTCCAGTGTGTCACCGGCACAAACTGGTGTGCCACTGGGCGTCGCCCGGTGCCGTCGCCATCGCAGGAAAGCCGCTGGCGTAGCGAGTGCACGCAATGCCACAATCAAGCTGTGCCAAAGCACTCGCTTCGTGGACTGGCAGCTACCCCATGAACGGGACGCCCGGATCCGGTACGCGCGTCCTGCGGACCTGCTACAACAAGTCGCTCGTCGAAGCGTAGTCGGGAATCAACACCGACCAGCCGTGCCGCTCTCGGATCTCTTTTGCCAGAGACATCGCCGCCGGTTTGTCTCCGTGCGTCAAGAACAGGCGGCGCGGTGGCTGCTTGTAATGGCTGACCCATTCCAGCAATCCGGAGCGGTCTGCGTGGCCCGAGAAGCCGTGGATTTGAGCGACGTGTGCTTTGATCGGCCACATCTGACCGTGGATCCGGACTTCCGGCTTGCCGTTGAGGATCTGCCGACCAAGTGTGCCCTCCGCCTGATAGCCGACAAACAGGATCGTCGACTCGGGGCGAGTGATGTTGCGTTTCAGGTGGTGCTTGATTCGTCCGGCGGTGCACATGCCGGACGTCGACATGATGATACTCGGCTGCTTGGATCGATTGATCGCCATCGATTGTTCGCGGGTCCGCGACAGCGTGAGGCCGGGGAATCGTAGCGGCTGGCTGCCCTGCAGGATTCGGTTCCATGTTTCCGCATCAAAACGGTCCCGATGTTGCTTGAAGATCTCGGTCACATCCACCGCCATGGGGCTGTCCAGGTAGATCGCCACATCCGGGATTCGTTTCTCATGCACCAGTTCGCTCAGGTAATACATTAGTTCCTGGGCGCGCTCGACCGCAAAGGTGGGAATGACGACATTGCCCTTGGCGGAAACCGTTCGGTTGATGATCTTCTCGAATTGATCACCGATGTCCCCACCGTCTTTGTGCTCCCGATCGCCGTAGGTGGATTCCATGACGACATAGTCGGCCACATCGAAGACGGTCGGATCGTGAATGATCGGCTTATCGCGCTGTCCGATATCGCCGGAAAAGATGACTCGCATTTCCCGGTCATCTCGAGCCACTCGTACATCCAGCATCGCGGATCCGAGAATGTGGCCGGCCTCTTCAAACGTAACCCTCACATCCTCCGTTACCTGGATCGGAGTCTGGTAGTCGACCGGCTCGATCAAGGGCAGCGTTCGATCCACATCGCGGTCATCAAACAGAGGTTCCAACGCATAGGGTGTCGAACGTCCCTCCTTCTTGTGCCGCTTGCGTTTGTATTCCAGATCTTCTGCCTGAATGTGGGCCGCGTCGCGCAACATCACTTCCAGCAGATCGGCAGTGGGGGCGGTGGCGTAGATCGGCGAGCGGAAACCCTCACGAACCAGCCGCGGGATCAGGCCGCAGTGATCGATGTGCGCGTGCGTCACCAACATTGCGTGCAACGATTCGGCAGCCAGCGGGCACTGCCGCCAATTGCGGCTGGTGTACTGGCGTTCCTGAAACATCCCGCAGTCGACCATCACGCGCGAATGCCCTGTGTCGAGACAATATCTCGAACCGGTGACCTGTTGATTGGCCCCCACGAAATGCAGCTTGATGCCCCGGTGCTTTTGCATGTCCGTTTCCCTTTGTTGTTGGAAAGATCCTCGTATCGTAACGGCCGCCAGCGTCCCGTACCAAGAGCCGCATTTCAAAACCGGGAGGGCGAGGCTCTTGCTGAGCCGAGAGTTCGCAAAAAATATGGCTCAGCGGGAGCTTGGCTCGCCCAGGACGGGGGTTTGAAATGCGCTCAAGTGTAACTCGCCCGCGTCAAGAAAGGGAATCGGCCGCCGGCCTTTGTTGGGTGAACTCAGCGATGCGCAAGCCCACCCATAGGAGAAAGCAGTGGATCCTGCTTGTGCTCCGCCGCTTGCAGCGGTGTGTGTGCGGGGAATCGACGGGCATCTTTGATTGTCGATTGCGAGCACCGCTTCGCTTAGCACGAGCACGGTTTTGGTCGGCGCAGCGAATCAGCGAAGGGTGAGTGCATCACGCGCTGAAACGCCGGGGCACTTTCCGTTCAGCGCGCTTGCGCCACGTGACGCAACGCTTGCAGCGGGCCGACGCGGCGCAGTTTGTCCAATTGCTCATCGTCTTTTACCAAGAGTGCGCCGGCAAAAGCGAGCGCGTTGAGCGAGGTCTGCTCGAAATGTTCCTGGCGCCGCGGTACGAACAGCATCCAGTCTCGTGCCACGAGCAGGTTGTAGGGTGTTTCGGCAGAGATCTCTTGCCAACCGGCTGCGCTGATCATTTGGCGATACAACGCGTACGACTTGGCCGCGGCCTGTTCGGGATTCGGTTTCGCCTCGGGCTGCCAGCGCGACAGAAAATGTACAAACGGCAGTTGCGGCGACTGATTCACCTGATCAAAGGCAAGTGATTCGAAGTCAAAACGGGGAAGTAGCGGAACGGTGACAGGATCCTCTGGTCGAAGCGGCAGCGGGACGGTCTGCAGGTGCTTGTGCGGTTGACTCGCTCCGGCGCGAGGTCCGGAGTTGTAGAAACCCAGAGAATCGTACTCCCTCAGGCAGGTCCAGAGGGCTTGGAAATCGGCCAGGGTCAGTGGTGATTCCTGCGATTCAAAATGCCGTGTAATGATCAGCAGGTGGTGGTCGACGACATTGAACCGATTCAACAGGCAGACGTGGGTCGCGGACAGATCGGCGACGTACATCACCGGATCATACGGCAGAAACGGATTGTGGTGATCGGATCGTTCCGCGGCGCGTGGCGTTTTTCTGGTGGCATCGACCATTCGCACCAGCCACTCCACTCCGTCGCGTGCCAGAGGATGGTGCACGGTCGGAATCGGCTCGAGACGTCCCGTCTGCGTTGCTCGGGCGGTGGCCTCGATCAGCCGTTGCCAGAGTTGCCCGCCGGTCGAGGTAGGGACATCGGACATCACGGGCTCCGAAACTCTTGACGAATGTTGTTACGGAAACGGACGATCGTTGCCGCAGCGGTACTGCAACCAACGCAAAAGAGGAACAGCGCCTCGAATGTGACGCTGTTCCTCCTCAGTAGATGCCCGACGGGGTCTAGTCGTCGCTGCTTCGCAGCTTGGCCAGAACGGTGTAGTCCTCGAGCGTCGTCGTGTCACCGACGGTCTCTCGGCCGGCCGCGATGTCTCGCAACAGACGCCGCATAATCTTGCCGCTGCGCGTCTTGGGCAGGGCATTCGTGAATCGCACATCATCCGGCTGCGCCAGAGCGCCGATTTCCTTCCGAACGTGCATCTTCAGTTCCTTCTTGAGCTCCTCGGTGGGTTCCATATTTCGCAGCGTCACGAACACGGCGACCGCTTCTCCCTTGATGTCGTCGGGGCGACCCACGGCGGCGGCTTCCGCAACCGCGGGATGGCTCACCAGGGCGCTCTCGATCTCGATCGTGCTCAGACGGTGCCCGGACACGTTGAGCACATCGTCGATGCGCCCCATGATCCAGTAATAGCCGTCTTCATCTCGGCGAGCGTTGTCGCCCACGAGGTAGTTTCCCGGGACCTTTTCCCAGTACTGTTCCTTGTACCGCTCATCGTCCCCCCAAATGCCGCGAAGCATCCCGGGCCACGGCTGAGAAATCACGAGCCAACCGCCCTGATTGTCCTCGACCGGTTTGCCTTCCTGGTCCACGATGTTTGGCACGACGCCGGGCAGCGGCACGGTGCAGCTTCCGGGTTTTGTGGGAATGCAACCGGGCAGCGGCGACATCATGATTCCGCCGGTTTCGGTCTGCCACCACGTGTCCACGATGGGGCAGCGACTGCCGCCAATCTTCTCGTGGTACCACATCCACGCTTCGGGGTTGATCCCTTCGCCGACCGTCCCCATCAAACGCAAGCTCGACAGATCGTGCTTCTCGACGTGCTCATCGCCCCACTTGATGAAGGCGCGGATGGCGGTCGGAGCGGTATAGAGGATTGAAACCTTGTGGCGTTCGACGATATCCCAAAACCGATCTTCCTTCGGCGAATTCGGGGCACCTTCATACATGAACACCTTCGCGCCGGCGGCCAATGGACCGTAGACGATGTAGCTGTGTCCGGTAATCCAACCGCAGTCGGCCGTGCACCAGTAGACGTCTTCGTCCTGGTGGTCAAAGACCCATTCGAACGTCTTCTTGGCGAACAGGTTGTAGCCGGCCGTCGTGTGGCGAATCCCCTTCGGCTTGCCCGTGGAACCGCTCGTGTACAGGATGAACAACGTGTTCTCGCTGTCCAGCGGCTCGGCGGGGCAGTCGGCCGAGGCTTTTTCCATCAGGTCGTGCCACCAGACGTCACGGCCTTCCTTCATTTCCACTTCGTTGCCCACGCGCTTGAGCACCACGCAGTGTTCGACGGTCGAGGATTTCGCAAGGGCCTCGTCCACGGTTTTCTTCAGCGGCAGTGCTTTGCCACGACGCCAACCACCGTCGCTGGTGATCTGCAGCTTCGCTCCCGCATCGTTGTTTCGATCCGCGATCGCTTCTGCCGAGAAGCCAGCGAAGATCACCGTGTGCGGCGCACCGATGCGGGCACAGGCGAGCATCGCGATGACCAGCTCCGGAACCATCGGCATGTAGATCGATACTACGTCACCCTGTTTGATCCCCAGGCTCTTCAAGGCGTTGGCAAACTTGCACACTTCTGCGTGCAATTCGCGGTACGTCAGCGTGACCTGGTCACCAACCGGCTCCCCTTCCCAAATAATCGCCGGGGCATCGGCGCGAGGTGTTGACAGGTGCGCATTGACGCAGTTGTACGAGGCGTTGGTCTCGCCACCCACGAACCAATTCGCGAACGGCTCGTTCCACTCCAGCACCTTCGTGAACGGTTTGAACCAATGCAGTTCTTCCTTCGCGATCTTACCCCAGAACCCTTCCGGGTCGGACTTGGCCTCTTCCCACAGTTTCTGATATTCCTCGATCGTCTTGATGCGAGCCTTCGCAGTGAACTCCGCGGAGGGCGGAAACTTCCGTCCCTCTTGCATGACCGTGGAAATCTGGCCTGAACTCGTTTGGCTCATCCCTTGTCTCCTCTGAACAACCCTGATGCAGTGGCGTAACGGCGGCGATCGACCGAGCCTCCCCACCCAGTCGGGTGGCTGGAAGCCCGTGCGGTGTAGCCACCGCATGGAGGCCCGTTTTACAACCGGTCCACCATCCAGCTACGAAAAGAATCCCCCAGTGTAGAGAACGAATCGGAGGGCTGTCAAAGGCACACCCCCCCGGATGTGGATGCCAAGTTTGCCCTGTCAGCGAGGTGGCAGTCTCGCGCGGAAGTTGGCTGGCGGAGCGTGTCTCCGTGGCCGCCTCGCTGGGGTCTTGGGGCGTTGGAACGAATTCCACCGCGACAGGACCATTCGTGGATGGGCAGAAAACGACGCGACTCGTGACGCTGCGCGATCGCCGCCCAGGAACCGTAACAACGGTGTGTGCCGTACGCAGGATGAGGAATCCAGCTGACAGCGCGTGGCACTTTCCTGGAGTGCCTCGTCGCCCATTCTGCTCGGAAGAAACATCGCCACGAACGCTGCATGTTCGTGCGACACGCTCTAGCTTGCTTCGCTGAGCAGTTGGCGAATCGTGACTTCGACCTGCTTGTGATCGAACGCTTTCCCGTTGCCGAACGTGTGCCGGAGGGCTCCCGAGCGATCATACAGCTTTAGCGTCGGGAGTGTTCCGCTGGAAATTTCGAAGGCGTCCATCGCGTTGACTGCGCCGCTGTAGGCGGTGCGAAAGTGCGAAAACGGGGCCGCATGCTGCTGAAGGAACTCGACAATCTGTGGTGCTTCCTCCGCTTCATTGACGGCGACCGAGGCAACGACGAGTCCCTGGTCTGCATACTGCTCGTGTAACGCGACGGTTTGTGGGAAACCTTCCAGGCAGGAGGGACACCAAGTCGCCCAGAAGTCCACCAGAATCACTTTTCCCGCGTGACGAAGCAGAAAGGCGTCGTACGCGGCGCGATCCAACGGTGCCACCGTCAGCGAGTCCGTCGAAGCAGATGACGGTGCCGGCGAATCTCGATGCTGGTGCGTGTCGTCACCGCCGACGAGCGCAGTCGAATCCGGAGTGCGCGAGCAACCGGAAAAGGCCAACGCGAGCAGCAGCCATCCGGATAGCATCGCAGCCAGTGTCAGAGTGTATTGCTGGTAATGCTCCCCTTCCGCACACAGCGCCCGCGCGGCGCCCTTCGGCGCAAGGACCGCCGCATGAGAAGGACTGTGCTTCGCCGATCGATGGACCGACGACCGGCGGGGTTCTGGCTGACACGCCGGTTCCAGAAAAGTTCTCATCGCCGTCTCCCACACCGCGAATTGAGGCGGATGAAGAGGAGTGTACGGGGATCGAATGACAATCGACCGCCAAAAAAAACGGGTCGGGAATTCGGCCATGTCAGCCGGTTCCCGACCCCGGGTCACGCGGGGGCATCAGTTCTTCCACTTGATCGAACAGCCAACCTGCTTGGTTTCCTGCACATCCGGCTGCTCACCTTCCAGGACGGCATCCACGGCATCTCGCAGATAGTGCTTCTCAGCTCTCGATCCATTCATGTTGTCATCCACCGATCCCATGTACGCAATCGTCCGATCCTTGTCCAATAAGAACACGTGCGGCGTGCAAGTCGCTCCGTAATCACGCGCGGACTTCTGCGACTCGTCGAACACGTAGGGGAAGTTAAATCCCTTCTCTTCCGCTCGTGCTTTCATCGCTTCCAGATCTTCCGTCTTGTTGACATTGATGGCGACGACTGCCAATCCCTTGTCTTTGTAGTCCTTGGCCAATTTAATCAGGCGGTCTTCGTAAGCGATTGCGACCGGGCAATTGTTGCAGGTGAAGACCATCGCGATGGCCTTCGCATCCTTCATGCTGGACAGGCTGTACGAATTCCCATCGGTCCCGGGCAGGTCGCTCCAAGTCGCTGCTTTCTCGCCGAGATCAACCTTCTCGTTGTACTTCGCGGCCCGGAGCCCCGAGAGGGAGGCCATCGCAACGGCAAGGGTCAAACCAGTGACGAATAACTTACTTCGAGACATTTCTTTCGCTCCTACAGATGACGCAAAGAACAGATGGAGAATCAGATGCCGGCAGCTTCCCGTCGTCGACGGGACGAAGCGATCGGGCAAAGAAATCGCTTGGAACTGGTAACGTTGAGACCAACACACAGATCACAGCGCCCGGGCATTGTAGGGTCGGCCAGATCGAAGTCAAGCCGCCGGGAGGCGGACGAAGCCGCGCGCTCAACGGCCTTGGAGAAGACTTCTCCATGAGCCCGGATGGATTGCCGCAGGTCGCTCGCGGCAGCCGCCCCGCCGTTCGCTTCACTCGGCCGCGTCGCGCCCTTGGTGCCAACTTCCGAGGAAGTTCTCCAGGCGTCTCCAGGGGCGTGCCGCATCGGCACGTGGTTCAGTGTCCGTTTGGATTCGGCGAAACGCCTTGCACTTTTCGGCGACGCGACATCTGCGGGATGCGAATGCCATGTCGGGCAAGCATTTGCCGAAGGCGGTCGGGCGTGACACCCAGCAGCTGGGCAGCCGCCGGCAGTTGGAATCGAACCTGCTCAAGAGTCGCTCGGATGTGATTTGCTTCGACCTGAGCCAGTGTTGGCCACGTGTGGGCAATCAACGGAAAAGCGGGGATCGACTCACAGGAGTTCACCGGTTCAGCCCGGTTCGGGTCGGCTTCCCGAACGTCTCGCGGCGGTTCGTCGATCAGCTCGTCAAAGTCTTCGATCCCTAGCACGTGATCGCTGGAAACCATAACAGCCTTCTCCACGACCTGCTGCAACTCATCTACGTTGCCGCGCCAATCGCAGGTTTGCAGTAGCGCCATTGCCGCGGCCGTTACCTGTTTCAACGGCAGGCCGTTTTCCAGCGTCGTCCGCGCGATGAAATGGCGGACCAGCGAGGGGATGTCGTCGCGACGTTCTTGCAGTGACAGTGCGGTGACGCGGAGTGAATTCAATCGATAGAGCAGATCGAAGCGGAATCGTCCGCGCCGGACCTCATCGTGCAGGTCGACGGTGGAGGTTGCGATGATGCGAATGCCCGCCGCCTGAGGAAGCTCTGCTCCCACGGCCGAGAAACGGTCGGAACGCAAGATCGACAGGAGCTGCAACTGACACTCGGCGTCGAGTTGCCCCACTTCCTCGAGCAGCAGCGTGCCGCCGCGTGCGGCGCCGACAGCTCCCAAAGCCTCGCTGGAGGCAAACGAAACCGCTTGCGCGGTATGCCCCAATAGCTGCGAAGCGCGCAAGGAGGCGGGAACTTGAGCACAAGGAAAGGGAATGAACGGACCGCAGGAGCGAGAGCTGTGGGCATGAACGGCGCGAGCGATGAGCTGCTTGCCTGTGCCGAATGGTCCGGTAATCAGAACGGGGTAGTTGTAAGTGGCTGCTTGAAGGATTCGCCGCCGGGTTCGTTTCGTCCAGGCGGAATCCCCCACAAACTGATCAAGCGCAAAGGTGTCGTGCATCGTGCGACTTTCTAGATCTCTAACTCACTAGCGTTTCCTCGAGCCCCGAAGCGGAGACAAATTTTTTACCAGTATTATCCAACATGACGGAAATGCAATCATTCATCTGCGACGATTTGTGTGGAATCGCGGCGCCCGCGGCTGCCATGTCAAACGATCTGAACGCAAGCGGCCGCGACCAGCTCGTAGCGGTGCGAACGTTCCGCTTCGTTAACGGTGGTGCGACGCTGGCCGTCGGCGACGAAGGTGGCCCAAACAATAAAGGACTGGTCCAAGGAGTCCGATGAGGCCGGTCGGCTCGGGGACAAGTGCCCCTCGACGGTCGCTTTCCTCCGGGCCCTGCTCGTAGGTGCCGGATTGAAAAGCCAAGACGAAGTCGGCGGAGTCGAAAGCCGAATCTCCGTTCCAGTCGCCCGTTCCCCACGTCGAAAGGCCGTTCATGTCCTTTTCGTACTCCCCGGCCTGCATGACTAGGATGATGTCCTGGCTTTCGAAAAACCCATCCAGATTCGTGTCGCCGAAACTGGTGCCCTTGAGGTCTTCGACCCAGATCCGTCGGTCCTCACCGTCCACGACCAGGTCGCGATTCAAATCGAAGGCGATCTCACTCTGGCCGGACCGCGTGGCGTCCGTCAGTAGGTTGAGATCCGCAACCGTCAGTTGCGCGTCGTCGTCAAAATCGCCGAATTGATAACGTGACTCAATTTGGTCCCGGTACGTGGGAAGATCCGCGTAAAACGTGAGGTTTCCGAACACGGCATTTGTTCGCACGTCGGGCTGGTTGTTGAAACCCTCGACCGCCACCGTGATTCCCGCCAACTCCCACATTCCGCCATTGTCGTAGAACAGTCCGCCCCCGGAGTCATACACAACGGCTTGGGATTCGAATTCCAGCCACGGCTCGCCGTCGGGACCTTCGATCGATTCATCCGATTTTCCGTCTTTACCGTCGAATTCCGTGATCAGCGCGATGACATCGACATTGGTCAGTGTCTCGACGGGAATCGTGATGTCCTCGTCATCTTCCGAGCGGAACGGTTCGTCATCTTCCAGCAAATTGGTCCCCCACCGAATGGAATTTGAGCCAATCGTCTTGAATCCGGAATAGTCACTGGGGGAACTTGTCTCCGTCCATGTCCACCGCCCCGCTTCTCTCACTTTCCAATAAGTTTCCTCCGCAGCACGATTTCGTCCATGTCCGACGACCGTTAACTCCGTGCCTGCGGGCGGTGTTTGACCGGAAATCGCGATCGGCGGCAGCCCGGGATCTTCGAGCAATTGAAACATCACCAGGTCGGTCAGCGTCGAAAGTCCGCTGCCTGGCGGATTCTGCAGGCGAAACGTGCTGCTGGGATCGGGTGAGAACGAGCCGAGATCCGGGAAGACGACTGTTCCCGGTCCAACATGGGACGCGGTGATCACCCAGCGATTTCCGAGGTAGACGGCGGTCGACGTATTGAGAGTGCCGATGTTGTCCCAACCCGGATCCTCGGGAGGACGCGTCGTGTTTTCCAGCGTGCTGGAAACGACAACCGCGATTCCGGGACGGATCGATACGCCCCAGACGACAGTCATCAAGCAGCACACGTGGACGAACGCAAGTCGCGACATAGCTTTGGTGCTGGCCCCCCAGGGAGAGGTGAGAAAATGACAAGCCAAGCGATCGGGCAGGAGGGCCAACTGTTCCTGTACATCCATAGTAGCTGGCCGTAACAACAACGACAAGAAACCTGAAACCCCGCCGCGAGAGGGGCCCAACGCCGGGACAGGCGATGCGTCAAAACGCCCACACAACGCCGGGACAGGCGATGCGTTAGGCGGCTCCTCCCCGGCCCAGGCCTCGCCTCCATTCCGCGTTCATCGGCGAGTCCGCCACGCTTGGCGTTCCGCATCCCGCCCTGTTTTCCCAGAGCCACTTGTCCCACACCGGTGCCCCGCCGGCTCAACGCCGGGCTCAACGCCGGGACAGGCGATGCGTTAGGCGGCTCCTCCCCGGCCCAGGTCTCGCCTCCATTCCGCGTTCATCGGCGTAGTCCGCCATGCTCCGCGTCCCGCATCTTCCTTGCCCCGCCCGCAACCCACACACACGATTCACCTGTGTCTTCCTCCTCTCTCTTCGTCTCCGCTTGGACGACAGGGATCAGGCGACCAGACCTCCCTGGCGTGGGCCCAATTGACCCGGGATAGGCGACTTGTTACGATCGCGGGTTTCCCGCATCGCCAAGGCTGTGATCCCTCACGGAGGCGAGCGTGCGGGCCGTGGGGTATTAGCGACCAGGGCGTAGAACGCCGGTTGGAAGATCTTGGATCTTGTTTCGACGGGGAGACTTCTGAGTGTCGGAAACGTTGGCGAAGCGTTTGGTGGAGGCGGGCGTGCATTTCGGGCATCGCGCAAGTCGATGGAACCCGAAGATGGCTCCTTATATTTACGCCCGGAAGAACCTGATTCACATTATCGACATCCGCGAAACGATCCGCGGTTTGCTTCGAGCGCAGAAGTACCTGCGAGGAGTTGCCTCGCGCAACGGTCAGGTCTTGTTCGCCGGGACGAAGCGGCAAGCCAGTGGCACGGTCGAGCGGGAAGCGTCTCGCTGTCACATGCCGTACGTCAGCGATCGTTGGCTCGGCGGGACGCTCACGAATTTCCGAACGATCCGCAGTCGTCTTGGACGGCTGGAGGAACTCGAGTCCATTCGCTCTGGCGAAGAGCTTTCGACGTACTCGAAGAAGATGCAATCGTCGCTCAATCGCGAATATCGCAAGATGTATCGCAACCTGAACGGAATGCGCACGATGACGCGTTTGCCCGAGTGCTTGGTCGTAATCGATCCGCGCAAGGAGAAGAACGCCGTCCGCGAAGCGCAAGAAGTTGGGCATCACGACGGTGGGTTTGATTGACACCGATTGCGATCCGGACTCGGTCGACCTGCCAATCCCGGGCAACGACGATGGAATTCGTTCGATCGAGCTCGTGACATCGATGTTGGCGGATGCCATTTTGCAGGGGCGCGCCGAGGCCCCCACGGCAAAGGGCGATTCGGAATCCGCTGCTGACAAGCAAGAAGTCGCGACCGATTCATCCGCCGCAACCGGGGATGCGTCGAACGAGTCCAACGGCGAAGAATCAGGCGAGCAGAAGACGGAGTAGTGTGTTGCACTCCGTCGGGCCCGGCGACGGGTTGCTTGACGGCCCGCGGTCTCCCGCCCGACGGAAGGTGCACTCTTGGTTGCGCCGGTCGCTCGGCGACCACCATCGGCGGACCGCACCCGTTGCCCGCGAAGTAGAATCTCATTGGATCCAGGAGTTTTTGGGAGAATTGAGTCATGGCCGGAATCACTGCGGCAGCCGTTAAGTCGTTACGCGAGCGAACGGGCTTGCCGATGATGGATTGCAAGAAAGCGTTAACCGAATGCGATGGGGATCAGGAAGCGGCCGTTGACTGGCTGCGGAAACAAGGCCTGAAGACCATGGAACGCCGCGGCGGCCGGGAAACCACCTTTGGCCGCATGGGCATTTTCGCCGACTTGAATGAGTCGGTGGGAGCGATGGTGGAATTGAAGTGCGAGAGCAATCCGGTTGCGCAGAACGAAGAGTTCATTCAATTGGCCGACGATTTGGCACAGCAACTGGCGAAGGGACCGGGAGCATCCACCGCGGATGAACTGCTCGACCAACCCTCGCCCAGCAAACCAGGCACGACGCTGCGGGAGCAGAAAGACGAGCTTTGCAATCGGATTCGCGAAGTTTTTAACGTCGGACGCACGGTTCGATTTGACGGCCGATGCGGCGCCTATTGCCATAACGCCGGGACCGTCTCGGGGGTGCTGCTGCAGTTGCTGGGCGGCGAAGCCGAGACTGCCAAGAATATCTGCATGCATATCACGGCGATGCGTCCCAAGGCGCTGACGGTTGAGGAACTCGATCCGGAAGTTGTCGCTCGTGAACGAGAGATTCTGACGGAAGCCGCACGTCAAGAAGGCAAGCCGGAGAACATCATCGAAAAGATGGTCGAGGGCCGGATGCGAAGCTTCTATGCGGAGTCAGTTCTGATGGAGCAACCGTATGTGAAGGATGAAAAGCAAACGGTTGGGGAGTACGCCAAGGCGAATGGAGCCGAGTTGGTGCGATTCGTCCACTGGGAACTGTAGAAGGAGCGCCGCGTGCCGGAAGCCGCATCGAACCCCAAGAGCGGGACCCCGCGTTTCAAGCGGATCGTGATGAAGCTGTCTGGGGAGAGCTTCTCGCGAGCTGGCGAGCGTGGGATCGCGATGGACGAAGTCGTCCAGATCGCTCGGCAAATTCACCAGGCACAGCAGCGGGGCTGCCAGATGGCCGTCGTGGTGGGCGGGGGCAATATCCTGCGCGGCGCCCACTTCAAAGGAGCCAACAACAGCATCCACGAAGCCACCGCTCATTACATGGGGATGCTGGCGACCGTGATCAATGGTCTCGGCCTGCAAGATGCCCTCGAATTCGTCGGCTGCGATACGCGACTGATGACCGCGATCCGAATGGACGGTGTGGCCGAGCCCTACATTCGACGGCGAGCTCATCGACACCTGGAAAAGAATCGAATCATCATCCTCGCCGCCGGCACCGGCAGCCCGTTCGTCACCACCGACACCGCCGCCGCGCAGCGTGCCTTGGAACTCGAGGCTGATGTGGTTTTCAAAGCCACTCGCGTCGACGGCGTCTTCAGCGATGACCCCGAAAGAAACCCGCACGCCGTGCTCTACCGGGAACTGAATTACAACACGGTGCTGGAGCAAAACCTGCGCGTGATGGACCGTACGGCGATCACGCAGTGCATGGAGCATGATCTGCCACTGTTGGTCTTCAATTACCGGAAGGAAGGCAATATCGAGCGAGCGATCGGCGGCGAGGCCGTCGGGACGCTCATCTCTAGCCAGTCGACCCCCGCTACGTAAGCCGACGGATCGGAAGAAGGAAACAAAGGATTTCATCCCGCGAGGAAGCCATCGGGCGATGGGCCCCCGCAACTCGATCACGATCTGAACAAAGAGGATGACGATGAGTACGGAAGAAATTCTGCTGGACGCGGAAGATCGAATGGAAAAGGCCGTCGACGTGCTGAAAAAAAGCCTCGCCGGAATCCGCACCGGGCGAGCGAACCCCGGCCTGGTCGATTCGCTGCGCGTTGAAGTCTACGGCTCTGCCACGCCGATCAAACAAATCGCGACCGTCGGTGCGCCGGAACCAACGCAGATCGTCATCCGCCCCTACGATCCAGGAACCATCAAGGAGATCGAAAAAGCCATCATCGCCGGAGACCTTGGTTTGAATCCGCAAAACGATGGGCGCGTCGTGCGGATCAATATCCCGCAACTCTCCACCGAAGTCCGGAAGAAGATGGTCAGTCGGATCAAAGAGCTCACAGAAGAAGCGAAGATCTCGATCCGCAATATCCGCCGCGACGCCAATAAGGCGGCCGATTCCGCCGAGAAGGAGAAGACCATCGGCGAGGACGAACGCGACAAATGTAAAGAGGTCCAGGAATTGACCAAGAAGTATGAGGCCAAGGCCGCCGATCTCGCGAAGCAACGCGAAACGGACGTGCTCGAAGACTGACTCGAACGAACGGCGGGTCGGCCGTCGTTGCCTGCCCGCAGGCGGACGGCGGAAATGACTCCTCGCCCCCGTTCTTGGCAGGTCCTTCCCGACCAGCGGCCCGCAGTTCGTCTTGACGCCAGCAGACAGCATTTCGTACACTCCCGCCCCGTTGGCTAGCGCCGATCCCGCTAGATAGACGCTAGCTTGTCATCGCCATCGGTTTAAGGAGGAACCGTGATGTCTCGCCACCGCATGGATGCCCTCATCCATCTTCCGCTTCTCGTTGTGCTCTTCGGTTGTGTGTTCTGCCTGCTGCTTTCGGCCCCGGTCGACTCCGCCGCTCCGCCTCCGTCGACTCCCACGGGACAGGCGGCCGCGCCGCCTTCTGCCGATAGCGGTACCGCCAAGGGCAACATTGTCGCGGTCGTGAATGGACAGTCGATCACGCGTCAGGAACTGGCCCAGCAGTGTCTCAAACGCTACGGCGAAACGGTGCTCGAGAGCCTGATGAACAAACATTTGATCCTGCAAGCCTGCCAGCAGCGCGGCGTGCAGATCACGCAGAAAGATATTGAAGCGGAAATCGAACGGATCAGTGCCCGCTTCAGCCTGCCGAAGGATCGCTGGCTGGAGATGCTGGAGCAGGAACGAAACATTTCCCCGGAGCAATACCGGCGGGATATCATCTGGCCGACGTTGGCGCTGCGTTCGCTGGCGGCCAACAAGCTGGTGATCACAAACGAGATGCTGGCCAAGGAGTTTGAATCTGAGTACGGCCCGAAAGTGCAGGTGCGGATGATCGCGGTCAGCACTCGCGACAAGGCCGAGAAAGCTCCTCGCCCAGGCCAAGGCCGATCCGCAGCAGTTCGGAAACCTGGCCAAACAGCATTCCGAGGATCCCAACAGTGCAGCTGCGCGAGGATTGATTCCACCGATCCGGCGGCATGTTGGCGATCCAGGTGTCGAAAAGGTTGCCTTCTCCCTGAAGCCGGGGGAAATCTCCCCGGTTCTGGAGGTGGCGAGCCAATTCCTGATCTTGATGTGTGAAAAGCAATTGCCCGCTGCGCACATCTCGCCGCAGTATCGCCAGGCAGCCAACGAGCGAATCAAGGAGCGGATCATGGATCGCCAGTTGCGGGAAGCATCGGGCGAGTTGTTTGAACGCTTGCAGGCCGACGCCAAAATTGTGAACGTGTTCAACGATCGCCAACTGCAACAGGCACATCCGGGCGTGGCCGCCACGATCAACGGTCAACAGATTACCATGCGCCAGCTGGCCGAAGAATGTATCGCTCGCCACGGGCTAAGCGTCCTGGATTCGGAAATCAATCTCAAACTGCTGCAGCAGGCCCTGAAGAAGGGAGGAAAGTCGGTTTCGCGCGAGGAGGTGGATCAGGAAATCGGTCGGGCGGCGGAGGCCTACGGATACGTCACGTCCGATCAAAAGCCCGACAGTGGCCGGTGGTTGCAGGAAATTACCGAGCAGGAGGGAATCACCGCCGAAATCTACATTCGCGATGCGGTGTGGCCTTCTGTCGCTCTGAAAAAGCTGGTGGCCGATGAAGTCGAAGTGACCGCGGATGACCTGCAGAAAGGATTCGCGGCAAACTATGGAGAACGCGTCGAAGTGCTGGCGATCGTTCTGGGCAATCAGCGGATCGCGCAGGATGTCTGGGATTTGGCCCGCTCCAATCTGAATCCCACTTTCTTCGGCGAACTTGCCGCGCAGTACTCGATCGAACCGGTTTCGCGGGCCAATCTGGGCGAAGTTCCGCCGATCCGACGCTTCAGCGGACAGCCAAAGATCGAAGAAGAAGCGTTCAATCTGACGAAAAAGGACCCGCTATCGGCCATCGTTGCGGTGGCCGATAAGTACGTGATCATGTACTACATGGGCCGGACGGAGCCGGTGGTGCGGCAGATGGATCCGGTTCGTGAGGAACTGCAGAAGGACCTCCGCGAAAAGAAACTGCGACTGGCGATGGCCCAGCAGTTTGACGTTCTGCGCGAGTCGGCACAGATCGACAATTTCCTGGCTGGAACAGTGCAGAGCGGCCGGTCCGCCGCGCACGAGCTCAACAGTGGGGCGGGCAGGCCAACCGGCTCACAGCAATCCGAAGCTGGCAATTCCCGTATCGGCTCAACGGAAACGCCCCGTCCGCTGATCCGCGCCCCAGTTCTTGGCGGCGGTGTCAAAGCACGCGGCCTGGTTCCTGTCGATGGCAGGCATCAGCGGGCAACCGCGTGCCGGCTGATTTGCGCTCGGAGCGGTCCGCGCAGGTCCGGTGGGACAAGGCTTCCAGGGTTTGTGGGACAAGGCTTCCAGCCTGTCCCGTAAGATGGGCTTCCAGCCCGTCCACTGCGCAACTCTCGGTGCCGGTCTGTCCCCTGGCCGGAACCAATGACCCGCGGTCTCGCCGGTTTTGACCAGGGATTGGGCCTGGGAATGTCGTGCGGCCTGGGAATGTCGGCCTGGGAATGTCGGCCTGGAAGGCCGACCAACGGGACGGACTGGAAGTCCGTCCCACAGCGTGCGCGTGGGGGCTGATCTGCGCGTCCGCTGGGGGCGAGATTGCGTACGAATTGTCCGCCATTCGGCCGGGAGACCGTTCCCCGGATCTTGGTTCCCGTCTATCCTTTAGAGATTGTCTGCGCAGCCTCCGGGCCCGGACGGCCCACGCGAGCCCGTGGACGGGCCCCTCGGGCTTGCCCGCCGAGCATGGCGGGCCGTGCAACGTGTCCAGAGGCGTTGCATGTTGCGGAGGTTCTGTCGCTGATTTCCGTCGCCTAGGAGTTTCGGTCCGGCCATGTCCGAATACGAGATAGATCCGGTGGAGGCCCCCCAGCCTTCCGCGTCGCAGCCCTTCCAGGTGCAGTTGGCCCAGCGAGTCTACCGCCTGCCGCCCTACATGTTCGGTCGGATCAATTCCGTGCTGTACGAGAAACGGCGTGCTGGCAACGATGTCATTGATCTGGGAATGGGCAATCCATCCGATCCGCCGGAAGATCTGGTGATCGACAAGCTGGCGGACGCCGCGCGTGACACTGGCAACCATGGTTACAGCAAGTCAAATGGGATTCTGAATTTGCGGCGTGAGGTCGCCAGCAAATACTTTCGTCGCTACGGTGTGCGTTTGGACCCGGATGCGGAAGTGATGACCTGCCTGGGGTCCAAGGAGGGATTCTCGCATATGTGCTTGGCCCTGATGGGGCCGGGTGATACCGCGATCGTTCCCGCTCCGTATTTTCCGGTCCACACGTACGCGGTCGCTCTGGCTTCGGGCAACGTGATTGCCTTGGAGGTGGCCGACAGTCAGAAGTTTCTCGCCAATATCGCGTACACGTGCCAGCATCTTTACCCGCGCCCCAAACTGCTGATCATCTGCTATCCCCACAACCCTTCGACGGCGACGGTCGAGCCGGAGTTCTTTGTTGAGGTTGTGAAGCTGGCGAAGCGGTATGGGTTCATGGTGATCAGCGACTTTGCGTACGCGGATGTCGGCTTTGAAGGTTATCGACCTCCCAGTTTTCTGGCGGCCCCTGGAGCGATTGACGTCGGTGTGGAGTTCACGACGATGAGCAAGGGCTACAACATGGCCGGCTGGCGCGTGGGCTACTGTTGTGGCAACGCGGAGATGATTCGCGGCTTGGGCGTGATCAAGGGCTACTACGATTACGGGATGTTTCAGGCGATCCAGATTGCCGCCATTGTGGCCCTTCGGCATACGGAGGCCGCGGTGGAGCGCCAGTCCGAAGTCTACCGGCAACGCCGTGACGTGCTGGTGCAAGGTTTGCGGCGGATCGGCTGGCAAGTTACGCCGCCCAAGGCCGGGATGTTTGTCTGGGCACCGATTCCCGAGATCTGGCGACAACGGATGAGCACCATGGATTTTGCAATGTTGCTGCTGGAAAAGGCGGATGTCGCCGTGAGTCCCGGCAGTGGATTCGGCGAAGCGGGCGAAGGATTCCTGCGACTTGCCCTTGTCGAAAACGAGAACCGACTTCGACAGGCGGTGCGTCAGATCGGACGCTGCCTCGATCGCGAGTTAAAACAGTCTCGGCCAGCCCCCGATTCGCAAGCGGCCGCGAACCGGTAGCCCGGATAAGACCTTTGACGGAGACACAGTCGAGGGCGGTGCAGTCGAGGGCGGTGCAGTGCCGTGGCGAGGAGGCCTGAACGGGCCCCCGCTGGGCCAGAATGGGGCGAGAACGCTATACTGCCTTCCGCTCTTCCTTTCTGGTCGTCGCAAGACCTGGCGGGCGGTTACGCCGGATCGATCCACGGTGTCGCCGACGGGGAGGATTTGCGAGCAGCAGCTGCGGGTTTCGGACCAAGACCTGCTGTCAAAAAAAAATGGGCCCTTGCTCGCCGCAACAAGGACCCACAATTTGGCTGCTCGAACGGCGTCCCGAGGGATTCCGCTCGAAGACCCACAGCCGTACAAGAGGATATCGGGAGGCGTTCCCCCCTTACTTTAGGTACGTACATCGAGCAGCACCAAGGAATCAACGATCCACCCAAGAAATTCGGGCGACTGCCCTACCTTGGAGTCCTGCGGTAGTTGAGCGAGGTGCGCGTCCATGTCAATTGGTAGATCCATGAACAAAATTGCTAAACTCGCGCTGGAAGATGGCACCGTCTTCACCGGGGAATCGTTCGGTGCCACCGGAGAGGTGGATGGGGAAGTCTGCTTCAACACGTCGATGACCGGATATCAGGAGATTCTGACCGACCCGAGCTATCGCGGACAGATCGTCACGATGACCTATCCCGAAATCGGGAATTATGGAGTGAACGAGGTCGACGTCGAGAGTTGGAAACCTCATCTGGCGGGCTTCATTGTCCGAGAGAACAGTCGACTGGCCAGTAATTTTCGAGCGGATGGAAAACTTGACGAATATCTGCAGAGACATGGAATTGTCGGTCTCGCTGGCATTGACACTCGAGCCCTCGTTCGCCGCATTCGCAGTCAGGGAGCGATGCGGGGTTCTGTCCACGGAAGAACTGGACGACCAACGCCTGGTCGAAAAGGCGCAGGCCAGCCCCGGTCTTGTCGGACGCGATCTGGTTCGGGAAGTGGTTCCCAGTGAGCCCCGCGAGTGGAATGAATCACTCAACGAATCTGGCTGTGCTGCAGGATCCGACGGAAACCGAAAAGTCAGTCGGCGGCGCGATCGCCTCATGTTGTCGCCTTGGATTTTGGCATGAAATGGAACATCGCTCGGCACCTGCACGACCTCGGCTGCCGAGTCACGATCCTGCCAGGCACCGGTACCACGGCGAAGATGTCCTCCGTTACGCACCCGGACGGCATCTTTCTGTCCAACGGACCGGGCGATCCGGAACCCGTCGAGTATGCGATTGAGACAATTCGGGAACTTCTCGGAAAAAAACCGATCTTTGGGATTTGTCTGGGACACCAATTGCTGGCGCTGGCGTGCGGCGCAAAAACATTCAAGCTGAAGTTCGGCCATCGAGGTGCCAATCAACCCGTGTTGGAACTCGATTCCGGAAAGGTGGAAATTACCGCCCAGAATCACGGTTTCGCGGTCGAAGAGCCCTCACTGCCGGACACGCTCGTTGTCACGCACCGAAATCTGAACGACAACACGATCGCCGGATTGCGGCACCGCCAATTTCCTGCCTTTTCCGTTCAATATCACCCCGAAGCCTCCGCGGGGCCGCACGATAGCCGATACCTGTTCGACCGATTCCGCCAAATGATGACTTCCGCCTGATCGGCGCGGCTAACTTGTTTCCCCCCACTTCGCACTTACAATCGTAAGGTGGTGGTGGAAGATGAGTTTTCCACCCCCCGATCGAGCTCGTGCAGCTTCTACTGACGGCGGCGGAGTGAATCAACCAGGAGGACCAGCGCAAGTTCGGGAATCTCCCGTTTTCGTTTTGGCCCCTGAGGAGCATTCGCCGCGGTGCAGTGAATTGGTGTGTGATTTCCAAGGAGCGGACACACCACCCTCCCACGGGCGGCCGGGGGAGTTTTTCCTTTTGCATTGAGGATTTCGCCGTGGGGCAATCGCACACCGACCGACCGGGGATCGCGAACTTGCCTCAATGATCCCGGGATCGGTATCTCGGACGGTGGCGCGGGCGACACCATGGATCGGTCGTTGGTCGAACGTTTTCACCCCCGCTTTCGCCGGCGGGAAAGGTCTGCGCCAATGGCGTCAAGCGGTGCCTTTCTGGCTCTGCAGCTTGATTCTGCATCTGACCAGCTTCCTGTTGATTGCGTCCCTGACTTGCCCCTGGGCTGGTCAGCGAGGGCAATCCGGATCGAAAGGCATTTCGCTGATCATTTCCTTCGGCGAGGCCGAGCAGAGTCGAGGCCAGGAGCCGCTGGTGATCTCTGCCGCCATACCCGCTCCCGAACCTCTGCCCCCTGGGGAGGCGACCGTTCGTCGCTCACCGGAAGAAACCCCACAGGCGCCGGCGAAGCCACGCCCGGCCCGTTCGTCGGCCAAGGCGCAGCCCGAGAAGCACGCGGCCCGAGACGCCGCCAAGGCCAAGTTGGGAACCACTTGCAAGGGCCAACCCTCCGTCGAGTCAGCAGCCTTCGCGGTATGCGGCGATTTGAACCGCAACCGGGTGCGGGCCGCCCATCGTTCCGTGGTGGCCCAGCCGCTGCGGCCGCATTTCGGATTTGCCGGCTGGAGGTGAACAGTCCGCAGGACCGGATTGTTGATGACTTCATCGCATTCGATATCGGACAGCTTCGCGGATTGGCCGGTCAGAAAGCCCATCGACGGTTCATGGCGATGGGGCCGGACGGGATTCCGGCGGTCGTGCGGGGTCTGAACAAGTCCGCGCAATTGCATGCGAGCTGTCCGGTGGGTGTGTTGGCTGGCAAATTGATCAACCTGCTGCAAAAGATTCAGGACCCTTCGTTAAGCCAGTATGCAATCGATCACCTGGGGAAGGACGTACCCGCATCGGCGCCGCATTATCGGCGGATCATGGCGCTCCGCGATCGTTGGCTCGGCAATTCGCCGCGGCAGCCAAGAGAGCGCGGCTGCAATCGTTGCTCGACACGGCTTGCAAGAGAACGGGGAGTTGGTCGAGTTGGTTTTGGCCCTGACGGACGCGCCGGCCGAGACCATCCTGGTGGCGCTGCAATCACCGGATTCGCAACTGCGCGACGCGGCACTCTTGGCCTTGATGCAGAGCCGTTATGCTTTAAGTGAGCATCCTCGGCGGAAGATTATGTTTGAGCTGACAAAGCTCTCCAGCAAGGCGTTCCCTGCGTCTGTGCAGTCGATGGCTCGGAATGCGATGCAGGCGGTTCGCCGCGTGAATCGATAAGCGTTTTCCGCCGTTGGTGGGTTCCGCAGCGCGGACGATCGCGATACGCCCAGCCGCAAGCTTTGCCCCGTGGGCTCCGTCTTGTAGTCTTGTAGGGTGGGCTCAGCGAAGCGCAAGCCCACCAGTCGCGTTTTCCGGTGGGCATGCGCTCGCGTCGCTGGCTGTGCCCACCCTACCATCGCTGTGCCCACCCTGCCTTCGCAGGATCACGGTCCAAGAACGAATGCCACGTTCAGGATGCGACGGACCGCAGCAGACGAATGAACTCCCGCAGCAGCGCGGTGTTGTCGTGCCAGGTCCGAGCCGTGACGAGGTTGCCATCGACAACGACCTCTTGGTCCACGTAGTCGGCGCCACCCTGCTGGGCATCCAGCGCGCACTTGGCGACGGTGGTAACCTGGCGGCCCTGGATACAATTGGCGGCCGTGAGGATTTCGATTCCGTGACAGACGCAGCCGACCGGCTTTCCGGCTTCGCAAATCTCCCGCGTGATTCGCAGCAGATCCTGGTCGTAGCGCAAGTACTCCGGTGCTCGCCCACCCGACAGAAACAGGCCTGCGTAATCCTCGGATCGCAGGTCGCGAAACGCCGCCGTCGCACGAATGTGATACCCCGGCCGCTCCTGCGTGAGATCCCACGGGATGGACGAATCGGGTGGGATTTCATGCAGCACCGTGTGATACAGCCTCGCTTCTGGACCCGCGACGACGAGCTCCCAACCTTCTTCCGGCAGCCGGAAAAACGGATAGAAGGTATCGAGCGCCTCGGTAGCGTCGCCGATCGGCATCAAGATGCGAGTCATCGCGGGCTCCTCCGGTTATTCGGGCGATAGCGCAAAATCCAGTTGGCAGGCCGGTAGTGCCTCCTGCAGTTTGGTCTGACTCTCGGCGGAGATTTCCGGCATGCGCGTTAAGATCAGAGTTTCCACGGATTTCAACCGTGACAAGGGATCAACGCAGGCATCGGTGAGGTGATTGGAACCGAGGTGCAGCCACTTCACGTTTCGTAGCGGCGTGAGGTACGCCAATCCGGCATCCGTGATGGCGGTCTTGTCGAGGTTCAGCCAGGTCAGCGAAGTGAGCTGGCCGACGGCCTCCAGCGTTTCGTCATTCGTCTTGGTGGCATAGAGGTTCAGTTTCTGCAGATTTGCCAGACCT
Organism: uncultured Planctomycetaceae bacterium; assembly: GCA_963776055.1. Lineage (GTDB taxonomy): Bacteria > Planctomycetota > Planctomycetia > Pirellulales > Pirellulaceae > CAVZLD01. The sequence continues at coordinate 612,019 of CAVZLD010000014.1, read as the reverse complement.
ACCAATCCCGTAAGATCTTGTTCGCCAACGGGCGATTCGCTTAGATCGAGACTCTGCAACGCGGGCAGCTCCGATAGATGCTTGACCCCCTCATCAGAAATCCTCGCATCGCGCAGTCGCAGGATCCGCAGCTTCGGGAACTCTCTGAGTACGGCCACGCCGTCGTCGCCGATTTGCGTGCGAAAAAGGTAGAGCTCCTCGAGATTCTTCAATCCCAGCAAGTGCCGCAGGCCGTCGTCACCGACAGCACACGGGTCGAGTTGCAGCGACTTGAGGTCATTCATTTGCTGTAGATGAACCATGCCGTCGCTTGTGATGTCGTCACCGGAGAGTTTCAAGCTTTTCATCTGAGTGAGGTCTTTCAGATGGGCCAGTCCAGCGTCCGTGACTTGTGTTTCTCGCAGATCGAGCAAAACGATTTGCGTCATCTGCGTCAGGTGCTTCACGCCTTCGTCGCTCGTGGCGGAAGCGAGTAATTGCAGCGAGCGCAGCTTCGGCAATTCCGATAGATATTGAACTCCGGCATCTGTTACTTTGCTGTGGGGTAGTTCCACTTTGCTGAGACTCGGCAGTGCCCGTAGTTCTTGCAGGCCTTGATCTGTGACAGCCGTTTGTTCCAGCGTCAGTTCCTTCAGTCCCGCCAACTTGGCGATCGAGGCCATTCCTTGATCGGTGACCTGTTCGCCGAAAAGCTTGAGCCGCTGCAGTGTCGAAAGTCTCTCGAGTCTCGGTAAATCGGTATCCGTCAACGGTACGACGCTGGGAGTATCGGTAGAAAGAACCGCGATCAGGTTCTGGTCTGCGTCAAATTGCAGTTCGATTCGCCGTTTTCTAAGTTCCTGGATCAGCTCCGCCTCATTGGCCATTTTGCTGTCTGATGGAGCTTGGCTCCCGTTGGCAGATGACGACGAGGCAGACGGATCGTCCCGGTCGGCATTGGGTTTTGCACAACTCGAGATACCCAACATGCCGAGGCCAAGCACGAGAAGCAGGAGGGAACGTTGCAGGCGAGGAATCATCAACAGGGGCCTTCCGTTACCAAGGCAAAAGCGAAGCAGCAGCTCGCAGAGGCCTCATCCTGCAGCTCGCAGCATGCTCTGTCAACGGGGATGCCCCGTAGGATGGCCTTCCAGGCCGTCTCGTTCATTGGCCTTCCAGGCCGTCTTGTTCAGTGGCCTACCGGGCCGTTCCTTTCTTCCGTTTTCCAAACTGTCTCCTTCCTCCGTCTCCCAGGCCGTTCGCCGTCCCCCCTTTGCTGCAGATAGACTCCTCGGCCTGTGCTCCGCTGTGTTCCGCTCTTCACCTACCAGAATCCCTGGCGTTGCAGACTCACGCCGCAACGGCGTTGCTGCCCGCCGCCGAAAATGCGATGCCTGGCTTTGACGCAAAATTTTTTCCGGACCGGTGAAAGGAATCCGCTTCGGCTGCGTGTTCATGGTAGTCTCGATGGCATGGCACGGACGACCGCCATGATTTGCGTGCATTTGGGTTGAACGCACAGAGACAATCAATGCGACCCCATGGCGACTCCGAGCAAAAAGCGACCGGCCGCCGCGTGGTGCATGGTGTTTCTGGCAACGCTCCACAGTCGATTCAATGAGTCACGTTCCCGACACTCGCGTCAGCTTGATTCTGCGACTTCGTGATCGTGACGATGTGGCGGCATGGCATCGATTCACGATGTTGTACGAACCGGTCATTTATCGGATGGCTCGCCGGCGAGGCTGGCAGCACGAGGATGCGCGGGACCTGGTGCAGGACGTGTTAATGGCTGTGGCTCGAGCGGTCGGCAGTTGGGATCCGAGTGGGCCGGGGCGTTTTCGTTCCTGGTTGTTTCGAGTGCTCCGCAACCGATTGGTCGATCAGCTTCGACGTCGGCCTCACTTGCCGATTGGCCAGGGCGGGTCTTCGATGGCTTTTCGGATGCAGCAGCAAGCGGACCCGCAGGCGGACCTGTCGGCCGAGATCGAGCGGGAATACCGGCGGCAGCTATTCTGGCGGGCTGCCCAGCAAGTTCGACGAGCAGGTGCAGCCCGCCAACCTGGCAGGCGTTTTGGAGCACGAGTGTGGAGGATCGATCGGCAGCCCGTGTGGCCGAAGAACTGGGCCTGACCGTTGGTGCGGTGTATGTGGCACGCAGTCGTGTTCTCGCTCGACTGCGGACGACCGTGCAAGATTTCGAAGACCAGGACGACGAAGGGAATTACGACCATGCGCTGCAATGACGCTCAACTGAGCCAACTGCTGGCGACATCCGACGCGGAGATCTTGGACGACGAAGTGACGAGCCATTTGAGTACATGTACTCGTTGCCAGGCTCGGTTACTGGAGTTAGCCGGAGACGATTCCTGGTGGTCGGAGACACATGATTTTCTGCGGGAGGACTTGGACGAAGGACTGCTCGACTCGAGTTGCGAAAGGTCGATTGTCGTGGCGGTGGATTCTTCGCTAGATCGCGATTTGCCCGGCACGTGTGAACCACTATCGCTGGATTTTCTTGCTGCACCGAGTCATCCCGAGATGTTGGGTCGGCTGGGTCGCTACGAGATGGAACGGGTGATCGGGTCGGGCGGCATGGGATTCGTGTTCAAGGGCTTCGATACGGAATTGCACCGACCGGTGGCCATTAAGGTTTTGGCTCCGCACCTGGCTGGGAGCGGTGCCGCGCGAGCAAGATTTGCTCGCGAGGCACAAGCCGCGGCTGCGATCGTGCATGAACATGTGCTGCCAATTCATAACGTCGAATCCAAAGACAAGTTGCCGTACCTGGTCATGCCGTTTGTCGCCGGCCGTTCGCTCCAGGCTCGATTGGACGAGCAGGGCCCGTTGGAACCAAAGAGATCCTCCGCATTGGGATGCAGACGGCGCAAGGTCTGTCGGCAGCTCACGCCCAAGGCATTGTGCACCGCGACGTCAAACCGGCGAACATCCTGCTCGAGGAAGACGTCGATCGGGTGTGCATCTCCGATTTCGGCCTAGCCCGTGCCGTCGACGATGCGAATGTAACTCGCACCGGAATTCTGGCCGGCACGCCGCAGTACATGTCACCGGAACAGACTTGCGGCGAGTCGATCGATCATCGCAGCGATCTGTTTAGCCTGGGCAGCGTGATGTACGCCATGTGCACGGGGCGGCCCCCGTTCCGTGCACGAACGACGATGGGTGTCTTGCGCCGGATCAGTGACCGCCCGCCGCCCAGCTTGCGACAGATCAACAGTGACGTGCCGGAGTGGCTCGAACGAATCATCCAGAAGCTGCTTGCCAAGTCACCCGCGGACCGGTACGGATCCGCTCAGGAAGTTGCGCAACTACTGGAACAGTGTTTGGCCCATTTGCAGCAGCCCACGGCGATTCCGTTACCGAGGGATTTGCAGGCATCGACGGCTTCAGCCGGTCGGCGTCGGCGTCCGCCCGCCACTGCGCTTGCTGCTGCGGGCGCACTCTTGTTTCTGTCCGACCATCGGTTACTTCGCTGTCGGCCGCTGGAACCGGGTTACAGGAGCGCCAGAAGATTCACAGCGACCGTTGAACGCGTCTGATCCACTCTCTTCCCCTTCTCCGCGCCGAGGCGTTTCGCTGGGATGACGGTCTTGGTCAGGGACTTCGCGAACTGGATCTTGCCACGCGGCGGTTAGAACTGGAAACGCGATGGCTGCTGGTGAATCCACCCGCCAATACGCAAGGGAATTTCCGGATGGGCCCGTTCCAAAACCGCTCGAATCCAATCCAATCGATAAAAAGAACGAAGGAGTGAACCATGTTGGCTACTCTCTGGCTGCGACAAGGGATACTGGTTGCTTCGGCAGCCATCCTGCTTGGGGCTTCTCAAACATCCGCCCCTCCGCCCGTTCGCCCGACATCTCCATTGGGCTACATACCGCGGCCCGAATCGGCGCGAGCTGCGGCAGCGGTACGAAGCGGCGGAGCGAGAATCGCTTCAACTATCGAAAGCACACGGGATCCTGAGCGACGATTCGGAGAATGCGTCGCGACGTGACCAGATCAAGCAGCAGTTGCGTAACAGCGTTAACACCGCCTTCGATTTGCGTCAGCAATTGCAGGAAAAGGAAGTCGTAAAGTTGCGCGAACGTCTCCAGAACATCGAGCAGCGGATCGAAAAGCGACACGAGCAGCGCGAGCAGATCGTGAATCGGCGCGATCGAGGACCTGTTGCATCCGGAGCAGACTTGGGATGCGCAACTTGCCGGTGCCGCAGGGCGACGTGCTGCATGTCGTTCCTCGTCCTTCCGTCTCGGTTTTTCACCCTCCGCCGGTTTCCATCGATCTTCCTGAAAAGCCAAATGTGGATCGGCGTGTGTTTCGCCGCGAGCGATCTTCGGGCTTGAGCGATCGCCCTGTTCCTACCAAGGAGTTTCAGATTCAACTGCGACTATTCCATGTGACACGCGAGATCGCCGGTAAGTTGGAGTTGCCGTCGAATCGTGACCGGACCGGTGTTCCTGCGACCGTGAAGCCTGCCGGTGAGAAGTTCAATGCGTTGCTGGAACCGTACATCGCGGGTGACGCCCTTCGGATTCTGGCAGACCCGACGCTGGTCACGACACTCGGCCGCGAGGCAAGCTTGCAGAACCAAATCTACGCGGACGGCAGACAATGTCGTCTGAGCATCGCGGTTTCACCAGAACAATGGGAAAATGGTCTCTTGAAAATGTCGATGGACGCCGAAATCACGCTCGAGACTGCTCCAACCAACTCCGGAAGCAACCGTGACATCGCCAGGCATCAGGTCCAAGCAGACGTTGAGATCACGCCGGAAAGCATGGGAGTCTGCGGTCCATGGCCCTTGGGCAACGGCGATCGCCTGATTTACCTTCTGGTTCAAGCGCAGCCGATCCTCAGACTGCAGTCTTCGGAGCAAACTCAATGGTTTCCCGTTCCACCGAGGAGGACTGCTAATCCAGTTCCGTCGTCATCGAGCGGTTCCCGACCGCCTGAGTCCGTGCCCGCAACTACTCCGTCTGCACTCGCTCCCATCTTGGAGCCGCCCGTCCAGACGACGAACGCCATGCCGCCGTCTTCCCGGCCCCACCCGCTGTTGGCAGAGCCCTGGCCGCAGAAGCTGCCCAGCGACTATGCTCGGCAACGGCAGGAAATTTTGGCCGATGTCTCCGAAGCAGCCGAAATGGCTGCCCGGTCAGTCAATGATGAATTGATGCGTACGCGAGGCCGCTTGCGGGCCGTGCAGGCGCAAGAGCAGTTGCGCGTGTTGGCCGAGGAGTACGATGGCAACATGATGCTGCATCAAGTCCGTTGTGAACAACAAGCTTCGGCACTGCGAATCGTCGAAGAACAATATGAACAGGTATCGCAGCAGCACAACGCGGGGCAAGTATCCGGGGCCGAACTTGCGAAAGCCAAAGCCGCCTTGCAGCAAGCAAAGGCTTCCCATTGGCGGGCCCAGCATCTTTTGGGTTTGTACCGCTCTAACCGGGATGCGATCGTTAACCAGGAAGAACCGCTGGAGATCCTTCGTGAATTCCAGCGAGTGGCAGACATGCAGCTCGAAAAGACGGAAAAGCAACAACAGGAAAGCGAAGCGCGCGAAGAGGCTAAGCCGTAGTGTCAGACGGTGAGTTCAGCGATTGTCGTGTGGGCACATGCGGAAGAGCGGGCTCAGCGAACCGCCAGCCCACCGATGGCCCGCTTGCTGGTGGATTGTCGAGTAGGAGGAGCAGGAGGAGCAGGAGAGGGAGAGAAGCACGAGCAGGAGAGGAGCAGGATGTTTATCAGTGTAGGGTGGGCTTAGCGAAGCGCAAGCCCACCAATCCGCGGGGGGTTGCGCCTTCCATCATGGTGGGCTTGCGCTCGCCTTGCGAGCTGAGCCCACCCTACGCAGATCCTCCTCCGGTCATTCATACGCACCTCGCTAGCCCCAATCATTCATCAACCGCACATCGCTGGCCCGAATCATTCATCAGCCCACATCGCCGGCGCGAATCATTTATCAGCCGCTGCGACGACTTTCAGTCGTCCAGGTGGAAAATCGAACTGTGAATCACGCGCTGCACCGGTTTGCCATCGGCTGTGCGGAAGCGGCAGATCACTTCCATGCCCCACGTCGGTCGGAGATCCGGGATGTGCAGCTCGACGGTGCGGCCGTCTTCGGAAACGGAGGCGCGAGTGACCGTGAGGCTTTCTTCATCAAAATGGTCCGATCCGTAGTTCGCGGTGCGGCGCAAGGACCAGATCCGGACGGCATAGTTGTCCGGTTCACTCGCCGACTCGCGATCGAGCGGCTCGGTAAAGGTGATCGCGTAGCGACCGTGACGTGCATGCAAGTGGATCGGCAAGTTGGCGGGCTGGCCGGTGTAGCGAATTCGGTACAGACCGCCCGCTTGCGTGGCATTGCCCGCCCAGGCGAACATCCCGCACGCGTACAGTTGTCGGTCTTCCGGATGGAAACGTCCGCGCATCACGCCGGTCGGTAGTGGGTCGATCGGCAGCGCGCACATTCCGCCTTGTTTCTGGCCTCGCTGCTCTTCGAACGGTACGACGTAGATTTTGCCGTAGCCATAGGACAGATTGATCAGTGAACCACGGAGCGGCCCCCACGCATTTTTCGGAACCCAGAGCAACTCCGCCGGGGATCGGTCGAACGAATTGGTGATCCAGCACAAGGGCTGCTCCATCGCCGCATCCGCTTCGTCCGTTACGTTGTGATAGCCGAACATGTTTCCGTAGAATCGGCCGGGCTCGACCCAATTGATGCGGTTCTTGGGATTCCAGTGCCCTTCCTGGTCGGTGACGACAAACGTTCCGTCAGGGTTCAGGCAAACACCATTCGCGGCTCGGAAACCGTTGGCGACGATCTCCGTCCGCGACCCGTCAGCAAGTACGCGTAGCAATGTTCCGTGATGGGGCACAACGGCGGGCAGTGCATGCCTAGCAGACTTTGCGTAGTAGAAGTTGCCATCCGCGTCGACCTGCAGTCCCATCGCAAACTCGTGGAAATGTTCGGTCACCTGATGGTCGCTGTTGAAACATTCGTAGAAATCGATCTCGCCATCACCGTTGCGATCGCGGAGGATTACGAGTTGGTCGCGGCACGTGACGAAGATCTGGTTGTCGACGATCTTGACGCCGAGCGGCTGGAAGAGTCCGCTGGCAATTCTCTGCCAAGTGAGCTGCCTCGAGTCATCGGCGCCACCCTCGTCCGTATCTAAAGCGTGTCGTGACAATCCACTGACGATCCAGACATCTCCGTCCCAGGCACAAACGGCGGCCCGATTCGGATCCGAGAAAAAATCAAGACCGGTCAGCCGCATTTGGGCGAGCCAAGGATTGTTTTCGGGGTGAGTCAGCGAATCGACGACGAAGGCATCCGAATCCTGGCCGGCGACGGTCTTGGTGACCAGCTTTTCGGCCCAACGAGGGGCGCCGCCCTGCGTTCGACTGGTCAGGTCGGGGGCCGGGTCGGAAAAGCGAATTCCGCCGGCGATTTCGTCGAGCGGCAACTGTGTGTCTTCGGCCACGATCCACAGCACAAAACGCAGCGTCTCGGGACCGGCCGGTATCCGCAGACACAGTCGGGGTCCATCTCGTTCCCAGGTGGATCCGGGAATCGGCCGGGACAAGCCGATTGCGAGCGATCGGTTCTCCCCGATGTGCTCTTCCTCAGTCGGCGTCGGATGCACCGATGCCGGGCGCTGCTCGTCACCCAGCCGAATGACCGGGCCGGAAAGGACGGTTCGTCGCCGGAGCTCCGTCGGTGTGACGGCTTCCCCGTCATCGATTGGCTGTTGCGGATCGTTGGCCACGAGCATTACCAGATCGGTGTTCCGCGGTCCCAAGTTGATCGTTCGAGTGAAAACGACCGGAGCAGCGTCATCGCTCGTCGCGTCTGCCGCTCCGTTGGTCGGTAGATTCGGTTTTTGCAGCAGCATGCCCGGCATTTCCAGCACGTTCGTATCGGCGACCGAGTAGGCGATGATGACTTGATCCTCGAAATGGTAGAGACCGCGATAGCGACCCCAACTCCGTGGAAGCGGCCCGTACCGGCGTCCGTCACGCCCCAGCACTCGTGCGTCGTCCGCAAAGGATCCGGTCTCGGGATGGGCCCAGCCGGGGCCGGTTGGATTCTGTACAAGGACGTCGCCGATGACGCGCGGGTGGACCTGGTGCCGCCCGTTGAAGTGGATTCCATTCCAGTCGATGAAGCCGGAGCCGGTCCAAGCGGCGGCCCAGCGTAGCGTATCGTGATCAAAGACCATCCACGCATTTCCTCGCGAGATGCCACCGGGTCCGGGGTCGAGGCGAACCGCAATTCCTTTCTGCGCAAAATTCGAACCGTCCTTGCCGACCTCGTAACTGTTGATCAGGCTCGGGCCGTAATTCATCGTGACCCACGGTTCCACGATCCGTGGTTCCGGACCGCGCGTATCACCCACCGGCAATTTTGCGAGGTATTGTTCATCCACCGCCGCGTACTGTGATGGGTTCCGCGACTTCAAATAGGCCTCACGCACGTAGTGAATCACGTCGTACTTCTGCTGCGGGACCATCCAGGTTTGCGGTGCCATCAACCCAAAGCCGCGGGTGAGCGTCTGGTACATCGTGTACGGATCACTGCCGTGCTTGAATCGGTCGGAGGCAAATCGCAGCGACGTGGGCAGAGAGCCCGGTTGTTGCGGCGTGCCGTGACAGTTCTGACAGACACGCTCGTAGATCGTTCGCCCACGATCGAAGGCTTCTTCATCCAGGTTGCGAATCAGACCGGCGTGATCGACATGCCGTTCGTAATCCGGCAGTCGAAGAGCGGTCAGCGACGGGGGCGGTCGAAGTTCGCGAGCACGATCAGGTCCGCCGTCGCGGATTTCGATCAGGTAACGCACCAAGTCCAGGAATTCCTGACGGCTACTCAATTGGTTCATCAAACCGCTGGGCATTGGCGACTGGCTGCCTGTCACTACCTCATCAATTTCCTCGGTAGGAAACGTATATTCGCGGCCATCCTGATTCAGGTCGCGCAGAACAACCTCTTCCGGTGAACGTCGAACCAGCAGGCCACTGGTCGGGAGACCGTCGATCGAGACCACGGTCACGGATTCATAACCTGTGCGAACGACGCGCGAAGGTTCGAGGACTGATTCCACCAGCTCCGCATCTTGCGGCTTGGGATCGAGTCGCGTTAAATCGGGGCCCAGCCCTGGTCGGGACCCGTCGACGACATGGCATCTTGTGCACGTCATCTCCAGTCGGTGAAAGACGATCGCACCGCGCGTTGCATCTCCCTGATTCCGCGCAGCCCGTGACAGCGCAGCGGATCCCTCTGCCAGCAGTTGTTGCTCCCACGGGACCGACTGCGCAGCGGCCGTCGCCACGAGCGTCGAAAGAACGATGGGGAGGATCCAGGTCGACCGACCGAATACGGAGTGGAATATCTCATGACGCATGACAATGCCCTTACGATGTTCTACGCAGAGGAATCCAATACCAGTGGGTTTCAAAAATCGATCGCGGGCGGCTCAACAAACCATCACCTGTCCAGCCCTAACCGAACCCGAAGCGCCAGCGAAGGGGTCAGCGATGGTGTCAGCGATGGTGTCAACGGTGGTGTCAACGATGGTGTCAACGATGGTGTCAACGATGGTGTCAACGATGGTGTCAACGATGGTGTCAACGATGGTGTCAACGCACGTGGTGTCAACGATGGTGTCAACGATGGTGTCAACGATGGTGTCAACGATGGTGTCAACGGTAGTGTCAGCCAAGGTGTCAGCGTGACACCACGATCCCTGCCGAATTCTGTTCTGATTTCCTTCGAATCTCGTTCTGATTCCTCCAGCACGCGGTCGTACCGCTCGGGTTGTCTTGGTATGCCCCGGTCGAATGAGCATTCACGAGGCCCCCTTCGCTGGCGCTTTTCTGAACTTGCGCACTGGGCCGTTTCGGAATACCCGTTCGGCTGCAATGGCGCATCGCATCGTAACCCGAAGCGTCAGCGAGGGATCTTGAGCGGTCGTCGCAACCGACCCCTTCGCTGGCGCTTCGGGTTGCGATGTACGTCGAATGCGCACGTTCAGAACGGACGCTTCGGGTTGCGATGTAGGCCAAATGTGCAAATTGAAAACGGACGTTTCGGGTTCTGATACCGCGCAGGGCGCGTTCGTCCTCCCCCATCCGATAGCATGTTAACGGTCGACGAAGGTCTCGCGAAACTGGTCGAGTCGAGCGGACAATTCACCAACCGTCTTTGCGAAGTCGGGATGCTCTGCCAGGTTGTACCATTCACCGGGATCCTGAGTGTGGTCGTAGAGTTCGACTCCCTCCTGTCCCTGGTTCCACTGCGTGAACCGAAAACGATCCGTGCGAATACTCAGGCCATTCACCGGGCCACGCTGGACGGTTGTGAACGCGGCGTCCTTCACCGCCTGGTCGGGATCTTCCAAGATTCGGCGGAGACTGACACCGGCCAGATTCGGGGGTGTTGCCAGGCCGCACAGATCCGCGAGCGTGGGATAGAGGTCGACGAATTCGACCAAGCTGCGGCTCACGCGTCCATTCCCGCCGAAGCCCGGCGCGTGGATGATCAGCGGAGTACGACAGGAGCGTTCGAAGAGCGTGTTTTTGTTCCACCAGTTGCGAACGCCCAGTTCATAGCCGTGATCGCCCAGGAAGACAACGATCGTCCGTTGCGTGAGCTGCAATCGGTCCAGCGTTTCCAACAATCGTCCGACTTGTGCGTCCACGAAGGAGACTCCCGCGAAGTACGCTCGCAGGAACTCACGACGTTCCCGGTCGGTGAATTCGTCGAACGCCTTCTGAAAACCACCTCCCGGCAAGGCATATCGGACCTCGGGAGTCCGATCATCCGGCGATTGCGGCAGCGGCAGTGTATCGAGCGAATAGGGTTCAAAGTACTGCTTGGGGCTGTGGAACGGATCGTGGGGTCGGTAGAAGCCGACGGCCAGGAAGAACGGGCGGTCTTGGTTCTCCTCCAGTAACCGAATCGCCTCCGCTGCCACTTGCCCGTCGTGCTGATCCTCGTCGGTTCCCTCCGCGGCGAGCCATCGACACCAGGCCAGCTTGTCGCCGGTCAAATTGCGACCGACACCGGTCTTACCCAGGGAAGAGGCGGTTCCGTAGAAGCGGTGATCCCACGAGCGAGGATCGTCCATTTCCATCCGCTGTTCGTCCGGCGAGAGTCCGCGGTGGAAGATCTTCCCCAGGCTGGCCGTGTAGTACCCGTTTTGGCGAAAGAGCTGCGGCAGCGTCACCGCATCGGGGAGATTCCGTCGAAAGTACAGGTTGTTCGACAGCACACCAGTTGTTTCCGGTCGCAGTCCGGTCAAGAACGACGAGCGGCTGGGATTACAGACCGTGTACTGCACGTAAGCTCGGTCAAATCGTACGCCCTGTGCGGCAAGCCGATCGATGTTGGGTGACCGGACGATGGAATTTCCGTAGCAGGCCAGGTCACAACTCAAATCGTCCGAGACCACGAACAGAACGTTCGGCGGATCGGCGGCGACGACCACCGAGGGACCGTGCGCCGCGCACGAGATGATTCCTACGGCGAGCAGACCGAGCCACGTACGGAGAAGCCTGTGCGTCATCGTTCGCATAATCACCTCGTTCTCGCTCGCTCAACGTTGTCTCGAATGCCTCGTCGCTGCTCCGTTTCGGGGGGTGGGTGGCACTGACTGTGCCGTCGGTGCCGGGCCCACCAGGTCTTGGCCAACGCCACACGGGCAGAGCCGGTGGCACCCCCATTCTCCGCCGTGCCAAAGCACTAGCGGACGTCGTCCATTTGAACCCAGCGTTTTTCTTCTGCGGACAGCATCGAGGCTTCCAGGACCCGCTGTGTTTGATAGGCGTCATCAAAGGTCGGAATCGGAACGGTGGGAGTCTTTCCGGCGATGTCACAAAGGAAATCGTAGGCCTCGTTGACAAACGTGTGCTCGTACCCGATCAGGTGCGCATCGGGCCACCAATTGGCGACGTAAGGATGGTCTCCGCCATGCGTGCACATGATTGTGGTCCAACCTTGCACGCGCCGTGCGGCGGTCGCATCGTAGTATTCGAGTTCGTTCATTCGCTCGAAGTCAAATTTCAGCGAACCCTTCGTGCCGTTCATCTCGAAGCCGTTGCGATTCTGATTGCCGGTGGCTTGGCGACAGGCTTCGAAACTGGCAACCGCGCCTCCGGAGAACCGCGCCAGGAACAGCACGGTGTCATCTACCGTAACGTCACCCATTTGAGACGACGCTTCCAGTCCAGCTGCGATTCCGCCAGCGGAGACGCCGGACATCATTGCGCGCTGTTTGATGAACGTCTCCGAAATGGCCCCGCAGATCTCCGTGATTTCCTGCCCGGTAACGAACCGCGTCATGTCGATGATGTGAGCGTTCAGGTCTCCGTGCGCTCCGGAGCCGGACAGTTCTTTCTGGAAACGCCAGGCAAGCGGCACAGACTCGTCGGCCCAATCCTGCAAGTAATGTGCGCGGACGTGGCGAATGTCGCCGATCACTCCATCTTTCACTAGCTCGTAGGCCAGTGCGACGGCGGGGCAACGACGGTAGACAAACCAGACGGCTGTTTTGGCTTTCAACTTGGCCGCGGTTTCTGCCATTTCCCGCGCCTCGCTCAGCGTCCCCGCGATCGGCTTTTCGCAGGAGACGGCCTTGCCGGCTTCCAGGGCAGCCTTGGCGGGAGGAGCGTGCATGAAGTTAGGGGTTACGATGTCGACGAGCCCGATATCGGAAGATCGGACCAACTCCTCCCAATTCGTCGATGCGTTCTGCCAGCCCCAGTTTTCCGCAAACGCCTGTGGTTTCTCTTCCGGCTGACCGAACACCGTATGCATGACCGGTTTCAACGGCGGATCAAAGAACTTGGCAACTTGGCCCCAGGCATTCGAATGCGACCGGCCCATGAAGCCCTGTCCGATCATCGCTACGTTGATTTTGTCCATCGTGGTCTTCTCCTTCTCGAGGTAGGCGCTGCTTGGCAGCGGGCGGAATGGCAAGTGGAAAAGAATCGGCCGTCTGACCGCGTTTTTGTAGGCGGAATTCCGGCCACCTTCAAGAGGGGGACTCCTGCCTCGCGGTGCGCGACGCGTGTTTGGCGGGATGATTCACGCGGGTGATTTCACGACGCAGAATGGGGGTGAATTTTCTCCGGCTTCTCCGCATCGCTCGCGACCGCCACGAGTTGCGTCCTTCTTGTGCCGGCCCATGCAGGCTGCCCGGACTCCGTCCGTGTCGAATTCGTCGGTGGAGGGCGATTGCGGAGGTGTACATACGGATCGATATTGACAATGGGTGTGGGTCGGCGATACTGGCTGACCGGACCGGATTCCGAGGAAAAACGGATGTTCCCCCCCCTTTGAGGAGACCGCTCATGAAAAGACCGTGCAGGGTTTGTTCTTGCCCATCCTGGCGGATGGTGCTTTTCTTATTGCTTGCTGCCACGGTGCTGCCCGCGGCTGTGCAAGCCGAATTCATTGGGCCGATTGTGACCGTCAATGTGACCAGCCAGGCTGGTGATGCGACGTTGTCTTGGACGGTGCCCGATCCTTCTCCCGATGGGGATTCCAACCAGGCGGTCATTTCGATCGACGAGTCGGTTTCCTTGAAAGGTGGATCCGGCGATTTCATCGCCGAGCTTTCCGATCTTTCGGTGACGCTGAACGGTGATCCCGCCGTCGATCTGGAGTTCGCCGTGAATGCGGGGGCTTTCGACACCACGTTTACCATCACGTCGGCGGTTGTGGACTTCGATGCCTTGACGAATCCGTTCGCCTTCGCCTCGGCGGCCGTCACGCTGACCGATCGTGACCCGTACCCCGGCAACGGCGGGTCTCTGAACGTTGTTGCACCCCACGACGGACTGTACCAAGCTACTTACAACGCCGGCACAGGTTTCGCCGATCTGGTCGGTTCGCTCAGTAAGTCGGATGCGGGTTCGATTGCCGCTGATTCGTTCACCAGCCTGCTGACCATCGCCGGTGACGTGACGGAGATTCAGTCCCAGTTTCAGTTCACGGTGTCGGCCAACGATTCCGCGTCGGGCACGAGCAGATTCGAGGTGACGCCTGTTCCGGAGCCGGTGACGATGCATTTGCTGCTGGCCGGTTGGGTCGGGTTACTTGTGTGGCGTCGACGTCGAGCGGCATAGTCGCGAGAAGGGATGCTATCGTTTCCAGGGAAACGGCAGCTCGTTGTTTCTGCGTTCATCAAGGGCCACTCTCCCACGGACAGGAGCGTGGCCCTTTTTTGCAGCGCGTAGCACGACCCGGGAGTGTCTCGTCGCCCTTTCTGCTCGGAAGAAACGTCGCCACGAACGCTACATGTCCGTGCGACACGCACTACTCATCCTGCAGCGGGCGGGGCAGACCGTGACCGGGCCGGTTGGCATAGATCAGCCAATAGACGACGGGCACAACGACCAAGGTGAAGGCGGTCGACACCAGCAGCCCGAAGATCAATGACCAGGCGAGTCCGGAAAAGACCGGATCCAGCGTGATCGGCCAGGCGCCCAACATCGCGGTGCCGGCTGTCAGGAAGATCGGGCGAAAGCGTACCGCACCGCTCTTGATCAACGCGTCACGCAGAGTCCGCCCGGCGCGCAGTTCATCATGCACGAACTCAATCAACAGGATGGCGTTACGCGTCGCCAAGCCCGAGAGGGCAATCATGCCGATCATTCCGGTCGCGGTAAAGAACACCGGGTCGGGGTAACCGCCGACGTCGTTGCTCGTGACGAGGTTGAGCAACCAGAAGCCCGGCAGAATGCCGATGATCGTCAGCGGGATGGCGACCATCAGCAGCAACGGCATGCCATAGCTGTCGGTTTGCCAGAGCAACAGGATGTAGATTGCCAGACAGGCCGCACCGAAGGCGATTCCCAGGTCGCGGAACACATCCAGCGTGATTTTCCATTCGCCTTCACCCGCCCATTTTACTTCGATCCCGGCCGGGGGCGGGTTCTCCTTCAAGCGACTTTGCAGGCTCAAGACCGCTTCCGCCGGTGGTCGACCGGCCATCTCGCCGAAGACATACGCGACGCGTTGCAGGTTCTTGTGGTAGATCGTCTGATCTTCGGCGACGTGTTCGAAGCGGCCGAACTCCCCGATCTGAATCGAATCTCCCGCGGCACTTCGAACGGTCAGTCGCTGCAGATCGATGGGACTGGACCGATCGGCTTCGGCGGTTCGCAGAACGATCCGCAAGGGGTTCAATTCTCGCGGAAGGTGCAGCACGCCCTGGCCAGCGGTTTGCAGTGACTCCGCACCCGGCGTATGTCCGGATAGAGCCAAGCGGATGGTGGAGGCGATATCGCGAGTGCTGATTCCGTGCAGCGAAGCCTTTTCTTTGTCCAGGACAAACACCAACTTCTGCTGCTCATCTTCGACCGTATCATCGACGTCGACGACCAGGTTTTCGTCGGCCAGCATCTGTCGGACATGGCGGGCCCCGGCTTGGATTTGATCGTATGCCTGGCCGGTCTGGCCGTAAATCTCGGCGGTCAAGGTCGCGATCACGGGCGGGCCCGGAGGAACTTCGACCAGCTTGATGTTCGCCCCGTGTTGCTGGGCGATTGCTTGCAGATCGTTTCGCAAGCGCAGCAGGATCGCGTGACTTTGCTGGTCCCGTTCTTCCTTGGGAAGCAGGTTGACACGCAGGTCGCCGCCGTTCGGTCCTTGTCGCAGGTAATAATGTCGCACCATTCCGTTGAAATCGATCGGCGAGGCCGTCCCGGCAAACGTCAGCACCTGCGTGACTTCTGCTGCTTCCCGCAGGCGATCGGCCAGTGCCCGCAACACCTCGTCCGTTGTCTCCACGGTCGTACCCTCCGGCATGTCCACCACGACCTGGAACTCATTCTTGTTGTCGAACGGCAACATTTTCAGTGGAACAAGACCAAAGACGGCCAGCAGCGAAGAGAACACGAACAGCAGGAAGGTTCCGAAAACCAGCAGCCAGGCGAGCAATCGGCTGTGAACGAATGGCCGGACGATGGCGGAGTACAGCCGAAACACGAGGCTGTTTTCGACGATTAACGCTTCGTCGTCGCCGCCGTGGTGGCCCTTGAGGATGTGGTAGCTCAGCCAGGGTGTCACGGTGAACGCAACGACCATCGACATCAGCATCGCGACAGGCACATTCAGGGCCATCGGTCGCATGTACGGTCCCATCATGCCGGTAATGAAAAACAAGGGGACGAAGGACATGATGACCGCCAGCGTGGCGAGAATGATCGGTGGACGCACTTCATTGACCGCGGTGAGGACGGCGTCCAACGGTTTTTGCAGCCGCATCCGCAAGTGGCGATAGATGTTCTCGACATCGACGATCGGGTCGTCCACCACCAAGCCCAGCGAAAGGATCAGGGCGAAAAGGGTGACGCGATTGATCGTGTAACCGCTCAGGTAATTCACCAGCAGCGTCAGCGAGAAGGTGAGTGGCACGGCGGTGGCGACCACGATCGCTTCACGCCAGCCTAACGTGAGTGCGATCAGGCCCACGACCAGCACGATGGCGGAAGCCAGTTCGCCGACCAACTCGTTGACCTTTTCGTCGGCCGTCTCTCCGTAGTTGCGCGTGATCACCGCGTGGACGTCCGAAGGCAACATGGTTTCGCGCAGCTCTTGCAGCTTGTGCTCCAGCCCGTGAGCGACGTGGACCGCGTTGGCTCCCTTCTGCTTGGCCACGGCGATCGTGACCGCGGGAAAGTCGCGGTAACGTCCGATTTCCGGCTGCGCGACCGATTCGCCCTGGTGGTCGGACTGTCCGGTCATCCCGTGGGGATTTTCGCGATGAACCTTCGCGGCGGGACCGAAGCTGATGCGGGTGTAGTGCCGCGGCTCTTCCGGTCCGTCTCGGACCGTGGCGACATCGCGGACGTACACCGGACGGCCTTTGTGCACGCCCACGACGAGGCTTTGGATTTCGTGCGCCGAGGCGAGAAAAGGCCCGCTTTCCACGAGGATCTCCCGGTTATCCCGCAGAAAGCTGCCGGCCCGCAGATTGACGTTCGCACCCTGCAATACCTGGCTGATCTGCAAGGCCGTGATGTCGTGCGCGGCCAGCCGTTCTGGATCGATCTGCACCGAGATCTCACGTCGCCGTCCGCCGACGATTTCCGTGCGGGCCGTGTTGCGGACGGCCTGCAGTTCGACCTCCACCTGTTCGGCGATTCGTCGGAGCGCGAAGTCATCATAGGTTTCGCTCCACAAGGTCATGTTCACGATCGGCACATCGTCGATTTCGATCGGCTTGATCACCCAACCGGTTACCCCGGGCGGGACGACATCCGTATTCATCGCGACCTTGTTGTACAGCTTGATCAGACTATCTTCGCGATCTTCGCCAACGTAAAAGCGGACGGTGACCACGGCCATTCCAGGGCGGGACATCGAATAGACGTACTCGACGCCATCGATCTGAAACAGCAATCGCTCCAGTTGCGAGGCAACCTGTTTTTCCACCTCTTCGGCGCTCGCGCCCGGCACCTGGACCAGCAGATCGGCCAAGGGCACGACGATCTGCGGTTCCTCTTCGCGCGGAGTGATCAGCAGCGCCACCGCCCCCGCGACGAGTGCCACCAGGATCAGCAGAATCGACAGGTTTCCTCGCAGAAAGACATCTACGATGCGTGAGAGCACGCCTTGATGCGAGGGGATTGTCTCGTTCATTCTCCACCACTTGTCGCATGTGCAGCATCGGACATGGCCGGTAGGGACGGCACGGCAACACGCTCGTCAAGATGCAGTCCGGAAAGTACTTCGACCCGGTCGCCGAATCGCTGTCCGACACGAATGAAGCGTCGCTCGAGAGAACCGTCGTCGCCAACGACATCGACGACATTCAACTGCCCAATCGTCTGCACCGCACGCGCGTCGATCACGGTCCGCTGCAGTTCACCGACCGGAATCTCCAATCGTCCAAAGGTGCCGATGTACAGCCCGCTCACCTGCTCCGAGGGCAGTGTCACCTTGACCAGAACGGTCCGCGAAGCGGCTTCGGCCTGTGGGATGATTTCTCGGACGGTTCCCACCGTGTCGAGACTGGCCGATTCCACGGTGGCGCGCAGTGGCATGCCCAATTGGATGCGCGCCGCCAATGTTTCCCGGACGCTGGCATGCAATTCCAGTTGTTGCGGATCATGGATCGCCAGCAACGGCTTGCCGGGCGCGGCCAGATCGCCCGGTTCGGCGAACCGATCGGAGACAATCCCGTCTTCCTGGGCTCGGATCTGCGTGTAACTGAGCAGCACTTGGGCTTGCTCTAACTGCTGCTGGGCACGCTGGAACTGTGCCTGTGCCACCTGAAAAATGCCGGCGACGCGGTCGTAGTCTTCACGTGTCACGGCGCCTTCGGTCAGCATCTGCTGGTACCTGGCGTGGTCGCGCTGTCGCACCGCCAAGTCAGCTCGTACGCCGTCGACCGCCGCTTCCGCCGCGCGCAATTGCGCTTGAAAGTCGCGGTCGTCCAAAGTGACCAGCAGTTGGTCCGCTTGCACCAGATCCCCGGGGTTCACCTCGATCTGGCGGATCATCGCCAGGATTTGACTGGCGACCTCGGTCTTTCGTCGAGGACGCACGGTGCCGACGGCGTTGATCGTTTCCGTCGTGCGGAACGGTTCGACCGAAAGGACCTGCCGTTGGCCAACCTGAGGCCGTTCGTAAGGAATGTCACCGGGCGGAACACGGGAATGAAATCCCACCGACATCCACACGATGATCAGGCCAAGGATCACGACGCCGACGAGCTTAGGTAGCCAACGCCCGAGAGTTTTCAGCGGGTGAATCGCACGCATGGCAGAGTTCTCTCCGTCCGAGCCCGGATGACCGAATACTCATAGCATCGCCCCTTGAGGCCGGTGGGAAAAGACCGGTTTTGGGCGGAATGGCGAAACGAGGCCACGGATGCCGTCACAGCATGTCCGTCAGCCGCCCCATGGCCCGTTGCAGAGCGGCGCGTGCAATCTCGACATCCGCCTGTGCATTGGTGTGGCGGACCCGGGCGTTGGACAAGGCGACCTGCGCGTCCACCAATTCCGTGATCGTCGCCGTCTGGCCCTGGTACCGAACCTCAATCTCGCGCAAGCTCTCCTTGGCTTGGCGGACCGTCTGATTGGCGACCTTTTGCCGAGCCTGTGCGTCCTCCAGCTGCAGATGGGCCCGCCGCACATCCAGCTCAATGTCGAGTAGCGTTCGGCGCTGCTCCGCCTGAACTTGGCGGACCTTGGCCAACGCCTTACAGACATCCGCTTGCGTTCGGCCCCCGTCGTACAGGTTGAGGTGGAACATCACGCCGACAAAGAAACTGTCGTTACCCCGCAGAAAGTCGCCGGTATACAGGTCGTAGTCGGCCACAACATCGACACCGAGTCGCTTGCCCGCGCGGGCCACCTCGATTCCCTCGGCAGCTGCTAATTGCTGACTCTCCGCTACGCCGATTTCTGGCCGGTCCGCGATCGCCTGCGCAACAGCAATCTGGATCTGCTCAATCGAATCATTCCAGGGAGCCGGCGGAATCGTACTCGGAAGCGGTCGCGTTTCCAGCGGACAACCGGTGACATTCGCCAGCACTGCCCAGGCGAGCTGCTGCTGGTTGCGTGCGGTAATCATCGCTTCGCGGACTTCCGCCAAGCGAACTTGGACCGTTAACACGTCCGATTTGACGGCCGTCCCGTTGCGGAATCGCGACTGCACGATCTCCAAATGTTGCTCCACTTGCGAGACCGCTTCCTCACGCACATCGACCAGATCGCGCGCCTGCAACAGGCGATAGTAGGCCTCGGCAACGCGGTACACCAACTGGTTGCGAACCGCCTGCCAACGGTGTGCGGCAACCGATACACCCGCTTCGGCCGCGTGTTCCTCATGCAGACGCTGTTCGCCCGCGTACACACGGTGCTCCAGTCGTACCTGCGTTTGGAAGTTGTCAATCGTGGGAGGACGATTGAAGTCTTGGGCCAGCGATAGGTTGCCCTGATTTAACTGATACATGAAGGCGTAGACCGGGTTGTTGGTCACGCCGTAGTTTTCCGAAACACCCAGCTTGGGATAGAACTCCGCCCGCGCGCGGGAGAGCGCGGCATCCGCCATGGCCAATTGAGCCGATGCGGATACCAAGTCGGGGTTGCCCTGCATGGTCTGCCAGATCGCCTCCTCCAAGGTCAGCTCGCCGGCCGCCGAGAGGCCCGCAGCGGGAACCAGGACTTCCTCCCCGGAGGTTGCCTCCGGGGACGGCCCGGGACGCGTCGCAGGGGAAGCCAGCCCCGAGCGATCCGGTCGGAACTCCGCAGACCCATCCCCAGCCGCCTCCGACGGCATGGGCACCGTGGGATCGGAAGGGGGAGGCAGGGTCGGCGCTCCAGCATCCGCCGGTGGCAGCCCCTCCCAATCGCTGGGAAGCGGCGCTTCATCGGCCGCAAAAGAGACCAGTCGGACCGCGTCGCTCGCAGCGTCCCGCGCGCCGGTCTGCGCAGGGGAAGGTGTTGGAAATGGCGCCAGGCGACGCAGATTGATTTCGTCTTCACTACTTTCGCTAGGGCTCGTGGATTGGCTAAGCTTCCACGTTTGTGATTCCCAGGGGTTCGGGTTTCGGCAGCCCACGAGCAACAGCAGCAGGCAGGCGGCCGCGGTTCGGCACTTGCCTCGGGGCGTGCCACACCCAATCGCAACGACAGAAATAGTTGCTGAGAAAATACTTAGGTGTTTTCGACGCCGCATGCTCTATTCCCCCGAGCCAACCGCGAGGCGGATTCCCAACGTAGTGCGTGTCGCACGGATCTGTCGCGTTCGCGGCGACCTTTCTTCCGAGCACAAAGGGCGACGAGGCGGTGCAGGGGAGCGTCGCGCGCTGTAGCCCCCGGGCCGTGGCGCGGTCGTAGCCCCCGTGTTACCCAAGGCCAGAGAACCTTCCGCATTCGCAAGTATCGGCAGGATTGGTTCAGCCGCTGCAATCCGGATTGGCGTTCGAGCCCGCGTAAAGGGAGTACCTCGGCCCGGAGGATTCGTGGGGGGAGCCAGGCGTTTTCACGACTCGAAATGGGCGTCCTGAGCAAGCAATCCAAGATGCTGCTTGCTTCCCCGGCGTCACAGCAAGTGTCGTGCTTTGATGTCGAGGTACTTGTTGATCAGCGGGGCAGTCATACTCTCGGGAAAGGTGTCCAGGACCAGGACGCCTTGGTGCTGTAAGTCGGTCAAGACCTGCTGGCGCCAGCAGAGAATCTCTGCGGCGGCGGCTGCGCGATACAGCTGTCGACCGTCGGGTGGCGACATCTCCATCACGTCGAACAAACGATGGTCTCGCAGCAGTACGCCCAACGGCAGATGCCGGCCGGACAGTTTTCCCAAGTACTGTCGAACCTGTTCTGCGTTTACCTCGTCGATCAGGTTGGTGATCAGAATCACCAGTGAGCGTTTTCGGCAACGGGCGGCGAAGTAGAGATAGGCCTCTTCGTAGCGTGACTCGACCAGCTCGGGAAACCGATCGTAGGCGGCATGCAGCAAGTGGTTCATCTGTTTTTGTCCCGATCGCGGTGGGACATACGAATGAATCTGGTCCGAGAAAGTCAGCAGACCGACGGAATCTCCCCGCGCCAGCGCAACATAGCTCAACATCAGCATCGCGTTCAGACCGTGATCGAGCAGACTCAGTCCAGCGGATTCATTGGTCATCATCCGGCCACAGTCGACGAGGAACACGACTCGCTGACTCTGATTCCGTTGAAAATCCTTCACGGTCAGCTTGTTTCTCCGCGCCGTACTCCGCCAGTCGATGTACCGATAATTGTCATCCAGCGTGTAGTCGCGCAACCGCTCAAACTCATTGTCCTGCCCGACGCGTCGCGTGCGGCGCACACCCATCAGGCTCAAGCGGTTCGTCCTTGCCAGCAATGCATATTCGCTCAGTTGCTTCATGTCGGGGTAGACATTGATTGTCGATCGAACCGGCTTCTCGACGTAGCGTTGCCAGAACCCAAAGCGACTCTGCAGTCGCAGGTAGATCATTTCCAGGACGAAAGCCCCTCGCCGCATCGGTTTGAACTCGTAATGCAGCGTGGTTCGACTGCGCGGCCCCAGTGTCAGGTGAAAATCGGGAGGGGGTCACTTCGAACTCCTGAGGAATACCGTCTTGCAGGCCCACTCGCCGCGCTCGATGGCCGGTGTGAATCACGGTCAGGACGACGTTATGTTTCTGCCGCAGCGAGGCGATTCGTTGGCAGCCGCGTTCGATCGAAAACTCATGCTCCTTGGGCAGTGAAACCAGATCGGCGAGGGCGAAAAGCGCGACGGCCAGATCCAAGGCAATTACCACCGAGAGCAATTCGCGATGCAGGATCAGGGGCAGCGTCAGCGCACAGGGCAGCAATGCCCACAGCACGAATTGTTTCCCGGGATAGATGCGCCGGAAGTAGGCGGTGGCCAACAACGGCAAGGTGATCAGCACCAACAACAGGAGGGGATTTCCGCGCAGCAGTTCCCGCGTGTTCTGTATCAGGTCCAGCCAGGGATTCAAATTCGCGGCACCTCCACCGACCGCACGAGTTCGGTCAGCAAATCGTCGACCCGATATCCTTCCACGTCTGCTTCCGCCGTCAAGATCACGCGATGGCGCAGCGCGGGCAGGGCGATGCGCACGACGTCATCAGGCACCGCATAGTCACGACCGAAGAAGGATGCCAGCGTGCGCAGCGCCTTGCATCAGTGCAATGCCGGCGCGCGGAGAGGCGCCCATGTGAAACTGTGGCCATTGCCGCGTGAGCCGGACGATCTGATTGATGTAATCCAGCAAGCGATCGTCGACGCGCACCTGGCTGTTTTCTCGCGTGAGTTCTCGGATTTCCTGGGGAGATGTCACCGCTTGGACCTCCTCCTCCAGCCGGCGATTGATGTCCACCTGGCGGCTGTGCAGCTTCAGGATCTCTGCCTCTTCGCTGGCGGCAGGATAGCTGGCCAGCAGTTTGAACATGAATCGGTCCAGTTGCGCCTCGGGCAAATTGTACGTGCCCTCCGATTCGATCGGATTCTGTGTGGCCAACACCAGAAAGGGGCGTTTCAGTTCGTGACTGACGCCGTCGACCGTGACACGATACTCCTGCATCGTTTCCAGCAGTGCGGCGTGGGTTTTTGCGGGCGAGCGATTGATCTCATCCGCCAGCAACAACTGCGTAAACACCGGACCCGGCCGAAAGCGAAATTCCTGCGTCTTCATGTCGAAGATCGGGGCACCGGTGATGTCCGACGGCATCAGGTCGGCGGTGAATTGAATCCGGCCGAAGTCACAGCCCAACACGCGGCCCATTGTCCGGACAAACAGGGTCTTGCCCAATCCCGGAACACTTTCGATCAGGACGTGCCCGCTGGAGAAGAGGGCCACCAGGCTTCCGAGTACCAGTTCATCCTGACCGACATACAGCTTGGTTACTTCCGACAAGATGCGGTCGAACAGCGTTTTCGTTTTGCGGTCGTCCGGACCATCCGTCGGACCGGCGGGATCGATTGTCAAACGTGGCAATCCGCCGCCGCGCTACCGGTTGATCGGAGGTCATCGGCTCGGCGGCCATACGGGATGGCGGAGCTGTTACCGCGCTCCGCTGGCACTGGCGGTGACAATCTCGTCTGCGGCCGTAGGTGGCGGCATCGTGGCCGAACCCATCTCCGCCGGCACATCCTGCACGGTACCGCAGCTGGGACATTTCACCGGATTGGCCGGCGAGCTGTCGACGGACGCGCAGTCGTCGCTGGCAGGCGTGGCAGGCGAACTCGCGCGAATCGTCTTGAAACGGGTTGCCATCGGGAATCGAAGCTTCGCTCATCGTCAGACCTTGTATCAGAAACGCGTCCGTGCTCACTGCCGTGACGGCCGTTCCTTGCCAGAAGTTAATTGGTGGTACTGCTGAATGCGTTGTTGCGCATGTTCCGCATCGGCACGCCTCTCCAACAGTTCCCCCACGGCCGCCACGTGCTTGCCAAAGTCGGAAACAGTCTCCACCGGAAGGTTGCGCGGGCGACCAAAGATCGGAAACACACAGAAACAGAACAGAATTCCTACCAGCGTCAAGTGCAGCAACACGACACTCAGCGGCCACACCGTGAACGCGCGCACCAGCAACGGCAGATTCTTGTCGCTTTCGGAAATCCTCGGTCCTCCCGGACCACTTTCCAAAAAGCAAACTCGCCCCGGCGGGCCGCAACTGTCGATCAATCGCCCTGCCAGTCTGCGATGCTCATGCTCGACCAAGGGCAGGTTCAGCAACCACGACCCGTTGGCAACCACCAGGATCTGACTGTCGTCCCAGTAAGATCGCCAGAACCGTCCCGCCAGGACGCGGCCATCCTCCGCCAGCAAGGTTTCGAATCGAAGTGACGATTCGCTGTCCGGGGCGGAGTCCTGCGGAGTCCTGCGCTATCTTCTGCTTCGTCCGTCTGCTCTTCGTCCGTCGTGACGAGCGGCACGATGTTCGCCTCGTCGGGAACGTTGGGCAGCAACAGCGTCTTCAGCGGCCGGTTCACACGGGACGCGTCCAAGCCTTCTTGCCACGGGCCCTGCAAGGAGCCGGCGGGTAGCGCGGATCGTTGTGGCTGCAGGCGAAACCACCGACAACTTTGCGGCTCGTAGGTCTGATGTTGCACTATCCAACGCTGGGAGACCTCGTCCGCCAACACACGCCGAATCTCGATTCGCTGTTCCGGCGCCGCCTCGGGCAGAATGCGTTGCCAGTAGTCGGTCGCGGCATCGTAGTCTCGTCCGACATAAACCAGCGTCCTTCCCGGTGCGGCATTCAACCAGGCTTCGAGATACTTCACTTGCGCACTGGTCGGGCGCGGCGAAGTCATCGGGCACCCAGACAATCACCTGCTCTCGGTCCAGCTTGGGCGAAAGACGTCGCCAACTGCTGACGCGATGGCCCGATTGCTGGAACATGTGCGCCAAGACACTCGTGCCATTCAGACTGTTGGCTGCCTGCAATCCTCGCCGTCGCCCGTATTCCGTGTGCACCGTATCGCGGCAACCCGCGGATAACCCCAGCAGCAACAGGAGACAGACAGCGTACCCACGATCGATCGACATGTCAGGTCTGTTCCGTCAAGAGTTGTACGTGATGGTGAAACTCATCCAGTCGATTCCAGCAGGCCTCGAACCGTTCGCGGCTCAGTGCGTGCTTTCCAAAGAAGACGTCTTCGAATGCCACCATCGTCTGATACAGAGTCTGACGCAACGGAGTCGCCGTGGGCAGCTCCTGCAGATACTGCCGGTTCGTTTTTCCGCGGGTCAACTGAATGAAATGGTTCCTGTCCAATTGGACGAGTTGGTAACTGAACAGGTAGATCACCGCTTCGCCGTACCGGCCGGCTGCATAATGTCGGCGAGCCTCGCCGAGCAGGTCGGTTTGAGGTCGCTTGATGGGAAAGGGCAAATCCTCAATGCGATCGGCCTCCGATTCACGCCCCGCGGCGTCGCTGCGTCCGCGCAATGCCGACCACGGCGATCGGCCCTTCATATACTGCAGCAGAAGCAGTAACAGCCCGAACAGAATCAGGGCCAATCCGCTCCGCACCGCAAACTGCAGCCACGATGGCCAATTCGGCCGAGTTGGATTGGGTGGGGTCCATTCCCAGTCGGACGATTGGATGGGCGGTTGATAGGGGGGCAAGGGCACCGGTCGCAATCCGTCCGTCTCCGCATCGTACCAAGGAAACGAAGCCGCCTCCGTCAGTGCGTCGGCGGCGGCATCCACCGGCTCGGATTCGGCCACTCGCAGCGTCCATGCTCGGGCTCCAGCTGCTGACGCGAACGGATGACGGCGGAGGACAGAACGCACAAGGTCCCTTTTTGCCAGAAGGCGTGGCACCGATGCCGGATGTGCGACACAGGCCGCCAGGGTTCTTGGCGTGGTGGTCTGGCCGTGGTGTTGGTGGGCTTGCGCTCGCGATGCGAGCTGAGCCCACCCTACCAGAGATCTCCGCTCGGCACGAATTTGGCATGCGTCGAGAGATTGCCGGTCGATGAGAGATCCACTGCGGGTCGAAGTCGGCGGCGGTGCGAAGTCCAGGCGAGCGAACAGGGGCGTGCAGGCGACGAGCATTACGGCGATAGCGGAACAACGGTTCATGCAGGTTGCCCCTTCCATTCGTCGGCGGCGGCGCGCACACGCAGTTCCACCTCCCAACCCTCGCGACGAATCCGCAAATCCAGGTAATTCAGAAAGCGCGCCACGGTGGCGTAGATCACGACGAGCCACAGAGCCAGCGGCAGAAACAGGTGGATGATCAAGGGTCCCCAGCGCCATTGACTGGTCAGGATTCCGGCGACGAACCAGAAGGAAAGCGTCAGGCAAGCGGCGAGCAGGATCGATGCGATCATCACGGTTATCGAGCGTCCCAGTAACTCGCTGCCGCGAGGGCCATGCAGTGCGAGGCTGCGACGACGGACCGTGATTCGCTTGCGGATCGGCAGATCGCAACGGATTCCGTTCCAACAAGACGATCTCGTTCATGAACGGCCGCATGACGCGTGTCAACAACGCATAGCCGCAAACGAGCGTCAGCAGAAATTCCGTAGAGCTCGGAACCGCCTCGGATCGGAGCCACGGACTGAGCAGGATTCCGATCAGACTGCCGCGAAGCAGCTCCGTCCAGAAGATGCGAGGGAGAAAACGGCGCAGATTCGGGAAAGATGAACCGGCCCGACGTCGGCTGTTGAAACATCGTCGCGACCGAGAAAGAGGGTGGTCGCGAGCGTTGCCCAGGGAGCTTCCAGAATAATCAGTTGCGCCATGGTTACCGAATACCGAAAGATATTCCCCGCGCTGTACTCTTCACGCACCATCCAGCCAATACACCACGCGTTCCACATCGCGAACGGGAAAGCCACGATGCCGGTCCACAGCAAAAGCGGTCCCGCATACACCGATGTGACACGCAGCGCCAGATCGAGCAACTCCGATGGCCGGCGTTCACGAATCGCAATCTCGGTGCGGTCAAGTTGCACGTGGATCCCTTTGCGGATAGCCCAGAACAACGAAGTACAGCATCAGCAGACCACTGCAGATAATGGCCACAACCGCCTTCACCACGTACGGGGCGGCGGAGGGCGAGAGGAACGCTTCGATGAGCGCCGCCAGAAAGAACAGCACCATCGCGGCGCCCATGATCGGCATCGCTTCTCGGGCGGTTTGGCGTAGCGAAGCGGTGCGAGTCAGGCCGTCGGTTTTCAGCCAGGACAGGCCCAGCCGCAGCCCCGCCCCGGCGGACATGACGATCGCCGTCAATTCGAACGGGCCGTGGGCCGTGACGAAATGGAAGAAGTTCACTCCTTCCACGACATCTGGGCGAGCCATGTAGCCGAAGGAGGCCCCCAGGAAGGCGGCATTGAAGGTGGTGATCAGCACGCCCGGAATAATCAGTAGCCCACCGGCGAAGCATTTCAGCCCAATTCCCGTGTTGTTATAGATATAGAAACTGGCCATCACCGGGTTCATCGCGGCATTCCGACCGCCGATCGGTTGGCTGAAATTCGATTCCAGTTGATCGATCATCGCATCGCCCAGGATCTGCTCGGCGTAATCGGCCCAGAGTTGTGGCGAGGCGGCCAGCAGAGCCGACAGGAGGAAGACTCCCCAGAAGAGCATGAACACGAACTGCACACATCCGTCACGAAAAATCCGTTGCGGAACCTCTTCGAACAGGATCTTGCCCCACGCCCCATAGTCGAAACCCTGGCTGCGGTAGAGCTGATTGTGCGCTCGACCGACAAGCCGATGCAGATACTGAACGGTCGCGGGCGGCAATTCATACGCGTCGGCCAACGCCAGGTCGGCACAGGCCGAACGATACAGCGCAGCGAACCGCGTGATCGTCTCGGAAGGCAGCCTGATCGGGACCGTCGACTCTCCAGTTGCAGGCATAGCTGCTCCAATTCGACCCACTGACCGCGACGCTCGACTAATCGTTCCGCAATCTGCATGGTTCACCTGGTTACGACCGAGGACAATCCTTGGCGGTTGGGTTGCCGCAGCAATTGCGATGGCCCGGTTTGCTCCGAATCCGCAGCGGAACGGTCCACGACGAATGTTCTGTAGTACAGTGCGCACAGCAGCAGGTCGTGACTCGTGTCGGGGGGCAGCTCCAATCGCTTGATCAACGGCGCGGCCAGATGTTGGGCGATTTCCTCGCGTCGCGATTTCGAAAGGTACGGTCTTCGCTCGGCGTATGCTGCCAGCGCTTGCGCTAGTTTTCCAGCCACCTGAAAGTGCGTCGGCAACTCGGCCGCCAGTTCGAATGCTCGCGGATCCTGCAGTCGGACCGGCCGCAACATCCGACTGCGGTCATCTACGACGACCATCGTTCCGCAAACCAGATCCCCCAACCGTTGAAAGCGCCGGTTCAAGACCATCGCTACCAGTCCCAGCAGGCACGTAGGCAACAGCCAGGGACCTTCTTCCCCCAGCCATGCAGTCAGCGGAATCAACGGCATCAAATCCACGGTCCGCAAAATGTTCCGCATCACCGCCTGCAATCCGTTGATCGGCTGGCCATCGACACTCAAAACCCGGATCCCCATCAGCCGCTTGCCGACGGTTTGGCCATTCCAGAAAGTCTCCAACAGTCCGCCGTAGAACCACTCCAAACCGAACCACACCAGCAGCCACACGGCGAACAACAACTCGCCCGATACGCCCAGAAAGCCGACGGTGATCCCCATCAGAACCAGGCCGCCGAGCAAGACGGCAAAACGGATGCAGATGTCCATCAGCAGTGCCGGCAATCGACGAAACGGGCCGGCCACCGCATATTGAAATGCGATGTTCTCCGGCGTCACAATGTCGATTGTGCAGTCAATCTGCTTGTATTCTGCCGTCATTCACCCACAATCTGCTTTGGAGAAGAGTACGACGACTCTGTCACGACATGGGCTGGTCATTTCATTCCGCGAATGAGGCAGCTTGCTCGCGGATGGCCATTCCAAGATCGGAGGTCGCCTTTCCGTTTCGCCTGTGACAGAGCACCACGGCCTCATTATTTCCAAAACCTACTCCCTCGCAACTGATGCGGACCGGCCGTGTGAGTTGTTCGGTCCGCGAGAACCAGGGTCGGAAGGATGAAACCTATGGCGTTGGCGACCAAAAAAGCACTGATTACGGGTGGTGGAAGCGGAATCGGACGGGCCACTGCTTGGGTCCTGGCAGGGCACGGATATGAGGTGGTTGTCTCGGGGCGTCGCGAGAAACTCTTGCAGGAAACGGTCACGCAAGCCCCAGAAGGTGCCCCTCTAAAATACAAGACGGTCGATGTTTCCCAACGCGAGAGTGTGGAATCGCTGGTCCAATGGGCCACGCAGGAACTGGGGCAAATTGATCTGTTGGTGCATGCCGCGGGGGTCAATATCAAGGAACGCTCCATGGCCAGGATGGCTCCCGAACAATGGGATCAAATCATGGCGATCAACTCGACCGGGACCTACAACTGCTTCTGGGCGGTCTTGCCCCAAATGCGTGAGCGGACCGATGGCGTGATCATCAACATCTCGTCCATCGCCGGAAAACGAGCGGCCGACCTGGGCGGGATCGCCTACTGCGCCTCCAAATTCGCCTCGACCGGCCTCGGTGCGGCCGCCGGTCTGGAAGAAGCTCGCCGCGGAATCCGCATCACAAACGTCTACCCTGGCGAGGTGGATACGCCGATCCTCGAACAACGACCCAAACCGGTGACTCCGGAACACCGGGGACGTATGCTACAGCCCGAAGACGTGGCGCAGATCATCCTGGCGATCGCCGAATTGCCCGCCCGAGCGCACGTACCCGAGGTGGTGATCAAGCCGCTGACGCAGGAATATGCGTGAAAACGGTGAATACGCGGCCGGATTCCCGGTTCAATAACAGGGGAGGGAGTACCAAGGGCTACGTCCGAGCGATAGCGGCCGGTCCCGGGCTGAGCATCTCACTTGGCGAACTAGTGGGACGACAGGACGGGTTACGAACTTCCGCACTGGCGAAGCGATCGGCACACGGCTCCAAGTTGAAACCCTCGTACCGCACTCGTAGAAAATGAAACCTCCGCGGAGACTCGACTGATGAACCATCATCTCTTGGCGGTGTGCTTGGTCGGCGGCCTGGCGCTCGGAATCGGCTGCGATTCCAGCCACCGTGCGTCCGGGACGAAGACCGACCTGCGGGGGCCTTCCCAGCGGGCGAGGGCCCAATCCACAATGGAAACGCGGACCGTCGCGCGGCAATCGCCAAAAAACGAGCAGGCAGAACCGGTTGACGAAGAGGAATCATCGATGAAAAAGCTGGAAACGATCACCCTCGGTGCCGGTTGCTTCTGGTGTATTGAGGCCGTGTTGGACCGGATCGACGGCGTTGAGTCGGTCGTCTCTGGATACATGGGCGGCGTCGTGAAGAACCCCTCCTATCAGCTCGTTTGCACCGGCACTACCGGCCACGCCGAAGTTGTGCAGGTCCAGTTCGATCCCGAAATCCTGCCTGTCGACAAATTGCTCGACGTCTTCTGGCAACTGCACGATCCAACCACCCTCAATCGCCAAGGCCTCGACGTCGGGACCCAGTATCGTTCCGCCATCTTCTACCACACCGAGGCGCAACGCAAAGCCGCTGAAGAGTCCAAGAAGAAGTGGAATGCCACTCGCCAATTCCGAGGCAAAATTGTCACGGAAATCACGGCTGCCAGCGACTTCTACGAAGCCGAAGATTACCACCAGGAATACTTCGAAAAGAATCGCCGCAACCCCTACTGCCGCGCAAACATTCTGCCCAAGTTCAAGAAACTCGGCCTGCTCAAATCTACGGACCTACGCCCGTAAAGAACGCGGGAAAAGTCCTTCGGTGGCTTCGGGAGGCTTTACCCTCGCAGCACTTGATGCGAAACGGGCGGGTCATTGTTCCCTCGTCGCTGAGTCACAGCGTCCGCCGTTCTCTTATCGCCACAGTCGCAGTAGCATCCCCAAGCCGGTTCCAACAATAAACGTGGCCAGCAGGAACGACTGCAAATTGAATTGCCACCAGCGGTTGGGATCGACGAAAACGTAACGCCGTGCCACCCACTTGCTGACCCAAAGCAGGAGCGTTACTGCGGACCAGCAGATCAGGAAATAAAGCCTCGACGCACTAGCCATCATCCACCGCTCGCCGCTTTGCGTTGTTGGGCTGCCAAAGACGGATTCGAGTACATCCGTCACGTTGCATGTGGGCCAGAAGACCGCATTCACCCACAATGGATGCAGATAGAGGATCGAGTTAAACACGATCGCCACGATCAGGATCGCTACTCGGACCTCCGGCGACGCCAAGACACCTCGAACGCGTCTCGAATACCAGGGCAGAATCACAAGCAGAAACCCAAGCCCGACGAAATTGAACGCCAGTCGTGGGACGGAAAAATACGTCAGATCGCTGTCGAACGGCAGTTCTTCGTCGTAGTCGATCTCTGCAAAGGGTGCCAAAGGGCCGACCGTTAGCTGGATCCGATTGTTTTCGCACCCCTGAAAAAACAAGAGGCAAAGCGCCACGATCCCAATCGGTAACGCCCAACGAAACCCCACTTCACGATCGCTGGATCGCTGGTCGTCGGTTGGCCGAGTTGCGTTCATCTTGGCATGATACAGCGCGTGGCAGTTCCCTGTAGCGTTTCGTCGCCCGTTCTGCTCCGAAGATCGTCGCCACGTAAATTGCGTGTTCGTGCGACACGCACCAGCCTGGAAGAGGATCAAATGGGACAGCCTGGAAGGAGATCGAACAGGACAGCCTGGAAGGCTATTCAACAAGACAGCCTGGAAGTCTATTCAACAGGACAGCCTGGAAGGCTGTCCCACGGGGCCAAGTTAGAATCCGCCGACGTCGCGTAAGATACCCATGTAGGCACCGAACAGGCGGAAGATCATCAAGATCAAGATCATGGCCACGAACAGCCAGACGGCAATCGACGCGGCGACGGTCAACCCGGTGGCTGCGGTGCGCGCCCGATCCTGGTACTGTTCCGCCAGTTTCAGCAGCGATTCACTCAACTTGCCCGATTCTTCGCCGACCTGCACGGCGTCGAGAAAATCCTCCGGAAAGGCGCCCGTCTCGCGCATCGCATCGTGCAGCACTTGACCCGAACGAATCGATCGCTGCAAAGTCGCCAGATGCTGTGTGTAGTACGGATTCACCGTGCTCTTTAAGGCGAGTCGTACCGATTGGAGCGCATCGGCGCCGGAATCGAACGCTAATCCGAGGGTCCAGGCCATCCGCGCCATCGCCATCGTGCGCAGACTCGTTCCGATCCCGGGTAGGAACATCAACCCTTGGGCCAGTCGATTCGCCAAGGGACCGCGAGTGAAGAGCAGAAACAACCCATACCCGCAGAGGGCCAACAGCGACAGCAGGAACACATAGCGGACGAGCCCCGGAAAACCGACGAGGCCGAAACCCAACAGATCGGCGTTCTCGCCGGTCCGCCGTGCCACCCATCCCAGCACGAGGATCAGCACCCCGATCACCCCGATTGCAATCACCAACTCAATGACCGGCCAGGCGATCCCCAACAAAAAGATCCGCCGCAGCGTGACCAGATGCTCGTAATGCTCCGCCAGCCGCTTCAGGACTCGGTCGAGCCGGCCTGTTCGATCTCCCAGTTCGACCATTTCGCGGAAAAACTCGGGAAAATAGTCGCCCGTCGCCTGCACCGCCTCGGGGATGCTATCCCCGCGATTCACCGCCTGACTGATTCGCTCGACCTGCGACCGGTGGTACGACGACCCGCTTTGCGCCTCACGGGCAAGGCTCCTTCGCACATCGACGCCCGCGTCCATGGCGATGCCGAGACGCCCACAGAACTGGGCCAGGCGTTTCATTCCAATGTGTCGAGAGAAGAACATTTCGAAACCGGGATGTGCCCGGCCCTGGATCCGCAAGTCGTCGAAAGACCCGAATGGGCCGATCCGCCTTTCCCAACCATCTACTGGACTGTCGTTCCGGCTTCGCAACGCGCCTTCCACGGAAGCCCGGAGTGTGACCGTGCTGCATCCTCGCGCAAAAGCCAGTAGAATCGACCGATCGTGGCGGAAGTGGGATACTCCTCGCATCGTGTCCGCCGCTCGATCAGGTTCCAGTAGCGATGCGAAAGATCGGTAATGCAAACTGAGGGACGGTCGGTGGCAGCCAAGTGGGACACGGTGGCGATTGTGGGAGTTGGCTTGATCGGGGGATCGATCGGTCTGGCTCTGCGACAACGCCGGCTGGCGAACCGTGTGATCGGCATCGGAAGAAACCCTCGCCGGTTGGAGATCGCTGAGCAATTCGGGGCGATTGACGAGGCCGTGACCGATTTGGCAGCCGGAGTTGCGCGGGCCGAGTTGACGATTATCTGCACCCCGGTGGAGACGATCGCGACGTTCGTCCGGCAGGTGGCTCGATCTTGCCCTGCCGACGGTCTGATTACCGACGCAGGCAGCACGAAGCAGATGATCGTGGAAGAGCTTCACGGGGCCGAATCGATCGAGCCGGCGACCTTTGTCGGCAGTCATCCGTTGGCCGGCAGCGAGAAGGCGGGCGTGCAGCATGCCGACGGCCAATTGCTGACCGGCCGTACGGTCGTGATCACACCGACCCCCGACGACACCCAACGACGCTGTCCGGCGGATCGAGGGGTTCTGGACGGATCTGGGGGCGAACGTGGTTTCCATGACGCCCGCCCAGCACGACCGCGCGTTGGCGGCAACCAGTCATCTGCCGCACGTGATCGCTTCCCTGACCGCGGCCGCAACGCCCGAACCGTACCTGCCGCTTGTGGCAACCGGCTGGCTTGATACCACGCGCATCGCGTCGGGTGAACCGGAACTGTGGCGGCAGATTCTGTTTCAGAATCGATCCAGTGTCTTGCACTGTCTGGATGAGTTTGCGAAAGTGCTGGATTCGTTCACACAAGCCTTGCGGCAGCAAGACGAGCATGCCGTAGTGGAAATCCTCGCAGCAGGAAAGCAGCGACGTGATGCTCTGGCAGATTGAGATTGTACCGGCCGCTGGAAAACCGGACCTGGAGGCTCAGCGGATCGCCGCCGATGCCGCCGATCTGGGAATCGCCCCCCAACTGGCCCTGCAAACGGCACGTGGCTACCTGCTCGAAGGGCCCATCGACCGCGAACAGGCGGAACTGTTGGCGAGTCAGCTTCTGGCCGATCGCGTCGTGGAACAGACCGTGGTTGCGCCGGTCGGTGACGAGTCGCTGGCCGTCCCGGTCGCCGCCGATTGGCGACTCGTGCACGTCTTGCCCAAACCGGGCGTGATGGATCCGGTGGCGATGAGTGCACAACAGGCGATCCACGACTACGAAGTTCCGGTCGCGGAGGTGCGCACCTTTCAAGAAATACTGGATTGGCCCGCTTGCCGAAGCCCCATTGCAGCAGCTCTGCAGTAAGATTCTCGCCAACGATTCGATCGAACAAGTGGTCCACGGCCCGCTCCAACTGGACCGCTTACACGTGGGGGCACCGTACGCCTTCCAACGCATCGAAGTGCCGCTTCGTACGCTGTCCGATGACGAGCTGATGACGCTGAGCCGCACCGGCCAACTGTACCTGACATTGGTCGAGATGCAGACCATCCAGGCTCACTTCCGTGACCTGGGACGTGACCCGACGGATGTCGAGCTGGAAACGATCGCCCAGACCTGGAGCGAGCATTGCAGCCACAAGACGCTCGCCGGACGGATCGACTACGAAGACGAAAACGGGCGACGAACATTCCAAAACATGCTGAAGGAAACGATCTTCGCGGCCACGGCGCGAAATCCGCCGACAGTTGGGCGACCAGGACTGGTGCGTCAGCGTCTTTCAGGACAACGCCGGCATCGTGCGATTTGACGACACCTACAACGTGGTCTTCAAAGTCGAGACCCACAATCATCCGTCGGCTCTCGAACCGTACGGCGGCGCGAATACGGGCATCGGCGGCGTGATTCGCGATCCGCTGGGAACCGGGATGGGTGCCAAACCGGTCTGCAACACCGACGTGTTCTGCTTCGCGCCTCCCGATACGCCGTTGGATCAACTGCACCCTGGCGTGCAGCATCCACGCCGCGTGATGAAAGGCGTCGTCGCGGGCGTCCGCGACTACGGCAACCGGATGGGGATTCCCACGGTCAACGGAGCGGTTTATTTTGATCCCGCGTTACCTGGGCAATCCGCTCGTCTACTGCGGCAACGTCGGCCTGCTGCCGGTCGACAAGTCGCACAAGCAGCCGCACGCAGGAGACTACGCCGTCGTGATCGGCGGACGAACCGGCCGCGATGGCATTCATGGCGCCACGTTCAGCTCGGCCGAATTGACCAGCGAGAGTGAATCGATCTCCGGCGGAGCCGTGCAGATCGGCAACGCGATCACCGAGAAGATGGTGCAGGACGTGATGCTCACCGCGCGCGACCGCGGCCTGTACCACGCCGTCACCGATTGCGGCGCCGGTGGGTTCTCGAGTGCCGTGGGCGAGATGGGCGAGCAGATCGGCGCGGAGGTCTGGCTCGACCGGGCACCGGTGAAGTACGAGGGCCTCTCCTACACCGAGATCTGGATTTCCGAGGCCCAGGAACGGATGGTGCTGGCCGTGCCGCCGACGCACTGGGATCGCTTTCACGCGCTTTGTGAATCGGAGAATGTCGAGGCCACGATCATCGGTCAATTTGTGCCGACGAACCGGCTGGAGCTGAAATACCACGACCAGATCGTGGGCGACCTGTCGATGGACTTCCTGCACAACGGGCGGCCGCCCGTCGTGCGGCAGGCGTCCTATCGACCGCCGGAGTCCACCGCCCTTGGCCCCCTACCGCCCGCCACCGAGGACATGACCCCCGATCTGCTGCAGATCCTGGGAAGCCTGAACGTGGCCAGCAAGGAATGGGTCATTCGACAATACGATCACGAGGTGCAGGGCGGCAGCGTCGTCAAGCCACTGGTCGGCCCCGAGCAATGATGGCCCGGGCGATGCGGCCGTGTTGCGACCGGTGCTCAGCTCGCGCCGCGGGTTGGTCGTCAGTTGCGGCATGAATCCGCACTACGGCGATTTCGACACGTATCACATGGCGGCTTCTGCCATCGACGAAGCGGTCCGTAACGCCGTCGCCGTCGGGGCGGATCCCAAGTCGGATCGCCATCCTCGACAACTTCTGCTGGGGCTACACCGATCGTCCCGAAACGCTCGGTTCGCTCGTCCGCGCTGCTCTCGCTTGCTATGACATCGCGGTGGCCTTTCAGACTCCGTTTATCAGCGGCAAGGACAGCCTGAACAACGAGTTTAGCTTCGTCGACTGCGGAAGGTCAGAAACAGACGATCAGCATTCCCCCGTCGCTGCTGATCAGCGCTTTGGGCCAAGTCGACGATGTTGCCACCTGCGTCACCATGGATTTGAAGCAGCCGGGCAACCGCGTTCTACTTGGTGGGGCAGACGTACAACGAATTGGGCGGATCTCACTACAGCCTGATCCATGGATTACGTGGCGGTCGCGTACCGGGTGTACAGCCCGATCAGGCCCGGCGTACATTCGCTGCCATCCATCAGGCCATTCGTCAGGGATGCGTTCGTGCCTGTCATGATTTGAGCGAAGGAGGCTTGGCGGTCGCCGCCGCCGAGATGGCTCTGGCGGGCCGCCTCGGTGCGACCCTGGACCTCGAAGCAGTGCCACACGCGATCGATGATCCGTTGCTGCTCCGGCGGGCGCTGCTGCTGGCGGAGTCGAACTCGCGTTTCCTCTGCGAGGTTGCTCCCAGCGAATGTCAGCAGTTCGAGGCGTTGATGAACGGCGTACCTTGCGGCGCTTTGGGACAAGTCACCGACGACGACCGTTTGGAAATCCGACATCAGGGCACCACGGTGGTGTCCGCATCCGTCGAAACGTTGCGCGACGCCTGGCAATCACCCTTGCGATGGTCCTGATCAACCACTTCACGACGGAGACGTAATTCGTCATCCGAAAACTGATAGGCAACGTGGCGACGAAATCATCTCGAACGGACCTGGAAGGAAACCGAGGACCATCATGGCGGCAGTACGCGTGCTGATTGTGCGAGCCCCCGGGACGAATTGCGACCAGGAAACCGCTTTCGCTTTTCAGCAAGCGGGGGGGCAGGCCGAGATCGCCCACGTCAACCGACTGTTGGAATCCCCCGGCATGCCGGCGCAGTACCAGATTCTGTGCATTCCGGGCGGCTTCAGCTATGGAGACGACATCGCGGCCGGGCGCATCTTTGCCGGACAAATCCAACACCATCTGTACGACTCCCTGTCCCGCTTTCGCGATGAAGGCAAGTTGATTCTGGGGATTTGCAACGGCTTCCAGGTCTTGCTGAAATCCGGGTTGCTCCTGCCCGAAGATTCCGCCGAGGGCCCGCAGGCGACACTGACCTGGAATGACTCGGGTCGTTACGAAGACCGCTGGGTCCACCTGCGCGTTGTCGGCAACCGCTGCGTACTGCTCCGCGATCTCGAGCGACTCTTCCTGCCCATTGCCCACGCCGAAGGCAAGTTCGTCGCGCAGGACTCGAACGTACTGCAGCGACTGGAGCAAGCCGGCCAACTGGTGCTGCGTTATGCGGACCCCGAAGCTCGGGCGACCGACGGTTCGGAAGTTCTGCCGTTTCCCCATGAATCCGAACGGTTCGATGGCAAATGTGGCCGGAATCTGTGACTCGACCGGTCGCGTGCTGGGATTGATGCCCCATCCGGAACGTTTCATCGATCCAACGCAACATCCCCACTGGACACGCATGCCTCCGGCGGAAGAAGGCCAGGGATGTCAGGCTCTTTCGCAATGCGGTGGAATTCTTCGAGTAGATTGCGTTGCCGGATGACAGCGCGTTTACCGATTGATCTGGCAGCTATCGTTGGTACATTTCGTCGATCGCCCCAGCCCGTATCGCCGCCCCGCCACCAGCCGATAGCCCCATTTCCAGAGCGGCATCGTACCGGGTAAGTGCAGAGATGGGAGCCAGCGGCCACAACCGATGCAAATGACGGCTGAGATAGCGAATCGCTGCGGCGCCGGCGTGGTGGTTCCCATGGCGGTCCACGATCACCATTTCACGCATCAGCTCGTCAGGGTGCAAATGGGGAAATCGCTGGTAGACCTGGGGGTCATGCAGTGACAGGAAGGCGAGCTGCCGCCGGCGGTCCCAACGGGCAAACCGTTCGACCTGAGCGCGGCAGAAGCTGCAATTGCCGTCGAAGATCAGGATGTCCGCCTCGGGACGCTCCTCGGGAGTCGGCAGGTGAACGGCGGACGCAGTGGAAGGTGCCATGGGGATCATTCGTCGCTCAAAATCGTGGATTTGACCGGTCTCGACGCCGGCCGCTGCTCAGGAATCCGCAGCTGACGAACTCCCCTGCGAAACGGTGACTCCCCGAACAGGGGGCGGCATCGGGCGCATCCCAATTCCGCTCACTGGGTATAATACCGGGTGACTTGGTGAACGAGTAGCCACAGGAGATCTCTCGCGATGGATGATCTGAAGCGTCAGGTCCGATCGGCGCAACAACGCCTGATACTGCAGCAGTTGCTCTCGGCGGTGCTGTGGAGTCTCTTCGTCGCGTTGATCGTCGTGGCTGTGGGAGTTGCCATCCGCAAGATTTGGCCCCTCCCGGTCGATGGCCACGTGTGGACCTGGAGTTGGCTTGGCGGCGGACTCGCGAGTGGGCTCCTGGCGGCCGCAGCTTACACGATCATCCGTCGGCGTGGCTCGTTGGACGCTGCCGTTGAGATCGACCGGCGATTCGGACTGAAGGAACGTGTCTCCAGCTGTCTTTCGTTGGATGAGCAACAGCTCGAATCGCCAGCTGGTCGAGCTCTGCTGAACGACGCCCTTCGCCGCGCGGGGCAGGTCGATGTCGCGCGGGAGTTTCCGATTGCCGCCGGCCGCTGGGCGTGGCTGCCCTTCGTTGCCGCTGCCGCCGTGTTTGGATTGACGCTGCTGTCCGACGCGCAACCGGATCCCTCCACCACCGCGAAGGCGGCGACTGTCTCGACCCGCAAACGCGTGCAGAATTCCACGCAAGCCCTGAAGAAGAAGATTCAACAACGACGCGAGAACGCCGCCGAACAGGGACTGGAAGAAGCCGGCGAACTGTTCAAGAAAATTGAAGAAGGAATGGAGGACCTGCGGAAACGCGAGGACGTCGATCGCCAAAAAGCCATGGTGAAACTGAATGATCTCGTCCAGGAAATTAAACAACGACAAGCAACAGCTCGGCAGCCGAGACGAACTGCGAAAACAGCTCAATCAACTCAAGGAACTTTCCCAGGGACCCGCCGACCGGATGGCCCAAGCGATCAAGGATGGTGATTTTCGCGCGGCGCTCAGTGAAGTGCAGAAACTACAGGAGAAGATCCGGCAAGGAGATCTCTCGCACGGAAGAAAAACAGAAGCTGCAGCAACAGATGCAGCAGATACACGACAAACTGCAAAGATTAGCCGAAGGGCATTCGCAAACGAAGCGGGATCTCGAGCAGCAGATCCAGCAAAAGCTGTCGCAGAATGATCGAGAAGCAGCCGGAAAACTCCAACGGAAACTCGATCAATTGATGCGACAAGACCAACAAATGGAGAAGTTGAGTCAGGTGGCGCAGAAGCTGAACCAGTGTTCGCAATGCCTGCAAAACGGTCAGGCCCAGGAGGCCGCCCAACAACTGTCCGACTTGGCCGAAGGGCTGGAACAACTCGCCCAGGAGTTGGACGAGCTGGACATGCTGGAAGAAACCCTGAATGAATTCGCCGATGCCCGCGATGCGATGTCATGCGAACATTGCAGCGGCATGGGGTGACAGGCCTGCGGCGGCTCCGGTCGGAGCAATCAAAAAGGTGGTATGGGAATGGGCGAAGGTCGAGGGACCGGCGATCGTCCCGAGGAGACAAACTAAGACCGGGCTGTACGACTCCCAAGTACGGTCCAAGCCGGGTCGGGGCAAGGCGGTCGTCTCCGGGATCGCTACCGGACCGAATCAGTCCGGACAGGTGATCGAGCAGATCAAGACCGAGATCGAAACGTCAAGATCGCTGAACGATGACCCCCTGACCGGCCAACGCCTGCCGAAGCAGCAACGGGACCTGACCCGTCAGTATTTTGACGCCTTTCGTGAAGGGGCGGGCTCCTGATGGCCTGGGTCGGTTTCCGCCAAGAAATCATCGCTGGTTGCATGGAAAAGTGGTTGGAAGTTGCGTGAGATAGCTGGGAGAAGTAGGATGGATTGGGTTGTGCCGGTTCTTTCTGAGTATTCTGCATCCGGTGGCCGGGTTGCCACTGGATGTCGATGCCGTTTCGCATCGGTTTGGTCGTGTTCTGTGAGCCACAATTGCCAGAGGTTCTGGCAGCGCCGAGAACTCTGATTGCAAACCCACTTTCGAACAGATGAGGATTCGCCCCATGCGTCGGTTATCGATTGGACGTCTCATTGGCATCGCCTTCTTGGCGACCGTTGTCACCTTGCTGAGCTTCGACACGACCCAGGCGTGTTGGCTTTGGGGTCGATTGCGTCACCGGTGCCCGCCGGTGGTGTGTGCTCCCGTGCGAGTTGCACATCGTGACAACGTGCTGTCCGGCTCCGGTGGACTGCGGATGCTCCACCTGCACGTCCCGTCTTCCGTCGTGTATGAACTGCCAACCTGTTCGCCGTGTCCGACAGCTGCTGCGCCGTCGTCGGTGGCGAGACAGTCATTGGCGAAACGGTCGTCACCGATAGTTGTGAGATGGCGACCGGTTGCGAACCGATTGTGGAGCCGTATCCCATGGAATCGGCACCGAGTACGGACGAAACACCGACGATCATGGAACCCACGCCGACGGTCGAAGAACCGACACCGGCTGTGGAGGAAGCTGACGCCGGTCGACGTCCCGGAGCCGCCGGCGGAGGATGATCGTCGGGCCTTCTGGACGAACCGGTCGTTCTGCCGGCCCTCGACGAAGAGCCGATCCTGGACGCAGACGCTGCCGGCCGAGGAAGCCATGGAAGCAACGGAGCCCGCACCGCTGGAAGACGACCTGGACATCTTCGGGGAGGAGCCGGCTGCGGACGCGGTCACGCCTCCTGCCGATACGGCGCCGGCGACGCGACAACTCCCTCGACGATATCTTTTCGGATCCGGCGACCGATGCCGCTGCTCCTGCACTCGACGAAGCTTTCCGGCCGACGTGCCCAGCGAAGAGGGTGCCGATGCCCTCGATGATCTATTCGGGGATGCATCGGATGCCGGTACTCCAGCAGCCGCGGCGGCGGAAGAGCCGATGGCGGACGATCTATTCGGCGATCTGGATGCCGCGACACCGACCGAAACGCCGGCTGTTGACGAACCGGCCGCCGACGATCTGCTTCCGCTCGACGAACTGCCCGCGGACGACGCCGCTCCCGTCGAGAGTCGGATGATCTGGATGACCTGTTCGGCAAACGCTCGCACGAAAGCCAGAACCAAGAAGTCTCTGCTGCTACCCAGCGTCGCGAGCCGTCCGGCGTCCGCGATGTCGTTCCGCATCTGGACCGACAACACGGGCAACTACCAGACGGTGGGCCAATTGGTGCAGGTCAGCGATAGCCATGTCCGGCTGCTGAAGGACAACGGTCGCTTCTCGACCGTTCCCCGGACGCGGCTCAGCCAGGCGGATCTGGCGTATGTGGACCAAATGGTCAAGCTGCTCGGTCTGCAAATCACCAGCCAGCTCGCCGCACGCTGAGAAACGTTCCGACCAGATTGGATGTCCCAGGGCGAGGCAACCTCGAGTTGCCTCGCCTTTTTTGGTCTGATGCCGGCGAGTGTCTCCCAACCGACCGAGCTTTTCGTCACAATCGACGATGTCCTTTCCGCTGTTCGCAACATCCAACTCAGAATCAGGAGACTCCCATGGCTGCCAGAAACGATGTGCGAAATCTGATAATTGCGGTCCACTTCGGTTTGCTGATGGCCATTGGCCCGGCGGTTACGGCCCACGCCCAGCCGGCTCAACCGAACTATGACGAGAGCAAGGTGCCGGAATACTCTCTGCCCGATCCCTTGGTGATGAACGGGGGCGGTCGCGTAACGAACGCCCAAACCTGGTGGCAGCAGCGCCGCCCGGAGATCCTGACGCTATTCCAGCGGGAGATGTACGGTCGATCTCCGGGCCGTCCTGCAGCGCTACGGTGGCAGGTGTGGGACGATTCGGCGGAAGCACTCGGCGGCGCTGCCCGGCGGAAGCAGGTCACGATCTACTTGAGTGACGATGAGGATGGACCCCGCATGGAACTGCTGCTCTACCTGCCGCGCGATGCGCAGGGACCCGTGCCGGCATTCCTCGGATTGAACTTCGGCGGAAACCATTCGATTGTCGACGACCACCAAGTGCGATTACCCGAAAGCTGGATGCGCGGCGCAGATAGAGAGGGCGTGGTCGATCATCGCGCCACGGAGGCCGGACGCGGCGATGAGTCGCTTCGCGCTGGCCGCTGCAACAGGTATTGCCACGCGGTTATGCCGTGGCCACGATCTACTACGGCGACATCGATCCTGATTTCGACGACGGATTTCAAAATGGTGTGCATCCGCTGTTTTATCAGGAAGGGCAAACCCAGCCTTCGCCGGACGAATGGGGATCGATCGCTGCCTGGGCCTGGGGACTTAGCCGCGCACTGGATTACCTGGTGGAAGATCCCGATATCGATCAGGAACGAGTGATTGTGCTGGGGCATTCACGCCTCGGCAAGACCGCCCTCTGGGCCGGCGCAGGATCAGCGATTCGCACTGGTGATCTCTAACAACTCCGGATGTGGTGGCGCTGCTCTTAGCCGTCGTCGATTCGGCGAAACCGTGGGGAAGATCAACACGTCTTTCCCGCATTGGTTCTGTGACAACTTTCTTCAATACAACAACAACGAAGATGCGTTGCCGATCGATCAGCATCAGTTGATTGCGTTAATCGCACCACGTCCTGTGCTGGTCTGTAGCGCGGAAGAGGATCGCTGGGCTGACCCGCGCGGCGAGTTTCTTGCGTGCCGCGAAGCGGACGCCGTTTATCGACTGCTGGGCGTGGATGGCATCGAGACCCGCGAAATGCCACCCGTCAACACGCTCGTCGGAAAGACCATGGGTTATCACATCCGGCCCGGAAAACATGACATGACCGCGGCCGATTGGAAAGTCTATTGCGATTTCGCCGATCGGTATCTGAAGAGCCGGTGATTGCGGCGATTGATGCCGAGCGCGATCAGCAAGCGGCGTGAGTACGCGCCGTAGGAACGCTCCGACGAACATCGTGTGGAACCGATGTCCACGATCGAGATTCTCACCGGCCTGTGGCGACGTCTCCTGTTCATGGTGCTGGCGAAAAAGTAGGATGGCCTGGACCGAGCGGAAGGGATCTTCTCATTGGTCTCATGCGCAGCCAATGCGTTTGGGCGACCTCCGGAAGCCCGGATTTCCTCGGCTTCGCGTTGCTCGCCGAGGCTCATTCGACGGGCAGACTTGAATCGATAGTGACATTTCCGGCCGCGTGCTGTTCGAGAAGTCGTGACCGGCAACGAGATTTTCAGCGGGTCGACTAGCGAGGAACCGACCATGACGCCACGCGAACGAGTTCTGGCGGCGTTTCGACACGAGGAAACGGATCGCGCTCCGATCGACTGTGGGGGACATCGTTCTTCTGGGATCGCGGCCATTGCCTACGCGCGGCTGAAACGCCAGTTGGGCATCACCAGCGGCGAGATCTACGTGTATGACATGATCCAGCAGTTGGCGATCGTCGAGCCGGAAGTGAGGGAAGTGTTGGGCGCCGACGTGGTGGAATTGGGGCGAGGCTTTCTACGAGAAGCCAACGGATTGGCAAGACTGGGTGTTGCCCGACGGAACGCCCTGCAAGATTCCAGCTTACGTACGCGTTCAGCAACGCGATGACGATTGGTACTTGCAATCCACCGACGGCACCGACTTGGGCGTACAGAAACAGGGGTGCCTCTACTTCGAGCAGATCGATTGGCCTTGGCTGGATCAGAATCCGGATGAGCAGGAATTCACCAGCCAGGGACTGACCGACGCTTTCGCTCACAGCATGTGGACTGCCGTTCCATCGCCGGGTGGGCACCTCCCTTTGACAGAAGACGGATTGCGGCAACTGCGTTCCGGAGCACGGGCACTGCGCGAATCGACGGATTGCGCCATCATGGGGCTTTTTGGTGGCAACCTGTTTGAAGTGCCTCAGTTCTTGTATCGCATGGATAACTACCTGACTCACATGGCGCTGTATCCGGAAGCTTGTGAGCGACTTTCGCAAGCTCTGTGTGATTACTATCTGGCGCGACTCGAAAAATGGCTCGGTGCCGTGGGGCCGTACATCGACATCATCCTGTTCGGCGACGACCTGGGAGGGCAGAACGGCCCCTTGATGTCTCCGGCGATGTATCGAAGGTATTACAAGCCGAGTCATGCGGAGATGTGGCGGCGCGTCAAAGAGATCGCGCCGCACGTACACGTCCATCTGCACTGCTGCGGGGGCGTTGCCCCACTGCTGGATGATCTGATCGATGCCGGCTTGGAATCGCTCAACCCCGTTCAGATCACCTGCCAGGGCATGGATCCCAACGATCTGAAACGGACCTACGGCGATCGGTTCCTGTTCTGGGGCGGTGGTTGCGATACGCGGGACGTGTTGCCCCACGGATCCCCCGATGATGTCCGACAGAACGTTCGCGAGTTAAACCGCATCTGGCGGCCGGGGGGAGGCTACGTCTTCCAACAGGTACACAATATTCTGGCAGACGTACCGCCAGCCAATATTCTGGCGATGTTCGAGGCGGCCGGCGAGTGAGCACGGCCGCGCCCTGCGGATGCGG
Organism: uncultured Planctomycetaceae bacterium; assembly: GCA_963776055.1. Classification (GTDB taxonomy): domain Bacteria; phylum Planctomycetota; class Planctomycetia; order Pirellulales; family Pirellulaceae; genus CAVZLD01. The sequence goes on along the minus strand of CAVZLD010000014.1, from coordinate 567,208 downwards.
GAAAGCCGCTGCCATGCCGCCGCCGGTCGCTACCGCGTTCGGGTTCCTGTGCCCAGGCAGGAATGCAGACCTGCGCGCGGCCGGCGAATGTGAGCCACAACGGATTCGCGGGTGTTGGTTGGAAGTGGGCGTACCGGCGGATCAGCACGTGCCGGTTGGATGTGTGCGGTTTACTCTTCGACCCACACGGAAACGGATGCACTGCGGCAACGGAATTCGCCCCAGCCATCCTCGTTGGACACGACCGGTTCGGTGATGTGTCCCGTGATGTCGATGAACCGTCGGTGGACGCGAGCGACGTCCATCCATTTGACTCCTTCCGGCCCGTCACTCAACAGCACTGCCATCGCTTTGGGGTGCTCTTCGTCGCCGTGTCGTGTCCAGCCGATACGATTCCAATGGTCGAAGTAGTCCAATTGCGGTCCGTACGCGTAGTGTTTGCGAGCGTACAGAAACTTGTCGATCAGAAACCGATGGGAAGGCATCACGATTCGATGCAGGTTTCCGTCGCGCCCCCGATCCTCGTACTCCACTCCGTAGTAGTCCGGATAGAACACACATGGGTATCCCTCGCGCCGCAGCAGGATCAGCGCGTAAGCCAACGGCTTGAACCAGGGCTCGACGACCGACTCCAGTGCTTGCAGCGGCTGCGAGTCATGATTCTCGACAAACGTCACCACATCTCGGTCTCGCTGTCGCATCAGCGTGCCGTCCAGCATCCGTCGCATATCGTAGTGACCGCCGGAACGGCTGGCATAGTGAAAGTGATAGTGCAGTGGCACGCCGAACACGGTGATTCGTCCGCCCAGTCGGTCCAGGTACCCATGCAGCTCGTTCGGATCGGGAGTCCAGTATTCGCCGACGGTGAACAACTCGCGGCCTGCGTGTTTCTCCATGTGGTCCAGCCAATGGGGAAAGAACCAGGACGAAATATGTTTGACGGCGTCCAGTCGGAACCCATCGACGCCGGTTTGATCCAGATACCACTTGCCCCACGCGGTAACCTCATCGCGCACTTCTTCGTGCTGGAAATCGAGGTCAGCTCCCATCAGGTGGGAAAAGTTGCCCCGCTCGAGGGCGACGTGATCATCGAATTGTTTCCCTTCGAGCAGGTAGACGGTGTTCTTGTTATGAGGGCTTCGTTCGTCGAAGTCGACCGCGTCAAAATGGCGTGCGCGCCACTCAAACTGCGAGTACTTTCCGCGCCGACCCGGAAAGTGAAAGTGCGTGAAGGCGCGGATCTCGCGCGGATCGCCTTGGGGATGAAGTCGGTCATCCTGTGGGAAAGGAGTCGCCATTACGGATTCGGCCGAGTCACCGCCCAGCCGATGATTCAGCACGGTGTCGGCGTAGACCTGCAGGCCGGCGTCATGGAGAGCCTGAATCGCATCCAGATACTCTTGTCGCGTTCCGTATTTGGTGCGCACGGAGCCCTTTTGGTCGAATTCGCCGAGGTCGTACAGGTCGTACGCGCCGTATCCGACATCGGCCGCTCCGGCCGTGCCCTTGTACGCCGGTGGAAGCCAGAGCGAAGTGAATCCCGCTTCGGCCAATTCCGACGCGTGCCGTTTTGCTTCCTGCCACAGCGTCCCATTGGCGGGGCTGTACCAGTGAAAAAACTGCATCATCACGCCGTTGATGCCTTTCATCCGACGTTCTCCCAAGAATACGGGTCAAGTTGCTTTCTGCCGTGCGGTCGCTCGGGCTCGCCTCGCCTTGCATGGCCAGGTCATCGTCACCAGCGTGGCCGGATCAAGGACTCCGGTCGATCGTCAGGATCTGCCCCCCACGGAATCACGGACAACCGTCAAATTCATCCCTATCGATTGCCCCGCGCGGACCGCCGGTCCATTGTAGCTCGGACTTCCATCGCCGCGCCAGTTCCATCTTAGCTTTTGCGGGGGTCGCGGGATCCGCCACGATCTGGATTTGATGCGATGGATCTAGCCTTATCTGTCGGGCGCGGCACGGCGGTTACGCCTGCGCGTGTTCTGTCAGAATCTGTATGACACCCGCGTGGTCACCATCGCGGGCCAGTTGATCGGCGTTTTGGCGATAGGATTCCGCCAAATCCACATTTTCCAGGAGCGACTCCACGAATTCCAACTGATCGGATGGCAATTCCGCATCTGAGAAAAGCTCCTCCGGATCGAGTTTGAAATTCTCCTTCTTCAGGTACTCGTAGACTTCCTGGTCGGCGCCTTGGGCTGCCGCGCGGGCGATTTCGAGTGGCGTGTTGTTGTTAATTGAATCCTGCAAGGTCGGATCGGCACCGCAGTCTAACAAGTAACGCACCATCTGCGGGTGCCCCGCGTACGCTGCTTCCATCAATGGCGTCTCTTCGCCATCGATCTCTTTCCGCTGATCGATCGCCACACCGGCCGCGACCAAGCGGCGCGCCTTGTCCAATTCGCCTCGCGCGGCGGCCATGTGCAATGGTGACCAGCCATTCACGCCAAGGAAATGAATGTCAGCTCCGGCCGCGATCAGCCGATCGACGATCTCCTTCGATGCCGGCATCTGACTCTCGATGGCCGTCAGGAGAGCCGTGTATCCATCCGCCACCGCCACATTCGGATCCGCACCATGTTGCAGCAGGAATTCGACCAGTTCGAGGCAGTCCACATTGATGGCTGCCAAGAGTGGCGTATTGCCCATGCAATCGTGCGCGGAAACGAAATCCGGTTCGTTCAGTACTCGCTGTCGTACCGCATCCCAATCCTCTCGCTGCAGCGCATCGTGCATCCAAGTGTCTTTCGTGTTCCCATCGTCCTGGCTCATGGAACGGGTCCTTATTCGAGAACTGGAGTGATCTACACATTTCCTTCCAGCTGCATGCGGTACATGCGAGCGAAGGCCTTGATCTTTCGGGCATCGTTCGCATCGCCACAAAACAGAATGGGATGGGGCCCGCAGTAGGTGTCACAGACATCTTCCATGCCGTCGAACTCCACGAGGACGCGGGTAGCGCATCCGCCGGTGGGCGGCGACGTGGGCGAAAAGAGCACCTTTCCGCGCCAGCAGCACATCGTCCTCTTTTCGGAGAGGTACTTGGCCAGCAACACGGGTTCGTTGGGCGTCCATTGCACGTCTAAGGCGGGTGTCTTGGGCAGTTGATGGAAGAACGGACGTACCAGGAAATCCTGGGACGCGCCGTCGGGGCCATGCAGTTTCCAAGCACAAGTGCAGTGTGCACCAAAGTAACGGTTTTCGCTTGTGTCAAATTCCGGGTTGTGCAGGAACCCGGCACGATCGAGTAGCCAGCGCCCCACCATGAGCGAGAGCGCTCCATCTAGGTGATTTTCACAGCCGCAGGGTGTCAGCTCCCCGTTGCGAATCGCAAAACTGACACACGGCTTGCGATGCTTGAGGAAGAGGCATTCGATTGTGATTGCATCGGCCTCGTACTTTTCCATCATCTTGCCAACGGTCTGATGAGCCCGCATCGCTTCCACGAAGTACTCGTCATCGACATCCATCACACGGCTCGCTTGGTTCTTAAAATCCATGGCCGCTTTGACGATCGCATCGTCGGGGGTTAGCGAATCAAACAGCGCGTTATACTCCTCGGCCGGCGCACTGACGACATCGACCCCGAGCCCCTTCTCCGGATGGTGCGATGTGGAGGATACGTTCCCGGCAATGCGGAGGAGTCGACTCTGCGCGAGAGCCTTCTTGGCCCGTACGGCGCGCAAGCCGCGCGCAATTTCATCCCAGTTTTCAATCGAGTGAATGTAGTAAAGACCCTCGGCATGGCGAAGTTCATCCGGCGGAAGCTGGTGGTTGGATCCAACAGAGTGGTAGACAATGGCGGTCGGCGCCGATTCCGTGGCCATCCGAAAAGCCGCCTGCGAGAGGGTGTTCCAGAAGTTGACGATCAGAACAGCATCCGGCTGCTTCGCTTGGGACTGTTGAATGAACTCCTGCACCTTGGCTTCCTGATAGATCGCCTTCGGGGCAAATTCCACGTTGATGCCATCCGCTTTGGCCAACTCGCGAATCTTCGTTGTAAACTTCCGTTCCTGTTCTTCTGGCTGGAATTGATTGCCCGGCCAAGTGAACCAATGGTGGCCGCGCCAGCCGTCTTCCATCTTGCCTGCATTGACGACGTCGGCTGGGGGATACAGGAAAGCTACCAACACGTGTGCTGGATCCTTCGGTCGCTCGGCAACGCTTGCCAGCTCCCTGGCCATGGCGTGACGGGGTAGAATCGTCGACAGCAATCCCGCCGCCCCGACTGCACCACTTGTTGACAAGAATCGACGACGATCGACACTCGGGTCACGGCGGGTAATCGATTCACACATCGGTCATGGCTCCTGCTCTGCGAACTTCCGAGGTTCGATTGCCTGCACAGGTGACAATCGGTCGAAGGAATCTCCAGCAGGCTCCATTGTAGCTGTTTGGAGACAGGAAGAAACGGATGCGTCCTGCCCTCCGCCTGCTGCCGCCCCGCCCCGTGTCCCTCTCCCGCTCTGTCGGCCGGGGACAAGGATCGTGAAACTACCTCACGGGAACCGGCAAGAGATCACGCAGTGGGCTTTCGCCCAGATGATGCAGCCCATAACCTGAAGGCAGCGATTCCAGCAGGGGCTTTGTACTTTCGCATGCGGCCTGCTGCCGTGATTCCCTTCCGCGCATTCCGTGGTGAAATCCTGCTTTACAGAATACCGCTTGATTTCGTGAACCGAACCGGGGTCGAGGATATCTGAAACCGAAGAGGGACGCCGATGTTACCCGAAACGTTCCGTTGCTACCTCGTCAAAAAGACCGGCAAAGACCAGATCGACACCGGCGTCGAGAATCGTCCGTGGATGGATTTGCCTGCGGGTGATCTTCTGATCCAAGTGGCCTATTCCTCCATCAACTATAAGGACGTGCTTGCCACGCAAGCGCATCCAGGTGTCGTCAAGAAGCTGCCTCACGTGCCGGGGATCGATGCCGCAGGAACGGTGGTGGAGAGCAACTCTGCCGCTTTTCGCCCAGGTGATCAGGTTCTGATCACCAGTTGCCAACTCGGGGTCGAACGTTGGGGAGGCTGGTCGCAATATGTTCGGGTACCTGCTGCATGGGCTCTACCGCTTCCGCCGGGGCTTTCGCTTCGTGAAAGCATGACACTCGGGACGGCCGGTCTCACCGCCGGGCTGAGTCTGCGTGCTCTTCAGCATCATGACGTTCAGCCGGATCAGGGGGAGGTGCTGGTGACCGGCGCCACAGGTGGTGTGGGCTGCCTGGCGGTCATGCTGCTGGCCCAACTCGGATACACCGTGGTGGCCGTGTCCGGCAAAGCGGAACGAGTGGAATGGCTCAAGCAACTGGGAGCCGCGCGCGTTGTGGGTCGGGACTACGTGTTGGACGGAAACGATCGCCCCTTGCTTTCGGCGACGTGGGCCGGTGCGATCGATACCGTCGGAGGTTCGATGCTGGCGTCAGTATTGAAGTCGATGAAGCACGAGAGTTGCGTTACGGCGTGCGGCGTTGTCGCTGGTGCAGAAGTGAACACGAGCGTCTATCCGTTCATTCTGCGTGGCGTGACGCTACGAGGAATTGATGCCGTGTGTTTCCCGATGCAGAAACGGCCGGAAGTGTGGGATATGCTGTCCCAAACGGTCAACGCGCGACTCCCTGTCCGTTGTCGGGGAAACTATCGGTTTAACGAAACTCTCTGACAAGATCCAACAAATGCTCCACGGACGTCACGTGGGCCGGACCGTAGTGATCTTACGCGATAGGTGATCCACGTCGCCTCCGAAGAGCAAAATTGGGAGCACGCAATGGTGATAACATGATTCGATCGTCAACGAATGCAGTATGGCCTGCTCGCTTTGGTCGCAGTAGCGGTCTGCCACGTCCCATTGCCAGCCCAGACACCGCACGAATCGTCCGTCTACCCGTTCTATGCCATGGATACGAACGTGTGGAACTGGAAGGAGCGCACCCCCGAGCAGGTCGCTACCCTGTTGAAGCAGCTTGGATACGACGGCTACGGCCACGGGGGAACCGAGAATCTGCCGCGAGTACATCGACGCATGTGCAAAGGAGGGACTGCGGGTATTCAATACATATGTTGGCGTGAGTCTTGATGCGGAAGAATACGACCACGCATTGGAGGAAGTGGCCCAGATCTTTCAAGGGACCGGTGCCATGCTGTGGGTGTTTGTGACCAGCAAGCAGTATGATCGCACAACCCACAACGGCGATGACGCGGCCGTGAAGATTCTGCGTCCGTCTGGCGAATGCTGTACATGTCTACGGAGTGGATATCGCGTTGTATCCTCACACCGGCTTCTACGTGGAAACCGTCAGTGACGCGGTCCGAGTGGCGGAAAAGGTCAATTGCCGCAATCTGGGGGTGACGTTCAATCTCTGCCACCATTTGAAGACGACCGGCGAAGAGAATCTCGATCAGCATCTTGCGCAGGCGATGCCGTACCTGTTTCAGGTAACGATCAATGGCGCGGATTCGGGCAACACAACCGAAAGAGGTTGGGATACGCTCATCCAGCCACTCGATTCCGGTTCCTACGACGTCGCCCAGTTCCTAGTGACGCTGCGTCAAAGCGGCTACCGAGGCCCCATCGGGCTGCAGGGATACGGCATTGCGGGGGATCCCCGAGAAAACCTGAAGCGGTCTGCCCAGGCATGGAATTTGCTCAAGCAGAAGCTGATCAAGAATGCAGAAACCGCAACCGTAGAGTGATCTTGCGGCTGCCATATTTTTTTGCGAACCGCGGAATAAACGCCAGCGGGCGACGAAGTACCTTGGTACAAGAGCAAGGCGACAAACAGTAGTGCGCAGGGAGCTGCTTTTCCTTCCGAATGATCGGCGGACTATTGTTTTCCAGGTCGCATGTTGACAGCGGGACGGAAAGCCCTTCCAATTAGGGTGGATTTGTTTCCGAGAAGGTACGCGTTTGTCGGAAAGGAATCTCTTCTCAAAGATTTGCTTCCAAGGAGTTGCTCGTGAGGGCGGAGTGTGGGCGACTTTGGGGTTGTCGCTGATCGCGTCATCGTATGTGCCAAGGCGGCACGAGACGACGCTCTGCGACTGTCGTGATTCCGCTTGTCTTCTGAGGCAGCTTCCCATTCTTGTCCGGCCGTAGATTTCTGCATGCGCAGGCGGCGACTTGCCGCTTTTGACGATGACGGCTCCTCGCATCGTTCGGTGCAGGGCTTGATGGTTGAGGGAGCGGCGTTGCGGTCCGACAGGCGAAGGCGAATCGGATCCTTCGCGACCGGATGTTGCCGGTCGTGGCGCTTTCATGGGGCCATTCGGGAAAGACCGCCCATCTTTCTGCTCGGGGAGATCGAATTCAATGACGGCGATGCGCACATGGTTCTCTTTGCTTTTGCTGGCGTTGGCCACGCAGGCGTGTCCGGCTGCGCCGATCATCATCGTGGGAAGTCACAGCCTGTTACCCGACCTGCCGGAACAAGTCATTTCCATTACGGTATCGGGCGGCGAGCTTGTGCAAGGCTTGGACTTTCGAGTTCAGGTCGCAGACGGAGGCCCTCACCCGCCGATCAACGGCGAGATTGCGGGGCCCCATATCACCGCGGTCGACCTGGTTAGTGAAACGATTTTCAGTGGCAATCACAGCGGACAGGTTGACAGCCTGCGGTCTCCACAACTTTGGGTTCAAACGGTTACGACCGCTCCCGAAACGGCGCCCAACGATTGGGTCGCCGCGGACGGATTGCTGGCAACGATCACGGTGGACACGACCGGATTTCTGGAGGGCACGTACGATCTTGTTCTCAGCGGAACACGAGACGGATCGACAGACTTTGGCGGAATAGAGGCACAGATTACGGACGGCTCCATTCGGATCGTTCCGGAGCCGCACACGTCGCTTGTGTTCGTAATTGGTTGGCTCGGGATTTGGTTCGCGTCACGACATCGTCCGGGCTGAACTGCTCGGATGATCACCGGTAACGCAACCGAAAATCGAGAAGAGGCGTTCCATTTAACACATCTCTACTGCTGATTGGGTGCGGCCCGATCGACAGCAGTTTTTCCGAAGACAACTTACGCGCATCCGGCAGAGCAAATTCCCCGAGGGAATCTGCGGTTTGGTGCTCAATCGGAGGGAATTGGCATGCGAGCCCCGCGAATTACGAGTCCGTTGCGGAACCATCGAAGGCGGATGCATTCGGCACGATCTGCCCGAAGCGGTCACCGTCCGGCACGTTTTGGAGCATCTTGAGCCTCGGCACCTGTTGGCGGCTGATCTGATGATCAGCGAGGTCATGTACCACCCGACTTCGGGTCAGCATGTCGACGAATGGCTCGAAGTCGTCAACGCCGGTGATTTCCCGATCGGATTGCGCGATTACCAGATCAGCCGAGGTGTCAAGTTTCACCTTTCCCAGTGTCACCCTCGATCCGGGAGAACACCTGGTTGTCGCCGCAAACCAGGAAGCGTTTTCCGCAGCATACCCGGATGTGACGAATGTCGTCGCTGGTTGGGAGGGGCGGCTCAGCAACAGCGGCGAAACAATCGAAATCCAGGATCCGTTTGGTGCGAGCGTTGACATCGTCAGCTATGCCGACTCCGGCGACTGGGCGATGCGGCGACGCGGCCCACTGGATCGCGGAGTGCGCGGATGGACGTGGGAAGCGGAGCATGATGGCGACGGGAAATCGCTCTCGCTGATCAACTATTCCCACGATAACTCGCTGGCACACAACTGGACGTCCAGCCAGCAGAACGGCGGAACGCCGGGAACCTGGAACGATGTCTCCGCCACGAATATCGCACCGGCCATCGTCGATGTCGCGCATCAACCGATGATCCCCCAGTCCGCCGACGAGGTCATCGGTGACGGCGCGGATGGTCGATGAAGAATCCTCTGGGGTGAGTGCCGCTGTTGCATCTATCGAGTCAGCCAAATGAATCCGGTCCCGTTCGCCGAAGTTGCCCATGTTCGACGATGGTCTTCATGGTGATGGAGATGCGCAGGACGGAGTTTTTGGTGCGATCCTGCCCGCCCAGGCCGATGGCACGGTCGTGGAGTTCTACGTCCAGGCAACGGATCCGGGAGGAAGGGCACGCACGTCGCCCGGGCCGACGGATGATCTGGGGCAGCAGGAGGCGAACCTGCTGTACCAGGTGGATGACACGCCGCGTTCCGACGACGTGACGCTGTTCCGCACGATCATGACCGTGGCCGGAGCGTGAGCAGTTCCGCACGATGAACCGCAACAGTGACGCGCAGATGAACGCCACTTTGATCGGCACGTTCGGGCGGGCGGACGGAAGTGCGTTACAACGTCGGCGTGCGGTACCGGGGTAGTGGAACACGGAACAACAATCCGCCCAACAATCGGATCAACATTCCCGAAGATCGGCCGTATCTGGGGGTGACGCAATTCAACATCAATTCCAACAACCCGCAGAACCAGATCGCCGGCAGCGCTCTGTTCGCCATGGCGGGAGTGGCGATTGCCGACGCCATGCCGATCCGCCGCCTGGATAACGGCGTGGATCTGGCCAACGGCAGGTACTACGCCTACGTCGAAGTGCTGAATGCCGACTGGGCCGATCGCCACTTTCCGCAGGACAGTGGCGGAAATGGCTATCTCGGCCGCCGTGCCAACGAAGGACCTCCCGGCGGACTTGGGCGCCGGACTGCAGTATCTTGGCGAAGATCCGTCGGTCTACGTCAGCTATGTCAAACGGACCAACCGCGCCGAAGCGGATTACTCCGATGTAATCCAGCTGACGGATGTCCTGAATAATACGCCCGATGATTCCTACCTGGATGAAGTCGAACAGGTTGTCAACATCGACCAGTGGCTACGGACGATCGCGATGATCGAGCTTTCCGGCTACTCGGAGTTCAGCCTGCTGACCGGCGACCCGCAGGGAGACGATTACGCGATGTACCGCGGCGTCAACGACACGCGGTTTCAAATGGTTCCGTACGATCTCGACGGGATGTTCAACGACGTGAGCGGCAGCATCTTTTCCGCATTAAACGTGCCAGCCCTCGAGCCGATTGATCAGTCACGCGGAAGTGATGCCGCGTTTCTATGCGCAGTTCGTGGATTTGATCGAGAACGTGTTGCCCAGCGACAAGATCCGCCCTGCGATCGAACAGATGCTGGGACACGTTGTCTCGGATAACCAGATCAGCAGCATGGTGCGCTATCTCGAACGGCGCGCCGACTATGTACTGGTCGCATCCCGCGCGAGCTGACGGCCAACGCCAACCTGTCCGAGGTCGGTGGCCTGCCGACAACGAGCTGGAGATACCGTGCGTCTGCGCGGCGAAGCGGACGTCATTGCGACTCGATCGATCGTCATCAATGGGCGGATCGGCCGAATGGAACCCGCGAGACCGGACGGTGGAGCCTGGATGATGTGCAACTGGTCCCGGGCGTAAATCGCTTGCTGGTGCGGCGTTGGATGGCGACGGCGCAGAGACACAACGAACGTACATCGATGTGTGGCGCGACACCGGCAGCCTGCAGGAGATCAACGAAACGATTGCGGCCGACACGACTTGGACGGTCGACGACGGACCCTATCGGATCAATGGCAATGTCACGCTCGCCAGTGATGCGGTGCTGACCATCGAACCCGGAACGACGGTGTTCTTTGCGCCGGGAGCCCAATTGACGATTCGCGGGCAATTGATCGCCGAAGGAACGGATGCGCAGCAGATTCGCTTCACGCGCGAGCCGAGTGTCGGGGGCACCTGGAATGGACTGCAGTTCCTAAACAGTCGCCACGACAACCGGATTCACTACGCCGTCGTTGAATATGGCGTCACAAACGACGGTTTGATCGGTGTGCAAAACTCGACAACTGGAACTCGATCACGTCAAATTGGATCACACCGATCGGCGACGCATTCGCAGCATCAACTCCTCCCTCGTTGTCCGCCATTCCGAATTCACCGATATCTTCGAGCCGGGACAGGCCCCGACCACGGATAATCTCAGCGAGCACATCTGGGGGCAGGGGATTCCCGCCGGTGGCCAGTTCGTGATCGAGCACAATACCTTCGGTCATATCACCGGGCACAACGACGCGATCGATTTCGATGCGCCACGACAGCCGAATCCGATCCCCCAGATTCTGCACAACGTGTTCGTCGGCGGTGGCGATGACGCCCTCGATCTGACCGGGGACGCGTACATTGAGGGAAACCGATTCGAGAGTTTTCATAAGGATCAATTCAACAACGACCCGGGGCAATCGAATGTGATTTCGGCTTCGAGCGGCAACTTTACGGTCGTTCGTAACCTGTTTCGCGATGTGGATCACGTGTCGCTTGTCAAAGAGAACGCCTGGATGGATTTCGCCCAGAACACGGTCGTCGGTTCGGGCTTGTCTGCCTTGTATTTCGATCTGCCCGGCCAGACCAGCGGTCCCGGGCGCGGAGCGAAGATTTCCGGAAGCCTCTTTGACGATACGGCGACCATTGTGGATGCCGTTCAACCGTCCACCCAATTGACCGTCGACTTCTCGTTTGTCAATCCTACCGAACTGGCGTTGGGAACGGGCAACCTCACGGGAGACCCACGCGTCGATACGGCGGGGGATTTGGGTTTACTTTCCGGGTCACCAGCGATTGGCACCGGTCCGAACGGGTCGAACATGGGGGCACGAGTTCCCGCCGGCGCATCGATCGGACGGGGAACCGCCCGCGCTGACTCGAGCGACATCGGCCACGCTCACGGTCAGCGGTCCCGGGATTACGCACTACCGCTTCCGAATCAACGACGGACCGCTCAGCGACGAACAGCCAATCAGCTCGCCGATTGTCCTGGACGATCTGGCAGACGGTACCTACTACGGTCTTCGTGATCGGAAAGAATGTCGCCGGAGCCTGGCAAGAGGAGGCCAATGCGAACTGCGTCGCGAACATGGACCGTAGACCGGCAGTTGTCCCGCGTTGTGATCAACGAACTGCTAGCGGACAACGCCGGGCGCCGTGAATCACGAAGGCACCTTGCCAGACGTCGTGGAACTGTACAACGACAGCGACCAACCGGCCGATCTTTCGGGAATGAGCTTGACTGACGATCCGTCGCGACCGCGCCGATTTGTCTTCCCGGCCGGAACCGTGATCGGACCAGGAGGAGTATCTGCTGGTCTATGCTGATGACGCGAACGGAACTTCCGGAATCCACTTGGGATTCGGACTGAGCCGCGACGGCGAAAGCCTCTCCTTGTTCGACAGCCCCGACAAGCGGCGGCGCGCTGGTCGATTCGGTGGCCTTTGGCGTGCAGATTCCGGATCGGTCGATCGGTCGTGATGCAGAAGGTCAATGGACACTCACAACGCCCACACTTGGCGGTCACGAATTCAGCCGATCGCTCTTGGCGATCCCCACCTTCTGCGGATCAACGAATGGCTCGCCGCGCCGAATGTTTCCGTCAACAACGACTTCATTGAGCTCTACAACCCGGACCCGGCTCCCGTTGCGTTGGGTGGGCTTCACCTGACGGATCATCCCACGAGCTGGCCCGATCGACACGCGATTCCGCCGCTCAGCTTCGTCGACGGGCAGGGACTGGCGGTGCTGATTGCCGACAGTGATCCGCGAAGACGGCCCGGATCATCTGAATTTCGGATTGTCCGCGACGCTGGGAGCAGATCGGGCTCGTTCGATGCGACATCGCAGCGGATCGATCAAGTCTTGTTCGGCCCCCAGCGAGATGACGTTTCGCAAGGCTTGGCTCCCAACGGTGGAGTCACGATCGTCGACTTCATCACTGCCAAATCCGGGAGTCGACAATCCGTTCACCGGCAGCGAACTGGTTTCGCTGGTTCGAGATCACGGATTCGTTTCGCTACGAGCAATCCGGGACCGACCTTGGCACCGCTTGGCGCGATCCCGAGTTCGACGATTCCGCCTGGCCCGCGGGACCCGGCTTGCTGCACTTCGAAAACGAACCATTGCCGGCACCCAAGGGCACACAACTGACGTTAGGCAATACGACCTACTACTTCCGCAAAGACGTTTCAATTGGATGCCGACATCAGCCAGGTCGCCGGACCTGCAACTGACGACGGTGATCGATGACGGTGCCGTGTTCTACCTGAATGGTACGGAGGTGGCGCGAGTCGGAATGCCTGGCGGCGACATCGACTACAACACGTTCGCCAATCGGCATATCAGCGAAGCGGATTTCGAGTCGTTTATGATACCGGCGGAATTACTGGTGCCGGGGACAAACGTGCTGGCGGGTGAGGCGCATCAGGACGACGCCAATAGCTCGGATATCGTCTTTGGAGCGGCGCTGGATGCATCCGTGCAAAGCGGCGGACTCGACCAAATGCAGGCGCTGGTGGACGGTCTGCGGATCACGGAAGTGATGTACAACCCACTTGGCGATGGGGACCTGGAATTCATCGAACTGCAGAATGTCTCCGGCGTACCGCTCGATCTGTTCGGCGTGCGACTGGAAGGAGGCGTCGATTTCGCCTTTCCCGCGATGTCGTTGGGGCCCCAGGAATACACGGTCGTCGTCAAGAGACCTGACCAAGTTCCAAGCTCGCTACGGGTCGTCCGTGCCGGTGGCGGGTGTCTATTCCGGCGGCTTAGGGCAACGGCGGCGAGGAACTGCTGCTGAGGCTGCCGGAACCACACCGCGTGAATATCCTGGATTTCAGCTACGACGATGCGTGGTATGCGTCAACCGATGGACAAGGTTTCTCGTTGGTGATCGATGATCCTTCGTCGCGCGCAGCGCGTGGCGCTCTTCGTCCACGCTGGCGTGCCAGTCACTTTGTGGGCGGGTCCCCTGGTTTTCCCGATGCCGGCCTGGATGCTGGAGTGATTGTCATCAACGAAGTCCTCACCCGAACCAGCCAACCCACCGGCGATCAAATCGAATTGCACAACACAAGTGGCGGACCGCTCGATCTGAGTGGTTGGTACCTGAGTGATGATGCGCAACAGTTGAACAAGTATTCGATTCCCGCCGGGACGCTCATTGAACCGGACGGGTTCGTCGTTTTCGATCAGCAGACGCACTTCGGCGACAATTTCTCACTGAATGACCAGGGCGGCCAAATCCATCTGTCGACACCGGATGCCGTCGGCAGTGTCACCGGCTTTCGAGCAACGGCACTGTTCGGTGCCGCCGATCCGGACGTCACGCAAGGCCGGCACGTCAAGAGCGACGATACGGTCGACTTTGTGGCTTTGGCGACTAACACGCTCGGCGATCCCAACTCCGCACCGCTGGTCGGTCCGCTCGTCTTCCACGAGATCATGTACCACCCGGTCGCGGCGGAGGATGAGTTCATTGAACTGTTCAACCGATCCGGAGAGGCCATCGAGCTGGGCAGCGACGCGAGATCCGGCGGCGGCCTGGCGACTGGATGGCGCGGTGGAATACACGTTCCCGGCGGACGCGGTGATTCCAGCCGGTGGTTATGTCGTCGTCGTGGGTAGCGATCCAGAGGCGTTTCGCGTTCGTCACGATGTGCCCGCCGAAGTCCCGGTGCTTGGACCTTACTCCGGTGATCTACAGGATGATGGCGATGATCTGCGATTGATGCGACCGGGCCAACCACTGGGCGAAGTGATTCCCGCGGTTTTGTCGGAGCAGGTCGTCTATGACGATCAGGCTCCTTGGCCGGTTTCCGCAGCCGGGCAGGGCGCCGCCATGAACCGGGTCGCGACGGACCAGTATGCAAATGATGCGATCCACTGGTTGCCCAGCATCGCCGATGGGACGCCGGGGCGTCCTAACTTGTCGGCCGACGTTACGCCGCCCACCGCGCCCGCCGATCTGGAACTTAGTGTCGGAGTTGGGCCGACGATCGACCTGGCGTGGAGTGCAGCGAGCAGATCCTGAAACGGATGTCACGCGATACCACATCTACCGCGACGACGTCCTGATTGGCAGCTCGACCACGACGACCTACCAAGACGCGGATGTGCTGCCCAAAGGTCAGTTACCGCTATGAAGTGACCGCGATCAATGGGCAAGGTCTGGAAGGGGAACGCAGTGCGGCGAGCGAGATCGACGATCATCGCCATCGAAGAGGTCTCCTCGTTCTTTGAGAACGAAGTCCGCGTGATGTTTTCCCACCCGGTGGAAGCTGCTGTCGGCCGAGGATCCGGCCAACTACACGATCGACAACGTGGAAGTGACCGCCGCCAAGTTGTCCGGCGACGCGAGATTCGTCACGTTGACAACTTCTGTCTCTGGAAGCCGAACTCAACTACGAACTGACGATTCATCAATTGGCAGGATCGGCGACAACGCAGCTGCCGCTCAGACTCACAGGCGACTTTCGTCTTCATCGCACCGCTTGCGGGATTCCGCGTTCGCGGAATTCGAGCCAATGACATCCGGGTTCGGAACCTCGCCACGGCGGATGCCTTGCTGTCTCTGCCTCCGGGGGATCCGCAGATTGCCGAAGAACGAACGGCCATTTACCCCACGGTGAACTTCCTGGATGACGATGGGCGAGTTGCCAGCAGCCAATTTGACGGGGATGTCGTGTTTCCCACCGATCAACTGGGGGACGACAATGACTTTGTGATTCAAGCGACGGGCATCGTGACGATTCCTGCCAGTCCCGGGCACGAGTGGACCGTCGGCGTGAATGTTGACTGCCTCGACCAGTTTTCTGCGTGACGGTTTTCGGCTTCGAATTGATGGCGAAGAAGTCCTCCTGGGCAGTCGCCAACGACCCGGTCAGTCGGCAACTGGGACAAGTTACGCTGGCCCCGGGAACGCACTTCTTCGATCTGGTGTACTACGAGCGCAGCGGAGGGTCAGAGGTCGAGTTGTTCGCGGCGGCCGGCAGCTATGTTGAATTTGCCCAAACGGATACATGGCGGCTGATCGGAGATGTGAACGCCGGCGGGCTTCCGGTCGTCACCGAACCATTGCCGCCACAGGACATCCTCTGGACGCGATCCGAACCGGTGGGGAGCCTGGTCTTCGAATTCACCGATGCACAGGACTTGCCCGCCGGCAGCTCCGGAGCGATCTATCGCACGGAGCTGTTGGCCGGACAGACTTTGTCGGTGGCCGCATCGCCGCAACAAACCGATGCGATCACAACACTCAGCTTGCGTAATGCCAACGGAATTGTGGCCAGCAGGACCGCCTCGGCGGGAGAAGCCGCCGTGATCCAAACCTACCGCGCCGACCACCCCCGGCACTTACACGCTCCTTGTTGGCAGTCAGATTCCGACGCAAGCCACGCTCCAGCTGCTGCTGAATGCGGCTGTGGAAATCGAATCGTTGGCCGGCGGCGCTACGAACAATGAATTTGCCACGGCACAGCATATCGACGGCAGTCAACTCGACTTGGGAGATGAAGTCGCTCGCTGGGCTGTCCATGGTCACACGGAACCAGGTGATCCGGACTCCTATCGCTTGGAACTGGCCTTCGGGATCGCCGGTCACGTTGGCTGTGTATCCCGAAACCAAAGCCGCCGTTCGGTTGTTCGTGCTAGACGACCAGGGAACCGCTCGAGCGCGGGGAGTGACGTTGCCACGAGGTGGTGAAGTGATTCGCGACTTCCTCCCGCCCAAAGCCGGAAGCTATGTCGTCGTCCTGGAGAGTGACGAGCCCTCTGAGTTACAGCTTGGTTGTGACGCGCAACGCGGATCTGGACCTGTTGCCTGACGATGATCCTGCTTCGGCCATCGACCTGTTGGATTACACGACCGTCCTGGGAAGCCTGGGCGGTGTCGGCGGCAGCGGCGACGTCACGCCGGGCTCCGAACCTGTCTTCCTGCCGGCCGATTTGACCGATGGCGAAGGGTTTCGCTGGGATATTCAGGGAGATGGAAGTATCAACGACGGGACTGATCGACGCCTACGACAGCGGTTTGCGGTTGTCCGGTTTCAATTATCAGTTTGAAGGTGTTGCCGAAAACGGTGGTCGACAGATCGTGCTGGGGCCGGTCGCGATCGCCGACGTGTCGGTTGTCCGCAAGATCTACGTTCCGGAGGATCAAGCCTACGCTCGGTTCCTGGAGATCATCACCAACACGAGCGACGTGCCGGTTACTTACGATGTGAGTCTTTCCACCAACCTGGGATCCGATGGTGGAACCGTGTTGGTCGGCGAATCCAATGGAGATGACGTCTTCGCTCCAGATGACTAATTGGATCGTGACGGATGATTCGAACAGACGGCGGCGGTGATCCGACGATGACGCACGTGATTGCGAACGATTCCGCCGGGCGTCCGACCCAGGCTACCTGGCTGGAGGGCAGCGACAATATTCGAATACGTGTATCAACTGCGAATTGGCTCCGGGCGAGACGCAGGTGGTCATGCATTTTGCGGCGCAGAGCAATTCGCAGGCGGAAGCGTTGGAGAAAGCCGAGCAGTTGACCGCTTTGGAGTTCGATGCGACGGCCGGCATGACGATGGAAGAGATCATCGCGTTGGTCAACTTCCGATCACAGGACGGCTTGGACCATTTCTCGCTACAGTTAGATGCTGGCGCGCAGCTGACGATCGAGACGGAAACTCCCGATTCGGGCGAGGACGGTCGAGAGAATACGCTGGATGTGAAGCTGGAACTGTTTGACCCCGATGGCCAACGCGTTGCGCAAGATGACCAAGGAGCGGGCGACGGACGCAACGCACGTTCTGGAATATATCGCCGACAACGCGGGCCGCTACACCGTGCGAATCACGAGCGAGTCGGGCGAAGGCGAATACCTGCTGCGCATCGCTGGGGCGACCGGTGCGACAACGTCACCGCTGGTGATCATCGGGTCCACGCCGGACGACGGGGCCCAATTGGAGGAGATCCCGACGGAACTGACGCTCGAATTCTCGACCTCCGTCGATCTGGCGAGTGTCGAGGCGAGCGATGTGCTGATCGGTGGCTTGCCGGCGACAAGTGTCGAGGCGCTCCAGGCCAACCAACTGCGGTTCACGATCGATCCGGCGTATTTCTCTGGGCATCGGAACCTATGAAGTTGCGATCGCGGCGGGTGCCTTCACCAGCCTGCGCGGCGCAGCAAGCACGGCATTCACTTCCGAGTTCTTTGTCGATCACATCGCGCCGCGGATCGTCTCCACTCGGTGGAACGGCCAGCCGATTAACGCCGCACACGTGCTTACCGGCGGGGGATGTTGTTCTGGAGGCAGAATTCGACGAACCGTTGAACGCCGAGATGCTGGATTGGGGCGATGTCCAACTGACCAATCTTCTCGGCCAGCCGTACTTCCGAGCCACCAGCGTTACTGTTCGACGATACGACCAATACGTTGACGGTCACCTATTCGTCGGTTCCCGAAGGCGACTATCAGTTGACATTGCTTTCCGGTGATGGTGCGTTCGAAGACCTCGTGGGAAATGATCTGGATGGAGAGCCGCTGGGTGACAATCGAGACGGCACGATTACGGGCGATGGGATCGACGGGGGATCCTACGAGTTGACGTTCCGCCTGATCAGCTGACCCCGGTCCCGTCTCGGCAACCGCTTCACGCGGATCGCCCCTCAGGGCTCTCTCGCCCTGCGGGCCTCTGTCTCCGAACTGATCTCCTTTCCCGATGATGTGGACACCTACGAGGTTACGTTGCGACGAGGCGAAACGCTGATGGCCCAACTACAGCCGCTTGCCTCCGATGGCACATTCGCGTTCGAGGTTCTAAGTCCATCCTCAGCAGCAACTGATGACTGGTACCGCTTCCGATCCCGACCAGGCGGCGATGTCTCCGATGCTTGTCGCATCCGCGACGGGAACGTATCGCCTGATTGTTTCGGGAGATTCTGCCGGGCAACCGTATCACACTGAACCTGCTACGCAATTCCGTCCGCGAGCAAGACGGACATTCGCGAGGGGGAGCCCCTTTCGTTGGATCATGTGCGAGTGGACGTGGGACCGTATCGGCTGGCCGCGCAAGGCACCGCGGTTGTCAGCAATCCCTGCGTCCATGGTGTGGGGAGTGCAGCCGGCATCCGGCCAGATCCTGTTGCTGGATCCGTTGCACCGGGAACATCGGTCACCGGTTTGCCGCTCCCGGACGGACTGCAGCCCGAACACACCCAGATCGGTCTGGCGATGGCGAACTTGGGCGAGGAGTTGCTGTACGTGAATTCGGACGCCGATCCCACTTCCCTGTATCGGCTTGCATCCATTCACCGGCGAAGTACTCGCGGTGGAGACGATCCCGGCGGGACCCTATGACGGTTTGGGAGCCGACGGTGGCGTGGTGTTTTACAGTCGTCCGGGAGTCGATATCCGACGGCAGGCAGGCTGGGATGCTCCCGCCGACGACGGTTGGGCGGCCGGCGTTCCGCGAGGTGGAATCGCGGGCGACGACTACGGTCGACAGTTTGCCTTCCTGGAAGACGGGCAGATTCATGAGTTCGATCCGCAGCGAGACACCGACGAAACGGTGCAGAGCTGGACGCCGCCGGCGACGGACATCGAAGGGATGGCGTTTGATGGTCGACGGCTGTTGATCTCGACCGCCAGCGGGCAGCTCTTCAGTCTGCTTCCCGACGCGCAGGCCGACGAGCAGCTCGAAAGCGAAACGACGGTTCCCGGCGGTGCGCTCTATGGCCTGGCAAGTCTGTCCAAGCCGGGGGATTTGGCACCGGTGTCGGTTTCGGAACAAGAGCCGAATGACAGCATCCAAGTCGCCCATAATATCGACGGTGAGTTCCATCTGGAAGCGAATAGTGACATCGGCGATCAGGATTCGAATACATCGACGGAGATTCCGCATGTCACGATCACGGGACGAGGCAACAACACGTACGACTTCTTTGAGTTCACCGTCAGCAATGCGGGCGACCGGGGGATCTTCGACATCGACGACACGACGGGCGGACCTGGATTCCTATCTGCGGCTATTCGACAGCAGCGGAATTCAGCTGGCATCGAGCGATGATTCCGACACGTCCTGGGGTGCCGGCGGTAGCTCGACCGGGCTCGATTCATTCCTCGATCACACCTTCTCGGCTCCTGGCACGTACTACATCGAAGTCGGCAGTTGCTGCACCAGTCCCCCGCCGCAGGGCACGGGTTATCGCCTGCATGTGTCGATTGAGAATCATGCGCTTGCCCTTGCCTGGGCAGTTCGAGACTCGTCAGCCAAGGCGAAACGTGGCGGTACTGGGATCAAGGCATCGGACCCCGGTCTTCTGTGGACCGTTCCCGGCGACCTGTACGATGACACGGAGTGGTCCGTTGGTCGATCCGAGTTTGGGTTACGGAGATCAAGACGAACGAACGGTCATCAGCTTTGGGCCGGATCCGGACAACAAGTACGTCACGACGTACTTCCGCCACAACTTTGAATTGACGGATGTCGAACGCTTCACCGAAGGCATTCAGTTGGAACTGCTGCGAGATGACGGTGCTGCGGTCTACGTGAATGGGAATCGCGTCGTAGTCGATCGACTGCCGGTCGTCTTTAGCCACGACACGCTGGCATCAGGCGGTCCGGTGGAGCCTCCTGCGGAGTCGACCTTTCAGACGTTTAGCCTTTCGCCGAGTGTGTTGCGCGAAGGCACGAACACCGATTGCCGTGGAAGTCCATCAACAGAGCGTTACCAGCGACGATGTGAGTTTTGATTTGCGGTTGTGGGCTCCGCTGATTCGCGCTCCGCGCGATCTTCCACTTGTTCCGGATACCGATGACTATTCGATCGATCTCACGGATCAGGTGGGTTCGACCATTGATATCTTGTTGACCGGAATGGCTGGGGCCGATTTCTCGAACGAAGCTCTTGAGCTGTTGGATCCGAATGGAAATGTCGTCGCGACGGGCTCGGCAAATCCCGGGGGCCTGATTCCTTCGGATTATGACCTGGGACTACTGGACTACCAGGTGACAACGGCCGGCACGCATACGGTTCGCATCGTGTCGACAACGACCGGTTCCTATTCCATTGCGATCAACGAGGGGGCGATTTGGGAAAGTGAGCCGAACGACCAGGCGACGGAGCCGTTGCGGTCGCTCAACGATCGGTGGGGCGCGGTCGGATACTTGCCAAGTCAGGGCGTTGGCTCGGTCTTGGATCCGCGGGGCGATACGGTGGGGGCTCCGCCGCAGCATGACATCCTGAGCGTGGGGGCCACTGTTGACGGGGATACGCTCGCGCTTTCGATGACATTTGCTGGGCCGATCGAACCGACAACACCGGGAGGTACGGATGGCCTTTATGTCTACTTTGAGTTGGACACGGACCAGGATCCAACCACCGGTCAGCCATCCTTCCAGAGTCAGTACGCGCCTCCGGGTCAACAGGGAGGGCTGCTTGGCGTGGACTACCTGGTACTCGTCACGCCCTACGCACCTGACACGGCGACCGTGTTCGATTTGAGTTTCGATCCGATAGGCGA
Organism: uncultured Planctomycetaceae bacterium; assembly: GCA_963776055.1. Lineage (GTDB taxonomy): Bacteria > Planctomycetota > Planctomycetia > Pirellulales > Pirellulaceae > CAVZLD01. The sequence continues at coordinate 545,895 of CAVZLD010000014.1, read as the reverse complement.
AGTGACTCTTGTCCGTGGCGATCAGTCGGTCGAAGTTCTCGTTCCGCTTTCGCTGATTGGCGAAATGGACAGTTCGATCAACATCGGATCGATTGCAGGACATGAGAATGCATTTCCCACGGATGCAGCACCGGATACTTCCTTCTTGTCGCCCGATCAGTCCGGTGAAGTCCAGGTCGAGAGTGATCTGTACGAAATCCAGCTGGATGCCGGTCAGATTCTGCAACTGGAAACGGGCACGCCCTTACAGGAATCGTTGCGTGGTCAGGCGGGCCTCGATCTGGAACTTGCGATTCTCGATGCTGACGGCGAGGTGATCGCGGAAGACCAGGATTCCTCGGCGGACCATCGCAATGCGGCGCTCCGCTTTACGGCGCCGGAGACGGCCACGTACGTGATTCGCATTCAACCGCAAAACGGCGGCGGTGAATACACACTGCGTTCGGAGATCGTCCAACCGGGGACCGTGGTGGAACGACACCTGTTCTACAACAATTCGCTGTTCGACGGATTCGATCCCGAGGCCGGGCCGTCGGATGATGCGGCCCTTGCCTGGGACAAGGTCGCGTTGCAGCCCGGCGATTCCGCCACGTGGGAGAACTACAGCAGTTACTCTCGGGGGATCAACGGGATCATGGTCGACCTGTCCCAACCCGGGAGGCGTGCCAACGGCCGCCGATTTTGAGTTCCGTGTGGGCAATGACGATGAGCCGCAGTCCTGGAACATGGCTCCGGCGCCAACCAGTGTTACGATTCGACCTGGCACCGGTGTCGCGGGTACGGATCGAGTGACCGTTATTTGGGAAGACATTGTGATTCGCAATCAATGGCTGGAAGTGATCATCCTCGCGAACGAAACGACCGGACTCGGATCGCTCGATCGGTTTTACTTCGGCAACTTCATTGGCGAATCCGGCGATTCCACGGAGTATTTGCGGGTCGATCTGCGCGACGAGATCGGTGCGCGCAACCATCCGCACACCTGGTTGGCTCCGGCTACCGTTGACAATCCGTTTGATTTCAATCGAGACGGACGTGTTGATGCAACCGATCAGCTGATTGCCCGCCACACTCTGCAGGAAGCCGCCGGTCCGTTGCATCAGCTGACGGCCCCGATTGACCTTCCCGCGGCGGCATTGGCCGCCGACGTATTGCAACAACACCGTGTCCGTCACAACGCTCGGCTGCCTATGCGAGACCCGTTCGACACTCGTCGCGCCTTTCTGGCGGACGAGGCTGGCCGAGCAGTCCGTCCACGCCAGGGTTTCACCGGTGATCTTTCGGTCCGTCCCGTCGCAGATGTTCCACTCTCCGAGAGGGATCAGGTCTTTGCCGATTTTGCCGGGCAGCGTCGGGCAGGTCGCCGCTGGATCGCGCGGCAGCTCGTATCGGAGGAAGCCGCCGATGCCATCGCGGAAGAGATCTGCGATCTGGCAGACGTCGCCGATGACAGCGATCTGTTGAATTCGCGATCCGACATCGTGTAACGTTCTCAAAAAATGTCCAGGCGAATCAGGCAAGCCGGTTGACATGGGCTTGCCTGACCCTCTTTGCACTGTGGCACGATACAATTCACGGAACTAACAACGAAACCGGAAAGCACGGTTCATCGGGAGAAGACCTTTGTCGGAACAGAAAAAACACAGCCATTGGCTGACCGGCGCCATTTGTGCGGCGATCGTGTTGGCCATTCTGTTCGCGCTGCTGGCGCCTCACGCTGCGATGAAATGTGAAGTAGGGGGTGAGGTGTTCTTGAATCTACTGAAGATGTTGGTGGTTCCGCTCGTGATGTCATCTGTGATGAGTGGCATTCTTGGCCTCGGTGACATCCGTAAACTCGGCAAGCCTGGTGCGGCGGCGATTGCATATTACATCTGCACGACGATTCTCGCCGTGACCGTGGGCCTGATTGTCGTGAACGTGGTCCGACCCGGTGTCGGTACCGTTGATCAAGCGACGCTGGAGGAATATCGCGCCGAGTCAACGGAGACGAAGGAGAAGATCTACGAACATCTCTCGAAGCAGGCTGGCGTACCGAAGGAAGACGTTGCCGAGTTCTTTGGTGACGAGAAGAAGGTCGATCCAACGATTGCGCTGATTTTGAAGAACTTGGTTTTGTCGCTGTTCACGGATAATCTCTTCCGTGCCGCCTTGAACACGAATCTGTTGCCATTGATTGTGTTCAGCATTATTTTTGCGGGCATGTTAACCACGATGCCGCATGTCGAAGTACTCACATCCGCCATCGAACAGACAAATACGGCGTTAATGGCCTTCGTGCTGCTGCTGATGAACGTCGCACCGATTGGCATCTTCTGCCTGGTCACGTCGCGGTTTGGCGAAGCGCAGGCGAACGGCGAGTTCGTGACCGTTATGCAGCAAACGGGCTGGTACGTGCTGACGATCCTGATCGGCCTGGGATTTCATGCGTTTGTGACCCTGTCGGCGATCCTGTATCTCTTCACGCGCCGGAACCCGTACCAGTTCTTCGGCCAGATGTCTCAGGCGCTCCTGACCGCTTTCAGCACGGCGAGTTCGTCGGCCACGCTCCCGGTCACGATGGAATGTGCTGAGAAGAAAGCGGGCGTGAGTAAACGTTCGACGGAGTTTGTCCTGCCGTTGGGAGCAACGATCAATATGGATGGGACGGCGTTGTACGAAGCAGCCGCGGCGATTTTTATTGCGCAGGCGATCGGTGTCGAGATGACCCTCATGCATCAACTGACGATTGCGCTCACCGCGACGTTGGCTGCGATCGGAGCGGCCGGGATTCCCGAGGCCGGATTGGTCACGATGCTGATTGTGCTCAACGCGGTGGGGTTACCTGTTGAATATGTTGGTCTAATTCTGAGTGTTGACTGGCTGCTCGATCGTTTTCGAACGGCGGTCAATTGTTTTGGTGACGCCTGCGGATCGGCGATTGTCGAACGGACGATGTCTTGAGCCGAGCGTAGCGGTGCATTCAGGCTCGTGGCCTGGAAAACGACTTGTCCAACAACGGGCTGCGCAGGGACTCACGGTAGATCAAAGATAAAGGCGAACTGGGTACGGTTCGCCGACCCCACGGCTCCGTCGATGTTCTCGCGTAAACCATACAGATATTCGATTCCAACCTTCACCCGCTCCAGCGGGCTCCAGATTAGATTCGCAGCCAGGTAGGTCGTCCGGTGCACGTTGTCCGGTTTCTGGAAGTCCGTGTTATCCAGGCTGTTTTCGGCGTAAGTGAAATTGGAGCTGAGCGTATTCGTCCAATCGATAGTGCTGCCCACCATCCAGCCAAACAGTCCCAAGAGATCGGCCGAGACATTGGAATCCGGTACGGCGTCTGGAAGGCCGCGATAGCTTCCGATTCCGTTGCCGAAGACGATCTGATAATACGTTTTCGCCCAATCATCCACGAGTAGGACGCCGGTCAGGTTGGTACCCCAGGCGGTTGTCGTCAGGACCTCCTCGCCGGTTGGCTGAAATCCGCCAACGCGGGCTAATTGGGCGATCTGAAACTGACCCCAGTCGCGTCGCAGTCGGATGCGCCACAAAGTCGGGCGAAGGGGAACGGGGGTGACCGGTCAATGCCTCCGGAGTCTCCACGATGAACTGCGCATCCTCGATAGCCAAGGATAGGGTCAGTCCTTCGTGCAGAAGGGCGTGAGTCCAGCGCCTGTGCCTGACGGCGATTCACGCTGGAGACGGATCCTTCGAAGTCGAGGGTTGCGGGGGCGGCGGCAACGTCGGTGAAGGTTGTCCAGGTGCGTCCGACGAGTACGGGGCCGACTTCTCCGAAGGCATGCCGCAAGCGGAATTGGTTGTTCTCTCCGAAGAAGTCACTCTCGACGAAGATTTTTACGGTGCGATCGTTGGTCAACCACCGCGTGTCGAAACTCAGCCTCGTTTGTCGGGCGTGGTAGCGCATTCTGCCGTGGTGGGGCACCGACGGGGATGCTGGTCGTGTCGAAGCTGTCCGTGGAGTCAATGGGGTCGTAGTCGTAGATGAAATCCGCTTTGACGTACCCGCCAATTTTCATCCCAATGCTCGGTCCGTAAACGATCAAACCGCCTTGAAAGTCAGGTGCCGAATAGAGATCGACACCGACTGCCAAGCGGTTTTCGGGGAACGGCATCTCGTCGGAAAACCGAGTCCGATCGCCGAGCCCCGAGTAGGAGATGCCGAAGTCGTTGGGGGTTGCCAAGGGTTGCAAGAAGGATGTTCGTTCCGTGACGGACGAGGAGATGGCTGGATCGAAGTCGTCTGCGTCGAAATCCATTCCCTGCTCGAAGGTGCGAGGAAAGCCCTCCAAGCGATCGATCGGTATCTCCCGGGAATCCAACAACTTCTGCCATGGACCGGCGATCGTTGTGGATGTGCATCATCCTGGGACAGGCCCGGATCGGACGCATTGCATCCGGATGCAGTCACATCCGGCAGACGGACGATCGGTCCTTCGTCTTGCGGCTGCCCGACGCTCTCGGACGCCAGCAGCGCAATCACCGCGATCGCGGGCAAGATGGATCTCTCCATAGAAACACACCGAGGAATGCAGGAGCAAAGTGGTCCAGGTCGCTTGTATCAGAAAGCGACTTTCACCGTAAGCTCACCCCGGATCCGAAGCCAGGATGCTACCAATCACGCTGCCAGCATGTCGTCGTGGGACCGCCTGCTCGTTCTCTGCCTGACCGCGCGAAGTACTTTCTGCTCAGTGGGATGTGCTCAGTGGGATGTGCTCAGTGGGATGTGCTCAGTGGGATGGACTTCCAGTCCGTCCCGTAGAGCGGACTTCCAGTCCGTCTCCCAGGACATACCAAGCCCCTCAGCCCCCAGCCACGGGTCCCTTCCGTTCATCGATCGTGTAGAATGATGCGGTGAAGGAAATGAGTGTTGTGTTGGTTGGGAAGAGCGCGAAGCGAAGGCCCGTTTTTGGGTAGAGTCATCGAGGAGTTTTTCATCAGGCGAGGAATGAGTGGAGGATTGAAAATCCATCCCGCGAAGCAAGGCGGACTGGAAGTCCGCTGCTACGGGACAGACTGGGGAAGTCTGTCCCACGTCCCACGAAGTCTGTTCCACTGTTTAGCAGTCCCACCTTACTGTCCCACGCGATCGACGCGGAAGTCCATTCTTGATTGGGCGATTCTATGATTCACTTTACGAAGTACAAATGCGCGAAATCATATCGGTGCTGGTTATTGAGCGTTGTGGTCTTAACTTGGACGGGTACCGCGACGGTCTGGTTCGCGGCAAGTAACGCGAGCGCGGGTTCGCCGGCGACGGGCACGGGCTACCACTCGCCACAGGAAGTCGCTTATTCGCCCGATGGAAGTCGATTGGCGGTGACTGATCGGACGGGGAAAGCGCTGCTACTGATCGAAGCCCATTCGGCACGGATCCTCCACACGGTCGCGCTGTCCGGCCAAGCGGGAGGTGTGGCTTGGGATTCGGACGGACAAACCGTGTTCGTGACCGAGTATGGGACGGGACACGTGGCCCAAGTTCATGGCTCGGACGGTCACGTCATGCGACGACTTGCCGTCGATCGCCACCCCCAAGGAATCGCCCTCGCTCCGCGCCGAGGATGGTTGGTGGTAGCCAACAGCACGACCGATCGAGTGACCATCCTGGATCTTGCGAAGGGGCAGACGGTCGGTCAGATTGGCGTGCCCCGTGAACCGTTTTTCGTCGCGGTTACTCCGGACGAAACCCTGGCGGTCGTCACGAACTTGCTTCCCACCGGCCGAGCGAACGATCCGCTGTATGGTGCCGTCGTGAGTTTGATCGATCTCGAGCAAACGAAGCACCTTGCCGATGTCGCGCTGCCACCCGGTGCCTCGACGGTTCGCCAAGTGTGCCTATCCGCCGACGGCAAGTGGGCCTATGTGGCCCATTGTGTTGGTCGAACCAGTGTTCCGTCCACGCAGCTGGAACGCGGTTGGGTCAACACGAATGCCTTCAGCATCATCGATCTCGAACACCAACAACTGTACGCCACGCTGCTGCTCGACCAAGTGATGAAGGGAGCGGCCGATCCGTGGGGGATCGCACTCTCCGCCGACGGCAGCACACTCTGGGTGACGCTCTCCGGTGTGCACGAATTGGCACGAATCGAACTCGCCGCGACTACACAGCTGGCTGGCGGGGGGTATTCCAGACGATCATTGGCTCGCTCGCCCGTCGAGTACCGGCTACAGCGAACAAAGTGTATGGCTCCGCATCCAAGAAAATGAACAGGCTCGAAGTGATCTCGTCAATGACTTGGGAGCTCTCTACCAGGGAGGCTTCATTCAACGACCGACCACCGGCGGCAAAGGACCGCGCGGCATCAGCCTGTCACCCCAGGGCGACCGACTGGCCGTCGCGCACTATTACTCCGGTGACATCACGCTGTACGACAGTGACAGCGCAGCAGCAGTCGCCGAACCGATCGCTCGGATTCCTGTTGGCGAGGCGTCGGAACCCGATATCGTGCGACAAGGTGAAATCTTGTTCCACGATGCCTCGTATGCGTTTCAAGGGTGGTTGAGCTGCGCTACGTGTCATCCCAACGAAGCCCGTGTCGATGCGATGAATTGGGACCTGATGAACGACGGAATCGGAAACCCGAAAAACAATCGGTCGTTGCTCTGGAGCCACCGCACTCCCCCCATGATGTCGCTCGGAATCCGTGAGACGATGGAAGAAGCTGTGCTGAAAGGTGTCTATTTCCTCCGCCGCCAACCCGAGCCCGAGGAAGCCCAAGCGTTGGAAGCGTACCTGCGATCCCTCGAGCCGATGCCCAGCCCCCACCGCGAAAGCGACGGCTCACTTACCGCCCAGGCCCAGCGCGGACAGGATATTTTCCTGAGTGCCGAAACACATTGCGCTTCCTGCCACGAGCCGCCACTCTTCACCAGCCTCAAGACATATGACGTCGGTACCCGCGGGCCCATCGATCGCACCTCGAAATTCGATACCCCCACCTTGGTCGAACTCTATCGCACCGCTCCCTATCTGCACGATGGCTCGGCCGCTACGCTGCACGAAGTTCTGACCAGCCGAAACGCAAACGATCAGCACGGCGCCACCTCTCACCTCACAGCCGAACAGCTCGACGATCTGGTGATGTTTTTGCTGTCACTGTAGGTGGGATGGCTGTTGCGTGAGGGGAGTGGGTGCGGATGTGGGGAAGTGGGCAGGCTTGAGTGTTGGTTGGTTTGTTGGGCGGACTGGAAGTCCGCGTTACGGGACGGACTGGAAGTCCATCCCACTGGAAACCCGTCCACGGCGGGCCGGACGGGCTTCTTGTGGGACAGGCTTGGCCGGTGGGACAGGCTTGGCCGGTGGGACAGGCTTCCAGCCTGTCCCGTACAATGGGCTTCCAGCCCATCTTCTACCCAGCGCTCCGCGAAGGTCTGCGAACTCGTCGAAACCGCCGATCTGCGGTCTCGCCCAGTGCGGCGTTGGAGACCCGAGCACAGCGAGGGGGGATGTCGGCCTGGGAAGGCCGACGAACGGGACGGACTGGAAGTCCATCCCACGTAGCAAGACGGACTGGAAGTCCATCCCACGTAGCAAGACCGACTGGAAGTCCATCCCACGTAAAGACGGCTGGAAGTTCATCCTGCGATGCAGGACGCAATGGAGCCTTCTCCGTCGGAGGGGACCGAAAGTCGATCCCATTTTAACGACCGAAGCGAAGGACTTGCTTAACGACCGAAGCGAAGGACTTGCTTAACGACCGAAGCGAAGGACTTGCTTAACGGTCGATTCGTCTGCGGGCAGTACGGCGATCATTTCGATTTCGCACAACAGGTCCGGTCGGCAGACATCGGCGACGACGATCGAATTGGGCATCTGTGTTGCCTCGTACTGAGGTAGGGCCTGCTGGAATCGATCCAGGTAATCGGCCGATTTCAGATACGTGATCGCTTGGACGACGTCACCGAATTGGGCCGCTTGGGGTGTGAGCAACTCCTGGACGTTCAGCAACATGCGGTCAATTTGTCGCTGCGCATCATCGATGTGCACGGTGGCGCCGTCTTCATCGACGCTGGCGGTTCCCGAAATGTAGAGGATGGTCTTACCGGGCAGGCCAAGCTTCATCCCGCGGGAGAATGAGGAACCGTATTCAGGTGCTTCGTTCAAAGTCGAAGCGTGCATGATCTCGATCGTTGCCCCGTCGGGGTTCAGCAGCGCGTACAGGTCCATGCCACACCGATTTCCGGGCGGGTAAAGCCCAGCGCCGATCCCGGTACTGGCCGGCAGTCGCTGAATGGCCTCAGATCGAAAGAAGTCGTTTCGAGACGCATTGAATGCGTCGTAATCTCGATCAATGTCGATCAGATAACACCAAGTCCGCAGAACGTCACGGAAGGAACGTGCATGCCGGCGCAGCATGTGGCCGGCGTTGTTGAACATGGAGTCACACTGGTCCGCGAAGCTTTCGCACGGCGCGGCATGCTCCGGCTGGCCGGCAAAACCCGCTGCGTACAAGTGTCGGAAGCCGTCGATTTCTAGCAGCTTGGCCGCCGGCAAACTGACCTCGCCGGAAGAGGGATCGCCCGAGGTGGGGATCGTTTCGATTTGCACCGACTGACCGGTTGTGGGAACAACGACATAGGCCTGCAGCTCCAACGCTCGACCGGGCAGGCAGGGGGGCTGCTGGAGCAAGGAGATCAGCGGCATTTGTTCGGCGGATACATCGGCTTGGCGATAAGCAGCGCCCCGAAACGATTGAAAGGGGCCGAGATCATTGGCCAGATCGCGGAAGAAAGCCCGCTCCCAAACCACGTCGCACAAGCGGGCCCCCACTCGATCCAGGATCTGCGGCAGGCAGGCGTAGAGTCGCTCGGCCTGAGCCGCTCCCGATCCGTGGGTCGACTTCGGCTCGGGAGCATAGCAGCGTACAAACAGTTCCCGGGCTGACGCTGAACCGACCTGCCAAACCTCCCCGGCACAATCCCACGGCTCCGCACCGACTCGCAAGCTGTCCAGCGTCTGGCTGTGGGCGTGTTCATCCGATCGAACCATCAAATTCACCTCGTTCGGTCATTTTGCCGTGGCAAAAAGGGCTCTTTCCCTCCGCCACGGCACGGTTTTGACTTGCGCTGCCCAGTCTCCACTCTAGTCGCTCGTGGCCACCAGATGGAGTCTTCGAGCTCCTTGCAAGTTGGAGAACCGGCTTAGGGGGCTGTTGCAATTGCTCCCAACGTTAGTCTCCGACCGTCCCCACGGGTCTGGCCCGACGCCGGATGCCGATACTGCCGGCTCAAGGGCGGCGAATTCGGCCCCGAGGCCACCAGAGGCCGGTCGGGTAGGATCACCTCCGCCGCCGAATAGCTGGCTCGAGCCCGCCGGGCCCATTCGCCCGTGAGCCGGAAATCTTGCTCGGAAAGATCCTGAAACACGGGGTGCATTCGTTGGAAGGAGTTCGTTGCAGGATCCAGCTCGACCCCATCCGCCGCGGTGAAGTCCCCACTGAACCAATTGGAATGGCCGGTCACCTGCGACAAGTTGAGCCCCGCCGCTGGTTCCGACAATCCTCTGATTATACTGTCTCGCGCCGCCGTCGGAGACCACGTTTCCCACGATCTGGGCCCTGGCCGAACGCGACGAAAGGGTCACCAGCGGCGAAATGAACGGCTGGATGATCGAGTTATGGACCAGGTACAGCCCACCATCGTGCTCGCCGCCTCCATCCTGCCCGAAGTGCACCACACCTCGGTTGCCGGCACATTCCGGGGCCTTGGCGATCACACAGCCCATGATCACCGCGTCACTGTCGGGCCGGGCCGTATCGACCGCGTCGACCAGGTCGAATTCGCGATTGGCCGAATCGTGAACGTAACAGTACTCGACCCACGTCTGGTGTGCGCGGCTCTTGACATTGTGCCCTGTCAGGCTGGCGTAGATTTCGCAGAACCGAAGTGTTACATCAGTGCCGCCCAAGTAGAAGTTGTGATTGTATCCGGGGTCCTCCAACGCTCCGTTGTGGTGCACCCGGCACCGCTCGATCAATTGGTTCACGCCAGCGGCGGGAGTGCCATCACCGTTGGACATGATCCCCATGTCGTTGTGGTGGATTCTGCAGCGGCGGATCGTGACCCGGTTCGCCTGGTTGATCCGCACACCGGCTCCGTTGTGGCTTGCGTTGTGAGCGCCCGACAATTCAAACCCTTCCAGCACACCACCGTCGCTGCCACGATTGAATTGAAAGATCGCGCGCGGTGTCTGACCGCGGCCGCTGTATTCGAATCCCGTGCCCGACACACGCACCCAATCGCCCTCCGCGGCCGGCACAGCGCGAAAGGTCAATCCCGGCTGCCGTATCATGACCGCGGTCTGTTCATATGGCTTGCCATCTTCCCGTGGATAGACCAGGATCAGATCTCCCGCCTTCGCTACGGCATTGGCATCTTCCATCCTCGCAAACTCCTTGCCGGTCCCTACCTCCAGCGTGTCTCCCGCCGCGTCTCGCTTGCACGCAATGAGGAGTAGGCCCGTCCCGATAAGGCACGCCGCCCATTTCTTGTCCAAGGCCCACTCCAGCAGATTCGTCACGCGACACCTCCCTTCCAGCATTCCAGCGAATCGGCCAACTCGCCGGGTGAACATGGATAAGGTCCCCCCGTTGTTGGCGTGTAAAAGGACCACGTGTGAGTACGCCGTCGAGACCAAACGGTTGTACCTTCCGCCCTCTTCCAGGTTGCCTGAAGACCCATTATAGGAAGATCATCCTACCGTTTTGACCGAGTCGATGGGTTGTCTTATGATCTACGAGTTGGCTCGTGGGCCACGAACCCATCGCCATCCCGCCTGTGACCGCCTCGCGACCGTTCGCACCGATCATCATCCCGTGTTTGCCTCAAAGGAACCTTGCCATGACCAATGACCGTCGCCACCCAGAGCTTTCCCGCCGCGGCTTTTTGCAGCTTTCTGCCGCAGGTTGCACCGCCGCGTCACTGGCGTCATGGACGCGTTGGGCTCAAGCGGCCGACGACGCGAGTCCCTCGGGAATGCGTTTCGGCTTGGTAACGTACCAATGGGGCAAGGACATGGACCTGCCGACACTGATCGATGCGTGCGAAAAATCCGGGGTGCTGGGCGTTGAGCTGCGGACAGAGCATGCTCACAAGGTCGAGCCGAACCTTACGGTAGCCCAACGCAAAGAAGTCCGCAGCCGATTCGCCGACAGCCCCGTCACATTGGTTGGATACGGATCGAACGCGCAGTTCCACGAAGCCGATCCGGAGAAGGTGAAACGCAATATCGAGTTGACGAAGCAGTACGTGCAATTGATGCACGATTGTGGAGGAACCGGTGTGAAGGTCAAACCGAACGGCTTTGCGAAGGAGGTTCCACGCGAGAAGACGATCGAGCAGATCGGCCGAGCGTTAAACGTGGTTGGTGCCTATGCCGCTGAACTCGGGCAGAAAATCCGCGTCGAAGTGCACGGCAGCGGCACCAGTGCTCTGCCGGTGATGAAGGCGATCTTTGATGTGGCCGATCATCCGAACGTCGGCGTCTGCTGGAATTCGAATGGAGAGGATCTACAGGGGGCTGGCCTCGAGGCGAATTTCAACCTCGTCAAAGACCGCTTCGCCGATACCGTCCACGTGCGCGAACTGAATGAGGGCGACTATCCCTACGCGGAACTGATGCAGCTCTTCCGCGACATGGAATACTCCGGCTGGATCCTGCTCGAAGCTCGAAAGAACCCCGCGGATAAGATCGCCGCGATGACCGAGCAGCGTCAGCTCTTCGAAAAGCTGACCGCTGGGTAATAAGGCCGCTCCTTCCCGGCTCTGTGTCCTCTGCGATCTCTGTGGTGTCTCCCCTGCTGCCTTCGTGCATCGAGGCTTGGGAGGCATGGGGAGGCATGGAGGGGGAGTTGCTGATAGGGCACCACAGAGTACACAGGGGACACAGAGGGTACGGGACACAGAGGGTACGGAATGCAGAGGGTACGGGAATGCAGAGGGTACAGCAGGGGACATGCAGAGGGTAGGGAATGCAGAGGGTACGGGCGGGACGCGGGATTCGGAAGGTTCTCGCGGCTGTGAGAAGCTGTCTCTAGCTCTCTATTTCTCTTGGATCCGCATGTTGCGATAGGCCACCACGGCCCCGTGATCTTGCAGGCCGATGTGGCCTTCTCGTTTGAAATCCTTGATCGCCGTGCGGAACTTATTCTTCGACCCATCGGGATTCTTCTGTGGTACCGTCCACTGATTGAGATCCATGTCGATGATCTGGCGGCCATTCATTTCCACCAGCAGCTTGTTGTCCTCGGCGGTGATCACCATCCGGTTCCACTCGTTATCGCGTACGGCGTTTTCGCTGGGAGCCAGGCAATCGTACACGGCGCCGCAGCAATGGGTGCTGAGCTGATCGGTCGACTTGTATACTTGGATTTCGATTCCTGTTTGCACATTGTCGGTTGGCTGATCGGTTCGAATGAAGACGCCGCTGTTGCCTTCCGTCTTGAACTCCAGGTCGAGGACAAAATCGCCGAACCGTTCTTTGGTCCAGATGTCGCCGGACTGCTCTTTGCGGACGACCGCTCCATCTTCCATGATCCAACCTTTGCCGGGAGGACCGCCGCGCGCATTTTGCCAGGCGGATAGGTCCGTACCGTCGAGCAAGACTTTCCAGCCGTCTTGATTGTCGGCTGCGCCGAGGGCGGCAAGCCCGATGGAGGCGGCTCGGTGCACATACTCGTTCGGCCTCACCGTTCCGCGTTTCCTGCAGGGTCGTGTAGATCGTTCGGGCATCTTCCGAATGACCGGCGGCCGCCAGATTCTCGGCCAGCAGCAGACAGGATTGTGTGGCCTTGATCCGCTCGTAGCCGGCCGCTTGCTGGGCCGCCTTGAGCATGGGAGCGATCGCGGTGGCGCGCCGATTCGCGCCAAACCCGCGGCAGCGGCCAGGCGAAGATCCAGCTCGGTGCCTTCCAGCAGATGGAGCAGGGCCTCCGTCGAAGGGGCATCCCCCAGTACACCCAGCGCTTGGGCGATCGTGAGCCGGCACGCCTCGGGCGCTTGTGGCAGGGCGTTGCGAAACGTTTCCGCCGAGTCGCTGCCGATCGCCAGCAATGCCTGTGTCGCCGGTTCACACAGATCTGGATTGCCGAGTAACGGTCCGAGCATCGGAATTACTTCCGCGCCACTCGCCACCTGCAATTGACGAATGAGAAACGCTTGGACTTCGGTTGGCCGATCGTCGGTCAGAGTCGAAGCGATCGCCGAAGCCACGGCGCGACGCTGCTCCGTATCCTGCGCGGACACGGCCACGGCGACAGCGTTTAACAGATGGTGCGCGCGCGTATCACCGCCTTGTGCGGGGCCTTTCAGCAGGTCGATCAGCGCGACAAGACCGTCTCGGCCATGTGCCAGGATCGCGTTGACGGCCTGTAGCATTGCGTCTCGGTCCGCGCCGCTCAAAATTCCTTTGTCGTCCGGAGACGGAAACTGATGGACGATTTTCGTAAGTTCGTCTGCAGTGATCATGTGTGGAGTCCCTGTATTCAAAGGTGCCAAGGCGCCCGCATGGGTTGATTGACCAGGCGATTCGCCTCGTCGTCACCGATGACCTGTTCCTTCACGGGATCGTATTGGAGTTTGCGACCAACACGGATCGAGATATTCGCCAAGTGCAGCAGACACGCACAGCGATGCGCGGCTTCGGCATGGCCTCCCGGTTGCTTGCGCGTCTTGACCGCTTCGGCGAACGAGACCAGCGGATCCGGGTCGGGCATTTCTTCGACCTGCTTGCGATCTTCGGGACTGAGGTCGTTCAGGCTGACGCCGCGTCCTTCCCGGCGGTCGTATCGTGGACCCCATTCGCCGCTATCCATGACCAAAGTCAGGCCGTCGGCGTACTTCAGTTCCACCCAAGCCCACATGCCGGTTACTTCGGGATGAGCCGGCGGCGCAAAGGCCTCGATTTCCACGGGGCTCGTGTCATCCTTCGCGAAAGTCCACTGCACCGGATCGAAATGGTGCTGGCCCATGTCGGCCAAGCCACCGCCCTCGTAGTCCCAGTACCCGCGATGCGTTCCACCGGTGCGGTGTCGCACGTACGGTTTCATGGGTGACGGTCCGACGTACATGTTCCAGTCCAGATTGTCGGGAACCGGTTGCGGATCCAGACCCGGTTGACCGCTCCACTGTTTGATCTTGAAACCACCGCGATGGATGCTCACCGCCTGGCAGGGCTTCAACAGACCGCTCTTCATGATCTTGTGCGTCAGGATGCTGTCCTTCCTTCGACTGGCTCCGAAGCGTCCGAACGTGCCGACCTGGAAAATGCGACCATAGCGTCGAAACGCGTTAACAACCGCGCGGCCTTCAGCGATGAAACGCGTCATCGGCTTTTCGCAAAGCACGTCTTTTCCGGCTTCGGCAGCGGCGATCGAAATCAACGCGTGCCAATGCGGCGGAGTGGCGATGGCCACCAGATCGATATCCTGTCGGTCCAGTACTCGGCGAAAGTCCGTGTAGATCGTCTTGTTGTCCGCTCGATCCTTCCACTTCACGTCGCACTGCGCCAGCTGCTTCACGTTCAAGCCGTCACTCATCGTCTTGAACGTGCCCGGACCGCGCCCGCCGGCGCCGATCAGCGCTCCGCCAAAAGTCTCGCTGGGCGGCACGTACGCTTCACCACCCAGCACGTGACGAGGAACAATCGTAAAGGCTGCCGAAGCAGCACCTGTCGCCTTCAGAAAATCGCGACGAGTCGTCCCATTGTGTTTGGACATATGACGCCTCCACAGGTGAGAAATGGGGAGCCGATGGATTCCGGTGGGATCTGGGTGGGTGGGAAAGAGTGTCAACCGCGACGTGTGCACGAAGGGCAGGAACAATGCCCCACCTACTTCCCACGTCAGAGCCGTTCGGATGGAATTGCCCTTACCGAACGGTGCCTGCCGCAGACCGCGCGTCCCGACGCAGCGTTTCCTCGCTTTCCCATAGCCACAGGCTACCAGGATTCAGACGGTTTTCAACCAGGCGCGATCGGGCGGGAGAGGGGATGTCGCTCGTGGCCACGCCGCGCCCAACGCGGCACGCAGGGACGGGCGAGAGCATTAGCGCTCAAGCCAGGATACCAACTCTGCTGGGGACACCGTCCCCTTGTTGTGCTGGGCCAGAGCGCGAATGTCGGCCAACATTTGCCCGGTCTTTTCACGAGTCATCAGCACACCGTGCTGCGCAAGAACCGCATGGACCGCCGCACTGCCGGAGTGTTTACCGATCACAATCGTTGCGGACATGTCCGGTTTCCGCGGGGTCGAACGGCTCGTACGTTTTTGCTTCGACGGATAACGCGGCGACATGGATCCCCGATTCATGACAGAACAGACGCTCGCCCACGATCGGTTTGTTCGGGGCGATTGGTCGACCGGAAGCTTGCACGACCTGCCGGCTGATTTCTCGGAGTCTTTGCGTGTCGATTCCGCAATCCAGCCCATGGCACAGTGCAAGGGCCATCACGACCTCTTCCAGAGGTGCATTCCCTGCTCGCTCGCCCAATCCGTTCACCGTCACATCCACACTGGCAGCTCCGGCGCAGACCGCAGCCAGCGTGTTGGCCGTGGCCATGCCCAAATCGTTGTGTCCATGGAAGCCAATCATCAGATCGGGAACGGCAGACCGAACGGCTGCAACAGCCCTACCGACCTGATGAGGTGACCAGATTCCCACGGTATCGGCCAAGCGAAAACGGTCGACTCCGGCTTCGCGTGCAACGCGGGCGCATTCGATCAGAAACTCCAGGTCACAGCGGGATGCGTCCTGCGCTCCGACCGAGACAAAGTCGAATTGTTCCCGAGACAAGCCCGCGCAGTCACGCAATCGCTGGAGTACCCAGGTTCGATCCTTGCCCAAGGCGTGCAAGTGAACGTGGGAACAGGGCAGTGAGAAATGGACGGCGGGCACGCCGCACTCCGCTGCGCGTTCGATGTCCCCATGGATTTGCGCGGCACCAAGCGGTCAGGCGACACGCCAAGCCGGCGGTCTACGACCGCCCGAATCGCCTCGCATTCCTCCAGTCCCATCGCCGGTGTACCGACTTCCAACTCGTCGACGCCGATTTCCGCGAGCGCGACGGCAATCGCCAGTTTCTCATGGCGAGAGAAAACGACTCCGGCGGCCTGCTCGCCATCACGCAGTGTCGTATCGACGATCCAGGGGGGCTTCCATGGATTCTGGCTCACGATGCGCGGGTTCCTACTTCTTCTTCAGGCCAAGGCGAGCGTCTCGACCGGTTCACCGTTTTCCATGGCGTCGAGAATCTCCTCCAATTTGTCCTCATCCAATTCCGAGTACCACCAGCCACCGGGGTAGATCACCATCACCGGACCTCGGTCGCAAAGTTGCAGGCAGCCGGTGCTGGAGACCATGGCGTTGATGCCGCGGTCGATGATTTCTCCCTCCAGGTACTGTAAGAGCCCCGTTGCGTCTTTCCGATTGCAGGTTCCTTGCGGGTCACCGCCCACACGGAAGCTATTGCAGACGAAGATGTGATAGTCCGGTTTCTCCACGAGAATCTTCCTTTCGCGTTCGAATCTGTTACATACAACCCATACCGCTACCGGCACATCCCGCGCCGGATCCGCATTGGTGCTCTCGTCGCAACGGGGCTCGGATCTCCTCGCCGCGATAGACAGCATGCAGACCTTCTTCGATCAGACCTTCCATCATCACGACTTGCAGTCCGGCTTCCGTCAGTACGGAGGTGGGGGACTGTCCCGCGCTGGCCACCAGCACGGCACGGCAATCTTGGAACAGGGCCGCCAGGTCGCGCCAGCGCCTTTCGCCGCAGCCAGGTGGTGGCGTGCTCCGCCGCTCGACGAATTCAAATCCGTCTTCCGATCTGACGGAAGACCGAAAGCTCATCCGCTTCGCCCAGATGCTGGTTGACCAGCATTCCTTCTCGCGTTCCGACGGCGACGAAGGGTCGCGACTCGGTCGGATTTCGCGGTAGCGTTGCTGCCTGTTGCAGCAATTGCTGACACTCGGTCGACATCTGCTCGCCCAGCATTCCGACCGCGTCCGCTCGGCAGCGAGTGCAGTGGTGCATTTGCGGCATGTGTTCGGCTGCCTTGACGCGGATGCGGAGCACGTCCCGTGCCGACATCGGTGGAATCGACTCGAACGGTGTTCCGTCCACCGGATAGAGCGGGATACAATTCAGGATGTCCGCGCCGAGTTCTGCCACGCGCTGTGCCACTGCGCTAACATGCGTGTCGTTCACACCGGGAATCAAGATCGTATTGACCTTCACCGTTACGTCATGCCGCTTCAACTCCGCGAGCGCAGTCAGTTGCCGCTCGAGTAACAACTCCGCTGCATCCAAGCCGCGGTACGCCCGTTTGCCATCACGGACCCAGGCGTATACTCGAGCGCCGATCTCGGGATCGACAGCATTGATCGTTACCGTGACATGACTGACCTCCAGTTCTGCCAGTTCGGCGACATAGGGCGGGAGATCCAAACCGTTGGTTGCCACGCAGAGAAGCATCTCTGGATAGTCGCGGCGCACGAGCCGCAGTGTTTCGAGCGTTTCGCGCGGGTTAGCGAACGGATCGCCCGGCCCCGCGATACCGACCACGGCGATCTGGGGTGCCTTCTGCATCACCTGATCCAAGTAGTGCAGCGCCTGACCCGGCGACAGAATCGCGCTGCAGACTCCCGGTCGGCTCTCGTTGGCACAGTCGAACCGGCGGTCGCAGAAGTTGCATTGCACGTTGCACTTCGGCGCCACCGGCAGGTGAACGCGGCCAAAACTGTGCCGACTCTTGTCGTTGAAACAGGGGTGTCGAGAGAGATCCAGGGTCATCGTTCCGTGCCTTCGCTGCTGTGCGGATGATCACATGTAGGTGTAACCCACAGAATTGCTGGTCTGTTTCGCTTCGAGGAGTGCGTTGGCGATGCGGTCGAACAGTTGCTGCGTGCCGCGGTACCCGACATGCAAAAGCCGCGGCCCGTCCACTCGATCATGCACCGGAAAGCCGACGCGGATGAGCGGCACACCCAGTTTCTGTGACAACTTGAAGCCTTTGCTGTTGCCCACTACCAGGTCGATTTCGGCCTCCGCGGCATGTTGTTCGAGGTCGGTGAAGTCGATGTCCTCCAGCGTTCCGATCTCTGCGATGGCGTCGGGCACCAACTCGGTCAAGCGTTCCCGCAGGCGGCCGGTTGTTGTACCCGTGGCACAGAGCGCGGGCACGACACCGATTTCGGCCAGGAACGCGGCCAGGCTGACGACCAGATCCGGCTCGCCGTAGATGACCGCTCGTTTTCCGAAGACATACTTGTGCGCGTCGACCAACGCATCGATCAGTCGGCCTCGTTCCGCCGCGTGCCGCTCGGGCACCGACCGCCCGGTCAACTGCTCCAGCGTGTCGAACCAACGATCCGTCAGTGCGACGCCGATCGGCATCGGCAAATCGTGCCGCACTACTCCGAATGTCTCTTCCAGAAAGGCGCCCGCCGTTCGTGGTCGGTCCCAGGTGCTGCCGAATTCGATCGAAGCCAGGGCACCGCCCGTTTTTCGCAAACTCTCGACCGTCGTGCCGCCCGGTGGAATCTGTTGGTACTCGGACCAGGCTGGCCCATCGAGACTGTCCGAGTAATCGGGTACGATCGTGGCCGGCAGCTCCCAATCCGCCAAGACTTCCTTCATGTACCGGATGTCTGCTGGCGAGACGATTCCGGGCATCAGGTTCACGTGTTGTCCTGTGGGGTGCCGTTCCGCGACGTTTTCCACGAGGGCACGTACGGCGGCATGAAAACCCTCTGCATGGCTACCGGCATAACTGGGGGTCGAGACGAAAACCAGCGGTGGAAGAGGGCCCTCTCCCAACTCTTGACGGATCTGGTGCAGGAACATTGGCACATCATCGCCAATCGTTTCGGCAAGGCACGTGGTCGCGATGCCAATCAATTGCGGCCGGTACTGGCGAATCACATTCTCCAACCCCACTCGCAGGTTCGTCTGACCGCCGAAGATTGCCGTCGATTCGCCGAAGTTCGAGCAGGCGATGTCAACCGGTTCCTTGAAATGGCTGATCATGTAGCGGCGGATGTAGGTGGAACACCCCTGCGATCCATGCAGAAACGGAACCGCTCCCTCAACACCGCGAAAAGCCAGGCAGGCGCCCAGTGGCGCGCACAGCTTGCACGCGTTGCGCGTGGCAGTAAATGGTTGCGGCTTCGTTCGCAGAATGTTTAATCCGGCGGTCATCATCACGGACTCACTTTCCGCTTTGAATTCGATTGCGGGGGCCGACGATGGCCGCGGCCGGTTAGCTTCCATACGGGCGACATAACGGAACTGTGAACCTCGCGCGCGAAATTCACCATCCCGTCAAAGCCAGCCAGGGCCTCTTTCCGCTCGTGGTTGTGATCACAGAATCCGATGCCGAGCTTATAGGCAATCGGGCGTTCCTTGACGCCTCCGATGAACAGGTCGACTTTCTGCTCCTGAACGAACTTCGATAGCTCGACCGGGTTCGTGTCGTCGACCAGGACCGTGCCTTCGTCACACAGCTCGCTCAGCAATCGGTAGTCCTCTTGATTTCCCGTTTGCGAACCGGCCAGCACCGTTTTCATGCCGAGAGTTCGCAGAGAGCGGACGAGGGAAAACGTTTTGAACGCGCCACCGGTGTAGACTGCCGCCCGCTTGCCTTCCAGGTCGGCCCGATAGCGTCTCATCTTGGGCAGGATCTTGGCCACCTCCTCGCGCACCAAATCCTGTGCGGCATGCCGGATCGTGTCGTCGTCGAAGAAGTCGGCCACGTCATAGAGCGCCTTCGACATGTCTTCGATGCCGAAGTACGACACCCGGAGAAAGGGAATTCCGTACTCCTGCTCCATCTGCCGGGCCAAGTGGACCATCGAACCCGAACACTGAACGACATTCAGCGCGGCCGCGTGACTCCGCCGGATGTCTTCGACGCGCCCGTCACCGGTCATCGTGGCCACGACCTGAATCCCCAGGCGTTCGTAATACTCGCGAATCATCCACGTCTCGCCGGCCAAATTGAAGTCGCCGACAATATTGATGCTGCGCGGTGAAACACCCTCGGTGCCTCCGGTACCGACTAAGCGGCCCATCGCCGCACAAGCGGCCTGGTAACCATCCTTTTTCGTTCCTTTGAATCCTTCGGAATGAACCGGCAGCACGGGAATGCCCTTCTCGGCTGCCACTCGTTTGCAGACCGCCTCCACATCATCCCCAATGATGCCAACAATGCACGTGGAGTACACAAACGCCGCCTTGGGCTGGTAGCAATCGATCAGTTCGCACAAAGCGCGATCGAGCTTCTGCTCTCCACCAAAGACCACATCCTTCTCCCGCAGGTCTGTCGAGAAACTCATCCGGTGGAGTTCGGGCCCCGACGAAAGCGCTCCGCGAATGTCCCACGTGTAGGCCGCACATCCAATCGGACCATGGATCAGGTGCAATGCATCTGCGATCGGATAGAGCACGACGCGCGAGCCGCAGAAGACACAAGCCCGCTGACTGACGGACCCGGCCAAGCTCTGCTTTTCGCAAGCCATCTCGTGCGCGTCAGCTCCGACGCGGTGAATCTGCGGCTTTCTCGCCTCCAGAATGTCAATCATCGCGTCCATGGGTTGGTCCTCGGAGATCGGTATGGAGTGTGGAAAAGTGGCACGGGCCGTGCACGGCGAAGAGGTTGTTTGTGAATAGCCTGGAAGGCGATCCACATCATGGAGGCTGGGAGGGCTGCCTCACTTGCGGGAGTCTTCCTTTCGGATCGCTAAGCCGGAGCAGCTCGTCTTTTCTCCTTCGCAAATACCGACGATCACGTCGGAGGCTTTGACGACGGCACAGGCGTCACCGCCAACGCTTAACCCGAGTTCCTCCACCGCCTCCTTTGTGATGACGGCCGTCACACGCGGTGTGTCCTTCAGTTCAATGACGATCTGGGAATTGACCACTCCGTGCGTGATCGATTTCACCCTCCCGCACAGCTTGTTCCGTGCACTAATTCGCATGCTGTTTCTCTCCTTTTCATTTGGTGAGCCGGTACGTGCCGAGTTGTTCGTCCGTCCCGGTGCCGATGCTCACGGGTACCGGCAGCAGTCGCACCGTGCGACACAATCTGGGGTGACCTGTTTCTCCACGCACCGCGTGACCGATGCACCGAGGCTCTGTACTACATCACCAGCTCGAAACTCTCCTCCGGCTCGTCACGGTCCTTTCGGTTCAGGAAGGCGTCAAGAATCTGTTCCAACAAACGGATCGCACCTCGATAGCCGACCGTGGGGAAGAACTGATGGCCGATCCGATCGAGAATGGGGAAGCCGTGGCGCACGAGCGGAATGTCTTCGTCGCGCGCGATGTACTTGCCGTAGGTGTTGCCGATCAGAAGATCCACCGGCTCGCTCTTGATCCATTGGTGCAGCAGAAACATGTCGGCTTGCGGTCCCTGACGCACCTGTGCCTCGTGCTTGCGGTCGTCAAGGATATCGCCGATCGACCGCAGAAATTGCTTTCCCGGTGTTCCCGTGACGATGTATTTGGGCAGCATGTCCACCGATCGCAGAAGTTCGCTGAGGCTGACCAGTTGGTCCGGATCGCCCCAGAGGGCTGCGGTCTTGCCGTAGAAGTACTGATGCATGTCACTCATCAGGTCGAGCAACCGGCCTCGTTCATCGGCAATCTGCTGCGGAACATGCCCGCCGTTGTGCTTGCGCAGCTCCATGACCAAGCGGTCGGTGGCTTGCAGTCCGATCGGCAGTGGCAGTGTGACCTGCGGCACGCGAAACTTGCTCTGCAGTTGCCTGGCCGCGGGCGCCGAGCAGAATGGTCCCAGGGCGATCGTTCCTATCGAATCACCGCTTGCCCGCAGGTCGTCCAGCGTAACCCCTCCCTTCGGATACATTTCGTAGATTCCCGTTTGCGGTGCATCGAGCACCGAATCCGTATCGGGAAAGACCAGTGGATCGAGCCCCATGAGCTGCACGATTCGCTTGATCTCTTGCATATCGACCGGCTCGACCCATCCCGGAATGATATTCACCCGGTTAGGAACCGTTTCGCCCGTTGATTGGGCGAAGTAATCGACCATCGCCTTGGCCATGTTGGCGAAGCCGATGACATGGGATCCCACATAACTGGGCGTGTTCGCATGGAAGACGCGTTTGCCTTCGGGAATGACGCCGTCGCTCTGCGCCTTCTCAATGATCTGCGGAATGTCATCTCCGATGGTTTCGGAGAGACAGGTTGTGTGGACCGCAATCACATCCGGCTCGTACACCGTGAAGAGATTGTCGATTGCCTGGACCAAGTTCGCCTGACCACCGAACACGGAGGAGCCCTCCGTGAAGGAACTGGAACCGGCGACGATCGGCTCCTTGTAGTGTCGGGAAAGCGTGCTGCGATGGTAGGCGCAGCAGCCCTGGGATCCGTGCGAGTGCGGCAGGCACCGGTGGACACCCAGCGCCGCGTACATCGCGCCGATCGGCTGACAAGTTTTCGCCGGATTGATTGTCAGCGACTTTCTCTCGATCGCCTCACCAGGAGGAGTGTGACGCAGGAGGGTCATGCTCTACCTCTTTTGGAACGGGGTTTCATTCGAGCGCATTTCAAAATCGGGAGCGCGCGGCTTCCGCCGAGCCGAGCGTCCGCCAGGAAAGGCGTGGCTCAGCAGCAGCCTCGCTCCCAGGCTTTGAAGTTGCACATTTCCGACTTTCCCTCCTCCGATGTGCGGAATGCCCGCGAAATCCTAACCCGAAGCGTCAGCGAGGGAGACACGTCCCAACGGTTCCAAAGTGTTCCCTCGCTTACGCTTCGGGTTGAGAAAGATCGAAACGTGCAACTTCCAAACTGGCGCTTCGGGTTGAGAAAGATCGAAACGTGGCACTTCAAACTGGCTGGGTTGAGAAAGATCGAAACGTGGCACTTCAAAACTGGCTGGTTGAGAAAGATCGAAACGTGGCACTTCAAACTGGCTGGGTTGAGAAAGATCGAAACGTGGCACTTCAAAACTGGCTTGGGTTGAGAAAGATCGAAACGTGGCACTTCAAAACTGGCTTCGGGTTGAGAGAGATCGAAACGTGCAACTTCAAAACTCCCAGGATAGGGCTCTTCATTTGCTTTCACGAAGTGAAAAGCGTTTCTTGGCTCAACGTGCGGACCGAGCGACTCGTCTCATTCGTCATCGTCCTCACAGGAACCCAAGGGCCCGTCGGGTGCGGTTGCCTCCGGCTGACATTCCCACGGCGGGACGAGGTGCGACCACACTGTGGCATCCACCATCCTTGTGATCTCGGCATAAAAGTTGATTGCTCCTTGAAAGCCGGCGTATGGGCCGCCGTAGTCGTAGCTGTGCAACTGTTTGCAGGGAACACCCATTTTCTGCACGACATACTTCTCCTTGATGCCCGCACAGAAGATGTCCGGTTTGATCAGCTCAATCAGCCGATCCGTCTCGTAGTGCGTAATGTCGTCGATCACGAGAGCGCGGTCCTTCATGTCGGGCATCATTCCGTCATATTCCTGGAAGGAATAGCCGCCGGAGGAGCGACTGTCGGCAAACGCCTGCGCCTCGGGGCGGAATTTTTCTCGATCCGGGGCGACATGCAACTCCTCGATGTTCCGACTGTCGGCATCGACTTTGATCGTCGGCAGAACGCTGCGACCCTCGTAGTCGTCGCGGTGGCCAAACTCGTAGCCGGCCGCGACGGTTTCCATTCCCAACTCACCAAACAGTTCCTGGTAGTGGTGAGCCCGCGAGCCGCCCACGAAGAGCATCGCTGTTTTGCCTTCGCAGAGCGGTCGATATTTCTGCTGCGCTTCGACCACGGCCGGATATTCCTCCGTAATAACCCGCTCCACGTTTTCGATGAGCTCCTCGTCAGCAAAGAACTCGCCAATTTTCCGCAGTGATTTCGCCGTGGCGCTGGCACCGATGAAGTTGACCTTGACCCACGGCGTCCCGTACTTCTTCTCGATCATGTCAGCGACGTAGTTGATCGAGCGATGGCACATCACGCAATTCAATTGAGCCATGTGCGCATTGGCGAACTGATCGTAGCTTGAGTTGCCTGAAAACGTTGCCACCAGGTCGATGCCACATCGGCGGAAGAGATCTTCGATGATGAACGCATCTCCGCCAATGTTGTATTCTCCCAGCAGATTGATGCTCCACTTTCCGCGCGTGGTATCGTCTTCCCCGACAACATGTTTGAAGATCTGGTTGTTTGCGATATGATGCCCGGCCGACTGGGAGACACCCTTGTAGCCTTCGCAGGAAAAGGCGAACACGTTGATGCCCAGTTTTTCCTTTGCTTCGGCTGCGATCTGGTGCACATCGTCGCCGATCAGACCGACCGGGCAAGTGGAGAAGATGGCGATCGCCTTGGGATGGAACAGTTCATATGCTTCCTCGATCGCCTGCCGCAGTTTCTTCTCGCCGCCAAAGATGATGTTCTCGTCCTGCATGTCGGTCGAGAAGCAATACGTCATGAAATTGTCGTGCTCATCGGTTGGCGTGTGTGTCTGATTGCGACGCGTTAACCAGGAATAGTATCCGCAGCCGATGGGACCGTGCGTAATATTGACGATGTCTCGAGTGGGACCCAGGATTACACCTTTGCATCCGGCATAGCAACAACCGCGCTGCGTGATGATACCCGGCAAGGTCCGCGAGTTAGCACCGATCTGCGGCACGACCGTCAGCCCGTCATCCGTCTGCGACTTCTCGTTGACGACGACCTGCTTTTCCCGCTTTCGCTTCGCCTTTTTCGGGTAGACGCGCAGCAGTTCCTCACGAATCGCTTCCGGATTGAGTTGTTTATCGGAGGCGAGGGCAGCTTCATCGATAGACACAGTTACTGTTCCTCAAGCTGAAAGATTGGCTGATTTGTGGGCGACCGATCGGCACAAACGAGGTGTCAAGGTGGCACCGTACCGGTCTACGCAGCGCCGGCCAGTACGCCGAAGTCGAGCAGCAATTGCTCCAACTCGTCTACTTCCAGCGGCGACGGAATGACGAACATGTCGTTTCCGTCAATGCTGCGAGCCAAGCTGCGGTACTCATCTGCCTGTGGGCATTCGGGCTTCCATTCGATGACCGTTTTGCGCTGTAACTCCGCCCGCTGCACGTCGTTGTCGCGGGGTACGAAGTGGATCATCTGAGTCCCCAGTCGATGGGCTAACTCCGCAATCAGCTCCTGCTCGTTGTCCACATTCCGACTGTTGCAGATCAGGCCGCCCAGCCGAACACCACCGGCCTCGGCGAACTTGAGGATGCCTTTGCAGATATTGTTGGCGGCGTACATCGCCATCATTTCGCCAGAACAGACGATATAGATTTCCTGGGCCTTCCCTTCGCGGATCGGCATCGCGAACCCGCCGCAAACGACGTCGCCCAAGACATCGTAGAAGACGTAGTCCAGCGCCTGGTCGCTTTCGTAGGCCCCCAGTTGCTCCAAGAGGTTAATTGATGTGATGATCCCTCGGCCGGCACATCCGACTCCCGGTTCCGGACCACCCGATTCGGTGCACTTGCAGTCCCCGAACCCATCGCGCTGAACATCCGCTAGTTCGATGTCCTCTCCCTCTTCGCGCAATGTGTCGAGTACGGTCTTCTGCGCTAACCCGCCGGTTAGTAAACGCGTTGAATCAGCTTTGGGATCGCAGCCAACGACCATGACCCTCTTGCCCATTTCCACGAGCGCCGCCACCGTATTCTGAGTGGTTGTTGATTTGCCGATGCCACCCTTGCCGTAGATTGCAACTTTCCTCATTCCCATGGACTCCATAGAACAAACAGTTGTGACAGCTTATTGGCTGTCGAATCGCAAATGTTGTAAGAACGGGACAAGCCCGGCCCCCGGCGACAATCGCTTCTGACGCCGAACGCGGTGGGGGCATTTGCAACTGCTGTGCCACTTCAGTCCGTCAGCTGCGCTCGGTTGCTGAAGAAACGGCAGAAGTTCTCAAGAAACGAGAGAATGTCCGGGATGCGATCGATTCCACGGCACGATTCGGACGATGATCAGTCGATGGGGCCCGACAACTGGCAGAGATAAGTGTTCTTGGCAGACTGTGTCGGTCCTGTGAGGGGTACTTCTCGCCCGTCGACTTCTCTCCGTAGCGACAAATTCGTCACTTGATCCGTTGATTGCGTCGCCAAAATGGGGCGGAGGAATTCGAACTCGTTGTGCGCCAGATGATTGCGCTTGCTGACAATTTTGTTTCTTTCGGTGGATGCAACGACACGTTTGTTCTCGTTGGATCCTCTTCTCGCTCGGTTCGGTTTCTCGCCAGGTGGGACAGCTTTCCAAGCTGTCCCGTGGGATGCCCTTCCAGGGCATCATGGCGAATTGCCGCTCACCGTCGAACGAAGTGTTGCGCGAGTGATTTGTGAGCGACGATCAGGAAGAACAGCCTAGGAAGGCTGTGGATACGAGACAGCCTGAGAAGGCTGTCCCACGAGGGCTGTCCACGGAGAAGGCTGTCCCACGGAGAAGGCTGTTCCACGGAGAAGGCTGTTCCACGGAGAAGGCTGTCCCACGGAATTTGCGGGCGCGTTCTCGCGCACGGTTTGGTTTCGCGCCAGGTGGGACAGCTTTCCAAGCTGTCCCGTGCGATGCCCTTCCAGGGCATCATTCGGCGAGGTGTGTTACTGCGGGTCAGGGAAAAACCGCTGATAGTCGATTCCGAGGTTCTTGATTTTGTAACGGATCATTCGCGCAGTGATGCCCAGTTGTCGTGCGGCCGCGGTCATATTTCCCTGGTTGGATTTGAGTGCGTCGATGATCATGTCTTTTTCCAGCAGTGCCACGTGGGTTGTGAGAGAGCCGGTGGCTGCGGAACCCGAAGGATCGGGCATCTGTAACGTCGGCGGTAGATTGTGCCCATGAATCACACCGTCGGTGGACAGCAGGACAGCGTGTTCGATACAGTTCTCGAGTTCGCGGACATTTCCCGGCCAATGGTAGGCGAACATCATGTTGATGGCGGGCGTACTGATGCGTCGGACCGTCTTCTCCATTTTCTGAGAATACTTCTCGACGAAGTGGTCAGCCAGCAGCAGGATGTCGTGTTTTCGGTCGCGCAAGGTCGGTAATAGGATCGGCACGACGTTGATGCGGTAATAGAGGTCCTGGCGGAATGTCTGACCCGCCACTGCCGCTTCCAGATCGCGGTTCGTGGCTGTGATGATCCGTACGTTGATGGGAATCGTCTTGTTGCTCCCAACTCGCTCAATTTCACGCTCTTGCAAAACGCGCAACAGCTTCACCTGAATGGCAGGAGAGAAGTCGCCGATCTCGTCAAGGAAGAGCGTACCTCCTTCGGCCTCCTCAATCCGACCCCGTCGTGGTTGGATCGCTCCCGTAAAGGCACCCTTTTCATGGCCAAACAGCTCACTCTCGAGCAGTCCCTCGCTCAGCGCGGCGCAGTTCACCTTGACAAACGGCTTGCCGGCCCGATCGCTGCTGTAGTGGATCGCCGAGGCAACGAGCTCCTTTCCCGTGCCCGACTCGCCGCGAATCAAAACCGTCGTGTCCGTCGCTGCGACCTGGTGGATGCGTTGGTAAACGGCCTGCATCGGCCGAGAGTTTCCGATGATATTCTCCGGCCGGAACAGTTCGCCCAACTCGCTACGCAGTCGCAAGTTCTCGGCTTCGAGTTTGGCCTGTTCCAATTGGGCGACCCGCCGCGATTTCACATCGAAGGCGATCAGGCTGGCCGTAATCTGAAGCACTCGCGCATGTTCCTGCAGAAGATCGACCGGTTGCGGTGGCAAATCGGCTGACAAGGTTCCCACGACTTCGTTTTCCAGGACAATCGGTACACAGACGAAGCTGGCCTCTTCCGACGTGGCTTCCGCTCGTCGGTGAATGCGGTTCGTGAACCGAGGTTCCTGAGAGATCCGTGGAACGACGGCGGGCGTACCGGTCTGGAGGACGTTGCCGGTGACTCCTTCCCCTCGGCGATAGCGAACTGCGCTCCAGTCCTGGGACTGGCGCTGTCGCGTGGCCTCCACCACAAGCTCACTGCCATCACCCGACAGCAGCATCACCGTGCTGTGCCGCATCCGCAGTTTTCGCTCCAGTTCGTGGAGCACTTTCGTCAACATCTCCTGTTGACCCGACCGCGTTGCCATCAACTGACTGACGGAAGCGAGAACGTCTAGCTCCCGCTCATGACGCTGCAAATGGCCCTCGGTGGAGAACTCGTTCGGCATATCGACCTGCTGCCCCATGCAATGCTTGCCCTGAAGTGGGGAAACGGATCACACCGGCATGCCGCAAGATCCGCCAGAGATGTGACCGCGAAAGAATCCCATGGTTCGCGGAATCGAATCGGGGCGGCCTCCTGCCGTCCGGGGCAATGGATCGGATGCAGCCCCCTTCAGCCAATCGGGCTACGACAGGCGGTGGTTGCGCTCCGCTCGAACCATCGAGCATCCCCCCACCAGAAACTCGACATCGCGAATGAGCAGGCAATTCCTCTGATCCCTTGACAACCTGCGCCTCCCGGTGCGAACCCCCCTAGCAATTCTTGTGCCGAAGGCTTGGGCCGGCGGCCGCTCGAGCAGGCTTTGCCGCGCTGCTCGCCGCGCAAACGCGGTCGGTTCGTGGGGATGCGTTGCGGCGAATCACGTCCGAGTCATCACGATTGGCTTGTCGGAGGGAGAATGCCAGGCGGCAGCCCCCATTGCTCGGCGGCTCAGATCCTGGGCATCCCCCGCCTAAGAAGCGAGCGTTGGCTGTCGATTTCCTGCAGCCGCTCGGATCGGCCTGGTTCTCTTGCCGCAGAAGTGCTGAAAAAGGAAACGGGCTTTCCCCCACCGCACGCGCGCAATGCGAGCAAAACGTGCAGCGACCGGGCCGGACTCCGCGGCCATGGAGATCACCAAACCCCTGCGGCAAGATCAATCCGCCAGGGGCCGGACGCGAATTTTTCGAAAGGACACCGGCCGGCCGTGATCTTGCAGTCCGATGTAACCGCGTCGCGCGAAATCCTTGATCGTCGCGGGAATTTGTTCTTCGAGCCATCTGGGTTCCGATTGGGCTCGCTCCATTCCGCCAGATTCGCCTCGTTGACCTTCTGGCCGTTTACTTCCACGATGATCATCGGACCGCGGCAGGTGATGCGATAGGTGTTCCATTCGCCGGCCGGTTTTGCGGCATTGACCGTGGGTGCCTTGAGGTCATAGATCGATCCCACGGTCCCGCCGCGGCTGAGGTTCTCCTGGCCAAACGAGTTCGTGACCTGCAATTCGAGGCCGGTGTAGACCGGATCTTTCCGGTCCGAAGTACGTAAGAAAACCCCGCTGTTGGCACGCTCCGGAACCCGATACTCCAACTCGAGCATGAAATCGCCGAATTGCTCTTTCGTCCACAGATAATCGAGATTGTGTTCCTGGCCATCGAACTCGCGCCGCAGCGAAATCACACCATCTTCGACGACCCAGGATCGATCGGGCCCCATCGTCCATTGATCCAGGTTGGACCCGTCGAACAGCACAGTCCAATCATTGCCGTTGGGCCGATCGCCGGGCTCGCCGTCGGCACACAACGGGTTCACCGGCAAAAACGCGACGAGCATGACAGGGAGCAAGAAACAGGAGTTGATCTTCATGGTGATGTCTCCACCTTCCGCGTAGTGCCAGTGGCCTTGCAGGACGTATACTGCCCGAGCCCCAAGGATGCTTTTTCATCCGAGCGAGAAACGAATGAAGTGTGGGTTCATTAAAGCCGGGATCCGTCACCTGTCAAGCGCACGGCAACGAAGATGGCGTGCTGCGGGAATTGTGGTTCGGTGTGACGCGTAATTGTTTCGAAACAGTGCCTGCGCGGGGGCGCTGCCGACGGAATGACGCTGTCGCTTTGGGCCCGCTCGCAACCTGTTTCACGTTGAGGGAACAACAGATCGCGAGAATCATTTCCGCGTGGCGTCCCACTCGGACCAGGTGACAAACGAAATGCTTCGCCCGCCGCGGCTGTGAGACGCTTTGGACCGCTCCTTCTGGTAGAATAGTCGTATGTCACGGTTGCGCCGTCCCAGAACCGCGGGTGGCCATTTCGGATGGGTTGCCCGTATCTCTACCTTGCGCGTTTCGCGCCGCTTGGTCGTGGCTTGCGCTCGACCCATGAAAGGGATGCTGTGAGATTCTCCGAATCCGATATCCTCGCGGTACGGTTTTCTGAAGACCGGCGGCTCTTGGATTTGCTGCAGGCCGACGATCGGATTGCGGCTCACCTCCGGCGTTTCGGATCACTGGAAGGCCGGCGATCGATGCGCAGCCGTTTGCTCTCGTGCGCGGTTCGTGTCGACAAGCGGTTGATTCCACGAATCACGCGGGCTTTTGAGCAGTTGCAGCAACGGACCGGATTGCAGGCCCGCATGGAAGCTTATGTCCATGACGACGCATCGATCCGAGCTTCCGTCATGAAGGGCCGATCCCAGACACTTGTTCTGTTGAGCAGTGGGGCGGTCAACAAACTGGTGGATCAGGAACTCGAATTTGTCATTGGCCATGAGCTGGGGCATGCCGTATTCAATCACCTCGACGTGGCCGCTGCGAATCTGATTGAAAGTGAGGCGGTCGACCCGCGATCCTGCCTCAAGCTGCTTGCGTGGCAGCGAGCCGCCGAGATTTCGGCCGACCGGTGCGGGCTTTTATGCTGTGGTTCCTTGGAAGTCGCCGCCACCGCTCTCTTCAAGACGGTGTCGGGCGTGGATCTGGGGAGCATGCTCATTGACCCCCATGCGTTCGCCGAGCAATGGGAACACTTGGCTTCGGAAGTGATCCAAGGCGGTGGAATGGAGGACCATCAGATCTCGCACCCGTTTCCGCCTCTGCGTGTGAAGGCGATGATCGCTTTCTGGAATTCGGATTTCTTCGACGATCCCAACCGCGCAGGGGAGCAACGTGTTGGCCAGATAGAAACCGATCAAGAGATCACCCGCTTACTCGCAATGCTTGACCCGCTGTCGCGAGAATCGAAGGAGTCAGCGGATCCCATTCTGGAGGAGTTCTTCTTGTGGGGTGGATTGTATATCGCCGTTGCGAACGGAGAATTCCATGAATTAGAAAAGGAACGACTCGCAACTTTGGTGTCCAGCGCGAAGCTGCGGCAGGCGATCGCCACCGACATCCCCTCTGCCGAAGATTGCTTGCGGCGATTCCAGGAAAGTGTGGCCAATCGGCAAAGCAAAATCAAAGCGATGGAGATCCATCGCATTCTTCAAGGGTTGTTGCAGATTGCGATCTCCGATTCGGAAATCGACGCCGCAGAGACGCAAGCTCTCGAACAACTAGCCGGCGAGCTGGGGATTGGTTCTCGAGCGTGC
Source organism: uncultured Planctomycetaceae bacterium (assembly GCA_963776055.1). Lineage (GTDB taxonomy): Bacteria > Planctomycetota > Planctomycetia > Pirellulales > Pirellulaceae > CAVZLD01. The sequence goes on along the minus strand of CAVZLD010000014.1, from coordinate 514,589 downwards.
CGCATCATGATCTCGAATATCTTGAATGAAAGGTAGTCGCGTGTCACTCAAAGATGCACTGGAAGTCTTGGATAAGCTCTCCAATATCGCGACGCTCTCCGGATTGAGATCGCGGATCAACGAAGATGAAGTGCGGCTGGAGATGGGATTCGGTTTGCCCGACAATCGTTCCCAAATCGTCTACGCGCGGCCCTCGGCTCGAAAGGAAGAATCCGTCGTCGTGACCTTGTTTGCGCCCTGCTTAATCGTGAAGAAAGGCTTGATGTCAGGGATCTCGAAGAATCAGGCGTTGGATTTGCTCAAACGCAACGAGAATACGCTATTTGCCAGGTATGGGATCTGGAGTACCGACAAGGCAGACATGATTGTGGCGAGTGTGGATCATCTCCTTGATTCATTGGATCCGGAAGAATTCATGAATAGTGCATTCCATGTCGCCGTTGCCGCCGACGAATACGAGAAGGAACACGGGAAGGACGATTTCTGAAGCGGGACTTCAGAGCGCGATGGATTCCCTTCGCGGAGAGCCTTTCCATCGAAAGCCTTGGCTACCTCCGCGACGGTGGATGACTACCACCGTTCAGGGGGCCACGTCCGTTCGGAAGGGTGAGGCAGGCAAGCCGGCGGCGTTGGATAGATTGCACGTCGGATTGTTTGCCCAGCCGTACCGAACGGCGGTTGGCGCGGCGACGTCGGGCGAAGAGACGATTACCGTGTCACCGCGAATTTGCGCATCGGCCCAGACAAACTGTCGGTCCTCGCCAGCGATCGCGAAACCTTTCAGCGGTCCGCCACCTGCGGCGACCAGCCCCTCCCCGACGTGTCCGAATTGAAGATATGCCTTCCCGTCGCGGAACTCCGCGTTGGCCAATTCCGGTCCCGAGTGCACAATATCCTGCTGGTAGGCGATTCCCAGAGCGGACAGTGCCAGACGGCGCCCCACCTCCTGCTTATTACGCGGATGAATATCATTTGCCTCGCCGATATCAATCGACACCGCCAATCCCACGTTGCGGGTCTTTTTGCGCCGTCAGTAACTGTGCCTCGCGCAGTTCGGCCCAGCCCGGTTCCACCGGTTGTTGTTGTACGGCCATAAAGTTGGCCAACTGCACGACGAGGAAGGGAAAATCTCCGGCCTGGAATCTGATTGCGCCAATCTTGGATCATCGTCGGCAGCAGTGTTCGATACTGATAGGCCCGCCCGGCATTGGATTCGCCTTGGTACCAGATCGCTCCGCGAATCCCAAACGGCACCAAGGGCGCGAGCATTCCGTTGTAGAGCACTGTCGTGACATTCGGGTTGTTGGTCATCTGTTGAGGCAGAGGGGCAGTCTTGCTGAGCGGCGCACTGGCCCTGTAGGCCCAGGGTCCTGCCAGAGACACTCGCGGTGCATCTCCGCTGGCCAGGCGAAGCGACATCTGGTTGGGCTGGCCGCACAGGCCGCCGTTGCCACCGGTGTCAAGCACGCGAACGGCAATGACGTTTTCGCCCTCATGCAACGTACCGGCCGGGATCTTGTAGCTGCGCTCGCGATTCCACTCATTCATTCCGCCCACGAGCACGCCATTCACCCAGGTCGTATCTCGGTCGTCGATCGGACCAAGCTCCAACGTGGCCTCCGCGCCAGCCCATTCCGCGGACAGCTCCACCGTTTTTCGAAACCAGGCAACGCCATCGTAGTCGGCCAACCCAGCGTTTTCCCAATAGTTCGGCAGGGGCATCGTATCCCAGTCGGCGGCGGCGAAGTCAGTAGCGGCCCAGCCTAGACCGTTCGACGATCCAGGGTCGTTCGCTTGCCACCACTTCGTCATCAGATCGGAAAACTTGTCCTGGCCTTCTTTCTGCATCTCCACCATTTGCCGAAAGGACGCGATGGTCGGACGAAAATCTTCCATCGTCTCCAGCGCCTCGGCACTCGTCCATGCTTCGGCCACCGTACCACCCCACGACGTGTGAATCAGACCCACCGGAACGGAGATGTGATCATGCAGCGTGCGGCCAAAGTAGTAGCCGACCGCACTAAAGCCGCCCACGGTCGACGGGCTGCAAATCTGCCATCTTCCATCGACGGTCGAAAGTGGTTCCATCGCGATTCGCTTGGGGACCGAAAACAGACGAATCTGTGGATGATCGGCCGCGGCGATCTCCTCCTGTGGATTGTTCGCCGCCGCAACCGGCCATTCCATGTTGGATTGGCCGGAGCAGATCCACACGTCGCCGATCAGAACATCTTCGATCGTGGTTTTCTGCGGTCCCTGGACAAGAAGGGTATGCGGTCCGCCCGCGGCAAACGGCCCCAGTTTGACCGTCCAACGACCGTCTTCGTCGGCTTCGGTCGTGGCGGATTCTCCCGCGAGAGATACCGTTACCTCTTGCCCCGGCGTCGTCCAGCCCCACACTGGGACTAGACGATCGCGCTGGATCACCATGTGATCCGAGAATAGCGAGTGCAAAAACGGGTTCGTTTCCTCCGAAGAAGCCACACCGCATAGGATTCCGGTGACGAAGAAGATCTTCCCATAGCTGCTCAACGATTTGCATCGCATCGTGATACTTTCCTTGTGATGAGAAAAGAGGGCCCCAGTTGCGATCCACCACACTGAACTTCGGTTGTATCCATCCCGGGTGAGCGGAAACCATCAGTGTAGCCGGTTTACGGGGAAAAGGGATCCGCGAGCTTCTGAGAACTCCCGGGTTCGACCGCCCGTAATCGCGTGTCGTCGAGGCCAGCCAGCAGAACGGTCTGTGTTTTGAGACTCGCCCAAGGCCTCCCTTGCGACTAAAATCTGGAGACCGGACCAGACAAGAAATCCGAACATTGAAGCGAGCGATTTATGCCAAACATAGCTACCGTCTTAAAGGAAGAGATCAGTCGTCTTGCGCGGAAAGAAGTGAAGAAGCAAATGGGACCCGCCACGCAAGCTCTGTCAAAATGTCGGCGCGAGATTACCGGTCTGAAGCGTCAAGTGCGAGATCAAGAGAAAAGGCTTGCCTTTCTGTTGAATCAGGGCCGTGCCGCGCCGGACAGCCGAAAGCGACGGATGAAGTTGCCGAAGGGACGCGGTTCTCCGCCCGCTCGGTTCGCGCGCAACGCGATCGATTGGGATTCAGCGCAGCCAAATATGCCCAGCTGGTGGGAGTTTCGCCGCTGACAATTTACAATTGGGAGAACGGTAAGTCGCGCCCGCGAAAAGAACAGATGGCGGCACTCATTGCCGTGCGCGGCATCGGGAAACGAGAAGCACTTGCTCAACTTGAATCACTCGATGCCGAGTCGGAGAAGACATCGCCGACCAAGACGCGGCGACGGAGGAGAAAGAGCGACTGAGATCGGGCGTGAACGGCGGAAGGAGCGCACGATGACGAGGAAGCGAAGCCTCTGCGTGGCAGGGATTCTTGCCCTGGCGCTATCCAGCTCACCCACCGTGGCACAGCGGCAGATCCGTTCCTCCGCGCCGCTGCAGGGCATCGGACAGGGATTCCACGAGCGGATGGGGATCGCTTGGGGATTCCAGCAACAGGCCCGCGGCGGGTACTTGTTCTTCCGTAACGGTGGCCCCGGACCGATTCCGCCCTTTGGAGGTTTTGACGCCAACTCGCAGGCGCATTTCGGGTGGGGTGGTCAGGCAGGCGACTTTCGTTGGAATCTGGGAATTGTCGCCGGTCAGGGCAGTAGCCGAAGTTTCGTCTCCCAAGCACCCGGGATCGTCTTGCCCCCTGGGGGGACAGGACATTTCTATAACATGATCCAACGTCCTTTCGTGATGGGGATCATGCCGGTCGTCGGTGCACCGTCGATCAGTCCATTGCAGGAACGTTTGATGCGACTCCGGTATCAGCAATGGACGGCCTCGCGATCGGAGTCAGTGGAGCGTGCCGAAGCGTCCCGCGAGTCGGATCATCTCGCGCCCGCGACTCCTCGGCCACGCCAGGATGACCCGCCATTGATTCTCGGAAGCCACTGAATCTTCCGGTCGCGAACCTGTGTTCAGAACGCGGTTGCGACCTGTCGAGTGTGGCCTGTTCCGCGCACAGGGGTTTTCGGTTGTACGGAAGGTCTGCGTCGCGGAATTCGTGAAGGGAGACGCTGGTTATGGAGACGCTGGTGGGCTTGCGCTCGCTTTGCGAGCTAGAGCCCACCCTACGTGGTTCATTCCCCCCGTCGCAGCTCGTTGATGCGGCGTAGTGTTTGGCGCGATCGCCGGCGGGCGTCTGGACGTGCCGGGTCAACCCGACCGGTCGAAACGCTCGAGTACGGACGCGATTGTTTCGTTGAGTTGTTGCACACGAATCGGCTTAGAGATGTAGTCGTCCATCCCGCATTCCAGGCAGCGTTCGCGATCCCCTTTCATTGCATGCGCGGTCATGGCCACGATGGGGATGTGAGCGCCGGTTTCGGCCTCCTTGGCGCGGATCTCGCATGTCGTGTCCAGGCCATCCATTTCCGGCATTTGTACATCCATTAGTATCAAATCAAAATGCTGCTGGGACCATGCTTTCAGGGCCTCACGCCCATTGTTGGCAATGAACACGGAGTGCTTTTGCTTTTTCAGGATTCCCACGGCGAGCTTTTGATTGACCTGACTATCTTCGGCCAGCAGAATCTGCAGCGGGCGGACTGTTGGCGGTGCTTGTACACGTTCCGTCCCGTCGATGGCATCTTCCGGCACCGAGATTCCCAGAGCCGCGACGATCGTATCGAATAGTTCGGACTGCTTGATGGGCTTCAACAGGTGAGCGGCAACGCCCAGTTGTCGGCAGCGAGCGATATCACCTGGCCGATCGCCGGAGGTGATCATCAGAATGACCGGGCTATCGAGTTGAGGTTCTTCCTGCTTGATGAGTTCGGCGAAGTCGAAGCCGTCGATCTCGGGCATGTTGACATCCGTCAGCACCAAGCGAAACGGCCGTTGATCGTCTCGTGCCTTTCGCAGTTCCTCTAAGGCCTGTCGAGCGCCGTCCGCCGTGGTGGGCAACATTCCCCAGTTCTTCAGCATTTCTTCCAGAATCTGTCGATTGGTCTGGTTGTCGTCGACCACCAGCACGCGCGTGCCGCCGACGACGCCAGTGGACGTTTGCGGCGGCCGAGTCTGGTCTTCCGAGGCGACGGGCATGGGCACGAGCACATGAAAGATGCTGCCCCGGCCGACCTCGCTTTGCACCCAAATGCTGCCGCCCATGAGTTTGACCAGGCGCGAGCAGATCGTCAGCCCCAGGCCGGTGCCCCCGAATCGCCGCGTCGTGGAACTGTCCGCCTGTTCGAATGCCTCGAAAATACGCTCGCAAATCTCCGGAGGAATACCGACCCCGGTATCACTCACCGTCAGGTGCAGTTCGGCCTCCTGCTCCGTGATGGAATCAGTCGAGACTTCGAGAACAACTTCTCCCTCATCGGTGAACTTGATCGCGTTGCCGACCAGATTCAGGATGATTTGGCGCAGTCGGCCCGCGTCGCCGGTCAGCCACTCCGGCAATTCAGGCTGGATGCGAAAGGCCAGTTCGAGTCCCTTGTGGTGTGCTCGTACCGCCAGCGATTTCATGGTGTCGCCCAGCGTTTCACGGAGGTCGAAGGGAGCGTTGTCGAGATCCAGTTTCCCGGCTTCGATTTTCGAGAAATCCAGGATATCGTTGATCAGGGCCGTTAACGCTTCTCCGGACTCCTTGACCATTCTCAGGTATTCCTGTTGCGAATTGGTCAGATTCGTGTCGAGCACGAGGTCGGTCATGCCCAGGATTGCGTTCATGGGCGTGCGGATTTCATGGCTCATGTTTGCCAGAAAGTCACTCTTCGCCCGGCTGGCAGCTTCCGCGGCTTCTTTGGCCGAGCGTAAGGCTTCGGCGGCCTGCTTTTCCTCCGTGATATCGCGCACGGTAGCCTGCAAGTAGATCCTCCCTTGTAACTCCATTCGCGTCAGCAGGACAGTGGCGGGAAACTCATTGCCATCGGCCTTGCGGTGTCTCCACTCGAAGAAATGCGATCCTTGTTCCATCGCCATCGCGATCATCTGACCGGCCTTGTCGTTGGACGGGGTGCCATCTGGCTGTCGTTCCGGGGAGAGCTGGGCCGGAGTAAAGGAAGTGAACTCCTCTTCGTCGCGGCAATTGAACAGCTGCACAGCGGCCTCATTTCCGCTCACGAATCCGGTCTTGGGATCCAGGATCATGATCGCATCGCGAGACGAATCGAACAGGGTCCGAAATTTGCTTTCGCTGCTTGCCAACGCTTCCTGTGCAAGTCTCTGGTCGGTCACATCCCAGAATATCGCCTGAATGCCGATCGCCTTACCGGCGGCGTCATGGACCGGCGATTTCATGACCTGCATATGTCGAGTCTCGCCGTTGCGTTCATATTCCTCGATGGTTTCAAGCAGTTCGCCCGTCACAATTACGCGGACATCATCCGCTCGATATTTCTTCGCCAATTCGATTGGATAAAGATCGTAGTCGGTGCAGCCAGCGAGTTCTTCCCACGGCTTGCCGACAAGCTCGCAGAAAGAGCGATTTCCAAACAGAAACCGACCATCCTGGTCCTTGCGCAGGACGTGGACGGGCAGGCTCTCTACGAGCGATGAATAGAGAGCCTGCGAATGTCTGACCTCTTCCTCGACCCGTTCCCGTTCGGTGATCTCCTGCGACAACAACTGGTTTGCCTCCGCCAATTCTGCTGTTCGTTGTTGCACGCGAAGTTCCAGTTCGTCGCGTGCCTTCCGCAGTTCGTTCTCGACGTGCTTCAGTTCCGTGATGTCCACCGCGACACCCAACACGGCCGGTTCGGAGGTGCCGGGAACCGCATAGGGAATCTTCGCCGTTCGCAGCGTATGGAGCTTTCCTTTGGCGTCGGTAAAGGGTTGCTCGTTGATCGTAATCCGTTCGCGTTGTTCGATCACCAATCGGTCATCCTGCACCATCTGGGCGAGCTCGTCGGCGTTCTGGTGGACTTCTGCTTGCGGCCGGCCGACCAGTTGATCGGGCGGCATGCCGCAGGCATCGCCCATGGCTTGGTTGGCCAGCAGGAAGCGGCTGTTTCGATCTTTGGCGAAGATCATATGCGGCACGAGGTCAATGATTTGTCGTAACCGCGTTTCGCTGACGCGGAGGGCCTCATCCGCCTGCTTTCGCTGAACTAGTCGCCACATCCCTTGCATCAGCAGCGCCAGTTCCCGCACATCCGACTCGTCGTACTCGGATTCCTTGTTGCCAACACCGGCGACAGCCACAATCGCTTCGCCATCGAACACCGGGATGTTCATGTGGCGAACGATCGCGACATGGCCTTCCGGATGTCCTTTCTTTAAGGGATTGGGGGCGGCGTAGTCGTTCGTAATGACCGGCTTTCGTTGGCGAACGGCTTCCCCCCAGAGTCCTGTTGTCGCGACAGGATAGACGATCGGCTTGTCAATGATCGCACATTCCTTCATGGCACTCTGCGACCAGGAGTGCATCGTCAGCACCGACTCGTCTTCATTCATGAAGGCCAGGTAGCCGATCTGGCTGCCGGTCAGACGGACCGCTTCTTCCAAGGCGAAGTCCGTGATCTCTTTCAGCGGCGCATCAGCCATCTGGCTCAGTTGCAGCAGTGCCTCCAGTCGCGCCTGCTCGAGCCGCAACGCTTCTTCCGCGATGCGTCGTTGCGTGTCCAGCTGCAGGCTGTGCAGGGCGAACGCAAGGTCGACGGCCAGCTCTTCCAGCAGACTGCGTTCATCGGCATCGGTCGGGCAATCGGGGTGCCGTACGATGGCCATCAGTCCGTAGACAGTCTCCTGATAGGCCAATCGGACGGATACGGTGCCACCTTCTCGGCGACTGGCTTTGAGCGGACACTCTTGACACTGTGCCTGGTCTTCCATCACGCACGCGGTGGGCCGGTCGAGCGCGACCTGCGCACATTCACACAGGTGCCCATTTCTCCATTGTTCGACAAGCTCCACGAAGCCGGGGCCCAGACCGGCTTCGAATGCGCGCACAATTTGCTGCGAGTCGTCCAGCAAGATTGCCCAGGCGCCCGCGTAACACTGTGTTTCGGCCAGGATCTCGCAGGAGGACTGCAGTAATCGCTCCGCATCCCGCTCGCGGGTGACGAGCTGATTGATGTTGCGGATCGCCCGCAGGATGTGGTTGACGTGCTTCGTCTGCGTCTCGGCCTGCTTCCGCACGGCGATTTCCTGCTCGAGCTGAGAGAGCTTCGAGGCAGGCTGCGCCGAGTTGGGCTGGCTGTCGGAGGAATCACCGGACACGAGGGCCTCCTTCTGAAGAGGTTGCTGCTACATTCTATCCGTTCCCGCGGCAGCTTGCAGTGTGTTTCGCTCAGTGGAATACTATACGGCTCCCATTCGATCTCCGAATTGAATCCGAACCGATGGGCAGGAATTGCCTAAAAATGAAGGGAAGGCCGGTGTTCCATGAAGGCTTTTCGAAGGAAGACGATTGCGATCGCGTTGCTCTGCTGCAACCCGGGATGGCTATCTTTGACAGAGTCGCGCGGGGCGGTTGTCACGTATCCCGCTCCGCCCGAGGAGCGACTCTCGCGTGACTACGAGGTGACAGTCAACGGCCAGAAGGTGGACGTGTACGTCGCCCGCACACTGGACCCGCCGTTCGCCGACAAGCAATGGGATTTTGGCGGACCCTACTCGTTCGCCAGTTTTGACAGCTCGGAACCGGTCGAAGTGCGCATTCGCTCTCCGCATTCGCTCCGCCAGACCGTCATTCGTCCCCACCGCCCAGGCGTTTCGTTTGACGTGGAGGACGAGCATTCGCTGGTTGTCAAGCTAGATGGACCCCGCAAGCTGAGCATCGAGCCGAATGGGAAGAAGGGGCCGCTGCTGCTGTTCGCTAATCCGTTGGAGACCGAGGTTCCCCGCCGCGAGGATCCTTCCGTCCTCTACTACGGCCCTGGGACTCATGCCGCCGGGGCGATCGCCGTCGGTGACGGACAGACGCTCTACCTGGCCGGCGGCGCGGTCGTCCAAGGCGCCGTCGTCGCTCGCGGTTCCAATATTCGAATCTGCGGTCGGGGGATCCTGGATGGTTCCGGCTACGAATGGCGCAAGGGTCCTCATCACGTAACCGTGGGAATTTACGGAGCCCATGTTACGGTTGAGGGAATTACGATCCGTGGATCCTCGCACTGGACGATTGTTCCTCAAGGAAGCCATCACGTCACGATTCGAAACGTCAAACTCTGCAATTCCCGCGTGCAGAACGACGACGGGATCAATCCCTGCAATAGCCAGGATGTGCACGTCACCGATTGTTTTATTCGCAGTGACGACGATTGTGTCGCGCTCAAAGGACTGAATTTTGATAGCGCGAATAGCAACGTGGAACGGATTGTCATCGAAAACTCAATCCTGTGGTGCGACCGGGCGAGGATCTTCCTGCTGGGACATGAGAGTCGCGCGGAATTCATGCGCGATGTGACTTTGCGTAATCTGGACATTATCCATTTTTCGATGACGCCATTTCTGTTTGAACCGGGCGAAGAAATGCAATTGCAGGACGTTCATGTGCAAAATGTCCGGATCCACGGAGAAGGTCAGGGACAGCTCATCCGGCTGAAACCAGTGGTCAACCAGTACATGCGCAAGCAGGTCCCCGGCATCATTCGTCGCGTCCGATTCGAGGATGTGCAACTCGAAGGAAAGCCGGGGCCGTACCTGGTCGAAGTCGTCGGAGCAGACGCAGATCATGATGTCGAGGAGGTCTCTTTCCAGCGGGTGACGATCCTTGACAAGCCCCTTCAGCAGGATTCGCCGTCCGTGCGACTTGGCGACCATGTAGGTGGTGTCCAATTCGACAACGAAAGCCCGTGAACCAAGCCACACGACCCGAGCGAGCGTCGCAAGTATTTCGGCCGCACCAAGCCGCTGTCGCACCGTAGAACCGCCATCAACCCGGTGGGCATGCGCTCGCGTTGCGAGCTGTGCCCACCCTACCCATCTCGGTCCACGCGGCGAGATTGTCCACCAGGGTTGGTGATCAAGTAAAACGGGTAGGAGCTTGTGAGTATGTAGGGGGACTCAGCGGGATTGTAGGGTGGGCTCAGCGAAGCGCAAGCCCACCAATGGCCTGCCATTTACTACCCACTAGCGGCTTGGGTCCCGCGATTCCGTTTCCCAACGCGTGCGCTGCGCATGAAGTGGCAACGAACCAGGATGCATCTTCCGGGTGAATTCGCCGTCAGCCGATCGGCTCTGCCACTCGCACCGTCCTCTGTCGCGCTATCCACCTCGCGACTCCGATCCGGTCTCTTCGTTGGCGGTCGCCGCGACGCGGAAGCCGACGTGGAAGAGGCGTTGCCAGGCAGGGTAATCCAAACGAAACCCGCTTGTGCTACGGGCGGGGCGGTCGAAGAAGGAACCGCCACGTACGATCCGTCGCGCGGATCGCAGCACAGCTTGTCGTGTGCTGTCGCGGTCGATGGCGAGATTGCCAAGCGTTTGGGTCCATTCGGTGGCATTGCCGTGCATGTCGTGCAGGCCCCAGCGATTGGGTTGGTAGCTGCCGACGGTCGTGGTCACAACCGCCCCATCGCGATAACGCGTGTCACTCAGTTGGGCCCCTTCCAGCAAGAGGTGCGGGACGCCACCGGTGACCTGAGTCACGCCTTCCGGATAGACTCGGCCAGCTTTGATTGTCATCAGGCCTTTTCCGAAGCCAGCATCGGCCAGGTTGGCCCACTGCGAGAAATCGTCATCGGTCGTGCCGTAGAAGAGCGGCGTGGTGGTTCCCGCTCGGCAGGCGTATTCCCATTCGAGTTCCGACGGTAGGCGAACATCCATTCCCGTCCGTTGGGCGAGCCAACGGCAGAAACGCTCCGCTTGATCAAACGACACACGTACGACCGGTTGTTGCGGATCATTCATCGGCAAACCACGGTCATCCGCGTGTGCATGTCGTTTGGCGTAGTAGCCGGAATGATGCTGTGGATCGAACCGGCGAAACTGTTCATTCGTGACTTCGAAGACTCCGATCCAAAACGGTTGTCGAATGACGCGCGATTCGTCGGCCGGATGCGTCGATTCGCTCCGTTCCAGATGTGGCAATTCACCGGGTGAAATTCGCACCAGCTCGATCGTGACATTTTCGCCCAGATCGATCGATTTCCGCGGCAGATCTTCCGTCGGCGCGGCGGAGGTTTCGGCCCGTCGCGTGGGCCTGGCCACGTCGATCGATGGGGCGTCGGACCGCGATACGCTTCGCGTGCGATGGTGGATTGGCGTGACTTTTTCCGGATCACGCTTGGGACCGCCAAAGCGGTGTTGCAGTTCACTCCGACGATCTACGGCGGTGTCGGGGATGGAATACACGTCCTGCCAAGTGCCGTGGCAAGGACCGTTCAGGTCAATCCAGGTTACCAGCCGGTCCCATGCTTCCGCGTCCAATGCCACTCCGTAGTGCCCGTTGCGAAGCAGTTGCACCAACTCACTTGTGTCCGCATGATATTCGCCCGGAGTCAGCAGCGAGACATCATCTTCGATGTTGGGCCGCCGGATGTAATGGATCAGACCCAGGTAAGCGGGAGTGTAGGGCAGCTTGCCGCCCGTCTCTTCCCGCATCTGCGGATGCATCCGGTCCGCGTATCCGATGGATACTACCGGCGGATTCTCGACTTCCTCTTCCGGACGCAGGTCCGGTTTCGGCGCATCGTCCCCGTGGTGGCAGGAAACACAATGTTGATTGAGAACCGGTTGGACTTCGCGCGCGAAGTCAAAACCTCGTGGTGGACCGAACCATGGGGTAATGGCACGCGGTGCCTTCTGAGCGGCCCGACCGAGTCGAGTTTGCGGCGTGTTGGCCGGCGTCTCGTGACAGCCCACACAGGACAGCTGCTCTCCTGGCATCGCGGTAAACCAGGACCGCATCAATTGTACCGCTTTGCCCTCTTCATCAAGCGGTTGGACGGCTAACGGCGTGTTCGCCGGGACTTGGAAATGCGCCGAGCCGTCCGGTTCGAGCGGGACCGTGCCAATGATCTGCATGGCGTCCCACGGCCCACCGAAGCCAATCTTGTCCGATCCGGCCAACCCGCGATAAGCAAAGTGATAAGCCAGCACACGCAGGCTCTTGATCGTCCCACGCGGTACACCTTCCAGCCCGGGCCCCATGTAAACGTCATGCAGGTAGACCGTCGCCTGGTCGTCTTGCAGGTTCACCCGATCGGGAATGACCGGCGGTACGGGGCGAGGCCGCAGCGGCGTCGGTTCCAGTAGAGCCCAACCGGGTTGCTCATGAACCAGCACAAGATTGTCGAATACGTCCGCCAGATAGATGCCCCAGGATCCCTTCGCATGCCGCCAGCACGATACCAGAAAGAAGTGGCTGCTGATCGGATAAGGGTGTAAAAATTTAGGCCAGTCTTGGTCGACCAGGGCGTCGCGAATCTTGGGAGTGATCGGCTGGCCTTCGCCGGAGATCCGCTGAACCAACCCTTCGGCTTCCTGCCAACCACGGTCCAGGTCCAAGCGAACGAGTTGGCCCATGCGATGCACACCGTGATAGCCCGACAGGATCGCGACCAGTTCGCCCGATCGATTCGGCACGGGACGTGGGAAATACAGCGAATTGGGGAACCACGAGTTGCTGCCGTAGGCAGCTCGCTGGCCCGTTCCGTCGGGGTTCATCACCATCAACGGACGAAGATACACATGACTGATGCCGGTGTAATCCCAGCGGTGATAAAGGACCTGTCCGTTCGGCAACACGCAGGGATGGAAATCATGGTCCTGGTCAAAGCACAGCTGCCGCACGCCGGATCCGTCGGAGTCCATCACGTACAGGTTGCTGACCCATTTCTGACCGTGCCAGCAGGGAACCGACTGATAGGAGGCGGTCGACCCGAAGATGATCTTGCCGCTGGGAAGGTAGCACGGGTCCATGCAGTCCACGTCATCAGGCATCTGCGAAACCTGACGGTAGCCCGATCCGTCTGGGTGGATCTCGCTGATCTTCCAGTGCATCGCATCGGATTCTGTCAGCAAGAGTCGCTCCGCATCCCAATGTAAGTCGATTTCGCCCACGTACCCACCGTCGTCGGGGCGATAGAGCGTCGACAAGGTACCGTCCGGATGGAGAATCGCGAGATCGTTTTCATACGCCCATCGCTCTAACGACGCATTGCACTCGTGATTGGACGGCAGCCCGATTTCGCGTCCCGGCGCTCCGGCGTAGTTGATCGAGCGGTCGCGTTCCGTGCGGAGCTTGGGGTCGCGCAAGTCCTTGGGTTTTCGCCGGACGAGTACGATCTGGAGTTCGCGCATCAGCGGGTGGTCAAGCAAGGCGGTCCGTTGCAGGTCACGCAACGAGGCGGTAACCTCCTCGCCGTTGGCCCTCTGCTGCTCCAGCTGCTGTAGCTGCTCCAGGTACTTGGGGCCGTTCGCGTATTGCTGGCCGTACCGGTCGCACAGGTGGTCAATCGCCTGCCGAAGCGATTCGCCGATATTCCCTCGGTGGGCGGTGGCGGGCGGTGCCGCGACCGTGGCGCGACCGTTGGCAAGTACGAACAGAATCGTCGACAGAACGGCGGCGGATCTTGCCGAAGTTTTCACGGACGCAGATCTCCTCGTAGAGTGCATTGCCAGCCCACGTTCCTGAGGGGGAAAGGCTCCTACCGAGCCGGTATCTCGGCAGGAGCGTCACCCGCCCGGCTCGGCAAAGGCTTGTCGTCTCGTCCGGACAGGTAATCCTCTGCCGCAGCTGCCTCTATTCTCCCAGAGCTGTGTCACAATTTCCATACGTTCGGAAACGTTCCTGTTTTCCAGGGGACTGTCCGCCGAGGGGACGATCGAAGCATAATAGGATTCGTCGAGGAAACCACGAATGATGGTCAACGTGCCGCGATCTCAATGCAGGAGTATGAAATGACGCAACGCCGTTTCTACGTGGTCCACGGTATGGGCCGCGACGACGTGGGCCTGGTCGGTCAAATCACGACCGCCATCGCCGAGGCGAATGGCAACATCCAAGACCTTCGGCAGGATGTACTTCACGGACTGTTCACGGTTTACATGGTCGTCGATTTGGCCAACAGTCGCCTCGACCCCGAAGATTTCCCGGCGATGATTCAGCAGATCAGCGGGAATACCGGGCTGCGAATCACGGCCGAGCCGTACATGCCGGTTCCCCGTCGGCCGGACAAGCAGAACCTGCTCATGATCCTGGTGGGGATGGACAAGCCCGGCATTATCGCCGCCAGTTCGGCGCTGTTGGGTAAGTACAACGCCAACATTGAGTTTGCACAGACGATCGCCCGCGAAGGCATCTTTCTGATGGAGCTCTTGACGGATGTCAGCCATGTGGCGATTCCGGTGGAAAACCTGAAGCGCACCATCCGGCAAGAGCTGGAAGCGATGAACATCCGAGCGATCTTTCAGGACGACCAGGTGTTCAATAAACGCAAGCGGATCCTGCTATTCAACCAGGAGGCCAGTTTCCTGGACCCGCCGACTCGAGAAGAGATTCAGCAGCAGACGCAGGTTGACGCGGCTGAGTTGGCCCGGATCTACGACTTCCAGCAGCCGATCCGCTCGCTGCAGAATGCGGCATCGCGGCTCGACGGTTTGCCGCTGGACGTCGTCCAGACGGTTCTCTCTTCCGTCAAACCGACACCGGGCAGCATGGAGTTGATGCAGACCCTGAAAGTAATGGGGTACAAGATCGCGCTCGTCTCGAACGCCTTCTCGTTCTTCACCGATTCCATCTGCAAAAAACTGGATATTGACTACGCCTTCGGGATTCCGCTGCAAGTCGACGATGACGCTCGATCGGTGATCGGGGAACTGGCAGCAGATGAATCGGGTAGCCATGATCTGCCGGGAGTTCTCGCGCAATTGAAAACAGCCGAAGGCGTCGAGACAGAGGATGTCACCACGATCGACGACAAGGGCAGCGACGGAACCCCGGGCATTCGCTTGGAATTCGATCTGGAGGTTCTGCTCGATTGCTTCAATCAACGCGTGATGTCAAAGCAGAATCTGATCGGCTTACTGGGCAGCTTCGGCATTCTGCATCTGGATAGAGATGGGAAGTGAAGTGAAGAGCGACATCGAAATTGCACAAAGCGCGGAACTGCGTCCGATCGAAGAAATCGCGGCGGGCGTCGGATTGACACGGGAAGACCTCATTCCCTACGGCCACCACATCGCGAAAGTTCCGCTGCGCGTGATGCAACGCATAGGCGACCAGCCCGACGGCAAGCTGATTCTGGTTTCGGCGATGACACCGCCCGCCCACGGTGCCGGGAAGACGACCACCACCATCGGGTTGGCGCAGGCACTGTCCGGACTCGGTCATCGATCGATGGTGGCAATCCGCGAACCGTCCCTGGGGCCTTGCATGGGAATGAAGGGGGGAGCCGCCGGCGGGGGGTACTCGCAAGTCCTTCCCATGGAAGAAATCAATCTGCATTTTACCGGCGATCTGCATGCGGTGACGATTGCCCATAACTTGTGTGCTGCGCTGGTGGATAACCATCTCCATCACCGCGGAACACCCGAAATCGATCCCCGTAGAGTGATGTGGCGCCGGGTCATCGATATGAATGATCGTTCCTTGCGGAATATCGTCGTCGGATTGCTCGATCAGGGCATCAACGGCGTAATGCGCGAGGATGGCTTCGAAATCACCGCCGCCTCGGAGATCATGGCGATCCTCTGCCTCGCCACCAGCCTGCAGGATCTCAAACAGCGGATCGGTAAGGTCATCGTGGGCTACGACAGCCTGCGCCGCCCCGTGACTGCCCATGAAATTGGTGCACACGGCGCGATGACCGCCCTGCTCAAGAATGCGATCAACCCCAATCTGGTGCAGACAATCGAAGGAACACCCGCTTTCGTACACGGCGGACCCTTCGCCAATATCGCCCACGGCTGCAATTCCTTGACCGCGACGCGGATGGCAATGAAACTGGCGGACTTTGTCGTCACCGAGGCCGGCTTCGGAGCAGACCTGGGCGCGGAGAAGTTTTTCCATATCAAGTGCCGCAGCGGAAAGTTGCATCCCGCGGCCGTGGTTCTGGTTGTGCCGAAACGGGCCTATGCGGCTCACGGCTTGGAAAACCTGCTGAAACACGTCGAAAACACGCGTAGCTTCGGCGTTGCCAGCCGTCGTGTCGATCAACCAGTACGCGGATGACAGTCCGCAAGATTTGGAACTGATCCGCAAACAATGCCTCGACGCCGGCATCGAGGCGGTGATCAGCGATTTTCGCGAACAAGGAGGTGAAGGCGGAACCGAATTGGCCGAACGGATTGCGGACCTGTGCGCGCAAACAACGCCTCGTCTGGAATTCCTCTATCCACTGGATATGCCGCTTCTGGAAAAGGTCCGCACAATCGCGCAACGCATCTACGGAGCAGACGATGTTCGCCTGACGCCGTCCGCACGCCAGGAACTGAATCGAATCGAGAACCTGGGGTACGGCGAACTTCCGATTTGCATGGCGAAGACGCCGCTATCGCTGACCGACAATCCGAAAATCTCTGGGTGTCCGAAAGGGATTCACGATCACCATCAGTGGAGCCAAGGTTTCCGCGGGCGCCGGTTTTGTGGTGATCTACACCGGCAAAACCATGACCATGCCCGGTCTGCCAAAGGAACCCGCAGCGATGAAAATCGATATCGATGACGACGGGGTGATCTCGGGGCTCTTCTGAAACGACGGATGGAGCCGTGTTGGTTGCGCGAATTCCGCCTGAGGATTGCCGGGAGGGATGCCGCAAAATTGGAAGAGGATCAGAAGCACAGAGGTCAAAGACCGGAATGCGGAAGACGGCAGAGGAATGTGGAAGACGGCGGTAGGGGAATGTGGAAGATGGTAGGGGAATGTGGAAGATGGTAGGGGAATGTGGAAGATGGTAGGGGGTGGATGGATACGTAAAGTGCGAGAGGAATCTCCCAAAAGAACACATCCAATACAAGATTCCTTCTGCCTGCCTTCTCGGTGTTCTCTGTGGCTCTGTGGTGCAACTCTCTTCCCGACCTCACTGCACGACTCCCGACCTCCCGACCTCACGACCTCACCAACGACGACGTGCGGATTCCTCTTCCAGATTCGATGAAGGCTTAGCATCTTCCTCCTGGCCAAGCCTTCGTTTTGGCGATGCCGTTCACCAGGCCTTCGTTTGACCCGGGACGGCGATCGGATAATTGCCTTCTTCATCGGGAACGGCGGGCGGCGAGGAGGCAAGCGTGTATTGATCCAGCCCGGGGGCGAGAGATAACGCCGACTCCGTGGCCTGTTCCCAGGTCACTTCGTCACCCGAGTACGTTGCCATCCGACCGAGGACGGCGGTCATGCTGCTCTTGGCCCCGTGATATCCGTCATTCAAGGGTTGGTTGTTGCGAATGGCGTCCACGAGATCCTGGTGTTCTTGACGGTAGGGGCTGACGGCACCTCGTTCTCGTTTCGTTCGTCCCTCTCCGCCACTGTAGTCGGCTGATCCGCCGGTACCGTAGGGGCCTGAGCCGACGGTGAGCATCCCGCGCGTGCCATGTACATTGTCAGACACGTGCGTCCAACCGCCCGGTTGCTGTTTCGCCTGGGCAAAATGCCGGGAGCCATCGGCATAGATATACTCCACAAAATGGTGGTCAAAGATCTGGCCGTTGCCGCAGCCGATCCGCACCTCGCGACCTCCCAGCCCGTTGGCCCGGACCGGCGTCTCGTCTTTCTTCATCCAATTTGCGATATCAATTTCGTGGATCGCTTGCTCCACGATATGATCACCACTCAACCACGTGAATTTGCCCCACCGGCGGATTTGCCATTCCATTTCGGTCATCGATTCCGGTCGCCGATCGTAGTTCGGCCCACTGTCCGGCATATTGAAGTAGGTCCGAATCAGGATGATATCTCCCACTTCGCCGTCATGGACTCGCTGGATCCCTTCGATGTAGCTCGCTTGGTGGCGACGCTGGAGTCCGACCACGACTTTCCGGTTTTTTTCGTCCGCCAGTTGGTTCGTTTCCATCAACGCGCGATAACCTGGTCCATCGACGCAGCAGGGCTTCTCCATGAATACATGTTTGCCGGCAGCGATAGCCGCGGCGTAATGCAGCGGGCGGAAGCCGGGTGGGGTGGTCAGCAAGACGATGTCGATGTTCGTTGCCAAGAGTTTCTGATAGGCATCGAAGCCGATGAACATGTTGTTCTCGGAAACGGAGACCCGATCCTGGATTTCCTCGACTGTTTGCAGCGACCGAAGACTCCGTTGCAAGCGATCTTCGAAGACATCGGCCATGGCCACCAGCCGGATGGGGCCGTTGCTGTGTAGAGCGTCGTTCGCAGCGCCGGTGCCGCGACCGCCGCAACCGACCAGGCCGATTCGCAGTTCATCGCTTCCTGCGGCGTGAGCGAATCGCGCAACGTGCAGACTTCCCGCCAGTCCGGCCGCTGCGCCGGCGGTCGCGGAGCGCGAGAGGAACTCCCGTCGTGTCGGCTTCTGGTCTTGGGCAGGTTGCTCGGATGAATTCATGGCTGGCTCCTTCTGACGAATGGCAGAAAACGATGGTGGGGGCGTTGTTCACGACCGCGCTGGAAATCGTCTCGATGGAGTCGAAGCGAGACGCATTTTCCTGAGGTCGCCGTGGGTCGCGCGTCTCGATCGCTGCGCACGCATCAATAGAACACAAATTCGAGCATCGAGAAATCATCATCCAGCAGCGGCGATCCATGCAGTTTCCGGACGTGGTCTAGTAGTTGGTCCATTGGGTTGTCTGGACCGGCGATGGCTTGGGTCAAGAATGCGAGGTATTCGTCGAACGTCCATTCCTCACCGTTCGTCTTGTGGATTTCGTGGACGCCGTCGCTATAGACGTACAATTTCGATCCCGGGGAATCTCCTGTTCGACCGGTTTCAAACTCGGGCCAGGGCATCATGCCCATCATCGGCCCTTGGGATTCCAACCGCAGTGGCGGGTCGCTGCCATGGTCGGTCGGTACGAACAGCAATGCCTCCGGGTGCCCGCCTCCACACCAGATCAGAGTGCGGCTCTTCGGCTGATAGACGCCGTACCAGATCGTGAAACACTTCTCGCCGTACTCTTCCATCGGAAACGTGTCGTTCAGCGCAGCGAGCACCTGCCCCGGGTGGCGATCATCGACATTGGCCAGCGACCGGGATCGCAGCAGGTTCATCACGGAAACGGACAGCAGAGCGGAATCCAGGCCATGACCGGTCACATCGATGAGGTAGAACGCGAAGTGATCGTCATCGATCCAGTGATAGCCGAACGTATCGCCACCGATATCTGCGGACGGAATGTATCGCCAATCGACCGCGATGGGGGAGTCGACCTTGGCTGGCAGGAGTGCGCTGAGATACTTGGCTCCGGCCTCCATCTGGGCTGCCAAGATGCTGGCGACTAATGGCGATGGCTTCGTATGCGGCGTTTCTTTGTAACAGGCTGATGTAGCCCTTGGAGTGGTAGCGAATGCGCGCGACCAACTCGACATGGTCCGGCAGCTTCACCAGGTAATCGTTCGCTCCTCGAGCAAATGCTTCGGCTTTGGTGACCGGTTCCTCACGCGTGCTCAACACAATCAGCGGTGTGTCTTTTGTGGCCTCTTGCTGCCGGTACTGCGGCACCAAGTCCAGTCCGTCGATCTCGGGCATCACCAAATCTTGCAGGATGACCGTCGGTTTCAATTCCGCCGCGCGGGCAAGTGCTTCCTGCGGATTGGCGCAGAAGTGAAAGGTAATGTCCTCGTGAGGCGACAACATTCGCCGAACGGCCTCGCCGATAATGGCTTGGTCGTCCACGAGCAGCACCACGATGTTCTGCTCAAACTGATGTTGAATCGCCTCCAAGTCGAGAGTTGCGTCGGTCATTTCCGATTTCCCTTGTATCGGTTCAATGGCTTGGCTGACGGCCGGTCCGATTTCATGTAAGGGCAGGATCGTGCGTGGCCGCATCCAGTCGAACCGCTTCTCCGGGCATTCCCCAAACGATGCTTGTCGCCTGATCCTGCGCGATTGTCGTCCAACCCGCCTGACGCAATGCCTTCATTCCCAAGGCCCCGTCACGTCCCATCCCGGTCAGCAGCATGGCCACCCGTCGGCGGTCATGGACTTTCAGGAGGGATTGGAATAACACGTCAACCGAAGGACGATACACGAGATTTGAGGGTTCGCGGACATACAGGAGGAAGCCTGACCGATTGACCGTCAGGTGATTGGCGGTGCAAGCGACTTGCACGCGTCCTGGCTGCAAGGGCTGGTAGTTGCCAGCAACCTGGACCGGAAGTCCCTGTTTCCGTCGCGAGCCATTCGGCCAGGCCGGGTACGAACTGCTGATCGAGGTGCTGCACAATCAGCACAGCACAGGACAACGGCCGCCGCATTCCGTTCAGCAGTTTTGCCAGGGCCTGGGGACCACCCGTCGAAGCGCCGATCGCGACGAGCGGTGTATGCGACTCGCCGGGATCGTCGTCGGTGTGTCACCCGCGGTGTCTTGACCTGCAGTCCTGCGGCGGTGCCACCGCGCAGTTGCGTAACGCAGCGGATCTTTCGCAACAGCGGTTCCGCGCCGGAGACGTCGCCCTGGGGACCCAACACCGGTGTATTCACGGCGTCGAGTGCACCGTGGCCGAGTGCTTCGTAGACTTTCGCCGAATTCCCCTGGACCGTGGCGGTGACGACCAGGATCGGGCAGGGAGTCTCCTGCATGATTCTGTCGCGTTGCTTCCACGCCATCCATGACCGGCATGATCAGATCCATCAACACCAGGTCGGGCAGAACCTCACGACATCTCTCGACCGCCTGCAGGCCGTCTTCCGCGATCCAGGCGATCTCCGCATTCGGCTGCGCAACGACGACGCGTCGTAACGCCTCGATGGCCAGCTTGAGATCGTTGACGATCGCAACTTTGATCACTCCGATTCTCCAATCAAGTCGGATACGGTCCGGATGAAGGAGTCGTCGTGGAAGCTGCCTTTGGTAAGGTACGCGTTGGCGCCGACTTCCAGGCCCAGCAGTCGGTCTTCCTCCCGATCCTTGTAAGAGACGATGATGATCGGCAACCGGGCCAACCGCGAATCTGCTCGAACGGTTCGAATCAATTCGATTCCATTCATTCGTGGCATATCCACATCGGTGATCAGTAGATCGTAGGAGTCGGTATGGAGCGCGTGCCATCCATCCTGGCCATCTACGGCAACATTCACCTCATAACCTTGCAAGCTCAGCAACTGACGTTGCACCTCGCGCACGGTGATCGAGTCATCCACAACGAGCACCTTCGGCCGGTTCTTGACGCCGCGGGTGGCGAGCGACGAGACGCCGCGCAACCGCCCTTCGCCCAGCATCTGCCGAATCGACTGCAGCAGGTCCTCAATGTCGACGATCAGCAACGGATCGCCGGCTTCCGTCACCGCGGCCGCCGAGATATGCGGCACTTTGCCCAACCGCGGATCCAGCGGCCGGACGGCCAGATCCTGCTCCCCGATGAACCGATCCACCGCCAAGCCACAGTACTGTGATTCCTCCCCCAAGACAATCACGCTGACGGTATCTTCCGTGAAATCGGAGCCGGAAAGCCCCAGGACCTCGTTCGCCCGCACCAAACCGACGCAGTGATCGTTCAGCGAAAACTGCTGTTTGCCTTGGACCGGCTGGATCTCGTCGCGCGGAACGCGCACGATGCGCACCAGCTTGGCCAAGGGAAAGGCGTACGGCTCGCTGCCAATTTCCGCGATCGCGGCTCGGATGACGGAGAGCGTGACCGGTAATCGCAGCGTGAAGGTCGTGCCTTGTCCTGGAACCGAAGCCACGCGGACAGTACCGGAGACTTCTTGGACCATCGAGCGAACGACATCTAGACCGACGCCTCGGCCGGAAACCTCTGTAACCTGCGATGCCGTCGTGAATCCCGGCAAGAACAAGAACTCAAACAGTTCCTCGTGGGTCATTCCCGCCGCCATCGTCTCATTGGCCAAGCCGCGGTCGACCACCTTCCGGCGGACCGATTCGGGATCGATTCCCTGGCCATCATCGCGAACCTCGACGGTCAACAGACCGGCGTGGTGCCGAGCTTCCAGCGTCAACTGGCCTCCCGGCGGCTTTCCGGCAGCTTCTCGTTGTGATGGAACTTCGATGCCATGGTCCAGAGCGTTGCGCAGGATATGATTCAACGGCGCTTCCAACTTGCGAAGAATGTCACGGTCGACCGCGACCGACTCCCCCAGAATCTGAAACCGAACCTGCTTGCCCAGCTGACGCGCCAGATCCCGGATCATTCGTGGAAAGGCCTGTGCACCCTCGCGAAAAGGACGCATTCGGCTTCCAATGACCTGGTGGTATAGCGCCGTCGACGTGCGTTCTACGTTCCAGAATGCTTTTTCTAATTGGTTGGCGTGGTCCTGCAACCGATCCTCGACGAGTCGATTCAACGTCCGCAGTTCTTCGGCGATCGTCGCAGAAGATTCCGCCGGAGGGGCATTCCGATTCCATTGGTCCAGCAGGGCGGAAAACCTGCGCTGCGTGTCCCGCAGCACGGAGAGTCCACGTTGCGTCTTCTGCAGTCGGGCGGCATCGATCATCGATTCGCTGGCCAGTCGCATAATGTTGTGCAGATTGCTCGCACTGACCGGAATCGTCCGCGTGTCCGGGGCCGGTTCGCTCGTCGCCTCCGTGGCAACGCTGGCGGAATCGGTGATCGGTGTCTTGATCGGGGAAACGGGAGCCGCCGAAGGACTTCCCTGATCGGATGGATGGACCGGGTCGCTGGCCTGCATCCAAAACGGCGTCCGCCTCCGGTCGGCGGGCGTCAGAGTCGGCCGGCGCAGTCGCCGCACGATTCCTGTTCGACGACCTGCGAATCTCGTGGTCGTTGCGGCGGCCGAGCGATGGGTCATCCGCGGCTGCCTCCTCGGCGGAAGCGGGCGCTTCGGGACGGTGTTTCTTGAGCTGCGGGCGGCTGCTGGCGAAGTTGCTGCGCAAGCTGCTCGCATTGTGCCGCCTGTTGGGCCGTCCAATCGGCGAGTTGCTGTTCGGACAATTCGGCGAGCGACTGAATCAGATCAACGCCTTGCAGCAATTGATCGACACGAGCGGACGTCAGTTTTTCCGCTCCTCGTTGCACCCCGACGAAACAGTCTTCCATGGCGTGGGCCAGTTCGACGATCGCATCCAGGTCGATAATCCGCGCCGCGCCTTTGATCGAATGGGCTGCGCGCATCAACCCTTCCACGTGCGACAAATCGTCGGGCTGGGATTCGATGGCCAGCAATCCGTCGCTCAAGACGGCGGAGTGAGACTGGGCTTCCAGCTTGAATAGCTCGAACAACGAAAACCCGGAAAGATCATCGCTCATGACAATGCCGCCTGAAAACCATTTACTACGCGAGGCAAGTCGAGTATGGCGAAGAGCCGGTTCTGCAGCTCGATGACATGTGCCGTGTAATGGCCTCGCTGCGCATCGACCGTCAACGGAGGCGTCTGCAAGCTCGTCGGGCACGACAGGAATCACGCCATCGACCGCCTCCACTTCGATTCCCCAAGTTGTCCCTGACACTCGAGCACGATCATTCGCTGTTGGTTGGCGACATCGCCCTCGGCCGGCTTGCTTCGGCTCCGGTGGATTTGCGGGTTCTAACTCGAGCAGGTTCCCCAGATCCGCACACAGCAGCAGGTCGCCGTCGACATGACAGAAGCCGCGAATGACGGCGTTGGATCGGTGGGGAATCCGATGGATACCGACTGCGTAGGTGACTTTGGCGACGCTGCGTGCCTCCACGGCAAAACGCTCACCGGACAGCTGAAAAGCCAACAGCCGCAGAATCTCCTTTTCCGGCGGTTGCAGCGGTCGGGCGACGCGTTCGGTTGCCTCGCGCAGGTCATCCGGCAGGAGCGGCTGATCCAGCAATCGTTGAATTGCCTGATCGGCCGAAGCCTCGCTGCGGACCGAGAGTACCGGGTCCGCATTGGGCCTGCCCCGCTCAGAGTTCTGTGTCATGGGAAACTCCGGTTCGGCGATGTGCTCGGGCGGTGCGCTGTCGATATCGTGCAGCTTGGTGAGTGTCTCCTTGCCGTTCCGAAATCAGCGCCAGTTGCAGTAACGATTCGGTATGGTTGGGGTGCAGGTACAAGACCTTTTCGAATGCCGTGCGCGCCGCTTCCAGTTGCTGCAAAGCCAGGTGGACATTGCCCAGCAATTCGTGAGCAAGGGGGTCGGTCGATTTGTGCTGCCACCAGGAGTTGCAGTGTGGCCAATGCCTGATCCAAGTTGCCGGCATTGGCCTGATCGACGGCAGATTCGAGCGAAGGAAGCTCGGATGGCACGGAAGTCGGCAACGGCTTCGGCCACGGAGTCGGCTTCCGGTTTCCCCTGGGGAGGACGGGCACGATCGGCGCGCGGTACGCGCGTGACCGGAGCCGTTGACTGTGCCGCGGGACGCGAGGATGGGGGCTCCGATGCCGGGAGAAGTAGAGCTGCGGTCCGCTCCGCGGCTGGATGTTCCCTTGGTCGCACGACGCAAAACGAAAGCATGCGGTTGTGGCAAACGGCAGAACTGGGAACGCACGACGCCAACGTGCTCCGCATGGCCAACAAACAAGAGGCCTTCGGGTCGAATCCATTTCGCCAGTTTTTCTGTCAAGCGTTCCCTCGCATCGCTGTTCAAGTAGATCAGCAGATTCCGGCAGAAGATCAGGTGGTAACAGCGTGCCGGTGGAGCGAAGGCGGGGTTGAGAACGTCGACACACTGGAAGTTGACCATCGACGGCAGTCGTGCATCGACTTGCACCGTGTCCGGCGTCAGCTGGAGCCACGGTTGCGCGCACGTCGGCGGCGAATCTCGCAGGGCCTTTCGGCGGTAAATGCCCCGCCGCGCGACACGCAACGATCGTTCCTGCCGATCGACCGCGTCGATGCGGATGCGATCCGACGGCCATCCGGCTGCCAACGCGGCGATGGCCATCGAGTACGGTTCCTCGCCCGTGGCACAAGCTACACTCAGCATGCGCAGCGGCGCAGCGTAATCCTGTTCCTGCTGCAGACGCCGCAAGTAATCGATTAGCAAGTCATAGGAGGCCGGATAGCGAAAGAACCACGTCTCGCCGACCGCGATGTCGTGTACCAATCGTTCCACTTCCTCCTCATTCTCTTCCAACAGCTCCCAGTAGGCACGTGGGTCGGGTAGTCCCAATTGGCGACATCGTCGATGGACGAAGTTGACGACGGGCTCTTGTTCGAGGAGCGTCAAGGACAGCCCCGTCCGGCTTGCCAATCGTCGTCGCAATCTCGTCTCGTGATCGCTCATCCGCGTCTCGGAAACGCAATGCCGGCTGCGTGAATCAACTGAATCGTACCAATCGAGGTAAGCATGACCGGTCCCAAAAGCTCATCGGGTCGGACCTCGTCCCGCCGGTCTGACGGCGGATGCTCCCAATCCAGATGTTCACTGCCCAGGACTCGCTGCACCAGCAGGCCCAACATCTCGTCGGTCGATTCTCCCTCACGGGAAGCTGCTACGTTCAGGACAAGGATCCGTGCCGAACGGTGCAGTGGGCGATCCGACTGTTGCAGGAGTTGAGCGAAGTCGAGCAGCGGAAGCAAGCTTGCCCGGTAATTGAATACGCCCAGCACCCCGGCGTCTGACTTGGGCAGGGGACGCCACTCGACAGCCGGAATGACCTCCACGACGCAGTTGGTCGGGATCGCGAAGGTCTGATCATCCGAAGTGAAAAGGACAACATGCACGGGAGATCACGACCTCAGTTGGAACGACGCAATCGACGACTTCAGTGATTCAATCGCCTGGTACAGGTCCTCCGAAGCCTGCGAGTATTCCCGAATGGCTTCCGATGTCTGCTGCGCGTGCGAGGTAAGTTGCGACATCGCCTGGCTGATCTGGTCGGCCCCCTGCGCCTGGCTTTGCATGCTCTCGTTCACCCGCTCAAATTGCTCGGTGTTCGAACTGACGCGTTCGATGATCTGGGACATCTGGCGACTGATCTGCACCACATCCTCCACGCTTCGCCGAACCTGGTCCGTGAAGCGATCCATTTCCATCACTCCGGCAGAGACAGCAGATTGCATCTGGTGCACCATCTGGCCAATGTCCAGCGTGGCAGCTGCCGTCTGGTCGGCGAGACGACGGATTTCGTGCGCCACGACCAAGAACCCCACACCATACTCCCCCGCCTTCTCGGCCTCGATCGCCGCATTCACACTCAGCAGATTGGTCTGATCGGCGACTTTCGTGATCGTCGTGACAATCCCCGTGATTCCCGAAGCCTTCTCGTTGATCACCGCCAGCTTTTCACCGATGGGACCCGTAGCCTGATCCAGCTCGCGCATGTTGTTTTCCATGTCGCCCAACCGGTCATTGCCCGCCGTGGCCAACTCCGTAGTACCTACGGCGACTTCGTTCACGTCTCGCATCGTGTCGACCAACTCGGCCGTGGTGGCCGAGATTTGTTTGGCCGCGGCGGCAATTTCGTTGGCCGATGCACCGAACGAACTGGAAATCTCCGACTGCTCGCGACTGGTCGCCGACAGTTGCGTCGCCGTGGAATTAAGTTGAATGCTGGCCTGTTTCACTTTGCCCACGAGACCGTTCAGATTCGTGGTCATTTTCTGAATCGATCGCAACAGGATTCCCGTCTCATCTTGGCATTTGCCGGCATCGATATCCAAGGCAAGATCTCCGTTGGCGACCTGTTCCGCGACGGTGACCGCTTTGTTGATTCGGCGGCTCAAACGATAGGTCATGGCCAGCAGGAGTGTGATCACAAGTCCGACGCCGAAGAGGGCCAACAGGATGCGGCGCCACAGTTGTGCCCGGATGGGGCCGTTGGTGAGGCTCTCCCGTTCCCGCAGGACCAACGTCCAGCCGCTCGTTGGTACTTCTGCCACCGCGTAGTAGTAACCTTCACCCGTGATCGGGTCGTCGATTAGGAGTGGTTCCTTGCGATAAGGCTTCCGCATGAGCTGACCGAACAGCCCCGCATAGTCCGTGGCAGAGACTTCTTGCGTTCGCAGCAGGTTTCCCGATCGCTCGGCGGAGGTGTCGACAGAGTCGGTCGTGGCCGCAATGAATCTGCCTCGGGAGCTGACCAGAAACAGGTCCGTTGAATCTTGCTGGGCGATCGTCTGTAACATCGATTCAATATCGGCCAATGCGATATCCAATCCCGCAATCCCCTGGAACTTCCCATCCAGCACGATCGGGTAGACCTGCTCCACGATCATCTTGCCCTGATAGACGTAAGGCTCCGTCACCACGGGTTCCGCCTTGCGCGTCTGCTGAAAGATCTCTCTGGCTCCCTGGTAGTAAAGACTGGATTCGGTGTCGGCCAGCGGTTCCAGTTCGATCGTTCGATTTTGCGAATCACTCACGTACCAGTAGGGAATGAAGCGTCCTTGGGCATCCATCGCCTCGGCGGGTATTTGCCCGCGCGACGCGGCATCTTTGCCATCCGCATCTGGTTCGTAGCCAAAATAGGCGGCGGTGATGTCTTGATCGCTTTCCAGCACGGTCCGGGCAAACTGCAGCGAGGCAGTTCGGTCGCCGAACATACCGGCCACCTGCGCTTCCGCCATTCGCTGAACGGATCGTACGACCTTTCCATGCTTGCCCTCCACCTTCAACGCCACCAACTCCGCGTGAAGTTGCAGACGCTTTCGACTGGCATCCGCCAACATCTCCCAGTTAGCACGCGCCGACAGGTAAATGATCGAAGCGAACACCAAAACCGTCGGCAGGACGACGTAGAGCAACATGCGTCCCAAGATGCGGTAACGCAGGAAGTGGATGAGTTCGGACATGGGATTGGATACTCTCGGAGTGCCGTCAATGGAACCGTGAACACGAACAAACATCGATCCCAAACAGACCGAACGCAGAAATACAACAAGAACGGCGATGAGCGGGAAGCAGCTCGGGATCCGGACGAACGGACACGGGAGGGTTCCCCCAGGGGAGGGGGTGGTCCGGCCCGCTTCTTCTCATCCTAGTTTTCGACGGTTCGCCATTCAACCAAAAGAATGGCGATCCACGCTTCCCGCAACGTTTCTCCACCTGGACCGACCTACTGCAGTGCTTTCGAGGCTTCGACGCCTTCGGCGGGCGCTTCGTAGAGTTCGTTCAGTTGTTCGACCTGTTGCTGTTGAATGATCGAATTCCTCAACTGCAGGCCTTCCAAAAGCTGGCTTTTCAAGGAATCTCGGGAGACCTGTTCGGCGTCCGCCGGGGCTTTTCCCTTCCGCACAGGAGGCTCCGGCACGAGGTTTGTTTTTCCCCGGAAGAACGCGTACTGGGAACCGTCGGTTTGCGCAATGACCGTCGTTGTTCCCTGAATTCCCTCGGCCACAAAGACGCCTCGCAGATCGGTCTTGCCCGAAACAAAGTCGCTGTTGCGGCTGCCAATCGTTTTTACGTGCACGTTGGGAACGTACCGGTTCTCGGTTCGAGTCTTAACGGTGGTTCGAACCTGGCCGGCGACGGCGTCTTCCTGGATTTCGACAGTCAGTGGAGTGACCAGCACGAGGCCGCTGGCGTACCGATCGTCCCCGCGACAGACCACCAGGTAGGCTCCTTCCTGGTCTAACGGCAGATCCAGTTTCCGTTGGCAGTCGGCATAATCTTTGCCGTCTCCCAATTCCATGGATTGTTCGTAAAACGGACGAATTCCGGCCAGATTGATCTGCGTGATCCCTTGCAGGTCCCGTTTCAGCAGGCCGAATTTCATCAGATCAATGCGATACACTTTCAGGTCGCAAGCGGCGATATTGCGGTACTCTAATGCGAGTTGTAAGGTCTCGTTTGGCGCGACAGTTGTCACCTCGGGCAACTGAATATCTTTCCGCTGGAAGTACGCGATCGACTGCTTGGCGTCGGGGAAACGGTCTTCGACCTGTTGGTATTGATCGATCGCCGCAGCCGCTTCGCCAAGACTGTGATGGATCTGTCCGAGAATATAGATCGCGCGCCACTTGTCATCACTTTCCTGCTCGCGGCCCGTGCGGGGGTCGATGCGTTTTGCGTCAGCGACCTTACGACACATGACTAACGCTTCTTGATGATTTCCCATCGCGAAGCGGCAGTAGCCGACGATGTACCAGAAGCTATCCAGCAGGTCGCTGTCCGGATACAGGTTGGCGTACCGTTCGCAGGCGGCGGCAGCCGGTTGATAGGCTTCGACATCCAGCAGCGTATTCGCCGCGGCGAAAGCGGCCTGATCGGCGGCGGGGTCATCCGGATGGGAAGTAAGGAACATCTCCAGCCGGCGCCAGGCGCGTTGGGTGAGGTCGATGCGGTTCACTTTCTGCTTCCGCAACAGCGGGTCGGCTACCGCTTCGGGAGCTTTCGCGTAGATGCGCTGCGCCAGGGAATAATCCGCCGCGGCGATATAGCTTTCCGGTGGATATTCCCGCAGCAATTTCCCCATCACATCGACGCTGCGAAGGAACTCGCCTTGGGCATCCAAAAACCCAGCCAGGGCACTTTCTCGGGAGAAACTGCCTTCGACGGTTGCGCGGAAGACGAGGTAACTTCGTTCCAACTCGCCGATCTCGTCATACGCTTTGCCCACCTTCAGGATCTTCTCGAACGGGATGTTCTCATTCGGCCATTTCTCTCGCACGACCTCGAAATAGTGCACAATTCTATCCGCGGGTCCTTCGGCCAGATGAACGTTGAAAAGCGTTGTGACGGCTTCTTTGTACACCGCCGGATCGAGGTTCCAATCCTGGACCAGTTGTTCCAAGTGGTGTTGCGCCGCGGGGAGTTCGTTCGCGGAGTATTCCAGCTTGCCCAATTCGAAGAGTTCGCGCGGCGTTAGCCGATACTCGTCGCCCGACGTGGCCCCAAGCGGCAGGATCGTAAGCGACTTGCAGTCCGCAACGACCAATTCATCCGGCCGATAGGCGTTACGAATGACGGTTGGGCCCACCCGGTAGCTGCCCGGCAGATAGCCGATCAGATCGTAGTGGATCGTGCTGATGTGACGACGACTGCCGACGTAGAAGGTGACCTGGCCGGCGCCGATCTCGAAGCGTTCGAACCCACCGTGGACGGAATCGGCAGCAACGGTCGTTCCGCAGGGAATCGGTTCGGTGATGACCAGGTATTCCAATTGCGAATCGGGCGTGTTGGCCGGGATTCCTTGCCGCCAGATTTCCAATTCCACATGACCGCGTTTCGCCACCGGCAATTCGGTCAATGGGTTGCGGAAGGTCGAATGGCTTCCCGACAGAACATCGAACCCGCGAGGAATCAGCTTGCCGTCGCGTTCCAACGGTGCCGGTTCAAAGAAGCGGCGAACCGCGCAGGCACTCGACGTGCTCTTGATCTGTTCGGCCTCGACAAACCCGCCGAGAATACACTGGTAGGTATACTGACCACGGCCCGCGATTTGGAAGTGGATTCGCTGTTTTCCATCCTCCAGTAGCTCGTTGGGAACCAGGATCGAACGCGTCAAGGAAGAGGGAGTGATCTCCAATTCTCCGACATTGCGGCCATTCACTTCCACCTTCACTCGATAATCCTCACCCTCGAAACGGCTACGCGCAGACCACCGGCACAGGGCGAGTGCTGCCGGGCCGGTTGCTTTGTCGGGTGCCCAGCGATGCCCCGTGCGGTGAGCGATCAGCCAGTCCACCGTCTCGCGAGTCTGTCGCGATGCCGGATCCACTTTTTCCAGGGCGATGGCGTACAGCGCCCGCAGCTCGGCTGGGCTGCTGTTCCACGGCAGCAGCCCAATGGTCTCCGCCCTCCGCGTTGACGGGTTTGTCCAGGTTCATGTTCGCCACCGCAGCCAGCAGTTCCTTGGCCGTCGCGTCACGATCCATCTCGGCAAAAGTCAAAGCGACGTACAGCAGGGAGGCAGGGGAGAGCGAGGGGCGACTGCGGTACAAGCGGTTGGCCAGCGTGAAGTCATTTTTTCCGGCGATCGTCAGCGCGTGTAACAGTACGGCTTTGCTTTCGTAGTCTGCGCTGTTGGTCGCCGCCACTTGGCCCCTGCACGTAGGAAATCGCCTTGTCGTAGTTCTCATCGGCGATGCGATAACCGGCCTGCTTGCCGCTCGACAGGGCCCAGAGTGCTCGAGCCGACGCGTAGCGATCGCTGTCGCCCGCCAGACCGGTCCAGCTCCACCCACCGTCATCATTCTGGGAGGCGACCAGCGCACTGATCGCGGCCCGGATACGCTGATCGAGTGCCTGGAGTGTCGGACTGCCGCGATGTCGACTGCTGCCCAAAAGTTGTTGTAAGCCGAGGCATGCCAACAGATCGCTGGTGGTGGTTTCCAGGCCGGATGCGATGCGGTTCATTTCCAGTTGGCACCACGGCGCCGGGGCCAGCACGATGTCGATCAGACTTCTGCTCCACGGACGGTCCCACCAGGATCTCGAGCATGGGGCTGGTCAAGGGCATGTCTTGGGGAGCTTCGACCCACGCGGTTGTGTCACTGGCAGCCATCCCGCTCGCACTGGCAAAGACGGGCATGCCGTAGGGCTGCAAGGGGACGGTCTGCTGCACGGTGTCCTGCACGGGCGGGCGGCATCGCCGTTCTGCGTGGCGGTGACGGTCAGCTCCAGGTCGACATCCACCTGCGGCGAACCGATGCGGTCGGGAGTATCGCTCTGCGGGACGGTCGAACTCACACGCAAAGCGGGTTTCGTAGAGGCCATGGGCATGGACATCGATCGTTTGGTTCTGCGTAACCGACTTTCCGCCGATCGTGGTCTTCAGCGTAACTTCGATCTGGCCCTGCTCAACCGCCGAGTTGTGAATCGTCGCCAGGATCTCTGCCACGATCTCCATCGCGAAATGCAAGCGGAAGCTTCAGTTCGCCGAACAGTTCTTTCTTTGCCGTCAAGTCGCTTGTGTATTCGCCGGCGAGAGTATCCATGGTCAGGCCCTTGGCGGCCAGAGTCCAGGCGGTGGATCGTTCGGAGATTGTGAAGGTAATGGTGGCTTGCCCGTTTTCGTCGGTCACGATTGCGGGATTCCAGTAGGCGGTTTCCTGCAGACCCGCATCGGGTAACAAGACGGCTCCCTGACCGGCCAACTGGTTGACCAATTGCTGGACATACTCGACTTGGGATTGGTTCTTGTTCTGCAGCGAGATGCCCTGAACGACACCGTTGGCTTGCAGCACCAGAATATTTCGGCGATTCTGTCTGCCCGAGTTGTGTCAGGTTGTCGACATTGGCGGGAGTGAAGGAATGCAGTCGGACACCTGCGTCCCCCCATTCGGTCGAGTGAGGTTTGCCCCATGTAGCGTCTTGAAAGTTACCCGCGTAGAAGCGTGCTTCCCCGTCGGCGAACCGGTAGCCGAAGGGGTGCTGACCGTCGGGATCTGGGCGGCTCGATTCGGGTGCCAGCGGCGCGTCTTCGGTGCTGGTAGTCCAGTCCGAGGCCTCGGCTGCGCCTTTCGCCCAGCGAAGTCGGGTCTTCCTCGCGCGTACCGCCTTCGGGCCGTGATGCATCGGGAGCAGGTGCATTCCAGCTCGATGCGGCGTCGATGTCGAAACCAACGACCGGCTCGACGCCCATCGCAAGACCGGAGCGGCTGGCCGCTTCCTCTCGCTCCACTTCGATCCGATCCGACTCCGCCAGCAACCGCGGATCGATCGGCTTAGTACGAGGTCGGCATTGGAAGGTGATACTGGATGTTGTTCGCACCATCGGTTCGCGACGCGTGCTGGCGAAGAACGATTGGATCGACGGCATCGGCCATGGGAAACGGTCCAGGAGTGATTTCTCCAGCATGACGAGACTGACTTCGGCCGATACCGGTTTTCCTTGCGGATCGGTCGTCTGAATGGTGACTTCGACCTCGTCGCCCGGCCGGATCGGTCCGTCGTCTGATCGGGTCGATTGGGATGTCAGTTGCACGTTCAGCTCTCGCGCGACAGAAAACGAACTGGATGTTTCAAAGAAACGCTGCAGCGGTCGGCTGCCATGTCTCCTCGGCTTCTTCTTGGCGCGGGTCGATCATCACCGCGACCGCCAGGTCGAAATTGGGTGCCAGCGCGGCGTCCAGCGGGATCTGCAGCCGGTTGGGGCCCGGTTGGAGCGAAACCAGTTGGTACTTCAGGACACGAGCACCCTGGTACGTAATCAAGGCGAGGGCCGGTTGCTCACGCCAGTGGATCTGGATCTCGGCGGTGTCGCCGACTTTGTACGTGTGCCGGTCGGCAAGGATTCGCAAGCGAACTTGGTCTTGATCGTCCGAGATTCGTGATGACGTGCTCGCCGGTAAGCGTGTTCCCGAACCGGTCGGTCCCGACAGCGCGGCAGACGTACTCGCCTCCTTTTTCGAGAGTGATCGTTTGTCGAGCCACGCCTTCCGCATCCGTTTCGAGCGTGTGTTCCTGGATCGGTCGCTCACCGATCTTGCCGTGCACCTTCGTGCGTTCCAGGATCTTGAGAGACAGCTCGTTCCGACGTCGGTTTGCCTTCGGCATCGTTTGTTCGCAAGGTGATCTCGAACGATTCGCCGGCGACATAGACCGGTCGCACGGTTTCCAGGGCGATGGAGAAGCCCTGCGTTGCAAGCAAGAAGTTGACCGTTTGTTGGATTCCTCGTTCGGGCAAGAAACCACCAGTGGCAAAACCTGGCTTTCCAGGAATTCGCGCGTGGGAAGCTGCAAAGGCAATCTCGCCCTGTTCGTTGGTTGTAACCGTGTGCGATCGATCGCCCGCCAGTTGATAGCTGACCTGCCGGTTCGCCAATGCCGCGCCATGGGTAGAACTCGACGCGGATCGTGCCTTCGATCGTCTCTCCGCGGTAATAGACCTGCCGCGGCGTGTCGACGATGATGCGAATCGGCTCGAGTTTGTATTCGTGAACAACGAACGTTCCCTGGTACTGTCGGTCCCGCTCGTCGGTCACCACCACGCGATACTCGCCCTGCGGGCAGCTTGGCGGAAGGGCGAAATGGGCGTGGAATGAGCCGTATTCGCCGAGAGTGACTTCTTCCTCGCGGAGCAATCGGTTGCGTGGGTCGAATGCCCGAACGATCTACTTCTTTCCGCTGGGTACGACGTAACGATCGTTGGTGACGTGTCGCAGGCAGCCGCGCACGTGAACCAGGTCTCCCGCGCGGTAAGCTGGTCGATCCGTATAGATGTAGCCCCGGTCCGTTAAGCCCTGCGCGATGCCAACTCCTTGCAGGTCTACGATGTTCGAGGCGACGTGACCATCCTGTAGCGCGAAGACTCGCACGTCGTTCGTTTCTCGTAGCTCCGGGTACGCATGTTGAAAGACTCCGTCGTCACCCGTCGCAACCTCGGCGAACACCTGCTTCCCATTGGATACCAGGAGCTTGACTTGAGGCCAGATCTCTCCCGTCCGCATGTTCTCGGTGAAGACGAAAATCTCGTCCCGAGAGCTCTTGACGATGATGTCCAGATCGCTTTGGATCACCATTGTCGTGGATTCCAGCGTTTCGCTGCTGATCGTGACGGCCATGCACGCCAGCCGTCGCATCGTCCGGCAGTGGCACTTCGACTGTCGACTCGTGCAACTCGTACTCGGAGTAATCCGGAATGGCAAACTCGAAGGACGCGTCCGGATCGATTAGCGAAATATCCAGTTGTTCCAGCCCGCGCGAGATGCATCTTGCGGAAATAGGTTTCCATGTCGACCTTGTAGGCCCGCACATTGACCTTGTCGATGTTGCGAGTTGTCAGCTTCAAAGTCGGGCGCTCATCGCTGCGGAACACTCGATCGGTAACAACAGAAAGACTTTTCATTGTTAGCCGAGCGATCGCCTGTTGTGCCGCTGTGTGCATCGGCCCCCAATCGAGCTTCTTGTATTCCTCGAGCGCTTCCACTAATTTGCCTTGCTTTTGCTCCAAGGTGGAAGCGATCATGAACTGGCCGCGGGAAGCGAAATCCGTACCGGGGTATTTCGAGACGAGCTGTCGCCAGTCATCAATGGCCGCCGACCAGTTGTCTTGTTCGAAGTGCATTTCTCCGAAGCTGTACAGGATCTGCGGATTGCGTTCATCCAGTGGGTATTTGGCCGTGAACTCCATCAGTCGTTCGCGTGCTGCCTCGTAGTTCTTTTTCTGGCGTGCCTCGACCGCCATGTAGAATTCCGTGTTGACAATCTCTCTCTGCACCGTGCTCCAAGCTTCATGAGCTGGATGCTTGGCGAGATACTCGCGCCAGATCTCCAACGCCGTGGGGAAGTCCTTCTGCAGTTGGTAGCAGCGTCCGAGCAGGAAGCGCGCTTCGGCCAATTCCGGGCGGTCGGCGAATTGTTTCTGGTCGAGCATCCGCTGGAGATGCGTCACTGCGGCGTCGAACTGTCCTCGGTGCATGTAGCTTCGTGCGGCATCCAGATGGGCTTCGGCGGCTCGTTCGTGATTCGGAAACTGTTGGCAGAACGTATCGAGCGCGGCCACTCCCAGACTCAATTGCCTGTCGCTCTCTGGCGCAGGGACCTGCCACGTGCGTGAGAGTTGGAACATCGCCTCGGCAATTCGCTCCGACGAGGATCCCGCATGTTTGGCCAGCAGGTCTTGCCAGGCCCGGCGGGCCTGGGCGAATTGGCCGCGGGCCAGTTGGATCTCCCCCAACCGATACCGGGCCTCCATGTCCAGCACGCTCTGGGGATACGCCTGGATGAACTCCTGATACAGTCGAACCGCTTCGTCCTGGTGCCCCAACTCCTGATGGCAGCGCGCGATCTGCAATGCCACTCGCTGTCGCTCCGTCGAGGGGGGGCCGACTTCCAGGGCCCGCGAATAGAAAGTCAGAGCTTTTTCATAATCTGGTCTGGAATCGGGCTTCTTCGGCGGATCGAAGTAACTGTCGGCGAAACCGAGGTAAATCTCCGCATTCTGCTGCTTCCGCTCGTCGGATAACAACACCTCCGCCTGACGACGATAGATGGCTTCTGCCTGCTGAAACTCCCCTCGCCGCGCATGGGAAAGCGCCTGCCCGAACCGAGCACGCTGCAACCACGGGCTTTTGGGAAACTGCTGTTGGAGCTGCTCGAACGCCGCAATGGCCTCCTCGTACTGTTGGTTCAGATAGAATGCCCGGCCGCGCAGGTAGCTCGAGGTAATCCGGCGAATTCTCCAGATCCGTTCGTCGCCTGCTCAATCGCCTGAATCGCAGCGGAGTACTGCCGAGCCTGCATCAGTTCACGGATCTTGACATCTACCAGGGGGGGATCGTGCATCGAGTAATCCTCGGGCGTGGGCTCCTTGCCGCACATAGCAGCCAGAACAGCAGTGGCAGGGAAATCACAAATAGACGAAGCGGGACCATGGTCGGACTCCTGCTGGCAAGACGGAACGGAGCAGCGCTGAGATAGACCGCAGAGAGTATGACGCTGGAATCACGCGTCTGTTCCCGATCGCGGCGGGATTTTGTCACATCTTTCAGCCAACGACCCGCAGCCCGTCAGGAAGTTCGTGTCGGATCGGCGGGCTTCGCATCGCGCGGTCGTGGATGCCGTTGGGGAAGCTGGTCGGCTTGCGTTTCGCGGAGTTCACCGGACCGAACGGGTGAATTCGGATTTCACGAGTTCGCATTTCGCGGATATCCTAACCCGAGGCTTAAGTCTTGCAAGTTCCACGTTTCGATCTTTCTCAACCCGAGGCGTCAGCGAGGGAATCCGGTGCGACGACCGCTCAGGCTCGCCTGATGCGATGCGACATTTCGGCCGTAAAAGACCTGTCTCCAAGGGCCTCGTCGATTCACTGTCGGTCTTTGGCTGGCGTTCCGCGGAGCCCTCACAAATTCGAGCACGATTTGCGGCGGCTCGGCGTGATCCGGTTGGTGGAGGCGGACTTACAGCGACGGTTCAATCGGGTTGCACAACGGTGACGGGCGCGATCTTCTTCGAGTGATTTCTGGAGCGCGGTGGCATCTCCGACGACGACGATGGCCAGTTTTTCCGGATGGATGGACTCGCTGAGCCAGGGACTGGCATTCTTCCGGCGAGGTCTGCCGGATCGCCTGGAGCATTTGCTCGAAGTGATTCGCCGGCAGATCATTCGATTCAATCAGCCACAGGTCGCTGGCCAATTGTTGGGGCGTCTCGCGCCGCATCGCAAAACTGCCGAGAAAATAGGTCTGCCGTTTCTTCAGCTCATTCAGACCTGGCGGAACGTCCTGGAGACGTTGGATTTCGTCCAGCACGACTTGGACGGCGTCGGCGGTCGATTCGGTTTTGGTAAACGTCGACGCCGTAAAGACTCCTCCAAAGCGTAGCGACCGGAATCCGCCGCGGGCGCCGTACGTCAAGCCTTTTTGGACGCGGACGACTTCATTCAGTCGACTGTCGAATCCGCCTCCGAAGTAATCGCTTACGAGGACACTCGTGAAGTACGCGGGGTCGTGCCGCGTGAATCCGAGTTGTCCGACACGGATCTCGCTTTGCACACTTCCCGGGCCGGTCCACCAGGATGACCTGCGTCGCTTGCGGATCCGGGAACGGCGGAAGGTCTCGTCTCGGGCCGTGGGCCATCCGCCTGCCAATTCTCGAATGTCTTGCGAGCCAGTTTCATTCCGCTGGCCTGATCGATATCGCCGGCCAGGATCAGCACGGCCATATCAGGGTCGGACAAACTTGCGCCACCAATCCTGCAGATCACTTACCTGCAGTGCTTCCACGTCGGCCAATTCCCCGGTTGCTGTCCGCGAGTAGGGATGGTCGCCGAACAGCACGCGATCCAGTTCGCGGTCCGCGATGTACGAAGCTTCCCCGGACTGCAGGGCCAATTCGGCTCGAACCTGTTCCCGCAATTTTTCAAACTCGTCGACGGGAAAGGTCGGATCGCGCGTTACTTCGGCCAGCAGGCGGAGGGTTCGATCGAGGTGTTCGGTCAGGCATCCAGCGGAAACGCGCGCCGAATCGCTGCCGGCCGCACCACTCAAAGAAATCGCATAGAGATCCAGTTCCTCTGCCAGTTCTGCCTCCGTATGTTCTGCCGTACCCTTGGTCAGCATTTGCATAGCCAGGGAGGCAGCGCCAACTTTCTCCTCCGTGTAACCCCCGGCGTGCAACTGCAATTGGACGGAAACGTAGGGGACTTCGTGGTTGGGAACGATGATCACTTGCAGCCCATTATCGAGCTTGCTTTCGCTGTATTTCGCCGGAGGATCGCTCTCCAGCAATCCGGCCATCGGCGGGTCGGTGGGGAACCCTCTCGGGCCGCTCCAGCTGTGCGGCAGACGCATCGTTGGTGTCGATGGGTTGCGACGCAAGTTCCGCCGAAGAGACTTCCTCTTGCGCGTCCGCGCTGCCCGCCTCGTCGTCGGAGCCGGCTTCCTGGACGCCGCTGAGCTTGTCCCGGATCTGACTCATCGCCGATCCAAGCAGATTCCGGGGCACGCGAATCACGAGGCTTCGATCGGGGGAAAGGTACGTTTGGGCAACGCGCTGCAGATCTTCGACCGTGACGGCACGCACGGCATCGATCTGTTGATTCACCCGCGAGACATCACCTTCCACGACGGCTGCGTAACCGATCGCGCGGGCCTTGCGGTCGATCGTCAGGTTCTGAGTGACAAGTGCCGAAAGCTGCTGGTTCTTTGCCTTCGTCAATTCACTGGCTGACACCGGCTCGCTTCGCACTCGATCGATTTGACGCTGAATGACCTCCAGCACATCGGCTGGCTGACTGCCTTCCGGGGAGAGCACCGCCATGAAGCCGAGCATTCCGTCCTGTTCCAGTGCAAGACCAATCGAATCGGCGGCCACGGCCAGTTGTTTCTCCGCGACCAGTTCTCGATACAATCGACTGCTTGATCCACCCGCCAGAATCGTGCTCAACAAGTCCAAAGGTACCGCGTCATCGTCGCTGACGGGGACGGTGCGGTAGCTGATCATGACCAGCGGAACGGGTGCGTTTGGCTCGCGAATCGTTACTTCCCGTTCTTTTTCCGGCAGCGGTTCCCGAACCGTGACGCGCGGTGGATCATCCACACGCGGAATCCAGCCGAGATACTTGCGAGCCAGTGTCAGAGCAGCCTCGTGGTCGACGTCACCGACGATCACCAGTGTGGCATTGTTGGGAACATAGTAGCGATTCCAAAAGTCACGCAACTCGGCCACCGTTGCGGCGCGCAGGTGCGGGATTTTGCCGATCGGCGTCCACTGGTAAGGGTGAACACGAAACAACTCCGGCATGACGTTCTCAATGAGCGTCCCGAACGGGCGGTTCAAGCCCATTCGACGTTCTTCCTCGACGACCTTTCGTTCCGTATCGAAGGATTCCTGATCAATTCGTAGGAGGGCCATTCGCTCGGCTTCCAACCACAACGCCAGTTCCAATTGGTTCGACGGCAGGGTCTCCAGGTAGGTTGTCGAGTCGAAGTTGGTGTAACCATTGGTTGTCCCGCCAGTTTGACGAATCAGATCGAAGTGGTCGGTCGGTCCCAGCCGGTCCGTGCCGCGGAACATCATGTGCTCAAACATGTGGGCAAAACCCTGACGTTCCGAATCTTCATCCTTACTTCCGACGTGATACCAAATCTGCACCGAGACAATTGGGCAGGAGTGATCCTCCAGCGTGATTACCTGTAGGCCGTTTTCCAACGTGGATTGGCGATAATCGTACGTCTTCTCGTTCATCGATGGTTCCGCTCCGATCAAGTCAGCGGCGATCCCCAGTACGATCCCCAGTAAGATGGCCAGTGCCAGGCAGACCGGTAGCCAACGGGAGGACGGATCCGAGGTCGCGAAGCAACTCGTGCGTAGGCTGGACGGCATAGGGATTCTCCTTCGTGCGTGTCGCCCGGACATGTAGCGTTCGTGGCGACGTTTCTTCTGAGCAGAAAGGGCGACGAGACGCTCCGGGGAAGTGCTACGCGCCGTCGATCTTGAATCCGTAGATTTTAGAGCGTTTTGCGATTTGCCGTAGCGGCGATTCGGCAGAGCGTCACATTTTTCTGGGGAATGGCGGGGGCGGTTCCGAACCCAGCTGTTTCGTCCCCCGTGGAGCGACGGGCGGATTCTTCCTTGCCTGGAGGCCGTTGGTTCGGATTCCTCTTCTGTTTTTCGCCGCAGGAGGTGCTCGCCGTGGCCCGCGAAGCCGTTGTGCGTTCTCGGTCGCCCTCGCCCCGTTGGAGGTCGTGCCGTCTCGAAGTGTTGGTTTTGTCAGAGTTTCGAGGCAAAAGTTACTCTTCCCGGCCGCTGCCGCGTCCGACCCTCCCGCAGCGCGGGAGCGTGTTGTAATTTTTTGTGAGCCAGCAAGTTAAAAACGGCACGACCTCTCCGGGAGGGAGGGTGAAGAACGTCGGTCGTGAGATACACGTGCCGTTCTGGCGGGGGAGAGTAAGAGACAGGCGTGGCGAACAAGGGTGCCGCCCCGGGGCGGTCCAACGCGATTCTTGCCCGCTCTTCGCGTGAGACCAAACCAAGGGCGACGACCCTTTTCGCAGGGAGCCCATTGAGTTGCGTCGGGAGACAGGAAGGGAGCAGGTCTGGCCCAGCGCCTGCTCCCTTCCCTATCCCGGGTGAATTGCGACTCAGATTCTGGGAGGTCGCAATTCGTCTCCGTTCCGGCCCTCGAAAACTTGTCGGCAGGCGAGACCACGATGCCGGGCGGACGGGTCGTCCGCCCCGCACCATGGGCCATATCATCCTGGCAAGGATGCTACGCTCATGTCTCCCTTACTGCTGGCCGGCGCTTGCCCACCGCGGCGCGCGCCGCCGCCACCGCGGCCAGCTCGCTGCGGCATTTCAAAGGCGGTGCCTTTGAGTTCTTTGAGCTTGGCTTGCTGGTCGGTGGTCAAGATGGCCATGATGTCCTGATCCAGTTGTTGGTTCCGCTGCCGCATCTGCTGTCGCACGGCCTGACGATCCGTTGCGTCCGCTCCCGCGTTACGAGCCGGCCGTGCCGCCTGCCGGAAATCGTCCAGCAACTTGGAAATCTTGGCCTGTTGTTCTTCCGACAGTTTCAACGCGGCGGCGACGTCAGCCTGGGCCAAAGCGCCAGCGCCTTGTTGCTGCAGGAAGATTTGGCTGAGCCGCGTCATCTGTTCAGTGGACAGGATCTTGGCCAATGCGTCGCGAGTCGCCTGATTCTGCTGCTGCATCCTCGCTCGCATGGCAGCGCGTTCTTCCTGCGTCATTTCGGAAAAGTTGCCGCGCTGTCCCGTTCGCTGCGCGTTCGCTTGCCGCATTTCGCGCATCATTTCGCGGATCTCGGTCATCTTTTCTTCGGAAAGCTGTAGTTCTTGCCGAACTTCCTCGACCATCAGCAAACCGGCGATGGATCCACCGCCCCCTAGCCGGCCGCGAAATCCTTGGTTGCGACCTTGCGCTTGTCCTTGGGCAGACAGGTCGGCGGCCATCAGGGCGACCAAGCCCGCGAACATGCACGCGATCGGAAATCGACGAGCGATCATTTCATCTCCTCTTTGGTACGGATACGGAACTCGATATCGAAGCTCACGAAGGCACGAGTCATGAAGCACGCTGGCCGGATTTCTCTGCAGCCAGACAGACAAGATCCCCGTCTTGTGCGGGAGATCTTGTCGGCAACGTGACGCCACAAGCACCATGGGGGGTGCGCAGGCATGACGATCTTACCGGCGGCTCCGGCGACTGTTTCCGCCGCTTGGTTCCTCTGTTTCGGTTCGGGCGGGGCCGGGGCGTGCATCGCGGTTGCCGCGTCCTGGGCGATTGCCACCGAAACGCGCGCCTGGATCCATCGGCCGCTGCGAAGCGAATTCAAAGGCATCCCCGCTCAGTTCCTTGACTTTTCCGCTATTCAAGACGGTGGCGAGGATTTCTTCCTGCGCTTTTCGCTGCAGCTCCGCGATCTGTTGCTGCACGCGCTGCTGAATTTCCTGCCGTGCCGCCATCATTTTCTCTCGATCTGCTTCCGACAGATCCACGCCGGCCGCGGTGAGTGCTTGTTCGACGCCGCCGCGCTGCAGATAGTACTGGAACTCCAGCTGGCCCAGCCGCTTCATTTGGTCGCGGTTGAGAACTTTAGCGACCTGTGCACGGACTTCTTTCTGTTGAGTTAACTGTTCCTTTTGGAGCGACTGCATCAACTCCTGGCGTTCGTCATCGGACATGTCACGAAGTTGCTGGAAGCGATCACGCATTGCGGCGGCGCGTTCTTGGCGCTGCTGCTGCAACTTCTCGTTGACTTCTTCCAGGCCCTGAACCTGGCTCTCGGAGAGCCCCAGTTCTTTACGGACGTCATCCCGCAGTGCGACATCGGTTGGTCCGCCGCCCATTCGACCAAACATGCCTCCGCCTGCGCCCCCGCGCATGCCCCCGCCGCCGCGTTGTGCGAGCACCAGAGAGCTCTGGCCGGCAAGAAGTACTAAGCTCAAGCCGAGCGTCCATAACCATTTCCGTGTGGCCATACTCGTTGTCCTTTTCAAAAGACTGATTTACTGTTCGGCGGATGCTCCACCGATTACTCAGTTTCTGCGTTGATGTGCGCTTCGTGGGATGTCACGATGCCGTCACGATTCGAATCGAGATCCAGGAACTCATCCGATGCGGGGTCACGGGAGCCGCGCACGTACTCGGCCAAGGTTACCTGCCCATCCTCGTTGGTGTCTCGGTCGCTCCACCATTCGGGCAAATCGTCCGGCAGAGTCGCTAACTGGATTCGGTAAGACTTGCGATTTTTCAGTCGTTCCGCTCCGGTCTTTCGGTAGGAATCGGTTGTGACCTTTTCCTCTTCCTGCTGTCGACGTTGCCGACCATCTCGCCGTTCCGACGAGCGTCCTTCCTCGCGTTGACGCATTCGATCCTGGATGTTGCGCGCGATGTCTTCAACGCGGACCGGTTGGCTCAGATCGATTCCCATCCGTTCGGACAGGAATCGGCGGCGTCCCTCATCCACTTCGTCCGGTTGGATGACTCCGTCGCCGTTCTGATCGAAGCGGCGGACCATTTCGGTGGGATCGAAGCCACCGCGTCCGCCAGGCCGCCGGCCACGGTCGCCTTCGTTGCCCGGTGGACCCCCGCGGCGAGATTCCTGCTCGGGAGGCCCTCCGCGTCGTCGATCCTCCGACCGGCCTTGATCACGGCCTTGGTCGCGGCCTCGGTTACTTTCGCCTTCACGAAACCGTCCGGCCATTCGTTCTGCCATCTC
Source organism: uncultured Planctomycetaceae bacterium (assembly GCA_963776055.1). GTDB lineage: Bacteria > Planctomycetota > Planctomycetia > Pirellulales > Pirellulaceae > CAVZLD01. Next base: position 471,547 of record CAVZLD010000014.1, on the reverse strand, counting down.
GGCCTTGGTGAGCCGGCCATCCTGATCAAGGTCGGACTCGCGGGGATCGGTGCGCCATGAGACGTCGGACCATTCGTTTCGTTCCAGGATGCCGTTCTTGTTCTTGTCGTATCGCTCCATCGTGCGCTCGACGTACTCCAGCACCCGCCCATCGTATCGCTTTTCCAGATTGATGATCTTGCCGTTCAGCGTCAGCGGGTTGATGCCAAAGCCGGGCACACTCTCGTCGCCAAACGGGGACACGGCCGGAAACTCTTCCGAATCGGAAGAAGACCTTGACGACGACCGACCACTGGAGCCCCGATTGGAGTCTCGTCCCGAGGACGAACCCCGATCACTGCGTCGGGACTCGGATCCGGAGCGACCACGGTTGCCCGAACCCCCGAGCAAGCGACTGATCGGGATCGGACCGCCGGGATTAATTCCCGCGTCACGAGCCATCCGTTCGATGAATCCTTGTGCGCGGCCTTCCGCTTCATTGGGCTCGATTACGCCGTTTCCATTCGCATCGATTCGTTCGAGGATCCGCGCGCGAAAATCCCCGCCCGCATCGCCTCCCGGAGGACCGCCTCCAAAGCCTCCTCGTCCTCCTCCCCCGCCGCGTTGCGCAACGGCGGAAGTCACGAATAGACCGACCAGAAGAACCGCGAAGCCCCAAGTTGTCATCCGGCGAAACATGTTTTGTTACTCCTTCTACCTACTTAGCGACCACCGCGCCCTCGGCCCGAATTGCCTCCCTGGTTACCACCAAAGCCCCCGCGGCCCTGCATCCACGGCGGCATGAACCCGCCGGCTCCAAATCGTGGGGTCGTGGATTGGGAGGAACGACTCGAACTGCGATTGCTCGAAGACGAAGTGCTGCTGCTGCTGCCCGCAGAACTCTGTGTCACTTCGACATTATCACCCAGCACATTGGCGATTGCCTGGCGGACGAGATCCGGGTTGGTGCGTTTCAGTGTCACGACCGCAATGTTCTCCGCCGGCTTGTCCATCGCGCGCCGGTCTAACTCCTCGACAACACTCTCGACCTCCTTCAGCAGAGGACCCTGCGCCGACACGATCACCGCGTTGCTTTCCACATCCACGCCGATCGTCATTTTGGGTAGATCCCCGGCCGCTGCCTGGCCGGAACGCGACTGCCGATCATTGCCACCTCGGTCGCCGCCTCGGCCAAATCGTTCCGCAAAACCTGGCGGGAACCCGCGCGCGTCCTGATTACCCTCCCGTCCCCGGTTGTTCGCCGCCGGCGCTTCGATGCGGTTCGAGTAGACTTCGCGTAGCACGGCGGCTACCGTCTCGGCTTTCGTGTGATAGACCGGAATGAACTTCGGACGCGGAAAGGTTAACACTTCCTCCGGCCCACCTTCGGTGTCCACGACCTCCAGCAACTGCTTGATCATGGCGACCTGAGCCGTCGTTCCGTTGACGAACAATGCGTTCAGCCGCTTGTCGGCCACGATGTGTGGCAGAGACGTGAAGGTGGTCGACGCAGATCCGGTGCTGCGACTCTGCAATTGGCTGCCGATTGCGCCGCCGCGGGAATCGCCACTGGACTGCGTTGCGCTGCCCACGGTCATTCCTGCCGTGCCAACACCCGTGACGCCGGTCAGGATGCTGGTGAGCAGAGTCCGCGCGGTTTCCGCTTCGACGTGCTTTAAGTAGAACAAGTGAAACTGAGGCAAATCGCTGTCGGATTGGGAGGCAAAGACCTCCACGAGCGACTGGATTGTGTCGAGGGCGTCCGCATCCTCGGAGGTGATCATCAGGCCCTGACCGGTCGCGGTGATCACGATTTCGGCCGGCGGAGACTCCGACGCCTCCGTTTCCGAATCGGTACTGTCTTCGGTCGCGTTCTCGCTCATCTCATCGTCCACCGGCGGCTCGTCCACCGCTTCGGACTGTTCCGTGGTCGCCTCCGCATTCGGTTCGAGACCGGGCTCCGAAGGATCGGCTTCCAAGTCCTCGGCCGCGGCGGCATAACTGACCGGCAGCAACTGCCTTGTCGGCGGCAGGTTCTCGGTGGTGCGCACCGGGCGATCTTCCGAATTGCCAGCCGGTTCGGAATACGGCCGAGCTCGCGGGGTGGGTTGTTGGTCACCACCTTCCGGTGGAAAGGTTCGGTCGGGACCACGACCCCTCGGTGGGCGACGTCCGGGTCCCATTCGCTGATCCTGCGGGGAGCGTTGCTCCAGTGTCGGTCCGTCCGGACGAAGCGTCTCCAACGCGGAGGGCCGCGACGGGATGACGATCCGAATGGGGTTGTCGCGCAGGCTAGGCCAAATGCTCTGAATCCGTTCCGCCACGGAACGAGCTGTCTGAGGATCCATCGGCAACAGTCGCAGATTGCCGCGGTCGAGCACCGGGCGCGTCCGGACGTTGTCGTTTTCGCCCAAATTGTCCAACAAGTCACGAATCTGTTCGATCTGCGGCTGCGTGGCCCGCACCACCAACTGCGGGGGATCCAAAGTTCCGTCCACAACCGGGGGACGCTCGACGCCGCTGAACAGCTTTTCAATCAGCAAGGTCGCGATCGACGGGTCCGTGTTCTGCAAATTGATCACCTCGACCCGCTCCGGATTCATCTCCATCTCCGTGATGGTGGCCTTGATCGCCCGATGCTGAGCGGCGTTGGCGTAAGCGAGAATTCCACCGGTACTGGTGTCGATCTCCAGTCGAATCACCGGGTCACCGACGAACAACGTCTGCAACACACGCAAAACCGCCTCGGGACTCGTCGTGGAAACAGGATGCGACATGAACTGCGGCGCTTCGAGCGGGTCCGTCGAGCTGGTTTCCGCCGATCGGGCATCCACCGACTCGACAATCTGCTGCACCAACTTGACTTTCTCGGCCGTGCCGGTGGCGAACACCGTTCGGCCAAGCGGGTCAGCCGAGATCCGAATGGAATTGTCCTCGGCCGCATTGCCGTCATTCGGAATCCCCAACAGCGGACGTGCGACCATTAACACCTCGTCGGCGCTGGCCACGCGCAACTGAAACATGTGCAGCTTGCCGACCTCCTCGGCCGCCGCATTTGTCTCCAGCGTTTGCAGAATGTCGCGCATCATTCGCAGCGTGCCGCCCGTCTCGGTAATCAGCACCTGCTTCGCCTTGGGCATCACCACAATGGATCCCACCGGACTGAGCAACTGGTTGATCTGCGTCTCCGCCTCCTCCGCGTTCACCTTGTCCAGCTCAAACCGCGTCTTCGTGATCTCGTAGTCGCCCCGGCTGTCCAATTCGTTTAACGGAGTCTCCGTCAGCAAGTCGCGAACCAGCTGTGCGTCAATCTCGTCCTCTAGGTCGATCACCAAGAGCATTTTGCCCTTGCGGACGAGCGTGTATCCCTTGATTAACAAGTAACTGTTCACCAAGTCGATCGCTTGCTCGGTGTTGAAGCTGCGATCCTCGTCGATGTAATTGAAGGTTCCGGTCGGTACCACGTCTGCGGAAAACGACAGACCCGCCTCCCCCGCCAACCACTCGAGCACGTCCTCCCAAGGCGCGTGTCGAAACGTGAACTTCAGATCCCCCTTCGCTGGAGGGGCTAGATCGTCGCCGACTTCCGCCACGCTGGCCGCTGGCCGCTCCGCCGAGTCGTCGACCGTCGGTGCTTCGCCCTGCGCAAAAACGCCGCCGGGTATCAGAAACACGACAAGACAGCAGATCGAGGTCGCAAAACCTGCCCGCGTTATTCTGGGGATCTGAATAGATTGAGTGTTTTGGGAAGACAAGGTTGCGGACTCCCTTAGGTGATCAGGTTGATTCTTTTGCTGTTGAGCGCAGGATCACGCATTTACTAACCCCGCTGCCCGCCGTGTGGCTGCGGGGAATGGGGAAAAAATCCAGACAATCCTGGACTCCATTCGAAAGGTGGCCACTGGCGCTGGTGTGTGGACTGAGCCGAGCCGTTCTTGCGTCCTGAGCGTGGGCGGTGTCGTTGTCTGGATTCTTCTACTTTAACCCGCGCTGGGGGCGGCGCGAGCCCGGATATTTCCCGGGCTGGCGCAAAAACGTCGTTACGCGGTACGGTTGCGATCGCCGCCGCGAAGGCTCGAAAAAGTGTGAAGATTCGTTGGTAGACGCTCCAATTCCACTTTGAGGAATCGCGGCCAGCGGCCGACCGCCGATGGACGGGCTGGGCCCGGCGGCCAGCGGTTGACGAATCGTGCGGGCGAGCGTGCTCCCGGGCGTTTCTCGTCGTTCCGTCGCGCCCGCGGCGCCGTATGGGGGGGGCCTTCGGGGAAGTTTCGGCGTGGTACACTCCAGGCTTTCGCTGGCCTGGGTACTGGGGCGGGCGAACTTGTGGCTCAACTGGAGGTTTTGATCATGGCCCGCCCCATCCGCCGAAGATGGCAGCTCGCGTTTGTTTTGTTTTGCCTGGCCTGCTGTTTTTGGGGGCAGCACGCCCCCAAGTTGGGCTCAGCCGGACAAGCAGGCCTGGCAGCTTTGGTACGAACGGCCGGCAGAAAAATGGGTGGAAGCGTTGCCGATCGGGAACGGTCGCTTGGGCGCGATGGTCTTTGGCAAGACAGGCCAGGAGCGTCTGCAACTGAATGAAGACACGGTCTGGTTCGGCGAACCGCACGACTATGCTCGCCCAGGAGCACATCGGCAGCTTGAGCCTCTGCGTCGACGGTTGCTGGAGGGGAACCAGCGCGAGGCCGAAAAACTGGCGATGGAGCAGTTCATGAGTGTGCCGCTCCGCCAAGCTCCCTATCAGCCGCTGGCCGACCTGCTGCTGCGTTTTCCCGGGCACGATTCGGTGACGCAGTACCGCCGCGAGTTGGATCTGGACGAGGCGACTACTCGTGTCGCATATGACGTGGAGCAGACCCGATATACGCGTGAGATCTTCGTCAGTCATCCGGACCAGGTTCTTGTGATGCACATCACGGCCGATCGTCCGCGGTCGGTGGCGCTGGAGCTGGAGTGGGCTTGTCCGCACGAGCGAGTGCAAACAACGGTTGAGGATGCCACTTGCATGTCGCTGACCGGACAACTTCGGACGAAGCATGCATCCTACGATCGACTCGTCCAGGAGCCGTTGCGGTTTGCCACCCGGTTACGCGTCTCGGCGGACGGCGGTGTCGTAGAACGATCGGAGACCGGTCTCGCCGTGAAAGCTGCCAATTCGGTGACACTTTATTTGGCGGCCGCCAGCAGTTACGTAGATTTTCAGGACGTGAGTGCCGACCCGGTGGCGCGGTGTGAGCAGACGTTGGAAGCGGTGCGCAGTGAGGATTACCAGCGCTTGCGAGAACGACATGTGGAAGACTATCGCAAGCTTTTCCGCCGCGTCCATTTGGACCTCGGTGCCGGTCGGCAGGATCTTCCCACCGATCAGCGGATTCAGAGCTTCCCCAACGGGCAGGATCCGCAACTGGCGGCTTTGTTTTTTCAATTTGGACGTTACTTGCTGATTTCCTGTTCCCGTCCCGGGAGTCAGCCGGCCAACTTGCAGGGGCTCTGGAACGAGAGTCTCTCGCCACCTTGGGATTCGAAATACACCGCGAACATCAATGTTCAGATGAACTACTGGCCGGCCGAGTCGTGCAATCTGGCGGAGTGCCATCTACCGCTGTTCGACGCGATGCGGGAACTCGCCACCAGCGGTGCGACGGTTGCACGGGAGCACTACAATGCTCGAGGTTGGGTATTGCATCACAATTTTGATCTTTGGCGCGGTACTGCTCCGATCAACCATTCGAACCACGGCATCTGGCCGACGGGCGGCGCCTGGCTCTGTCAACACCTGTGGTGGCATTATGACTACGGACGAGATAAGGAGTTTCTCGCCGAGTACGCCTATCCATTGATGAAGCAGGCCTCTTTGTTTTTTGTGGATTACTTGTTTGAAGATCCGCGCAGTTCCGAGGGATGGCTGATTTCGGGACCCTCCAACTCGCCCGAACAGGGCGGATTGGTGCTTGGTCCCACGATGGACCATCAGATCATTCGCGAGCTGTTTGACCGAACGATCGAAGCGGGTCAATTGCTCGAAGTCGATGCGGACCTGCAACGCGAGCTCGCTGCCTTGCGGGCACGTATCGCACCCAACCAGATTGGAAAGCACGGTCAACTGCAAGAATGGTTGGAGGATCGCGACAATCCGAACAACCACCATCGTCATCTTTCGCATCTGTGGGGCTTGCACCCCGGCCAGGAGATTCTGCCGCGAACGCCCGAACTGTTCGAGGCGGCGCGAGTCTCCTTGCAGCAGCGAGGTGATGGAGGAACGGGTTGGAGCAAGGCCTGGAAAATCAACCTTTGGGCTCGGTTGCGGGACGGCGATCGGGCGTTTCGGATGTTGGAGAGTCTGATCGCTACCGGCACCTACCCGAACCTCTTTGATAAGCACCCGCCCTTTCAGATTGACGGCAATTTTGGCGCCACGGCGGGCGTGGCGGAAATGTTGCTGCAAAGTCAGTCGGACCAGATCGACCTGCTTCCCGCGCTTCCAGCCGCTTGGGACGCGGGGCGAGTACAAGGTTTGCGCCTCGTGGCGGTTGGGAATTTGATCTCGAGTGGAAGGCTGGAAGCCTGACCAACGTCACCGTACGGGCGCGGCGAGATGGAATCTGTTCGCTTCGCAGCGGACAGTACGAAACGGAGCTGTCGTTGCAGGCTGGGGAGGAACGAACGCTCGGTCATGAGCTGCAACCGATGCAACGTTGACAGGGCAGATCGCCGGACGGTTTCGCGCCGCAGACCGGCGGTCAGTCGTCCGTTTCTACAACGCGCACCTGGATCGGGAAATCCTGTCGCAGATAGCGACACGTTCCGCTCTGGGGCTCGCACACATAATACAACGCGTGCGCCGGAATCGTCCCGGAGAAGGGTTGGTCCGCGGCGGAATGGAGGTCCGTTGCCAGAATGCGTGTCTCGGTCGATTCGGCACTCCTCGGTAAGGTTCCGCGCAACGGGTTGGAGGCGGCCGACCATCCGGAGGGGAGATCGATCCACACGAGCAGCGGCTCGGCTTCGTTGTTCCACTGTGCGCCACCGGTCGGTCGGAATTCCAAGTGGACGTGCAAGGCCTGTCCCGGACGGACCTGCGCCGGAATCACCGTAGTGATCGCACGAATCAAGTGTGCACGGTCGCGCTCAATGCGGCCCGAGGGATCGGGGGATTCCACCGCAGATGGAGCAGCGGGCGGTGCGCTGACCGGACCGGCCAGCTCTGCACCACGCGGCTCGACGGCTAGTTCCACCGGCGTTTCACCCCGCGCAAGAATGTCTGCCCGGGCCTGCGCTACCCAGTCGTAGAATGGGTAGGGTTTGTCCAGTTGCGGTCCGTACTGTTGGATCCGGCGGCGATAGATGTACTGGTTCGGGGCGAGTGACAAGGCCCGAGACCAGGCGTCCACGGCGGATTGGAAATCGTTGGCACGAGTGTCGTCAGAGACGCCGGCGTTTTCGTTTGCTGTTGCGGGCTCGGGGGACGCGTCTGGCGAGCTTGCCGCGACTTGCTGGGTCTCGTATCGCATCCGATAGGCAACGCCCAAGCGGAACTGGATTTCCGGTTGATCCGCGCGTAGTTGGTCCGCGCGCTGATAGGCTGCGATGAGCCTCCTCCAGCTGATCGGAATGTCCCCATAACAGCAACGCATCGCCGAGTTCGCGCCAAGCGGTGTCACTGGGAGCCTGTCGCGCCGCAGCGCGCAAAACGTTCCGATCGGGCGGCGTCAGCGGCTGCTCGACGCGGACGGCATTCGGTGCGGGAAACTCCTTCTGCAGGAACTGTCGTACGAACGATTCGCGATCGGGATTGATCTGCGCACAATGCCATGTTCGTCGATTGCGACCGAGACCGGTACGGCTCGCAGCGGAAGCCGATTCAGGGGATCATGCAGAATCGGCCAATCCAACTGTTGCCATTGTGCGAAAAGCTGGCAACGTTGCGAGTGCTGCTCCTGCACGACACCGAGCAGCTTGACGCGGTTCTGACGGCGAAGTTCCTGTAAGGCCGCGTGCCAAACTGGCACGTGCTTGCGGCAACCAGCTCACCAGGAAGCGAAATGGATCAGCAACACTTTCTGTCCGCGGAATTGCGACAGGGATACCGGGCGGCGATCGTCGATCCGCGGCAGAATGAAATCAGGGTGCAGCTGGCCCACAGGCGGCGGGTAGGGCTGGTCACTGCGGTCACTGCTGCGAACGACCGAGCTGAAGAGCAACAGGGCGGTTAGCCCAGCGATCGATCGGGCAGCATATTTCATCGAGTGCTGATCCAGGGAGGCGGTTGTGTGAGGATTTCAGGACCACCGTTTGATCATCGTGATTTCGTTGCCTTGCTCGTTAAACTTGACTTCATCCATGAAGTTCTGGATCAGCACGAGCCCTCGGCCACGTTCCGCGTCGATCGGATCCGGATCGCCCGATGCGGGGATAGTTGTCAGATCGAACCCGCCACCCTGATCGCGCACAACGAATCGCAATTCTTGGCGTGATAGTGCGTACGATGTTTCGACTTTGCGGTTGGTGATTTCCGCTTGCTGTCGTTGCCGTTGAAGGATGGCGGATTCTTCCCCCTTCATCTGTTCGGATCGTACCTGTTGCACCTCGTCCGCGTTCAATTGCATGTTGCCGTGCAGCATGGCATTCAGCAACGCTTCTTCGATGGCCACGGCCAGGTGGCGGATTTCGCTGGAATCGCACAGCCGCATGGAAGTGATCTTGGCCAGCACCTCTTCCACGAACTGAGGAATGACACGGGGGTCATTTTCCAGCAGAAAGGTCGATTGTGTTTGGATCAGCCGTTCCGCCAAGTTTCCCTGCGCTCGTTCGGCGGACATCAACGTCAGTACCTGACGAGCCGTGTCCAGCAGCTTGGCGGGAATCTGGGATTTGGGCACGTAGCTGGCAGCTCCCGTGTCCAAGGCTTCCACGGCCAACGATTCGTTGCCGTGGGCGGTGATCAAGATGACAGGGACTTGCGGGTACCGACGACGGACTTCCGAGACCAGTTGCAGTCCATCCATCTCGGGCATCATCAGATCGGTTACGACAAGGTCCGGCAGGGCGAGTTCCATTTCCTGCAACGCTTCGGTGCCGCTGGATGCGTACTCCACCAGCCAATCGAGTTCCTTGCTCATAAGTCCGCCGATTAATCGGCGATCGACCGGAGAGTCATCGACGAGCAAGACGCAAGGCATGGAGGTGTCTCCCTCAATGCGGGGTCAAAAGATGCGCCACCTGGCACAAGAGTTCGAATCTCTTGGTGGGATGCGGAGTCGGTACCATCGCGACCGCTTGGCACGCCGGTGATCACACGTCGCCGGGGTGCATTCCGTTCGCGGCTCGTATTGTACGGCAAGAACTCGCCGCGGAGCAACTCGAGCTGGGGCCGTCACGCGAGATCGGCCGCTGTCGCACGATTTCTTCGTCCGGGGCGACCTCTGCTGTCAAGGAATCGCGACGGAGCTGTCCTCTTCGGCGACGCTGTCGGGGCACCTTTCGCTCGTCAGCTCGGCGCGTGCCAGGAGTTCACCCGGTTGGATGACCGTAGCAATCACGTTGAATTGCACGGTTTCTCCGGCTCGCAATGTTCGCAGTGGCAGCATCCGAAGCGTTCGCCAATTCGGACTACTTGTCGCCGCATTGACCGGACCGGAGTAACTCTGCAGCTTCAGCGATGGTGAAAGCCGGACGGTGAGTGTCGCATCCGAGTCAGCTAGTTCCGTCGGATTGCGAATGACGATCAGGTAATTTATGCGGTCTCCGACTTGCCACTGATCGCCTCGGCCGTCGATGGACAACTCCAGGCCGGCGGAGCTGTCCATCGAAGCGGTGTGCGTCACCGGGGAAGCGGCGGGTTGCTTGGGGGAGGCCTGTCCAAAAACCCCGTTGGGTAGCAACCGGGGTGGCAGCGCGTTTGCGTTTGGTGGTAGTCCAGCGGGCGTCGGCGAACCGACCTGAACACAACCCTGATCCGTCCGTTCCAGACCGCCCGCCGCTCGCACAATGACTTGGTGGCACGACCGGGGAGTATCGAAGACGGCCTGACAAGTTACGTCGTACGTCAGCGTTTGTCCGGGAGCCAATTGGCTGAGGTACCAGGTTACGCGATTCTGCTCGATGGAAGCGGCGGGTGGGTTGGCTCCAATAGGACGCATTTCGGCATCATAGTTGTCGACGATCTGCAAATTGGACAGTGGTACATCGCCCGTATTCTGAATCGTCACGGAAAATGTCTCTTGGCGACCAACGATCGTTTGGACCGGACCCGTTTTGCGGACAGCGAGCTCGGTGCGCAGGGGAGGTTGTGCCGTGACACAGGCGGTCGTTCGAGCGGGGAGTGTTCCGTCGGCGGTGGCTTCTAATGTATGGCAGTGCCGTCCCGGGGCCGCCACGACGAAACTCAGCCCAAGCTGTTGCGACTGTCCGGGATCGATGGCTCCCAAAGGCCATTCGATGGGGCTGGTTCCCTCGCGGTGTTGCAGGCCGGCGTCAAAACGATCGACGACCAGCACATCCTCTAGGCGACGGTCTCCCCGATTCGTGATCGTGACACGATAGTTGGCCTCCTGACCGACGGCGAGTGGAACATCCGGATTGGGCCCCAGCATTTCGATGTACAGAGCATCGGCAGTCACTTGCGCCGTCAGGCAGTTCTCGACCGGCGAGATTCCGGCTGCTTCGGCGCTGACGCAGAGCTTGGCGTCGCCACTCTTGCCCACACGGTACGACACGTCCAGTTTCTGTTGTTGGCCGGGAGCAAGTTGCACGACCATCCAATCCACTCGATTCGCCGAAACCTGCCCGGGAGGCGAACTGGCGACGTAATCAAAACCCATGGGGGCGGTTGCGTGAACCAGCACGTTGTTGACCGCGATGTTGCCGGTATTGACAACTTCGACCTGGTAATTCGCCGTCTGATTCAGCTCCAGGGATTCTGGCCCCACCAGACGAACCTGCAATTGGGCAGTACTCCAGGTGACGGTGGTCGTCCCGTCGCCGACCACGAAACGCTCCGGTGCGCCGTCGGTTCCCCCCGGGCGAATCACTTGAACACGAATCTGCGTCGCCCCACCCTGTGTGCTGGGTGGCAGGACGCGGACCGACGCTTTGCCCGTTGCATCGGTGACGACTTCGCGGGTCGTGGCGCCGCCGTCCAATGTGGTGGGAACGCCACCTGCGATTTCGTAACGCACGATCCAGCCTTGCACGGGGCTGGCCGACAAGCGACGGTTGACGGTGGTTGTCAAGACCTGCGGTTGCAGGTCCGGGGCTACGATCGGCTTGGGCAACGTCCATTGACCATCGATCCAATGGATTACAGCCATCTCCTGACGTTGTTCCCAGCCGTCGAGTTCCGGCGCCGAGAGCGTGACATACGTGTTGCCTTCGTTGGGCGAGGTCACGCCGATCCAACCCTGGCCCTCTAACACGAACAGGTCGTCATTCGGTGCAGCGGTTCCCCGAGTTAGGACTTGAACTCTCCTGGATGAGACACTTACCGCATAGTTGTTGGAACAGAGTTCGGGAACCGGCTCCGCCTGCAGTGACGCCAGGTGTCCCCGCAAGCCCATCCATCCCACGGATGGATTCCCCGCTTCCGTGAAATGCCCGACGCTGCCTTGCGAAAGCGTCCACTCCAATGGCTCACGGATCCGATAGTACCCTTCCTCGTCGCAGACGCCGCCGACGACGATGACTTCACTTCCCACGGGCGCAATCTGACGGCGAGTAGTCAGGACGACTTTCTCGCGGTAGTCGCGCGATGGATCCTGCGGAAGTTCCGCGTACCCTTCCCCTTGCTCCGGCCGAACTTCGCACGCACCAGGAACGACGACTCTCGGCGAGACCGGCTGATAGACTTCCTGCGGCACACAATCCGGGAGCGGCGGGCAGGCGTCCGCATTGGGCAACATCGGGGGCTCTTCGCACGGGGGGATTTCCGGGGGGGCGGCGTACGTCGGTTTCGCAAAGCAGCAGCGACCCTGAGAAGTCGTTGCCACCTGGGGCGACGGGCCGGGCACGGACCGCTTCTGGTGCATATCGAAAGTGGTATAGGACGGAGGTGGAAGAAGAATCTGCTGGCCACTGGGATCAATGGCGGGAACGCGCAAGTTGCCGCAGCCGACCGTGAGCGATGTCAACCAGCCGAGAACCAGTAGAATCAGAATGTTCCGTTTCGGACCAGCCACCTTCACTCCTCCGTAGATGGCATGTCACAGGAAAGCCTGCGAGGATGCCTTGGGCCGATGCAAAAATAGCACGTGGCCGATCCGCGCGTCGCTTTTCGTCAACATTCCGTGTGGCAAAAGTTCAACTCCTGCGGGAGCTGTAACGATGATGTGTATTCTGCGATCCGCTTCCGGTGGATTGCTCGCCGGAGAACCCTTCTTGCTCGATCGTTTTCCGGCCAACGTGAAAACCGGTGGGACGCGAAGCCACGTCCCAGAGTTTCTTCGCGGTGGACCCCAAACCGGGCTATGACAAAGCACGAGACAATCTGAGTAGGCTAGGTTGCTCCGGGGGAGCGGCCGGTCTAAGATGCTGGGCAAATCTCCCGCCCGGATGTTTGATGAGCCGCTGGGCGTTAGCCTACGGTTTTGATGGCTCCCAGAAGGCCGAACGCCAATGCTTCCCGGCTGATTTTCGCTTGATTTGCGTGGTGTTCTCGGGCCAGACCGCGGTAATTGTTGAGGATCTAATCAGGTGGCGCACGCGAGTTCGAGTTGGATTCGATTCCGACAATGTGTGGCGATTGGGCTGGTTTTGACCGCAGGTGCCCAGGTTGCAATTGCGCGTAGATGTACCGGCATCTGCTCAAGATCGACTCGCGGAAATCGTAAACGAAGCATCGCCCGAGTTTGTTCCAATTTCTGATCAGCAGGTTCGCATCGCGAGGTCCGAGGTGATCGCCGCCGCCGAACGGCTGGAGCAGTTACTTGCGCGTGGTACGAAGGCAAATGCGGACGCGTGGAAGAAATACCTGCACTGGGACGAACTGCAAGAGCTAACCGCTGCACCCTCGCCCACACCGGAGGCCGTTGTTCCGGTGATGGCTCCTTACTTTCGCGGGCAAACGGGCATGGCTTTGGCGCCATTCGTCGATGTGCGGGAGGCGCTGGTGGCGTATAGTCGGGTCTTGAAGGCGCGGTCCGACCCGGACGCCGGACAGCAGCTTGCGGAACAGGTATTGGGGCTGCGTGAGGCGGTGAAGAAGCTGGAGTCGGATCCGGCCGAGGCGGCGACCGAGATGGCCGTTCGATTGGAATGGATGGAACAACTCGGGCAGGCTCGGGATCTAGTTGGTCCGATTCGCGATCGTTTTGGCCGTCCGAATGTCTTTGCGTCCGTGTCCGCCGGCCTGATTGCCAAGCGGTTCAACGTGCCGGTATCCGAGACCTTACCGGTGCAGGAAACGATCCTGGGAACGCCCATCCGTGGCCAGGCACACACGTTGGGTACCATCACGGCTCGACTGATTCCGAGCGATCAGGATGCTCTGATTGAACTTGCCATGACCGGAACAGCCTCGTCGGATACGATTGGCTATCGACCTCCGGTGAGGATCTACAGTGATGGCCAGACGCAGGTGTCGGTCCGCAAGCAACTGTGGGTTGGGGATGTTGGCGTCTGGACCGAACCGGCGACCGCTTCCTGTTCGACGCGCACCCGGACACGATCGATTCGGACGGCAAATCGGTTGGGTTCCGGCATCGTCCGCGCGTTCGCCTGGAAACAGCTGCGGGCACAGAAGGCAAAGGCGGAGTGGATCTCGGCTCGGCGAGCAGAAGTTCGCGCAGCACAACGAATGGACCAACAGGTGCTCGACGTGATTGCGTCCGGCAATGGTCAATGGGAAAGTAAGTTGCGGCGTCCGTTGCGTCGGATGCATCTCTATCCGCGTATGCTGCGACTGTGGTCCACGGCCCAAAGGCTGCACCTGGCCGCATTGGAAGGCCGGCGCTGTACAATTGGGAGCGTTGGACACGCCGCCGGCCTGTCCGGAAAACGCGGTGATGGTACAGGTCCACGAGTCTCTGTTTCGGAACGCCGCCCTGAATGTTGTCGGTGGGATGCAGATCACCGATCTCCGGGCCAAGGATCTGGTTGAGGAAATAACGGGTGAAGTTCCTGAGCAACTACAAATCCGAGAGGATGAAGACCCTTGGTCGATCACTTTTGATCGCAATCAACCGCTCTCGGTCCGGTTTGACGAAAACCATGTCACGATCGCTGTGCGCGGCAGAGAATTCACTCGCGGCGATCAGGCTCTACGGCAGATTATTCAAATTGCGGCGACCTATCAGCTGGAAGCGATCAACGGTCGCGTGCGTCTCTCTCGTCTGGGAGACCTGGACGTGACGTTTCCCACGAAGGAAGGTGGGCGACTGAGCCTGCAGGAATTGCGCGACAAGACCTTCATGACGAACAAATTCGAAGGCCTGTTTCGACAGGAGATCAGTGGCGAAGGACTTGCGTTGCCCGGCCGCTGGCAGCAGTTGGGGGACCTGTCGCTGGAATACGTCGCGGCGGAAGACGGTTGGTTATCTCTAGGATGGAACTAGCAAACCATGGAACAGTGGGTAGAAATCCGGTTTGACTGTCTGCCGTTGCGGTCTGTGACGCGGTTTGACGTTCCTCTGGACGCCTCTCCGAAGTACCAGGCCTTTTGCCATCGAGTGAAAGAGGCGATCGACAAACACGGTACGCACAATGTGTATTACCTTCACAATGCCAATTGCGTTTACCATCTTTTAAATCACCCGGATCGCGGGTCGATCGAATTTCGCTTCGAAGGTTGTGTGTTGACCGGCGTGGAAGACCTCGCTTGTCAGAGCTGCGACCTGCAAGTCGAACTCGAACGCGAGTCGTGCGATTGGCTGACGCAAGCGATCGTCGATTGGTTTGCCGAAACCGTGCCCCGTTCAGTGGCGATCGAGTTCGACCGCTATATCGAGGCGGGCGACCTGGAACGGACCAAGACACGGATTGAGCAAGTTCAGAAGGCGAGCGACGAAGCGGGCGGTTTCATCGGCATGTATTTGTAGGCCGGCGAAGGTCCGCGGTGTGCACGTCGAGTGCTCTCCGAGGGGTGTTCCATTTAACTGGGATAGATCCACGGTGCTCGGTAGTCACGCCGGAGCATGGCGTTGGCTTCCGGGTCATTGATGATCTGTTCTTGCTCACCGTCCCATTCGAGGCTCCTGCCCAATTTCAGCGAAAGCATGCCCAGAAGGCTCATGTTCGTCGACCGATGGGCCAGCTCAATGTCACAGACCGGCCGTCGCCCCGTGGTGATGCATTCGAGCAGATCGGTCCAGAGTTCGCGGATGTTTTGCGAGTCCGGTTGATGCAACTGCGGTGGCTCGTGCAGTTGCGGCTCCCGCTCGTTAGCCGGATAGAATCGCCAACCGTCTTGCCAGCCTTGGTGGAACGTACCCTTCGTGCCGTAGAAATGGCAGCCGACATTCTCGCCTTTCTCAGCGTTGTTGTCGGCAAACCGGCGGTGTTCCCAGGTCGCCGAGAAGTCTTCGAATTCGAACAGGGCGAGCTGATGGTCGGGAGCATCCGTTGTCTGTTCGCCGCTCGTTGTAAACCGGTGGTCCGCTAATTGGGCGACCGCCGGTCGAATAGACTCGTTTCGGATAGAGCTCGTCCGTCCACCACAGAATCTGATCCATCCAGTGAACGCCCCAGTCGCCGAGTGTTCCGTTGGCGTAGTCGAGATACTGGCGAAAG
The DNA here is from genome assembly GCA_963776055.1 of uncultured Planctomycetaceae bacterium. GTDB lineage: Bacteria > Planctomycetota > Planctomycetia > Pirellulales > Pirellulaceae > CAVZLD01. The sequence continues at coordinate 455,848 of CAVZLD010000014.1, read as the reverse complement.
CCTCGCGGATGAATCGCTTGGCCCCACCCATTCGGTTGATTCTGGCAGTAGTAACGCAGCGGGGCCGGTCCGCACCACATCTCCCAGTCGATCTCCGGTGGTGGATCCATGTTCTTCACCGGGTCCTCGGGGCCATTGCCGCCGTATAACACAAACGCGCGAACCATTCCAATCTTGCCCGCTTTGCCGGATCGCAGAAACTCCCGCCCGCTGACATTGTGTGGGGACACGCGGCGATGCAATCCGACTTGCACCACGCGATCTGCTGCTCTTGCCGCATTGACCATTGCTCGGCCTTCGGCGACCGTGTGCCCGATCGGCTTCTCGACGTAAACGTGCGCACCCGACTGAACCGCAGCAATCGTGATCAGAGGATGCCAGTGATCGGGCGTCGCCACAATAACGATTTCGGGTCTTTCCTTGTCGAGAAGTTCCCGGAAGTCGCCATACTTGCACCGGTTCATCCCCGGTCTCTTTCCGCACGCGGGCAACGGCCGGATCCAATTGGCGACGGTCGACATCACACATGGCGACGACTTCGGACTGCTTCGATCGTATTGCTTCGCCGAGAATATTCATGCCCCACCAGCCGGTGCCGATCAGGGCTGTTCGGTATTTCTTGCCCGACTTCTGTTCCGCGCCGAGTACTGTCGGAGTCGTCCATGCGACTCCGGCGGCCAACGATGACTTCAAGAATGTGCGACGATGAACCGACATCGAAGCCCCCACTTTGCAAGAGGAACGAGTGTGATTCCAGAATCCAACTCACGTCCTGTTCCGATGCCTGTTCGTTTCGCATGCTGCGAATGGCCATGCGGCTTGCGAAACAAGTACCGGTCGGATGGACGATCGGCACCCGAGAGTAACGCGCGGTGCTCGGCGATACAAGCGTTGGCGTTCGGCGTCTGGTGTGCCTCGCACGGGCCTCGAGCCGTCACAACGAACGGCAGCACGGGCGGCTCATTCGCTCACGCAAAGTAGTCGTCGTCTCTGCACGAACCGTCCATTCTGATCCTTGGATCTTGCCGCCACGCGCCGACAAGTAATCGCGATTGGTCTCCTGCGATCGGCGGGGACCGGGGCTCGTGCCCAGCGGTTCGTACGATCGGGGCTGCGATTCTGGTCGAATCTCCGGGGCCACTTCCCGTCGGCAGATGGGGGAGCGAATGCGCAGTGGGGGCTTCGACCTCCCTCACTCCGTGGCCTCATCCTGTTCCATGGCACGCAATTTATACAACAAGGCCCGGCGACTGATCCCGAGTTTTTTGGCCGCTTGCGTTCGGTTTCCCTCGCATTCCTGAAGCGTGGCGCGGATTGTTGCCCGCTCGACCTGGGCGAGTCGCGTGTGATCGGCATCCGGTTTGGCTGACTTGTCGGTCAGAGCAGCCATCTTCGCTGGCAGATGTTCCGGCATAATCACGTCGCCGCGACAGAGCAGGCAGGCACGCTGCATGGCGTTGCGCAACTCGCGCACATTGCCCGGCCAGGCATAACTGAGCAGACACCGGCTGGCTTGCGGCGAGAGGCGGACCGGTCCGCCGGCGAAATCGCTGGTAAAGGCCCGCGATAGTGGCAAGATATCCTCGCGACGCTCGCGCAGCGGTGGAACACGTAGTTCGATCACGTTGATGCGGTAGATACAGATCCTCGCGAAACGTCCCGTCTTGCACTGCTTGTTCCAGATTCGCGTGTGTCGCAGCGATCAAGCGAACGTCGACGTGCATAGAATGGTCGCTCCCGACCGCACGAATTTCACCGGTCTCGAGCGCTCGCAGCAATTTCGGTTGGAGGTGCAGCGGCAGTTCGCCAATTTCATCCAAGAACAGAGTTCCACCATCCGCGTTGCGAAAGACACCGTCGCGCGCTTGGGACGCGCCGGTGAAGGCACCCTTCGTGTGCCCGAACAGCTCACTTTCGATCAGGCTGTCCGGCAACCCACCGCAGTTGGTCACATTCAACTCGCGGTTGGCTCTCGGGCTCCAGCGGTGCACTAACTCGGCGATCCGTTCTTTGCCGGTCCCGCTTTCACCGGTGATCAGCACGGGTGCGGTGGAGGGGGCGACGACCGCCACCGTTTGCAGCAAACCGCGCAGTGTCGGGCTGTCGTAGACAAACCCCTTGGGGAGTTCCGGCAGGGCAAGCTGCTCTCGGGACGCTGGATCCTCCGTGGCACCGAGCGCATCGGAGATGGCTGCCTGCAACTCCTGCAGGTCGATCGGTTTCGCGAGATAGTCGTCGGCACCGCTTTTCAACGCGGAAACCGCCTGCCGAAGGTCGGCGTGCGCCGTGATGAGCAGGACCGGCATTTCCTCCTGCAACAGGCGAATTTGCTGCAGCGTTTGAATTCCGTTGATGCCGGGTAATCGAACGTCCAACAGCACCATGTCCGGGGACTGTTGCCGGATCTGGTCAAGCGCTGCCTCGCCCGATGCTGCCTCGACGGTCTCGTACCCCAATTGTGTCAGAAAGCTGCCCAATAGCTCGCGTTGGGAGCGTTCATCGTCGACGACGAGGATGATCTTACTTCGTTTTCCCACCATGGATACCTTCCAACGCAAACAGCGAACCGCCACCGGGACGTGCGTTCCACGTGGCTTGCCAGCCGTGCGCGAAGGCGATTCGTCGCACAATGGCCAGCCCCAGTCCCGTACCAGTGGGGCGCGTGGTGAAGTACGGCGTGAACAGGGAAGCCCGGTGTTCCTCGGCCACACCCGGTCCGCGATCGCCGACCGTCAGCTTCCAGGTTCCATCCGTTTCTGCCTCCTGGCGAACCTCAATCTGGCTGTCGGCTGGCGAGAACTGAACCGCATTCTGCAGCAGATTAAACAGCGCCTGTCGAAGCAACTCGCGATCCGCCTCCAACGGCGTCCGAGGGGAATCGTCTTGACGCACAAGCTGGATGGATTGGGCTTCCAGATCCGGCTCCAGAATCAACAGCAGCTCGTCCAGCAACTCGTCCAGATGGACTTCCGAATACGTCGGCTGACAAGGCCGAGCGAAAGCGAGGAACTGATTGATGCGTGACGTGATCCGGTCACATTCCTCGACAACGGCCTGGGCCCGCTGCGGTTGTTCGGATGGATCGACTTCGCCGACGCGCGAATCGCTGAGCCCAGCCGCGGACGAGACCGAGGGGGTTGCGCGTTTCGTGAGCCAATCCCGCTGCCGACTGACTGAGTTCGCGGAAGTGACGCGCCTCCCCTTCCAGTAACTGGGATCGCCCCCGCTCCTCGATCAGGCCGATGGTGGTCTGCCAAGCGAGCGCCAGACCGAACATGACCAGCCCGGCTGCCACCGTGGCGACTCCGTGATTGCGGGCCGAGCCACGCAGCAGACTGTCGGTCCGCCGCCGATCCAATAGCAGCACCGCGGAAATCTGCGCTCCGTCCGCGAAGCCCTCGGCGACAGAGTCCTCCAGGGCTCCCCGGCCGCGTCCGCCCATGCCACCCGTTCCCGTCCCGCCAAGGTCCGGTAGAATTTCGCAGCGCTCGACCAGCAGATACCCTTCCGGCGTCCACGACTCGCCCTCCTCCAGCCAGTCGGGCGACGGCAATAGGTCGGTTTGCCCCGCGAATAGCGACAATTGGTTGTCGCCCACGATCACCGCCGCGGCAAGAATATCGGGGGCCTGCACGACTTCTTCCAGCATGCCCTGGAGCTGCAGCTGAAAAAAACGACCCAGGCGGCGATGCGAACGGATACCTCCCACCAATGCCGCGCTGACAGATCGCGACTGCTGGTGCAACGCCTCCCGAATCAGGTTCCGCTCGCGCTGATAGCTTCGATACTGCCACGCTGCAAAGACGAGCCAGGCGAGAATCAGCGTCAGCAACAGGATGAACCGGGATCGTCGCATCTACCTTACCTCGGTTTCCCACGGCCTCCGGAGGCCCCGCAAGGCGAGGCGCGACTTTTTGCACAGTCCATCGCCCGACGGATCGCTTTTTTTTCCCGCCGCGTTCGTCCCCAGTTGGCAAAACCGTCACGCCGTAACGCCTCGATTGACGGTCACCGACCGATTCGCGAATGGGGACCGCCACGGTCCGCGACCTGCCCCTCCGTGTCCATCTCCCGAGGCTCCTTGGCACACCACGGAAACGCGTACTGCATTGTAAGGAATTCATCGATACGCGTCGCGGCTCTCCCCGGCCAGATCGCAGGAATTGGCACCGAAATTGCATCGTTCGAATTTCGGTTCTAACGCTATCACAGGAGTTTTGATCAGATGAACAAACAATTCACCATCGGATTTTCCATCGCACTCGTCTTGGGATTGGTCGGAGGTTCGCTGCTCACGCGGTACGCCGCAGATGCCTTGCCGATCTCCAACGGCGGAGGAGCGTGGGGGCGCGTTGCGATGCAACGGGCCGATCTTCGAACCACAAGTCTCACGCAGCCCGCCAGCCGCGGGAATTCGGTTGCCACGGATAACACTCCCTTGCGACGCGGGCGTGGCAACGGACTGGGCGCCGGACTAGGTCACGGACGCGCCGCCGAAATCGGTGCCGGCCGCGGCTGCGGCGGCGGTGGCTGCAGTGAATCCGCGGGAGCGCCGGCTTCGCGCAGGGGCGCGGCGGCGGTTGCAGCGGAGGGGATTGCGGTCAGGCCACCGGTTGGGCGCGGGGTAGTGGTACCGGCCGCGGCTGCGGTGGCGGTGTCTGCAGTGAATCCGCGGGAGCGCCCGGCTTCGCGCAGGGCGCGGCGGCGGTTGCAGTGGAGGGGATTGCGGTCATGCCACCGGTTGGGCGCGGGGTAGTGGTGCCGGCCGCGGCTGCGGCGGCTGCAGTGAATCCGCGGGAGCGACCGGCTTCGCGCAGGGCGCGGCGGCGGTTGCAGTGGAGGGGATTGCGGTCAGGCCACCGGTTGGGCGCGGGGTAGTGGTGCCGGCCGCGGCTGCGGCGGCGGTGGCTGCAGTGAGTCCGACGAAATGACGAAAACGAAAGTCATTCGGGCGGAGGCTGCTGCCACTGAAAGCGGTTCCACGTGTTCCGGAAACTGTGCGCACGCCCAAGGCGAGGATACCACAGCCGAAGCTGCTGCCTCATCCGGTGGGAGTCGGCAGGAGGGTCAATCCTGGGAAGGCTGGACTCCGCTCGTCAGCGACGACGATTTCGTTGATCTGTCCGCAAAGGAATCAACGGATACCGTGGCCGCCGCCGGCGAGAGTCCTTGGTCGACCGGGGAAGGGGCAGATGCAGACACTGCGGAGGCCGACAGTCCGTGACCAAAGTGGAGCGGTGCCGCCGCTCGGTCATTCAAGTAATTCGTGCTGCATCCGCCGTCGCCTCGGGACGGGAATCGAGAAATCAGAATGAACGCGACTTCTTCCTTATCGACGTCGAAAGCATCTCCGCCGTCACCGCCAGACGGTGTCGGGGAGGTACCGGCATCGACCGTTGAACGACCGTTTCACACGCGCGGTTTTGCCTCGCTGCTGATGCTGGTCAGTTTCCCGCTGTTGATTCTGTCCGGGATCGTGCTGTATATCGCCCCGCGCGGACGATTCGCCAACTGGAACGAGTGGTTGGTGCTTGGGTTGCGCAAGGATCAGTGGTCGGCAATTCACATCAATGTCAGTCTATTGTTTCTCCTGGTGGCCTTGCTGCACGTTGTGATCAATTGGCGAGTCATCGTGGCGTATTTCAAGCGTCGTCGCCATACGGGACAAAACCTGAGGAAGGAATTTGCCTGCGCAGCGGCACTCCTCGTGGCGCTGTTGGCGGGAACACTGGCCGGTGTCGTGCCGTTTCAGTCGATTATCGAGACGCGGTATCGAATCCGAGATTCCTGGGAACAGCAAGAACAGCTCGAGCCCGACTTCGCTGCCCCAGGCAACGCGTTCGGTCGACAGGTGATGAGCGGGACGTCGCCAATCGCTGCCTGGATCTGCGCGTTGCGCCGAAGCGTCACGGAACGACCCGGATCCTACTTAGCGGATACCAGCCATCGGTCGCTCGGCCTTGGATACCGAGCTGGACGACCGGTTGCTCGGATACTTCGCCGACGACGGCTAGTGCCAGCTCGTATTCGCCCGGCGGCAGATTCGATGGCAGCAAAATCTCATCGGCAACCTGCGCGATTTCGCCGTATGGCAAATCCGGCGGCGCCTGCATGAATGCCGCGGTGAACGGTACGACCGATCCCGGAAGCCATCGATTGACAGTGACATCGCTAACGAAAGATCGTTTGTACCCTTGCTCGTTCGACAGTCGGTAGGCCAAACGATATGGCCGGTAGCAAGGCGCGGAACCGACGTTCTGCCATTTCATCTGGAACGCCAAAGTAGCGTTGGGCCGTACGGTGGCCGGATGCTTCATCTCTCGGAGCAACAGCCGATAACCGAGTCGTTGCAGAAATCGATACAGCTCCTTGCGGACTTCCGTTCCGGCCGGCAACTGAGCGGATTTATTGTTGATGTACGATCCGTGCAGGGCCAGGGCGTAGTTGAAGATGTACCGCAGCGACCAGCCGCTCTCCACCCATTTGCGCATGTCCCAGCAGGTTTCCCACACCACGGGCGCCGTTTTCCACATGTCGAATGCCGCTGCTTCGCGGAGTTCCGTCGGATAGGCATTTCGCATGTGACACCAGGATTGGTCGAAGCCTCCCAGGTCGCCCAGACAATCCGCTCGCCATCCGGCTCCCCGCTGCAGGCCGTACGGAAGCAGCGGCCCAGTGCCGATCAGCATCACGATCGGCGTCTTACGGAAAGTATCGAGGTACGTGTCGACGATGCGCTTCTGCGTTTCGCGCGAGGGCATGCCTGTATCGCGCGCTTCGCTCATGTGCCATTCGCCCCACCAGCCGACGGAGCCAAGATCGATGAAATCAAGATCAGGATGGCCGTCGTAGCGTGCCCCCATTCGACGAAGGAAGTCCAGGTGTGCGGCAAGAACCCTGGGGTCATCCAAATCGGGCACATCCACCGGAGGCTCATCCGCATATTGCGTGCGAATCAACTTGCCGCCGATTTGGCGGAGCCAATCCGGATGATACGGCTCCTTCGCTGTCGAGGAACAGCACATGACTCGCAAGGCCAGCTTCTGACCGGCGGCGCGCGATTCCGCCAACGCGTTATCCAAGAACGACGTGTCGATTTCGTTCGCTTGGGGTTCCAGTTTCCCCCAGCCCCAGCGAGCGTAATGGGAGGTGGACGGAATCCAATCGGGCAAGGATCCATCCCGCTGGGCGGTGCAGTGATGTGTCTGCCATCCCATGCCCGGATTCGCCAGAATCCGACCGGTCATCCGTGGCACGACCGTTACCCATTCCGCGTCGGCTGCGGATCCGATTCTGTCGCAAGCCAGGTTGATCAGCAACACACACGCTGCTGCGGTCAGATGATACCGAAACATGGTCATTTTTCCCTGAAGACCCCTCGAATGGTCCGTTTTTACGGCACATTGTAACAGGTTGCTGGTGCGGGTCGCACGAACCTGTAGCGTTCATGGCGACGTTTCTTCCGAGCAGAAAGGGCGGCGAGACCCGGCCGGAAAGTGATAATCGCTGTAGTCCCCAGAAGCGACGGCGAAGTTGGCGGAGAACCGGTCCGATTCTCGCGTATATCTTCAGGACCGAGCGTATTACGGCGGCATGTGCGGCGGAGGCCAAGGAGGGCACGCTCTGAGCGAGCCAAGCAGATTGGCTCTTCGGCTCAAAATCACGCTCGGCCATTTCGCCGCTGCTACTCGAGTTGGGCCGTGTTTCGAACCGACTTAGGCTTGAGCAAGCGTCTTGGTTGCTTCGGAGGGATGGGGGAATGATACGATCGAATGTGCCCAGAACCTGGGATGATGTTCCGTCTTTGATTGTCGTCCGTCTGTTGCGTCGGCTGCGCGCGGAATGTTATACGGTCCACAGGATTTTGTTCCTGCTTTGGGCGACTTAGCCTTTCGTTGCTGTCAAAACGCGGACGATTTCGCGATCGCCGTCGAGGGGTTGGATTTGGCCGTCCGCATCGGTGACTCGCTGTCGCTCGAATATTGTGTCTTCAACGACGAGCAGGAAACGATCCGCAGCATTGAACGAGCGGCCGTGAATCGCCTTCGCAGTCGAGCCGAAGTATGATCCTTCTGACGGTTGCCGATCGGCAACTGCTTCGAGACAAACTTTGATCGAGTGGGGCGCCGTCAGAAGAACGGCCAGAATATTGGCACGAGAATGATGGCGACCCCGATCAGAGTCAGGTTCAGCGGCAGTCCGACGCGCAGGAAATCCGAGTAACGGTAGCCGCCGGGGCCGAAGACCAGTAGATTCGTCTGGTACCCAATCGGCGTCATTAAGCTGGCGGAAGCGGCCAACGTCATCGCCATGATGAACGGTCGGGGGCTGGCGCCGAGCAGCTTTGCGGTCTCGAGGCAGATGGGGAACAACAGCACCGCGACCGCGTTGTTGGTGATCATCTCGGTCAACAGCGATCCCATCACATAGAGGCAGGCCAAGGTTGCCACCGGTCCCCAACTTTGCGTGACCTGAACCAACGGAATGGCGATCGAGGTGGCTGCCCCCGATTTTTGAATCGCGATGCCGACGCCAAACGCGGCCGAAATCGTGATGAGCACCTGCCATTCCACGCTGCGCCTTGCTTCTCCGGCCGAGAGGCACCGCGTGGCCACCATCAAGCTGGCGACCAGGGACGCCGCGACGAGAGTCGACATCAGGCCGGTCGTCATCACCACAATCAGTGCGACAAATAGGGCGATGGCTACCCAGGCTCGGTCACGCCGCAAAGGGCGCCACTGTTCCACATCGCTCACCAGGTAAAACGCGGGATTATTTCGGTGGGCACGGGCAAAGTGTTGCTGCGTTTGCAGGAGCAACGTGTCGCCCGGTTGCAGGCGAATGTCACCGACTTTGGTTTCCACGCGGCTTCCGCCGCGATGGACGGCAACCACGGCGGCCCCGTACGTTGCTCGGAAGTCTGCGTTGCGGATCGATTTGCCGATGATCGGGGAACTAGCAGAAATCACCGCTTCGCACATCCGGCGTCCGGCTGGCGGGGTCGGCGGCAGCTCGACCTCCGGATCCGACGCCGGAACCAGGCCCCCAATCTTTTGCAGCTCGACCACGCTGCTGATCACGCCGGTGAACACGAGTCGATCATGGATCCGAATCACATCCGCTGGGTCGACCGGAGTAATGACTTCACCATCGCGATCGATTTCAATCAGGTACAGCCCGGGCAGGTTTCTCAAGCCGGCCTGCTCCACCGTGCGTCCTGCCAGTCGGCAATTCGGCTGAACCAGCATCTCCACGACATATTCGCGTCGCGACGACCCCAATTGCTCCAACAGCTCCTTGCGATCCGGCAACAGCTTTGGACCGACGAACATTAGGTAGACGATTCCCACCAGTGCATAGGGGAGTCCGACCTGACCGATCTCGAATAGGCCCATCCCTTCGATGCCGTTCTGCAGCATCATCCCGTGCACCACCAGATTTGTCGACGTACCAATCAGGGTGCAAGTGCCACCCAGAATCGCAAGGTAGGACAGCGGGATCAATAGCTTCGAAGGAGGGACTTCTCGTCGCCGACACCAGTCCAACAGGACCGGAATGAACATCGCGACGATGGGCGTGTTATTCAGAAACGCGGAAGCGGGAACGACCATGATCGACAGCCGGCGCAAAACACTCTGTTCCGTCCGCGCCGCGCCGAGCACCTGATTGCCGACGTAGTCGAGCACACCCGTTTCGCGCAATCCCGCAGCGATCACAAAGAGCAGTGCCAAGGTCAACATGCCCTGATTCGAGAAACCGACAAAGGCTTCCTCGGGTGTGATCACGCCGGCCATCGCCAACACCGCCACACCGGCAAGAAAGAGAAAGTCGGAAGGAGCCAGATTCTTGATTAGCGCAACGAAGATGCCGGCAACGACAGCGACTGTCAGTAACGCGTCGTAGTTCACTGCAAGACGGCCTTCGCTAACCTGGATGGGGGCGGGAAAACGCCTGACTCGGGCCCGCTGAGGATCCTATGCCAGGCGAATGGACCGAGCATGCTGTTGTGCCGAATGGATGGCCAGGCGATTGACCTCACCCCAAAAAACGCCGCTTGGTCCTTTCGTATCCCACTGGTGATAGCCGAAAGTGCGCGAAACGTAAAGATCGCGTAACCCGCAAAGCGGAAGTACCGCAACCGAATCGCATCCAGCTGTCCACGTGCGACGAGTGCCCGCAGGTCGCTCGCGGCGATTTGCGAGCGAAAGGTTCGGAATTCGCAATTCCAGCGCGGGGCCGGTTGTCGGCACCATCGCGCGAGCGATAAAATCGGGCCGCGGGAGAACAGCGTAGATCTTATTCACTGCGGCGCGGTCAAAGGTCCTCGGAAAGCCACGCGAAACCGGCGAATGCCAAGCTCCCGTCGGTCGTCCTGGTTCATTGACTGCGCCGCCGCCAATAGAAGCGGCTCGGAGTCAACTCGCAAGATGGCAGCACAGACTCGGATCCGCAGACCATGGGAAGGAGTGATGTGATGGTGGAAAAGGTAAAAGCCGGGATCATCGGGACGGGGTTCATTGGTCCAGCTCACGTCGAAGCAGCACGACGACTGGGATATGTCGAGTTCGTTGGCATCGCCGAAGCGAATGAAGGGCTGGCACAGGAGAAAGCCGAAACACTGTGCATCCCGAAAGCTTACGGCGACTATCACGCCCTGCTGGCCGATCCGGAAATCCAGATCATTCACAACTGCACGCCCAATCATCTGCACTTTCAGGTGAACAAAGACATTCTTGCCGCAGGCAAGCATGTGATTAGCGAAAAGCCGCTCGCGATGACAACTAACGAAAGTCGCGAATTGGTGCGTCTGGCCGAGGAGTCGGGCCGAATTCACGCCGTGAATTTCAACTATCGATACTACCCGCTGATCCAACACGCGCGTCAAATGGCGAAAAACGGTGACCTCGGAGAGGTTTTCTCCATTCATGGGTCCTACCTGCAGGATTGGATGTTCCTCCCCACGGATTGGAACTGGCGTTTGGTGCCAGAGCTTTCCGGTGACAGCCGCGCGATCGCCGATATCGGTAGCCACTGGTGCGACCTGTTGCAGTTCGTGACCGGCTTGACCATTACCCAGGTGATGGCCGATCTGCAAACCGTTCATAAGACGCGGATGAAGCCGAAACGCGAAGTAGAAACCTACAGTGGCAAGGTGCTGCAACCAAGCGATTACGAGCCACAACCGATCAACACGGAGGACTATGCGTCCGTCCTGTTCGAATTGTCGAACGGAGCTCGCGGAGTCTTCACGGTGAGCCAAGTGTCGGCCGGTCGAAAGAATCGACTGTTTTTCGAGATCGATGGTTCTCAGTTGCGCGTTGGCCTGGGATCAGGAGAGGCCAAATGAGATGTGGATCGGGCATCGGGATAAAGCCAACGAGACGCTCGCCAAGGATCCCTCGTTGTTGGAGCCGGCCGCGCGAGAATACGCGCACTACCCCGGTGGCCATACCGAAGGCTATCCGGACGGTCCCAAGAACCTCTGCCGGAACGTCTACCGCGCACTGCTTGCCGGAGGCACCATGCCGGCGGAACCGGATTGGAGTACCTTCGTCGACGGTCACAAAGAAGTGGCGATTTGCGAAGCGGTCCTGACAAGCAACCGCAACCGCGCATGGGTCGAAGTGCAGTATTAGTGCGCGTGACCCGGGGAGCGTGAAGCAGCCGAAACACGTTCGATAACGCGTTCGATCGGTCGTTTCTTGGGTTTGCGGAGCAAGCGGCGGCCAGCCTGCAACCTGCTTAAGTCGCGAATAGATCGATGTGCGGGAACGAGTCCCCCAGGCAGGTGGCACTATCGACACCGAGCCACTGATCGAGGACGGTCGCATAGACCTGGCGGAAATCGGTGTGGAATTTCAGTCCGCCTCCCTCCAACTCGGTCAGGGCGGGCGAAGTGCCCACGAGGCCCGGACGCAGACGGCCGCCCGCCAGAAAGACGGGTGCCGCGGAACCGTGGTCCGTTCCACGACGGCCGTTTTCGGCGACTGTTCGGCCGAATTCCGAGAAGGTCAACAACAGGACGCGGTCCAGTAGACCGTCTCGTCGCAAATCGTCTACAAATGCCGCCACGGAGGTCGCCAACTGTTTCAGCAACGCACCATGGTTTCCCAGCTGATTGGCATGGTTGTCGAAGCCGCCAAACCCATCACCGCCCAGATCGGCGCAGAAGATCCGAATGCCCAGATCCGCGCGAATGAGCTGTGCAACCGTGTCCAGCGTTGTGGCAAGTTGGCATGCCGGGTAGCGAACCGAGGATTCTTGCGCACGTTGTGCTGCGATTTCGCGGATGCTCTGGCTGATCCCCGCCGCTGCTTTGCCGTTGCGTCGCAACGAATCCAGTAACGGACTGTCGGGTCCGAGAGAGGCGATTTCATGCGGTGCCTGCGATGGGGGCGCAGCACGAGGGGGATCTCCATCGTCGCTTGGTAGACACCATTGCTCTAGCTGCTGCAACGACGGAACAACCGATTGGGCGGCATTCAATGTCAGGGGACGCTGGCTGGGACCAACGAATGCCGCGGGGATTGTGGTCGCTGGGAACGATTGCATCGAATCCACGACGCGACCGAGCCAGCCGGTTTGACAGGACGCATCGTGGGGACGTGCCGTTTGCCAATACCGGAGCGAGACCTCATGATCGCCGCTCGGTTCGGGATAACCGACTCCCTGGACGATGCTAAGTTCGCCCTGATCCAGCAGACGCCCGAACTCCTTCAGGTCCGGGTGAAAGCCGAGTTGATCGTTGATGCGGTGCACTCGATTCGCCGGAATTCCAATCGAAGGTCGTTGGCGATAGTATTCGTCGTCGGCATAAGGGACGACACAGTTCAACCCATCATTCCCGCCGCTCAATTCGACAACAACGACGACTGTGTCCTCCCAACTGGGGACGGCTTGCGCTACCGTTAACTGCGAATTGACTTTGAGCCAACCGGATGCGGACGCACCAACAGATAGCCGCAGGAAGTTCCGTCGACTTGTGCGCATCGGTCATCTCCCTCAGCTCAAGTGATACTCAGGTAGCGACGCCAGCTCGGTCGCCAAATGCCGCAGCCAGCCGATCTCTTGTGATTGTCGGAGTCTGTTGTTGGGGGCGGGCAGTGGCGGTCGATCGCGTCTAACGCCGTGGGGGCTGCGTCCGCCTGCAGGAACAGATCCGTCAGGAACGAGCGCAGCTTGTGGGCAGGAAAGGCAGTCGTACTTCGCCATGAGTTCTACCAAGCGGAAGACCGGGTCCGTACAACTCGGATTCGGATAATAACGCTTCCGCCAACCGGCGACGTCCGATGATCGTAACGGGATTGACCCAGTGCGTTCCGCCCGCCCAGCCGGCCAGCGTTGGTGGGTATAGTAAGTTTTCGCCCAGTTTCGCCACGTCATCAGCTAGTTTCCCGGTCGGCACGAGCTCTTCGACGCTGCGGACCGTGCCGACCGCAAAATCGATCGGGCTCTTGATTCGGCACCGATAGCCGCTCGTCGAAAAAAAACGGTTGGAACGCAGCATCGTCTCCACCAGTCGTTGCAGGTCGTAATCCTGGCGAAAGGACTCCGCCAACGGTTCCAGCAGCCGGTCGCTGGGGGATCGATTTCACTGATCAGCCAGCGATCCAGCTTCCGGACCAGTTGGCGAGAGAGGCTGGGTTGGTCGAGCACGATTTGCAGAGCATCGGAGGAGGAGAAGGCACCTACGCGACCAAGAATCTGTTTGCGACCGGTGTCATGTTCTCGAGCCACAAAGCGCAGTTTCGCCGCGCCGGACGAACCAGCCCGTAAACGCGCGGGCCGTTTCCTGCACGTCCGTGGGCGAAAAATGATTTGGACCCACGCTGTAATGTTCCAAGAGCACTTGCGCGAATTGAGGATTCGGATCGGACCGGCGATTGACCGAACTGTCAACGCCGATCAGCGTGGCCGGATCTTGGGCGATCGCTGCGCAGCAGTTTCGAGAAGCTGCCCAAGCGCATGTTCTCGCATCAGGGCAACGTGACGACGCATCATCGTCGAATTTCGAACGACCTGGTTACTGATCGCGAAGTAATGGTGCCAGAACAAAGTCATTCGCTCGCGCAGAGGATCCGGCGTCAGCAACATCCGCCGCAGCCACCAGGCGCGCAGCAGGTCCGCGGACTCTTCACCATCTGAAGATGCCTCAAGATCTTCGTAGGTGCGTTCGAAAGACTCGATGTCACCCTGGGGCTTCAGCAATCGATCGATCGTCCGCCGCGGCCCCTCCTGCACCGCCTGCCGCAACTCCGACGTTGTCCCGCCCCACGCGGCTCGGCGAAATAGATGCCCGGCCCATCGCAGATTCCAGGGCCGATCCTCGTCCGGCTGATAGGGTGCCCAAGCCCACTTCGGGTCGTTCTGTTGCTCGACAGAAATCGTCATCGGACTTCCAATTCGAGGGCTGCCTGGGGATGATCTTTGTGTGTTCCCCACTCGAGATGAAGTTGTTCCAACCGGTCGACGACCATCAAGCAGCGTTTCGATTTCCGCTTCCGCTTGTGCCCGCTCGTGACCTTCCTCGATCATGTTATTACGGATCATCTGCTCCTGGTTCGATCGCAGAATGGACGCCAGTCGGTCGCCCTGCAATCGCACCAACGTATGGGGGCGATCCAGAAGGGTCTTCTCCGGCTCGCCCGCAGTCTTTATCGCATCGATCAGATCGCGGGTCAGTGCTTCGCCCGAGCTCAGAATGATGTAATCGTCGAACATCGCCAGGGAGGGCTGGAGGTTGTGCCGGGTCTCCAACGCGGTGCGGTCGGGCACGTTCTGGGTCGCGAAGTAGGCGGTCGTGAATTTGACATCGGAATGCGTGAATCGATCGATGATCAATCCGGGCAGCCCTTGTTGTCCGCGCGTGAAGTTCACCAAGCCGATCGCCTTCTGCCATGCTTCTTCGGCTACGATTCGGTAGTCCGTTGGGTTCTGCAATCGAAGGACGGCGGCGAACGCCGGGATTCGGACTCGTGGCGTTCCCACCTCGGCGTCGTACTGCTGTTCCGCCACCACGATGTGGATTTCCGGTGTGGTTTCCGCAAGAACTTCCTCCGTTAGATCTCGCCCGCTGAAAAAGATGCCCATCATATTTTCGAAGAAAATCAGACCGGAGGTGCGGTCGGGAAAGAGATCATCTTTGGCGGCGTAAAAAGCATACAGGTCGCGGAAGAGAAACGCCGTGGCGATCTGCCGCGGGACAGACAGCACGCGGAAGCTGTCCCAGGCGGCTTCGGGGGGTTCCGCGAAAGCGACCGGCGGTGACACCGCCGCCGCGTCCGTGTCCGTGCGAGCACGGAGGCAAAGGGAATGATCCTCGGTCTGCAGATCCATCATCAGCCAGTCTGCCTGGCCGAGAGCTTCGAGCATGTCAGCCAGCAGCAGCGTGGCGAGCGGATTTGTCGAGCTGTCGAGCGCTTGTTGAATCGGCGGGTGTTGCCGAATTCGTTCCATGTCCACGAACAAGGTCGCCTCGGCGTCCGGCTCCGCGGCCTCCTGTGCCGCCTGATACTTTGGCAATGCCGCCAGTCGAGGTGGGTTGGCGTCCAGGCTGAGATCAATCACTTCCTTCAGCAGGTCCGGCTTGTTGGTCATGAGCAGCCGTCCGTCCAGAATCACATGAGCTTCGTCGCCACCGAAGGTCCAGCCGGTCATGCCGCGGTAATCGGCTGATTTTACGCGCTCCGGCTGGCCCTGCTTCGTTTCCTCGGCTTGAACGAATTCGAGCAGGATGCCGTGCAGCTTCTCCAGTAAGGCAGCGTCCTCTGCTTCGACCGCCAGCAAGACTGCGTCTTCCGGCAGAATCGCGATGGTGACCCCGCCGCCGATTAGCTTCTGCAGGCCGGTACGCCAATCCGTACCCAGCCTTGCCTCCAGGTACCGCAACATGGCCAGTGATTCGCGGGACTGATCGGTCTGCATCAGATTCTGATAGGCGGTGGTTGCACCGATCGTGGCGATCATCTGATCGTTCGTGAACACGTTCAGAATCGACTTCGGTTGCTTCGCTTCCAAGACGACAATTGCGTCGGCAGGAATCCACTGGTTCACGGTCGGACGCGAATCCGCTGCACATCGCACCGCGAGACGACGCGAGAATGGCCAGGGACAAAGCACAAGAGAGCACAACTTGCCCATGGAGAGCTCCTTCCAAGAGTGAAATGCGCCAATGACTCGCTACCGAAATGACCGAGCGTGGTCGGTGGTGGAGTGGGGGGACCGGGGGGGCAGGCTCAGCTCTTGCTCGAAACGTGTACCCCCTCCTACGCAAGGAATGTACTCGGTTTCTTTCTGCCAGGGGCCAGCTGCTTCATCGCGATTGTACCATGCCCACCATCGTGCGTGGGGTTGCGTGGGGTACGGTATTCAGCCACTTCGTATCGCGGCCGATCACTTGCTGCCCGGCAAGGCGGGGGGAACAGGCGGCACCGCATCGGATCTGTTACATTGCCGGCTGCGACGCCGATGGGCCCCCCACCGTGAAGGTCTGTGATGAATACCACTGCCTATCCCGATTACGAGCACACGCAGAACGGTCCCTGGTACCTGTTTCTGTTTGGGCTGGCTGCCATCAGCCTGTCGGTCGGGTGGGTCGCCCCTCCCGATCCGGCCGCTGCCGTGATGCTGCCCGTCGTTGCGTTATCTGATCACGCTGCTGGGCGCATCGTTCCGCTACCTGACCGTTGTCGATGAAGGCGATCAGCTGGCTATTTGCTTCGGCCCGCTGCCGCTATTTCAAAAGCGAATCGCCTACCAGGACCTGCAGACGGTTTCTCAGGGCCGCATTGACGTTCCTCGAAGGTTGGGGAATTCAACTCAGTTTGCGCGGCGGCTGGGTGTGGAGTATCTGGGGATTCGACTGCGTGGTTGTGCAGTACGGTCGCAAGAAATTGCGGATCGGGACCGACGATGCGGAGAACTCTGACGCGATTTCTTCAGAGCCGAATCCCCGAGCCGTCCGTGAGGGGTTGCGACGCCACGGTTCCGTCGATGCCATCGTGCAAATGCGAAGGGGTCAGTTCCGTGTTTTCGGACAACGTTGGTTGCTGACCGGGCCTTTTTGGCCGAAAAACGGGACAGTCCATCCCCGGATGCCCCGTGAACGGTTACGCACTGTTCTTCCCGGCTGGCTTCGGCGCATGGTCGCGACTACCGCGTTCTGGCCTCCGGTGCGCCGGCGATTCCCGGACGGGAAGGAGCAACCCGCCGGAAATAACTTATCGCCGGTAACCACCCCTAGCAACGCCAACGCTCCGCAGATCAGGTGGATCCGATTGGCCGGCAATCCGGAGCGGATTTCTGGCAATCCAGAAGACGATCGCTCCAAAGGATGTGAAGCAGAATGACATTGCGTTGGCAGTGCCCAGAAAACGGCCACGCTCATCATCCGGCGAAAGATACTGCATCAATGCTTGAAGCGGAATGATGTAGAAGCCGGCAGAGAAGCCCGCCACAAAAATCAGGATCGCCACCGAAGGGTAGTTGGGAGTCAGCAATCCGAGCAACAGGAAGCTGATGGTCATTCCGGTTGCTCCGAGCGGGATCAGGTTCGGTTGAATGCGGTCGCCGGAAATCACGCCAGCCACAACACTGCCGGCGGCGATCGCCAACCCAAGAATGCCCAGCAGATATCCGGTGGCGGTGTAGCTGATATCGAGGATTTGCTCATATTCGGGCAGAACGAGCAGGGCGATCATGCCAATCATGTAAAAGGCCGACCATGCCAGAACCACGGCCAGTAACGGACCGGTTGCCATTTCACGAAGCGACTGCCAGTAAGTGGCGAATGGATTCGCTTGGTACTGGAGATTCGGACTTCGCGCTGACAGTTTCGGCATGAACAGAATCGCGATGATTCCCAGCAGGGCGATCGTTATCAGGGCGGCGCCGGGTGCCCACAGTACCGGCTCGGTCGTCGCCGAGTTTGCTCGTTTGGGGTCGAACAGATCGCTGAGCGGCCCGGCAGCCAATGAGCCGATGATCACGGCCAGGTTGGTGAACATGTTCAACAGTCCGTTGGCTCGACTCAACTGCCGGTCATCCACCAGTTCGGGAATGACGCCATATTTGGCCGGGCCAAAGAAGGAACTTTGCATCGCGAGCAACAACATGGCCCCGAGCGTCAACCAGAGGTTTTGCAGATAGAAGCCCAGGAACGCGACGCCGGCGATCGGCAGCTTCAAGCAGCTTGACCGCCAACATCACGTTCCGCTTGCTGAATCGATCCGCGATCTGGCCCGCATACCCCGAGAGCAGAATGAAGGGAATGGTCAGACACAGCGTCGGGAATGACCTGACCGCCCTCGCCCAGGCCCCCCTCCGCCAGACTTCCCGACCAGATCCCGGTCGCGACCATGAAGGTCAAGCACTGCTTGAGGATATTGTCGTTGGCCGCTCCCAGGAACTGGGTCAGCAGCAGAGAATTGAACCCACGGTTGAACAGCGATCGCGACGCTTCCATGTTGACTCCCGCCGAAAGGTCGGTGAATTCCGTGTCGAGTGGACCGAGATTATAGCGAACGGGCGGTTTGCTCCATCCAGATCCGAAGGAAGAAGTGGTTTCGAGGGGAAATCCCGGTACAATCTCAGCTAATGGGATGACGCAAGAAATCCTTCGGCAGTTGTCGCCCGCCCTGGAGAAATGACCGAGGTAGTTTCTGAGCCGTTCCGACGTCTTTCCTCTTCCCTACCGCTGCTCGATTGCCGAGCAGAATCCATCACAGGATACCACCATGCAAGAGCCCACCCCGAATGCTTCCTCTCGCCGTCAGTTCTTAAAAACGACCGGTCAGGTGGCTGCCACCACCGCATTGGCCGGCGCCGTCATTCCGTCTGTTCACGCCGCGCCGATGACGTACGCTGCAAATTGCCCTCGTCGGCTGCGGTGGTCGAGGCACCGGTGCAGCGGCCAACGCACTTTCGGTTCGACGCGGCCCCGTCAAACTTGTGGCCATGGCGGATGTCTTTGCGAATCGCTTGGACGCCAGCTTCAGAAACCTGCAAGGCGGTCACGCCGACAAAGTCGACGTGCCCGAAGACCGACGTTTCCTGGGGATGGATGCCTATCAGCAGGCGATGGATTGCCTGCGTCCCGGTGATATCGCGATCTTTGCCACGCCTCCCGGTTTCCGCTGGGTCCATTTTCAGTATGCCATCTCCAAGGGGTTGAACGTCTTCATGGAGAAACCGATCACGGTCGATGGGCCGACATCGCGTCGCATGTTCCAGTTGGCCGAAGAGGCGAAGAAGAAGAACTTGAAGGTCGGTGTTGGTCTCATGTCGCGACACAGCCGGCACTCTGCAGGAGTTGGCCAAGCGGGTTCACGATGGCGAGATCGGCGACATCATTCTGGAGCGTGGCTATCGCATGCACGGGCCGATCGGTTTCTTTTCGTCGCCGCCCAAGCCGGATGGCATCAGCGACTTGATGTACCAGATCCAGCGGTTTCACAGTTTTCTGTGGGCCAGTGGCGGGTGCTATAGCGACTTCTACATTCACATCATCGATCATCTGGGCTGGATGAAGAACGCCTGGCCGGTCAAGGCACAGGCTTTGGGAGGGCGGCACTACCGGATGTGTTCGCCGGATGTGGCCTGCGTCGATCAGAACCTGGATGTGTACGCGGTGGAGTATACCTACGCGGATGGCAGCGACCTTTCTGATTGACGGGCGGTGCCAGAACGGATGTGAGAACATCTACGCGAGCTACCTGCATGGCTCGAAAGGCATGGCGATCGCTTCCAGGAGTGGTGACTGCGGCACGCCCTCCAGCATCTACCGCGGTCAAACGCCGGATGACGCCAATCGAGATCTGGCAGTCCGAGGGCGTTCCCGGAGAAGGCGACCCGTACCAGAACGAATGGAACGATCTGGTGGACGCCATTCGAAACGACGAGCCATACAACGAAGTGCAGCGGGGCGTCGAAGCCAGCCTGGTGACGTCGATGGGACGCATGGCCGCTCACTGCGGCAAGACCATCAGCTACGACGATATCCTCAACGGCGAACACGAGTTCGCCCCCGGCCTGGACAAGATCACGATGGATTCGCCCGCTCCGCTGCAGCCGGGACCGGATGGCCGCTATCCGATTCCGCAGCCCGGATTGTTGGGCAAACGTGAGTATTAAGACGCCTTCGTTCCCCGACGAAACTGTGGTGGAAGCAGGGCTCGGCCCTGCTTCCACTCGGATCCCCCGAAGGAGACTCTCGATGCAGGAAACGACATCTTCGAACTCAGGCCAATTCGCGCCGCCAGTTTCTCAAAGATTCCAGCAAGCTCGCGGCGACCTCCGCCCTGGTGGGCACGGCAGTTCCGCACGTTCACGCCGCCCAGGATGACACGATCCAGATTGCGCTCGTCGGCTGCGGCGGCCGTGGCTCCGGTGCGGCCGGCAATGCACTGTCTGTTCAACGCGGTCCCATCAAATTGGTCGCGATGGCGGATGTTTTCGAACGACGTTTGCGGGTGAGTTATCGGGGATTGCAGACACGATTCTCGGATCGAGTCGATGTGCCGGAGGACCGGCGATTCCTCGGCTTCGATGCCTATCAAAAGGCGATGGATTGTCTGCGACCGGGAGACGTGGTGATCCTGGGCACGCCGCCCGCCTTTCGGTGGGTGCACTTTGCCTATGCCGTTTCCAAGGGCTTGAATGTCTTCATGGAAAAACCGGTCACCGTCGATGGACCCACGACTCGTCGGATGATCGAATTGTCGGACGAAGCGGACAAGAAGAATCTGAAGGTCGGAGTCGGATTGATGGTGCGGCATTGCCGTGGACGCCGCGAGCTGCACCAACGCATTCAGGACGGCGAGATCGGCGAGATTGTGGCACTGCGCGGCTATCGGATGGGTGGTCGTTCCGCCACCACCGGACCGAAGCCGGAATCCGAGAACGAAACTCTCTTTCAGATTCGGAAGTTCCACAGTTTTCTCTGGGCGAGCGGCGGGGTCTACAGCGACTACTACATCCACCAGATTGACGAGTGTTCCTGGATGAAGAATGCCTGGCCGGTGAAGGCCCAAGCGCTTGGCGGACGCCACTATCGGGGAGAGTACGTCGACCAGAATTTTGATACGTACTCGGTGGAATACACCTATCCGGATGGAACGAAGCTGCACTACTACGGCCGCAACATGGATGGCTGCCACAACGAGTTTGCCAGCTACGCGCATGGCACGAAGGGGTCTGCCATTATCTCGACTTCCGCCCATCACCCGGGACGCGTGCGGACCTATCACGGCTATACGCTGGACGAAGCGGATCGCCTGTGGGGGCCGCCGAAAGAACCGAGTCCTTACCAGATGGAATGGGAAGATTTGATCGAAGCGATCCGTGATGACAAGCCTTACAACGAGGCGCAGGCGCGGCGCCGAAGCGAGCTTGGTCAGCTCGATGGGACGTATGGCCGCGCACACCGGCCAGGTGATCACTTTTGAGCAGATGCTGCATTGTGAGCACGAGTTCGCGCCGGGCCTGGATACGCTGACGCTCGATTCTCCCGCACCCCTGCAAGCTGCAGCGGATGGTCAGTACCCGGTGCCCGCAACCGGGTTTGCTCAAGGATCGCGAATACTGATGCGCTCCGGTAACGGCGTGACGGCAGACAGTCCGCCTCTGCGGAGTGGTCGCGATGTATCCGCCTCCGTTCGCCGGGGCAGCGGTCGCCGGCAAAATGAGAGATCCTTCGGGGCGCACCCACGCATCCGCGGGTGGGCTTGCGCTGCGCTGAGCCCACCAACTCCCACGACAAGCCCACCGCTTCGCGCAGACTCGCACTCGCCCGCCGCGCCGCTTTCCATCGCTGCGCAGCCTCACCGCCAGTGACGGCGTAACGCATCGAGCAACTGGGTTGCCATTCGCGATCGGTCGAGTAGTCCGTGCGAACCTGCCGGCAAATCCTCGAGCGTTCCGTTGGGGTGTCGCAGAATAACGGGAATTGCTTGCTGCGGCTGCTGCGAATTGTCGCCGGGGGGGCCGATCGCCAAAGACCAATCGCTGCCGGTCGCCGCCGCCGCGGCATTGGCGATGCGTCGAGTGGATTCGTCCCGCGCGTCGATTTCGTGGGCCGGCTCGCTGTTTTGCTGAAGGATCACTTCCATCTGCCGCATGGTGGGAGCCAAGAAACGCGCCGGCCAGACACTCCGCCTGCGCCGTTGCGCTGTGAAGTCGTGTGACCAGCAGCCCTCCGGTGGCCACTTCGGCGATGGTCAGTTTTTGGTTCCGTTTCGCGAGCAACTGCAGCACATGTTCTTCCAGTGAGGTTTCCCCCGTGGCGTAGACCGCGTCTCCGAGGCATTGCAGCAGGTTCGATTTGATCGACTCCAAACGTTCCCGGTCTTGCGTTGTGTTTTGGGGAAGGGCAAACGTGTAGTCGACTCGTCCCCCATCGAATTGTGAGGTGACGAGCACATCCGTGGGCAAGGCGACATGGTCCTGTAGTGTCTGGTCGATCTGCGATTGCCCCAGGCCGACCAGACGGACGGTGAGAAAGCATCCGAGTGGTCGTGTGCCGAAGCGGCGGCTGAGCCAGGGAACGAGTTCTTCGCGCACCATCGGTTGCAGTTCGCCGGGCGGGCCCGGCAGGGCCACGATCACCTGCGGCCCGTTGTCGAATACGAGCCCCACGGCGGTCCCCACGCGATTCGGCAGATAGCCGCCGCGCAAGGGAACTTGTGTTTGGCGTCGCAGGTTGGCCCGCAGTTGTCCGCCGGCCACGCCGAAGCGGCGCTCCATAGATTGCAGTACATCCGGGTCCTCGCGCAGCGGAATCCCGCAGTAGCGCGACAGAACCTCGCGCGTCAGATCACCCTGGGTGGGGCCGAGCCCGCCGGTGACGAGCACAAGCGGAGCGCGTGCGCTTGCGTACTGAAGCGCCTGACGAATGTCGGCGGCATGATCGTCGACACTCATCGAGCCAACGCAATGCAGTCCGAGCGGTCGAAGCGTCCGCGTGAGGAACAACGTGTGACCGTCACCGTAGACGCCCGACAGCAACTCGCTGCCGGTGACGACAATCATGTACGAAGTCGATCCCTCGTCCGCCGACGCAGCGTAGCTGCATCGACTCGCCACGCCGATCAGGATCGTCAGTACCACCCATCGAGCCAAGGTGCGGCAGGCAGTGACGGATGCAATTCGGCCGGATCGCCGGACGAGCTCAGGAGGATGGGGATTCGCGATCATCCTCTTCGTCGGGGATCGCCAACATCGCGTCGTACGCATCTTCGTAGCTCTCAAAGGGACCAGGGTCGAGCACGAAGCCGCCTTGTCGTGTGGCGGCTTCTTCGACCGTCTCGTCCTCCGGCACGGCGGTCACAGCAATGCCGGAATCGGTCTCGATCACTGCGAATTTCGTCATGATCCTTCTCCTTGCACGGTGAGGACACCAAGACGCCAAGAGGCAAATCATGCAGTCGAGGTCGGTGGGCCGAACCGCCAAGACCGTTCGGCCCACCGTGCCAGCTCTATTCTATCGCAGGGCGGACCCTAACGGGAAACACGCCCGAAAATCAACCCGTCGTCATTCGGTGGGCTGTCGACCGGCACGAAACGGAAATGGTCAGCATCCTGCGGGTTCGCTCGGCCGATCATCGCCCCCTGTTCCTGGCTCTCGAGGATCAGCAAGCTATCGGTCAGTGTGTAGGTCCCCGGACAACTCCACCGGATCCTGTCCCTGCATCGAGCTTTTCCATGCGAATCCGCCCTCTTCGTCCAGTTGTAGATCGAAAGTGGCCTGATCTCGTTCCGCCTGCCAGGGACCAATCAAGTCGGTCGTCGGCTGCGGTGTGTCGGAGGCAACCGCCTCGGTGCCGGGAGCCGGTGTCAGCGGCGTCGAGGACTCGGTTTCGGATGGATCGGGCGGATTGATCGCCTGCAGCATCCGGCGTGCGACCTCGTCTTTCGGCTGTTGCTGGACGACGACCTGCAAGGCCTCGGTGGCCGCCTCGGCATCGCCGCAGATCAACCGGTGATAGGCGAGCACGAAGTGGGCCGCCGCATCATTCGGATGACTGTTGCAGAAATCCTGGAGGCTGCCCAGTTGCTGCTCATACACGGACGTGTCGGTGTACAGGCTACTGAGCGTTGTCCAGTCCATGCCGGGCGCGACGGACATCAAGTTGTTCAGCACGGCCGCCGCCGTCTGATAGTCCTTCATTGTGAACATGCAAAGTGCGGAGAACTCGTGGAGTATCGGATCCCCAGGTACCTTGGCAATCGCCTGTTGGACTTGCGCTGATGCGGCCGTGTAGTTCTGTGCAAGGAACGAAGTGCGCGCCTCATCGAGCAGTTTGTACCCTTGCTGCACTTGCGGGGAATCTTCCACCGGCGGTGGCGGAGGCATTTCCTCCGCGGGTAGCGCACCTTCGGTCGGCGGGACAGCTTGGGTCGTGACCGACTGGTTGCTGCCGGACGCGTCGTAGTAATCGTTGATCACAATCGGCTGCGCGTAGTCGTACTGCACCGGTGTCGCGACCGCAGACGGGGCATAGTACGGGTTCACGTAGGAGTAGGAATACGGATATCCCCAACTCGATGTCAAGGAGCCGAGCCCCCAGCCGACAGCACCCCAGGCAAGGGGAGCGTACCAGTTGGAGTGCGAATGGCCGGACCAACAGCCGTGATACCAGTTGTGGTGATGGTTGTGCACGTGGCGGTTGTACCAGTTGTTCGACCAATGGCCGCCGCCACCGTATCCGGGACGCCCGTATCCGGGACGCCCGTATCCTGGGCGCCCAGGACGCCCGGGGCGTCCGGGCCGGTTGATACCCCAACCGGGTCGGTTCACCCAGTTGTTGCCCGAGCCAATGTTGATGTTGTTTCCGTTGCCGATGTTATTGCCGCCGCCCAGGACCGGTCGGTCCGGACGTCCGGGACGGTTTCCACCGCCCAGAATCGGTCGGTCGCCACCGCTGCCCGGTCTTCCGGGACGGTTTCCTCCGCCCGGTCTTCCGGGGCGATTGGGTCGGTTGCCGCCGTCTCCAGGTCGCCCTGGTCGGTTGCCGCCACCGCCGAGAATCGGTCGGTCGGGGCGGCCCGGTCGATTTCCGCCGCCCGGCTGCCCCGGTCGCGTTCCGGTTCCCGGTCGCGTTCCGGTTCCCGGTCGCGTTCCGGTTCCCGGTCGAGTTCCGGTTCCCGGTCGAGTTCCGGTTCCCGGTCGAGTTCCGGTTCCCGGTCGAGTTCCGGTTCCCGGTCGAGTTCGGGTTCCCGGTCGCGTAGGGGTTCCCGGACGAGTCTGGCGGTTGCGGTCGCGTGGGCGGACGCGTGGACGGACGAGTCGGCGAGGGACGAGTGGACGGACGAGTGGACGGTCTTTGTGCGATGCTGGGGCGTCCTCCGGGCGTTGTTCCCGGTCGCGTGGTGGGACGACTGCCAATACTCGGTCGATTGCCGGTCGACGGACGACCGACTCCGACGGATGGTCGGGTTGATGGTCGGGTTGATGGTCGGGTTGATGGTCGGGTTGATGGTCGGGTTGATGGTCGGGTTGATGGTCGGGTTGATGGTCGGGTTGATGGTCGGGTTGTGGTCGGGTTTGTGGTCGGTTTGTGGTCGGGTTGGATGGTCGAGCACTGGGGCGCGAGGCACTGGGTCTGGACCTGGAAGAGGGCCGGGAGACCGAGGGACGTTTGCTGGGTGCCCGAGCGCGAGATGCTGATGGTCGAGGGCGGGCTCCACCGGCTCGCCCCATCGACGGGCGACTGCCGCCACCCCCACGGGCTCCCCCGCGTCCGCCTCGTGACCAGGCGGGTTCGACGGTCCACATTAACACCAATCCAATCGCGAACATACTGAAGATGTGATGCGTTTTTCGCATGACTGACCTACGGAGAAAAGAGCGGCGGCTGACAGTGAAAATCGGGGAGGGAACAGATACGACTATTCCGCTTTGGGAGGCTTACGAACGATCGTCATTTCCACGTCGGGCTGTACTTCATCACCAAGGATGCGGTCTAATCCTCGCATTACGAATCGATCTTCACTCTGAGGCTCAATGACGAAGGTGGCCGAGCCGGTTGCACCGTCGGGTAACACGGCAGACGATTTTACGACCCAGGAGTCCGAAATCTTGGTCCAGAGTGCTTCGCCGAAACCACCGTCCGCATCGAAGATCCAGGAACGCAGCTGTTCGTGTAAGGGATCCCAGCCGATTCGTTGCTGGCTGGCCATGGCTTCCTCCCCCTCTCGTTTGATGACGTAATCGAGCAGCAGGAAGTTCTCGTCCTCACTCCAGTGCCCCTTGATTTCAATCAATGAATCTGCTCCCTCATCAATCCATTCTCCCACGAACCAACTCAGGGGCTCTAGCTGCTGACGGGGGCTCAATTCAGCGTCTGCCGCGACGTCTCGGATGGAAGCGATCCGCCAGGCGTTGCCTTCTCGAACGAGCGTCAGGTAAGACCGAGTAATCGCCCGTTCAACGCCATCGGCGGTCGTCACCGAGCGAATCACATCCCCGGTCGCCAACTGTGGCGTAATCTCACGCACGGATTCGATTTCGATCTCCATCTTCGCTCCGGGAAACTCGGCGAAGAAACCGCCGAATAATGCGCTCAACTCTTCGTGACCCGAGTGTGCGAATCCGGCCTCGTCCAGATATTCGGCGGTGGGCAGAAAGAGCGCGGTCAGAGCATCCACGTTGCCCGCGTCGAAGGCTTGCTCCATCTGGGTGAAAGGCTGTGAGATGGCCACTTCGGCGCTGGTGTCCTCCGCGGTGGCCTGCGCTCGACACGCTGCCGGAATTGCGAAGAAGAGCATCGTCGCCAACAGAAGGATCGAAATCGTACGAAACATGGATCAGCAACTCCCCAAAAAATGGACCTGAAACGCAGGAGGATCAGATCGCACCCAGGATGGAACGAAGAGACCTTTGCCGGAAGAAATGGCGTGCGCCGACTGCCAGCTCGAACGCATTCAACGGGCTGCGTGCACGCAAAACGTGCAAGAAACTGAACATTATAGTGCGGCCACCGTGTTTGGGTAGGTCTTCGGGAACGGTTCACGGGAGCAGTTTCCGGCCGTCTCGTGCACGGTTCCGGGCCGGAGAGTCTCGCGGCGTATTGGGTTGCCTGAAGCGGGAGACTTTCGTGTATCTTGCTGGTGACGTAGCAGGTCAATCGACGGTTGGACAAGGAGAGACATACGCATGTCGGACGAGCTAGACGTACTGGTTGTGGCGCCGCACCCGGACGATGCGGAGTTGGGAATGGCGGGGGCGATTCTGAAGTTGCAGGACGAAGGTCAGCGAGTTGGCGTGCTGGATCTGACCAGTGGGGAGCCGACACCGCATGGAAGTGAAGAGATCCGGGCGCGCGAGACGGCGCATGCGACTCAGGTTTTGCGGCTTGATTGGCGTGAGAACCTGGGGCTGCCGAACCGTTCGCTGGAAGCCACCTTGGAGGCTCGGTTCCAATTGGCCGCAGTGATTCGAAGAACCCGTCCCCGCTGGTTGTTCGCGCCTTACTGGGTTGACGCCCATCCGGATCACTTAGCGGCGACGGAGTTGGTTGAGGCGGCACGCTTCTGGGCAAAACTGACCAAGAGCGATCTGCCGGGCGAGCCGCATCATCCGCAACGGGTGTTCCATTACTTTTGTGTCCACCTACGACTGGCACCGCAACCAGACTTCGTGCTCGACATCAGCTCGTACTGGCCACGGAAACTCGAGTCGATCCGCTGTTACCAGAGTCAGTTTGTGGTGGGACGGGAAAAGGACCGCCCCGCTTTTCTGCAGCGATTGTGCGACGAAGCTGCCTACTGGGGCAAGACGATCGGCCGCGAATACGGAGAACCGTTTGCTTGCCGCGAGCCCGTTGCGTTGTCCAGCTTGCGTACCCTGATTTGATCCGGAGAATGCGTGGGTTGGCGCGGTGGCATTCGCCCTGCATTTTTTATTGAGGGAGAAGACCGACGTCAGCGCCCTGCGGTTCGCTAAGATATGTGGGCTTGATGCAACACGGCTGCTGACATGATGCGCGCTACGGCAAGAGGGAATTCATGGTCACCAAAGTGGAACTGGTTCGAGACTGGCTGCCGCGGTACACCGGGATGCCGCTGGAGCGGTTCGGTGAGTACATCCTCCTGACGAACTTTCACAACTACGTCGATTCGTTCGCCCAGCAGTTTGGCTGCGAGACCTACGGCGAAGACCGGCCGATGCAGGCCACGACGAATTCCGCCGGACTGACCATGATCAACTTCGGAATCGGCTCGCCGAATGCCGCGACGATCATGGATTTGCTGACCGCGGTGCATCCGCGAGGCGTTTTGTTTCTGGGGAAATGTGGCGGCCTGAAGCAGTCCACGGAGATCGGGCATTTCATCTTGCCGATTGCGGCGATCCGTGGCGATGGAACATCGGATGATTACCTGCCACCCATGGTGCCGGCCTTGCCGTCGTTCAAGCTGCACAAATTCGTCTCCGAGAAGCTCGTGGAACGTGCCCTCGACTACCGAACCGGAGTGGTGTACACGTCGAATCGCCGTGTCTGGGAACATGACCAGGATTTTCAAAGCACGCTGAAAGAAGTGACGGCGATTGCCATCGACATGGAGACGGCGACGTTGTTCGTCGTGGGGCACAAAAACCAGATTGCGCGCGGTGCGTTGTTGCTGGTGTCCGATATGCCGCTGACGCCGGAAGGAATTAAAACCGAGGCCCGCGATGCCGAGGTGACACGCAATTGGGCTCGTCTGCACTTGCAGATCGGGATTGATGCGTTGTCAGAGATTGGCAAGAAAGGCGAAGAGATCAAACACTTTCGCTACTGACTGCCGCTTTCGAGTCCGTGAACACTTACCGGCAGCGCAGCAGAGACATTACGGCCATCGCCGTGCCGTACTGCTGGTGATAGTCGTAGAAGGGATAGTCCCACCAACTGCCGTCGCGTTCCTGAAGCTTGAGCAGGATTCGGGCCAACTGCGCCTGGTGCGGCGGACGCTGTTCGGGTGGCAATTGGTGGATGCAGTCGGCCGCGTAAAAGTGACCGTAGTAGAAGAAATAGCCGGCCACCAGGAAGTGTGACTCGTGTGGTATCGGACGCTTGCGGCCGATATCCAGCCACAGATTGCGCGCGAACAGTCGATTGAGCCACGCTTCGAGCACTTCGTCGGTGATCGCCGGGTCGTCCCACAGCAGCAGAGCGAGGTTGCAGGCTTGCGAACGTCCGAGGCTCCCCCCGGGACGATTGATCGCCCACATGGGGCGGTTCGAGACCGGGCCGTAATCGGCGTAGTAGTAACTGAAGTCCGGCTTCTGTTGCCGGTGCAGACTGTCGATCGCTCGCTGCCGCAGACGCTCCGGGAACTCGATGCCAAATTCACGAGCTTCGTGCAGGGCAACCAGCACCGTGGCGGTGGTGAAACTGGTGGGCTGTACATTCGGCTGCTGCGTGTGTGCGCCGAAATCGTAGTAGCCCCAGCCGCCGTCGATGCCCTCGTATCGAGCGAGCATCTCGGCCTGTTGTCGCATCAGGTCGACGATCCGCTCTTGCTGCTGCGAGTCGTCGGCTCGGTAGCGGTGCAGGTCGGCCAAACCGCGGATCGAATAGGCGTGGGCCCAGACATTGTAGATGGCGGTCGGTTCCGCGCGACGCACCCGCGGCAACCATTCCTCCAGCCAACGCTGTGCGCCGTCGATTGCGTCGGCGACCGCAGGGCGTTCGTCCTGAGACTCGATCATCGCGGAAACGCACAGGCCCGTGACTGCCGCGCGAAAGGCGTGATGTGCCCCGGGAACCGGAGCGTAAATGTTCAGTCCCTTGGTGTTCGTGGCAGAACCCCAACTGCCGTTGGGATTCTGTCGCTCCAGCAGAAAATCGATTCCCAAACGAATGGATTGCTGGATCTCGTTTTTCGTCGGCGGTTCGACCGGCAGTGGTTCGGGAACATCCAGCAGCCATCGCGACGTCCGCGAAGGCGGGTCGGCGCCGTAGGCGGGTGCCAGAGTCAACATCAATAACAGAGCCGCCGCCGTTTTGAGACCGTTCATAGATTGCTCTCGTCGCCGCCGAACCGTGGACGGCAGGTGGAAGTCGCAGCTTGTCGCGGGTCACTCGGCCGCGGCATTCATCTTCACCTTGGCCTTCATGCCGGGCACGATTCGGTCTTGCAGTTCCTTCCGATTGACCTTCAGGATGGCATCGAACGTTCCGTCGGCCACGGGGATCGCGGATACCTCTTGAACGGTGGCGGACAGCCCGGTGTCGGGAAAGGCGATTGCATGAACGGTCGCTTTCGCTCCCACTTCGAAATACCGCAGAGACGCTTCCGGAACCGCGACACGCAACCGCAAAGGTTGCATCTGCACGATGCTCATTACGGTCGCTTTCTGCTTGAGCGTTCCGCCTGGTCGCAGCATCGCTTCGATCGCCGACGGATCACTCCATTTCCCCCGTTTGCTCTCACCGTAGTATACCACCCCCGGACGGCTGGCTTTCACGACCATCTTTGCCAGGTCGGCTCGCAGCTGTGCGAGGTCTTCCTCTTTTTGTTGTAGCGCATCGCGTTGCTTCTGCAACTGCAACTCCTGCTTCTTTCGCTCGATCGGCAAGGTCGCTTCGGTTTCTTCCAATGCGAGGGCTGCTTTCTTGACCGCGTCCTTAAGACCGTCTTCCGATCGGGGAATCAAAAATTCCAAGCTTCGGCGAGCGGAGCTGAGCACGACCTTCAGCGAATACCGAGCGGCATCGACGGAATCACGCGTGCGTTTCAGGATGATCTCTTCGGTTTCTTCTGTGAGATCATCGGCTTCATACATCTTTTCCAGCTGATGGAGTTCCTCCTCCTCATACGCCAGTCGATTGCGGGAACTCTTTTCCGACTGACGGGCGGATGCCACCCGCTCGTCCCGGCCGCGAGTAAGGAACTCCTTCAAATCCTCGGTCGCCGTCCGATCGGCGTCCTGGGCGGCCTTGAGTGACAGGCGGTGATTCCGCTCCAGTAACTCGTTCTGCAGTTCCGCCTCGGCCAGCGAAAGTCGCTCGAGTTTCAGTCCCAGCTCGGCTTCGTGAATGGCTTTCTCGAGTGCTTCGGTCTCCAGTCGAATCAGTACATCGCCCCGAGTGACCGTGCTGCCATGGGCTGCCGCCTCGATCACCTTCAGCTCGGACCACTTTTCGAGATCCACCTGGACGGTTACCGCTTGAACAGCTTCAAACACTCCGTTCAGCTCGACCGGCTTCGAGTCGGATTCCTTCGCCTTTTCCTGCTCTTCCTTTTCGTTCTCAACTTCCTCCTTATCACCTGTCTTCGAAGCGGACTCCGCTGGTTCATCGGCGGGCTGATGCTGGGCCTCCGCGGTTGGTTCTTCGAGCCCGACCTGAGCGTTCACCTTCGGATTGGGCAGGGAGAACAGGAGGAAGGCGAACAGACTAGAGACGATTGAGATTTGGGCAAAACTTTTCATGAGAAACCGCCTGGGGGAGAGGTATTGGCCTAGGGGTTAAAGGGTGAATGCAGTGGTAGCGCGGTCTGGCGCAGGACCCGCCATTGGAGGCTACTTTAGCTGAGCATCCCTGGTCAAGTCTTTCCCCGTGCCGTAATCCTGTTTGCGCCTGACCAGCAATACGTTACGCTCATGTGTCCCGGTAAACCAAGCAGGGAAGTTCGGTTAACAGTTCTAGGAGCCCTACGGTGAAACTCACGTCGCTTCATCTGGAACGTTTCGGTGCCCGGTCGAATCTGCAACTGGATCAGCTATCCGAGTACGTGAACGTGATTTACGGTCCCAACGGGTCCGGGAAGACGACTCTGATTCATTTCATTCGCTGGATTCTGTTCGGGGCCCACGATCCAGCCAGTCGTCGCTTTCTGGCGGGCGAGTCGATTCGAGCCGCCGGTTCTCTGGCGTTCCTGGATGGACAACGGACTGCCCAGGTCGTGAAACGCCGCGACGACGGCTCACCGCGAGGCCAAGTCCGCATCGAAGACGCGGGTGGCCGACCGGTGGTCGACTATGACTCGGGGCGGCTGACGGGGATCGAGCTTCCGGAGTACTGTCAAGCCTTTTCGGTAAGTTTTGACCAGCCGCCGTCGGTTGACGAGCTGGTCCGGTTGGCGATCGCGAGCGGTTTTGAGCTGACGTATGACGAAAGACAACTGCAGCACATGCAGACGTCGAGCGATCAATTGGCAGATCTTCGAAATCGTTTGCAGCGCTTGTCGGCCGGTGAGCTTTCGCGGACCGTGTTGGAGGACCGCTTGCGTCAGGTGCAGCGTGAGCTGGAAGAGGTCCAGCGGCGGCGGATGGAGCATCTGCACGAGATCGACCGATCGATTCAGGAGGCGGTCGACCAGTTGCGACAGCAGCAGCAGCAGCGGGCCGATCTGGAGACAATTGCGCGGCGGACAGATCAACAGATTCAACTTCGTCAGCAGCAGTTGGAGGAAGTGTCGCGCGAGGCGGACCAATTGCGACGGCAGTGGTTGGAGCAGCGACGACAGGAAATGGCCGAAATCGACTACCAGGTCGATCAATGGCATCGCGTGCTGGATACTCTGCGACAACGGCAAGATGCCTTGCAGTCGCGCGTGACGTCGTGGGAACCCGAGGCGGTGGCCGTTCCGGCGCACGACGAGGCGGACGTTCGCAGTCTGTTGCGTGGTCTGGGGTATCAGATCGACGATGTCGAGCAGGATTTGCAGGATGCGCTCGGGACCGATGCGATGCAGGGGGAGCGTGTGCAGTCGGAGTATTTGCGTTCGGTGCTCGGCACAGCATTGCATTCGATGCGGTCGGACGTGCAGCGGCTCTACCGGGAACTCCAGCAGCAGCGATCCGCCACGCTCTTTCATGACCATGCTCGAGAACTATCGCATTTGCGGCGTTGTGAGTTGGAACTGACGGAACTGATCGATGTGCTGAGCCGACGTCGTCGCACGCTGCTGGATTCTTCCACGCAAGAAAATGTTCCCGCATCACAGGATGCCGTCTGGGGCGAGCACACCTTGGATCACGCAGCGGACCGCCCGGCCTGGTATCTTGCGGCCGATGATTTCGCCGCGCCGCGCGCTTCCCTCACCGACCCTGTGCTTCAGGCGCGACTGCAGTACTTGCTTCAGCGCCGTGATTACGTATCCACACGCATGCGGGAACTGGACAGCTCGTTGGATGCCCACCAGCAGCGAGTGGATTTGCTCCGCGCGAGTCGCGAGAATCTCGAGGAAGATCGGCAGCTGCAGGTTCTGCAGAGGGAATTGGCGGCCATCGGTGAACAGTTGCGTGGATTGGATGAGCGCCAGAGGATCCTGGACGAGATTCAGCGGGTCGAACGGGAGATGGAGCAGATGCGGCAGTGCGCTGCAGCCTTCACAGATTGTGCAGGATGCGTCATCGTGTCTGCAGGGGATGACAGAGGGTGCACTCATACGAGTCCGGATTACGGATCGCCGCGAGGTGTGGGTGGAAGACCATTCCGGGGCGGTTGTGCGGAACACGGAGTTGAGTCGCGGAGCGCGGGATCAGGTGTACTTGAGTTTGTGCCTGGCGGTGGTTTCTGCCTATCGTCGCCGCGGCGTCGAATTGCCTTTGATCTTGAACGACGCATTCACGAACATCGACACGCAGCGGACGCGTTCCACCGCCCGTGAGCTGTCGCAGTTTGCCGACCGGGGTCATCAACTGCTCGTATTCACGCGGCACGAGCATGTGTTGCCGTTGTTCCCAGAACGAACGGTGTCGCACGTATCGATTACGCGAACGTTCTCGTCAGGTCAGTCCGGTCGTGGACCGCCCGATCGGCCCCGTGGTGCCGATCGAGAGTCCGCCGCGGCGAGTCGAACCGCAGTATTTGGACCGAGTATCCGCCCCGCCGGTGCCGCCGGCCAGCGTGCCCCGCCTCCGTTGGAGCGATCGGAGTCACGACCTGTTCGGCGGGAGGCTCACTATGACTGGGTGGTGCAATGGGATCCGCCCCGGGGGACGGTGCCGGGACGCAAGGTGGGCGAAGAGCCGATGGCTGGCGAGCCGTTTCGGACCACTCCGTCGGAGGAGACCCGCTTGGCGGAGCTGAGCCTGCTGGATGCGTCCGTTGTGCGCCGCTTGGAGGAGTTGGGCTTCTGCACCGTCCGCCAGTTCCTGGAGTGGAATCCGGACGAAGCGGAGCAGCAGATCGCTCGCCCGGATGTCTCGGCAGCCGACATTTATCGTTGGCAGTCGAACCTGTCGCTACAGTGCCACGTGGGGCTTTCCGCCAACGATGCGGCGCTGTTGGTGGCCTGCGGGGTGGATGATCCCGGAGGAGCTTTCGTACATCGACGTGACGGAATTGCACCGGCGGATTGACCAGTATCTTTCCACGAGCGAATTGCGCGCTCGATACGGTTCGATTTCTCGTTTCGAGCGTCCGCGGTTGGCTCGCTGGATTGAAACGGCCCGCCGATCGCGCTATCGTCGTTACCGCGCCCGAAGCAACGGGGCCGGTCCCAAGCCACCGATCGGCGCTCCGCGGGCCGGCTATCGACGGTCGTTGAGCGAGCCCGCCGAGCCGGCTGTTGGCCCCGTGAAGACGGCTGCTCCCGTCGCCACCGAACCGGTCGTCAAGGTTCCCCGGGCGGAAGAGACGACGCAGCCGAGCGAAGAGGTGCTGCGGTTTTTCTTGGAGCCGACCGATCCGGTGGTGGATGCACCGTCGATTGGGCCCAAGACGGCCGAGCGACTCCAGGGGATCGGAGTCCACACGGTGGCCGACCTGTTGGCGGCGGATTTCGAGAAAGCGGCCGAACAGATCAATTACCGGCGAATTACCGCCGAGTTGATTCGGAATTGGCAGCTGCAGACGCAACTCGTCTGCCGGACGCCGAACCTGCGTGGTCATGACGCACAGATTCTTGTGGCCTGCGGTCATACCACCGCAGAACAGGTGGCGGCGGCCGACCCCAGCAGCCTGGTGGAACAGGTCCAACGTTTTGTGCGAACCGCGGAAGGAAAACGGATCCTGCGCAACTCGCCGGCACCGGACCTTGCCGAAGTCACCGCTTGGGTTCGCTGGGCAAAGAGTGCCCGCCCCTGATCAAATCGTTCACCCCAACCGGTCGCCTTGCTGCGGCCCGGCCTGGGTGAGCGTCAGAATTTCGGGACCTTCCTCGGTCATGAGGATCGTATGTTCGAACTGGGCCGACAGCTTGCGATCGCGCGTCCGGACGGTCCATCCATCCCGGCGGTCCAGCGTTGTGTGCCGCGTGCCGACGTTGATCATGGGCTCGATGGTGAAGCACGTTCCCGGCTCAATTCGTTCGGCGTGAGCCTGTCGATTGGGGTAATGGGGGATCGACGGATCCTGGTGAAAACGGCGGCCAATGCCGTGACCGACGTACTCCCGAACGACGCTGAACCCCCGATGCTGTGCCTCGCGGACGATGGCCCGACCAATGTCGGCAACACGTCCCCCTGGTGCAATCGCCTGGATCCCAAGGTATAGGCAATCGAAGGCCGCTTGGGTGACGCCAAGGGCATCCTTTGAGGCGTTCCCGATCACGAACGTCTCGGATTGATCGCCGAACCAGCCATCGACAATCGAAGTGATGTCGACGTTGACGATGTCCCCTTCCTGCAGCACTTCCTCGCCAGGAATTCCATGACAGACGACCTCGTTGATGCTGGTGCAACAGCTCTTCGGGAACCCCTGGTAGCCCAGGCAAGCCAATCCATGACCGTGTTCGGTCGTATAGTCGTGAATCAACCGATCGATTTCTGCCGTCTTGGTTCCGGCCCGCACGTGGGGGCGGATGAAATCCATCACCTGAGCGTTGAACCGACCCGCCTGACGCATTGCGTCTCGTTCCGTGGCGGTCAAGAGCGGGTGACGTTGTCCGTACAACATGTTTGGCCGTTTCCCCCGGTCGTACGGCACCGGTCGGAAATCACGCTCACTCCCACCCGCCGCGTTGAGGTCGGTAAAACCTGGATTCTAGCAACAGCTCCTTTTCTCGGAAAGGTTTTTCGAGAACGAAGGGCGGAGAGCGGTGGAAGTGGTGTTGGCACTTTCGTCAAATTCGACACCTTTCCTGCGATAGCGGCGCCGTTGCTGCTTCCCACCGAGTGGCTAGAATGGCGGATTCTACGTTTCGCCACCGGTTGGTCCGGCGGGCGATTCTTGCCGGGATGCCGCCGGACTGCGTCAAGTCGTCTGGGCGCGGGCGCCGTTGAGCGTACGATGGGCGTTTTCCGGACCTCCACGCCGCAGCCATGCCGCGGGTGGCCTGATTCATCCCGAGATATCAGCATTCTGCCTTCGTCGAGAGCCTTCGCATGCCCAAGTACAATCCAGCGCAGATCGAGCGGAAGTGGCAGCAATATTGGGAAGACCAGCAAACGTTCCGCGCACCGGAGCTCCCGGGCGCGCAAAAGCTGTACGTGCTGGATATGTTCCCTTACCCCAGCGGTGACGGACTGCATGTGGGGCATCCGGAGGGATACACCGCGACCGACATTGTGAGTCGCTTCGCGCGGATGCGTGGATCGGACGTATTGCACCCGATGGGGTTTGATGCCTTCGGGCTGCCCGCCGAAGAACACGCGATTAAGACGAACACGCCGCCGCGATTACAGACCGAGCGAAATATCGAGAATTTTCGTCGCCAGCTGAAGATGCTGGGCTTCAGCTACGACTGGCAGCGCGAATTGGCGACGACCGATGTGGAGTATTTCCGCTGGACGCAGTGGATTTTTCTCGTGCTGTTCGACTCCTGGTTTGACCCGACGGTTGGCAAGGGGCGTCCGATCGCCGAGTTGCCAATCCCACCGGACGTGGCGGCAGAAGGAGATTCGGCCGTGCGACGGTACCAGGATGAATATCGCCTGGCCTACCAGTGTGACGCTCTCGTGAATTGGTGTCCGGCGCTGGGTACCGTATTGGCGAATGAAGAAGTGATTGACGGCAAGAGTGAACGCGGGGCACATCCCGTGCAGCGGATTCCCTTGCGGCAATGGATGCTGCGGATCACGGCCTACGCCGATCGACTCGAAAAGGGCCTGGATCGACTCGATTGGCCCGAGAGCATCAAGCTTCTGCAACGAAATTGGATCGGCCGCAGCACCGGCGCGGAAGTGGATTTCTTCATCGGACCAGCCGACGAGTTTTCCGCCTGGAAATCGGCTCGCCAACAAACCGGTTGGCCCGCGCGAGCCGGTGAGGATGTCCTGCGGATTTATACCACGCGCCCCGATACGCTCTTTGGTGCCACCTATATGGTGATTGCTCCCGAGCATCCGTTTGTCGAACGACTGACCACCGCGTCGCAGCGATCGGCCGTGCAGGATTATTGCGCAGCGGCAGGACGGAAGAGCGACTTGGAACGCACCGAGTTGGCGCAAGAACAAGACGGGAGTTTTTACCGGCGCGTACGCGACCAATCCCGTCAACGGCGAGTCGATCCCCATTTGGGTCGCCGATTATGTCCTGATCAGTTACGGCACCGGAGCGATCATGGC
Organism: uncultured Planctomycetaceae bacterium; assembly: GCA_963776055.1. Classification (GTDB taxonomy): domain Bacteria; phylum Planctomycetota; class Planctomycetia; order Pirellulales; family Pirellulaceae; genus CAVZLD01. The sequence goes on along the minus strand of CAVZLD010000014.1, from coordinate 418,413 downwards.
AGTTCCGGCGCACGACACACGCGACTTTGAATTTGCCCAGCAGTTTGGACTGCCCATTGTAGCGGTTGTCGATCCCGGGGCCGGATGACGCTATCGACCGTCAGGCGGTTCTCGATGGCCGACTCGTCTTCACCGATCCGGGGACGGCCGTGCACTCAGGGCAATACGACGGGCGATCCACGGCCGATTTTCAACAGCAGATCACGGCCGATCTGGCGGAATCTGGACTGGGCCGTTCGGCCGTGAACTACAAGCTGCGTGACTGGCTGTTTAGCCGGCAGCGATTCTGGGGAGAACCGTTCCCGATCCTGCACGAATTGGACGACGAGGGTCGACCGAACGGCTTGATGCGCCCGGTCCCGGAAACGGACCTGCCGGTTGATCTTCCGAAGCTGGACGACTACCAACCGCATGGCCGCCCGGAGCCGCCGTTGGCGAAGGCCCCTGACGAGTGGCTCTATCCGGTCATCGATGGTCGCACGTATCGGCGCGAAACGAACACCATGCCCCAATGGGCGGGTTCCTGCTGGTACTACTTGCGATTCCTCGATCCCCAGAACGATAAGCAGCTTGTCGACCCGGAGAAAGAGCGGCAATGGATGCCGGTCGACCTCTACGTCGGCGGCGCCGAACACGCCGTCCTGCACTTGCTGTACTCGCGATTCTGGCACCACGTCCTCTACGATCGCGGGTACGTTTCCACCGAGGAGCCGTTCCGCCGGCTCGTGAACCAGGGAATGATCCTGGGAGAAATGGAGCATGTTGCCTACCAGGACCCCCAAGGGAATTGGGTGTGCGTCGACGACGTGAAACCGGATGGGTCGGGTGGTGCCGTACATGCGCAACGCGGGATGCCGTTGCAGGCGGTGAAGGTGCCCATGGAAAGCGTAGAAAAACGCGGCGACGGGTTCGTGTTGCTCGCCGACCCGCAAGTGCGCGTCGAGTCTCGGACCCACAAGATGTCCAAGAGCCGCGGCAATGTCGTGAACCCCGATGAAATTGTCCACGAATACGGAGCCGATGCGCTGCGACTCTATGAGATGTTCATGGGACCCTTGGAAGCGACGAAACCGTGGAGCATGTCCGGGGTGGATGGAGTTCGCAAGTTCCTCGATCGAGCTTGGCGGCTGATCGTCGATGAGCGGTCCGAGTCGTTATGCCTGCACGAATCGGTTCAGGATGTGCCGGTTGCCGGCGAGGCGGAGCCGCACACTGCATAAGACGATTCAGGCCGTGACGACGGATCTGGAAAACTTGAGCTGCAATACCGCGATCGCCCGGTTAATGGAATTCGTCAACTATTTCAACAAGCAGTCGGTCCGACCGCGGGCGGCGATGGAAGCCTTTGTCCTGCTGCTCTCGCCGATGGCGCCGCACATTGCCGAGGAACTCTGGCAGCTGCTCGGCCACAAGGCAACGTTGGCCTACGAACCGTGGCCGGTTCATGATCCGGCGCTCACAGTCGAGGACACGGTCGAGATTCCGGTGCAGATCAAGGGCAAGCTGCGCTCGCGGATCCGGGTTTCAGCCCGGGCCGGACAGGATGAGATCGAAGCGGCTGCCCGCGCCGATGATCGCGTCGCCGAATTGCTGCACGATCAACAGGTCGTGAAGACGATTGTCGTCCCTGGTCGGCTGATCAATTTCGTCACGCGCGGGAAAGCCAAGTAGGCACCCGCCCTTCTGGACACCCTCGACCACTCTGTCGACCGCGCCGCTATCTGCCGAATCTCGGTAAAACTGCGAGGATAGGGCAAGCGGGCGGGCGGTCTCTGTATTGACTCTCCGTCGGCGCGAAACGCTCGTGGAACTTGCAGTCGCAGGGTCGCAGGGACAGGCAATGCGCGGTCAATCGTGTTCGGCACAAGACTTGTGGGGTGGCGCCAGGGCGAGCCGCATTGCGCGGGTCGCTCCAGTATTGGCCGAGCCGCGGCCCACCAGAATCCGGCACGGTTTCTCGAACATCCGCCTCCGGTCCGGATCGGTTCGATGCTCACTGTGCCAGACCGCGACCGCATTCTGGTGGGCCACCGCTCGGCTTCTTCTCCGCAATCCGCCACATCTTGGACTCGCCGGGGCCCATCCTACAACTGGGCGCTGCTGTCTGCCGAATCTCGGTAGAATCGAGGAAATTGAGTAAGCGGGAGGTGTGCGGTCTCTGCGTTGACTCTCCGTCGACGCGAAGAGCACGTGAAACTCAAAAACCCAAAAACGCCAGGACAGGCAATGCGAACCGGCCCTTGTTTGAATAGTAATGCCTGGTTGATTGGGTGCTTAAGGTGGTTTGCGTTGTTTTTGTGGCGGAGCTGCAAACGCATGGACAGGCGATGCGTCGCGGTACCCCATGGACAAGTGGTCGGGCGGCGGGCAAAATGGTGGTCCCGCCGTTAAACTCACTCCATTTTCTGGAGTCGACGGAACTTGCTTAATTTGAATCGTAGGACGGTTGACAGCAAACTACAGCTTGTTAACTTAACTCGCTAATCTTTCGAGGTTGTGTATTCTGCGTAACCGGCAATCATGCTGTTTTCTTGGCGGTTTGGCGGTGAATTGGAATATTCGAGAGTTGTGGCTCCGCCGACGACAGGCCGTCGAGGTCGGTGGGAGCGGGAGAAAAGCTCGGCGGCCAGTCGGTTGACTGTGGCTTGTTAGTGGAGAACATCGAAATGAATCGGACGACCTTGTTTAGAATCGCACTGTTCTTTGCGGTTCTCGGAATCGCTGCCGTTGGCGGCGAGAATGAAGCGAATGCGGGTATTTGTGGTAGCCATCGTGGCTTGCTCCGGCACCACCGTGCCTGCGGCAGCGTCGCGGCTGCTCCGCAGTGTGCTACTCCGGTCGCGTGCGTCGCGGACTCCGGTTGCGGTAGTAGCAACCGTTGTGGCGGCCTGTTCGCTCGGCTGCGTGCGCGTCACGCTGCCCGTCGTGCAGCTCGCAACTGCTGTGCGACTCCGGCTTGTAGCCCGCCTGTGCCGCTCCGGCTTGTGAGCCCACCTGTGCCGCCCCGGCGAACACCTGTGGTGGATGCGGCGAATGCGGTGGTTGCGGCGCGGCTGCGGTCGAGCCCAGCTGCGGTGCTCCGATGATGGTTGAGCCCAGCTGCGGCGCTCCGATGATGGTTGAACCCAGTTGTGGTGCTCCCGCGTTCACGGACGGGATGATCATCGAAGAGGCGGTTCCCGTTGAGGCACCGGCTGAAACCGAAGTGGCCCCTGAGGTTCCTCCCGCTCCCGCTGAAGAGGCTGCCTAAGGTTCGGCGTGGTACTTTGCTGCACGAACGGCGGATCTTGTCTACTAGCGGTAGGCGTGCCATTCAGGCGACATATCTGAAGATCGGGCTTCTCACGGGAGGCCCGATCTTTTTTGCTGCTAGGTTCGTCGATACTATACATTCCCGCAGCAGGCGGGTGACCAGGATGTCCCCGAGCGACGCGACTGCATCGCGAGGCATTGTTCGGAGTGAAATCCGAGCGGGAGGGCCGTCTCCAGCGCTCGATGGAAGTCTACGCTGCAAATGTGGCTCGGCGAGCAACGCGAAGACGAAGAAATCCGGGCTTCCGTTGGTTGCCCAGCGGAATCTGCTGCGTGGCGATCAATCGCTTCCGACGAAAGGGTCACGATGAACAGCGCAGCCATTTCCGCCCACCTGGTCACGAAGGAAGTTTCTCGGATCCGCTCGGGCGTTCGCGGCCGCTGGCCTTGCAGCCGGATTGACTCGGAGCACTGCCTTGCGAGCGATTGAGCCGTTCGTAAGGGAAAGCTCGAAGTTCAAGTTCAGTTTGGCGGCCTACAGCTATCGAGATCTCTTGCGTGGGCAATCGCCGGCTCTGACGCTGTTCGATTTCGCGGCCGACTGTGCTCGATTCGGGTTGGAGGGGACGGAGCTGACTTCCTACTACTTTCCGGCGGATGTGACACCCGCTTACCTGCGAAAGTTGAAGCGTCATTGCTTTCAACTTGGCCTGGATATCTCGGGAACCGCGGTCGGAAATGATTTCGGTTATCCGCCGGGCCCCGAACGAGATCGGGAGATTGCCTCCCTGAAACGCTGGATCGAGTTCGCCGAGATCCTGGGAGCCCCTGTGATTCGCGTCTTTGCCGGAAAGCAACAGTCCGGCCGTTCTGCGGAGGAAACCCACGAATGGATCGTTTCCGCCATGGAGACTTGCTGTGCCTTTGCGGGTGAGCACGGAGTGCATCTGGCACTCGAGAACCATGGCGGCCCCACGTCCACAGCGGATGGCCTGTTGGCTTTGGTTCGCGACGTGCAAAGTCCCTGGTTTGGTGTCAATCTCGACACGGGCAATTTCCACAGCGCCACCATTTACGAGGACCTGGAACGGGTGGCTGCTTACGCGCTTAATGTGCAGGTGAAGGTCACGGTTTCGAGTTCCGGCGGCGCCGGCAACCGACAGATTTCGCCCGACTGGCCGACATTTTGCGGAAGGTCAACTATCGGGGGTACGTTGTACTGGAGTACGAAGAGGCGGATGATCCTCGCGCCGCCTGCCCACGGTATCTGGGTGAAATGCGAGAAGCATTCGGTTGACGCTCCTCTTCTGACGAGTGACGGATGGCGCGGAGTACGAAAAATGGGCACTCGTCCCAGCTCGCATTTCATCCGCCGCTGCGTGCACGCCCGCAGGATGGATGAACCGGTTGGTGCCCGCCCCGATGGTTCGTTCGCAGCGGTTCCCGTGGAAGTCACGAGACCCGTTGCCACCGTGTGCCGGCCACTTTGAAGCGTGTTTTGGGCGAGATGGGTGTAATCCCCCCCCATTCTCCAGATACTTGCCGATTCGTGAACGGATCGTGGGCAGACCGGTCTAAGTGTCCGGCGTGGGAAACTGCGAAGGGAATTGCCGAAAAGTCGGAAGACCCTACATCTCGGAAAAAAAAGAGGGCCGAGAGGGCCGATTTCGCAGGATTCCTATTTTGCTGATAGGCGACTTTCCGGTACCCTTTTCATAGCTGCTCCCCGAATCGCCTCATCCCGATTGTTCCGATCACCCGCCCAGAATGGCTTAGGCGCTCCTATGCATTCCTTGCTGCTCACTATCTACTTGGGAATCGGCCTTGTCGCGGCAGGCTTCACGATCGCTGTCTTTCCACCTCGGCCCGGATACCATCCGCCAATCGGCACGTGCATTCTGGCTGTTAGCTCGTTCATTCTTTTCTGGCCCATGTTGGTGCTGATGGCGTTGGGGTACTGGTGCGGCCGTCTTTATCGCCGATGGAGTGGGGAAGAGCCCTCGACTCCGGTCGTGTCGTCTCCTCGGCCGCACTACCGCGTCCTCTACGACGACCTGAAGGTTCGCAGCCACAATTAGTGCTTGTCGCACGGACATGTAGCGCTCGCGGCGACCTTTCTTCTAAGCAGCAAGCGCGACGAAAAACTGGTGGGAAGTGCTATGCGCTGTAGTCTTCGGAAGGCGCGGGGCGAATCGATGCGGTCAACGACGAAGGCAAGCGACAAGGATCGTTCCGGTTCTTTGTCCGTGTCCAACGAGTTCTTGATTACTCACCGGCCCATTGATTGCAGCTGCTCTTGCAGGCTGCTCCAACTGCGGCAGTTGGCAACATCGTTTCGAGTGAGTCCGGCGCGGCGTGCCTGTAGCAGACCGAACCGCATCACATCGAGTCCCTCGGGGCTGTGTGCGTCGGTGTTGATCACGATCGGAATCCCGTGCCGTTTTGCGGCAGCCAAGTGAACGTCGTTGAGGTCGAGTCGCTGGGGATTGGCATTCAGTTCCAGCAACTTGCCATGTTCGCATGCCGCCTGAAAGACGGCTTCCAGGTCGACGTCATAGGGATCGCGCCGGTTGAGCAATCGCCCGGTGGGGTGAGCGATCGCGGTAACGTGCGGATGGCGGATGGCTCCGAGAATCCGATCGGTGATTTGCTGCCGCGATTGTTTCTGTCCGTAGTGGATGCTGGCCAGTACCCAATCGGCCTCCGCGAGAACGTCGTCGGGCAGATCCATTCCGCCCTGTTCGAGGATGTCACATTCAATGCCTTTCAGGATCGAAAAGGATTCCCCGCACTGACTCCTCAGTTTGTCGATTTGGGACCATTGCTGCCGCAAACGTTCCGGGTTCAGGCCATGGGCCATGCTGACTCGTTGCGAGTGGTCGGTGATGGCGATGTATTTCAAACCCCGTTTCTGAGCGGCTGCCACCATCTGCTTCGACGGATGCCTTGCCATCGCTGGCATTCGTGTGCATGTGCAGATCGCCTTGCAGATCGGCGAGTTCGATCAGTGGCGGAAGTTGACCGGCAAGGGCCCACTTCAATTCCTCGCGCGCTTCGCGCAACTCGGGCGGAATCAGTGGCAGATCAAGCGTCGCGTAGACTTCTTCTTCGGTGCTGCCGGCGATCTGGCGATCATCCTGGAGACGATACACGCCGTACTCGTTGATCTTCAGGCCAAGCTGTCGGGCGCGGCCTCGCAACAGTACGTTGTGGTCCTTGGAGCCGGTGAAATACTGCAACGCCGCGCCGAACGATTGCTTCGCGACGACTCGCAGATCGACCTGCAGGCCGCGCGTCAGCCGGACGGACATTTTGGTGTCACCGCGAGCGATCGTCGAGGCGACATCCGGGAACTCGGCGAAGCGGTCCATGACCGCTTGCGAACCGTCAGCGACGACGAGCACATCCAAGTCGCCGACGGTTTCTCGTCCGCGGCGGTAGCTGCCGGCCAACTCGATCTGTTGCAGTTCTGGGCACTGCTGCAGGTGCCGTCGAAGCCGCTGAGCGATCTCATCGGCATCGGCCCACAGCATTCGCTGGTTGGCGGATTCGGCGATTTCCAGTCCCGCCAGGATGGCCTGCTCGGTCTTTGCTCCAAAACCTTTCAAGTTGCGGACTCGCTCCGCCTGGCAGGCTTCCCGCAGCTGCTCGAGGTTGGTGACCTGCAATTCCCGAAAGACGACGGCTGCCTTCTTGGGGCCGAAACCCGGGCACCCGCAGCAGATCGAGTACGGACCGCGGGATCTGCTGGAATAGTTCCTCCAGTTGCGGTAGACGTCCCGATCGGACGAGCGTTTCGCATTTCGCGGCCAGATCCTTGCCGATGCCCTGGATGTCGACCAGTTGGCGGTTGGGGTCCTCCAGGATCTGTGCCACCGGTTCCGACAGATCGCGAATGGTCCGAGCGCCCTTGCGATACGCGCGGACGCGAAACGGGTTTGCGTCCGTGAACTCCAGCAGGTCGGCGATTTGTTCGAAAACTGCGGCGATCTCGTCGTTCGTCATATCAGGCGTGCAATTCGATCACGTCTCGATCATGCAGAACGTAATCGCCTTTCACCGTGGTTCCATCGTGTACTTGGCTGCCCCAGACTCGAGCGAACTTCAGTCGCTCCGCGAAATCCTTGTGGATCATCGCGGCGACTTCCGCCAATGTTCCGCCCCGAGTGATCGTGTAAGGTCGATCGTAGTCGGGTTCCTTCTGATTCGGCAGCTTGGTGTAAACGCGGATGACGTGCATCGCGTGGTAGATGGCGTCGCGCAGGGCCTCCAGTCCGGTCCCATGGAGCGCCGAGATCACGTACTCGGGCAGGTCGATCGCACTGGCTTCGTGCAGCAATTCCAGTCGAGTGGCGGCTTCGTCAGCGTCAATCTTATTGGGTACGAAGAACGTTTGCGTATACGATCGTCCGATGTCTTCTTCGTCCAGACGCGATTCGCGCCCCAGCCGCGTCTTGGTCTGCTCGAGTCGATCCAGGACTTCCTGGTATTGCTCGATGCCGTCATCGCTGCCCAGATCGACCAGTAGCAACGCCAAGTCGGCGCCCCGGATCAGGCCCTGATGGAAGGATTCCAGGTAGTCGGCCGTGATCGGGGGGGTGTCGATCAATTGGACCATCACATCTTCCCAAGGCATCATGCCCGGAAGCGGCTCATGAGTCGTGAACGGATAATCCGCCACTTCGGGTGTCGCGCGAGTCAACGAACGTAGCAATTGGCTCTTGCCCGCATTGGGGCCGCCAAGGAGGATCGCGCGGCCGGCGCCTTGCCGCGGAATCCGGATCCCATGGCTCTTTCTTCCCGCTTTCCCCGCCGACTCCGATTCCTTCTTCGCTTTGCTGATTTTCTGCTTCAGCTCTGCCTGCAGCTTGTCCGTGCCTTTGTGCTTCGGCAGCTCGCGAAGCATCTCCTGCAGGCAACGCAACTCCTCCTCCGGAGTGGATGCCTGGCGGTAGGCGGATTCGGCCTTCAGATATTGTTGCGTCAGATTGGCAGGCATGAGACCAGCAAAGAGAATCCCGGAACGGTCCGACAAGGGGCCTTCGATTTCGATCGATTATCACGCACGATCGCGGCCGCGGCCAGAGGCTTCCTACGCTCAGCCCTCCAACATCTTCCGGGCAATAAAAAAGACCGCTGGGGCCGGGTAGGCTCCAGCGGTCTGCCGTTGGCAAATCCGATCGACGTGCGAACGGATTCGCCACGAGGATGGAGGATCGAATCAACGACGTCCCGATCGCCAACCACTCTGGTCCCAGTTGGATGATGAGGAATCGGAATCGAAGCGAGTCTGGCTGTTCACCCGCTGCGTTTCCAAACGTCGGTAGTTGAGTTGTCGAATGGGAGGCTGAGCCGTTGGCCGGCTTTGCTCGACCTGATGCTGCGCCAGTTGCTCGGGCCAGGCAATCGTGCTGGAGGCCCAGCGAGCTGGGATCGGGCGAACCATCGCGGTGCGATCACGGCTCGGGTTCAGCAAGGGCGGGTCCTCGGCAGGAAGGATTTCCGGATACTTTTCGACGTTCGGCAACGGGCGGACATTGCTTGGGGGGGCGGCACGTGGCGCGATCGGCTGCGTGGGCGGTGCGCTGCCAGACCACTGTGAGGAATCCGTGGAATAAGACCCGCCGGACCAAGTCGGTGAGGCGCTCGACGAGTCCTGCAACGAGGGAGTATTTGCCGACGAAATCGCCTGACCGCCTTGCGAGGAGTAGATGTCAGCCCGGTTCCAGGTGCTGTAGGGCGCCGGTGTCGTTGGCCGCCGCAGTGAACTGAAACTGCCGCTGGCGTCGGGATCGATCCGCGGCTTCTGGTCGGCCGGATCGCTTGTCGAACCGGAACCGTTGTACGTTGGCGCCCAGTCATTGGCACTGGGGGCGGCCGAACCCGGATTCACGGGCTGCCAGGGGGTCGCACCGGGCGGATCCGCCGCGGAAGGAGCCGGTGTCGTTGAGTAGTACGGCGTGCTCGCGTTCGACGGTGAGCTGTAAGAGGGCGAGCTGTAGGCTGGAGCGTTATAGGACGGAACGGTCGACGGGGCGCAACTGTTGCAACCGCCGGGAGCGACTGTCGTGGGGGCCACGATCGGATTCCCCACCGGTGCCGTGTAGGCTGGAGCGGCAACGGGCGCCGTCATCGTGGGCGCCGTTGCCGGCGGGGCGGCGGCTCCGCCGACCGGGACCGTCGTGTAGATCGGCCGGTATGTCGTGTACGGGACGCGTCGTGCCTGATAGGTGTACGTAGTGCACGGCTTCGTGCAGGTGATGGGCAGACCGGTTGCCGGATTGTAGTTGACCGTACGGCGATAGGTCGTCACCGGAACCGGTTGCCAAACCGTTCGGTAAGCGACGTTCGGTACGTAGCGGACGACCGTTTCCTCGCAGTAACCTTCTCCGCAACACTCTCCCGTGGGCGCTGTCGGCGGAACGGCCGCGGGGGCCACCGGTGGCGGCACGGCGCATAATAGGCCGTTGTAGGCGTTTGCTGTCGACGGTGAAAGAGCCAGTCCGTCAGACAGCAGGCGTCCGCTTGCGGGACAGAGCCAAGCTGGCTCATCGCCACGCCAACAAGGATGAATAGTTTTCTGGTGGATGCTCGACCCATATCCCCTACTCCAGCTCCGTGAGATAACGATTCCTGCGTGCTGCGTCCGTCAGTTCCCACCGGCGGAATCCCGAGTGTTTGCTGAACGCGGTGCAACTGATCGATCGCCTTCGGTGCGACGCCGAACTCCCCTGAGTGGCCGGCCACGCCTCGCGCCCGAGAATCATGGCGCCTACGGCGCACGGTAAATCGTAGTCCACAAACTTTAGTCGGGCTAGAAAACCCGCCCGCGAATCTACCGGATTCCCATGCCGTCATGGGCGGTGAAAGCAGTCAAGTAAAACGTTTGGGTTGCGAGACTTAGGGGTGATGGCGAGGTCCATGTGTCGAGGCAAACTGTGACGCTGTGGCCCGGGGCGAAGCGTGCTGTCACGAACGCGCCCCACCTGGGATCCTGTGCCAATCACAACACGGGAATTCAAGAGCGTAACTGATATACGTCGTACAACTCGAACAGCACCTCGCGAACGTTGGATCCGTGGTTCGCAACCGCTCGACGGACATCGTCCCGGGTGATCTGCGATCGAGGCGAGATCCGCGATCCGTGGGACTTGAGCAGCCGGTCGACGATTTCTTGCACGAGCGGCAGGTCCGGCTCCGTGCGATAGAGAACCGGCAAGACTCCCGGCCGATGCGCGGTAATGAGCAGCCCGCATCCTCTGCGCCAGCAGCACCACCGGAGCCACCGGCGGGACCGCCAGGACAACTGTTCGTATCCGTCGACAATGACGAGGGTTTCCTGGTGCCAGCCCCGCGCGGCTCGCCGAGGCAAGTGACGCTGACGGTCGCGCAGCGTGTACCGTAGCGGATCCCGGCCGCGTTGCTGACACGCGGGGATCAAGTGTGTCAGCAACGAGGTCTTGCCCGATCCGTGGGGGCCGACGATCATCGCCCACCAGTGAAGCGATTCCAGCCGGTCGGTCAACTGCTTGAGCGTGTCAGGGCGGGGGAACAGGTAGGGTACGGCACCGGGACGCACGTAGCGCGTGGCGAATGGATTGCGACCAATCGACGGGCCGAATGGTGACGGGGAATCAAGGGGCACGAGTTCTCTCGGAGGTTTGCGGCGCGGGCTTGCTCGAGCAAGCGGATTCGGCGGGCTGCCGCGCATTCGTCAAGAATCCGCTTTCGGCTGGACATTTCCCAGCCGGAATGGAATCTCAAAGCAGCACTGCTTGCCTTGGCGCAAGATCGCCCGCACGCGGACGCACCATCGAATCTGAATCAAGCCTCCGTCGTAGCTGACCGGGCTGTTTGGCAGAATCGTCTCAAAGCGGCGCCACTGCCGCAGGTCCTGGTCGGTATCCGAGGGCACGCGCCGTTCAAAGTAATGGACCCCCATGTCCTCGCCACCCTTGCCTTCCGTGTACCAGAGCACCGAGGCCTCGACCGCCTGAATCTCGTCGACGTCGACCGCGTCGATTTGATAATCGCACTGGAGTTGCTCGCCCGGCTCAAAAAAGGGCCGTTCCCCCTGGATCTGGATACTGATGAGCGGCTCCATCATGCGGCGGGTTGCCTGACGGGCTTTGGGGATCGGGGAACGGAAGGGTACACGACCAGGGGAAAAGTTCGTTCGAAGCTGGACCATTTTTCGACGATTCCTCGTACCACCAGTCTCCATTGCACTGCATTGTGGTCGGACTGGAAAGAGTGCATCACGTCCTTGGGAAACCGTAGTTCGCATTCATGTTCGTACGGCAATCCCGGCAGAATTTCAAAGGCCTCTCGAGAGAACAGGGTCTGTTCCAATACGCGACGCTGTTCCGTTCGCGTGTCGGTTCCCTGGCGGTAAGTTGCCTCTTCGTCACAGATTAGTAACAGGGTCAGTGATTGTACTGAAAGTCGACCGGCTTGGGAGAGGTAGATGCGGTAGGTTTCCCCTGGAAGAAGCGGATGATCCGAGATTTCCAGGCTTGTCGGTCCGATCGCGGTTGCCAGGAGCAGCAGGCGAAACAAGGAGTACATCGCCAAGACGCCGATCGCGGCGAACGGAACCACCAGGGCCGTCAGGAACCAGTCGGGCTGGCCTTCCAGGTGTTTTCGGACGGCCAACACCAGCAACCAAGAGACCATCCCGTTCCAGATCAGATTGAACACGCCGACGGCCAGCAGTTGCCATCCGGGAGAACGCGTAATCGGCAGGCGGTAGGCGAGTTTGATGCCCGGGCTGTTGGTCAAGTTGACATCCCGCGGAACGTTGGGAAAGTCCTTCGAAGAGGGGAGTTTCTCGGCAAGTAGTTCGATGTCGGTGGCACGCTTGGCCAGAGCCCGCCGCCGCTCGGCGGTCGTGCGAACCATGAGGATCGTGTAGATCAAACCGCCTCCGCCGATCAAGATCAGCGAGGCCAGCACCAGCAGGCCCATCCAGATCCAGATGGTCCAGTGGCTGCCGTTGCCCTCCCACAGGGATTCGGTCGTGGCGAGCGTTGCCAAGAGAATCGAGCCGAACAGAAAAAGGGCGGCGAAAATGATGCCCTCGCCGGCTGTGCCGACCAGCTTCGATCCGGTACGGCGATCCCCTCGTTTTTTTTCCCAAAGCCGGAATCGACGAGACACTAACCCGCTCTTTCGCCAAAAAACGTCGCCCGCCCGTCGATCGCAGCGGATCGCGCCGCTGCCCATTCCCCTCTCTGTCCGTTCGCAAAAGTGGGCGTGCCGACTATTGTATCGCAGCCTTGGGGGGTTCTGGCAATCCCCGTCTGACCGGCACCCGTAGGCACCGTTCGAAGATCGGGCCGTTTCCTCTCGGAGAATCCTGAAGATGCAAATTCGACTCCCGCGGACGTACCTGCTCGCCTGCCTGGGCTGGGGGATCTGCCTGTTCGGCGAGGCACGAGCGGGCGACTGGCCCCAGATTCTGGGACCGCAACGCAATGGATACGCAATCGATGAGCGACTGGCCGATCGCTGGGAGCAGACCCCTACCATCGCCTGGCGGCATGCGGTAGGGCAAGGTTATGCGGGACCGGCTGTCGTCGGCGATCGGGTGTTCATCTTTCATCGCCGTGACGATCGGGAAATCCTCGAGGCACTCGATTTCGAGAGCGGCCGCCCGGTCTGGCAAGTGGACTTTCCCGCACCGTACCGCGGCGGGATCGATCCGGACGTGGGGCCGCGTTGTGTTCCGCTGGTTGTCGCGGGGCGAGTAGTCGTTTTTGGCGCGGCTGGCAATGCGCATTGCGTGGAGGCGTCCCGCGGAACTCGGCAATGGAGCCGCGATCTGTACGCCGAGTTCGGTGGCCAGGAAGGCTACTTCGGGGCGGGCAGCACGCCCATCGCGATCGGCGATCGGCTGCTGTTCAACGTCGGCGGTCGGCCGGATGCGGGATTGTTGGCTCTTTCGCTCGAAAACGGAACGACCCTCTGGCAAGCCGAAAATGCGGCGGCCAGTTATTCTTCGCCCACACAGGTTGGAGCACGCGGGGCACACGCGAGTCGCCTTTGCCACACGCTTGGAACTGCTGGTCGTCAATCCCGAAGATGGTGCCGTGGATTTCCGAATGCCGTTCGGTCAGCGCGGGCCCACCGTGAACGCTGCCACGCCTCTGGTGCGAGACGATCGGATGTTCCTGACTGCCAGCTATGGTGTGGGCGCCCGGCTGTTGTCGCTGGAGAGCCAACCATTCGAACGGATCTGGTCGAACGATGACACGCTCTCCAGCCAGTACAACACGCCGATCTGGGTCGATGCACATCTTTACGGAATTCATGGTCGCGAAGACGTGGGACGAGCGGAGTTGCGGTGCGTCGAAGCGAGCTCGGGTCAAGTGGTCTGGACACGTGCGGAGTTTGGCGTTGCGCATCTGCTGCTGGCTGATGAGAAGCTGCTGCTCCTCAAGCCGGACGGAACGCTCGTGCTGGCGCGGCCAACGCCCGAGCGATACGAGGAACTATCCCGCGTCAGCATCTCCCGCCATACGACGCGTGCTCTTCCGGCGTTAAGTCGCGGTCGCCTGTTTTTGCGAGACAACCGATCGGACGGTGGTGAATTCATCTGCTTCCAGTTGCCCACGCGCTAGATCCGATCGACTTGTGCGTGCGCGACTCGCCGCATTCCCGTGCTGGTCCGTCATAGCCCGGCTTCGGGGGGCATCCTATAATCGAACTCTTCGTGCTGGTCTGCTCCCTGCCGCTGGTTCTGGAACTTCGAACGCACACCTGCGTGATATCTCGGCACACATGGCACACTCTCGACTTCGAAGGCAAATTGCGTGGGAGGCCGCCCGCCGGCTGTACGACCGCCGGGAGTCGGAGTACTACCGCGCGAAGATGAAGGCAGCGCGGCAAATCTGCAAGGGTTGGGTGAAACCGGCGGATCTACCGAGTAACGCGGAGATCCGCGATCAGGTGCAGCGTTTGGCATACTCGCTAGAAGGAGACCAGCGCACGCAGGATCTGCAGCGTATGCGTCTGGAAGCGCTGCGAATGATGACCATCCTGCAGCAGTTTCGACCGCGCCTGATCGGCAGTGTTCTCACCGGATACACACGCAGTGGATCCGACATCGATATTCACGTCTTCTCGGACAGTACGGAGGCGGTTCTGTTGACACTCGAAGACGAAGGCGAAGTCTTCGACGTAGAACGCAAGCGAGTGCGGAAGCAGGGCACCGAACGGATCTTCACGCATGTGCACCTGCAGGGGAGTTTTCCGGTCGAACTGACCATCTATCCCGCGAATAAGGCACATGTTGTGTTCAAGAGCTCGATTACCGGCAAGGCCATGGAACGGGCCAGTCGGGCTGAGTTAGAACAGTTGTTCCGCGCGGAGTATCCCGAGATCGATCTGCAGCAAGCGTTGCGAGAGACGGAAGACCGCGTGGATCGCTTTCAGGTCTACGAATCCCTTTTACTTCCGCTGGAGAAAGTCCAGCAACCGCGGAAGTATCACCCGGAAGGAGATGTCCTCTATCATAGTCTGCAGGTGTACGACCGGGCGCGTGATGAGCTGCCGTACGATGAAGAGTTCCTCTTGGCCGCTCTGCTACACGATGTAGGGAAAGGGATCGACGCGGCCGATCACGTGTCGGCGGGCCTGGAGGCGCTGGAAGGGTTTATCACCGAACGAACTCGTTGGCTGATCGAACACCACATGGAAGCGCACCTTTTGCAGGAAGGCCGTTTGGGGGTTCGCGCTCATCGTCGACTGCGGGCCAACGAGAGCTATGAGGAGCTGCGGCTGTTGGCCGATTGCGACGCAGCCGGTCGCCTGGCGGGTGTACCGGTTTCCG
Organism: uncultured Planctomycetaceae bacterium; assembly: GCA_963776055.1. GTDB lineage: Bacteria > Planctomycetota > Planctomycetia > Pirellulales > Pirellulaceae > CAVZLD01. The sequence goes on along the minus strand of CAVZLD010000014.1, from coordinate 403,328 downwards.
ATCTGGAAGAAGTGCTCGACTATCTTCGGGAGCTGTCGCGGATGTGTGGTTGACCGAGGGCGATATCGGCCGTGAGGCACGAGAGGCGGTTTCTGTGCAGAGAAGAGCCATCAGGCACCAATGCGTGCCGGCCGGTGTCGAATCTGGGTTAGCCGTTCTGCGTGGATTCCTGGCGACCTTCGTCGGTCGAGCAGGGGGCAGCCATCGTCGCTGGATGGTCGCCATGATTTCCGTGGCGACTTCTGACTTGGGGCCTTTCGCGGAAGCGACGACCACTCCGGCGGCATCGAGGATCTCGACCTCCGTCTTCGCGGCGTGCATCGCATCCGGGGAGTTGATCACGATCAGGTCGCACTTTTTTCGCCGCAGTTTGTGAACTGCTTTTTGGTGATGGTCGTGCGTTTCGAGGGCAAATCCGACGACCCATTGGTGCGCCTGTTTCTGTGCACCGAGGTGGCCAAGTACATCCGGTGTCTCCACCAGGTGTAGCACCAGCGGCTGGCCTGCCTTGGAGATCTTTCGCGACTCCACGCGCAGCGGGCGATAGTCGCACGGCGCAGCCACGCCAATCACGCCGTCGCAGGAAGGAAACACGTCACTCGCTGCCTCCAGCATCTGCTCGGTCGAAATCACGTCGATCACGGTCGCCGTCGATGGATAGGAGATCGTGACCGGTCCGCTGACGATCACGACTTCATGGCCGGCGCGAAGTGCGGCTTCCGCCAGCGCGCACCCCATCCTGCCGCTCGACGCGTTCGTTAAGTATCGAACGGGGTCCAGGTACTGGCGAGTCGGACCGGCGGTGATCAGGATGCGTGCCATCGTGCGGTCGGCTTCGCGCGTTTCGATGCGCGAACGCAGGAGCGGTTTCCTAACTGTGATTCTTGTGCCGTCGGGCTTCCGGCCATCGGCAGAAACCGGGGGCTAGCGCGGGACGGCTCAGGGACCGTTCGCGAGTGGAAGTCGTGACCGGATGGCTTCCAAGATTGTCTCCGGATCGGCCATTCGCCCTACGCCGGACTGTCGGCAGCTGAGCCAGCCTTCTTCGGGATCGACAATCTGTACACCGTCGTCGCGCAGTTGCTGTACATTTCGTTGCACAGCGGGTTGGCTCCACATCTGGCTGTTCATCGCGGGCGCGACGAGGACCGGGCCGGCGAAACACAGGTAGGTGGTGGAGAGCAGGTCGTCGGCTAGACCGTTCGCCGCTTTCGCCAAAAAGTTGGCGGTCGCCGGCGCGACACAAAGGAGTTCGGACGCCTGGGTTAACTCGATATGCGCTCCCAGCGGGAAGCGGGCGTCGAAGCCCGCCGTGGCGACCGGTCGTCCGATCAACGCGGCGAAGGTCGTCTCGCGGACGAACTGCCGCGCCGCCGGTGTCATCACTACGTGAACTTGGGCTCCGGCTTGCACCAACTGACTGACCAGACCCACCGTTTTGTAGGCGGCGATTCCACCGGTCACGCCGATCAGCAGTGTGCGGCCGTTCATAGGTCGGTGGGGTTGAGATCCGTCAGGGCAGCCAAATCTTCCGACTCGCCACTGATTCGCACCTCGTTGGACGTGTCCAGGTAGATCTTGTCCTGCAGAATCTCTTGCAACACGATTTCCATTTTGTTTTCCGAGTTGACATTTACTAGCGGGCGGCTGCCGGCGTTTAGGGCGACCAGCCGCTTCTGAATCAACGTGGAAAGTTTGAACCGCCCGCCAACTTTGTTGACAATGGCCTCTTCCTTCAGTTCTTCCAACATCGAGCATCCCCCGTAGTTTTCAGTGTTCCGTGGACCGCATCAGCAAGTTACAGATCTCTGACACGGCCTCATCCAGCGACTCATTCACAATTTCGTACGTATATTGATCTTTGGATTGCCATTCGTATTGGGCGACGTCCAGTCGTCGTTGAATCGTCTCTTCGGTTTCCGTGCCCCGTCCCCGCAATCGCCGCTCAAGCTCAGCCAAGCTGGCCGGCCGGACGAAGATCGAGATGGCCTCCGGGTGCTGCGAGACGACCTTGGCCATTCCCTGCACGTCGATCTCTAAGAGTACCCATCTTCCTGCGGCCAGGCCAGTTACGACTTCGTCTCGCAGTGTACCGTACCAGTAGCCGCGGCCGAAAACCTCAAAACACTCCAGGAATTCATCCCCTTCTCGCTTCTGTCGGAACTCCTCGGGCGACAGGAAGTAGTAATCCACAGCATGTTGTTCGCCGGGGCGAGGCGCCCGCGTCGTCGCCGAGACACTTAGCTGCAGCGGCAAAGGGCAATTCTCCAGCAACTGCTTGACGAGCGTTGTCTTGCCCGCTCCCGAAGGTCCCGAAATGATCACAAGTTTTCCGCGCTTCATTCTGTCGCACAGCGCCGTTGGCACCCTGGGGATCCGCGTTTCGGTACAACACGAACGGAATTCACTCGATGTTCTGAACCATTTCCCGCAGGCGTTCGATGTTCGTCTTGATTTGCACGACGTGCCGTGCAGTTTGCGCGTCGCTGGCCTTCGATCCGATCGTATTGGTTTCTCGAAGCATTTCTTGGATCAAGAAGTCCAGCTTCCGGCCGGCGGACTCATCACTCCCCAAGATCTGCTCGAATTGTTCCAGGTGGCTTGACAGCCGGACGATCTCTTCGGAGACGTCGAGTCGGTCGGCGAACAGCCCTATCTCTTTTACGATGTCACTCGGCTCAATCTGCACATCGTAAGGTTCCAGTAGCTGATTCAATCGTTCCTGAAGGCGTGTCTGGTACGCTTCGATGATTTCCGGGGCTCGTCTCCGAATCTGCTCCAGTTCGCTGTGAATCACTTGGCAGTTGGCCCGCAGATCTTTTTCCATCGCGGAACCTTCTTCTTGACGCATTCGCGACAGTCGCTGCAGCGAGAACTGAACGGTCTGCTTGATCAATGGCCATTCGGTGTCCAGGTCGAGGTGCGGTAGGGCGTTTTCCTGCACGACGCCGGGCAAAGCGAGTAGCGAATCGAGTTGCACGTTGGCTGCGTCAGAAAGTTCCTGCTGCAGGTCGCGCAACTGTTGGTAGTAACCGGTGAGGACCGGCAGGTTGATGCGATAATCCTGCGCCGAGGGAGCTCGGTCGATTTGCAGATTCAGTTGGATTGCTCCGCGATGGATCTCTTGCCGAACGAGTGCTTCGAGTCTTGGTTCCAACGCGGCGTATCCATCCGGCATTCGACAAGACAGTTTCAGGTGCCGATTGTTCACCGAACGGATTTCCACACGCACCGCCAAATCCTCGGTCTCCGACAAAGCATCGCCGAAACCCGTCATGCTCGACAGCACTAGTCCATACCCCACATGAGAAGAAACAGAGTTCGGCAGCGGTTTCCGCAGGCTGGCACGGCACGTGCCGAGACGTTTCGGCCGCGTGCATGCCGAGCGGTGCGGAGACCGGCTGCGTACGTCCTAATTCGGCTCCGGGCCCGTGGGCTCCGAATCCATGGTTTCGGGAGCCGCCGTGCCCGCCGCCGGGAAGGCGTCGCTCTCGGTTGCGTTCGCATCGACCTCCGAATTGCCAGGCGAGGGGGACTCCGTGGGCACCGCGGCGGGCGTATTGGGTACGTCGACGGATCCCGCGCCGATCCGCGCCGGTCCGGTGCCGAAGATGTCGGTCGGCGCACTCATGAACCGGACGGCCGCCACGCACATCAGGATCCAGAAGAGGGAGACGCCAATCGTAATCCGCGTGAAGGTGTCGCCAGCTTTTGTCCCGAATGCACTCTGCCCTCCCATGCCACCAAAGGCTCCGGCCAATCCACCTCCCCGACCACGCTGCACCAATACAAGCAGAATCAGGAAGATGGCCGTCACCGTTAGAACGATCCCAAAAAACATATGCTTAAGACCGGCAAACAGAATCAAGTGTGACATCCGCGGGATCCTCACTGTGCGTCTGAATTGAATCAGGCAACCATCGATTGCGCCGCCGCTCGAACGATCGCCAAGAAGCTGTCGGCTTGCAGCGATGCGCCGCCCACGAGCGCTCCATCAATGTTCGGTTGCGACATCAGTTCTAAAGCATTGTCGGGTTTCACGCTGCCGCCATATTGGATCCGAACGGACTCGGCGACTTCGCTTCCGCACCGATCCGTCAGTAAGCGTCGAATCATGGCATGGACCTCCTCCGCCTGCGCAGGCGTCGCCACTTGGCCGGTGCCGATCGCCCAGACCGGTTCGTAGGCAATCACACACCGTTGCAGGTCCTGTGCACTACAGTCGGCAAACGACCCCTCGAACTGCTCCGCGATGACGTCCAACGTGCGACCCGCCTGTCGCTCCTCCAGCAACTCGCCGACACACACGATCGGGGTCAATTTGGTGGCAAGAACCGCCTTGAGCTTCTGATTTACGTCGGCGCTGCTCTCGCCCAGGAGGTTTCTTCGCTCGCTGTGCCCCAGGATGACATATTGACAACCCAGGTCTTCGACCATGGAAGGGCTGACCTCTCCGGTGAAGGCTCCCGACGTTTCATGGTAGACGTTCTGGGCACCAACGCCCACGGCGGAGCCGCCGATCGCTTGGATGACCGGGTCGAGATAGAGGTAGGGCGGACAGACCGCCACATCCACGGTCGTATCCGAGGAAGTCTGTTGGGCAACGGCCTGGGCCAGCGCAATTGAGCTCTCGCGCAACAGGTTCATTTTCCAGTTTCCAGCGACAAACGGTCGTCTCACGCTCCCACTCCTGCAGTTGAGCCCATCCGGCGGTTGCCTTGGTTGGAGTTCCACGCGAACTCCACCATCCGCTGCCTTCGAAGAAAGGGTAATCCCGGAGTGTATCAGAGCTGGGCCCTGCTCGTCGAGAGTAGCTGAGCCGTCCCAGTAAAATGAAGAACGCGTCCCGTGGTTGCCCCGCTCGTGCCCTCGCAGCCCACGTCCCGGCGGCGAGAACGGCTGCCTCGCCAAGGCTCCCCCCCCGTCGGCGCTTGCCTCCCATCCGTGCTGATCCGCGTTTGCTCCGGTTTTTCTCGCCTTCTCGGGCCCCGGTGGGGCCGGCACGAGATATGCCGGCCATGCCCGGCGCATTGCCTGTATTGGCGTTGGAGCTCGGCGCGGTGTGGATCGTGGAAAGACGTTGAAGTGGACGGGAACTGACCGCCCGGCTGATGCGTCCCTCTACAGGTGCGAACCTGACGCCCCAGATTGGCAGGCAGGCGTCGCACGACGAAACCGATGATGGCCGCGCTCTTGGGGCGATCTGTTTTTGTGTCGCGGCTAACGTTCGGTGGCATCGGTCCGATTCGTTCCGACTCGGGAAGCTTGTGGGAGGTCCAGAAATGTGGAAATCAGCAAAGATCCAGCCGATGCAGACTTCGGCCTGGGGCCCGATCGGGTCCCTCGTGTGTGTCCTGTTGATGATCGGTTTCCTGGCGGTTCCGGTGACCGCCCGCGATGACCGGTTACCGGCAAACATGGAACAGGAGGTGACGCAGGGTGCGTTGCGGATTCAGACCGATGACGGGCAAGTGGTCGAATGCCCACTGAAGCATACCGACGTCCAGGCGCACATCTCCGGCTTTGTCGCTCGCGTTCGCGTGACGCAGACCTTCTACAACCCGACAGACGAGCGGATCGAAGCGACGTACGTTTTTCCGCTACCCCATCAGGCGGCCGTCGATGACATGACGATGGTCCTGGGTGACCGCCGAATTCGCGGCGAGATCAAGCGTCGAGTCGAGGCGAGGGCGATCTACGAGCAGGCCCTGGCACAAGGTCAGACGGCTGCGTTAATGGAGCAGCAGCGTCCGAATATCTTCACGCAGGAAGTGGGGAATATCCAGCCTGGTCAGGAGGTTCGTGTCGAAATTGCGTACGTGGATGTGTTGCGGTACGACCTGGGGGTGTACGAGTTTCAGTTTCCGATGGTCGTCGGACCTCGCTATAACCCTGGTTCCGTGATTCGACCGGGGGGACCGGTTCCCGTGAATTTGCAGGGGAAAGTCGCCGCTTCCGCCCCAGATACGTCCCGCGTTCCTGATGCCTCAAAGATCAACCCACCGGTCCTCAAGCCAAACGTCCGTAACGGCCATGACATTATGATGTCGGTGAATCTGGAGGCCGGAGTGCCGGTGCGGGAACTGGAGGTTACGAACCATGAGACGTCGACTGAGCATTTGTCGCCCTCTTCGCTTCGTGTCTCGCTCGCGCCGGAAGACACGATTCCCAACAAGGATTTCGTGCTTCGCTATCGCGTGGTTGGTGAACGACCTGAGATGGCGCTGCTGGCTCACACCGGTCGGCACTCGGACGATGCCGCGGGATTAGGAGAAGGTTATTTCCTGCTGATGGTCCAACCGCAAGAAGACGAACGCTTACGCCAGATGCCGCCGCGTGAATTGGTTTTCCTGGTGGATGTCTCCGGATCGATGCGCGGCGACAAGACGCAGTTGGTGATTCGAGCGATGAGCGAAATGCTGAAGCAATGCCGGCCAAGAGACACGGTTCAGGTGATCGCGTTCGCCGGACATTCGACGAAGTTGTTTCCACAGCCGGTTCCGGTGAACGAAACCAACATTGCCAAGGCATTGGCCTTTTCCGAAACGCTACGTGGCAGTGGCGGAACGGAGATGCTGAAGGGCGTCAAGATGGCGATCGACGAACCGATCGACGCACAACGAATGCGGATTGTCGTGATGCTGACAGATGGTTTCATTGGAAACGAATCGGAGATTATCGAGCATGTCGGCGAGAAATGTGGCGACCGCGTTCGATTCTGGGCAATTGGGATTGGCAGTTCGCCCAATATGTTCCTGATCGACGGTGTCGCTCGACAAGGCGGTGGGATGGGCAAAGAACTGGGGTTGAATGGTGACCCGGTGGGCATGGCCCAGGAGACTATGAATCGCATTCAGCGTGCCCAGCTATCCCAAGTGCGAATCGATTGGGGGGACTTGGCTGTTCGCGAGACGTATCCGGCTCGAATCCCAGAACTCTGGGCCGGTCGACCTATCGTTCTGTTCGGTCGATACGCCGGTTCCGCCACGCAACACCCGGTCAAGATTCAAGGTGTTGTGGAAGGGGAACCGGTGGAGTGGCAGGTACAGGCGGATTTCCCCGCCCAGTCGGCGGAGCACGCCGTTCTGGCCAGTGTATGGGCACGCCACAAAATCGAAGATTTGATGCAACAGAGCTACTACCAGGGGTCACCGGCCGTGGAGGAGGAAGTCACACACTTGGCACTCGACTACCGGTTGATGAGTCCCTACACGAGTTTCGTTGCCGTGGATCCTCAGCAATCGCAGAGCGAATCGCTGTCGCCGCCGGTACGAATGCCGGTCCCCGTCCCGCTGCCGGAGGGAGCGGTCTGGGAGGGATTCTTCGGCAGTGAGATTCTGCGAGAACGAGAATCACTTGCGAAGGGTTTGCCGTCCGTGTTCTTTTCGCGTCAGACTGCGCAAGCACCGGTGGCGGCTGCGGGTTTCGAGTACCGGCGGTCATACTTCGATGCCGTAAATGGGCGTGCACACTTCGGCGTGCAGCCCCAGCCGAACGCAACGAATCTGGCCATTTCCGCCGTGCGCAGTCCCCAAGCTCCCAATCGTCCCAACAACTGGCAGTTCCGCGGCGTGGCGGCTGCTGGCACAAGTCCCGCCAGCCTGAATGGACAGTACCGGTATTCCAGGGGAATCACGGCAGGAAGGTCCGTCACCTTGAAATACCGGTCGGATGGACTGGCATTGGGGCAAGGGATTCTGGGGATGGGAGGGTATCCCCTGATCCTGCCCGATGCGGTCGAGCCGATCCGCGAACTGATGGAGCGATTGCAACAAGATGTGACTCGGCTCCAGGCGGAAGGGCATTGGGAGGCGGCGCAGGATGCACTCGCCGCCTGGACGCTGTTCGGATACTTCGGCGGTAATCCCTCCGAAATGCCGAGCGATGAATTTCCGTCGGGCACCACTCTTCGACAGCAGCAGATGGACGCTTGGCAGAAGCAGTTGCCGGCACTCAACCGTCGCGTCGATCTGGAACTGCGCGATATGTCGTTGCTGGAAGCAGTGCGGGAAGTGGCGACTGCCGCCGGCCTGGAATGGCAGTGTGTCGAGGGAAGCGTCGAAGATGCGGTGGAACTTCTGTCGCGCGACGAGTTGCGAATTGACTACTTGAAGATCGATTCGCGACCAGCGTGGGAGACGCTCGATACGCTCCTCTTCCCCGTCCGCATGCGGTGGATCGTCGATGACCAGAATCGCATCCGGGTCCTGACCGCTCGCCGACAGCCGCACCGGAGTGCGTGGGTGTACCAGGTGGGGCACATGGCGCTGCCCCTGCAGGAAGAGTTGGACGCCATCGAAGAGGAGGCGGATCGCGTCGCCTTTCCGGTCCGGCAGATCGAGAGGTTCTTGGAAGCGGTTCGTCAGTCCGTCCAGCGGTCGGATCACGACGCGATTCACTTGCTCGTCACCGGTCACCTGCTCGTGTACGGCAATGCGTCGGTGCACCGACGCGTCGCGGACTGCTTGAACACTCTCGCGGCGGAACAGGCCCCCGACGCACCCGAAGCGGTGCGGTTGCTGCGGCCGGTGGTTCGCCAACGCCTGCAGCAGCGTTCGCCAGACATGGAGCAGAGACGTAAGCAGATCGATCAGCAGCGTATTGCCACCTTACACGACCAAGCCTCCTGGGCGCTGCTGGCGGATGCGATTGTGGGACGACGAAATCCGCAGGCCCTCACGCAGCTTCAAATCGCCTGGACGGATCCGGTGACTCGTGAGATGGCAACCGATGACCACCATGCTTTGCTCCTGACCCGCTCGCTGTGGGCCACCCAGATGGCCGCCACCAGCATGCCGGAGGCGAAAGATCTGCAGCAGCTTGCCCAGAACGCAAGAGAGGTGAGCCATGGACTGATGGAGCGGACGGCACGCCGAATGAGCGGGGAACCGGAGGTGACGCTGGTCTGGACAGGATTGCTGACGAGTATCTTGGACGGCGACCGGGTCCCGCTAGAGCTTGTGCTCCAGGCAGCGGAGTCGACACCCGACATGACGATCGATTCACAATCCATCGTGGAACCGGTCGCCAAGACGCTGCTCCAGCAGCCGGACAAGCCGGCCCTCTGTCTGCTCGCGTTGAATGATTCGTCGTCCCCCTCGCTCTCCGAACGAGTGGTGTTGACCGCGCTGGCTTGTCACCAAGCCGGGCCGGATGCCTGGGACGCGTTTCGTCAGAATTCGCGTAATTGGCTGGGGCGGCAGCCTTTGCCAGGTGAGGTGATTGTGCTGATCAATCGACTGTCGCAGAAAGCGTTCTGAAGCGAGTTGTGACGCGCGGCCGCATCGAGAAGGCCCTTGACGCCTGGATTGGGGCGTTGAGGGCCTCTTTTCTTGCTTCGCTTGGCGGAAGGCGACGAACGCAGTGCGATCGGAGCCGTGCGAGCGTTGCCCGTGGTGGTGCTGCGCACTCACCGTAACCCGCGTGTTCCTGCCGGTCGTCAAGGCCTACGCGACCCGCAACGACGGTATGGCTGTATGTGAATGTGCGGAAAAAAGGGGATCTAGGTTGAGAGGCTAAGTTTTGCGTGAGAGGCATTCCGATACGAACGCATGACCTGAGTAACGGTACTCAGCTGCATCGCCACGAGTCGCTCACGCGCGTCGCCGCCACAAAAATCAAATGGGCGGGACCCGAGCCCTGGCGATCAGGGTGTCACGTGAGTCTTTCGTCTGTGGGACATTGAATTTAGGAGCCCTCCCATGAAAGTCCGTTTTGTCGCGCCGGCCCTGCTGGCCGTTGCTCTGCTCGCGCTGAGCAACAGCAGTGCATTCGCTGGCCTTTTTTCGCACGGCTGTAGCAGCGGCTGCTGCGAGCCGGCATGCGGCGCCCCCGTCGTCGTGGCCGATGTTTGTTGCGAGCCGGCAGTTTGCTGCCCCGCCCCCCGAGCTAAACTGGGTTGCGGTTTATTCAGCCGTCTGCGTGCTCATTTTGCCGCGAAGCGCTGTGGCTTGGGTTGCGGCGGTGGCTGCTGTGAGCCCGCCTGTGGCGCTCCGGTTTGCGAGCCCGCCTGTGGCGCTCCGGTTTGCGAGACCGCTTGTGAGCCCGCCTGTGGCGCACCCGCTTGCGAGCCCGCCTGTGGCGCTCCGGTTTGTGAAACTGCCTGTGAGCCCGCCTGTGGCGCACCGGTCAGCTGCGATCCGTGCGCTTCGTCCTGCTGTGGCATGAAGCGACACGGCGGCCTGCTGAAGCGACTGTTCCGTCACAAGCATCGCGGCCTTGGTTGCGGTTGTGGTTGTGCGAGCGATAGCTGCTGCGAGCCCGCCTGTGGCGCTCCGGTTTGCGAGCCCAGCTGTGGCTGCGGCATCTAGAGATTGACCTGTCCAGCGGTGTTTGGCCGCAGACAGTGCAGCGCATCAAAAGAACCCTCGGTACTCGCCGGGGGTTTTTTTATTTCCCGGTCCCTTGGCCTCGGATTGCTTGACAGTTGCGCAACAACTGTGTGATGCTGGACTTTGAGGGGTCCTACAAGGGATTCCCAAAAGGAGGTGCAGCATGTCTCTTCTCATGCGCGATCGGATCCGGACGATGTCTGTCCAGATTCTTCTTAGTGTCGCCGCGGCCGGGTGTTTTCTTGGCGGTGGGCGGTTGATGGCGCAAGAGCTTGCTCCAGCGGCAGCGTCCACCGATGCGCGCCAGGCGGACGCGTTGACCGATCCGGCCAGGACGGTGGCCCCTCGGGCGGCCCTGGGCGGAGGTCAGCAGGCCGATTTTGACTCCTTGATCGAGCTGATTCAGTCCACGATCGCACCGGACACGTGGGAAGACGTAGGAGGCGAGGGAACGATCGCGGGTTTTCCGGGTGGCGTCTTTGTGGATCCGGCCGGTGTGCTGCGTTCGGTAGACCAACCGCTGCAAGAGAAGCTGACGGCGATCTGGAATACCAGCCCGCCCCTTTTCGCGGTTGCCGATGGCCAGCGAGCCTTTCACACTTCGAGCCCCCTGCGGAAGGTCTCTCTTCGAAGACTGCAGCGGCAGATCGCCCGTCTGCGGCAGCGTGGCGAGGATCCGTCGGTCGAGATGCGTTTTCTGGCGGGTCTCCAGTGCATTGACGCGTTTTGGTTGGACGACGATACCGGCGATTGTATTCTGGCGGGCCCGGCCGGTGCATGGACGCTGGACGCGCGTGGAAGAGTAGTGGGCAGCGAAACCGGGCGTCCGGTCTGCCGACTGGATGATCTGGTCGTCCTCTTACGTAATTCGCTGGCGGGGCAGGGTCAATTTCTGTGTGCAATCACGCCGCGAACGGAGAATCTGCGTCGCACGCAGGAGTTTCTTGCGGTTTCCGCCGCCCGGCCGGTGCGGTCCGGCGAACGAGATGCTTGGCTGCAGGAGTTTCGAAACACGTTAGGCAAGCAGCAAATTGAAGTACAAGGCGTTGATCCCGACACGCGCGTTGCTCGTGTATTGGTCGAAGCGGATCACCACATGAAACTTGTCGGCCTAGGGCTGGCACCTTCCGCCGGAGATCTGGTCGACTATCTGTCTGCATTGGCGGAATCGGTCGACAACGAGCCGGTTCAGCTGGGCGTGTTGCGGTGGTGGTTTACTTTACAGGAACGCTGCGTGCACCGCGCGGAGGGTAGCGCAGCCTACATTTTGCGGGATCGTGTGGTGTGCCTCTTGAGCGAAAATGAGCTCTTGGCGCGGCACGGACAACGTGTACCCACCGGTCGAGCCGATCCGATGAATGCGCAGTTCGCACGTAGTTTCACAGCCAACTATCGGGCCTTGTCGCAACGGTACCCGGTGTATGCCGAATTGGACAATCTGTTTCGCCTGGCAATTGTCGCCGCCGTGTTGCGCGAGGAGGATCTGCTCGGTGGTGCGGACTGGTCGCTGGAATCCTGGTTGGACGACCGATCGTATCCGATTCCGCGTGCTCGAATACCCCGTGAAGTCCTGTCTGTCGTCAATTTCCACGAGTTGGATCAGCGTCAATTCCTTGCGGCCGTCAGTGGTGGTGTCAGCTTCCGCCGCGAGCAACTGCTGGCACGTGGCTTCGATACGACGCCCATCGATGGGGGTCGAACTGTACGAAAGCTCCAGGCCGCTTCGCCTGCCGCAGCTGACGTCTGGTGGTGGGATTAGCTGTCCGGTCCCACGACGGAATCCTCCGGCAGATCACGGATCCGGGGCATCGACTTGCCAGCAGGCAGCAGAGGAATTCCCTTCTTCGATCAAGCTGTTGTCCGTGACGATTCTGCGCGCACGATTTAGGGTGACCGTAGCCGGAGAGGTGCTTTCGCGTTTGTCACTCGGTCAACGGTTCCCATTCCTCTTCCGACAGCCCAACACAGTGGACTTCCAGTTGCCCGGCACGATCACCAGGACAAGTCAGCACGGCCGAAATGTCCGCATGCCGGCGACAGTATTCGGTGGCCTGTTCGTGCCCCAGGACATAGAAGGCCGTGGCCAATGCATCGGCGTCAGCTGCCTGATTGGCCAACACGGTTGCTGACAATAGCTCCTCGGCGGGCCGTCCGTTGCGGGGGTCGAGAATGTGCCCGAATCGGCGGCCTTGGGCGTAGAAATGTTGGGTACCGGATCCGGAGGTAGCAACGGCTCGGTCGGTTATGTTGAGTTGCCCGAGTCGGCGGTCGGACCGGAGTGGATGGCGGATACCCACACTCCAGCCGCGGGGCGTTTCGCCGCGCAGTCGCTGGCCGCGCGCAGAATTGTGCTGTGTCCCCCGTGGATCATGAAGTCTTCGACCTCCGCCTCGCGCAGCAGCTCGTCGCACCGGTCCAGCGCATATCCCTTGCCGATCGCACCCAGATTGATCTCGACGCCGGGGTAGCGGTAGGACACCGTTTCCCGGGCGGGATCCAAGTCTAGCCATTGCGAACCGACATGCTGCAAGGCCTCCTCGAGCTCCGTTTCGTTCGGAAGTCTTCCCTCGCGTCGGTAGAACCCCCAGGCCTTGATCAAGGGGCCCGATGTGATATCGAACGCGCCGTTGGTTGCCGCGTGCAGTTCGAGGGCTCGCTGCAACAGGCGAAAAAGTCGCGATTCGACTCGGACGGGGGCGTTCGCGGCGGTGGCGTTCAAGCGGCTGATTTCGCTGCGATGCCGATAGACGCTGAGTTGCTCCTCCAGGTGCTCGACCAGATCGAGCGCCTCTACGGCACGTTCCGTGGCGGCCCGATGTTCTGACGCATTCAGGAAAACGGCGAAACGGCACGCCATGGCCTCGCGGCTGATTTGCAACAGGTAGGACTGCGGATTTTCGCCGGTCGAGGGATCGGTCGTCTTCCCACCGGCGGGTTCAGGCAGGGCCGACCGGCCGAGATCCTCCATCGCATCAGCGGCGGATTGTCCCTGCAAGAACTCCCGGCGCGTCGAACGTCGTGGAGCATCACTCATGGGGTCGGTTCCGTTGGGGGCTTCCAGGAGTAGCGATTCCGTCGGATCAGGATGCTGTTGCCGTACGTTGCGCGGGTCTTGCTCACCATTCATTGTAGCCGTGGCAAAGCAGGCGACCGAGTATACTGAAAAGAGGATCGTTGACCGCCGCGGCGATGGGCGGCCGCTTTGTCCATTCCGTTGTGGGACTGGGCGAACCGCTTGATCCTCTCACGCTCGTTCGTCTTGCGATCCGGATTCCCATCGCGTGTTGTCGATTGAGGACCGTGTTTTGCGACTTGTTGGCCGTTCGACTGGTGATTGCGTGGATTGCACAGGCTCGTATCGCAAGAGATTGTTGCTCGGGCTGATCGGCGTGATGTTGGGGTCGGAGCTGTTGTCGGCGGCTGCCCCCTCACCGTCGCCGCCGCGGCGAGCTCAACCGCCGACGTGGAAGGACCTGCCTTCGGGAATTTTCTTCGAGGACGCATTTGAGCAGGGGCTTGTGGGATTACCGGCGAGCCGTTCCAGCGGCACGCCTTCTGTGGCAGAATCATCGGATTCGACCGACATTCGGCCGGCCGCGTCAGACGCTGCGGCAGCGGTCTGGACCGGTTTGATTTCGGCGGAAACGATCGAAGATGAGATCAAAGCAATCCTCGGACGCATCAACCGATTGGTCGCGAATCCGGGTGATTTCAAGACCCGTGGCTATCGGGAAGCACGCCGCGAGTTCGCCGTAGCGGCCATGCTGTTTGCGATCATCGATGAATACCCGCAGACGGTCCGGTGGAAGGCGGACGCCGTTGCGGCTCGAGATGCCTTCGCGCAAGCCGCGATCCGGTCCCAGGTAGGTTCCGATGCGGTATTCCGACAAGCCTCGCAACTGTCCATCGCATTACAGGATCTGGTTCGCGGAGGGAGCTTTTCGCCGCAAGCCAGCGTGCAGCCGCAAGACTGGTCCGAGATCTGCCCACGGCCGGCGCTGATGCAACGTCTCGAGCAGTCCGTTACAGAACAGCTCTCAAGCTGGATAGCGACCCCCGATCAGTTTCGGCAGCAGAAACCACGCGTGATCCGTGAATCGCAGATCTCGGCCGCGATCGCGCACGTGTTGTGGCAGGAAGGCATGGAAGATTCCTCCGACGAAGATTACCGCGGATACTGTCAAGCGATGCTGCGCGCCGCTGAGCAGTTGATGCAGGCGGCTGTCGAAGAACGTTACGAGGCGGCTCGTCAAGCGGAAGGGGGGTTGCGGCGCAGCTGTGCCGATTGCCACGGAGATTATCGCGGTTAGCGGAGCGATCACGGAGGGCAGGCCACTACCAGCTCTCCCCCGATCGCTGGTGGCCTTCCTGAGCTACAGCACGTAGCACTTCCTGAAGCGTCCGGTCGCCCCTTCTGCTCGGAAGAAACGTCGCACCAACGCTACATGTCCGTGCGACACGCACTCGGGACGCTGAGCTTCACCATCGACTCGCCGTTCCCCTTTTCTTGGCGTTCGCGGCGCGGTGTTGTTTTGCTTCCCGGGTCGGAAAAGTCGCCGAGCGTGACGAGTTCCGCCAGACCCGCTTCGGCGAATTCGCGCCCGGTTACGTAGCGACCCGGGCAGATCCATTGATCGAGCTGCTCGATGTCCACGCCCAACATGTGCGCCAAGAGGTGGTCCATGTCGCGTTCCAAGGCACCAAAATGCCGCGCCCATTCCGCCGCTTCCTGCAGTCCGACGTGCTCTTCGCTCTGCCATTTCATCGGATGGAACAGGAGCACGCTATATGGCGTCACGACTCGGCGCGTGCAAGCGGCGAAGGGCCAAAGCGTCGCGGAAGAACATTCGCCGGTCACGATTCCGGTCGCTCGGATGCCGCGCATTCGAATCAGCGTTGTTAAGGCGACGGCACAGTACGGACTTCCGCCCGGCGAATCGATGAACAGGGTACACTCCCCGTTGGGTGGCACACTGAGGAGTCGATCTGTCAGCTCCGCTTCGTTGTCCGTTAAATCACCCACCAGTGCAATTTCGATCGGTCCCTCATGATCGTCGCGACCATGGTGTTCGATTCGGTCCATGTTCGATTTCCTCTGTTGCTGTGCAGGTTCGCCGAAGAGCACCGGATGGATGCCGTTGGAATTTGCAGAAAGACGGCAGACCCCTTAAACCATGTCTTGCTTCCCGGGTACCCGCAAGGAAAAAAGCCGCCGTGTTCGTAGTCGCCGACGCGGCCGGGGTTCGGGACCCGGGGTGGACTCGTTGGAAGACGTCCCGTTCGCCGTCCGACGCGCAGAAACCACAATTCGGCGGGGCACCGGTTGGGAAAACGGGGAGAAGCTGCGTTGATTAGCGGCTCTTGGTCGATAGGAATGGAAGGATGCCGTGAGTTCTCACGGGAATTCGCTAGATCTATACTATAACTATAATCGGTGCCAGGTTGCCGTGTTAAGTCCAGTTATGCCGAGCATGTTCTATTGTGTGAGCCAGGATCGCAGGGATGGCCTTTGGACCCGATTCCCGGGAGGACGGTAGCGTAATGGGAATTCGGTTTCGCTGTCCGAACGGCCACAAGTTGCACGTCAAGGCATTTCAGGGTGGCAAGCGCGGGATCTGCCCGCAGTGCGGCGTCAAGTTGACGATTCCGCTCGAGTCCGATCCGGAACTGGTTCAGGATTCGAAACAACCGGGCGAAGGGGATCCGAGCGTTTCGCGGCCATCCGCATCTCCAGACGCCGTGCAGTCGGAGCTGCCCGTTGCCGAATCCTCGCGGAACCCCTCCCCGCCGGCGAAGGAGAGCTTGGCCCCACAGGCGTCATCGGGGGCTGACCCGCCTCTGTCCCTGGAGCGGATCGAGCCGTCCGGCGGCGAATCTGTGACGGGTTCTGTGTCTACTTCGGCCGAGTCCACGGCTGCCTCCGTGTCGGAGTCGACCGACCCGATCACCGAGGCACCCCACGCGACGTGGTACGTCCAGCCACCATCGGGGGGGCAATACGGGCCTGCCTCCGGCGACATCATGCGGACCTGGATTTCCGAGGGTCGGGTGACGCGCGATTCGCTCGTGTGGCGGGAAGGGTGGGCCGACTGGAAACTTGCCGGTCCGCTCTTTCCTGGTCTCGTGTCCGGTCCCAGCCTGATGGCGGAGGACGGATCGATCCCCGTCGTGCCGGGCGGATCGACCGATAGTATCGCCGAGCAGTACCGGCGGAGGAAATCCACGAAGACAGCGTTGTTGGTCGTCGTTCTGCTTGCCCTGGCCTGTCTCGTGCTGTTCGGCACTCTGATCTACGTCATCAAGTTCATGCGGTGAGTGGTCGTGCGGTGCCGTTGCTCCCGCGAGGACGCGCAGCATCGCGCCAAGCTGCCGCCAATCTCGGTCTTGGCGGGCTGCCCTCTGCCGTTCCATGAACCGGCGGGCCCGGGCCCAACGGCGGAGGAACCAACGGAGCCAAGTGCCCGGGACCGAGGGCCGGCCGATCGCGAAGTTGCCTTCGAGCTATATTACTGTACGACAGTCTTGCCCCTGGCTGGCCGCTGGCGATCTCCAGCGGTATTCCCCGAGGAAGGAGCTTGAATGCGAATTCAACAGTTTCTGAAGCATCATGGGATCGCGCGAAACCCGTTTGCCGAAGAAGATGCGCAGTCCGATCCAGTATTCAAAGAGCATTGCATCCACGACACGTATCATCCGGCCTGGGATAAGGTTTTCGGGGATCCGAGCGAGCCTTCGACGTCCGTCGTGTTCGGGGAAAAAGGGGCAGGCAAGACCGCTCTACGATTGCAGATCGCAGAACACCTGGAAGAGTTCAGTCGCACGCATCCCGTTCGGCGACCGTTCGTGATTCACTACGACGACTTCAATCCATTCCTGGATCGGTTTGTCAATCACTTGCCCGCGCGGCGTCGGCGCATCGATCGCGCACTGACTCAGTGGCGGCTGTGGGATCACATGGACGCGATCCTGTCACTCGGCGTGACGGACCTGGTGAACCAAATCTTGGGTACGAAAAACGGTTCGGATGGCGTCCCGCACAATCTCAAACTCGACCGCCTAGATGTGCACCAACGACGAGACTTGCTGTTGTTGGCCGCTTGTTATGATCAGTCACTGGAACAACCGTATCTGCAACGCTGGAGCCAATTGCGGCGCAAGTTGCACTTCTGGGGATTGCGATCACGCTGGCCGAGGTGGATCGGTGTCGCTGTCACGGTTCTCGTTGTCGTGTGGCTTGGCACGCTGTTGGTGGGTAGTCGAACGCATGAAAACCTGCAATGGTTGCGAACCCAGATACCCGCCTGGGTCTACCTGCTTGTGATCGGACTCGGGTGGCTGCCTTGGCTGAGTACAGCGGTTCACCGCGGCCTGCTGGCCTGGGGTGTGAACCGAGGATTGCGTGTGATTTCGCGCCCCGTCAACTCGCTCCGTAAAACGCTCATGTGGTTTACCGCCGGAGAACTTTCTGGACAGCCGTTGCCCAATCAACACCGCACGGACGACCGTTACGAGATGCTGACCAAACTCCAATCCGTTTTGAAGACGCTCGGCTTTCAGGGCGTTTTCGTGCTGGTCGACCGCGTTGATGAGCCGTACCTGATCAACGGCTCGACGGACCTGATGAAAGCGCTGATCTGGCCACTGCTGGATAACAAACTGCTCAAACACCCGGGTGTCGGCATCAAGATGATGTTGCCTGCCGAGCTGAAGTATTTCATCGAACGCGAGGGACGCGAGTTTGCCCAGCGAGCACGGCTCGACAAACAGAACCTGGTGCCGTCGCTGGCTTGGACCGGTGAGGCACTCTTTGACGTGGCGAATGCCCGGTTGCGCGCGTGTGCCGACGAAGGGA
Source organism: uncultured Planctomycetaceae bacterium (assembly GCA_963776055.1). Taxonomy (GTDB): domain Bacteria; phylum Planctomycetota; class Planctomycetia; order Pirellulales; family Pirellulaceae; genus CAVZLD01. Next base: position 385,145 of record CAVZLD010000014.1, on the reverse strand, counting down.
AGAAACCCTCCGTGCAGGACTTGATGGATTCCGCTATTACTCATCAGCGGTTGCTAGACGGATTTCGTCAGCTGCGCGTGCCCCGTCACCTGCACAAATTCCTAAACCAATTGCTCGTTTCCCACTGCAATGCGCACACCGACGAAGATCCGCAATGGCAGGTCTCCAAGGAACGGTTCGAGTCGGAACTGGCGCTCTACGAACGCGACATGACCGAGCACCGCACCTGACGTCGCATCGTCTTCTGAACCGACCATGCGGGGCCGTCCGCCAAACGGTGGACGTGGCATCGTCCTTCGGATGGTGGACGTGGGATCGTCCTCCGGACGGTCCCGTACGACAGTCTTCCTAGACTGTCTCTTTACCCCTTCGCTCTTTCCCCCACGTCCCTGCTTAGTTGCCACGAATGCGTGTCGCACGGACACGTCGCGTTGGCGGCGATGTTTCTTCCGAGCAGCAAGGGTGCCGAGACGCTACAGCGAAGTGCTTGGCGCTGTAGCCTGAATTCCGCATGAGCCGTGCGGTGCCAGAAGAGTCGAGCTGACACGTGCTTCTCACTCGCCATCGGGCGCCCGCGTTTTCGTCACGGCTTGATATGGAGAATGTCTGCCGCGTGCCACGCCCAGTGGTGGAGTTCCCAACCATCTGCCATTGTCTCCCTGGCAGAGCCAGTGGCACCCGAGGCACTGGCAGAGGCAGATGGGCACCTCAAGCATTGGTAGAGCCCAGCAATGGCACCCCAATTCTTCGCCTTGGCAGAACGCGAGATCTTCCAGCTCTCTCTTCCGCGTTCATCCGCTATCCCCTTCCTCCGCATCGCTGCAACGCCGGTGTCTCTACCAGAACCAAGCGTCGCCTCAAACGCTGACTCGACGCCCTCGCTTCGCGGCTCGAATGACGGAATCTCCATCGCGTTCCTGCACGGGGTGTTCTCGGCCGAGCAGAGTGATGAGTCTCTTCACAAGCGTTGGTCGCATGATGTAGTAGCAGCGGAGCGTTCCACACGCATGGCTGCAGCGACGAGGTCCGCTTTCCGCAAGGCGGCCATATGCTGGGAAAGCTGTGCTTGTCCGAGCGGGACAATCGCATTGATTTCTTTCACACAACGCGGGCGGTCGCAGAGTGTTTCCAGTATAGATAGCCGCACGGGGTGGGCCATGACTCCCAGTAGCACCGCGCACTCTTTCCAAAAATCATGTTCTTTTCCATTCCGTTCGATCGGTCGGTCTATCTCAGCGGAAGTACTCATCAGCGCATCCCTTTTTCAGCCGACTTCCTGTTGCATCGAGCTTTCCGAAGAAAGCAGGTCATCCCCGCCGACTACGGCGGAGTCGCCGGTTTCGGTTCCGGAAGCCTACGGGGGAGCGGACGATAGCAAGAACATTGTTGCACAGCAACCGCATTTCGACGTGCCGTCAATTGGATCCCAGGGCCGACGGTACCCGAGCGGTCTCGCCGGTGTGATTCTTTGAGAACGGATTCATGGCACTCAAATAACGAGTCCACTGCGATGGGTTCGACACCTCTTCCAGTTGTCGAAGCTGCGGCCTACGGTTCACCTGGTCGTTCATCGCGACCGGCTGTGCATTCAAAAAGGAATAGACTTCGCTCGGGCTCTTGGCTCCCACCAGGATGCGACGATTCCAGCCAGTGCCAGCCCGATCTAGCCGCACGAGTTGCGGAAGAGATTGGGTCCGAATCAACCGCGCCGCAAGTTCCTGCTGTTCGTCAAAATCGACATACGCGAATGCGACTTGATTCATGCCCCCCGCTTTCGCTACTTCGGGGAGGATGGATTCCTTCATCTGGACGCAGGCCGGACACCACGTGGCCCCCACCAGCACCACCAGCGGACGTCCGGTCTCCATGCTCTGCCGGTACGCCAGGGCATAATCGGTCTCTTGAGCACCCAAAGTGGAGATCTGCAGCATCGCGATGAGGGCCAGGGAAGACATTGGCAAAGGTCCTTTCTTTACGAGTTTGTACGGACGGAAACAAGGAACTGGACAAGCTTGACCAGCACAGGGACGTCGGGGCCGAATCGAGAGAGGACCACTGGCCACACTTGACGGATCCTCGCTCCGCCAGAATCTATCGACTGCAGACTATCGCAAACTGAATATATTTCTTCGCGTATATTCAATTCGCGAGATGTATGCCTGTCACGCGGGATCGCTGTTCCGGCTGTCGCGTGGAACGCAGCTGTCTCGCCTTGGCCCGGATGATCCCAGCCCGGTAAGTTCTGCAGCGCGTAGCACATCCCTGGAGCGTCTGGTCGCCCCGGCTGCTCGAAAGAAGCGTGGCCACGAGCACCATAGGACCGTGCCACATGTACGAGGCGGAAGAGAAGAGCGTGTTACGCGAGTCGGAAAGTCTCTTGACTCGCCGCGGTGATCCTGCCAGACTCCGCACGCCTGGAGAGGATTCCCAGGTTGACACTCGGGGTGTGAGTCCGTGCGGGAAGGAGGCCCGTTCGATGATCTGCAAGCACTATTCGCCATTGGTTTCGCTTTCTCTGTTGGTTTCGGTTCTCTTTCTGGCGTTTGCTGCCGGGTGTAAGCCAAGCCCGCCTAGCTCTCCGGCTGGCGATGACAACGCCACCGCCCAGACGTCGAGACCGACGGCCGTCTCAACACCGGACCACGTGCTGCCGGAACACACCGTGACGGAATTCTTGACGGCACTGAAGGGTGGGGATGATGCACACGCTACCTCGTTGCTGACGTCCCGGGCGCGGCAGGAGATGGAGCGGGCGAACGCCGCGATCAAGCCTCCCGGTAGCCCGACTGCGGAATTCCAAGTGACCGAGGTGCAATACATCGGAGAAGCGCAAGAAGGCGCACATGTGCTCAGCAGTTGGGTCGACACCGAAACCGACGGTACGCGCCAGAGCTACGAGATTGTCTGGATCTTGCGACAGGAGAACGGTGGCTGGGCGATTGCGGGTATGGCTACGCAAGTTTTCGAAGACCAGCCGCCGTTGATTCTGAATTTTGAGGATCCGGAGGACGCGCAGCAGAAGCGCGAGGCGGTCGATCAGGAGATTGCTCGGCGTGCGGAGGAGCCCATCCGCCAACAGGCGCAACGAACGGCAGCAGATGGATCCGCGCCGCGATAGGCCCGAAATCACACGGCGACGCAACCGTCATTGCCGCGAAGCAGGCACGATCTCCAGCGAAACCCGTTCGCCGTTTCGCAATACGACGATCGGCGTTGCCTGTCCGATCTTTAATGCTTCAATCGCGTACGTGTAGTCGTAGATGTTCTCGACCGCTCGTCCGGCCAACTCGACGATTCGGTCACCGCCTTGAACTCCCGCCTGCGCTGCCGGACCATCAGGAGCCACTGCTGCCAGCTTCACACCCTTGACATCCGATTCGGCGTAGTCGGGCACCGTTCCCAGATAGGCACGCATCGAAGCCCGCGGGCGATCTCGGCCGGGGCCGCTCTGCACAATGTAATCGGGAGGCGCCGAGCGGATGGCGACGCTGCGCGCCACCAGGCCTATGAACTTGGCGATCGATGCAGCTCCCTCGTAGTTCAGTTTGTTCGGTGTGTCCCGAGGCGTGTGGTAGTCCGCGTGAGCCCCCGTGAAGGCCGATAGGATCGGGACACCGCGAGCGAAAAAGGCGCTGGCATCCGTGGGAATGAAGCTGTCGTCCTGGACGGTGATCGGCAGTCCGATGAGCGCGTTGCGACGCTCAATCTCACTTCGCCAGATGCTGGACGACCCGACCCCTTGCAGGATCAGCCGTTTGTCCAGGCGGCCCACCATGTCCATGTTCAGGTACGCGGACACGGACGGGTAGAGTGACGGCAACGGATGGGCGGCCTCCGGTGTGTCTGTCGCCGGTTGCGCGGGAGCGAAGTTCTTCACGAAGTGGGTGGACCCAATGAGTCCATCCTCCTCGCCGGACCAAGCCGCGAACAGGATGTCGCGCTGCAAGGTCCATTCCCCCTGAGCCTTGAGGGCCGTCAGCCACTCCGCGACCTCCAGCATCGCAGCGACGCCAGAGGCGTTGTCGTCGGCACCCCAGTGAATCCCTTCACGTTCCATGCCGGTTGCCAGCGAGGAGCTGTGCGGTCCTTCGCCCAGATGGTCGATGTGAGCCCCCACAATCACGATCTGATCGGTTGGTCGTTCACCGGCGGACAGGCGTCCCAGCACGTTTCGACCGGTTCGCTCCCGCTGCTCAATATCGATCTCTGCCGCGATCTGCAGATCGGGCAGCTCAAAACCCATCATCGGCTGCCCCGAGTCCAATTGATCCTGCAGCGATTTCAAGGACCGGTCCGACTTCGCCAACCAGCTTTGTGCGACGTCGTTCGAAACACTCACGATCGGCAGGCTGGAACTGGAAAGCGATCCGTCGAACTGCAAACGCACCAATTCGTCCTGCACGGACGCATTCGGTCCGCTGACCAGGATCAATCCGTGAGCGCCCTTGTCGCGCGCGATCATCGCTTTGAAACGCAGACTGGCATGCCGGGCGAGATGCTGCCTCCGCTCCGGCGTGACGTCTTCCGGCAAAAAGCGAAAGACCAGGACCCATTTGCCTTCCACGTCCAGGTGAGTGTACGAATCATATTCCGCTTGGTCGGTGTCTTGCGGCGCGACGATCCCGTACCCGGCAAAGACGACGGGCGCCGCGGGAACGGGACCCACACGCGAGAAGGCCAGCGGAATCCAGTCCTCGCTCACTTTGTAGGTTTCTTCACCAGCCACGAGTCGATTGTCCTGGCCCAGGTTGACGCCCGATGTGAACCGAAACGGCTGATACCAGGCTCCGTCGTCACCGGCGGGGGAGAGTCCCAACTGGTCCAGGTAGGCGGCAACATACGCCGTCGCCAACTGCTCGCCCGTTGTACCGGTCTGTCGCCCCTTCAATTCCGGGCTGCACAAGTAATCGACATGCCGCAGAATGTCGCGCGCGGAACAGTCCGGCTGCGTCGTCCGTGATGACTCGCGAGCCGCGATCGCCGCATGTGACGGATTCACGGTCGGGCCGGTCAGATGTAGCAGTTGCAGCGCCTTGTCGTGATCCCATTCCGCCAGGAAAATCTGCGAAGTTCGTTCTGCCGTTCGATTGCTGGTCCACGAGAGTCGACCGTCAGGCGTAAAGACCGGCAGCCCGTCAAATCCCGGCGTATAGGTGACGCGTGCCGGTTCCGATCGTCCGTCCGCGTCGACGATGTACAGTTCAAAATTGTCAAAGCCGTGCCGATTTGTGGCGAAGATCAGATACTGTCCTGATGGATGATAGAACGGCGCCCACGACATTGCGCCCATTCGCGTGATCGTTTGCGGCCCCGCCCCGTCGACGCCCATCGTCATGATTTCCGCCGTTGCGCCGTCCGGAGAAAAACGGCGCCAGGCGATACGACTGCCGTCGGGCGAGAAGAACGGACCGCCGTCGTAGCCGGGCACATCGGTTAGCTGCCGCAGGTTCGATCCATCGGAATTCATGATGAACAGATCGATGAAAAACGATGGGTCGAGCTCCAACCGTTGACGCTCGCTATCATCCAACGAACGCGCATAGGGCAAGCGGTTCGAGGCAAATACAATCTGGCGACCGTCGGGAGACCAGGACGCTTCCGCATCGTAACCCCGTGCTCTCGTCAGATTCTCGTAGGTTTTCTCCCGCAGATCATATCGAAACAAATCGTAGTACTCGTCGTAGTCCCAGCTGTAACGGCGGTCCTTTCCGGCAGACCGCTGCTCCAACTCGACGCGCTGTTTCGTGGCCGCCTCCGGATCAGCCTGTGTGGATGCGAATAGCACTTGCTTACCGTCCGGATGAATCCAAGCACAGGTCGTCTTGCCGGCGCCGGTGGAGATCCGTTGGAGGTCACCGGTGGCGAAGTCCAGGAGGTAGATTTGAAAGAACGGGTTGTCCGGCTCCCGCTCGCTTTGGAAGACCATCTTCGAGCCGTCGCGGCTGAAGTATCCCTCACCCGCGCGGCGACCTTCAAACGTCAATTGACGGACGTTTCGCAGCAGTTTTCCTTCCCGCGAGGCGGCCTCCCGCGGATCGCTCTCGATCCGATCGGCCTCCGACTCGGCTTGGCCCGAGCCTTGTGCCCAACATGTCCCCGCGGCGTGGCCGTACCAGATGCCGAGCCCTGCGCAGAGGGCTACCACGAGCCACCAGCTGCGACGCTTCCGAATGTCATTCTGACTACAAACCATGGAATCTCCTCGAAATCACATCAGAATATAACTGCTCGGAGTGAAGTCCGTACCCCCCTGGGGAGCTGTGTGATTTTTCGGGACGTCATCCAAAGGAAGCTGGATTGCACGCCCTCGAGAGGGGAATGGAGCCATGCACGGTCGTGGCCCCCTGAAAACCGCGAACCGAAAAAGCGGCTGGATTCCTCGGCGTGGTCTTCCATCGCTGGGACCGCACGTCACGGCAGAATCCAGGCACGGCCTCACTGGGGCCGGACTGATTAACGCTCCGGTTTCTGCTACTATGTGGGGAGTACAAGCTGCGTGTGGCCAGCTGGTTGCCCGCCAAGCGGAATCTACCGCAAGCCGGAATGGTGCCAGCGCAGCGAGGTCGGTCAGCGAATTGTCCTGCCTCACCATCCTGTCACCTGCTTCGAGGAAATCAACATGCTCCGCGTTCATCTTGTCGGAATCTCGCTCGCGATCTGTCTTGCCAATTGGGCCCGAGTCGACGGCGCGGATTGGCCGCAGTGGCGGGGCCCCGACCGTACCGACATCTCGCAGGAGACCGGCCTATTGAAAGAATGGCCCGAGGGGGGGCCGCCCCGCGCATGGCTCTTTGAAGATTGCGGTCTCGGCTATTCCGGACCGGCGATTGTTGGTTCGCAGTTGTTCCTGATGGGGTCTCGCGGAGGCAAAGCGCAATTGATCTGTCTGAACGTCGAGACCGGTAAGGAGCTGTGGGCGACGGACATGGGCGAAGCCTACGAGAACAATTGGGGCGACGGGCCGCGTGGTACGCCTACCGTCGATGGCAAGCTCGTGTACGCGATGAGCGGCCGAGGAGATTTGATTTGTGCCCGGACCGATGACGGGGAGGTGGTCTGGCACAAGCAGATGAGTGACTTGGGAGGTTCGATTCCGGAATGGGGTTACGCCGAATCTCCGCTGGTTGACGGCAATCAGGTCGTCTGCACGCCGGGCGGCGATCAGGGTGCGATGGTCGCGTTGAATAAACTGTCCGGCGACAAGCTCTGGCAGTCCCAGGAATTCACCGATGGTGCGCAGTACGTGTCCATGGTGCTTGCCGAGCACCAGGGCACTCGGCAGTACGTGCAAATGACCAAGGAGAGCGTGGTGGGAATCGAGGCCGATTCCGGAAAGATGCTGTGGCAAGTGGATTGGCCGGGCCGCGTGGCCGTCATTCCCACGCCGATCTACCACGACGGCTACGTCTACGTCACCGCCGGCTACGGCGTCGGTTGCATGTTGCTGAAGTTGGGCGAAAACAACGAGGTGACAGAGGTCTACGACGCAAAGGCCAAGAAAGTGATGAAGAACCATCACGGTGGCGTGCTGCTCTACGAAGGCCATCTCTACGGTCATTCTGACGGACCCGGTTGGGTCTGCCAGGAATGGTTGACCGGCGAACAGGTTTGGCGTGAACGGAGCGCCTTGGGCAAGGGCGCCGTTGGTTTTGCCGACGGGATGCTGTATTGCCTGAGCGAAGATGAAGGCGAAGTTGTGCTGGCGGAAGCGACCCCCAACGGCTGGAATGAGAAGGGTCGGTTTGTCCTGGAACCGCAGACCGAGCAACGCAAACCGCGCGGCCGGATCTGGACACACCCGGTGATCGTCGACGGCAAACTGTTTCTGCGCGACCAGGAACTGTTGTTCTGCTACGACGTGAAGCAGTAACGACCGGCTACAACGCGACGCCGCGCTCTACTAACTCCACCACCTGGGGCAGGAACAGCCGCATCGCGCGCGCCCGATGGCTCAGCACCGACTTGACCGCTCCACCTAACTCACCAAACGTTCGGTGATATTCCACGATTTCAAACAACGGGTCGTAGCCAAAACCGGCAGACCCGGCCGGCTGGAAGCGGATCCGGCCGCGGCAGCAGGCTTCGCAATCCACGTGAATGCTCCCCTGGGGATCGGACAGCGTGATGTGGCATACGTAGTATGCCGTGCGCTGCTTCCGAGGTACGTTCTGAAGCTGTGTGAGAAGATGCTGGTTGTTCTTCTCGTCCGTCGCTTGCGGGCCGGAGTATCGGGCGGAGTAGATACCTGGTGCGCCGTCGAGTGCGTCGACACAGATTCCGCTGTCTTCGCCGATTACCCACCGCGCTAGGTGACGTGCCTGCTGCGTTGCCTTCAACGCGGCGTTGGCGGCGAACGAATCTCCGTCTTCCACAACATCGATCGCATCCGGGTAGTCCGCCAGTGTCTGTAGACCGATCTGGAAAGGCGCGAGCAGCTCTTGCAGCTCGCGTCCTTTTTTTACGTTTTTCGTGCCGAGTACCAGCATGATTCCAATTTGCTTTTCCGCTCGGTGTCTCTCATTTTCGCGCGTAATCGGTCGCGATCGAACGCTTGGGGACTTCGACCGGCCAGGGTTGCACGTCGAAGGGGATGCCACCCAGCGTTCGGGGCTGCAGCCCCGCGACGGCGCGGCCGGAGGGATCAACGAGCGCCTGCTGTCTGGGCGAATACTGCTGGATGACGCGCAGGACCGCTTGGTTCATCTCCTGCTTTCCATCGGATCGGGGACGGCCGATCGACTGGAAGCTGCCCACGGTGACAATGCTCTCATGCCGGTCGTGAAATTCGTACGCCTCCACGCCCTGCTTGCGTAACTCCTCTGTCAGACGATGGGCCTCGATGGCTGCCTTCTCCAGGCGACTGGCCATCTTGCCGCCGTTTTCAATTGCCTCCACCTTGCGCTGATCGATGATGATATTCCCCCGGAACGTGGCCACTCGCACCGTGTACCGCCCCGGGCAGTCCAGCAGGCTGTGTGGCACATCTTCGTTCATCCGCAGCACGAGAGAATCGACGCCCTTCGGGGCAAAGTACTCACTCGGCAACAGCGGATTGGGAACCGCGAAGGCGTTGCCCATCGGCCCTTTCGATTGACGGCTGCGGTCGCGCGTGATCCGTCGCTGCAACTCACGCAATCCAGCAAAACGTTGCGTCTTACGCTGGTCCAAATTCGAGAGACACTCGGGGCGGGCGTATTTGAGCTCCTTGAGAGTCTTCTGCAAATCCGGGTCGTCCACCGACACGAAGTCGCCCACGAGAACCGCGTACTCCTCGAATACGCCTGCCTTATCGTATCGCATCTGCTTGGGGGTCATGTCCGGATTGATCCCAATCCCCTGCACTTGCTGCGTAAAATCGAACTGCTGACTGTGGATATAGGCAGGAAGCTTGTGCTTTTTGCGCAACTCCAGCATCAATTCGTGCGCGTCCTCCGCCGATCCCTCGCCCGCAAACGATGCTGCGAAGATCAGCCAGGGACCAGCTTGCTCGGACAATTCGTACCGTTTCTGTGGGTCTGCCTCCACCCGGCGAAAAGAGACCAGTTGCCATGGCGGTTTCGCCAAACTGTTTCCAGTGATCGCAAAGACTGACCAAGGTAGTAATGCCCCAGGTTCGAAAAGACAGCGGCGACAGCATGCAACCTCTCCTGCGCATAGAGCGTTCTCAGAAATTTCGGGGCGGAGTCTAACAGAGGCCTGCGGTCGTGGCCAGGGCGTTTTCCGCACGCGTGCACCAGCCGAAATCACGCGGGCAGTGCCCAAATCTCGTGGGTGTTGATTGCCAGTATCCACAGGGAAAGGAAAGTCGGAAGGAATGAGAACGCGGACATAGGCGGATGCCGCGGATGAACGCGGAGAAGAGAGGATGCGGGATGAAGGCGGATGAATGCGGATGAATGCGGATGAAGGAGGATGAATGCGGATGAAGGAGGATGAATGCGGATGAAGGCGGATGAAGGAGGATGCGGGGAAGGAGAATACGGATGCAGGCGGATCAGCGCGAAGGTGACGGAGGCATCAAGAGGCGAAGAGCCGGGGCGATCGGCAGGCACCTGCCCTTCGCGTCGAGCCGAGCACGGGTCTCCGTGCTTCCGATCCGCGCTCGTCCGCGGCATCCGCCTATGTCCGCGTTCTATTCCTGTGTTTCGGGCTTGCTAAGGGCGGCAAGAACACCCCACCGAGTCCAGGCACGGTCTCAACCGCTATCCCGCCACGACGAATCCATCATCCAGGTGGGTGGCCGTCGCCGTCACGACGGAGCCTAGCGGACGGGCGTCGGCATCGAGAATTACGGGGGCATAGCGGCAAGCGGTCCCGACTTGCGCACCAGGCCGATCCGGTGCCTGTGGCTTCGATCAGCACGGAGAGCGGTTCGCCCACCAGCGAGTGGAAATAGCGGTTCCGTTGCTGAGCGGCCCGAACGGCCAGCCGACGGCAACGTTCCGTACGCACCGGGGGCGGGACGGGGTCCGGCAGGTCAAATGCCGGTGTGCCCCGTCGAGCGCTGAACGGAAAGACATGGACCTTGGAAAAGCCGATTTCTTCGACAACGGGCAGGTCTGTTCAAAATCCGCTTCGGTTTCTCCTGGGAAACCGACAATCACATCGGTGGTCAGCGCCGGCTTGTGGAGAAACTCCTGAGCCAGGCGGCAACGATCGAGCAGTCGCTGGCGACCTCCGCGACGTTTCATCCGCCGCAGGATCTGGTCCGAGCCGCTCTGCAGGCAGATGTGCAAATGAGGGCAGACTTTGTCCGGAAAGTCGGCCATCACTTCGAGCAATTCCCGTGTGACTTCGCTGGCCTCGACGCTCGACAGTCGAATCCGAAAATCGCCTTCCAACTGGACCAGTTCTCGCAGCAAGCTGGAAAGGCGGACCCATTGCGGCTTTGGTTTTCCACGGTTTTGCTCGACACCGTAATGTCCCAAGTGGATTCCCGTCAGCACGATCTCCCGGTATCCGTTCGCCACGAGTCGTTTTGTCTCCGCCACGATTTGTGGCGGCGGGCGACTGGTCATGGTCGGACGCACCAAGGGAATGATGCAGTAGCTGCAGCGGAGCAGGCAACCGTCTTGCACTTTGAGAAACGCGCGATGTCGATCGCCGAAGCGGGAGATTCCCTCGGGGATTTCCACGACCCCCAGACGCTTCAAAAGATCGGGCAGTTCCCGCTTGTCCGTCACGACCTCGGAGACGCCCGGCAGGGCCGCCAGTTCCGCGGGTGCGCGAGTTGCGTAACAGCCCATTACGATCAAGCGTGCTTCCGGATTGTCTGCGCCAGAGCGTCGAATCGCCTGTCGACTTTTGGCATCGCTCTCCCGCGTGACCGTACACGTATTGACGAGACACAGTTCGGCCGTTTCGTGCGGCACGCGCATTGCGAAAGAGCCCGCCTTCGATCAAGCCTTGGCGTACGTACTCGGTCTCGTACTGATTGACCTTGCAGCCCAAGGTCAAGGTCTTCAGCCTAGCTGGCGGCATGATGGGGTCCTGTTGCGACGATCCGAGCGAATCGAATCAAGTTTCCGCTTCGATCGACGCCGACATGGAACCCTTGCAGGAAGCAATCAGTGAGTCACGGCCATACGCATGAATCTGATCGCGTTTCAACTCGGCATGTTCCAGCGTCGTGGTCAGGCAGGTTGTGCGGCCTGCCGAGTCGACTTCCTTGGCGAGTTGGTACCCTCGTTCATAGGTGTGGCCAAATAGTTCCTGCATCATCCGGATCACGTAATCGTAGGAATGCTCATCGTCATCCCACAGGATCACGTGGTACCGCGGTTGTCGTTTGGGTCGACTCCGCTGCTTCTTCTTTTCTTTCTTGACGACGACCTCTTCGGCGTGAGCGACGGCTGCGTTCGACATGGAGGACCCAACCCTATCCGGAACCGAGATTTGACATGCCGGGGCGTCTATCGATTCGCGGTTGCGCAACTGGTGTGACAAGCGGCGGCGGCATTTCGTGGAACGTTCACGGGCTTCCGCTTGTCAACCTGGTTGATTCGCCGAGCAACAATCAATCCAGAATCGCCGGAACCGGCCTTGTGCAACCCGACACACGGTGCGTGTCTCGAGCAACCGATCCTCATTATATATTTGTAAGTAAACGCCAGGGAAGTACTATTCCGGCCTCGCGTCGGTCGCCGTATGCTGGTTGATCCGGCGACCGAATCCGGTTGCCCCGGCTTCCTGGTCTCCGTTATCCGTACCACGGGAAAACTCGTTATGGCATCGCTCGATCAATATTTGGAACAACAAAAAAATCAGTTCGAGGAAGATCTTTGCGAGCTTCTGCGGATCCCGAGTGTCAGCACCGATCCCGCATTTCGGTCGGAAATCGACCGTGCCGCCGAGTGGGTTCGAGGGCAGTTTCAGCGATTGGGCCTGGAGACCGAACTGATTCAGAATGGTGGCCATCCGTTGGTTTTTGCCCAGTCGCCGCCGGTGCCGGGGCGGCCGCGCGTGTTAGTGTACGGACACTACGACGTGCAGCCGCCCGATCCGTTGGACGAGTGGATTTCCCCGCCTTTCGAACCCGCTCGACGAGACGGCAACCTGTATGCGCGAGGAGCGACCGACGACAAAGGGCAGATGCTGACGCATGTGAAGAGCGTTCAGGCGTGGATCGAAACCGCGGGTCAACTACCGCTGCAGGTGAAATTCTTGATCGAGGGGGAAGAAGAAGTCGGCAGCGAGGCTCTGAATCAGTACCTCGAGACGGCAGAGGCCCGCGAGAAACTGGCTTGTGACATTGTCGTCGTCAGCGACAGTAGCCAGTTCGGTCGCGATCAGCCGGCGATCACCTACGGATTGCGCGGGATCGCTTACTTCGAATTGCTGCTGCGCGGGCCGCGACAGGACCTGCACTCCGGCGTGTTTGGTGGTGCCGTCGCCAATCCGGCCAATACCCTCTGTGCCATGCTCGCCGCCCTGGTCGATGAGCAAGGTCGAGTGCAGGTGCCTGGCTTCTACGACGACGTAGAACCGCTGACGGATCGAGAGCGGCAGCAGTTTGCCGCCTTGCCGTTTCAGGAAGAAAAATTCCGGGAACAGTTGGGCGTCGCCGCACTGCGTGGCGAGACCGGTTACTCCACGCTCGAGCGTCGTTGGGCTCGCCCGACATTCGATATCAATGGATTGACGAGCGGTTACCAGGGGGAAGGAGCCAAGACCGTGCTACCCGCACGGGCCTCGGCGAAGTTCAGCTTCCGACTCGTGCCGCATCAAGATCCCCAACGCATTGCCGCCAGTCTGCGCAAGATGCTGCAGGATCTGTGTCCGACCGGGATCGAAATGGAGCTGCGAGAAATGCACCATGCACCGGGACTCGTGGTGCCGTTGGAAAGTCCGTTCATCGATGGCGCGGCGCGGGCAATTGACCGAGGCTTTGGACGATCGCCGGTCTTCATCCGCGAAGGAGGGTCGATCCCGATTGTCAACTCGTTCGCCGATAAACTGGGCGTCGATACGCTGCTGCTCGGTTGGGGACTGGACGATGACAACACACATAGCCCGAATGAGAAGTTCTGTTTGGCCGATTTCCATCGCGGAATTCGCAGCAGCGCCTTTCTGTGGGAAGAACTCAGTCACGTTCCACCTGCCACGGTGGGAGGCGATTCTAGGTAAGAGGTGGAGCAAACCCGTTCGGGATCACCGCCGGCCTTTGCACAGGGAATCACGAGATGCTCGATCGAAAATTTATTGTGGAACACGCGGACGCCGTGCAGCAGAATTGCCAACACCGGGGACTCGTGGCCGACGTAGCCCGATTCCTGGAACTGGACCAACTGTGCCACGAGAAACTGCAGCAGGTCCAGGAATTGAACCGACAGGCCAATGCGATCTCCAAAACGATTGGGCAAGCCAAGACGGCCGAACAGCGTGAAGAGCGGAAGGAACAGGGGCGCCAGCTTCGCGAACAAAAGGACCAGACGCAGCTGGAATATGAGACGCTGCTGTCCGAATTGACGACGATTCAACGTGCCATCCCCAACATGGCGCATCCGGAGGCACCCATCGGAACCGATGATCGGGCGAATCAGGAGCGAAAGCGGGGACGCCACCAGCCCCGCTCCTGGGATTTCACGCCCCTGGATCACGTCGCGTTGGGGGAGAAGCTGGATCTGTTCGATTTTGAAGCGGGTTCGCGCAGTCACCGGGCACGGGTTTTACTACCTGAAGAACGATGCCGTCCTGCTCGAACTGGCGCTGCAGCGCTATGCCCTGGAATTACTGCAGCGCGAAGGATTCACGCTGACCACGACCCCGGATCTGGCTCGAAATGATGTCCTGGAAGGCATCGGTTTCATCCCTCGTGGGTCCGAGACGCAGATCTATAGCGTGGCCGACACGAACCTGAGTCTGATTGCCACAGCCGAAATTACGCTGGGGGGCTACTACGAAGGAGTCACGTTTCTTGACGAGCAGCTGCCCATCAAGATCTGTGGGATCAGCCACTGTTTCCGCACGGAAGCCGGCGCACACGGTCGCGCGACACGGGGACTGTATCGCGTACACCAGTTCACCAAAGTCGAGATGTTCGCTTTTACGCTGCCCGATCAGAGCGAGGCGATGTTGGATTCGTTCTGTGACCTGGAATGCGAATTGTTCGACGGCCTGGGCATTCCCTATCGCGTGGTTGACACGGCGACCGGCGATTTGGGCGCCCCGGCCTACCGGAAATTTGATTTGGAAGCTTGGATGCCTGGTCGAGGCGACAAGGGCGAATGGGGCGAAGTCACCAGCACCTCCAACTGCACCGACTACCAAGCTCGCCGGCTGAATGTCCGCTACAAAAAGAAAGCCGAAAAAGGCACGCAATTTGTCCACACGTTGAACGGCACCGCCGTGGCCATCAGCCGTGCCCTGATTGCGATCTTGGAAAACCATCAGCAAGCGGATGGCACCGTCATCGTGCCGGAAGTCCTGCGCGCCTACATGGGCAAAGACCGCATCGGCTGAGTGGGCGGCGACAAAGAAGGCCTGTTCCCTGGCAAGGCGGCCACCGCCGGGGGGGCAGGTGGCCGAAGGGGGGGCCCCCAAGGGAGGACGCGGAGAACGAGGTGGCTCTTTTCGACGCCCATCGGGCCTGCTTACCCCGACAACCGCTCGGCCGCTTGCGTGCAGAGTGCCTGCGCGACTTGCTGCGTCTTCGCCTCCGCGACCAGTCGCACGATCGGTTCCGTGTTGCTGGCGCGGACCAGCAGCCAGCGGTCGGGCCAGTCAAATCGCAAGCCATCGAGTCGACTCGCATCCGCTGCCGGAAAGCAGGATGACAGCCGCTCCAGCCGCTCGGCGATCTGTTCTCGCTCCAGCGTCACTTTCGTCTTATGGATCGCATATCGGGGCAGTTCGTCGGCAAGCTGCGCCACGGTGCAATCTCGCTCCGCCATCGCATCTAATACCATGGCCATTCCGACGAAACTGTCGCGGACGTAGCCGACGCGCGGATCGATCGGGCCGCCATTGCCTTCGCCACCGAATACCGCGTTCTGCTGGATCATCATCTCCGTGACGTTCGCCTCGCCGACCTTCGAACGAAACAGCTCCACCCCGAACTGGTCGGCCAGATCCTGCGACATGCGGCTGGAGGAACAGTTGGTGACGATCGGGCCGAGCCGATGTCGCAGGATCTGGTGGACCGCGATCGCCAACGTGTACTCCTCCCCCAAATACCGGCCGGTCGCATCGATGATCGCCAGGCGGTCGGCGTCCGGATCCTGACAGAAGCCGGCAGCGACCTGTTGCGTGCGTATCGCCTGGGAAATCTCGCTCAGATTCTCTGCCGTGGGTTCGGGCGGGTGTTCGAACTGACCGTCGGGACACGAGCCGATCTGCGTCAGCTCGCACCCGAGTTCTTCCAGCAGTCTTCGTCCGAGCAGGCCACCGGCCCCGTGATTGGAATCCAGCAGAACGCGGTACTTCTGCCGCCGAATGCGCTCTACGTCGACCGTTTCCAGCACGAGTCGAAGATGCTCCTCCGCCGGATCCTTCTCCTGCCTGTCCCTGGCCGACTTGGGAGTGGTCGACCCACGCCGGTGGTGTCGGACTGACGGTAGCGTGCCAACACCGGCTGGCCGGCCGCGTCGGAAATCACGCGTCCATCGCGGCCGAATAGTTTGATTCCGTTGTATTCTGCGGGATTGTGGCTGGCAGAAACCTGAATCCCCCCCGCTGCCTTGTGTTGCCGGACCAGGATTCCGGTGGTGGGCGTTGCGGCGACATCGGCGTCGATCACGTCACGCCCTACGGCACATAAGGCGGCACGGATTGCGTCGGCCAGCATTCGCCCGGTGGCCCGACCGTCTCGCGTGATGACCAGCGGGCCCGGCGGCAGATGTCTCGGCGAAAGCGCACACGTAACGCGTCGCAATTTCCGGCGTCAATGTCCGTCCGACGACTCCGCGAAGGCCCGACACGCTGATAATCGGCTGTTGGCTCACGATGATTGGTCTCCAGGATGAAACTCGCCGGCTTTCCGGTGGATGCAATTCTTGTGAAGCATAACGCACAAAACGTTCTCTGACAGCCGCTGGTGGTTGAACGGTCCGCACCGCACGGCGTAGAATCCGCGGTGAGCGCGCCGGAAAGCGTTCCCTTGATTTTGATCCAGCCGCACGAGGTGATAAGACATGCCCGAGACCACCGAAGGTTTTGACCAACAGCAAGCGATGCAGCAATTGGAGGCCGCGGCGGCGGACCAACGGCTCTCGTCCGGAGCAGTCACCAACATTCGCACATGGCTGACGGAGTCACGATATGCGCCCTACGCTGCGCAAGTGGCGGAACATCTGGCCGCGGGCCAATGGAAGGAGCTGGATGATGCCTTCTGGACGATCATCCCGTTCGGAACCGGGGGGCGGCGTGGACGGATGTACCCGATTGGTTCGAACGCGATTAACGATCGGACGATTGGCGAAAGTGCCCAGGGCCTGGCCGAATACGTCCGGCAACAGGCCGGTGATGAGGGAGCTCTGTCCTGCGCGATTGCCTACGATACGCGGCACAACTCGCCGCATTTCGCCCGGTTGTGCGCCGAGATCATGGTCGCAGCCGGCTTCCGTGTCTATTTCCTGGATGACTACCGCAGCACGCCGGAGCTGTCTTTCCTGGTGCGGTACAAGCAGTGTTCCTGCGGCATCATGGTTACCGCCAGCCACAATCCACCCAGTGACAATGCCGTGAAAGTCTACTGGTCGACCGGCGGCCAGATTCTGCCTCCGCACGACAAGGGCGTGATCGACCGGGTGATGAATGTCGGCGCGATCGAACGCGCCGACTTCGATACGGCTCTGGCGGAAGGGCAGATTGAATTGTGCACAGCGGAAGTCGACGCGGCCTTCCTGAGTGCAGCTGAAGGCCCAGGCCCACCCGGGCCCGCGGCGATTGAAGGTGATCTACTCACCACTGCATGGTGTGGGAGCGAGTGCGGCCGTTCCGGCAATGAAGGCGGACGGCTTCGAGGATCTGGAAGTTTTCGCCGACCACGCGCAGCCGGATGGCGATTTTCCCAATGTGCCGAACCATGTCGCGAATCCGGAGAATGCCGCGGTCTTCGACTCGATCATCGAACGGGCGAAAGAAGTCCGCGCCGAACTGATTCTGGTTTCCGACCCCGATTGCGATCGACTGGGATGTGCTGCACCGCTGACGACCGATCCGACCGGGCCCTGGGGTACCTTCAACGGCAACCAGCTGGGCGCCTTGCTGGCCGACTACGTGCTGGAACAAGCACAGAAGTCCGGCACGCTCACCCCCGACCACTATCTCGTCAAAACGCTCGTCACCAGCGATCATGCTCCGACGCATCGCCGATTCCTACGGCGTGAAGACGTACGGCGATCTGCTCGTGGGTTTCAAGTGGATCGCCGGCGTGATGGATGAAGTTGGTCCGGAACAGTTCCTGTTTGGGGCCGAGGAATCACATGGATACCTGGTCGGACAGTATGCTCGCGATAAAGACGGCGCAGTCGCCTGTATGCTGATGGCAGAACTGGCGGCGGCCGTTGGGGATCGCGGGCAGTCGCTCCACGAGAAGCTGGAATCGCTCTTCTGGCAGCACGGGTACCATGCGGAAGGGTTGATCAACCAGCAGATGCCCGGCTCAGAAGGAATGACGCGAATGAAGGCGCTGATGAGTAAGTTCCGCACGGCGCCGCCCGAGGCTCTGGGGGGCTTCCGGTGGCCGCGATTCGGGACTACCAACTGATGACCAAGACGACCATCGGCCCCGGCGGCGACCGCTCGACGTCGGAGGCGCTGGCCGGACCCACCGGCGATCTGATCTTCCTGGACCTGGCGGAGACCGGCAACTATGTCGCCGTGCGACCCTCGGGCACGGAGCCCAAGGTCAAATTCTACCTGTTCACGTACGTCGCGCCCGAACAACTGTCCGATATGCAGCTGGCACGCGAGCAAATGGACGACCGGCTGCGCGACATGGGACGCGATCTGCAGGCGTTTGCGGAGTCGGTCTGAGGGAGTCGTCCGGTTCGTTCGAATCAAGCACTTGCAAGGCTGTGCGAGCTTCCTGCGGAGGTCGTACCGTTTTGAACTTCCTGGCTCGGAAAAAGTTACAGCACCTTCCCGCGCTGTGCGGAGGGCGCACGCGTCAGCGGCCGGGGAGGGTCTTGTGGCACGACCAACATGCGTCGACTGTGCCCGCACCGCCCTCACCGAGGCTGACGGCCCGACTTTCCCGGAGGGAGAGTGACTCCTGCTTCTTCCCTTTGGCAAAACCAACACTTACAAACTGCAAAACCTCTGCGCGGGATGAAGGAACGCCCGCGCCGGCGTCCATCCGGCGAATCATCCACTCACCGTCTTTTCTATGATGTCCGAACCTGTTGCCAATCCGGATCCTCCCTCGGAGCCAACTCCGGAACGCACCTCGCATGACGGCTTTCCAGCAGGCAGCCGCGAAGGTGCGGGAATTTCCCACCACGCCAGGCGTTTACCTGCTGAAAGACTCTGCGGGCCGCGTGATCTACGTCGGCAAAGCCACCAATCTGCGAAACCGGGCGGGCAGCTATTTCCTCAAGCAAGCAGCCGAAGAACCGCGGACGGCGTACTGGGTCCAGGAGATTCGAGATGCCGACTACATCGAGTGCGAAAGCGAAGTCGATGCACTGCTCGTGGAATCGCGATTGATCAAAGATGTGCAGCCCAAGTACAACAAGGAGCTGAAAGACGACAAAACCTTCCCTTACCTGATGATCACGACGCGGGAAGATTTCCCCCGGGTGGAAGTGACCCGCGAACCACGCGACAAGGGCGTCAAACTCTATGGTCCTTTCGCCAATGCCGGTTCCCTGCGTGGCGCCGTTCAGGTTCTGCAGCGGATCTTCAAGTTTCGGACCTGTAGTCTCGATATCGAAGAAAGTGATCCGCGGTGGCAGTGGTTCCGACCTTGCCTGCTCGCCAGTATCGATCAGTGCACTGCGCCCTGCAACGTGCGGATTTCCAAGGAGGATTACCGACGCGACATCAAGCGGTTGCAGCTGTTTCTGGAAGGCGGAAAGAGCCGACTGCTGCAGCAGATGTACGGCGAGATGAAACAAGCTGCCGCGGAACTGGAGTTTGAAAGAGCAGCTCGGTTACGCGACGAGATCCGCATGCTCGAGACGCTCGACCAGCGCGGGGAACTCGAGACGCACGTCCAACCGGAAGTCTTCTTCATCGACCCGAAGAAAGGGCTCGCCGGTCTGCGGAAAGTCCTGAAGCTGGCATCTACGCCGCGGACCATCGAAGGCGTCGATATCGCTCATCTGGGAGGTGACCAGACGGTCGCCAGTCTCGTGCAGTTCATCGATGGGCTGCCGTTCAAACCTGGTTATCGTCGGTACAGGATCCGTCATGTTGCGGGGGTGGATGATTTTCGCAGTATTCACGAAGTCGTTGCCCGCCGCTTCCACCGGCTGCAGGACGAAGGAATCGCCTTTCCCGATCTGCTGCTGATCGACGGCGGAAAAGGCCAACTGAACGCCGCGATGGCGGCGTTCGCAGGAGCTGCGCATCTCTCCCCCGGTCGTGCTTTCGCTCGCGAAACGAGAGGAAGAGCTGTTCCTGCCGAACCAAGCCGAGCCCCTGCGTCTCAGTCGACACGCTTACGCACTGCGACTGCTGCAGTACGTGCGGGATGAGGCACACCGATTCGCCCAACACTATCACCACATCCTGCGGCGAAGAGAAACGCTCGGCGATGGATGAGGGGACGCACGCTTCGACCCGCGTGATGCGAAAAGCCGCGGCGAAACCTGTGTCACCGCGCCTTGTCCTATTCGACCGTCACACTCTTGGCCAGGTTTCGCGGTTTGTCGACGTCGCAGCCGCGCAGCAATGCGATGTGGTAGGCCAACAGCTGCAGCGGAATGATCGTGACGATCGGCTGCAGGAAATCCTCGACATCCGGTACGTGGATCACATCGTCGGCCAACTCTTCGACTTGCCGGTCACCGTACCCGGCGATCGCGATCACGGGACCACCGCGAGCCTTGATCTCCTCCAGATTCGCCATCACCTTCTCGTAAACCAGGCCCTGAGGCATGACGAATACGCTGGGAGTCGATTCGTCGACCAGCGCGATCGGACCATGCTTCATCTCGGCGGCCGGATAGCCCTCGGCGTGGATGTAGCTGATTTCCTTGAGTTTCAATGCGCCTTCCAACGCCGTCGGGAAATTGTACTGGCGACCGAGATAGAGGAACGTTTCGCAGTTGAAATACTTCTCGGCGATTCGCCGAACCTGGTCATTCGACTGCAGCGCTTCGCTGACGCGGTCCGGTAGCTCATGCAGCGCCCGAATGATCCGTTGCCCCGCGCCAAAGCTCAAGTGACGCAGTCGCCCAAAGTACAGGGCGAGCATCGTTAGGACGGCCAGTTGCGAAGTGTAGGCCTTCGTCGACGCGACCCCGATCTCCGGGCCGGCATGCAGATAGACACCCCCATCGGCCTCCTGCGCGATCGTGCTGCCGACAACGTTGCAGATCGCAAGCGTCGGATGGCCCTTGCGCTTCATCTCGCGTTGCGCCGCCAGCGTGTCGGCCGTTTCTCCGCTCTGCGTGATCGAGAACAGGATCGTGTCGGAATCGACCGGCGGATTCCGGTAGCGGAGCTCACTTCCATACTCCACCTCCACCGGCAGGCGGGCGAACTCTTCCATCAGGTACTCACCGACCAACGCGGCGTGCCAGCTTGTCCCACACGCTGTCAGAATGACGCGGTTGATCCGACGCAGTTGGCGTGGTGTCAGATTGAGGCCGCCAAACATCGCCGTCGCGTCGTCACTACTCAAACGACCTCGCATCGTGTCACGCAACGACTGCGGCTGCTCGAAGATTTCCTTGAGCATGAAATGTGGGATACTCGTCGTCCAGCGTCACGACACTGCTGTCCAGATCCAAGACGCGGACGTTCGGTTTGATCTGCCCCTGATCTCGGTGCGTCACGCGCAGCCCATCCGCTCGAATCATGGCAATCTGGTGGTCGGCGAGATACACGATCCGGTCGGTGTAACCAGCCAAGCGGCGACGTATCGCTGGCGACGAAATGCTCCCGGTCTCCGACTCCCACCACCAGCGGGCTGCCCAGTCGAGCGGCGATCATTACCTCCGGGTGATCGCGGAAGATCGCCACCAACCCGTACGTCCCCCGCAGTTCCGCCAGGGCCGATTTGACGGCCGTCAACAACAGCTCGTGCGTCTCCAACGGCTGCTCCGCCAGCCCCTCCGAAACCGACTGCAGATGGTACGCGATCAGGTGCGCAATCACCTCGCTATCCGTCGCTGACTGAAAGGAGAAACCCAGGGAGATCAGTTTTTCCTTGATGCCTTGGTAGTTTTCGATCACGCCGTTGTGGACCACGGCGACCACAGTCGTTGCCCCCCATGTGCGGGTGTGCGTTCTCTTCATTGGGCGGTCCGTGGGTCGCCCAGCGCGTGTGGCCGATGCCGAGCGAGCCGTTGGTGGGTTGTTCGGTCAGCTTATCGGCCAGGGCCTGAATGCGGCCGACGGCTTTGGTTACCTGGAATTGGCAGCTCCCGTTCACGGTGGCGATGCCGGCGCTGTCGTAACCGCGGTATTCCAGCCGTTTGAGGCCTTCGACCAGGAATTCGGAGGCATCCCGTGAACCGATATAGCCGACAATTCCGCACATGATCCGTACTCCCGAGGTTCGATGCGACCGGTCCCAGCGTAGTTCGTTCTCGAGGGGTAGTTCGTCTGGGACGCCGCTATTGTTCGCTCGAGCCACTGATGGGGCGAGTCGCCTTTTCTCGAGTCTACCTCAATCCTCCGGGCCACACGCACGAATTCTGCGGGTTGTTTCGTCTTGCCGGACACGGGGCAATTGGCATACAAAACGGCCCATGAACGCTCACGAAATCGAGCCTCCGACCGCTTTGACCAGTTACCTGGTGATCCCCGCGCGACTGCACTCCACGCGCCTGCCGCGCAAGTTGCTGCTGCGCGAGACCGGCAAGTCTCTGCTGCAACACACGTTCGAGGCGGCCTGCGCGGCTCGGCGCCCGCAGGGATCTGTGTGGCAGCGGATCACCGGGAGCTCATCGCAGGAAGTCCGTCGTTTCGGAGGGCGTGCGGAATGGACCGATCCGGCGGCTGCGAGTGGCACGGACCGTGTCGCCGAAATGGCGGCCCGGCTGTCCGAAGTGGACGTGATTGTCAACGTGCAGGGGGACGAACCGGAACTGGCAGGAGAGTCAATCGATCTGGCGATCGAATTGCTCGAGCGACACCCGGAAGCGGTCATGTCGACCCTGGCGACCCCCATTCGTTCGCGGGAACAGTTGTTCGATCCGGCCTGTGTCAAAGTCGTCTGCGACGGGAGCGGTCGAGCGCTCTACTTCAGCCGCAGCTGTCTTCCCTTTGTCCGCGACTGGGATGATGCGTGGCTCCAGGCCGAGCCCCCCCTCTTCCTGCAGCATATCGGTTTGTACGCCTACCGTCGTACGTTTCTGCTGCAATTCGCCTCGCTGCCGCCGGCGCCGCTCGAGCAAGCGGAGAAGCTGGAACAACTGCGCGTCCTGCAGGCCGGCTATCCGATCATGGTTGGCCTGGTGCGGGAATCGTCCGTGGGGATTGATACCGCGGCCGATTATCGGGCCTTTGTCGAGCGCCATCGACGGCGTACAATGGCGGCCTGATCGCACATGGCCGTGAGCGGCTGCCCGCGCGATCTTGATGATTGCCGGCGGTCGCTGCGTTGTCGCCGCGATCACTTCTGGTTTCGCCGGGCGCGAATCGCATCCGCTCTCCGTTGCCTTCCGATACCCTCTGCCGATGGAGCTTGATGGCGTGAGTAAGCATATTTTTGTGACAGGGGGAGTCGTGAGCTCTCTGGGCAAAGGACTGACCAGCGCCTCCGTGGGGATGCTGCTGGAGCGGCGTGGCCTGAAGGTTCGGATGCAGAAACTGGATCCCTATATCAATGTCGATCCGGGGACGATGAGCCCCTACCAGCACGGAGAAGTCTACGTACTGGATGACGGCAGTGAAACCGATCTGGACCTGGGGCACTACGAACGGTTTACCGGCAGTCCCTGACACGCGACAGCAACTACACGACCGGACAGATCTATCAATCCGTGATTGAAAAGGAGCGGCGCGGGGAGTTTCTGGGTAAGACCGTGCAGGTGATTCCGCACATCACCGACGAAATCAAGGGCGTGATCCACAAGGTGGCGGACGAGGATGTCGATGTCGTAATCACCGAGATTGGCGGGACGGTGGGCGACATCGAAAGCCTGCCGTTTCTCGAGGCAATTCGGCAATTCGCCCTGGATGTGGGCAAGGAAAACTGCCTGTACATCCACCTGACCCTGGTGCCCTATCTGAAAGCGGCCGCCGAACTCAAAACCAAGCCGACGCAGCATTCCGTCGGGCAATTGCGACAGATCGGTATTCAGCCGGACATGCTGATCTGTCGCACCGAACGATCGATCAGCCTGGACGATCGCCACAAGATCGCCCTCTTCTGCAATGTGCCGCTCGAAGCCGTAATCGAAGAAAAGGACAAGGATTTCTCGATCTACGAAGTGCCGTTGAGTCTTGTGAATCACGGCCTGGATGAGCTGATCGTCAATCGTCTGAAGCTGCGTGCCAAACCCCTGCGGATGGACGATTGGCATGAACTACTGCACCGCCTGCGAAACCCTCGGCATGAGATTTCGATCGCCGTCGTCGGAAAGTACGCCGAACATCGGGACGCGTACAAGTCGATCTACGAGTCGCTGGATCACGCCGGGGTCCATCACGCCGCCCAGGTTCGCGTGGGACGCATCCATAGCGAAGAAATCGAACGCGAGGGGCCCGAACGCCTGTTGTCCGGCTATGACGGCCTGCTCGTGCCCGGAGGTTTCGGCGAACGAGGGATCGAAGGCAAAGTGGATGCGATCCGGTTCGCCCGCGAACGAGGCATCCCCTTTCTCGGCATCTGCCTCGGGATGCAGTGCGCCGTGATCGAATTTGCCCGCAATGTCGCCCAACTCGACGGGGCCCACTCCTCCGAATTCAACAAGGACACCCCGCATCCGGTGATTTGCCTGCTGGATGACCAACGGAATATCACCGACAAAGGTGGGACCATGCGGCTGGGAGCCCAACCCGCTCACCTGGAGTCCGATAGCAAAGCAGCCGAATGCTACGCGTTCGACCGAAATTAGCGAACGCCATCGGCACCGCTACGAGTTCAACAACGCTTACCGACAACAGTTCCAGGCCCACGGCGTTCGGTTCGCCGGCACGAGTCCCGACGGGGCCCTGGTCGAGATCATTGAACTGGCCGATCACCCGTGGTTCGTTGCTGTTCAATACCATCCGGAATTCAAGTCACAACCGACCGCCGCTCATCCGCTGTTTGCCGGCTTCGTGCAAGCTGCCATTCAACGCTGTGCGACACGATCCGACCGAACCCAAGAGGCGCATCGGTCTTGAGGACCGGGATGCCGCTCCACGCAGAATTGCCCAGTCGATCAGTCAGGACGCCACCGGGCGCTCCGGATCCCGTCGTGCGACCTTGCCCTTGCCAGCAACAGGGACAACGGCCCACGGCATAAATTGGTCCCGAATCGGATCCCCAACGGGACTGCTACCGCAAGTAGGGAGCCTTTCGCCGATGAGTGAACCGCCGCAAGACAAACCGAAGATTATCGTCGATGAAGATTGGAAGAGCCAAGTCGAGGCGGAACGGTCGCAGGCGCAACCAGCAAGAACCCGCGTCCGAATCCGCCAGCGACGGGCCGCCACACACCATGCCACCCGCCTCCTTTCCCTGGCTTGTGACCACGATCGCGACCCAGGCCATGGTCGCCCTGGGGCAGATTCCAGAGCCCATCGAACAGAAAACGATCCTCAACCTGGAACTGGCGAAGCACCATATCGACATGCTCGACATGCTGACAGCCAAAACACGCGGGAACCTGGACGCAGAAGAGTCGGAGATGCTGACGTCTGTCCTGCACCAATTGCGGATGGTCTTCGTGGCCGTGGGGAATCAGGCCACGGGAGATCTGCACGGGGAGGACGAGAAGCGGGTGTAAGGGAGGCAGGACTTCAGGCGGCGCAGGAATGGTAGTGGGGGTAGGGGTGGTGGAGCACGGTCTAGAAGACCGTTGAACGCGACAGTCTAGAAGACCGTTGAACGCGACAGTCTGGAAGACTGTCCCACGGGAAGACTGTCCCACTAGGTAAGTGTTCCACGGTCTGTGGTCCGCGGAGATCTTCTGCCGCGCGGATGGGGAGAGGAAGTGCAAAGGCGGGGTTCAGGTGCTGGGGGCATGCCCGGCAGGATAGGAAAAAGGGCCTCCGTGCCGAATAGCCCCCTCCCTGGTGACTCGCATCATCTCCTGCGGAACGTACCGACAGGTGAAAAATCCCAATAGCCCTGTCGAGCATGC
This sequence comes from uncultured Planctomycetaceae bacterium, assembly GCA_963776055.1. Taxonomy (GTDB): domain Bacteria; phylum Planctomycetota; class Planctomycetia; order Pirellulales; family Pirellulaceae; genus CAVZLD01. The sequence goes on along the minus strand of CAVZLD010000014.1, from coordinate 359,235 downwards.
CCCTAGTCCTGAACTCCTTTTGGTTGGAAAAACCGGTGTTCTGCTCTCGGTAGGTCCGCCGTCAGTTGCTGAGGTCCTCCAGGATTTCGCCGAACCGCGGGATCTGTTCCTGCAGGTGGTCCAGCCAAGCTTCCAGCCGCCAAATCTCCATGCAAACGGCGGCTCCGATCACGAGTACTTCTCCTCCCGCCTCCACTCCGAGAAATTCGCGGAACCCCTCGGGAATCAGCAGTCGACCGCGACCAGCCAACGGTACGGATCGATGTCGTGTGGACAGCAGTCGGCCGAATAACTGCACGTCCGCAATACGTTGGCCCAGGCGGCCTGCCTGAAGTTTGCTCTCAACAACCCGAACTCCACTTTCCAGGTGCTGCTGCCACTGCCCTGTCTGCCAGAGGCTCAGGCAGCCCGGACGCTCCTTGGCGAGCACGCAAGTTTCCGGCTGTTCGCGCCAGTGGGCCGAAAGCTCGGACGGGATCGATAATCGATACCGATCGTCCAGCGTCCGACGAAACTCACCCAGAATCAGCGTCTGCGGAGGCTCGGGCATGGTCGGTTTGGCGATCTCCTCGGAACGCCCTCGAAATCGGTGGCGTTCCCCCCGTGATGAAGACTCCGTCCCGCTAGGATCCTGCTCGTTTGTTTGGGTTGATTTCCCGTTTTTTTGGTAGTTATTTGGGTGTTTTTGGGTCCATTTCCCGCGAGTTGATCAGTCTAGCGGAGATCGAGGAGCATGCAAGGGTTCGGCGGAGGGAATCTCATAGAAAGGCGTAGAAAGCCAACTGGCGTGAATCGACGCTTTCGGGTAATACCCGCCCGTCGGTTCCCGCGTCTTGCCGAGACGACAGACGAAACTCAGGATGGCCCGCAATGCTGCAGCTGAATGTGCCTCGGCGTCCACTTCTCCGCGATCCGGTCGTGATCACCGGCATCGGGATGGTGACTTCCTTGGGATTGGATCGCGAGACCAGCTGGCGGGCCGTTTGCCGAGGTGAGAGCGGTGTGCAGCGGCTGGATTCACTCCGACATCTGGATCTTCCGGCCCACCTCAGGATTGGTGCGGTGGTCGACTGCCTCCCGCCGGTCCCCAAGCAACTCAAGGTGATCCACCTGAACCACATGGCGGCGGAAGAGGCGATCGAAGATTCGGGGGTGGATCTGCAGAATATCGAATCGCATCGCTGTGCCTGCGCGGTCAGTGGGCACATGGGCGACTGGCGGTGGTTGCGGCAGCGGCACGGCTCGGAACGTGCGGATGAGCCGGGGGAGGTCTCCAGCTGGGACCAGTTTCTGCCCAACAGTGCCTGCTGCGACGTAGCGACTCGGTTTGGCTTTCACGGTCCGCGGATCTGCCATTCAACCGCCTGTGCCAGCGGCTTGATCGACATCATGGGCGCTGTCCGGCTGCTGCGCGACCACCAGTGTGACATTGCCCTGGCGGGCAGCGCCGAGGCAATCGATCCCCTTTTTGCGGCGGGCTTTCAGCAGATGCGCGTGTTAGCCGAGGCCGATGATCCACGTGAAGCCTGCCGTCCGTTTGACCGAGCCCGGAAGGGTTTTGTCATGGGCGAGGGAGCCGCCATGTTTGTTCTCGAGCGACTCAGTCATGCCCAGGCGCGGGCGCTCAGATCTACGCCGAGATCCTTGGCGGCAAAATGCTCGCCGATGCCCACCATGTCACCGGTCTCGACCTGGAAAGCGAAGCACTCACGCGACTGATCAGCGATACGCTCCAGCGCAGCCAATTGGATCCGTCCGAAATCGGTTACGTCAACGCGCATGGGACCGGCACGCAACAGAATGACGTGATGGAAACCCGCGGAATTCGACGGGCCCTGGCCGGTCATGCGGACGAGATCTGTGTCAGTTCGCTCAAGTCGATGCTTGGTCACCTGGTCAACGCATCGGGCAGCGTCGAACTGGCGCTGACCACACTCGCGCTGCGCGACGGCTTCGTGCCGCCAACACGAAACTTGACCGATCCGGACCCCGAGTGTGACCTGGACTACGTCCCGCTCATCGGACAGCCGCGGCGTGTCCAGACCGCGCTGAAACTGTCGCTCGCCTTTGGTGGGCATCTGGTCGCCGTCGCCCTCCGTCGCTGGAACGACACTCGCTCGGGCTTCGGCTATCCGGCCCGCCGAGCCGCTTGATCGGGGTGTTCGCAGCGATTCCCCCGCGAGGGGCAGTGGGATCGAACGCGGCAACGGCCGGAAACGGGTTGTCACCCTCCCGCTAGGCGAAGCTCGCGACAAACCACAACGTCCTCGCCGCCCTCACCGCTCGGTGCGGGGCTCTGACCTCACCGAAATCGCTGACCAACGGTCTCGCCGCGTGCGGGGTTGCAGACCCTCGCGCAGCGTTGTCGCTGTGACCGCGTTGCTTCCGCACTGTGCGCGCCGAGCCACGTGTGGTCAAATCGGTCCGAAGGATTGGCTCCCGCTGATCGATTGGTCCGTACACGGTGGCGAACTCGTGCAACCTTGGCGCGTGAAAATCTGCGGCGTGACCGGTGTCGACGATGCCCAAGTCGTCGCGCAAGCCGGTGCCGACGCGATCGGCTTCAATTTCTACGCCGGCAGCAAACGCTATCTCGATCCGCAGACGGCCGCGGAGATCGCCCGCTCACTACCCGCCGGAATGCGGAAGGTCGGCGTGTTCGTGAATGCATCGGCAAAGCAGATTCAGGAAATCGCTGCACTCGTAGGACTCGATCTGGTGCAGTTGCACGGCGATGAGCCCCCCGAATTCCTGGCGGATGTGGCCGATCGGAAACTCGTGCGGGCTTTCCGCTGCGGCCCGGACGGGCTCGACCCGATCCTGGCCTACTTGAAGAGGTGCCGGCAGCTCGAGACGTTGCCCGACGCCGTGCTGCTGGATGCCCTCGACCCGCAGCATTATGGTGGTACCGGCCGGACGCTAGACTGGGCGGCACTTATTCCTGATATAGCCCTTTTGGGGGACTTGCCCTGGGTGCTCAGCAGGCGGTCTCACCCCCCAGAACGTGGGGCGCGCCGTACGGCAGCTGCAGCCGACGGGAGTCGACACGGCGAGCGGTGTGGAATCGTCGCCGGGGCACAAGGATGCGCGGCTCGTGCGAGCCTTTGTCCAGGCGGCTCAGGCGGCTTGGTTGTTGTGAGTGCGGCTTGCGTTGGTCGGCCGCGCGTCTATCATAGATCGGTTTGACACAGAATGAGGCACTTTCGAGTTGCTGGTCAACTCTTCGAAATCGGAGGAACACGCTGTGGCCCAGGTTGAGACAAAGGCACCCTACAAGGTCAAAGACATTTCGCTCGCCGATTGGGGGCGTCGCGAGATCATGTTGGCAGAGAACGAAATGCCCGGTTTGATGGCGATTCGCCACAAGTATGGGGCCTCCAAACCTCTCGCCGGGGCCCGGATCGCCGGCTGCCTGCACATGACCATTCAGACCGCCGTGCTGATCGAGACGCTGACCGAGTTGGGGGCGGAAGTGCAGTGGAGCAGCTGCAATAAGTTCTCGACGCAGGACCACGCTGCGGCGGCGATCGCGAAGACCGGCGTGCCGGTCTACGCCTGGAAGGGCGAGACGGATGAAGAGTACGACTGGTGCATCGAGCAGACGCTGTACTTCGCCGACGGGCAGCCGCTGAACATGATCCTGGATGACGGCGGCGATCTGACCGCGCTGGTGCACAAGAAGCATCGGCGAATTGCTGTCCGGGATTCGGGGTCTGACGGAAGAGACCACGACGGGCATCAAGGAGCTCCGCAAGATGATGGAGTCAGGGCACGCTGAAAGTCCCGGCGATCAACGTCAACGACTCGGTGACGAAAAGCAAGTTCGACAACCTGTACGGCTGTCGCGAGTCGCTGGTCGACGGAATCAAGCGGGCGACCGACGTGATGGTGGCCGGCAAGGTGGCCGTGGTCGCGGGTTACGGCGACGTCGGCAAGGGTTGCGCTCATTCGCTGCAACGCTACGGAGCACGCGTGATCATTACCGAGATCGATCCGATCAACGCGCTGCAAGCCTCGATGGAAGGCTTCCAGGTCATGACGATGGAGGACGCCGCGCCGATCGGGAACATCTTCGTCACGGCGACCGGCTGCCGGGACATCATCTGCGGCGAGCACATGAAGGTCATGCCGAACGATGCGATCATCTGCAACATCGGGCACTTCGATCTGGAGATCGACATGGCCTGGCTGGATGGTCAGAAAGGTGTGAAGAAGGTCAACATCAAGCCGCTGGTCGATCGCTACACCTTTCCCGATGGACATTCGGTGATCGTGTTGGCCGAGGGTCGTTTGGTGAATCTCGGCTGCGCCACCGGGCATCCCTCGTTCGTGATGTCCAACTCGTTCACCAATCAGGTGCTCGCCCAACTCGCGCTTTGGACCGAACCGGACAAGTACGCAGTTGGCGTGCACGTCCTGCCCAAGGAGCTGGACGAGGAGGTCGCGCGACTGCACCTCGATCAGTTGGGTGTCAAGTTAACTCACCTCACACCCCAGCAGGCAGAGTACCTCGGAGTTCCCGTCGAAGGTCCGTTCAAGCCGGACTACTACCGGTATTGATATGGCGATCATCCACGCCTTTCGCGGACTCCGATACGATCTCGGACACGTTGGCTCGTTGAGCGACGTTGTTGCGCCGCCGTACGATGTGATCGACGGCCCGCTTGCGCGAGCAACTTTACGAGAAGCACCCAGCCAACGTGATCCGGTTGATTCTCAATCGCGAGGAACCCGGTGACGACGCCGAGTCGAATCGCTACTCGCGCGCCGCGCGATTCCTGAAGAATTGGCGCGCAGAAGGCGTTCTGCAGAACGATCCGGACCCGGCAATCTACGTTTACCATCAGGTTTTCGATTACGCCGGTCAAACGCACACGCGCCGCGGGTTCATGTGCCGCACGCGGTTGGAACGTTTCGGCGAGGGTTCGATCTACCCGCACGAGGAAACGCACGCGTCGGCGAAGGCGGATCGCCTGCAATTGATGCGGGCTTGTCGAGCCAACCTGAGCCAGATCTTCGGCCTGTATCCCGATCCTGCCAATGATGTGCAAGAACACCTCGAAGCGCAGATCGCCGATCAAACGCCGGTGGAAGCGACCGACCATCTTGGCGTCATCCATCGCCTATGGCCGGTGACCGATGTTCAGGCGATCTCGCATTTGACCGCCGAGATGGGGGCCAAGCCGATCTTCATCGCCGACGGTCACCATCGTTACGAAACCGCCTGCAACTACCGCGATGAATTGGCACAGAAACAGACGATGCCTGACAACCACCCGGCGAATGTCGTCTTGATGATGTGTGTCGGGATGAATGACCCCGGCATGCTCGTCCTGCCCACGCACCGACTGTTTCGAGGAACGCCCGCGTTGCTGCATTCGGAGTTGACCGCGAAGCTGGAAAGCTGTTTTGACTGCCAGTCAATCGGGCGCGGACCGGAACTCGGCGGCGAGGTATGGAGCGACATTGAAATCGAAGGGGAACAAGCCACGTTGGGACTGTACACTCCCCGCGATCAGACCTGGATCCTGGCCCGCATCACACCCGCCGGCCGCGACCGGATGCGTCAAGTCGCTCAGGAGCACAGTGCCGATTGGCAAGGTCTCGGTGTCAGTATCCTCCATCGACTGGTCATCGAATCGCTGCTCGGGCTGCAGGACCTTCCCAAGCCTGAGTACGTGCACCGTGTTTCGGAGTTGGTCGAAGGGCTGCAGTCGGATCCGGACGGTCGGGAGTTTCCCTCTGGCAGCGCTCGTCATGCCGGCCACGCTGGATCACGTGCGCGCGATCAGCGAGTACGGCGAACGGATGCCTGCCAAGAGCACCTACTTCTATCCGAAACTGCTCAGTGGGCTCGTGATCAACCCGCTCGAATGAGATGCTGACTCCGCAAAGCCCACCCGGATTTCGGATGCGTTTCCGATACCCGTCTGGTGCTGGCTCACGTGTCGCTTGATTCGCATCGCGCTGGCCCCGGTGTTTCATGGGCTGGGAGACAACCGCCAGCAGATTCCATTCGCAGTAGGACGCTTGCCTCGCAGCCCATTCACGATTACCAGAACCCGGGGCAAGTACCGGTCGGCGGATGCGCGCTGTTGCCTGGTCTCTCTCGGTACCGACCGCCGTTTTCCCGAGTAGCGACGTTTTGCCGCGAGCCGAGGGAGTATCGGAGCAACCCCCGATTCCTTCCGCGAATTGCTCCCGCGTACGCCGAACGCTCCGGACGTTCCCGTTTCTGCGACGTCTCCCGCGACGGTGTTGCGTGCTCGTCGGAGGCCCACACCATACGGCGTCCACAGGGCGTCGTACTTGCCGATAGCGTTTCGTCGCCCTATCCGCTTGGAAGGAGCGTCGCCACGAACGCGATACGTCCGTGCGACTCGCACCGCGGCAGTTGCCCGTTTCCGGCATGTGAAAATTGGCGGTTTCACGTGGAACGGGCTTCTGGGTAAGCTGCGGGGTTCCACGTGAAACGGATTTTTCTTGACAGAGCGAAACTGGCGTTTCGGTAACGCGGGGGCCCGTCTACAATCCGCCGCCACTCGCGCCGGGGCGGAGGCGTGGGGGACCGAGCAGGAGGCTCAGCGTGCCACGGATCATGTGCGTAGCGAATCAGAAGGGTGGGGTCGGAAAGACAACGACGGCGATCAATCTGTCTGTGGCGTTGGCGATCAGTGGAGGCCGGACGTTGCTGGTCGACCTGGATCCCCAGTGCAGTGCCACGACCGGTCTGGGGCGGCAGCCTGCGAGCCGTCATCCGTTTCTCGCGACGGAACCGTCAGAGCTCATTTTGTCGGAGGTCACGTTGGCCGGTTTGGATCTGTTGCCGGGCAGTCGCCGTTTTGAGGACGTGGAGGTCTTGGCGGGCGGCAACGCGGATTGTTTGCCGCGGTTTCAGCGGTACTTCGTCGAAGAGACCGGCGACTACGACTACGTCTTGATCGACTGTCCTCCTTCGCTTGGTCGACTTACGGAATCGGCCTTGGCCTGTTCATCGGAAATCATCATGCCGATCCAGTGCGAGTATTTCGCGATGGAGGGGCTAACGCAGATGATTGAGGTCATTCGCCGGGTGATGCATGGCCCGGCCAACCGGCTGGAGTTTGGTGGAATCGTACTGACGATGTACGACCATGCGTTGGAATTGACGCGGGAGGTCGACATCGAGGTGCGCGAGTTCTTTGGCGACATTGTCTTTCAAACGGTCGTTCCCCGGGACGTGGCGGTGTCCGAGGCTCCCAGCCACGGGCAATCCGTGCTGCAATATGCTCCGCGATCGCGCGGCGCCCGGTCTTACGTTGAATTATGCATGGAGGTCTTGGAACGTGTCTAAAGAACGACGATTAGGACGTGGCCTGGCGGCCCTCTTGGGCGATGACCTGGACCCGGCAGCCCTGCCGGCCGAACCGGCCGGTCCGGTGACCGAGCCCCGGATCCACCGTCCCGACGAGGCGGACGAACATGCGGGCGACGCATCGGGCACCGCCTCGGCGATCGGCGAGTCGGTCACCGCGACCGACGGTGACCTGTTGATGCTCAGCGTCTACGAGGTGGACGACAACCCGTTCCAGCCGCGGCGCGATTTCAGCGAGAGCGAAATCGCCTCGCTGGCCGAGAGCCTGAAAGAGCACGACATGCTCCAGCCGATCCTCGTGCGACGGATCGGAGATCGTTGGCAGTTGATTTCCGGCGAGCGCCGCTTGCGGGCGGCGATCCAGGCCGGCTGGACGCAAGTGCCGGCGCGCGTGCGTCAAGCGGACGATCGGCTGGTGGCCGAATTGGCGATCGTCGAGAACTTGCAACGAAAAGATCTTAACGCGATCGAAAAAGCGCTCTCGTTTCGGCGGTACCTGGATCAGCATCAGTGCACCCAAGAAGACCTCGGTCGACGCCTCAAGATCGATCGATCGACCATCGCGAATCTCGTCCGTCTGCTGGAATTGCCACCGCTCGTGCAGCAGGATCTGCAGGCCGGATCGCTCTCGGCCGGACACGCGCGGGCACTGTTGCCATTGGGTGACGAGGCGTTGCAGATCGAGTTCAGTCAGCGCATCAAGCGCGAAGGGATCAGTGTCCGCGAAATCGAACGTCTGGTGCAGGAACGGATCGAGTTGGAAGACGGCGAACCGCTGGATGCGAGCAACAAAAAGAACCCACGACGACGCAAGACGACCACGCGCAGTCACCACGTCGCGTCGCTTGAGCAACAGTTGCGAATCCTGCTTGGAACGAAAGTCGATATCCGCCAAGCCAGTCGCAGCCGCGGTCAGATTGTGATTCACTTCCGCAATGCCGAGGAGTTCGAACGGCTCAGCCACTTGATCCAGTCGGCGGGTGGCGATCAGCCGCAAAGCCACGCCGGTTAAGCGCTTCGCGCGGGGAGTATGTACAAATGTTTACTATAAGTGCAATTGCACAGACGGTAGCACGCGAGTAGCATGTCTGTCGGTCTTGGCTCCGATGGGGGTCCGGGCCCGTGCAAGTCGCGGGGCGTAGCGCAGTCTGGTTAGCGCGCCTGCTTTGGGAGCAGGAGGTCCCCAGTTCGAATCTGGGCGCCCCGACTGGTTGGGGGTAGATCCATCTGCCGGTCTTGCCCTGGCATCGGCGCCTTTCGCTAACGAAACGCTGCTCAGGGACCCCGGGGCCCCAAGGGCTTCGTTTCATTGCGGAACTCCTGAATGCACGCGGCCAGACGTAGGGTACGAATGTGTCACGTGCCGCTTCGTGCGCAGGAGAAGTGCTGCTCCGCGTGTGCAGTGGCACCCTATCGATTCGTCATATGTCACGAACGCGTCCCGCTCCAGGTCGCTCCGTGCCCGCAGGCGTCATCATGTCGACATATTTCTAGCTGCGGTCGGCGTGTTCCACCGCTGTGCCGAGCGACCATTCTGTCGTGCTCGCGGATGATGCAACTTCAGCGAGTTAGGTCTTTTACGTATTGCGGGCGGTGAAGGCGACTTCAGGCGCAACGGCAAGCAAGATCCGCGGATCATTGCTCACCCACGCTGGTGTCGGATGCCGGGTCTGGCAAGAGGGGGCAGGGCTTGGCAACGCTGCTGAATTCAGAATCCTCGACCAACTCCCGAAGCACCGTCATCTTCATGGCGACGGCCACCACGAGAAGCAACAGCGTCAGCAACTGTGAAATCAGCTGTACGGTAGGAACATTCAACCCTTCGGCATACTTCGTGTACCAGCGGCAGCCGTGTTCATAGCCGCCGACCCAGAAGGCGTTCGTGCTCCATTTGACGGAACACACAGTATCTACCGTGGTGCGACCTTCACCGAGACCTGGACGATACTCCGTCGACGAATTCGTGTAATGGACCCCTAGTCGGACGAACAAACCCAACAGCAACAACTGGGAAACAGACCGCGACCCAACGCCCTTTCCAGTGCCAGCTCAAGTGCAGCCCGAACTTGAGCGATTCACCCAACGGAGCTGATTTGAACAGCGTCGTTGGCAGCAGCGCCACCGTCGTCAAGTTCCAGGCGGCACCCAGCACCAGCATCAAGGGGACTGCCACGACGAACATCACTGCTCCGATGGCGAGGATCGGAACCAGCGCGAGCAACAGCACGCCTACTCCAATAGATAACGCCGCGAGCGATCGCAAAAAATAACGGCGAATTGGCGGCAAAGGTCCAAGACGTAACGGTCCTTCGTTCAGCAACTCGCGCCACAGCAGATCCGTTTGCCAAGCGGCGAACGCTGTCCAGACGATGATGTTCACCACGGTACCAAGAGAAACGCTCAAGGACAGGCTAACCAGTCGCAGCGACCAATTCGGTGCGAAGATCGCACTCAGGAAAGGCACTCGGTCCAGCAACGCGAAGAGTTGTTCGACTCCGGCCACGATCCCGATCGGCACAAGCAAATCCCACTGCCGACGTAATCGCCGCCAGGGACCCGGAAACACGAAATGCAAAACCGACCAGGCGGCAAGGGCAATGCCCGCCGCAAGGAAGAACAATCGACCTTGTCGCGGTTGGAGCGGAAAGCTGTCCAAAGCAGCAATCACAACTGCCGCGAAAACACCAACTACGGCGGCCAGTCGCCAGACACCATCTCTGTACGCTGTATTGTCGAAGTCGGGCGACAATTCAGGCGGTGAATTGCCGGAGAGCGGTGGTGTTTCGTTGGGCGACATGGTGCAGGGTGCCGAATGCGTCGTTTCAGCCACTCAATGATAACTGATGATCGTCGAATTGCATTGATGGGCTTGCGAGGGCGCGACGACAGCGGTGTCCCTCCTGCGAGCACGCCTCCTGCAGATCACCGGAATCCCCAGCCGCGCGAGTCGATGTAACTTCGGTCACGAAGCAGCCTGTGGAATCCGCTGAACGACCCATTCCGGGCTGTGGTGCGGCACCAGACGCGCACATAAAATGGTGCGAACATGCTCGTGGCGGTCACGGGCAAGCGCCATCCGGCAAATGTAGATTAACGCTTCCCAGCGTCATCCTTGTCGTCAGCGACATCTCGTAGCAGCCGCCCGCCCTTTCTGGGTCTCAGGGGTTCATGAGGCCGTAACGTAAGCCCATACTTCGATGAGTGTTAGCGTTGTCTGCCGCGGCTCAGGTGTCTTTCGGAAGAAACATGAAGCATTTACGCGCATTGTTGTTGGCGGTGTTGTTCTCGACCGCGTCGTTTTGTGGTGTGCAGGCCGAGACGATCTCATCGGCTAGAACCACGATCGTCTATCCGGTAAACGGTACATTCGACGAGCAGCTGGCCGCGAAAGAAGTGCGGCGCTACGTCTACCTGCGCAGCGGCCGGTTGCTGGATGTAAGCCCCGTCGCGTCGCTGCCCGCTTCCGGCGAACTGATCGTCGTCGCAGCAAACGGCAGTACGCTGCTGGAGTCGTTGCGCGACCCGATCGGGTACGGACCCACAGAAGGGCAGACGCTGCTCAAGTCCGTTGCCGCGGATGGTCGCAACATCTTGGTCGTCTCCGGCGCCGATGCGGACGCCACGCTATTGGCCGCTTACCGCTACGCCGAGAAAATCGGCGTTGGCTTCGACCTCGCCGGCGACGCGGTCCCCGACGCAATCACCGACCTATCGCTCGCCGGCTTCGACGAGGTGGGGCGGCCCCTCTTTCCGACGCGTGGCATTCTGCCCTTTCACGACTTCTTCCAGGGCCCCGACCTCTGGAACACACGCGACTACAAGTCGGTGATTTCGCAGCTGCCGAAGCTGGGAATGAACTTCCTTGGCCTCAAGACCTACCCGCGCTACTCGGCCTACGAAGAACGCGTGAGAGAATTCGGCCCGACGGGGCCCGAGCTGACGGTCTGGATCGGCCTGCCCGAAGACGTGAGCCCCGACGGCACCGTGAAGTGGTCTTACCCCGCCTACTTCGCCCACACGAAGCGCCCCAACCGGATCTGGGGCTCCGCGACGCTCGACACCGACCGGTTCCGCTCTCCGGCCCGGTGCATTTTCGACCGCAATGACTATGGCCCCGACGTGATGGGCACGCAGATCTACACCGACCTGGAGGGGTACAACGAGGCGTTCAATCAGACCGGCGTAATGCTGAAGCACGCCTTCGCCCACGCCAAGCGGCTGGGCGTCAAGACCGCCGTTGGCACCGAGCTGCCGATGGGCGTCGAGAAGAAGGGCGCCGAGGTCAAAGCCGACTGGGTCCGCTGCATCCCGCCGGCGCTGCAGTGGCACTTGAAAGAGAAGGGGCTCGACCCGAAGGACCCCAACGTCGTCAAGGAGATCTACAAGGGCATCTTCACTCGCATCATGCGGGCCCACGACCTGGACTACTACTGGCTCTGGACCTGGGAGGTGTGGCAGCACTACGATATGACTCCGGCCCAGATCGCCGCGATCAAAAAGGACATTGCCTTGGCGCGCGAGGCGCTGGACGAGTTGGGCAACCCGTTCCAGATCGCCATGGCGGGCTGGAAGATCGGCAGCGCCGACAACCCCGCCGAGTTCGACGACCCCACGCTCCTGCCCTACGAGGCGCCGATCATCGGCCTCTGGGACGAGGCCGAATCGTTCGAAGACCTCAGCCAATCGCGCACAAAATGGCCGTGCACCTGGTTCGAAGAAGACTGGGGCCTGGCTCAGCCGCAGCTGGACATCGGCCGCATCTGGTCGGACGCCCACGCCGCGCTGAAGAAGGGCGGCCACGGCCTGATCGCCAAACACTGGCGCACTCGGATTCTGAGCCCCAACGCCGGCGCGATGCGCGACTTGACTTGGGCCTACGGCACGACGGCGGCGCCTCCCAAGCGCACCCTCCCCGGGGACAAGAACAGCTGGTGGGGCGATTACTACCAGCGGTGGGCACTCACGCAGTTCGGCCCTGAGGTGGGGGCCGAAGCCGGGGCGATCTTCGCTTCCCTTGACAAGAGCGGGCTCAACAAACCCGGCGGCCTGCCAGGCATCAACGTCTGGGAGACGGAGAGCGAGACCGCCGGCGCCTCGCCCGCGGCGATCCGTCCCAACGAGGATGAGTCTTGGGAGACGGCAAAAGAGGATTACGCGTTTGTGGAGAAGCTCGAGGCCCTGCGACCCCAGATTGCGGGGCGGGGGAACCGGGAGCGTTTCGATTACTTCCTCAAGACATTCCAAGTGATGCGGCTGATGGGCGAGTTCGGCGTCGCCCGCCACCAGTTCGAGCTCTCCATGCGTGAGGATCGGTACGCCCAGGCGCTGGCCGCCCGCACAAAGATGACGCGACTCTTCGAAGAGATGATGCGGCTGCATCTTGAGAAGGTGACGAACGCCAGCGACTTGGGTGAAATCGTCAACCTCGAGATCCTCAACTGGCACCAACTGGTCGTGCTCAAGTGGGACAAGCAACTCGAGCAGGGGCTGGGCAAGCCGATCCCCGACAGCGCCAACCCGTCGCCCGTTTACAACGGCACGCCGCTGATCCGAGTGCTCGGTACCGAGACGCAGATCAACAAAGGCGAGCCGCTGGAGCTGAGCGTGATCGCATTGGGCACCGGCGAAACACCGCCGGTCTTGAAGGTCCGGCCGCTAGGCCACGGCGCGTGGCAGGACGTTCCCGTGGCCCACAAGGCGCGCCGCGTTTACTCAGCGGTGATCTCGCCGCAGGGCGACGACTTCGAGTACTACCTGGAATCGGGCGAGACGAGGTTCCCGGTCACGGCCGGCTCACCCTCGCCGATCTACCAGACCGTGGTGGTGGCGGGCGAGGCCGAGTAGCAGCCGGCACGTAGATGACGGTGGCATGCCCGTTCCGATCGCTGCTACCATGAGCCTGAACGGTTTTCAGTTTCACCTGAAATCGGAAATATCGATTGACTATTGCCGTAACGTCTCGCCTCGAATAGACCGTCACCTCCATCCTCACGGAGCATACCGATGACCATACGTTGTCATGTCACCATGATTGTACTCACTGCGCTCGTGCTGGTCCCGCGCACTCTACTTGCCGACGGGTCAGGTCGACCCAACATTCTGTTCGCGCTGGCCGACGATTGGGGATGGCCTCACGCCGGTGCCTATGGCGACGAGGTGGTCAAGACGCCCGCCTTTGACCGCCTCGCTCGCGAAGGCGTACTCATCCAGCACGCGTTTGTTTCGAGCCCCTCCTGCACGCCCTGTCGTAATTCGATCCTCACCGGCCAGCAGTTCTACCGCTTGGACCAAGGGGCAAATCTTTGGAGCACGTTGGATATCAAGCACCCCAACTTCATGCACATTCTTCGTGATGCGGGGTATGAGATCGGCCACTGGCGGAAAGCGTGGGGACCCGGCGACTACACGGTTGGCGGCTACACTGAACACCCCTGCGGACCTCAAAGCAAGTTCACCGAGTTCATCGCCAAACGCGACGATTCCAAGCCCTTCTGCTTCTGGTTTGGAACATCCGATCCCCATCGCGGCTACAAACTCAATAGCGGGCGTGAAAGCGGCATCGACGTTGACGCCGTTCACGTGCCAAAGTTCTATCCCAATGAAGAAGTGATCCGCAGCGATATCGCCGACTACTACTTCGAAGTCCAGCGCTGGGATAGCGATGTCGCCGCTGCAATCAAGCTGTTGGAAGACGCGGGCCTGCTCGAAAACACGATCGTCATCATGACCGGCGATCACGGCATGCCTTTTCCCCGCTGCAAAGGCAATCTCTACAACTGGGGCGCCCGCGTGCCGCTCGCCATCCGCTGGGGAAAGCGATTCCCCGCCGGACGTGCCCTCACTGATTTCATCTCATTGACCGACCTCGCGCCTACGTTGCTGATCGCGGCCGGCTGCCAGATTCCCGACGTTATGACCGGCAAGAATCTGTTGCCCATCCTCACTTCCAACAAAGATGGCCGAGTCGAGACCGCGCACGATTTCATCGTCATGGGCCGCGAACGTCACGTCCCCGCCCAAAGAATGCCTTCCATGGCGGGGTATCCTTCTCGAGCAATCCGCAACGACCGATGGCTGCTCATCCTTAATCTGAAACCTGACCGTTGGCCCGTTGGCGTTCCCGAAGGTGCGACTCATCCGATGCGTGTTCATGCGGACACGGACGGTGGCCCCACCAAATTGTTCCTCGTTGAGCACAAGAGCGATCCCGCGATGCGCAAGTACTACGACCTTTCCTTCGCCAAGCGCCCGGCCGTCGAACTGTATGACTGCCAAGCCGACCCCGACAATGTCAATAACCTCGCCGACGACCCCCAATACGCCCAGACCATCAAGACGCTCTCCGGACAACTAGCCGAGTACCTTGCCAAAACCGGTGACCCTCGCTTCACCAGCCAGCCGGTCGAGTTCGACGAATTTCCCTACCAAGCAGAATACCTCAAGCGGGATACGTGGTCGGTCAGGCGCTTCGAACTTGCGGAAGTCGTCAAAGATCTTACGAAAGAGATCGACGACCTTCGCGAAGAAGGAAAAGACCGCTGGTCAGAACATCTCGAAAGCAGACGAGAGCAGTTTCGGAGCATCCTCTCCATGGTGGATCAAGTCCTGCAGCTAGAGAAAGAGTTGAAGAAGGCGGAAGCGGAGCAGAACTTCCGTGAAGTCGAACAAATCGAGGGCAGGCTGGAGGATTTGGGGGAAGCCATCGAGCGAACCGAGCATATCGGCGAATTGGAGGGTAAGTTGGCCGAGCTGAAGATGATCAGTGATGAGCTCGCCGAAGACCGTGCGGATAAAGAGCGGCAGCGAGTCAAGGCACTTGTCACGGACCAGGAAAAGCTGCTACGGCTAGTCCGTGACCTCTACAAACTCGCTGAAACCGATGAGGAGCAAAGGATTGAAGAGCTGGAAGAGCAGATTATCCGACTGGAAGAACGTCTGGAGCTACGCATCCGGGAGTTCGATCTTGAGCGAGAGTTGATCGAGGCTCGTGAAGAAGGTGAGAATGTGCAGGAGTTGGAAGCTGAATGGCAGTAGACAGGCCGCGTGTTCTCGACGACTGCAGGCGCACATTGGCTGGTGTCACCCGCGATAAGCCCGTAAGAGTATTCAGAGCCGAAACCGACCAACCACGGGCTGAAAGGCCCGGCTTGGCTGGTTTGCCAGCCCGGCGCGTTGTGATCCTTGCCATACCACGATGCGTTGTAGCCATTGAGCTTGAGAATATCTCCCAGACCGCGCTTCGACGGCGGAACGAGCGTGTTGTAGCCGGGACACCCGACCTCGGCTTCCATCATGCCGGCGGTCGCGATCCGGTCGACGGTCGGCCTGGGGATCGGGCCATCAAAAGTGCTTGTCCCCCGACCGGACGAAGGACGAATCGAAGTGGCGAGCTTTCCGTCCGTGAAAAGAGCATGCTGCGTGGTAAGAAACAATGGGCAGGCCCTGTGCGCCCCAATCTCTTCTGGAGTCCAGGGCGGTGTGCTCAGAGCGGGGCTGCATTCTCAACAGGCTATTCCAGGTCGTTACGAAAGACGCCGTCGTGGCTGATGATCGGCTGCGCATCGGTGACCTGACCCAGCGGCCGGCAACCCGGGCCGATGCCGTCGAGTCCCAGGTCCTCGTCGGTCGCCTGGGCCAGGGCGCGAAGCTGTTCCACGACGTTGGGATGATCGGCCGCCACGTTTGTACTTTCGCCGATATCGTGGTCCAAGTTGTAGAGCGTCCCTTTCGCTAGATGGAGCTTCCACGGGCCCTTGCGAATCGCTTCCAGCTTCAGGCCACGATGGTAGTAGAAAACCTCGTGCGGCGATGCAGCGCCAGGCTGGTCGAGCAGCAAGGGGCCAATGTCACCGCCGTCCAATTTACGGTCTGTCGGCAATTGTCCCCCGGCCAGTGCGACGAAGGTGGGCAGGATGTCGATCATCCCGGTAATGGCGTCTGTCTGTGTGCCGGGGGGAATTCGGCCGGGCCACCAAGCGATCGTTGGGACGCGCATCCCGCCTTCCCAAGTACTACCCTTGTGGCCACGTAGCGGCGCATTGACCGCCCGTCCCGTGCCGCCGTTGTCGGAGGTGAAGATCACGAGTGTCTTCTCGCGCAGGCCGAGCTCACGCACTGCCTCCAGCACTTGGCCGACACTCCAATCCACTTCCTCCACCCAATCGCCATAGATGCCGTTGTTGGACTTGCCTTGAAACGCTTCGCCCGGATAGATCGGGAAGTGTACTGCGGAGTGCGGCAGGTAGAGGAAGAACGGCTTGTCTTGATATTCCTGAAGGAAACGCACAGCTTCCTCGGTGTAGCGCGCGACGAGTGTCGTCTGATCGTGAGCCAAAACGCGCTGCAGAACGGTTTCGTTGCGCAGCAACGGTAGCGGTGGTTGGCCCTTTCCCTGCGTTCCTCTTCTTCGGCAAGCGGTGCGCCGAGGTTGCTTTTGACACCATCTTCGGCGGGTCCCATATCGTTGGAATAAGGGAGCCCGAAATAGTAATCGAAGCCTTGCTTTCGCGGTAGGAACTCTGGTTGGTCGCCCAGGTGCCACTTGCCGATGCAGGCCGTCGCGTAGCCCTCTGCCTTCAGCAGTTCTGCCACCGTGATCTCGGCTTGGGCGAGCCCCACCTTATTGCCCGGAAACAGAACGTGGGGAATGCTCAAGGACCGCTTGGGGTAACTTCCGGTCATCAGAGCAGCGCGCGACGGCGAACAAACGGGCGCCGCATAGAAACTGGTCAGCTTGCGACCCTCACGCGCCATCTGATCGAGGTGGGGGGTTCGGTTGAGCTGGGAACCGAATGCGCCGACATCTGCGTAGCCCAGGTCGTCAATGTTGATGAAGATGAAATTCGGTTTCTCGGCGGCCTGTGCCATTCCGGTAACTGCCAGCAGCAGAAGGCAGCAGGAAAATCTTTTTGCCGTGTGTGCCACTTCATCCGTTAAGACCTCTCGTGCTGATGCGACGGATGATGGGACGCCTCCGGTCTCCGGCGTGTCAGGCTCCATCCTACCGGATGGTGCATGGCAGATGGAGGGTTACATCGCGGCGCGATCGTCCCCGTAGCTTGCTCGTCGCTTCCGGCTCGGAAGAAACGTCGCCACGAACGCGACTTGTCCGAGCGACGCGCCGAGCCGCCTATCGAAGGTCGGCAGGTAGCTCCGATCACGATCTCGAGATTCCACGTCGGTGGTACTGAGCCAACTCCTCGTCGACACGCATTGCGAAGTCGTCGAATTGTGATCGCACGTCCTTGACGCGGAAGTGCGGTATGATGGATTCCGGCGGCGGAGTACTCCAAGCTGGCCTGGATCGAGCGTTCCGCTTGACCAGCCTCTCCGGGGATACCCCGGGGGATCGTGAATGGTTAGGATTTCGTCGCGTGAGCTGTCGATGCGCTCCACGCATAACAGCTCACGCCGGACCAGACTTGTTGGAGTATTCTGCCGCCGATTCTTTCCATGGATTCGCCCAGGATCATCGCACGCTCTCTGGCCGCGGCTTTCGTCGCGGGCGATCGGAAGGTCGACGACCTCGTCGAACGCGGGGGACGCATCTTTGGCAAGCCGTGGCGTTGGCTTCGACCGCTTGCGCGACGATTCGTCGCAGATTTCGGTGGCCAGCCGCGACCACTGCGAATTGAAGCGGTGAGGTATCTGCTGGCCGATCGTGGCTTTCTTCGGGCCTGCTATCGGTACAACTTGCGGGTAGTCGATCGGTTGTCGATCGCCTCGTCGATGAGTCCCGTTCATCCGGCGGAAGCGTGGGCCGTCCCCTCGATACGGACCATGATGGAGCTGGCCGACTGGCTTGGCGTTACGGTCGGCGAATTGGAGTGGTTTGCTGATTTACGGCGGCTCGCGTGCCGAGGAGTACCGCAGCCATTACGGTCACTATCACTTGCGTTTTTTGACAAAACGCTTCGGTCAGTGGCGCCTGATTGAGGCACCGAAACCGCGATTGAAGGCGATTCAACGAAGGATCCTCACGGAAATCCTGGATCGCGTTCCTCCCCATCCGGCGAGCCATGGTTTTCGTCGAGGGCGTTCCATCAAGAGCTTTGCGACGCCACACGTTGGCCGGCAGGTGGTCTTGAAGCTGGATCTCGAGGATTTCTTCCCTTCCATTTCGTCTTCGTGGGTGCAAGCTTGTTCGAACGATCGGGTATCCGGAACGGGTTGCCGACCTGCTCGCTGGCTTGTGTACCTGTTCGACAAACGAGAGATGCTTGGGATGGCCCATTTTGTAGACAACTTCAAGCTGCGCGGATGCTCTACGCTGCGACGCCACCTGCCGCAGGGCGCACCGACTTCGCCCGCCCTGGCCAACCTGTGCGCCTACCGCCTGGATTGCCGCTTGGCAGGATTGGCTCGTGCGGCCAAAGCGAACTACACGCGTTATGCCGACGACCTTGCATTCTCGGGTGACCGCGGATTGCAACGAAGGGCGAAACGGTTCCATCTGCACGTCTGTGCCACGGTGATGGAAGAGGGGTTCCATGTGCACCACCGAAAAACTCGGATCATGTGCCAAGGCGTCTGCCAACGGCTCGCCGGAGTCGTCGTCAATGAACGAATGAACGTTCCAAGAAAAGACTTCGATCGTTTGAAGGCAACGCTCACGAACTGTCTGCGACATGGCCCCGCCAGCCAGAACCGAAGCCACCACGATGATTTTCGACGACACTTGCTCGGCCGCATCACGTTTGTCGCCATGCTTAATCCGCACCGCGGTCGGCAGCTCCGCAGGCTATTCGAGAAGATCTCGTGGTGATGTCGATTGCGGTCGGAGCGTACCCGCCGCGTGACGCCGTACCCGCGTTGGCAACGTTGCAGCGTGACCCATGCGCAACCGGTCATTTTGTGGGTGTCAGTGGATCAGCGATGGATTGGTGGGCATGCAGTTCGCTTGCGCGAGCTGTGCCGCATGCCTACCGGGCGGCTGGACCACCCTACCGGTACGTATCTCGTGCCGAGTGTGGTTTCATCCTGCCAATCCTGCGTTCACTCTGGGAATAGGGTGACGGCAACGCCCTTGCGGCCGATGGTCTGCCTGGCGTCGGTCAGACCTTGTCGACGTCGGGAATCTCGAAGCCTTCGCGGTTGGGGTCGCGGACCAGCTGGTTGGCTTTCTCGGAATGGTCGCCCACGAAACGTTCGGTTTCCGGATCGAAGCTCAGCCACGGGCCGACGGTGTATTCCGCTTCATCCTCCGGGATTCCCGCACCGTCTCGCATCATGGTGTGCAGCTTCATGAAGTGTTCGTAGGCATCGGCATTGTCGCCGAAACGTCCGGCCTTGGCATTGAACGGGACCGTTTCGCCGAGTCGGTAGGAGTTGTTGATCAGGTGTCCGACGACACACGAATGGTGGGCGACATTCATGTCCGCGTTGGACATTCCCGGATCGCCGGCGCGGCAGGCTTCGATGAAGCTGCCGAACGCCCCCCCGGGTGTCACGTCCACGGATGGTACCTTGAAAGACTCGCCCGTTTCGCTTCCTGCGGGAAAGTACTTACCGCGGACGATTTTGCCGCCGTCTTCGAAGTAGTACTCGTTCTCGACCTGTCGCTTGTAGCCGTCGTAGTTGACGTTTCGCACGTTGAAGAACAGGTATTGACCGTTCGGGTATTCCGCGATGCCGAACAACGTGTTGGGCGTTTCGCCTTGATCCTTCCAGGCAAACCGTCCGCCGATCGCCATCGCGCGGACCGGGTGCGTCTGATCGTCATCAATCGGCCACATGGCCATGTCCAACTGGTGCGTGCCCTGGTTGTTCAACTCGCCATTGCCTGTCTTCCAGAACCAGTGCCAGTTGTAGTGCACCAGGTTGGCGTGGAACTGATCCACGCGAGCCGGTCCGCGCCACAGGTTCCAGTCCAGGTTGCTCGGCGGATCCGTCGGTTGCTTGAAGCCGATCCCGGACCGTGGTTTGCAGGCGTAACCGTACGAGATCTTCAGTCTGCCGAACTGGCCGTCCTGAATGGCCTTATGCAACGACGCGTTTCGACTGTCGCTACGGTTTTGTGTTCCGTGTTGCACCACGACGCCGTACTTTTTCCAGGCTTCGAGTGCCACGCGGCCTTCATAAATGTCGTGGCTGGCGGGCTTCTCGACATAGCAGTGTTTTCCGGCCTGAGCGGCCCAGATGACCATCAGCGAATGCCAGTGGTTGGGAGTCGCGACGGAAATGGCATCCAAGGTCTTATCGGCAAGTGCTTCCCGGACGTCGCTGATCCCCTTGACCTTGTAGCCCTTGGCCTTTTCCGAGTAGCTTTCGGCGGCGCTGTCACGCACCCGCGAATCCGGATCGACCACATAGGCAAGCTCCACGTTCTTCATGCCCACGTACGCCCCCGCATGGGATCGTCCTCGACCATTCAGTCCGCAGACGGCGATCCGCAGTCGGTCGTTTGCACCGAGAACCTGGCCAGAAGCTTTCGTGCCGGCAATCGTGAAGCTGGTGGCAAGTCCGGCGGCAGCGGCACTCTTGAGGAAGTCGCGACGAGTGTGGCGAGTCATAGTTGGCTCCTTGAATGGGGCAGTGGGAGGGCAGGTTCCGGCAAGCTGTTTTGGCGAGAGACACTTTCCACGGAGACGGCCGAATGCGGCCGGTCGTCGCTACCGTTGACGATGGTGCATCTCGAGGCCTCTATTTGAACATCCCCGGCGTCGCGATGCAAAGCCGGAATCGGCAAACTTGGAATCGATCGTTGGACGCGATAGGTTAGGGGATCGGGGGGGCGTCGGCGTTCGTGTTTCGAAGCAGAATCGGTTCGAATCAGGAGACCTTTCCATGCAAACAGGAAAGCCGGTGTTTCGAGGGAAAGCGGTGCCGATGTTCCTGGCAGCTGCAATTGGGGCTTTCTCGCCGGTTTCGGCCAGCGAGCCGTCGCCTCGACCGCTGAATGTGCTGTTGATTATCACCGATCAACAGCATGCGGGGATGATGAGTTGCACGGGCAACAGATGGCTCGAGACACCGGCGATGGATTCGTTGGCAAGCCGGGGTGTGCGGTTCGAGCGAGCCTATTGTGGTAATCCTGTTTGTGTTCCCTCGCGTTTCAGCATGATGACCGGCGTGCTGCCAAGTCGTATCGGGATGGATCGCAACCGACCGGCCGCCTATCCGGTTCCGCCGGAGATCCTACAGGATTCTCTGGGGCACGCTTTTCGACGGGCCGGATACCAGACGGTGTACGGAGGGAAGGTGCATCTGCCGGGTACTTCCAAGAAAGGGATCGGGGCGTACGGATTCGATCTTCTGACCGACGATCAGCGGGAGGGTCTGGCGACTGCCTGCGAACAGTTTCTGGCCGGCCCGCATGACCGGCCATTCCTGTTGGTTGCTTCCTTCATCAATCCACACGATATCTGCTACATGGCGATCGACGCCTTCACCCAGGCGAACGATCAGTCGCGGATCTATCCCCGCAGCGTCGCCGAGCGAGCAGTGTCTCGCGGAGGCATTGGAGTTACCGACCGGAGTCACTCGCGAGGAGTTTTTCGAGAGCCATTGCCCGCCGCTGCCCGAGAATTTTGAGATTCCCGACAAGGAACCGGCTGGCTTGCGGCAGACGGATTGGCGCGGTTTCCGACCGTTCGTCAGCAACATTGGTCCGAACAGCAATGGCGATTACACCGTTGGGCGTACGCGCGCTTGACAGAGCGCGTGGACCACCATATCGGGCGACTGCTGGACGCGTTGCGTAAGTCCGGTCTCGAGCGGAATACACTCGTTGTTTTCACCAGCGACCACGGCGACCTGGACGGAGCCCATCGACTGGAACACAAGTCGATGCCCTACGAGGAAGCGGTTCGAGTTCCGTTTATCGTGAGTCATCCGGACATCCAATCGGCTCGGGCACGTCGATCGTTCGCACCTCGTGTCGACCGGACTCGACCTGATTCCCACGCTTTGTGATTTCGCCGGTGTAGCAAGCACGAGCGTCGGCTGGCCGCAGCGTCAAACCGCTCGTTCTCGATCCGGAAGCCGCTCCGGTGTGGCGAACGGAACTCGTGATCGAAAACGAGCGGTCGCGGATCTTGATTTCTTCGCGATACAAGTACGCCGTCTACGATGTCGGAGAACCGCGCGAAATGCTCGTCGACCGGACGGCCGATCCGGGGGAGATGCGCAATCTGGCCGTCGATCCGCAGCACTCGCAGTCGCTGCAAGAGCATCGTCGACTGTTGCGCGCCTGGTATGCCGCGAGCGGTGAGATGTGGGATCCGAAATACGATGTGATTGGTCGCCGATCACACGAAAATCGCACCGGTCAGCAAGAATAGGGGAAAGCAGCGGCCGTGCGGGGAAGGGTTGGCGATTCGACAGAGTGCCGAGAATGAAAGGTCGTGCTCTGTCTGGTGGCCGTGTCTCGTCGAGTCAGCTTCCGCAGTCTCGTAATTCGTTCGCGATGGGGAAGTGTTAGTGAAGGGGTCTGTCGAGTTGCAGCATGGTGGCCGTCGAGTTGCCGTAGCAAATAGCGTGAAAACACGGCGAACTGGCAGGGTGAAAACCCGGCGAGCTGGTAGGGGATGGGCTCAGCTCGCATCGCGAGCGCAAGCCCACCAGGGCGTAGCGCGGAAGGGGTCGTGCGGAAGGGGTTGTGCGGAAGGGGTTGTGCGGAAGGGGTTGTGCAAGACTGGTGGGCTTGCGCTTCGCTGAGCCCACCCTACAAAAGTACGACGAGACGACAAGACGACGAGACGAAACCCATTACGGTAGAAGATCGACTCCACGCGACAGTTCGCAGATTCACGTTATTGGCTTAGAGGCGTTGCGCGGCGTCCTTTCGTTTGTCCTGTTGCGGAATTACCGGAACGCGAATATCTCCGGCGATGATTGTGGCAAGTTGAGCGGGCCGTGTATTGCCGCCAAGCGGGTCCCACTGGACGCGGCCGGCGACACCTTCCCAGGGCGACAGCTGGCGGAGTGCATCGCGGATTCGGACTCGGTTCAACCCGCCACGGTCGATGGCGGCGACCAGCAGGCGCGCGGCGTCGTAGGTGTTGCTCGCGGCGAAATCTGGTTCCTGCTGGAATCGCGTCCGGTACGCGGCGACGAACTTTTCATAACCCGGACCGGACTGCTGCAGCAGTGGGAACAGAACCCCTTTGGCTGCCGTCTGGGCCTCCTCCAGAAAGGCTCGTCGGCCGCACGAGGGACCGCCTACGATCGTGCCGGCAAAACCGGCGGCACGCAATTGACGGACGAGTTGTCCGCTGCTTCTCGCGTCGGCGATTAACAGAACGGTCGTTGGCTGAACTGCCATCGTGCGATGCAAAAGTTGCGAGTCGGCCTGATCGGACTCCCGAAAGGTAAACTGAAACTGGGGTGTCAATCCTTGAGCGGAGAGGCTGCGGTTCAGCTCCGCCAGGAAGCGGCGCGAATCGTGGTCTTCGCTCGCCAGCACGACCAAGGTTTGCGGCGATGTTGCGCGTGCGATTTCGCGGACCAGCATCGGAGCCTGCCGCGGATCGCCCGGCAACAGCGAGAACATCCACGGAACCATGGCGGAGTGGGATGTGCGGTCGGAACTGGCCGCGCAGACGATGGGCAGCCATGCTTTGGTGGCAACCTGCTCCGCCACATGTGTTGTGGGACCGTCGATTCCTCCAAGAATTGCCCAGACCTGGTCTTCGTACACCATCTGGGTGACCTTCGCAGCGCCACCCGACCAGGGGTCGTCCGACCAGCGAGCGACCAGGCGGAACGGTTTGCCATTGTAGCCGCCCTGCTGATTCGCCTGCTCGATGGCCAGCGTGGCCGCACACCACAAGCCTCCGGCGGTCGGGTGCATCGGGTCATCTGGTCCGAAGTAGCCAATTCGGACTTCCGCCAGGTGAGACGGTGCGGGGGTGTCGCGGCCTGGACCGTGGTGTTCCAGCGGTTGTGAGCGGTGGTCCCGGAACGGACGTGTGCCCGCGGGGGCGGAGGAGCTGGGTGACTGCGCCTGCGCGGCGATCGTTCCGCAGGCGATCCACACCAGGGCGATCCACCAGGGCCAGGATCGGTCACGTACTTCGATCGGTGGGGCCAACGAGAGCCTCTCGAGGTTGCTAATCGACCAATGCCTGCTGGGTTTGGATCGTGGGCGTCTTCACGGGCAGCCCCAGTTCTGCACGCGAAAGGTAGTGCCATTGTTCGTCTTGATACCGGGCGAGAAAGACCTCACCCGCGTCGTCCATTGCGCTGCTGAGCGGGATGTCGCCGGTGACACCCGGCCAGGGCTGGGTGCGGTAGGCCAGTACGTCGCGGATCTTGGCGCGGTTCAGGCCGGCGGCTTGAATCGCCCAGATCAGCATGTTCACCCCATCGTACGCGTGCGCGGCGTAGGTTTCCGGTTCTTCGCCGAATCGCGCACGGTAGGCTTCGCGGAAACCTTCCAGTTTCGGATCGTCGCGTTGCGGATTCCACGGATATGTGAAGGTGACTCCTTCCGCGTTCTTTCCGGCGATCTCGACGAACCGTTGCGTGGCACAGCGGTCGCTGGCGAAAAACAGCTGCTGCATGCCCCGCTCGCGCATCTGATTCAGAAAGCGAGCACCGTCTTCGGCATCGCCCCAATGGATGATGGCTTCCGCTTCCGCCTCTTCCAAGCGACTTAGTTGCAGCGAGAAATCGGTCTCGCCGACGCGATATGCCATCTCGGTGGGAATGGGTCGCTGCAGACGGCGGCTGGCGTCGCGGATCTCACGAATGCCAAATCGTCCGTAACGATTGCTGGATCGGACGATTCCCACCCGGCGAAGTTGCAGCTTGTGGTAGAGATAATCGGCCAGCAGATAGGCCTGTTGGCGGTCGTCGCCGATGCAACGCATGACCCAGGGAATATTTGTTTCGATGAAGGTGGGATCGGTGTCGCCGCTGTTCATCATCGGGATTTCGATTTTCAGACCGACTCGGATGGCGATATGCGTGTTGGCTCCATCGATCGAACCCAGAATCGCCCAGACCTGATCCTTGTACGCCAGGTTTACGATTTCCTCGCCGGAGGATCCCCACAGGCCGTTGTCGTTCTTGACGACCAGTTCAAAGGGAATGCTTCGCTTCACGTAACCGCCCCGCGCGTTGGCATGTTCAATCGCCAACTGGGCGCCATGCAGCATGGGTTGTCCCAGGTCTTCTTCATGGCTCATGCCACCGGTGGCCACGGAGACCGTTCGTTCGATGGGGCCGATGAAGCCGATCTTCACGGACGCAGACGTCCTTGCGGCTCCGGAATAGATCGGCCCGGCCCGGTGTACTCCATCTGCAGCAGGAAGTGTCGTTTGTACGGCTCCACGTGGCCATGCGGTTGCACTTCATCCGGCGTATTGGCGTATCGATTCTCCATTTTTAGCGGCAGTTGCGGGGCTTGGTAGGCATTCAGTGAGTTGATTTCGTCGAGCACCTTCTGCGTTTTGGGATCGACTTGGAACTCGGGCTGCTGCTCTTGGGATGCAGTCGTCGGCGGGACCGGCGGTTCCGCCGATTGGACTCGCATGGCGATTTGAATCGCAAGGAAGCAAGCGATTGTGATCCGGTGTCTCATAGTAAACCTCGCTGCGTGCCTGACATGTCAGTCGGTGTTTGATTGAGGGCGAAGTCCGGAGTAGTACCCGTCTCCGATCGCCCAGCCGAGTCCTTTGCCGGTTCCGACCCAGGTGTCGTTCCCATCATGCTCGACGTAAATGATGAAGTTATGCGGGACGGCGTTTTCCATCGGGACGGTGCGCAAGAGTTTACCGGCGCGGAACACCTGCGCCTGCCCGCGGAGCGTCTCCGGATCGCGCGTGTACGTGACGCATGTGTCGCTGGGGAAGTCGGCGACGACGCCCAGTCCTTTGTCGTGAGCGAACCAGCACTCGTTGGCACTGCGTGCTTTGACATTGTTCGTGAAGTCGCTGGGCAGACCGGTCTCATGGGCATAGATGCCGCGCCAGTGGCGGCCGTCGTATCGGCAGCAGCCGAAGTAGGTGGAGACCCAAAAGACTTCGCCCACGGGACTGACGCCGGTGGTGATCACGTGCACGATACCATCATCGCGATGCAGGTCGATCTCCATCTCGTGATCCGGATCGATGTAGACCTTCCAGGGCTCGCCGGTCGTCTTCCCGATCTCGTTGGCAATCGAATTCCAGAACGCCGCTGCCCCACACCGCCAGGTAGACCTTGTCGGTCGGTTGGTCATAGGCCACGCCGTAATTCCAGATCTCTTCCATCGGGGCGTTCTTTTCGGTGTAGATTGCCCACTCCTTGGTTTTGGTGTTGTACCGGCTCGCGCCGGCTGTTGTCGCTGCCCAGACATTGTCATTCTCAATCGTGACTCGCGTAGACGACATCATTCACGAGGCCGCTGTTGAGTTGGTGGAAATGGTCGAACCGTCCGCCACTGAGACGCGCCAGGCCTTTGCCGAACAGCGCGAGCCAGACGTCACCGGTCTTCGGATCTACATCGATCCCGGTAATGACCCGCCAGGGAAGCCCGTCCTTCTCTTGCCAGACACGCGTGACCTTCTGCGATGGCTTGTCGATCAGCGCCAATCCGTCGTCCGTGCCGACCCACACCTGATCGCCATCCGCGTCGAACAGCAAAGATGTGGTCGCTGGGCAGTCCGTCGGCGACCGTGAAATGCTCGCCACTGCGTGTACACAAACGGCAGGGCATTCGTTGACGTGTCGGAGCCCTCGATAGCCTCGGTCGACGTTCTGGACGACAGCTTCCTTGACGCTGGTGGGCAGCTTCGCGGTGGAATCCGTTTCCGCTGCGAGGGGCAGGGTGACCAAGCACCCGTAGCAAAAAGACAGAAGTGAGTACAGTGCAGCGATTCATCTGGCAAATCTCCTCAATCCAGTAGCATAATCACTTCCGCGGACTGCGTGCTGCCGAAAAACGAGAACGGCCGGTGGGCAGGTGGTTGGCCGCGTTGGCAGAGCACGGCTGCATGCGTTTCGACGCCGCCCCGTGGGGGGCTCAGCGGCCGACCTCGGCGTTCGCGAGCGGGCCGCCCCGTAGCGCGAGCGCGTTCTTGCCCGAGCGCGTGAACCCTACAGCGTCTTCAGGTACTCGATCAAGTCGTTCAATTGGTCCTTGGTCATGTCGTTCGTCACGCCGTGCTGGTCGTACGCGTTGTATGTCGTCCAGATCTCTTCCAGCGTATGGGCGGCCCCATTGTGCAGGTAGGGGGCCGAGTCATAGATGTTGTTCAGGTGGGGGACGTCGAATTCGGCACTGACATCGAACGGCATCTGCGTGCCCACATCGTGCCGTTGGCGATCCGTATAGAGCGGTGGAAAATGGCAGGTCGTACAGCGATTCTGCTTGGGGATGATCTCACCCGCATTGGTTCGAGTGCGTTCGAACATCGCCTTGCCGCGTCGCTGGGCCTCGGTCAACGGCGCTCCGACCGGGCGGTGCCGATTGGGCGGCCGAGGGATCGTGCAGACGTACAGGTCCAGGTCGGCCAGCTGCTCTGGCGTGAACGGTTGCAGTCGCGTGAAGAACGCGGACAGCCGTGGACCGCACTGCCGCGAGAAACTGGGGTTCTTGCCGCTCCACTTGAACGGTGCGGTGTCCAGGATGCCGCGGAGCGTTCGGTTGTCGACCGGGTCGACGCCGATTCCGTCTGGTTCGATATCGTATGTCAGTCCGTCAACGTGGCCGTCCGGGTGGCAGGAGTGGCAAGAGAACTGCCGGCGAAAGGTGATCTTGGCACTGTGGAAGAGCTGTTCCCCATGACGGACGCGCGTGATTTCCTGCGGGCCACCGAGGTCGATTCGCTCCACGGCCGTGAAGTTCTCGAGGTCAATGGCGGTGAGCGAGTCGTCGAGTGCATTGGCTACGAAGGCGGTCTTGCCGTCCGGTGTAATCAGAATTCCGCGCGGGCTGTTCTTGGTAGGAATTCGCGCGATCACGTACTGGCAGGCCTTTCCCAAGTGGTTGGGGATCACGTGTTCCCGCTCATGGGCCGACGCGGATTCCAGGACCGACAACAGCTTGGGAATGTCGACCACGGCCACGACATCCAGCGTGGCGCTGGTGACCAGCGCCAGCTTTCCGTCCGGCGTGATCGCCACCCCGCTGGGATCGGGAAAGCAGATGCCCGGTTCATCCAGCAATACTTGGTCGGTGCGACCGTCCGCCCAGATGATTCCCAACCCGTTCGTGATCGTCCATCCTTGTGCGATGCGCGTCATGGGAATCAAGTTCTTCGTTCGCAGCATGGTGACCAGCGCGAACTTGCCGCTCGGGTGCCAGGCGGCCCCCTGCAGGAGATTGGTTGCCGGCAAAACGACTCGATTCTCGACCACGGCGCGCTGCGTGTTGATTACCGTGACTTCCGAGAGCGACGCGGTGCGAGGTTTGACGAACCGCGACAACATATTCGTGGCATAGATCCGGGAGCCGTCGGGCGATAGCGCCAGGGCCCACGGGCTACGGCTGGCCGCGAGCCGCTTTTCTTCGGTCAGCGTTGCCGTGTCGATCACACTGATATCGTCGGAGCCGGTGTTCAGCACGTAAAGGTATCGGCCCGCGCGATCGGTCAGCACGCCGTGGGGATCATCGCCGACCGGGATCGTGGCGACCACGGTTCGCTGTGCGACGTCGATCACGGACACGGTGTCATCCAGTCGATTGCTGACAAACGCTCGTTGGCCGCGGGGATCAAACGTCACGTCCATCGGCTGCCCACCGACCGGAATCTCCGCGACTTTTCGGCGGTTGTGCGGTTCCACGACGATGACCGAGTAGGATGCTTCACAAGTGACGTACAACTCCTGCCCGTCGGGGCGTAGCGCCAGGCTGATCGGCGTCTTGTACGACGGATCCACTTCGATCGCCGGGGTGACAGTGGGGTGCGCGATCTGCTGCAAGGCGGCCTCGTAGTCAAACGGTTTTCCATGTGCGTTTTCGTGGCAGGCCAGGCAGGTCTCGCGCGTCACCTTCTGCAGGCCGGCCGCTGCTGCTGCGACCGGGTCTTTCATGATCGCTTCCGGCGAGTAATCGCTACCAGCTCCGTGGCACGCTTCGCAACTGACTCCCTCATAGACGGTGTAAGACGCAGCCTGACCGGCCGAGGGCGCGTGATAGGCGGTCGAGTGGCACTGCAGGCATTCGACACTGGTTCGTGGATCGCCGGTCAGTTGGGCTTCCGCCGCGATTTCCTCGGCCCGCGGCGTGCTGAGCACGGCGTAGGCCTGCGCGTGCCGACTCTCACGCCATTTGCTGAACTGGTAGCCCATCGACGCCCCGGCGTGACACTCGGCGCAGGCCATCGCACCGGTGAAGGAGGGGCCGTCTTGCGAAGGAGCGGGCGGGAAGCTCGATCTTCTTCAGTTGCCAGTTCTCGGGCGTTGGGTGGGCGATCCGCTGCCACGCTGCGGCCAGATCAAAGTCACGCGGACCAAGGGCAATGCGATGGGAACCCTTTTCGGCATGACATTGCAGACAATCCTTCTTGGTCGGCATCCGCAAGCCGGCCATCATCGCCGCACGTCGGTCGGTCATGACCTCTTTGTATTCGCTGCCCGGTCCGTGACACATTTCACACTGCACGCCATCCCGCAGGAAGAAGGTGTCATCTTTCTCCCAGTCTTCTGCTTCGGCCCCGGTGGCGTGGCATCCCAGGCACATCGCCGACTCCTGCGGTTCCGTCGGAATTCCGCTCCATTTGGCGATCTGTTTCGCCGCCGGAGTAGCCAGGCTCGCGTACGCCCCAGCATGCGCCGTGCGCAGCCAGGTGCTGCACTGGCTACCCATCTGTTGGCCTTCGTGACAGGAGGCGCAGACCTTGACACCGACGTAGACCGGTTGCCGGTAGGGTTCGGCGGCCGACAATCGCGTGCCGAGCACTCCGGCGGAGAGCAGAATCAGGAAAGTCTGCGGGATGGAAACCGCGATCCGCTGCATAGTCGCAACACGCCCCTCTCTTGCTATTGCGCTGGTTCGGTCACCGTGAAAAACTGATTGGCGGGGACATCCTCGGATTGCGACACCCGTCCACTGGGCCAGCGAATCTCCACGCGGTTGGCGGCCGTGGCCGTGCCCAAACCGAAGGACAGTCGCGGATCGGATTGCGATAGGTATCCCCGAACGGGAATCAGGTCGCGCACCTGGACCAGTTCGCCGGCGGTGACGGTGACCCGAGCACCAATCGCATCCGATTTCCCGTCGGCTGTACGTGCGATCACTGTCAGCCAGTGGTTCCGGTTTCCTCCGTCGTTGCGTAGCAGCTTGGCGGGACCGTTGAGGTTGTTAATCAGCAGGTCCAGGTCACCGTCGTTGTCGTAGTCACCACATGCAGCACCACGGCCAACATATTCTTCCTGGAAATACTCGCCGGATTCCTTGGCCACATCCACAAACGTTCCCTGGCCATCGTTGCGCGCCAGCGTATCTTCTTCCCCGAACTCCTTGTGTGCGTCTCCGTTGGCGACATAGATGTCCAAGTATCCGTCGTTGTCGTAATCGAGCAACAAACCGCCCCAGCCGACATACTGACCGGACATCAGTGCCAGGCCCGAGCGTGTCGTCTTGTCTTCGAAGAACTCCTGCCGATTGACCAATAAGCAGCCGTAGTTCATGTCCGGGATATACAGGTCGAGCCAACCGTCGCGGTCCACGTCGCCGGCGTCGGGGCCCATCGACGACACACCCTGGCCGCCTTCGCCCAAGGCCATGTTGCGTTCCAAAGCTTCTTCCGCGAACCTTCCTTCTCCCAGGTTGCGGAAATAATCGTTCGCCATCGCATCATTCGTCACGTAGATGTCCAAGCGACCGTCGTTGTCCAGATCAGCGACCGTCACTCCCATTCCCCGTCCCTCGGTGTCCAGCACACCGGATTCCCGGCTTATGTCGGTGAAGGTGTTGTTACCGTCGTTGCGGTAAAGCGCGTCGACCTCTCCTTGATAGGTCAATGGACCGGGAAAACCGGTCGGTGCGTAAAAGGGGATCTTCGTGCCGTCATAGGTCAGGTAGTTCACCACGTAGACTTCCAACCGACCGTCGCCGTTCGCGTCGAACCAGACCGACTGCAGGCTCCACCGGCTGTCATCCAGTCCGGACTGTTTTGAGATGTCGCGGAAGGTGCCGTCGCCGTTGTTTTGGAAGAATTCGTTGGGTCCGTAGTTCAGCACGTAGAGATCCAGGTCGCCGTCCTGGTCGGCGTCGGCGGCCGAGCAGCCGAAGGCACAGTGACTGCCTCCCACGCCGGCCTGTTCGGTTACGTCCGTGAACGTGCCGTCCTGATTGTTGCGATAGAGCGCGTTGCGCAATTGGCCGCGCAGATGGCGTCCCCGATTGCTGCAGATTTGCGGATCGTACCGGCCGTTGCAGAGGTAGATGTCCAGCCAGCCATCGCCGTTGTAATCGAAAAACATCGCACCGGCTCCGGAGGCCTTCACGATGTTGTCCATTTTCACGTCGCCGTAGCTGTGACGAAACTGCAATTGCGCTTGGTCTGTCACGTCGACAAAACGCGGCAGTTGTGGCTCCGCCGCATTTCCGAGGTGGGCTGCGACCGCCCACACGGACGCCATCAAGACACGTTTCATATTTCTTTCCGGTGAGAACGATGGTCAGTTGGGCGAGGCCTTGCCCGGAATGGGTTGCGCCGTCCAGGACGCTCCGAAATCAATCCATTTGACGAAGTTTACTCTCTCTTCCGCGGTGAGCGAAATGGTCGCATCGGGGGGGATCGGTTGGGCGGGCAGGTCCGTGGCAGGTGCGTCCCAGGGTCGGGCAAGGTTGCGGCCGAAAAGGTGCCAGACGAGCGGACTCGTGCGGGCCCGCCCGGGATCGACATACTGGCCACGATGCGGAGGACCGGCTGGCTCCGCCGACGCCAACAATCGCTCGTAGACGACACGGGCGGACTGCGTGGCCGCCGCATCGGACGAAGATGGAACCGCGTCCGTCAGGAGCGGGGGGCTGCCCTCCGGGCCATGGCAGGGAAGGCACTTCTGTTGGATTACCGGCATCAGGTCGCGTCGGAAGTCGATCGCCGGTCGCAACGGTTCCGGCGGGAAGGCTGGCGCAGCCGGCTTTTCGAGCGCCAGCACCATTCGATTTTCCGGCGTTAATTCCGGGTCTTCATGGCAGCCAATGCAGCCTTGATTGAAATGGTTTGGGGTCCAGATCCAACCACAACTACGCAGCGAAATCTCGTCTTCGTCCAGCAACTGCAACTCGATCGGCGTGTTGGCCGGAATTTCGACGTGGAATGACCCGTCTGCCTCGACCGGTACTTCACCCAGCAAACGTCGCTCCGCCAGCTTGCGAGCGTTGCCGGCGGTATCGCCCGCCGAGTCTGGCATACTTCGCGGGATTCCTTGCAGGATCCGGACTTTCTTGACCGCACCGCGCGGCATCCAGGAGGACTTGTTGAGATCGTTCGTATAGACGTCCATGCAGAAGAGTTTGCCCCGAGGATCACTCTTGTTGACAGAGCTGGATCGTCCATCCGGCAGGGGACGCTCGGCCACACACTGGGCCTGCAAATAATGGTGTTGCGCATCGCCGAATAGCCGATCCATTTGCTTGGAATCTGGATCGAAACGATAGACCGCGTGAGGCTCTGTACCGTCCGCCGTTCGCCGGGAGACAAGGATCTTGCCGTCGGGCAGCGCAGAGGGAGAGTGGAACAATCCGTCCGCCGGTTGCGTGAGTTGTCGGTACGTGTGAATTGGCCGTCGCAGACTGACGCAGGAGAGCGCTCCTGCTCCATCCCAGGCGACGCGGTCGGCCTCCACGAAGATCAGCAATCCGTTGGACGTGCTGCACGGCATCTGCTTGATGCGTCTGCCACTGTCGACAACCATCGGCCCACCGTCCGTTCCGTCAACGTTGATTCCCAATAGGACGATGCGGCCGGGAAGTCCGTGCTGCAGCGTTCGTCGCTGCCAACTGGCATACACCAACCGACCATCCCAGGTCAGATGCGGGTCACGGTCGCTGGAAAGGTTGAAAGTCAACCGC
Organism: uncultured Planctomycetaceae bacterium; assembly: GCA_963776055.1. Lineage (GTDB taxonomy): Bacteria > Planctomycetota > Planctomycetia > Pirellulales > Pirellulaceae > CAVZLD01. Next base: position 325,930 of record CAVZLD010000014.1, on the reverse strand, counting down.
GTGACATCCGTGCCATCCAGTTTGCATGAATAGATGCTCGTGACGGGTGCCGTTCCGTACTCGTTCCTTTCGTCGGAGCTAGAGCGGACAAAGGTGATTTGACGCCACGCCACATCTTCGTCGCTGATCTGATAATAGTCAGATTGGTAATTTGGATTGCGGCAATCCCCGATGCCCCGTGTGATTTGTCGCAGACCGGATCCGTCCACCGTCATCTCGTAAATGTTCCAGCTGTCCTCCGCCGACTTGCGGCCGGCCAACAACAACTGTTTGCCGTCAAAGCTGAGTTGGGGGTCGCAGGCACTGTGCAGCCCCGTCGGCAGTACGTGCGGCGGCGCGCCCGGCGACAACAGGACAATCTGGCCTCCCACGCCCCAAGCATTGGGCAGCATGCCACCCGAGGAAGAGGCGGATTGCTCGGCGGCCGTACGGATCGGCAGTTGCGTCGCAAGGATTGGTGAATCGAAGTCCGGTGGAGCTGTCGATTGTGCGTGTGCCCGTTCTGTGAAGCCAGCCACCAAGATACTGGCCAAGATCACTCCCAACCCTCGGAAACGGGGGGGCCAGCACGACGGGAAGGGAGACCGAAACAACATCGAAAACGCTTTCGCTCAGAACAAGGCCCGAATTAGTGACGACGAATGACGCCTGGCGAAGACGCGTGTCTGCAAAGCGTCACAAATAGGATAGCTCAGATCGCAGACCGGTTCCTGAGGCCTGTAGGAGTTGCAGGGGACGTGGCGTAGCGCGGACGGCTGCCGTGCCACAACCTTGCGGGAGTCGAGCAGACTTGGGCGAGCGTGCCGCGGGCGGCCCCGTCGCAGCTGCTGTCGGCGATTCGGTCAGAACACGGGTTGCCTCCCAAAACCGGCCGGCCCGCTCGGGAGGACTCCGCTTCTCAATGACTTTCGCGGACGCTGGCGGGAGCATGCGAGCTGCTCAGCGGGCAAGACGCGAGAATTCCTCCACACGCTGCAGCCACAACCGGCTTAATTCCTCGACTTTTTCCGGGAGTTCTGCGGCTCGATTGCGGGATTCGGCCCGATCCTGACTCAAATCGTATAGCTCCCACGGCGCTTGCTTTCCGGCAGCCACCAGTTTCCAATCGCCGACGCGGATTGCGCGATTGCCCTCGTGCAGCCACCACAGATCGTTGCGCGGGACGGAGCCGTCCGGGGCGAACAATGGCACGAGACTCGTACCCGGTGGCGGGACGGGCGTTCCTTGCCAGGCTTCTTTCGGCTGCACACCGGCAACTTCCAGCACGGTGGGTACGATATCGATCACATGTCCCGGCGTGTGTCGCAGCGCACCGCGGTCGGTAACGGCGGCGGGCCAATGCACGATCAGCGGAGTCGCAATCCCTCCCTCATGGACCCAAGTCTTGTGTCGGCGGAAAGGCGTGTTAGCGGCGCTCGACCAACCGGGGCCCAGACAAAGAAAGGTGGCAGCCGAACCGGCGGGGGCGGAACGATCGTGTCCGTCGCCGCGGACCATGATTTCGGCACTAGCCCCATTGTCGGACAGAAAGACGATCAGCGTGTTCTCCCACGCATGCATCGCTCGGATCTGTTCCAATACGCGCCCGATTTCCTGATCCATCCGATCGATCATTGCCGCGTGCACGGCCATCTTCGCGGCTTGGAACGCTTGTTGGTCTTCGTTCAACGCATCCCAGGCGAGGGGGCGGTTGACCTCCGCCGGCCCGAGTTTCTTGATCGCCTCGGGGAAGTGATAAGGCGGGCCGACCTCCGGCTCCAACGCCGAGAGAGAGCCGCGGACAAGATTCATCCGCTGCATCCGCTGCCAACGCTGCTCTCGAATCTGATCCCACCCCTGGCCGTAGACGTCCCGGTAACGCTCGATATCCGCGGCGGGGGCCTGCAGTGGGAAGTGTGGGGACGTGAATGCGAGATACTGAAAGAAGGGCTGGTCCGGAAACTGCTGCGCATGTTCTTGTAGGCAGCGGATGGCGTGGTCGGCAATCGCAGTTGTGGAATAATATTCGGCGTTGGCGGGAACGGGTGGCAGTGGCTTGTCATCTTCCAGATGTTGTTGCGGCGCGAAAAAGCGATTGTGGTCTTCGAGACTGTAGGAGTGATCGAAGCCCGTGGCCAGGCGCGGTCCGTCGATGTGCCATTTGCCGGAGTGATAGGAACGGTAGCCGAGCGGTCGCAGCATCGCGGGCAACAGGCGTGCCCAGGCGGGCCGTTTTCCCCGGGCTCCCCCGCGCACTTCCGGCAAGCTGTCTCGACCGACCTGCTGTGCGTAATAGCCGGTCAACAGGGCGGCTCGAGTCGGCCAGCAGCGCGCCGTGTTATAGAACTGTGTGAACCGCAGTCCATGATCAGCGAGGGCATCGAGATGGGGGGTCTTGATTTCGCCTCCGTAACAGCCGAGATCCGAGAATCCGAGATCATCGGCCAGGATCACCAGAACGTTGGGCCGGTCCGCTGCCGAGGAGGTTGCGCTCAAAACACCCAAAACAATGATCAGCGAAATCGAAATCCTCATTGTGCCGTTCACCTCATGATGTTGTCGTATGGATGCTGTCGTTGCGTTCTGCCCTCACGGAACTCGTTCTTGCACCGGAACCTGATCAAGAGCTCTGGCTACATCGCGCGGTCCGGTGCTCGCTTCCGTCACAGCCCCTACTTGACGCCGAGATTCCGCACGAGTTTCGCTGCGGTTGATCTCAGACTCCCAGTTTATGCGGTCGGTGCGACCGCGGGAACAGGCTGCCCTCGGCAAACGGCTTGTCGATCTTTCGTTGATCGCGCCGGGCCGCCGGCCAAACGGCAGCTCTTCCCGTTGACGCATGGTTTTTCAGGATCTAGTCTGATGGACGCTCGGACGGAATGATTCGTTCAGATGCATCGCTTCACCTGCCCACGGTCGCGCGTTCGCACATCCCCTGTGCGTTGCCTTTTCCGCGCGACGAACGCATTCAGGAATAGGGATCCGAGACCATGAAAGAGATCTCGCGTTGGTTCCTGCTCCGCCGGCTTGCTGTTAGCTCCGACTCGCCGGTCCGATACGGGGTCAGATGGAAGATGCGGAATCATCCACCCACGGTAACGAAGCCGCCCAGTACCAGGCGATTGGCACGCTACGACTTCGCGGGGGGCAAGGTCATTCAATTCGATCTGGCTGTCCTCTCGCACTTCTCCTACATGTTGATCAGTGACGGAGAGTGTCTGGTCGTGGATCCCGGACGCGATATTGAGACGTACGTCAATACGGCGCAGAAAGAGAACTGCACGATCAAGGCGGTCTACCTGACGCACAGCCATGCGGATTTCGTGGCCGGCCACATCGAGTTCGCCCGGCAGTTGAATGTGCCAATCTACATCAGCGTGCATGCCAATGCTGAATACGAGCATCAGCCGATTTCTGACGGCAACTCGATCGACATTGGGCAGGCCGTTGTGCGAATTTTGGAGACGCCAGGGCACACGCCCGATTGCACTTGCGGTGTCTTGTTCCGTCGAGCAGGAGCCGCAGAAGCCGCTGATGATGTTCACGGGCGACACGCTCTTCGTGGGCAGTGTCGGCCGGCCCGATTTGCTGGGTGACAACATGTCTGCGTCGACGCTGGCGTCCATGATGTTCGACACGTGGACGAAGAAGCTCTCCAAGCTGCCGGACGAGGTGTTGGTCTTGCCTGCGCATGGAGCCGGATCGCTGTGCGGGGCGCACCTGAGTGACGATCCGGTTTCGACGATCGGCGAGCAGAAAGTCTCCAACCCGATCTTGCAGCACAAGAGTCGGGGCGAGTTCGTGGCGGCGATCCTGGATGGTTTGCCGGAGGCACCGCAGTACTTCCAGCACAACGCCGCCATGAACCGGCAAGGACCCTACCGGTGGCCTGGGATCCACCGGAATTGCCGCTGATCGGTCCGAGTCCTGAAATCTCGGACGTATCGAAACACTATCTGGTCGATGTCCGCGATGCGGCCGTGTATGCCGCCGCGCACGTCCCCAACGCGGTCAACATTGCCCTCCGCGGTCGCTTTGAGACCTGGGTAGGGATGATGGTTCCCTGGGAAGCGGACACGGTTCTTGTCGGGGATGAACCTCAGTTGCGTGAAGCAACCCATCGGTTGCATCGAGTGGGGTACGAGCCGCAGTGTTTGTTGATGGAGGAATGGAAGTCGGCGGGACTGCCGTTGAAGAGCAGCAAGACGATCACGCCGCGGGAGCTCTACGCCCAGATGCAGAGCCCGGAATCGCCCGTGGTGGTGGACGTCCGACTGCCGGCGGAATGGATGGCCTTGCGGATCGGTACGGTGGTCAATATTCCGCTGAATCATCTCGCCGAGGAGTCGGTGAAGCTGGATCCGCTCGCATCCGGTGATTGCTGTCTGCAACAGTGCGTATCGTTCGAGTCTCGCCGTGGGCGATCCTGGAACGGAAGGGATTCGAGGATGTCCGGAGCATGGTGGGTGGTTCGGAGGCTTGGATTGAAGCCGGCTTGCCGGTCTTCAGGAGACCTCAGCCGGTGCCACGGTGGGCGGACCAAAACGCGAAGTTCGACTGGCCGATCGGATCTCGGCGGATGATCTGAAACGGTTGATGCTGGATCTGCCCGGAACCTTCCAACTGGTCGACATCCGGCCGCCAGATCACTTTGCGGATTACAGCCTGCCGGGTGCCGAGAACGTCGAAGTCGCCGATCTGCTGAACAATCCAGCGTATCTGACCGGCGCCGGACCGTTGATCGTGGTTTGTCGTGACGGATCGCTGGCGATGATGGTGGCCGGGGTGCTGTCTCAGAAGACGGAGCGGAACATCAAGGCGTTGCACGGCGGACTGGAGGCTTACTGGTCGGAGACCGGTCCCGCCCGTTCGCCGCGGATCTGCGATGCCGTCCGCTCCGGCGGTGCGCGGCGGCGATGCCTACTCCGAGTGGATCGATGTCGACACCGGGCCGGCAGCCGGCGGCTCCCATTGTCCGACCGCAACGCAAGAAAGCGGGGTGTTAGTCATGAGTCAGACCGAGACATCGACGACCGTCGATCATCCTGCGGGAGCGGCGCCGTACTGGAATCCCTATCTTGCCGGGCTGTTTCTCGGCATGACGCTGCTGATCTCGTTTCTTACGCTGGGGGCCGGGCTGGGAGCTTCGGCCGCACCGGCCCGATTCGGCGCCGTCCTGATGCGATGGATTGCGCCGGCGCACACGATGGCCAGTGAGTACTTTGGCCCTTGGTTCGCCGAGGGCGCGAATCCGCTGTCCTACTACCTGGTGTTCATGTTCGCGGGAGTGCTGTTGGGGGGCTTCTTCTCGGCGATCGCCGCCCGGCGGCTGCACCTGACAGTGGAGAAAGGCGCGAGTGCCTCGCCGCAACTCCGATTGACGTGCGCCCTGATCGGCGGAGTGCTGGTCGGTTTTTCCAGCCGCCTGGCCAGTGGCTGTACTTCCGGGCAGGCGCTTACGGGTGGCGCACTGCTGGCCAACGGGAGCATCGTGTTCGTCATCTGTGTATTCGTCGGTGGGTATGCCACGGCCTGGTTTGTGAGGAGGCAATGGAATGATTGAGACATTCTTTGGCACCGACCAATTGGTGATGCAACCCGGACCCCGGACGTTCTTCGTCTCGTTGCTGATCGGTCTTGCCTTTGGGTTTGCCCTGGAGCGAGCCGGCTTTGGCAGTTCGCGGAAACTTGTGGGCGTCTTCTACCTGCGTGACATGACCGTGATCAAGGTGATGTTCACGGCGCTGATCACCGGAATGCTGGGACTGTCGTTCGCCGTAGGAATGGGGTGGATCAACCTGGAACAACAGGTCAATCTGCTGCCGACGGTCTACGGGGCGCAGGCGATCGGAGGCTTGATCTTCGGAGTGGGGTTTGCCATGGGCGGTTGGTGCCCGGGCACGGCAGCGGTGGGACTGACCAGCGGGAAGCTCGATGCGCTGGTGTTCTTAGTCGGCGTTGTCATCGGTTCCATCTTCTACAACGAGACCTATTCGTGGACCGCCGGTTTGCGCGACCTGGGGGCGTACGAAGAACCTCTGTTTGCCTTTGGCATGTCCAAGGCCGCCTTCGGTTTCCTGTTCACGCTCATTGCGGTCGCCGCCTTCTTTCGTGTCGGAATGGGTCGAGGAGCGGGCCACCGGAGTAGGCCGTTACCTGAATAGCGCTTTCCTGAAGGCGTTTGCCTTTGCCTTCGTCACGCTCTCGGCGGCCGTCTTCATCTTCCCGAGTGCCACCGGTTCGGCCGCATCCGATCAGGCGATGAGCGGTTCGGCCGCCCAGGCGCTGTTGGAATCGATCCAAGCCGAAGAAGATCATTTCGAACCCGAAGAGCTGGCGGATCGCTTGCTGCAGGGTGATTCGGACCTGGTGGTGGTGGATGTGCGAACGCCACAGGAATACGCCGACTTTCATCTTCGCGGGGCCGTCAATGTTCCGCTCTCGGAGCTGATCAACCAGCTGGCTCCCTATCGGAACCGAGGATCGATCGTGTTGTATTCCAACGGCATGACGCACCCGGCCCAGGCCCGTGACATTCTGGCCCGCGCCGGATTCCAGAACGTGTACATGCTGACCGGTGGATTGACCGGATTTGTCGAATGGTGCCTCAAACCGGTCTCCCTGCGTTCGGAAGTTCTGTCTGCTCAACAAGCCGCCCGCGTCAATGCGTGGCGATCGTACTTCCTCGGACAGGAACCCCCTCGGGTCACCACCGCTCGGCAGACGACTCCGCCCACGGAACGTTGGGAGCGATTCGTCGATACGCGGTGGCTGGAGCAGAATCTCTCGCGACCGGACTTGAAACTGATCGACTGCCGGACACACGCGGAGTACACGACGAGCCATCTTCCAGGTGCGTTGTGCGTGAATGTGGAGAATCTGCGGGGCGAGGTGGCGGGAATTCCGTCGATGCTGTTGCCGCCCCAAATCCTGGCAGGACTGTTGTCGCTGATGGGAATCGAGCCCACCGACCAGGTCGTGATCGTCCCCGGCGACTCGCTCCGCGATGCCACACTGGTGAGCATGGCGTTGCAGCGAGTGGGGCACGAACGCTGGGCAATCCTGGAAGGTGGCTTCGGCCAATGGGCGGCCGAGAATCGTGCGTGGGACGTCGCTTTTCCGACCGTACCAGTAAGTCGCTATCCGGCGCCCACCGCGGACGATTCGTTCACGGTGGATCGTCAGGCGATCCAGCAGTTGCAGAGCCGTCAGGCGGTCGTCCTGGACGTGCGCCCGCCGGAGTATTTTACGGGGGCCAAATCGCGTGAGGCTCGCGCGGGCCACATCCCTCAGTCTTTGAATCGACCCTATAGCGAGGACTTGACGGAGGACGGTCATCTCAAGCCGGTCGAAGAGCTGGCTGCTGCCTATTCCGCGATCATCCCGACGACAGACACGCCCATTGTCGTGACCTGCCGAACCGGACATCAGGCGAGCCAGACGTTCTTCGTGCTGAAGCATCTGCTCGGCTATCCGAACGTCTACTGGTACGATGCGAGCTGGTCGGACTGGGCGGCTCGGCCCGAATTGCCCGCGGAAACGGCCGGATAGGATCGCTCATGGTGCAGCAGGTCACTGAGGCACTGCCCGGCAATCCTTCCCGCTACCGCTTCCGGCGGGCGGCGGTTGCAGCGCGGTCGGAGACCTCCGCCGAGCGCTCCAGAATTGAGCTCGGTCATTTCGTTCGACTGTTTGATTTCTTGACAAAGACAGAAGATCCTGGATATCAACGACTTCCAAGAACGGGAGACACAGCCACAGAGAACACGAAGGGCACGGAGACAAAACAGGGGAAAGACAGGAAGGGCATGAAAATCAGCTCTTTCTGCTTCGAATGCTCTCGTGCTCTGTGCCCTTCGTGGTCTCTGTGGTTTGCTTCCACCCGGTCGGCACAGGAGCTTCGGTGTAGCTCCAAGTCAAACAGTCGAATTCGAAATCCGATGCTCAGGCCCGATGCTGCGACCGTTGCGATACCGAGGGGAGCGCTTTGTCGCCCGCGACGATGCCGATCCGCACAAGACGACGGCATCGGTACAAAATACGTGCCTGGATTACTGGTCCGGATGAGGTTCGTAAGACGCGCACCTATCTGGAATCTGTTGGGCAGCGCGTCACAACAGGAGAACGATCGCCATGTTTCGATCGCGTTGGATGAATAACCTGCTGGTCCGCGTCGGTGCGCGACCGTCGTCTGCTTGTTGAGCTGCGGTGTTTTGGTGGCCGCCGAGCCGATGCTGGTCGGTGTGGCGAAAGTGGAGATCACTCCCGAGTTTCCCGTTCGGATGTATGGGTATGAATCGCGAACGGCGGAATCCCAGGGCGTCGCAGGTCCGCTGATGGCCAAAGCCCTGGTGCTGGGCGAGGATCGTGGTGACGGCCCCGCCGTCCTGCTGGCGGTCGATTGCGGCGCCGTGCCCGAATCGATCCGCGAAGAAGTGTACCAGCGGCTTCGCGGAAGATCAAGTTGGCTCCGGAACGCTTTGTGTTGTGCAACTCGCACAGCCATTCCGGACCCGATTTGAAAGGGATGCCAGCGCTGCAAGGTGCCGAACGCGAACGGCTGGTTCGCTACGCGGAACAATTGACCAATGATTTGGAAGCGGTAGTGATCCAGGCGTTGGCGTCCCGGGTACCGGCGCGTCTCGCGCCTGGCACGCGGGAGCGTCGATTTTGCGACGAACCGCCGGGTGCTGAAGGAAGGGAAATGGGTGGGCTTCGGCGCCATTCCCGAAGCACCCGCGAGCCATGACCTGCCGGTACTGAAAGTCACTGCCGAAGACGGTCGAATCCTGGCGTTGCTGTTCAATTACGCGTGCCACAATACGACGTTGCGCGGCGATTTTCCGCAGATCCACGGCGATTGGGCTGGTTGTGCCCAGCAGCGGATCGAAGCGGACCAGCCCGGCGTCGTTGCACTGGTGTCGATCGGGTGCGGCGCCGATTCGGACCCTTGTCCGCACGGCAGCGTGGCCCTTTGTGAGCAGCATGGTCGTGCGGTGGCGGAGGAAGTGAAGCGGCTGATGTCAGGTCGCTGGAAACCGATCGAGTCCCCACTGACCGCTCGTCAATGTGACCTGCCAATTGCACCGCTCGAGCGAATTCGACAAACAGGACATCCGCAACATGACCGAGCAGTCCTTCATGACGCGGGCCCTTCTCGCTCGCTTGGAGGCTGGCCTGGAACTACCCAAGGAAAAGCTCTACCGGATTGTCACGTGGACGTTCGGCGATGACCTGGCGATGGTGTTTCTGTCCGATGAGGTCGTCGTGGACTACGCGCTGCGGTTGCGGCGGGAGTTGGACCCCGATCGCCTCTGGCTGACCGCCTATGCCCATGATGTTTCGAGTTACATCGTTTCGAAACGCTTGATCCAGGAGGGCGGGTACGAGGTGCGGAACAGTCTGAGTCACCTGTTAACTCTGGGACAGCCCGAGCGGATGCAACCGGCGATGGAAGATCGAATCATCGCACAGGTGAAGTCGATGCTGCCTGAAGGTTTTCTTCGGTCCGCCCCGTCCGGCCCACTGCCCAGTGCAAAGGCGAAGACGGACTCGACCCGCTGACAAAGCGGAATGCTGATCAGGGACAAAAGACCGCTATCAAAGCATTCGACCGGATGGCGGTTGCCTCACTCCGATCAATGCGGCACGGTCAGGCGGCGACCAAAGGTGGAGAGGCGTCGCGTTACCGGATTGCCCGGCTGCTGCGGATTCGGGGGCGGCGGCACCTGCTGCACGCCGGGATTCCCGAACGGGTACGACGGTGGGTTGGCTGGCGCAGCGGCTTGGCCACCAAACGGGTACGACGGTGGGTTGGCCGGAGCGGCGGGCCGCCAAAGGAGCACGAAGCTGGTTTGACCGGGGCGGCGGTTGGCCGCCATACGAGGGAATCAGCCCGGTCGAGGTCGGCGCGATAACCTGCGCAGGAAGAAAGCCCGCAGCCGGCCTTTCTGGCAGTTTCGGAAGAGAAAAGTCGGCACCGTCCACATATTCGTCGACCTGGTCCTTGACCTCTACGGCACGTTGTTTGTCGACCGAAACACGCGGCCGCCCATCCAGCCATTGGAAACGAATGATGCCGGTCGCGGTGAGCACGCCCAAGATCAAGACCGTCAACGGTGCGCCGAAGCGGCTGGTCAGGACCCTGCGCACCGGTGACGGAACGCCAATCGTGGCTGTGGAGACCGCTTTTTGGGAGATCGACGTTCTTCTTCGTGCCATCGGAGGGGACTTCTGTTCTCGGGTGATGGGAACTCTCGTCGAACATCCGACGAGAATAGGCTGATCGCCCCGTGTCGCGGTGCGGCTTATAGCAGCATCGCGCAAAAGAAGCAAGAGCAGCGGGCCAGTCGGCCGCTGATGATCGCCGGGCGGAAAACAAGCGGGAATGGGAAGAAGGACGCCGGCACTACCGGGCGAAATGCGGACGGTGGATGCGGGAACAAGGTGACTGGACTACCATGAGAGTTATGGGGTCGTCTGCCGCGCCACTTACGGTCTCTCCTTCCGGTTCCGCCGTTCCGTCAGAAGTCCTGCTGCGCAACTGGCCGCTAGTTCATGATGGTTGGCGGAGCCTAGGCGTCGTACTGGGAACCGTGCTTACCGCTGCGGCGGCCTATTGGTTATCGGGTAGTTGGGCGATGACCGTGTTAACGGCGGTCGTGCTCGTGTCGTCGATGTGGCGATTTTGGTTACCGGTGCGGTATCAGCTGACCGCGGAGGGAATCGGACAGTTCAGCTTAGGACGTCGTCGGCTGATTCCCTGGCCGGCCGTTGTGCGTTACCGAGTCTTGCGAAGGGGCGTGCTGCTCTGCTTCGATCGCAGTGCATCTCCCCTGGCGCAGCTCGCGACGGTTTACCTGGCGTGGGGTGACCAGCGCGAACAGGTGATGTCGATGGTCGATGTCTTTACGCGGCGCGGGCACGCGTCTGCTCCGCGTGGTTCCTCCCAGGTCCGTCGTTCGGCCTTTCGGTAAGGCAATCGTGCAGTAACCTCTGACGCAGCGGTCCGGGATCGATGTCCGAGTTTGAGCATCAACGGCACAAGCCACCGGTTACGTTGGATCGACCTCGCGAGTTGGTTCTGGCGCTTCCGCCGCTGCGGAGCAATGTGAACCTGGCGCGGATTCTACGCACGGCAGGTTGCTGCGGTGTGCAGCGCGTCGTGGCCGGCGGTCAATCGCGGATCGACCCTCGCATTGCGCGCGACGCCTTACAGTTCGTTGAGGTGGAGCGCCACCGCAGTCTGGCGCCGGTGTTGCGAGAACTTCGGCAGCAGGATTTCCGGCTCGTGGGGCTGGAGCAGGCCAGCGGATCGCAGATCCTGCATGAGTTCATTTTCCCGCGGCGAGTGGTGCTGGTGATTGGTCACGAGCGAGATGGTCTTTCCGCGGATTTAATGGCGATGCTGGATGACGTCGTGGAAATCCCGGTCTACGGTTTGCCTCACAGTTACAACGTGGCGACGGCGGCGGCGATGGCGCTCTACGAATACTGCCGCCAATACCCCCGCGGTTGATCGCGTGGGCCGATCCTGCCGAGAGGCGGCTGATCCCGGAGGAGTTTCACAGCGTTCTTTCATACGGGGACGGCTTGGGCCGACCGGCGAGCGGAGGAACTCCCCACGCCGTCTCTTGCTCCACGGCTTCCCAAGGCCTACACTGGCGGGTTTGCCGGTAGACGAATCATACGACCGTAGCTGGGGGAAAGCGCTGTGCCAGGCACCTGCGTTGTGGGTTTGCAGTGGGGCGATGAGGCAAAGGGCAAGGTCGTCGACCTGCTGACCTCCGATTTCGATTACGTGGTGCGGTACCAGGGTGGTGCCAACGCGGGCCATACGGTCGTTGTCGGAGCCGAGAAGTACAAGCTGCATCACATCCCCAGCGGGATTCTCAATCCTGCGCGTGAGTAACGTGATTGCAGCCGGGCGTGGTGTTGAACCCGCCGACCTTGCTGGCAGAAATCGATTCGCTCCTTTCTCGCGGTATTCAGGTGGGCGAGAATCTGTTGATCAGCCAGTCGGCGCATGTGGTGTTGCCCTGGCATCTGGAGGAAGATCGGATTCTGAACGACGCGGTGGTCGAAGGCGAGAATATCGGCACGACACTGCGGGGTATTGGCCCCTGTTACCGTGACAAGGTGGGACGGAACTTCGCCATTCGGTTGGGCGATCTGTATCGTCCGGATTTCCCCGAGAAGGTGCGGCAGATCGCTGTTGCCAAGCGGGCCTGGCTGGAAAGCCTGAGCGGGGGCGAGTCCGTGGATCTGGATGCGGAAGCGATTCTGGCGCAATGCCAGGCGCTACGCCACGCGACTTGCAGCCGCATGTCGGCGAGACGACGCAACTGCTGTTGGATGCCTTGGAGGCGGGAAAGCGGCTGCTGTTCGAGGGCGCACAGGGAGCGTTGCTGGATATCGACCACGGAACGTATCCCTTCGTGACCAGCAGCAATAGTTCGGGCGTGGGTGTTTCCCCGGGGTCCGGAGTGCCCGGACGATGGATCGTCGCAGGTCATCGGGATCATCAAAGCCTACTCGACTCGAGTGGGCGGCGGGCCGTTTCCGACGGAGCAGGATACTCCCGAGGGGCGACACATCCGGGAGCGGGGCAATGAGTACGGCACGACGACCGGGCGACCCCGGCGGTGCGGCTGGTTCGATGCCGTCGCGGTTCGGTATACGGCGCGGCTCAGTGGAGTCGATCTGCTCGGTCTGATGATGATGGACGTGTTGGCCGGTTTGCCGGAAATCCAAGTGTGCGTCGCATACGAGATCAACGGCAAGCGGACCACGAATTTTCCCAGTCACGTGGACGACCTGCGGCGGGCCGTGCCGGTCTATGAAACGCTGCCCGGTTGGGAGGAGGATCTCACCCAGATTGATCGAGTGGAGGATCTGCCGGACAATGCGCGGGAGTACGTGGCTCGGATCGAGCAACTGGTGGGCCGGCCCGTCGGTATCGTGTCTGTCGGTCCCGATCGAGCGCAGACTCTGTTTCTGGATCCGGGCTTGGCAGCGAAATACGGTCGCCCGGCCCGCACGTCCTGAAAGCTATTCGAGGTTGCGAAACTTCGCGGCAAGAAACGTGTCCACATCCATCTTCGACCACCGCCTCGGCAGAATTCGATCTGGCCGTCACACGAACGGCCGCGGCACATCGCCATCATCATGGATGGCAACGGCCGCTGGGCGCGAACGGCGCGGTTTGCCTCGCATTGAAGGCCATCGGCGTGGTGTTTCCAGCGTTCGGCGGACCGTCGAGGAGTGTGCTCGGCTGTCGATCGATCAATTGACGTTGTATTGCCTTTCGAGCGAGAACTGGAAGCGGCCTCGGCACGAGCTGGACTTTCTGATGCACTTGCTGGAGCAATACATGATCGAGGAACGGGCCTTGATCATGCAGCAGAATATTGTCGTCCGCGTCATCGGTCGACGGGATGGAATCCCCGACTCCGTCTTGCAGCAGATCGACAAGACGATCGAGATGAGTTCGGCGAATACGGGGACCCGGCTCTGCCTGGCGATCAACTACGGCGGGCGGTCAGAAATGGTGGACGCCGTGCGACGGATCGCCACCGATGTCGCGGCCGGTAACGTCTCGGCCGACGAGATCAACGAGTCGACGATCTCGCGTTATCTGTACACCTCCGGCATGCCCGATCCGGATCTGCTGATCCGCACGGCCGGCGAGATGCGGGTCAGCAACTTTCTGTTGTGGCAGATCAGTTACGCCGAACTGTGGGTCACGCCCAAGTGTTGGCCCGAGTTTCACGCGGAAGATTTGCATGAGGCGATGCGCGAGTTTGCTCGGCGAGACCGCCGATACGGTGGTTTAAAAGACGCGTAAAGGAGGCCTCTGCCCGTGCTTCGTTGGCGACTGACCGCCGCCGCGGCGATCCTGACTCCGCTGGTGGCACTGCTGTGGTTGGATGATCGGCAGAATGGGGGATATCCGGGCCTCTGGCTGGCTCCCGTGGCCCTGCTGGCCGGTCTGATGGCTTGTCACGAAGTAAGCGTGCTGCTGCAGAAGGCAAACTTGGCGACCTCGTTTCGCGCGAACCTCTCGGCGGCCTTCGTGCTGCTTGTGGCGTCCGCGATGCCGGTGGCGGCGCCGGCCGAGAGCGGTCCATTGGCACTGGGAAAGGCCGGCTGGGTCTTGGTCGGAGTGGTCCTGGCCATGTGCGTCCTTTTCGGCGCGGAATTGTGGCGTTACCGAGCAGCGGGGCAGTCGCTGCAGCGCCTGGCTGGGGGAACGTTGACCGTCTGTTATGCCGCTCTGCCGTTGGGGCTGCTGGTCCAATTGCGGATCTGGTCGCCGGATCGACTGGGGCTGGTTGCGGTCGTCGCGACGATCCTCGTAGTGAAACTGGCCGATACGGGGGCCTACTTCACTGGGAAATCGATCGGGCGTCACAAACTGGCGCCGCGACTTAGCCCCGGGAAGACGGTGGAAGGAGCGGTGGGGGCGATCGGCGCGGCGATGTTGGGCGCTGGGTTGGTGTATTCGCTGCTCCTGCCCCGGTTGTGCCCCGAGGTGCAGCGGGGAGCCATCGGTTGGTACCTGTTGTTTGGCTTGAGTCTGGCATTGGCGGGGATGGCTGGCGATCTGGCCGAATCGTTGTTGAAACGGGACGCCGGCTGCAAGGATTCCAGTCCCTGGCTCCCCGGTTTGGGGGGCGTCTTGGACATTGTGGATTCACTACTGGGTGCCGCGCCGGTCAGTCTGGCCTGGTGGCTCAGTGGCTTGCTGGCCGTGCCACGAGGTTAGGTCTTGGGACGGATTCTCTCCACGCAGAACAGGCGAAAGGAATTTCTCGCGGCCGTGATACCGAAGATGGGCGGGTAGAACGTGCTGGATGATCACCAGAGATGGGGTGTAACTGTTTTTGCCACAATGATTTATGTTGGATTCTCGTGGATTCGGGTTTCGTACTTCGGTCCCGGAGTACTATAAATGGTAGGACTTCCCCTTGAGGAGGATGCAGCGCGACGGCTTCGCCGATCCGCCGTGGAATGCATGACTGAAGCCACCATCACGCTACTCAGCGCAAAATCTCTTCTGCCGTTGTTCGGTGCCTGCGACCAGCACCTCAAGCGCATCCGTGCCCTTTTTGGAGTGGAGATTACTCACCGAGACGGGCAGATTCGCGTGGCGGGGGCGGAGATTGCCGTGGCGAAGGCGACGGAGACTCTGGAAAAGCTGAAAATGCTCGTGGAAAGACAGGGGAGTCTCGCCGACGCCGAGGTGGAGCAGGTATTGCGACAAGTGGCGGGCGGAGAATCGGGTCCGCAGGCCGAGCCGATTCTGGTGCTGGCCAGCGGACGACAGATTTCGCCTCGCACCGCGGGGCAGGCGGAGTATGTACGGGCGATCCGCGGCCACGACCTGACGTTTGCCGTCGGGCCTTCCGGGACCGGGAAAACCTATCTGGCTGTTGCGCTGGCCGTCGAAGCGCTGCGCGAGGAACGAATTCGCAAGATCGTGCTGGTGCGACCGGCAGTCGAAGCGGGCGAGAGCCTGGGGTTCTTGCCGGGCGACCTGCACGCCAAGATCAACCCGTACTTGCGTCCGTTGCTCGACGCATTGTACGAAATGATGGACTATGACCAGATCAAGCGACAGATGGAGGAAGACGTGATTGAAGTGGTCCCGCTGGCCTACATGCGCGGACGTACGCTGAACGAGGCGTTCATTATTCTCGACGAGGCCCAGAACACGACCGTCGCGCAGATGAAGATGTTTCTGACGCGAATGGGCAACGGTTCGAAGATCGTTGTCGCGGGTGACGAGACGCAGATCGACCTTCCGCCTCACACACGCAGTGGGCTGACGGACGCCGTAACGCGTCTGAAGCACATTCGCGGGTTCGCCCAAACCCGCTTGGGCAAAGCGGACATTGTGCGGCACCGACTGGTGATGGACATTGTTCGCGCCTATGAGGAAGGTTCCAATCGCCGACGGGCGGGATCACGGCAATAGCTTATGTCATCCGGGAATCCAAAGCGGAAGAGATCGGACCGGGTGGCCTCCCTCGAGTTGCCGCCCGGGACGTTGAAGAAAGCGTGGGACGCCCTGCGGCGGAGTGATGTTCTGCTGCGCGTGGCGATGTGTTTCTTTGCAGCCGCAGCGGCTTGGATTGTCACGGGCGCCTGGGTTCCGCCGTTCGCTTACCGGTTGGGAGACATTCCATCCCGCAATGTCATTGCGCGTGTTTCGTTCGACCGCGAGAATCGGGCGAAGACCTTGCAAGCGCAGGACGACAAACGCAGCACGCTGGACACGATTTACAAGCACGATCCGTTCCTCCTGGATCAACTGCAGCAGGCGCTGAATGGGAAGATCGTCCAGATCCGAGAGGCGGCCTCCTTTGGCGAAATGGACAAGAAGCTGTGGCGTGAGTTTGTTCCGGAAGTGGAGGATGCAACGCGGCTGGCGATGTCGGACGCGGCCGACGCGGTGGCGGCTCTTTCGGCGTCGCTGACGGCCAATGCTGTCAGCCCCCCGTTGCTGATTGGCCCGGGTTATCCGGCAACGCGGCAGTGGCAGCGCTACGCGGAGTTCGCCCGGTTCCAGCAAGCGTTTGACCAGGATCCGGAATTGGTGGAATTCTCCGCGGCGATCCGGCGGAGTTTATCGGAATTCATCCAAAGTGGGTTGCTGGAAAACTTGACCCATGAACTGAAGGACGGCAATTTGAGCCGCATTCAGGTATACCCGGTTGGGAATCCGGGGCTGTTGAAGTTGCACGACATCGACGATCTGCGGATCAGCCAGGTGGAACCGCGACTGAAGTCGAATTTGCGGAAGGAGCTGTTGACGCCCGAATTGGCCGACAAGATCTTCTATTGGATTCAGCCTCGCTTGCCCGTGACGTTGACATTTGACGCAGAATTGACGTGCGCTCAAGCTGAAGAAGCCATCCGGAAAATGAAGCCGGAGATGGATCACTATGAAGCGAACGAGAAGACCCTTGCTCGGGCAGGCGAACCGCTGACACCGGAAGTGTTAGCGATGTTGCGGGAGGAACACACAGAGTACGTTTCGCAGTTAGGCTTTCAGCGTTTGCTGTTGTACTCCCTGTCAAAGCTCGGGATGTTCCTGGCGGTGAGTTTTCTCTGCGGTCTTTACATCTTTCATCGCCGTCGCCAGCTGCTGACAACGAATGAGAGTCTCGCGAAGCTCTTGCTGCTCGTGTTCGTGACGATCGCCGTGACCTGGTTTGCCGCTCCGGCGCGAATCGAGTTGATCCCACTGTTGCTATTTAGCATGACGGCGGTGTTGCTGTACAGTCTCGAGTTAGCGCTGCTGTTGGCCGCTTCCGTTGCGCTCGTCACGCAACTGACGCTCGGACACGAACTGTCCGATTTGGTGACGGTACTGGCCTGCGTTTCGATGCCGGTGCTGCTGTTGCGACGGGTTCGCAACCGAACGAAGCTGATGTACGTGGCTTCTTGGACCGCGGTAGCGACCGCCGCGACGGTCGTCGGAGTGGGCGTGTTGACCGGTCGCGTCCCAGGTTTGGAGCTCGCCCGCGACGCGCTGTGGATGGCGGGTTGTACCGTGGCGGCAGGGCTGTTGATGACCGGGTTGCTGCCGTTCATCGAACGTTTCTTCGGCATCCAGACCGATCTGAGTCTGCTCGAGTTGGGCGATGTTGCGCACCCGTTGCTGCAGGAACTCGTACGTCGGGCCCCGGGTACCTACAACCATTCCATCAACGTCGCCTCGATTGCCGAAGCCGCGGCGGAGTCGATCGGCGCAAACGGGTTGCTGGTCCGTGTGGGGGCTTACTTTCACGACATCGGGAAAATGCTCAAACCCGGTTACTTTGTCGAGAACCAAGGCGGACAGGGCAACTGTCACGAATCGCTGCTGCCGGCCATGAGCACGTTAGTGATTATCGCTCACGTGAAGGATGGAGCGGACCTGGCGAAGAAACACAACCTGCCAGGATCCATCATGGATTTCATTCAGCAGCACCATGGAACGACATTGGTTGAATACTTCTATCGTCGAGCCAGTCAGCAGAGCGAATCGGATCCGGATGCGGCGACGGTCGATGAAGGCAGTTACCGCTATCCTGGTCCAAAGCCACAAACGCGTGAGGCGGGCGTGTTGATGTTGGCCGACGCGGCGGAAAGTGCTTCCCGCACGCTCGTCGATCCGGGCCCCGCTCGAATTGAGAGCCTTGTAAAAGACATCGCAATGAAACGATTGCTCGACGGACAGTTCGATGAATGTGGCTTGACGCTCAAGGAACTTCGAACCGTCCAGGATAGCTTGATCAAGTCGCTCACCGTTGTGTATCACGGTCGCATCAAGTATCCGGATCAGCAGTCCGCCTGACGGAAAAGTATCCGTGTATCAGATCGAAGTCTGTAATCGGCAGGATTCCCTGGCCATCGATCCTCAGCGGCTGGAACAAGCCATTGCCGCCGTGTTGGAAGGGGAACGAATTGGCCGGGCCGAAATTAGCTTGGCGGTCGTGACGGATGGAGAGATCCATGAGTTGAATCGGCGGTTTCTGGCGCACGACGAAGCGACCGATGTGCTGAGTTTTCCACTGGATCAGCGAGACGATTGGCTGGAAGGGGAGATTGTCGTCAGTGCCGATACGGCAGTGGATCGATCGGCGGAGTTCCGCTGGTCGGCCGCCGAGGAGTTGATTCTCTATGTCATCCACGGCACTCTGCACTTGGTCGGTTATCGGGACAAGGCGGCCGAGGACCGTGCTCGAATGCGTCAGCAGGAAAGACACTATCTGACGCGAATGGGGATCTGCCCCGTCGATGATGTCGACGGTTGCCCGACCGGTCTGGATGGGGATTCGGAGAATGAAGCAGAAGGAGAATCTCTCGCGTGAACCCCTGGTTGGCATTCTGGATTGCTCTCGGTGGAACGGCCGTTGCTTTTCTTTCGGCGATGGCCAGCAAAGTCTTGGATGAGCTGTCCTGGCACGAGTTGGAGGATTACTGCCGACTGCGCCGGCGGCCAGACCGTTTCGACGAGATCCATGACCGCGCCGACAGAGTTCTGGCCACGACGGAAACGCTGCAGCTGCTCGGGACGATCGTGACCGTTCTCGCCGTCGGTACCTGGCTCTTCCGATCGTCTGCGGCGGGAGTCGATCCCTGGATGACCGGTCGCTTCTGGCTTCTGCTGGTATTGTTGGGGCTGGTCTTTCTGGCGTTAACCGTCTGGATTCCTCGTGAGGTGGCCAGCCGCTGGGGACCTCCCTACCTGGTGCACACCTGGCGGATCTGGTGCGCCGCGGAAATCTTGCTGTGGCCGCTGCATTTGCTGGCCGTGCCAGTCTGTTTCATCCTGCGACGCCTGGACGGACCACAGACGGAACCAACAGAGGAAGAAGCGCTGGAGGATGAGATTCTGTCGATTGTCGCCGAAGGCGAGCACGATGGTCTGCTGGAAGCGGACGTCCGCGAAATGATCGAAGGCGTGATCGAACTCGATGATACCGATGTGGCGGACATCATGACGCCGCGATCCGAAATGGATGCGATTCCGATCGATACGGATTGGAAGCAGATCGTGGAGTTTGTGATTCAGGTTGGTCGGACGCGAATTCCGGTCTTCGGCAAGAATCTCGACGATATCATCGGCGTGCTCTACGCCAAGGACCTGTTGGCCGCTCTCTCCAGTAGCGATCCTTCCGCACGGAAGCTGGAGGGGATCCTCCGCGAAGCTCGCAAAGTCCCGCGGAGCACTCGACTGGATGAACTACTGCAGATGTTCCTGCAAAATCGCAATCACTTGGCGATTGTCGTGGATGAGTTCATGCATGTCGTTGGGCTTGTGACCATCGAAGATGTGCTCGAGGAAATCGTCGGTGAAATCGTCGATGAACACGATCAGGAGGAGGTGGGAGAGATCCGGCATCTATCGGAGCACGTAGCGGAGGTCCACGCGCGGGCTCACCTGCACGAGGTCAATGAAGCATTGGGAACCCAATTTCCCGAAGATGGCGATTGCGATACGCTGGGCGGCTTTGTGCTGAGTCAGCTCTGCCGGATCCCGGAGCCCGGTGAGGTTGTGGAATGGCAGGACGTCCGCCTGATCGTGCTGGAAGCGAATCGAAGGCGCGTTGAACGACTTCGCCTGGAACGGCACACCGAGCCGAAGACGTTGGCGGCTCGGTAAGCAACTGGGCAGCGTCGACATCAACCGGACGAACCGCTTTCGTGTCAGCCCCCCATCCATTGACTCTGTTGACGGGCCAAGTCGCGGTACTTCCGGGCCGTGGCGTGATCCGGGTCACGCCGAAGAACCTCGGTGAACTCCTTGATCGCTCGATCGAACCGGCCGGTATTGTAGTAGGCAAGGCCGCGGTTCAGATGGGCCGGGAGATAATCCGGATCGCCACGAATGGCGCGAGTGTAGCTGCGAATGGCGTTCTCATCGTCGCCTTGCTTTGCCTGCGTCAAACCGGTCCAGAACATCGCACGTGGTTCGAGTTGGAACGGGTTTAACAGGTTGTTGGCAGCTACCTGGAAGTCCTGCAGGGCCATTTCGTATTCGCCCTGGTGGAAGTAGCAAATCCCTCGCCGTAGGTACGGTTCTCCGCCCATGTACTGCATCAGCGTCTGCGGGGGGACCGCTTGAATCACCTTGGTGTATGCGGCGATGGCGCCCGGCAGGTCGTTCATCATTCGCAAGGCCTGGCCGCGGTTGAAGTCGGCTTGCGCTTCCTCGATCAGTCCTGGTTCGCTGTCCAGCAATGCCTGGCAGTCTTCCAAAGCCGCTTGGTATAGAGTTTGCCGGTTTTCGTTGCCAGATGTCTCATTGGCCAAGCTCACAAACGCCTGCGCTCGTTGCAGCAAGATGCTCTCGGCCTGGTAATCCAGTGGATCGACTTTCTCCCAGGGGAGCGTCTTCTTGCCCAGTTCCGACTGACGGAGAAACGCGTTAAAGGATTTCACCGCGCGCCGTAGATCGGCGACAATTTTCTGACTGTCTCCGCCCGGACGAGACGATTCCTGATTCGCCCTTTGCCAAACCGTAGCCCCGAGTTCCGCGGACGCGATCGTGCCTTCGCCTAAGAGTTGTGTTGCTTTTTCCAAGTCCGCGATGGCGAACTTCATGCCCGGGTCTTCCCGACGCAATCGGGTTAGCACGCGACCGCGCTCCAGATAGGCTTCGCCAAAGTTCGGATCCAGCTCGATCGAACGCGTTAACGCGGTAAGGGCCAAGGCTAAGTCTCGTTGTCCTGATTCGTCACGTCCGCCACCAGGCGAAGTGATGACAAGCCGCAGACGAGCTTTGCCGAGCAGGTAGTAGCCAAACGCATTGGAAGTGTCTTGCGAGATGGCCTGTTCCAGGTCGTCGACGGCCTCACGGTATTGGCCTTCCAATAAGTACACCTCGCCGCGTCGCAAGAGAACGATCGGCAGGAACTGGACCCCGTATTGACTCTGCATGACCCGCGAGTAGGCATCCAGCGCGTCTCGGTTCGCACCCATTGCACGCAGGCAGTCTCCCATGCCGATTAATGCTCTCGGATCACCAGGATTGATCTCCGAAAGGATCTTCTGGTACTGCTCCATTGCCTCGGGCCACTTCTGCTCCTGCATGAGTTGCTCGGCGGTTTGGCCGGCCTCTTCGTACAGACGTTGTTGTTCCTCCCTGGTCATTGGCTGCTGGGCTTCCGCGGTGTCCTCCGGGGCTGCTTCTCCGTCGAGAAAGGCGTCCAGTGCATTGCTGTCTGATCCCAACGGATCGTCGGCCTGACCGAAGGTAAATCGCGTGGGGCTAAGAAATAGGACGCTGAGCAGGGCGCAGGTCAGTAAGAGAAGCCTCATCGGTCGAATCCAGGTCATCGATCCTGTCCCCCGAGGAATGTAAGCCAAACCGGCAAAGGATGTTTCAGGAAATATGGCTGCCCGCAGACAGACGGCGGTCCGCGAACGTCCGGTTGGACCGCCACCAGTTCAGCAGGCTCGCACTGGGGAATCCTGGAGGATACCCTCCAAGGGTCCGGCGCCGCGAGCGTCACTGGCTTTCAAATATAGTTCGTTACTCCCCGCGAGTAGGCAACTTGCGCCACGAGAGTTCGCGTGTTTGGGCAATTCGTCGGCCCGGATTTTGACCAGGTCCCTAATCGCCGACCGGTCTGCACACCGGCTTTCGGGCCTTTCCGGCGACGATCTCAGCAAGAGGGCGGTGGCTCGGAACCTCGGCCTGGGCAGGAGTTTGCGAGTTGTGCCGATCAAAACACCAGTGGCCTGGTTCGCGCCCGCCGTGGGATGATCTCGACTGCCGCATCTGCTGGCTGCGTGGGGCCGAGAAAATCGGGTTTCGAACCGCAGAGTTGCCGAAGCGGGGCAAGAGAAACTCGGGGACAAGGATTCGAACCTTGACTGACGGATCCAAAATCCGTAGTGCTGCCATTACACCATCCCCGAATCAAGACCGAGGCCCAAAGGGCGAGGCACGAACATCCTGTACTACCGTCACACTTTACGCATTTGCGGCACACGATTCACAACTGCGAATGAGAGTTGCTCCAATTCGACCGCCAAGTCGACGGAAACGACTCGCACCGACGGGGGCAAGTTCAGCGTCACCGGGGCGAAGTTCAAAATGCCCTCCAGTCCCGCCGTGACCAAGGTCTCGGCCACCTGTTGCGCCGCGGGACCCGGAACGGCGATCACCCCCAGCTTGATCTGTTCCGCCGCAATCACGTCCCGGAGACGCTCCATCGGGTAGACCGGGATTCCGTCGAGCGACTGGTCTTGCGAATCGATGGCCACGTCAAATGCGGCCGAGATTCGGAACCCCTGCTGGCCGAACCCGCGATACCCGAGTAGAGCTCGACCGAGGTTACCGAGCCCGACCAGAACGATGGGCCATTGGCGATCGGTTCCCAGGATCTGGCGGATGGCGGTGGCGAGCTCCTCGCACCGATATCCAATCCCGGGATAGCCGAATTGGCCAAAGTGGGTCAGATCTTTGCGTACTTGAGCGTCGGTGAATCCGAGCCGGTCGCCAAGTTGGGTGGAGCTTGTTGTCTGCTGCCCCTCTCGCAAGAGATGCTGCAACTCGCGCAGATAGAGACTCAAACGTCCCACAACGGCTTCGGGAATGGAGCTGTCCCCTCTGCCGCGGGGAGCTCCTCTGCGGCTTTCACTCATCTCTTGCTTCTGCTGCCGTTGGCTCGATCGAACAGCCACCACGGCCACTCTAATCACTGGACCGGGCGATCACAAGCCAGCAGAAAACCGCTAGCTACAGCCCAATTTAGTGATCTTCTTTACCTTCTCCTTCTGTTGATAGCTGTGCATTCTCGCTGTTCTAAGTAACAGGCAGGGTTCCAGTTGTGCGGCGCAGATATCCCAAAACTCTCTTTTCGTGCAAGCAATTGATTGCCCTGTAATTCCCTAGTTTGCCGATCTTACTCGACATCAGGTTCGTTCCTGGGCCTGGGCATCGCGAGCCGTCGCGCTTTGCCGCGTGCGGTTCGCCTCCGAGCACGTCCAGGAAGGCAACGGATCTGCACTCGGTGAATGCGACCGCAGAGTCGCCAGACTAGTTCCCGGTAACATGAGTTGCTGAAGGAGATCGGAAGATGAGCACACGTTTTGGAGTGCCGATTCTCGCGGTCCTTTTGACCGTAAGTTCGGCGAACCTGGCGTCCGCCGCGTATTGTGGTGCCGCCAATTATCGCCACTGTGCGTGGAACGGCGGGATGGTGATGAGCACCACCGGCATGGCCGCGGCGGATGGCGTCATTCAGGGAGCGGCCGATGACGGAGCCGCTGTCGCAAGCGACGGTAGCTGCACCATTATGGTGACGCGGCGTCGCGTGGTGTACGAACCGGAGCAGTACACAACGTACCGCACGGTATACGACACCGTTTACGAGGACCGGAACATTAACGTCGTTCGTAACGTGCCGGAAACTCGCACGCGAACGGTGAATTACACGGTCCGAGTTCCGGTGTGGGAAAATCGCCAGAAGACGATCAACTACACGGTGATGAAGCCGGTGTGGGAGACTCGTCAGAAGACGATCAACTACACGGTGATGAATCGCGTGTGGGAAGACCGTCAGAAGACGATCAACTACACGGTGATGAAGCCGGTGTGGGAGACTCGTCAGAAGACGACCAACTACACGGTGATGAAGCCGGTGTGGGAGACTCGTCAGAAGACGATCAACTACACGGTGATGAAGCCGGTGTGGGAGACTCGTCAGAAGACGATCAACTACACGGTGATGAACCGTGTGTGGGAAGAGCGAACGAAGACGATTCCTTATACCGTGCGTCGTCCGGTGTGGGAAGATCGTCAGAAGACGATCAACTACACGGTGATGAAGCCGGTGTGGGAAACTCGTCAGAAGACGATCAACTACACGGTGATGAAGCCGGTGTGGGAAGAGCGAACGAAGACGATTCCTTATACTGTGCGTCGTCCGGTGTGGGAGACTCGTGAGAAGACGATCAACTACACGGTGATGAAGCCGGTGTGGGAAGAGCGATCTCGCACAATCAACTATACGGTGATGGTGCCGGTTCAAGAAACCCGCACGCGAACGGTGACCAACTACGTCCGCAAGGCGGTCCCTTACACTCGTGAGGTGACGGTCCAGGGCGGCCACTGGGAAACCCAGCAAACGGTTATTCCGGGCCGGACGATCACCCGTCAGGTTCAGATCCCCGGTACTTGGACGTACGATCCGCAGACCGGTTGCTGCTGCTATTGCCCCGGCACCTGCTGCGAAGTCACTAGCCAGTGCCCCGACAGAGTTTGCACCAAGAAGGTCTGGGTTCCGGAGTGCCACACAAAGACGATCAATTGTGTGAAGTACGTCTGCGAGCCCTGCACGACGGAAGTGCCTTACACCGTCTGCAAGATGGTTCCGGAATGCCGGACGAAGGTCTGCAACTACAAGGTCTGCAAGATGGTTCCGGAATGCCGGACGAAGGTTTGCACCTACAAGGTCTGCAACTACGTCTGCGAGCAGAAGGTCCGTGTTTGCACCTACAAGGTCTGCAAGATGGTTCCGGAATGCCGGACGAAGGTTTGCACCTACAAGGTCTGCAAGATGGTTCCGGAATGCCGGACGAAGGTTTGCACCTACAAGGTCTGCAAGATACGTCTGTGAGCAGAAGGTCCGTGTTTGCACCTACAAGGTCTGCAAGATGGTTCCGGAATGCCGGACGAAGGTTTGCACCTACAAGGTCTGCAAGATGGTTCCGGAATGCCGGACGAAGGTTTGCACCTACAAGGTCTGCAAGATGGTTCCGGAATGCCGGACGAAGGTCTGCACCTACAAGGTCTGCAAGATGGTTCCGGAATGCCGGACGAAGGTCTGCACCTACAAGGTCTGCAAGATGGTTCCGGAATGCCGGACGAAGGTTTGCACCTACAAGGTCTGCAAGATGGTTCCGGAATGCCGGACGAAGGTCTGCAACTATAAGGTCTGCAAATTCGTGTGCGAGCAACGCAGCAAAGAGGTGTGCTACACCGTCTGCGTTCCCGTGTGCGAAACCAAGACTGTCAAGGTTTGCCGACGCGTCTGCCGAAAAGTGCCTTGCACGCGAACTCGATGTGTGCGGAAGGTGATCTGCGAGCAGGTTCCGGTCACGGTCTGCTGCCCGACTCCTTGCTGCCCGACGACTTCCTGCGACTCGAGCGGTTGCGAACCGTCGTGTGGTGCCCCGGCTGCCGGTTGTGACAGCGGATGCGGCGCCTAGTCATCTTCCACGGTCTTCGACCGCTTGCGGGAGATTAACTGGTCTGGCGAAATGAAAGCGGCCTGGTCCTCAAGACCAGGCCGCTTGTTTTTGCTCAGCCAGGTCCCCCCTTCCGTTTCGGGCTTCGGAGGAGGTAGACGAGCGCAAAGAAGTCATAGGCTGCGTGGGTGACGATGGGTGTCCACAGGCAATCGGTCCACCAGTACAGACTGCCGAAATAGACACCCGCCAGGAAAGCCAAGCCCAAGTAGGTCCAGGTGAGGCAGTGGGCCACGCCGAACAACAGGCTCGCCGCCAACAGGGCCAAGCCTGGTCCCCAATCGGCGCCAAGCCCCGCGGCGAATCCGTCCTGCAAGAAGCCCCGAAAGAGAGTCTCTTCCCCGAAACCGGCCGCCAGTGAAATCACCAAGAGGTGGCTCCAGGGGGCACCTTCGAAGAATGGCAGGAGACGGCGGCGAACGATTTGTCGAATTCGGCGAAAGGGGGTGGCCCGACTGCTGTCGAGAATCAACAGGCCGATTCCCAGCGGAATGGCGGCGAACAGGCCGATCGCCGTGTTGCGAAGGAGGCATGTCCGCCAGGGCGACGGGCAAAGGCGAGACCACGGCCAGATTCCCACGGCCGCGCCGATAAGCAACGCGAGCAGCCCGAGCGATACCTCAAATGCCGTCGCCAGCACCGAGCGCGCGTCGCACAGCGGAGCTGCTGTTCCAGCGGAGGATACCACGTCGCCGCAACGGTCGGCCCTCGATTCTCTTCCAAGCGGCCGCTCATCCCGTCGTCGCTTGTGCCCCGACCCACTTCAGCCCCTCGCCGTGGTGCACGACGAGACAACGATCCGCAGACCGATGCTGCGCGTTGTCGCAGCCGACCGGTGCTTCCTTGACGGTCCGGATAGCGCCTGTTAGACTCCCGGATTCAACCCAACTTGTAACTACGACACTATCGTAATCTCAAACAGCTTTCTCGGGCAATCGAAGGGATAAGGCCATGGCAGCGGCAAAGAAATCTGGCTTGAACAAGATGACCTACTACTTTGGCAAGACGCGAACCGATGGTAGCGGGTCGGATAAGCAGCTGCTGGGGGGCAAGGGAGCGAATTTGGCCGAAATGACCGGGATCGACCTGCCCGTCCCTCCCGGCTTCACGATCACCACCGAGGTTTGCGAGGCCTACTACAAGGGCGGTGAGAAAATGCCCGCGAAGCTGATGGACGAGGTTCACAAGTCGATCAGCATGCTCGAGAAAGAGTTGGGAAAGAAATTCGGCGATCAGCAGAATCCGTTGCTCGTTTCCGTGCGATCCGGTGCCGCCGTCTCCATGCCGGGCATGATGAATACGATTCTGAACCTCGGCCTGACCGACGTTTCCGTTGTCGGACTGGCCAACGCGACCGGCAATCAGCGGTTCGCCTATGACGCATACCGCCGAGTGATCAATATGTTTGGCGACGTGGTCTTGGGAGTCGGCCATGAGCACTTCGAAGAGGCATTCAGCAAGGTCAAAAAGAAATACGGTGTGAAGCTGGATACCGACGTGCCGGCCGAAGGGCTCGTGGAACTGTGCGACGAATACAAGAAGGTGTTCAAGCGGCATACCAAACAGGATTTCCCCCAAGATCCCTATGAGCAACTGGAGCTTGGCGATTCGTGCGGTGTTCGCCAGCTGGAATACGTCCCGCGCCGTGCGGTATCGCGAAGTGGAGAACATTCGCGGCCTGAAGGGTACGGCGGTCAATGTGCAGTCGATGGTCTACGGGAATATGGGGGAAGACTCCGGAACGGGTGTTGCTTTCACGCGAGATCCCTCCACCGGCGAAAATAAGTTCTACGGTGAATTCTTGGTGAACGCCCAGGGAGAGGATGTGGTGGCTGGCATCCGCACGCCGCAACCAGTCGAGGAAATGCCCAAGTGGAATAAGCGCGTCTACAACCAGTTGCTGGGAATCAAAAAGACGCTCGAGAAGCACTACCGCGAAGTACAGGACATCGAGTTCACCATCGAGCGCGGCGAACTGTTCATGCTGCAAACCCGGA
The DNA here is from genome assembly GCA_963776055.1 of uncultured Planctomycetaceae bacterium. Taxonomy (GTDB): domain Bacteria; phylum Planctomycetota; class Planctomycetia; order Pirellulales; family Pirellulaceae; genus CAVZLD01. The sequence goes on along the minus strand of CAVZLD010000014.1, from coordinate 298,199 downwards.
CCGGCAAACGGACCGGCATGGCCGCCGTGAAGATCGCCTGCGACTTGGTGAAAGAGAAGCTGATTGACGAGAAGACAGCACTGTTGCGAATTCCGGCCGGTGATTTGACGCAATTGTTGCTGCCGAGCTTCGATCCCGCCGCGAAAAAGAAAGCCGATGTGCTGACCCGCGGTTTGCCGGCTTCGCCGGGAGCTGCGGTCGGCAAGCTCGCCTTCACGGCAGCGGAGGCGGTCGAGCGTTCTGCAGACGGCGAGACGGTATTGCTGGTACGCAAGGAAACGAGCCCCGAAGATATCGATGGAATGCATCGGGCTGCCGGGATCCTGACGAGCACCGGGGGCATGACCAGCCACGCCGCCGTGGTGGCCCGCGGCTGGGGGCGGTGTTGCGTCGCCGGTGCCGGGGAAATCACCATTGACGAGAAAGCGCGAAAGATCAAAGTCAACGGCAAGACGTTCACGCATAAGGACACGCTGTCGATTGACGGTTCGACCGGGGAAGTCATGAGTCGGTTCTGTGGCGACTCGCCGCCCCAAGCTGTCCGGCGAATTCTCGAAGATCATGGCCTGGGCCGACAAGTACCGACGACTGAATGTTCGCACGAATGCCGACACGCCTGAAGATGCGAAGCGGGCACGCGAGTATGGCGCCGAAGGGATCGGGCTTTGCCGCACCGAGCACATGTTCTTCGAAGATGGCCGCATCAGCGCGATGCGCGAGATGATCATTGCCGAGGCTCAACCGGAACGCGAAGCGGCTCTCAAGAAACTGTTGCCGTTCCAGCGGAAGGACTTCGAGGGCATTTTCACGGCCATGAAGGGGCTGCCCGTGACTGTGCGACTGCTCGATCCGCCGCTGCACGAATTCCTGCCGCATGATAGTGCGAGCCAGAGCGAACTGGCGAAGACGTTGGGCGTTCCCGTTGTCCAAGATCAAGAATCGCGTGCAGCAGTTGCACGAAGCCAACCCGATGCTCGGTCACCGCGGATGCCGATTGAGCGTGACCTATCCGGAGATCCTGCGGATGCAGGTCCGGCGATCGTCGAGGCCACGATCAACTGCCGGAAGAAGCAGATCGAGGCACAACCGGAAATCATGATCCCGTTGGTCGGAACCGCCGCCGAACTACAGATCGCTGCGGGACCTCGCCGCGGAGACCATTGCGGACGTGGTCAAAGCCAAGAAGTACACCGGAAAACTTGATATTCCGATCGGGACGATGATCGAGATTCCGCGAGCGGCACTCACCGCGGATCAAGTTGCCGAGTATGCTGACTTCTTCAGCTTTGGCACGAACGACCTGACGCAGATGACGTTCGGTTACAGCCGCGACGATGTCAATACGTTCCTGCCTGACTACCTCAAGCAAGAAATCCTGCGAGTCGATCCGTTCCAGTCGCTGGACACGACCGGAGTCGGCCAACTTGTCGCGATGGCTGTCGCGAAAGGGCGTGCGACACGAAAGAATCTCAAGTGCGGCATCTGCGGTGAGCACGGTGGCGATCCGCCGTCGATCGACTTCTGCAACCAGGTTGGCCTGGACTACGTCAGTTGTTCGCCGTTCCGTGTGCCGATCGCCCGCCTGGCGGCCGCGCAAGCGAGTTTGCGACGGCAAGCAAGTAGATCTAGCGCTCGAGTGCGGGACAGTCGGTCGCGCCGATGGTGCAGTGGCGCGAACGTCAGCTGAGGCGCTCGGCGGCACGCCCGCGGATACTGCACGCCGATCGTTCTACGAGCATCCGCATGATCGAACGCAGTTTAAGACACGTGTCGCTTGGGACTGGCGACGGCAATTGCCGCTCGGCTGCATCGTGTTCCGCGTCGGGAATGCGGAGTTTCAATGTTGCCGACCGCGGTACGCGCCGTTCGGGAACGCAGCCGCGACGTGTCTGCTGCAAGAACTCCGCCAGCTTGGCGCAACGCCCCGTCGGAAAGGTCGCCTGTAGCCGTTTGATGGCCTCGTTCCATCGCATGCCACGGCGAAACACGATGCGATAGGCTTCCTTTAATTCACCGATTTCGTCAGGTGTCAAGCCCGCTCGACGCAGACCGACCGTGTTCAAGCCGACGATCAGGCTGGTTGAGCCGTCCACGGTGACAAACGGCGGTACATCTTTCGTGATGTGAGCCTGGCCACCGACCATCGCGTGTTGTCCGATGCGGCAGAACTGATGCACGCCAACGGCACCGGAGAGATAGGCTCGGTCCTCCACGAGCACATGCCCGGCGAGCATCACGTTGTTGGCCAGAATCGTCTCATTTCCCACCCGGCAGTCGTGAGCCACGTGGGCGTTCACCATCAGCAGGTTGCCGTCTCCCAGTTCGGTGACGTCGGCGTCGGACAATGCCCGGTGCACCGTGACGTGCTCCCGCAGCACGTTTCGTGAGCCAATTCGAAGATGTCCCGCGTTGGTCGGGCTCTTCTTGTGCTGGGGAAGGCCGCCCAGAATGACGCCCTCCGCGAAGTAGTTGCCGGCTCCAATCGTAGTACCGCTCTTGATCACCACGTGACTTTCCAAGCTGGCAATCGTCGCCCAAGACCACGTGGGATTCGATCACGCACAGCGGACCGACACGCGTTCCGGGCCCCAGTTGGGCGGTGGGGCTAACACAGGCAGACGGATGAATCCACGACACGGATTGCTTCCTGAATGAGAGGCCATGAGCCCGACCTACGGCGGAAGTCGGGGGATGGGGCAGCCGTTCGAGTGGGTCGCCGCAGCCAACATCGGGCTGGCTTGCTGTCCCGGCCAGACTAAGTATCGGTTGACGGGAAGTTGCCGATTGAAGGGAAACCGCAGCTTTTGCGGGCCCCGAAGGTCCCGGGCCGCCCCCTGTGCACCGACTGCCCAGAATTGTTAAACTCCGAGCACACATACGGTTCAGGCGCAGAGCAGGGGGAATCTGGCTGGCAGCGACGTTGCTCGGGTGGTTTGCCGTCCGCTGGCGGACGGGTCCAGAGCGGATGAGTGTAGGCTCCCTATTTTCCCTGTTTTTTCTTCTTTTGAGCGTTCGGCAGATTCCACCATTTCCGAGGTGTGCCGTCCGCAGCAGGACACAACGCAGAGGGGATCGATGTCGGATATTAATACGATGTATGACGAGGCGGATCGGTTGAAGGACGAGGGGCATTACGAGCAGGCGATTGAGAAACTCAAGCAGATCCTTGAGACTGACCCGAACCATGTCCTGTCTCATCTCGCCTTGGCTGTGAATTACGAGAAGGTAGGCCAATACGAGCGGTCGGTGGAGCACGGCGTGAAGGCCTGCGAACTGGATCCGGACGACGCCTTTACGTTCACGGCGATGAGCGTCACCTACCAGCGTGCCTGGCAGGGAACGCAGAAGATGGAGTACATCCAACTGGCCGAAGAGGCACGCGATCGAGCACACATGCTGCAGGCCCGCATGTAGCTCACATCGACGGCGACAAGCCTTCCCAAGCCGCGGTCAGGATCTCCACGGCTCGGTCCACTTCTTCCTCGGAAGTCATCCAGCCCACACTCAATCGGACGGTGCCACGCGCGGTCTGCTGGTCCAAGCCGATCGCCTCGAGGGTGGGCGAAAGCCGGGTTGCACCGGCGTGGCAGGCAGCGCCGGTCGAGGCGCAGACCTCATGGGCTCGGTCGAGCATCTCCTGGCCTACAACACCCGGAAAATTGACACTGGTCGTGTTCGGCAGCCGCGTTCGCCTGGGGGCCGTTGCGCGTCAATCCGGAGCCGATGTGACTCTCGTAGTCCGTCCTCCAGCCGGTCTCGAAGACGTGACAGACGCTGGTAATTCTCGTCCAGTCCGCGGGCTGCCAGCCGCGCCGCCGTGCCGAGGCCGACGATCAAAGGGACGCTTTCCGTTCCCGCACGCAATCCCTGTTCCTGTCCCGCGCCGTGTTGCACGGGGCGAATCCTGGTTCCCCGCCGAACGTACAAGGCGCCGACTCCTTTGGGTGCGTACAGTTTGTGCCCAGCCAGCGAGAGTAAGTCGACGCCAAGTTCGTCGACTTGGACGCGCATCTTGCCGGCCGATTGTGCCGCATCCGTGTGCAACAGGACGCCTCGAGCACGGCAAATTTGTGAGATTTCTTGAAGCGGTTGGATCGTGCCAATTTCGTTGTTGGCATGCATGATGCTGACCAGAACCGTTTCGTCGCGCAGAGCGCGCCGTACATCATTCGGGGCGACGGTACCTTCTCGATTCGTCGGGACCACCGTCACTTGGCAGCCCTGCCGCTCGAGATACCGTACCGGTTCGACAATCGCCGGGTGTTCGATCGCGGAAATGACGATGTGGCCGCCGTATCCGACATCCTTCTCCAGCGTGCCTTTGAGTGCAAGATTGTTGCTATCGGTGCCGCCACTGGTCAGGATCACTTCATCCGGCTGCGACCCAATCAGTTCGGCGATCAGCTCACGCGCGTCCTCGATCGCTTGTTGGCCGGCTCGCCCGACCGAATGCGAACTGGACGGGTTGCCAAAGTGCTCCGTCCAGAAGGGGGCCATCGCCTCGCAGACGCTCGGGGCAACCGGCGTCGTGGCGTTGTAGTCCAAATAGATCTGCCGCACGGCGTGGTCCTTCGTATCAGTCCGTGAATGGTGAGAGGCCGGGTGGCGTGGAGGCGCAGCGCGCGGCAAAGCAGGCTTGGGGAGTACCGCACCGAGAATTGTCCTGATGCTGCCTGCCACTGGGCAAGCGTCAGGTGGCACTTAATTCCAATTCGGATTCCTGCTTGTTCAGCTCCGGCTCAAGTTCTTTCAATAACTTCTGATAGATCGGTACTTCCATCGATTCCACGCTTTCCTCGCTCAAACCGATCGCCTGACCTTGCCGGAATGCATTGACGGCCTCGGCCGTGTTTCCGTTCTTTTGTTCCGCAAGCGCGAGGTGAAAGTAGATGCCCGGTGTCACGTCGCCGCTGGCGATGACCGATCGGAGATCCTGAATCGCCTGCTCCACTTGCCCGTTCGACAAATAGGCCATCGCGCGGGTGTCCAGCAATGCGCCTCGCGGCCCCAGTTGTTCGATCGCGTCTCCAATCACCTCCAGAGCCTCCGTTCCCCGACCGGAGATTGCCAGCAGGTAGGCCAAGTTGTTTCGCATCTGCGCTTTGTCCAACTCACTGGTGTCCGTCCGACTCAAGAAACTGCGATACGCTGCTTCCAGCCGCTTGAAGTTGCCACGTGTGATCAGGAATTGGATCTCTTGACTCAACAGGGATAGTTCATCCACGTTCGCTTTTCGAGCGGCCGCAATCCATTTTTCAACGTGCGCCGCATAGGGAGAATCGGCTGGCAAATCCTTCTGGTGGATTTGCAGGGCCTGGATTCCCAAATTGATGTAGAGCAGTCCGAGGTCCGGGTCTTGCGATTTCAGCGACTCGGCAAGCTTCCGCTCACACAGCTCAAATGCCAGATCTAACTTCTCACCCCGAGGATAACGCGTGTAAAACCCAATCAGCGTGACGACGTCGTTTGGGCGAAGTTTCACGGCGCGTTTCCAGAGTTGTTCGGCGAGCGCGTAGAAGCTGGGGTTGTATTGGGCTAATGTCTCACATTGGGAAGCGATCCCCATGATCTGATCCACGTCCGCCGCAGATGGGTTCTTGGGTACGAGTCCCATCAGGCGAGTTGCCACTTCCTTGGACTTGCCCTGCCGAACCTGGATGATGGAGCCCAGCCGCAGGGCGTCGTAGGACTGGGGATCCAACTTGCGCAACCAGACGGCCGCTTCTCGCAATTCGTTGCGTTCCAGCAGCCATTCGCTGTAGGTGGCCGCCAGTTGGGGTTCGTTCGGGTTGCTTGCCAAAAGCTCGACCATGACCGCCTTTGCGTCGTTCCAGCGACCGGCATTTCGGTACAGGCTGGCCAGGAGCATTTCTTCCTGGGGCGAGAGCTCTCGTTGATTCTGAATCTCGGTGAGCCGATCGAGGGCACGCTTTCGCGAGGGGGCATCGGGACGGTTGGCGCAATACTTTCAGCCACAGCAGGAGGTCGGTTCTGCCCATCTTCCCGTCGGGGCCAGCATTCTGTTCCAGCAGATCCAATGCAGCTTGGAAATCCTTGTAAACATTTGTTTCCACAAGCATCTGGGCTTTGATCCGCCGTGCTCGGGATGCCGCCTGATGAACCGAGAGGATCAGCGTTCAGCGGAGTCCATGGCGATCAGCCGGTCGACAAGCTGATGGACCATAGTGGAGTCCTTTCGTGCACAGTGCAAAATCAACAGCCTGTCTCGACAATTCGCACGATCATTGGGCTTCTTCTCGAAGCTCGGGTTCCACGTAAGACCAAGCTTTGTCGAAGTCCCCCAGAAGCATATAGCCCTGACCCATGGCAAGTTGAGCGAAATCCGCAGGCAATGCTGCGCCCATTGCCTGGATGGCCGCTTCCGCTTCCTCGGACCGACCGACACGATGAAGTGCCGAGATGTAGGCTGAGCCATCCCGCAGTCCGCTTCGGGTTGAAGTTCCGTAATGCGTTTTCGATTTGCCAACGCTTCTTCCGGTTGGCCCGCGGCCTGCTGAACATCGGCCGTCAGTTGCAGGATATCCACATTGTCCGGGTTCTGTTGGAGAAGTTGCTCGGCCCTTTCAATCGCCGCGTTCGGATCTTGGCGAGCAAGCGAGCGGATTTCCGCCAGGACGAGGCGTGCCGGACTTTTCGGAGGCGGGGATCGCGGCAAGAACCGCTTGGGCCTCATTGTTGCGGCCGACAGTGAAGAGCAAGTTGGCAAGTAGCTGTTGGTTCTCCCAATTGACCGGATCTTTTTCCACGGCGGATTGCAATGCCGTAATCGCGCGCGGATAGTCCTTTTCTGCAAGCAGCATGTCCGCTTCAAGTCGATCCGACCGGAGCCCAATCCGGGAGCTTTCCGCGGATCAATTCCACGATTCGCCGTACTTCCGTCAGAGACTTGGGTTCGCCCTCTCCTGTTCGACGAGCCAGACCAAGCGGCGTCCCTCGTTCAATTGCCACATCGCGGAGTCTTTGCCGGCCAGTTTCGCGATTTCCGCCAACGTCTCATCCATGACTTCCAGGTCGCCCCCCTGCTTCGCGAACTGGAAGATGTCCTCGTAGTAATCGAGGTTGCCTTCTTCGAGCTCCAAGAGCCGACGTGTGATTTCTATCGCCTTCGCATTGTCGCCGATCTGCTCGTACGTCTCGTCGAAGATTCAGCCAGAGATTCTTCTGTTCCTCCGGCGAAAAACCGTCCACATTCTGTTCGAGTTCAGCGAGTCGAGTTGCCATGTCATCACCGCCGGCCTGCCGGATGCGATCTGCGCGGGCGGCACGAATTTGCCAAGAATCGCCGAATCTCTGTTCCATCTGGTCAAGGATCTTCAACCCCGCCTCGTTGTCCGTCGTCAACTGGTTCAAGAACATCCAGTAGTCCGCGACATTCTGGTTGCTTAGCAGCAACGATTCGATTTCTCGACGAGCTTCGTCTCCGTCGATTCATGCTGCTCAGTAACCGCAGTCTGGAAGAGCTCCTTTTCTACTTCCGAGATTCCTTCTCGCTTGAGCCAGGAAGATGCCATCTTCTGGACCGCACTCCAGTCGCGTTCGGCATCGGGACGCTGCAGCTGCCGTTGAATCTGGATATTCAATATGGAACTAAAGACAAGCTCTTGTCCGTATTCGGTCAAGCTTCTCGTCCTCGCTGAGCTGCTGAAATAGCCTGAGTGCATCATCGTACTCGGCCTTGCTGGGCCATGCGTCTGCGCTTCAGCGAACTTTGCGTTGAGGGGGCTGCCCGTTTGCTGCATCATTTGCTTTGCCATGTGCGATTGCCCGGTTTGGATGTAGCAATCACGGAGATACTGCGGGATGTATCTCGCTCGCAAATTGTAAATAGCGGAACTAGGTGGAGTGAGCTTCAGCTTCTCTAGAATTGGTGCGGCTTTGAGGTAATTGCCATCGGACATTGCCAGTCGTGCCCGGATGAGCTCCAGGAGTGGAATCTGGTAATTCCTGGGGCCAAGCAGCTGTTCGAGACGCACCAAGGTCTGCCTGGCTTCGGCAAGTAGTCCGAGATCGATTTCGCAATTTCCGCGGAGGAAGAGTAGGCCGAGATCCTGATTGGACAGGCTCAACCCGTCTTCAATGTGTTGTTTGGCCTCTTCCAGTTTTCCTTGCCGGCGGGCGACTTCCGACAGCAGAATGTAGGTTGACACTGATTCTCTGTGCTTCTCAAAGCCCTCCTTCAGGTGCGACTCTGCGCCCGCCAGATCTCCTGTGGCCATGAGCCTGTCGGCCATTGCGATGTACGCCGTGTCAGACTCTGGATCTAGCTCATACGCTTTCTTCGTGTCTTCGAGTATCTTCTCCGTTGCAGCCTCGCGCATTCTCTCAACCTTCCCCAGAAATTTGCCCGCATCAGATAGGCTGTTGATGACTCCGGATTTGCCTCAATCATCTGCTGCAGGATCTTGTTCAGCGATCAATTCATCATCGCTCGACATGCTCGTGTCTTGAGGTAGACTGTTGGCCAATGCTTCGTAGGCGGAAAGTTCGGTAGCGGCAGTTGCCGTCTCCGCGTCAAAGGTTTCGCTTTCGGGATCGAAACCAATGAGTTCGGCAATGGCCGCAACCGCCTCGTTCCGCTGGGCGGATCCGTCTGCATTGTCAGTTGGGCCAGATCCACTGTCTCTTCGGGGGTGATTTCTTGAAGCTTCCTCAGTTGCTTCAAATGCCGAATGGCATCGGTCAAGAATGACGACTGTCATCCTCCCGCGAGAAGCGGTGATGCAGCTTCGCGTACCAGTATCCATCACGCCGCAATTGCGGATCGTTGGGATGCTCCATGATGGCTCTCTGCAGCGGGTAGTAGAGCGCATATACTGTCGCTGGACTTCCGGAGTCGTTCCGGAGATTCCTCAACGCGGTGCGGCTCGCGGTCAGCAGCTTCTTGAGTTGCTCGACATCCTTGGGACGGTACCGCAGGTAACGGCCAAGCAGGCGAAGTTGCTCGCTGAGGTCATTAGTCCTGCTGGGCCTGATCGGCACGTTTCACGAGATTCGCGGCGATCCGGTTCACTTGGTATTGGCGAAGAAAATGAATGCCAATCAGCAGACCGAGGGAGCCAAAGACGAGCAACAGTAGCAGCGGGAGATTGAGCTTCTTATTCATTTCTTGTCCGAGCAGACCATTCCGAGGTGCGGGAAGGGGGGCAGGTCGATTTCTCGATCATGACGAGTGGCACCGATAACACGTCGTTGTCGCGTACCAAGCCCGTTTGGATTTTGAAAAGGATTCGAGCCGATGGTTTGATTCGATCTATGACGATTTGGGCAAAAACGCCCCGTCGCGGTTCGGCTGGGTGCCCCGGTACGGGGTGCGTGGTCAAATTCTGCGGCGTTCTGGCCGCCCCGCCGTCAGGAACCGGAATCGGCTGAGCCCAGCAGTGACGTCTACTACGACGGAACGGGACATCTTGCTCGCGCTCTACTTCCAGTCCCTCAGGTTTGTTGACTTAATTCACCAGATCTAGCGACCAATGACGGAGGACCGAGGGCCGAACAGCGGTAGCCCGCTCTGGGGTTGGAATCCTGCCCGCCTGTGAATCATCCTAAACAGCAGGCCAACGTTTTTGAACCGTTGGCCACCATCTGCCGGAGGCCGACCCGGCTGCGGCTGCCTGTTCCATAACGCGGAAAATGCGGCACTTATTCGCCAGTATACCCAAATTCAAAATCTCGCTGCGCCTTGCTGGTGCGAAATGAGCAGATGGTATGCCCTCGACGGAGGCAATCGCGTGAGTAATTGCTCCACTTGCGCCGGTCCGTCCGGATAGTCGCCGATCGTCTGCCACGGCAAATGCCGGCTTCGCCAGATTTCCACTTACCAGCCGCCGTAGCCAGCCTCGATTCCTGGGCAGGCCGGAGACCGGGTCCGGCGCAGTGCGGCAAGCGACTTATGTGGTCGATCGCCCAGAACGGCCTCCGGGATATGCCCGGGCAAAGCTCGGTTCCCTCAGGTTCTCACCGAACGCGAATAGACGCCATTTGCCCGCTCTGCAACGATCCGAACCGAGGTCCACGACACGCCGCCACAACGCTAGCGGTCGGCTGTGATTTAGAGAATTATCGGAAGAAAGACGGAACCAAGGCAAAGAACTTGGCAGACTCTGCCGATTATTTCGCTTGTAGCGGTCAGATGGTCTGTAGCGGAGGAATCCCGCGGCTTGCCGTCACGAGGCGTTCCTCAAAAGGACAGCAGAAAATGGTCAAAAATCGTCGCAGTTCCGCAGGTGCTCGGGCCAGCCGATTCGCCGTGTTCTGGCTGGGAATCGGAGTCGTGATGGTCGCGGTCGCATCGACCACCGGTTGTTCGTCACTTTCGACGGGCAACCTCGGCACCCAGGTGCCTGAGCTGACGCAACATCCAAATCTCGCCCCGATCCTCGACGGGACGCAGGTCGACGAGCAAGGAATGCTGATCGGCGAACCGGTCCCATCCGAAGTCAGTCCGCCGTCGGAATTGGCCAAAGTCTCCTTGCCACGCTACCGCATGGCTCCCCCCGATATTCTCATCATTCAAGCGGTTCGCCTTTTCCCGAAGTCGCCGTACTATCTGCAGACTTCCGACTTTCTGCAGATTGTGGTGCCGAATTCGCTGATCGACCAACCGATTGCCAGCACGTTCCAGGTGGATTCGGCCGGCATGGTGAATCTGGGGCCAGCGTACGACTCGGTCAAGGTCGCGGGCCTGACGTTGGACGAGGCGCATGAGGCGGTGGCGAAGCACCTGTCGCGATTGATCGATCAGCCGCAGGTGTCGATCGCCTTGCTGCAGGCGTCCGGGCTTCAGCAGGTCGCCGGCGAGCACCTCATTGGGCCGGACGGTCACATCAACCTGGGGATCTATGGCAGCGTGTTCGTCGCCGGGCTGACGGTGGATGAAGCCCGAATGGCGATTGAGAAGAAGCTGTCCGAGTACCTCGATCAGCCCAAGGTCTCGGTGGAAGTCCTGATCTACAACAGCAAGTTCTTCTATGTGATTACCGAGGGAGCGGGGTTCGGCGACAACATTGTCCGGATTCCGGTGACCGGAAACGAGACGGTATTAGACGCGATCTCGCAGATCGGTGGTCTGCAGCAGATTTCGAGCAAGCGCATCTGGATCTCACGGCCGTCTCCCAAGGATTCTGGCTGTGACCAGATCCTGCCGGTGGACTGGCAAGCGATCACGAAAGGGGCGGCAACCGGGACGAATTACCAGTTGTTGCCCGGCGATCGAATCTTCATTGCCGAAGACCGGATGATCGCCCTGGGGTCGTTCGTCAACAAGGTCATCAATCCGGTGGAACGGGTATTCGGCTTCTCGCTGCTGGGTGCCCAGACCATTCAGTTTCATGCAACGGTTCCCCAAGGGTCTGTTCTTCTAAACGGAGTGACATAACGCCGAGGCATGCGAGCAGAACTCTCTCGCTGGATCGATCGGCGGTTTGTCGAGCAGCGGGAACGGTAGCCCCCTCCCTGCTGCAGAGAATCTCGGCGACAGGAAACCTTCTCAAGACGACGCTGAAAGCTCAAGGAAAGGCAAAACATGGCTGGTTGTGTGACTCGCCGCAGAACCTGGTGGATGATCTGTGTCTTGACGGCCGTCCCGGCACAAGTTGGCCAAGCACAGATTTTCGCTCGAGTCTCTCATGAGCAAGCCGCGGCGGCCAATCGGTCCTGCGGTTTCCGGCCCTGCTCGCCCAAGTTGCTGACGTACGGCTACTACCACGAGCATTGGCGAAAGTGGCCTGAAGAACCAGCGGCTGGCACGCTGAGCGAACTGTCGCCCTTCGCCGTGCCTGATCGAACGACTCCGCCCGGCCCCACGACAGAAGTTCCTGACCCGCGGGACGAGACAAGCTCCACCGTACGCAAACGAACGGCGGTTCCCATACAGCCTGATGACGCCGAGAATCCCATGCCGGGGCAGTCAGCCCCCCCGATGACGACGCCAGGCCGTGCGGCGGACGATCCTCTGCAGCCTAGTCTGCCGGAAGATCCTGGTGCGGGCGGGTTGGAGAGTCTGGATTCTCTACCGGCCGACTCCATGTTTTCGCCGACACCAGCTCCCACCGATCTGGAGTTGCCGGAACTGCCGGCGGAACAAGATTCCTTGCCGGGGGCGGACCCGAATCCCGACTGTCGCCGGGCGAGGCGGATGATCTGCTTGACCTCGGCCCTTTCCTGGACTCGGGGAATCGAGGCAGCGGGGGAATGCCGCCGCTGACCAGTTCCGCTCAGCCGAACCGTCCTATCCTGCCGCAAGGCCGCGTCGCCCCGGCTGGTCATACGGTGGAACTACCGGACGAACTCTGCCCGTCCCGTCCAACAAGGCGGGATGACGTTGGCCGCGGAAATCCCTTGCGGGCGAAAGTCAGAGCACAGTACGTTTCGCAGCGAATGCCAACTCCGACCGCGTCGCCGGCGCCGGCCCGTTCGGCAGAAACGTACCGGGCAAAGCCCGCCCCACGCCGGACGACGGGACGCTCCAATCCGCTTCGTCGTCCCTAATCGCCCAACGTGGAATGGACGGCTGACGAATCGTTTCTGCTAACCGAACACGATTCGGCGAAAACGCGACACGAGATTCGGTTCGGGAAGAGTCGGATCGGCCTCTCGTGTCAGGTCGGTTCGCGTGATTCGTTCGACCGACATCGAATCACGGTCGGTTGTTTGCTGCAACTCCCGAAGAGCACTGCGTCGCAGCATCTGCAGGGATGATCCCGGCCCGGGTTTCCCCGAGGGGACGGGCGAAGTTTCACTCGGCGATTCTGCCTCCAAGGCGACGGATGGCGATTGTGCCATCACCAATTCGTCGTCGTCACGCAGGTCCCACAGATTCCGCAGCAGTGACGAACTGAAGGGTAGATTCGCATCGTGGATGAATACGATTTCGCCGGTGCTGTGCCGGATACCGTACCGGGTTGCACGCAGTAGGTCGTCGGCATAGCACTTGTCGGCGAAACGTATTTGCGGGAATTCCCGGGCCAGATCGGCAGCCAGCTCGCGCGTCGGGTCGGTCGATCCGTAGTCGACAATCAGGATCTCGAACCAAGTGGCCAGATCCGTCAACACTTCTGCCAGATCAAGCACTCGGTTTCGTAAACCGCGTTGCTGATTGCGGACCGGCAAGATTAGGCTGACGGACGGCGTCAAGGGTCACCTCTTCGGGCGGGCGGAAGCGACGCTTCGAGCTAGACGCGGGCGGACCAACCGCAGCCGCGTACCGTTACGGTGTCCTAGACATCGGAATCTGGTGGGGATTGCCTGCAGCATGAACTGCCAGCGTAGCGTTACTCCCGCCTTAGTGTGCTTAGCGATTCTCGGGTTTGAGGGGGACGTGTCGTTCGTTGCGGGACGGTGCTACGAATCGAACGCGGTTGCCGCCAAAGCGAGTGGATTTCCAGCCTCCACAGCACGGGCCTCTGGTCGCTCTGGTCATCGACCGATATCCTGAACCCTCAGCGGGCCGGTCGACGCGGGATGCGAGTCGCATCGGGCGATGCGATGGGCCGACGGGTGTTCCCAGATTTCCCATGCCGAGGGTCCTTTCATGTCCGCCGATGCCCAGCTGGAAACGCTTCGACTGCAACTTCCGCCTGCACCGAAACCCGCGGGGCTCTATCGCCCGGCGCTGATCGTTGGCGAAATGTGCTATCTGTCGGGACACCTTCCGATACAAGCCGATGGGATGCTGATGACGGGTCGGGTGGGGGACGATCTGAACCAGCAGCAGGGCTATCGGGCGGCTCGACAGGCGGGGTTGGCGATGCTGTCCACGCTGCAGGTAGTCCTGGGAAGCCTTGATCGGGTGCAGCAGGTGGTGAAGCTCTTCGGAATGGTACGCTGCACCGCCGATTTCGATCAGCAGCCGGCCGTGATCAACGGCGTTAGCGAACTGCTGATCGAGGTCTTTGGGGAACAGATCGGCGTGGGGACCCGCAGCGCCGTCGGCGTCCACGCCTTACCCCTGGAAGCGGCCGTCGAGATTGAGGCGATCTTGAACGTCGCGTAATCGGCGTTCCACTGTTCTTTGATCTGGTCGAGCCATCGTGACGCTGCGTCTCACCAGCGACCGGGAACGTGACCGGATTGCAGTGCGGGTTGGCGCGTGGAATTCGGTCCGGAAGAGATTTCCCTGGGGCGCGATCATCGGACGCTGACCGGTGTCGACCGCCGCCGGAATCCGCATTTCCGTTTGCTGCGGGCGCTTCTGTCGCTGCTGTTCCTCCAAAAGACGCTGGACTAGCTCGCCGGGGGCGCGATTCAACACAATGACTCGACATTGTCCGTCCGGATCGTTCGGGGAACGTACGATACAGATCACTTCGCTGCCGGCGACGTCGGTCAAACCGACCGCCGGTATGGGATTGGTGCGCTGCGATTCATCGTGGTTCCAAGATGCGGGATGAACGGGAAACTTGGATCCTGCCGCCAGGTCAGAGTTCGGGGCAGACCGGTCCGTTTGATACACGAACGACAGTTTGGCGGCATCGAGCTGTTGGTGGATCGCCTGGTACGCGGCGTAGAGTCCTTCGTCGATTTCCGGATCGGCCGCATTGCAGATGCCGATCAGAAATCCGTCCGTCGAGAACAGTCCGCCGCCACTGCGACCGTCGACCGGGCGGCCGGTAGTGACCAAGTTCGGCGGTCCGAGGTATTTGTTGACCTGTTTCACGCGGCCGCGCATCACGGTCGGTGGTTGGCCATGGTTGCAGCCAACGCTGAACACTTCCGTGTTGGAGGAGACGCGGTACGCGGGGCTGGCGACCTTCATCGGCTGGATGGGGGACGGCGTGTGAACGGAGACGAGGGCGATGTCTGGCTCCAGCTGGTATCGCAGCAGCTGGCCCTCGACGGGGCCGGCAGATCCACCGTCGCATAAGTCGACAAGAATGCGGCCACGGCCCTGCGACTCGCGAAAGATGTGTCCGCAGGTCAAAATCAGCGCTTCTTGTCCGTGCAGATCGACGATCGTTCCCGTGCCGTACGAGTGACCGTCTCCATCTTCTACGCGAAGCCGCACGGAAGCCTGCAAAGCTCGTTGCTCCATGGCGTCCAAGCCCGGTGTACTCGCGGATGCCGTCGACTTGCGGGCCGGCGGTGTGCCGCGCGTGCGGATTGGCCTGGGCAACCGGCGATCGTGCACCGGAATGTTGTCGGAATAGGGCTGCCAACTGTTCGGCGGAGGTACTTCCCTCAATTCGATCCAGCACTTGGCGTCCCGATACCAGCACAAATGTCGGGACGCGAGTGACGTTGAGCTGCTCGGCCACGCGCGATGCTCGTCAATGTCGATGGGCCGAATTGCGTAGCCCTGTGACCGAAGCTGGTCGATTGTGGGCTGCATTGCTTTGCAAGGTGCACACCAGCTGGCTGTGAATTCGAGCAGCTCCAGGTCCCCTGTAGCGGTCAAGGCAACTGCCAGAAGCAGCGGTGGAAACGAAAGCATCCTTATCCCTCCTTGGACAGGCTGATCCGAGCCGAACTCCTTTCGGCTCTCAGCGGCGTTCCCGCAGCGGGGCGAATGTTCGCGGAATCTCAAAAAATTACAAGCCCGATCACCGGTTTTTCTCAAGTTGCTACTGCCGATTGACCGACACGCGTCGGGTGTTCTTGCCATCGTTCCGAGAAAACAGACTCTCTGCACCTCTGACCGAGAACATGATCGGAAAAGCGGCCAGTCGCAACGCCTGCCTTGGCCTCCCCGAAGACCCCCACCTGGGCTACAATGTGCCCTTGATCTCGCACGCGGATACTCCCCCACTTGCCCCTGGCCCGAACGGATCGGTTGCTATGTCTCTCACCAGACGGATTCTGGTCACCGCCGCCCTGCCCTATGCGAACGGACCGATCCACATCGGCCATCTGGTCGAGTACATCCAGACCGACATCTGGGTTCGCTATCAACGCTTGCGCGGGCACCGCTGCATCTACATTTGTGCCGATGACACGCACGGCACGGCGATCATGATCCGGGCTCGACAGGAAGGCCGTTCGGAAGAAGAGCTGATCGCGCAGATGCAGCGAGAGCACGAGCAGGATTTCGCCGCAGTTCGCCATCTCCTTCGACAATTATGGCAGCACGCATAGTCCCGAGAACCGTGAACTCTGCGGCGTGATCTGGAAGGCGATTCGTGGTGCGGGCTTGGTCAAACAGAACGACGTTGCCCAATTGTTCGACGTCGAGGCGGGTACGTTTCTGGCCGACCGATTTGTCCGCGGAACCTGCCCCAATCCACAGTGTCATGCGACAAATCAGCCGGGCGACAATTGCAGCGTCTGCGGATCGACCTATACCCCCGCGGAATTGCTCGATCCGGTCAGTACCCTTTCCGGAGCGACGCCCGAAGTGCGGACGGCGCCGCATCTGTTCATTGAGCTAGAACAGTTGCACGAGTTTCTCGAGAACTGGACGCAGAATGATCAGCATCTGCAACCCGAAACGGCCAACTATCTGAAGGGGCACTTCCTGGGTGATGCCAAGACGCCCGGCGGGCGAAAGCCACTGCGCGATTGGGACATCTCCCGACCGGCTCCGTACTTTGGGTTTGAAATCCCGGACAGTCCGGGCAATTACTGGTACGTCTGGTTTGATGCACCGATTGGGTATCTGGCTTCCACGAAACAATGGTGTGAGCGCGAAGGCGAAGATTTTGATACGTGGTGGCGCGATCCGGCAACGGAAATCCACCATTTCATCGGCAAGGACATCACGTATTTTCATACGCTGTTCTGGCCGGGGATGCTCAAGTCGGCTGGCTTCAACCTGCCGACGAAAATCCACATCCATGGTTTCCTGACCGTCGGCGGCGAAAAGATGTCGAAGAGTCAAGGGACCTTCGTCAAAGCCTCCACCTACCTCAAGTATCTCGATCCGTCCTACCTGCGGTATTACTACGCTGCGAAGCTCGGCCCCCGAACCGACGATCTTGGACTTGAATCTCGAAGAGTTCGCGGCCAAAGTCAATTCCGATCTCGTGGGCAAGGTCGTGAACCTCGCCAGCCGGACGGCTCGGTTTGCACAGGCCACCGGATTGTCAGCCGAGTATCCGGACGATAATGGTCTCTTTCGGCACGCAGCGGCGGCGGGCGAAGACATCGCTGCGGCGTACGAGCAGTGTGATTACAACCGGGCGATGCGACTGATCATGGAATTGGCCGACCGGGCAAACCCGTACGTCGAATCGCAAGAGCCGTGGACGTTGGCGAAAGACCCCGCGCAGCAGGATCGCCTGCAGGATGTTTGCACGGTGGCGTTGAATCTCTTTCGACAATTGGCGATCTACCTTGCTCCGGTTCTGCCACGGTTTGGCCGAACAGACTGGTCACCTGCTGAATGATCCGATTCGACACTGGGACCAGTCGAAAACTCCTCTGGTTGGAACACGGATTCGGAAGTTCCAGCATTTGATGCAACGAGTGGACCCGAAGAAAGTCACTGCCATGATTGAAGATAGTCGCGAATCCGATGCCCCAGTCGAAGGGGAGGTAACCAACGACAGCGATCAACCGCTGCAAGGATGAACCGCTTGCCGAACAGATCACCATCGACGATTTTGCGCGCGTCGATCTGCGTGTTGCGCGAGTCCTGCAGGCCGAGGAGATACCCGAAGCGCGCAAGCTGCTGAAGCTGACTTTGAGTCTTGGGGGAAACGAACGACGCACCGTGTTCGCCGGGATCAAACAGGCCTATGAACCCCAACAGCTGGAAGGTCGATTGGTAGTCATGGCCGCGAATCTCGCGCCGCGGGCCATGAAGTTCGGCACCAGCGAGGGAATGGTCGTGGCGTGTGGGCCCGGTGGCGCGGACGTGTTCCTGCTATCCGTCGACGAGGGGGCCCAACCCGGACAACGCGTTCACTGAAGCCAATTTCCTGCCATGTGTACATGAATCTGTACGGTGGCGGCTCCTCCGTCGAGGATGGGGAAAAGCACTTGTCGTGTCGCCGTTTGCCTGCTTTCTGCACGTTTCGCAACCGGTTCAAGCGGACGGACCGCGTCGGATCCACGCGGATGCGGGCCATTTGACACTTTACGGCCCGCTACGAGCTGCCATATATTGAAGGGGCTCGGTTTCCCGGTTGCGGCCCGCCAGGAGAATTCGTTCGCCGAGAAGGACCGATTCGCGGGTGGGGAGACCGAAAGCTCGTCTTGACAAGCTTGTCATCTTTGCGCGACCGGTAGTTGATGCCTTATATCCTCCAAAAGATCGCCGATCGGTTAGTGCTGCGACCGACGCGTCATCGCCGTGGATGCGTCGGGCAAGGAATGCCGCAAGTTGGCATTTCGGCGCGGCCACATCGACGCGTGGACGCAGCGAGTGGGCACGCATGATCTGGACGAAGTAGATGTTTTCGTGCTGAAGTTTCCCGGACGGGCGGGACGGGCCGAACGCGCCGACCTATCACCCGGTGGACTACTGGTCGGATTTGCGGGCGGAGCTTTGGTCGGTCAACCCGCCCGGGTACGGCGGTAGTTCCGGGGCAGCCAGTCTGCGTCACTTGGCCGATGCTGGTCGGGCGGCTTACCTGGAAATGGCCGCTCTGGCCAACGGTCGGCCGATCATCCTGATGGGCAACAGCTTGGGAACCGTGCCCGCGCTCTATCTGGCGGCTCGTTTCGAAGTCGCCGGAATGGTGCTGCGAAATCCGCCACCGCTCCGCGAGTTGATTGTCGGAAGATATGGCTGGTGGAATCTGTGGGCTGGCGCCTGGCTGATTGCAGGTCGCGTGCCCCGGCAAGCTTCCAGCATTTGGAATGCACGCGATTGCCGATGTCCCGCCGTCTTTCTGTCCTCGCGGAAGGATTCGGTGGTTCCCGCTGCCTTTCAGGATCGAGTCATTCAGGCGTACGGGGGACCCTATCGACTGCTGAACATGGAGGACGCCGATCACGCAGATTCGCTCAACCTGGAGCAGCAGCGTGCGTACCAACGCCACTTACAGTGGCTTCGCGAGCAGGCGATTCCCTTCCGCCCCGATCAAGCGATCGAAGAATCGGTTCCCGAACCGTGCCCGGAATCGAACACGGCACGACGAACGGATGCGGGAGGTTCCATGCCGGCGTCGAGACCAGTTGCTTTCTCAACGGGGGCACAATCGTCCCCGCACTTCAGCTCCCGGCAGACTCGAATGGAAACGATGTCGTCTCGGACCAGATCGGGACTTGGAGCTGACCCCCGATCGCCCGAATTCGGTTACTCGTTTCGCGGTAAACCATCGCTCAGCGTCTCACGGATCCTTGGCAGCGGGAAAAGACAATACGCGTAGTCGCGAGCCGATAGGATCTGATGCTGCCGGGTGCGCTTGGCTGCCAGCCGCCTCTGTTGCTCAATGTCCTTTCGCTGTTTTTCCAGGAACGGCTGCAGAGCGGCATTCGCCTCGACGATGGCAGCATGTCGAGCGCGACCCTCGCCGGCACGAGGTTCGCGTTTTAGCCATTCCGTTTTCTGACGCACCCAACGACTCACGTCTTCTCGTTGCCGATCATGCGGCGACAGAAACCGTTCCGGATGATACCGCAATTCTCGCAGGAGTCGGTCGGCAGGTTCTTCCTTGATCGCCTCGGGGGCACCTTCGATCGGCAGGTGAACCGTGGCCGTGGCCGTGAGGAAGATCGGAGCCGGCAGGCCGTACAGTCGCTCGATCAGAACGTCGGTCAGCTCGTCGTACTTGGCGCCGCCGATTCCGTGGATGAAAAGATCGCAGAGAAACAACCGAGTGAAGAGCGTGGTGACGAGTGCGCGGGGGCGGATTTTGACCCCTTGCTTTCGTAACGCGAAGAGGCCCTCTGCAACGGACATCGCATCGTCAACACGTCCCATGGTGCGAGTCAGGTGACGATCCGCTCGCGTCGGAAATCTGCAGTTCGCCCTGTTGTTCACGAACGAGAAGGTGTTGACGCCGGGGATCATCGGCCGTCCAAATCCAGAGCGGCAACTCTGACCAAGAAGCATCCTGTTGCAGATCCGGAACCGGGTGCGTTCTGCTACGAAGATGATTCGCGCGGCGGTATTCCGTCAGTGCGCGATTGTGAATCGAAAGAACCTGTTTCGAGCGTAGGAGAAGATCGACCACAAACCACAGAAAGGTTCTGTGTCGCAGATGACGCTGAGTGGTAACTCGAGGGTCTGCAGTCCACAGCTTGCCTCCACTCGGTGTCGCATTTGGGCCAGTGCTAATCCGAGTCGATCGGTGCGCCGACCGGCTTCTACGGCAAGCGGCCAACTGCCACGAATGAGTGGTTGATCAATCAGCGGTCGCAAGGTGTTGGCCACGCGTTCACCGAATGCCGCAAAGACGGTAGCATCCGCGATGGGACGCTCCTCCAACGGTAGATTGTTCGAACGGTCGAACGGCATCCAATCCAACTGCAGTCGGTTGGCGCGGCCCGTGGGGACGCGAATCTGAGTACTCTTGCACACGTCGTTATCGATGATCAAGTGGACGGCGCAGGCATCCAGTCGATCGGCGAGTTCGGCCAGCACGAAGTTTTTGAACCAGACGCCTGCGTGAAAGAGCTCCGGCTGATGTCCGGTGCATAGGATACGCGTAGATCGGCTTCCAACGATGTCAGGGAGGTCTTCGCGGTATTGCCCCGAGTATTCCCGTGCTTGACGGAGCATCTCCCGCCGCGCGGCAAAACGTATCTGCGCGGCACGATTGTCCGCTGCAAATCGAAAGTCGTGCGCTTGCAGCAATTCCAGATTCTGCTGCAAGACCTGGGGAAGGAGTGGCCAAGCAGGATGGAGCAAAGCTTCGCCGTGCCGACGAGGGGCCCGCAGAGATTCGTGGTGTTGCCCCGTCTGCATGAGTCCCTAACCGGCGTTATCTTCGACGACTCCGCAGAATGCTCCTGCGGGAAATGCGGCTGCCATGCTGCGATCGATCACTCGGTGATAATATCTGAATTCGCGTCTCGGCATCATCCAACGCGCCACCGAATGAACGTTCCTCGTCGAGATAAATCAGCGGCACGGGGTATTCCTCGATCCGCCACCGCGCTCGCACCGCCTGCACCCACAACTCGAGCGGCATGGCATATCCGGTTTCGCGAAGTGAGAGCTGAGGCAGCGACGAGACTCTGTAGGCCTTGAACCCACAGAACGCATCCGTAAGATGCAAGCCAAGTCGCTCGTTGAGGAGATGCGTGACTTGGCGGTTGATCAGACGCCGCTGGGCCGGTGGCTGGTCGTCACCCTCAAAATCCGTCAGGTAACGGCTGCCCGATACGAGATCGACGTTCTGACACGCCTCGACGAAAGCCGGAATCCGCTGTGGTTCATGCTGGCCGTCGCAGTCAATCGTCACCAAAACGTCGAACTTGCCAGAAACGGCATACTCAAACGCCGACATTAAAGCGGCCCCATAACCACGGTTGACCGGGTGCGTGACGACCTGAATGTCGTCGCGCTGCTGCAACAATTCACGCGTGCCATCCGTGGAACCATCATCTACCACGAGCACATGATCGCTGAACTGTAACACGTGCTGCAGTACGCCGTGGACGTGTTGGGCCTCATTGAACACGGGCAGTGCCGTCAGAAATGAGCAAGCCATATCGATTCTTCGATTCCTTGGAATGACGTCACCGTTCGGGGGGGTGCACGGTCTATTCTAGGAAGGCACCCTAAGGAGTCAACGAGTAGACGATCTCCGCGGGCGTTCGAGGTGCGTGGCAGCTTGCATTCGCATCGCGTCGATTTCAGACCCCGTCCCCATCCCCGCCATCCTTAAGCCGGCGCCGCCCGCGATACCCAGCGGAGCGGATCCTCCTCCATGCGGCTTGGCCAGACGTGAATCGTCGGAAAACGCTCCTGCAACTGGTCGGCCAACGTTTCGACGGCGAAACGTTCGCTGGCGTAATGCCCCGGCAAGATCAGCGCCATCCCCTGCGCGACCGCTTCCAGTGAGGTGTGGAAGTTGGTTTCGCCCGTGATCAGCAGGTCGCATCCGCAACGATGTGCCGCAGCCAAGAATTCACCAGCACTGCCGCAGGCGACCGCAACACGCTGAATCTCACGCGATCGGTCGCCAACACAGTGCAGGCCCGGTATCGACAAGAATCGGCAGACTTGTTCGGCCAGGACCGACAAGCGGATCGGCTGCGGCAGACATCCCCAACGCCCCTTGCCTTCGGACCCGAACTGCGGATCGGCGACCTCTAACGGTTGAATATCGTCCAGCCCCAGACCACGCGCCCACTGCTGATTGATGCCCTCCTCCGCCGAATCCCAGCATGTATGGGGACTGTAAACCGAAATCCGAGCTCCAATCAGATCCCACAACAAGCGGCCGACCGTTGTGTCGGTGGTCATTCTCTGCAGGGGGCGAAACGGCATCGGATGGTGCGTGACGATCAAATCGGCCCCTTCTTCGATCGCCTCGTGCGCACTCTCCTGCGTGACGGTCAGACAGGTCATCACACGCCGCGCTTCGCGGCCCGCATCTCCGACCAACAAACCGATGTTGTCCCATTCTTCTGCCAGTCGAGCCGGTGCAAGGAGCTCCAGACATGCACAAATCTGACGAATTTCCACCATGACGATTGTCCCTTCCAGTCGGCTGAGCTCTCGGACGTTGGGACTCGTAGCCTACTCCGAATTGTCGACACCAGCCACCGGTTGCCCGCGGCGGTGCCAGCCCGCTTGGGGACCGCTGCCCCTAAACGGCTTTCCAGATCTGCCCGCGTTGTGAACCGCTGCCTGCCGCGCCTTAGAATACGCTGACGACCAGCGAATGACCGGTGGCCACCGTCGAAAGCGGCAGACAGACGAGCCCCCCCGGTCGCAGGATCCGCAACATCCCAAGTGCGCAGGAGGAAACATGCGGTGCTGTCTCTGAAGATCGGTGTTCAGTTGGCCAGTTTGAAAATGCCTTTTCAGCGTGCCTTGCCGTGCGTGGCCGAGATGGGCGCGACGGCTGTCGAGATCAACGTGCGCGGCGACACGAAACCGCGGGACATCAGTCGCACCGGCCTGCGCCAAATCCGGAAACGACTGGATGACTATGGATTGAAGGTCTGCGCCGTTGGCTTCCGCACACGCCGCGGTTACGACGTGATGGAGGACCTCCAGCCGCGCATCGATGCGACGAAGGACGCTCTGCGGTTCGCCTACGATCTGGGTTGCTCAGTCGTGGTTAACCAGGTTGGCCAGATTCCCTCCCCGGATAAGGACGCCCAATCCTGGGCTACGCTGACGGACTCGTTGGAAGAAATCGGGCGGTTCAGCCAGCGGGCGGGAGCCTGGCTGGCGATGGAAACCGGAACGGAAAGCGGTCCGCAGATGGCCCAACTGCTAGAAGCGCTCCCGGAAGGCTCGGTGATGGTCAACCTCGATCCGGGCAATCTGATCGTGAACGGGTTCTCCCCGCTGGAAGCCGTACAGGCACTCGGACGGCAGATCGTCCACGTCCACGCAAAAGATGCGGTCCGTGACCTTGCGCAGGGACGTGGTCTGGAAGTTCCTCTCGGAAGGGGTTCCGCGGATTTCCCGGCGATCCTGGCGCGCTGGAAGAGCACCACTATCGTGGATACCTGACCATCGAACGCGAATCCAGCGACGGTTCGTTGGAAGAAATTGCCCTGGCGGTTGAGTACTTGAAGAACATCTAACCTCCGAGGCCAGACTCTTGGTCGCTTCTCCCGAGATGAGGATACTCCGATGTGGTACAGGACTTTGCATTACGTAGGCCCGGTGGCAGCCGTTTGGATCTTCCTCATCAATGGAACCTGGGGACAGGCAGCCGGATTCGCCAACTGCCGAACGCGAACCAACAGCCGAAACGGCTGCGCAAGAACAGATGTTTGACGAGTTTGCGAAATCGCTTTCGCCGAGCGTCCTCGTAGGTTCGTTCACAATCGACGGAAAGCCGCTCGAGCTGCAGCAGGAACGTTACGAGTTGAGCAGCGTTCGGAAGCTTGCCAGCGGAGACCTGTGGCTGTTTCAGGCCCGAATTCGGTACGCCGATCATGATGTGACTGTGCCGTTGCCTTTGCCGGTCAAGTGGGCGGGCCGCACGCCGGTGATCACCGTGGATCAACTGACGATTCCCGGTTTGGGGACGTTCAATGCCCGCGTTGTGATCAGCGACGGAAAATACGCCGGGACGTGGCAGCACGATGAAGTAGCGGGACTGCTCTTTGGCCAAATCAGCAAACCAGATCCGCCTGTCGAGCAGCCGACGACCACGGAGGACTCCCCGCCGCAACCGTGATCCGTGGAAGCGGAACGTGGCGCAGCGGGGCTCCTGCGGCGGTTTGCCGTCGACTACCTGCTTATCGCAATTGCCAGGCGCGCGGTGACAGCCAACGCCGCCGTTTCCGTGCGGAGGACCCGTGGACCAAGGTCGATCGTCTGCCACCCGTGGTCCTGAGCGAACTGCAGCTCGTCGTCGGTGAATCCGCCTTCCGGGCCGATGGCTACGCAGACGTGCTGCTGGCTGCTGTCATGCTGTCGGAGCATCTCACCCAACGGTCGGCCGGCACCGGATGGCTGCGCGATCAGCCGCAGGCTGGACGTCGATCGTGTGATGAGGTCATGTGAACCGCGTGGCCGAGTGAACCTGCATTAGCTGATTGCGGCCACATTGCTTCGACGCCTCGATTACCGTGCGCTGCAATCGCGCCCGGCTTTTCGCGGATGGAATCGCGACCACACGCTCCGTCTGCAGCGGGATCAGCTCGGCCACACCCAACTCCACCGCCTTTTGTGCAAGCCAATCCTGTCGGTCACCGCGCGGCAAGGCTACTGCCAGCACGATCCGTGTTTCGAGCTCGCGACTGACAATCTCGCTCGACAGAATCCGCAGATGGACCTCACGGCGGCGGAGTTCCTGGATCTCGGCGATGAACTCCTGTCCGGACCCGTCGAACAGCACAACCTGGTCTCCCGGCTGGCTGCGGAGTACATGCGTTAGATGATGGGCCTCGGTGTCGGTCAAAATGACCGTCTCACTTCGGATTTGCGTCGCGCAGTAGAAACGTCGCATCATGCACTCCTCCCCCGCCATTTTGCCTGGAACGCATGGCAAGGAAGAATCGTCCGTTGACCTGAAGGGACACAAACTCTATTGATAGTCGGCTCTCCCACTGCGGTTCCGCGGCCGATTGGCCGCCGCGACCTTTGGGAGTTCCAACGAATCCGCGCGAGATACGACTTGGCGATGGCCGGCCGGCCACGTGAGAACCATCGATTCTCGCATCGCTTGCCGCTTCCATGGGAGATGAGCCGATGTTCGCTGCTCACTGGGGCCTTGCTGCTTCACCGTTTGGTGGCACGACCAATCCAGCAGACTATTACGCCAGCCCAACACACGAAGAAGCCCTGGCCCGGCTGTTATACCTGATTGAGAACGGCCGCCGTATGGGGTTCTTGTTGGGCGATTCGGGCACCGGCAAGAGCCTGCTGCTGACCGTTGCCGCTCGGCAACTTCGGGACATGGGGTGCCAGACGCTCCGTCTGAACCTGACCGGACTGGCACCGGATGAACTGACTTGGAAGTTGGCAGATGGTCTGCGGTGCTCGACAACACCCGAAGCGGGTCCCGTACGATGGTGGCGAGGGATCGCTGACCGACTGACTGCCAACCGGTACCAGAGGATCTCGACCGCCATTCTGCTGGATGATGCTCATACCGAACAGGGCGTCGAAACCACGATTCGGCGACTGGCATTGTCCGACCCACACCCGGACTCCCGGCTGACCATCGTGCTGGCCAGTCAACGCCCGATCGCCGCTCAGTTCGGATCGAAACTGAACGATCTGTGCGAACTGCGAATCGAAGTCGATCCCTGGGATGCAGAAGAGACGGCGGAATACATCCAAGATGCGTTAGTCCGATCGGGGGGGCATCGTGAGGTCTTCCATCCCGCGGCGCTGGAACGGATCCATGAGTTGACCGGCGGAGTGCCGCGTCAGGTTCGGCAACTGGCCGAGATTTGTCTGGCGGCAGGAGCAGCCGAGCGTGTGGAGCAGATCGAAGCGCGACTCGATCGATACGGTTCACCGTGGCTTGGTGAACAAAGGCGCGGTGGGGACCGTCTGAATACAGGACCTTGCAAGATTCCTGCGGATCGAGCGGCCCTCGTCCGCCCTGGTGTCCGGACCTGCAGGCGTTAGAATGATGGATTCTTCGGACCCAGAGGCATGCGCCGCGCCATGAGCTATATCATTCGCTCACCCGATCCTGACGATCCGGTCGAAATCGATTTGCGAAACCGGTATCTGGCGGCGCTGTGGGCTTGGCTGATTCCCGGAGCAGGGCACGTCTACCAGCGACGGTATGCCAAGGCGATCTTGTACGCGGTTTGCATTTTGGGGACGTTCTTTTTCGGTTTGGGGTTGGGGCGGAACAAGGTCGTCTACGCGTCGTTTCGTCGACCGGACATGCGGTATCCCTACATCTGCCAGGTGTTCGTGGGGTTGCCCGCGCTTCCGGCGTTGGTCCAGCGGCAGCGCAGTCATGGGTAGTGCCGATCAACAGCGGCGCGGTGCTGCTCCGACGAACCGCTCTGGAACGGCTGGATGGCTCCGCCGCATCAGCCGGTTCGTGGAGCAGGAACCCGACGAACTGGCCTACTGGCACCGACAACTGAAGGGCAAATTTGAACTGGGCACGCTCTACACGATGGTCGCGGGCCTATTGAATGTCTTGGCGATCTACGATGCCTACGCGGGGCCGGTCTTCATCTCACCGGAAGAGAAGAGAAAGCTGATGGCGAAGAGTGAGTCGCAATCGGACAAGGGGCACCGATTCGTGACCGATTGGATCGATGAGAGCGGCGCCGGGAACGGGGAAGGGCAAGCAGCGGAACGCGAGGCGATGCGAATAGCATGATCGGACAATTGGCTCTTATCAATTCTCGGCTCGACCGTCTGGTTTAATCGGCTCTGGTATAGCCTGCCTCTGATCGTTGTGATTAGCCTTGTTTACGCTGCCACGCGTCACGAGTTAATGACGCCGATCCTCGAACACGCTCTTCGTTTCGGGCTCTGGATTCTCGGCTTCATGGCGGTGGTCTTTCTCTTGCTCGTCGTTGTCTCCGCCTGGCTCTGAGCGGCCGATTGCACGGGATGTTCGTGCGCTTTGCGGGACCCCGGCGAAATAGCGGACGAAATCGTGGATTCGAACGACCATCCTTCGTAAAATGGAACTGCGATCGCCGGGTGCATTTCCGGTGATCCGGGAGTGGACCGCTGTGCCGCCGATCGGTGCCGGCGCACCGAAGAATGGGCCCAAGAAACGTGGCCCTCGGTTGCTGCCGGAGCTCGGGCTTTACGCGAGTTCCCTTCCGGTCCCCCAGGAACAGAGACTTTCGTGCCGGCCTCTGCCGGCTGCATCGGCGAGAACGCTGTACTGCGCACGGCGAGAATCCTGTTGTATCGACGCGGATCCGAGCGACCAACGGGAGCGATTTGTCTCATCGGTTCGGTAGCACCCCGCGGGTTGCCGCCGCGCCGCACAGCAGGATTGACGCAAGTTTTTGACAATCGACATCCAACCTCCAGACCAACACTGTCCGCCATGAAACATCCTTACGCGCCCATTCCGTCGTCGTTCATCCACTTCCCGCCGTTCCGTGAGTCGTGGTTTTGAGTCACTCGAGTTGCGACGCGTGTTGACGCAGGTGGCCGGCACCATCACCGAAGACACGGTCTGGACGGAAGCCGAGTCTCCGTACGAAGTAACCGGCGACGTCACGGTCCCGGCCGGGGTGACGCTGCAGATCGAGCCGGGAGTCGTGCTGCAGTTTCAGCAGGATACGGGACTGGACGTTCGCGGGCGCTTGGTGGCCGAGGGAACGCCATTCGACCGAATCCTATTCGATCGAGCTCCCGGTGCATCGCGCTGGGACGGAGTCGAATTCCGTCAGACGCTGGAAGATAACCGCATTACCTATGCCGACATGAACTACGGCGATGACCAAGGCGAAGCGGTACGTGTCGACCGAGCTCGCCTGTTGCTGGATCAGATCGTCGTGGTCTGGTACGAGCCGGCACGATCTTGGAATTGGATCATCCCTCGCTCATCGTTCGCAATTCCCAGTTTCCCGACTTCCAATGGCAGTGAAGTGATTCACGGTGAGTATATCGAGGACGACGAATACTTGATCATCGAGGGCAACGTGTTCGCCAACAGCAACAATGGCGGCGACGTGATTGATTTTCTGGGAGCCGATCGGCCCGGCCCCGTGATGCAGATCCTGAATAACGTCTTTCTCGGAGGCGGAGACGACGGTCTGGATCTGGATGGCACCGATGCCCATATCGAGGGCAATGTGTTCATGAACTTCCAGAAGAACACCAGCCGAGCCACGACGTCGAATGCGATCGCAACCGGATTGCCGCAGACGGGAGCGTCGAATCGAACTGAGATTACGGTGGTCCGCAACTTGTTCATTAACAACGATCACGCAATGCTGCTGAAGGAAGATGCGTTTGCGACGGTTGCAGCACAATGTGTTTGTCGATTCCGACTGGCCAGTGATTCAGTTCAATGAAGTCGAGCGGGAGTTCCGTCCGCGGGTCCCGGCAAGGGGGCTGCTCTGGATGGCAACATCTTCTGGAACAACGCCCAATTGTTCAAGAATTTGCAGGATACTCCCACCTTCAAGACCGAGCTGGTCGTGAATCGGTCGCTGCTGCCCAATGAAGTCGTCGATTTTGACGGAACGCCGATCCTGGCGCACGACCTGGGCGTGGGTAACCTCGCCGGTGACCCTCGCTTCGTCGATGCTGCCAAGGGGGATTATCGCTTGTTGCCGGATTCTCCGGCGATCGGGCAGGCACTGGCCGGCTTGGACATGGGCGCCTACGTCTCCGCCGCTCCCTTGCTGATCGGCTTGCCCTCGGGAGCCGCTGTTTCCGGTGGAGCCTCGTTGACCGTGGCCGGGCCCGGTATCTCACACTATCGTTATCGCATCGATGACGGACTCTACGGACCTCTCACCCCGGTCGCCGACCCGATCTCTGCTGCAAGACCTGGACCATGGCCCCCACCGCATCGATCTGCTGGGCATGAACAGTGCCGGGGAATGGTTCGTTGGCGACACAGGTGCCTTCGGGGAGCACACGGTTGAGATCATTGCGCCGCAACGGGTCCGCACGGATGAAATGTTGCCCCTGGTACTCCGCGTTCGCGACAGCCATGGGCAAATCGACACGCTCGTCTCCTCGCCGATGGGATTGCTGAATGCCGCGGATCTTATCGCAAACCGCGCTTCGGATCAAGAAAGGCGTGGGATCGGCCAGCCCGGTTGTTGTGGCAACCGACGATTTTGTGCTGCGAGTCGACGACACGTTCTCGTCCTCCAGCGAGAGAAACGTGGACGTGCTCGATGACTCGTTTCCCGTCCAGGAACTTTCCGGCACACTGACCGGCGACCAAGTCTGGGACGCTTCCGTCGAATATCGCGTCACCGACGATCTGCGGATTCCCGAAGGGAGCAGCCTGACGATCCAGGCCGGGACGCGAGTGCTGTTGGGAGACCGCGTCAATCTGCGGGTCGACGGGCAGTTGCGGGCGGAAGGATCCGCCGAAGATCCGATTCTGTTCAACTCGATTAGCCGCGCAAGAACCATGGGGTGGCGTCGAGATCGATGGCGGACGGGCAGATTTCGAGTACACCTTCTTCACGAACGGCGGAGCGGATTCGAGCAAGGACTTTGGCCACTCCAACAGTCAGCCCGTGCTCAAGGCGGCAGGATGAGGCAGCATTGCATCTGACGAACTGCTTCATTCTCAATACCATCGGCAAGGGATTCGGCTCAAGCGATAGCCGCGTTCAATTGGATCAGATCGTCGTCTCCCATGTCGACACCGGAGGTGAATTCTCACGCAGCGTTGTGCATGTGACCAATTCGTGGATCAAGGATGTGCCCAATGACGAACCAGGCTTCGTCGATGATGACAATGACGGGTTCTACTTTGCCGGCGCCCATGCGTCGGGTGAAGCCTCCCGGTTCCAGGACAGCTTTGTCATCAACACGAAAGACGACGGACTGGATCACAACGGAGCCCGACTCGAGGTCGTCCGAGCCTGGATCGAAGGCGTGTTCCATGAAGGAATTGCCAGCAGCAACCGGAACTGGGTCACCGTCGAAGATTCCGTCTTCCGACACAATAACCAGGGTGTCGAGGCCGGCTACGGGGGCCCGGATGTGACCGTCACACACAGCGTGATGGTCAGCAACAACAACCAGACCGATCCCGAGTCGCCGATTACCGCTGGTCTTCGATTTGGCGACGGATACGACGGCAGCAATGGCGCCTACACCGGGCACATCACCGCTCGCGAGAATGTGCTGCACGATAACGGTGACAACGTTAGGAACTACGACGGCAGCATCCCCGGCCCCCAACCCGGAGCGATCGACATCACGCAGTCACTTACGAATGACTCCGAATACGATCAGCTGTCCAATAACCTGGCCGGGATTCCCGTCTTCGGGCCGCGATTGCACCTGTTGCGCGGGTCCGCCGGTTTCGCCGCCGGCTCGGAAGGTCTGCCCCTGGGACGCGCGCTGCCCGCCACCTCCGTCGAATTCACCGTCGGACTGCGCGGTGACTTCAACGCGGACGGAACCGTCGACGATGTGGACATTGACCTGCTCTGGGCAGAAACCCGCGCCATCGAACCAGATCCGTCCTTCGACCTGACCGGCGACGGGCTGGTCGATCAGGCTGATCGCGATGAAATGATCTTCGGTGTGCTGCAAACAACCTACGGCGATGCCAACCTCGATGGATTCTTCGATTCGAACGACTTCGTTGAGGTGTTCGTGATCGGCGAGTACGAAGACGAAATCGCTGGTAACTCCGGTTGGTCCTCCGGCGATTGGGATGCCGACGGGGATTTCAGTTCGCTCGACATGGTGCTCGCCTTCCAGACCGGAGACTACGAATCCGATCCGGTCGCTGCTGCGGTGCCCCCGGATCTGTTCGCTGCGATGCACGCAACAGTTGTGGCCAATGCGCGTGGCCAGCGCCCTCGCGGAACAGTCACTGGCCGATGCCGTCATCGGTTTTCGCACGCGAAAAGAGACACGATGCGTCGGATGGAACCTTCGACAGATTTCAATCCCGCCCGGTGCAGTCGACCCCTCGGCCGTTAGAAACTGCCGCCTGCCGGCAACTCTTTGCTCGATATGCCCGACAGGAGGAAGAGTTGGATCTGGTGGAGACGGGAATCGAACTGGGGGAAGTCGAGCTGTGATGAGGGAGCGAGCGTTGTTTGTTTGACGCCGGCTGGAAGCCGGCTGTACGGGACAGGCTGGAAGCCTGGCTCCACATCTCTCGCGCCTGCAACAATCCGACGGTCCGCCCATCGCACGCGGGTGGGAAGCCTGTCAGAGGCGTCGGCGGAGTGCGGCAAGTAGCAGAAACCCGCTGAGCAACCCGAGGGCCGTCGATGGTTCCGGTACTGCCTGCGCTGCCGTGGGATGATCGAAAACCGAGCCTCGCTCGTACCACCCGGTAGTGAATGCCGCAATCATGTCGGCACTGTCGAAATCGAGATCCCCGTTCCAGTCCCCCTCGGGCCAGTCCGCGTTGTCGTTCTCGCCGTCCTCGTACCGCCCGGCGGCGAAGACCGTAACGAGATCCGTCGTGTCAAAACGACCGTCTCCGTCTGCATCTCCGGCGATGGCACGATAGTTCCACCAAGAAATGGAATCGTTCTGAAATCGTGCGAAACGGAACAAGCCCGCGCCTGCATGCGTTCGCCGATCGGTGGATCGTCGTGTATTCGAACGTCACGGGTTCCCCCGCATAGTCGATTTCGTAGAATCCGCCGACGCGGCGTTGCATCGTCATGATCGGAAAGAAATCAAACGCTCCCTCCTCCACCGGATCCTCGTACTCCGGCAGAGGTAGGATCTCCAGCCGACCGCGCAGACTGACGCGGCCACCGACCGTCACCAAATCGGACACCGCTGCTCCGTTCTTGCGACCCACCTCGATCAGCAGACGCGATTGACTCCCAAGCGTCAGGTTCTGTTCGACTTGCAGCGATCCGAGACCGTCACCGGGAGCGACGCGGTCCAGTAGGTCCGCGTACCCCAGGACACGCGCATTTCCGGTCAACATCCCTTCGACCTGCAGCAAGTTGCTGATGGGACCGTTGACCTTCACATGTGCCCCCGCCTTCCAGGTGATGCCACGGTCGCTGCGCAGACTCGACAAGTTCCAACTGGGCCATCGGATCGAGCTCCACCTTGTCCGGAAACGATCTGCAACACCCCGTCCGGCAACGAATAATCGCCACCGTCGACTTGCAGCAGACTCCGCGATCAGCGCAGCTGACGGCGGATCGTTTGCTTCGTCGTCTGAACCGGAAACCGAATGATGTCTCCCGTTTGTGAAGCCGATGTCGTTGCGTCCGTCACGTGACCAGTTTCGAGCATCCGCCCAAGTCGTTCCATCACCTGCTTCCCCCGCCATCGGATTGGTTCCCTCCCACGTCGCAGTGGCCGGAAAAGCAACCAGCAAATCTTGCGTGGCATTGATGCTCGATCCTTCAATCGCCGGCAATCCCAGAAGGGCGAGTGCCAGGTTCGCGGAATCGCCGTTGCGAATCGGTTGACCCTCCACCACGTACTCCGGTTGTCCATCGCACGGGATCGAGTCGTGTTGCACGATTCAATTCATACAGATCCGCATCAGCGGCGATTCCCGGACCCCAGGCAAAGAACGGCACCGTGTACATGTTGGGGTTCTGGTTGTCGTCGTGCCAAAGCCCCTGGCCGCCGTGGTCGGCCGTCAGCAGCAGCGATGTGTTTCCGGCGAACGCCTCATGCGTTTCTACCAGCTCGAAGAGCCGCCCTAACTGCTGATCGACCAGGGCCACCGATTCGTCCCACTTCGTTGTGCTCCAGCCCGCACTGTGGCCGATCGCATCCGGCTCGAGAAAATGTAAGAACGTGTATCCGTACGCCTCCGTCTGCACGTCGGCCAGGAAGATGTCCATCATTTCGCCGACGAACCACGACCCGGCGCCAGCACGACCCGATCGATCTTGTTGCGCCCCTGGTCCCCGTTGTCCAGATACTGATCCGGCTGTCCGCCCATCGTCTGGCTCGTGACGTTGTAGCTTTGCGGAAAAATCGCAAACTTGCTTTTCCCCGAATACAGAGCGGTCGAGAGGCCGTAATCGTGCGCAACATCGAATGTGCTGGCGATGTATGACAGCGATGGGTTGCCGACATCGTGCAGCGTCTCGGCTGCGGACGGAGTTCCATTACGCGTATATCCGTGATGAATCGGTGGCGTCATCTGCCGGCTGCAACACCGGCCGTCCCGTGATCATCGTCGTGTGATTCGGGAGAGTGTACGTGCTGAAATAATCGGTGCGCGCGTTGAGCGTCGTTGCACCTTCCGTCACAAACCGCTGGAAATTGGCGAACCGGTCCGGCTGGGTTCGCAGCAATGTCCGTAACTGGCCGGCATGCAATCCATCCACACTGATCTGGATGAGGTGTTGTACATCCTGGGCCTGAATGCCAGACGGCAGAGCATAGAATCCCAAGAGGATCGCCACCGTGGAAAGCAACCGGGGGAGAAGAACCTCCTGAGTCCGCCACGCGTGCGCGCCATGTGTCATCTTTCCACCTCCCCCGCTCGATCAATCCGCACACCGTTCGTTTTTTCCGAACCGTTCGCCTTGAGCATCCCGGTAAGGACGCCGGCGTCACTGTTCATGATAACGGTTTTCGTGCGTTTTCGGAGGAAAAGTTTCTGCGTGTTCCCGCTGACGGACGAGAAGGGCGGGCAACGTGCGGTCTGGATCCTACGATGGGTCTCTGCGCAGCCAACGCCCCCGGGCGACCACCCGCAGCCAGGATTTTGTCGGCTTTCCGTTGCGCACCGAGGCTCCTTGGATACGCGGCGCTGCATCGGCCAAGAAAGAGGCGTAGGGTTCCGCGGCACAATGCCCTTGATTGGCCGCACCGCGCGCACCCATTTCGCGCCGTCCGGGAGCTGGACCCTGGTCACTCCAGGATGCCACTCCAGTCGAATTTTCCGCGGGGAGGGGCGTTTCGCGCGGAATCGGTCGCGACTTCGACAAACCCGGAAGGTAAGGCTGCTGCCGTCTGGGTGGCCGAGCCACTACCGCTGCGAGCGGCTGATTCGAGAAAGCGAACGGCGCTCCGCGGTTCGCCCACGTCCTCCGTCGCCGGGGCCGCGGGTGTCGGCATCGGTTCCACGTCCGTTGGCGACTCAACCGCCGCCGGTGCGTCGATCGGCTCCGCCAGCGTTGGCTCGTTCGCCATCGGCTCGCTGATCACCGTTCCGGGCAGTCCCGGATCCGCGGCGGGAAAGAGCGTTTCTTCCGCGCGGTTGGTGACGGGACCACGGCTGATGACCTTAGGCCGTGAGTATCCATAGTCAAAGTAGTAACTTGCGTCCCGCTGCCGGGCGCGGGTCAACGCGTCGTAATAGGCCTTGGCCGGCCAGGGGCCCTCCTGCAGCATGACGCCGCAGTACTCCAGCAACGAGCCCTTGCGAAAATGCACTTCGATGATCGCCATGTTGTACTGCACCAGCGACTGATAGAAGGCGACTTCCGCCTCCGCCAGTCGACGTTGGGCATCGAGCAGCAGATCCAGTCGAAACTCCGGAGCACCGCTGGCTTCTTCCTTGGCTTTCAAAGCGTCCACTTGGCGACTTGCCGCGGCCCGTTGCAGGAAGGTGGTCTGCACCAGCGCAAAGTTCGCTTCCAAACGTTGAATCGCATCCGTCAAGGCGTGGGAAACCTCCAGTTCGAGGTCCTCCAGCCGCGCCTTTTCACGCGCCAGTTGGAGCTGCTGATGGCGGACTGCCGCCTGCTCGGCGCGGAAGCCAATCGGCATCCGCACGTCGACGCCCAATCGCCACTCCTGAAACCGTCCCTCGGTCAGTTCTTCAAACGCGGTCGAGCCGAAGTTGGGGAAGTTCAAGCCATTGCGGTCGCTGGAGACCAGGTCGTCCCCCAATCCCAACCAGCGGTACAAGGCCACGAGGTCCACTTGCGGCAACAGGGTGTTGCGGGCCGCGATTAGCTCCATTTCACGAGATTTGACGAGCCATTTCTGCCGACGGATCTCGTCGCTGCGCACGAGACTCTCGGTCAGGATATCGGACCAGTCGAAGCGAACACGAGCGATCGTGGGTTCGTCCGTCGGACGGATGATGCGGCCATCGGTGGCTGCGATTCCCATCAGGAATCGAAGTTGACGTTCCGCAATCAACAAGTCCCGCTTGGCCTCCTCCACTCGCCCGCGAAAGAAGTAGTACTGCTCTCGAGCTTGCTCCTCTTGTGGCAGGGCCTGAACGCCCTTTTCGTATTTCGCATTCTCGAGCATCCACGTTCGCTGCGCACTGTCACGACCGATCTTGGCCGCTTCCAGATTGCGATAGAAGAAATACAGATCCCAATAGGCTCGTTCCGTCTCGGCGACGTGATTGCGCACGGCGATCGAAAACTGCGTTAGCGTGATATCCGTGCGAATTCGCGCCAGGATGACCGGAACACGATTGACTTGTGTCCCGCCGCCACGCAACAGCGGATGGCGTGCCTCGGCCTCGAAGGAGGTCAACCATTCACTCGTCAGCACGCGCAAGGGGCGATTGGAGGAGTCGTAGGTGCTGATGTTGCGGAAGGACCACTGCGTGCCCGTCGCCGACCGCTTGGTGACTTCCGCCTGGAAATTCATGAAATCCCGCTCCAGGATTCGGGCAAAGATCGTGAGCGGGTCGGCATCGTCATCGACGTTCTGCGGTCGATCGGTTCGTTCCCAGAACAGATTGGTGCTCAGCTGCGCATCGAATGCCGACAACGCGGACTCCACACCATTCGGCCCTGTTTCCTCAATCGCCGCGTCGTAGATCGTGGAAGAGAACTCCGAGTTGATCAGCAGATTCTCCGGCGGACCTGCCACGCCCGCTCCCACCTGACGCGATTGACGCACCTGAGCAATCGTCCGGATCACTTTGCTGTTGTGCAGCGAGATCGAAATCGCCTCTTCCAGCGACAGGTCCCACGGTTCCCCTGTTTCGGAATTGATCAGCGATAGCGGTTCCTGCGTGTGCTGCACATCCGGTAAAGGACAGCTTTCCACGTCGGGGAATTCGACCTGAGTGGCCATGTCCAGATAATGAGACAGGTCACCGTCTTCGTTGTAGAAGAATGGCTGCGTGGGCTGGCAGCCGCTGAGGACCATTGATGCGATGAGCAGGCAGGTCCACGGTCGAAATCGTCGCCGATCCATCAGTCTGGCTTCCTGGTAGTGTGGTGTATCCGGCTGCGACAGGATTGTTCGGCCAAGCAAGTCAGTGGCGCACAACAGCCCACTTGGACTGTTGTGCCCCAGATTCCCCCCTCGGCCGATCCCACCGCCGAAGACACTGCTTGCGCAGGGCCCCAGACGATATCGTCGGCTCATGTGATATCGGTTGCGCGACCGGCAAACTTTGGATAATCCGTAGAATCGCCCCGAATTGCTCCGGCAGGGAGTTCCCATGGAAGTGGGGGCCTGGGCGAGGCGATGTGGGTCGTGGCTGCGCATCGCGGCGCGGTCTGTGGCGATGCGGGTGGCGAAGGAGGTGGGCTTGCGCTGCGCTGAGCCCATCTACAGGAATGGGCGCGTCTCGTGGGGCGGTGTTCCTTGAGGGGCGGTGTCTCTTGTAGGGTGGGCTCAGCCCGCATGGCGGGCGCAAGCCCACCAAGCTGCTTGGTAACCGCAAAGCGTGTCGCCTTCTCGGTCCGTTGCCAGACAGATGAATTGGCCAGGCCTTGGATGATGCGTCGATGTGGTGGGCTTGCGCTGCGCCAATCTGTCCACCAATTACCGCTATTGCGCCCGCCCCACAATTTCGACGCTACGATGACATGATCGCTGCTTGTGTTGCTCAGCGAGAGCGAGCCAACGCCGGGCAGATGCGATCGGCGAGGCATTTTGTGCGTTGTCGGCGGGGAGCGTGATTCGTTCCTTACGGATCGACGGCCTTTCCGGCCTCCAGGTCCCACACGATGCCGCGCGGGCCGGCGTTGACCACCGGTGTTGCTCCAATGCGAGCGGTGCGGCCGGAACAGTCGTGGATGTGGCCGCAGACGGCGAGTCGCGGATGGCTCTGCTCGATCGTCTCGCGAATGGCGACGCTACCCAGGCTGACGCCACGCGAGGATCGGTCGACGGCGCCCTGCGGGGGCGAGTGCGTGACCAGGATCGCATCGGGCGGGCAATCGGCCAACAGGTCGCGTGCTTCTGCCTCCGTCAAGTCGTAGCTCCACGCGCCGAATGGTGTGACCGGTACGGCGCCTCCCATTCCAAAAAATGGCACGTCGTCGATCGTTGTGGCCGAACCGTGTAGCACGTGGGCCAGGGACCATCCTTGGCATGCGCGCCGAAGCTCCTCATCGGTTTCGGCATTTCCCGCAACCAGAACGGTCGGCCGGCGGGTCTGGCGTAGCACCTCGAGCGTCTGTTGAATACCACGGCGACACGTGGCAAAATCTCCGGCCCCGATGAGCACGTCGACATCGTCGGCTCGTTTCATCAGGCTGCGAGCGGCTTCCTGGTCACAGTGCAAATCGCTGAACAGCAGCAGTTTCACTTCTGGCTCCTGACCCCTCGGGGCCTCTCGCGGCTGCGAACTTGCCGCCCGGCGGACGCATGGCTGCAACTCGCTTGCGCAGACGGCTCTCCCGGGCCATTGGACTTGTGTACGATCGTACGGTAATCTGGGCCGAGAGCAAGACGGACCTCGGCCTTGCCCGACCGATAGGCGTTGCTACGGGATCCTGTGATCGCGGAGTTGCTGCATGAATCTTCGATTCGGATCTGCCTCCGAATTCCGATGGCATCCCCGGTGGTCGGTTTGAGCGGCGCGGGATGCTCCATCGCTTTCTCCAGCATCGTGTGTGTGGGTCTCTGGTGGATGCTTGGCCTGGTAGCCCTTGCCACGGAGAACGTTGTGATTTCCTATCAACCCGCTGCGCAGCTCTGCGAGTTGCAGCAGGAGAAGATTCGCGAGAGCAGCGGATTGGCGGCCTCGCGTCGAAGTTCCGAACGCTTTTGGACGCATAACGACCGGGGAGATGAGCCACGATTGTTTGCCTTTGGGATGGATGGTCAGCATCTGGGCACTTCCCATGTGATCGGTGCCGAGGCGGCCGATTGGGAGGATCTCGCATCTTTTGTGGCGGCCGATGAAGCATATCTGGCGATCGGTGATCTGGGTGACAACGATCTGTCTCGTGCTCAGTACACGATTTACGTTGTCAAGGAACCGGTGAACCCGAAGAAGGATTCGTCCGTCGAGCGGCAGATCGACTTCCGATACGAAGACGGTTCGCACGACTGTGAGGCGTTGGGCTTTGATGTATTGCGTGGTGAATTTCTGCTCGCTGAAAAACGCAAGGCTCCGCGTTGCCGCGTTTACGCACTGCCCTGGCCTCGCCGATCGGAGGAAGGCGTGGCGAAGATGATTGCCACGATCGATGCGGAGTTCGTCACGGCGATGGACATATCGGCGGACGGCTTGCGGGCGATTGTCTTAACTCGGCGGGACGCCCGGGTCTACACTCGCTCACCCGAAGAGTCGTGGGCGACCGCCTTCGCTCGACCGGCACAGCCGATTGCTGTCCCGCCGCGACGGCAGGGCGAGACGATCTGCTTTGGGGCCGATGGCGTGACGCTATATCTGACGAGTGAAAAGCGACCGACTCCGTTTTTCCAGATCGCTCCGACGAAATAAGAGAGTGTTCGTCGGATACACTGTGAAACTCACGCGCGGGAAATGGCGGAGGGATGGCTCAGACCATTCCCCATTTCTTTGCGCAGAAACCATTCTCCGGTCAGCAGTCCGACAAACACGAGGAAGAAAGTCCAGGCGTCCCAGCGCGAATCGCCGAGCCTCCATTTTGACTCCACATCGATTTCCATTTCCGGTGGTTCCTGCCGCAGTTTCTGGAGCAATGCAGGCAGTTCTTCCGGTGTCATGCCGCGTCCGCCGGCATCTTGTGTGACACGCGACATTTGCAGCAACTGTTCCGGATTCGCTGCTGGGTCGCTCAGCTCCAGGTCCAGATCCTGCACGGTGAAGCGGGCGGAATTCTGACCGATCGACTCGCCCGCCACCTGGGCGGTGACTTCCATCTGATATTCTCCGGGTTCCTCCAATGACTCCCACGTGCCGCTCCAATCTTCGCCTTCGCGCGTCAGACGCACAGGGCTGCGTTGGCCGTTGGGCGAGACGAGTTCTACCGTCAACGTGGCGTCCTGAAAGACATCCCCATTCGTGTCGCGTGCTCCGGCGGTAAATTCAATGCGTTCGCCCGGCCGGAAACGTCGTCGCGCCAGCCGGATCCAGACGTCGCGCCGCATTAACTCGTCTTTGTTTCCCAGCCACAACATGGCCTGTCGCCAGAACCGCAGGTGGGCTTGCTGCTGGCCGAACCGCCACCAGCGGTGCGTCGAATCACCGGCGAAGATCAGCACCCGCCCGGCCCCGATTTGCCAGGCGATCAGCAAAGGATCTCCGTTCTGCGATTCCGCCAACAGGTTCGCACGGGGGTTGATCGAGTCAAATCGGTTGGCGCCGGCCAAGGGGCGCAGTTGCTGCCAACGCTCCCGGTTCTGAGATTCGGGCGCCAGCCGTGTGATGAAGTGCGGTCGCGTGGGCAACATCGCTAAGGGGCCCGGCAGATGCAGGTCTTCGCGGATTGGCGCGTCCGGGCCCAACTCCTGCCGCTCAAATCGTCCCATCGTGATGGGCAGCAGGGGGGCAAGGGGCGTATTGCGATAGCCGCCAGGTCCGAACGTGTGCAGCCCTCCCATCATCATCAGGCCTTTGCCGGCTTGGATTCGGTCCGCGATCTGCTGCAGATTTGCCTCACCCAGGGCCGACGCGTCGACATCGCCGATCAGGTAGACGTCATGCGGTTGCTGCCATTCGGTCGAGAGGTCCACCGGCCACTGATCGCGCAACCGCGGATCGATAGGTCGGTAATCCAGTTGGATGTCTGGCGAGGCCCCGATCGATCGTCGCAGGATTTGCTGCTCCGGCCCGAGCAGATTTGCCTCCAAGTACAGGACGCGCAGACCGCCGTCGAGCGCCGTCAGGTAGGCGGTCAGGCGATTGTTGTCGACGACCAGTTCACCCGGTTGCGGCGCCGCTTCGAACTGCAGCGTGTAGGCGCCTGGTTGCTGCGGAGAGTACGTGAAGCGGAATTCGGCGAGCGAGTCATCTTGGGAAACGGAGACCTGCACCGGCCCCAGTTGCTGCGTCTGACCGTCGGGGCCTTGCACCTGTACTTGGACCGGAATCTCCTGGTTCACATAGCCCTGAACACGCAGCATTCCGCGGATCTCCAGTTCGTTCTTGACGAAGATCGTGTACTGATCCTGCAGATTCTCGATGCTGATGTCGCGCGATTGCGACTGTTCTCGTGGTTTGCCGAAGATGACCGTGTACAGGGGGCAATCGCGGCGGGCCAGATCTCGCGCGACCTGCTGCAGGTCCACTCGCGGATCATACGTGCGTTGAGCTCCATCCGACAGCAGAATGACAGCGGCCAGTCGTTTCCCCATCTCCCGTCGGAGAGCCTCATCCAGGGCGGCGCCGATGTTGGTTTGTGCCCCGTCAGCCCGCGGTGGCAAGCGGACTTTGCCCTCCTGCACCTCAGTATCCTGTAACTGATCGGCGAAGCTGTAGACCCGCAAATCCAGATTTTGCGAGATCTCTTTCAGTTCTGCTGCTGAGGCTTGGAGGCTTTCGGTGAGCGCCACCCAGCGCGAGACACCGCGTGTGGCATCTTCCACCTGCATGCTGCGGCTGCGATCGTACAACAACAACAGAGTGGCCGACTGAGGACGCGTCTGCGTGCTGATGCGGGTTGGACGAAGCATCGCCAAAATCAGTAGCAGGATCAAGGCGGTCCGCAACAGCAGCAGCAGGACATTCCGACGGCCGAACCATCGGTCGCGCACCGGTCGGACCAGCAGCAGCACGATCAGCAGCAGCGCGGCCAGCAGCAGCACGGCTGGGTAGCTGTCGAGAATCGGCTCAAAGGTCCAACGTGCCATGTCGCCGTCCACAGAAGGTTGTTATGGGTCTTGGGAGTAGAAGCGATTCGCCAGAACGTACTCCAGCAGCATGATCACAACGAGCACGATCAGCAGCAGCGGGTAAAACTCACGACCGATCCGGGCTTGGTCGATTTCTCGCACGATCTCCTGCTCGTTTTTCGCCAACCGAAACCGGTCGCTGCCAAGGCACTGCGCGATCTGCTCCGACGTGATCCGGTCCAAGCGACTCGTGTCCGGCGACAGGTTGGCGGAGAAGCCGTGAGGTGTAGGTGTCTCCGCGGGAACTTTCAGTCGGTAGGCTCCGGGCTGATCGGTTAACGGGACACGAATCTCTCCCTTCGAGGCTGTTACTTCCCGCCAGTCGCCCCGAGGCGTCATCAGCGGAAGTCGCTCGGTGCCGGTCGCCTGCCAAGGCAATCGAGCCGTCTGCCCAACCAGGCAGTTGAGGGAGACACGGCTGCTGCCGACGAGTGAGAGGAACATTCGATCAACCAGGACGAGAAAGGGCCAGGGATCGAGGCTGGTGGCAATTTGGTTCCAGGCCGGTCGACCGCGCGATTCGGTTTCGGAGATGGGTGTCGTCACCAGCAGTACGATCCCTTCGCCGAGGCGACGTTCGACCAGGGCCGGTTTGTTGTTTCCGAAGTTCAATATCACGCGGCCCCCTTCGGCTCGTGGTCCGAGCACCCAGTGCCGGTAGATGGGCATCGTGTTCCAGGGAACCGTCGTGCGCAGATCGCGAAACGCAGAGGTGATCGGATGATCGTAATCGCGCGGCGCGAAATAGAGGCCCTCATCGTCTCGCCACTGTCGCCGTATCGCCGCCGGCAGCAGTTCCAGGGCCGCCGGGGAATTGAATTGTCCGGGGGGAGCCGCCTGCCGCCCGAGAAAGATCGCGAGCCCGCCGCCGCGTTCGACGTACCGACGCAGTTTCTGCCAGACTTCGTCCGTCAGCGGTGTCGGATCGAGCAGCGCCACGGCGGCGTAGCCACGCAGGTCTTGGTTCGCAAGTTGCGGCAATTCGATCGCCGTCGGGGCAAAACGCGCCCGACCCGTTTCGCGGAACTCGTACGGAGCCAGAGCTTCGGTCAGGAATTGGGTGACAGCATCGGGTGGAGCGGCGACCAGGATTGGCCACGGCGGGCCTACGTGCACCGTAAAATGGCGCCGATTGTCCACCGCAAGGCTGTCTTCGCCCTCGATCTCCACGTACCCGTGATGAGTTCCCAGTCCCAGGGCTGCGACGGAAAATGTGACTTCCGCGGAGCCATCCCGATCCAACTCGACCGTCTCTTTTCCGCGGACCGTTGCCGGGGGCAATTGCAATTGGCCGTCGAC
The DNA here is from genome assembly GCA_963776055.1 of uncultured Planctomycetaceae bacterium. Classification (GTDB taxonomy): domain Bacteria; phylum Planctomycetota; class Planctomycetia; order Pirellulales; family Pirellulaceae; genus CAVZLD01. The sequence continues at coordinate 255,793 of CAVZLD010000014.1, read as the reverse complement.
CACGATGGGGCCGACTTCGTCTTGCGGTTCGATTAACAGCCGCAGGGTACGGGACCCAGCCGATCCGTATCGGCCGATACGCGTTTGAATCGACAGCGGTGAACCGTTCGCTGCCAGTTGCGCGGAGAGTTGCAGTTGTACCAAGGCATCATTCTGTGGCTCGTCGACCCCGACATCGATCACCTGGACAGCCACATCGGAGGCTGCTTTCAGACGCTCAACCAATCGCCCGTCCAGCGTTTCCTCCCAGGTCGGGGCCGTTAGGTCCGAAAGGATGTACAGCTCCTTGCGCGGTTTGTCATTCTGTTCGAGCAAGCGAATTGCTTCCTCGATCAACGAACCCCAGGACTGTGGCAGGTAATGGATGTCAACCGCGTCTACCGCCTTGGCGGCTGCCCCCAGATCGACGGCAAACGCGGCCGAGCGGAAGCGTGCATCGACCACTCCCACATCACTTTCCGCGGGCAACTGTCGGATCAGCCAGCGTGAGATCTCCTGCAGCGCGCTGCAGCAGCGTCTGATTGCGATGGCGATAAGACATCCTCGGAGAGGTATCGAACAGCAACACGGCGGCAACCGGCGCTTCCGGGTTGCCCAACGCCGATGGAAGCTGTTGTCGAGCTAACGCCAGAAGGGTTTGTCCCAGACCGACCACCAAGCCGACACTCAGGACGACCAAAGCCCCGAGCACCAATTTGCCGCGCCGCTGAACGGCGGCTAAGACGGTCAAGATCAAGACCAACGTCAGCAGCAGGCCCAGCAGTCCGATGGCGAGCCAAGCTGGCCCACTGGGCGGAAGCGACACTGGGACGAGCCAGCGCGGCAGCCAACAGGAATACGACCAGGCATCGCAGTAGCAACAGCAGCCATTGACGCAACTGCAATCGGCGGCGATTCGTGGTCTGGCGACTGCTGCAAGAATCGGATCGCGGGAAACACCTGGTGCTTGGGCTTCTGTCGCATCGCGAGATGCAGGAGGATGGGCACGGCGACGAACAGTCCCCCGAGTGCCAGGAGCGACAGATTAACGAACGTGATGCCCATGTAGCGTTTCAGAACCGATTGCGACGGCTCACCAAATATTCCATCAGCGCCTTGTCGAACTGCATGCTCGTGTCCAGCGGCACATAATCGACTCCGATCTGAAAACACTCGCGTCGATAACCGTCTCGGAACGCTTCCATCTCGTCCAGATAATCCTGTCGAATCCCCGTTGCGTCGACCTGCAGTCGATCATGCGCTTCCGGCTCCTCGAATTCCACGACGCCTTCGAATGGGAAGGTCACTTCCGCTTCGTCCAGCAGGTGGAACAAGATCACGTCATGTCCTCCGTGGCGCAGACGACGAAGCGACTGGATGATCGGGTCGGGGTCTCCCAGCAGATCGCTGAAGATCATCACCAGGCTGCTGTGTCGCAGCATCGCGGCGATTTGCGTGAGGCTGTTGGCGATGTCCGTGTCGCCTTCGGGCTTCAGTCGAGACAGCAGAGACAACAAATGGCCGAGTTGCGTGCGTTTCGTACGAGGCGGTAGGCTGCTGCGGACTTGCGTATCGAACGTGACCAGACCGACCGGGTCTTTCTGGTGAATCATCAGGTAGCAGAGTGCGGCTGCCAAGCAGATCGCGTAGTCGAATTTGGTCAATTCTTGCCGAAAGGTGTATCCCATCGAGCGGCTGAGATCCATCGCCAAGTAGCCGGTAATGTTGGTCTCTGCTTCAAATTTCTTGACGTAATACTTGTCCGTTTTGGCGTAGACGAGCCAATCGATATCCTTGGGATCGTCTCCTGGTGTGTACTTGCGGTGCTCGCTGAATTCCACCGAGAACCCTTGAAAAGGACTGGCGTGCAGCCCCTGCAGAAAGCCCTTGACGACGAACTGGGCGCGGAGATCGAGTCGTGCGATCTGGCGAGCGACATCCGGCTTCAAGTACTTTTCGACCGTCGACATAGTACTGTTCGCGAGGCGGTGTTGCGGACGCGATCGGTTGGGGAAGCCCATGCGGATGCGGTGGGTACGGGAAAAACCGCATTCCCGCATCCAGGCGACACTCGATCTGTGCGGTCGCCATTCGTGTTACCGGCGTGCCGTGTCCGCAACGCGAGCGGATCCTGACGGGCCGTGCACTGCCCGGCGCCCAACATCGGTCAACGAGGTTCCTGGAATTTGGATACTTCCGGTTCCGGGATCTGTTCGAGCAGTCGATGGATTACGTCCTCGGTGCTCAGGCCTTCCGCCTGGGCCTGGAAATTCGTGCTGATGCGGTGGCGCAGAACCGGGACGGCGATCTTGCGTACATCCTCCAAGGCCACGGAAAATCGTCCATCCATCGCCGCCAATGCTTTTCCGCCGTTGATCAGAAACTGGCCGGCCCGCGGTCCGGCGCCCCAATCGACCAATTCCTGTACAAAATCGGGTGCCGTCTCATCCTTCGGCCGCGTGGCTCGCACGATTCGCGCGACGTACTTCACGATGTATTCACTGACAGCCACGCTGCTGACCAACTTCTGCAGATTCACGATCGCCCGCGCCGACAACACGCGGCGGACCTCCGTCTTCTCGTTTCGGGTCGTCACGGACAGAATCTGTTCTTCCTCGTCGGCGGTCGGGTACCCGACCTTGATGTTGAACATGAAGCGGTCCAGTTGTGCCTCGGGCAACGGATAGGTTCCTTCCTGCTCGATCGGGTTCTGCGTTGCGATCGTGAAGAACGGATCGGGCAACGCGTAGGTCGTCCGGCCGACCGTCACTTCCCGCTCCTGCATCGCTTGCAGCAACGCCGCCTGGGTCTTGGGTGGAGTTCGGTTGATTTCGTCTGCCAGGAGGATGTTCGTGAAGACCGGGCCCTCCACGAAGCGAAACTGACGACGTCCCGCTTCGTCCTCGTCAATCACGTTCGTGCCGGTGATGTCCGAGGGCATCAGGTCGGGAGTAAACTGGATCCGTTTGAAGCCCACGTCGAGGATCGAGGCGAGCGTGCTGACCATCAGCGTTTTTGCCAGTCCGGGAACACCCTCCAGCAGGCAGTGGCCGCGCGTGAAGATCGCCGCGAACAGTTGCTCGATCACCTCGTCCTGACCGACAATCACCTTCTGCAACTCTTGCTGCATCAACCGGCGATGCTGGCTGAATTCCTGTAAGATGTCGCCGAGACTACGTGATTTGGTCGCCACCGGGTCCGCCGTTCTCTCTGAAGATTCCAGGTCCGTTCGATCAAGGCCTGCCAATTCTATCGGGATGACTCACCGGCAGCAACGCGACCAGGCGGGTGCCGCGTCGGCAACGGCGACGCATACCTTCGGCGAATTGCTGTGCTGATGCTGGAATCCTAAGATACTCGTGGGCGTTTGCATTCGGAGGGAAGGAGTTTCGCATGTGTCACTGCGCCGTGGGTGGGAAGTCTGTTCGGTCTGGTTCTGATGGCGACGGTCGTGACGCCCGCGCGAGGGCAAGTGACGGCCGAGCAGGTGCGTCAGGCGATCGAGCGAGGCGTAGCCTACCTCAAATCGCAGCAGAACGAGGCCCAGGGTGGGTGGGGCGAACAGCCGGGCTATCCGGGGGGGGTGTCCTCGCTGTGTGCTTTGGCCCTGATCAATTGCGGTGTTCCGCTGGATGACCCGGAGTTGAAGAAGGCGTTGGAGTACGTCCGGCAGCCGAAAGGCCCCCTGCGGACTTACAGCGTTTCCTTGCAGACGATGGTGCTGTGCGCGGCGGAGCCGGAGAGAGATCGGCTGCAGATCCGGGAAAATGTCGCCTGGCTGCAGCAAACACAGATTAACTCCGGCAGCCAAATCGGGTCCTGGTGGTACGGCGAGGCGCGGACCAGCGGAGATCCGTCGAATACGCAGTTTGCCATGCTGGCGTTGTACGAGGCGGAACGCGTGGGAGTGGATGTTCCCGACGCGATCTGGCGGAAAGCACTTGGGGTACTGGACTCGTCAGCAGCGGGAGGATGGTTCCTGGGGGTACAATCCCGAGCAACCTTCAAGCGGAAGCATGACCTGCGCCGGCGTGGCCTCCACGATCATTGCTTTGGGACAACTGACCGAAGGCGACGCGACGGTAACGGACGGGAAGGTGCAGTGTTGCACTCGAAAGAACGATCATGAAGTGATCACTCGCGGAATGGAATGGCTCACGCGTCATTTCTCCGTCACGAGTAATCCGCATTCGATCGAAGATCGTGGTCGGACGTTCAGTCGCGCCTGGCGGCTGTATTATCTCTACGGCCTGGAACGCGTGGGCCGCATGTCCGGACAACGGTTCCTTGGTGACCATGACTGGTACCGCGAAGGCGCGGAAGCTCTGCTCAAACAACAGGATCGTCTCACCGGTTATTGGACCGGTGTGGGCATTGAAAGCAACCCGCGCGTCGCCACTGCCTTGGCCCTGTTGTTCTTGTCAAAAGGCCGCCGGCCCGTGTTGATCGCCAAGCTGAAGCATGACCACGAAACGGATTGGAATCGACACCGGCAAGATCTTCGGCATCTGACCGCCGATGTGGAACGCCGCTGGCGACGTGATCTGACCTGGCAGACAATCTACGGTGAGAGGGCGTCGCGTGCAAGACCTGCTGCAGACGCCCGTGCTGTACATCTCAGGGCGTGACGGGCTGCGATTGTCTGCCGAGCAAAAACGAAGCTTGCGCGAATATGTCGATCAGGGTGGCTTTATTTTTGCCGAGTCGTGTTGCCAGGGACGCGGCTTCGATCAGGACTTTCGACAACTGATCGCAGAACTGTTTCCGGATAGCCCCTTGCGGATGCTGCCGCCAGATCATCCCGTTTGGTTTGCCGAAGAGCGAGTTGCCACGGAGTTCATCCGCCCTCTGTACGGCGTCGATTCCTGCTGTCGGACGGCGGTCGTCTACTGCCCGGGAGAACTGTCTTGCTACTGGGAATTGGCCGATCGGCGGCAGCAAAAGGAGTTGCCCGATCGATTGCAGCGCGAGATTCGAGCCGTGCTGGCGATCGGAGCGAACGTGCTAACCTACGCGACCAACCGTCAGCTCAAGGAGAAGTTGGAACCCACGGCGATGATCCTGCCGCCTGCCGACAGCGGATCGCAGGAGCGCGGGACGCTCTATGTCGCCAAATTGAATCACGGCGGCGGAAGTGACGACGCACCGTCGGCCTTGACGAATCTGCTTCGACTCACCGGGCGACAATTGCAATTGCGCGTCGATAGCGAAAAGCGGCTTCTGTCGGCCACTGACGAGAACTTGCCGGATTACCCCATCACTTTTCTCCACGGTCGACGCAGTTTCCGTCTCAGCCCCGCCGAACGTTCCGCCCTGAAGCAGTATCTGATGAACGGTGGGTTCCTGTTGGCCGATTCGATTTGCGCCAGCGATAACTTCAGCGTTTCCTTTCGACAAGAAATGCGAGCGATCCTCCCCGAACATCCCCTGCAGCCGCTCGCCGCGGAACATCCGCTGCTGACCTCAGCGTTTCAGGGATACGACATTCGCCGTGTGCGGCTTCGCGAGCCACGACGACGGATCGAAACGAATGATCCATTGGAAACGCGGACCGAAGAAGTTGTTCCGACACTGGAGGGCATCGAAATCGACGGCCGACTGGCGGTCGTGTTCTCGCCGTACGATCTGAGCTGTGCGCTGGAAAACCAAGCCTCGATGGAATGTAAAGGCTATCCCCGCGAAGACGCAGCGAAGATTGGCATCAATATTCTGCTCTACGCGATGCAGCAATAGCGTCGCCTCAGCGATGCTTCTGCTTCATCCTTCGGCTATAGTCTTCCAGGATCTTACGCTCGCGCGGCGACAGCGCCGATTCGCCTTGCTCGATACAGCTTTTCAAGAACCGCGTCGGCCTGTTCCTCTATTGCACTCTGTGATTCGCTCGGTTCATGCAGTTTGAGTTTGGGTTGACGCCGTGGACGCTGCAGCCAGCGCGGCCATTCGGTGGGCCATATCGATCCGGCCTCCCAATGCGTGCGGAAGAACAGCAGCCCGTAGGCCGCACCAACCAAGTGCACGTCAAACGCGACTCGCTGCCCGTTCTCGCCGCCCCCGCCCCCGTGCAAGCCGAACAGGTTCAGCAACACGATCAGCACGCCCAGGAACCAGGCGGGCATCGGAATGAACATCATGAAGAGAATCGTCTGACGTGGAAAGTTCAACGCGAACAGGATCACGATCGTCGTCACCGCCCCCGATGCACCGATCAGCAAGAGAGTTGCCTTGGGCGGGGTCCATCCGCATCAACAGATTCTGCGTCACACACCAGACAATCGAGCACAGCACCAGGGCCGTCAGATACACACGCAGAAATGTCTTGCGGCCATAGAGATGTTCGACCGGCTGCCCGAGAAAGAACAGCCCCAACATGTTTCCCAGAACGTGCATGGGTGTTCGCGGGTCGTGGGCAAACCCGTAGGTCAGGAATTGCCACCAGAGCCAGGGGCGGAATAACGTCTCCGGCTTGACCGAGAGCAATCGCTTACGTCGCCTCGGGTGCCACCGATCAGGGGATAGAGATAGACGTCGATCGACCCACAACGCGACATTGACGATGATCAAGTTCAGGATCATCGATCGTTGCCCGGACAACGGGGCAAAGGAACGTTGCGGTTCGTCCTGATAATAGGGGCGGTCGTAGAGTCCCATGTTCGACGTCCAAGTCTCACGTTGTACGGCCGCTGGATCAGGCGGCATCAGCGAATCCGGGGTCTCGGCAGGCCAGGCGGAGCTTCGGTTGGCTTCGCTTGGTCTGCATATCTTACGTCAGGCGCGGACAAAAGGGCAGTCAGGCGGCAACGGACATGCCGAAACGATGAGGTCGGGCAAGAATTGGCCCGCATTGGTCGCGTCGCAGACCATCCGGGGGGCCCGCGGCGGCGTTCAGCGGATGAGCGAGATTGGGCGACTTGGCGGCGTCCGGAGACGCTTCGCGCCGCGACCGATCAGTTGTCCCGCAGCCTGCTGACCGATCTGCTTGTTCGCTCGATACAGCCGGCTCAAATTACGCCGCACGGCATTCCATTGTTCCTCCAAGACTCCTCGATACTCGGTAATGACTGTTCGTTCTCGATCAAATCCGGCTTGGTCCTCTGTCAGCTTTTTTTGCTGGTCGTCGCGAAACGCGATCTGATCCCGAAGACTCTGTACCGAATCGTTGATTTTTCCAGGTCGTTCTTGAGCAGTGGTGACCTGTCGATCAATCGCCTCGAATTCCCGAGCAAAAGAGCGGAAATACTCGGCGTAGTCACGCAGTCTTCGATGATAGACCGGCTCGATCTGCTCTGCGATTCCCTGGTTCATCAGTCTTGCGCGGTCAGGAAATCCATCACCGCCTCATCGTCCTTTTGGAATTCTGTTGCCTTGTTCTGCTGCAAGTTCGCTTCCACCGATCGACCACTTGGATCGTAAGACGTGTCCGGCAGCGGCGTGGGAGCCTGAACGTCGACTTCGATCGTGTGCGGCTGGAGGAATTTGATCCGCATCCACTTTCGCTCTGGCGGATCCGTGTCGCTGGCACGAGTCTGATCGCGAACATACTCATCAATCAACTGCTCGTATTCCTCTGCGGGCAGATTCTCCGGTGCTTCAAGCAGCATCCGGATCTGGTCGGCCGTCAGCCCCTGCAGCGCTTCGTGCGAGTCGATTGGCATGACCTCGTAGATGGCCCAGGTCGCTTGGTCTTCCTGCTGCAGTTGCTCGATCTGGTAGGGGCTGAGCGGGCAGCGTCGGCGTGATTTCGATGGCTGTGGGATTCGCCGCGGGATCGCTCGTAATGCGGTATTCGCCCATGTAGGCGGCGGGGACCCGGCAAAGCCCCTTCTTGTCCAGTAGCGGAAGAACACTGTCGTCGTACAGCGCGGATTGCAGCACGGGCGGCAGCTCGCTGATCGGCTGTTCTTTGAATGCGTAGACAATCGCCCCTTGACCGATGCCGAGAGGTACGGGAGCGTCGGCCGCCGCGGCGCCCGGTTCGGCACCCTCTTCGACTACGTCATCTGCTGGCAGATCGAATTCTCCCGCGTCGTCCATGTCGGACTTGATTTTCTCGAAGTCTCGATCACCCCAGTCCTGTCGCGTCCAAGGTCAGCGTCCCCTGTCCGACTCCCGCCAAACGAAGATTCCGCCAGACACGTCCGCGGTCCACCATCACGCGGCCCACCTGTCCACGCAGACTCTGCATCGATGCCATCGGGTTGGGATCCGATGCCGGGGCTCCGTAGATCAGGCGTTGGTTCGTCGCTTGCTCTCTCTCGAGCGACACCATGTGGCTCTTGTATTTTTCGCGCCACACTTTCTGCGTCCGCATGGTGGCAGCGGTCAGAATGAGAGCGCCTGCGGCGGCGAGAAACACGAACACGACCAGCACCACATGCCAGATGTGCCAGGCCTTGGCGCCCAGGTAAGCCAGGAGAATGAAGAGCAGGACGATGCCGCCCAGAATTGCGGGACCCATCGAGTTTCCTGTTCCGAGAGGGGAGTTTTCGCCAGACGGACGCTCCGCCGGGTCGCGAGGGACCGGTCTCTGAACTATTCATGATAAATTGGGTGATTTGGGGCGTCAAGCATTCGGGACGCGAGTAGCTGATCGTAAATCGTTGTCGCGAGAAGAGTTCCTGAAGGTGGGATCATCCGCTCCAACCGGATTCTCCCGGTCTTCGACAACGTCCGTCGGCCCGTGTCGCGCACGGATTGCTTTCACCTCGGGAATCCATGAGCCGCTGGAAGGCCGCCCCCGGCCTCGCAACTCACTCGGGGGGGGCCTCCTCCGCCTCGCGGCCGAGCCGCAGTCGGGCTTCATCGGCCCACGGGCTGTCGGGCGCCAGTCGGAGGAATTCCTCCCAATGTGGGATTGCGTCCTCGGTGCGATCCGTCAGATCCAGCGTTCGGGCAAGATGGTAATGGACGTCCGGGTATTCCGGGTGGGAGCGCAGCGCGCCTTGAAAGGCGGCGATAGCCAGTTCCGTCTCGCCGGTTTCGGCCAGAACACAGCCGAGATTGGCCCGGGCTTCCACGTAGTCTTCGTCCAATTCGATGGCCATCGAATACCGTTCCCGGGCGGCCGACACATCGCCAACAAGGTAGAGCAGTTCCGCCAGGCGAAAGCAGGACTCGGCACTTGGACCGCTCGCAACGAGCACGGCTCGGTACATCTCGATCGCTTCTCGGATTTGTCCGGCATCTTCCAGCTCAGCTGCACAACGCTCCATTTCGTCGGTCGACCAGGCGATCTGTTCCTGGGAAAGCACCTGATTGATGGAGAGGATCCTTCTGGGCGTCGGGAGGCCATCTGGGGGAGGCGGATCGGCGGAGCGTTCGGCGGCGTCGAAATCCAGCCGCATCTGTCCCCCAGGTTCGATCAGTCCTTCTCCTTGGCGCAGCAGCAACTGACGCCCTTCGACAATGATCGACAACTGGGCCAGTGGCCGTTCGATGTCGGGTACGAATCGGGTCAGCTGTTCCAGTTTCTTTTCGATCGCCTGCGGCGTCGCTCCGGCGGCAAGCAGCTCCGCCAAGCGGCGGGCGGTGGCGACCTCTTGGAAATCGAAATAGGGAAGGCGGTGGACTTCGCGCGTGGGAACGATCAAGCCGCGCCGGTGCCAGCGACGGATCACTGACACGGAGACATCCAGCAGGTGAGCCAGCATGGCCGGCGTATAGAGACGCCGCACATGCGGCTCGTTATCGACCAGTCCGAGCCGATGCCAGAACTGGGTTTCGCTGATGACTTCCAACCGGCCCTCTGCGGCCGCATCGCGAACCGCCTCGTCCAGCAGGTTGTCGTCCGCGATCGGCAACTCGTCGGCTCCGATCACGACCAAATCGACGCTTTCATCCACCTGATCGACGGGGAAGCCACCGCATTGGCGGATCAGTCGGTGCGCTTCTCGCCGGTTGATTCCGCCGAGTTTTCCGACGAAAGTGACTCGCGTACCTGCCAGGGGAGAAATTGCGTCGGTTTCGGGCGTCATTCAGCGAACTGCCGGAGCCGGCGGTTCGGGTGTGTCGAACAGCCGACTGGTATCGATGCGGGGCCGGTTGCCAGCGTTTGCGTCCGTCGGGCGCTGGCTCTCCCGTCGCTCGGCCTTCGTCGGCTCGACAGGGGGTGCCACGACGAACGAAGTCGCCTCGCACGAATCGAGCGGAACGCGGGTCATCACGGTGCGCGCGACCGTTTGCGTGGTTTGCGTAGGCACCCACTGGGAAACCTGACGTTGGATCTTCTCGACGCGTTTTTCCGCGACCCAACGGCAAACTCGGACGGGGGTTTCCTCGGTCCGTTGTTCTTCGACGTATCGCACAGTGGTGACCGGAACCTTGCGGACCAGGACCTGTTGTTCCCATCGTGTACGATGGACCGGCACTTTGCGAACAAGATGCTCCACGACCGGTCGTTGCACCGTGTGCGGTACCATTCGTCGCTGTTCTTCCTGTTCCATGCGGACCGTCGAGACGGGAATGCGTCGAGTCTCAATCGCTGCCTCATATCGCGTAACTTCGACGGGAATCTTGCGAGCGATCGTCTCTGGAACGTAGGAGGTCTGCTGGACCGTCTGAGGCACAATATTCGGTACGTAGGTTCGCTGAACGGTATAGGCGCCTGGCGGTGAGGGAACCCAGTAGAGGCCGGCCCGTTGTGTCGTGGGCAGTCCGGTGTACGGATTCATGTAATTCGTGCGCGGCATCCACCGTAGCCGGGCTCGATCGGGAGGAAGAGGCTGGTAGGCCCACTGGTCGACGAATCCACCTTGATCGACCAACTGAGTGGCTTGTGTTGTGACAGGCCGCAAGACGGTTTCACATTCGTCACGGATTTGCGTCTCGGTGATGGGCCGCCAAACCGTGCGTTGTTCTTCGCGCGTCGACGTCTCCACGACCGGCTTGGAAACGACTCGGCGTTCCTCCCGCATCTGCGTTTCCGTGACGTAATGCGTACGTTGGATCGTTTCTTCCCGGTACGAGGTTTCCTGGACCGGTCTCAATACCGTGCAGCGTTCTTCGCGCATGCTCGTTTCTTGCACCGGGCGGAGCACGGTATAGGACCGCGTGCGAGTTTGCGTTTCCCAGACCGGCCGATATGTCGTGGTCGGCCGTTCCTGGACGAGGGTTTGCGTCTCCAGCCGATAGGTGGTGACCGGACGCTCCTCGTAGATCGTTTGTGGAACGAGGCGATACGTTTCGCACGGGTCGCATGCCACTTGGCCGGGCGCCATGGAGTTGAGCATAAGTGACAGGGAAATGGCTGTAAGAGAAACGACGCATTTCATGGCGCAGTACGGTCCTTCGAAAGAAGATGAGATGGGTTGACCGATGTGGGTGATGGTTTCCTTCTCGGCAGCAGTTCGATGACTGGGGGCGTGCCAGCATGTCGCAAGCTGGAAACACGTCCATACATACGAATTTGGGTGAAAACCGTCATCTCGGCAACTACCCATTTAGGGGTGTATGCAATCCAATTCAAGGCAAGTGAAGGCGTGGCAAGTGTTTAGCTATAGAAACGCGGTTCCAGGTTTTCTTGCTAGCTCATTACACGACTAATTGTAGTGTAGGTCTAAGTCCTGGCCGTGACAGGCGGTTACGACTCGATCTTGCCGGATCGCTGCACCCGATAGAATCGCTGCAAATGGACCTGCTGCCACGCTGACAATTCTATGGCACTACAATCTTCGTGCCCAGATGTCGGCTATCGAATGTCGGGTTGTGGGGTTCGCCGGGAGATCAGCCTCCAGCCATTCCCGCCGCCCGTTCGGCAGGCTACAACATGCCCATGGATTTGTTGGAACTCACATTGCCCACGCCAGCCGAGAATCTGGCCCTGGACGAAGCCTTGTTGGAGCGGGTCGATAGCGAAGGGACCGCAGCCGATTTGCTGCGCCTGTGGGAATCGCCTCAGACGGCGGTAGTAGTAGGGCGTGGTTCCCGTGTTGGCGAGGAAGTAAACGTCGCCTTCTGTGAAACCCATGGAATCCCCATCCTGCGACGTTGTAGTGGCGGAGCGGCGGTGGTCATTGGGGCGGGGTGTCTGATGTACTCGGTGGTCCTCCGGATTCAGGATCGGCCGGGTTGGCGTACGGTGGATCAATCGCATCAGCTCGTGTTGCAGCCGATCCGAAACGCATTGCGAGAACTGGGTGTGCCGGCCGAGATGTCAGGTACGAGTGACCTGACGTTGCACGGCCGCAAATTCTCGGGGAACAGCCTTCGATGTCATCGCCATGCACTTCTCTATCACGGGACACTTCTGTACGAGATGCCGTTCGAGCTGATTGCCGATTGTCTGCGAATGCCCCCGCGGCGACCGGCCTATCGCGCCGATCGAGAGCACAGTGACTTTCTCGTTCACTTGCCGGTTGACGTGGCGCGTTTGCGAGAAGCGTTGATCTGTGCTTGGGCGTGCGAGCACACTTGTGAAGGCTGGCCCGAGGAACGAACGCTGGAGTTGGTCGCCCATCGGTATTCGTGTGCGGAGTGGAATTGGCAACGCTGACGGACGGGATCAGGCGATTCATCCGGCGGCGGTTCGATGCGGGGTGGCGAGGAACAGCATCGGCTGGCAACGGGCGGCCTCGACGCCATTCGGCCAGACGTGCGTCGAAACGGGCGATTGCGAACAAGAGCGGCTTTCCGAGCCGTGGAGTTCCGGGGGCATCGGCAGTACAATCGAGCCGGTTTGCTCCGATACGAGGCGACAATGGGCTTTTTCTTTTCTTTTGATGGCATCGACGGCGTGGGCAAGACGCTCCAGATCGAGCTGTTCCGCGCGTGGTTGCAGACGCAAGGGCACGTGATCGTGATTTGCCGCGATCCGGGCTCGACCGAACTCGGTGAACGGATCCGCGAGTTACTGCTGGAACGTTCCGCAATGGCTCTTGGATTGCGAGCGGAGATGCTGCTCTATATGGCGGCTCGGGCACAACTGGTCGATGAGATCATCCGCCCTGCTTTAGAGGCGGGCAAGACTGTGATCGCCGACCGATTTCTTTTGGCGAACATTGCCTACCAAGGTCATGCGGGAGGCTTGGGGCGACAACCGCTCTGCGATGTGGGGCAGATCGCCACGGACGGCATCGTGCCACATCTGACCTTTCTCCTGGATCTGGACCCGGTCGCTGCCGCGGGGCGTCGTGATCGGGAGCCGGATCGGATCGAAGAGCGGGGCGACGCCTTTCTCGAACAGGTACGCCGCGGTTTCCTCGAGGAATCCCGACGCTGCCCCGAGACGATTGTGCGGATCGATGCGGCACCCGATCCGGAGCAGGTGCAGTCAGCGGTTCGAGCGGCGGCAGAGCGGTTTCTCCAACGCGAGGGGTCGGGATGACGTGGTGTGGCGTAGAAGGCCAGGATGCCATCGTGGCTCAGTTCCGTCGCAGCTTGCAGCAGCAGCGGTTGGCCAGTTCGTTTCTGTTTCTCGGGCCGTCGGGTGTGGGCAAGCGGCTATTCGCCACGCGACTTGCCCAGGGGCTATTGTGCGACCAGCGCGATGCCGTACAGCTGGATCCGTGTCTCGACTGTCCAGCATGCCTCCAAATTGCGGCTCATAACCATCCGGATGTGGACCAAGTGTCTCGGCCGGCGGGCAAGTCTTTCATCCCGTTGGAACTGTTCGTCGGGGACCGAGAACACCGGACTCAGGAAGGGTTGTGTCATCGCTTGGCGTTGAAACCCTCCAGCGGAAAGCGACGAATCGCGATCATTGATGACGCGGATCATCTGAGTGTCGAGGGCGCCAACTGTCTGCTGAAGACGCTGGAAGAACCCCCACCGGGTTCGGTGTTGATCCTGATCGGGACCAGCCAGCAGCGGCAACTGCCGACGATCCGATCCCGGTGCCAGATCGTCCGCTTCCAGCGTCTACCCGATGATTTTGTCCGGGATTATGTCCTGAGAAAAAGGTTGGGCGGCCGCCGACGCGCAGGCACAGGAGCTGGTCACGCTGGCTGAAGGCAGTTTGGAACAGGTCACTGAATACGTGGGCGGCGACTGGGCCGATTTCCGGGCTGCGCTTTCGCAGCGTCTGCAGGATCGAGAGAGCGACGCTCTCGGACTGTCCCAGTGGATGGCGCAATTCGTGGAGCAGGCCGGAAGCGAGGCGTCGGCCCGCCGGGATCGGCTGCGCCGCGTCGTCCGGCTTTGCCTGCGGTTCTACCGGCAACGGTTGCTGACCGCCCCGATGAATGAGGCACGCATCGGCGATGGACGACTGTGCTCGAGTGGATCGCTGTCTGGAGGCTCTGGTGCAGATCGACGCGAACGCAAATCTGGCCACGTTGATCGAGTGCTGGATCGACGATCTGTTTGCGGTTGAGCACCGTCCAGGCTAGTGCGTCTCGCCCGGATAAGTAGCGTTCGCGGCGACACTGCTTCCAAGCGGAAAGGGCGAAGAGACACTACCGAGAAGGGCGGCGCGCGGGAAGGAGCCTGCCCGATTCAGGCATCGGACGAGCTGCTCTTGCTCCTCCGCGCCGAACGCCGTGAGGACCACGTGCCGGGGCCCCGCCTGATCCCGATGTTCACAAAGGTAAATTCCCTGCCAGATTCCGAGCCGCGGGCGGCCATCGGTGACCGGAAGGGTCAGTGAGCAGCCGAGCATTGAGCATTTCACGTGGGCCGGCATGTCATCCCGACCTTCGAGTGTGTGAGTGTAAGGAAAACTCTCCGGAACGATCCGCGAGGATGCCATTTCCAGGTCGACCTGGACGTCGGGATCAGCGTTTTCATTGAGCGTGAGAGAGGCCGACGTGTGTTGCATGAATAGGTGCAGCAGCCCGACGCGAACTCGCCGCAGATCTGGGACGCCCGCCAGAATCACCGGCGTAATGAGGTGAAACCCGCGGCGATGCGGTGGCAGGATCAGTTCTTTCTGAAGCCAGAACATCGCTTGTTCCTCTTCTTTGTGGTGGTCAGCAGAAGAGTTCGTGATGCATGCTCGTGCTGCGTTGCAGCTAGGAATTCGGGTTGCCGGGGCCGAGCGAAAGGGCAGTCAGATCGCAAAGCACCGTAGGGCCGTTCCGGCTCCTGACTCCTGACCCCTTTTGCAGTGGATCCCAGAACTACGCTGCATGCCCTCGTCGCTGGGGACTTCCCATTTTCCTGAATTGGGTCGACCGGACCAATCGGTTTGGCGGGGTCGGCAGAAATTCTGGGAAAATTGCCGGTTCCAATTGACTTCCAAATTGGTGGGATAATAATCACATGTTTGCACCATCGCACGTCCCGCACCAGGGGTGCGGGATCCCGCCGTCATCGAAGTGTGTCGCTTCACGACCTTGGACTCTTTAGGAATCGGCCACGTTACTGAATCTGAGTGACGCCTGCAGAGTTCCAGGATCCGTTTATCTTGTAAAGCGATTTTTATTGTTTTCGTCGAGTGGAGGAAGATCGGTTCCATGCAGTCTGCGAATGTACGCAATGTGTTCGAGGCAATTCTGAAATATGGTCATGACGAGGACTTCCGTCCGGAAGCTTCCTCGGACTTTGAGGCCACGACGGCTCCTGCCGGATCGGCGGAGAAGATTGAGACGCTTCGTCGTCGCGTCGAATTGGGGCATCCGTTGTGGCACGGTGATGACCGCTCGGACTACAGCGGATTGACTGGTGCGGTTCGGCCGCGCGAGTAGTCAGGTCGGACCCGCCTTTGGGCTTGCCGCGACAAGAGAAGAGGAAACGTGACAGGGCACCCCGAAAAATGGGGTGCCCTGTTTATTTTGCCATCGGCTGTTGCTGCCGACCGGACGGCCCCTCGGTGGCGGCCTTCCGGTTGCA
The DNA here is from genome assembly GCA_963776055.1 of uncultured Planctomycetaceae bacterium. Lineage (GTDB taxonomy): Bacteria > Planctomycetota > Planctomycetia > Pirellulales > Pirellulaceae > CAVZLD01. The sequence goes on along the minus strand of CAVZLD010000014.1, from coordinate 240,052 downwards.
GCGACGTGCTATGCCGATTTGCATGCGTACCGACGGACCGACGGGTTCGCGCGGCATTCACGATTCGGGTGCCGGGGGCTCCTTATCGGCCAGTTCGGTGCGGAGCACCGTGACATTGGATGGGGCTTGGATACCCAGGCGAACCTGGCTATCGCTCACTCGAACGATGGTGATCTCGATCGAGTCCCCCAGCATGATTTTCTCGTTCTTCTTCCGAGAAAGAACCAACATATTCCGCCCTTCCCTCCGTTGGAATGGTTTCTGGTTTCAACCTGCTCGGCGGCTCAACTGTTTGCTTGACGCGCGTGTCTGGCAGCTGGACGCGGCCATCCAACGCAGTGTTTGGAAACGTTCGCCGGTGGCGCCGTAAAACAGCACCGTGTTTCGTTCCGTGTCCCAGATCGCCGTGAATTGGACGCTCCGAGGACCATGCAAACAGAAATAGATCCCACAAGGTCTCGCATTCCGCGTCAGAACCTTTTCCGTCATCGGGAAGATTCCGACCTCGAGTTTCTCGTGGTCGCAGAGGGTCTGATAGACGAAGTCCTTTAGCTCTTGAAGATTCCGGGCATTAAGCTGATGTGCCATCATCGACAAGACTCACTCCCTTGAATAAATGCGGATTTGTTCGTCGTTCGTAAAACTGAGTGAGTACGTACCGGTAGCGAAAGAAAGGCCCTTCGGCTCGACAGATGGACACCCGGCAGAAGAGTGAAGCACTTACCGGGAGCAAGGGGCTATTGTCACGCGGTCCACCCTGACCGCGGTTTCACGTCCGGCTAACGTACTGCCGGCCCGCAGCGTGCAGTTCGAACACGCATCTCGCCGGCTGAAGTAGTATCGGCTGAGTAGGTAAGATAGTTGCGTGGGGCCGTGAAGTCGGGTGGCGAAATTCTTGGATTGTTGACCGGTCGGATCGGATTATTTTCTGTTTGACTAATGGAGTGCACGATAGTATTCGCGAAAGGACAGCCGGCGATACTCCGGCTGCCGTTTCCGCCATTGTTGAATGAGCCGCTGTTCCCGCTCTGTGAGTGTCCAGAGGATCTCGTGACGGCTCTCCTGTTCCACGATCAACTTCCCGTCGCGTTTGATCTTCGCGATCAACGCGAACAGGCAGGCGTTCGTAGTGGGAAAGTCGCTCGTTCAAATGCAGCCGGACGCCTGGCGGAAGTGGCCGAAAGACGGCGTTCAGGTGAGTGAACCAATGGGCGAACAGCAGGTACTTTCGTAGTACTTCGGGACGAGGAGCGGGAATCGTCTCGACGTCGTAATCCCACGATTGGGCTGTGGAGCGAGAGCCGACCGCTGGACGCGTCGAACTGTTCGGTGAAGATGGGCTTGGGCGGCGAAGCGGACGAGTGGGTTGTCGGATTCGGCTGGCCCGCGCCTGTTCGGTTGCCACGAACTGCAGCAATTCGTCAACGGTCAACGTGGTCTGAGCTTCCGCGGCTTGGATCGGTCAGCCGGAACAGGCCCGCATCTCGATCGAACAGAGTGACCCGTTTTGGTGCGGTGAGGCGCGAAGTCGTAAATCAAGCCGCTTGAAAGACGGTCAAATTCTCGGCGACGGCCTGCGGTCGCCCCGCCTCAAAGACTTGAGTTCGAATAGCAAAGTCGTCTGCTTGCAGGTTGATCCCGCAGCCAAGGACTAACGCAGACCGTCACGAACACGGTCAGACTTCGCACGTAGATAACCCATGGCGAACTCCCCGGTCGAATCTGTTAGACTTGGTCGGTTGGTTCGGAGCTTCCAGGACGATACTGAAGCTCCATGGTGTGTGTCCAGCCGAGTCCCGTCGTACCAGGCACGATTGTGTCACCCGATGAGGGCCGGCTGAGCAAGAGCTGGTGATGATGTCACATCCACTGCTTGCATCCATTCAGGCCAAGTCGGCCAAATTGGGCGTGATCGGCTTGGGCTATGTTGGTCTTCCGCTGATTCGGGCCTTTGTGGAAACTGGCTTTCCCACGATGGGTTTCGATGTGGACGAGAGACAAGGTGCAGATGCTGCAAGATGGGCAGTGCTACATCGAGCATCTGCCCAGCGAGTGGATCGAGGCCTGTGTTGCCGAGAGGACGATTCGAGCCGACGGCGGCGATGGATCGACTCTCGGAACCGGATATCTTGCTGATCTGTGTTCCGACGCCCTTGACGGACAGCCGCGATCCCGATCTGTCGTATGTGGCGTCCACGGCCGAGCAAATCGCCAGAGTCCTGCGGCCGGGCCAATTGGTCGTGCTGGAGAGTACGACCTATCCGGGAACGACGCGCGACGTCGTTGCCCCGATCCTCGAGCGGTCCGGCTTGAAGATCGGGCAGGACATCTTCCTGGCCTACAGCCCGGAACGAGAGGACCCGGGGAATCCCCAGTACACGGCCAGCAGCATCCCGAAGGTGATCGGCGGGATGGATCCGCTCGAGTCTGGAGCTGGCCCAAGCCGTTGTACGAGCAGGCGGTGGTGGAAACGGTTGCGGTTTCCAGCTGTGAGGTAGCCGAGGCCTGCAAGATCCTCGAGAACACCTATCGCTCGGTGAACATCGCGATGGTCAATGAGCTGAAGGTGCTGTTTACTCGCCTGGGAATTGACGTTTGGGAGGTGATCGATGCGGCCAAATCCAAGCCGTTTGGTTTCCAGGCGTTCTATCCTGGACCCGGACTGGGGGGGCACTGCATTCCGATTGATCCGTTCTACCTGAGTTGGCTGGCGCGGAAGAGCGGACTGACGACGCGCTTCATCGAGTTGGCGGGTGAGATCAACGCCTCGATGCCGGAATATGTTGTGCGGCGGGTTGCGGAGGCGTTGAACCGCGCCGGCAAGCCGGTTCAAGGCAGCCAGATTGGGATCCTGGGGGTTGCCTACAAGCGTGACGTGGATGATCCGCGGGAGAGCCCTTCTTTTCGTCTGATGGAATTACTGCTGGATGCGGGAGCGGTGGTTTCCTACAACGACCCACACATCTCCCGAACTGCCCAAGATGCGGCACTATCAGGTTCCTGCCTTGTCCAGCGAGGCGTTGACTCCGGACTGGGTCGGCGCACAAGATTGCCTGCTGATTGCCACGGATCATTCCGCCTACGATTATGATTCGATTGTCGAGCATGCGCAACTAGTCGTTGATACACGGAACGCGACGCGGCGACGTGGTCGCCGGTCGCGAGAAGATCGTCAAGGCGTAGATTTTCGCCGTCCGAGCCGCTCGACGGCTGAGTCGATCGGCCCAGGCGATGGGGGCTGGCAGACGATGAGTCCCCACAGTCGGTCGCACCATCTGGACGGCTTGCGGAACACTCACTCGGTGGCCGGGCGAGACGTACAGCGGTCGCTCGGTTCCGCTCGGGGGAAGGATGGCGGCCCCGAGCCGTTGTCTGTGTTCGTCCCGCACCCATCGTTCCTCTCCGGGCGAGATCCCGCGGAGTTCCACTTCGCCGTAGAGGCGTTTCTTGGTGATGCCGATCGTCGGGATGGTTGCGGCGATTCCCAGCATCGTGGCGAGTCCCATCCGGCGCGGGTGCAGAATTCCGCTGCCGTCCACGATCAGGACATCGGCCAGTGAGCGCTTGGCTCTGTACCTGCTGCAATAAGTTCCAGCAGGATCGGCAATTCACGAAATGCCAGGTAGGAAGGAATGTACGGAAAGGCAATTCGCCGCTGTACGGTCGACGACCAGGCCACGTCAAGCGTGTCCGCGTCGATTTCGGCGTATGTGGCAAAGCCCCATGCCGCTCGAAAGGACACGTCGACTCCGGCCATTCGCTGCGGGTCTCTCACACCGGAAGGCACTAGCTCGCGACGTAGCTTGTGCTGCAGTCGGTCGAGGCGCAGTAATGGCTGTTCGCCATGGAAGGCAACGAATCGGCGGTCATTCCGTTGCACTCGCTCTGGAGTGCAGGCAATCCCTTCCTCGTGCAGCAGCCGGGCCTTTTCCTGCGGATTGCCGGTGACGTATCCCCCAATGGAACCGTCCGCTCGGACGACTCGATGGCACGGGCAGTCCGAATCATGGTCGTGGTGCAGGATGGTGTGGCCAACCCAGCGGCTCGCGTGTCGGCTGCCCAAGGCGGTCGCCAGGTCGCCGTGCGTCGTGATTCGGCCCGTGGCACCTGCCGGAGCAGATCGACGAGGTGCTGCGTCAGATCCGGGAGATTCGCTAATTCGTCGCCTAGACTCACGGGTTGACAACCTCGCCAATGCCCTGCAGGATGCTCGTCCCGAGCAAGAGCTACAATTGACCGTCCTCAGCCGGTCTGTCAATCCGGCCGCTGTGGCGTGCCATGCGACGGAATCGGCTCACCCGGTCACGCGGTCGACTTGCGTGGTCCAGTGGTCGGCCGCGTCGGCTCACTGAGTTGCGAGAGGCGGGGGGACGGGCGTCCTATTTGCTGTGGGGCGGACGTCCCGTTCGACCGACTTCCGGTCGAGCTTAGCCCTAACCCACCAACCGAACAGGGAATCCACCTCAAAGTGTCAAAAATCCAACGAATTCTCGTCACGGGGGGGGCCGGCTTTCTTGGCTCCCACCTTTGTGAACGGCTCGTCGAGGACGGTCACGATGTGATCTGTCTGGACAACTTCTTCACGAGTCAGAAGTCCAACGTGCAGCACTTGTTGAATCGACCGAACTTCGAGTTGATTCGGCACGACATCACCATGCCGGTCTGGCTGGAGGTCGACCAGATCTACAACCTGGCCTGTCCCGCGGCGCCCGGACACTACCAGTACAACGCCATCAAGACGATCAAGACTTCCGTCTTGGGGGCGATTCACGTCTTGGGAATGGCGAAACGCTGCCGCGCCAAGGTTCTCCAGGCTTCGACCAGCGAAGTCTACGGTGATCCCGAGGTGCATCCGCAGACCGAATCGTATCGCGGGAACGTGAATGCGATTGGGCCGCGTGCCTGTTACGACGAGGGCAAGCGGGCTGCGGAAACGCTGTTCATGGACTACCATCGCATGAATCGAGTGAACATCCGAATCGTGCGGATCTTCAACACCTACGGGCCTCGGATGCATCCGTTCGATGGTCGAGTGATCTCGAACTTCATTCGACAATCGCTGAGCGGCGAAGACATCACGATCTTTGGTGACGGCAGCCAGACCCGATCCTTCTGCTATCGCGATGATCTGGTCGAAGGCATGATTCGAATGATGGCGACCGACGATGATTTCACGGGGCCCGTCAACTTGGGAAATCCTGGCGAGTTCACGATCGGCGACTTGGCGCGGATGGTCCTGGAACTGACCGGTTCCGAAGTCCGAAATCGTGTTTCGACCTCTGCCGGCCGATGACCCGACTCGCCGGCGCCCAGACATTACGCTGGCCCAGCAACGGCTCGATTGGCAACCGCAAGTTTCGTTGGCCGAGGGGCTGCAGCGGACGGTCGAGTGGTTTCGCGCAGATCGACTTTGACCACTATCGGCCGCCAACGCCGAACTACTGATCGTGCGGCAGTTGGGTCTGTCGCCGTAACAAGAAACGAATCCAGCCATCGGAATGTGCTGATGGCTCTGGGAATGTCGTCGCAACCGAATCGATTCGTCATGGAGTACTGGGCATGCCGTTGTTGTTGACCGGAGGCGCTGGTTTCATCGGGAGTCACTTCACCGAACGTCTGCGGCGCGTCTCGGACGAACCGATTGTCTGCCTGGATAACTTCAACGACTACTATGATCCCGCGCTCAAACGGGCAAATGCAGCGCTGCTGGAGCGACTTCCAAGCGGTCACGGTCGTCGGAAGGTGATTTCTGCGATGCCGACGCGAATCTCGCGACTGCTTCGGCGTCATTCCATCGATCAGGTTGTGCATCTGGGTGCTTATGCGGGCGTGCGGTACAGCGTCGAGAATCCCGCAGATCTATGAACAAGTGAACGTGGCAGGGACGCTCGCCCTGCTAGAAGCCGTCCGCAGAGCACGCAGTGAATCGGTTCCTGCTGGCTTCTTCCTCGACGGTCTACGGTCGCGGCGCGGGAATCCCATTTCGCCGAGGATGCACCTTTGGGAGTTCCCGCCAGTCCCTACGGAGCAACGAAGCGGGCCGCCGAACTGCTTGGGTTGACCTACCATCAACTCCACGACGTGCCGGTCGTTTGTTTGCGACCTTTCAGTGTCTACGGTCCGCGATTGCGACCCGATCTGGCGCTGACGATCTTTGCGGACGCGATCGAGCACGGGAAGCCATTTCCACTGTACGGAGACGGTTCCATTCGTCGCGATTACACGCACGTGCACGATATCTGCGACGGTCTTGGATCCGCACTTTCTGCGGACGATGTCGTGGGGCAAACGATCAACTTGGGGCATAGCGAACCGGTCGAGATGCGCCAGGTGATTCAACTGCTGGAACAGTCTCTCGGCAAGACAGCTCGTGTGGATCAACGTCCGGAACGACCGGAAGATCTGCCGGTGACCTATGCCGACCTGGGAAAGGCGAAGCGGTTGTTGGGTTATGCCCCGCAGGTTCCCCTGGAGGAGGGAATTCAGGATTTCTGCGACTGGTTTCGGCGGTGGCACGGTCGTTGATCGGTAGAATGGATGCCGCGTGTCACGGTCGGTTTTCTCGACGGAATCGCCAAATTGCGGAATGAGCTGAGGAGTCCACCATGAACAGCAAAATGAATCGTTAACCGAGTGGATTGGATCTGCGCATATCTTCGCCGCATGCCGCTTCGTGCGCGGCGTTACCGCGGTCGCCCGGGCAGGCATTTGGCCGGACTGCTCGTGTTGCTCCTTGCCGGAGGCCTGATGGCGGCAGAGCCGAGCGAAACGTCGGCGGTTCACTCTTCCAGCGGATTCCGATCGAGCATGAAACGGCGACGTGGAAACCCTTGTTCGATGGGAAGACGCTGGAAGGCTGGAAGATCACCCAGTTTGGCGGCGAAGGAGCGGTGGTCGCGGAGGATGAGTGCCTCCGCTTTGACTTCGGTGCCTCGCTGACCGGCGTGACTTACGAGAAAGAATTTCCCAAGCTCAATTACGAACTGGCCTTGGAAGCTCAACGGGTGGACGGGAACGACTTCTTCTGCGGACTGACCTTTCCCGTTGGTGATTCCCACTGTTCCCTGATTCTTGGCGGTTGGGGAGGAGCGTTGGTTGGTTTGTCCAGCATCGATGGCCTCGATGCATCGGAGAACGAAACGCAGCAGTTCATGAACTTCAAACGCGGCCAGTGGTATTCCGTTCGAGTTCGTGTGACGCAGGACGAGATCGTCGCCTGGATCGACAAGAAACCGGTGATCCGACTGAAGACGACCGGGCGGGAAATCTCCACGCGACCCGAGGTGGATCTCTCGAAACCGCTGGGAATCGCCAGCTGGCAGACGAGGGCGGCCCTGCGCAAGATCCGTTATCGCCCCATCGCCGCTGAGTGCGCTGACGTTGCCGGAGCGTGTGGGTCTCTTCTTCACGATCCCGTCCCAGGCAGAGTCCTTGGGGTGTGATTCTCGTAACCGTGTCGCAGTCGATGGTGCTGCGCGGTCGCGTGCGCGATGAGTTGTGAATGGTTTGTGGAGCAAGCGTCACAATCGGTGTATCTCAGCCAAGCTGCATGAGCTGGGAAAGATTCTTAAACGGTGGTAACCGGTACCGATACGGTAGCACGGGGAGAATGGAGGCAGCTTGCCCCTCCGGCACCAACGACGGATTAGAGAGGGAGACTCTACCTTGGACAGCAGAAATGGGTATGGACTGGGGGGAACGTTGGCTGACGACGCGACTCACCAGCAAGGAAGCGGTGGTTTCGGCTGGAACATGTTCTTGTTCGCCGTCGCAGTCGCGATGATTGCTGTGAACTGGGGTTTTCTTCGCCCTGCTTCACGACAGTTGGCCCAGATGCAGCGACATATCGATGCACTGGAGCGAAACGTGCAGCAGCTGACCGAGCAGCATGGATCGGCCGAGCGGGCGGTCGATCTGCTGCAGCTGCTGACCGAGCAGGGACGTCAGAGCGATCGGGCGGCGGCTGGCTTGGCCCGGATCCAGCGGTTGCACGCCGCGTTGCTCGCCGAGGCCGGCGAGCTCCAGTCGGCTACGGCCGCTCTCGATCGGCTCTCGAAACTGCGACTGGATGTTGCTCGGAGTGCCGGTTTGATTGAGCAGAGTCGCGCGGCGTCTGACCTCCACGAGCGATCTGCAGCAGCAGCTGATCTCCGCGGGCGACGAAGTGCCGGATGCCGAAGCGGCCCTGGAGCGAATGGCGGATTTGCGGGTTCGTCTGCTCCGCTCGGTCGGATTCCTCGAGGAGGCGCAGCCCTTGGTGGCCGAGGTCCAGCAGGTGCACCAGCAGCTGGTCGACTCGGCCACCCTCGCCCAGGAGGCACGTGTCGTGACCGAAGATCTGGTGCGGATGAACCAGAAGCTTGCGGACGAAGGTAGCAAGACCGCTGGAACGCAGGCTGCGCTAGATGACCTGATCGACCTCCGTCAGCAAGTGGATGGTCAGGCGAGCGACCTGGCCAATCCCAAGCGACGCTGGAACGGTCTCGGTCAGCTGAAGGAGAGACGTCTTGCTGCAAGGGCAGAATCTGAGCGAAGCGATCGAAACGCTGGAGCACACGGTCGATCTGACGCACCAGTATCAGGAGGCGGCTCAATCCTTTGAAGAGGTCCGGCGCTGGATGACCGAGGTCGTGTTGCTGGAACCGACGTCTGCGTCGAGCGATGCAGACGCTCGAGCCGATCACCGAGTTGGGCAATCTGCGTCGGATCAGCCGCGATGAACTGCTGCAGGCCGCTCAGGTGGTTCGCGACCTCCGGCGGACTGAAGTTGCCAAACGCTCCTTCGCTGTTCGAGCGGTCCCCGAAGTCGCGCGGTCGGATAGCGACGAGCAAACGACGCGGAAGTAGGAGCCACGGATGGAGTTTGCCCGCACGCTGAGTGCCCCTCAGCGCTGCGGGCAAGCCGCTTCGATTCCCGCGCAAATCCGATTCAGGTCCTCGTCGGTCAACGACGACCCGCTCGGCAGACAAAGGGCGTCGGCAAAGATCTCCTCCGCCACCTTCCCGCCCCGATACCGGCAACCAGTGAACACCGGTTGCTGATGCAGTGGGACCCAGACGCGGCGCGATTCGATGTTCTGCTGTTCCAAGGCCAGGCGAATGTCTTCACAACTGGCTCCGAACTCTGACGCGTTCACGCGAATCACGGTCAACCAGTAGTTCGGTTGACCGTACGGAGCCTCCGGCAGGAAGCGAATCCCCGGAAGCTTGCCCAATCGCTGCTGGTAGAACGCAAAGTTGTGTTGTCGCGCCGCAATCCGCTCGTCCAACACGTCCAGTTGTGCAAGCCCGACTGCGGCGAGCAGGTTACTGAGCCGGTAGTTGTAACCCACCTCCCGGTGCAGATAGAGTGGACCGGGTTCCTTCGCCTGTGTCGCCCAGAACCTCGCTTGCTCGATCAGCTTGGCATCGTTGGAGCAGAGCATCCCCCCGCCACTGGTGGTAATGATCTTGTTGCCGTTGAATGAAAAACGCTCGCCCACCCGGCCGATCCAGCAGGCTGACCTTTGTACGTCGCTCCGAGCGCCTCCGCGGCATCCTCAATCACCGGAATCTCATATCGCTCGGTGATCCGCAGGATCGCGTCGAAATCGGCGCACTGACCGAGAATATCTACCAGCATGACGGCCTTCGGCAATCGCCCGCGTCGTGCGCATTCTGCTATTTCCTCTTCCAGCAAGTTCGGATCCATGTTCCAACTGACTTCGTCGGCGTCCAGAAACACCGGACGGGCGTTTTCGTAGACAATCGGATTTGCCGAGGCGCAGAAGGTGAACGTAGAGCAAATCACTTCACTCTCGGAATCCAGCTTCAGGCGGCGCAGTGCCAGGTGCAATGCGGCCGTCCCGCTGACGACGGCAGCCGCATGTGCAACACCCACTCGATGCGCGAAACGCTGCTCAAATTCGGTCAAATGGGGACCGACGGGAGCCACCCAATTCGAGGCGAACACGTCGGCGATCCGTTCCTGTTCACGGCCCGACATGTGCGGGGGCGAGAGATAGATCCGTGGATGATTCATCCGCCGCTGTAATGCCCCTGATGACGACGACGCGATGGCTCCAACCAAGGCGCTGCGAAAGACCTCGCGAGAATCCCCGAGAAAGTACGACGGTGCAGCCGTCAGTTCAACCTACCGCCCAGCCTTTGAAATCCAGGGAAGTAGTTCAGATAGCTACCGAACCGAGGCATGCCGCGACTGGACCAGCCCATTCGGCCGGTGAGCATCATGTCGGCCATTTGGCCTTGCGACTGGGCCTGCCGCTGGGTCACTTGGTTCAGCTGCGTCTGCATGCGGCTCTGTTGCTGATGCTGGGCCATTTCACGCTCGCGCTGTTCCACTTGGGGGCGGACGAGTGTGAAGTAGTTCGGCATGCCGTTGTACGAACTTCGTGTTGCCAAGTTGACATACGGGCTGACCGTCGGGCGGTTGTAAAGGAAATTGCGAGTGGCGTTGTAGATGCTTCGTGAGGTTGAGCCGCCGATACTGGGCACACGCGGAATCTGGAGAGACAGCGGTAGAGAGGCACCAAGCGGCAGCCATCAGGATAGGCAAAGTACTGGAGCGGATCATCAGGTTGTTCTCCGAATTCGGAATGGTTTCACCCGCAAGGGAAGTATACGGGGCGTCGACGGAGAAGGCAAAAGCGGCCCAGCCCACCGACGCCTGGCTAATTGCGATAATCGGTAAACTCAACGCAGTTTGTTGAGGCAAAACCGGTGCCGGTGCCGTTTGGCTCAACAGCTTCAGCGTGACTCGGGAATCGCTCTGGCAACTGTCACCCGGTTGCGGGTACTCGCGACCCGCGTCTTCTTCGGATGTTCTTTAGTTCGACTGCTTGATTTCGTGGCAACGACAGAAGCTCCTGGATAGCGACTGCTTCCACCGAACGGGAGATACAACCGCAGAGGACGCGAAGAGCACCCAGCTCAGGAAGGAGGGGGATAGGAAGGGCAGGGAATTCAGCTCCTTCTGCTTCGAATGCTCTCGTGCTCTCTGCCCTCGGTGTTCTCTGTGGTTCAGAGCTTCTAAGCCCGTTCGGCCACCGGAGCTGGCGTCTAGCTCCAAGTCAGACAGTCGAGTTAGTGCAAGGCGTCGGGATCCACCCGGATGGGGATTTGGCACACCCGAGCCGGTGGCTATCCGCGAGTCGGTTGGGCCAATTGGCCCGGGATGGCGGGGCTTACTGGCATTTCGACGGTTTCCAGGTCCGATGAATCGTGGGCCTCTTCGTCCATTTGCCCCTGTTTTACGCGGGCCGAAAGTTGTGATTCAAAGGTTTCCACGAAATCCAGGAACGCGCTCATCTCGCCAGCAGCCGAACCCGCATGCTGAAGACCGTGAGCACTGATTCGCCCTACCGGTTGTTGATCGACAAACAGGGGGAGTTCGGTATTCCAGAGCAGATCGCGGCGGTGCCGACCTTCCTGGCGCCACGATGCATAGAATTCCTCGTGAAGCCGCGGCAGCGAGAGGTTCAATTGCATTTTGACGATCTGAAAACGGGGGGCTGACTCGACCATCGCTCCCCATAGTTGTTCCCACTGACCGGTTCCCTGAATGTTTAGGCTCGTCTTCCGAACGCCGTTATCGGCGCGACCAGTGAATGGTGAAAGCAACCTTCCAAAACCGAATAACCGCGCATTGACCAATAAGAACTCGACGTGACCGAAGATCCGGGTAAAAACCAGAAGACAGATGACTGCAATCACCACCGCAACGCCGAACCACTCGATGTCAAAGAACAGACTGATCAGTGCTCCCGCACTCGTGATCATGCACAGACCGGTGATGAGGGCGACGGCCTGCAACGCGTTCATGCCGCGAGTCAACAGGACATGGTGGATGTGTCCACGATCGGTCGCGTAGATACTGCGTCCCGTAAGTTTTCGCCGGACTACGGCAGCTGCGGCATCGAACATCGGAATCGACCAAATCGCCAGCGGTGCGGCAAAGGCCAAGCCGGCCGCCTGTTTCACAGTGCACCGCAAAGCGATCGTGCCCAGGACCAGTCCGATGAGCATGCTGCCAGCATCGCCCAGATAGATTTTCGCCGGCGGAAAGTTGAACCGCAGGAACCCCAACAAGGCACCCGCCAGTGCAAATGCGATCAGCGCATCCAGATAGTCACCCATCCAGAGTGCGATCAGTCCGAACGTCAGGCTGAAGACGACGCCAACACTTCCAGCCAGACCGTCGATGCCATCAATCAGGTTGAAGGAGTTGATTGCTCCCAGCAGCCAAGCGATGGTAAACAGATGTCCGAACACGCCTAATGGAATAATGACTCCCAGCAAACCCAGATTGGGAACACTCAGACCGGCACCCATCACGAGTGACGCAGCGACAACTTGCCAGAAGAGCTTGTAGCTGCCGCGAATGCCAAAAGCGTCGTCCACCAAGCCCACGGTCACCAGCAAGGTGGCGGCCGCACAGAGACCGATGACCGACAGCGGATTGCTCGCCATCATCCAGAGGTCCCACCCCCACCAGACGCCCAGCAGGGGCACAACGCTCATGGTAACGATCAACAGAACAGCGCCGCCTCCCAGGGCCACGGCGGAATCCTGGATCTTTCGATGTGCGTCCGGCCGATCCACAAAATCAAAACGAACGGCCACGCGACGAACGAACGGCGTGACGAGATAGCTCAACAGGAACGCGAGAAGAAGCGCGGCAACGGCGACTGCCATTGGTTCCAAATCCCTTATCAGGCCTGCGTGTGGAGTATCAAAGTTGCAAGATCAGGATGCCGAGACGGCGAGCAGCAGTCCTATGGGGTCCCATCCCGTCACCTATGGCCCTGTGCCTGACCTGTACCGAGCAAGCTTGTGCCACGAACGTGGCTCAAATCCCTCAAACGGGCGGATTGCCGGGCGTTGGGGGGCGAAAAGCGGGTCCCCACCGCCAAAAGGCCAGTCAAGGATAGGAAAATTCCGTTCTTGATCAACATTAGATCAGGGCAGACTATCATGGTCAAGGAAAGGGTGACACCGCCAGGCATGGTCCCCTCGTTTCGGAGGCCGGTCCTAGCGGTAAGGGAAGGTATGCGATCCACGGTCGAATTCCCTACCGATTTCCCGGAGCTCGAGTGACACCTGTGCAGCACTGGGGCGAAAGTCGGATTGGATGACGGGCAATCGGGCCGGTCTGCACAGTGATGGCGGTCTCGCCTGACGCGGACGGCGATTCTGTCAGCGATTTGATGATCCGATCGTAAGTTGAGACACTTGCTGAACGGTTCGGTGCGCTGATGGGATCGGCCGTCGACCGGCCCTCCCGTGCGTTCCACGCTGGGTGCCGCACGTGGAACGCCCGCGCTGTCGGTGATGTACTCTGCTTGGCCGGAAAAGGCTCCTCAGTCTTCGCAGTCCGCAGCGGTCGATGGGCCAGCGTTCCGGTCGCGTGGCCGATGTTCCGCCGGGCTCTTCCGCCGGCGGTTGCATGCCTGTCTCGCCGGCCCCCCGCGAGGTCCGATGAACCAACGTGCGGGGGCTGACCGTAGTTTCCGCCAGTGCCGGGCGTGACGCATGGGAGACTGAAGATGATCGTGGCGACCAGCGGGCGAAGGAAACGGTTTCTTTACACGGCTTTCGTTTGAACTTTTTTACGAGCACGATTATTCTTGAGGTTTATGTCCAGAAACTGGAACGGCGGTGCCTCGAGTGGGCCGCCGGCCCGTCGCGAACGGTTGTCGGCCGGCCCCATCACAGATCTTTCGGGGTTGGCGTGTCGCTCGGATCCAACATTTCCTTCGGGGAATTGTTGGGCTTTCGCATCATTTCCTCCTCCGCTCCTCGGCTATTTCTGATCTCCAAAGAGGCACTCCTGTGACCGACGCATCTTCGAATTCCCTCTTGCAGGACCGGGAAAAAAACGCCTGGTTCCTGATCGGCGTGCTGACCGCAATCGTGGCAGTTTGCTATGCCAACACCATCAAAGGCACGGCGGTTGCATGGAATTCACCCATGTACAACCACGGCTACCTGATTCCCCTTTTTGCGGTGTTTCTGTTGTTCCAACGACGCGAACCATTTGTCGAAGTCAGTCAGCGGGATCGCTGGTGGGGGGTAGGGCTGATCGTGTTGGCGACCGTGATGCGTGTGTTGGGGGCAGTTCTGGTTCAGTTCTCCCTCGATCGGTTGTCGCTGGTGGTGTGTCTGCTGGGCGTCTTCGTCCTGGTGGGCGGCCTGCGAGCTTTGCGATGGGCGGGCCCGGCGATCGGCTTCTTGGTCTTCATGTTTCCGTTGCCCGGTTTCCTGGTGGACAACATCATGCGGCCGTTGCAGACGCTGGCGACCAAGTCCAGCGTTTACGCTCTGCAGACGCTCGGCGTGGACGCGTACCGAGAAGGCAATCGGATCATCCTGGAACACACGCCGATGAACGTGGTCGACCAGTGCAGTGGTTTGCGGATGTTGACGATCTTCATCGCGCTCGCGGTGGCAATCGTCATGCTCAGCAGCCATCGCCCCTGGTGGGAACGGATCGCGATCCTGCTCAGCTCGATTCCGATTGCATTGCTGGTCAACTGCATTCGGATCACGCTGACGGGGTTGTTGTACAACCTGGAATTGGATGAGAAGATCGTGAATCAGATCTTCCACGACTTTGCGGGCCTGATCATGATGCCGCTGGCCCTTGGTTTTCTCTTCTTTGAGATGCAGATTCTCTCCCGATTGGTTATCGAAGACGAAGCTTCCGGGAATTTGACTACGACATTTGGCAAGCCGATCTGACGAGCGTTTTGATTCGCCACTTGGGTGAACTTGTCGACCGGCCCCATAGGAGCCCAACTGAATGTCCGAAAGCGACCCCCGCCCCGTGAATCCGCAAGCATCGGTCGAACCTCATCAGTTGCCCGCCATTCCGCCACCGCAACCCGGTGATCTGGGCGTTCCGCTGCCGGCATCGCCCTGGATCGACGGAAACGAGAGTCGAGGCGGTTTTGATTTCACCGCTTTTCTGCACGCACTGCGCCGTCGCTGGTTGTCCGGCCTCGGATACGGCTTCCTGATCGCCACAACGTTAGCCGCGCTGCTTTGGTTCCTCGTGCCGGTGACGTATGAGGCCGTGGTGGGTTTTCGAGTTTACCGGAATCGAGAACAGATGTTGCGAAGTAGTGCCCAGCGTGGTGTGCACCCGCAGGAGTACGATATCGAGAAGCAGACCCAGGCTGCCTTGTTGAAGAGCCAATTCGTGATTCAGGCGGCGCTCCAACGCCCAGGAATTGAACAACTTTCCATCGTCCGTGACGAACGGTGGCCATGGCTAGGTCAACGCAAGCCCGAGGAGCGGATCGCCTGGCTGCAACGCGAACTGAAAGTCCGCTACCAAGAGGGATCTGAGATTCTCAATATGAGCATGCGGGAACAGAACAAGGAAGAATTGATCGAACTGTTGGATGCGATTAGTGATGCGTACATTGAGGAAGCGGTGGTGAAGGAGAGGCAGCTCGAGTCGAAAAAGCTGAACCGGCTCAAAGTCCGGCAGAAGGATTTGATGGGCCAGTATGCCGATGAATTGGCGAAACTGGGCGAGTTGGCTCGGACGTATGGCTCATCCCAGTCGGAAAATGTGAAGCTCCAGTTGGATATGAAGTTGAAGAAACTGATGTCGTTGGAGAACGAACGAATTGCTGCCCGTAGAGCTTTCAACGAAATATCGGACATGTACCAGCAGCAGCAAATTCGGATGCAGGCGAGCGCTGCCTTTCAGCCGCGCGACTTTGAAATCGAAGACATGTTGATGCAATACCCGGAGTATGCGGCCATGAAGTCGCAACTCGTCGAAATGGAACAGGCGATGAAACTTCGTGCCGGACAGCTGCGCAGCGGCATCGGCAGCGGCGGTGCCATGCAGGCGCAGGTGTCTGCTCTGAAGAGCCAGATGGAGCAGTTTAAGTATGAGAAAAAGGGGGAGGCTTTGCAGCGTCTGCGGATGTTGACGAACAAGGATGATCGTGAGCTGCAGCAGGAACTGGTGATGTTGCAGCAACAATGGAAACTTGCAAATCAGCGCCTGGACAGACTGAACACGGAGTATGATCAGCTCGCTGAAGACTTGAAGCAGATGGGTACCTTCAATGTGGAATTGGAGACACATTGAACTCGACCGGGAACAGATCGAAGAAACGCTGGCCCAGATTAATGAGGAGATTGAATCGCTGTCGCTCGACATTCAGGCGAGGCCTCAGATTCAGGTCATCTATCCAGCGACCGTTCCGGATGAAAGCAACTGGGTTATGAAGTACTTCCAGATCATCGCTGCCTGGTTGCTGGCGATGGCAGGGACGGTACTCGGGCTGACGTTCTGGGATATGAAAGGCAAGCGAGTCAACAACACGCAAGAAGTGATCGACAAGAGTGATGTTCGCGTGATTGGTTCGTTGCCGTTGATCAACGCTCGCCGCGCTGGTGGGTTGATGCCCATGTCGGAGACCGGCAGGCGGCTGGTCGAAGTGGGGCTGACACGCTCGATTGACAGCATTCGAACTGCTTTGCTGTATGCGAAAACCCAGCAGCCGTATGAGATTGTGATGGTGACCAGCGCTCTAGGGCAAGAGGGCAAGACGACGGTTGCCAGCCAGTTGGCAGTCAGCTTTGCCCGTTCCGGTCGTCGGACGCTGCTGATTGATGCGGACGTTCGCAATCCACAGCAGCATGTCGTTTTGGGAATGCCATTTCAGCAGGGGCTGTGCGAAATCCTGCGAGGCGAGGTTACGCCGGATGACGTTGTGCAGCCGACCCCCGCAGAAGGTCTCTGGTCGCTCAGCGCCGGCTATCGTGACCAAAACAGCGACCAGGCCCTGGCGTCATCTGTCGTCGGGAAGCTGTTCGCCGAATTGCGACAGCGTTTCGACCTGATTGTGATGGACACCGGACCGGTCCTGACGAGTCCGGATGCGATGCTGCTGGGGCAGCACGTGGACGGTGCCGTGATCTCGGTCTGCCGTGATGTCAGTCGGCTGCCGAAAGTCACGGAGGCTTGCAATCGGTTGCGATCCGTTGGGATTCAGATCGCCGGCGCGGTGGTCAACGGAGCGGAAACTGACCTGCGCAAGAGCGACCTCCAACTGACCTCCACAACGCCATCCAACAAAGAGCCTCAACTGGAGAGCGTTTGAGCCTGCACGGTCTTCGAAACGTGCTGCGAGAAGAATTGAATGACTGAGGATTGTCACCGATGAAGTATGTTCCGTTTGCCGTTGTGCTGGTTGTTCTCGCCGTGGGAACGTTGATTGAGGGGAAATACTCGGACCGCTGGGGAAAAGCCCAGTCCGAGAAGTTGGACACGTTTACCGAACGATTGCAAGCGGTCCCCAAGAAGATCGGCGACTGGGAAGGCACCGATGAGCCGATCAATGAGGAGGAGTTCAAGGCGTCGAACTGTTCCGGTTGCGTTTCGCGAACGTATCGCAACCGAGATGGTCAGCGAGTCAACGTGTATCTGGTAAGCGGTTCTGGTCGTCACGTTACCATTCATACGCCGGACTGGTGTTACGTTGGCGCCGGCTACAACATGGTGGACGACCCCCGGCAGTACACGATCAAGGATGTGCCGGGCGTGCAGACACAGCCAGAGTTTCTGACTACCGTCTTCCAGAAAGACACGGCCTTAGAGAGCCACCAGATTCGCATCTTCTGGAGTTTCTCCGAGGATGGCGATTGGCGTGGTCCGCGAATGCCAACGGCATCCTACGGTGCGCGTCCCGCACTGTACAAGGTTTATCTGATTACAGACTTGGAACAAGCGGATGCGCAAATTGAACGGAATCCAACGCTCGATTTTGTTCGCCAGTTCATGCCGGTCGTCAACCGCGTGCTGTTCGACCAGGAAGAATCGGCCGAGGGCTAGTGCTGTATCAAGCTTGAAGATCGGTGTGCGACCGTCTCAGCCAGTGGGGCGGCGGGACGGCTGACTAAGTTCTCGCACTGGCAAAGCCAGTGGCACACAGTAAGCTGGAATTCTGACAAAGCACTAGTGTACGGGGAAGTCTTGGGATCGACCGTTCTGTGCCGTGCTGTTGCCAAGCGGCGTGATTCCCTTCTGGTACATCGCCTCCCGCGTGGAGCGGCGTGATCGTCGGGGCGACCGGAGCAGACCATGATACTATTTGACGTTGTGAAACGCATTTGGTTGCACCCGTCCAATCGCCATCGTCGGCTTCGAGCGTTAAAAGATGCCATTAGTTGGCAAGCGTACAAGCGGATGTCAAGGGATCCGCAACGCTGCCGAGAGATCGAAGTCTTTGGATCGCATGAGATTTCGATGCTACCGCAATAGTCGCGGCGCCGGAGTGATGATTTATTCGAGCGGTTGGCCCGATTTCGATGACATGTATTTCATGCAGCGCTATCTCCGGCCCGGAGATGCCTTCGTCGACGTCGGGGCAAATATCGGCATCTATACATTGCTTGCTGCATCACTGGTGGGTGAAGGCGGTCGCGTACTTGCTTTCGAACCCGGTCGGATCGCTTTCGAGCGACTCGAGGAAAACATTCAGATCAACGGGCTGGTCCAGGTCGAAACTCACTTTGCCGCTGTCAGCGATCGGCCTGGTACGATCCGCTTTCTTCAACAGCAGGATCTGACAAACCGAATCGCCCTTCCGGAAGATGAGAAAGGCCCGGAAGATCGACTGAATGAGGTGCCTTGTGTGACGCTTGACACATCGCTCGGTGGAACCAGCTTCGCGATGGGTAAGATCGATGTTGAGGGGGCGGAGTCGCTTGCGCTGCGCGGCGCGGAACAGTCGCTGAGGAAGTCGAATCCGCCCGTGTGGCTGATCGAGTTCAAGGATCCGTTCTTGCGACGCTTTGGCAGTTCTGCTTCCGATCTAAAGCAGTTTCTCCGCGAAGCAGGTTACGAGTTAGGATTCTATGATGCGACCAAGCGAAAACTGGTCATGTCAGCAACGGCGATTGGCGAGCGAGAGAATCTGCTGGCCGTCCATCGCTCCGCGGTTGATGCAGTGAATACGCGACTCGCAGAGCGGGAGGCCGTTGCCACGTGAACCGTCATCGCCAGACCGTAGAGGCCGAAATCCTCGCGGAGAAAGCATTTGGCCAGTACGAGCTGCGTGATCAGACCGAGAGCTTTGGCGAGTAAGGTCTGAAGGGACATCCACGCGACACCGCGTGAAGTCCGATTGGCCAGAGAAGTCGTGCGATCCGGGGGATTCGTGGAGTTCGTGTCGCTTTCCTCAGACGAGGTCATCCATCAGGTTTTGCGACCCGAATGGAGAAGGGACGAGCTTCCCTGCCGGATCCGCACTCTGAATCAACTCCGCCTCGCGCGGGCCACAAATCCAATATCGATGGGTCGCCAACTGCATCATGGGCAAGTCCGAGGCCGAATCACTCCACGCTTCGACGTACTCGACTTCGATGCCTGCACTCTGACGCCACTGCTCGACCATTCTGAGTTTCGACGGCCCGTAACAAGGTTCCCCATCCACCTCGCCGGTGTAGAGGCCTTGCTTGGTGGCGAAGACCGTACCGATCACCTCCGCTGGAAGGTGCGACACCGACTCCCGGACTGCCGATTCAAAGGATGCCGTTACGACCAGTATCAACGCGCCCTCCGCCGCGCAATGATGGAGGCGATCGACCAGCGGTGGCCGCATCAGGGAGCGAATCCTCTGACCGAATCGCTTCAACGGCTTCGCAAGCCCTGAATCCGACTGTCCCTTCAGTAGATAACCGATGACCTTGTTTTTCGCTGCTTGAATCGAGTTTCCGTTTCGAAAGAGAACTGCCCGAGCCACGTACCAGCAAACGCGTGGGAATTTCCACGGCTGGGCTCTCAGCAACTCAAAGCAGAGGTATCGCGTGGTATCTCGAATGGTGAGTGTGCCATCAAAATCGACTAGAACACACTTTCTCATCCCACCATCCCGTCTTCTGATGGATTAAGACTTCTTTTTGTCAGCGCGTTGGCCACGTAGTAAAGCACTTCTCCGGCGAACGGCAGCGGGTCATCCAGGTACAGGTCATCCCATGAGTCCGCTTTCGATCCAAAAAGTGTCGTCCAGGTGGCACGGGGTTGTAGGCGAATCATCTGTTTCACTGCGACCAGCAAGTCCCCTAGTACCCATCGGCCTCTCCATGGTCGGCGGATCTGGCATGTGCGATGGTACGCCCGGGCCGCATTGGGTCCTTCCGTGGCAGAGAGCCAGGCGAGGTAGGGGAACTCAACGCCTGCGCTGATGGCCAGAGGAATCGAACCCCACATTCGCGGATTGACTTCGATAAACCAGAACTGTCCGGTCTTCGGGCACACTTTGAATTCGGACATCGCCAAGCCATGCCAGCCAATCTCGTCAAATAATCGCTTGGCGGCTTGCTGCAGTTCTGTGTGTGACGCTGTTTCACGCAGAGTGCTCGTTCCGCCCGTGCGAAGTTTCTCCCGGAGACGCCGGTGTGTGAAGTCGGCGATCTGTTGGCCCTTCCAATACAACACGGAGTAGCCCCATCCGTCGCCCTCAACCCGTTGCTCCACCTGCGGAAATCGCGCCGCAGTGAGTTGGTATTGGGCAATCAAGTGCTGAACAAGCTGTTGTGTCTCCTGGGGAGTTTCCGCGTAAAAGACCCCCTTCGCGCTGTTCCCCTTGAGCAGTTTGATGACTGTCCTTTTGACCCCGGCGTGGTCGATCGCCTGGGCCAGTTCTGTCGGCTCCCTGTAATCAATGCGGCGTGGGACTGGGATTCCGAGCTTCCTCGCAAACTCGTAGGAATCCGCCTTGTTGTTGAAGAGTTCGCAGTGCCGTGACATCGGGCAACAGTACGGAAGTGGTTTTTGGCAGACGCTGTCGATGGCGAGCCAGGACTTCTGTTTCGTTGTGCGAGGCGAGGATGACGCGGATTTCTCGCTTTGCGCAAATCTCAAGAATGTCGGCAAGAAACTGTTCTTCGTCATCATAGTGCGACGTGTAGGTGTCGAAACCGGCTCTCCGTCGCGACCATTGACTCATGCCAATCTTGTGGCAGTCCGCGACCCAGACGCGCAGGCCGTGGCTTGACAGGTTTCGCAACGCGGCGTAGGAGGAACGGACCCAGCCGTAAGTCAGAAGGATGTCCGTCATCTGCCGCCGTTTGTTCTGTTGAGGTACGGCTCAAGTTCGGCAGGCGGCTGCGGCAAGGTTTTGAAGTACCGCCAGATAACACGCGATGCGGGAAAGAGAATCACCCAGGCGGTCATTCCAATAAGGCAGATATAAGTCCCCAAACTTTGGTGATCGATATACCATGCTTCGAGCTCGCTCTTGTAAGGCATGATAACGTGGTCGTAGAAGTAGTCGGGATCCGAATGCCCATGCATCATTTCTTCTTCGTCGCGAAACACGATCGAGCCTATTCCCGATAAGCCAGGACGTGCCTTCGAGATGATTTTCTGCGCATCGGTGGGAAATGCATCGAAACATCGCTGCGTCTGCGGGCGGGGTCCAATCATGCTCATATCACCCTTGAGCACATTCAGCAGTTGCGGGAGTTCGTTGATCTTGGCTTTGCGCAGAATTCGCCCCACCGGCAGAATGCGAGGGTCATTGCGAAGGGTGATCGTTCCAGTGCCCATGTTCGGGCTGTTCTTCAGCATCGTGACGAATTTGAATAACTCGAATGGGCGGCCGTCCTGGCCGACCCTTGGTTGCAGGAAGAGGACTTCCCCCTCCCCGGTAAAGCGCAGCAGGATGGCGACCGGAATCAGTAATGGCGATAAGAAGATCAGCGCCAAGCCCGACAGCAAAATATCCAGAAATCTCTGCATCACTCACATCCTGCCGTCGAGGTACTTGCCAGTTTCTTTGTGGCCGAAGTTCGGTAGCATCTCGTGAAACAGATCGACAATCGGCGTCTTGTTCCAGGTTGGCTGGGAGCGGATTGCATCGATCGTGCGCAAAAAGTGCTCTAACTTGCCACCATCATACACTGCTTCATTCTTGATCACGCCGATGTTCTTGTAGCGGTCCATGTCCAGAATGTCATCCGCCAAGTAGAATTCCTCCGTATCCTTTTCTCCGGTCGTGTCGCTGGCAAAAAAATAGCAGGGCCAGTAGTTCCCGCGAATCAGCTCTTCCGCTCGGTCTCTAGCCTCATCCTCTGTGGAGCACGGTTGAGGCGTAAAGCCATGGGCCTCGATATACCGCACGGCAATGTCGGAGAACGTGGTCAGGTGAAGTTGTTCGGATAGCTTGGGGAAAAAGATGTCACGATTCTTCCCGAGGATGCATGACATGAGACACAGCTCCCCCGACTCTTTCGGCGTGACGAAATAGCGACGAACATCGTTCGGTGCTGCGAGGGGCTGTCGCTTGGCAAATCTTTGATTGAAACCGTGGAGCAGCGATCCGTCGGAGAAGGCAACATTGGCGAACCGGGCGGTAGAAATCGGCAGTGTATTGCTCGACCGCAGCAGAAACATCTCCATGATGCGTTTGCTGGCTCCCATCATATTCGCCGGGTTTGCCGCCTTGTCGGTGGACACGCAAAAATACTTGCGTGCCCCATCTTCACCTGTCAGGCGAAGAGTTTTGATCGTATTCAGGATGTTTACCTGAATCATGCGCATGAGTGTGAAGGGGTCTTTCTCGCTGCGCACGTGCTTCAACGCGGAGAGATTGAGAACGTAATCGTATTGCTTTTCAGCCTGGAGCAACGCCTCAAACTCGCGAGACCCGCAATCGAGCGCGAAGGTCCGAAAATCGCCGTCGATGTAGCCCAGCGTGCTGCGAAGGTCGCGTACCAGCTCGACCATGTTGTTCTCGCTGATGTCTACGACATGCAGTCCCTTCGGTTTTCGACGGAAGATCTCGCGAGTGACTGCCTGACCGATCGAGCCGGCTCCACCGATCACCAGGAACCGGCTGCCCTCCACCGCCTGACTTAACTCGGCGGCGTGATCCGCGACATCCTCATCAAAGAGCGGATGTGTCCGCCCAATCAGCTTCAGGACGTTCATGCGTTTGCCTCGGTTCCGGATTCGCAAGGTGGTACCGCGCCATTCGGTACGCTGGACGGAATATTCACCACTCGTTCTTCCAGCCATTTGTGAATTCGCGAGCTCATCCTGCTGACAGTCGCGGAACATGCGTAAGTGCGTCATCAGTCGCCAGATCGGGCGAGTCATCACCCCTTGTCCATTCATGAACTCGAGCAACGCATCTCGCTCGGCAGCCGAGTCCAGAACGATGGCATTGAGCCAATAATTGGAGATGGTTCCTTCCCTTGCCTCGACGAACCGGATACCCAGTTGCCTGAAAAAGGAAGCGTACTGCCGAGCCAGCGCGGCCTTGATTCGGAGAAAGTCCGGCAATTGTTCCATTTGGGCACAACCGAGAGCGGCATTCAGGTTTGGCAGTCGGTAGTTATATCCAATTTCATCGTGCACGAACTCATAGGGGTGAGGAACTTTTGCTGTGGTCGTGATGTGCTTGGCATGCGCAGCCAGCTCGGAAGAATTGGTGATGACCATCCCGCCCCCGCCCGTCGTAATCACCTTGTTGCCGTTGAAACTGAGTGTCGCGACTTCGCCGAACGTGCCCGTATGGCGGTTGCCGGAATAGCTTCCGAGCGACTCGGCCGCATCCTCCACGACCGGTATTCCGGTACCGCTGGCAGATCTCCGTGATTTGCTCAATCCGACAGGGCAATCCAAAGGTGTGCATCGGGACGCACGCCGCCAATCGTCTGCCCGTTTCTCTATTGAAGGTCGATCCACCGCGAAGAACCCCGTGCCGCTCGAGGAATCGCTCCAGTGCCTCCGGGCTCATACCCAGCGTGTCCCGGTCTACATCCACAAACACCGGTTGCGCACTGGTGTATCTTACTGCGTTGCAGGTCGCAACGAACGTCAAGGCTTGCGAGATGACCTCATCATCCTGCTGCACACCCACCAACTGCAACGCCACGTGCAACGCCGCCGTTCCCGTGACTGTTGCGACGGCATATTTGCGCCCGTGAAATTCTGCCATCTGTCGCTCGAAGTCCGAGACACGCGCACCGACAGAAGACACGAAGTTCGAATCAATGCAGTCGTTTAAATACTGCCTTCATTACCCTGGAAAACCGGGCGATGGAGTGGAATGAACTCCTCTCCGAAGATACTCCGGATGTAATCGACGACCGTCTGGCGATGAGCAAGAATAGATGTCATGTCGTTTGCGAATCAGAGGGACTGCGGTATGGCGGCTGACGGTGTTCTCCAGTGTATCGATCCAGCGGCTGGCGAGTATCGAGCGGTTGAACTGTTCCTCCGCCAGAGCCCGTGCCCGCTTACCCATCTGCCTCAACTCCTCACGGTCATTGGCCGCTTGCTCCAGTGCATCCGCGAACGCCTGTGGATTGTCGGGTGCCACAGCAAAGCCACAGCGATGCTCGACAATCATATCTGCCAGCCAGCCGGGGTAGTTATTCAGCACCGGAAGCCCTGACGAAATGTAGTCAAAGAACTTATTGGGTGAGGTTCCGTAGTAGAAGGCCGGCACATTGGCAAGGATTTGCAGGCCGACGTCGGCGGCGGCCATCAAGCGAGCCATCTGCTCCTTGCCGACAGCATCGTGAAACAAGACATGATCAAGCCGCTCCTGCTGTGCTCGAGCTAATAATGCTGCCTTGCGTTTTCCTTCCCCAATCAGCAAGATTTTGATATCCGGCGTGCTCGTCGCTTGAGTTCTGCAGCGGCATCCAGGACAGCGTCCAAGCCGTTGGCGATGCCGTGCGTGCCGGCAAATATGGCGAGCAGATCGTTCGGCTTCACGTCCGCGGGACGCCATGGTTCAACGGACTCACGAGAAAATCCCCAGGTCACAACCATTGGGTATGAAAGCAATCCGATCGCGGGCGATGCCTCGTCGGGCGATGCCATCGACGATCCCCGGAGATAGGCCAATCAATTGCTTTGCCGAATGATAACTTGTCCACTCCAATGCAGACATTGCCCACAAGACGACCGGGTTGCGGATGACTCCCATCGCTCGGGGAAGTTCTGGCCACAGGTCGCGAACTTCGAATACGAAAGGTTTGCCACGCAGCCAACGGGCAAAAATTCCCGGAATTCCTGCTGTCAGAGGCGTGGAAGTCGCGAAAGACCACGTCGTATCGTTCGGTCAGCGCCAGTCGGATACTGCGCATCGCGTATTTTAGAAACGTGAGCGTCCGCTTTGCGTGGGAATCACTATTCGTATAGGTCAGGTTGAATTCGACGACATCGATTCCATCCAAAGTCCCGCGCCGGCACCCGTGTTTGTAGGGTCCGGTCAATCCGGTATCGCCACCCTCGTAGCTTCCGCACACCATCGTTACGCTATGCCCCTGCTTTACCAAGGCGCGAGACATCTGATAGGAACGGATCCCGACAATGCCGCGGGGTGACGTGAAGTGCTGGTGGAAGTACAAGACTTTCATTGTTTTCTGCAGATCACAAAGTATCCCCCCGCGATTCTTCCCGCTTCCCTGGTCCTCACCAGGATCGGGTCAAGCAGCTTCAAGGGATAGCAAAGAAGGGCAAAGAACAATTTCGCCGGCTTGTACAGACGCCAGTAAAGCACCGAGCAGGTGATCGCCAGGAACTCCACCAGAATGCGATACAGACCAACGGCAGGGCCGACGGTGATGGAAGTCTGAATAACTTCCAATTGTTGCGATTCGGCGAGTTCGGTGATGCCCTCGTGTGTAAACCTCCAATAGTCGTGAGGACAAGGATGGTAGCCAATCACAAACGGGAGTTGAATATAGGCATATCCACCCGTCTTCAAGACTCGATGGATTTCCTGCATCGCCCGCGTGGGGGATTCCACGTGTTCCAAAACCTCTTGGGAGATTACCAGGTCGAAAGCTCTCGCTGGGGCAGGGAATGTCTTCGACAGAACCGACGAAGTCAATTCCTTCCCCTGGTTCGATCTCGAGATTCTTGATTTGAGGGTGAACCTTCGTCTTGCCGGCACCAATGTTCAGCCCCTCAAAGGACGGAGGCATGCGTGATAGGAGTTCCTTCAAAGCGCATTTCACCGCCCGCGTGTCGTTGTGATCGGCGTAGATCTTCTTCACGACGAAGTATTTGAGTTGATCTGTGATCATTGCCAAATCAGTTCGGAATTGAAACGGCCTGGAGTCCGGATTTCGACCTCCAGCACGGGCAACGCGGTCTTTTCCAGGTAATGGCGAGATTCCCACCCCTCCACAAGTTCCACCCGGAAGATCGGTACGTCCGCCGTAACCTGCATTTTGTACAGACTGTGTACCAACCGAATCTTACTTTGCTCCTTTTCGACTTGCCACGAACCCGGGGAGAGCCGCCAGCGAAGGACGGATTTCTTGTGGAAGCCTCGGACGTGGTCTTCTATCCGTAAGACGGAATCGGCAAATCGGATCTGCCGATGATGCGCTGCTGCGAACTTGTCTTGATATACCACAGCGAAGAGTATCGCTAGACTTCGGCGGTCCATCGCCCTTGTGTGCTTAGCACCACTTACTTCTTCCCACGGCGGCGCTGTTGCAGGAAAAACTCGCTCAACAACTGGCCGCAGGCGTCGGCGAGGATCCCGCTCGTCACTTGCGTTTGGTGGTTGAGGCGAGTGTCCTGCAGCATTTGGTAGAGCGAATGAACGGCGCCAGCCTTTGGATCCGACGCTCCGTACACAAGCCGCGGGATTCGTGCCTGAAGAATTGCTCCGGCGCACATCGGGCATGGCTCTAAGGTGACGAATAACTGACAACGCTCCAGTCGCCAGCTTTGTAGCGCAGCGGCAGCCTGCGTGATGGCAATCATCTCGGCGTGGGCTGTGGGATCCTGAAGATGTTCCCGTTGATTGTGAGCTGCCGCGACCACTCGGTCTTCATGGATAATGACAGCCCCTACAGGAACTTCCTCCTCGGCGAAGGCCTGTTCCGCTTGGGCCAAGGCCCTTCGCATGTGTACCTCATCCATCGTGCATCCTGCTTCCGATTGGTCGGTCAAAATGACGCTTGCTCTCGTACGCTCAGGTGGATTGGCGTGGAAAATACTTTGCGATGATTGCTATCGTTGATCGCAACGGCCGTCAAGGTGACCGGGCCCTCGCCGACGGCGTGAGCGTCCACGGTAAACCGCCCCCGATCCTGGTTGATTCGCCCCAAGGGTCGCCGCCCATGGTAGAGATAGATCGATTTGGCTCCCCGTGAGGTGACAAGCAGCTCGGCTGGCTGTTCTGCAGTGATCGTGTCAGATCGAATCGTCCATTCGACCGAATTCCCTTGATTATCGATGTGGACGGGGTAGATTAACCGTCCTTGTGATGCGACCGGCGACTCTTCGATCGCCACGATCCGAATTTCATGATGGCCGTCAGGAAGGGCACGACTGTCAAGCCGGAATTGCCCCGCCGGCCGACAAGAATCAAGATACCTGCCGTCGAGGAAGAGCTGGTATTCCTGCACGCCGGATGCGTGCGTACTATGGGGGGTGAGAGTTATCTGGCCGCTTACGATTTGCCCCGGCTGCAATTCGTTCACCCCAACATGTGGGGCATTTGCCCACGGTTGGCAAAGCGGGTCGCCAATAATCAGCAGCTGGTACGGTGAGGCGACTGACTGGTAGAACGCCTCTGCCAAACTGGCACCTCGCGCGTAGTGCACTTGCAGCCAAGGGTGAGGGAATTTGGCCTGCAAGGCAAACGGCTCTACCACCGTCCCGCTGGCGCCCGCCGCGCCGTATCGGAGAAAGTCCGTCAGTGGCGTTTGGCTTGCGTTCTTCCGCAGCATGCCTCCGAAGCTCGTCAGGTTGTCGCAGATCGCACCCGGCTGAAACTTGCTCTGCGATTGTTCCCACTTGACCACCGACCGGCCCAATACCGCGCCGATGACGTCCGTTTTCCCTCTTGGCGTAACCCCGGATTCAATTTCGGCGGCCACGCCCAGTTGGTTCAAAGCGGTCTGCACGACGGGAAACGCGCCATCGCGCGTCTTCGTGCGAATCTCGTTGGCGATCTGCATCAGATAAACCGTTCCGCTCGGATGCGTACAATCGGCCAGCGCACTCCGTTGCAGATAATCGATCACTTCTTCCACACTGTTGCCGCGTCCGTCGGTGTAACCCAGCATCACAGAGAGATAGTAGTGCTCGCCGCGGTCGAGAGTTTGCTGTCCAAAACGCGTCCAACCGAACCGATGGCGAAACCCTCGCGTTAAACTGCCGACGTAGAAATTGCTCTTCGAGTTATCTGCCGAGAATGCGTAGGAAGTCTTGCGCGATTGGATTCTGGCGTACTGAAAGGTCAGACTTGTCAGCGACCCGATGGGGGCACCCGACTCTTTGCGGAGCGGCGTCCGGACATCGGCCGAAAAATCGACGGCGTAGGGGAATCCGCTCGAGTAGACGATGTAGTCGATCTGGTGGCGGAGACGTCGTCGTTCGATCTCGCGAAAAATGGGTTGCAGGATCGAGCGGCGGAAAGTTTCGACATCGATGGTTTCGCGTGAACCTGTCCACGGAAGGTAGACAACGTTGACGCCGTGGATCTGTCGCAAGCTGCAGTAGTGGTTGGCGATCGTGAGGGAGTCGATACTCAGCGGGTTCGCAACCACCAGCACATTCTCTGGACCTCCACCGGCAAATAGCAGACTTCCTTGCAGAGTGGTGGCCAGCAACAGCAGGCTGCAAGCGATGCGCAAGCGGATCGACCGCACAGTTGCGTGAAGATCTAGCGGACTGCTGCGACGGTAGGTCGAAAAAACCAAAACTACACCACTTCGAAGCGAGGTTGCCCTGTCCCAGCTCCCGGCCAAGACATTGCATCTTACGTCAGGTGCCTCGGTGTGGTTCACGTGACACATGGAATCCGTACCGTGAGGGACAGGACCAATCGGAGTCAATCGCCCAGCTAGGAGAAAACGACACCTGTTGGCTTGAATCCTGCCACGGCCGCCAGAACCCTGGTCCGTTAGAATCATCCTACGTCGTTCGATCGTTAACGGTAGTGGGCGGATTTGCCGTCTGTGATAAACTAAGTTTTCGTAGTGCAATCGTCGATTTCTGGTCCTCATCGCTGTTGGACTGATACCTCTGAGCTGACAAACATGGTTTTTCTCGTCGT
The DNA here is from genome assembly GCA_963776055.1 of uncultured Planctomycetaceae bacterium. Taxonomy (GTDB): domain Bacteria; phylum Planctomycetota; class Planctomycetia; order Pirellulales; family Pirellulaceae; genus CAVZLD01. The sequence goes on along the minus strand of CAVZLD010000014.1, from coordinate 210,983 downwards.
CTTTGCCGTATTCATTGGCGTTCGCCATCGCCATCTTGTGGCGGCCCGCCAGCATCATTGCGTTGCTCTTTTGCGTGTATCCGTTCGAGCAGTGGGCCCAAGCCAAGTCGTCCTTTTTTCAGCAACACTCGGCCGCCATCAACTTCGGCTTCGGTGCTCTGGTACTCCTCGCCCTGGCAGTGGTGATTCTCCAGGGCAAGAACCCTCTCAATCCAATGACCGGGGCTACGTGGTGCTGGTTGGGATTATGTGTTTACGCCGCCATCAGCTGCACGTGGGCACCTGAACGGCAGACCTCACTTTTCCTCTTCCGGTACCATTTGCCGTACATGGTTACGATCGCTGGCATTATACCGCTCATCGTGCAGGACTCTCGCGACGTTCGATATGCGTTGAAGCTCACGCTGTTCTTTGGGACTCTAGTGATGCTTCTCCTGCTATTCGGAACGCGCGTTCATGCGTTCGGGCGGACGATCGTCGTGGAAGAAGGAAGGGGTGTGGTCAACCGTGTTGGGGAGCAAACCACTCGGATGACACCACTGATTGTGGCGAGCATGGGGGCCCATATCCTGATGATCGGTGTGTTGATGAATTTTGTAGGGATCGGGCGGGTCTGGCAAGTGCTGCGTTGGGTCGTTGGTTTTCTTGCGTTGGCGCTGATCTTTCGAACCCAGTCGCGAGGACAACTGATTGCCGCAATGATTGCGATGTTGGCACTCGTCCCTTATAGCCGCCGAAGTAAGAGGCTCACCGGCTTAGTGGCAACGGTATTTACGATTGCTCTGGTGCTGACGATCATGGTATTCGCCTACCAAGGTAGTTGATTCAGGGAATCGATGGAGCATCGAAACGATGGGGAAGACCCTCGAGTCGACGCGTGTTGCCTACTCGCTGCAGCTGCTGTCGTACTGGTTTTCAAAGGGGCCCATTTATTGGATGTTTGGGATCGGCAGTTCGGCATCCTTTCATCCGAACATCGTCGGAATCTATTGTCATGTTGTCATCGTGGAGGTTCTGTGTGAGTTGGGTCTGCTTGGTCTTGGTTTGTACGCAGGATTTCTTGGATTCATCGTCAGAGACAGTCTGTCGATTGATGCGCATCTGCCAGTCTTCGGTGGTGGAACGCGGCATTGCCGCGACGATCGTGGCGATCTTCCTGTTTGAGTTCATTCTCACATTCAAGGAAGGATCACTCTTGACGCATACGTTTACACTGGGATGGGGGATGATTCTCACGCGGACTGCCGCACTGATGTATACGGAGAAGAACCGGCAGAAGCTACGAGCGGCGCATCAATGGTACGCAAGGTACTGGTCGGCGGCACTGCCCGGTGTGACTCCCGAGGTAGCTCGGCCACCGTATTGAGTGAATGGATGAGTGGGCTGCCTGGGACCGCTGCGTGGTCCTGACGGAAGCCTCTCACTCGGCTTGCGCAGCGTTCTTCGATATTCTCGCCCATTCCTTCCGAATCTCCACGGCTTCCGTTTCCGAGGCAACTGCTAACGCCCTTTCGTACCATGACTGTGTCTGTTCGAGCGCCGCGTGTCGTTGCGTTTCGTTCTCCGCAGAGGACCGCGCCAGGCGGTACCAGCCACAAGCCAAAGCAAAGGCGGATTCCGTAGTCGAGGTTCTCTCGTGCATTTTCCGCTTGCAGGCGACGTTCCAGTCCAGACAACACAATGGGCAGCAGGCCGTCCCCGTCAATTTCGTAAGACGTTCTGTAGCATTTTGTAGGCCGACATGGCGGTGGGAACATCGCCACATTGAATCGCCTTCTTGAGTGCTTCGCGCAGGATCACGTAATACGTTACGGGATCATCTTTGGCTGGAACTGCGTTTTCTAGTAGTGTGCGCGCCCATTCCGTTGCCGTCATCGACTGATCCAGTTTGTCGCGTAATTCGGCGAGGACGATGCGCCGCACTCCTTCTTGCTCCGATGAGGTGGGCACTGCCCATCGCTTCGTGTTGTCGCGAGTCTCTGGATCACGATTTGCCGAAGGCGATCCAGCCGCGATTTCGCTCGGCGGCTCCTCCTGGATGCGCTCGAAGAAGTCCTGCAGTAACTTGGAGGAGAATCCGTGCTGTTCCGCTTGCTGGAAATAGTCTCTTGCCCGCGACAGATCGCCGTCCTTGTCGACCGCCAGAAACACGCCGATCATTCGCCAGGCAGCAGGAGGGGAATCGGAATGGCCCCATTCCACGAGAGCGATTGCCAGATCGGCGGGTATCTCCGAAGTGCGCAGGATCGAATGTCACGCCGTTCGCCGTTCGCCGCCTCCAGCACGATCTCTTTGGGCGATACGGCGGATACGGTCACCGGCGTGTCATTCAGCTTCAAGATTTGACCGGGCTGGAGGTTCCGCTGCGCCTCATCGACGTCTTGCCAGAACTGTCGCACCAGAAAGTGAATCAGTTCGGCCTGCTTCAGCAATTCTTGGGGCACGGGTGCTCCCGTGGAGTTCGTGGCGAGGGATTCCAGCATTAAGTCCGACGCTGTCAGATCGCGTTGCGACGTAGCCAAAAGAAAGCGACCCAACGGACTGCCGCTCGAGAATTGAGGTCGGGGGCCGTCCGGTCCCGGATCGTTCCCAGGCAGGAGGCGGGTTGTCTGGCCGAAGTCCGATTCGTGCTGCTTCGTCGCCCGGATCGTCGCCGATCTGCGGTGCTGGGAGTGACCGGCTCTTCCGGCGCGGCGCGAGACGGTGTGACAGGGGGGGATTCTTTCGTCTGGCGACGAGCGGAGTCGGCAGAACTCGAGGGATGCTCCGCGAGCGGTGCTGGAGGCTCCTGTGGCAACGCTTGCCGCGATTCCTGTTCTTGCCATCGCTGCTGCAAAAGTAGTAGCGCATAACCGCCGCCGCCAAGACGATCGGCAATAAGCAGATTCCCACGATCCACCGACGGCGACGAACCTGCCGTTCGACTGCGACCCGGTCGTCGAAGTGCCGGTTCGAAAGCTACGGACCGATGACGGCAGATCCGCACTTGGCTGGTGCGCCTCGCGGGAAACGGGTGGTGGCGCGTCGGGTGCCAAGGTTTGACGGAGTTGCTCGTCGTACTCGGCTCTTTTCTCGGCATTCAAGTAAACAGACCTTCGCCGCCGCGACTTCGTTCAGCAACCGTTGCGATAGCTCCGCGTGCTGCCCATGGTGGTAGGTGCGGAGGTGGGTCATCTGGCGATCCGCGGCCGTGAGAATCACGTCCGGATCGGCCTCAAATAATTCAATCCCCAGGAGACGATAATGGTTCGGTGGCCGCGCCGGATCGCGGATGCCAAGCCACTGATGATAGGGATCGAATGTCGAGAACACGCGTGCTAAAACGCCGCGTCAGAGAGTTGGAAATTGACCTGCGCCGGCACCGGCAACTGACGCCAGTCCATTCCCATCCTGGGATGGTGCGCCTGCGTGTTGCTGACCGACATCAACTGAGCATAGACCCAGGGGTCGATGTCCTCTTCGAGAAACTGGGCGTGCGTGTCGCAGAAGACGGCATTCACGCCGCCCGAGTGATTGCTGGACGGTCGTGCGAAACTGACCCAGGAGTTGGCATCGAGCGTGAGCAGATCGGAATCGAGCACCGATCGCGTGCGGCGACTGTTGATCGCAAACTGGCGATCGGCTGTCGGCGACTCCTGATCGGTCAGCCATTTTGTTGTCTGTGTGGTCCACACCATCCCGTGCAGCCCTTCCTCCAGTTCGATGCCCTGAAGCGGCCCGGGCACCGACATCCAGGCCACGGCGTTCAGGTTCTCTGAAACAAGCAGCGTGTTGCTGGCCCCGTCGTTCTTGGCCAAGTAACCGAGATTCACCGTCACGGGTGACCGGCCAACGCCCACGTGACTGACCCCATTCGCGGCCCGGTCCAGTGCCCATTCCGCCGGTTCTTCACCGAAATCACGATCCCAGATCCCGCAATTCACGACGTAACTCAACCGGAAAGGAATATCCCCCACGGGAGGATCGCTCGGGCAGGTGGCGATCTCCAATTCCACCGGGCCCATCAGCGTACCGCTCTGAATCTGTTCCAGCACATTCCCCTTTTCCAGATAGGGCAGCAGCTTCGTCATCCAGGAGACGGAAATCTCATTCACCTGATTTCCGGACATCACACGCAATTGCGCCACGCGATTGGGAAAGGCACCTTTGTCTGTTTCGTGCTGCAAGAGGGCCTGCCCAACACTCCGAACGTTGTTCAGGCATTGAGCTCGACGCCCCGATTCGCGCGCGAAGTTCACGGCCGGAATCAACAAGGCCACCAGCATGCCGATAATGGCAATCACGACCAGCAATTCGATCAGCGTGAAGCCATGTCGAGTCCTGTTCGCCGTCGAGCGGGACGAAGGCCTGGTCGACTGGACGCGAACCTCTCGACGGTCGGAACCACCGTTAGGCGGACGGGATCTGTGACGGCGCAAGCATCAATTGAAATCATGACCGGTTCCTCTGGATTCGCACCGAGACCACCCTGGGTTGGGCGGCGGCTCTCCACCCCCCTCAGAGTATCATACAAAACCGCGTGGATGTCGAGTCACACGTCCGGCAACTCGGGAAACCGCAGCGGGCGTTTTCGATATACCGCCCCGCCGCCGCGTGCTACGTCCGTGAATCTTGCGGTTTCCCGCTTGGGTGGCCCGGCATAGAGGCTGCCCGACGAAATCGTTGCCGATGGGCGGAAGAGAGTGGTCTCCTCGGCTCCGTGACCACGGATTCGCGTCTTCAGAGCAACGTCACCGTTGGAAGAAGGACGCGAAGACGCTGTCCACCTTTGTTGGTGGGCACTGTTACGGGAGTCGAAGGTCCCTGCCCTGCCCTCTTCCTATCGCCAGGTTCCGCGCGTGTCGACGACGACCTTCTCCTGGAGAATTCGGCGAGGGATATTGCGGAACTGTCGATGATCGGTCAGCAGCACGAGGATATGACACTGCGTGATGACGTCCGATAGTTCCTGCAAAGGGAATTCGCTGAACCGATCGGCATTGACGTGCGGGTCGCAGATCAGGATCTCGCCCACCTTCCGCTCGTGCAAATCGCGGACAATCTCCAAAGAAGGGCTTTCCCGCAGGTCATCGACATCTGCCTTATAGGTCAGTCCCAGGCAGCCGATTTTGGGTGCGGCGAATTCCCGAGCCAACTCGACGATGTGATCGACTACGTGGTGCGGCTTGCTGTCGTTTACCTCGCGGGCGGTGCGAATCAAGGGCGTGTGCTGCGGGTCGGAATGAACCAGGAACCAGGGGTCGACGCTGATGCAGTGCCCTCCCACGCCGGGACCCGGCGAAAGAATGTTCACGCGCGGGTGCCGATTCGCCAGTTCGATGATCTCCCACGGATCGATTCCCATTCGATCGGCCAGCATCGACAGTTCGTTGGCGAACGCGATATTCACGTCGCGATAGCTGTTTTCGACAAGCTTCGTAATCTCGGCCGCCAAGGCGCTGGTCGCCAATACCTGGCCGTTGGCGAACGCTTCGTAGAACGCTTTTGCCTTTTGCGTGCACGCCGCGGTCACGCCGCCGACAACGCGGTCGTTCTGGACGACTTCCAGCAGGATGCGGCCCGGAAGTACTCGCTCGGGGCAGTGAGCGACAAAGACATCCTGGCCCACCTTCAATTCGGGGGGAACCGCCAGGGGCACGACGATCCGTTCGGTCGTGTGAGGCGGACTGGTGGATTCCAAAATGATCAAGTTGCCCGGTTGCACGTGGCTGCGAATCGCCTGCGCCGCCTGCTCGACGTACGACATGTCGGGTGAGTGGTCGGGGCGGATGGGAGTGGGCACGCAGAGCATGAACACGTCGGCCGGCTGCGGCTCGTAGCCCGCCTTCAACTGTCCGCTATTGACGGCCGAACGGACGACGATGTCCAAATCCGGCTCCTCGATGTGAATTCGACCGTCGTTGATCGTATCGACCACGTCCGCTCGAACATCGGTGCCGTAGACGTGAAAGCCCTTGGTCGCCAGCACACTCGCCGTGGGAAGCCCAATGTAGCCCAGCCCCAGCACGCAGACCTTGGTCGTGGCCGGAGTGACGGTTTCGGCGAGCGTATCTTCCAGATTGGGTGCAGTTGTCATGGTATCCAGTCTTGCTTCAGCATAAGGTTTACAATCCGCTCGGCGGCCATTCCGTCGCCGTAGGGGTTTTCGTCGATCTGGTGTCGCGCGTACTCGACCGGGTCCTCCAGCATCGTGGAAATCCGCTCCACAATCCGCTGCTTCGAGGTCCCGACCAACTCCACCGCTCCGGCATCCATCGCCTCCGGTCGCTCCGTCGTCTCCCGCATCACGAGAATCGGTTTCTTCAGCGAAGGAGCTTCTTCTTGGACGCCGCCGGAATCGGTCAGCAGAATCGAACTTCGATCCATCAGCCAGACAAACTCCGGATAGGGAGCTGGTTCGACCAAGTGAATGTTCGACCGCTGGCCCAGGATCTCGAAGACCGGACGCTGGACATTCGGATTCAGATGCACCGGATAGACGAATTCGACATGAGGAAACTGATCGGCCAGTTGTACGATTGCTTCACAGATGTTGCGGAACCCTTGACCGAAGTTTTCGCGCCGGTGACCGGTGATCAGCACCATGCGATGGTCCCCCAGCATCGCATACTTCTCCCGCCACTGGCCATCGTTGGCCCGCTCCCGATCGACCGCCCAAAGCAGCGCGTCGATGACCGTGTTGCCCGTGATATGCACGGATGCCGGGTTGACCTTCTCATCACGCAGGTTCTGAGCGGCCCGAGCGGTGGGAGCGCAGTGGAGGGTCGTCACCAGGCTCGTAATTCGCCGATTCAACTCCTCGGGCCAGGGGGCCAACAGGTTCCCCGTTCGCAAACCCGCCTCGACATGCACGAGCGGGATCTGGCGATAGAACGATACCAGTGATGCCGCCATCACGGTCGTCGTGTCGCCTTGGGCCACGACACAGTGGGGCTGATACTTCTGGATGATCTCGTCGATGCCCGTGATACAGCGCGCGGTCAATCCGGCGAGTGTCTGATCCGGTTGCATCAGTTGCAGGTCTTCGTTGGCCTCCAACTCGAAGTAGTCCGTCACTTGGTGCAACATCTCGCGGTGCTGTCCGGTCAGGCAAACGATCGTCTCGACCGCTGTCCGGTCGCGACCGACACTCGCGGACCACCGGTGCCATCTTAATGGCCTCCGGCCGGGTCCCGAAAATCAATAAGGCTCGCAGTCTTGCCATCTTCTCCGCCATGGAAAGCAGGTTTTCTGGGGTATCACATGCGAAAGTCTAGGACTTTTCCAAGTTTCAGGAGACGGACGGCTCCCCCCCGCGGGAAGAGGTCGGATGCGACCTCTTGCCGGGAGCTCGTGCGGATTCAAAATCATTGCTTCGAACGACTTGTGTTCTTCACCCGCCTCCGGAAGAGGCGAAGGCGCGGGACGAGCGTTCGGGGGGCGGTGCGACGAGCAACGTCTACCGTCCGGATCGGTCCTCCCAGCGTCAGTTCGCTCCGTGACCCTCCTAAGGGACGATGAAAAGCACTCTAACAAAAGCATCGCATCTCCGGGGAAGTTAGCCGGGCCCAACCAGGCGCCAGCCCGCACATTCAGCCGAGGCGAGGGACTTGTCGGCCCGGGACGCCGAAGACCAACGTGTTCGGATCCGCGTCGCGCATGCAAGCGGAGTTGGCGCTGAGCTTCGAGCGGTAGCGCATGGTCCGTCCCGGGAGCGACCGTCCCATGTGTGCTGATGTACACCTCGTCGTCCAGCGTCACGAAGCCGTTCAGTGTGGCGTAGGGGGCGAGTAGGCAGTACCGCCCCAGCCGGCAGTCGTGACCGACGGAAGCATAGTAATTCAAGTGGACAAAGTCGCCCAGCTGCGTCTGGTTCGATACGACGGCAAACGGATAGACCACGGCGCCCGTTCCCAGCACGGCCGTCGATGCGACCCGCGCCAACGGATGAACGAACGGCAGGAACTGACCGCCGCGAGCCTGAATCGATTCGACCGTCCGCCGTCGAGCATCCATCTCGCCGATCGCCAGCAAGAAGCGATCATTCGGTGCGGGGCCGGTATTGCTCTGGATCTGCCAATACGGTGGCATCGATCCCGTGCGACCGCAGATCGTCCGGTCCCCGTCCCAGGAACCCCTTCAAACGGTAGGATTCCGCCGGAAAGACATCCGGAAGCATCTCCCACAGTTCGCGCCGAAACCACCGGCGCCGATGATCACGATCTCGAAAGGCGGACTACTTGGCACGGTCGGTCCTGTCACAGCAGTTGGCGGTCGTGGGTCCCAGAAACTCCGACATCGTCACATGATTCTCGGCGCTGACCCCCTGTCGCATGAGGACACAGGCTACCGTCCGCAGCAGGATCTGCAAGTCGACCGTCAGGCCGTAGTGGTCGACGTACCAGACATCGAGCCGAAATCGCTCGTCCCAATCGAGAGCATTTCGGCCATGAATCTGCGCCCAACCGGTGATCCCCGGACGGACATCGTGCCGCCGGGCCTGCTCGCGAGAATACCGCGGCAAGTAACGTACCAGCAACGGACGCGGCCCCACAACGCTCATGTCGCCGCGCAAAATGTTCCATAACTGCGGTAGCTCATCGAGACTCAACGAGCGGAGCAGGCTGCCGCAACGCGTGAGACGCAGCTCGTCAGGCAGCGGTTGGCCATCCGCGTCGACCGCCTCCCGCATCGTGCGGAACTTGTAGAGCGTGAAGGGTTTGCCGTGCCGGCCGGCGCGAGCCTGGCGGAATAAGACCGGTGCCCCGAGCCGCCAGCGCACGATGGCTGCCACCAGAAGTATGACGGGGCGTGAGCAGCAAACCGGCCAGAGTGGCGAGCATCAGGTCCAACGCTCGCTTGCCGACACGGCCGTAGAACGTTCGGCTTGGATCAGTGGGGACTGTTGAGATCCTCCAAGAGCTGTCGCGCCCAGCGGTCACGCTCCAAGCCGGACGTACCCTCCTGCGTCAGAAAGGCGACATTGCTGTACTGCGGATCGCGGTAGTCCTGCACCCGACCGCTCGCGATCGCTTCCAGGACCTGCTGAATGCCATCTTCCACCGTCCAGGTGGGATGGAAATCCAGCAGCCGGCGGATCTTGCCGAAATCCACGCGATAGTCCCGACCGTCCTGGCCCGATTCCGATATGATCAGCTCGGCTGAAATCACCTGCTGGTGAATCAATTCCCCGATCTGGCGAATCGTGTAATTCTGCTCGCTCGAGCCCACATTGAAGATCTCGTTGCTAACCGTTTCGACCGGCGCCTGCAACACCGCCACAATGGCCCGGGCCGCATCGTCGACGTGTACAAAGGGCCGCCACTGATCACCGTCATGGACCGTGATTTCGCCGTCAATCTTCGCTTTGGCCGTTAAGAGGTTGACCACCAGATCAAACCGCGTGCGGCCGGAGAGTCCATAGATCGTGGAGAAACGGAGTATCGTTGGCCCGAAGTCCGACGCCGAAAGGTCCTGCAACACTTTTTCCGAAGCGTATTTCGTCGTTCCGTAGATCCCCAAGGGACGAGCTTCCGAACGCTCATCCAGCATCTCGGGGCGAGCGCCGTAGACCGAGCAGGTACTGGCAAACACGAAGCGTTGCACGTTGTGCGATTTGGCCAGCTGCGCGATCATCCGTGTGGAGGAAAGATTGATGTCGATCGTCAACGATTCATCCAGCTTGCACGCCGGATCGCCGACGATCGCTCCCAGGTGGACGACCGAATCGACATCCCGCATCGCTTGCACGACATTATCGACATGGCGGAAGTCGCCTTCCAGCAGTTCCAGATTGGGATGATCACGTACCGGCTCCAACGGAGCTCGACCGTACATCATGATGTCCAGAACCCGGACTCGAAATCCGGCATCCAAGAGTCTTGGTACCAGCGCCGAACCGATATAGCCCCCGCCTCCAATCACCAGGATTCGGCGCTGCAGGGCCGCTGCCCCGACCGGTCGTGGCGATTCCTCCGGCTGCGCCGCTCGTTGCCAGATCTGGTTCCACACTCGGGCTCCCGCCAACAGAATGATGCTGAACAGCCATGCCAGCAACATCGCCGATTTGGCAAACGAAAGTCGACCATTGTGAATGTCAAAGAACAGAATCGCACTGATGTAGATCAGGTAACTGACGGAAACCGCCTGAATCACAACCAGAACTTTGTAGCGACTCTGGTAGGTGACGCCCCGTGTGTAGAAACCGGTCAAGTGAAAGACGACCAGGCACAGAACAGTTAACGGAATCGCGGTCTTGATGTACCAACTCTGATACATGGACAGCAACTCGCTGACGGTCATGCCCCCCAAGTCTTCGAACGCGACGACAGTGTAAAACCGGGCCGCCAAAGCCAGCAGGAGCGCGACCTGCAGCAAGACCGCGTCGGCGACCATACGGATCACGGCCCCCGACGTCAGGTGAAGTCGATCGATGCGTAACAAAGTCGGTTCTCTTACTTACGGCGAAATGAAGGTGGTGAAAGGTAAAGCGATCCGGCAGATGGAAGGGGCCAGCACAGGAACCTCGCAGCTTGAGACGAGGGAGACCGTTTCATCGACAACCCGGAGAATTCACCGAACACTCGTAAAAATAACGCTTGCCTCAATCCGAGTCCGTCGCTCGGCCCCCATCCGATTCTACTCCGCCGTTTCGTCACGTTGGCGCGCACTCCGTTCCCCTGGGGTGTCCCCGCTGCCATTCGCCTTGCCCAGCGACGTCGTCGGTCCAGATCGGATGGACCGGGGCGCGACCGAAGAACTGGACGCGGAAAGACGTGACGCAAGTGAGGAGCTGATAAGCTGATAACTTCCAGCATATCAAAAGGCGCCTGCTTGATAAGCGCGTGGGACACGGCCCGTCCGAAACTTCCTCTACGGTCCGGCGGAACGTAAGGTTTGCAGCAGGAAATCCGGAAAAGTGGCGGAGCGACAGCGGGCCGGCCCCTGAGTACTTCCAGTATCTCTCGAGCGTTGTACAATATGGAGGCCTGCCATGATTGGGCTAACAAGGCAGGTTTAGGGCCGAAAATTGCTGACACGGGGCACGGGATAGCAATCCGAGTGTCGGCCCAGTTCTCAGAAGGAGTCCCTTCTCGCCGTTGATGTGAGAGCTGAATCCCCCTGTTCTGGGGGTTTCTCGCGAAGCACGCGGGTGCCGGACCGCTCCAGCGCTGAGCTTGATCCGTGACTGTGTGCGCCATCTCATCCGCGCGGCGATCCGACTTTTCTTCGTCGCCCACTTCGTCCGTTATCAAGCCACGAGATCTTGGGTCCGCTCCCCGCGGGTCCTGGAGGTGAGGTTGCCATGTCCATCGCCCCAGATCACTTCCCTGCGACACCGTTCGTACCGTGCCCGCCCTCAGTATCGGGAAAGGGGGGGGGATCGTCCCCCTCGGCATTTGCACCGCATTGCGGAGGTGCGGAAGGAACAAGGCGTTTCGCTGCGGACTGCGGCTCGCCAATTGAAAACCGACGTCGCTACCGTACGTCGACAGGAGGACCCCGGCAGCGACCTGACCATCAGCGAGTTACTGCGGTGGCAGCAAGTTCTGGATGTGCCGCTGATCGATTTGCTGGACGATCCATCGCCCCCATTGTCGCGTCCGGTGCTGGAACGAGCCCGGATGGTCCGTCTGATGAAGACGGCGGCCGCAATTCACGACAAGGGCGGTCCGTCGGACGTCCAGCGGATGGCACGCATGTTGATGGATCAGCTGATCGAGGTCATGCCGGAGCTTGCCGAAGTCGGCCCCTGGCATTCCGTTGGTCAGCGTCGCAGCCTGAACGAGTATGGTCGCGTCGTCGAGCGGTGTGTTCGTGAAGATTTCTTCCAGAGCCACCAGGACGATTGACGGACAAGAACTCCTGCTCAGGGCAGACAAGGAGCCATCCGGTTGGATTTCGGTAGGTGCTGGTGAATAATGAGCAGGAGGCGCGAATCGAAGGAATCGTTCCTTCTCATCTGCCTGACACGCTCGCTTTCCGCTCTTGAACCGACCGACGGAAGATGACTCGAGTGCTGACCGAGCCGCCGCAAGACGATTCCCTGCCGGACGGGGCTCGATTCGGCGGTTGGTGGCACGACGGCCCGGACGGTCGCATCCTTTGCGATCTTTGTCCGCGAGCCTGCTCTCTGCAACCGGGCGACCGCGGCTTTTGCTTCGTGCGAGAAAACCGCGACGGACAGATGGTGCTGAACACGTACGGTCGCAGTACCGGTTTTTGCGTCGATCCGATCGAGAAGAAACCGCTCAACCACTTCTTGCCGGGAACCAGTGTCCTGTCCTTCGGGACCGCGGGCTGCAATCTGGGATGCAAGTTCTGCCAGAACTGGTCGATCTCGAAATCGCGGGAGGTGCGACAACTGAGTGAGGCAGCGACGCCAGAGACGATCGCCACTGCGGCGGTCGAGTTGGGCTGCCGAAGTGTCGCTTTCACCTACAACGATCCGGTGGTGTGGGCCGAATACGCGATCGACACCGCGCGGATCTGTCGCGACCGCGGAATTCACACCGTAGCGGTGACCGCCGGTTACATCACCGCCTCTGCCCGGTCGTCGTTTTTCCGATTCATCGACGCGGCGAATGTCGACCTGAAAGCGTTTCAAGAGCAGTTCTACCGGCGATGGACACTCTCTCACCTGCAGCCTGTCTTGGATACACTCGCTTGGCTGCAGCAGGAAACCGACGTCTGGGTAGAAATTACGAACCTGGTGATCCCGGATGCGAACGATAGTGACGACGAATTCCGGCGGATGTGCGACTGGATTCTGACGAATCTGGGAAATCGAGTGCCGCTGCACTTCACCGCTTTTCACCCGGATTTTCGCATGCGGGACCGATCGGCCACGCCGCCCGAGACATTGTTGCGGGCCTATGACCTCGCGCGGCGGATGGGGATCCAGTATGTTTACGTGGGGAATGTGGACGACCGGACGCACCAGAGTACATACTGCCCGCGCTGTCGAAACCTCGTGATCGAGCGGAACTGGTACGAATTGGGGACGTACGATCTGTGCGAGGGACGTTGTGGTCGGTGCGGCGAAGAGATTGCTGGTCGCTTCGAACCGAGTCCCGGCCATTGGGGCCGCCGACGCTTGCCAGTGCAGATCGCCGATTTTGCTCCACCGCCCGCTCGTGACTGTGCGGCTTCGTCACTCAAGGATGCTGTGGCAGCGAAGGCAGCAATCGAGTCCTCGAAACCGGCGGTGCTGCCGCCGAAGGGAGACCCGAAGATGACGCAATCCAAGACGGTTCCTTCGTCGACCGGGGACGTACCTCGGCCGGCGTTAACGAGCGGTCAGGAACGGGTCGTGCTTCACGCGGTGAGCGAAATCGTGCAGGCGGCCGTCCGCGGCGAGCACGTGCGATTCTCTGATCGCGATCTGGCCGGTGCCGCCTCGCTGCCGGTGTATGGCTGTTTTGTCTCGATCAAGCGGCAGGGCCATCTGCGCGGTTGTTGTGGTTTCTTGGGGCGTCAGTCCACCTTGGCCAGCGCGATCCAGGAGTCCGCTGTGACGTCCGCCACGGGTGATGTGCGACTGCCTAGTGTTTCGGTTTCGGAACTGCCCTACCTGCAATTTGAGATTTGGCTGCTTTATGGGCGCCGGCCGATTCGCAATCAGGGCGATGCCCGAATCAAGGAAGTCGAGATTGGCCGACACGGGCTCCAAATCCAACAGGGGCAGGCCCGCGGCCTGCTGTTGCCGGGTGTCGCCGAGGATCATGGTCTGGACGCCGAGGCGTTCCTGCAGCAGGTTTGTTTGAAGGCGGGGCTGCCGCCCACCGCCTGGCGCGAACAAGACGTAGCACTGGCTACCTTCGAAGGGTACGTGATTCGTGGCGATTTCGACTCGAGCGTACTGCTGCCGGCCGAGGACACGGAACAGCTTTGCCTGAGCGAGACCGAATTGGGGCAGTTGGTAGCGCTTCTGTTGCCAGAATGTGAGTGCTGTCGCCTGCGGTGCGGTGCCAACCTACTACCTGGCGGGATGTTCCGACGGGTCGGTCCACGGCATCCAGGTGCAGATCCAGGTGGCGGATCGCGCGGCTCCCCTCTCGTTCTCGCGTTTGTCGCTTCGAAAGCCCGTGCCGATCCAGGCATCCCTGTTTCAACTCTGTGAAACAGCCGGTCACCGGCTCCGTGCCGAGAATCGGCAGCAGCTGACACCGGAAGACGTGCGGGTCGAAATCGGCCTGTTGCACGACCCGGCTGTTCACGGAAGTGTTGCGGATCCGGATTTAGCCGGCGTGGATCCGCGGCGTCGCGCGCTGCTGGTCAGCCAGGGCTCTCGCTCCGCCTGGGTATTGGATCCTGGACGGAGTGCAGAGGAATTGCTGGAGTTGGCCCGACAGCAGGCGGAGATCTCGGTGCCCGAGTCGGCGTCGATTCACAGTTTCCTGGTGCAGGCGACGACAACGCCCATGGTGGTGACGAACGTACCTCGCGCCGCGCGCGGCCCTCGTGTCCGTCCGCCCGCCGTCGCCGGCATGTTTTATCCGCAGCAAGCGGACGAGCTGTCTCACATGCTGGGGCAATTGGTTCCGGAGTCTTCCGTTGCGCCGACAGCCGTGGAAGGCCGCCCTCGTGCCGCACGCCGGATGGGTCTATTCCGGGAGAATTGCCGCCGATGTGCTGCGACGCATTGAGATACCCGACACGGTAATCGTGATCGGGCCGAAACACACCTCGCTCGGTGTCGAATGGGCCGTCGCGCCCTGTGAGGCCTGGTCATTGCCCGGGCTCACGATTCCCTCGGACCCGCAGTTAGCCGATGAGCTTTGCCAGGAAATCGAAGGCCTGCAGCTGGATGCGCAGGCCCATCAGCAGGAGCATTCGATCGAGGTGGAATTGCCACTGCTGGCTCGATTCGCCCCCGCGGCACGCGTGGTGGGAATCGCGGTCGGCAGCAGCAGCCTGCCGCGCTGCCAGGCGTTCGGTCGCGGTCTGGCCGAGGTTCTTCGCCGGCATGCCGAGCCGACGCTGTTGGTGATTTCCAGCGACATGAATCACTTCGCCAGTGACGCCGAGACACGCCGCGTCGATGCTCTGGCGCTCGAAGCGCTCGAGTCACTCGACCCGGTCAACGTCTACCACACCGTGCGGGACCAGCACATCAGCATGTGCGGTGTCTTGCCCGCCTGCATCGTGCTGGAGTGCCTCCAGCATCTGGGGGCGTTGACGAAAGCCGAGAAGGTGGCGTACGGTACGAGCGCCGACACCTCGGGCGACACGTCCCGCGTCGTCGGATATGCCGGAATGCTCTTCCGGTAAGCGATCGCCGTGAGGCTCGAAAGAAGGGGGCAGGAACCAGACGCTGGAATCGCCCCTCGGGTGCTGCGCACTTGGGATCCCTGACCCTTTTTTCGGACCACCCCCCCCCAACAATAGTCTGACATTGCACGAGGTGGTTCGATTCATGTCGGGTCAGGTTACAGCGAAGCAGCCCAACTCCAGAATGTGTCTTGTGTGCGGCCTGAAGAACGAATCCGGGCTGCAGGCGTCCTTCTATGAAACGGAAGGCGAGCAGTTGGTGGCCCTGTTCACCGGTCGGGAACAGCATCAGGGATACCCGCATCGACTGCACGGGGGCATGGCGGCGGCCATCCTCGACGAGACCATCGGGCGGGCGATTCGGATGCGATGCGGCGATCAGCTGTGGGGGGTGACGATCGAGCTGAAGACCCGGTTTCGAAAGCCGATTCCCCTGGAGCAGGAGATTCGGGTCCTGGGGCGGATCACTCGCGAAACACGCCGGCTCTTCGAAGGAACGGGGGAAATCCTGCTGGCCGACGGATCGGTCGCGGTCGAAGCTCACGGCCGGTACCTGAAACTGCCCATCGACCGAATCACGGAATTCAATCTCCAAGCGGAAGAATGGCGAGTGGTCGATTCGCCCGACGACCCGCAGGCGCTTTCCTGAAGGATCGAACGCGGGAATGTTGGCCTGAGAAGGCCAACGAACGGGACGGACTGGAAGTCCATCCCACCAGCGGGCCTGTGGGACAAGACTTCCAGCCTGTGGGTCAAGACTTCCAGCCTGTGGGACAAGACTTCCAGCCCGTGGGACAAGACTTCCAGCCTGCGGGTCAAGACTTCCAGCCTGTGGGTCAAGCGCTGAGTCCAGCCTGTGGATCAAGTCTTCCAGCCTGTGGTGGGACATGGCTTCCAGCCTGTCCCGTACGATGGGCTTCCAGCCCATCCACTACTGGGAGCCTAACTCGTCGAAAACACTAAAACACTAAAACACTTGACTTCAGGTCCGCCGTCTGGCGGAATAGAGACTGGATCAATCTTCGGGGGACCCGTTTCTACGACGGCGGAAAGGCAACTTGAGACGCATGATCAGGTCACTGAAAGCACCACGCGGAAGAAAACGTCGAGGCCTGTTGCTCGAGAGTCTGGAGCGACGAGACTTGTTGGCGGTCACGCCAGTGATTAGTGAGTTCATGGCTGACAACGCGCAGACGCTCCAGGACGAGGACGGGGACTATTCCGACTGGATTGAACTGTTCAATCCTGGCGACACACCGGTCAACCTGGATGGCTACTGGCTGACTGATAACAGCGACGACCTGACCGGGTGGCGGTTGCCGGCGGTGACGCTCGGTCCCGGCGGCTACCAGCTTGTCTTCGCCTCCGGCAAGGACCGAGACGATCCGGACAGCGAGCTGCATGCCGATTTCCGGCTGTCCCGGGGCGGGGACTATCTGGCTCTGGTGGGTACGGATGGGATGACCGTCCTGCAGGATTTTGCTCCCGAGTATCCCACGCAGGTGACGGACGTGGCCTACGGTGTCACGCCGGATGTGGCGCAGACGCCGCTGATTGAGTCTGGCGCGACCGCCAGCTACCACGTTCCGCGCAGCGACCTGCTGCAAGATCAGTGGACCTATCTGGAGTTTAACGACGCTGCTTGGTCGACCGGTCCCACCGGATTGGGATACGACACGGGAGCTGCCGAGCTCGATCCGATGGTCGAATCGATTCTCGCCCTGGATCCGCTCGGCTACTGGCGGTTTGAAGAAACGGAGAATGTGCCGGCGGTGAATCTGGGTTCGCTCGGTTCCGCCTTGAATGGCACCTACAACCGGTTTGTGAGCAGCAACTTTCGCGAACCGGGACCGGGCCTGAATGAGCCGCGGTACGGTTTCGGTGACGACAACCTCGCGACGAAGTACGACGGCAATAACGATTCGGTGACGACTTCGCAGTCCGTGCTGAACTACCGCTCCGAGTTCACGATGATGGGCCTGATCAAGCCCTCTCTGCAGGTTGCGGGCCGAGTGGGACTGTGGGGACAGAATGATGTTGTCGAGTTTGGCTTCATCACTCCCGATCGCCTCCAGGTCTGGACCCCGGGAGGAGGCTCGCTGGACTACGACTACAACCTGCCGATGGAGGAGTGGCATCACATCGCGGTCGTGGGCACGGGGATGGAATTGCGGCTGTTTGTCGACGGGGAGCTGGTCCAGACCGGCGGTACCCCCACGGGCAGTTACGGCAATTCGAACGACCGGTTTAATATTGGCGGCGGTGGGATCTTCGACGCTTCGGGAAATCATTTCAAGGGAGTGATTGACGAGGTCGCGGTGTTCGACAAGGCACTGACCAACCAGCAGATCTACTCGCTGATGCACGAAGGTGAACCAGGGGGCGGAGGCGAGTCGGAGGACTTCGGCCCGTTCATCGCTACGGATGTCCAGGAAGCGATCTTCGAGCAAGGAACTTCGCTGTACGTTCGCATTCCGTTTGACGTTCTCGATGCGGACCGTTTCAACCAGTTGACGCTGGAGGTCCAGTACGACGACGGCTTTGTGGCCTACATCAACGGAGGTGAAGTGGCGCGGCGCAACGCGTTGGGTAACGAGGACGAACGGCTGCCGTTCGACGCCGTGGCCAGTCGCTCGCAAGCCGACCGAGATGCCGTCGTGCCGGAAGTGATCAACATCAGCGATTCACGCGATCTGCTGCACGCGGGGGAAAACGTCCTGGCGTTCCAACTGCTGAATGTCGCCGCTGACAATCCGGATCTGTTGCTGCTGCCGACGCTGACTGCCTCGGTGATCACGGTCGACGTGGGGGAGGTGGGTTATCTGACCACGCCGACGCCCGGTCAAAACAACGCCGCCGTGACCGAGCAACTTGGGCCCCTGGTCGAGGATGTCGTTCACACGCCGCACGAGCCGACGCAAGACCAGTCGCTGGTCGTCACCGCCGAAATCGTGCGTACGCTGCAAGACGTCAGCAGCGTGGAGTTGGTCTATCGCGTGATGTACGACGCGGAAATCACGACGACGATGTTCGATGACGGAATGGGACCCGACCAACAGGCCGGTGACGGGATCTACACCGGAACCATTCCCGGAGGCATCGCGAAGCCAGGCGAGATGATCCGCTGGTTTGTGCGAGCCACGGACTCCGAGGGCACGTCCGGTGTGTTGCCCAATTATCAAGTGCTGGAACCAAGAGAGGAAACGCCCCAGTACTTCGGGGCGCTGGTGGTTGATCCGAGCATCGACGCGGAACTGCCGGTGTTGCATTGGTGGGTACAAAACCAGAGCGCAGCCGGCTCACGCTCCGGGACGCGCGCACAGCTCTACTGGAACGGCCAGTTCTACGACAATATGTTTGTTCGCCAACGCGGTGGCAGTACTGCCAATAATCCGGTTGGCAAGACCCACTTTAAGTTCGATTTTGATCAAGAACGATTCGAGTTCGACCCGGCCTACAAGCCGGTCGAGGAATTCAATCTGAACTCCTCGGCCAGCGACAAGGCGTACGTCCGGCAGCCCTTGGCCTTCGAAGCGTATTCGATGGTCGGTGCGCCCAGCTCGATATCCTTCCCAATGCACGTGATTCGGAATAACGAATTCTATGGCGTGTTCGTCTTCATCGAAGAACCGGATGACGAGATGCTGGAACGCGAAGGGCTGGATGACAATGGAGCCCTGTACAAGTTCTACAACGAATTCACGTCGACCAGCGGAGCCCGCAAGAAGACCCGCACGGACGAAGATATGTCGGACTTGCAGACCTTTATTACGCAAGTCAATCGACTGCGGGGCGACGAGCTGCGGGCCTACCTGTTCGACAATGTGGATCTGCCGGCGACCTTGAATTATCTCGTGGCGACGGTGCTCGTGCACCAGAATGACAATCCGCACAAGAATCACTTCCTGTATCGAGACACCGAAGGCAGCGGAGAATGGTTGTACATTCCCTGGGATCACGATCTGACCTGGGGATCGAATTGGGTCGGTACCTCCTTCTCCGATGTGATCTATGCCGACGTCGACCAAATTACGTTTGGTCCGCGTCCCGGGCACGATCTTTCGGTGATTCAGCCGTCCCATCCGCTGGTGAATATTCAACAGCATCGGGAGTGGAACAACCACTGGAATCGGTTGATGGATGCGCTGCTGAATGACCCGATCATTCGCCAGATGTATCTGCGCCGTCTGCGGACGTCGATGGACGAGTTGCTCGGCCCACCCGGCACGACGGATAGTGTGTTCGACCAGCGCTGGGATTACTACCTGGAAACGATGGCGGGCGATGCGGACCTGGATAAGCAGCGGTGGGCGAACCCGCGCTGGCGTTGGGGCGAAGATCAGACCTTCGCGGAAGCCGTCGAGATCGTCAAGGAAGATTATCTGGAGGTCCGTCGCCAGCATCTCTACGTGACGCACAGTGTCGACATGCTGGATAACACGACGGAAATACTGATTCCCGAATTTACCACGGGGCGCTATTTTGTGCCGGGTGACAACCTGTTGGGAAACAGCTGGACGACGACAACCTTTGACGACAGTAGTTGGGCGATTGGGCAAACGGGGATCGGTTACGAGAATTCCCCCGACGATTTCGATCATCTCATCAAAACGCAAGTCAAGCCGACGGATACCGTTCCCGACGGAACGTCGATCTTTGTACGGATTCCGTTCCAGATCGACGACCCCTCCGCGATCGAGCACATGACGCTGCGGATGAAGTACGACGACGGCTTTGTGGCCTATCTGAACGGGGAGGAAATCGCACGAACTCGCCTGCGTGAGGAGGGCCAGCAATATTACGATTCTCGCTCGTACTCGCACCCCACTTCCGCTGGGCTGGAATTCGAGAACTTCCGGATTTCCGACTTCGTCGACCAATTGCAGCCCGGGCAGAATGTCCTGGCCATCCACGCTTTGAATTCCTCCACATCCAGTTCCGATATGTTCGTCCTGCCGGAGTTGATCGACGGAGTGATCGCGGACGTCGAGATCGCCGGGATCCCGCACGAACAGGAGGGCAATCCGCCGCTGCGTTTTGATCCGGACGATTTCGATGCGATGCCGGAAAGTGGCAATCAGGACGAGGAATACATCAAAATCGATAACCCGACCGACGATGCAGTGGATATCTCCGGATGGCGACTGGCGGGCGGTATCCAACATCGATTCCGCCCGGGGACGATTATTCCCGCCGGGATGTCGCTGTACGCTACCCCCGATGTGAGCATCTTCCGGGCTCGAGACACGGGTCCTTCCGGCGGACAAAGCTTGCTGGTGCAGGGGAACTATGATGGCCATCTGTCCGGTCGGGGCGAGACGATTCAACTGATCGCCGGCGACGGAACGTTGATCGATACGTTGGAAACGCCGGATCAATCGACCGACGCACAACGTTTCCTGCGGATTACCGAACTGCATTACAATCCGCGCGGGCTGGATGACGCCACGGAGTTTGTCGAGCTGCAGAATATCAGTAGTGGCGCAGAGGCGACCACGCTCGACCTGTCCGGCGTGACGCTTTCGGATGGTCCGAGTGAACCGTTTGTGATTCCCGACGGTGTGCAGTTGCTGCCGGGGCAATACGCCCTGATCGTAGAAGATCTGCCCGCGTTTCTCGCGGCTTACCCGAGCGTGGATCCGAGCCGGATACTTGGACAGTATCAAGGCAATCTGAGCAACCAGGGCGAGCGGATCCAGCTGGATGACGCGCAAGGGAATCCAATCGTCGAATTCGAGTACGGCACGAATGATCCCTGGTCGGAAAGCCCTGACGGCGTGGGGGCCTCGCTCGTCCTGATTGATCCGCTCACTACGCCGGCGGATCAGATGGACAAGCACTATCATTGGCGCGGCAGCACCGAGGCAGGTGGTTCGCCCGCCGCCGACGCCGCGCCGACGTGGGTGTCGTGGTGAATGAAGTACTCAGCAATCCGAATCCGAACGTAGATCCACTCGATGCGATCGAGCTCTACAATGCCGGCAACGCAGACGATCGCGATCGGTGGCTGGTACGTGAGTAACTCAGGAACGAATCCGCAGAAGTACCAGATTTCGCTCGGGGACGACGCTGGCGCCGGGGCAGTTTTTTGTAATTAGCGAGGCCGATTTTAATCCCTCGCCTGGCAACCCGGGGCCGCATGATTTTGAACTCGACGGGATCGATGGCGATGATGTGTGGGTCACGGTTCTCGATGCTTCCGGCCAGATCATCTCCTTCGTCGACGACGTGCACTTTGGCGGCGCCATTCAAGGAGAATCGTTCGGGCGTTATCCGGATGCGGTCGGCCGGCTGACGACGATGCAACAGGTTACGATGGGCGATGTGAACTCGTCACCACGCGTCGGGCCGTTGGTCTTCAGTGAGGTTCAGTACAATCCCGGAGCACCGTCGAACGCCGCCCTGGCGATTGACCCGCAGATTACCGATGACGACCTGGAATTTGTCGAGATTGTGAATCCGACCATGGAGTCTGTCAGCTTGGCGGGATGGCAAATTCGAGGTGGCATCGACTTTGACTTTGAATCCGCGTCACCCGTCGATCTGGGGCCAGGGCAGACGCTCCTCGTCCTTCCGTTCAACCCGACATCGGCCTCGAATGCTCACCGATTGGACGCTTTCCAAGTTCACTATGGTATCGATGAGACGGTCATGCTGGTTGGAGGATACGACGGACAACTCGGAAACGGCGGTGACCTGGTTCGCTTGGAGCGTGCTGTGGCACCCCCGCCCGATGATCCCGAGGAAACACCCACCGTCACCGAGGACGAAGTGCTGTACGATGACCTGCTGCCCTGGCCGACCGAGGCGGATGGGACCGGCCAGTCGCTGCAGCGGCGTCGGCGACGACGTATGGCAACGATGCCGTTTCCTGGATTGCCGCCGATCCGACGCCAGGACGATTGCCCGTTGCGTGGGGATTTCGATGGCAACGGCATTGTCGATGCAGCGGACATCAATCTGCTGTTCGTCCAGCTCCGCTCGCCAACACCGGACCTCCGCTACGACCTGACCGACGATGGATTGGTCAATGATGCAGACCGCGATGAGATGATCTACGGGATCCTCGACTCGACGTACGGCGATGCGAATCTTGATCGAGTTTTCGATTCGCTCGACTTTGCGCTCGTTTTCCAGGCAGGCGAGTACGAAGACAACATCCCGGGAAACTCCCTCTGGGAAACGGGCGACTGGGATGGCAATGGCGAATTCGATTCGCTCGACTTTGTGCTTTCCTTCCAAACGGGCGATTACGAGCAAGCCGTTGCCCGTCCCCATTCCGTCGCTTTCGCGCAAGAAACAGTGCCGCTTGGCGCCGCCTTGCACCCCGTACCGGAAGCGGCCGTCGAGCCATCGCCAGCGGCATCCATTGGCGAGGAGGTTGTTCCCCAGTCCCCCAGCTCCACGCAACAGAGGTTGATTGATGCGGCGCTGGAATCGCTCTTTGACGACGATCCCGAACTGGGCGAATCGGATTCTCTAGCGATCGACGATTTGATGGAAGCCACCGAGCCAGCTCGCGCGATCTGAATCGCAATGAACCCGACGATTCGGCTCGCGACCAACCTCGTGATTCGGATCGCAATTGATCCGGTAGGGTGGGCTCCGTTCGCGCAGCGAGCGCAAGCCCCCCAGCTTCTACTTGAATCGCAACCCACGCGGTAGGGTGGGCTCAGTTCGCGCAGCGACCGCGAGCCCACCAGCTTCTGCCAACTGAACGGCAGCCGCTGCAACCTGCCGAAGTTGCCGACCGTTTGAATCGTGTGGTATCGACGTATATCTGGTGAGCTCGCGACGAGGTTGCTCTGCTGCTTCGATTCGACTTGTGGTGGGCTTGCGCTGCGCTGAGCCCACGCCCTACTACTACCCTACCGCACCACCCTACCGCACCACCCTTACCGCACCACCCTACAACACCAACTCTGCAACGCCGACCCTACAACGCCAACTTGCAACGCCGACTTACGGCATCGATATGCCGTTTGCGTCCGTGCCCGACGTGCGCATGCCGAACGCTCGTGGGAAATCGCTCGGCCGTCGCTTTTCGCCGGATGGTTACAGCGCGTAACTCTTCCTTGTCGCGTTTCGTCGCCCGTTCTGCTCGGTGGAAACATCGCCACGAACGTTACCTGTCCGTGCGATGCGCACTATTGCACGGAGGTCG
Organism: uncultured Planctomycetaceae bacterium; assembly: GCA_963776055.1. Taxonomy (GTDB): domain Bacteria; phylum Planctomycetota; class Planctomycetia; order Pirellulales; family Pirellulaceae; genus CAVZLD01. The sequence continues at coordinate 187,567 of CAVZLD010000014.1, read as the reverse complement.
TTTCCACGGTGGTCGTTTGCCCATCCGCGTCGCGGCGTTCGAAGGTGAATGCGCCGTCCCGATGGTCGATCTCGATTCCGCTACCGGCGGTCAATTCCCCGCGCAGGATCTCCGTGGCCAACGGGTTCTGCAGGCGTTGCTGGATCGATCGCTTCAGCGGTCGAGCGCCGAACGTCGGGTCATATCCTTCCGCGGCAATTTGATTGCGGGCAGCATCCGTGACGTACAGTGTCAGATCGTTCTCGGCGAGTTGTCTTGCGAGCTGCTCGATTTGCAGATCGACGATTCGGCGGATCTCGGAACGTTGGAGCGGATGGAAGATGATGGTTTCGTCGATTCGGTTCAGAAACTCGGGCGCGAAATGGCCTTTCAGGTTGTCCATCACTGCGGCACGAATCTCTTCCTCGGCCCCACCTTCTTCGGCGATCTGCTGGATTGCCTGGCTGCCAATATTGCTCGTCATGACCACGAGCGTATTCTTGAAGTCCACGGTATGTCCGTGGTTGTCGGTCAGGCGACCATCATCCAGCACTTGCAGGAGGATGTTGAACACATCTCGGTGAGCTTTTTCGATTTCGTCCAGCAGGATCACGCAGTAGGGCCGTCGGCGCACGGATTCGGTCAGCTTGCCACCTTCCTCGTACCCGACGTAACCGGGCGGAGCGCCGATCAATCGGCTGACCGTATGTCGCTCCATGAATTCGCTCATGTCCAATCGCACCATCGCGTGTTCGTCGTCGAACAGTACTTCCGCCAGCGCCTTGCAAAGCTCGGTCTTGCCCACGCCGGTGGGTCCCAGGAAGAGGAACGAACCGATCGGCCGATTCGGATCCTGCAGTCCACTACGGCTTCGACGAACGGCATTCGAGACGGCTTCCACGGCTTCGTCCTGTCCGACGACGCGCAGATGGAGCCGCTCCTCCATTACCAGCAGTTTCGCCTTTTCCGTCTCGACCATCCGTGCCACGGGGATACCGGTCCAGGAGCTAACCACTTCGGCGATCTCTTCCTCGGTGACCTGTTGTCGAAGCAGTCGGCGGCTGGTGACCGTTCGGTCAGCATCGGTGGGCTGATCGTCCGCTTCGGATTCCACTCGCTCCCGCAGGCGGCGCATCCGAACATCCAACTCAAAGAGCTGTTGGTAGTCCGCTTCGCTGACCGGCTGGCCGAGGGCCTGTTTCTCTTTGATCGCAGCGTCCAGTTGCCGGAATTCGTGCTCTGCCTTCTCCAGTTCCTGGCGGACCTTTTGAACGTCTCCCAGGCCCAGTTTTTCCGCTTCCCACTGTTCGCGGAGGCTTGCTAATTGCTTTCGCAACTCCTCCATCTCGGCCTCGACCGCCGCCAGCCGCTCCTGTGCCGTCTGTTCTTCCTCGCCGGCCAGTTGCCGCGCGGCCAGTTCCAACTGCGTCAGTTTGCGCTGGACTTCATCGATCTCGGTCGGCACACTTTCCAGCTCCATTGCCAAGCGGCTTGCCGCTTCATCGACCAAGTCGATTGCTTTATCGGGCAGAAATCGATCAGTGATGTATCGGTGCGAGAGGCGGGTGGCGGCGACGAGTGCCGAATCCTTGATCTTGACATTGTGGTGTGCCTCGTAACGCGGTTTGAGCCCACGCAGGATCGCGATCGTATCTTCGACCGTCGGTTCATCGACAAAGACCGGTTGGAATCGTCGCTCCAACGCGGCATCTTTTTCGATGTACTGGCGGTACTCGTCCAGCGTCGTTGCTCCGATGCACCGCAGCTTGCCGCGGGCCAGCGCGGGTTTCAGCAGGTTGGCTGCGTCGGAACCACCTTCGGCGCGACCTGCTCCCACGACCGTGTGCAGTTCGTCAATGAACAGTACCACCGAACCGCTCGCCGATTCGACCTCGCGCAGAACGGCCTTTAATCGTTCCTCGAACTCGCCGCGGAACTTCGTTCCAGCGATCAACGCTCCCATGTCGAGCGCGATGACGCGCTTGTTCTTCAAGCTCTGCGGCACATCTCCTTGCACAATCCGCAACGCCAATCCCTCGGCAATGGCTGTTTTGCCGACGCCGGGTTCGCCGATCAGCACTGGGTTGTTCTTCGTTCGCCGCGAGAGCACTTGCATTACCCGCCGGATTTCTTTGTCGCGACCGATAACCGGATCCAGTTCTCCCGCGTTCGCCCGTTCGACGAGGTCGATGCCATACTTCTCCAGCGCCTGGAATTTGGCCTCCGGTGACTCGTCGGTGACGCGTGCCGAACCGCGAATCGATTGCAGTCCGTTCAGTAAGTCCTGCTCACGGACTCCGTGCATTTGCAGCAGACGTTGAGCAGGTGTCTCGACTTTCGTCAGCGCCAGCAGAAGGTGCTCGGTCGAAACGAACTCATCCTTCATGCGATCGGCTTCATCCTGCGCCCCTTGCAGGACTCGGGCAAGATCCTGACCGACCGGCGGGGAGCCTCCGCCGGATGCACGTGGCAACCGCTGGAGCTCGGATTCAATCACCGTCTCCAACTGCGACTGATGGACACCGATTTTCTGCAGCAGCGGTTGTACAATTCCGTCGGATTCCTGCAGCAACCCGGCCAGCAAGTGCACCGCCTCCATCTGCGGATTGCCCGCCTGCGTGGCCAGCGACTGCGCAGTGGCAACCGCCTCCTGGGCCTTGATCGTCAGTTTTTCGAAGCGAAAAGTCATCGTTATCTTGAAATGTCCTTTAGGAATCCTTGACCTCAAACTCGGCGTCGATCGTGTCGTCTTCGGCTCCTCCCGAGCTGTCGGACGCACCATCGGCGTCCTGTGCGGCTTCTCCAGCGCCAGCCGACGCGGCACCTTCGTACAGCGTTTTGCTGAAAGCGTGCGAGGCTTGTTCCAGTTCGTTGATCGCGGACTTGATCGTCGCCGGATCGTCCTGCTTGGCCGCGTCACGCGTCTTCTGAATTGCCTTTTCCAGCGGTTCGCGGTCGGTCGGCTTGAGTTTCTCGGTGTGCTCCTTGATCAGTTTTTCCACCTGGAAGCACATCTGCTCCGCCTGATTGCGCAGTTCGACCAGCTCACGCTTGGCTTTGTCCTCGGCCGCATGTTCCTCGGCATCGGTTCGCATCCGGCTGATTTCATCCTCGGAAAGGCCGGAGGATTGCTCGATCCGAACCGTTTGCTCCTTGCCCGTTCCCAGGTCCTTGGCGGAGACATTCAGGATCCCGTTCTGATCGATGTCGAATTTCACCTCGATCTGCGGTACGCCGCGCGGCGCCGGCGGAATTCCTTCCAGGTTGAACTGTCCGAGCAATCGGTTGTCCGAGGCCATCGGTCGTTCGCCTTGGAACACGCGGACCGTGACCGCCGTCTGGTTGTCTTCGGCCGTGCTGAACGTTTGCTTGCGTTCGGTGGGAATCGTTGTGTTGCGTTCGACGAGTTTCGTGAACACGCCGCCGAGTGTTTCGATTCCCAGCGACAGTGGCGTCACGTCCAGCAGCAGCACGTCCTTTCGGTCGCCTGTCAGAACGCTGCCCTGGATGGCGGCACCCACCGCCACCACTTCGTCCGGATTCACGCCCTTGTGCGGATCCCGCCCGAAGACTTCTCGCACTAACGCCTGAACGCGGGGGATCCGCGTGGAACCGCCCACGAGCACGACCTCGTCGATGTCCGATGGTTTCAGCTTCGCATCGCTCATCGCCTGCAGCACTGGCTTGCGACACCGCTCGATCAGGTGATCAACCAGCTCTTCGAACTTCGCGCGACTGACGGTAACTTGCAGGTGCTTGGGCCCGTTCTGGTCCGCAGTGATAAACGGCAGATTAATGTCCGTCTGGGCTGTCGAACTGAGCTCCTTCTTCGCCTTTTCGCAAGCTTCCTGCAGACGTTGCAGCGCCATCGTATCGTTGCGGAGATCGATTCCCTGTTCTTTTTTGAATTGGTCGGCCACATAGTGGATTAGGACTTCATCGAAGTCGTCACCACCGAGATGCGTATCGCCACTCGTGCTGATCACTTCAAAGACCGTCACGTCGCCGTCTTTGCCTTCGGTCGAATCGACTTCCAGAATCGAGATGTCGAACGTACCGCCACCCAAGTCGAAAACGGCGATCTTCTCGTTCGTTTTCTTGCCGAGGCCGTAGGCGAGTGCCGCGGCGGTCGGCTCGTTGATGATTCGGGCGACTTCCAAGCCCGCGATCTGGCCAGCGTCCTTGGTGGCCTGTCGCTGGGAATCGTTGAAGTAAGCGGGGACGGTGATGACAGCCTTGTTCACCTTGTGACCCAGATACGACTCCGCCGCTTCCTTCAGCTTTCGAAGAATAATGGCGGAAATCTGCTGTGGCGTATACTCCGTGTCGCCCGCCTTGACCTTGACGTAATCGTCCTCGCCCCCGGTAATCTCGTAGGGGACCATCTTTTCTTCGGCCATCACTTCGCTGTGCCGCCGACCCATAAAACGCTTAATCGAGTAGATCGTGCGTTTGGGGTTGGTTACAGCCTGGCGCCGCGCGGGCTCGCCGACCAGCGTTTCGCCCTTGTCCGTGAACGCGACGACGCTGGGCGTCAGCCGATTCCCCTCGGCGTTCGCGATGACCTTTGGGTCCATACCCTCCATCACACCGACCACGGAGTTCGTCGTGCCGAGGTCGATACCAATGATCTTTTCACCTTGTGCCATTATCTTAATCCTTTCCTTTCGACCGCCCTCGGGGGGGCGATAGCTCTCCGGTTCGCGGAATGTCGTTGTGTGTTGCTTTTGCTCTTGCTTGGGGAGCCTCGTGACGGAGGAGCACGACCGAGTCGCTGGTTCCGCCCGCGGCTTCGCGACCCTTTAGAGCAAAGCTCGTGCCACACACCTCCCAGAGGGGGTGCTGGTTTGGTAAGTTGATATTTGAGAATGGTTTGCGAGCTGCGGCGGATCGGCCTCCCAGGCCTCGGAGAATTCTCCGCTGCCATTTTGACATGATGAGCTGAGCTGTTTCGGGCCCGCTGCCAAATTGACAGCTGGCTGGGTGGTTGTGCCGTTTTTTGGTGCCGATTTTGCGAGATGTTCGAACGTGCATTACTCTCCCTCTGGGGAGTCGGGCCGTCACACCCGAAGAGAGCGGCGTGGTCTGTCGGGAGTTTCGCTTTATGCCGGGAGGAAAAAGGAAAGCTGTTACAGCCTTCCCGGGCGCTGCCGCGTCCAACTCAACCGCATGCCGTGGGAGGGTGCGTACACTCCGTTCGAAAGAGACACCTGAGAACTGCACGACCGCCTCGGTGTTGGCGGGCAGCAAAGCGGGCGGTCGGCTCCGCCGGGTAAGAAAAATTTCACGCGAGAGACGTCTCCTCGGGGGCGTTGACGCGATGGTGAGCGATCGAGCAAGAGGATGAGCCGCGATGGGTAAAAAACGTAGTTCCACGCCGCCGAAACGAGCCCGAAGCACGCGTTCATCCCGTGCCGCGAGCGTTTCGAAACAGCTGGTCCGGATCGACCGACAACTCCTGCAATTGATCCAGCAGCGAGCGAGCGTGATCGAGAAGGCCGGGCAAGAAGATCCCTCGCAAATCAGTTCTCAGCTCATGGGAGAGGCCTTACGAGCCGTGTTGAACAGCCGCTCCGTGCCGCTCGAAGAACCGGCACTGCGCGCCGTTTTCCGCGAGTTGGATAGCGCATGTCGGGCGCTCATTCGTCCGACTCGCGTCGCCTACTTGGGGCCGGAGTTCAGCTACAGTCATCTGGCGGCGATCGAACGCTTTGGCCAGAGCTGTCAACTATTGCCGGTGTCCGCCATTCGCTCCGTTTTCGAAGCAATCCACCACGGGGATGCGCAATACGGGATCGTTCCGATTGAGAATTCGACCGACGGACGCATCGTGGACACGCTGGAGATGTTTGTCCGACTGCCCGTCTGTATCTGCGGCGAAGTGCAGATGCGGATTCATCATTGCTTGCTGGGTAAGTGTGCGCTGCCGGAGGTTCGCGAAGTCCATAGTAAACCGCAGGCCCTTTCGCAGTGTCGCCAGTGGCTCAGCAGCCAATTGCCTCAGGTGCGAACGATCGCCACGGCCAGCACAACCGCCGCGGCGCAGAATGCGGCGGAGCAACCGGGGGTGGCGGCGATCGCCAGTCGGCAGGCGGGTGTCAACTATGGCCTATCCATCCTCGCGGATTCAGTCGAAGACAATTCGGAAAACATCACGCGGTTTGCCGTGATCGGGTCGGAGGTCGCCGATCGAACCGGATGTGATAAGACCTCGCTGCTGTTTGAATTAGTCCACCAGCCCGGAGCGTTGGCCGATGTCATGGCCGCCTTCAAACGCCATCGCTTGAATCTCACCTGGATCGAGTCCTTTCCCAAAAAAGGTTCTCAGAACGAGTACCTGTTCTTCGTCGAGCTGGAAGGCCATCCGAAGGATCTTGCAGTGCGGAAAGCGCTCAAGTCCCTCGAGCGAAAGACGGTCAGTATCCGGATCCTTGGGTCCTACGCTGCGCACACCGGCAGTGGGCGCGTGACATCGAAAGCAGCCGGAAGCATATGACCGAGCAAGGGTTGCGCGGGAAGTGGTGGGCATGCGCTCGCTCTGCGAGCTGTGTCCACCCTACATTGTGTCGTCGAATGTAGTGCGTGGTGTTCTCGCTTCTCACCGCCTACTCGCGGGACGATCGAGCGTGGGGGCGGCGCGGGGCAACCGTCGCTGGATCCGTGCGCGCAATCAACTGTGCATCGGGCAGATCGGGCGGCACGAGGCGGCGCACCAGATACTCCAGGTGGACGGTTGGGTGCCAGGGGCCGATCCAGAGGGGGCCCTGGTCGCAAACGATCGCAACCTGCTGCGCCGGTTCCTTCGCCCGGTCTGCGGGACAACTTCCGCGCAGCGTGAGACCCTTGTCACTGATTTGCCAAGCAAGGTTCAACTGCTGTACGTTGGCGTCGTGGCCGTCGGCGGTCCGGTCCGTGAGTGCTTCACCGGCCGAACCGAAGTGGTGGGCGACGAGCGATCTGACGAGGGACCGCCCAATCGTTCCCGACGTGGCGGTGCACCGGCCGCGAGCTTGCTCCAGACCGGCCGGTCCAAATTCCGCTTCGGCGATCTCAAGATTCACGGCAACATCCAGGCGATACGGTAATTGCGGCGCAACGAACGCCTTGAGGTCCACGCGTTCCAGGGTCCCCGCCATGTGGCCGTTCCAGCTGCCGTGATCGCAGGTCACCGACAGCATGCCGTGGAAAGCCGGATTCGGACCGAGTCGGCGGTGCATCGATTCCGGCAAGAATGGCAGCGAGACAGATTGGGAATGGGTATCGATTCGCAGCCTGGTCACCGGTTGCTCCGAGGCACGCTCTCGGCGGACCGAGATCTGCAGCGGCGGTTGCGAGCTGTTCTGCTGCGGTTGCATCCGAAGATCGGCGCACCAGGTAGTCTGCTCGTGGTACAACTGCGCCATCCAGGTCGTACAGTTGAAACGGATCGGCTTTTGTCTCGATCGTCAATTGATCGAAGGACATCGCGGCGGAGCGACCATGCAGCCCGTCCTGGTGCAGCACGCGATCTTGCAGTAGGGACCACAGGCGGCGCCATTGATCATGCGGCACGGTCGCTTGGGTTCCGGTTAGTTGCAGAACCGTGTTGGTGCGCTGCCACTCCAGTGATTGGATCTTCGCGAGCGGCTGCCTTGTTTCAGGGTCGATCAGTTGCAGATGATCCAGCCGCATCTTTCCCGGGCGCAAATGCGTGACGCGATCGATCCGCACAATAGCGCCGAGTCGATTTCGCAGATGCTGCTCGAGCCGAGCCGTATGGCCGGGCAGAGACCAGACGCAGGCCCAGATTACGACTCCCAGTGTTGGCAGTACGCACAACAGCAGGAATCCGCAACGAAGCAGTCGGCGCTGAGTTGCTTCATGCATCAGCCAAATCCGATCTTCCGTTATCGTCGGCGTGCCATTTGAAGGAACAGGTCCCAGCGAGCTCTCATTTCTTCCAGACTGTCGCCCCCGAATTTGTCGATCATCGCTCGCGCAAGCTCAAAGGCAACCACGTTCTCGACGATCACGCTGGCGGCGGAGACGGCACATACGTCACTGCGTTCGTATTCTGCTTCTTGCCGCTCTTTGCTCTCGAGGTTCACGGAAGCCAGCGGCTTGCGAAGCGTGCTAATCGGCTTTTTGGCGGCGCGGACGATCAGCGGTTGTCCGTTCGTCATGCCAGCTTCCAGTCCACCGGCATGGTTGGTGGGGCGAGTGAAGCCGAGCGTCGGCGTGTCTCGCTCGTCGACATCAAAGTGGATCGGGTCGTGGACCTGTGAACCACGGCGCCGGGCCGCTTCGAAGCCCAAGCCGATTTCGACACCTTTGATCGCTTGCACTGCCATGACTGCTTGCGCGATCCGGCCGTCCAACTTCAGGTCCCACTGCGTGTGAGTTCCCAGGCCGAACGGAAGACCTTCGACGCGGACTTCGACGACTCCTCCCAGCGTGTCGCCCGCCTTTCCCGTCTCGTCAATCAGTTGCTTGCATTGGGGATCCTGGCCCGGGTTGAGTGAGTAGATGATACTGGCATCCCGTAACTGACGATGCTGCTCGATCGTACCGGAGGGAGATTCGACAGTAAGTTCCCCGAGCTGTACGACGTACCCTAGCGTTTGGATGTCAAACTGTTGAAGCAGTTGTCGGGCCAAGGCTCCGGCCGCGACACGCATCGCCGTTTCCCGCGCGCTGGCGCGCTCGAGAATCCCGCGAATTGGTCCGAGATACTTAATCGCCCCGGTCAGGTCACCATGTCCCGGACGCGGACGCTGCAGGTCTTCCAGTCGCTCCAGCTTGGCGTCACGATTGACCACCTGGAGTGCGATCGGGCTGCCCAGCGTCGTGTTTTGCCAGATGCCGCTGAGAATCTGCACTTGGTCGGTTTCGATTCGTTGTCGTCCGCCGCGTCCGTAACCGCCCTGTCGGCGTTTCAGCTCCTGGTCGATCTGATCGGTGTCGACGGGAACGCCGGAGGGAAACCCGTCGACGAGTGCCAGCATCGCTTTTCCGTGAGACTCGCCTGCCGTCCAATAACGCAACATCGTGAACGGAACACCTTCCCGTTGGGGTTGTTGGATGACTGGGGGACATGTTTCCGGGGTCCGGGCCCCCTGTTCCGCCTGGTGCAGAAAGGGCAGAATCAGCAATCGCCGCTGTTACGGCAGCGTCGTTAGGGCGACCGGAAACCCGATTATTCTAAACAGAGTGCGATCAACTCGATAGAGCGATTACCGAAGGATGCTGGCGCCGCCGGCAGGTTTCTAGGAACGCGGGAAGGTCGAATCAAGTGTCGGGACGGCTCGGCCGGAGCCTCGCTTTCCCGAATTGCCAAAGTTGTTTTGCCGCGTTCCGTGGCAGGAGATCGAATGCGTGCATTGCTTGCTAGACAGTGGTTTCTGCTGGCGCTCGCCGGTGTCCTGACGCTTGGGTTTTTCTGGCCATCGCCGTTTTGGGCTTTCTCGGATTCGGTGGCCATTCGCAACAGCATCGTGGCGTCCGTGCTGTTTGTGATGGCGTTGCCGCTGCAAACCGCCTTAGTCTGGCAGACACTGCGACGACCGGGGCCGGCCCTGTTGGGCTCGGCCGTCAATATGGGGCTGTTGCCGCTGCTGGCATGGCCGCTGGCCGGCGTCCTGGGGGGAGAACTGCGGATCGGCATCCTGGTGGCCGCCACGGCGCCTTGCACGCTGGCGTCTGCCGCAGTGTGGACTCGCCGCGCCGGTGGGAACGATGCCGCCGCGATCCTGGTTACGATTCTGACCAACGCCACCTGTTTCCTGGTGACACCTTTCTGGCTGTTGATCATGACTCGTCAGTCGGCCGATCTGGATGTCGGCGAAATGGTGACGAAACTCGGGTTACTGGTGGTACTCCCGATGGTCGCAGCCCAGTTGCTGCGACTTGTCCCCCGCATCGCCCGTTGGGCAACCGGCCACAAACGTCAGTTGAGCTCGCTGGCGCAGTGCGGCATTCTGGCGATGGTTCTCATCGGTGCGGTGAACGCGCAGCGAAATCTGGCCGAAACACAATGGCAACAGTCCGTGGAAATCCTGGACCTGTTGCTGATGATCATTGTGGTTGTGTCGCTCCACATGCTTGTGCTGCTGATCGGGTACAACTTGGCCCGTCTGTTGGGCATGAAGCGTGAAAACTGCATCGCCGTCGGCTTCTCGGGTAGCCAGAAGACCCTGATGGTGGGGCTATACGTAGCCCTGCGTTATTACGGAGGACTGGCTATTCTGCCGATGGTTGCTTATCACGTGGGGCAGCTCGTGCTCGATACGTTGGTTGCCGATGCCTTCAGCCGACGGAACACGAGCGATTATCAATGAATCGACGCCACCGACGGTCCACACCAGCTTCGGTCGAATCACTGCTTCGGGTCACGTGATCCTTGGTTCACGCGATCTTCGGAGGGTCGGCGCAGCGAACAAGTCGAGCGCTAGCCCACCAGCATCTGCTGGCCATTACCCAGCCCATCCTGTCACCACCTCGCCCAGTTCACCGCGGCACCAATTCTTGTGCGCTTGTTATGCGTGTGCTGCAAGTCGGTTCAGCGTGTCCGCAAAAACTTGCAGCGTCGAGCTGTCGAACAGAACGAATCGTACCAGGGCTGGGCTGCGTTCTTCTTGCATCGCCGTCATGCATGTGCGCAGGGCAATTTCGCTCGCCCGGTCGATCGGAAAACGATAAGCGCCGGTGCTGAGAGAGGGAAATGCGATGGAGCGGCACTCGTTCTCGACAGCCAACTCGAGGCAACGCTGATACGCGGACCGCAAGAGCTCGGCTTCCTGCTTGTTTCCGCCTTGCCAGACCGGTCCTACGGTGTGGATGACGTGACGACAGTTCAACTGGCCGCTCGCGGTGATGACCGCGTCGCCCGTTGGGCAACCGTGCGGATAACGTCGCCGTGTTTCGTCCATGATTTGCGGTCCGCCGCGTCGATGGATTGCTCCATCGACACCTCCGCCGCCTGCCAGGCGACTGTTGGCCGCGTTGACGATTGCGTCGGTGTCCTGGTCCGTAATGTCGCCCTGTACCAGCTCGAGACAGCGGTCTTCCATTGTCCATTGCTTCATGCTCGAACCTCCTTCTCGCGAAAGCCACATTATAGGGGGCGACCGGCGATCGATCCCACCGTACGTCGAGCTCAACTTGCGTGTGGTACGATTGGTACGCGGCGGAGCGAGCCGTCATTCGCCCGCGCCGAAGGCAAACAGGAGTCTCTCGAGATGCGTATTCTGCTGGCTGTCTGCATTGTGTCGCTTGTTACTGCATCCCCGTTGTCGGCACGCGACATCTATGTGAACAATGTCGGAGGGGACGATCATCAACTGGGAAACGCGCCGACCTCCAGTTCCGAGGAGAGCGGTCCGACACGCACCATTCGTCGTGCCTTGAAGCTTGCCCGCTTCGGCGATCGGGTGATTCTGGAGAACACCGGGCAGCCCTACCGAGAGTGTATTTCGCTTGAGGGTCCCGAGAACAGCGGATCGAAAATGACTCCCTTCGTGCTGGAAGGTAACGGAGCGATCTTGGACGGTTCGCTTCCCGTGCCCACCGCGGCCTGGCAGCCCGTAGCCGGTGACGTCTTGGCCTTTCAGCCGCCGCGAACCAGCTTCTGCCTCTTGCTACTCGATGGCGAACTCACGGGGCGGCAATCGGGAATCGATCGTCGTGATTACTCGCTGCTGAAGCCCAGGGAGTGGACTCTGACCGAGCGACAAATTCTGTTCCGAGTGGAACAAAATGCCTTACCGTCGGATTACGAGCTCTCCTATACGGCGCTGCCTGTGGGAGTGACGCTGTACGGCGTGCGCAATGTGGTCATTCGTAACCTCTTCGTGCAAGGCTATCGAATCGATGGCATTAACGCGCACGACAACGCGTTTGAAGTGGCGCTGGAGGACCTGACTTGCCGAGCAAACGGGAGGAGCGGCATTTCTGTGGGAGGAGCGTCCCGAGTGGCTGTCCGACGTAGTGTCCTGCGCGACAACGGTACGACACAACTGCGGACGGAAGGGTGGTCTCACACCCGAGTCGTCCAATCGGAGCTGGTCGAAGGCGGCCAAGCCGCGTGGATCATGGATGGCGGTCAGCTGATCATCGATGGGAAAGAATCCCGTCGAGCGACATCGCGGAAGATTGTCGATCGGGCTCCGTTGCACCGGCCCTAGGCTCTCAACCAGCCGAGACCAGGCGTGCCAGGAGCGATGCCAGTGCGACAAGGCGGATGCAACAGCGCTCGGCGCAGGTCCGTGACCTTGGGGCAACCACTGACCAACGGTTTCTCTGTTTCTGTCCGGAGACGGAGGGGGAAATGTTGGCCTGGAAGGCCAACCCACGGGACGGACTGGAAGTCCATCCCACACAAGTCCATCCCACCCGAGTCCATCCCACTGCAGGCCCGTGGGACAGGCTTCCAGCCTGTCCCGTAAGATGGGCTTCCAGCCCATCCGACGATGCCCATCGACTGCCCATCGACTGCCCATCGCCCGGCGCAAATCTCTGACCGTGGCGCGGGGTTGGGACGCGGTAGCTGCCGGGGAGCGTCTTTTCTTGGGCACCCTCACGAAAGGCAAAGTGTCCAACGGCGGAAGCGTGAAGTGACGGATTCCCATGTCACGAGATTGTCTCCGTCTGCTGTTCGGCCTCCTTTAGCACCTGCATGACTTCCCGATGTCGTAGCCAGTAGAAGACGACTCCCACGCCGGCGGCCAGGATGGTTGTAAGTCGGAAGCAGAGCGCGACAACCACGCCTCGACCGGGTCCGTCCGTTGGGTTGGTCAGGGCGTACAGCTCCGTCATCGCCAGCTCATAAGTTCCCAATCCGCCCGGAGTGATCGGGATCGAGGCGGCCACACAGGCCAGTGGACTAATGACGAAATGCTCCGCCAAGCTGGGGATTTCCGTGAAGAACGCGCGGGAGACGAGATACACACCCATCGCCAGCACGCCGTGTACGGCGACGCTGAACAGCCCAATCACGATCAATTCTGGTTTGCTATTCTGGTACTGTCGCACGGATTCGAACAAACGCTCGAACAGCGGGCCGATTCGAGGAAGTTCGCAGAAGCGTCTGGCGAGTGAGCTGTGGACCAGCGCGGGTGTCATCACAAAGAGCAGGCCGATCGTGCCGATCAGCGTCAGCAGATAGGTGCTATAGGCAATCGAAGCCATCGTCGCGTTGATCGACGCAAAACCACTCAACCAGAGAGCGGCCGATGCGACCAGCAGCAGCGCGTACATCCCGCAGACTCGGTCCACAACGATGGTGGCGATCGCCTCGGTGCGATGCCCCGGTTGCTCGCGGGCGACAAAGACCGCCTTGAACAGGTCGCCTCCCACACCCCCGGGCGCGACGAAGTTCATCAGGTAGCCCAGAAAACTCAGTCGCAGAGTGTCTCGCAAGCGGATCGGGATGTTGAGGATTCGCAGCAACAGGTGCCAGCGAAAAAAACTCACCAGAATCGCCAGAAGGATCGCGGCAAAACCCGCCACCAGCAGGCCTGGGTGTCGGGGGTTCTCGAGGCTCGCCCGCAGCTTTTCCAGATCGGCCGGTTCGGTTCGATTCAGGGTGTGAATCAACAGCGCAGCCACAATTAACACTGGAAGTGCGATCTTCAGCCAGCTGATGACGCGTCTCTTCAAGGGCAGGCACTCGGTAATCGGAATGGAGAACTCGAAAAAGCGAAAGAGGGCGGCCATCCCGCCCGGGCATGGTGGCCCTCTCGTATTCTTGACAATATAGCTCGGCAGTGATACCGTTGTCGGTCCGGTTCGAATCAGAATCGGGGCCTCCGGGGGATTAGCTCAGTTGGGAGAGCGCTTGAATGGCATTCAAGAGGTCAGGGGTTCGAGCCCCCTATCCTCCACTTCCCGTAGGCAATTGCGGGCCGGGCCAAGCGGCGGAAATTGCGGGCTTGGTTGTCGATAGTGGGTAGGGAAGCTCGTCGCCTGGCTGACGCAGGTTACCTCCTCGACGATCGCCGCGTATGTCTGCCGCCAGTCAGCAGCATGCCTACCACCTCCAGAACCACCCGCTCGGTGTGGGCCCACTCGCTCAGTACGGGGCGAGGTTGGCGGCGGCCAGAATCTCCGGTCGTTCCAGTAGCCATCATTCGACAGTGCTGGATTGGTTTCGCCGAGCGTAGGATGGGCCGAAGTGCGGAGGGTCTTCGGACGGAATCAGGCTCTCTCGTCTGATCACATCCTGATTCAATTTCTTTCGATCAAGGGGTGCGAATCGAGAAGGAACGGGGGAAACAAGCATGAAGACGGTTGACCAGGTCCTGAAGGAATTGAAGGCGAAGAGTACCGAGCAGACTCGAAAAACACTGAAACGCCACGGTGCACCGGAGAATATCTACGGCGTCAAGATCGGTGATCTGAAAACGATTGCCAAGAAGATCAAGGGCAACCAGGCCTTGGCACTCGAGCTATACGAAACCGGCAACGCAGATGCGATGTATCTGGCCGGCATGGTGGCCGACGGATCGCAGATGTCGAAGCGTCAGCTGGAAGCATGGGCGAAAACCGCAACGTGGCACATGTTGTGTGAATATACGGTACCCGGCGTCGCGACCGAAAGCCGCTACGCGCTGGAATTGGCCAAGAAATGGATCCGTTCCAAGACCGCCTCGACGGCGACCAGCGGGTGGAATACGTACGCGGGGATCCTGGCGATCACGCCCGATGACGAACTGAATCTGGAGGAGATTCAGCAGTTGTTGAATGATGTGGTCGAGCAGATCGGCACGGCTCCGAATCGAGTGCGATACACGATGAATTCTTTCGTGATTTCTGTGGGTGCTTACGTCAAACCGCTTTTGAAACAGGCCAAGCGGGCCGCCAAGAAGATTGACGCGGTGTCGGTCGACATGGGCGATACCGCCTGCAAAGTCCCGCTGGCAACGGAATACATCGAGAAGATCGAGGGCTTGGGACGAGTTGGCAGGAAACGTAAGACGTTGAAGTGCTAGTGCGTGTCGCTCGAACATGTCGTGTTCGTGGCGATCATTCTTCCGAGCAAAAGGGTCACGGGGCACGACAGGGAAGTGCTGCACGCTGTCAGCAGCACAGAGCACGCAATGACTCAGCGCGTAAGCGCAGATCGGATCGGCCCACGAGTGGGGCAGGAGCTGCCCACGTGACACGAGCCCCATCCGTCGTACGTCGTTCGGCAACTCGGGGTAGTTTTCAACGCCGAAGATGCAACAGATGTGGCACAGTCGGTCGCTCGTCTGCCGTCCACGTTCCTCCTGCGTGATCCAGCGGTCGCGACGGCGATGCCTGTTGCGAATCGATGCGAAACCACGTCTGCTCGTATCGTCCACTCGGCAGTGACATTGTCAAACGCTGTTCACTCGCCGGCACCAACACCAGGTACTCCACCCCGGGATTGGCCAGGCAGTACTTGGTGGATGCGAGTTCGGGCTGTGGAGTCAACTCGGCGAGATTGACGCGCCGCGACCAGTCCAGGACGGCACCCATGCTCCGTCGAATCGGATCGGCCTGTTGGGTACCAAAGCCCTTGCGCAATACCCGTCCGTCGTAGGGGTCCATGAAGATGGGATGCATGCCTCGCAGAAAACTCTTCCAGACCCAGTCGGCGTTGCCCCCGATCCCCCAGAGATGGTCGGTGTCGGTGATGATGACCTTCGAGCCATCGGCGACCGGCGGATCATCGCGGTATCCCCCGTCGGAATTCGGTGAGATCCAATCGGCGGGACTGTCGAACAGCGTGCGATTCTGGCCGCCCTTGTACTGGAAGGTCATACCGACCGGGTGCTGCTTTGCCTTTCTGGATTCACATTGCCGGATCCAGCGGATCATGCCGTACTGCCATTCGGTCGACGCCGGGTGGTTCTCGTTCGAGATTTCATACAAGACGTTGTCGAATTCGTTGACTGCGTCGACGACCTGGCGAACGTATTCCTGCTGCAAGGCGGTGATGGAGCGATTTTGCCCCGTGTGAATCTCTAGGCCACGTCCGTCACCGTTCAGATCACCGTCGATTCCGTTGATGTTGTTCGCCGGGTGAAACGGATGATTCTGCCAGGCGTTCGGCGAGAACTGGATTCCCCACCCCTCGAAGAGCATCACGGATAAGTAGATGCCGCGATCGTGAGCGGCTTGGACACGGTAGCGCAGTCGCGAGAAGTATTCGTCGTTGAATTCCGTCAGGTCGAACTTAGGTTTTCCGTCGAGTGCCTGGTCGGGGCCGGTACGCTTCCAAGGATGGGGCGTGACGAAATGCACGGCAGCATCCTTTTCGCGGTTGCCTTCGGTATTCCAAGACAGCAATTCCCAGGTCCACAACCGGAAAAAGTTGTGCTGCCGTTCGGTCAGCCAGTCCAAATACGCGTCGTAGTCAAACCTCCGTGGCGGATCGGTCGGTCCCATATCGACCAGGTTGTTCCAAGTGTGTGATCCGGTCAGCAGAATCGCGCGACCACTGTCATTGGTGAAGTACCGTGGATTCTGCGGATGAATGCGCAGCGGTCCCTCGATTGCCTCGCCGTGCGTCATACCGCCGACGCAAAAGGACAATCCACACAAGAGTCTGAGAAGTGGTCGATAAATCGGCATGCTGGAGTTCCTTGGAGTGAATGGCATTTCCGCATTTTCGGTCCTCGACGCCTCTTTGGGAAGGGTCGGATGCCCAGGCATCGAAACTCTCCCGCGGGAGGCAAAGACGCGCGAACTGGCGCCAGCTCGACCGAAGATGGTTGCGATCGAACGATGAATTCCGGACAATCGGCAGCACAACCGACCAGTGCCCTTTCGAATCCAAGGAGAAGATCGGACATGAGACGCTTGCCTCTAGTGACGCTCGCCGCCTGCCTGATGTCGTGCTTGGCTCAAGACGCTCTTGGCCAAAATTTCCCCAAGATTCCCGAGGCGCAGCGGATCGAGCGACTGCGGCCCCCGCAGGGACGGCCGGTGCGAATGGTGTTGGATACGGATACGTACAACGAGATCGATGATCAGTTCGCCTTGGTCTACGCGTTGATTTCGCCCGAGCTGAATGTGCAGGCGGTCTACGCTGCGCCGTTTCACAATTCGCGTTCGAGCGGTCCGGGCGACGGAATGCAGAAAAGCTACGAAGAGATTCTCCGCGTTCTGGGGAAGCTTAGCCGGGACGCCGACGGCTTTGCCCACAAGGGCAGCACGCACTACCTGACGGATGTCCAGCAACCGGAGGCCAGCCCGGCGGTGAAGGATTTGATCGCCCGCGCGAAACAGAGCAGCCCGGAAGATCCCTTGTACGTCGTTGCCGTCGGGCGCGATTACGAATGTCAGTAATGCGATTCTGATCGACCCGTCCATCATTCGCAATCTTGTGGTCGTCTGGTTGGGTGGCAACGGTTTGCACTGGCCGCATCAGCAGGAGTTTAATTACCGACAAGACTTGCAGGCGTCTCGGGTCCTATTCGATTCCGGTGTGCCCGTCGTACAACTCCCCTGCACTCCAGTGGTCACGCATTTTGCGACCACCGTGCCGGAAATGGAACGCTATGTCGGAGGCCGTGGGGCGATTGGTGATTACTTGCTGGAGATCTTCAAAGACCATCACAAGGATCATTTCGGATGGTCAAAGGTCCTGTGGGACATGACCGCGGTGGCCTGGTTGGTGAACGATCAGTGGTTGCCATCGCACCTGGTTGCCACTCCGATTGTCACGGATAATTACACTTTCAGCTTTGATCCTTCGCGGCACCTGATGCGGACGGTGTATTTCGTCCATCGGGACCCGATCTTTCGTGACTTCTTCACCAAGCTCGAGCAATAGACCGGTTTGTGAGATATCGCCTCGCGACAGTTTTTGGCATCGATCCCCGTGGGCTGGCCGCCTTTCGGATCGGTTTGGGCACACTGCTGTTGATCGACCTGGGAATCCGCGCGACCGATCTTGTTGGCCACTACACCGACGCGGGTGTGCTGCCGCGGGCGCTGCTGGTGGAAAGCTGGTCGCATACCTGGCGGTGGTCGCTGCACGTGCTCGGTGGATCCGCCGCCTCGCAGGCGTTGCTGTTCTTATTCGCTGCACTCGCCGCCGTGGCCGTGCTGGTCGGATACCGCACGCGGTGGGCGGTGATCATCAGTTGGGTGCTGCTGGTATCTTTGCACGCGCGCAATCCGTTGCTGCTCAACGGCGGTGACGTGCTCTTGCGGTTGTTGCTGTGCTGGTCGATCTTTCTGCCGCTCAATAGTTGGTGGGCCATCGACTGCCGACGTCAGGTGGCCCGCGATCGCAGCCCCGTGATATCTCTGGCTTCGGCCGCCATCTTGTTGCAGGTGTGCCTGATGTACGTGATGACGGCGTACTTCAAGTATCGGGGAGGATGGGTTGATGCGGAGGCGTTTCAGCAGGTCTTGCGATTTGAAACCTATGCCAAGCCGTGCGCCTATTGGCTGCTGAGTTTCCCGCGGATCCTGCCGTGGCTCGGCTACGCCGTGCTCGCATTGGAGCTGATGGGTCCGATCCTGGTGCTATCACCGTTTGCCACGCGGACGTTGCGGTTCATGCTGATTCCCTGCTTCTTCTTGCTGCACCTGGGAATTGAAGTATCGTTGACCGTCGGGTTGTTCGGGCTGGTCAGTATGCTGGCCTGGGTCCTCTTTTTGCCGCCCGATTTTTGGGACATCGTTTGCCGAACGAAAGGAAATCCCGAGCAGCGAGAGAATGTGAGCCACTTGCCGCCGGAAGGGAACTTCCGGATCGAGCAGCGCGATGATCCTCTTTCCCGAGTACCCGCATCGGGTTCCTCCGCCGTGCAGCGGTGGGTGACCGTCGGTCGTCGTGCAGTGGTCGCGATCGCTTTTCTGTGCGTGTTGATTTGGAATGCCACAACCGTTTCTCGGGCGTGGAGACATGCGTTGCGCAAGCCGCCGCTCAGGCGACTGGATGATCTGTTCGTGTTCCGCCAAAAATGGAATATGTTTGCCGGTCCAACAAGGCACGGTTGGTTCGTAGTGGTTGCTCGTCTTCAGGATGGCCGCGTCGTGGACCTGATGCGCGACGGACAGCCTGCCGATTGGAATAGTTACGAGAAACCAAAGTACATCTATCGCCGATATCCGAATCACCGGTGGAGAAAGTTCTATCGGAATCTTAGTCGGGGGAGCGGCAGCCGGTGTTACGGCCCCTTGTGTCGCTTTCTCGCTGATCAGTGGGACCATTCCCATCCGAAGTCGGCTGCGGTCGGGGAGATCGAATTGCATTACATGGAAATCATGACCGGCCAAGACGAAGAACAGGATCGATTCATGCAACGCCTCCTGTACCACGAGGTATTGGAGCGTTAGATCCGATTCTCAATGCGTCGTTGAAAGGGGTTCACGAGTTTCATCAGCCGTAGGTCGCGAGTTTTGAAGTTGCGCATTTCCCGAATTCCCCTCGTCCGTTGTGCGGAAAGCCCGTGAAATCCTAACCCGAAGCGTCAGCGAGGGAGATGCATCTCAACGGGACTAGAGTGTTCCTTCGCTGACGCTCTTTGAAGTTGCACATTTCCGAATTTCCCTCCTCCGATGTGCGGAATGCCCGCGAAATCCTAACCCGAAGCGTCAGCGAGGGAGACATGTCCCCACGGTTCGAAAGTGTTCCCTCGCTTACGCTTCGGGTTGAGAAAGATCGAAACGCGCAAACTTCAAAACTTACGCTTCGGGTTGAGAAAGATCGAAACGCGCAACTTCAAAACTTACGCTTCGGCTTGAGAAAGATCGAAACGTGCAACTTCAAAACTTACGCTTCGGGTTGAGATGGATCGAAACGCGAACTTCAAAAGGCGGCAGCCCCGGTTGGCACCGCTTTCCCGAAACTGGCGCCTGCGCCTTGCGGGTTTTATTCACAACGGCGCGGCGAATGGTCCTCAGGAGGCAACGCGAAACGGGGCATCACCGGACTTTCGCCGGTCGTCCGGGGCCACAAGCTGCGCCGCCGTCAATAGGATGCGAGCCGCGCCGCACGGACTCGTGGTGTGAGCAGGGGCGGAACCGGACGAGGGCCGGTGAACCCGACTCTCTTTTCTGGCGTTCGCCGTTTGCGAGCGACCTGGCTTACGGGGTGATTGGCGCGGCCCAGGTTTGACCTTTCTTGTATCGCTGTGCACGGTCAATGATCGTTGGATTCTTACTGGTGGCGATCACCTGATCCAGAGCGCGATCAAACTCCGCCTTGTTCGCCTCGCGCAGGCCTCGGTGGTGAGCCAATTCGACAACCGTTTCGCAGGCTTGTGCTGCGTGAGCTGGTTGGCTCACGTACGGCAGGACGAACTGAAGAGTCTCTGGAGTACGAATGGCTTGCGCTCGCCGAAGGACGAGGTTTCGTTCCTCGTCACGACGGCTCATCGACATCGCTTGTCGAAGCAGTTTCAATCGATCACTGTCAGAACGGTCATCCGGTAGTGGCGCGATGCGGATCAGCGCCCGCAAAGCGGTCGTTTGATGGCTGCTATGCGGATCTGTTTTCGCCAGTTGGATTAAGCGGGACGCAACGGTCGCGTCGGGCCAATTGCTCAGCGCCCGCAGTCCCGTCTCGTGCGTCGCGGCAACGCGGCTGGCAATCGCCGCTTCGATAGTCTTTCGGGCCGCAGGGCCGCCGATTCGGCCGAGCATCGGGAGTAGCGTTGTGCGGTCGTTCTTCGGAAGTCGATTCATTGCTTCGAGTGCCGGGTCGGCCCGCTGATTCGGGTCCGGGATTTGTTGGCACACGCGCATTACTGCTTTCTCCGCGGCGTCACGTTCGCGCCCCCGCTCCGCTCGCAGGACTCCCTGCAACATGCCGGGAATCTGTTCTGGGCCGGCCAGTTCCGCGAGGGCGGCCATCGCGGCGGAGCGGACTTCGGGTGCTGTATCGACGGCGGACGATAGAATTTGCGGGAATCGTCTCCAATGCTCGCCGATCCGCGAGAATCTCGATCAACTTGGCGCGCAGCGATGGGGGGACCCGTTTCATCGTTGAAGCGATAGTGGCTGCGGTCGCCTCACCGCCCAGTCGGATCAGGCTGGATCGTGCGGCCGCCTGCTCCGTTGGCGAGCCATCGCTAAGCAGTTCGAGCAGGTTCCGCAGATCGCTTTGATCTCCGAGTGCTCCGAGTGCCTCGATGGCGGCGATGCGTACCAACTCATCCTGGCTCTCCGCGAGCAAGCCGCGCACCGCGGGGCGCGCCGTGGCGTCGCCGCGTTCGGTGAGTGCGCGAAGCAGACCGACCTGGGCCTCGGGGGATAGCTTCGGCAGTTGTTCGGCGAATTGCTCCGTCGCCGCCGCTCCCGGCGCCTGCGTGCGGACCTGTTCCAGTCCCAGGGCTCGGATGTCTTTGTCCTGGTCGCTCAGTAGGTCGATCACCAGGCCGACCAGTTCGTCGTTTGCCTGTTCTTGTGCGATCGACACGGTGGCCAGACTGCAGGCCAGGATCAGTCCGAGCAACCCGCCCATTCGTTGAAACGCACGCGGCACAGTTCTACCTCCCGATGAAGTCATTGCCCAAATGACGGTTTTGAAACGGCTGTCTCCGCTTTCGCCACAACGGCCACGTCGGGCACGAGTGGCTCCGCACTCGTGCCCGCCCCTGAAGGAGCCGCGATTCGATCCCATCCGGTGGATCGGCTTGCGGCATCGCCCTACTGCGCCGCGCCGGTACAGGCCAGCATGCCGCGCGTTGCCGCCAGCCGCACGTGCTTTGGCTGGTCGGGTACGCTGGCAAGTTTCCTGTAGATGACCGCCGCATCGGATTTCTTGCCGTCAGCCAGCATCGCCTCGGCGCACGTCAGTAGCGCATCGGTTGCGGCCAGCTTCGTCTCGGCCGCCTGGGGCGCGGCTTGGGACAATGCCTCGGCTGCCGCGGGAGAACTGATGTCTCCGAGGGCGTGAGCGGCCGCGGTGGCCACCGCGGTGTCGCTGTCGGCCAGGATTGGGGCGAGTACCGATACACTGTCTGCGTCCTGTCGAACGCCCAACGATCCGATCGTGCCGATCTTCTGGGCACTTGCCAGTTGCGGCAGCGCGTCACGCATCGCTTTTGCCGCCTCGGGTGCGGGAATCCGCTCCAATGCGTAGCGTGCCATGTGTGACAGATTCGTGTCGGACAGCAGTTTTGCCAAGGTGGGTACGGATGCCGCCGTGCCAACGACCGTGAGCTTGCGACAGAGAAAATCTTTGGCGGCGCGCGAAAGATCACTCTGCAGCGCTTCCGCCAAGCGTCCTTCCAGTTCCTTGCGGGCAGCGGTATCTCCGTGAGTCGCTACCATCGCTTCATCGATGGGGTTGAGTGCCTTTCGATCCGAGCCCCAGTCGTACGCTTTCAGCGCTTCAAAGGCCTGATCCAACATATTGAGCTCCCTTATTCAGGTCTGAGTATCTTCTGGTTCAGTTCATGGAAAACCGCCGAGATTACAACTGCCACGGTTCACGGCGGGCGCGATCGAGGAATCGGTTGGCTTCCTCGTCGCCGGGGAACTCTTGCTGGGCAGCATCCCACTTCAGCGTGCGCTGCAAGGCATACGCGATGATCCCCAAGTGACTCACCGCCACGGTGTTGATCGCGAACTCAATATCGCGGAATGGTTTTTCGCGAGTCTTCACGCACTCGATGAAATCGCCGTAGATGCCTCCCCGGCCTTTGTAGCTGGGTACCGGCTTCGCGGGACGTGTTTCACCGGGTGTGCCCACGACTTGCAGGTTTTCCATCCCAGGACGATTGTGATGCAGCAGAATCCCGTTGGGATAGCGATAGGTCAAATGCTGCTTACCGTCTTCGTTGTGGAATACGATCTCTTCCGGTTGCAGTTCGCGCACATCCACGGCGAACGTCGCGCCGCCGAAATGGTGTGCGCCCCAGTCGGTCATGCCGCCGCCCGAATAGTCGATGTACGAACGCCAGCTTCCGCCACCCGTACCAAAATTGCCGTCACACCGCTTCGAGTTATACGGCGCCCAGGGGGCGGGGCCGAGCCACATGTCCCAGTCGATGCCGTCGGGAACCGCTTCCTCCGGCAGGTTGCAGGGCTGTGACAATGGTCCGACATTGACGTTGATCGACTTGATCGGGCCCAATTCGCCGCCCCAGCACTTGTCGACGATGCCGCGGTAATCCTCCAGCACGCGCTGGCTGCCGCCGGATACAACCCGGGCGTAGCGACGTGCCGCCTCGACCATCAGGGGACCCTCGCGAAGCGTTCGAGATTCGGGTTTCTGACAATAGACGTCCTTCCCGTTGCGACAGGCCTCGATGACCATGATCGCGTGCCAGTGATCCGGCGTGGCGATGTGGACGGCATCGATGTCGGAGCGCCCCAGCAGTTCGCGGAAGTCGTTGTAGGCCGCGCAGTCCGTGTTCTGGTTGCGCTCGTCGACGCGTTTCTTGGCATCGTTGCGCACGTTGCTGCGTACCTCCGAAACGGCCACATACTGAACGTCCGGTCGACCCAGGAAAGCGCCCAGGTCACCGCGTCCCATGTTGCCGATCCCGATGCCGCCCATCACGATCCGTTCACTGGCTGCTGGGCGTTCGGCGTTACCCAACGCGGCCGAAGTAATGATGTAAGGCAAGGCGACGGTCGAGCTCGCCGTTTTCAGAAATTGCCGGCGTGTAGGTTTGTTGCGGCTGCCCATAGGTTTACCTCATCAGGGATGAAAAACGGAAGGATTCCACGTCCGCGAAGATACCAGATTGCCAGCTCACGAACCAGTCTGTGCGCAACCGTCACCAGCGGGCGCTTGACCCGGGGAGTTCCGGTGAAACGGTTGCTTGTTCCGTGGCTGTGGCGCGTCCGCCGTGCGGCAGCCCATGCATCGCGGCGTGGCGAACGGTTCGCCGGAGGCTACGCAAAATCGGGAGATTCCCGGACTCCCGTGGATGGTCGCCCTGGTTCCTTCACTGCGCCGTCGCCAGTAAAAGGGCGATCAACGTTGTCGTCGACCAGCCGTTCCCAGCAGCCCCAGCAGGCTCAGTAAGGCCAGCGCCATGCTATGGGGTTCGGGGACCGCCTTGAGGGCCGTGGGATACAGACCCTGCTCGTAACCGCCATCCGAGAAGGCAACAACAAAATCACTGCTGTCGAATGTTTGGTTGCCATCCCAGTCGCCCTCCGGCCAAGATGCAGGCAGTTCCAGTTCGTATTTGCCGCTGACGAAGACGGCCACGAAGTCGGCCGAGTCGAACACGTGGTTGAGGTCGGCGTCGCCAACGTAGGTTTGATAGAGTTCGTGAAGCCACATTTGGCGATCGCCGTTGAAGTCGACCACGCCGTCGTTGTTCAGATCGTACGCCAGGTCTTGTTTCGCGATCCCTTCGGACGCTTGCAGATCCAGATCTTCCGCGTCCAACTCGCCATTATCGTTGTAGTCGCCGAGGAGCGAACGTTTGGTGAGCACAAAGTCTTCTGGATCCAAGTAGGCGTCGGAGATCGCAATGCCTTCCATCACGCCGCTCCACTGCTCCTGAGACGCCCAGCCGACATTGCCGATTCGAAAGAGTGATTCGGCGGTTCCAAAATCGGTGATTGCGCGATCGACCGTACCGATGGACTCTCCATCGATGAAGACTTCCGACGTGCCGGTGCCTTCGTCGAACCGCACGGCGATGTGGTGCAGTGCTTCCGGAATCTCGCCACCTCCGGTCAACCAGGGGTGTGTGCCCACGTTGACTGCGTATCCGGCCTCGGCGGGCCCACGCAAGTGCAACTGCGTGCCGCTGTCGTCGACTCCGACGAATAACGTACCGGAATTACTGAATGGATTCTGGCCGGAACCGATCAGTGGTGACCAGCCCGTGGGTGACGCATAGTTGGCCGTGACTTCGATCGTAAAATCTTCCTCTAAGTCAAAGACTTCCAAAGGCGTCTCGACGTAGCTCCGCTGGTCATCGTCCAGGAAGCTCAGGCCACCGCCGGCGACCCAGCCTTCGCGAAGACTGTACGCCCCCGCTTCGGCACTCGTATCGAGAAACCCGACAAGTTCTCCATCGTTTCCTTGACCACTTAAGTCAGTGACCATCTCTCCGTCGCCATCGCTGAAGTTGTAGTGCAACAGCGTGCTGGAATGGCTGCCATTGGTGAGAACAAAATCGTCGGGGCTGAGCGCCGAGGCGGAGATCGCCGTCCCCGTGACCACGCCCGCCCATTGCTCACCGAACTCGTGGCCCGTATTTCCAATCCGTAACAGATCGTCATCGGGTGCCAAGCCCAGGTTCAAATTGAAGTCTGTCGTCTCCACGCCGATCGACTGGCCATCGACGAACGTTTCGAGTTCATCGTCATTGAAGCGATACACAAAGGCAACGTGATGGGCAACTTCTCCGGCGGTCGCCACCGTCCAGGGATGCGGTCCCACCGTGCCGGCACTTCCTCCCGTCGCCGACGGCGTTCGTAATTCAATGCCGGTCGCCGGATTGTCGATCCCGAAAAAGAACGCCTCCGGAGCGGAAAAGTCCGGGCCGAAGTCGGAGGCGATCGCTGGCGTCCACCCGGAGGAACCGGCGTAGCTGGCCAGAAACTCCAGCGTGTGGCTTCCGTTCCCGCCGTCCGGCAAACCTAGCGCGTTCAGCGGCAAGGGAGTCTCGACATAGCTGCGGACATCGTCATCCAGGAAACTGAGACCGCCTTCGGTAACCCAGCCCTCCGATGTTCGAAACTCGCCCGCCCCTGCCGAAGTGTCCGCAAAATCAATCAACGTTCCGTCATGGCCCAGGCCACTCCGGTCGGTGACCGTCGTGCCACTGCCATCACGAAAATCATAGTGCAGCAGCGTGTCGGCTCGCGCAGGGGTGAAGTTCCCCGCGGTCAGGATCATCAACAAGGCACACCAACCGGTGACTTCAAGTTGTCTGTTCATCTCTCGACATCTCCTGTGCGTGGATTAGTCCAGCAACTGTCGGGCGAGCTGTAACGGTGACTGCGGTGGCTAATTGTTGGGCTTCATTGCGGTGCCGCCGCTTGCAGTTCAGTCCCAACTCACAATCATTCACTCCAGGAACGGCATCCAGCGCACGCATGCTGCGGGCGCGAATCGTGAGTACTCCGGAAAAAAATCTTCGCTTGAAATGAACCTCCTCGATCTCATCCAGTGGGATTCGCAGTTCCTTCAGCGCGGATTGAAACACGCCCACGAAGGCTGTCCGTCATGCGAAACTCAAGCACCAAATCGTCACCATCGAGTCGGGCAACGCCCCGAACGTGTGCCAGATCCGCATATACTCCGCTCAGCGTGAATGGCACACTTTCCATCAATTGTTCCTCTCGCATGTGTCCGTCGAAAACGTCGCACAGGCGCGACAACCGCTCGCACGATCTGAGCGGGCCATAGCAGATGCATCAGCGCGGTGCTCCGTCAATCATACCAATCCGCGGCGGCCATCGAAGCGGCGATTGGCGGGTACGCTTCACCCAGAGTGTGAACCGAATGACCAGTTCGCTTGTTCTGGCCTTCTCGCGACCGTGTCGTTATGTGCGGTGCTGCGCCTCGGCGCGCGCCTCGAATTGAGGACTGAGTTCTCTGAACGGCGAGCAGCGAGCGAGCATCGGCGCAGCAGTGTGAAGAGAAGCCAGCAGCGCGCGGCAACGCGGAAGAAATGGCGCGCACAAATCCCCTGCTCACTCCATCGCGTCCGAAATCGCAAGGGGCGAAGGGCGACCGTAAGACAGGGCCGCTCCCGAGATTTTATCAGCCACGAGCGGCGGACAACACTGCTTCGCCCGCAAAGTCCGGTGGTTTCTGCTGCTGCAGGCGTCCTGCATCGGCCAGGGAAGAGCAGCCGATTCGTTCCGGTTGGCGATTCCGCCGAGCGTCAACCTGCGCGGCGCGGGAAAACGTGGGGGGGCACACCCGTGGACGTTTCTTCAGCAGCGGATGAACCCTGAGCTTTCAACTAGGAATTCCGGGAATTCGCAATCAGGCTTGAAAATGTGAACAGTCTCGGCGTTCTCGCCTAGGCACGTCGTTTGCTGTGTTGTTCTGGCTTGTCGAGCCATTCTTCGGCCCCCATTGTCGATCGGGATCCCGAACGCAAATACAGGAGGCGGCCATGAAAGCGAGACATCCACGGCTCCGACACCGCACAACTCGCGGTGCCAGGATGACTCTCGACCGACCTGCCGAACGCTGTCGGTTCTCTCCGCAACTGGAAACGCTTGAGTTGCGGCTTCTGTTGACAACCCCACAGATCCTGTCCCATGACCTGCCGGCGATGACGGAATTCCCCATCTCCGGAATGTCTTTGTCCCTTTCCGAGCCGGTCCAGGGACCCGATGCGCGCCGTTCCGACACATACGACCTGTTGGCTCTCGGGCCCGACCATGCGCCGGGCGGTGGTGACGACTGGTCGGGAGAGGTTCTGCCGGCCTATGTCGACGGTAGCCAGCAGATCGATCTGCAGTTCCTGGGACACTGGCCCGCACTGCTGGAGGAGTGGAAGCCGTTGTCGCACATGGATGGCCAGGCCGGAACCTGGACGTTGGATCCGGGGTTGCGAGATGTCACGTACGTCGCCTCCGCCGAGGGCGCCCCGGCCTACATGATTCAGCGCGAATGATCAGATCGATGTCCCCTTCGAGATCGTTGCCGAAGTGAACGGTGAGGAGGAAGGAGACAACTTCATAGGCGTCGCCTTTGGAGTCCAGCCGTGGGCATTTCAGTTCTACGCGAATGACTATTACGCACTCACCTGGAAGAAGTCAGCCGAGACGATGGAGTTTCCTTTCTGGGGAGAGCTGACTGCCGAGGAAGGGTTCAAACTTTTGCGCGTGAAAGACTCGGTCGGTTGGTCGGTCGAGTCGATGAGGGCGGTGATGTGGGACGGCGAAAACTACCCGCCCGATCGACCGAGTCGCGTCACCTTGCTGGATTCGTCTGTCGGCGAAGGAACCGGGTGGGAGCCCAACGTCGAGTATGCGATCGAGGTCGGACATTTTTCGGATGGACGGATCGAGATCGAAGTGCGTCGCGCAGCCGACGGCGCTGTGCTCTGGCAAACGAGTGTTGTTGATCCCAATCCCCTGGGTGCCGGCCGAATCGGGTTCTTCAACCAGGATCAACCGAATGTACGTTACACCGCGCTCGGCGGCACGAATCTCCTGACCGACGGAGCGTATCAGATCACGGTCCACAGTGGGGAGCCCGGGATCCGGGGTCTGGACGGAACACCGCTCGACGGCGACGATGACAACGCAGCCGGTGGAGACTTTGTCGCCACGACGTTGGTCGACACAAGCGCACCGACGGTGGGCGACATCCTCTTTCAACCGGAGGCGGTGATCGTCACGTTTCTGGACCAAGGTGGCATGGATCCGGTTCGGATGACCGACCCGTCGTATTACACGCTGGTGGCAGCGGGCGGCGACCGGGCTTTCGGCGATGACAACGACCTTCCGATGGAGATCACTTCTGTCACGCGTCGCGCGGGAGCGTGGGGTAGCGAACAGGCGGTGCTTTCCTTCTCGACACCGATCGTCAGCGATCTATACCGGGTCGAGATCGATGGAACGGAGGGAGTTACCGATCGCTTTGGCCATGATCTGTCGCGCGGCGACTACCAGCGAACGCATTCCTATTCCGCGGGGCCTGTCTTCGTCGAGTTGCGACTGCTTGATGAGGACGATACGGGGATCTCCTCCGACGATGGAATTACGCGCGTCCACGCGCCGATGGCTGAACTGGAGATCGATCGGCCGGGGCGCATCCGATTGGATCTTGACGGCGACGGAACAACAGAGATCCAGGAACACCTGTCCCGCGCGGGTGTCTATCAGTATCCGATTCCTACGCTGAATGATGGCACTCACCGCCTTCGAGCATCACTGGAATCTGCCACGATTTTCTACGATCTGACGATCGACAGCGTGCCTCCTTCCGTTCGCGAGTACTCACCCACCGGACCCGGACAGCAGGTCGTCGACCATCTGGATCTGACGCTGACGGAGGAGATCGTTCCCGGCAGCCTGGCCGTAACGGATTTCGAAATCATCGGGCCGGCCGGACCGGTGCTGCCGTTGGGCCTGGACGATCGGGGGGATCAGCAATACCGACTGAGCTTTCCCGAGCAGTCCGAGCCCGGTGTCTATCAGATTGTGCTGCAACCGGTGTTGGAAGATCTGGCGGGTAATCGAAACGAGAGTTCGTTCGTCGCCTCGTTTCTCATCGGCTGGAATTTTCCCAATCGGCTGCAAAACCCCAGCTTTGAACAAGGTGGCTCCTTCGCGGGATTCCCCACGGACTATGGCGCGTGGGGTGGTGATCGGGTTTACGGCACGAAGGAAAATGCCAACTGGGGGATTTGGCCGTTCGACGGATCGCTGCAACTCCAGTTCGACGCGACCGGCCTCGGGGGGGCGATCGGGGACACGACTTCCGATGCCTGGCAACTGGTTGACCTGTCGGCCTACGCGGCAGATCTGGCACGCGGGCAACTGACCGCTTGGGCTTCCAGCCGCTTCAATCGGATTGCGCGCGATGCGCAGACGGACACGCAGTTCCACATCGAACTGGCCGCCTTGGCCGGACAGCCGTCAGAGTTTGAGCAGCAACTCGCGGCAGGCCCAATCGCTTCCGCGAGGACCGTCATTGCAACCGATAGCGATCCGGAAAGCTGGCAGGAGGCGACCGTCGTCTTTGACGTGCCCGCGCATGCCGACTATCTCGCCGTGCGCATCACCGCCCACGAAGATGTGTTCGACGACGATCGTTATGAATTCGACGGCCATTACGCCGACGACGCGCGACTGATTCTACTGACGCCGCTCGATAAACCATCCGTGGCTGGTCATCTACCTGCCGGGGTCGTTCCGCAAGCGGTCTCGTCGGTCGATCTGACATTCAGCGAACCGATCGATCCCGCCAGCTTCACCGCCGAGGATATCCAGCTTTGGGGCCCTCACGACCGCATGATCTCTCCCGTCGATCCGCCCTTGCACCTGGGTGGCAATGTGTGGCGCATCAGCTTTCCTGAACAGTCGGAAGAAGGTCCGTATCGCATGGCGGTCGGACCATTCCTCCGCGATCTGGATGGTCGGCTCATGGACCAGAACGCGGACGGCGCCGTAGCGGAAGAGCCGGCCGACGTGTATGAGGCAACCTTTGCGATCGATTTTACGCCGCTCCAGATCGAGCAGCACTCGCCCGATGGAGTATGGAATTCCTTCGTCGATGCGGTGGAGGTCACTTTTAGCGAACCAATTGACGCGTCAACGTTTGGCCTGCAGGATGTCACCGTAATCGGCCCGTCCGGCGCTGTCGAACTCGAACCGCCGGTGCCCGTGACCGAAACCCTCTGGCAGATCCCTCTCGTGAACCGGCTGGAGAGCGGGACCTATTCCTTGACCGTCGGGCCTGCCATCACGGATTTGGCTGGCCAACCCATGCCGGATGTCTACCGCGGACAGTTTGAGATTGTCGTGCCCAATCTGGCGGGCGAGCAACTCGAAGTGCCCGCCGCGGCGGGGCCAGGATCCCCCATCTTGCTAACCTGGCAGGTGCACAACGTCGGTTCCGGGACCGCTGAAATGTGGCGGGACGAAGTCTACCTGTCGACCGATCCGCTGGACGGAGATGATCAGCTGCTGGGCACATTTGAGCGGCCGTCACCGCTGGCCGGTGGCGAGTGGCACGAGCAGTCGATCGAGGTCGAAATTCCCTCGGTAGACGAAGGAGATTATTGGATCGTTGTGCGGGTCGACGCCGGCGACGAAGTCTCGGAACCCTCGGAAGCAGACAACGTGCTGCTGGCTGGGCCGGTACTGATTCTGCATCCGAACCTGACGGTCGACCGGATCGACTTCCCCGCCGTTGTGGTCCCGCGACAGGAGATCCCCATCCGTTGGTCTGTGACCAACGCCGCGTCCGTTCCCGCCGTAGGACGTTGGAACGATCAGGTTGCGATCTCGTTTGACGACCAGCCCGGGAACGATTGGAATCTCACCGCCGGCACGAATAGCGCCACGATTGGACCATGGGAGAAGTACGAAGACGAGCTTGAGCACATCGCGATGCGGGACCTTGCGCCGGGCGATTACTGGATTGTCGTTACGACCGACTCCGAACAGCAGCTACCGGAAGCTGACGAAACAGATAACGCGATGCTCATCGGTCCGGTGACAGTTCAATCCCTTGATCTGGTCGTGTCCGATGTGCAGTTGCTCGGCGAAGCACGGTCCGGGGAGCCGACCACTGTGCGTTGGCGCACTCAGAACGTAGGCACGGGCACGATCGATTGGGTTTTCCGCGACTACGTTTCTCTGCAGAAAGAAGGCGTTGTCGGGCAGATCGACGGTCACACGCTGTCCTACAATCCCAACACGGACGGCGCGTTAGGTCCCGGCGAGTGGTTGGAACGCGAATCCACGTTCACTCTGCCCGCGGGACATGATGGTGCGGGTGAATTCTCGATTTATCGTCACCACCGATCCCGGATGGAACGACGATGTGTACGAGTTCAACGACGAGGGCACCGGCGAACGGAACAATGTGTCGCAACTCTTGTTCACGTCGGCGCTGTCGATCTATCCCGATCTGGTGCCAATGGACCTGCACGTTGTTCCCGCGGCCCCCGTTTCCGGCGATGAGATCACGGTCCGCTGGCAGACACGCAACGAGGGTGATGGCGACGTACTGGCGGCTTTTCGCGAGCAGGTGCGCATTGTGAACCTTGGCAGCGGCGAAGAACTTCTCCGCCAGTCCGTGCTCTACGATCCTGCCCTCGACGGTCCAATTCTCAGCGGCCAGATGCGCGAGCGGGAGATCCGCCTGCTGCTGCCCGAGGGGTCCGTTCAGCGCCGGCCAGCTGCAGATCGAACTGACCACCGATAGCGAAACGGAAGTGCTGGAAGTCAATCCGGCCGATGATGCGGAGCAGAACAATGTTGTCACGACGCAAGTCAACGCGACTCTGAAAGCCTATCCGGATCTGGCGGTGACCAGTTTCGAGGCTCCGTCACTCGTGATCGGTGATCCGGGCGTGTGCGAAATCTCCTTCGTGGTCACGAACCGGGGCCCGGCCAACGTGCTCGACAACAGCTGGCACGACGTGCTGATCGCCTCGTCCAATTCGGTCGTGGGTGACGCGGACGACATCGAACTTGCACGCTTGGATTACAGCGGAGACCTCGCGACCGATGCCAGCTACACGCGGCGGGAGACAATCTATCTGCCGATCGAAATGCAGGGAAGGTTCCAGCTCTTTGTCTACACCGATGCAGAGCAATCGATCTTCGAGGATGAACGGGAACAGAATAACCAGCAGCAACTGAACACCAACTTCGATGTGATGCAGGCGCCCTATGCGGATCTGGTCGTTACCGAGATCGACGCCGATCCGAGCGCGTTCAGTGGTCAAGCGGTGAATCTCCGGTGGACTGTCTCAAACGTGGGGCTGGGGATGACCAGTAAGGATTCCTGGTACGACGAGATCTATCTGGCAACCGATCCGCAAGGGCAGAATCTGGTTTATGTGAAACGCGGTAACTATGAAGTGCCTTGGGAGGCACGCTTCGAGCATCTTGGCTTTTTGGATGCGGGGGCCAGTTATACACACGCTACCTCCGTTACGTTACCCGATGGTTTGGACGGCACTTACTACCTTGTTGTGGCGGCAGCGCCCGATTATGGTCCGTTTGAGTTCGTCTATGACGACAATAACCAGGCTGCGTCATCGGCGATGCAGATTCAACTGACTGCCCCACCGGATCTGACGGTGTCCGATCTCGTCGTGCCAGAAGTTGCCTGGGAAGAGAGTTCGATTGATGTCGCTTGGACGGTAATCAATCAGGGAGGTGGATCGGCCGAAGGACAGTGGACGGACCATCTGTTCTTGCGGGAAGACAATCAGCCGGATGCCCCGCCGATCCATTTGGGAACGTTTCGCTACGAAGGCGAACTCGGACCGGGAATCTCGTATACCCGGCGCGAGACCGTGCGGTTGCCCCGGCACGTGGAAGGCAACTTCCGACTGGTCGCGGTCACGAACGTCGGTGAAACGCTGTTCGAACACGGTGCGACGGACAATAACACCGTGCTCGATGACGTACCGCTGCCAATTCAGCGGAAGCCGCGGCCCGACCTCCAGGTGACCTCGATCGTCGTGCCGGAAATCGTCGAAAGCGGCGGGCCGCTGTCGGTGGAATGGGACGTGAGCAATCTCGGCTCCGTCGCGACCACGCGGGCACGGTGGGTCGATCGCGTCTATCTCTCGCTGGACAACGAACTCACCGCAGATGACCTGCTTCTCGGCACGCTGCGATAATCTTTCCGCACTCGGGCCCGGGGAAAGCTATCGCAACGCCTCGGACACGATCATCGTGCCCCAACGCTACCGCGGCGACATGTTTGTCCTGGCCATTACCGATGCCTACCGACAGATGGACGAGTGGCCCGGCGAAAGCAACAACGTGACCGCTGCGCCGATTTACGTCACGCCCACACCGCTGCCCGATTTGGTCGTCAGTGATGTCGTTGTGCCGACGCAGGCGATTGCCGGAGCGACGATTGAGGTCCGCTACACCGTGACCAATCTGGGCGTAGGGGACATGGTGGAGGATGGCTGGACGGATACGGTCTGGTTGGCGACCAACGTCACGAGTCCTCAGCTTTGTCAGAGGAATCTGCTGGCATCTTTTGAACGGCAAGTATCGCTGGCTGTCGGAGAGGGTGTCGACTATGTCGTCACGGTGACACTGCCGGATGATGTCGAGACCGGTACGTACTACATCACGCCCTGGGCGGACCCGTACGGATTGGTGGCCGAGGATACCCTCGCCATCAATATCAATCCGGATGATCCACACCGAATTGACAATAACAACTACAAGGCTCGGTCCCTGAAAATATTCTCCTTTCCCGTCGCTCCGGATCTGGTGGTGACCGACTTGCACGGTCGACCCGGTTGGCACGGGTGGCGAACTGTTCACGGTAAGTTACACCGTGCAGAACCAGGGCACGGCCCCGATCGCAGCCGAGGACTTTGTGCTCTGGATCGACGAAGTCTATCTTTCTGACCGGCCGGATATTCTGGATCCGCAAGCGAACGTTCTGCGCCTGCCCGATGAAAACCTCTTCCGCTACTCGTGGATTGATCACGAGTTGGCGGTCGGCGAAAGCTACACCGAGACGCTTGAGATCGAACTCACACCCTCGGCTTCCGGTCAGTACGTGATTGTCCGGACGGATGTGTCGGATGCCGTAGACGAGTTTCGGATCGACAACAATGAACTGGTCGTGGCAACGGACGTGCAACCCGTGTTGTCGGATCTCGTCGTGACCGACATGGTGGCGGAAGCGATAGGCCACTCGGGGGAAATGACGACGCTGCGGTACACGGTGACGAACGTCGGAGATCACCCGATCTGGCCCGGCTCCCGTCTCTGGTACGACTACATCTGGATTTCTGCCGACCCGCAATGGATTGGTTCGGCCAGCACGCTTTCGTTACGCGGCACGTACCTGGGGGAAGTCGTTCACGTACATGATGATCCGATCGCTGCCCGGTGACAGCTATGACGTGGAATTCGAGGCTGCTCTTCCTCACGGTTTGGAGGGCGAATACTACCTGCACGTCCATTCGAACGTCGGACCGCGTCGGAAACCCGGAGTACGCGACGCTTCAGCCCGATTGGTGGCCCGGTCAGGCCGGATTCAACGCTGTCCTGCGCGGCGACGTTCCAAACGGAAAGAGCGCCGGAGGATCCCGCGCAACAATCTGGCCAGCA
Source organism: uncultured Planctomycetaceae bacterium (assembly GCA_963776055.1). Classification (GTDB taxonomy): domain Bacteria; phylum Planctomycetota; class Planctomycetia; order Pirellulales; family Pirellulaceae; genus CAVZLD01. The sequence goes on along the minus strand of CAVZLD010000014.1, from coordinate 152,911 downwards.
TTGCGCTGCCGGTCGAATATCGTGAGCCGGACTTGCAGCCGACCGAGCTGGATGTGCCGGAGGAGGTGGCTGCCGGCGAGCAAGTTCACAGTGGACTTCACGCGTTCAGAATGCCGGGACACGCGATATCACGTCCGGCTGGACCGACATGGTGTTCTTCTCGCGCGATCCGTGGCTTGACCGAGGTGACTACCGACTGGGCTACAAACCGAGTTCCAGCGGAGTTGGCGATTGGCGATGGCTACTCGGATTCTCTGGAAGTGGTCTTGCCCCACGGCATTGAAGGGGATTTCTACATTCTGTTCCTGGCCGACGCCGATGCGGTGCCGGTTCATAGCCGCTACTTCGAAAGTGGAATTCGTAGCGGATTGAGTACGATCACGTGGTCCGGGGGACGATTCCTGGATGCCTGGGATCAGGTCGAACGAGAGCGCCGACAGCATGTCCAGTGGTGCCGTCGACGAGTTTCACCGGGAAGGCAACAACCTGATCGCTCGGCCTTTGCACGTGCCGTCGGTCAGCACGCCCGATTTGCAGGTCACGGACATCACGATTCCGGAGCGATCGGTGCAAGGCCAGGCCGTGGAATTGACCTATACGGTTTCCAATCTTGGCGGAGACGTCCCGCCTTCCCAAGTCAATTGGAATGACCTGGTTTATCTGTCCCGTGATCCATTCTTGGATCCACGAGTGGACCGTTATCTAACGTCGGTTCCTCACGCAGGGATTTTGCCGTCGGGCGAAAGCTACTCCACGACGACCACGGTTACCCTGCCGCGGGACATCCTTGGTCCCTATTACCTCTGCGTGGTCACCGATCCGCTGCGTGACACGCCATTCGGAGGCGTGTTCGAGCTGGCGGCGGAGACGAACAATGACCGCGCAAGCGACGAGCCGTTGATCATCGAGGTCCCCCCGCCCGCTGATCTTCAGATTTCCAACATGCAGATTCCCTCGGCGGTGACGTCCGGCGAGCCTTTCGTGTGGAGTGGACCGTGGCAAATGCGGGCGAACATGCCGGCGAATGGCACATGGCAGGATGCGGTGTATCTGTCGGCGGATGCGACGTGGGACCTCTCCGATCCGTTGGTGGGCCGAGTCAGATTCCAAGGCACGCTCGCTCCCGGCGAGTCCTACGACGCGGAACTCGAAACGCTCGTGCCGCCTGCCATCGTCCGGAGCTTACCGTTTGATCGTCCGGACGGATCTGTTCGACCAGATTGCTGAGGCGGCAGGTGAGGCGAACAACCGCGCAACGTCACCGGAGGCGATGCGTGTGGGCATGAACTCCCTGATTCTGGAGGTTCCGCTCGAGACGACTCTCGGTCCCCTGCAGCAGCGACTTTACGAACTGCAGGTGCCGGCCGGCGCGACCTTGCAGGTTCGCGCGAACACGAGCCAGGAAGGGGCACTCACCGAACTGTATCTCCGTCATGGCCAGCCGCCAACGAGTGTCCGGTACGATGCGACGAGTGACGGTCGCATCGCTGCGCAGTCGATTGCCACCGTTCCTACGACACAGGCCGGTGTCTACTACGTGCTGCTGCGCGGACACGATTTGCCAGAAGATCAGCTGCCGGTCACCATCGTGGCGGAGTTGCTACCGTCTGGCGATCACCGGACTGCATACCGATGTTGGCGGCGACGGCCGGTATGTGACGACCACGATCGAAGGGGGCTCAATTTCACGACGATGCGATCGTCAAACTGATCCGTCCCGGCTTCGCGGAATACGAACCGGTCAACTACGAAGTGCTCGACAGCACGCGAATCGTGGCGACGTTTGATCTGACCGGTGCACCTCACGGCCTGTACGACGTGAGCGTGATCAATCCGGGCGATGAGCAGGCAACGATCCCCTATCGATTTCAGGTGGAGCGGGCGATCCCGCCCGAGGTGACCATTGGCGTGGGAGGACCGTTCCAGATTCCTGCGGGAGAAACCGGCGATTACAGCGTTGTGCTCTACAACTTGAGTAATCTGGACGCTCCCTACGTTCACTTCCAGATCGGTGTTCCCGAGATGGGTGTCAATGAAGTGGCCTTCAATCTGCCGCGGGCCATCTATGGTTCCAACCTGCGAGGACAACCGGCCGGGAACGTTGGGGACGAGATTCCCTGGGCCAGTCTCGAGTCCGGCGTGAACCTGACCGGCGAGTTGCTCTTTCCCGGGTACACGCTCGACCACCATGCGCGCGGAGCCACCGGGTTTAACTTTGACGTTGCCACCTACCCAGGCCTGAAAGAGCTGTACAGCCGTTCGTTCGACGAGGTCCGAGCGGCACTGTACAACGTCTTTCCGGATTTCGAGGCACGCGGCGTTTTGGACGCGGGTCCGGAGGGGCTGGACGAACTTGCCCCTGGCCTGACAGCCAGATTCCTGTCCCAGAGATGCCCTGCTGGCGTTGTGTGAGAGGGCTCGACTGCCCTATCGTTTCCATGTCGCGGCGGCCGCGACGGCCATGACGCGCGAAGAGTTCGTGGCGCAGATCCAGGCCGAAGCGTTGCGATTGCGGGAAGCGATTCTGGCCGATGAGACCGCATCTCCGGCACTGACAACCTTGGCTGCCGAGGAACAGGTCTGGTCCGATCTCCATCTCGCGGCACTGGAGCAGGCCGGATTACTCCGCCCCGCGGATCAGTCGCCGCCGGTTAGTGCGCAACCGCCGATCATCAGCCGCATGGCGATCCTTGCGTCCGGCATTTTGATGGGACCGGCCGGACAGGAAGTCCGCAGCAGCGGTAATCTGCTCGAGTTCTTTGAACAATTGCGAACGTGGTACGGTGATGATCCGGGGCAGCAGGCCAGTTTCACGGCGTACAACACCCAAGTCGATAAATGCGGACTGGTAACTCTGCACGACTATCAGCCGCCCGAAGCGTCAGAATACGACCTGGGACTCACCGCCGATACGCATTTCGAAGCTTTTCAAATCTGGGTGCCATTCTGCGGGAATTCCCCCGACATGCCCGGGCACCGCCCCGCCATCGGACGACGAGGGCGTTCTCGTAGATTCCGCCACACTCGATCAGCTCAGTTCGATCGTCGGGCCGGTCACCGACCAAACGGATGGCTTCCTTCCCGCCGGACAGGCGCTGCCCTTCACGATCCACTTCCAGAATAGTGCGGACGCAGTGCACCATGTCGGCGAGGTCCGCGTTACGCAGGCGATCGACGAAGGATTCGATCTGCACCGGTTCGCGCTCGGTGACCTGCAGGTTGGCCCGATTCGCGTCCACATTCCGGCCGGACGCGCCACGTTCCAGGGCGACTTTGACTTCACGCAAGAAAAAGGGTTCGTGCTGCGCGTCAGCGCGGGCGTTGACCTGGAGCACCGCCTGGTGGACTGGTTGCTGCAGGCGATCGATCCCGAAACCGGCGAAGTAATCCAATCGACGGACTCGGGACTGCTCGGCCCCAACAACGCGCAAGGTGACGGAGTGGGTTTCGTGAGTTACACGATTCAGCTCGACCGCGATGTCACGGTCGCGCAGGAAGCCACGGCGGAAGCGCAGATTCTGTTCAACACGGATGCTCCACGCCGCACCCACCTGCTGTCCTACTTGGTGGATCCAGAGCCTCCCAGTACATCGTTGACTGTTGAATCGGTGTCCGACCAGACACGGGATTTCCTGGTGCAGCTGGGATGCGCAGGACCAAGTGGATGGGTCAGGCGTTCGGCATGTTACCGTTTACGTCGCGACCGATGACGGTGATTACGAGATCTGGCAACGCCAGCGGACCGATACGACCGGGTCCGAATGGTTTTCCGGGGAAGCCGGACATTCCTACCGCTTCCTGGCGCGTGCGACCGACCGGGCGGGAAACCGTGAAACGGCGACCGGGGGCGTGGTGACCCCCGATGACGGATCGCAAGTGAACCTGGGTGCGCCGCCGTCGGTGGGGGAAACGACTCCGCCCAACTTCGGGATCCCACCGGCGCCGACACCCGAACCGTCTGCCAATCCACTGTTCGTTGTCGCCGAACAACAGGTTCCTGCGTCACGCGCGGCGCAGCATCCGTCGGAATTCGATCAGGTCTTGCAGCCCTTCGTGGCCCGCGCGTTCGCGACCGGTTTCGACGAGAGCCTGGCCGGGATTGGACCGATGGCGGTGACACAGGCCCCGGACGATGTGATTCTGGTTAGCGGGGGAGTAGCGCGGAACGAGATCTATCGGTTCGGTCCCGAAGGGGGGATCGCCGATTCGACCTGGGTGACGCTGGAAGATCCGGTCTACAACCTGGCCTTCGACCTTCAAGGGAGACTTTGGGCGACGACCGGGGGAGGTGCCCTATTGCAGCTCTCGCCCGAGACGGGGGATGTGCTGGCCCGGTATGGCGATGGACTGGGCGTGGCGCTGGCCGTCGAGCCGAACACGGGCACGATCTACGTGTCCTCTGGTGGCGGCGTGGAACGGTTCGACCCGGAGACAGGTGAGTTCGCGCATTACAGCCGCGATCTCGATCTGCGCGTCGGGAGTCTCGGGTTCGATTCGGACGGCGTGCTCTGGGCGACGACCTGGCCAGACCGCAGCCAGGTCGTGCAGTTCAACAACCGTGCCCGAGCGAAGACGATGTTGGCCTTCGATACGCCAATCGACTCGCTTGCCTTCGGTCAGCCTGGTACAGAACTCGACGGCCTCCTTTTCGTTTCTCACAACAGTGGAGAGCTCACGCTCGTCGATGTCGACACGCTGCGCACGGTTACGCTTGCCGAAGGAGGATCGCGTGGCGACGTGCTGTTCGCCACGTCGGACGGTCGCGTGTTACTGAGCCAGTCGGGACAAGTTGATATTCTCAATCCGGCCACATCCCCTCTGGTCGTCGCGACGAATCCACCGCTGGATGCTGTGGCAGCGTTGCCGATGTCGATGATTTCGGTCGTTTTCGATCAGCCGATGTTCGTGGGTGATGCACAAGATTCTTCCTCGGTGACCAATCCACAGAACTATGACTTGGTCGGTGAAGTCGCGGGAGAGATCTCCGTGCTGCATGTTGGTTTCGATAACGATTCGCTCACAGCGCTGCTGACGATCGACCGACTGCCACCCGACCGTTACATGCTGACCGTAGGTGAGTCCATCGGCAGTGTCGAAGGACTGTCGCTGGAGCAACCTTACGAAACCACATTCACGGCCGTTTCTGACGTATCGGCGATCATCGATCTCCAACTGTCTGATTCGCGGTGGAGCCGAATCGATGATACGGTCACGTACGACGTCGTTGTCGTGAACCGTGCGGATCGCGATCTCGTGTTGCCGGTGGTGCTCACGCTCGAGCCCACGCCTGGCACTTGGGGAATTCCCACCGATGCCGTTGACCAGTGGAACGACGGCCGCTGGTTCCTCGATCTTTCGGCCAGTCTGCCGGCAGGTGGTCGGTTGGCACCCGCCGAAGCAACCGTTGGCCGGCCGGTGCGGTTGTACGCGGACGGGGGGCACCGAGCGGATTATGAACATGGTGTGTCCGCCAGTCTCGCGGCGAATCAGGCACCACGCTTCGATAGTGCGCCAGTGATTCAGGCCACGGTCGATCAACTCTATCAGTACCAGGTGGAGGCGCATGATCCCGATGGCGTCGCGTTGGTGTACTTGCTGCTGGACGGACCCGAGGGAATGCGTTTGGATCCGCTGACGGGTGAACTGACCTGGCTGCCAAGTTTCGGCAGTCCGGCAAAATCAAACGTCGCGTTGGGGATCTACGATGCGCTGGGTGGTCAGGCGAAGCAGTCGTTCGTTCTCTCACTCGATGGCGGAAACCGTCCGCCCATCCTGGGGGAGTTGCCCCGTGAGATTGAGGGGATGGAAGGCGGCCGGGTGGAGATCTATGTGCAGGCCGTCGATCCCGATGGTGACGGTTTGACCTACCTGGCCGATCAATTGCCCGCGGGAGCGACGTTTGATGCGATGTCGCAGAAGTTGGTCTGGCAACCGGACTACAACGCGGCAGGGATCTATCCGAATGTGACCTTCTCGGCCAGCGATGGTCGACAGCGGGTCAGCCAACAGGTCACCTTGCGAATCCATCCCGCTGACCAGGGGCCGTATCTCGTTCGTCCCGGAGACCATTCCGTACAGGAAGGCGAACGCCTGCGATTCTATCTGCAGGGAGAAGACCCGGATGGCGATCCGATTCGGTACGTGAGCAACCAACTGCCGGCCGGGGCGTCGCTGCATCCGATGACCGGTCTCTTGGACTGGACTCCCGGTTACGACCAGGCCGGTACCTACGTCTTTCCGGTCCGCGTCGCCAGTGCCGGCAAGTTCGCCAGCACGACCGCCACCATCGAAGTGCTCAATGCGAACGGGGCGCCGGTCTTTGATCTCGTTACCGACTGGATCACGCAAGAAGGGCAGCCGCTGCGTTTCCGTGCTGTGGCGCGCGATCCGGATCAACCGGGACTACCTCCTTATCGTGCCCAAGATGGGTCGTTGATTCTGGCGGGAGCAGCCGACTCGGTGACGTACGAGGTCTCCGGTCTGCCGGCCGGTGCGGAGTTTGATGCGGAAACGGCCACCTTGACGTGGGTGCCCGGATACCAGGACGCCGGAGAATACGAGCTGCAGTTTACCGCCACGGATGACGGCGACGGCACTGGTGTTCCGCTCGCCGTCACGACCAGTACGCGGATTGTTGTGCAGAATGCGAATCGTGCACCGGAGTTGACGCCGGTGGCCAATGTGCAGGTGCCTCTCGGCGAGTCGCTCGACATTCCGATCGCAGCAACGGATGCCGATGGCAATCCGATTTCACTGCGAGCCGAGAGTCGCACTGGCAGGATACTCGTTGCCGGGATTTGCCACGTTTGTTGACCACGGTGACGGTCAAGGAACGTTACACGTGGCTCCCGCCGCCGGAGATCGCGGCGAATATGTCGTGACTGTGTCCGCGACCGACGACGGCGACGGTGGAATCGGCGCTCCGCTGACCAGCGCGCACACATTTGTCGTGGCCGTGGAATCCGCGAATGACCCGCCAGTGCTGAGTTTTGTGGGCAATGCAGTGGCCGTTGTCGGGGCGCCTCTCACCTTGTCACTGCGAGCGACCGATGCCGATCAGGAACCGCTGGACTGGAGTCTGTCCGGGTTGCCCGACACGGCGACCTTGGATGCCGGTGACGTGTACGGTACGGCGACGCTGACATGGGTCCCGGCGTTCGCCAACGTCGGCCAACACGCGGTGCAAGTGACGGTTTCTGATCAGGGGAACGGAGATCCGGCAGGAAAACAATCAGACGTGCGACAGTTTGACGTGGTGGTTCGGACCACCAATCACGCGCCACAGATTCAAGCAGAGCCTGCGTACGTCGTCGCCGAAAACGAGTCACTGGAGATCTCCTTGCATGCCAGTGACGTAGACGGAGACGTCGTGACCTATCGCTCCGAGAATCTACCGGAGGGAGCTCGTCTCGATCAGCAAGACGGTGTGCTGCGCTGGACACCTCGATTCGATCAGGCGGGACGTCATGAGGCCATCGTCATTCTCGCAACGGATGGTCATCTGACCGATAGCGCAACGTTTGAGATCGAAGTGACCGATGTGAACCGACCGCCGGAGCTCTTTCCCTTGCCCCCGCAGTACGGGCGGGAAGGGGAATCGCTGCAGTTCGATCTCACCGCAATGGATCTTGATGGGGATTCGCCACGGTTTCAAGTTGTCTCGGGATTGCCGGCCGGCGCTTCGCTGGACCCGCGCAACGGACAGATTCGTTGGACTCCTCGCTACGACCAAGCGGGACAGTACCGCATGGTTGTCCGCGCGGAAGATGTTGCCGCATTCGGTGCGTCACGCGAAGTCCAGCTGAACGTCTTGGACGTCAATCGTCCACCGCAAATCTCCGTGACCGATCACTCCGGGCAGATTGGTCAGCCGCTAACCTTTACCGTGTTCGGAAGCGATCCGGATCCCGGCGTTGAACTCACCTATTCCGCCATGTTCCTGCCGCAGGGGGCGAGCTTGAATGCTGCCACAGGAGAGTTTGACTGGACGCCGGGGCCGGCGCAGACCGGCGAGCACGCGGTGGCCTTTTCCGTGTCCGACGGTCAGGCCACGACCTCACGCGCGGTTGCCATCGATGTTGCCGTTGATCCGGCGGCGCCGCTCGTGACTTTGGAACTCACGCCGCGCTTTGCCGTTTTCCCGGGTGATACGGTATTGCTGCATGCGATCGCCGATTCGCGATCACCGATCACGAATTTGCAGCTAACGGTCGACGGCCAGTCGGTGGAACTGGACGATCGTGGCCGGGCTTCGGTGCGAGCGGACCAGCCGGGCAAGGTTGCGATCGAAGCGACGGCGGTCGATGCCGACGGTTTGGTGGGTCACGTTGCTGAATTTCTGAAAGTTCGAGATCCAAGTGATCAGGCTGCGCCGCGCGTGAGCTTGGACGCGGCACTCGGCAGTCGGCGATTAGCCGATCCGACCGACGTCGTGTTGACGGTCGACGATGTGAATCTCGACGATTGGCGGCTCGAATTGGCCGTGGCCGACGGCGAGCGTTGGGTCGAGCTGGCCAGCGGCGATCATTCGATTTCGGCGGCAAGTGTGGCGATGATCGATCCCCACCAGCTGCCGAACGGCTTTCATCGGTTGCGCCTCATGGCTCGTGACATGGCCGGCCGGTCGACGACGACGGAAGTCGTTGTCGAGACGCAGGTCGACGCTTCCCTTGCGAGATACGAACGATCCGAAAGCGATCTGACAGCCACGTTGGATGGCATCTTGCTGGATCTCACGCGACGGTACGATTCACTCGCCTGGATGGCGGAAGGTGATTTTGGACAGGGGTGGACGCTGGCGAATCGTGACCTGCGGATTCAAACCAATGTGCCTACGACCGGGCGCGAGCACCTGGGTGTGTATCACGGTTTTACGGTTGATACGCGAATCTACTTGACAACTCCCTCCGGGGCCCGCGTTGGTTTCACTTTCGATCCACAACCGGTCGCTGCCGGCAGTCTGACGCTCTATCGACCCGCCTGGCAGAGTGACACAGGTGTGCCCTACACACTCCACTCGACCGAGGCGTTGCTTACGAAGGCCGGTGTGCGATTCTATGATCAGGCGACCGGTCAGCCGTACGATCCTGCCAATCCACACTTCCAAGGCGTCGATTATCGGTTGGATGACTTGGACGGCAATCGCTGGACTCTGGATTCCCTCGGCCGGGTTGTCCGGCAGATCGATTCGGGCGGCGGGATTCTCTTCTTCACGGATAGCGGAGTCACGGCGACCAATGGAGCATCCGTTCAGTTTGTGCGCGACGATCATGGCCGCATCGCGCGAGTCCTCGGTCCGGAAGGAGAAACGATTCGCTACGAATACGATGGCCTCGGCCGTCTCGCTTCGGTTCGTTCTCTGGAAACCGGGAAATCCACTGCGTATGAATATGCCGATCCGCCTGACGGCCGACTGGTGTTGGCTGCCGAGAAGGATGGGACGGGCGAGTCGATCGGCTATGAGAATCAAGTCGTCACGACGCCATGGAAGGCACACCTCGGAGGTGTCATTGATTTCGTCGGCCAGCCACACCAGGGGAGTTGGTCCGCAGCAGAAGCTGATCGCTATGGCTTTGCGCTGACCGCTGGTGAGCTGGCTTCGACCGTAACCGAATCTGTCCTGCTGCGAGTCGTTCTCGAGGCGTTTGGTGATGGTCCCCAGGCGGCACCGCCCGAGATCGCTGGTTTGGCGCCCCTCTCGAACTTGAACGGCGCAAATCGGCAGGACACGCTCTTTGCCTTGCCCAGAGCTGGCATGTTCGAACTGCTCGTGCGCGGTTCCGATGTTACGTCCGCGGGTGACTATGAACTGCACCTGAGCATCGCCGGGGACGTCAACCTCGATGGTCGAGTCGACGGGCTCGACAGTGCCCTGTTTGATCAATCGCTGGGGCTGTCTTCCGGCGATCCTGGTTATCTGCTGGCGGCGGATTTTGACGGCAACGGTTTCGTCGAAGAGCGCGACCGGCAGATCTTGATCGCCAATTTTGGATTTCTTGCGAACCGGGCACCGGTGCCAGCGGCCGACTCTCCGGCGTGGCTGACCCATGAAGACCTGGCGGTCGTCATTCCACTGGACCAGGCCTTTACCGATCCAAACGGCGATCGAATGTTCTTCCAGATCACCGAAATGACACACGGGACGGCGCGACTGACGCACGATGGTCGGTCGGCGCTCTTTACACCTCTGCCAGGCTATACCGGCCCGGCCACCTTGTCTGTGATGGCGGATGACGGCGTGCTGGCTTCCCCGGCCACGACGCTTGAGATCCATGTGAGTGATGCCCCGTTGGTGGAACTGCAAATCGAGCAGCGCCAATTGAGAGTCGATGTCGATCAGGTGGAAGCCATTTCCGTCGTTGGAGATTTCGCGGACCAGCCGGGCGTTGCACTGCCGGTCAGCTACGTCACCTTCTCCTCGTCTGATCCCACGATTGCTTCTGTCTCGGACACGGGTCTGGTCGCCGGTCAGGTCGAGGGTACGGCAGTGCTCCTTGTTCAGCGCGGACCGGTGGCCGCTGCGACAACGATCACGGTGGGTCAGCCTGGCGATGTGGAACACCTCTTCCTGCAACGCGTGGGGATGGAGGTTTACCCGGACGCTTTCGCCCTTGCGTTGCCCGGCGGTTCACGACAGATGCTGGTTTCAGCCGGCGGCGATGACGTGTCGGCCGGTGACGTGGGTACTCACTACGTGGTGGGAAATTCCCAGATCGCGCAGGTGACCGAGGATGGTTTGGTGCAGGCGGTGGGAGTGGGTGTGACCACGATCACGGTGCTGCGCGGCCCGGCGGAAGCGGTGATTCCGATTCGCGTTGTGCAACCGCAAACGGGACCGCAGGTGATCGACGCGGAGGGCGGCGTAGTGCAAGGTGCCGACGGTTCCCTGCTGGCGATCGGTCCGGGAACGCTCAGCGAGCCGGCGACGGTTTCGATCACACCGCGGCACGGAAGCCGAGCTGCCGATTCCGTTGCCCACCGAGTATCGATTTGCCGCGGCGTTTGACCTGGATTTTGAAGGGCAGACGTTGAGCGAATCGGCGCAGCTGGCGGTTCCGGTGGAAGGGCTGGAAGTCGGTTCCACCGTGTTCTTCTTCCGGCATCAGGTTCTGACCGCGCCCGACGGCACACAGCAACCGTGGTGGATCGTGGTGGATCGGGGCATCGTCGATACCGATGGCATGGCACGAGCCACATCGCCACCGTATCCGGGGTTCAGCGAGGGCGGAGAGTATTTGTGCGGGCAGTTGGATGCCGCCGGCCGCCAAGTGACGATCAGCACGTACAACACCCAAGCTTCGATGACCGAGGCCCATGCCTTTGGCACGATGACCGGCCTGGGACTGGGGTTTGGTGTGTCAAGCAGCCGTCACATCAACATTCTCGCTGGGTTTGTTGGGTGGCTGACGATGGACGTTTGGAGTTATGAAGATCCGGATGCCAACGAGATCCCCTTCGCGGACCAGGAAGTGACATTTGAAGTCCCCGAAGATGTGACTGAGGTCGTCACCGAGGTGGAAGTGCCAGATCCGCCCAGGTATACGCCGTCCATTCGCGCGTTGACGTACACACGGGAAGCGGGTGAGGAGATCATTGGCGTAACGGGCACGCGGATGGATCGAGCTGCACCGTGTCATTCTGGAGATGGGAGACCGCCAATGGGTGATGTTTGCAGCAGGTTTTGTCGAGCGAACCGAAGAACACCTGACATTCATTCTCCCAGAGGAGTCCGGACTGATTCTCGGTCTGACGGACATCTACGTCGTCGATGGTGCTGGTCGCGAAAGCAATCGCGTGCGAATCGAACCGCCGGGGGGCCTGGGCTTCATGGCGGCGGAGGACGAACTCTTCGGACTACGTCGGCGCATTTGAAGTGGATATTCCCGATGACGCAGACCGCATGGTTGCACGTATCTACCTAGGCGATGCTGTGTGGAAAACCGTCTGGAATACTGCGACGACCTTCGACAACACACGTGTCTACGCTGCAGTTTCCGATGTCCAAATCGATCGACCGGGCGGAGTGGCGGTGATTGACGCGATCCGGCTGGAACAGTTCGATGTCGACCCAGTGCAGTTGGGTGACAACTTCATTCCGTTGCCAGATCCGACCGGCGCACAGCACATTGTCTTGTCACCACGTAATGACTTTTTGTACGCGGTCGATGAGGGCCGAGCGATCTACGTGATCGATGTCAGGCCAGATTCTCCTGGTTTTCACAATGTAATTCACACGATTGACTTGCCCGACGGCCGTCAGTTCATGGACGGGATGGCGATCAGTTCCGACGGTCACCGGTTATACGTGAGTACGGTTGGTGGACAGCCAGCCAGAGGATCGATCGTTGTCATTAACGTTGACCCTGCCGATCAGCCGCCGGATCCGAATGCGAATCTCACATCTGAGAGTGAGAATCCCAGGTTCTGGCACCAATTGATTCGAGATATTCCCGACAGGCTATCTGTGGCCCGGTGAAATTGTCGCTACCGCACACGCAGATAAGCTCGCCTTCACGTATCGGAATCGTGATTTCGCGTTCGGCACGTTAACGGTCGTGAATGATCACCCGGATCCCAATCAGTTCTCCGTGGCGGTCGGCACTGTCGATACGCGCATGAGACACCGCAACCCGGATTTTGAGCGATACAGCTACGGTATTCGCGAACCTTGGTCGATCGCGGTCATGCCCGACTTGTCTTATGCATTCGTCTGCGATCTGAACTCCAAAGATGTGGCTCAGGGAATGTCGAATCCGGGAGCCAATGTGGGCATTGTGCGAGATCCCTTTGGCTTGCGCGGGACGCCCTGGATGGTCGCCGCCACTACTCCAATCGAAGGCGGCTGGGCGGACACGCTGGCTCTTTCACCTGACGGTTCACGCCTATTCGTGAACTACGGCGGCGTGGGCGAGATTCTGGTGATGGACGCGGAACAGATGATTACCACCGTAGAAACGAAGCCTTCACTCGACTTTATGCAAAAACCCTTGGATCAGATCGCTGGGGTCGATATTCACATCACTCCGATCACGCATCGAGGCTGGGTGGGAGGATTCTCGATGCAGTCAGGTCTCGATGAATCCACACCGGAAATCGAGATCGAGTCCAAGTTGCTCTACAAAGACCGAACATCTTTCAAAATCAGGCTTGCCAACCCGGCTCACGAAGACCGCGTGCAAGCACCGGTGAAATTTGTTGTGACTTGGGTGGGCCAAGTCAACGAGTTCCTGACAGATGAATTTGGCCGCGATCTACCGCCCAGTTTGGAAATCTACTTGCCACTTGGTGGTGAGCGTACCCTGGAGTTTCACACGAAGAATCTGCTAGATGACATTCGAAGCATCGAAATAGATCAGCTTTTTGGAGCACGGATCAATGTGGAGGCATGGAGTGATCACCTGACCGGTTTTGGCATGATGTTGGCAGAGCAGCACGCCTATGTCTATCGTTACGTCGATGCGGCCGACGATCATCACGAAGACCGCAAGATCGAAATGGCTGACACGACAAACGATGGGGAGCAGGGAGTAAAACGCGTACGTTCTCTGGATATGCGCATGGCCGATGAGCTGAAACCTCTGATTGCCGCCGATAGTGTCGATCACTTCTACTTTGATGAAAACAGCAGTGAATTTCAGTTTGACCCAACGGCAACAGCTCTGGACCTCTCGACCATAGCGCAGCGTGTTTGATCCCGACATGATTGAGGCGGGCAGTTTGTCGATCGTCGGCGATGGTGAGTTGCTCACAATCAAGGTGTTGCGGGGCAGCATGGAATCTGTTCTCGAAGACCTGTCCAACAGTCCGCCCGGAAACGTGGACGGGGCTGATTCCCATGAAGCACAGCTGATTGATACGGTCCTGGAGCGGGAGCAGCTTATCGACTTGATTGTCGGCTACATGATCATGTTGTTGGAGCCATTTCGCGTCGATGGGTCCGACGGACGGTCCGGCACGGATGACGATGGCGGATGGGTCGTTGCCGATTCATGTGACGCAGGAAAGTGTGTTGCCTTCACGGATTTCGTAACTGACCCTGAAACGGCTGCCAAGACCGACAACTATTCGTTGTCTGTCATTGGCAGAGCTAGTCTCGTCGATAACGGCCAAAACGATGGAATCGTCCATTTGTCAGTTGCGGCAGAGCAGAATCGCCACAGTCGGGCGGAGTTGACCTTCCGTTTGAGCGAGGTTCTAAACGAGACACAAAGCGCGAGCATCCGTATCTTCGTTGATCGCTATTTTCGCTTTTATAACGATGCCCATCTAACTGCAGGAAATCCCCCGCTCGAATCGCCGCAGCCTGCTTTTGATGCGGATCAGAACCACTTTATGCTGTTTCTCGGTGAGACGTTCGCTCACGAGATTGGACACGCGATTGGGCTGTTTCATACGGGCAAGCGGGGGATAGACATTGGCCTGTCCAACGCCCGTGACGATATCATGTTTCAGGGAGTCAACCCGAATGCCCCAAAGACTCTCTGGCCTATCACCGAGAATACCTGGAAGGTTGCGCTCGGACTCGATTACGGTGCGGCGGATGTGGGACAAGTTTTCGAATATTTCGAACATTACTACGATACCGTGGAAGCTCACAAACGACCCGACGGTGGAAGTGACTTTGGACAGACGACCGGTGCGGGCGATTTCGACCTTGGCGCCCCCCGACAGCTAGATGACGGTGCTCTGCAGATTGTTCCTGCCGACAACCCGACGTATGTCTCGGAGATTGACTTTGGCACCGTCGCAGTGGATGCCACTGGTTTCGAGTTGACTCAGGTCGAATTCGTCCTTCGCAATATTGGCGACCAAGACCTGGCGATCCATGATGTTGCGATCGATGGTGGCCAAGGCGGTTTCCGCTGGGATGCACCCAACATCCTGGGAACTTCTCTCGAACCCTACGAATCACTGCCGCTGACAATCACATTCGATCCCACGGTCGGCGGCCAACACACGGCCGAACTGGTTGTCCGCAATGATGGATTGGGCGGCATCTATCGGATTACGCTGCACGGCTATGGCCAGAGTCCTGACGGTGATCTCGTGGTCGACGTGGCGAACAATAATCTGGGCGGGGCCATTGTTGGTGATTTGCCAGTGCGAGTCGAGGAGGGGCTGTCGATCACGAATCAGGGCGCCCAGCCCGCTGGAGATCTACGCGATCGCGGCCAGTCAGGGCAGCGACGAGTTTGGTGTGGAAGGTTTGCCGGCAGTTATCGGTTTTGCCAATCCGCTGGTTCTCCAGCCGCACGAATCGTACGCACTTGATGTGCTGTTTGCCGCCCGGCAAATCGGTCTGCGTCGCGGAACGATCGACATCTTCACGAGCAACGTCGATCAGCCCGTGACAACCGTGCAGCTGGTCGGGACCGGTCTGGCATACGCCTCCGCCGAGGCAGAAAAGGGCCATAACTACGTCGCGATCCGAACCGGTGAATCCCGCGTGCGCCGCGTACGCACCGATGCGAGCGGCCAGTTTGCGTTGAACCTGCCGCCGGGGACACGGTACTCGTACACCGCCTTCGATCCCGAAACGGGCCTGGTCAATCAGCAGTACGACGTTGTGCCGGCCGACGGGCAGTTGACGCAGCGTGTGGCCGATGGTTTTCTCGCCAGCACGGCTGCTGATCGCGACGGCGATGGATTGCCCGACGATGTGGAATTCGCGATCGGTTCCGACCCGGATCAACCAGATAGCAATCAGGACGGAATCGATGATGGCCGATCGTTGGATCAGGCGATCGATTTGCTTCAGCGAAACTTGCAGACGGTGATCGTGCGAGCAAAGAACATTTCGTTGGTGGATGAACCGCTGGCCGCCGAGGGTCCGGTTGCCGCTCGGGCGCTCAGCACCGTCCTGCCCGCCCGGCCATCGGTCGCCCAGCTGGCCGCCGTCAGTCGTCATGCACCGCTCGGAGCGGAACCGGTGCCCAACGATCCTCTGGCTGCCGGTGAGGACGAAATCGTGGCCGGTCCGCTGCACAATGGAAACTTTGAGACGGATGATCCGGCCGCCGCCGAATTTGCCTGGACGCGAAGGGGAACGGTCACCATCGCCGATGGATCGGCAACCTTGGAGGAGGATTTGCAGTACTTCTCTGGCCTGTCGCAGATCTTCCTGTTGCCAGAAGACACGCAGCAGCTGCGTTTTCAGATTCAGAGTTTGGAGTTCGGACCGCAAGATGACTTCGCGCGCACCGGACGCGTTCGAAGTTTCCCTGCTGGATGCGGCTACGCTGCAGCCGATCGTCGGCTCCGTCGAGTCGCTGAGCGACACCGACGCGCTGTTGAACATCCAATCGACGGGAGAAAGTCTATTTCGGACTCTTCGGTCACCGTACCCGGCGCCGCGGAATCTGGTGAACTCGCCGACTTGCAGTGGCCAATCGATGTCACGATCCAGTTGGGCGATGCCCCGCGTGATCGACCCGCTCTGCTGTTGTTCGACCTGCTGGGCTTCGGTCAAGTGGGCAGCCGGGCGGTGATTGACAATGTGCGATTCGTCCAGCACGGGGTGTTGATCGAGCCAATGACCGGATTGGAAACAAGCGAAGACGGCGGCGCGACGCAGGTTCAAGTCTCGTTGACTTGGCCGCCCACCGCCGACGTGACGTTCTCGCTGACGTCGACGGACGAGACGGAAGGCGCCGTAACACCAGCCCAATTAACGTTCACCCCCGCCAACTGGGATCAGCCACAAACGGTCGTGATTACGGGCGTTGACGATTCCGAATGGGACGGCGACGTTGCCTATCAGATCCAGTTGGGGGCTGCGACGAGCGAAGATCCAGCTTACCAAGGACTCGATGCGGAAGACCTCTCCCTGATCAACATCGACGATGATTTTGCCGAGCCGGATATCATTGTCACTCCGACCGATGGGTTGGAGGTCACCGAAGCGGGAGACACGACGCAGTTCACCGTCGAATTGACCGCACCGCCAACCGCCGATGTCACGGTGCGCCTGTTTTCGAGCAACACGGCAGAAGGGACGATCACGCCGTCGATCGTCGTGTTTGCCCCGGAGAACTGGGACACACCCGTACCTGTTGTCGTGACCGGAATCGACGATCCCATCGCCGATGGAGACGTCGAGTTTGCCGTGATCACGGCGTGGGCCACAAGCATCGACCGTCGATACCACGGCAAGAATCCAGCAGACGTGCGGCTCGTGAATCGCGACAACGACGTCGAGTTGCCGCCAGGGATTGTCGTCGAGCCTACCGAAGGCTTGGTGACGACGGAAGATGGCGGCACGGCTGAGTTCTCGGTGGTGTTGACCGCTCGACCAACGCACGACGTGATCGTTCGTGTCGTGTCCAGTGATCGGCTGGAAGGAACCGTTGCGCCCGCGTCACTCACCTTCCAGCCCGACAATTGGCATCTGCCGCAGACGGTGGTCGTTACCGGTGCAAGCGACGCATTCGCCGACGGTGACCGAGTTTACACCGTCATCACCAGTTGGGCGGAAAGTCTCGATCGTCGATATCACGGGATCAATGCCGATGATGTTCGAGTGACGAATGTCGACACCGATCTCGTGCGCAGATGTTGTTGGTATGGCAGATGTTGAAGTTGTAGGGTGGGCTCAGCGCAGCGCAAGCCCACCAGTTCCCAGCGTGACACAGCTGGTGGGCTTGCGCTCGCCAAGCGAGCTGAGCCCACCCTACCGAAATGGTTCACCGTACGGCTATGGTTCACCATACGAGCCATGGTTCACAGCATGATGCAACGATGGTTGGCCTACGATCATGGCCCCGCGTACGAACGGGACCACCGGCGCGGGGCCGACATCGTGGATACGTTGTTTGCCGCTGGCCAATATCGTCGTGGACGCCGCGGTCTTGTTGGGCACGAGCCAGGTCACGATCGCTTCCACCGACCGGTCGAATGGACTGGCCCGAGTGATCATGAGGACCTGGAAGTTCGATGGTTCGTCGACGGAATGCTTGTCACTGGAATCGATTCTGCCGGAAATTGTCGAGAATCTTGCGCGACGTGGTCGGGTTCCCCATGGGGAATGCGGCAGGCCGCCTTGCTTTGCCGCATAGATCGGAGGCATTTGTGACCTGATGGACCTTTGGGGAGGGTTGCTCATTTTGAGCTGTCAGCTGCTTTGTTTCTTGTGAGTGAGCTTGGGAACGGTATCTTGCCTGTAAGCTGGGGTTTCCGGCCCGCCAAGCGACGGAGTGGAAAGCGCCGCGTATGAGACAACACGGGGATGCGCAGCCATGATTCGAGCAACTATTGAAGGCGGCGCAGCGAATAATCGAGGACGACCAACGGGAGTCCGACCATCGTCGGCCTGCCGTTGTTGCCTGAGGACCATTGGCGGCGCCGCATTGATCAGGAGCCTTGTCGTCTTACTCGCCATGCTCCTCGCTGGTGTTACTGCCGCAGCGACGATCACCTTTGATGAACTTCCCTTTCAACCGGTCGATGGGGTGACCTTTCAGTGGGTCACGTTTGGATATGAAATCGACGGTGTTTCGTCCGACCTGGCACATTACGCTTCGTTCATGGGATCGCAGGATCTGACGACGATTTCGGATCCGAGCCTGGTGGGTGATTCCGCGGGCCTGTTGACGGTCGACTTCGAGATCCCTACGAGCATTGTGCAGTTCGGCGCGGCTTTGAGTACGGCCGATGCGCTGAATCCTGGCTATTCGGTGGAGCTATTCGATGATGCGGCGCAATTGGTCGGTGTCTTTCCGGTCGACACAGCCGTTGTCGGGGGCGAGCTGGCTTTTTCGGAGGCTCTGTTTTCTTACGAAGGAGATCCGGTCGTGACGGCGATCATCGATTTCGCCGACGAGCCGGGAAGTTTTGCGCTGGACAATTTGGTGTACGAAATTCCAGAGCCCGCCGCGGCGTGGATGTGGATCGGCGCGTGGTTCGGGTGCGTGTACTGGTTGCGGCGCAATCGGTGATTGGCCGTTGAACCTCGCCTGCGACGGGCAGCACGATTCGATTCCCTGCCGCGCAAGTCCTTTCAAGGAGCCGAACAATGAAATGGGCCACAACACGAGCTGCGTGCGTCGTGATTCCCAGCATGCTGCTGTGGGGTTCCTGCTGATCAGTTGTCAAGCGGCGGGGCCGTCGACCGATCGGATCGAGGGGCTGGGCCCGGTGGAGCCGCTGCGGAAGCTCCATACGGGATTTGCATTCACGGAAGGTCCGGCGGCCGACGCGCAAGGCAATGTGTACTTCACCGACATCCCCAACGCGCGGATTCATTGCGTGGATCGCATGGGGAAACTGACGACGGTCCAAGAGCAATCGGGAAGTGCCAACGGACTGATGTTCGACGCGGAAGGTCGACTCGTCAAGTGCGAGATGGATGGGCAGGTGACCGTCCTGTCGTTAGCCGACAAGACGCAGCGGGTGTTGGCGGGGAAGTACCAAGGAAACCGGTTCAATGCGCCCAACGATCTGGTGATCGACCGGCAAGGTGGGATTTACTTTACCGACCCGCACTATCGAGCGCCGGATCCCCTTCCGCAGGGCAAGACGGCCGTCTATTATCTGTCTCCCGGCGGGCAAGTCGAGCGACTGGTCGACAACCTGAATGCGCCCAACGGAATCATTCTCTCGCCGGATGAGCGGACGTTGTACGTGATCCCCTCGCAGCAGCCGGAGATGATGGCCTACACCGTCGTCGAGCCGGGGAAGTTGGATGGGGGACGCGTCTTCTGCCGACTCCAACAACCGCCGGCCGGCCAAGGCAAGCCGGGCGGTGACGGAGTGACGATCGATGTGCAAGGCAATCTCTACATCACGTCGGATGTCGGATTGCAGGTCTACTCCGCCGCCGGCGAGCTGTTGGGAATCTTGGCCGTGCCCGAGGTACCGGCGAATGTGACTTTTGGCGGAGCCGATTTCAAAACGCTGTTCGTGACCGCCCGAAGCTCGGTCTACGTCGCGAAGATGCAGGTCGCCGGTCACCGCTTCGCCGCGAATTGATCGCACCCACAATCCGCTTGGGTCTTTTCTGCCAGCTGTCTCTTCGATCGCTGATCACCGGATCGGCGGTCGGGTCGTCGTCTCCGATCCATGGGTCTCACCGCCCTCCCGTCTGACCGGGAATCGGAAACTGGCTTGGCGCAGTGTCAGATCGTCCAGATGCTGCTGCATCTTCTTGGCGTTGACGTACCCCTCCATGCGATCGAGGATCCGGTTGTCGGCACCCACGATGAAGGTCGTCGGGAAGACTCGCACGCCAAAACGATTCGCCAGTTCTTCCTGGTGGGTCGCATTGATCACGATCGGCACGAAGGACACCGCAATTTCGTGCGCGACAAGCTCATCCTTGTACGTCGTCTCCAGCATCCTGTGGCAGTGCGGGCAACCATCCATCGTCAGAAACACAAGCATCGGCTTGCGCCGTTCTACGCGGATCTTGTGTGCCCGGAGATAGTCCGTCTGCCAACGGACGACCTGACGTTCTGCGGCGTGGACGCCGACCGCCGACCCGATCAGCAACAGCAGTAGCCCGAGAGAAAACCTGCGGGTTATCGAAATGCGGCTCATGAATGCCTCCCTGCAAAACGCCACATAAGCAAGTCTTGGATTGTGATAGTGTTTATCGACTGCGGCGAGGCTGCGCTCCGTTCTTGGCCTGACGTTTGCGGATCATGTCGGATCAAACGATCCTGTGGCCCGGATGCGAATCGCAACGTCATCACGTGCATTCGCGCACGGCGATCCGCGCCGGAGGATAATCTCGCACCAGCCACGTGTCGGAGTCGGGCAGCTTTCCCGCGTCAAAAGATGTTTCCGCCTCCACGGCAATCAAACTGCCGGACGGTGCGCGCTGCAGCAGAAGTTCAAGAGACTGCAACAGTTCCGGCCAACGTGTCACGTAGAAGCTGTAGGGGGCGAACAGAAGACAATCCAGGGCGTGTTCGGAAGCGGTGGATCTTGCCGCAACCAGAAGAAGGCGTTGGCGGCGATCAACTGCACTCGATCCTCGACTTCCAACGACTCCACATTCTCCCGGACGATCAGAAACGTCGGCTGATGATACTCGATCAATGTTGCTCCACCCGCGCCGCGACTGATCGCCTCCAGCCCCAACGCGCCGGTTCCCGGCAAACAGGTCCACCGCGTGCTGCTGGGCCGAAATCGGTCCGAGCAGGTTGAAAATCGCCTCACGAGTGCGGTCCTTCATCGGTCGCACGCGAGGATCACCCGAATACTGCAGTTTGCGGCCACGAAAATGCCCGCCAATAATGCGGACCGTCGAGGCCGGCGTGGCCGGGGCGGACCCGCGTGGTGCGTTTTGCGATCGACGAGAACGACGTTTGGCCATGGAGAAAGTACGCGGGCTTGAGTTTACGGGAACGAAGCGAAATACTAACAGAAGTTGAGGCATTCCGGTGAAGTGGCCTTGAAAACCGGGCAGGAAGACCGCTGGATCGGCCGTCCCAGGCGCCATCGCCGGTCCGTGTTGCCCGCCTCGGGTGGATTTGGCCCAGAGATTACCGCAGTGGGGAGTGACTGACCATGCGCGATCCGCGTCTCGCCGTGTCCGGCTTCGTGTTCTTCTTTGCTTTGTTCCTTTCGCTGACCCTGCTCACGACGCCGGCCGTCCTGGCCCAAGACGCTCCCGCCGCTTCGCAGACGCGGACCATGCCGAACCAGGATTTTCAGGCCGTGCTCGCGCAATGGAAGGACGTACTGAAGCAACTGCGAGACCTGCAGGCTTCGGTTCCAGAACGCGGAGGATGCCGAACTGGATGGGATTCGAGCGGAATATCAGGCCGCCTTGGATCGCGGACAGGAACTGATTCCGCAACTCCGCACCACCGGTTTGGCGGCCTATCGCGAGAACCCGAATGCCGACCGGGAATTGACTCGCTTCCTGATCAAGATCGCTCAAGACGATATCAGCCATGACCGACACGACTTGGCACTGCAGGTTACCCAAGCGATGATCGATGCCCAGTGCGATGAAAAGATCCTCTATGACCTGGCCGGGGCCGCCGCCTACGCGATGGAGGACTTTGCGTTGGCCGAGCAGTACCTGCAGCAGGCGCAAGATCTCGGAGTTCTGTCCGTCGGCGCAGACTTTCGGCCCTACGTCGCGGATTTGAAGGAAGCTTGGCAGAAAGAGCAGGAGATTCGCAAGCAAGAGGCCGAAGCCGACGACCTGCCGCGGGTTCGTCTGCAGACCAACAAGGGGGATATCGTCGTCGAACTGTTCGAAAACGAAGCGCCCGACACCGTGGGGAATTTCGTGAGTCTCGTCGAAAAAGGCTACTACGACGGCCTGACTTTCCATCGGGTCCTCCCCGGATTCATGGCCCAAGGGGGATGCCCCGACGGCACCGGAAATGGAGGGCCCGGGTACGAAATCTACTGCGAGTGCTACGAGGAAAACCATCGAAACCATTTCCGCGGCAGCCTGAGTATGGCGAAGGGTGCGGCACGCGACACCGGTGGCTCGCAGTTCTATCTCACCTTCCTCCCCACCCCCCACCTGAATGGGAAACACACCGTCTTCGGCCGGGTGATCGAGGGGTTGGACGTTCTTCCGGAACTTCAACGCCGAAATCCTGAAGATCCGGAGGAAGCGGCGATCGAGCCCGATCGGATCATTAAGGCGGAGGTGATTCGTAAACGGGACCACGAGTACCTACCGCACAAGGTCAGCTGAGCGCCGCCGGGGCCATCAACAGTCGACCCTTCTCGCAGCGGAACTCGCCGAGACTATCGGCCAATCCGGGGGCTGCCCTGCCGCAAGCCTCCGCGACGATCCGGACTTCGTGCCGCATCGGGCGTGCATCGTAATGCGCTCCACGCATAACACCCGCAGCGTCCGCGAGGGTTCTTGAGCGGTCGTCGCAACCGATTCCCTTACGCCTTTTGAAGTTGCGCGTCTCAACTCATCCCAACCCGCAGCGTAAGCGAGGGATCTTCAGCGGTCGTCGTAACTGATTCCGTCGCTTACGCCGTTTGAAGTTGCGCGTCTCGACTCATCCCAACCCGAAGCGTAAGCGAGGATGGCAATCAGCGTAACTGATTCCCTGCTCACGCTTCGTTACTATGCAGGCCCGTGCAGCTTAAAACGGA
The DNA here is from genome assembly GCA_963776055.1 of uncultured Planctomycetaceae bacterium. Lineage (GTDB taxonomy): Bacteria > Planctomycetota > Planctomycetia > Pirellulales > Pirellulaceae > CAVZLD01. The sequence goes on along the minus strand of CAVZLD010000014.1, from coordinate 129,835 downwards.
CGCTTCGGGTTACGATGCAGTGCCCAGTGCGTAGCTTCAAAACGGACGCTTCGGGTTACGATGTGATGCGACATTTTGGCCCAACAAGGGATTCTCCAACGGCCGAGTCCGCAACTTCCGAGCGCGTTCCCAGCGCGTTCCCGGCGCGAGAGGCGGGCATGTTCTGCGATGCCGGCGGAAAGGGATCGAGCGAGCCTCACGATTTCCCCACGAACGGATCGACACTCGCCTCGGCCTCCGCTAACCGGGCGGGTGCGGCTTCTATTGCCGGACCCACCAGCTGACCCTTTTTGGAGGCGAATGGTTGACGCTAGCTGCCCCGCCACTTAATCTGATGAGTTCCGGGAACCTTAATGCTATGATCCCTTTCTATTGCGGATGCTAATACACGAGGCGGCCATTGGCGATGCACATCAAGCTTCTGAAGGTTTTCTGCGATGTTGCCGTGCGCCGGAGCTTCTCGCGGGGGGCCAAGGAAAATGAGGTTTCCCAGTCGGCCGCCAGCCAGATGGTGCAGCAGCTGGAGGAGCGATTGGGTGTCAAGTTGCTGGATCGCTCCAAACGACCGCTGGTGCTGACGCCCGAGGGAACGGTGTTCTACCGCGGGTGCCGCAAACTGGTGGACCGCTACATCGCGTTGGAGGAGGAGGTCCGGACGCTGCACGAGGAGGTGGCGGGTCGCGTCCGGGTGGCATCGATCTACTCGGTGGGGCTGAGCCACATGAACCAGTCCGTGCAGGAGTTTCTCGGGCGTCATCCGAAGGCCAACGTGCGGATCGAGTATCAGCATCCCGATCGGGTGTATGAGTTGGTGGAGCGAGATCAGGCCGACGTGGGTCTGGTCAGCTATCCGCAGTCGAGCCGCACGATCGGCGCGATTCCGTGGCGGAGGGAGCCGATGGCGGTGGTTTGTGCTCCCGGCCACGAATTCGCTGACCGGCAGCGGATCGACCTGCGAGACCTGCATGGGCAGCGACTGGTTTCCTTTGACAGCAACCTGCAGATTCGACGCGAGATTGATCGCGTGCTGGGACAACAGGGGATCGAGATTCAGATCGTGATGGAATTCGACAACACGGAGACGATCAAGCGGGCGATTGAGATCAACGCGGGAATCGGCTTGTTGCCGGCTCCCACGGTCGAACGCGAAGTGGCTTCCCAGTCGCTTGGTGGCCATTCCCTTGCAGCGGCGAAGAGCTGGTCCGTCCGCTGGGAATTGTCCAGCGACGGGGGAAGGAACAGTCGCGAACGACGCGACAATTCGTCGATTTCTTGTTGGGTGATGGGAACCGCCAGCCGGAGCGCGCGGGCTCCGGCGAGGAGATCCGGCGGACGCCCAGCGAGCGGCGGGCAGCGGCGGTGGTTTCGGCATGGGAAGAACGGTGAAAGAAAAAGCAATGCAGATTCTGAATCGATACGGTTATCCACGTAAGCACGGCCTCTACGACCCCGCGCAGGAGAAAGATGCTTGCGGTGTGGGGTTTGTCGCTCACATTCAGGGGCAGCGCAGTCACCAGATCGTGCGGGATGCCGATCTGGTCTTGCGCAACATGGACCATCGCGGCGCCTGTGGCTGCGAGGCCAACACGGGCGACGGGGCAGGAATTCTGACCGCCCTGCCGCACGAATTCCTGCAGAAGGTGGCGCAGGAGGATTTGCGTGCCGAGTTGCCTGAGCCGGGTGAATTCGCCGCCGGTCTGGTGTTCTTGCCGCAACGGGCGGAGGAGCGGGAGCAGTGCAAGCGTGCGGTTGAGCAGATCATCGACGAGCAGGGGCAGCGTCTGGTGGGCTGGCGCAAGGTGCCCACCGACGCGCAGGGACGCGCAAGTGGGACCGACGGCGTTGCAGAGCGAACCGCAGATCGAACAGCTGTTCGTGGCGGCGGGTCCACAGCTTTCGGGCGAGGCGTTCGAGCGACAGTTGTACATCATTCGCAAGCGAGCCAGCCACGCGTTCCGCGGATCCGAGACGCTGGAACAGGCCAAGATGTTCTACATCTGCAGCCTCTCGACGAAGGTGATGATCTACAAGGGAATGTTGATGTCCTGGCAGTTGCTGGACTACTTTCCCGACCTGCAGGATGCCGGACTTACACCACGCATCTGGCGATGGTGCATTCGCGGTTTTCCACCAACACCTTTCCCAGTTGGGACCGCGCTCAGCCCAATCGCTTCATGAGTCACAACGGCGAAATCAATACGCTTGCGCGGCAACAAGAACTGGATGCGTGCTCGCGAGGGTGTCGTGCGGAGTTCGCTGTTCGGCGACGAGATTCAGCAAGCTGTTCCCCATCGTCGAACCGGATTGCTCCGACAGCGGCACTTTCGACAACGTGCTGGAGTTTCTGTTGATGACCGGTCGCACGCTGCAGGAATCGGTGATGATGATGATCCCCGAGGCCTGGCAGAATCACGAATCGATGCCGGAAAACAAGCGGGCGTTCTATGAATACCATTCCTGCTTGATGGAGCCCTGGGATGGTCCGGCGTCGATCGCTTTCACCGATGGGCACTACATCGGTGCCGTGCTGGATCGCAACGGGCTTGCGGCCTTCACGCTACTACCTGACGCACGATGATCGCGTGATCATGGCCAGCGAAGTGGGCGTGTTGCCGGTCGATCCGCAAGCTGGTGAAGGAAAAGGGACGCCTGCAGCCGGGCCGCATGTTCCTGGTCGACTTCGAACAAGGGCAACTGGTTCCCGACGCAAGAGCTGAAGCAGGAATTTGCCGATCGGCGGCCGTACGGGAAATGGCTTCAGCAGGAGCGGATTCGTCTGCAAGACCTGAAGCCGAACCGAGCAGCCGCACGGGTTCTATCCGGACACGTTGCTGGAGCGGATGCAGGCGTTTGGCTACACGACCGAAACGATGCAGTTCATGCTGCTGCCGCTGGTCCAGCAGCTGCGCGATCCGGTCGGCTCGATGGGCAATGACTCGTCATTGGCCTGCCTGTCGGATCAGCCCCGCATGCTGTACGACTACTTCAAGCAGCTCTTCGCCCAGGTGACCAATCCCGCGATCGATTCGATTCGGGAAGAAGTGATCATGTCGCTGGAGTGCTACATCGGCCCCGAGGCGAACCTGCTGGAGACGACCGCCGAGAATGCACATCGGCTGCTGGTACCGCACCCGATTCTGACGAACGAGGAGCTGATCGCGCTGAAGCACATCGAAAGTCTGCCCGGCGGGCGCGGCTGGCGATCGCGGACGATCGACATCACCTGGCCCCGCAGCGAAGGCAAGGCCGGGATTGCTCAAAGCGCTCGACCGCATCTGCGCCGAGGGCGAGGCAGCGATCGATGAGGGCGACAGTCTGGTCGTGCTTGTCCGATCGCGCGGGTGAGTGCCGAACGGATCGCGGTCAGCACGCTGCTGGCCGTGGGGGCTTTGCATCACCACCTGGTTCGGCAAGCCAAGCGGACTCGCATCGGGATCATTGTCGAGACCGGTGAGGCGCGCGAAGTGCACCACCATTGCCTGCTGATCGGCTATGGCGCCGACGCGATCAACCCCTACTTGGCGTTCGAATCGCTCTGGCAGGCCCACCGAGATGGTCTGCTACCGCAAGAGATGACCGACGATAAGATTGTCGCCGTCGTATCGCAAAGGCGTGGCCAAAGGCATGCTCAAGGTCATGGCGAAGATGGGCATCTCGACGCTGCAGTCCTACAAAGGCGCTCAGATTTTCGAAGCGGTCGGCCTGCGCGACGAAGTCATCGATCGCTGCTTCACCGGCACCGCCAGCCGCATCCAGGGCGTCAGTTTCGATGTCCTGGCCGAGGAACTGATTCGCCGCCACATGATCGGTTATCCCGAACGCTCCGAAGAATACCTGCGCGACGCTTGCCCAACGTAGGAGAATTCCACTGGCGTGCCGATGGCGAACGGCACATGTGGGATCCGGAGTCGATCGCCGACCTGCAGGTTGCCGCCCGATCGAACAATGTCGAAGCCTACCAGCGGTTTTCGCAGCACGCGAACGAGGACGCGCGAACGCGCTGTGCTCTGCGCGGACTGCTGAAGATTCGAGCCGGGAGCGGCGGGCGGACCGATCCCGTTGGACGAAGTCGAACCGGCGAAGGAGATCGTCAAACGATTCTGCACCGGCGCCATGAGTTTCGGATCGATCTCCGCCGAATCGCATGAAACGCTGGCGATTGCGATGAACCGGCTGGGCGGAAAGAGCAACACGGGCGAAGGCGGTGAGGAGCCAGAACGCTGGACGCCCGATCCCTCCGGCGACTCGCGCCGCAGTGCGATCAAACAAGTCGCATCGGGCCGATTCGGCGTGACCATCAATTACCTCACCAACGCCGATGAGATTCAGATCAAGATCGCTCAAGGGGCCAAGCCGGGCGAGGGCGGTGAGTTGCCCGGTCGCAAAGTCGACGAGCGAATTGCCCGCGTGCGTTACTCGACGCCCGGCGTGGGCTTGATCAGTCCGCCGCCGCATCACGATATCTATTCGATCGAGGATCTGAAGCAGCTGATTCACGATCTGAAGAACGCCAATCCGTCCGCGCGGATCAGCGTCAAGCTGGTGTCGGAAGTCGGCGTCGGGACGATCGCCGCCGGCGTGGCCAAAGGGTACGCCGACCACATTCTGATCTCCGGCGACAACGGCGGGACCGGGCGCCTCGCCGCTGACCAGCATCAAGCACGCCGGCTTGCCCTGGGAATTGGGAATCGCCGAAACCCACCAGACCCTCGTGCTCAATGATCTGCGATCTCGGGTCGTCCTGCAGACCGACGGTCAGTTGAAAACCGGCCGCGACGTCGTCATCGCCGCCCTGCTGGGCGCCGAAGAATATGGCTTCAGCACCGCGCCGCTGATTACCCTGGGCTGCATCATGATGCGGAAGTGTCATCTGAATACCTGCCCGGTCGGGATTGCGACGCAAGATCCGGTGTTGCGAGCCAAGTTCAGCGGGCGGCCGGAACACGTCGTGAATTACCTGTTCATGGTCGCGGAGGAAGCCCGCCAGATCATGGCGGAACTGGGCTTCCGGTCGGTGAACGAGATGATCGGCCGCGTCGATTGCCTGGAAACCGATGCGGCTGTCAAACACTGGAAGGCCGACGGATTGGACCTGACGCCGATCCTGACGATGGCCGTCAAGCCGTCACCCGGAAGTCGGTGTCTACAAACAGATCGGATCAGGATCACGGCCTGGACAAAGCCCTCGATAACCAGTTGCTCGAACTGGCTCGACCGGCATTGCAGGAGGGCAAGCCGGTCCGAGTCGCAATTGCCGATCGTCAACACGAATCGCACGGTGGGTACGATTCTGAGCCATCATGTCGCCAAGCAGTATGGACTGGCGATGCTGCCGGACGAAACGATTCACGTCAAATTCGATGGTTCCGCCGGACAGAGCTTTGGCGCGTTTCTCGGGCAGGGAATCACGTTGGAGCTGGAGGGGGATGCGAACGATTACGTCGGCAAGGGACTGTCCGGCGGTCGGCTGATTATCTATCCGCCGGTCGACAGTAGCTTTGTGCCGGAGCAGAACATTATTGTCGGCAATGTCGTGCTCTACGGAGCGACCCGCGGATATGCCTTTTTCCGCGGTCGGGCGGCGGAACGTTTCTGCGTGCGGAACAGCGGCGCGTGGGCGGTGATCGAAGGTGTCGGAGACCACGCCTGCGAGTACATGACCGGCGGTCGTGCCGTCGTCCTCGGGCCGACCGGTCGAAATTTCGCCGCCGGTATGAGCGGTGGGATCGCCTATGTGCTGGCCGATCACGATGACTTTCCGCGACTTCCACTGCAACCTGGGCATGGTCGAACTGGAGCGTGTCGAGTCGGACGAGAACATCAGCGAACTGTTCGAGTTGATCGAGATGCACCATCGCCTGACCGGTTCGACCGTCGCCGAATCACTGTTGACCGATTGGCCCGCGGCTCTGGACCGGTTCGTCAAGGTGATGCCGACGGACTACAAACGGGTCCTCGAAGAACGGGCGGAACACGACGAAGAAGGCGGAAGCCCCCGTGCACAGCGTACCAGACCAATCAAGAACAACGTTGATCAAGCAGAGATTCCATGGGTAAACCTACCGGATTCAAAGAGTATCCTCGCCAACCGGTTCCCTACCGCAGATCCGCGGGAGCGCGCCAGCGACTTTCTGGAAGTCTTTTCGGAGCCGCAGGAACACCTGTTGAAGAACCAGGGCGCCCGGTGCATGGATTGCGGCGTGCCGTTCTGTCAGTCAGACAGCGGTTGTCCCATCGATAACCTGATTCCGGAGTGGAACGACCTGGTCTATCAGGGCCGCTGGCGCGATGCACTCGATCGTCTGCACAAGACCAACAATTTTCCCGAGTTCACCGGGCGGACCTGCCCCGCGCCTTGCGAAGGGGCTTGCGTGTTGGGCATCATCGAGCCGCCCGTGACGATCAAGAACATCGAGAACGCGATTATTGATCGAGGCTGGGCGGAAGAATGGATCACGCCGCACCCGCCCGCTCACCGCACCGGTCGGCAGGTCGCCATCGTCGGTTCCGGACCCGCCGGTCTCGCCGCCGCGGCACAACTGAATTCGGCCGGGCACAGCGTAACCGTGTACGAGCGAGCCGATCGGATGGGCGGACTGCTGATGTACGGAATCCCCAACATGAAGCTCGACAAGAAAGTCGTCCTGCGACGGATCAACTTGTTGCGCGAAGAAGGTGTCAAGTTTGTGACGAGTGCGCACGTTGGACGAGAGGAGGACTTTTCCCCCGGTCATATGACGCAGATCATGCAGACAGGCGTCTGCCCGGTCCGGTTCATCGACCCGCAGCAACTGCTGGAGGAGTACGACGCCGTGCTCCTGGCCACCGGTGCCACTCGGCCGTTCGATCCGGTCGCCCGCTGCCCCGGCCGCGATCTGCAGGGGATCCACTTCGCGATGGATTTCTTGACCCGCAATACAAAAAGCCTGCTCGATTCTCGCTTGCAGGACGGTCAGTTCATTTCCGCACGCGACAAACATGTGATCGTGATTGGCGGCGGCGACACGGGAGCCGATTGCATCGGCACTTCCCTTCGACACGAGTGCCGAGTCTGTTGTGAACTTCGAACTGCTCGACCGACCTCCCGCCGAGCGAGCGCCGGATAACCCCTGGCCACAGTGGCCTCGGATCTTCCGAGTGGATTACTCCCACGCCGAAACGGAAGTTGTCTTTGGCAAGGATCCGCGCGTCTATTCCGTGTTGACAAAGGAATTTCTGGACGACGGGAAAGGGCATCGTTTGCGGTGTGCGAACCGTGGAACTCGACTGGTCGAAACCGGGCGAGCGAGCGCCGTTTTCCGAAGTCCCCGGCTCGGAAAAAGAATGGCCCGCCGATCTGGTGCTGCTGGCCACCGGTTTTGTCGGGCCGGAAAAAACGCTCGGCGAAATGCTCGGCCTGGAACTGGATCAACCGCGCGGCAACTGGGAAACGTTTCGTGCCGAACACGGCCGGTTTGCCACCAATCAGCCCAAGGTTTTCGCCGCCGGTGACTGCCGCCGCGGGCAGTCGCTCGTGGTCTGGGCGATCAACGAAGGGCGCGGCGCCGCCCGCGCGATCGATGTCCATCTGATGGGCTCCAGCAGTTTGCCCGCACCCGGAATCAGCTTCGGCGCAAGCCTCGCAGCCGCCCCCCCGTAATCCGGCACTCCAGGCCTTTGGCCCGGACTCGGTTGGCTGAAAAATGGCTCGGACCCGTGAGCTGAAAAATGGTTCGAAAGCGGTTGGATCCGAAAAGATTCGACCCCCTCTCGCCGGTGCCAAACCGTGGAATGTGGGATGGGATAGGATGTGGGATGGGATAGGATGTGGGATGGGATAGGATGTGGGACAGTCTTCCAGACTGTCCCGTAACACGGTCTTCCAGACCGTGTTTCCCCACTTCAGTCTTCCCCGACCGTGAATTCCTTCCTTGGCTCAAATCGCCTTCGTGTCAAGGGAACAGGGGCTGGCGACATTCTGTTTGCAGGGGAACACTACAGCCTGGAAGGCTGCCGAACGGGACAGTCTGGAAGACTGTCCCACTTCCCCACATCACATCCCCACATCACATCCCCACATCACATCCCCACATCACATCCCCCACATTCACATCCCCACATCACTTTCCATTTTCTGTCCTTCATTTTTGTTTTCCACGGTGCCATTCAGTCTTTTTTTCGCACGATCGCGGCGACCCAATGGCCGTCGTTGGGTGCTTCGATACGGAACGATCTGGCCGCCCTGAAGCGGCTTCTCGTTTCCCCATTCTCCGCGGCCGATGTCGATCCAATGCAAGCTGAACGCCGCGGCATGTTGTTTGAGGTCCAATCCGACTTGGCCGCCGTTGGTAAAAGTACAACGCATACGCTTCGCCCGGTCGCGCTGCCAGGTATGCTTCGTTCTCGGAGCGATCATGCAGCAGACCGTTGGCTGGTTCCAGATCCCATAACTTGATCCGGGACTCCAGTTTTCTTGCTGCGCGAATGGCTTGGGCTGGCCGGTGGTGAGAGGCCGAGGCCGGAGTCCGGTCGATGGAACCGTGCCGAAGCGGCTCCGCCAATCACGTGACGCCACCAGCGTTCCAATCCATCCTGATTGTTTCCGAACCGTCCTCCGTCGGCGCCGTAGGTCTTGACCGTATTCAATGGCCGCGGCTGTTGTCGCGATATGTCGTCGCACCCATTGAAAATTGTCCCAGTGGACTTGTCCTTTCTTCTGATTGTTCTGCGAGACATCGGCGAAGTCGTATCGTTCTGGGTGATCGAGCGTCCGGCGGTGTTCTTCGGACTTTCAGGTCCCAGGCATCCCACATCTCCGTGACGCAAACCTGCTTCCCCGCCTCGGCAGCTCGTTGGCGAATGAAATCCGCCCAATAGGCACCCCAGGCTTCCTGCCCGGAAGTCTCGTTGTCCATGCAATACAGGACGTGATCGTACTGCAGTGAGTAGGAGAGGATCTTCTCGACGAATCGTTGCTGGTAAGGCAGCAGCACCTTGTTGTTGCGCTGCTTGGGCGTCGTGAAGAAGAACGGCTGCTTGTTGGCGCCGGGATGATCCGGATAGTGCTGCGGACATAGCCGGCTTGTTCGTAGCTGTAGTTCACGTTGTTCTTCGGATTGTAGGGATGTGGTTCCCAGTGCTCGCGGGTGTGGTCGAAGCGATCCCAGATTTCGATCTGCACGAAGATGCTCCGCTGATGAGTCCACTGGAGCATATTCGAGAACCGTTGCCAGTATTCGTCGTTCCATTGCTCCAGGTCGTATTTGCCGTTGGCGATTCGCTGATACGGATACAGTTCAAAGCCCTTATCCTGGCGGTCACTCATCGTGTTGCGGACGTAGTTCGCCCCCACCTCGGCCATCTCGTCCAGATGTTCTTTCAGGTCGGGCAGTTGAAACAGGCTGTCATCCTTGCTGCCTCCCAATAGCAGAACCGGCTGGCCTCGATACTGCCAATAGCGCCGGTCCTTGGGCCATGGTTGGATCCGGTCCGCATCTTCCGCAGCCGAACCGTCCTCACGGCGCCTCCGGCCATTCCAGCCGACGGCAGGGCAACGAACAGCAACGAAGACGACGGCAGGGAAACGAACGTCGCGGCGAAGCATACATTCCATGTCCAGGTCATGTCGGCATCGTTTGCGTGGTTGACATCATCAAGATCCCTCGGTCCTGTGGTAGCGGAATACAATCTCGTCATCGCTGACCATGACCGGAGACTTCAACCGGAGATCGCAAGAGAGTGACCGGAATTCGCAATGACCACGGATCCGAATTCACCGATCTGTGATTGCCTCGTGCGATGTCTTTGCCGTTCAAGCTTGGGCGTGGCGGAACACGGCGTATTCGCCGCTTGCCGGGAAACAGCGGCTTTGGCCGAAGGACGTCATCGGATCGGGAACGGAATTCGTCGGCGTTGTCCTGCCGCTTCGCATCTAAGCTGCACTGCGTGGGCAGGGTTTCGTCATACTCGTGCTCGTGTGCGTTCGGCTTATTTGCGTGCCTATTTGCTCGAGGCGTGGTGAATGGTCGTCAGCCAGCGCGAACGCGAAACTCGCGGCGACTGTCACCCTCGCGCCGCCCGTTAGATCGCTCTGGTATCCTTCAGACCTGGCAGCCGCCGTTCGTACCGATTCGCTCTTCGGAGAAGCCCGATGCGTTCATTGATCGCCCGGATGATGCACCGAATGCGAGAGGCACTGGTTCAGCCGCGCCACGAATTGGATCGTTGGCAGAAGGCGGCCCGGTTTGTCTACGACTTGGGACGCTGTGGCCTGCGCCAACTGGATAATGACCGAGCCGCGCAGATGGCGGCTGCGCTGTCCTTTCGTACCCTGTTCGGCCTGTTGCCGGTCTTGATTGTCGCCACCGTGCTGGTGAAAGCCGTCGGCGGGGAAGAGCGGTTTCTCAGCCAATTAGCGAACTCTTCGAGATGCTGGGGATGGACGAGGTGCGGATCGTCGTTTCCGCGGAGGCGGCCGATCAGTCAGCGAGCTTGGCAGACTGGTTGAAAGACCGAGTCCGCGAGGCCACGCAGGTTCGTGAACCTGGCCGCGATCGGTTGGGTGGGCGTCGTGGTCACGCTATACGCGGCGATCGGGTTGATGGTCGATATCGAGAACAGCTTCAACACGATCTACCGTGCCGCAGCGGCCGCCCGTGGACGCGGCGTGTCCCGCTCTACTGGTTCATGCTCACCATCAGTCCGCTCGCGATCGTGCTCGGCATGTATCTCCGCAGCCGAATTCAGCGAGGTGTGGCCGGCTGACGAGGGATGGCAATGGCTGTCCTTCGCCGCTAGGATTCCTGGGGAATCTGGCCGCCCACTGGTTGCTGATGTTCCTGGTCTACTATCTGTTCCCCAACACGGATGTGCAATTCCGGCCTGCCCTGCTGGGTTCGTTCGTGGCGGCCCTGCTGTTGCTGATTGGTGAACGCACGCTCGGCGTGTACCTGGAAAATGCTCTCTCGCTTCGACAACTCTACGGTTCGCTGGGATTGATTCCGCTGTTCATGTTCTGGGTCTATCTGATGTGGTTGGCGGTCCTGTTCGGGCTGGAGGTCAGTGCCATTCTGGAGATGGTTCAGAGACGGCGAGATGGATCACCTCGAACCGCGGAGGCAAGTGACATCGGTGGTGGAACCAACTTCGATTGTGTTATTGATGGAGATTGTTGCGCAGAATTTCCACAGCGGTCGTCCGACGAAGCTGAAAGAACTGGCGGAAAAGGCCGGCCTTCCGGAACCGGTCGTTCGTCAGATGGTCGACCGCTTGATCCAAACCGATCTGCTGCACGCCATTTCCGGTTCGGAACGGTCGGTAACGTTGGCACAACCGCCAGATCGAATTCCGATCGACCAGTTGATCGAAATCGGCTTCCAAGTCGTCGACGCCGCGCAGATGCATCATTCGACGTTACAGTCGACGTTGCGCGACGTGCAAATCCACGCAACCCGCGGAGAAACACTCGCTTCGCTGATGGTGACGTGAGAGAGCGATGACCGAAAAGAATCGCTTGTCCGAAATGTGGCCGGGTAGTGGACGACGGAAGTCCGGCGGGACTTTGCCGACGGTGTCTGCTGCAAATTGGGATGGAAACTCCGCTCGAGTCGCCGAGCATTCGACTGCATTGCCCCGCGTGCCATCAGGAGGTGCGAATCTCCGCCGATGCCAACTTGCGCGACACGGAATGTCCGGGTTGTCACGTTCGGTTCAGTCTGATCGAGGAGGCCGTCGAGGGGCAAGCAACGCTCGGTCGTTTCCAGCTGCTCGAACGGATCGGAGCCGGCGGTTTCGGAACGGTCTGGAAGGCTCGTGATCGAGAGCTCGATCGAAACGTCGTGGTCAAAGTCCCACATCAGGGGCGACTCTCGGCGACCGAAGCGGAGCAATTTCTGCGAGAGGCGCGGGCGGCTGCCCAGTTGCATCATCCGTTCATCGCACGCGTCTATGAAGCCGGCCGAGTTGACGGACAAACCTACATCGTCAGTGACTATGTGGAAGGCCGGACGCTGGACGAGTGGCAGCGAGCCGAACCGTTGACGGTCGACGAAGCGGCCCTCTTGTGCCGCAGGTCGCCGATGCGTTGCACCACGCTCATCAGGCCGGTGTCGTCCATCGTGATCTGAAACCATCCAATATCCTGGTCGATCCGCAACGAAGGCCGCACTTGCTGGATTTTGGCCTCGCAAAACGCGAGGCCGGCGAACTGAGCGTAACGTACGAAGGCAAGATTCTGGGAACACCAGCGTATATGTCGCCGGAACAGGCCCGTGGTGATTCACATCAGGCAGATCGTCGCGCCGATCTCTACTCGCTGGGCGTCGTGCTGTTTGAACTGCTGACCGGTGAGCTGCCTTTTCGAGGTGACGTCCGCATGCTGCTCCATCAGGTCGATGCATCAGGAAGCTCCCTCGCCCCGACAACTGAATACGAACGTGCCGCGTGATCTGGAGACGATCTGCGGGAAATGCCTGGAGAAAGAGCCGTCGAGCCGTTATCGACACGGCCGCGGACCTGGCGGCTGAGCTGCGCCGGTACTTGCGCACGAGACCATTCTCGCTCGTCCCACTTCACGCTGGATGCGGACCCACCGCTGGTGTCGGCGAAACCCCAGCCAAGCGGTCTTGGGAGGACTACTGGCGACGACACTGCTCGCGTTTGGCCTTCGCCGGACCCCTGGTGGCCGTGCGACAGGCGAAATTGGCCCGCGATGAATCGACTGCGCGGCAGCGAGCCGACGATGAAGCACAGCGTTTGCGCGTCGTCTATCGGGAAGCCACGCAACATTACACGCAAGCGTTCGAATTGCTGGAGCAACTCATCTCCGACGTTCCTCCGGATTCTTCCGCACCGTCAGAAACTGGCTGCCGTCTACAACGATCTGGCCTGGTTTCTGGTGACGTCGCCCGATCCCCAACTTTGGGATCCACCACACGCCCTGGAACTGGCGAAGATGGCTCTCCGCCAAACGCCCGAATGCGGCCGCCTGTTGGCAAACGCTGGGCGTCGCCAACTACCGAATGAACGATTGGAACGCTTGCCAGCAGGCTCTGCAAAAAGCCCGCTCGCTCCATCCTCAGCCAACCGGTTACGACCTGTTGTTCCTGGCGATGACCGCGCACCGCTTGGGCCAGCCGGACGAAGCCCAAGTCCAGTATCGCCAATTCCTGGATTGGTGGCAGAAGCAACCACAAGCCGATCCCCGTCTGTCGCAGGTACTGCAGGAAGCGGAACAGTTGTGGGGAAGACCTACGGCACCGCCCCCTCTCCGGTTCCGGCAGACGTTTCTTTTCTCCGAGTGGAAGACAGGACGATTCCGCCACGCGGCCCACGCGAACCGAGGGTTTTCGATAGTCGCCAAGGAGAGGTCCTTTGACCGATGTCTGATCTCCCCTGATTCGACACCGGCCAAGAAACGACCGGAAAGTCATTTCGGCAGCACCCGCTGGAGCATCGTGCTGGCGGCGGGGCAGGTCTCGACCGCCGAGTCGCGCGAAGCGTTGGCCGCACTCTGCAGTCATTATTGGTATCCGCTGTACGCCTATGCTGCGCCGGCGTGTCCAACACGTGGACGAAGCGCAGGATTTGCTGCAGGAGTTCTTTGCCCGGCTGCTGGAACAGAACCTGATCGGGAAGGCCGACCCGCAACGCGGTCGCTTTCGAGCATTCCTGCTGACCTCGTTGCGCAACTTTTTGGTGAACGAGTGGGCCAAAAGCCAGTCGGTCCGGCGCGGGAAAGGCCGCAGCCCCGTGTCGCTCGACCTGCCATCGGGCGAGGCACGCTTCGTGGCCGAACCGGTCGATACGCTAACTCCGGAAAAGCTATTCGAACGTCGATGGGCCGAGACGCTGCTCGACCGCGTCACGGAACAGCTCCGACAAGAGCATGTTCGCGCAGGGAAGGCAGAACACTTTGAACAGCTCGCACCGTTCCTCGTCGGCCGAAACCAGGACGTTCTCTTACGCCACCGCTGCCGCAGCGGTTGGGGATTTCCGAGGGAGCTGCATCGGTCGCGGGACTTCGCCTGCGCCGCCGGTTTCGCGACCTGTTGCGGTCCGAGATCGCCCAGACCCTGGCGGATCCGCAGTCGGTCGAGGACGAAATCCACCAGCTTTTTGCCGCTCTGGGACCGTAGTGCTCCGTCGCACTGGATCGGGTACTCAGGAGTGTGTCGTGCGCGACGTTTCTTCCGAGCGGCAAGAGTGACGAGACGCTACCAGTGGAAGTGCTACGCGCTGTGAGAAACGATTTCGAGACTGTACCTTCGTGCGCAGCCCGCGGCTCTGCGGGGACAGCCTCCCGATCCACCGGCTCGCGAATTCTTTTTTGTACGGTTCGCCCTCCTTTCCGGTAGTAGTTGATGTAGGCGTCTCGGATCATCGGAGATTCGGGACTCTTCGTTGATTTGCCTCGGTTCGGAGATCAGACCATGTCCAAGAAAATGCTGTCACTGCTCGTCCTCGCCCTTGTCGTGGCCCCCGTTTCTGCCCATGCGGCCAGCCGCTGGTGAAGCTGGCCCTGTCCAGCTACAGCCAGGTCAAGATGAATGTCGCGGAGGTTGGCTTTGTTCAAGAATCGCCGGAAATGCCGGTCTGGCTCTCGAGTATGTTCCGCCTCTACGCGGAAGGACAAGACCTGCAAGGCCTGGATCGAAGTCGGCCCTGGGGGGCGGTCATCCAGCGAGGCGACGGGTTATCCGCGTATGGGTTTGTGCCGGTGTCCGACGCCGAGACGTTGGGTTACGAGCTGAATGAATTCATTGCCAGTCGCACGGAAGTTGGCTCAGGAGTCTACAAGGTCCAGGGTTACGAATCCGGGCAGCAGCTGTTTGCCAAGGAGTCACAGGGATGGCTGTTCATCAGCGACAATCCGGACACGCTGGCCTCCGTGCCGTGGAATCCTGCGCAGGAGATCCGCGACATGAACACTCAGTACGACGTCGCCGTTCGCCTGCAATTGAACAATGTGCCCGCCGAGGCCGGCAAACAGCTGCTGTCCGAGTTGGACGAGCGGTTGGGCCCAACGCTCCGTCAGATGTCGTCGGATCAGACCGTCGAGATCCTAGGTCAGATGGCGATGCATTTGGATGAAGTGACCTTGGGTTGGTCCAAGCGGTAGGGTCGGCGGATGGAACTAACGGTCGACGCTCGCCCACCAGGACATTGGCGGACAGGAATTCGTGAAGTCCTGGTGGGCTTGCGCTTCGCTGAGCCCACCCTACAGGAGAATCGCTGAGCTCACCCTACAGGAGAAGAAGACACGTTGCATGCTGAAGACGCAGCGTAGCAACGTAGGGTGGGCACAGCCACGTAGGGTGGGCACAGCTCGCAACGCGAGCGCATGCCCACCATTGCGTGAAATGGCATAACACGCGATTCGATGGAACGACCTGCCGCTGTCTCGTTGGGCACGTTGGCGAATCTCACTGCGCGATACGGGCGATGGATGGACTTGCCTTCGGCTGCATTACCGGCACTAATCCAGCTGCCGTTGCTCGACGCGAACACCGTCGCGTAATTTGTCACTGGGGTGCAGGATCACCTGTTCGCCTTCTTCCAAGCCGGAGATCACTTCGGCTTCCAGGTCATTCCGTTGTCCGATCTCGACCTGGCGAAGCGTGGCCCGTCCCTTGCGAACCACGAAGACGGTCCAATCTTGTCCCGTGCGGAATAGTGCGCTCGTTGGCACTTTCAGCACCTGGCTCGATTCCCAGACGACGATGCGTGCCTCGACGCGAAAGGCATCTCCGAGGCTAGGGCGTTTCGCGTATGGTTCGTCGAGTTCGATAATGACGTTAACGCGTTGTTCTTCCACGCCGAGGGCCGAGATCTTAGTGAAAGCGGAGGGTTCGACGAGCAGCACTTTGCCTTGCAGCGGTTCTGGCCCGCCCCATTGTTCCAGGCTGACTCGTGCACCGGGAGGAATCTTGACCGCATCGCTCGACAGCACGTCGACTTCGATTTCCAGGTCGGTCGGATCGCCGACTTCCAGCAATTCTGCGCCGGCGTTCACGACGGTGGAACTTTCCTGCAGCACGCGCAACACACGGCCATCGATGGGGGAGTAAATCTCGAAGTGAGAATCCTCCCGTTCGTCCTGATCATCGCCTTGGGCGACCACGAGTGCTGCTTGGGCCAATTCCAGCTCGTACTGTGCCATATCCTCGGCGAAACGAGCCGCGCGAAAACTCTCCTGAGCTTGTCGGTGGAACAGCAACGCCCGTTCGATTCCCTCCTGCGAGATCACTCTTCGCTCGGCGGCCTTGCGGGACCTTGCGAGATCGGATTCCGCGAATTCCATCGCTGCTCGCGTTCGTTCGACTTCGGCCTTGGATCGATCCCGTGCCGATTGTTGGGCGCGAACACGTGCCGATGCGGCGGCCAGTTCCCGTGCGTCGAGCAGTGTGGGATCGCGCGGTTCTAACACCGCCAGGAGGGAGGATCCGCGCGCGACTTCGTCACCCGGTTCCATCTCGATCCGCAACAACCGACCGGCCAGAGGTGAGGATACGACGTAACGTTCCTTGATCCGCGTCTTTCCGTCTTCGTCCACCGTGACGCGCAGCGAACCGCGGGCGACGGGAGCGAGATCCACGCCAATCGGTTGGGGACGGAACGCCAGCACGAGCAGGCCCGCGCCCGCGAGCAGCGCAATGAGGAGCCAGAGTTTGCGTTTCATGGCACTTGGTTCTTGTGCTATTCCTTGCTTTTCAGGACGGAGACCAAATCCAGGTGATCCAGCCGACTGCGAACGACCAGTCCCGAGAGGAACGCGGCCACCACGATCACGACGGCGGCAAACCCGAAGGTGGAACGGGCCACGACCAGCGGAATTCGATACAATTCCGTGTCCAAACCCAGTGTTGCCAGCCAGGCAAAACCGTAGCCCATCGCGGAACCGATCGGAATTGCGCAGGTGGTCAGGACTGCCAGTTCGCCTAGCAGGATCGCGGAGATTTCGGCACGTGTAAAGCCGATCACGCGCAGCGTCGCCAGCTCGCGGCTTCGTTCGGCCAGGGAGATCCGCGCGCTATTGTAGACGACGCCGAAGGCGATGATGGAGGCAAAACCGATGTTGAAGATCCGCATCCGCAACAGATTCTCCGCCACCGTATCCTCGAAGCTCTTCAGCGCGGCGTTCTTGAGATTCACGCCGGCCACGCGAGGCGTGTTCTTCAACGTTTCGTAGATTGCCCTGAGCGACTGTTCGTCGACCGCCAAGAAGACACCCGATAAGCTTCCTTCCTCGCGTAATAAACGGTGCAACGCATGGATGTTCATATACGCATTGGTTCCCGAGAATTCCGTGAAAATCGCCGTCACCGGCACTTGGCGGACGGGACGATCCGCCTCCATGACCTCGACCGTCACCAGATCGCCGAGCGCGCGCGTGCAACAATTCCGCCAGTTTGCTGGAGAGCATCACACCATCGGGCGGCAACGCAACTCGTTGCTCCTGTTCGTCGATCAGGCGAAATAGATCATTGCCCGGCTCGAGTCCCATCAAACCCACCCGCCGATGGTGATGGCCGTGGCGTAGTCGAATCGGAGTGCTGCGAAATGGGCTGATCTGCAGGACTCCGGGCAGGTGCCGAACTTCCGACAGAACGCGTGACGAAGTCGGTTCGACGAATGTCAGCGACAGGTCGTTCGTTTGCGACAGGCGAAACTGGAAGTCCATGATGTAGTTGATCGCATCCAGCGAGAAACTTCCGAGGATCAACACGGCGACTCCCATTGCGATTCCGACACAAGAAAGGAACGCCTTGATGGGGTGCCGTTCCAGTTGTCGCAGGATCATCCGCAGTGTGTGCGGCAACAGGCGTCCCAGGCCGATCCGTTCCAGCACGGTCGGTCGATAGTGGGCGGGCGGTTCCGGTCGCATCGCCTCCGCCGGAGGCAGAATCACCGCGCGGCGGACTGCCGCCCAACTGCCCAACACGGAAGCCGTGACGCTGGCCGCCAGCATGAGCAGGACCACGGTCAGCTGCAGTTCAAAGCCAAACACGGGAAAGCGGTAGAAACGCGTGTACATTTCGGTCAGACCGCGTCCCATCCAGCCTCCGACGGCCGTGCCGAGCAACACGCCGACCAGCGGGATCAGAATCACGAGCTTCAAGTAGTGCCAGCGGATTTCTCGCTTGCGTGTAACCAAACGCCTTGAGCGCCGCGATCTGTTCCCGCTGCGTGTTGATGAGCCGCGAGATCACGACATTCAGCAAGAATGTGGCCACCGAGATGAAGATCGTCGGCCCGATGATCCCCATGCTGCGAAGCTGCCGGATTTCATCCGAGATGTAACGGTGCGAGATCTGATCGTCTCGGCCAAACGCTCCGATTGCGCCATACGGTTCCGTCAGATCATCAACACGCTTGATCACTTCCGGTTCGGAGGCGCCGTGCATCAACGTCAGGCAGACGTCGTTAAAGGCCCCTTCCATGTCGAACGCTTCCGCCAGGCCGCGGTAACTCATCCAGAAAACACCAAAGCGTTTGTCATCGGGCAGCATACTTCCGCCCGGGACCTGGATGATGTATTCCGGCGAGAGCACGATCCCGACGATTCGCAAGGGCTGCTGTCGGCCGTTGATGATCGCGGTCAGCGAGTCGCCCGGGTTTAAATCGTGCGCGTCGGCGAACGACTCTCCCACGAGAACCTCCTCCGAGTGGCCCGGCGTGATCTGTCGGCCGCGTCGCAAGTAGGTGCGATTCAGCAGGGGCGTGCCAAACTCCGGAATCGAGATCAACCGGCCAACTCCCGGCTCGATCATCTCCGGCACATTCAGCGTGACATCCGCCACGATCCGTGTCTGGACCTGGGCGACACCGGGAATGGCCTCCAGTCGATTGACCAACGTCTTGGGCGCTCGTTTGACGTGACCAAAAACGTGCGCAAAACGAAATCGTTCGTAGTACGCCTCCTTCGAATGATCGAGCGATTCGAGTGTGCTGAGCGACATCACGCAGGTAGCTACGCCGGCGGCCAGGACCAGGGAGATCGCCACGACCTGCCCCTTGACCGACCAGAGGTCTCGTAGCAGCTTGCGGTCGAGCGATGACATGTTGCCTCACCATTTCAGATCGCGGGCGGCGGTCTTTCGGGTATTCTGGTAGACCTTCACCACGCGGCCGTCGAACAGCGATATCACTCGGTCCGCCATGTCAGCGATCACGGCGTTGTGCGTAATGACGGCTGTCGTGGTTCCCAATTCGCTGTTCACACGCTGGATCGCCTCGAGCACTACAATGCCCGTGGTCGCATCCAATGCTCCCGTCGGTTCGTCGCAGAGCAACACATCGGGACGTTTGGCCACCGCCCGCGCGATGGCGACGCGCTGCTGCTCGCCGCCAGAAAGCTGCGCCGGAAAATGATCGCTCCGCTGTTCCAGGTTGACCAGTCGCAGAGCTTCCTTGGGCGGCATCGGGTTTCGCGCGATTTCGGTGATGAGCGCGACGTTTTCTCGAGCGGTCAGGCTGGGAATCAGATTGTAGAACTGGAAGACGAAGCCGACGTGCTGGCGGCGGTAATTGGTCAGGGCCGCGTCATCCAACCGCGTCAGTTCCTTCCCCAGATAGTTCACGGTGCCGCTGGTCGGAACGTCCAGGCCACCCAGAATGTTCAGCAGCGTGGATTTGCCGCTGCCGGAGGGGCCCAGCAGCACAATGAATTCGCCTTCGTACAGCTCCAGATCCACACCGCGCAAAGCGTGCACCCGTACCTCTCCCATCTCGTAGATCTTGGTCACCTGCTCCGCTTGGAAGACAAGCCGTGGGGTGACGGGGGCGGATTGCTGCGTATTGGACGCTGGGTTCATCGCTTCGAGACGATTTGTTCCTTGTGAGATCGGATCGCGTTCAAGCGTCGAATCGGAAAGGAGTTGGCACACCCGCCCGCGACCAGGTCGTGTGGCTCTCAAGTGTTTGACTCGAAAGGAGCTGACACACCTTCCCGCGAACGGGAGATCGTGCAGTCTTCCTAGCTTGCTGGCTCGGAAGAAGTTACAACACCCTCCTGCACCGCGGGAGGGTTGGTCGCGTAGCGGCCGGGGGGGTCTTTCTGCACAAGCAACACGCGACCAGTGCGCCGCACCGCCCTCTCCGGGCCCGCCGGCCCGACTCTCCCGGCGGGAGAGTGACTCCGACAGAGTGACTTCTGCTTCTCAACTCTGACAAAACCAACACGTAAAAACTGCCCGATCTCCAGGGGATAGAGTAACGCATGTTCGTCGACTCCCGCGAAGTGGATGCCTCGGTCCGGCTGTCACTCGCTCCATTCCCTGATCGGCGGTTCCACATCGGCAAACGGAAGCTCCTCCGGCACGACGCCGCACGGGCGTTGTCAAGCGCAACGGGCGGGGTGCCCCGTTGTCGAACTCCAATTGTACAAAGTATGCCTTCCAGCCTTTCGGCGGATCGTCGACGCGGGCGACAAATTCGCTCGGCTTATCGCCGGCTTTCAGTTCCACGCTCTGATAGCTGCGCCCAATCGTGTCAACGCGAAAATCACGCGCCGCTTCGTTCGTGGCCTGCCACAACAGCACGCGGCTCGGTGTCTGCTTTTCGCATTCGACGCGAATTGTGTTGGCATCATCGTATGACCATCGGAATTCCGGACGCGGGACATCGTGCACGATCGAGTAATGGAAGGCGATTAGTGTATCCAGCGCGTCGCTGCCGTCGAGTGAATGTTCCGCATTCGGGACGTAACACAGGTGTTTTTCCTGAGGCAGTTCGTCGAAATAGAACTGCGATGAGTCGGGAACGAAGAATTGATCTCCGGTTGCGTTAATCACGCATTTCGGCATGGTGTACCGGTCACGATAGGCGAACGGATCGACGAGTCCTAACAGGGTTTCGTACCGCGGTGAATACCGTTGGTCCATGATTCCGTGATGTACGTAATCGCCGATCGCCGGCGCCCAGAAACCGTACGCCGAAAAGTGGTGCCGCATCGAAACGTCCATGTTGAGCATGTCAATCACGATGGGCATGATCCCGGCCACCCGGCGGTCCGCGGCGGCCGTCATCCAGGTGGTCCACCCGCGCTTGGAACCGCCGGCGACGACGAAGCGTTTCACTTCCAGTTGTCCCCCTTCTTCGCTGGCCATCAGCGATTGGATGGTATCCATCGCCCGCACGGCCGACTTCACCATCGGCAATCGAGGCAGCCACCGCCTGTCGCCGGTTTCCAGAAAATGGGCCCAAGCGTAGGCAATCAGGTCATCCTCGTGGCGTGGCTGGCCATCTTGGTGAAAGGTGAGCGGTTGGTTGGGCACCATCCCCAGTTCGGCGACGACCGAACCGGTAGCCAACGCGAC
Source organism: uncultured Planctomycetaceae bacterium (assembly GCA_963776055.1). Classification (GTDB taxonomy): domain Bacteria; phylum Planctomycetota; class Planctomycetia; order Pirellulales; family Pirellulaceae; genus CAVZLD01. Next base: position 108,539 of record CAVZLD010000014.1, on the reverse strand, counting down.
CTGCACGAGCTTGGAATCGACCGAACGCTGTTTGCCTCCGTTGCTGCCACCCCCGATGAACAACAGAGCCGTATCCCCTTGGACCTTGGCCGGCTTGACGACCATCAGCGAATGCTCCCAGAGGGGGCGGTCCACTTCGTCCGGCCGGAGCCACTTCTGCGACGTCATGTGCACCGCGTAACTCGTCCCTTGGGGGGTGTTGTTTTGTTCCAGCAGCTTCCAAGAGTAGGCGTCATCCGCTGCCGCTACATAGCGGTCCAGCACGGTCTGCCCGTTCACTTGGGGCGTCGGAATCGCACGGCGAGGCGTGGCGACCGCCGGATCCGCATGGGCCGCGGAGGCCGTTAGCAGGAGGAAGCTCATCACCCAATACAGGAATCTCGTCGGCTCGGCGCGTAGAATCATCGGCAGGATGCCCCGCAGGTTAAAGGGGAACGGGTCGGCAAAATCGCCGGCGTGGTGCCGTGCGTCACGTTGTCACATCAAGCTCGTTGGGCGGCGCGGGCCGGCCGGTAGAAGCCAACACCCTCCAACGCCGTGTAGACCTCTTCGAGTGTCTTCTCACCAAAATTCGAGATGCTCAACAGGTCCTCGCGCGAAGAGTTGAGCAAATCCTGAACGGTAAAGATCCCGCGTTCTTCCAGGCAATTGGTCGTTCGCACGGTCAAACCAATCTCGGCCGTGCTCATCTCCAAGCGACTCTTCAGACTCCGGCTTTGTTCCTCGGCTTCAATCAAAGGAATGCGTGTCGGCATTCGGGCTCCCTCCCCTGCGTGGTTGAAACGGCTGAAGGCTCGATCCTCATTCGTCCGTGGACGAATGCAAATCGGGCTCCTTGTCGGCGTCAGTATATCGCAGAGCTCGCCGAAACTCCAAGCAGCGAATGGCGTTGCTCAGCGGTTGGGTGACAAATGTCCACTGCCAGCCGTATAATGCAATTTCGCGGTGACAGGCGGCTTGTGCCAAGGGCGGGTTTGACCGGATGATTCAAGGGCCGGTATGCGAACAGGAAAGAGATCGCTACCCGGCCGCTGACGCAGCGGATTCTTCCACTCTTGCGGTCGTGCGGCTGGAAGTTCTCCTTGGCAGTGTCAGAATGCGTGGGCGACTGCCCGCGTGCGAGAAGTCATCCGGGTGAGTCCAGCGAACGAAGGACCAGACAGATGGAGCGTCGTGTTTTGGAATCATTAACGGACGCACAGCGCGAGGCGATCGAGCACACGGAGGGGCCGCTGCTGGTCCTGGCGGGCCCCGGCAGTGGCAAAACCCGTGTGGTGACTCACCGAATTGCTCATCTCCATGAACAAGGGGTTGCGGCGCGTGCGATCCTGGCGCTGACCTTCACGAATAAGGCCGCGGACGAGATGAAACGCCGCGTCGAGCAACTTGCCCCCGGCCCGACATTTTGGATCGGCACCTTCCATCGATTCTGCTCGCGGATGCTCCGGCAGTATGCCGATCTGGTGGGCTTGAGTCCGAACTTTACGATCTACGACAGCGCGGACAGTCGGCGGGCGCTGAAGCACACATTGGAGGGTCTGCGTCTCGATCTGACGATGACCACGCCGGATCAAATCGCCAACCAAATCAGTTGGGCCAAGAACCGCCTGATTTCGGCCGACGATTACCGCGCACCCGCGGGGCATGCGATTGGCAAGATCATGCAGGAGGTTTATCCGGCCTATCAACAACAACTGCTGAAGGCCAATGCGGTCGACTTCGATGACCTGCTGATGCATCTGGCCTGTTTGCTGCAGCAGTCGCCTGATCTTCGCGCTTCGTTGGATCAGACCTATCGGTTCGTGATGGTCGACGAGTACCAGGACACGAATCTGGCACAATATGTGATTGCGCGGGCTCTCTCGATTGACCATCCGAACCTGGCGGTGACCGGGGACCCGGATCAATCGATCTACGGTTGGCGCGGTGCCGATTTGAACAATATCCTGGATTTTGAAAAGGATTATCCCCAGGTTCACGTAGTGCGGCTCGAACAAAACTACCGCAGCACGCCCAGTATCCTGCGAGTGGCCGACGCGCTGATTACGCACAATGTCCGCCGCAAGAAGAAACGGCTTTTCACCGAGAATCCAGACGGTCCCCCGGTCCGCGTCGTTGTTTACGAATCGACAAAGGAAGAGGCGGATGACATCGTCTCGCAGATTGCCGGCGAATTGCACCGCGGTCAGCAAACCGCGCAAGACTTCGCCGTGTTCTACCGCACGAATGCACTTTCCCGCGCTTTCGAACATGCCTTTCACGATTATGGGATTCCCTACCAGATCGTGAACGGCGTCGAGTTCTACCAGCGGAAAGAGATCAAAGATGCCTTGGCCTACTTGCGATTGATCAATAACCCGCGGGATGATGTGGCACTGCAAAGAATCATCAATGTGCCGCCCCGTCGGATTGGAAAGACGACGCTTCAACGCCTCGAGAACGACGCGCGGATCGAAACCGATCCGTGCTGGAATCCGCGCGAGACGTCCAGTCGATTCCCACCGTCTCGAAGGTTGCCGCCCGGCGCGTTCGTGACTTCGTCGCGCTGTTCGACCGGCTCAGCCAGCAGCCCGACGCGCCGCTGGAGGAGCTGTTGGGCCTGATCCTGACCGAAACCGGCTACCTCGACCAACTGCAGGCTTCGGATCTGTTGGAGGATCAGGATCGCGCGGCCAACCTGGAAGAACTGCTGACAGCCGCTCGAGAATTCGACGAGGATTGTTCGGAGCCGAATGCCTTGGAAGCATTCCTCGAACAGGCGTCGCTGGTCAACGACGCGGACGCATGGGATAGCCAATCACAGAAGGTCACCTTGATGACCTTGCACGCCGCGAAAGGGCTGGAGTTTCCCGTCGTGTTCATCGTGGCCGTCGAACAAAACCTGTTGCCCCACGAGCGATCCCAGTCGGAGGAACAACTCGAGGAAGAACGACGGCTCTTGTTCGTCGGAATCACTCGCGCAAAACACCGTCTGCAACTGTCTTTGGTAAAATATCGGGCGTATCGTGGAGGCGTCTCTCGAGCCGTTCCCAGCATGTTCCTGATGGAGCTGCCGCGTGACGAAATGGAATTGGATCTGCCCGATCCGGGAACATCCTTTTCTTTGGACGAGTCGGACGATCTTTCGCCCGATGTCCGGCCGCCACCTCGTTCGCGCGAAGCTCCCGTCCCCGCGGAATACGTGCTGCAAACCGCGACGGAGCTGCTGGAAGGCGAAGCGGCGCGGTCGCAAACGTCAGCACCGCCGTCGGTTGACCCCGATGTTTTTCGTGTCGGTATGGCGGTTGCCCACCCAGCCTACGGCTTGGGCAAGGTCGCCGCCTTGAGTGGCCAGGGCGTGCGTCGCACGGGTACGATCAACTTCGCACAGGCGGGCCAAAAAAAATTCGTGCTCTGCAAAAGCCCTTTACGGCCGGTGCGGTGACACGCCACACCGGATTCGATTCCATTTCCCGATTCGTAGATTGATTTCGCCGCAATGTCCCACTATCCGAAAATCGCCCAGTTGAAAACCGTTGACGACTTCCGCCAGCGCCTGGCAGAACTCAACCTGGACCTGCCGGTCGACGAGAAGATTCTCTCTGCGGAGGAGCGTTCACCGTTGGCGGAGCCGATCGAGTTAGGCGGGTTGCGCGTGGGGAATCGCTGGGCGATCCATCCGATGGAAGGCTGGGATGCGCAGGCCGACGGAAAGCCGTCACCGCATACCTTGCGTCGCTGGCGGAATTTTGGCCTGAGCGGCGCCAAATTGATTTGGGGAGGAGAGGCGGCGGCCGTTCAGCCGGATGGCCGAGCCAACCCGCACCAGACGATGGCTACGCCCGACAACCGAACCGGATTGGCCGCCTTACTGAACGAACTTCAATCGGCACACCAACAGGCATATGGTTCGACCGAAGATCTGATCGTCGGCTTGCAATTGACACATTCCGGGCGATTTCAGCCGGCCCGATGCGTCCGGACCCAAACCGCGAATCGCCTACCATCATCCACTTCTCGACCGCAAGTCCGGCATCGAACCAGATGATGATTCCGTGGTTTGGACTGACGACGATTTGGAACGGCTGATCGATGACTACCTCGTCGGCCGCAGATGTGGCGCGACAAGTGGGATTTCATTTTGTCGACGTCAAGGCCTGTCACGGGTACCTGTTGCACGAATTGCTGAGTGCTCGTATCCGACCCGGAAGATTCGGCGGAGATTGGGATGGGCGCACGCGCGTGTTGCGGACGATCATCGAGCGAATTCGGTCGGAACTTCCTGAGCTGCACGTGATGGTTCGATTGAGTGTCTTCGACACGCTGCCGTTTGAACCCGGTGAGGAAGTGGGACAGCCGATGCCTTGGAGTGATCAGCAGCCGTACCGCTTCGGGTTCGGGTTGAATCCGTCCGATCCGCTCGAGATTGATCTGACCGAGCCACTCGAGTTGCTCCAACAGTTGCAGCAGTGGGGTGTGGCGGCGGTGAATCTGACCTGCGGCAGTCCGTACTACAATCCGCATGTGCAGCGGCCGGCGATCTTTCCGCCGAGTGACGGTTACCAGCCGCCGGAAGATCCACTCACCGGCGTCGTTCGTCAGATTCAAACAGCCCGCCTCTGCAAACAGGCCGTGCCGCAGATGCCGATGGTTGGCACGGCGTATACGTATCTGCAGGACTACCTGCCGCACGTGGCCCAAGCTGTTGTGCGGAAAGGCTGGATCGATCTCGTCGGCCTGGGACGGATGGTCCTGGCCTACCCCGAGTTACCCCAAGACGTGCTCCAACAGGGCAGACTTCAACGCAAGCGAATCTGTCGCACCTTCAGCGACTGCACAACCGCCCCCCGCAATGGAATGATCTCCGGCTGCTTCCCCTTGGACTCCTACTACAAGGAAATGCCCCAGGCGAAACAACTGCGTGAGCTGAAGCGGCAGGATTGAACGACGGGACGGAGGATCTGTACGCGGGAGGTGAGTTTTGAAGTTGCGCATTTCCCGAATTCCCCCTCCTCCGTTGTGCGGAAAACCCGTCAGATCCCAACCCGAAGCGTAAGCGAGGGGACACGCCCGAACGGTTGGGACGTGTCCCCTCGCTTACGCTTCGGGTTGGGATGCGCCTGCCCAGCGTGCAGCTTCAAAAGGTGTCAGTGGGGGGAGCCGCGCTGTTTCCGGCGCAGGAGCCTTGCCCTCCCGACACGGGATTCGAAACGGGTGAGTTATTTGGCGGTGTGCCGCTGGGCTTTGTCCGGGCGGAAGCTTGGGAACCCGATCCGTCTCAGCGATCCGTGTGCCGGAAAGATTTTCTCGCGAGGGATGCCTCGGCCGGGTTTTCTTTCCGTGCAGCGGATTGGCACGGACCCTGCCCTATCGCCGAAAGCGGTCGGTGGCCTACAATTCCGCAGTCATGCCCGAACTGGAGACGAGGCCGAGCATGCCCAGCGATTAAGTTTGTTGCGGCAGAGTCTTTTGAAAGACAGCGGTTTCGCTGATGTGGTCGAGGCTGTGCGGACGGGGCAGGCGGCCACGTTGGACGGTGTCTGGGGTTCGGCCTGCGCGCTGGTCGCGGCGGCCTTGCAGGAGCGTTCTCAGCCGGCACCGGTTGTGGTGGTCACCGCCAAGTCGAACGAGATCGACGATCTCGTGGACGCCCTGCGTCTCTTTTCGCCCAAGCGTGTCGCAACCTACCCGACGTTGGAAGACCGTCCGACCATGCGGTGGGAGGACGAGAACTACGGCGACCGCTTGCGTACGCTGAAGGATTTGATCCAGGGCGAGCCTCCCGGGTTTGTGGTGACGTCGATTGCCGGGCTGCTGCAACCGGCTTCCGATCGGAGAACACTGGAGGCGAACACACGGTCGATTCGCGTGAACGGAACGATCGACCCGGAGGAATTGACGCGCTGGTTGGCGGAGCACCGTTTTCATGCGACGAGCGCCGTGGAATTGCCGGGCGAGTTCTCCTGGCGGGGCGGAATTCTGGACGTATTCGCCCACGATTGGCTCGTTCCGGTGCGGATCGAGTTCTTTGGCGATCAAGTCGAATCGCTGCGGCCGTTCGATGTGGCCAGTCAGCGAAGCCTCGAGATACTCCGCCAGGTGGAGATCACGGTTCACGGTTCACAGAGTGATGCCGCACGAGGTTGTCTGACCGATTTCCTGCCGGCGGACGCCGTCGTGTTGTGGATCGAACTGGATCAGATCCAAGCGGAAGCGCATCACTATTTGCAGTTGTGTCAGCAGCCCCAGGATCACTTCTCCTGGCAGGAGATGACGCAACGGCTGCGCCAATTCGGATGCCTGTTCGCGGCAGGGCTGGCGACCGGTTCGGAACCGATTCTCCGGCGACTGCCGGTGGAATCGGTCGAGCGATTCAGTGGCGAGATGGGCGGCGTGCGACAGGAGCTCGATCAGGTTTCGGATGGTCATCAGGTGTATCTGGTCGCCGAGACGGAGGCCGAGGTGACGCGCTTGAGCGAGATTCTGGCCGGCACGAAACTCGCGGCAGCGGGGCGGTTGCATTTCGTGCTGGGCCGGCTCCGCGCAGGCTTTCGCCTGGTGCAGGAACAGATCATCGTGGTCAGCGGCAATGAGCTGTTTCACCGAGCTCCGCTGCGTCGACTGCCTCGCCTGCGCCGGGAAAGGCGATCGATAGCTTTCTGGACCTGCGGGACGGGGACCTGGTCGTTCATCTGGCTCACGGCATTGGGCGCTACCGGGGTCTGCAACTGCTGAATAAAGACGGGCAGGTCGAGGAACACCTGGAGATCGAGTTTCACGGGGGCACCAAGGTCTACGTGCCCGCCACGAAGATTGAACTTGTACAAAAATATGTCGGTGCCCGGAAAACCCGACCACGCCTGGCGACAATTGGCGGCAAGAATTGGCTGCGGCAAAAGCAGGCGGCGGAGGCGGCGGTCGAAGATCTGGCAAGCGATCTGCTGCAGTTGCAGGCGGAACGGGAGTCGCGGCCCGGGATTAGCTTTGGAGCGGACACGGATTGGCAACAGGAGTTTGATGCGTCCTTCCCCTACACCGAAACGTTGGATCAGTTGGCCGCCATGCAGGCGATCAAACATGATATGTCGATCTCCCGTCCCATGGATCGCCTGATCTGTGGTGATGTCGGCTTCGGCAAGACGGAATTGGCGATGCGGGCCGCCTTCAAGGCGGTAGACAACGGTTTTCAGGTAGCCGTGCTGGCACCGACAACGATTCTGGTCGAACAGCATTTCCACACGTTCCGTGAACGGCTGGCTGAGTTTCCCTTTTCGATCGCGAAACTCAGTCGCTTCTGTTCCGCGAAGGAGCAGCGGGAGACCATCCGACAGCTTGCGCAGGGGCAGGTCGACATCGTGATTGGAACGCACCGATTGGCTTCGCTGGATGTGCGCTTCCACAATCTGGGTCTGCTGGTGATCGACGAAGAACAGCGGTTTGGCGTCGAAGTAAAGGAACGGCTGAAGACGATCCGCAGCACCGTGGATGTGCTGACACTCAGCGCAACTCCGATTCCGCGGACGCTGCACATGGCCCTCACCGGAATTCGCGATATTTCGAACCTGGAAACGGCACCGGAGGATCGGGTCGCCGTGGAAACGCGCGTTACGCGGTGGGGGCACGAACTGATTCGAAACGCGGTTTTGCGCGAATTGAATCGAGATGGTCAGGTCTTCTTTGTACACAATCGTGTGAATGACATCGAAGCGATCGCGGAGCGTCTGAAGTACATCGTCCCGGAAGCTTCCATTGCCATCGGCCACGGGCAAATGCCGGAGGACGAATTAGAACAGGTGATGATCGACTTCGTCCAACACCGTTTCGACATCCTGTTGGCGACCACGATCGTCGAAAGTGGCTTGGACATTCCGAATGCCAATACGATCTTCATCGATGAAGCCGACCGGTATGGACTGGCCGATTTGCACCAGCTGCGGGGGCGAGTCGGAAGATACAAGCACCGCGCCTACTGCTATCTGTTAGTCGATCCGGCGAAATCGGTTACGCCCAATGCGGCCCGCCGCCTGCGAGCCATCGAGGAGTTCAGCGACATGGGGGCCGGATTCTCGATCGCGATGCGCGACCTGGAGATTCGAGGCGCGGGAAACGTCCTGGGAACGCAACAGAGTGGTCATATTGCGCTCGTCGGCTACGAACTGTATTGCCAACTCCTGGAAGCCGCCGTCCGTCGGATGCGGCACTTGCCACCCAAATTGAGTGCGGATGTGGACATCGAATTGCCGGGCGAGGCGTATCTGCCACGCCGCTACGTTCCCGATCTGCGTAGCAAAATTGATTTCTACCGTCGTCTGGCTCGCAGTGTCGGCGAGGAAGAGATCGAACAGTTGCGGCGCGAGTTAATCGATCGGTTCGGCCCTCCACCCGATTGCGTCCTCCGACTGCTGGCGCTCGGGCAGCTCAAAACGAATGCCGCCTTCTGGCAAATTGACTCGATCCATGTCGAATCGCCCTATCTTGTGTTTGGGTATACGGATGCGGGGCGAGCCGTTCAATTGGTTCGTGGTCAGGCGGGGGAGCTGCGAAAGGTCGATGACCGATCACTCTACTTGACGCTGCCCCCCCAAGTTCGACAGGATCCGGACCAGATCATTGCCAAGGCAAAATCAGTGTTGCGGGCATCGTAAGGGCCGCCTAGAATCCCGCCCCGTGTAATCCTCGGGCCGCTTCGGACGTGGCTCCCGAGGTCGTCGTCGTCAGCCCTCGCTCAAACTGCTTGCGCCGGAAACCTCGTGATCTGAACGAAGATTCGAGGGACGAACCGAAGCGGTTGGGTCTTCGGGTGCCTTGGCACCTGTTGGGTTGCGGCCCCCTCGCACCGCCAGAATGCGCATGCCAGGACAACGATCGATGATGCCGTCGACTTGGAAGTACGCGAAGTTTCTCGGATTCTTCATCGGTCTGAGCTTGATCGGGCCGTTCCGCGAGCCGGCAGCGGCCCAGACCGAGAGCGCTTCACGGCCGGATCGAGTCTGGGGCGCAGACTACGCGGGTGGCCAATTGACGGACCCCGGTCACAGTCGACGATTGCCGCCCACCGGTGCCGCTGCCGATCCGTCCGCCACAACGGCGGACCCGAAACGATCGGCCGCGACGGATCCTGCACCGCAAGCAGCGTGGTGGCGGGAAGCCGCGGAGTCAACCGTCGGAAGCCCCGATCAATCACTCCAGAGTCGCAGCGTTTCGCCGCGGGGCGAATTGGTGCTCTCCAGCCAAATCCTGGCGATGGTCGGATCGCAACCGATCCTGGCCGGCGAGCTGCTTGGAAGAGTCAATGAATTGCTGGCACCGTACCTCGAGCAATTACCGGAAAACCAGCTGGAAGAGCAACGTTGGTTGCTGCTGCAGAAGATGCTGCCCTCGGCGATCGAAGCCAAACTGGTCTATCTGGATTTCCTGCGAAAAGTCCCGCCGGAACAGGTCAAAGTGATTCGGAGTAACGTCTACGAACAATTTGACAAAGAACAACTGCCACGCATGGTCGAACAGGCAAAACTCCGTACCGCCGCCGATCTGGACGCCAAAATGCGATCGCTCGGCTCGTCGCTGGATGAAACTCGCCGAGCGTTCTTCGAGCAGGTTGCGGCCCGTGAAATGATTCGGCAACAGACTGAGGGTGAGCGCGAAGTCACTCATGATGAGCTGCTGGCATACTACCGGGATCATCGCAGTGAGTACGAATTCGAGGCCCAAGCCATTTGGGAAGAACTGATGGTGCGCTTCTCGGAGTTCGACAGCAAGGCAGAAGCCTTTGCCGCGATGGCGAAGATGGGTAACGCCGTGCTGGGTGGCGCCCCACTGGATGTCGTTGCCAAGCGAGATTCCCACGGCCCCACGTCCCATGAAGGCGGTCGGTACGACTGGACCACGAAAGGGAGCCTGGTATCGACCGTGATTGACGAGGCGATCTTCACCCTGCCGATCGGGAAACTCAGCCGGATTCTGGAGGATGAGAAAGGATTTCACATCGTGCGCGTCATCGACCGAAAAGAGGCGGGATGCGTACCGTTTCAGAAGACACAACGCGAGATTCGCGAGAAGATTAAGGAACAGGATCGCGACGCCAAGGTGAAAGATTACCTGGAGCGGATTCAGCGCGAAACTTACGTCTGGAACCACTTCGACCAGAAAGACGCACAGCAAATCGCGCGGGAACCGTCGGGCACGTCCCGCTAGTCTTCACCTGCCGCTGCGCTGAGCTTGTGCCACCTGGCCTGGCCAGTGTCTGATCCTGTTCTCACAGCTCAGCCTGTAGCTCGCTCGGGGTGGGCACAGCTCGCAACGCGAGCGCATGCCCACCCATTCGCGGCCTGCCTTCACGCCCCCGTTCGACGGGTTGATCTGCCGCTGTCCCGTGGGGCCACTTGGCGAATCTCACGATGTGATGGGGGGAACTGGTGGGCTTGCGCTTCGCTGAGCTTCACCTGCCGCGTCTTTCCCTTACCGCCTTTTTCTTCGCGTCTTCTCGGGTTGTCACACCCTGTCCCGCCTTCTCCCGCTTTGTCTCGCGGCCCGGATCGATGTCGGCTGGCACCATCCGGAGGCCGAATCGACGTCTTGCTTGATGAACGGTACAATCGGGCCGCCACGAACTGATTTCATCCCCGGACAACCTTCTAGGTGACTCGGGGTGACTGGGGGTTGCGTTGGCGGCTCGGACGATCGCGTTGATCAGAGTGCTTGCCAACGAACCGACAGAAAGGAACATGCATGCCCACGTCCGCATCCTCGTCGAAGACTGCCAAACTGGTCCTGGACGGCAAAGAAATTGACCTGCCGGTCGTGGAGGGAACCGAAGGCGAACGCGCCGTTGACATCTCTGCGCTGCTGCGCGAGATGAAAATAATCACGCTTGACGACGGCTTCGTGAATACCGGCCAGACTCTCAGCAAGATTACCTTCTTGAACGGCGATGACGGAATCTTGCGTTACCGCGGCTACCCAATCGAACAGTTGGCTCAGGAATGTGACTTCCTGGAGTGCTGCTATCTGCTGATTTATGGCGAACTGCCGAACGAACAGGAATTGGACGCCTTCACCGACTCGATCCGACGCCACACCATGCTGCACGAGGATATTCGGTCCTTCTTCAATGGGTTTCCCCGCGATGCCCACCCGATGGCGATTCTGCTGTCGGTTGTCAATGCCCTTTCGACGTTCTATCAGGACTCTTTGGACCCGCATGATTCCCAACAGGTCGAGATTTCTATTCATCGGCTGCTGGCCAAACTGCCCACGATCGCTGCCTACAGCTACAAGAAATCCATCGGGCAACCGTTCGTCTATCCGCGCAATGACCTGAGTTATTGCGAGAACTTCCTGCGCATGATGTTTGCCGTTCCTTGCGAGCCGTATGAGCTCGATCGCGATTTCGTGGAGGCGTTGAATTTGCTGCTGATTGTGCACGCTGACCACGAGCAGAACTGCAGCACATCGACCGTCCGTATCGTCGGTTCGTCCGAGGCCAACTTGTTCGCGTCGATTGCGGCCGGTGTGGGTGCGCTGTGGGGTCCGCTGCACGGCGGAGCCAATGAAGCGGTCGTTACGATGTTGGAGCACATCATTGCCGATGGCGGAAATGTTCAGAAGTATGTGGAAATGGCGAAGGACAAGAACAATGAATTCCGCCTGATGGGTTTTGGACACCGCGTTTACAAGAACTACGACCCGCGAGCGCTGATTATCAAGTCGGCCTGCGACAAACTACTGGAAAAACACCATATCAAGGATCCACTGTTCGAGGTGGCCAAACAACTGGAAGAAGTCGCACTGCACGATCCGTATTTCGTGGAACGGAAACTCTATCCGAATGTGGATTTCTATTCGGGCGTGATCTACCGCGCGATGGGAATTCCCGTGCCGATGTTCACCGTCCTCTTCGCCATGGGGCGGTTGCCGGGATGGATCGCACACTGGGTCGAAATGCAGCAATCTCCCGTCCGGCGAATCTCTCGACCACGGCAGATCTACAACGGGCCGAGCCAGCGTGAGTTCGTACCACGCAAACAGCGCAGCTGATAGGGTGGCCCGCACGCCGGCCGCGCCCGCTCCCCAGGGAAGTCGCGCAGCCGGGAAGCAAACGCAGTCGCCGGTCCGAGGATCGCCGAGCGGCCGATGATGGACCTCGGTGCAGCCCAATGCCGGGCGATCGTCGAGAGCCCGGATCTCCGCGGCGTCACGTTGTTCGCCGAAACTCATGGGACGCGCAAGGTCGATGAAGGTGAGCGGTTTGCTTGCATTGGAGGCGCGTTAAATCTTGCCTAGCTATCCCGTGTTGACTAACCCGGTTTGACCTGGGCCTGACAAGTTTCCGTGACCGATAGAAATGGAGACGGAACGATACGGCCAGACGGGCAAGGAAAGGCAGGGAGTCGATGCGAGTACGAGCAAGAAGAGTCTGGCCGGTGCTTGTTGTGCTCATCGGCCTCGGGCCAGCTGCCGCAGGACGGGCGAGTGAACCGCTGTCGGTCGTCGGCAATGTGATCCCCTGGGGGGAAGCGTCCTCCCACAGCGGACCGCCCGTGATCACCGCGGTCCGTCTGCATCCCAACGGGCAGTTTCTGGTCATGGCGGGCGACGATCATCTGGTCCGCATCTGGGACCTGCAGCAGCAGAAGCTGGTCAGCGAACTGCAGGGGCACATCGATTGGGTGGAGGCAGTGGCCTTTTCGCCGGACGGTCGCTTGCTGGCCAGCGCGGGCAACGATCAGCGGGTGATTCTGACGGAAGTCGCGAGCGGGAAGCGGCTGACGGTGCTCGAGGGGCACCGGGGCGCGATCAGCGGCGTGCAGTTCAGTCACGATGGACGGTTGTTGGCCGTGATCGGTTTTGGCCGTTCCTTGCAGCTGTACGAAGTGACGGCCGGGCGACTGTGGCGGACGTTGTCCTGCCCGTGCGACGACATGCGTGCCATCGCCTTCTCGCCGGATGACCGCCTGTTGGCCGCGGGGGGGCGTAACGGGAAGATCCGGATTTGGGACTTGCGTCGTGACGAGATTCTTCGGACCCAACCGACTCATCGGCAAAGGATTCGAGCACTGACCTTTGATGACACGGGGCACCAATTAATCTCCGCCAGCGAGGACCGCTCGGTTTGCGTTTGGAATCTGCGCATGAGTGAACAGAGTTTTCGACTCGCCGGTGTTCCGGGCAAGGTGCTGTCGATGGCGGCTCTTCCGCACGGGCGGTTGGCGACCGCTTCCAGTGATAATGTCATCCGGATCTGGGATCTGTCGCAGCGAGTTCTAATCAGCCGTCTCGAGGGGCATACGGGTTCCGTAGCCGCCTTGGACGCCAACGGGCGATGGCTCGTTTCGGGAAGTTACGACACAACAGTCCGCCTCTGGCCCTTGCCGGAGATGGAACAGGCGATCGCAGCGTTGGAGCGAGGTCGAACGCGAGCCGTATCCCGCACGCCACGAGAAACGGCGATCACCGGCGCGGCGGAGCCGTAGTCGGCGCGATCGGAAGCATTGCAGTCGAGGACAGGGAGGTCGATCGTCATGCTGCTGAGAAAGCTGCGCCGCTGGCGCCGTGAGTTTTTTCGCGAGATGCGAAGTTCGGCAAACGCATCTCACCGATGCACTGCTCGCTGTTGGGAACCGATGGAACCGCGTCTGCTCCTGAGCGTTCAGCCGGTACACGTAGGAGCGGTCTACATCGAGGAAGACCTGGGAAGCGATCTCCACGGAGATGCCCTGCTGGTGACATTCCAGGGCGGTGCTCCCGGGACACAGCTTCAGCGAATCGAAATCAACGGAGATCAGGAGACATCCGGTTTCGGATCGGGGGATGTCTTCTTTGACACGGAGGAACTACTGACCGGAGTCGGTCACCTGGGATACGGTGCCGATCGAGCTTTTCCGTTTACCGTCGTCGAAAACGACGGGATCGACGAAGTCCGGTACCTGGTGGAGGATGGAACCTCGCGGCTGGTGTTGGAGTTCGTTGGTTTTGACGCGGGTGACCGGCTCGCGTTTTCCATCGACGTGGACGAGGTGGAGGATTTTGATCCGGCGGAATCCGATCCGCAGACGATCAATGACGGATTTGATCCGATCACTTCGGGCGTTGAGTTCCAGGGATCACGACTCTCGGCTGTGGTCATCGCGCCCCATTTCGCGCCGGCCGAGGCGACGTCCACCTTTCTGAACCGGTACGACGCGCTACTCGAGGGCACCGGGCTGGATCTGCCGGCCGACGATGCGGGTGGCAAACGCGATCGCACGGCCGGCGGCGTAACGCCGCTGCAGCAGATTCCGATCCCCGCGTCGCTCAGTGGCTACGTCTACCACGACCGCAGTCAAGACGGGATGCGCGATTCGGGCGAAGAAGGTCTGGCCGGCGTCGAGATTCAGGCGATTCCCCTGGACACGGTCGACGATCAGGCGGTCGTGTCCGCGTGGACCGATGCCAGCGGCGCCTACCAATTCACGTCGTTGATGCCGGGCACCTACCGCCTGATCCAGCCGCAGCAGCCGGATTCGTATTGGGACGGACTGGATACGGCGGGCACCGTCGACGAGCTTCCGGTTGGCATCGCCACCAATCCGGGAGATGCGATCGACGACGTTTTCCTGGCAGGCGGCGCGACCGGCAGCGATTATAACTTCGGCGAATTCCAGCCGGTCTCGCTGCAAGGCCAAGTGCACCTGGCGACTCCCGAGGGAGACTGTTTTTCGGAGGGGGAAACGCATCGTCCCGTGGAAGATGTAGTGGTGCGGCTGGAGGATGCATTCGGCGTGCTGGTGGCGGAAACGACAACCGACGCCCAAGGCAATTATTCCTTCACCGAACTGGCCCCCGGAACCTATACGATCCTGGAATTCACGCCCCCGGATCTGATCGATGGTTCGGCGCAGGTCGGAACCGTCGGCGGACAGAGTCGCGGAACGGTTGTCGATCCGGGCCGGATTGATCAGATTCAACTGTTCTCGGGCGAGCAGGGCACGGCGTACGATTTCTGCGAATTGGAACCGGTAAGCTTGTCCGGCTCGGTCTATCACGATCAGAACAACAATGGCCTCCGAGATGCTGGCGAAGAGCTGCTGTCGCAGGTCCAGATTGACCTGATCGGTCCTGACGGAGAAATTGCGGCCACCACCCACACCAACGAAGAAGGAAGGTACAAGTTCGTTGGCCCGTATGCGGGTGTCTATGCGGTGCAGCAGACCCAGCCCAACGACTGGTGGGACGGTTACGACAACGCAGGGACCGTCCGTGGCGTGCCCGTGGGCCGAGCCATCAATCCAGGCGATCGGATCGAACAGATCCTCCTGCAATGGGGTGACGAAGGTGTCGATTACGACTTCGGCGAATTGCTGCCGGTGGGGATCTCCGGCAAAGTGTGTTTGTCCACGACGCGTGGCGACTGTGATTCGCCCGAACTACAGCATGAGCCGTTGTCGAATGTCGTCGTCGAACTGCTCGACGAAGAGGGGCACCTGTTGGATCAGACGAGTACCGGGGTCGATGGACGGTATTCCTTCGCCGATCTACCGCCGGGCCGTTACACCGTCCACGAGATCACGCCCCCCGGTTTGATCGATGCCCAGGCCTCCGCGGGTCAGACCGCTGGCCGCCCCGCGGGGAGAGTCCGCGATCCGAACACGGTGACGGATATCCTGCTGCTGTCTGGCGAACGGGCGACGGAAGTGGACTTCTGTGAACACGAGCCTTCGGAACTGAGCGGTCATGTTTTTCACGACCAGGAAAACGATGGTTGGCGCTCAGAAGATGATCCGCCGATCGGTGAAGTGGCCGTGGAACTCATCGATTCGTCAGGCAATCTCGTGCAGGCCACGCGCACCGATCAGCAGGGATTCTACCGGTTCGAGAACCTGCGAGCCGGCGTATACACGCTGCGACAGATGCAACCGGCCGGTTGGTGGGACGGTCAGGACCGGGCGGGCCTCGTCGATCATCAACCGCAAGGCGAGGCGATCAATCCGGGCGATGAGATTCGCCGAATCGACCTGGGCTGGGGACAAACCGGAGTCGATTTCGATTTTGGCGAGCTGCAACCGGCGCGAATCGACGGGATCGTACATATCGACTTGAACAATGATGGTCGGTTGCAGGACGGGGAGGATCCCCTGTCCGATGTGCGCATCGAATTGCTCGATCGCAGCGGGCGAATCCAAGAAACGGCTCGGACGGATTCGGAGGGGCGTTTCCACTTTGATGGTCTGCTGCCGGGCGTCTACACGTTGCGCGAGATCCAACCGGACGGCTATTTCTCCGGGCAACAGTGCGCCGGTTCGGGCGGTGGTCAAGATGATGTCGAAAACCTGATCCGCGAGATTCATGTTCAATCGGGGGATCAGTTTACGGACTACGTTTTCTGCGAAGAGCCGCCGGTCGAGATCTCCGGGTACGTGTTCCAAGATGGCCCGGTGGTCATGCTGCAGTTTGGAGAATCGCTACCGGATGACTTGTCGACAATTCGCGATGGTCAGCTTACGCCCGATGATCGCCGCTTGGGGAACGTAGTGATCGAATTGCGTCACGGTATTTTTGGCACGTCGATTCCAGGACGATCCGCGCTGCCGGGAACCTACGCGGACGGGCCCATCACGACGAAAACGGACGCCAATGGCTTCTATCGCTTCGTTGGGCTGCGCAAAGGTAACTACGCGATTTACGAAATACAGCCGGACGGTTTTTTGGATGGCATCGACACACACGGCAGTGTGCCGGCCATTGCGGTCAATCGGAACAGCGAGATCGAGCCGCAGATTCTCGAAGTGCTGCATCAAGACCCGAATTTTGACGCGATCATTCGGATCGCCTTGCCGCCGGGCCAGACCTCGAACGAGAACAATTTCAGCGAAGTTGTCGTCGACCGGACGCCACTCGTTCCGTTCGACGTACCCCCTCCCACTCCCTTGCCACCTCCACAACCGATGGAGACACCTCCACCGATCGTGCCGCAGGCCGTGATTCTGGAGCCCTTGCCGTACGAGATCAAACCGTTCGGTTACGTCAACGGATCATGGGGAAAGACGTGGCACTTGAGTGTGGTGGATGGCGGACAGCCGCGCGGCGAGGGTTTGCCCAACGCCACCGCTCTCGGCCCTCAGTGGAACGACACGCCCACGACACGCTTCGTCTCGTGGCAGAATGACTCGATGAGCCAGTTGCACTGGACATTCCTCATCAACGGTGCGCCGTGCACGGCGACGCACTTTGGGATGGAAGAGGGAATACCGATCGCGGGCGACTTCAATGGGGATGGCTTGGCGGAGATTGGGATCTTCTTCGAGGGACAATGGTTCCTTGATCTCGATGGAGATGGAATCTGGGACGAGTCGGATTTGTGGGCGCGGTTGGGGCACGAATTGGACTTGCCGGTCGTGGGGGACTGGGACGGCGATGGGAAGGACGACATCGGAATTTATGGCATCTCCTGGCCCGGGGATCCGTGCGCCGTCGCGCAGGAGCCGGGTCTTCCCGATCGACAGAACCAGCATCGTGGCGTGGCGAAGAACGTGCCTCCGGAGCCCTCGGCGGCGCCTTACGAACGGCGCGCGTTACAACGAGGCTCGGGCGGGCAGGTCCGAGAAGACGTCATCGACCATGTCTTCCATTACGGGGACCAGGATGATCGGCCGGTGACCGGCGACTGGAACGGGGACGGCATCAGCACGATTGGCGTTTTTCGCCACGGCATCTGGCACCTCGATCGGGATGGAGATGGCCGCTTCACGGAACAGGATCTCGAGGCCGACTTTGGTGCGAGCGGCGATCTGCCGATCGTTGGCGATTTCAACGGTGATGGCGTCGACGAAATTGGTGTCTATCGCAACGGTCAATTGATCATCGATACGAACCGGAACTTCCGCATCGACTCTGGCGACGAGGTGAAGAGCGGATTCCACCCCAAGGCTCGACTGGTCGTGGGAGACTTCGACGGCGATGGCGCCGACGACGTCGCCGTGGTCGAACGGGAACTGCGATTCGCCGAGATCGATCCGCGCGAGTAGCATTGCTCGGCGAATGCAACACTCTCTTTTGGGAAAGCCCTCCTCCGCCGTTTACGACGGTCGACCGCTACGCTCGGAGGGAGAGTGCAGCCGGTACGCTTGACACTTCTAGCTGAAAAGCCGCGGCTCCTGCTGCGCAGGAGGGCATGTTCACTCGAAGCTGGTTCAGTCCTTCAGCTTTTGGATCTCCGCTTCGACCTTGGCGATCTCCTGCTCCAATCTTTCCACCTCGCCTGCTTCATCCGGCTGTTGGCGGGCACCGGTCAGCTGCTGATGGAGCTTTTGCAGCCGTTGTCTCAGGACTTCCAGTTTCTTTTTGATCTTCTTGTCCATGAATCCAGTTCCAATCGGTGAGCCTGCCGCAATTCCTCGACACCGAGTCGCGATGTGGCCGGCGTCGGTTGTTTTTCAACGCGAGGGTATAGCTTCATGTAACCCGCCAGTCCAATCAACAGGACGGACAACACCAGGCTGATGTTCAGCCAAGAGATCATTTTCTCGCGGAAACGCTCAGCCATCGGGCTACGCCCCGCGAGCACGGACGAGATCCAGAACAGGCCCAGGGCCAGGAGGAGTTTTGCGCCGACAAGGCCGTGGTACATTCCGCCATCCAAGTCATACCGCAAGATGATGCGGACCGCGTTCGTCAATCCGCTCAGCAGCAGCAGGCCACTGGTCAGCATCACCAACCGGGCCCAAGGACCACGGCAGGCGGCGAGGAAGGAAGGCTTGACCTGTCCGGGCAGGCTGTCCATCGCCGGGACCACCACAAAACGCAGGAAAACGGTTCCGCCCACAAGAACGATTGCCGACAAAATGTGACCCCAGCGGAGCAGTAGTTCCCAGGTCATTTTCGAGACTCCTTCAATTACTCGTGTGGGCACATCTGTCGCCATCTGGATTGTGCCCAAGTTAACGCCTCTTGGCGGTCTTGGAGCTGGCCGTCGAGTTGCGCGTCGCGAATCTCGTCCAGCAGAGAACTATAATGCCGACCGATGGGTATGCCCAGCTCTTGCAGGTCGTGCCCGTCGACCAGTGGCGATGGGTTCAGTTGTTCCGGCGGCCGCTTTCGTTGCTCGCAACAGAACTGATAATCCTCCTCACTGCCATCGATTCCCAGGTTGACCGCGCGTGAGAAGGCAAGCAGTTCGGGGGTCCCCTTTTCGACTAGAACCCGTTGCAGTTGGGGCCACGGAACCTGCCTGGCGTATCGCGCGGTGGTGAGATTCCGCAGCAACCAGGTGGTGCGCGATCGCTCGTGATTGGTCAGTTTCCAGCGTCGTCCGAGTTTCGCGACGATCGAAGCGGCGACAGAGTCGGATGTTTGGCAGAGCGGCCAGAGGGCGGCTGCCAGAGCGGTGGGAAACTGGTCCGTTTGCAACGCGTCCAGAACCGCTTCCATCTCTTCCCAGCGGTCGTCTCGGGTCGGCTCCTCCAGCACGGCGTACTCCGGCAGAACCACTCGGCAGAGGCCCGTTTGCCGCAGGAGTCCGAGTCCGGTCGAACGTTGTTCGTGCACGAGGATCCGCCGCATCTCGCCGGCGATTCGTTCGGCACTGACGTCCGCGATTTGATCGGCCGTTTGCTGGATCGCGGCCAGCGTGTTCGTTTCGATCTCGTAGCCCAGCGTGGTCGCGAACCGAACGGCTCGCAGCATGCGCAGTCGGTCTTCGTGGAAGCGGTCCAGCGGGTTGCCGATGCAGCGGATGATTCCGTCACGCACATCCGCCTGTCCGTCGACATAATCGATCAATTCCAAGCGGATAGGGTCGTAGAACAATCCATTGACGGTGAAATCCCGCCGGCGAGCATCTTCCTCGGCTGTTGTAAAGGTGACTCGATCCGGATGACGTCCGTCGCTGTAGCCTTCGTCACGGCGAAAGGTGGCCACCTCGATGGGACCGGCCCTCCGCGGACCGACGACCGAGACGACTCCGAAGGCCGCTCCGATACTGCGCGTCCGGCGCCGGCCGAAGATCTGTTGGATCTGCTCCGGACGCGCGTCGGTGGCAACGTCATAGTCTTTGGGTTTCTCGCCCCGTAGCTGATCTCGGACACAGCCGCCCGCCCAAAGGGCCTGGTGGCCCCGCTCGCGCAGCTTTCGCACGACGCTCAAGGCAAGCTGTTGAGCGGCATTCAGGTCCAACGATTCGGACACGGGCAACGGCGCCATCGGGGGGGAGCTCGGGACGACTGTCGGCGTTCCGGGGGGGCGAGCCGGGCAATCGGCGCTGACACCCGAACCGGTGGGTCCACGCGTTCAACATTTGGCTGGGTGTGATCAGCGACAAATCGTTTCCAATGCCGAAGTTAGCTCGATTTGACCGGTTCGTAAACGCCCAAAGTCTTGACGTGAAGGGATTTTCCGGCTTAAATCAGGCTGGTGGTCTAAGGTCGCTGACGCGGAAACCACCGTAAGCGACGGGATATTCTGCGACGCTCGGAACAAGTTGCAGGGTATATTCGTTTTCTTATCTTTTCATTTTTGTTTTCGTTGGGAGGTGTCCTCATGCTGAATCGTGGGCGTGGGCGAGGTTTTACCCTCGTCGAATTGTTGGTGGTGATTGCGATCATCGCCATTCTAGTGTTGTTGCTGCTTCCGGCCATCAATGCGGCGCGCGAAGCGGCCCGTCGAAACGGTTGTATCAGCACGTCAAAGCAGCTTGCTTTGGCTTGCATCAACCACGAATCGACCAAGGGTTATTTCCCGTTGGCGAATACCGCTCCGACGCGGGCGAACCGCAGTAACCTCGGTCGTGTGCGACCGGGTGATGCGGGCGACCCGTACTTCCGAGATCCTGGTTCCGATCGCTGGCGCTGGAGCAATGACGGCTACAGCTGGATTGTGCAAATCCTGCCGTTTATGGAAGAGGATGTTCTGCATCAGCAGATTTCCAAGATCAGTGAGCAGTTTCAGCGGACACCGTTCAGCACCGACATGCTGCTGGGCGCCGGCCCGGAATCGCACTTGGCTGCGCGACCGGTGAGCTTCCTGAAGTGCCCCTCGTTCTCGGGGGACTCGATCGCACAGGATACGGCGAATTATGATCTTCCGATGGAAGTGGAAGTTGCCGGGGGCAACTACGTGGCCGTCGCTGCGGCCACCCACGGCTCACCCGTGAGTCGTGAAACGAATGATCACGAGCCCACACTGGGTGGGACGATCATTTCGCGATTGAACGACGAAGGCTTCCGGGGGCTCAAGATTCGCGAGCTGACGGACGGTACCTCGAAGACGATCCTGATCTCCGAGTCGCGTCACGAACGATATTCGTCGTGGGTCTCGGGACAGTCGTCCTGGGTCGTTGGCTTCAAGCCGGATTATCCGCCGGAAATCATCATTAAGCCGGATGGGTACGCCGGTATCGGTCCCGGTGCGGGTGGAAGTCAGGAGCAAGTCTGGGCCACCCAATCGGCACTCAACTTCGGCTTGCCGGTCGTGCCGGGTCCGAACGATGTGCTGCCGCCCTACGCGGAAAACATGACCGGGGATCCTCGCGACTTTGGTCCGAGTAGCGACCATAGTGGTGGTGTTGTCGTGCACAGCTTTGCGGATGGTCACACGCAGGCCATTCCGGATACCGTCGACGCCACGCTTTACTTCCGCCTGATCACTCGCGCCGGAAGTGAAGCGATCAACGACGAAAGTTGATTTGATGCTTCGACCACTTGGGCCGGCCACTGGCTGGCCCAAGTCGGTTGCTCGTGCGATTTCATTCAAGGACTGCTGTGTTCCTGCGGGAACGCAGCAGTTTTTCATTTCCTGCCGACCTCGATTGCCTGGATATGAACCAGCCTGCCCATCTTCCGCCCGACATTGACGTGCTGGAGGTGCAGCAACTGCTCGAACGAAAGGCGGACCTGCTGCTGCTGGATTGTCGCAATACGGATGAGTATGCGATTGCCCACATCGAAGACGCCCTGTGGATTCCGATGGATGAAGTGGAGCATCGGTCGAGCGAACTCGTGGCCAATCGGCAGCGACACATTGTCGTTTTTTGTCACCACCAGCAGCGCAGCGCCATGGTTTGTGACTGGTTGAGAGCCAAGGGCTATCCTCGCGTCCAGTACATGCGGGGCGGAATCGATGCTTGGGCCGCTCTGGTCGATCCGTCCCTTCGCCGTTATTGAAGACCCATATCCGCTGGATCGATCGCGGGACCTGATCGCCCACGCGACACCGCGGGCGGAGTTTCCAGTCCCCACTTGCAGGCCACCGCTGAATTGGCGTATAAGAGGGGGGCTCTTATCGATCTGGGCCTGTGGCGGAATTGGCAGACGCGCTAGATTCAGGTTCTAGTGTCCATTAAGGACGTGGAGGTTCAAATCCTCTCAGGCCCACCTTACGACGCAAGGACTTACGTCAGATCGGCGAAGTCCTTTTTTTTGTGGTCCGAGCGGATCCGTGAGATATCCGCAACCCATCCCGACGACCTCGAAAAGCTGATCCGAGAAAAGGACTGCTCTTCCGAGAGAACGAACTTGGCGTCGACAGGCTGGTACTTGCCGTCCTTTGCTTCCTTTCCATACTTCCTGCTGCGTCCCAGGGAAGAGGCGATTCTTCGACCGGGACAGGGACGCCTGTTTCATGCAAATGTCCTTGCCTGGGGCTTCACTTCAGCGACTGACGATACTCATCGCACCGCCCGCGCAATTGGCTGACCGTTGGAGCATGGGCCGGATCGCTCACCAAGTTGTGCTCTTCCCGCGGGTCGCCGTCGAGATCGAATAGCTGCTCGTACGGCGGTTCGTTCTCGGGATAGCGGATGTACTTCCAGCGTTTCGTGCGAACGCCTTCGCACTGGGCGATCGGCCGCCGCGGAGGTCTTGTATTGTAGACGTGCTCGTAATACCAGTCATCGCGCCATGAAACGGGCTGGTCATGAAGCAGCGGCATCAGATCTCGTCCCTGCATCGACTCCGGAATCGGGACGCCCGCCAACGCCAGCATGGTTGGAGCCAAGTCGATGCTCAGCACCATTTCAGTGCATCGCCTGCCGCGCAACTTCCCCGGCAGCCGAGGATCGCGGATGATGAGCGGGACACGGATCGACTCTTCGTACATGATCCATTTGCCGACCAGCCCGTGGGCACCCAGCATCGAGCCATGATCGGAGGAGAAGATGATCACGGTGTCGTCGTCCAGGCCAGCTTCTTCCACGGCCGCCATGATCCGGCCCAGTGCACGGTCCGCCCGCGTGATCAATCGGTAAAACGTCCTCATGTGTTCTTGGTACGCTTCCGGATTCCGGAACCACTTCGGTCCCGAACCACCGTTGAGCGAACTGCGGATGAATTCCGGCTGGGCCCCGTAGTGTTTCGGCGTGAAGGTGCGCGGTGGTGGAAGGTGGACACCCTGGTAGGGATCGGGCACCTCCGAATCGTAGTAGTTCCACGGCCCATGTGGCTCCTTCAAGGCCACGGTCAGACAAAAAGGTTGGTCCGGTGGGTTCGTCCGCAGGAACTCAACAGCTTTCTCCTCCATGATTGTCGTCAGGTATCGCACCTCGCCGTCCGCCTCCTGCCGGAAGTTGATCGCCTGGGGGAAGCCGAACCAGAAATCGAATCGTTCGGCCGGAAGTGATAGCTTCCGTATCTTGGGCTGGGGCGCGCCGACAGCGAACTTGCCCAGATAACCGGTCCGGTAGCCTGTTTTGCGAAGCAGGGCCGGATAGGTTTGGGCGAAGGCCTCGGCGGACAGCGGCGTCCGAAAGTCCCGGATTCCGTGACGCCGCATGTGCTGCCCCGTCAGGATGCTTGCCCGGTTCGAGCAGCAGATGGCCGTCGTCACGAAAGCATTGTTGAACAATACTCCCTCCGCAGCCAATCGGTCCATGTTGGGCGTCTGGATGTGCTCGTTTCCCATGCAACCCATGCAGATCTGAGGCTGATCGTCCGTGAAGATCAAGAGGATGTTGGGCCTCTCCACCTCGGCCGACTCCACCTCTGCACAGATCGTCGTAGTGACGCTGGCCAGCAGCACGCAGAGGTACGCCAAGTTACGCCGTACCAACATGGGAAACTCCTTGATCGATGGGCGCAGCCATATAGCGCCATGATGTTTGTTGCAGAGTGTTGCGTTTCAGTTTTCGGCTTCGGCATTCCCAATACAGATCAGGTGGTTGAGCGTGCGGATGTACATTCGCCCCTTGGCGATTGCGGGGGTCGCGTCCGTCTGCTCCGGCAACTGGCTCTTGCCAAGGATCTCGTATTCAGGTGCCGCCTTGAGCACAATCACCTCGCCGCCGCGAGTGACTAAATAGATACGCCCGTTGACGGAGACAGGTGAGGCGTAGAAGTTCCCGCCCAAGCGATTCTGCCATACCTGCTTGCCTGTCGCGGCTGTCACGCAGGTCATCACACCGGCGTCGGTCAGGATGTACAAGTGCTCGCCGATCGCGATCGGCGTGGGCACATAAGGCAGGGCACGGTCCAACTTCCAGGCGACCGTCGGGTTGCGTCCGGTCAGCGCGTCGCCCGGGCGAACGGCCGCCGACTCTCGCCCCGCTCCGCCCGATCCGGCGGTTGCGAAGATCACGTTCCCGGCCACGACGGGTGAGGAGACGCTCTTGAGCGTGAACAGCTTCTCGCTCTCCCACTTCTTCTGCCCGCTCATGGGATCGACTCCCGTCATCCCGTTCGCCTCGCTGACGAAGACGACTTCCGGGGCACTCTCTTTCGGGCGGTAGATTGCCGGAGTGATGTACGATGTCATTTGGCTGTTCCGCTGGATCCGCCACACCGTCTCACCCGTCTCGCCGTCCAGGCCGGCGAGGAAACTGTTCGCCTGATTGTCATTCCCGACGATCAGCAACCCACCCAGAGCGATGGGCGAGGCTCCCGCGCCGTGTCGGGCCTGGAACTCTCCCATCTCCCGCCGCCAGAGCGTTTTGCCCGCATGGTCCAGAGCGAGCGCGACGAACATCTCCCCCGAAATCCAGTTGACGTACACACGTTCCGCGTCGACGGCGGGTGTTGCAGCGGCGAAGCTGTTCTGGCGGTTGTGCCGGTACGGCGTGAATGGCATTTGCGTCGACCAGAGTGTCTTTCCCGATCTCGCATTCAGACAGACGACTTCGCGTTCCTCGCGGGCGTCGTGTGCACAGGTCACGAAGACACGATCACCCCACAGAACGGGTGAAGAGTGCCCCGGCCCGGGGAGCTTGACCTGCCAGAGGTAGTCCGCTTCGGTAAAGGACACGGGAATCGACTCGCCCTTGCCGATGCCCGTCCCGTCCGGACCGCGGAACCGCGTCCACTCCTGACCGCCCGTCACGCCGCACAGGAAGACGAACCCGATCAAGCACGCCTCAGTCCACTTCGATCGCCTACATAACATCATGTTCTCCAGAAATCTTGGGACGCCCTGCTCAAATGACAACTCAATGACACAGTAAAATGTCGTCCGAGTCCGGACCGATCAGCTCAGCGGCGCGGCTTGTCCGCATCCGCCGCGATTGGTTGGCTACCTGCCGCCTTGAAGACGTCCACTGTCTTCTTCCGTAGCTCCTCATCAGTCGGTGGTCGTCCATGTTCCTCCTCGAATTTTGTAACGGTTCGCTTCATGCCCGTGAAGCAGTGCTGCAAGGTGTAGTAAATACGAGACGTAGTCAAGAAAACGAACTCTGCCTCCATCCTGTTCGGCACACGATTTGTAGGGTGGTGTCAAGGCGAGCGCATTGCGCGGGCGCTCCCGAAGGAACCGAGCCGCGGCCCACCAGAATCCGACACGGTTTCTCGAACATTCGCATCCGGTCCTGATCGGTTCGATGCGCTGTGCCGGACCGCAACCGCATTCTGGTGGGCCAATGCTCGGCGGTGTTGCCGTCGCCCTTGATCTTTCCGTGACTTTGCTCCAGCGCGAGAGTCCTATCCAAGTGAGCCGAAGATCATGCTTCCCACCCCGACAAGACATAGCACGGCCAAGAGAATAGCCATCACGAATAGGGCGACTTTGGCCTCGTATTTGCCCTGTGACACACCAATCTCCGTGCGCCACACATCGAAGTGCAAATATCGATCGTTCTTGTTCACTTCCGGCGAGCGCTTCAGACGCAGGCGATGACGGTCGAACTTCTCCACTAATATCCAACCGGCTTGCGCCTCTTCCTCCAATACTTCCTGCATGGCTTTCGGGTCCTTGAAAATGCCGCTGAGCCGATCGAAGGATTTTAAACTCCCAACCGCCAGCCAGTTCCTCGTCAGTATAGGAAGTCAATAATTCTTCCTCCACATTGCGGTGTTCATTTTGCGACGCGGCCTGATGGATAACAAAAGAACTCGTGGGTATCATCAATCATCCATTGTTGGGGAAATCTAGCCCCTCGGTCGCATCGGCGCAAGACTGGCCCATCTCCTGATCAGGGTTGCTCGGCCCGGTCACGTAGGATAGGCGACCGGGCAACACGTCGTTGGTTTGCTTGGTGCAAGCCGTGTAGGAATCTTCCGGCCGGTATGCCTGCCACTTTCATCCTCCCCGAACGGGCCAACGAACGCGTTGCGTCTGTCCGTCTGCCTCGGTATTGCCCCCGATGGCTCGCAACGTCAAGTCGACGCCCTTGCGATCGAAAACGGCGTCGATCCATCCGACCGGTTCATTGTCGTTGAAGTTGTAGCCGACGGCGGGAAGGTTAATCAGTTGAATTCCGCGCTTCCGTTCGATGTGGTAGCGATGCGAGTGCCCATAAAAAATTGCCTTAACTTTGCGGTGCAGTCGCAGCATCTGCCGCAGTCGCACGAAATCGATCAGGTCTCCGTCGCCGTCGCCCAACGTGTGATGCACGAACAGCACAGTGGGGCGTTCATCGCACGTCGGCAGGTACTGCGACAACCAATCACGTTGCGCCTTCCCCAGCAAGCCGGCGACTTTGTTGACATACAGCAAGGTGTCCAGCACGATCACTCTCAACGCAGCGAATTCGATCACGACCACGTGTTTGCCGGAGACCGATTGTCGCTCGCCGATGGTTGGGTTTTCCCGGAATGTTGCGAAGAAGTTCTCTCGATTGTCGTGGTTTCCCAGACCGATCACGACAGGTGCTTCGGCGGCAACAGGCAACATGAGTTCGCGAAGTCGCTGATAGTCGCTGGTCAGTCCCTCCAGCCGAGCCGCATCGCCGTTGATGATGACGGCGGCCGGCTTCGATTCCAGAACTTGCGGCACTACTTGTTGTAGATTCGCGACGGGCGCAAAGTCTCGATACGTTTCCACCGGATCGGTCGGGATGTGCGTATCGGAAAGCAGGGCCAAACGGACACGCTCGTTTTCGTTTTCGGCACCAAAGACTCGCGCGACGGGTGACAGCACCAGGTAACCTGCCGCCGCCGCGGAGTATTTCAGAAACTGATGGCGGTCGATCGATTCAAAAAAGATGTTCGGCATGGGTGAATCCTGTTGTGACGGAAGATAGGCTTCCGTCAATCTTACCTCGTTGGTGTTTGCCAAGCACCCCCTCCGTCAACCGGTGGAAGCCGATAGCGCGTTCCGCACCGGTGAAGTGACATGACGGAACGGCGTGGAGCCAGCCGCGGTAGCCGCGTAGCTGCTTGCGGAGGATGCGTTCGCATTGCGTAAGCCAAGCAGGTTGGGGTTTGCGGTATCCGTGTGCTAGAATACGGGTCTTCTTTTTCAGACGAGGGCCAGAGAATGAACTGCGGACTACTGACACTCGCCATCGGTGTGCTGCCGCTTGCCAGTTTGGGGGCGGCTGAAACGCACGTGGAGCGGCCCAACATTGTCGTCTTTTTGGTGGACGACATGGGTGTCATGGATACGTCGGTGCCATTTCTCACCGGGGAAGACGGGCGTGCTCAGCGATACCCGCTGAATGAATACTATCGAACGCCGAGCATGGAACGGCTGGCGGAGCGGGGGATTCGCTTCAATCAGTTCTATGCGATGAGTGTCTGTTCGCCGACGCGAATCTCGATCCTGACCGGGCAGAATGCGGCTCGACATCACACGACGAACTGGATCAATCCGGATCGAGACAATCGAGGCCCCTCCGGACCGCCCGCGTGGAACTGGAGTGGTTTGGGGACCGGTGACGTGACCTTGGCGCGGCTGCTGCAAGCGGCGGGTTACCGCACGATTCACGTCGGCAAGGGGCATTTCGGACCCCGCACGGCGGAAGGAGCGGAGCCGAAGAATCTCGGGTTCGACGTGAACGTGGCCGGGTGTTCGATCGGAGCTCCCGCCAGCTACTACGGAATGCGCAACTACGGCAATGGATCTTCGCGAGCTTCTCACGCTGTTCCGCACCTGGAAAAGTATCACGGCACCGAAACGTTTCTGACGGAGGCGTTGACGGTCGAGGCAAAACGCCACGTAACCGACGCAGTAGAGGCGGGCCGGCCGTTCTATCTTTACATGTCACATTACGCGGTCCATGCGCCGTTCCAATCGGATCCCCGCTTTGCCGACCACTACCAGGACTCAGGCAAACCGGCCAACGCGCAGGCATTCGCGACTTTGATTGAAGGAATGGATCAATCGCTCGGAGAGATCCTCGACCATCTCGACGCTTTGCAGGTGGCGGACAACACGCTGGTGCTGTTTCTTGGGGACAACGGTTCCGACGCACCACTCGGACATCAGCATGCCGTCGCCTGTGCGGCACCGCTGCGCGGTAAGAAGGGGGCCCATTACGAAGGCGGAATGCGAGTTCCGTTTATTGCCGCTTGGGCTCAATCCGATCATAAGAATCCTTACCAACGTCGGCTGCCGATTGCGGCCGGACAAATTCAAACGCAGGTGGCTGCCGTTCAGGACCTGTTTCCCACGATTTTGAATTTGGTGGAGATTCCCTCACCATCGCAACATGTCGTTGACGGCGCACCGCTCGATACGCTGCTGGCCGGGCAGCCGGACCCCACGCGCAGCGAGACGTTTCTGATGCACTACCCTCACTCTCCGCATCGCAGCAACTATTTCACCTGCCTGCGCAACGGAGATTGGAAGGTCATCTACCACTACTTCCCGTCGGAGGCGTCGGGGAATTCGCACTATGAACTCTATAACCTGGCCGACGATCCGTTTGAGTCGACGAATCTTGCGGCCGAGCGGCCGGACGTTTTGCGCGAGCAGATGCAGCGATTGATCACCAGTCTGGTCGATCATCATGCGCTGTATCCGGTCGAGGCATCAGGCGGTGAGCCGCGGCGGCCATCGCTGCCGTGAGTCATCCGTCGACCGGTGCCGGGTCGGTTGGTCTCTGATAGAATGGCGTCCATTCAGCACATCGCCCTTGGTCGTCGCATCACTGCTTCGTGGGAGGTCAAAAAGTGAATCGAGATTCTCGACGCCGTTTTCTCCAGGCATCCGTTGCTTCGACTGCCTCCACTCTGGCCGCGCCTGCGCTGCTGAAGGCTCAAAATCGCAACGACAAAATTCGAGTGGCGGTGATCGGAATGGGCGGGCGAGCCAACTCGCACGCGCGCAGTCTGATCGAGCTGGAGCAGGATCCGGAAATGGCAGTCGAATTTGCCGGCGTGTGTGATTGCGACCAGCGCAAACTGGGGCAAGCGGTAAAATCCTGGAGTGATCGCGCGGGACATCCGGTGCGCGGCTACGACGACATGCGGCGCGTGCTGGACGATGATTCCATCCACGGCGTGGCCTTCGCGACTCCGAACCATTGGCACTCGCTGGGTGTGATTTGGGCCTGCCAGGCGGGCAAGGATGTGTATGTGGAAAAGCCTGGTTCGCAGAATATTCTTGAAGGTCGAAAGATGGTTGAAGCGGCCCGGAAATATGACCGCATCGTCCAGCATGGTACGCAATGCCGGTCCTCGGCAAACATCATTGAGGGGATTCGCAAACTGCAGGACGGAGTTATCGGACAAGTCTATTTCGCCCGCGGGATTGCCTATAAGATTCGCGGGAATCTGGGGCAGCATTCGCCCGTGCCCGTGCCCGACGGTTTAGACTGGGACCAATGGTGTGGGCCGGCTCCGGTGCACGAATTCAGCAACTTCCAACATCGGCGTTGGCACTGGATCTGGGACTACGGAAATGGAGAAATCGGAAACCAGGGCGTGCACCAGATGGATATCCTCCGCTGGGGCATGCAGCTGGAAAGCCATCCGAATACCGTTTCCTCCGTGGGTACCAACTATATGCAGCAGCAGGTGCATCAAAGCAGTGCCGAGACGCCGGGCTTGCTATCGACCAGCATGAAGTGGCCCGACGGTCGACTCATCGAATTCGAGGTCCGGGACTGGTACACGAATGCGGAAGCCGGTTTTCGCGATCGGTATCCCTTCGTGCAGAAGGATTTTCCCGTCGGCGTGATCTTCCTCGGGACCGAAGGCACGATGATCTTCCCCGATTACTCGAGTTATTACACGTTTCTCGGCCGAGACCGAGAAGCAGGCCCATCGGCACACGAGCAAGGTAGTCCGATGTCCGATACGCCGCACTTTCGGAATTGGCTAACGGCGGTGCGATCCAGAGACTCGAAGATGCTCTCCGCGGAAATCTACGAGGGGCATATGGCATCGGCACTCTGCCACCTGGCCAATATCGCCTATCGAGTGGATCGGACCGTTCACTTTGACACCGAAAGCGAGAGCTTCCCGAACGATGACGAGGCGAACGCATTGCTCACACGGCCGGAACGTGCACCGTATACCGTACCCGCGACCGTGTGACGCATCCCCCGCTCTCAAGTGTTTACCGAGTGAGTATCTGAGCCTCGTCCACACGGCGACCATGACAAGCATCCATTTCATCTCGTCTCGATACAGATCAAGGGAAAGGATCCAATTGTGAGTATCACATCCGCCGTCGCAAAGAGACTCTGCACGAAGACCGAACTGGCACTTTTCACGGAAAGCTTGACGCGAAATATCAAGTCGCTCGACGCAAAGGCGCTGCGATCCAGAGTCGTTCGTAGCCGTCGAATGCGCGACAAGTACCGCCAACTGGCCGACCGTCAGGAACGCGAGGCGCAGGGGAAAACAGTCTCCTCGGAGACGCCAGCCCTCCCAAGGCAGCAAGGCCACTCGGACGAAGGAGCAATTGTTCAACGAGTCGCTCACTCGGTTCGAGCGGCAACTTCTCAAGATCGAGAAAGCCGAGTCGACAGCGACTCGCAAGCAGCCGGGCCGTGCCGCCACACGCAAGAAAGTAGTCCTCTCGGCTTCGTCGCAAAAAAAGGCGAAGAAGCTCCCCAAGGGAACCAAGAAAAAGAAGGCTCATCCGGGCAAGAAGCGTGCGACTGGCAAGGCAGCGCCCGCCAAGAAGATCGCCAAGGCGGCAGCGAAGAAGGCTGCAAGAAAGAAGTCGCTGACGGATGCTCCTCGCAAACCGTCCAAGAAAGTGCCGCGTGCCACTGTCAGTCGAAAAAAGGCGACGGCACGGGCCAAGGACGCACGAATGGCGGCTTCCGGTGCCGTGCGAAAGCAACGCCATCGGTCGGCGGAGAACCGTCGAAAACAGTCGCGTCGTGACACGAAGAGGTGAGTCCGCCGAACTGGTGCTCTGCGGGAAGGAGCCAGAGACCATGGGACGACGTCGATGGAAATGGGTGCGAATCGATGTTTTCTGCTGCTGGGCAGTCGGCATGTGGGCATGCGCGTTTCCATCGACTGCTGCGGAAGGACCGCCAGAACGTCCGAATGTGCTGTGGCTAACCTGCGAAGATATCAGTCCCAACCTCGGCTGCTATGGCGATCCGTTTGCCACGTCGCCGACGATCGATCGGCTTGCCCAGCAGGGCGTGCGGTACACGCATGCGTTGGGGATTTGGCCTGTTGTTGATAAGATCTTCTTGTGCTGACGAACCAACCCGAAGCGCCAGCGAAGGGGTCGGGCCTACCCCCACGTAAGGGTTCCCCCACGTAAGCCTGCCCCCAACCGAGCCTGCCCGCACGTAAGCCTGCCCCCACGTAAGCCTGCCCCCACGTAAGCCTGCCCCCACGTAAGCCTGCCCCCACGTAAGCCTGCCCCCACGTAAGCCTGCCCCCACGTAAGCCTGCCCCCACGTAAGCCTGCCCCCACGTAAGCCTGTCCCCACGTGAGCCTGTCCCCACGTAAGCCTGTCCCCACGTGAGCCTGTCCCCACGTGAGCCTGTCCCCACGTGAGCCTGTCCCCACGTGAGCCTGTCCCCACGTAAGCCTGTCCCCACGTAAGCCTGTCCCCACGTAAGGGGCCCTGGCATTGCCACCGCGCGGTGTAGGCCGTGGTCTCGGCCGACTCCAACGCAGATCGGTGTTTTCTGGCCGACCCCTTCGCTGGCGCTTCGGGTCTGGTACGTGAGCGGGTCCGGTGATTTTCGAGCTTGCGTTGCGGCAGGAGCCGGAGGGGATCGAGAGGTCTTGCTCGCAGAATCCCGCTCGCTCATTGCTTCAGAGCGAGGACCGAAGTCGGCACGTCCACCCAGCTTCCGTTCTGGGCCAGGCTGGCGTTGTTCGCTTCGACGATGGCCGTCGACACCATGGACGAGTGAAACGAAGGTCGATGCTGCCAGAGTTGGCGGGCGGCGACTCGACCGTCACGCACGTCACGCACGTCACGCAGAAACGTCAAGATGCTGCGATAGCCATAGCCATCGAATCGGAGGCCGTGGGGAGGATCGTCGAAGAAAGAGCTGAAATAGGGATTGATATCTTCGGTACCAAGGCGGTCGCTGACGAGTTGGATCCCGCGGTGTTTCTGATCGCATTCGATTCGGCCTTGCGTGCCGATGACCTTGATCGCCTGATCGGACATCGCGGATGTCTGATTCGGGTCGACCCAATGCGTGAGGTGCGTGGAGACGAAACGCCAGTCATCTTTCTGCCACTCGATGATCGTCTGAATTGCATCGTAGGTGTCTACGTTTTTCTGTTGAAGCCACGCCTTCTGCCCGAGTGCCATAACGCGTATCGGTTGAGCGCCCGTCAGAAAGTAAACCAAGTCCGCGTAGTGGACACCGAGATACTGGAAAATGTTGGTGGTGTGGACCCAGGCCGCAAAGAATTCTTCCGGGATGCACTTGCGCTGGGAATACTCGATGTGGAAATAGAGGGGCCTTCCGATATCACCCGCAGCCAGTCGATCGCGGAGCACGATGTTCGACTGATCCCAGCGTTTGTGAAACTCGACCATTCCCACGAGTTGTCGCTGCTCGACGAGCCGAATCAACTCGAGCGCGTGGTCGGTCCGTGTAACGAACGGTTTCACGAGTAAGGTATGGATGCCTGCCTCAAGCAACTCTCGCGCGACCGCATAGTGTTGTTCGTCGGGAATGGCGACAATCGCGCCATCGAACGGCTGGCCGGCCTGTTTCGCCTGCTCGATCGCTTGGCGGTAGGCGAGCGGATCTCGTTCTTCATCAGGATATGTCGCCAGCGGCAGGTTCACTTGCATCGCCTCGCCCAGAGCAGTGGCCTTTTCGCCAAGCTGGCGGATCGAAGAAGCGGACGTGGCGCAGGCGGTGATTTGCCGCACGAGCTGTTCTTGGCGAGCCGCCTCCAAGACTGCGGGTAGCACCGTACCGTATCCGTCGGTGCCGCGGCCGCAGGTGTACATCCCCGCCCCGATGATCAATATGTTCAAGCCTGATGTGGGACCGGTGGTGAAGGGCGTTGCTGACATGGGGCCATTCCATGGTCAGAGAATTGAAACTCGACGGCCGTCCAACCGTAACCGCCCCTCCGCGAACAGCTGCAGTGCTTCCGGATATGCCTGGCACTCCTGCTCGAATACGCGCGCCGCCAGTGTTTCCGGCGTGTCGTCATTTTGCACCGGGACAACCTTCTGCAGAATGATCGGTCCGTGGTCGTATTGATTGTCGACAAAATGGACCGTGCAGCCACTGACCTTGCAGCCATACTCCAGCACAGCCTGGTGGACTCTGTTTCCGTAATACCCGTGGCCGCAGAAGGAAGGAATCAGCGAGGGGTGAATGTTGACGACCCGGCCGTGCCACTCGGCGGGAATCAAGACGTGCTTCAGGAATCCGCCCATCACAATCAGATCGACATCTGCCTGTTGGCACGAGCGAAAGACCGCCTCGCTGAACGATTCGGTGGAGGCGAAATCTTTCCGTCGGACGACCTGCCAGGGAATTTCTGCATCCCGGGCGTGCTGCAAACCTCCGGCGCCGGGATCCGTGGACAGAACCAGTCGAATCTCGGCCGCCAGTTCTTTCCCGCGAATCTTCTGGATCAAGTTCCGCAACGTGGTCCCGCCGCCGGAAATCAGGACCGCCATCGATACCGGTTGAATTTTCTGCCCGTCAGTCATCGGGCTGCTCCACATCAATCTGGACCCAGCCCTCGAAGGAGCCGACTACAAATGGTTGACTATCGTCTTTTCGGCAGTGATCGATCTGCAGCGCCGTCGCCAGGGTTTCCGATTCGATGAAGGACCGGTTTTCCTCGACCGCTTGGGCGAGTTCTGCGGCTTCGGTGCTAATCTGAACACGAATTCGATCGGTGTAATTGCAGTCGGCTTGCTTACGCTGGTCTTGAATCAGACGGATCATGTCGCGAGCCAGTCCTTCGCGGACGAGTTGATCAGTCAGTTCTGTCGAGAGTACGACGACGCAGCCGGTTCCTTGTGCGGCAGCCCAGCCGTCTTTTGCCAAGAGTCGCACCTGCACATCGTCGCGGTCTAACGTGACTTCCTGTTGCTGAACGGTTAGCGTGATTCGATCGTCGCGTTCCAGCTCTTCCAGCAGGATACTCCCGTCGGTGGCGTCGAGCAGCTTCTTCACGGCCGGCATCAGCTTGCCCACGCGGGGCCCGAGGCGTTTGAAATTCGGCTGGATCTGGTAGCTGATGAATTTCTCCGCATCCCGCGTCAGCTCGACTTCCTTGACATTCAATTCCGTGCGAATCAATTCGGCGTGATCTTGCAGCCAGTCGCGGTGGGTCTCATCTGCCAGAATCACCTCGACGCGTGCCAACGGCTGTCGGACCTTCAGTTTGGCGTTCATTCGCGCGCTGCGTCCCAGGGAGGAAATCTCGCGAGCGAGTTGCATCTGCTCGGAAAGCGCTTCGTCGATTGCATCCGGGCATTCGGTGGGGTAGTCGCAGAGGTGGACACTGTCGGCCACGCGCTGCCCGAACACGGCGGACGCAAGGTTCTGCCAGAGATGTTCCGCCAGAAAAGGGACGAAGGGCGCGATCAGCTTACTGACGGTGATCAGGCATTCGTACAGCGTCCAATACGCATCCAACTTCTCCGGCGACTGTTTCTCGCTGCTCCAGTAGCGTTCGCGTCCGCGCCGAACATACCAGTTGCTGAGGGCATCGACAAAAGCGTGCAGGCGTTGGCAGGCATTGAAGTTGTCATACTCGTCCATTCGCTGGACGACCTCACGACTTGCCTTGCTGAGTTCGCTCAGGATCCACCGATCGAGTTCGTTTCGCTCGGTGCGCGGGCGATAGCCTTCGGCCTTCGCGAGATCCTCGGGTGTCAATTGCCCGGCTTCCCCTGACAGTCTTTCGGCGGGATCGAAGCCGTCGATGTTGGCGTAGATGACGAAGAAGCTGTAGACATTCCACAGCCGCAGGAGGAATTCGGGGATACTATCCTTGATCGCCCGGTCGCTGTAGCGAATCGAAGTCCAGGGCGGTTGATTCGCGAAGAAGTACCACCGCATCGCGTCGGCACCATAGCGGTCGAAGATCTCCTGCGGCTCGCAATAGTTGCGTTTGCTCTTGGACATCTTGGCGCCGTCTTCGCCCAGGATGAGCCCCAGCACGATACAAGTGCGAAACGGATGAGGAAACGCGGTCGTGGGGGAATCCTGATCATCGGGCGATTCCGTGGTGGGGCGCGGTCCGAACATCAACGTACTGATCGCCAGCAGACTGTAAAACCAGCCGCGGGTTTGATCGAGCGCCTCGCTGATAAAGTCGGCGGGGAACTGCGAGGCGAACGATTCGCTCTGTTCGCCGTGCGGGTAGCCCCACTGCGCGAAGGGCATTGCGCCCGAGTCGAACCAGCAGTCAATCACTTCGGGAACGCGTTTCATTCGTGCTCCCGCCGCGAAGGGCGAATCGTACGAGACGGCATCGATGTAGGGTTTGTGAACTTGCAAGTCGTCCGGCAAATCGGGACGTTCCTGTTTCGCCTGCTGCCAAACCTCGACTCCTCGCACTCCCGGTTTGGCCAGGAGTTCCACGTAGCTGGACACGGCTTCCGCCTTGCCGGTTTCCTGGCAGACCCAGATCGGCAGGGGTGTGCCCCAATACCGTTCTCGGGAAAGAGCCCAATCGACGTTCGTTTCCAGGAAGTTGCCGAAGCGCCCTTCGCGAATGTGATGGGGCAACCATTGGATCAGCTGGTTGTTGGCCAGCATCTGTTCTTTGAATTGCGTGGTGCGCACGAACCAGCTTTGCCGCGGGTATTGGATCAACGGATCCTCCTCCGCTCGCCAGCAAAACGGGTAGTCGTGCAGATACTGTTCCTGATGCACGAGTCGATCGCGCTCTTTGAGTTCTCGGATCAGTTCCTTGTCACATTCCTTTACCCAGCGTCCCGCGTACTTTGGCGCTTCCTCGGTGAATTTGCCGTCCGGTCCGACGGCACAGAGCAGGGGTGGGCCCTCGCCCTCCACGAATCGAGCCTGCTCGGCCAGGAGAACGTCGTAGTCCACTTCGCCGAACGCGGGGGCTTGGTGCACCACGCCGGTGCCGCTGTCCAGGGTCACGAAGTCCGCGGCCACGACGCGCCAGCCGACCGCTTCGGAGGTTCCGTCTCGCAACTGTCCGGTGGACTGTCCGTACTTCTGGTAGTAGTCCTCAAAGGGAGGCAAGTATCTCTTTCCAATCAGCACCCTGCCGGCGTACGTCTCCAGGACCTGGAGTTCACGTTTCAGCTTCGACGCGAGCGATTCGACCAGCGCTTCTGCCAGAATCAGTTTCTGCCCCGTCTCGACATCCAAGACGGTGGCGTAGTCCAGTTCCGGATGAACGGCCGCGAACTGGTTGCTGGGCAAGGTCCAGGGAGTGGTTGTCCAGACCAGCAGGTTGACGTTCGAGGGTTCTCCGTCGGCATGGAACAGCGGCAAGCGAACGTAGACACTCGGGTCCGCCACCTCACGGTAGCCTTGGCCAACCTCTCCACTGCTGAGCGCCGTTCCGCCCTGCGCCCACCACCATACGATTTTGTGGCCCTGGTAGAGCAGTCCTCGGTCGAACAGATTCTTGAGGCACCACCAGACGCTTTCCACGTAGCTCTGATGGTACGTAACGTACGCGTCGTCCAGATTGACCCAGAAGCCGAGTCGGTGGGTGAGCTTCTCCCATTCGCGCATGTAGCGCCACACGCTTTGCTGGCACTTGTGAATAAAGGGCTCGACGCCGTACGCCTCAATCTCCTCCTTGGAGTGGATGCCGAGCTCTTTGCAGACCTCCACCTCGACCGGAAGACCGTGAGTGTCCCAGCCGGCTTTCCGGCGACAGTGGAATCCGCGCATCGTTCGATAACGGGGAAACAGGTCCTTGATCGATCGTGTCAAGCAGTGCCCCGGATGCGGCAATCCGTTGGCCGTCGGGGGGCCCTCGAAAAACACGAACTCGGGGGCACCGTGCCGCTGCTTCAGAGATTGTTCGTAAGTCTTCTGGTCCTGCCAGAACTGAAGGACCTTCTCCTCCAGTTTGGGAAAACTAACGTCGTTAGGTGCCGGGGGAAACATTACACTCCGCCGTAGGAAGAGTCCAAGAATATGCGGGGAAACGACTGAGTAGACCACGGTCGGGCGATGAATGCAATCGCCACAGGCACGTCCGCCAGGAGGCTTCACCGAAGAGCGCGATTGTCAGTCGTCGGCGCTGTCGTGCCGACGTAGCAACTCCTGAAAACTCGGTTCGTCGCGCAGTTGGTCCAGATCCGCGTCCGCTTCCATGTGGGCAAAATCGTGGTAGCCCAATTCGATGGCCCGAGCCAACACCTGGATCGCTTCTCGAGTTTGGCCTGTCATCGCCAAACTGCAGGCAACGTTGTACTGGATGATCGGATCGTTGGGGTGCAGCTGGACCAGCCGTCGGTCCAACTGCAACGCCGACTCGTGATCGCCCTGTCGAGATAGCAATTCGGCTTGCCGGCGGAGTACGTCCGAGTTGGAATTGTTCCGTTCCAATATCGAGTCGAAGAACTCCCGGTCAAATTCGTCTTGAGAAAGATCGGGACGAAACGTCTTCTCGGGCGGCGGAGCTTTTTCAGGTTGGTTCTCCGGCGAGCTCATTCGTACTTTCAGTCGTCACAAACGGTGAGCGGTGTTCGGAACGCCTTTTTTTCTGGGAATGTCGAGAATCTTGGCATTCGGACGTGGTTTTGTACGACGGATGGAAGTGACCTGCCCTCATCGGGCCGCCCAGCCGCTCAATCGGCGCCCTGATCGTCGAACGCCTCTTCTTCGTCGTCATCATCTCCGTCGTAGCTGTGTTCGCCGTAGTCGAACTCGTCCTCCTCCTCCTCGAAATCATCATCGAAGTCGTCGTCGAAGTCTTCCTCGTCAAAGTCATCGAAGTCTTCGTCCACATCGTCCTCCGAAAAGGCGTCGATGGTCAGCGGCAGGCTTCGAATGCCTTCGAGTACTGCCGGGTGCTTCTGACTGTCATACCAGCTACCTCCATCCTACCGAAAACGATACGCAGGACTTTAGGTAGCGAAGCCGTCCGATTTTGTCAAGCAACCGGCACCCTCCCTGATGATGCTCAAGCCTCCTCGGCCCCCGGCTGTGGCCCCCTATCCCCAGGGCAGCGATGGTTCGTCACTTCCCGGGGAAGTCAAAAAAAAGGCGGGCCCGGTCGAACGTCCGGACCCGCCTGACACGGGGGGGGGTGAGAAAGCCCATGGTGTGCAGGTGTACTCGGCTGAGCACACCCGTCTAATACACAGCTTACAACTGGATGACTTCGGTGACTGGGATCATTAAGCAAAATGGGGAATTTGAGTTGCTTTTTCTGTGCCGGAGTTCCTGTTGTAGCGACTCTGCCAACAGGATGTGAGTAGCGCGGAGGGGGCGGAGCACGCGGACGAGCGTGGGCCAGATGATGCCTGTTGGAGACGGCTGTGGCGACCGTGGTGACGCCTCCGCCTGTTTCGCGGGAATCCCGAGTCGCCCTTGCTTTCCTCGTTCGCTCTGTTCTTCGTTGTCTCGCTGGATTGCCTCGTCGCCCGTTGGCGATGGGGCGGCGCTACGCATCGCCTGTCCATGCGTTTGCCCCGGGTTTTGCCCGCTTTACGCAGAAAACGGGGAACGCGGAGTGGGCGGAGCCCGCGGACGGGCGCGGGCTGGATGATGCCTGTTGGCAACAGCTGTGGCGTCCGTGGTGACGCCTTCACCTGTTTCGCGGGAACCCCGAGTCGCCCTTGCTTTCCTCGTTCGCTCTTTTTTCGTTTTCTCGCTGAGTTGCCCAGTCACCCGCTGGCAATGGGGCGGCGTACGCATCGCCTGTCCATGCGTTTTCCATGCGTTTTCCTGACGCTACGCATTGCCTGTCCATGCGTTTGCATGCGTTTGGGAGGCCGTCGATTGAGCTTGGGATTTCCGGGGCGATCGGATAGATTTCGCCACTCTTTTTTCTTGAGAGGCGGTTTTTATGTTTCAGCTTCAGCATCTTGAGCCGGTTCGCTATCTTTGGCGGCTGTTCGCGGCCGACGGTTCGCCAAGGCAGGTGGCGATGGGCATTGCCCTTGGCGCGATGATTGGCCTCGTGCCGAAGGGCAACCTGGTCGCGGTCGGTTTGACGGTCCTGTTGTTCGCTTTGCGGGTGAACGTTGGCAGCGGCATGTTGGTGGCCTTTCTGGTTTCCCTGTTGAGTCCCCAGTTCGACGTTCTGACCCATCGAATCGGCAGCCGGGTGCTGTGCCAGCCCGTTGTGTATGACCGGCTGGCTGCTTGGTACGAGCTGCCCTTGGTCCCCTGGACGTCGCTGAACAACACGGTCGTGATGGGAGGGGCTCTGTTGGGGCTGGCGCTGTTCTATCCCATCTTTCATTTGAGCGAGTCGCTGCTGACCCGCTGGGGACCGCTGCAGCGACCCCAGCTCCGCTCGATGATCCATCAGGTCGCCAGTCTGCGAAGGGGCAACTCATGATCCGTTGGCGGTACGTGCTGCCTCGTGTGCTGCTTTTGGTCGTCGTGGTCGGCGGCGTCCGACTGAGTCTGGACCCGGCGATTCGTTGGTTTCTGACACGCTCCGGCCAAGCGATGACCGGTGCTCGTGTCGAGATCGCCAAGCTTCATGTCGATCCTCTGCGAATGAGTGTTCAGATGGAGCAGATTCGGGTGGCCGATCCCGACTCCCCCATGAAGAATGTCTTCCAGGCGGAACAGCTCCGCATGCATCTGGAAACGGCCGCCGCACTGCGCAAGAAACTTGTTGTCCGCGAAGGTAGCGTCAGCGGGATCGTGCTCAACACGCGGCGCAACACGAGTGGTGTCTTGGATTCGTCGCCGGACGATGTCGATCCGAACGGATCCGGGGCTCTCTGGAATCGTGCGGCCGATCGGGGTGAAGCATGGATGAACGCGACCGCCCAGAAGCTGCGGCAAGACCTGGAGGAAGACCTTCAGACCGTACAGCTCGCCCGGGAACTGTCCGAGCGTTGGCCGCAAGAGTATGCGCAACTGCAGGACAGGACACGGCAGATCGAGCAGCGGGGGCGGCAGATTCGCGACCAGGTCAAGCAGATTGCCGATCGTCCGATGGACCACCTGGAGCAGATCCAGCCCACCCTCGCCCAAATCGAGCGTCTGCGAAGCGATCTGCTGCTGGCTCGGAAGGAAGTCCCGCGATTGCAGCAGCAGATGAAAGATGATCGGACCGCCATTTTGCGGGCGAAGGAGCATGACCAGCAATACGTGCGGGAACAACTCCGCGTCATTCCTCTGGATGGTCAGGAACTGACCGAATACCTACTTGGACCGGTCTGGGCCGAACGGGTGCAAACGGCGATTCACTGGGTCCAGTGGACACGTCAGGTCGTTCCCGAACAGCCATCGGCGGAACCGATGGAACCGGCCGAGCGCGGCATCAGTGTGTTTTTTCCCGGGTATCACTCGACACCCGGTCTGTTGGTCCGCAAGCTGCAGTTGGACGGCGCCGGCACGGCCCAGGGAAATCCGTTTACCTTCCGAGGGACCTTGGTGGATCTGGCATCCCAACCTCGTTTGCATCGACAGCCGGTTCGCTTACGTGTGGAGTCGCAAGGTGCGATTGAAATGCTCGCACAGGCGACGTTGGACCGTCGAGGCGAGGCCGCCCGCGATCGCCTGTTGATCGAGGTTCCAGCAATGCGGCAAGCGGCGCAGGTGCTGGGCAACCCGCGTCGGCTGGCCGTGACACTGAACGCTGGGACTGTGCGCGTCGTAGCCGACCTGAGAATCGTCGACCAGGATCTGGAAGGCGTGATCACCGTCCAACAGAAAGACTTGCAGCTGCAGCCGCACCTATCCGACGAATACGCGCAATTTGTGTCCGGTGAGGCGATGACCAAGGCGCTGCGGCCGATCCGACAACTCGATGCCGCGATTCACTTGAACGGCAAACTAAAACGGCCGAAATGGCGGCTCCAAAGTAACTTGGGTCCCCAACTCGCCGGCGGTTTGCAGGAAGCGGTGCAGCACGAACTGGCCGCGCACGAACAACAACTGCTGGAGCTTGCCGGTCGGCACGTCGAGGAACAGCTCGATCAAGTGCAGCAAAAACTGTCTCAACAGCAGCGTGAGATTCTGCAACAATTGGAACTTGGCGACGATCAACTGCAGCATCTCCAGCGACAACTGCTCGCCGATCTGCGGTCGCCCGATCAATGGATGGGGGAAGGCAAGAAACTGCTCCAACGTTGGAAACGCTGATCCCATGCGAGATCTCCCGCGGAAAGGAAGGTCCTGTGTTGCGTCTGAACGAAAGGGCGGTCGATTGCTGTGAGCACCTTTCGCAGCGAATGGAGCAACTGCGGATTCAGCGTCGCGAACTGGCCAACGGCGTAGTCTGTTGGGATTTTGGTGTGGAGTCGGCGGCGCCGGGAGGACTGGAGGCAGGCCGGCAATTGGCGCGAGTCTGTCTGGCCGACATGGGCCACGTGCGGCTGACACCTGGGGAACCCGGCGTCTGGGCGGGACCCGCGGTCACGGTGAGAACGGATCATCCGGTCATGGCCTGCATGGGGTCGCAATACGCCGGTTGGAAGATCCAACGCGACGACTACTTCGCCATGGGATCCGGTCCGATGCGCGCGGCGGCAGGAACGGAAGCCTTACTGGAGCAACTACGCATCAAGGAAACGGTTTCCCAGGCCGTGGGCGTTCTGGAGTCGAGTCGCTTGCCCTCGGTTGAGGTCGCAGATTGGATCGCAGCGGAATGCGGGGTTCCGCCGGAAGGGCTGCAGCTGTTGGTCGCAAGGACTTCCAGCATCGCCGGTACGGTGCAGGTCGTCGCCCGAAGTGTCGAGACGGCTTTGCACAAACTGATGGATCTTGGATTCGATGTACAGCGCGTCGTCAGCGGCTGGGGAACGGCTCCCTTGCCACCGATCGCAGCCGACGATCTCACCGGAATTGGTCGGACGAACGACGCCATCTTGTACGGTGGACGCGTGACGCTTTGGGTCCGCGGAGACGATGCCTCTCTGGCGGAAATCGTCCCGCAGATGCCCAGCCGTGCTTCCCGTGATTTCGGCAGGCCATTTCGCGAGATCTTTGCCCAGGCCAATCACGACTTCTACCAGATCGATCCGCACCTGTTCAGCCCGGCCTGGGTTTGCCTGACGAATCTGGACACCGGTCGCACCTTTCAGGCGGGGCAGCCCGAGCCCGCGATTTTGCAGGCGTCCTTCACGGACGGAGGTGCATCGTGAAATTGGGGCTCTTGGCGTCACCGGAGAGCTGGTACTACCGTGATCTCCAGCGTGCGGCCGGATCACGGTTCGCGCTGCGATCGTTGTCGTTTACTCAGCTGGCAGCCGGGTTGTCCGAGCGACCTTGGGTGGCAAGCGGCCCGGCCGGTTCACTGGAAACCTTGGACGCCGTGCTTGTGCGGACGATGCCACCGGGCAGCTTGGAGCAGATCGTGTTTCGCATGGACGCGCTGCATCGGCTCGCTGCCACAGGGACACCGGTCTTCAATCCGCCGCGTTGCCTGGAATTCGCCGTCGACAAGTACTTGGCGTCCGCCTTGTTGCAGGCGGCCCAGTTGCCAACTCCGCACACGATCGTGTGTCAAACGGTCGATGCCGCCATCACAGCGTTCCATTCGTTGGGACAAGATGTCGTACTGAAACCGCTTTTCGGTAGCGAGGGTCGCGGGATTACGCGGCTGACCGACGAGGCGACTGCCTGGCGGACATTCCAAGCACTCGTGCAGATCGGTGCCGTCCTGTATCTGCAGCAGTTCATTCCGCACCCCGGATCCGATCTGCGGCTGTTGCTGCTGGGGGATGAGGTGCTGGCGATCCGGCGACGAAATGCGTTGGATTGGCGCACAAATGTCAGTCGGGGCGCAA
Organism: uncultured Planctomycetaceae bacterium; assembly: GCA_963776055.1. GTDB lineage: Bacteria > Planctomycetota > Planctomycetia > Pirellulales > Pirellulaceae > CAVZLD01. The sequence goes on along the minus strand of CAVZLD010000014.1, from coordinate 65,107 downwards.
CCGCCGAACCGGTACAAGCCCTGCCGTCGCAGGTTGATTTGGCACGCCGCGCAGCGCTGGCCGTCGGCGCTTCCATGGTTGGTGTCGACATCCTGACCGGTTGCGACGGTCAAGATTATGTGTTGGAGGTGAATGCCGTGCCCGGCTGGAAGGCTGTTGCCGGCTGCCATCAGATCGATGTGGCACGCATGGTCCTGGATTGGCTGGCACAGCAGATCGATAGCCACTCCACGAAGGTCAAATCGAGCGAGTCGGACGCGACGAGCGCCGAGGCAACGCCGGTCCGTTCCTCGGAGTAGCTTCCATGACCGAATCCCACCCGCGTTTTCTTTTCCGCGCCCCGCGGTGGAAACGGCTCCGCCGGCCGCCAGTCGTCCCAACCGTCGGACGCGCCGCAACCGCGTTGTTCGCAAGCCGTGGACGGATCCGCCGACCACTCGCCGCGGGGAGAATCCAACTGGCGGTCGCCATCTGCCTGTCCTGTATCTCTTGTGCGAACGATGCACCGTCGGTCGAGCCCCCTTCGGCCGATTCGATCGAAGCGACCGTTTCCTGGGAGGATGCGCGGCAGGTGGTGGGGCAGATGGCCACCGTGGTGGGGCGGGTCGAGCGCGTGGGGCATGCAAAACGCCTGCATTTCCTGGATTTTCATGCTGCCCGGCGGGATGCCTTTACGGTCGTGATCTACGACGAACACCGGGAGCTTTTCTCTGCCCCCTTGGAAGAGCTGTTCCTGCACCAACGCGTGCAAGTGCGAGGCCTCGTCTCGCTGTATCGTGGCACGCCGCAGATTCGAGTGACAACCCCGAGTCAAATCCAAGTCCTGCCCTCCCCCGGCCAGCCCGCGGAACCGTCTCGACCAGCGGTTCGAACGTCGGCGGTCGCATCCGACGGCTTCACGGTGGCGACCTTCAATGTTCGGAACCTGTTCGACGACTGGGACGATCCCTATTCGGAAGATGAAACGTCACCGACCAAACCACTGGAGGAGCGAGAACGTCTGGGGCGGACGATTCACGAACTCGACGCCGACATCTTGGCGCTGCAGGAGGTCGAATCGCGAGGCTGTCTGGAGCAGTTCGTCGACGAGTTTCTTCCGGAGTCCGGGTACCGCTACGTGGTTCACTACGAAGGGAATGATCGACGCGGGATTGATGTCGCGCTGCTCTCGCGGTTTCCGGTCGAACAGACGATCTCGTACCGGCACGCAGAGTTCCAAGATTCCCAGGGCCGTGCGCAACGATTCCGTCGCGATCTGCTCCGAGTCACGATTCAGCCGCCCCGAGGGCCTTCATTGGAAGCTTGGTGTGTTCACTTGAAAAGCAACGTGGAAGGACGGGAGTCCGCGGCGGCCGTTCGTCGGGCCGAGGTCCAGAAGATTCGAACGCTGTACGATCAAGCTTTGCAGGCCAATCCGCATGCTCGGATTCTGTTGCTCGGTGATCTCAACGATTCGCTGGAAAGTGAATCCGTGGCGTGGCTGTTGGCCTCGGAGCAACACCCGTTGCAGACGTTGCTGCAGGGGCTGCCGGCCGAGCAGCAAGTGACGTACAACCGGGGAGTCTACCGTTCGATGATCGACTTCATCCTGGCTTCGCCCGCGATGGCGGTGCGCTGGATCCCGGGAAGCTATCGCATCTATCACGGAGATCCGGAGAGCATCGGCTCAGATCACAATCCGGTCGTCGCTCGTTTCCGGTGGACGTCGCAGAATCCCTGAGAATCGCCGTGGTCACCGCACGCGCCCATCGATCGGAAATGGGGTGCCACGGGGTTCTGCCAGTGCGACGACGGTCCGCAAGTTGACGCGAAAGCTGGTGATGTGCGATCCGAATCAGACAGCGTGTCGGAGCGGCAACTTATCGGGCAGAGTCAGCGCCATGTCAGCCAGGACCTGATGCCAACTGGCCGGTCCGCCGGGCGTCAACCGACCCAGGACGCGCGGAAGCTGCGTGCCGGTCAGCGCCGGCGAATTGCCGGGGATCTGGTCGACGGTCAACTGTGCCAACAGGGCGGTGGCGGCCGCCCACGCGGACGCCGACGGAATGCCGAGCTCCTCCAGCGAAGTGACTTCCACTTCCGGAAGTTGCCGACAAATCTCACCCACCAGGAACCCGTGACGTTGTCCCGGTCCGGTCAACAGCAGCTGGCCGACCGGTTGCGACCGAGGAAGGTGTTCTTTGATCATTCGCACGACGCGCTGAGCGATCAAATGAACTGCGGTGCAGAGGATGTCGTGCAGCGAGGTATCTTCGCGTCGCCAGTGGTTTTCCAGGGCCTGCCACAATGGTTCCAAGAAGTAACCTTCGGGCTCCCAAGGCACCGGCAAAGGTGGCAGCGCTGCTCGCCAGTCCTGCAACAGCAGTTCTCGCGTCCGTCCCTGCACTGCCAGTTTTCCTTGAGGGTCGGTCGCGTGCCGGTCACCCAGAAGTCGCCGCTCCAACTCGCTCAGCCAGTTCCAGCCGGGAGCAACATCGAAGGCCATCAGATGCGGCGAGAGCTGTCCGGTTTGACGCGGTGGCAGCAGGATGAGCCGCACCGTGTCGTTCAGATCCAATAGCGCTCGGATGCGGCGACCCGGAATCGTTCCCCGATCGGCCAGCAGCAGCCACAGCCCCGCGGCTTCGCAGGGACCACCGCGACCTTCCTCGGCCAAATCGCGGCTCGGAAAATCATCGACCACGGTCCATCCGGTCAGCTGCGCGAGGGACGCTGTATCGCAACGCGGTACGAAACGGCGGCCGTGGAGTAAGTCCTCACGCCAATCGCCGAATCCCTGCAAACCGATAGCCGTGATACGCTGGCGATCGTCCCGCAGGTGTGAGGCGAGGGACGTTGCCACGCCCGCCGCCGCATCGGCCGCATCGGCAGGGTCGGTCGCGGTCGTGCAAGAGTCGGCCAGCGATTCTCGCGGCCGGTCGGCGGCACTCGTCTGCTCCGTCCCGGCCGGTTGCCAAGCGGCGGTCGCGACGACGTCGGCCGCGACGGTCAAGCCGCGCCCATCACGCGGACGAGCGCCCCGTGCATCGGTTGCCCGGACGGGCCGCGGTGGATTCCCACAAAGTGCCGCAAGACAGCGCCGGTGGCCGTCAGACTACGGCCATCCCAGTCGATGCCAAGCTCAACTCGGGGACGCTCCATCCGTCTTTGTCGCTCAGGCCGTTTCGGCAGCGGGGAAGGACCCGATCCACGACCGCGCGATCGCTCGGGTCCTTCAAAAGGTTGGCCGGTTTCGCCGGATGAACTACGCGACCATCCGCATTTCGACCTGAACCGGAGCTTCGCCGCGAACGGCGCAGATGAACTCCTCGAAGATTCTCACGTCCAAGGCGGAAGCGGAGTCGGATTCCGGATGGAACTGAGTCCCCATCGCAAACCAGCCGTCAATCCGCGACTCGATCGCTTCAATGACACCGTCGGGACACCGCGCCGTCACCTCAAATCCGGGGGCCACTTCGTCAATCGCCATATGGTGGATGCTGTTGACGCGCACTTCGCCATCTCCGTAGACGCGCTCCATGACAGAATCGGGTTCGACGACCAACCCATGGCGATGAGCCGGATCGTGCGGGTCCTTGTGCGGCAGTGCGCGTGGCAGGTCTTCGGGAATGTGCAGCAGGAGGTTCCCTCCCATCGTGATGTTTAGCAGCTGCATGCCCGCGCCAACGCCAAAGATTGGCATCTGACGTTCGCACAGAAGCTGACAGAGTTGGCGGTCAAACTCCTCGCGGCGGGAATCCATCGGTCGCACGCTCGGGTGCAACATGAACCCGTCGTTGCGCGGATCGAGGTCGCGGCCGCCGATCAGGACGAAGCCGTCCAAGCGATCGAGAATCGCGTTCAGGTCTTCCCGATCCTCCGTCGGCGGGACCACCAGCGGAATCCCTCCCGTCGCCAGGATCGCGTCGTAGTAACCGGCGCACACCAGGGAATAGGCGGGACGATCGTGGGTCGCTCGATGAAAATCGGCGTTCAGACCAATGAAGGGCTTCTTCGACATTTCACAACTCCTTTGTTTCGCCTCAGACCACGTTTCAGGAAGCAATCCGTTTCCTGCCGTGAGAGTTGTGGTCGGTGTCGAAGACCGGTCACCCGGAACAGATGGCAGAATCGCTGTGCCCCGCGGCATTTGCTTGCCGCATCGCACGGTGCGAGGGCGAAGAGTTGAGTCGCCGCCAGAATCTGGCGAACCGAGCAACCCGTCGTCCGTGACGGTCATCCAGTACGGGAATCCGCTACCAAGACCGGTGTCCTACCGGCAGGTAGCCGTTGGCTTCATCCTGACCCCAACTCCCAATCGCTCGTCAGCCCTCCGCAAATTCAGATGTGCGAGTCACGGACGAATGTAGCGACTCCTCGGCGAACCGCAAGCAAAACCGCATATTTTGTGTCGCCCGTGTGGATGACCCCAATATCCTGTGCAAGCAAAGCTAGCTGCTATCTCTATTTTTACGGGCCGCGTGGGGCAAACTTCCAGGTCGTCTCGTTCCATGCCTTCCCAGGCCATGTCTCGCGTCAGTCCATTCTTCCACCTGTCTGTGTCTCCCGCCTGCTCCCGCCTGCCCACGAGCCACGTGGGGCAACCTTCCAGGTTGTCTCGTTTCATGGCCTTCCCAGGCCATGTCTCGCGTCAGTCCGTTCTTCCATCTGTCTGTGTCTCCCGCCTGCCCACGAGCCACGTGGGACAACCTTCCAGGTTGTCTCGTTTCATGGCCTTCCCAGGCCATGTCTCACATCAGTCCGTTCTTCCACCTGCCCGTCTCTCGTCCTCGCCCATGGAGTTCGACTCCTGAAAGCTCCCAAACGCCCGTCGATGTGCTTCCAAAACGGTTTACGGCCGCGCAGCAGGCCACTATGCTGAACCGTTTGCCGGTTCGCCTGCGTGACCCGATGAGAAGCCTCTGATGCGGTACGAACGAGTTTGTCTGGAGTCTTTCGGTTACTGTCTGCCGTCGGAAATCTGGTCCAGCGACGAGATTGAACGGCGGCTGGAGCCGCTGTACGACCGGTTGCGGCTGCCAGCCGGACGATTGGAGTTGATGACGGGGATCACGCAGCGGCGCGTCTGGCCTTCCGGAATGCTTCCCAGTGACAAGAGCATCACCAGCGGGCAGTTGGCGCTGGAAGCGGCGAATTGCGATCCGGGCCAAGTGGGGGCTCTGATTCATGGTTCCGTTTGTCGCGATCATCTGGAGCCGGCGACCGCTTGCCGTGTGCATGACGCGTTGGATCTGCCGGCGGAGTGCCTGATCTACGATCTGTCGAACGCCTGCCTGGGGCTGCTCAACGGTCTGCTGCAGGTGGCGAATATGATCGAGCTGGGGCAGATTCGAGCGGGTCTGGTGGTTGGCACCGAAGATAGCCGGCATCTACTGGAGACCACCATCGCCGCGCTGAATGCGGATCCGACATTAACGCGGCGGCAGATCAAGAGCGCTGTTGCATCGCTGACGATCGGTTCGGCCAGCTGCGCGATCTTGCTGGTCGACCGCGATCTGAGTCGCACCGGTAACCGGGTTTGGGCTGCGGATGTCCGGGCGAATACGCAGCATCACCGGCTGTGTCACAGTGGTCGCGACGAGGCGATCGCCAGTGGGATGAGCCCGCTGATGGAAACAGATTCCGAGACGTTGATGCGGCAGGGCATTGCCACGGGGGCCGCCACCTTTCCGCGGTTCTTGCAGGAGGCGGGCTGGCAGCGCGAGCAGATCGACCGGACGGTTTGCCATCAGGTCGGTTTGGCTCACCGCAAGTCGATGTTGGAAGCACTGGAAGTGGACGTCCGTCGTGATTTCTGCACGGTGCAGTGGCTGGGCAATACCGGCTCCGTCGCATTGCCGGTCACGATGGCGATCGGATGCCAGACCGAGTTCATTCAACGCGGCAATCAGGTCGCGATGCTCGGAATTGGATCGGGAATCAATTGCCTGATGATTGCTGCTCAATGGCAGGAATCGCGAGTGGCAGCCGAACCGGGCGCGGAACTACCGGTCGAGCTTCGGCAACCGCAGCTTGGCTGACGGCCGGTCCCGAGATTTCTTTCTTTGCCCCACCGCTGACGAGGCATCGATCATTCGAACCCGGTCTTTCCGCGCGAAGATCCTGCTCCGGGTGGTGGTTCATCCGATGATGGGAAAAACACAAGAAACCGAGAGATCGGGGGGCCGACTCGGTCCCCGGAACCAGAGAATTCCGGTAGAATCGATCCGCGGTAAGCACGCTGGTTTGAGGAATGAGTGTCATGGCAAGCAGTGATCTGAAGAACAAGTGTTGGATTGGTTTCGATCTGGGCGGCACGAAAATGCTCTGCCAGATCTACGACGGGAATTTCAATCCATTGAGTCGCGAGCGCGATCGCACGCGCGGCTTCGAAGGTCAGAAGGTTGGGCTGGAGCGAATCGGGGGACTGATCAAGAGCACACTCGGCCAGCTCGAAGTCAAACCGGAAGATTTGGGAGCGATCGGCGTGGGATGCCCCGGTCCCCTCGATCTGGACGAGGGCGTGATCATCAATGCGCCGAATCTCGGTTGGCAGGATGTGAAGATCAAGAAACACTTGGAGCGTGAGTTTGGCTGCCCAGCGTACATTGTCAACGACGTGGACGCGGGCGTGTATGGCGAGTATCGATTCGCTGCTGGCCGAGGGGCGCGCTCCGTGCTGGGGGTCTTCCCGGGAACGGGAATCGGTGGTGGTTATGTCTACGATGGCGAGCTGCTGCGCGGTCGACGTGGATCCTGCCTCGAAGTGGGACACATTCAGGTGTCCAGCGGCGGGCCGCTCTGCGGTTGTGGGCGACGAGGTTGTCTGGAGGCGGTTGCCAGTCGTCTGGCCATCTGCGGTGCTGCTGTGCAGGCGGCGTATCGGGGGGACGTGCCCTATTTGATGTCCAAATACGGTACCGATTTGTCGAGTATTCGCAGCAAAGCCTTGTCCGAATCGATTGCGAAGGGCGACAAGGTCATCGAAGATATTGTGGTCAACGCGGCAAGGCAGATCGGAATTGCCGTCGGCAACCTGGTGAACCTGCTGCTTCCGGATAAGGTGATTGTCGGTGGTGGGCTGGTCGAAGCGATGCCGGACCTGTTCTTGAATCCGATTCGGAAGTCGGCCAACAAACGGGCGATGCCCGCCTTTGTCGATTCGTTTGAAGTTCTCGCGGCACAATTGGGCGACGACTCGACCGTAATGGGAGCGGCCGCGTGGGCGCAGCACATGGTGGAGAAGGCGACGCCCGAGACAAAGGCCGAGTCGACAACGTAGGCCTGTTGATCGACGGCTCGCAGGGCGAGGGCGGTGGACAGATCATCCGGTCGGCGCTGGCACTTTCCGCCGTGTCCGGTCAGCCACTTCGGATTCATGACATTCGGGCACGGCGCTCCAAACCAGGGCTTCGTCGCCAACACCTGGTTGCCGTGCAGGCGATCGCGCAGATCTGTCAGGCGGAGGTGACCAACGCCGCGGTCGGGGCGCGGGAGCTGACCTTCCAACCGGGGAGCATCTCCGCCGGCGAATACCGTTTTGACATCGGTTCGGCGGGCAGCACAACACTCGTTTTTCAGACGATCCTGCCCGCCCTCCTGTTGGCGGACGGCCCGTCGCAAGTCACTCTGATCGGCGGCACGCACAACCCGCTGGCCCCGCCTTTTGATTTTCTGCAACTCTGCTACCTGCCCATCCTGCGAAAACTGGGAATCACCGTGACCGCGGAGCTGATTCGGCCGGGTTTCTATCCGGTCGGAGGCGGGCAACTGCGGTTTCGCGTGACGCCCCATCCGTCCTGGCGATCGCTACAACTTTGCGACCGAGGAGAACTCCTGTCGCCCGTGGTCCGGGCGGTCGTCGCCGGCTTGCCCAAACACATTGCGCAACGAGAATGCGACACGATCGCCAAGGCCACCGGTTGGCCAGCGTCGGCCTTTCATGTGCAGGCTCTCGCCGATCCCGTCGGCCCGGGCAACGTCGTAACCATTGAATTGGCATGCGAAGGAATCACCGAACTTTTCACCGGCTTTGGACGCCGGGGCGTTCCCGCCGAACGCGTGGCGCTCGAGGCCCTGCAGCCGGCGCAGCAGTACCTGGATTCTGCCGCGTGTGTGGGGCCCCATTTGGCCGACCAGCTGTTGCTGCCAATCGCCTTGAGTGTTCATTTTGCCGGCCACGCAAGTCGATTTCGCACACCGCCGTTGACCGGCCACGCGATCACGCACATCGACATCCTTCAGCGATTCTTGTCTGTGCGAATCGACACGCACCCGATTACGCCGCAATTGGTCGAAGTAGCCGTCGCGCCTACTTGACCGTGATGTCGCGCAGGCTGCGGATGGTTTCGCCGGCGCCGTCCGTTAACTCGGCGACAAGTGTGTAATGCCCTGGTTCGTGCGGCATCGTGACGGGAACGGAAACGGATGATCGCCCCAGTGCGCTGACGCGAGCATCGCGGTGCGCAAGATTTCGCTTTTGCTGGTCGAGCTCCAGGTACACGTGCACTTCCCCTTGCCATGGTTCCTCGAGATCATTGACCAGGCAGACCTCCAAGGATGGCTGCGCTCCAGCCGAGACTTCTTCGCTCCAGAAGTTCAGCATCAGTCCGAGTGGATTGAACGCATCACGCACGTATTCCTGGAATCGTGGTTCCCATTGCAGTTCCAGTACATTGGCCCAATGGTCGCTTGTTGCTCCGCCTTCCGGTCGCGGTTTGTCTCCTGGGCGGGAATAACCCAAAGCGCAGAAGTGCAGCACGCCGGCACACTCGCGATGCGACCGCCAGAATTCCGTCAAGGCCGCCAGCGAACGGGCGTAGAAGATCCGGCGTTGTTCCGCAGTCGAATCGCTACCCAGGATCCGTTCGTAGATCATGCTGGTCAGGCAGGTGGGATTCCCATCTCGAGTGAGCCAGAGCCAGGCATATTCGTTGATTAGCAGCGCCACATCCATCTTGCGTTGTGCATCTTGTAGGTTCGGTTTGCCCGATTGGCTGGCGAGCTCCGACAGATGGAACGCTTTCTGTTTCGTGAACTCGCGAATGAACAGATACGGGTGCGCCTTGGCGCAGTCCGTCATCGCTTGGGGCTCGGCCCAGCCGTTGTCCCACGGGCGATCGGATCGGTCGAGATGTCGGACGGCCTGAATCGCCTTTCCGGTTTCCGGTGTTTGGCTTTCGTTCTGCGCGTCCCAGATCACGACGCAGGGATGGTTCCATCGTTCCCGCATCCACGCCTCGTACTCCGGAATGATCTTCTCTGCGACGGGCCATTCCGGGCAGTCACTCTTCGGCCCGCTGAGTAGCCAGATCGGAAACTCATCCTGGATCAACACTCCCTCCTCGTCGGCCAGGTCGTACCAGAACTCGGGTGGAAAACCGATACAGTATCGCAATGAGTTCCAATGCATGGATTTGCACTGGCGATGCAATTGTCGGACCCAATCGGTGCGCCATGGCAGATCACTGCGCTCGGCATCTTCAAAGAACCGATACAGCGTCAAATTGCTGCCACGTAAGTAGTACGGTTTTCCATTTAGCAGGGCTCGTTTCGTCTTCGGGTCGAAACGGAACGTCCGCATCCCGAAGCGGGTCCGCGCCGCATCCGCCGCCGTGCTCAAGTGCAGTTCGTACAGAAACGGGCTTTCCGGCGACCAGGTCTGACAGTCGGGAACCTCGACAAGAAAGTCGACCTGAGAGACCGCCTCACTTCCCCCTGGAACGACCACCTTTACGTTCTGAACGAGCTGGGATTCGCGGGCCGTTCTAAGTTCTCCAGAAAGTGTGATGTCATCCGTTGTCATTCCTCGTTCGATTTCGGCCACCACTCGAATTCGGCTATTTTCCAGGTCCGGTGCGATCTGGATGTTGTGCAGGAACGGACGGCCCGACAGGATCAACTCGACGGAGTCGTAGATGCCGGGAATGTATCGATATTTTTCGAAATCCCATCCCGTCGGCATGTCCTGTGGCAGGGACTCGCGGTCGGCTCCGACTCGGATCAGGAGCTCATTCTCTTGACCCGCACCGCGCAGTACGTTCTGCACATCAAAATAGGCCGGCGTGAAACAAGGTGAATGCTGGCCCACGACCTGGCCGTTGACCCAGACCTGCATGCCGTACTTTGCCTTGTGGACTTTCAATCGGGCAATTTCCGGAACCGGTCCCTCGATTCGGAAAGTCCGTCGATACCAGAACGCTTGGCGCTGATCGCTCTTCTGCCCCACCTCCGAAAACCCCGGACGCGCCAGATCAACCAAGCCCGGCACAGGAATCACATGACGAAACTCGATCGGTCGAGTTTCCATCGTGCCCTGTTCTATCTGCCAAGTGCCGTTCAGATCGACAACGACGCGGGGGAACGCCGGCTTGATACCCGCCGCTGTCTCGGAAGAGATCGCAGCAAGCAGACAAAATGCGACGAACGTCCTTCCTCGGGTAAAGTTCTTGCGCATCGATCTCACGTTTTCCTCGGAGAGGTTCGTAGGCTGTTTATGACAACGCGGGAGGTCGCTTGTGACAGACTGGGATGTTGCTTGTGACGGGCTGGAAGGTTTCTTATGACAGGCTGGAAGCCTGTCCTACTGCTTGCTGCAAGACTTCGTCTACACTGGTGGGATCGACGGCGCGGCAGGTATCGATCAGTCGATCGCGCAGTCCCAATAGCTCCGCTTGCCACTCCTCGGGCGTTGTCTCGGGTGGGTTGAGTTGTGCGAATTCGGCGACGAGCAGGATCAACCGCAGGAGGTGTCGAAAAATGATGCCTTCCTGCTTTTGAAGTCTTTTGGCAACGATGTACTTGTTGAAGTCGCCTCCAAATTCCAGCAACTCACCGGCGGCCCAGACCGGAAACGTACGAACGTCCGACACGCCGGGAAAATCATGCTCGAACAGTCGGCGGAGTTTGTCGGCCAGCGTCAGGACGCGCGGACGTTCTTCGTCGTAGAACCGGCGATAGCGGTCCGGCGGTTCTTCCTCCTCCTCTTCGGCCGCGCCCAATTCTTCCTGCGTGGCCAATCCCAGTTGCAGCAGTTGCACATCCAGTCGTGTGGTCGCCAGCGGTCCAGGGGGAAGCTCTTCGTGAGACGGTACGCGGACCAGGCGGCCGACCGAGGCGGGCATCTCTAAGATGCTCTCCATCGCTTGGATCCTTTCCACCGGATCTGCGATTCCCAATTGGTTGATGACAAACACGCCGTACAGCGGGTTCACGCCGCGCAGCAGCAACAGCTTCTGTAATTCTGCGGTGGGTTCCGCACGAACCGCTTGATAGGGCGGTGGTGGTTCGCCCGTGGGAGCTTGTTCGTTCTCCGTCGTTTCGTCTTCCAGCGGCGGTCGGGGATCGAGTGTCACATATCCGGCAGTCCATAGCGTGAGCAACATTTGATCGAGCGCGGAGATGTGGCCTCGATCCGCTTTGGTGGCATCAGCCGCTTGCCGATCAGTTCCCGGATCGGAGCCACTTCCGGTGAAACGTCCAGCATGTAGGCCAACAGCCGCCAGGGGATGGGCCCTCGGCTCTGCAATTGCCCTGGTGGCGAGGACCGCAGTTTGTTGAATTGGCCTTCCGTCCAATACTGTTGCCCGGACCGCCGGGTGGGCATCTTCCGCTCCAGCGCCTTCTTGGCCTGTCGCAGCTTCGGGTCTTTCGTGTCCTCTGGAATCTGATCGTATTTCTCTCGCCACCGCAGAATCTTGACGTCGTCCTCATGGGCAAGAGCAAAGACGAATCCCTGCGTATCGAACTGCGGACGTCCCGCTCGGCCAAACATCTGATGAGCACTGCTTGCGTCGATCAACTTCTTCTTATCGGGCGGTCCCTTCAACAGGTTGGGGACGACGACACTGCGCGCCGGCAGATTGATTCCAGCCGCGAGTGTTTCGGTGCAGACGGTTACCGACAGCAACTTCCGTTGAAACAGCTGTTCGACAATCCGTTTGTAGCGCGGTAGCAGTCCGGCATGGTGGACACCTACGCCGCGGAGCAGCACCTGCTTCAACTTCGGACCGGCACCCTCCGACCAATCCAAATGGCGAATTGCCTCGGCCAGTTGCGCCTGTTGTCCCTCGGCGAGTAGCCCTTTTCCCTTCAACTGTTCCGCTACGTTCCAGCATTCGTCGCGATTGAAGCAGAACACGAGTGCCGGGGTGAATCGCGACGATTCATCACCGGCAGCCATCTGTTCCAGTTGCTCATTCAACAGCTGATCGCCCACCCACTGGAAGGTTAAGGGCACCTTGCGGTCATCGCTATGTACCAGTTCCACCCGGCGTTGGTGTGTGCGGTTCATCCACTGCACGAATTCTCGGTCGTTCCCCACCGTCGCGGACAGTAGCAGCAGACGCACCTGAGGTGGCAGGAGACTTAACGAGAACTCCCACACGATCCCACGTTCGGGATCATTGAAGCTGTGGAACTCGTCCATGACGACGGCCGCAACATCATCGAAGGAGAATTCGCTTCGCAGTAAGCGGTTGAAGAGGATCTCCGCCACGACGACGAGGATCGGGGCATCGGGGTTCACGCGCCGATTGCCGGTCACCAGTCCGATCTGGTCAGCGGAGAATCCCCACCGCTCGGCACAATGGCGAAGCTCCTGCAGCTTCTGTTCTGTCAGAGCGATCAGCGGTGTCGTGTAGTAGGCTCGCCGTCCGGTGTGCAACGCCTCAAAGATCGCGGCTTCGGCGATCAGCGTCTTGCCGGTTCCGGTCGGTGCGCACACCAGTACACCTTGCTCGCTCGTGAACCAGGCCAGCAGAGCTTCTTCCTGAACCGGATAGGGTTCGAACGGTAGCTGGTCAAAGTAACGTTCCGCCAGTTGCTCGCGGTCCACCAGATTTTCAGGCACAGGTTTCTCGATCTACCACGGGGATCAGGCGGTTCGTTGCATGCATTCGATCCAGCTTTTGGCCATCAGTGCATGACCCGCTAAAGTGGGATGCACGCCATCGGCTGCCCAGTATTCCGGTGGAGCTTCCTTGACCGCTTCATCAAACAGGTCCTGGAAGGGAATCAAGCTACATTCCAGTTGTTCTGCTACCCGCCGACACGCGGTCCGTCGTTGATCGAACTCGGGAAACCATGTCTCGTTGACTGCTCCGCACCGCAGCACGAACGGTTCGCACACCAGGATCCGCGTTTGAGGCAATTGCTCACGCGTTCGAGTCAGCAGCGCGAGCAGTTGCTGCTCGTAGTCCTCCACGGTTCCCTCGTAGCTGCCGTTCAACTTGTGCCAGATGTCGTTGACGCCGATCAGGACGCTTAGTAGTCGCGGGCGGAGGTCCAGGCAGTCCTGCTGCCAGCGCTGGTCCAGGTCGGGCACCTTGTTCCCGCTGATGCCGCGGTTGTAGATCTTCAGGCCGCGATCGGCGTTTTCTGCCAGCAAACGACTGGCGATCAGCATCGCGTAGCCACGCCCCAATCCACCGATGTCGTTGGGTTCCTTCGATTGTCGATTGCGGCCGGCATCCGTGATCGAATCGCCTTGGAACAGCACGACACCCTGTCCGGGCAGCGGCTGTCCGGCGGCGACGGCCTCCTGTTCCAGCCATTGCAGGATTCCCAGACCTACGCCGCCAAGTGCTGCGCTACGGACCAGGGATCGCCTGGTCAGAGTCCATTCACCAGAAGAACGTGCCATTTGGATTCTCTCCCTGTCTGCGGATTTTGCACCCGGTTTGCCTGGCCGGGAACGGTTCCAAGCTAACCGATCCTCGTCGCGACTGCCAGCAGCAATCACGTGCCCCGTGCGGCGATCCGCTCGGCCGATCGCATCGCTGTCGGCGATCTGGTAAGCTCGTCGTTTTCCACGAGCATTCGCGCCGGCGATGGGCCGGGGCGAATCATCGGAGCTTGGCCGTCGACCGGGATTCGGCGGACGGCACCGTCCGAAGCCGTGCAACGCGGAAAAGAACCCCTTTCACCCTGATGGAAATCGATATGAGTGAGCCTGCCCAGAATCCGAACCCGGAAGACCCGCAACGGCCGAAGGAGCCCCAGAATATATCGTCGCATCAACAGGTGCAGGTCCCCGGTGTGACTGCGCGAGTGCCGTCGACGATTGGGCACGGCGCGGTGAGTACCGGAGTGATCGTGATGAACGGACCGCACGCGTTCGTGCTCGATTTCCTTCAACAGATGGGCGTGCCGACGCATCTGGTCAGTCGGATTGTACTGCCGCACGGGGTCGTGCCTCGGTTGATCCAGGCGTTGGAACAGAATCTGGCGAACTATCAACAGAAGTTCGGACCGCCGCCTCAACTACCGCGTCCGACCCCTCCCGCCAAGCGGCCGACGGTGGAGGAGATCTACGAGAACATCAAGATTCCCGATGAGCAACTCTCCGGGCATTTTGCCGAAGGGATCATGATCCGCCACTCGGCGGCTGAGTTCTGTTTCGATTTTGTTACGCAGTTCTTCCCGCACGCCGCGGTTTCCAGCCGTGTGTTCATGTCGGTACCCCACGTTCCGCCGCTGCTGGAAGCACTGAAAAGTAACTACCAGAAGTTCTTGGAGACCGTGGCGCGTCAGCAGGCGTCGGATCCTAATCGAAAGGCCCCAACGGACAAACCCAATCAGGCATCCGAGGACACACCACCGAAGCCGGAAGATGATCCTCCGACAACTCCGTCCGGAGAATGAACTGCCGGAGGGTGTGTGCCAGCTGCTTTGGAATCACCGACCTAAACGCTGCACGACCTGCTTGGAGTCATGCGGTGAGGTCCGGAGAGCGTAATGTCAGAGACTTCCGCGAATATTCCCCGAACGATTCACCAAGTTTGTGCGATTCCATACCGCAAAGACGCCGATCGGGTTGAGTTTTGCCTGATCACTTCGCTGAAGAAGCACAACTGGATTTTTCCCAAGGGGATCATTGATCCGGGGGAGACGTTTGAGGAGAGCGCGCTGAAGGAGGCCTTTGAGGAAGCCGGCCTGCGGGGGCGAATTCAGGGGCAGCCATTGGGCCACTTTTTCGACGCGAAATGGGGAGCGCGACTGATTGTGAAGGTTGTTGTCATGGAAGTGACACAATCGGAGCAGACCTGGCCGGAGAACGAGTCGCGCCAAAGGCGGTGGGCCGAGTATGATTCGGCGCAGGAGTTGTTGACGCGTCGCGAGCTCAAGAACTTCCTACAACAGGCCCGGCGAGTGCTCTTCGAATCGTGAAACGTTGGCCCGCAAAGCGACAATCGTCACCACCGTCGCAATCCGGCGGGCCCCGGAAAAAAGCGAAGTTGTGGGGTAGCTGATCGCAACGTACGCTTCTTCAGGCGATCGCTTTTATTGTACGGCGTCTGTCGGTGTTCGTTCGCCAGCCAGCCCGGCTTCCCCTTCCTCGCGCGTGCTGATTAGAAACTCCGATTCATGGGATCTCCGTGGCTCCAAGACATGGCTTCGGCTATTGCGTACCGCAAGAGTCGTCAATCGCGGAAGGAATACCGCACCTTCGAGCTGATCCTGATGGTGACGGTGCTGGGAGTGATGGGGCTGCTGTCGCAGGTTGCCAACTTCAAGACCGTGATCCTGAACCTGTATTTTCTGCCGGTCGCGGTGAGTGGTTTGTACCAGGGGCGATATCTTGCCTGCGTGACCGCTTTGCTGTGTGTGCTATCGACCGCCATTACGACGCTGCTCGGCACACTTGATCCTGCTTACGCGCCGTTGACCGTGATCGAAATGCTGGGCCTCTGCGTATGGGCCAGTGTGTTGGGCTTGACGGCTTTGGTGATCGGAACACTGAGTGACGATCGCAATCGGGAGCTGGAGCAACTGCACGAGTCGCATCGCAACGATACGCTTTCGGACGCGCTGACGGGAGTGGCCAACCGCCGCGCTTTTGAGTACGAACTGCAGCGGCGCTTAACCGAATGGAATCGCCGCCGGACTCCGCTTTCGCTGACCTTCATCGACGTGGATCACTTCAAGAAATTCAATGACACGTATGGGCATCGCGCGGGAGATGCCGTGCTGTGCGGTGTCGCTCAGCGATTGAAGGAGACCATTCGCGAAACGGATCTCGTGGCTCGGTACGGTGGCGAAGAGTTTGCCATCATCATGCCTGATACGGAACTGGAAGTGGCCAAGGAGGTCTCCGAGCGCGCTCGGAACGCCGTGGAAGAAAGCCGCTTCTCATTCGAAAACATGACATTGCGGCTGACCGTCAGCGTCGGCGTGGCACAGATTATCGTGCGCGAGGAAGGGCAATCGCTAATTGAACGCGCCGACGAGGCACTCTATGCATCGAAGCAAGCTGGACGGAACTGTGCCCACGTGCACACTGGGAGTTCCTGCGATCATTTTGGTGCTGCGCTGCCCAGTGCACCGTCGCACTGCGAGGAAGATCCGCGAGCTTTGACACCAGAAGATGCCTATACGGACAACACGACCCGGCTGCCGACACGCAAAGTCTTTGTCGAGGAGCTCAAACGGCGACTGTCCGAGATCAAACGGTACGAATCCAATGTGTCGCTGATGTTGGTGCAACTCGATGAGCTGTGTGCGAACGAAGCACACGCGGTCGGGTTGACCGAAAACGTTCGCTCCGTCGTGGGAGAGTTCGTGCGGAATATGATGCGCGATTCCGACCTGGTGACACGCTTTGAACGCGATCAATTCGCTGTCTTGATGCCCTCGACTCTGCTGGATGGCGCAATCACGCCCGCGGAACGTTTGCGGATCAGCGTCGCGAATTGCCGAACCTTAAAGCACAATGGATCGGCGCTTAGCTTCACGGTCAGCATTGGCCTGACCTGCTCCCTCAGCGACGATGATCCCGCCTGCATTCTCCATCGGGCGCAGCAGGCGCTGGAGAGCGCGATCGGCGAGGGAGGTAACCGATCGTGCTATCACGATGGGAGAACGAACGCATCCGTTTCGAACCACCCGGCCATTCCCCCTTTGTCCGAGCTCTCCGAGTTGCCGGACAGTTCCGCACCGAATCTGGTGCCCGAGTCTTAAGAAGGTCAGCGGATTTCGCCCCTGTCTAGCGGGATGGCGAACCGGATCTCGCTCTGATTTGTTGCCTGTGGATCTCTTTCGCCGATCATGGGAAGGGGCTCCCTTGCGTCCGGAAGCAGAGGGTCGCCGAGGGTGACGGAGACCGGACGGAATAGCCCTGACGGTGGACTGCCCACGCTCTTCTCTGTGGGCGCGGACGTGGGAATGGAAGTCAATCCCCTGGGTTGAGACGGGATTGCGGCAGGCGGCTCCGTTGTCGTGGGATGTGCCTGCAAGGCGGGCGCGTGATCGGCTACTTGGTGCGCCGTGACTCTTTCCAGATTTCCGATCAGCTGTTGGGCCTTCTCGGATTGACTGTCGATCTTTAACGCTTGCTGGGCATGTATTTGGGCGCGCTGGAATTGACCGTTCATGCTGAGCGCGTAGGCCAGATTCAAGTGGGCGGTGCCGTATGATTTCGAGGCTCGCGCGAATTCTTCAAACGCCAGGTCGTAGTCCTCCTGTCGCACGTTCACGAGTGCCAGGTTGTTGTGGGCTCGCGGAGATTCCGGCTCGAGGCGGAGCGCCTGGTTGAGAATCTCTGCCGCTTCTTGGTCGTTGCCCTGCAGATACTGACTGTAGCCCATGTCGCAGAGTAATTCGGCGTTCTCGGGCTGACGACGCAGTGCCTCGGCGAACATTTCGCTCGACGCGGCAAAGTCTCCTTGTTGGTCGCGCAGAATGGCGAGGCGATGATAGGCGAGTGTCGAGTCATGCTCTTCGATAATACGCTCGTACGCCTCGATCGCACGCCGATGATGCCCCTTTCGTTCCAGCGATCGCGCCATCGCCAGTTGGACCTGCGCCGCGTTCTCAGACGTGATCTTGGGGGGCGGCGGTGATTCCGCAAACTTCGCAGGTTTTCGTTGGAAGAGCCGCGGAGTTTTCAGATGGCTGCAACCGGCAGTGAAGCGTGATCGCCAGGATCACCGTCGCGGACGCAATCGCTCGAAATCGGTTCATTTTCAGCACCGTTTGCCTTTGACTATCCATAGCCTTTGATGTGCCTTATTGTCCCACCGGAGGAATCATGACCGGCGCCGCACCGGAACCGCTGCCGGAGCCCATCATTGTGCCGCCCATTTCCTGGGTCTGCAGCAGTAGATTGTTGTCGATCTCGATCGCTTCCACGCCGCGGAGACCCGGGCGGATCATCGGATGGACCTGTACCAGTTCTTCGCTGGCCGGGATCCCCAGCAGTTGGAGTCGTTCGATGACCGCGAGCTGTCGACTTTGATCGCGCTGCTCGTTGTGAGTAGCTTCAATTCGCACCGGACCGGCGATCACCTGCATCCGTTGGGCGATCTTCTGTAACTGCAGTCGGCCGCGGGGTGACAGTTGTGTTCCATTGAAATCATAGTCGTACAACGTCTGTTGATCTCGCAACCCGTTGGCGATTTGGTGGTCGAGGGCCGACTGGACGTAGGAACCGTATGGTCGCTCACAGAATTCCTCGGGATAACCCCAGTATTTGTCCTGCATCCGCAATTTCCACGGAGGCTTGCAGCCGCACGGATAACGCGTGATAAGGGCAACACGAATGTTGCGGGCAGCGGCAGCCACCGAAATTCACATGGTCCGGAGTGGGTAGGCAGGCATCCTGCCTCAACCCAGTACCCATCAGCGGCTCGGGGATCTGATTCACCGCGTCGACCTCCGCGACCATCGGCGAGGGAAGAGGTGCGAGCGGAAATTCATCCTGACCGATGAGGACCGTTGAGGTCAGCAAGAATGGCAGGCAGGCGATCGGGAGCAGTTTCGCGACATTGCGCACCTCCGTGAATTTGTATGCGAATCGATCAGCGAATGTTGCACCACGTCACTGCGAGTACCCAACGGGCCCGCAGATGTGGCGGCGTTCAAGTTTCATGTGTTCGACCAGGCCGAGTGGATTGTCCCAGGCTGTTGTCGAACGATAGTCGTGTCCTGTACGGCCCTCGATCCGGTTCATTAAGTAGAACTCCAGATCGTTGGGGTCCTTGACTTCCGAGCCGGGCAAAGGCGGCACTTGGTCTTCACACATCGGGGAAACGAGAAACGGCGTGACCAGCACAATCAGCTCGCGTTCGGCTCGCTCGTGAGAGGTACTGCTAAACAACGGGCCGATGTACGGCAAATCTCCCAGACCGGGGATCCGCGCGGTCTCTGCCTCCATATCGACCTGCAGCAATCCGGCGATGGCCAAGGTCTGGCCCTGGCGCAGTTCCACCGTGGTCTCGGATCGGCGAGTGTTCACACCCGGTACGGGGTCACCACCGACGACCAGCGTAGTTCCCAGTCGGAAATCGATCGAACTGACCTCCGGTGCGACATGCAACCGGATCGTCTCGTCATCCATCACGAACGGAATGAAGTTCAGCAGGACGCCGAAGTCCTTGAACTCGATCGTAACGTTGTTCGACAGACCGCCACCGCCTTGCGGAACCGGCACCGGAAACTGCCCGCCCGCCAGGAAGCTGGCTTGGTGGCCACTCATCGCGACAAGATTGGGTTCCGCCAACAGGCTCAGCACGGAATTCTGTCGCAGGGCATTCAGGATGATTTCAAAATCCGAAGTGGGAAAGACGCCGAATAGCGTCGAATTCGGACCCAGGGCCAAGCCCTGCAGGAAGCCGTCTTCGTCCAAGGATCTGGCCCGCTCCGCCAATCTGCGATCCAATCGTCGTGCCGGTGCTTTTATCCATGTAGAGGAAGTCACCACCGATCTCACGGAGTCGCCTTTCGGTTCAACTCACCGATGCGAACCTGAAGCATCACCTGATGGACACCGGGAACACGGATCAAGTTAATGATCTGTGCCGCGGCATATTGAACCTTCGTTTGCGGTCGGTTTCCTGCTTCCGGTGTCGCTTCGCCCTCGCCGTCCTGATCGCCTCCGGAAGGCGTGGCCGGGGCCGGAGGAGTTCGATCCTGTTGCTGCGTTACCTGCTTTTGTGGTTGCATGGAAAGCAGGAACGCTTCGATCAGTGAGATAATGTCACTCACTTGCGCCGCACTTCTTGCTTCACCCTCCACCACAACATGTTCACGCAATTGTCCCAGCTTGAGCCGTGCATCCGGGAAGCTCTGTCGAAGTTGCGCTTGCAGGAGTTCCAGGTCCCATCCGACGTACACTTCAAAGTTGTAGACTTCGCCGCTGTCGGTTGTAATCGAAAGATCGGTGACGCCCGCGCGAAGGCCGATCAGACGCAGCATCCGCGGATTGGGCAGGAGTTCGAAATCGACAATCGTCGGATCCCCAATCGCCACCGCCGCCGTTCCCTGAGGCCCAGCGATCGGTTCCTTGACGGTCAGCAATCGACCTTGTTCGACCACCACGTGGATCGCCGCGTCGTTGCCTTTCAGGGAATCGACAAACGAGGCCATGGGAGCGGTCCCCGGCGGGACCTGCGTTTGCCATTGCTGGTCGACCTGCGGACCCTGGATCGGCCGGGGAGCCTGACGCGGCACCTCCGGTAGAACGGTGGTCATCCCCAGGGTTTTTGGCGGTCGCGATTTGCGCGATCGCCGGACATTGGATCAGGACGACCGCCAAAAGGCTGACGGTGAGGCAGCTTGGGAACATTAGGAAGCGAGACATGGACGTCTCCCCTGCACGTGCCCACGGTATGCGTGGACGCAGTGTGACGTGAGGCGTGAAGGATGTGAATCGATGAGTTACGAACGACGACTGCGCGGGCCATTCTGGCAACGCGTCGTGCGCTGCTGTGGTGGGAAAGCAGAGGTGGGTTGTGCGTTGTCTTGGTGGGGCAGCAGAGGTGGGTTGTTGAGCGGAATCTTGTGAGGCGGAGCTTTCGACATGCTCGCCACACGAGTAGCATTCGGCACGCCAGGAATGACGCGTTCAGCCGGAATAACTGAAGGAACCGGAACGCCGCATTCCAGAGTGTGCGTTGTTTCGCCTACGCTGACTTTGCGGATTCACCGAGCCCCCCTCCCCGAACCCGAAGCGCCAGCGAAGGGGTCCGCGCGACCCAGGGCTCCACGGTGACGACCGCGAGTACCCGACTACGGATGCCCGACTACGTGGCAATCACGGCGACCACGGATGCTAGAGCGACTGAGGATGCTAAGGCTGAGGATGCTAAGGCTGAGGATGCTAAGGCTGAGGATGCTAAGGCTGAGGATGCTAAGGCTGAGGATGCTAAGGCTGAGGATGCTAAGGCTGAGATGCTAAGGCTGAGGTCGCATTACCCCTTCGCTGCGCTCTTTGAAGTTGCACATTTCCGAATTTCCCTCCTCCGATGTGCGGAATGCCCGCGAAATCCTAACCCGAAGCGTGAGCGAGGGAGACACGTCCCAACGGTTCTCAAAGTGTTCCCTCGCTTACGCTTCGGGTTGAGAAAGATCGAAACGTGCAACTTCAAAACTGGCGCTTCGGGTTGGTGGCGGTGGGCAAATTGAGGGGGTGGCGCTTACCCCTTCGCTGGCGCTCTTTGAAGTTGCACATTTCCGAATTTCCCTCCTCCGATGTGCGGAATGCCCGCGAAATCCTAACCCGAAGCGTGAGCGAGGGAGACACGTCCCAACGGTTCTAAAGTGTTCCCTCGCTTACGCTTCGGGTTGAGAAAGATCGAAACGTGCAACTTCAAAACTGGCGCTTTGGGTTGGTGGCGGTGGGCAAATTGAGGGGGTGGCGCTTACCCCTTCGCTGGCGCTCTTTGAAGTTGCACATTTCCGAATTTCCCTCCTCCGATGTGCGGAATGCCCGCGAAATCCTAACCCGAAGCGTGAGCGAGGGAGACACGTCCCAACGGTTCTAAAGTGTTCCCTCGCTTACGCTTCGGGTTGAGAAAGATCGAAACGTGCAACTTCAAAACTGGCGCTTCGGGTTGGTGGCGGTGGGCAAATTGAGGGGGTGGCGCTTACCCCTTCGCTGGCGCTTTTTGAAGTTGCACATTTCCGAATTTCCCTCCTCCGATGTGCGGAATGCCCGCGAAATCCTAACCCGAAGCGTGAGCGAGGGAGACACGTCCCAACGGTTCTAAAGTGTTCCCTCGCTTACGCTTCGGGTTGAGAAAGATCGAAACGTGCAACTTCAAAACTGGTGCTTTGGGTTGGTGACGGTGGGCAAATTGAGGGGGCTGGCGCTTACCCCTTCGCTGGCGCTTCGGGTTGGATTGGTTGGGGCGGGCTCATTCCACGAGAAAGACCTGGTTGGCTTTGCCTTTGTTGCCGCCGGCGGCGAGGACCGTCACATCTCCCTGGCCGGTGACATCGATACTGCCGACGAGGAACTGCGCGTTGTAGGCGCCTTGCCCCGAGATCTCAAAGGGCGCCCATTTTGCGTAGATTGTTCCGGAGAGATAGCCATCGGCGGAATTACCGACAATCGTCGTCTTCTCGGGATTGCGCCGACGTTGGAAGAACAGCATCCCGTCATAGGTCTCCGGGATGGCGGGTGCCCCACTGTAGTAGGAGCTGTAGTTGTAGGCATCCGTGTCGATGGGCGAAAAGTGCATTTCGGCGTTGATTGTGACGCGACCCAGCAGGGCGCCATCCGGTGCCGGTGGTGGGTTGTCCAAATCGGTCGTATCGGGCCATCCGCTGACCGGGTCGTAATTGTCTCCGGTGACGTAGAACATCGAACCGTCAAAGCTGGCCTCGCCGCCGGTGATCTTCAGCACATCCTGGTTCTGCTTCTGCGAGGCCAGGACATAGATGCCAGGGATGAAATGGACCAAGCCTCCCTCGATGGCGATCTTGTCGTAGACGCCTGGATGAAGGATCACCTCGTCGGGCAGGGCGACGTGTCCATCTCCCAGGTCTCCCCACCGACTGCTCGAAAATTCTGCCCGCTCGCGTCGGTTTCGAGCCCCGTGACGTTGTTATTTGTCACGCTCACATCCCCTCGCCGAGTGGGGTCCACGCCGCTTGCCGTCGTGGGAACAGGCAGATAGAGCAGCGGGTCCGGTTCCGGCGGTTGGCGACAGGCAAGCGGGGATGGATCCCCTTCGTTGTATCCGTAGAACAGTTCCGGGTTGTCGACGCCTCCCACAACGTCGATCGTCACCGCGAAGATGCCGTTGTCCGAATTGGGCTGGCCGGCGGAGGCCGCCACACCGTTGTTGCCCGTATCCACCGGTACTCCGTTTTCATCGATACCGCCTCCCTCGGAATTGACCACGACCCGACCATTCACTCGGATCACGCCCTGTCCACTCACATTCAGGCCCGGGAATCGCCGTAGGATCCAGCACCATGACCCCTTCGCCGGCGGTTACTGCTTCGAAGCCAGCGACAGCCCGGGCCTGAACGGTCTGCGCCTGGTTCACGCCCGGCAGGACATGAATCAGGAACGTGTTGCGGCTATCCGTGACGATCGCCTCGACGTACGTGCCAATCCCACCGGTTGCGTAGGGACCTTGGCTTGGTGGGAAGTTGATTTCCACTGCGGCGTCTGGCAACGCATTGTGGGTATGCACAAAGGTCTCCGCCGTGATTGTGGCGTCCGCGATCGTCTGCCCCCGCAGCAGATGCATGGCTGCCGCCGTGGCCGCGGCATCGGCGGCGTTCTGCACGTGGCGGTGATGTGCCATCAAGAAGCCGGCGTCGATGACCAGGCCCACCATGCCGAGTAACGTTGCAAGCGCGAGCGCGAACCACACCAGAACGTAGCCGTCGCGTCTCGGTGACCGTCGCATAAAAACCGGTCGCATGATCGCACCTTCTCTCATGTCATTTACGGACCTTGTCGCCGTCACCTAATGCGCTATGGGCATTGTCGATGATGCTGTCAAGTTGAAGGTCGCATTTCCGAACAGTTGCGTAATCATCAATTGCGCGGTGCGCTGACCGTCACGTGTACGCGATCGTGTGCCTGGACGCTGTTGCCTCCGTCGGGCCAATCGATGTGAATGTTCACCGACGCCGGCTCCAGCAGGACCAGGCACCTATCACGTACAAACGTTCCGATTTCACCGGCATCATTGCCGTTCACATTGATCGGTGCTGGGCCCCAACTGCCCAACTCCGTCGCAAGGTCACCGTGGACAATCGCTTGCCGAGCAACTTGGCGAGTGGTTTGCGCCAACACGTGGTGCTTAAAAACCACGATGCCGAAATCGATCATTCCGAAGACGAGTGTCACGAATACAGGATGGTCATCGCCGTTTCCACGAGTGCTGTCCCGCGGCGCTTGGCTGCTCGCCGTCGAGGTAATCGAGCGACCGTGGAGATACAGAAGGAAGAGTGACCAAGGTGGTCGCCTGTCTTCACAGCATTTGGAGTATTGCACATCGCAAATCACCGGATCACGCGCATCTCGACCGTTCGCGCCAAAGTTGTCTCGTGTGGGATGCCGAGCCAGTTCACGACGTTCGGAAAGGATGTTGCACGGTGACTTCCACTCGCCTTAAATTGAGAGCAGCCTCCGGCGTCAGATTGGTCGACACGGCAAGGTTTGCTGAACTGTATCCCTGGTTATTTGTCATTTCATCTCGGACGGCGGCCAAAACGCCTGCTTCCCAAGCCGGTTGCGACGCTGGCGTTACTGGCCGCATCACGGCAAACTCGGCACCCGCTCGTGCGCCATTGGTCACCGCGATGTACAAATAGGCGAAGCGGCCAAAGTCAATGCACGCCAGAACGATCAAAATTAACAAAGGTAGGAGTAGGGCAAATTCGACCAGGACGGCCCCTTTGCGGTGATTGTGCCGATGTGTTCGCGGCGCCCGGAACGCCGATTCAACGTCAGGCACTGAGAAAGACGTTGACCGCCATAGTCTTATGTCATGCCTCCGTCGAAGTTTATTCTGTCGTTTCGGTGCGAAAAAGCTTTGTTCTGCCAAGGAATCAGTAACTTTTCCGGTTCCGCACCATCAGAATCGTAACGAATGCGGCTACGATTCCCATTGCGAGCATGCGTTGTGTGGTCGTCGAGTATTCGATCATCCGTGCTAACGAAGCAATTCTGTATTGGAATTCTGCGAGATAGCTCAAGCTGTTTGGGTGACCCTTTGTGACGTCATTTCGATTGACACAATAGAACGATGTAGCCCGCCTACGAACACCAGTCCACTGAGTATAATCATCCAGCGATTCAGGCGAGGGCCGTAATGCCGCAACTCACGATCGCAGTCACGGCATTCATCTAGCAATTTCCAGAGACGTTCACTTTCCAATTCTTCCAGCGCAGCCAAGTTGACCCAAGGCTCGACCAATTCTGCAATTGCTTTAAAAGCTCGAGCGTCTGATTCCCGCGAGAATCTCATGCGGCGGCAGACACTCAGGAGATCGAGATGCAGATCCTGGTAAGCTCCTGCTTTTAAGTGAAAGCGATCCTCATGCTTTCGAGCAAATAGACGCACGATATTCTGCCATTCCTCCAATTCTTAAGAAAGGTCTGCGGAGTATCAGGTTGTGTTGGGCTGGTGATGCACTCATTGATCGCCCGGTTGTGCTGCAAGAGATTCCATTGTTTCAGAACGTTATATTCGCCTGAGTTCGTGTCAATGACGTGCGATCAGTGTCGGCGAGCATCTTCATTAATACTTCGTGATTTGAATCGCGGCGGGCCAAGAACGACGATGAATATGCCAGGGAAAGATGAGAAAGACCATCGGGAAACAGCATCTTGATAGAGGCCTTCTGTGCCATTTCCTCTGCCCGCTGATGTCGTTTCGTTCGCAGCGTCTCCGCATACACAGCAAGGGCTTTTGTTACGCTTGTGCCGTATCGTTCGGCATGAACAATCACTGCCGCGAGACTGCGCAACTCTTCCAAGTCGAAATCGTGTCGCTAGCTCGCGCATCGCTTGGCCCGTAGAACGGCCCATTTGTGTTTGTCGCTCGACGATCGCTAACTCCAATCCAAGCAATGGGTGTGCAGTTGTCAGTTCTCGAGCAACCCGAGAGATTGACGCGGGAAGACTCAGTCCACCTTCGACACACACTGAGATCAAATCCAACGCGTCGGGCAGTGATCGACGAATTTTGTTCTGCCGAGACACCTTCAGGTAATCGAGCCAGAAACTTGGTGCAAGGACTCCGGCGAGGCCGGTCAGTGTGCCGACCGCCAGTGCCGTCACCGGCGTGGCCCAGCCCAGTTGGCCGGCCGGATAGCCCACACGAATGGGAACGACTAACGAGACAAGTCGCAAGACCAGTAGTAGTCGCGCAGCCTTCTGGAGTAAAGTCCTGCCTGGACCATCCGCTCTCTTAGACGATTTCGCTGCTCGTCACGGCGCATTCGCGGCGACGAGGCTGGAGGTCACTGAGGCACCGGTCAGCGAGCCGCCAAGAAGGAGCCACGTGATACAGAGTGCTTCCGAGGAATGTGTCGAACCGACTTTGCGACAATGTGCTCACGCGATCCTCTGCCCGATCGCCTCGTAGCAAGCCAGCGCCATGTAGATCAGCAATGTCAAGCTGCAGATCGCAAGCACAAATGGAAATAGATACGATTCAAACACGGTTATGCGGTCTTGTATCACGGTCAGTGTTAGATTTCGAAATTGACAATCTTTCGCATCCAAAGTGCGCCGAGTATTTCGCACGTGAACATCACAATCAATAGCGATGGATACTTGAAAATCGTCATCATGTAGTCGCGATTCAGTGCAAGAAGCAGGAAGATCATTAGCGGCGGCAAGGCCAGCAAAATGATCGCCTGCAGTCGTCCCTCGGCTGTCAGTGCACGAATGTATCCACTGATACGGAACCGCTCGCGAATCACATGGGAGATCTTGTCGAGTAATTCGGACAGGTTGCCACCCGTCTGCCGGTGCACCATGACAGCCACGACGAAGATCCGGATCTCCAGCAATCCTGTGCGTTGGGCAAGCTGTCGCATCGCAGCTTCTGGCGAAAGCCCCAGGTTCTGTTGCTCGTAGCAGAACCCGAATTCCTCTGCGATGGGCGGTGAGAACTCATCCGCCACGGCCTGAATCGACTGCGAGATCGTCTGGCCTGATCGCAACACGCGACTCATCATTTCAAATGCGTCAGCCAGCTGGCCTCGGAGCTTCTGTTGCCGCCGCTGCCGTAGGAACAATACGTACAGTGATGGCAAAGATCCACAGCATATAGCTGACCAGTACAACCAACAGCCAGTTGGGGTAAACGATCGCAATCAGAATGGCTGGTAGCGAGCGCAAACACGATTGATCAGTAGGACCAATTGAGATGTCTTGATGGCAACGCCCGATTGATCGACGTACGTCCGCATTCGCTCGGCCATCGTCTGGTGTGATGACAGGTTCATGCCGCCCTGAAAGGCCAATTCTGCCAACTCTTTGTTCTCAACGGAACTGCGAGCTTTGTCGCGATATTTTTGCCGCAGTTCTTTCTCAAGTCGCTTTCTCGCATCCTGCCGACGGCTTTCCAGTAAATCGACGACGAACAGATTCAGGCCAAAGACGAGCAGAAAACCACCCAGAAAAGCGAGCACTAGTAGGACTGTCGCAAGAGTCATTTGACCGCCTCGCCACGGGTCTGATGCAGGATCCGCCGTTCGAACATTTCTACTGGCAGTGGCACTCCGCTTGCCTCCAGACGATGAAGTAGTTCGGGTCGAATTCCTGTCGCCGCAAAGTAACCTTGCGCTTCGCGTTGTTCTGTCAATCCGGTCTGTTTGTACTCGAAAAGGTCGTGCATCGTCAGGACGTCGCCTTCCATGCCGGTGATCTCTGCGATGCGAATGACCTTTCGCAGGCCACCCATCAGTCGAGCAATCTGCACAACGATGTGGATGGCGGAGGCCATCTGTCGCCGGATGACCCAGATCGGCAGATCGTAACCTGCCATGCCGACCATCATTTCCAGACGACTGAGTGCGTCGCGGGCTGTGTTGGCGTGAATGGTGGTCATGCTGCCTTCATGGCCCGTGTTCATGGCTTGCAGCATGTCCAAAGCCTCCAAGCCGCGGCATTCGCCCACGATAATACGGTCAGGACGCATTCGCAGTGCGTTGCGCACCAGGTCTCGCGTCGGCACTTCGCCTTCGCCTTCCAGGTTGGCGGCCCGAGTTTCCATTCGAACGACGTGCGGTTGCTGCAATTGGAGCTCCGCCGCATCTTCGATCGTCGCCACGCGCTCGTCGTGTGGAATGTAGCTGGAGAGGCAGTTGAGTAGCGTCGTCTTTCCACTGCCTGTCCCTCCGGAAATCAGGATATTCACGCGTGCCTCGATACACGCCGCCAGAAAGTCCAGCATTTCTTTGGTAATCGAATGATTGCGCAGCAGGTCATCGACCGTTAGCGGACGAACGCCGAAACGGCGAATCGACACTAATGGACCGTCAATCGCCAGTGGCGGAATGATCGCGTTGACACGACTGCCGTCGGGGAGGCGGGCATCCGCCATCGGTGATGTCTCATCGATTCTCCGCCCAATCTGACTGACAATCCGTTGCACAATCTGAATAACGTGACGGTCGTCGTGGAACACGACGGCCGTACGCTCCAGGCGGCCCCGACGTTCGACGTAAACCGTCCTGGCGCCGTTTATCAAGATGTCGGAAACCGTGGGGTCTCGCATCAGAGGTTCCAGTGGCCCGAGACCGAACGTCTCATCCAACACTTCGTTTGCCAACTGCTCTCGTTCATCCTGGCTCAGAAGATCGGCTCGCTGGTTACACAGTAACTCGACCTGTCGCCGGATTTCCAATCGCAACTGGTCATTACCCATCGTTTGAATCGATGTCAAATCAAGCGTCTGAATAACCTGTTGGTGGATCTCTCGCTTCAGCGCAACCAACCACTCCGGCGCTTCGCCTGATTCGCCTTCGGGCTCAATGGGAGATTCGGCGCGAGATCTTCCGTATCTGGAATATCCTCAATGACCGTCGAAGATGGCGAGGGCGGCACGTGGGGATCGTGGATAGCCATACGTTTGCGGATCCAAGCCATGTCGATACCTCGCGGAGCAGAGAAAAGTGTCCTTAAGGGAAATGCGTCGAATGTGATGATTACGGGATGATGAGTATCGTTGTTGAATTCATGACAGACTTGAAGTCTGTCCTACTGTTGGCCATTCACACTAAAAGCCAGTTTCGTGAGGCTGCGGGAGATCCGCGCACGAGGGCGTTGAAGGACGATCGGTAGTCCTTCGTTGATTGCGCGGTTGATGGATCGTGCATCATCGGGAATGAAATCTGTAATCTCGTGCTGCAGGACCTCACGGGCCTGAGCGATTTTGAGTTGTCTTCGTTCGCCATAGCGATTCACAACAAATCGCACGCGATTGACTTCCAATCCGATCTCACGCATGTGCCTAATCAAACGTTGCGCGTTACGCAGCGACGTGTAATCGAGTCGAATGACCATGAGCGTGACATCTGCCTGCCATAACGCTTCAATCTGTTCCTCGTTCAGGACGTTTTCCAGGTCCAAGACGACGTAGGGAAATCGCCGCCGGGCTAGCGCAAGCGTTTGCCTAACCACCTTGTCTGTGACATGGGGGATCTGCGAGTACTCCGTTGGTGCCGCCAGTAAGTGGATTCCGCTCACATGCCGTATCATCGCGGCATCGAGCATGGTCATATCCATGCGGTCCAGGGATTGTGCCAGATCAGCGATGTTGTGCGGTGGTACGAGGTCCAGAAGCGCAGCCAAGTCGCCGGTTGAAAGACGCAGGTCCATTAGCCCAACGGCCTTGTATTTGTCTGCCAATGCTGCAGCCACGTTGACCGCCACTGTGCTGGATCCACTACCACCGCTGGGGCAACCACACCGATGACTCGACCGGCTGTGCTAGTTGTGGTCTTTCTCGCTGTTCGAGAGCGGTAGCGGACAATAGCGTCTTCCAGATGGTTTTCTAGATGCTCTTGGTCCACGAACTCCGATGCGCCTTCGCGCAGACAACGCAAAATCAATTGTGGGTCGTTCGCCGTTCCCACAACGAATAGATGGCAACCGGCGATACGCGACATTTGTCGCAATACATCAAAACTGCGCCGGCGATCATCCTCGAGAAAGTACACTGCGATCTGCGGTGCTATGCGGCTTGCTCGTTCGGCGGCGACATCCCCACAGACGACATCTGTGGCAGCGCATTCAATGGCGCTGCGCGATAGCACACCGCGCACTTGCTGACCGACTGCGGGTTTGTTCGTTATTACCAGGGCTCGCATATTACCAGCGTCTATATCCCAAATAGGTGTCTCGCTCAGAAAAACGGCTGGATCCTATTTCTGTGTGTTGCGTGTCAGCGATGTCCCACGTTGACATGCACCATGCCTTTGGACATACCCCGGACCGTCCGAATCGCGTATGTTTCTGGGGCACGTTCTGTGTCACTCTCGTCACTCTGGTTTGAAAGCCTCGCTGCCGAAATGACCGTTAGCGCCTTCGTCAATAGAAGTCCGGCATCCTTCATCCAGTCCGGCGAGATCGTTTCCTGCTCGATTGGTCCCTCTTGTCGCCTCCAAAAGTCATGGAGTGTGACGGGCACAGTATTTGCGTTGGCTAAGTCCCCCGAGTGTCGCAGCGACACGCTTAACGTTCCCGCGCTCTGCCCCAACGCCAGTAGGTTGGCCTGCTCAGGCGTGACAAGCAGCGTAATAGAACGCAGGTCCTTCGGGTCCACCTTGTTCTCTGTTGGAATGTCGAGGCGCTGATCGACAGCCAGAATCTCTACTGCCTGCAGGAGTGTTGTGGTGCTGCCGCCGCCTGTCGGATCATCACGCCCATTACCCCGCAGATTCAGTAGCACGTCTACTCGATTGCCAGGCAGAATGAACCCCGCTACGTTGGCCGCCACCTGTGCGCTCTGAATCGTATAGGCGCGCATGCCATTCGGTATAATTGCCGCCAGTCCACTGCCAGATCCTTTCGCTGCCAGTTTGGCAGCGAGCAGTGGCTCTCCAGCGAGGATCCGCACGGTCGTCGCGCGGTCAAGGCACCATCCAACGATGTCACGACGCCGGGTGGTAGATGGGCTTTGGGCCATGACGCGCGTATGGACAACAGAATCCGTAATTGTGACTCCAATTGGAATATCAACCTTCGCAACGACAACAGAAGCCATTTCTGTCGGAATCACTTTCTGTTCTGTACTGACATCCCGTAAACGATTTGTGCCCACTGCAGCGGAAACACCGCATACGACAGCCAACAAGACAACTAGAATCGCTCGCATGCTCATTGTATCTATCCCGTAATGTGCAGAGGAAAATGGATGTCGTGTGAGGGTCTGGGGCAGAGGCCAGTGTTTTGTTCTAAAGGACCTGTGATCGTGATCCGATCAGCGACGGTTCGTGTACCATGAATCCCGCCTAAGACAATAGATGGACGCAGGCGATTACAGTGAATAAGGCAATTGCTGTCATTGCCGCAAACGGTATCAAACGATGACGACGTGTGGGATCTCTGACGGCGACGCTGACTCCTTCTTCTGTTCCCAGGTGCTTTCCTAGGGTTGCGATCTGATGAAGAGCGAGTCGGATGCTGAGATGAGATTTCCAATGGCTGCCTTGTCGCGATACAAGCACGATCGAATAGACGAGGCCAGCGAGCGTTGCTACGAGGAAAACGAGCGCCGTCATGCTCCCACCCAGCCATGCGCCCATTCCGGCAATCAGCTTCACATCCCCTGCTCCCATTGCTCCCAAGATGTACGGTATCAGGAGCACACAGAAGGCGAATAGCACGCCAGTTAAACTGAAAGCCAGTCCGCCCCACTGTTCTGTCACTGCGTGAAATACAATGCCACCGATGATGAGGGGGATCGTGACAACGTTATAAACTCGAAAGCCGATTACGTCTGTGACGGCGGCGGCCAGCACAGCGACAGAGACGATGGTGACAGGAAAGAGCGACGGAGTATCCATCCTTCTTTCCGGATGTGCCAATTGGGAAGGCGTCTCATCGCACAAAAGCAATACTTCGACGAGCACCGAATGGATGTGCTGACGCCGCTCGGCATTGTGCTCACGGTTCCCATTGGCACGCACGCGGAAAAGACTAGAAAGGGTTTCATAGTCGATTTATGGGCGGGCGAGGCTCCTGCCGAGTCGCGGCACTCGCAAAGCAAGGCTCGGCAGGAGTCTCGCCCGACCTTTTTCGAACTGCCTTCTAGTCTCGCGAACAGAACGAGGGAGGCGTGAAGGCAAAGCCGCGACACTGACTCCCGCCTTTTCACCTCGCCGATCGTGTTACTCGACGCACAAAACGGTTTGCGGGAATCGCAAGTAGTCAGCTTGCCTTCGCCTGTCAACCGACGGGATCCAGCGACCCCAACCAAGTGTGGAGTCGCCGTGTGGGCAACATTGCGCAACGCAGCGAGTCATCTCGTCGCGGAGACAGCTGTCCTGTCCGCTAACCGCCAAGCGCTGTATTTACCTGCGTGAACACGCCATTGATCGTTACACCGAGCGCTCCATGATCGTAATCGATGCGATCGAGATTAAACTAGCAAGAGAGCATACTCTACCAGTCCAGCTCCCTCCTCACGCGTCCGCAGCTTCATCCAGAATTTCTTCATCGAACGGCTCCCCAATAAGAATTAACTGAAAGACCAATGGACCGGGGCACGTACGCCCCACGACAAGTGATTCAACTTGTCGGCGCCCAGTGAGTGCATGAGCAAAAGCGAGGCCAAACTTGCGGCCTTCAGCTCGAAACAATGGAACGTCGCAAATGAATGAAGGATTTGCTGTTTGCTTCGGAGTTGGTTAAGTGGAAGTGTAAACCCGTCGCTAACGGTAGGCTTTACAAGTAGTAAACCGAGGGAAGGTCCCGTATTCAGATTACCTAACGAGGCATGTTCACATTCTTCGGTAACAGCCAGGAACGCGAGTGTCGCTGCGCAGGTGCAGAATTACACATGCAGATGGGGCAGTGTGCGAGCAGCGGTGCACCGACGTTTACCCGACGAACCATAGCCAGCCACCAATGATGCCGGCGGCCGTGATAAATCCGAGAGCAAATGCTTCAACAGGATTATGCCGCATGTATTCCCATGCCAGAATGAGCCTACTGGGTGGCGATGCGTGGTCGGCTGACCCGTCTGTAAAGCGTTGCAATCCTCCATCATGGTTCCTGCGGAGGAGTAACGCCGCGAAGGCCGTTTGGCCATGGCTTTGAGGCAGATGTTCTCCAGATCGCGCGGAATACTACCGTTCGAATCTTCCTGGGCGGCACGGGCCGTTCCCGCGCGACCTTGCGCAGAACGGAGTGCACATCCCCATGGAAGGGGGCCGTTCCGGTAAGTAGTTCGTAGAGGATCGCGCCGAGGGCGTAAACATCGCTGAGCGCAGTGGCGGGGTCGCCGCGGGCTTGCTCGGGTGCCATGTAGGCGGGAGTGCCGAAGATGGCGGCCTTGCGGGCATCGCGGATGCGATGCGTCAGTAATAGAAGAGCTTGCTGGTGTCGCTCGTGAGACATCAGCGTGGGGTCGGATTCGCATAGAGCCAGGCCAAAGTCGGTGATGTGCGGCTGGCCGTCGGCGGTGATGATGATGTTGCTGGGTTTCAGATCGCGGTGCACAACTGCCTGGCTGTGAGCATGTTGCATCGCGTCGGCCAACTGAGCGACCAGGTCGGCGGCCTGCTGCGGAGTGAGCGGATTCTGTTTGGCCCAAGCGTCCAGCGCCTGCCCTCGGACGAGGTCGCAGACGATGAACGTTCGGTCGGCTTCTCGCAGAAGTTTGTGGACCCGGACAATATTGGGATGCTGCAGCCGGGCGGTGGCTTTTACTTCACGCTGCAAAAAGGTCCGCTGCTCCAGACTGTCCGTCCGCGGAATCTTGATCGCAACGGCCTGCCCGCTGCTTTCGTCAACCGCCTGAAACACATCGGCAAACTCGCCGCTACCGAGGTACTGCCCGATCTCGTATCCGGTCAGACGCTTCAGACGATCCCGACGGTTCGAGAGTCGCTCGAGCTCCACAAGTGCATAACGAGCCCCGCAGTACGGGCACGAAACAGAGTCCGCCCGGGAGTTCAGGCTGATTTCAATCGTCTTGACACATCGCGGGCACGGCCAACGCATGCGGATTCACCTTGGGGGGCGTTCCTATCAGCGGAATTCGGCACGTCCCATCAGTCTAACCACACTTCCCATCGCCTGCGCTGCCAACTCGCGTCCGTTTCCTCTCCGTCACCAACCCGAAGCGCCAGCGAAGGGGTCAGCGCCACCTCTCCGCCCCATCCACGATCACCAACCCGCAGCGCCAGCGAAGGGGTCAGCGCAACCCCTTGCTTCGGTCTCCCGTCATCCACCGAGTCAGCGTCGCCCCTCGCCTCCGTCTCCCGTGGTCCATGTCCATTGCCCTGGACAGCCCGAGCCCCCCCTTGGAGGCTTTCGCGTGAGATGCCTACTCCCAGGCCATGCAACTCGTGCCCACGCAGTCTTCTGTCTCTGCGAGTGCCGCGGCGCATATGCCCTGGAGGATGCGAGGCGCCCCCATACGCTCAATTGCCCAGGTAGTTTGTGCCAGATGCCAGAGACTCTGCCGCCAGCAGAGGCCGACTAGCAGCCTCGGTGCGAGCGGATGGTGGGTGAGCGGATGGTGAGGTGAGCGGATGGTGAGGTGAGCGGATGGTGAGGTGAGCGGATGGTGAGGTGAGCGGATGGTGAGGTGAGCGGATGGTGAGGTGAGCGGATGGTGAGGTGAGCGGATGGTGAGGTGAGCGGATGGTGGTTTCTTCCCGGACCCCTTCGCTGGCGCTTTGGGTTGGTCATGGTTGCTGTCGCTGCTTGACACGCGAGGGCGATTGTCGACGCTGTTACGCGGATAAATGCCGTCATGAAACACGGAGGATGGACCGATGTGCAAAGAACCGATCGCCTATTTTCTGACTTGGAGGACTTACGGAAGCTGGTTGCCGGGAGACAAGCGAGGATGGTTCAAGAATCGCCAGGGTTTTCGCAAACCGAATCCGGCGTTGGAGACCCGAGCTCTACTGGCTTGTCGCGAGACACCTGTCGTACTGGACGCGCAGCAGCGAGATGTTGTCGAGAATACCGTCGACTGCGCACTGCCGTCTGCGGTGCTGGCCCCTGCACGCTCGGCGATGCTTAAGTAATCACGTGCACGTTGTCGTGACGGCGCCGATTGCCCCGAAGGCGGTTCTGGCGCAGCTGAAGGCGTGGTGCACCAGACGACTGAACGAGCTGCGGCGTCAGCGGGGCCAACGACCACGAAGCCATTGGTGGGCAGAACGTGGCAATAAACGCGTGCTCTACGATGAAAAGAGCCTGCTGCGAGCCATCGAATACGTGAAAGATGTGCAGGATGATCCACGTTCGAGTACCGAGAAGGACATGTCATGACCCGCACGCCCGATGCCGCGAGTCCGTGGGCGTGGGGCGCAGAGGGGAGTGTGGATGGTGGTTTGGGCTGGACGCTGGCGCTGCGGGGTGGTGGCGGTGGATGGGGTGTGCTGCGCGGACCCCTTCGCTGGCGCTGCGGGTTGGTGATCGCGGATGGGGGTGTGCTGCGCGGACCGCTTCGCTGGCGCTTTTTGAAGTTGCGCATTTCCCGAAGCCCCCTCTTCCGTTGTGCGGAATGCCCGCGAAATCCTAACCCGAAGCGTCAGCGAGGGAGACACATCCTAACGGATCGAAAGTGGTCCCTCGACTACGCTTCGGATTGGGATGGGTCGAAACGCGCAACTTCAAAATTGGCGCTGCGGGTTGGTGATCGTGGACGGATGGGGGTGCTGCGCGGACCCCTTCGCTGGCGCTTCGGGTTGGTGATCGTGGATGGATGGGGGTGCTGCGCGACCTCTTCGCTGGCGCTTCGGGTTGGTGATCGTGGATAGATGGATGGTGCTGCGCGGACCCCTTCGCTGGCGCTTTGGGTTGGTGGGATGCGCTGCATGTGGGGCAGGAGTTGGTGTTTCAGATGAGGCCGTACTTGTGCATCTTTTTGTACAGCGTAACCCGGCTGATTCCCAGTTCGATTGCTGCCAGGCTGCGATTATTGTTGTTGCGGTCAATCGCATCCTGCAGTCGCGTACGCTCCGCATCGTATCGTGCTTCCGCCAGCCGATTTCCCTGTTTTGAGTTCATGCAATTTGCACCCGACGAACCAGCAGATGCGTTGACGAAATCGACGATATCCGATGGCAAATCATTGATCTGCGCTGTATCTCCCTCTGGAACAAGCGCGACGACGCGTTCGATCGCGTTACGCAATTCACGCACATTTCCGGGCCAGGGATATGCTTCGAATGATCTCTGGACCTCGTTCGAAAGAATCGGCGGCGTTACGTCGAACTCCTTGGCATGCGTTTCGAGAAACCGTTCGGCCATTTGTGAGACTTCCTGCTTACGTTCCCGCAACGGTGGGATCGTGAAGGCGACTACGTTTAGCCGATGGTACAAGTCCGCGCGAAACTTGCCCTCTTCCACCAGGTCATGCAGGTTCTGATTCGACGCGGCGACGAGGCGGGCTTCACAGCGTCGTACCTCATTCGATCCCACTCGCTCAAACTGGCGGTTTTCCATCACGCGCAACAGTTTCGATTGCAGATCGATTGGCAGCAGATTGACATCATCGAGAAACAGCGTACCGTTTCCGGCAGCCTCGAACTTGCCCACGTGGTTGGCAGTAGCTCCCGTAAACGCGCCCGCGCGTGGCCGAACATCTCGCTTTCCATTAGACTGGGGGTCAACGCACCACAGTCCAGAGTCAGGAACGGACCCGCTCGTCGTGTATCCAATTCATGGAGAATTCGAGCCAGATGTGTTTTTCCCGTACCGGTTTCACCCGTCAATAAAACGGTGACGGGCAGTGATGCAATATGACTGATCTGCTTGACCAATACCTGCATGCCAGGTGAGGCAAACATGAATCGATCCGTGTGCCCAATGCTCGATAGGTCGGCACGCGGTGCCCGTACCTTCTGCCTTGCACGAACCGTCAATAAGTCGAGTAGGAATCCGATCCGTTCCGCGTCGACGGTGACGTCCAGACAGTCGACAACTCCTCGCTGCAACAATCCGCAGCGAAGCTCGATCGAGGGGTCTGCTGTAACGACCAGAAACGGGATGTTCGAGTATTGCGACTGGAACTGGTCAGAAAACCGATGAATCGCATCCGGATCCGCCGACTCAGGGGAGTAGATGACGGCTGCGAATTCACTGACGTCCGAGAGCACGGGGAAGTTGTCCGACGTTCGAAACAACTCACAATCGCGAATCTGTTTTACGACGCCCCTGAGTAGGGATTCGACTGTTGGATCATTTCCAATCAGCAAGACAACTGCTTCTGACATGGTCTCCACCACATGCTGTGGCAGGCCGCTGTCAATCCGTTCTGACCTGTCGGGGTTCACGGGCCAGCGATGGCGCCTCAAAAACCGTCTCGTTCGCGTCCTACGCAGCGCGAGAGGTTGGATGGCCGATTCATTGCCGAGCGAGGCGCTCCGCGACAAACACTTAAGCGAAAATGAGGTACAAAAGGTCTCTCATGCTGATGAAAAAAGGTGCAATAAGTGAAAATGGACTTCCAACGAGTATATACGGAGAAGCCGCACGTCTCTAGATAGTGCACTTGCTTGTCTCGTGTCAGAAACCGGCTGTTTCGAATGTGAAATGCTCCTTGTCGGGAACGATCACCACGGATGGATCGTGGCTCCGCTGGTTTCCACTTTTTGCGGTAGGAGTTAAGACAAATGGCGACGAACGTGAACAAATCTTCCCCGGAAGCCCACCTGAATGCACCGCAAATGGTGGATATGGGAGGCTTTCTGGCTCCCCTCGCTCCCAGGGACACGGCCAGCCTGGATATTGACCCGCAGGTTCTCTCAAACCTGATGCTCAAGCTGGCATATACGGCGAGCACGTTTACGACGGAGTCGGCAGCCGAGCGACTGGCGATTTCGCTGGGGCTGGCGGCCGAACTGCTGGAAGGCCTGCGCTCGGAACTTCTGGTGGAGGTCTTGGGCCCGTCCGGGCCATTCGGATATCGGTTACTCCATTTCCAAGCTGGGGCGAGAACTGCGCGGCACGGCTGATGGAGATCTCGGCGTACGTGGGACCCGCTCCCGTTTCAGTGCAGAGTTATACGCAATTGCTGAACTGGCAATTTGAGCGTCTTCCAGTGGTGAAGTCTCAGGATGTTGCCGCAGCATTGTCCAGTTTCGTGTTGCCTCCCCAGACGGTGGAGGTTGTCGGATTGGCTGCCATGTCCCGCCGGAGCCTGTTTCTACACGGCCCGGCGGGCAATGGAAAAACATCCGTCGGTCACCAAATCCACGACGCCGTAAAGGGCGAGCTGTGGATCCCGTGGTGCATCGGAATCGGAGAAAACGTGATTCGGGTCTTCGATCCTCAGGCACACGAGACGGTGGAGGACGTGTCGGGAGGGGCCGTTGCCTACGACCGACGCTGGGTACGAATTCACCGTCCGTTTATCGTCGTGGGTGGTGAGTTGACGATCGAAGCACTCGATTTGATGTACGTCCCTTCGATCGGTTTCTACGAGGCCCCCATGCATTTCAAGGCCAACGGTGGGACCTTCCTGCTAGACGATTTCGGCTGCCAGCGAGTGGAACCGGAGAAGCTGCTGAATCGTTGGGTTGTGCCGTTGGAAAAACACATCGATTACCTGACGCTCCGCACGGGTCAGCAGATCGAAGTGCCTTTCCGTCAGATGTTGGTCGTCTCCACCAACTTGGATCCCGATCAGGTGATGACCCCCGCGTTTCTCCGGCGGATTGGCTATCGCGTGCATGTGACGGACCCCTCACCAGACGACTATGCAAAGATCTTTCGAAGCTTTGCTGCAGAACATGATGTCACGTGCACACCGGACGTCATTGAGTATCTTCTGGATCGCTACAAAGAAGAGAAGCGTGCGCTGCGGGGTTGCGAACCTCGCGACCTCATCTTGCGCCTCGTGATATTTGCCAATACCACGGAAGACCGTTCGATTTGACCAAGGAAACGCTCCATTTGGCCTGGATCGGTTACTTTGGCGACGTGCGATAAGAATCGACCAATCCCCTTCGGGAAGGGATTCATCGTATCCTCGCGGGTGGCCTCGTCGATCGAGGGCGATGGAATCGCGATTTTTCATCGGCAGTCCTGCGAAGAGACGGGCTGGCGGACAGGGGGAGCCGACCGGCGAGCAGGGACGCGGAAAAGGACACTTGTCAAACGGCGCCCGTCCGACGAGAATACCCGGCAAATTGGTGGCGGATCGTGATGCAATCGATGCCCCCAGTGACTTGTCATGGCTTGATTTGGGAAATGGGTGCCACTGGCTACGGAGGTCGAGTCGGAACTGCCGGCCATGTGCCACCGTCTCACTGACAGAGCCAGTCGCCCACCATTCTTTCGCTGTGACAAAACACGAGCCGACCAAACCAAAATGCCCTTTGCGTCTACTTGGATCGCGTCTCGGTCCCAGGAACCGAATATGAACATCGGCAAGGAATCTGCTCCAGGTCTGGCTCCGAATAGCATGACGGTGAACCAGCCAACGGTGTTTGCGCTGAGAGATCCGCTCGAGAGCCGTTGCGGCGACGTGGATTTGGGGCCGGCCCAGACCGCCTGGTGGGAAGTGCCGCTGCCTTGCTGCTTTGACTGCAAAGGACGGCTCGAATGGGGCGCCGCGGACCAGGTTCCCGGAACTCGGCGCTGTGTGTCTTGCGGAGCGGTATTCAATGTTGTCTCGACGTCGGACGGACGCGTCCGGTTGCGCCGCGAGAGTCTCTATCGCTAATCGACTGTGTGTTCTTACACTGTAAACGCCGCAGAAGAAGTGCAGCGCTGCCTTGTGCACTACTGCAAGACGGAGCCGAGGCCTTGGCCCGCGTAGCCGGTGAGTTCCATGTAGCCCCGTCCCGTTACCTGACCGTCGGCAGACTCCCCCAAGACTTCGATCGCTCCTTCCCAGTAGCTGATCCCGGTCGTGTCGTTGGTCGTCATCTCCTGATCGTCAAAGGCAGGTCGAATGTCAAAGTTGTAGCCGAGTGACGGAATTTCGACTTTCCAATGCAACGGATAGACCGCGTCGGTTTGTTCCGACCTCCAAGTGTCAATCGGTTGCATGGCGTAGTCTGTTACGGATAGATGTTGCACGTCACCCGACGTTTCCACCAGGCTGGCCGACGAGAACGGATCGGTCGTCCCGTCTTCTCTTCGCATGCGATAAAGCATCAGGTCAGCGCCGTTCTCCAACTGAATGGCTAACCAATCCCAGCCGAGTTGGCCCGGCTCGAGGAAACTGCTGCTGAATTCATGATCCATCCAACTGCTTCCCTGGATCTGTAACGTCTGGCCTCCGATTCGAATGGTGCCCCGTGTCGACATCCGCGTAAACGAGTAGTAGTAGGATGCATTGCCGGTGGACGGGCCTTTCCTGCTCACGCCATCGTTGCCGTGGAGCACGAGAGGCCTCGTGGGAGTGAGTGTCAGGTCGATGGCAACTTCGGAATCCGCCGCTCGAAGTCTGTGATCGTCTCCTGACAATGTGACCTTCCAGTCACCGTTCCAGACTTCATAGCGATCCGTATACGCCCCGGCGTGTCCGATCCCAGCCCGACTATTCCGCTGAAAACAATAGTGTTTCTTCTTGCGGATGTCAGATAGCCCGAAGTGTGCCGTGTAGAGGTCCCGCACTGCCCACCTCGATGGATTCGCGGGTTCTTTGTGTAAACCTGTGCGGAAGAACGTGAGCTGATACCCGAATCGTCGACCATCTTCCGCCTCCAAGTTACCGGTGTAGTACCACCACTCTATTCGGTAATCCGGATGGGCGGCGTGGTCAGCCGGAAATCTGAAGTCTCGTTTTGAAGTTACAGTGGTCCAATGGTCCTTCGGATTCGACTCTTGTGCCGTGTGGCTCGCGGTGAACAAGTCCCCCGCGGCATTTTCATCGGTTGCCCCATCCCGCTTTTGGGAGCATCCGCTGAACAGCAGGAGAAGAGCCAAAATCGGAATCACTGATCTAGACATGTTCTTCTCGAACGGTTTGCAGTGCATCCACGCCAGCCGCACGGATTGCCGGATAGAGACCAAACAGACCGGAGGCGAGCAATACGAGCAGCGTTGACTGAAGGACAAACTGAATTGGTAGATGGAACTGGATTGTCCAGCCGAAGGATTGGACGTTAATCACGAAGATCAATACCAAGGCAAGAAGGAGACCGAGGCAGATGCCAATCAGCTGGCTCACTCCCCCGAGCATGATTGCTTCGAAAATAATTACGCTTCGCACCTGCTTGCATGTGGCGCCAATCAGGCCGAGCAGCCCAATATCTCGCTGCCGCTGATAAATTAGTGTAATCAGTGTTGATGCTACACCCAGTCCAGCAACAACGATGGCGATCATCTGCAACGCGTATGTGATGGCAAACGTACTTTCAAAGATCTTCAACGCCTCTGTGCGAACTTCGCGACCGGTCGCGCAATAGACCTGTTCGCTCTTTCCGAGATTCCCGAGAATTCGGCTGCGGACTCGTGCAGTCTCTGCTTCTGGTCGTAGGTACACCGACAGGTGCTGAGCTGTCAAATTGGGATCACTTGCGCCGTAATGCCGCTGATACGCCGCCGCATCCAGGATGACCGTGCCTTGATTGCTTGCATAGTCGTAGTAGACAGCCGCAACTTGGAACGCCGCGTCACCCTCGGGCGTTGGAAGGTGGATTGTCTCTCCGACTTCAGCGTCGAATAGCAGTGAAAAACTTTCCGACACGAGTGCTGACGATAACGCCACCTCGTCCGAATCCCAATGGGGAGATCTCGACTTAAATATCAGTCTTCCGTGCTCGAGCGTTTTCTGCACTTCCGTCACGGTAAGCCGGATGTCGCGAGATTGGTAGGGAAGTTGTCGGGAGCTGAACCAAACCGTGTCAACGACATCCGGGTCCGCGTTTACCACATCTACCGTCCGTTTCGATAACCTCGCTTCTGATACGGATGACGTCTGCATGACCGGTTTGAGAGACAGATCGGCTGACAGCGCCGAGTCCAGCCAGTAGACAACTGTCTCGCGAAAGCTACCGACCATCACAGCGATCGCGATCATCATCGACAGACTAACGCCAAGTGCCGCAACTGCCACTGAGACTCGCGCCAATTCACCGTCCAAGTTCGATGCGGCGAGACGAAGCTCGGTTCGCCGCCACGGCAAGAGCTTTGATGCGAGTGTGCGAGCACCGAGGCACGTCAATCGAATGAGCAGAGGAGTCAGAAGAGCACCGCCGATCATGAACGTCATCTCGGCGGCAAAGCCGAGAATCGGTTTGCCAAGAATTGGTTTGCCAAAGGTTAGGACCCACCCAAGACAGAGACAGCTGAGACCACCCACGGCGAGCCGAAGGATCAATTTCCATGAAACCCGATTCCCTGAGTCGCGGACGGCCTCGACGGGCTGAGCAGACGCTGCATCCCAAGCGGGAACCAGCGCAGCCAGCAAGGCAAGTGGCACGACGATGCACGCCGTGACGAAGATGTCGAGCAGGCCCAGTTGCAGTGCCGAGGCAGAGGACTCGGCGACCGCTGCGATATAAAAGGTCTCCACCGTTTGTGCGGTGGCCGATACCGCGGCGGAACCGAGCAAACGTCCGACTGGCAGCCCGATGAGCAGCCCGATGGCGGCAAGCAGCAACGCTTCTCCCAGAAACAATGCGAGAACCGTCCTTCGGCTGGCTCCGACTGCCTGCAACATGCCGATCTCTGCATCGTCGGGCAGCTACGGACATCGCCACCGTGTTGTAGATCAAAAAAAGACCAACGATCAACGCCACCGCACTCAAAGCCGTCAGATTGAACTGAAAGGCAGCGATCATCGTGTCAGCTCGCCCTGATGTCGCGTTGGGAAGTTCGGCGATTAGACCGGTGGGCAACTTGGACTGGACCTCTGCAAGTACCTGTTCCGCCTGAAACTCCGGACGCAACAGGACGTCGATGCGATCAAGGACGCCGAGCCGATCAGCTGCGAGCTGCGCGGTCGCGATGTCCATCAAAGCAAAGTTTCCGTCGAGTGTCTGTGCGGGTCCCTGATCGAGCAGTACGCCGCGAACAACAAAGTCTTGTGTGTGTGAACCGAACGTGAGTGGAACAACCTCCCCTACTCTCAATTGATATCGCCGCAGAAACTTCTCCGTCAGGATCACGGAGTGCTTGTCGTCGAGCAATCTCAATGCGTTGCGTGCGGATTGCGTCTCGGCGTCTCCAAAACTCAAGACTTGGTAGTCTCGGAGTGGAAAGTCGAGCAGTACATCAACTCCCAAGACGTGAAGGAGTTCACCACGCGGAAAGCCTTCCGCCGGATCCGGAGGGAGACCTCCGTCGCCTACCATCGCATGGGTTTCAATGATCGGACTCAGCTGCCCGTAGCTGCGTATTGAATCGAGGTCAGCGAACAACTCTTCGTCAAATCGACCAGCCGTTCCTCGGATTTGGAGCGACGCGTTTCCACTGACGGAATCGACAGCCGCATGGAATGCCTCGGTAACACTGACGTTCGCGAGCCGAATCGCGACCATCACGGCTACGCCCAAGGCGACTCCAGCCGCCGCGACTACACTCCGCGTTTTTTCCCGCAGCAGCGCTCGAAGCACAAAGCGGCTATAGAGTCGCAGGTAGGACACGAGAGTGTGTCTCCTTCTCCAGTTTCCCGTCCTTGAGATGAATGCTCCTCGACGCGTAAGTGGCAGCCTCTTCGGAATGTGTGGCCATCAGGACTGTGATTCCTCTTGATCCATTGAGCTCGGCAAGCAGTTCCAGAACGCGATGGCCGTTGGCGCTATCCAAGCTTCCTGTGGGCTCATCAGCGATGATTAGCTCGGGGGCAATCGCCAGTGCTCGAGCAATGGCGACTCTCTGCATCTCGCCGCCCGAGAGTTGTGCGGGGCGGTGATGGATACGAGCCTCAAGCCCCACGTCGGAGAGAGCCGAAGCCGCTCGATCGCGGGATTCAGTTTCGGCGACGCCGTCGAGCAACAGGGGAAGCGAAACGTTTTCTTGCACATTCAAAGTGGGCAGCAAATTGAATGCCTGAAACACGAAGCCAATGTGTCTGCGGCGAACAACAGCCAGTTGGTCGGGACGCAGCGTGTCCAGGCGGCGTCCGTTAAGCCAGACTTCACCCGACTCGGGGCGATCCATCGCGCCCAGGATGTGAAGCAGCGTGGACTTGCCACAACCCGAAGGTCCGCGAATGGCTACGTATTCGCCTGCAGCGGCGAACATGTCCACGCCCTTCAACGCAGCGTGGCGAGCCGATGAATCGCCATACACCTTGGTGACATTCTTCGCTTGCAGGTAGTTCGGTTGCTGGTTCGCTTGCATCCGGAACGCTTCTTTGCTGAAGGAGCCGCGTGGTTGATCTGCTTCTGCGAAATGTCCCCGCAGTTTCCATATATGTTTTTAGTTGCAAAGCCGTAGATGCCAATCCCCACCATTTCTCCCTAAGTCCTCGGTTGAAGCCTCCCAGAGTGAAGTCAACTTCAGCTGAAACACGGCTCGTGCGTCCGCCTATTCGCTGAGAAGTGCCTTTGCGAAGCCAGCCATCTCGGACATCGACGGAAACGTGTGAACGTAACGGCTTGCCGGAAGCGTGTACTTTGTAGCCGTTTGGCCGCCGATCACGAGGTGCACTTTCCTGCGGCGCAGGCTGTTCGCGAGTGTTTCTAGCAGTGCGTCTCCCTTCGTTTTTGGAAGTGGTGCCGTGAAGGACACCCAGGCAAGCTTTGTATGTCGTTGTTCGGCCGATTGCGCGATCACATCCAGGGGCGTGTTTGGCCCCAGGTTGACCGCCTGAAAGCCAACGTCCGTCAAAACAGTCGTCACCATCAGCGATGGCAGAATGTAAGGATCCTGTTCGGGGGCACCACCGACGGCAATAACGGTTGACTTC
The DNA here is from genome assembly GCA_963776055.1 of uncultured Planctomycetaceae bacterium. GTDB lineage: Bacteria > Planctomycetota > Planctomycetia > Pirellulales > Pirellulaceae > CAVZLD01. Next base: position 20,372 of record CAVZLD010000014.1, on the reverse strand, counting down.
TGAGGCCCGGTAAAGTTTGCGCGAAGACGGTTCAGAGCGTCGATGCACAAATTCGTCGCCCGATGCTCGATCATGATCGCCTTCTTGTCGGCGGGCCAGAGGGAACCGATTTCATGCATGGCTTGGCGGAGAGGGCCATCGCAGATGTCCGCCACACTAACTCCGTTGACGTACATCCGCGTGAGAAGTCCAAAAAAGACCTCCCCGTCTCCTTTGCGTAGGGCCTTCAGAAGCTCTTCGTGCTGTGCGCCGAAAGCTGCCGCCCGTCCGTGTCGATGGGGTGGCTCACTGATTTGCAGCAAGTCTGGTCGCACGACCTCAGCGGCAGTCGCTCGGATGAACCGGATCGCCTCGGCCCGGGCAATTTTGCGGTGGCCACCTCGTGTACGCGTCATTTGAAACTGGCCATCGTCCGCCCAGCGCCGCACGGACGACTCGCTCACGCCGATCGCTTCCGCAAATTGCCGCGGCGACAGGTGGTTCTGCATGATTCACACCGCCAGAAACGAGGGTTCTTGCATCACGGGATGGTAGTCCCATCATTAGGTCGCAAACCGGCAAGTCGGGACGTGCGCCATGTTCTTCGGGCCCGGTTCGATGACGGCTCCCCCCAGAATATAGAGGATCATGGTAATTGTGACAGTTACTAAGCCCCGTGCCGGAAGTCTGATGAGTCGCCTTACGCGGGCTTCGACAAGCCTTTTGCGAGGTGCGGCGTACATGGGGAACTTCACGACCGATCAAGCCCGATACTATTCGACCAAGGTCGAGTAATCCAAAGCCGTATCGGTCGCCACCGATCGCCCATCGGGTGTTCAAGGAAGATTGAGCATGGGCGAGTCTTCGAAGCCCGGCACCATCGCGGCGGAAAAGGTAGTTGACGCGCAATTTCAGCGGGCAACAGCAGTAACTCACCGTTGCGATCCTGTGACGGCGGGTTTTTGCACACGACTGCTCGCGAAGGGGAATAGAGTACTTCGTTCGAAGATCTCCAGGTCAAGAGTGCTAAAGATCGTATTCGTTTCAGCTGACATCTGGATGTCGATCGTGTCAACATCAAGGCGCACTATGTCGTCATTACGCGCCAGACCATCCATCCGGTGATCAAGCCTCGGAGACTCCAGGCGATTGTCCGTATCCAATTCCAGAACACCAATTGCCGGCACACTTGGGCGTTGTAACCGGTCAACAGCTTTCCATGCTGAGGGACCTGGATCAAGAAAGTCGATCCCCAAATCACGAGCAGCAACACGATGCCGGCCACGACCGACGCATTTGAAATTCCGGTCGGCCGAGCCACCCACAGAATACAAGCTGTCCCCAATTCAACGAACATCAGAGGTAGAACAAGATAAGTGATCAGTCGCTGGTGATCTTCTGAATACCTCTGGAATTGTTCCGCACCCACTCTGGAGAACAGGGGATAATGGACGATCTGAATCAGCCAGATCAGTCCGATCATCGCCCATGTCGAAGCAAAGTTCAGCAGCAGACAGACATGCTCATTCACTTGTCAGATTCCCACGGGGCTTTGATGGCTCCAGACCGAGGCGCATCGAAGATCGTCGCACCAAGGCAGGTCGCATCGATCCGCCATCATGATTCGGCTGTATCTTACGCCAAATGGAAGCAGTATCACTAGCTTGCCCTAGCAAGTATCGAACCCGGCTCGAATGATTTGGCTGCCGGCTCGCTGCGGATGAACACCTAACATAAGCATTACTTCCTTGCGAGAGACGTTTCCTGCGGCAGCCATCATAAAGTGATCCACGATCAGCCTGCCTATCACTTGGGGACTTCTCTGGATGCTGTCGGAAATCTCCTTCGAGGCCGAGATCAATGTAGAGTGGTCTGTCACCCGTGAACGCGGAGGACCAGTGGGTGCCGGATCCTGTGATAGACTTTGGCCTCGAGCCATTAAGCAGTCGCGAGCCCTCTGTGCCTCGTCCCTGGGACGAAGAGACTTTGAGCGTCTGCCGCGCGAAAGTGCCGTCATGGTCACGATTCGGTGCATGGTGCGTCGTTGCGGCATCGTTATCCGACAGAGCGAGTTGACAATATCAACTGAATTAGCATGTGGTGCTCTCGCGACGCAGATACCAGCGCGTGGCTTGCTTTCGGAACGCAAACATCAGGAGCAGGTTGGGCCGAGCGAATAGAGTCCGCGTCACGGCTCCCCAGAACCCCGGTTTGTGTTCGAATTCGATGTGCTCCTGGATCTCAGTGACGTTTGCTGACACGGGAGTGAACCGGTGTGTGTGCTCCCATTTTCTGGCCGGACCCTCTGCTTGAACATCAGTGAATCCTCTCTCGGATACATCGCGGTGTACGGCTTTCCAGCGCAGTGGTAGCGGTCCGATCCAAAGAGTGAAACGAGAAACCGACCCCTCGTCCAGAGGTTCCACTTCGTGTAGCCGGACAATTGTCGGCGGAGGAGTCAGCCTCTTGAGGGCCCTGGTATCCGAGTGAAACTCACGAACAGCTCGCAATGAAGCGTTTACGGTGAATTTGTAATTGAAGATTGGCATTCGTAAACTCATATCAGCTACTTATGCTGTGTCAAGCTCTAGAATGGGGCGCCGCTGGTTTGGCCGGTCGGGTAAGGGGACCCGTTGCGAAGCGTCCGCACTCTCAAAGCCAGGCACACAACCCTCGGTCGGAATCTTGACGAGACACCAGGAGTCTGTGTGCGCCTACTTCTGGTCGACACGCATGTCTACATTGTGACGGATCGCGCCGAGCAAACAGAGCTCGTTTTCATCGCTGCAGCATCTGAACTGCCTGTTGCCTGCGCTTAGATTCGGGACGACGTTCTACCATTTTCCTAGGGACGCATTGCCAACTGGTTGACCTCGTGTTTCATGACCGCGCTGTTTCCTTCCTGCTAGGTTGCTTTTGCGAACTGAGTGCGCATGTGTTCGCGATTGAGTTTCGCGATCCAATCAAGACTCACCTCTTTCGGGCAAACCGCAGAGCACGCACCCTGGTTTGTGCAACTTCCGAATTGTTCCTCGTCCATTTGGGCGACCATTCGCCGAGCTCTCTCGCTTCTTTCTGCCTCCCCTTGCGGCAGCAGAGCCAAATGCGAAACCTTCGCGGCTGTAAAGAGCATAGCCGACGCGTTCTTACACGCAGCAACACAGGCACCGCAGCCGATGCATGCGGCAGCATCCATGGCATCTTCGGCATCCTGCTGAGCGATTGGGATGGCATTGCCGTCAGGAGCGCCGCCGGTGTTGGCGGATACGACCGGCAAGAAATGCAATCAGCCCCGACCGCGCCAGCCAGAGAACCGCTGGCATGTCCTTCAGCTTTTTGACGTATGCGTTCAACGCCTCCTGCCCGAGATAGATTTGAAGACTCCCGAACATGTGCACGGCGACGAAGGTCAGCAAGCCTGAGCCTGTAATCGCCATCAGCAGCTTGACGCTGTTCAGATTGAACGGTGGACGCCGGGCGACGTTCCGCACAGACGTCACTGGAGATGCAGTAAAGGTAGACACAAGGTCTCACTCTCAGCGGATCTAGCACGATGGACTGAGCATCTCACCTCGAGCGGGACACGAGCGTCGATACGAGAGCGATAGGTTCCAGAGCGAGCGTCGGAAGCCCGAGCAGCTTCCACCCGCGGCTACCGACGCCGTGTCCGATCGCGGCAACCGTTCGACCGCGAATTCGCAACTCAACTCGGTGAAGCGTCGAATCCAAGAGACGTTTCCACTTGTGGAGCGATGTAAAGAAGTAACCCCGCTGCGATCCGAGCTGGACGAGTCGCAGCCCGGTCGCCAAATCGGGGACTTCCACAATGGTGTGACCTCCTGTCGAACGAACGGAGAAGGGTGTTCCGTCTAAATCACAGTCCAGGTTGGCATGTATGTCAGCAAGTTGTGACGACATGTCTCCCTCTACTTTTCCGACGAGCTGCGGTCACGCGTTGAGACACGCACCGTGCCGTTCACCTTCCAGCGGGCGTGTTCTGCGTCTGCGGAAGCCGAACTCGGCACCTGAAGCTCAAATTGATCGAAGCCGTAGGTGATTTCCGCGTCACGACCGGTCAACTTGTCGTAGAGTCCAATTGCTAATTCAGGCCACGTGCGGGTGTCTTGTCCGTTCGCCATTTTAGGAGTCTCCATTCGCTGGGTTGGTGCTGCCTGACACACGTCCGGCTTGCATTAGCAGCGTAGGTGGCGTGACTTGATCGACAAGTATCAAAAACTGTTAAAACTTTCATGTTGGACGCGAGGGATTTCGCGACGCAACTCGCTGAAGCCACCGAATGAAGACTGGTTGTTGACGTCTACGGAGGAGGGTCGTGAAGTGAGTAGCGAAATCGGTAGATCAGGAGCATTCGTAACCGTTCGGGGGGAGCCTCGCCCTTCCCAAAAATGGTTTTGAAACCGCCGCTACAGGAAATCGCCTGACTTTTTACTTGGCAGTGGGAGAGGTTGGCAGTTCGCCAGACTGCTGTTGATCATCGGTTGCGTCTTGCGACCTTTCTTCGGCCCGATGACGCGCCCATCGCCGAGATCGCGAGACGCTCGTTCCGTAATCGGTGGTTTTCCTCGCGATGCATTGGATCAACTTGCTCTGGCTTTTCATGCCGAATGTTGCCACCGAGACGATTCCCGTCGGGACGGTTGAATCGTGTCATTCGAACGGAGTAGGGGCGATTTGATGGGCAGTGACGTTACACAACATCGCGGGACTGCGGTTAGTACTGCCTCTGGCTGCTGCTTCTCATCGTCCGTTTTGTTGGCGGTCAGGTTCGTAACCGCGACGGTGGGCCCGAGTTTTCTGCGGGCTCGGAAGGTTGGGAGTAGTTGGAAATAGCGGGTTTCAAGGTGACGCAGTGTGGCGTCATTCATGAACGACAGCGAATCATGTAACGGTCTGTGATTTCTCTCGTCCTTGTTGTTCGCGGCACGTTTTCCCGCTTTTCCTTGACTGGACCTGCCGGGCCCTGGCGCTGGCGTGATTGAAGAGGCCACTCCAATGAAGACAGGATCGACTCAAAAAGTGGCTTTGGTCACCGGCAGCGGCAGACGCCGAGTGGGCAACGTCATCGCCCAAGCCCTTGCGGAAGATGGATACGCGATTGCTCTTCACTACCACGGATCGCGCGACGCGGCACACGTTACGGTGGAAGAGATGCGCGGCGTTGGCGTGACCTGCGAATCGTTTCAGGCCAATGTTGCTGTTCAGGCTGAAGTAGACACCCTCTTCGACGGCGTTGAGCAGAAGTTTGGACGTTTGGATGTCCTGGTCACTACCGCCTCGATCTGGGAATCTGTTCCGCTGGAGCAAGTCACGGCGGACGATCTCTGGCGCGACTTCAATGTAAACACCCTAGGTACCTTTCTCTGTGCACGGCGAGCTGGATTGCGAATGGTTGAGCAACCAGAAGGTGGTGCGATCATCACAATTGGCGACTGGGCGATTGAGCGCCCGTATCTTGATCATTCTCCCTACTTCGTCTCGAAGGGGGCGATTCCAACATTGACGAGGACGCTTGCCGTAGAACTTGCCCATCGCAACCCCCGGGTGCGGGTTAACTGTATCCATCCAGGTCCCGTCATGTTTCCTGCTGATTGCGGCGAAGATGAACGACAGGCTCTGATTGATTCGACGCTCGTGAAGAACGGCAATGATCCGCGGGCGGTCGCCGATGCCGTCAAGTTCTTAATTCTGAATCAGTTTGTCACCGGAATCTGTCTGCCCGTCGACGGTGGACGTACGATCTATGCCGGCGAGACAACCTCACGCAAACGTCCCATTTGAGAAGCGAGCCGGTGACCAGCATGATCAGCAACGGTGCAATTAGCGTCTTGCGTTATGACAAGGTCGTTAAGGCGCTCACGGATGATCCTAGTGCTTCATTAGAGACTGTAGCGCAACGCACAGGAGTCGCCCTGTCGACAGTTCAAAGAATTTGGGACGGCACGATTGCTCGTCCACGGACAATCGTCCTGGACCGGCTCAAGGTCCCTCGTCGCTGCCCCGAATGTCGAAGTCTGTGCACTGCCTGGCCCTGCATCGTCTGTGAGATGAAGAGAAAACGAGTCACTGCGGATGACCAAGCAGGTGTCGATTTCGTGTACCGTCAGGGGCCGCACTGATGGTCGCATCAGTCCATCGCGCACCTTCGTCGCAGTCACGTTGAGCGGTTGCGTTGTCGTTAACGGCGGTCGATTCATACGGCTACACGTACAGGCAAAGACACCGCCCAGATCTGGCGGCTTTGGATAGGGGAGCGTGATCGGCGTCGCGTAAGTCTCGCTTGAACCAGACTACCTGCACAGCCGACTCCGGGTCACTCATTCGCCTGCCGCTGCCGAGCCGGCTTCGCTTCGAAGTGCCGAAGCGATCATTTCGTAAAGTCGAAGACGCTCACATCCGTTTTCGAAGGCGCCCGCTTCGCGCAGGTAGTCGAGAATCTGGTCATCCGCGACGCGTAGAGACCGAAGGATCTCTCGTGCATCTTCCCACGTGGGAAGCCATGTCATGATTTCTTTGAACCGGTCTACGCCTCCCACGGCCTTCATGAAGTACGGGTAGTTCAGAACAAAGTAGACCCGATCCTGAAAGGGCGAAGGCTGCTTGCAGAACGCGGTTTCGTCATACACGTAGTGCCCCGGTTGCGGTTCCCACGCCAGACCACTGCGACGGAGTTGCCGCGCGAGTTCGATTTCTGCTTCGCTGTACATCATAGCGATTGGCCCGCAGTGCCCAACCGATTTCGTGTCGCGATGATCGGTTGGTGGTTTGGGATCGTCTGCTTCAACGCATCCTCGTCGAGTTGGCCATGTGGCGAGATTTGAGCGACCTGCTGGCTGGCGTCTCAGCGCGATCGCCTTCGTTTTCCCGTCGATCGAGACGAAGAGCGACGACTGCCTCCAACGTCATTTGGCTGATCGTGGTGACTGTACCGTATTCAGAAAAGCAAACGCTGCTGGTCAAAAATTCTAGATGCGAGATCGGTTTTGAGGAGTCCCAAGACGCGTCCGGCCGCGGATACTCCGCTCAAGAACGCTCCTTCCACGCGCGGGCCGCCGCACCAGTCACCACAGGCAGCAACCCGCCTTTCCGGATCAAACAGGCACCTTTCCGGCAAAGGCTCGGGCGGCAGAGCATAGCGCCAAAGGTGCGCAATGCTGAAATCTGCGTGTGTCGCCGAAAGGCCGATGGCCGGCCATAACTCTTCTGTCAGCATCTGGGCTATCGACTCCGCCGGCTGATCCAGGTGAGCATGTGTCCATTCCGCCGAGGCGTGCAACACCCAGGTCTCTGGCTCGGAACTGCGACCCGGCTTACTGCTGTTTCGGGCGATCCAAGACAACGGCGAACCATGGACGAACGCGCCTTCAAAATCGAGTCCCAATGAGCTTGAGAATGCAAGCATCACAGCCCAGCATCCTTGCATCACGGTGTCGCCGGCGCGTACGGCCAATGAGGGCACATCTTGTAACATCTCCGTCGTTTGACCAGCTGGAGCGGACACGACAGCGACGTCGAACTGTCCCAACCTTTGTCCTTTGTCGTCAGCAATCCGCCACTGTTTTCCCTCACGCTTTAATGGCTCTATGCGTGTCTGGAATTGGATCTCCAAGTCATTCGCGAGGTGTCTACAGATCGCATTCATCCGCGGGACGGCAACAAATCGATCCGTTCCACTCTTCTCTCCGGTTACCTCTCCGTTCTCCAAGACAACAATTCTTCCCCTCCAAGGCCTGACGATCCCGTCATCAATCCACGAATTGACGTATCGGCTGAACCGACTGTCGCGAGCCGTAAAATACTGAGCTCCATGATCAAATTGAAAGCCGGTTTCCGTACGGCGAGTCGCCATCCGGCCGCCAACACCGCGACTCTTTTCATAAACCGTTACGGGAAAGCCGTGGTCGGCGAGTGTTCGAGCACAAACGATTCCTGACAGGCCCGCACCAATGACTGCGACGGTTGGCATCGGGTTATGTAGCGGTCGCGTTGTTCGTTCGCGATAGGCTGCCGGGTCGAGTCGCTTCGCATGTTGAGCGGATGAGCGATCGCGCACCGTTCCAAAAATTGGTCGTGCCGGTGGAAACGGACGGTCGAACTGTCCCAGGCACCAAAGGATGCCGCCATAAGATGCCGGGTCGCGGCCATCAAGTGCATAGCGATGATTGAGATCGATCATCATGGCCAACGCACGTCTCGCGTCGGCCGTCCAGTTCACGATGGCTTTACCCCAAGTCATGCGAACGTTGTTGTGGAGTTCACCGTGCATCAGCAGCGATGTCTGAGCCGCGTCCCATAACACATCGCCGGTTTTGCCTCGAGCGAGCCTCTCCCACGAGGGCAAGGAGGGGCGCGGGTCGACTTCGTGATCAGCCAACGTTTTGAGTGCCCAAGCTGGTAGTGCCGAGATGCGACCGTGATCTCTGCGGTAGTAGCAAAACGCGTAAGCTAACTCGCGCCAGATCAATAGTTCATCGAGGTATTTCTCGGCACCTTGGTTGTCGATCATTGCCGCTTCGCGAGCGATTCGCATCGGCGACACCATGCCGTAGTGCAAATAGGGCGACATTCGACTAACGCCATCGACTAGGGCGTTATTCCGCAGTCGCGCATATTTCGATAGTCCCTGCATTTTGAACTGATCCCATCGCTCGTACCCAGCCGCGGAACCACCAACGGTGAGAGGAACCGGGCCGATGGCGTGATCAATTTCACATTGGCTTACAAGCTCGGCGATGTCTGCCGATTGCAGGTCAACGCTTTGGAACGGCAGGTCGTCGGGGACGCGGGCATTTACTGCGGGCGTAACAGCGTGGGGCACGCGCGTGAGGCGTTGTGCGTACAGCTGACTTGTTGCCTTGCGATATGCGAAAGCCCGCTCGTAGGCCTTGCCGATGAGCTGCATCGGTACGACGCAGGCGGTATCGACCGCCACCATCGGCGTATCGAGTTTCTCGCTGAAACAGTGCGTCCATCGGCGAAGTGGTTCAACCGGCATGTCTTCCGTGATGACGACCGCGGCCCGCTCCGACAGCTTCCGCAAGTGGGGGCCACGGTTGCCTGGTTTTTCTAGGTGAAACGCATAGGCGAGATTCAACTTGTCGCATGCGGCGTGAATGTCTCGTGCTCCCTCTAAGATAAACGTGTGGTGCCGGTCGGATGCGTAGGGATATCGCTCTGAAAGTGCGTGGTAGATGAAGACGGGCACGCTCAGCTGGTTCCCCAACTCGATGGCAGTGTCGAGCGCAGGATTCTCGTCGACACGCACCGCCGTTCTCATCCAATACAGCACGAAATCGCCTGCGCATTGTTCCGGCCGTTGAGTTAGAACGCGAGCACCTCACGAAGCGAATCGGGTAATCTAGCCACGAGTTCCGCAGTCGATGTCGTCACGCCTTTGCTCCTCCCCAACCGAATATGCCGAGCGGAGACCCGAACGGACCGTCATTGTTCGACGTGGTCGAGCCACCGTGGAAGTCATCTGCCAATGCTTGGACATTCTCCGCACGCACTTTGTGCGAACTTACTGTGCTGTCATGGACAGCGATATGTCTTGCGATGCTGCAGAATCGGAATGACAGATCGCAGTCAGGCCAAGACGTCTTTCGGTGGTCTGACCTAATCCCGTGTAAACGCAATCGTTTGCCTTGCGCTCCCGGTCTGTATACGCGCTCTCGGCAATTCGCTTCGAGGCCTCGACGGCAGTGGCTCGGCGGATAACTGGTTTCCAGCACCTACATCACTCCGGTCGATTCAACGGAGTTGATTTTTGCAGCGATAACACGAATCCGTGGCAAGCGGTCGTGTCGTCGCCGCGGCCTGGAGTTACTCCGAACCGGCTCCTGTCCTCGTTCGGAATTCTCCTCTAGGATGGTCTTTGTCGCACTTACATTCGCACGATAGGCGCCTTCTCGAAGATGACAACAAACGGAGCGTTTGCTGAGCGATCTCAAGGTCGCAGCGGTTGGGCGATCTTCCGCCGGAAGAAGCTGTTTCGGCAAATTCCACAGACCCGGGACTGGGCACGTAGATCGCCTCGCATTTAATATTAGTGAACCTTTCGGCGTCTCCGACGACACGGGATGGCTACTGCTTCTTTTATCGCCGAACACAGCTACAGGAGGGTTCCCTTGGTTGACCATCAAAGCCACATGCGCAGGGCGATCGAGGTGGCTCGCAAGAACCGTTTCGCTCCGTTTGGCGCGATTTTAGTCGATGTCGAGGGCAACCGGACGGTGATGGAAGGCCTCAATCGATCGGCCGAAAACCCGATCCTGCACGGCGAGATTGACGCGATCAATCGGTACGCCGGCAGTGGCCTGAACCGATGGGGTCACCTGCGACTCTACACAACGGCGGAGCCTTGTTGCATGTGCCAGTCTGCGATTATCTGGGCTGGAATTCCTGAGGTCGTCTTTGGCACTTCAATCGCAAAGCTGGTCGAACTGGGCTGGAATCAATTCCGCCTGAGCGCGACCGAAGTCGCGGCTTCGGCTGCTTTTGCCCGGTGCAAGATCATAGGTGGCGTGTTGGCCGATGAATGCGATCGACTCTTCGAAATGGCCAGGATGTAGGAGACGGGAAAGGGGACGCAGCCGATTGCCTTTGGCACGCGATTGGCTACGTCCCAATCCCGTTCGGCACGGGATTTGCTCAGCCAGTTGTAGGGTGGGCCCTAGCGAGTCTACGATGTGGCGGATTGCGGAGAACAAGCCGAGCGTTGGCCCACTAGAATGCGGCGACGGTCCAGCACAGCGCGTGTCGAACCAATCAGGACCGGATGCGAATGTTCGAGAAACCGTGTCGGATTCTGGTGGGCCGTGGCTCGGTCCCTTGGGGAGCGGCCCGCGCAATGCGCTCGCCTTGGCCCACCCTACAACTCGTGTGCCGAACAGGACTAGCTGCCTCCCCTTTTTCTACCAACGACGCCTCATGTTTCGAGCCATCGACAAGAATGTCTCCAGCGGTGTTTGTGACACGAACGATATCGATGTGTGTGTGCTGAGGTTTCCGGTCGAGTGAAGAGAGCCCGCGGAAGCCCGAATCGCCCGCTAACCATGATCGTGAGGTCGTGCCCTACGTCTCCTCGTTTACGCTCTTTGAAGTTGCACATTTCCGACTTTCCCTCCTCCGATGTGCGGAATGCCCGCGAAATCCTAACCCGAAGCGTCAGCGAGGGAGACACGTCCCCACGGTTCGAAAGTGTTCCCTCGCTTACGCTTCGGGTTGAGAAAGATCGAAACGTGCAACTTCAAAACTCGCGCTTCGGGTTAGGATGCACGCCGAATGTGCAACTTCAGAACTTACGCTTTGAGGTCTTTTGTTCTGATTTCCCGGTCGGTGTGAAACTCAAGAAACTTAACAATCAGGCGACCAAATGTCAGCTTCCATTGATTCCCCTGCTGTCTGGTATGCGACCGAGCTGTTTGAACGTGCCGACTGGCTGTGGACACTGAGCGAACGCGAGGTGGAAGAGTTAGCTCAAGTGGCTGATACGGAATTGGATGAAATCACCCGGGAGGCCGCTCCATTGCCGACCGTTTCCCAGCGCCTTTCCAAAATCCAGGATTCGCTGGAAAACGGCTCCGGCGCGGTGATGATCCGCGGGTTTCCCGTGGAGAGTTTTTCCGAGCAGCAAGCCGCTCGCATATTCTGGGGGATCGCGCAGCACCTTGGGACGCCGGTTTCGCAAACAGCAACAGGCCAACGGATCTTCCATGTGCGGGACGAAGGCTTTCGTCCTGACGATCCACGAGCACGCGGGCCGAATACGCGGAAGCGACTGAGTTTTCACACCGATCGATGCGATGTGATCGCATTCATGTGCCTTCAGCAGGCGATGTCCGGTGGCGAAAACGAATTACTTAGCTCTGCAGCACTGTACAACCAAGTGCGAGAACGGCGTCCCGACCTTTTGGAGGAGTTGATACAGCCATACTATTACAAGCGACACAACGTTGATCACGGCAACGAACTATCGTACTGCAGGCAACCGGTCTTTTCCTTCTGCCAAGGTCACTTCGCCGGCAGCTACTTACGCGTGCTGATGGAACGCGCCTACGATTCACCCGAGTTGCCTGATATGTCGAGCCGTCAGCGAGAGGCATTGGATTTCCTGGACGAACTCGCCGAAGATCCGACGTTGCGCGCTGCGCATTCGTCAACAGCCGGGAGATATCCTGTTGCTGAACAATTGGGTTACTTTTCATCGGCGAACGGAGTTCGTAGATCACGCAGATCCGGCCAGGAAACGGCATATTCTTCGCATCTGGCTGAGTGTTCCTAACAGCCGGCCCATTGTTCCTTGGTTCCGAGACAACTACGGAGCGACCGAAGCAGGAGTCCTCCGAGGAGGCATGCGCCACGACTCACTCTGAGCAGCGTCGCAAATGAACCTCGGCGGCCGCCGAGGGGGCGCTGGATGCGTATGGTGGCGCAATTGTGATGGGCTGCATTCCCGAACCGTCCGCCACGACTCTGAAGATTCTTGTCAACGCTACTGACTCGGCCTCCATCCTGTTCGGCACACGACTTGTATGGCGCCAAGGCGAGCGGATCGCGCGGGACGCTTTCGAAGGGACCGAGCCGCGGCCCATCAGAATCCGACACGGTTTCTCGATCATTTGCATCCGGTCCTGATCGGTTCGATGCGCCTGTGCCAGACCACGACCGCATTCTGGTGGGCAACTGCTCGGCCTGTTCTCCGCAATCCGCCACATCCTGGACTCGCTGAGGCCCACCCCACAACTCTCGTGCCGAACAGGATTCCTTGTGCCTCCTTTGGGGCAGACTGGGGAGATTGGCAATTGCCCAGATTTCCCAAAAGGGGGCAGAGTTCGAAGGCGAGTTCGAAAGGCTGCTCTCTTGCATCTTTTGCGATTGGTGATGCGATGAGGTGCGGCGGTTTGAGAATTGAATCACGAGAGCCATTTCTTCCGCCCGGCGATGTGGTCGCTTGGCAGTGATTGCATCACGCGGGCAAGAGCTGTTCATCGACCTACATCGCGAGTGAGCCCTGCGTTCCGTTTTGCGAGTGGATGATCCTCGTGTTCCGAGCCCTTGCGATCCGTCGGCGCAGATGATTGGATCGCAATTCCCAGCAATTCCACCGGCTGTGCCGGAATGAATCGGTCCCGGGGAAAATCGGGATACGGTTTGCGGGACGGATCGCCGCTGCTAGAATGTCTCGCTGCGATGCTGGAGAAGTCGCCTGGGAGGCTGTAGCTCAGTCGGTAGAGCAACGGACTTTTAATCCGTAGGTCCAGGGTTCAAGCCCCTGCAGCCTCATTGGAGTTACGTCGATCGGAGATTCTCAACACTCCAAGAACACTCCACGGACGGTCCGCCAGCCGGTGACGGCCACGGCGGGCAGTCCGCAGAAGCTCTGGTAGGCCGGCGCGGCTAGTTGGCGGCCCTTTTCAGGATGGGCGGCACGTGCAGCTCTTCCACGGATTGGTCGAGTTGCCGGGCCATGTTGATGTACTTCTGCGTGGTCAGATAGCTCCGGTGGCGCATGAGGGCCTGCAGAGCGTCAGCAGACAGCCGGCCGGCATTGGCAGTGGCAAAGGCCCTGCGGTAATCGTGGAATGAGTAGAGGTGGCACGCCTGCGTGTGTTCGTGTCGGTCGTGGCAGGGAAGGTGAATGCCGGCATGCTTCTGGATCCGGTAGAACTCACTCCAGAGCGTCCGCTCGTGATAGTCCCAGGCAAAGACTCGCTTGTCAAAGCTCTGAACTCGCTTGAGATGTTCGACAATGATCGGATGCAGCGGGATGAGCTCGTCGCGCCCGCCTTTGTTGTCTTCCGCTCGGGTGATCGCCGTGACGGCTGCCAGATCGAGGTCGTGTCGCTTCAAGGCCATAATCTCGCCAATCCTCCAACCTGTCATGTAGGCGAAGACCAGCAATGCACGCCACCAATCCGCAGATGCGCAGGCACGACCTTCCGGTAGCCGTGCTGACTCACAGGCTTCGTAGATCCTGGCGAAATCCTCTGGGGTCACGTAACGAATTAGCTTCCCCGGCTCCTTCAGCATTCGGATCTTCGGCACAGCCTCCAGGTGGCCCCAATCGTGCGCCACCGTCAGGATCGCTCGCAGATGGCGCAGCTCCTTGTTGACCGATGCCGGCGAAATCGTCGAGCCTGGTTTCCGCCCTCGTTCATTGCGGCGCCGCGCGATGAAGGCATCGATCGTCGAGGTCTTGATGGCGGAGACCCGCTGCGGTTTCACAAGACGTTCGAAATGCAAGACACGTTTGCGGGATGACGTCATACAATGCGTTCGCCAACTACGCTCCGTGGTGTCCGAATGAGAGGCGTAGAATGGCAAGAGACAAGCGTCTTTTCCTCGCCGACACTGAGAATCCTGTTGACCGCCCCCAAGACAAATGGGAGATCATCAACATGTCGACGGAGCAGCCCAAAACTGCGGGGAACGAGGCAATCGCGTCGCCCGATTCTTGTCCTCGGTGTGGTCGCCTGCAGAAGTCGTAGAATCTGCTGGGCAAGAGCTTCGGCATGCGCTGTCAGCCACCGACTGCGGCACGTCGATTCCGCGCCTGTGCCAAATGGCTTGCTTCTCGCACACAAACGCTTCGTCGAGATCTCGGAAGCGTCACCGTTCGCAGCACTGAGAACCGATCTCGTTGTCTGGACAGGAGCCAGCAGTCCATCTCCGACCAGTGGAACCCGACCTTTGCCGAGCCGTTGATGCAGATTTGAGCGAGTGCGGGAGCCACCACTACGGCGATCTCCCATTCCACGCAGGGCAGTCCATTGGGCGTGACCGCGCAGAGAGTGAGCCGTTCATCGACTTTTCCGAGTGGCACAGGATCGTCCCGAGGAAGTCGGAGCGCACGCAGAAGAGATCGTCCGCATCGTGATCGGCACAACACCCAGCCATGCCACGGGAATCCGACACTACCCCCTTTCCCCCAGACGTGCAGATGCCGTCCCAGCCTGCCCCAATGCATCTCTGCGACGCCTCGCCGGCGCCACGGCGTTATGCCGGGCAGCTGATGGGTTCCCGATTCACCAGCTGCGCTCCGGACGCTGACCGCGATTCTACAGCAGGCCAGCCCAGACACACAAAAGCCAGATGGCGACTGCGGTTTCCAGGCGGAATGCCGCTGCCAGGGGAGATGATAGGAACCGCACATATTCTGGCCATCTGCCGGGTAGATCCTTGCCGAACTGTCACCGGCGGGGACAATGAGGGCATGGGCCACGGATGGGGTTGGGGAAAGACAGATGAACACCATCGCGGGCTTGATGAGGAGCAATGCAATGATTCGCGGAACACTGATTGCTGGAATGGCGATTCTTCTGGCTCAGCCATGTGCTGCCCAGCTGGTCGTGGATGACTTCTTGAGCGGGGAACTTTTCGTTCAGGTGACTGAGCCGTATGAAGAAGCTGGTGTCTCGGTGGACCTTCTGAACGTCTTTGCGTCGGAGCGTCGCGTAAGAATTGGCGACAACGGGACAGGGACGACCACATTCGAAGCAACTGGTGATGGCATCCTCAGTTTTCAGACAGATGGGACAGAAGGCATTGGCATCTACTGGGAAGGATTCACTGTTGATGTGACTGCCCCGGAGACCAGGGTTCTGCAGCTAGATTTTTCCGACTTCTCTGCAGGCCAGGAGTACCTAGACAAAACGCTGGACGTGGCCATCTACAACTCGCCATCCGGCAAACTGGATGTGGGTGAAATGCGTTTTGGCGATCTGATGGGCGGAGCCACCGTATTAATTGAGCTAGACGCCATATCGCCAATCGAGCCGTTCGACCTGACGAACGTAACGCAGATTGCCATTCAGTCACTAGTGCGAAGCCTGGCACGGCATTTGATCTCGCAGGCGTAACCATAGTCCCAGAACCTGCCGGGGCCGCCCTCATTGTAGTCGGGACTGCGCTCCTGCTCGGCCACCGGAGAAAGAAGACATTCTCTACGAATTAGGGTCGTGAGCTGCGTAGGCCCACGTCCTCTGATTTCATTCCGCGTATCCATGGAGTACAGGGCCATGAGGGATCGCAAGAGAATTCGTCGGATGACGGTGGAGCTACTCGAAGACAAGCGACTCCTGGCATCATCAGCAGACATCATTTTTCTGATTGATGAGTCTGACAGCCAAGCGTCGACTGGAAATGGAAATGCCGTACGGCCGTGGGTTAGCCATATTGTGCCAGAGCTAGAGGAAAAGCTCATAAGCCGGGGGGATCGGCAATATTGATCCCAACCAGTACGGCATTGTCGCCTTTGGGCAGGGCGACCCCGACGAGGACTACGAACGCGCACGTGTCTTGCGCACAAATGGATTTACAGGAGAGCTCTTCACAACGGCAGAACTATTCGACGACTTCTTTGACGACCTCCCGGAAGCCGGTGGGTTCGCCAACGTGGGGGAGCGAGAAGACGCCTGGGAAGCAGCTCTAGCTGGGCTCGGGACAGAAGGGTATTTGAAGGAGTATGATTTTCGCCCCAATGCGGCAGTTCACTTTATTGTTGTATCCGATGAAACGAGGCAGACGGCGTCAGTCCCAGATCAGGAGCATGTGAACCTAGGGGGAGTTGCGCCAGTCTCACAGACGCCACTATTGACCGAGATCCTAGACGACCTGAGACACGAGAATATCGATGCCCAGGGCTTGGAGCTGCTCAATGACGTCGTGGTTACTGTGGTAGCACCATTCTGGTTTGCGCCCGACGCATTCGGAGCAGACCAGACCGGCGAGAACGACTACTACGAGAGTGTCCTGGGGGTTGACGCTCACATCTTCGATGAGATCAATCTGGACCTAAACAGTGCTGACCCACTGCAGGATGTACAGCCAGGAAAAGAAGACGACTACATCGTGTTCAAGTGGCAGGACCACCAATCGTTCTATCCCGAGGAAGACAATCGAATCGTAGCCGACGACAACAGCGGGGAAAAGGTGCTGGTGTCCATCGAGACGGACGAGGCGATGGACTATCAGTACATCCGAGACCTGTTCAATATTCCGTGTGATGGTGACGCTACCGTTGCATGCTTCAAGCCGAATGGCTATCCCAACGAGGTGTTGCCAGACGGGTCCTGGAACCCGTTCCTAGATCCAGACCTTCAAGAACTGGGGCAGAAATACTTCAGTGCCGAAGAGTATGCGTTCCTGGCCTGGGAGGCACGCGGAACTGCCTGGGACTTCGGTCACATCCAGGATGCATTCACGGGCTGGATTGGCACGGACCAGCAAGTGACAGACAACCGAGATAACTTTGCGGGCCATGATGATGAGAACTCGATGTTCTCCATGATGAACGAAGCTTTCGTCGACGACACGTTCGAGAAGATCAAGCTGCAGATTGCCGACTTCGACCGGTCGGGGGCGCATCACTGGCGAAGACATCGACATGATCCAGGAGTTCCACTACACCGGCAACACGGGCAATGTTCAAGAGCAAGCTTGGTTTGACTTGGATGGATCCGGCGCAATCAATGTCGAAGACATCACGAAGCTTCTTGACGTCACGCTGATGTTGTGGCCAGGAGACGCAGACGCGGATGGGATATTCAGCACACTTGATGTGGTTCAAGTGTTCGTGGTAGGGGAGTACGAAGACGGCATACCAGATAACTCGACCTGGTCCGAGGGCGATTGGGATACCGATTTCGACCACGACTTCAACTCGCTCGACATCGTAGCCGCCTGGGTGGAAAACGGCTTGGAGACGGGCTACCGGGATGGCATGCTGCCCGTATGGGGCGATAACTTCGTCTACACCAACAGCCTTCTGGTCTACCTCTATCGCTTCCTCGGGGAGGAAACAGTCAACGAGGTCTACTTCCCCTACTGGGACTGAGACCGGGGGCCCACGAAGTAACACTAAGCTGTCAGTGAAACTTGCAGAGGTGTGACGATTGGTGAGGGGGTAGCCGAAGCCCTTTTTGCCTGCCCGCCGAAGGGGCCCCAATTCCCTTGTGCGGTCCGACACGATCGCTGATCGGAGGTCCTCCTGCTTCGGGCGTGGTAGCCACCTGTAGATGGCACATTCTGAGTGCCAGGACGCACGCAAACAGTCGTGAAAGTGCAAAAGCATGGGGTGGACGCTGCGGGCCTTAGAATCCCCAGAAGTGCCCCCGAGCCGTGGAACTCGCGCATTGGTCCTGGCGGCACAATCCCCGGCTACATCTTCCGCTGCCGTTGGTGGAAGCCTTGCACGTGACAGGTCCCCGGGGCTGCCAGCTGTCCTCCCTGACGCATCGCCGTCATTTTACAGCGGTACTCCAGAAGCCGGGGGGTGAATCCAGTCTCCAGGCATGCACACCTGGGCCAGAAGGGTGCCAGCGGGTTGTTATGAGTCCTTCTCCCGCCGTTCAGCGGGGCAGATGATTGCTTTGCGTTCAGCATGCAGGACAATGAGAGTATGGGCCACGGATGGGGTTGGGGAATGGCAGTTGAACACCATCGGGGCTTAATGAGGAGCAATGCAATGATTCGAGGAACGCTGGTGGCGTGGTTGGCCATCCTCTGCATGATGCAGGGCGGAGCCGCTGGTGCAATCATCATCGATGACTTCACAGTCGGGCCTGCTCTGGATACGCGCCCACCATACAGCAGCAATCAGACGATCTCAGTATCGCAAGAAGGCCTTGATGTAAACCACGTCTGGGCAGGGGCGCGTTTCATTGATGCCGGTGACTACGGACCGCCAGGGCCAAGTTTCCCGGAGCCAATTACAACAATGGCAACCATCCCGTCTGACGGAGGGCACTTTGTCTATTACTCTGAGACGAGGCCCGAAACTATGGGCTTTAACTATGCCGCATCTGCAAATCCATTTCGCGATGTGCCCGTGGTCGTGGCTCCACTGGATTTTTCGGTCCCTGGGGCACGGCTCGTGCTAGACGTTGATTATGCACGTAACATGGGTGGCTGGATCTTTTTTCGGGCAAGAGATGTCAACGGAGACATAGCAACCAAGAGCGTACCATTTCCCGATTCAGTCAATCCGTTCTCGCTCACTCTTGACCTGGAATCGACAGACGGATTTGATCATTCTGCCGTTATGCGCTTAAGGCTCAATTTCTCTCAGCAAAACAACGCTGCACTGTCGCTGGACAATATCGTGTTTGTCCCTGAGCCAACTGGTTTAATCAGCTTAGTGACCGGCGCCCTGCTATGCCTATTGGCCAAAGTCCGGTGGCGCTGCCCGTGAGCCATAGTGCAGTACGACGCAGGCATGGATTTTGATTCATTCCCGGAGTTTGAATTAGACCTGTTCGATGCGGAGGCGTATTCATTCCTAGCGTGGGAAGCTAAGGGCACGGTCTGGGACTTCGCGTACTTCAACGAAAAATTCGACTCAGGGTACTACGGAAATCCGGATCCAGTAGACCCGGCAGATCGATGGCGCGACTTGCGAGATGAAGATGGCGACGGTAATCCTGAGACATGGGTCTACACCAAACCAGAGGTCGACGTCTTTACGGAAGCGTTTGTTGATGACCTTCTGGAGAAGACCCTACTCCAGACGATTGACTTCGACGGGATGTTCACCGTGCCAGACCAGCTGATCGACAACAGCCCGGCGGGATCGATCCTCCCCGGCTACATCTCGGCTGGTGATATCGACATGATGACGTACTACATGCTGAATCCACCGGGGAATACGACCGACACAATCTTCCGGGCAATGGATTTAGCTAGTGAAGACGAACAGGGCAGTCTTGTCGGAGTTCCCGATGGAGTGATCGACCATAATGATCGCGAGTACCTCATCGCCATGATGCTGGCGACATGGCCTGGCGACTCAGACCTCAACGGTCGATTCGACACCCTGGATTTCGTATCAGTGTTCATCGCGGGAGAATACGAAGACGGATTGCCCCAGAACTCAGTGTGGGCAGAAGGCGACTGGGATGGCGACCTTGACTTTGTGACGAATGACTTTGTGTATGTATGGATACACGGCGGGTATGAGCTGCTAGTTATTAAGCCGGAATTCCTGCCAGCCTGGGGAATAGAAGGAGACCTGTTCTATCGACCAACATGGGCGCCAAGCACTGTGGCACCGTAGCACCAACAGGCATAGGTCTGGAAGATTCGAATTCCCTGGGTCATATCTCGGGTCCCATCTTCCGCCTGGCCAGCAAGAAACCCTAATGCTGACAAAATGTTATCAGGCAGGCTCCTGGACCGATGACGATTGGAGAGGCGGCAGCCTCCGCACTTCTTGTGCCAGATCTGAAAGGGATCCTAAGCGTCACGTCAACACTCCACCAACACTCCACACGCAGGCTACGGTCCACTACACTAGGCGATATTCAGTCGAATGTCGGGCCCTGTTTTCTCGGGGAATGCGTAGCCCGGCGTCGCCTCGCGTAGAGTATCCGCAAGAC
>CAVZLD010000013.1:0-696375 GCA_963776055.1 uncultured Planctomycetaceae bacterium | reverse complement strand
GCGACGGTCAACGATTATCTGGCGGGCCGCGATGCCCAGCTGATGGGACCGGTGTACGAACTGCTGGGCTTGACGGTGGGGGTGGTGCAGACGGATATGAGTCGGCCGCAACGCCGGCACGCGTATGGTTGTGATATCACCTATGGCACGGCCAAAGAATTCGGCTTTGACTTTTTGCGTGACCGGCTGGTGATTCGGCGGATGAAGCAGGAGCGATTGGAGTTTCTCGACACGTTGGGGGCCGGCAAAGCGGCAGCGGGCGAGCGGCCCGTGCAGCGTGATCCCTATTTTGCGCTAGTCGACGAGGCGGACAGCATTCTGATCGACGAAGCTCGGACGCCCTTGATCATTAGCGCGATTGGCGATGAGCACGAGGAATCCATCCGCGCGACGTACGCTTGGAGTGCCGCGGTGGCAGATCAATTCGAGGAAGACGACCACTACGAATATGACCACGAAAAGAAGAAGGTCGAATTGAACGCGGCGGGGCGACAACTGGTTCGCGCCCTGCAAAAACCGGAGGCGATGAATGGCGTTGGGCTGATCGACGCGTACGAATTTGTGGAGCGGGCGATCAAGGTCAGCCGGGATTTCCTGCTGAATCAGCACTATGTTGTGTCGGACAAAGGCGAAATCGTGATCGTCGACGAATTCACGGGACGGTTGGCGGAGGGTCGCAAATGGCGAGACGGGATCCACCAGGCGATCGAGGCCAAAGAGCAGCTCGAAGTCACCGTCGATACGGGACAGGCGGCACGGATCACGATCCAAGATCTGTTTCTGCGCTACCAGCGCCTGGCCGGAATGACCGGGACGGCGCTCGACGTCGGCCCGCGAGTTCCGCAAGATCTACAAGTGCCTCGTTCGTGCGGATCCCCACGAATCGACCCGTGAAGCGCGAGCAGCTGCGACGGATCTCATTTTCAAGACGGGCGAAGAGAAGTGGCAGCAGATTGTCGAAGAGATTGTCGCAACAGCACGAGCAGGGACGACCGGTGCTGATCGGAACGCGGACCATCGAGAAGTCGGAACTGCTTTCGCGAATTGCTGACCGATCGAGGGATCGAGCACGAGGTGCTGAACGCTCGCCACATTGCGCGAGAAGCGGCGATCGTCGAGCAGGCGGGGCAGCCCGGACGCGTGACCGTCGCCACCAACATGGCCGGCCGCGGAACCGACATCAAACTGGGCGACGGTGTCGCGGAAGCTGGGCGGATTGCACGTGATCGTGACCGAGATCCATGACGCGGCGCGCATCGACCGGCAATTGGCCGGCCGCTGTGGCCGTCAAGGTGACCCCGGCACCTACCGCCGCTTTCTGGCGGTCGACGACGAAATCCTCAAGTCGGCCTTCGGACCCGGCCAAGGCAGAGAAAATCTGCCGCCGATTGCAGCGAGACGACGTGAAAGTCGAGGGACTGTCCACCTTTTTCCGCCGCACCCAACGTAAGGTCGAACGGCGGCACCTGCGTGACCGCATGGTCCTGCTCCACCATGAAAAACAGCGAAAAAAAATGCAACGTGAGCTCGGGCAAGATCCGTACCTGGATACGCCGCAGTAAACGCGTCGCCCGTGCTGCCTACGTGGTACGTTTCAAGAGAGTCCCTCGGCTGGAGGCCGCTCAGGGTGTTGTCCATTTGATGACAAAGAAATAAACTATTCTTAACCTTTTCTCCGATCGACGCGTGTTGCCGCGCGTCCCATTCCTCTCTCCGCGATGTGAAACGATCATGAGTTCAGAACCGGGCGTTGTCGATGCTGCCACGATCGAGAAGACTCGACAGCAAATTCGCGGTTTGGTGCGAGAAATCGCTCAGCTTTCGCGGACCGATGTGGAGCCGGAGCAGTATTACGCGGAAGTTGATGAGTCGCATTGTCACGGCGCTGGCGGCTGTGGGGGGAGCCGTCTGGACGATCACGTCCGAGCGTCAGTTGCGGTTGGACTACCAGATCAATCTGAATCCCGATGCTGCTGGACAACCAATCGGAAGACAGCCGCCGGCACGTCCGGCTGCTGCAGCAGGTGATCACGTCCGGCGAGGCGAAGCTGGTGCCGCCGATGTCGGGTTCGGGTGAGACCGATGCACCCGGCAATCCGACACAAACGCTGCTCGTGCTGGCCCCGATGAAGACGCAGGATTCGGTGGAGGGCGTGCTGGAGGTTTTGCAGCGCCCCGACTGCGCAGCCGGGCAGTCAGCAGGGCTATCTGCGGTTCCTGGTGGAAATGAGTGAGCTGGCCGGAGACTGGCTCAAGTCCCGGAAGCTGCGTCATTTTGCCGGTCGGCAGGAGATGTGGGGCAAGATTGACCAATTCTCCAAGGAGGTCCACAACAGTCTCGATATTCGGGACACCGCGTACACGATTGCCAACGAAGGCCGGCGGCTGATCGAATGTGACCGCGTGAGTGTGACGGTGACGCGCGGGCACAAACAGGTGGTGGAGGCGATCAGCGGCCAGGATACGATGGACACTCGGTCGAACGTCGTGACCTTGTTGTCCAGTCTGGCGACGCGAGTCTGTGCGACAGGCGAGCCGCTTTGGTACAGCGGGGAAACGCAGGACCTTCCGCCGCAGCTTGAAACTGCGCTGGAAGACTATGTCGACGAATCGCACACGAAGAGTCTGGCGGTGCTTCCGCTGTTCAAGAGCGATCCCTTCAAGGAAAAGAAGGATGATGAATTAGGGGCGGAAACGCAGTCGCCGTATCAGTCAGCACAAGGCGACGTGATCGGATCGTTGATCATTGAGCAGATTGACAGTGTACAGTCGCGTGACTTGATTGCGCCACGCGTCGATCTGGTTTGCCAGCACAGCGCTCGAGCCATCGGGCAATGCGCAGGAACACAACAGCCTGTTTCTGATGCCGTTGTGGCGTACGATCGGCAAGTCGCGGTGGTTGATCACCGCTCGGAATTTGCCGAAAACGTTGGCGATTTCCGGTCTGATTCTGGGTACGTTGCTGGCGTTGTTTCTTGTGCGCAAGGATTTCATGCTGCAGGCCGATGGAACGTTGGAGCCTGTGCGGCGGAGCAAGGTCTTCGTGAAGGAAGATGGCGAGGTCGCCGAGGTCTTTGTGGACCACGGAAGCGAAGTGCAGCAGGGCGATCTGCTCGTTCAGTTGAAAAACAATCAACTGGAACAGGAGCTTGATAAGTTGCGAGGCGACCTGGCTTCCTTCGGTGCCTCGTTGCGGGTGGTCGAGCAAATTTTGACGGATAGCCCCAGCTCGCCGGGCAGTCAGGCCGGAACGCAGGGTGACCTGTTACTGCAGAAAGTCGACCTGGTTCAGAAGATCCGCGGAGCGAAGACGCAATTGAGCGATTTTGGAGGACAAGAAGAAGAATCTGGCGATTGTCAGTCCAATCGATGGTCGTGTCACCACTTGGGATGTGAAGGAAGCCTTGCGCAATCGTCCTGTGACCCGAGGGCAGGAAGCGCTGCAGGTGGCCGACCCGTCCGGCGAATGGGAATTGGAGGTCTACCTGCGAGATGATCGCGTAGGGCACATGTTGCGGGCGCAGAGTGAACAGCCGCAAGAACAGCTTCCCGTGACCTTTATCCTGAAGAGCTACGCTGGCCAGACGTTTGACGGGACTTTGGAAGAGATGCAGGATGCAGCGACGCAGGATGAGCAACATGGTCACGCCTATCGATTGAAAGTGAAGATCGACAAAAACGAACTCCAGAAGCGGCTGCGGTTGGCGGAGCTAACACAGGGCGCAGAAGTCAAGGCGAGCGTCTACTGCGGGCGTCGCTCGGTGGCCTACTGCTGGTTCCACGAACTTTTGGAGTGGGTCCAGGTTCGTTTGTTTGCCTTCTAAGTGGATTCCTCGGAGTAACCGCATGCAATCACTCATCCCGTGGGCCTCGTTGTTGTTCGCGCTATCCGGTCAAGTCGAGACCACGCCGACGGACGATCCGGCCGTCATCGATGGATGTTTTCTGGTGGCTTTCCAACGCGTTCCCGTGGCGTCTGTCGAGGCGGGGATGCTCGCATCCGTGGACGTCAAAGAAGGCGATGACGTCACCGAGAACCAACTTGTGGCCCGAATCAACGACGATGAACTCGTGAAAGCCGCCGACATGGCCAAATTCGAATATCTGTCGAAGAAGCTGCAGGCGGAAAACGAACTGAGTGTCCAAGCGTATGTATTGGCCGAGGGAGTCGCGAAGGCGGAATGGGATGCGGCGCAGGCGGCGAATCGAAAGGTGCCCGGATCGGTCAGCGAATTCGAACTGCGGCGGTTGGAATTGACGTACAAGCGGTCCGGCATCCAGAAGGATCTCGAACGCTATACGCTGGATATCGCCAGTTGGGATGCGCAGGCGGCCTATGCGAAATATCAGCAGACCATGGTGATGGTTGAGCGGCGGAGGCTGAAAGCCCCCCACAATGGAATCGTGGAGAAGGTCTTGCGATACAAGGGCGATTGGGTGACTCCTGGAGATCCCGTGGTTCAATTGACAAGGATTGACCGGCTGCGAGTGGAGGGACGCGTGTCGGCGGCACGCTATCATCCGTCCGATGTCGATCGCCGACAGGCCGAAGTGCGCGTGAACTTGGCCGGCTCCGACGGTGGAAAGACCGTGACTTTGCGGGGCGTCAAGGTTGTCGCCAGCTACGTGATCGAGGAGGACACCTCGTTTCGTGTTCTGGCGGAGATTGAGAACAAGAAACAAGATTCGAAATGGCTGCTCAGCCCCGGAATGTGCGCGACGATCGTGTTGCAGGCACCATGAACGCCGGGTCATCTCGTTCGTCCTCCATCCCTCTTCCTGCCCCACGGCGGTAATGCATGGTTACGCTGTCTGACAGCCTTGTGTCCAGCGCGTCTCGGCGTCTTCCGCTGCGCATGCGGCCAGACCTGTCGGTCCGCTACCATCGTTATCTGGGAAAACCGTACTGGGTGATCAAGGAACCGATCGGCCTGAAGTACTACCGGTTTCAGGAAGAGGAGTATTCCATCCTGCGGATGCTGGACGGCCAGTGCAGTTTTCAGGATATCAAGGACCGCTTTGAGCGGGACTTTGCTCCGCAGAAAATCGGATTGCACGATCTGCAGCACTTCATTGGCATGCTGCATCGCAGCGGATTGTTGATCACCGACGCCGAAGGGCAAGGGCCTCAGCTGCGAAAGCGGCGCGATGAAACGGTTCGGCGTGAGTTGTTGTCGAAACTGTCCAACGTGCTGGCGATTCGTTTCAAGGGGATTGATCCCGGACCGGATTCTCAACTGGCTGTCTCCGTTCACGAACTGGTTTTTTACCAAGTGGGCACTGATGTTCTTCGGAACGATCGGACTGGCCGCTCTGCTGCTGGTCGGTAGTCAGTTCGACGTCTTTCGGGAGCGGCTGCCTGCGTTCCACGAGTTCTTTGGCCCCGAGAACTGGTTCTGGTTGGGAATGACGCTGGCGATCACCAAGGTCCTTCACGAGTTCGGCCATGGATTGTCGTGTAAGAAATTCGGAGGTGAGTGCCATGAAATCGGCGTCATGATTCTGGTGCTCACGCCGTGCCTGTACTGCAACGTTTCCGACTCCTGGCTGCTGCCGAATAAGTGGCACCGGGCGGCCATCGGAGCGGCGGGAATGTACGTGGAAGCGGTTCTGGCGTCCATTGCCACGTTTCTCTGGTGGTTTAGTGAGCCGGGTGTGCTGCTGAATCAGATCTGTCTGAGTGTGATGTTCATCTGCTCGGTCAGCACGATCCTGTTCAATGGGAACCCCTTGCTGCGATTCGACGGGTATTACATCCTGTCGGATCTGGCGGAGATCCCGAATCTGCGGCAGAAATCCAGCAAGCATTCTGCAGCGATTTATGTCGGAATACTGTCTGGGTATCGAGCAGCAGGAAGATCCGTTTCTGCCGCAGCGCAACCGCTGGTTCTTCGCGCTCTACACGATTGCGGCGGTCGTATATCGCTGGGTGGTCGTGTTCTCCATTCTGATGTTCCTGAACAAGGTCTTGGAGCCCTACGGGCTCAAGATCATCGGTCAGATCATCGCCTTCGCAGGGCTGTTCGGGCTGGTTGTTCAGCCACTCTGGAAGTTGGGCAAGTTCTTTCACGTACCCGGGAGAATGCATCAGGTGAAGAAGAACCGAGTTTTCACCACCGTTGCGGTGGCCGCCGCGCTGATCGCCGCATTCTGTTTCATTCCGCTGCCGTACAGCATCAAGTGTGCCCTCGAAGTCCAGCCCAAGGATGCCCAGGCTGTCTATGCGATGGTTCCCGGCACGCTGCAGGAGGTCCGCGTGCAGGCCGGTGATTCCGTCGATGTCGGAACGGTCCTGGCGGTGCTGGAGAACGAAAACCTGCGATTGAGTATCGATCGGCTGGAGCAAAGCGTCCGCCAGTACACGGAACAGTTGGCGGTGATGCGCCGCCTGCGAGTCTCGCGTGACAGTGATAAGGTCGCCGGACGCATTCCCGAGATCGAAGAATTGCTCGAATCGGCGCAGGAACAGTTGCAGAGAGAGCAAGAGGATTTTGCAAAACTGCAGATCCGATCACCGATTCAGGGAACGGTGATTCCGGCGAGTCTCCGGCCCGCCGAGCCGGAGGTGGACGGCTTGTTGCCTCGATGGTCCGGTTCGCTGCTCGATGAGATCAACCGGGGGACGTTTGTGGAGCCAAACGATCAGATTTGTCGGATTGGCAACCCGGATCAATTCGAGGCGATGATGTACGTCGACGAGGCGGACCGCAACTTCCTGAAGGCAGGCCAGCGCGTACGCATCAAGCTGGATTCGTATGCTGGTGATGTGGAAGAGTCGGCCATCGAAAGTGACGGCGATATCTCGCAGGAACCGGTGAAGTACATCTCTTCCAGTATGGCGGTGCAGGGCGGCGGTAAGATCGCCGCCGAGACGACGCCCGTCGGACGGCCCCAGCCGTTGAACCCTACCTACCAGGTGACGGTGCCGTTGTCTGGTGATGCCCAACTCTACACACCCGGGATGCGTGGCCGAGCGAAAGTCGGGGTCGACCCACACTCCCTGGGTTGGCGATTGCTGCGGTTCGCCACTCGGACGTTCCGTTTCGATCTCTAGAGAAGTTACTGTTGTTTGGTTTGATTTAAGGATCTGAAGGAGAAATGATGATGGCAGACGAAAAGAAGCAGGAAGCCACCGCGGAGAAACCAGCCGCAGCGGCGAATCAGCCAGCCCCGGCGGCTCAACCTCAGGTACCGGTTGATGATAGTCACATCACCAGTTGTTACGCGAATTTCTGTCGCGTGACGGGGACGCCAGAAGAGTTGATCGTCGACTTCGGCTTGAACACACAGCCGGTGGGCGTGCCCGAAAACCCGATCCGCATCAGTCAGCGGATTATCCTCAATCACTTCACCGCCAAGCGTCTGTTGGCTGCCCTCAGCATGTCGGTGCAGCGGCACGAAGCCGCTTTTGGCGTGCTGGAGACCGATGTCCGCAAACGGGTCCAGCCCGGTGCGGGACGCAGCAATCCCGCGGCGAGTCAGGCGCCGCAATCGGGGGCTTCATAACGGGAAGTCACCGTGACGGAGAGTACAAGGAGCAAGGTGCTCGAATCCGCGGCCTGTCACCTCGGATTCGGCAATGCCCTTTGTGCTCTTCGTCATTCTTCTACAGCGTGTAACACTTCCCGGTAGCGTCTCGTCGCCCCTTCTGCTCGGAAGAAACGTCGCCACGAACGCGCCATGTTCGTGTGGCACACGCTAGTCCCATTCGCCGAGGACGATCTGTTTCTTGATCCGTTCGCCGCCGCGCAGGATTTCAATTTCGACCTGATCTCCGGCGGCGTTCTGGCGATTCGGCTTGTGAGCTCATCCATCGTCTTCACCGGCTGGTCGTTGTAGCGCGTCACAATGTCACCCGTCTGCAGTTCCGCTGCGGCCGCCGCTGTTCCCTCGCGAACAGTGGTGATTCGACACGGGTTGTCTTCACATCCGATCCCGAGGAACCCTCCCTGGCGGTAGTCGATCTCTACGCCGGCCAAGTTGCCCTGCAGCTGCTGAAACGCCTTCGGTGAAATCCGAGTCCCGTACAACTTGATTCGCGAAGCTCTTCAGCGAGGACAAGTACGGCAGCGCGGCATCCGTAATGGGAGTGTAAAGCAGCTCCACGTATCGAAGCTCCGGCAACGCCTGCAGGTGTGCCAGTGCTTCATTGCTGATCCCGGTGGACTTTAACTGTACGACGCGAATGTTCTTTAACGAACTGACGCGTTGCAGCCAGGCATCGGTCACTTGCGGACCGCGAAGTGAGAGCATCCACACCTCCGGACCTTCGGGCAGACGAGCGTCCGTGATCCGGGGCAGCCAATCCAGATCCTCGATCGAACCTCGCCAGGATTCATCGATCAAGATCGAAGGAAAGGGCTGACTAAGACGCGGCCCGACCTGAACATTTGTCATCGAGATGACGGTTCCCAGTTGTTCCAGGTGTTGTTCCGCACGACGGTACCGGATCTGGTCCAACGCTTGGACTGCCGTGGCGGCGCGCCGGGCCGCCGTCGTGACCGGTCGGCGAGAGATCTGCTGCAATGCATCGTAAGCGGCCGCCTCGGTCTGGATGCTGCTCGTCGACAGAGCAAGTTGCCGCAGAATGTAGATCCCTCGGATGATCGTCTCCAGCCCGCCCTGCTCGATCGCTCGGGTGACCGCCTCGACCGCCGGTTGGCCGGCTAGGATCAGTCGTTCCGTTGCCGCGTGCCGCGCCGAGTAGCTGTCCGACTCTAAGGCGGCGACCCATTGTTGAATCTGGTCAGTCGAGGGTGCGGGGTTACTCGACGCATCCGAGCCCATCGCGATCTGGCCGGCCACAACGATTCCGACAATGACGATCCAGCGAACTGCAAGCTCCATCGATAGTACCAGCGGGGCTAAAGGGATTCGACTGCGTGACCGCGCGACAATGTACCGGGTTGCTCCCCGAGCCCCTGTTATCGATCGTCTTGCGGAGCCATCATAGGGGGGGCGGCCGGATTCGAAACACTTCGGTATTCCTGCCGCTCATCCGAGTCGATTTATTATTCCCATTCCGAGCTTTGTCTCCAAGTCATCTCCGGTGGTTCTTGCATGTCCGCAGTCGACGCTTACGAACTGGTTGATTTTGGCCAAGGACGCAAGTTGGAGCGATTTGGTGAGTTTTTGCTCGACCGACCGAGTCCCGCAGCGGACGGACAACCGAAGTCGCATCCGCAGCACTGGCGACAGGCCGTGTCTCGTTTTGAACGGACGCGTGGGGAGCGGGGCGGGTGGCGCCCAGCGCAGGCGTTGCCTAAGGAGTGGATTCTCGATTGTGGACCATTTCGGCTCCAATTGCGGCCCACACCGTACGGGCACTTGGGGGTGTTCCCCGAGCAATTCGAGAACTGGTCGTGGATTCGACAGCAGGTCGCGGCTCGCGATCAACCTCTGCGAGTGCTCAATCTGTTCGCCTACACCGGTGGCAGTACTTTGGCAGCGGCTGCCGCCGGTGCGGAGGTCGTGCACGTGGACGCGGCGCGGAACGTGATTCGCTGGGCCCGCGAAAACGCCAAACTCTCCGGGTTGGAGCAGGCACCCATCCGATGGATTGAGGAAGATGCACGTCGATTTGTGCAGCGCGAGCAACGCAGAGGTAACCGATATGACGCGGTAATCCTTGATCCACCCAGCTATGGTCATGGGCCGAAGGGAGAGTCCTGGAAGATGTCGGTGGATCTGCTTCCACTACTGCGAGGCTGTGGGAAACTGACCGAGCAGCAGCGCGCCTTTGTCTTACTGACCGGCCATAGCCCAAGCTTCGGTCCGGCCGAAATGACAGCCAGCCTGGCGGACGCGCTTTTTGGCCATTGCCAGGCGGGCGTTGCGGCGCGAACATTGTCGCTGGCTACCGCTGACGGCCGGCGCCTTCCGGCGGGTGTGATGGCCCGATTCGCGACGGAACGATGACTCTCGGCCAGCTCAGATCCAGCCCTGCTCGCGGTACCAGCGGGCTGTCTCGTTTAGCCGCTGTTGCAGCGATCGCGGAGGTTGGAAACCGAGCTCCCGACGAACGGGTTCCGCCGAGCTGGTCCATTCGCCGGCCAACGCCTCGCGAATCTTATCCACGTTCAGGCTGTCCGACCGACCGTAGGCTGCGTTGATCAATTGGTTTCCCAGAGCGATCAGCCAGATGAACGGTTCCGCGAAAGGCAGGACCAGCGTCTGTCGACTGTTCACCGCCCGGGCGATCATTCTTCCCAACTCCGCATAGAAAGGCTGTTCCGGGACTGTCGCATGGTAAATGCCCCGGCCAAGGCCATCGTCAAGATTCTCGGGAACGTGTCGGTTGGCAGGGACGCGTTCGCCTCGACTCGCGACGCGCATCAGAATTTCCAGCAGGTCATCGCAGTAGATCAGGGCAACGCGACGCGGTGTGTACCCGGGGACCGCGTGGACTCCAAGCTGCGCGATCGCCCGAAAGACGAGCAGAAGCTCTCGGTCTCCGGGACCGAAAACGATCGCGGGACGGACAATAGAAAGGGGGATTCGCGCGGCCCAAGCCCGTGCGGCTCGCTCGCCAAGTTGTTTGCTGCGCCCATATTCCGAAATCGGTCGAGCAGGGCGGACTTCGCTTTGAATCTGGCCGCGAGGAGATGTCCCCACCGCAGCCAAGGAAGAGACCAGGACCATTGTCGGCGGTGTCATTTGAGCCGCACAGGCGCGCGTGATGAGATCCGTACCGCGGGCGTTCACCTCGTACATTTCTTGACGATGCAGCGCAGATGTCTTGCCGGCCAAGTGATAGACAAACTCACAGCCCCGCGTTGCTCGCTGCAGCGCTCCGCGGTCCCGTACGTCGCCAACCAAGAGCTCGGCACCCGATCGCCGGAGATCGTCGGTTGCAACGGTGCGACGAACCAGACAACGCACCTCGTGACCGCGAAGTGTGAGGAACGGAACGAACCGTCTGCCGATAAAGCCGGTGGCACCGGTAACCAACACACGCGACATGATAGTCGAATCAGCAAGGATTCAAGGCAGGAACGCACCGACCGATGCACCGGCCGATGCGAAGGCGCGAAAGCTGCGGTTCCGATCCCCCGCCGAGACGCGCGGGACCGACTTTCCCAAGTATATCAAAAGAGCCGCTTGCCTATGCAACGAGATTTCCCAAAGCGCGACCGGCTGTTGAGGAAAAGGGAAACAGCCGCCGTGAGATCCTCCTTTTCTTCCGATTTCACACTTGTGCGTTCGGAGCCATTCCTCTCCTCAAGAGACAGTCCGAGCCCCTCCGCTGGGCTGGATATCGGGTTATCCCGAGTCGTGGGATTACCTGCTATGCTACGACACGAGGAGTGGTCTGGATTTCGGATGGAAGTGCGCGAGGCCAATCGCAGGGAAGGGCCGTGGCGATGTCCCAGATTGAAGTGATTCCGGTGAAGCGACGCAAGGAGCGGAAGCAATTCCTCGAACTCCCTGGCGCATCTATGCGCACGATGCCTGTTGGGTCCCGCGATTGCGGCAGTCCGAGAAGGAGATGGTGGGCTTTAAGCACCATCCATTCTATGACACGAACTCCGTGCAGACCTTTCTCGCTCGACGCAACGGAGTTCCCAGCGGCCGCTTGGCGGCGATCCTGAATCAGGGGCACAACGAACGGTATCAGGAAAAGCGAGGGTTCTTTGGCTTTTTTGAGTGTGTGGATGATCAGCAAGTGGCTCATGGTTTATTCGACGCAGCGCGTGCTTGGTTTGCCGAGCGTGATATCTATCAGCTGCGCGGTCCCTGCAATCCTTCGTTAAATTACGAGTTGGGTCTGTTGGTCGAGGGATTTGAAAGTCCCCCCGTGTTCATGATGACGTACAACCCACCGTATTATTCGCGATTGATCACGGAGTATGGATTCAAAAAAGTGCAGGATCTGTACGCCTTCTGGGGGCACGTCGACATGCTCCAATCGCTGGACAGTAAACTCAAGTTCATTGCCGACGAGTCGGTGCGCCGCTTCAACGTATCCATTCGCTCTCTGGATCCCTCTCGCTTCGAGGAAGATGCCCGAACGTTTCTGGAGATCTACAATCAATCACTTGTCGCGACCTGGGGATTTGTGCCCTTAACGGAAGGCGAGGTGAAACACATGGCACGGTCGCTGCGGCACCTGATCGTCCCCGAAATGACGACGATCGCGGAGATCGACGGACAGCCGATTGGGGCCATGTTCGGCCTGTTGGACTATAATCCGCGCATTCGAGCGATCGATGGTCGGTTGTTTCCCTTCGGCGCGTTGCGGCTATTGTGGAATCGGCGAGCAATCAAGACAGTTCGACTGTTGAGTACCAACGTGATTCCCGAGTATCAGCGGTGGGGAATCGGACTCGCGCTAGTCGCGCACCTCGTACCCAATGTCCTGCAATGGGGGATTCAGGAAGCGGAATTCTCGTGGGTCCTGGAAAGTAATCAGCTTTCGCGCCTGACCTTGGAAAGGGGGGGAGCGAAGCGCACGAAAACCTACCGCTTGTACGACTACCCCGAGGCAGAAGAGTCCGGGAATGCGACCGGATGAAACGAAGGGTGAGATCTGCTCGGCGAGCGAGTTGTTTCATCACCGGGTGAGCGGCCATCGAGTGACTCGATGCAGTATAGGTGCGTCGTAGTCCGAACGATGAGCGAATCGCCCACGATCGCTGGCGAAGCCTGGCAGCCTTCGTCCAGCCGATTCACCGCAAGCAATTCCCACTGCGGACTGGCCCGCAAAACGCTCGCCTGGCCTTCCAAATTGAAGAAATACAGGCGATCCCCCGCGCAGACGGGTGAAGCACGGTAGGTACCTCCCAGTCGTTTCTGCCAGAGAGACTCCCCCGTTTTCGCGTTCAAGCAGGAGGCGATTCCCTCATCGCGGACCAGGAACAAGTAGTCTCCCACGATGATGGGTGACGAACGCCGAGGGGCTCCCTGATCGACGACCCACTGCGGGTGTTTGGCGAAAGGGCCATCGGGTCGCACGGCAAGCAAGGAGGGCCGCTGGGATCCCACGGCATCTCCGGTCGTCAAATAAACCAGTCCATGCGCGAACAACGGCCGAGTGGCGGCGTTCATGCCGCCATGTCGAATACGCCATAGCTCGGTGCCAGTGCGCGGTTCGTAAGCGATCGTCTCGGCGGCGCTCGGACTGATCAACTGCGGCGAACCATCGACCTCGATCACGGTACACGTGCCGTATGCCTTCCGGTAGTCGCCGTCGTCACTTCCGTAATCGATTTGGCGATCGACTTTCCAGACGGTGGCACCGGTTGCCGCATCCAAGGCTACCTGGTACTGAAGATCATGGCCGTCGAACGCGACGTAGAGTCGCCCATCAAAGAGGATCGGTGATGATCCGGGGCCGCGAAAATGATCACAGGGCAGATCACGACGCTGCCAGACGGTGTCCGCAGTCTTCCGGTTCAGACAAGCAGTGCCGTAACTACCGAAATGTGCATAGACGTGCTTTTCGGTGACCACCGGCGTCGGCGATGCATAGCTATTGGTCGGGTGACAGAAACGTGGTTCGTCGTTGCGAAATAGAACCCGTTCATGCAGGACGACGCCGGTCTGCCGCTCCAGGCAGACAACGGACATCTCTTTCCCATCTTCTGTCGCGGTCGTGACCCAGATTTGATTCTGCCAGACGACGGGAGAGGACCAGCCCTTGCCAGGAATCCCCATTTTCCAACGGACGTTTTCCGTTTCGCTCCACGTCCAGGGTGGATTGCTATCGTCGGCGTGACCGTCGCCTTGCGGTCCACGGAACTCGGGCCAAACCTCTACCGCCCCGGCTATCCCTGGCGGAATCATCAGGCAGAAGAGCAGCAAACTTTGGCCGAGACCGCGATCGCAGATTCCCATGACTTTTTTTAGGCGACCGTCCGTCGAGCAATCGCGCGTCTCTTGTCTAGCGACTCATGTAACGGCCGGACGGAGCACCGCTGCCGGCGGCCTGAGGATAGAAGCGCGAGTAGTTCATGAAGCCTGCTGCCCGAGCGGGGGCTCGGCCGCTGTCGAGGTGGGTCGTTGCTGTAGCAGCATCTGGGTCTCGTATCCCTGCTGCAGCGTTTGTTCCAATTGATTCAACTCATACCCCGCCTGACGCTCTAACGCCTGTTGCGTCGCGGCGAACTGCCTCGTCTGATTTGCGAAATCAACCATCTGCTGGCGAGGGCGCACCATCCCCAGATAGTTGTTGACGCCTCCGTTGTGCGAAGCCCGAGGTGGTGACCCACGGGCTGAGCACCGGTTGCCGGACTGAATAGGGGGTCCGCCGTTGGGCGAGCAGACTGTCGCTGCAGCAGATCGAGACGACGCAGGCTGCGAAGAGGATGGCGAAATGTTTCATGATTTGCTGCTCCCCATCGAGACGCGCAAGGAACTCGTGACTGCGCCTCAAAGTTTCCCTATTCTATTCATCCGAGACTTGATTGGCCAACCCGCCGGTCGGTCGGTGCTGGAAGTGCATCCAGCATCGTCGATCCAAAGGGGTCGGTCGCCCAGGCAAATTCCCCCAACACTCCCTTGCGTGTGAGGAACTGCCTAGGAGCGTTATCGGCTTTCTGTTGCACTGAATCCTTACAGGCCCTCCGAAAATTGCTTTCCTTGACCGCCTGCGTCTCCGCCGTCCCTCGGGCATCCGGTTGGCTGCTTGGCAGGCCGGGACCCGCTCGCGAATCGCCTTACGAACAGCGCGGTACGCTCGCACGAAGACCGGCTCGAATTTTACCCATTTTGCGCAACCGGTTCGACCGCTATTTCCCGAACAAGCGGAATTAGCCACGAAACGGTTGCCTCCCGCATAACCAGATACCGATGCTCAGACTGCGAGACGCGGACAGACACGCCGAGTGCACCAGCCAGGAAAACCGTCTTATTCCGACCCGACTCAGCCGGTCTGAGTCGTACAACGAGAGTTTGACGACGAACCAATGCACTCAGACACCGATGACTCACCCTAGCGAATCATTCACAACGCAGGACCCGCTCGGTGGGGACGTAACGTAAACGCGAAAATCTTGTCTCCAACAAACTCTCTGTAACCACGGTTGGGAAGCCATGAGTGGAATTCACGGAAGAATTCGGTGGCAGATCGGTCTTTTGACCCTTTGCTGGGGGATCGTTGCCACAGGCTGTCATACGACGCATCGAGATGATCCGGCGTTCGGCCTCGATCGACTGCCTCCGGTCTACGAAAGCATGCCTCGCGAACTATCGAAGGTAGTGCTGCCGGAGTACATCATCGAACCACCTGACGTCCTGCTGATCGAGGGCGTGCATATCGTGCCGAAGGCGCCCTACCGTCTCAAGACGCTGGATGTCCTCTCGATTCAGGTTAGCGGCACGCTTCCCGATGCTGGGATCTCGGGCGCCTATTCGATCGAGCCGGGTGGAACCGTCAACCTTGGGGTCGATTACGGGTCAGTCCCCGTGGCCGGCTTGACGGTGGAGGAGTGTGAGGATGCGATCCTCGAGCACCTTCGAAAATATCTGGCCGATCCGGGTGTCGCCGTGGCGCTGGCACAGATGGCGGCTTCGCAGCAGATCTTTGGCGAATTCCTCGTGCAACCCGATGGAACGATCACGCTCGGTTCGTATGGCAGTGTCCCGGTCGTGGGAAGGACGGTTGCCCAGGCGAAATTTGCGATCGAAGAGTATCTGCGAGCGTACCTGGAAGACCCGGAAATCTCCCTGACCGTGCAGTCCTTCAACAGCAAGGTCTACTACGTCGTCTTGCAGGGAGCCGGTTTGGGCGATGGAGTCTTCCGCTTTCCCGTGACCGGCAATGAGACCGTGTTGGATGCGATTTCCAACATTCAAGGACTGGAACAAGTTTCCTCCAAGCGAATCTGGATCGCCCGGCCGACGACCGACGTCTGCAGCCTGCAGGTCCTGCCGGTCGACTGGTACGAAATCACCGAACGCGGTTCGCCGCAGACGAACTACCAGTTGCTGCCGGGCGATCGCGTGTTCATTGCCGAGGACAAGTGGGTGGCTTTCGATACGCAGATCGCCAAGATCACCGCTCCGCTCGAGCGCATCATGGGATTCTCGCTGCTCGGCGTGGGAGCCGTCACTCGGTTCTCCGGCCCGGTCCTGCAAGGTGGTGGCAACCGGTTGAATCACGGGTCTGTAACGTAAGAAGACCTTCGTGTAATCGATAACCAAGAGCAGTGGAGTAGGAGTCGGCCCGCCCGCGGCGAACTCAAGCGGCATCGAGGGATGTCGCAGAACTCTTGCAAGGTAATGAGAACCATGCACTCAACGCAGATCAACGCCTGGTTGACCCGGATGGCTCTAGTGGTCCTGTCAACCACAACCGTGTTCTTCCATGGTTGTGCCCACTCGTACCACTTCGCGCACTACAACTTCCTGGGGAAGCAAGCGGCCGAGCATTATCGCCCGTACTACCACAGTCCTCATACCGGGCGAATCATTGCCAAGACCCACGGCCCTTACTGCCCCGTGGAGCCGCCGTGCTTTGGCTTTGAGCCGACCTGTTGGAACCAATGGCCGGCGCAGTGCCCCTCGCAATGTAACCAGCCGGTCTACCATGAAGGGGCGGTGGTCGTCGAGGAAGTTGTTCAACCCGCACCAACAGCGATACCCGCTGAAGAGATGCCCGCGGAGATTCCAGCCGAACAAGCCGATCCAGATTTGGACGAGGCAACGGACGTTGAAGAATTTCAGGAGTTCGAATCGGTGACCGAGGATCCCGCAAGTCAGGACGCCGCACCGTCGCCCTTACTGGACGAGTCGGAGTCCGCATTCCCATCCGTCGATGAGGAGGAATCCGATTTGGACCCGCTGCTCATCCCGGATATCGTGCCGCAGGATGATACGAGCTACCAACCGATGTCACCCGACGTGGAGTCGACTCGTTCGGTGAAAAACAGTGTGACACCGCCCCTGGAGAAGCCGGTAGAAAAACAGTCGCTCGCCGACCAGCTCGTCGATGACCCGGTCTTGCCGCCATCGGTGGAGCTCGAGTCCACAGCACAGACGAACTCCCGCCACTTGTGGGAGGTGAACGTACCGCGCCGAGAGATGGACCAGAAGATGGTGCTTGTGGAGGAGACAGAGGAACCGATGGAGCGGGCGATGGAGTCAGCGACAGAGGCCGCTCGCCCATTGATGGCCGCGATCCTCGACTCCACCCGTGAACCAACGCTTCCTGCCATGGCGTCGCCCGCCCCCGAGGCAGACGAGCCCCAACCGGAACGGCTTGCCCTCCGCTCCGACCCGGTCCATCGGTCGGCCACGGAGATGATTGCCGCGGTTGAACTGCCGCCGCCCCTGGCCGCTGCCGACACTCCGGCCGAATCCGCGGAGCAGCCACTCATCCAGAAACGAGCCCCGACGGCGCCCTTGGCCGCCGCCGCGATCGGTGGTCGATCTGGAGGTTCCCTCGTTCAAGATCTCGGCGGTGCTGCCCCCCCGGACGACTGCCTCGGAGACGCTCGGGCAGGCCGTACCGAACGCCAGGACCGCTGCCCCGTCAACGACCACTCTCCGGTTCGCGACGGAAAACGCGACGCCCCTCCGCGTGGGGACCGCAACGGCGGCTCCATCCGATGCAAGTCTGCGATTCCGATAGACCCTTGGCCTTCGTTCGCGGATCGCACGGACAGATCGCGTTCGTGGCGACGTTTCATCTGAGCAGAAAGGGCGACGAAGTGCTGCGCTTCCGTCGTAGCGGGGTGCCTCGCCGCGCTGCGTTACCAAGGTTGTCGCACCACGGTCGATGAGGGTGAGAGTCGTTCGGCGACCGCCACTCAATCCAATGGCTCCAGCAGGAAGTCGTCGATCTCGACCGAGACGCCCTGCTGCAGCATCGTGACGGCGACCAGCAGTCGGACTTTTCCACGTCGCGTGATCACCTCTCCCTCGAGCCCTTCCATCGGTCCGCGTCGGATCCGCACGCGATTACCGGCGCTCAATCGCCGCTCCACCGTCAGCGGGGCATTCATCTGAATGAGCGTCGCGACCTGCAGCAGGTCGTGTCGCATCTGCTGCTGGTCTTCTACCGGCAGAAGGCTGGAAATCCGGTTCGTCGTCAAGCTCTTGACGCGTTCTTCCTCATCGCCAAACAGGAATACATATCCCCCGAATAGAGGGATGTGTGACTGGACTCGACGTCCCCGGATCAGATTGTCCTTCGGCACAAGCGGGAGGTAAAACGGAATTCCGATCGCGTGGAGTTGCCGGGCGAAGGCCTTTTCCTGACGGGCCTTCGTGTAGACAGCCCACCATCTACGGGAAGACTCCTCGGCACTCAATTCCGTCAACAGATTGGCCGGATGCAGCGGGGTTTCGGCTTCCAGGATCGGCATGGGCCCGTCTCGTGGTCCGTTGGCAACAGGACGTGGTGTTTTGGCAACTTGCGAACTTGCGGCGGCCAAACCCCTAACGACGGGGGACCGACCTTCCCAGGAGATGGTAAGGTAAAAAGAACCTTGCATCCGCACCGAGTATTGCAGACGGCGGCTGCAAGTCAAGCAAACTTAGCCTACCGGCACACCAATTGCTCAAACCAGTGGAACAAGCAGAGGCAGGCGGGCACCTCGCAGTGATCCGTTCGTTTCCTTGACACTCCGATCAACACAACTAGACTGAGTTCGAATTCTTCAGGAGGTATCAGGGCATTCAGGGCGACCCCCCAACGTCGGTCTGGCGGGCGACGCTTTTCTGCCTTCTCTGGTGGTCCATCCGGCGACACCTTGGGCGACCGCTGTGGGGCCAGCTGCCGGGGGATGTTGAGCCGATTTGGTGTCGGCAACGCCCGGTCTCGAATCCGTCCGAGGCGGATGCGGGTGCCCGGTCGGGCCGCCGACGTCAGCTTACCGCAAGACCCACAAACTCGGGATGGCCTGTGCCGTGCCGCGGCGAGTAACGATAACTTACGAGGGCGGAGAGTATGTCCACGCAGCCGAACCGATCTTTGACGAACGTCATGGCCGGTTTACGTTCGGCCCAGACGCTCGGCCTAATCGTGCTCGGCGCCGTCTTTCTGTGGTCATACGGGCCGACGTTGTTGGAGCTCGCATCGATCTGGATGCGTGAGCCGGACTATTCGCACGGCGTGCTGGTGATCCCGTTGGCGATTGGCTTCCTTTGGCTACGCCGGGACCAGATCCAGGGCGTCCCGCTCGAATTCAGTCCTTGGGGACTCGCGTGGATCGCTGGGAGCGTGCTGCTGCGTTACATCGGTTTGCGATATTCCTTCGACTCGCTCGATGGCTACTCGCTGATCCTCTGGGTTGCCGGGGTTGTTCATCTGCTTGGCGGCCGGTCGTGGTTGTATTGGGCTGCGCCGTCGATTGTCTTCTTGTTTTTCATGGTGCCGCTGCCGTTTCAAGTGGAACGACTGTTGAGCGTTCCGCTGCAACGTGTCGCGACAGCGCTAAGTTGTTTTCTCTTGCAGTGTCTGGGGCAGCCAGCTTTCGCAGAGGGAACCACGATTCTGATCGGGACGCACCAACTGGAGGTGGAGCAGGCCTGTTCGGGATTGCGGATCTTTCTCGGGACCTTCGCCCTCGCCTTTGCCTACGTGGTCGCCACGCGTCGGGACCTGTGGGAAAAGGTCTTGCTCTTGGCAAGCGTGATTCCGATCGCGCTGTTAGCGAATGCTTTCCGAATCGTGATCACGGGGCTGCTGTATCGGTACGCGGCGCAAGAAGAGGTCATTCAGCGATTCAACCACGACCTGGCCGGCTGGTTAATGATCGGAATGGCCACCGTGTTTTTTGCCTTGGTGTTGGCCTATCTATCACGACTGTTCCGGCAGGTTGAAGTGATGGGGATGGGCGAGCTGGTCGACCGCAATCGTTCGGAAGTGTAAAAGTTTTCCGTTCCGCTCTTCGGTGAATTCTCATGTCAGATGAAAAACAGATGGAAATAACCTCCCGCCCCGTGAAACTGGCTCGCCCAACTGCCGGGGGAGGAGATACCGTAAGGCATCGCTGGGCGAACCGCGGTGCGGCGGAGCAGGATGTGTCATCGCGTTTCTTTCTCACGGTATTTACTCACTGGTGGAAGGTTCTGGTGCCGGTCACGATTCTGTTGATGGTCGGCTCGACCGCGCTGGTGATGCATCTGTTCGAGCCCCAATACCGCGCGTCAGCTTGGCTGCAAATCCGGGGCTCGCAGCCCTATGTCGCATTTCCGGAGAAGGAAGCCGGCGACCGGGATGCAACGAAGAAGTACCTGCAGACACAGATCGAGTTGCTGCGCAGTCCACTGATCCTCGGCCGAGTGATGCGGATTCCGGAAATCGCGGAGATGCCGGAGTTGCAGCGAAAGCGCGATAAGGTGGAGTGGCTGGCACGAAAAGGTTTGATGATCGCTCCGAAAGGTGATTCGGAGCTGTTGGAAATTGCCTATGCCGGACCGGACCCGGAGAGCGCGGCTCGCTTGGTGGATGAGGTGGTCAAAGCCTATTTCGATCTTCGCATCGAAACACGCAACGATCAAGCGCGCTCGGTGATCGCTCATCTGGAGCAGGAGAAGATTCGGCGGGCAGAAGAAATCCGGATGCTGCAAACGGAACTCCGCCAGTTGCAGAAGCAACTTGTTTCGAGTGATCCGGCGCAAGCAGCCTCCGCCTTCGCGGAGGGAGGGATTGTAATCAGCGAAAATCCCTTGAAGGACATTCAGGGGAACATGGCCCGCGCTCAGGTCGATCACAAGGTCCTGGAGGCACAAGTCGCTGCATTGGCGGATGCCGATTCGAGCGTTACTGCGGTGCCGGAAGTGCTGGTTCAACGAGAAATCGATCAACGTCCGGAAATCCAGGAGGTTTTGTCGGAGCTGAGTCGGAAGCGGGCTTTGTTGAATCAGACTGCTTCGGCATCTGCCGAAGCAGCCGACAATCGGCGCTACAATCGAGTGGAGCAGGAAATTCGACAGTTGGAAAGTGCACTGCAGAGCCTTCGCGAGGCCGCGCGTCCGCAAGTGCGAGAGGAGATGGAGGTCACTGGCGGGATTGGAACGACGCCAGGAATTGGATCGACTCAAGACCCAGTTGGAAACGCAAAAGCTGATCGTCCAGAGTATGAACGAGAATTACGAGGCACTCGTGGAAGGCTTGAATCAGTCGGGTGGTCAGACGATGGACCTGCGATTCAAACAGGCCGAATTGCAACGAAACAGCAAGTGCTGGACATCATCTCGCAGCGCGTGGCGCAGCTGACCACCGAAATGTCCGCTCCCGCCCGCGTGGAACCGATTCAGAATGCTGTCGCTCCCAAAACGCCGGAGGAAGATCTCCCGTGGAAACTGCTGCTGGTCGCGCTGGCCGGCAGCCTCGGACTCCCCTTCGGACTCTGTGCCTTGTGGGAACGATCGGTTCGCAGAGTGACAAGTGCGGACCAACTGCAGCAGGACACTGCGCCGCCCGTCGTCGGGGAGATTGCGCGCCTGCCCGCCCGCTCCAGCACCACCATGCAGAATGCGAATCGCGGCAATGGTTACCAGTTGAGTCTTTTCGAAGAGAGCATTGACAGCTTAAGGACTGGTCTGTTCCTGGCCCACGAACCCGAAGATATGCGGGTGCTGGCGGTGTCGAGTGCTGTGTCGGGCGAAGGAAAGAGTAGTGTCGCGGCGCAATTGGCCGTCAGCCTGGCCCGGTCCTCCGGACAGGCGACGCTTGTTGATCGACGGTGACATGCGGTCGCCCGACATCCATCGAATCTTTCAGATCGATCTGGAGCCTGGTCTGGCCGGTGTTCTGGATGGGAGTGCTCGACTGCGGGAGGCGATCAACCGCCATTGGAGCGAACATGTGCATATCCTGCCTGCCGGAAAACTCACTCGCAGTCCGCACAAACTCCTTGGCAGCGATCGCTTTCACCGATTGCTGGAACAGGCTCGGCTACATTACCGCTTCGTGATCGTCGATACCCCCCCGGTGCTCGCCGCGAGCGAAGCGATGGTGATGGCTCGGGATGCCGACGGAACGTTGATCTGTGCGATGCGGGATGTCAGTCGTGAAAGCCACATCAAGATGACCTACAAACGCTTGATTTCCGTTGGAGCCCGCCCGATCGGCACGGTGCTCAACGGCGTTCCCGCGCGCCAGTACGCTCGGCGCTACGGCAGTTACGCATACGAGCGTTGATTTCACACGCGAAATAGAACATGTCCTCTTCCACGTCTCACGAATCGACGCGCAATCCGCAGCGGTCCGATCGCCATCCGCGACGACGGCGGCAGCTGAACGTCCGGCTGTTGATCGTCTCCCTCACGCTGCTGGCTGTGCTGATTCCCGCGGTCTATTTCTGGCACTCGCTTCAGGTGGGTCGCGTGGCCATAGCGCTCTCCGCGGAGGCGGATCGGTGTATCGCCGATGGCGAGCCGAAGAAGGCGACCGGTTATCTGTACCGTTTGCTGCAAATGGATCTGGAGGATTCGCAGCGAGCGGAAACGTTGATTCGTTTGGCCCAGTCGTACGATCAGGCGGTTACGCGTCGGCAGGAAAAGCCGACGGTGATCCAATGGTATTACCGCGCTATCGGCGCGGCACCCGATCGAGTGGATCTACAGCTGCGACTCACGGAGCTGTTCCTCGAAACGCAACAGTTCCGTCTCGCGGAGAAACAGGCAGACGAGATTCTGAATCGGAATCCCACCGAGACGCATGCGTCGAAGCTGCGTGCCCTGCGCGCGTACAGCCAGCTTCGCCAAGGCGAGCCGCTTGTCACCGAGGAGGTTCTTCAGGAGCTGCAACAGGTTCAGCGCAACGAACCCAGCGATCTGGCCGTCGCCCAGGCTCTGGCCCGGCTTTACCGAGAATCGCCCGGCGCGGTATCCAACCTGGCGGCTCAGCGCGCCGATGAGGTGA
The DNA here is from genome assembly GCA_963776055.1 of uncultured Planctomycetaceae bacterium. Classification (GTDB taxonomy): domain Bacteria; phylum Planctomycetota; class Planctomycetia; order Pirellulales; family Pirellulaceae; genus CAVZLD01. Next base: position 673,559 of record CAVZLD010000013.1, on the reverse strand, counting down.
TGGATGAATTGGTGCAGGGTGCCTCCGAGGATTTCGAAGCGCATCTGGCTCGGTTTCAGTATCGAATGCAGTATCAACCGGAGGAAGCGAGCGCCGATCTGCGGCAGGCCTTGCGGCTGGCGCCGGAGGAACCAGACGTCTTGTTGGCTGCGGCTGAATGGGCGGTACAGCAAGACGCCACCGACGAGGCCGTGGGCTTCTATCGTCGGTTGGTCGAGACCCATCCGGACGACGCGCGGGCGTACCTGGGGTGGGGGGACTGCCTCTTTCGCTTGGGTGACGTGGAACGCGCGGTCGAAACCTGGCAAAGGGGCAAGGAGTCAGCTCGTTCGGGCCAACTGCTACTCCAACTGCGGCTCGTTGGGGCGCTGATCAATCTGCAGCGACTGGACGAAGCGGAACAGGAATTGGCGTCGGTCAGCACGGCGCTCTCACAGCGAATCGCCAACAAGAATATGGCGGAGACCGATGCGCTGATCAGTTCGCGGGATCTCCTGGCTGCGCGGTTGGCAATCGCCCGTCGCCAGGACGACAGGGCGATCGAACTGCTGCAGCGCGTCGCGACGACGGCCAAGCGGCGATCCGGTGTCCGCGTCGAAGATTCCGTTCCGTTCCAGGCTCGTTTGGAATGGGGCCAACTCGAGTTGCGACGAGAAGCATGGGAAAACGCAGTCGATTGCTTTCGGAAAGCCTTGGAGATTGCGCCCCAGTCCGCGGCTGCTCGCCTGGGAGCCGCACAAGCGCTGTTCGCACTGGGACGCGATCGGGAAGCGCTGACGATGTGCCAATTGGCCATCGAACAGAGCTGCACAGCCCGGCAATCTGTGGCGGATTCTGGCCCAATTGCAGATGGATCGCCAACTGCAACTCGCTCCGACCGATCGTAACTGGGATCCGGTCGAACAAACATTGGATCAGGCGCAGTCGGCCGTGCCAGATGCCTGGGAGCTTCAGTTGGCGCAGGCGCAACTGCTGCTGGCCCGCGACGGCATCGCCGCCGTCGAACCGGTGATGCAGCTCCTGCGTACTGCGGAGCAAGGACATGCGGAGGTCTTGCCACTCTGGCTGAACCTGGTTTTTCTTTATGAGAATCTCGGTCGTTCGGCCGATGCCGACCGAGCGTTGCAGCGGGTCGAAACGCTGACGAAGGAACCGCTGCAAGCAACTGCTTGGCGAGTGGTCCTGCTGGGGATGAGGGGACAGTTCGAGGAGGCCGAAGCGATGCTCGTCGAGGGTGCCGATCAGGACTCGGATTCCTCCTCGTTATGGTTGCCACGCGCTCGGCTGCTGTTAGCGTATCAGAAGGGAATCTCCAGCAACGTGCACGAAGCGCTCTTGGCATTGTTGGCCAAGCAGCCGGATAGCACGCAATGGTTGTCGCAACTGGCGGAGCTTGCCCTCTCGCAAGGCAACGGCGTCGAGGCTGACCGGTGGATTAGTCGACTGAAGGAAATCGAGCAGCCGCCGGTCGTGCTATGGAAGTTCTTTCAAGTTCGTCGCCTGGCACTCCGCATTCGATCGGCGGAGAGTCCCGATGTAGAACGCATGCGTGAGTTGATCGACGAAATTCGCCAGTCCCAGCCCGACTGGCGGGGATTGGCCTGGATGGACGGACTCCTAGCCGAAATCGAAGGGCGTCCCGACGCAGCGATCGAGTCATTCGCGCACGCCATTCGCGGTGGATTCCGACAGGAAGAGCTTTGGCAACAGTTGGTCCGACTACTCCACCGACAAGGCCGATTCGCCGAAGCGGAGCAATGGCTGCGGCGATTCCAGCGGCCTGATTCTCTGGAGCAAGTTGCGGAAAAAACCGCTTGGAATCGATCGCCGCAACCGCAACGGCTGGGTTGGGCCATCGAACGCGCGCAAGAAGAGATTGCTTTCAAGCCGTTTGACGCTGCCTCTCGAGTCTGGCTGGCACGCTTGCTGCTGCTCGATGGCCGCCGCAGCGAAGCGACGAACGTGCTGCAACGCGCCCGCGAGTTGGATCCGCAGGATGCGTCGACGCTGATCAGTCTGTTGGGCTGCTGCCTGCAGATCGGAGAGGATGCGGCCGCTCGCCCACTGCTGGAACGACTCGCCAGCCATCCCGATCTGAAAGGGGCGGAACGGCATCTGCTTGCTGGCCCGAGCTCATCAATCGCTGGGTGACCACGCGGAGGCGGAGCAGCAGTTTGCCCAAGCCATCGATCTGGCCCCGGAACGGCTCGACCTGCGGCTCGAATATGCGAAGTTCTTGCAGCCGCTGGAAGCGGAGCGGGCGGAAGAGGTGCTTCGTGATGTACTCAAAAGAGATCCGAATCATGTCGAAGCGCGACGTCTTCTGGCCAGTTGGCTGTTGTGGCGTGTCGAGCCCGCCGCGCGCAAGGAGTCCTACAGCCTGCTGCGACGCAACCCGATGAACCCGGAACAACAGGCCGCCAATCAGCGTGCCCAGGCGATGCTCTTGCTGCGACAGGGCTTTACCGAAAACGTGCAGGAAGCGATCCGATTGCTGGAAGAGCTCGTGCGCGATCCCGCCCAAGCAACGCCGGATGATCATTGGCTACTGGCCAACCTGTATGAGCAAGAGGATCGCTTTGAGGAGACCGAGCAGCAGTTGCGATGGCTCGTGAATCAGCCGGAGCCGAACCCCCGCTACCTGGTCGCCTGGATCGAGTTTCTGTTGCGCCAGGAGCGCGTGGAGGAAGCACAGATCGAGTGGCGAAAACTCGAGCAGCAGGCACCCGAGAACTTTACGACCATTGGACTGCGAGCCAAGCTTCAACAGGCGCAAGGCCAATCCGATCGGATGAAGGCCGAGCTTGAGGAATACGCAGTCAATGTGCTGCAGCAGACCCTGGAACCATCGTTACAAAAGCGATTCATGCGACAATTGGCAGAACTCTACGCCGCTGTCGGTCAGCCCGCCGATGGCCAACGGTGGTACGCTCGACTTGTGGATCGGTTTCCCGAGGAACGCGAACCGTACGCTCGGTTCCTGTTGCGGCAAGGTGATGTGCGACAGGCGGTTCAGACTTGCCTGCAACCGCTGCAATCCGAACCGAACCCGGAGGCTGCTGCCCGACTGGTGCGACTTCTCGTGCAGGTTCCCCAGGATCTCAAATTGCCGCCGGACATTGATGCCTTGTTGGAACAGCAACTGGCCCAACATCCGCGTCATCCCGCTCTGTTGTTTGCCATGTCCAACTGGCGACTCAAGCAGCAACGAATGCCCGAAGCGATCGAACTGTTGCAGCAGCTGACCGCCGTCGATCGTCATCACTATCTGGCCTGGAACAATTTGGCGGCCCTGCTGGCGGAAGATCCCGATCGCCTGCGAGAAGCCCTCGTGGCGATTGACCAGGCGATCGCGGCGGCGGGGCAACCGCTGGCCAATCTGCTGGACACGAAGGCGGTAATTCTGCTGCGTCAACAGCGGAACGCCGAGGCGGCGAGTCTGTTGCTGCAGGCCGTTTCGCTGCCCGGCTCAGATGATGCACGCTTCTATTTGCATCTGACAGCGGTGCTGCAACGCTTGGGCCGCAACGAACAGGCGAACGAAACCTGGCATCGTGCTCAGGAACTGGGATTGAACGAGATGTTCTTGACCGACTTCGAAAAGGATTTGGTGGCCGAATTGCGGATAAAACTCGCTGCGGTCCCCGATGGAGCCTAGATCGGCATGAAACCAACAACTCGCTCCTCATCGATTCACCGTCGCTCCGCTCTCGGGCCTCCCGTCGGCTTGGGGTTGGCAGTGATTCTGACGTTGTTGTCCGGCGTTCTGCACGGCCGTCTGACGCAGCGATGGGGCGACGCTACCGTATTCGAGCAGCCGGCGCAGCGGCTGGAAGGTCTGCCCGAGCAGTTTGGCGATTGGCAGCTGCAGGAGGTATTGTCGCTGAGCGATTCGGCCATCGATCTACTGCAATGCCAGGGGTATGTGCACCGCGTCTATCGTCACCAAGGGACAGGACAGCGAGTGCAGGTTGCCGTGATGGTCGGACCCGGGTCGAAGATGTCGATCCATGTACCGGAGATCTGCTTCGAGGCAGCGAACTATACGTTGGTGTCCTCCCGCGAACGAGTCGAACTCCGCGAGGACGGGCACACGGATGCCTTTTGGTCGGTGCAGTTTCGGCTGAATGATGCATCGCAGCAACCGTTGTCCGTGCTGTACGGATGGAGTAAGGGCGGCGAATGGCTCGCTCCGCGGATGCCTCGCTGGTCGGTTGCGGGAACCCGCGTGCTGTACAAACTTCAGTTGTCCACGATCGGTGTCGCCGGTGAGATGTCGGTGGATGGATCGGAAACGGAAACCGCGGGAAGGGCATTTCTGACTGACTTCCTTCCTTTGCTACGAAGGCAGCTGGCCGGCGGATCTTCCCCGTCTGTTGCGATGGTGGATGCGGTCGCCCGCACGCCGCGCTGGTCGGCGCGCAGTCCGCACCATCTCGCCTTGGCCGCCACGCAAGATTTGGGCCGGACCGCTCGCCTGCTCGATTCCCAGAAGCACCCGGTCGCTCACCTTTTTCCCGAATCGCTTGAAGCTGCTTCTCATCCTCCACACCCTTGATTTCCCTCTTTGAGTGCCGTTCTCCGGTTTGTGCCATGCCTCCTACTCGCTTGTCCGACATCGCCAGCCTTCCCACGCCGAAGCCGGCCGCCCACGCCGCGCCCTTCGTGACGATTATCGTTCCGGTTCGCAATGAGGCGGACTACATCGAGCAGACGTTGCTGATGCTGCTGAACCAGGATTACCCGTCGGATGCCTACGAGATCCTGGTGGTCGACGGCATGTCGACCGATGCAACACGAGAGGTCGTTCGCCGCCACATGCAGGATCGCGGTGGCTTGGTGAAACTGCTCGAAAACCCGCGGGCTTGGTCCAGTGCTGGACGCAATGTTGGAGTACGTCACGGCTTGGGAGATATCTTCGTGGTTGTGGATGGTCATTGTGAGTTGAGAAACCCGCGGTACCTGCAGCAACTGGCGGAGGTTTTCGAGCGAACCGGCGCGCATGTCGTCGGTCGTCCTCAGCCATTGACGGTTTCCTCGTCTTCCTCGCTGCAAGAGGCAATTGCCCTGGCACGTTCTTCCCTCTTGGGGCATCACCCGGATAGCTACATCTATACGGCCCGCGATCAATTTGTTCCCGCCCAAAGCGTGGGGGTTGCTTATCGGCGAGAGGTATTCGAGCAATTGGGAGGGTTCGACGAAACGTTTGATGCTTGCGAGGATGTTGAGTTCAACTTTCGCGCCGACGAAGCGGGATTGCCCTGCTTTCTTTCCACGAGTGCAACCGTTCATTATTATCCTCGATCGAGTTTGGCTGCTTTGTTCCATCAGTTGGCGCGCTACGGTCGTGGCCGTGTGCGGTTGTATCGCAAACATGCCGCGACCTTTACTCTCAAATCGATGGCCCCCGGTTTCTTTGTTGCCACTCTGCTGGCCGGGGCCGTACTCGCTTGGTGCAACCCGCTGTGCGCCCGGCTGTACCTGCTGGCGGTGAGTGTCTACTTGTTGACGTTGGTCGTCGTTTCCTCCCGCGTGGCGTGGCGGTCACGGTCGTGGCGACTGCTGTTCTGGCTACCATTTGTCTTCCTGGCGATTCACTTGGGAGCTGGTTGGGGAATTCTTCGGGAATGGCTGTTCGGCAGGTGGTGCGGAAAAAGATGAACTCGTTGCTTTCTAGTCGCGAATGCGGAACGGAATCCTCGAGGCACGAGCAATCATGTGCAGTGCGCGTCTGTTTCGTGATTGAGAATCTGATCCCTGCAGGGACCGAGCTTTGGGTCACACGACTGATCCAACAGTTGGATCGACGTCGCGTGGAACCTTCGCTGTGTATTTTGGATGGAAGCAGCGAGCAGTCGCGGGGATTGGAGCCGGCGGATTGCCCCGTCTTGCGGTTGGGGCTTGCCCAATTGAAGACACCGCGTACGTTGTCCGCGGCGCGTCGATTCCTCCAATTTCTGTCGGAGAATCAGGTGGAAGTCGTCCAGGTCCACCATGCGGATCCGACCTACTTTGCTGTTCCACTGGCGCGAGTTGCCCGAATCCCCCGGATCGTCCAGACGAAATACGATGTTGGTTACTGGCTGAAGGGCGCTGATCTGTGGCTTCACCGCCGGTTTCGTCGATGGATCGACGCAACCATCGCCAACTGCGAAGCTTGTCGGATGGCGTCGATTGCACAAGAAGGTTCGCCTCCCGAAACAGTGCATGTGGTAGAGAACGGGATTCCGTTGGAAGATCTGCTGCAAATTCCTTCTCTCCCAGCGTCCGAGCTGACCTCCGCACCGCGAGTCGCCATGGTGGCCAACCTGCGGCCGATCAAGGACCCCACCCGATTTGTGCACGCGGCGCAACAGATCGCCGCGCAGCATTCTGATGTGACGTTTCACATGGCCGGACAAGGGCCGCTTCAAGAGCATCTCCAGCAATTGACGGAAAAACTTCAGCTCCAGGATCGGTTAGTCCTGCACGGTCACGTCGCTGATATGGTCCATTTCCTTTCCCAAGCCGCGATCGTAGTCCTCTGTTCCCTTTCCGAAGGTTTACCGCATGCGCTGCTGGAAGCGATGGCAGCCGGGCGTGCCGTGGTGGCTACACGCGTCGGGGGGAATGTCGAACTGATTCAGCAAGGGATTTCGGGAATTCTCGTGCCTCCCGGTGATGCTACAGCTTTGGCCGAGGCAATCCTGTCACTGCTGCGAGATCCCGAACGAGCGGAGCGCATGGGCCAGGCGGCGCGCGAACAGGTTTCGCAGCGATTCAGCTTGCCTGCCATGTCGCGGCGCTTTGAAGCGTTTTACGAACAGTTGCGACGGCAGGACGGCGAATGAAACGGGGGGCGAAAGCAGCGTGACGGAACCGACACCGCCTTCCGTGGTCGAATGCACTTCGACGGTCGCCGAACCGGAAGCCGGTTCGGCGTCGGCCAAGAACGCTGCGCCGCTGCGGGATCGAACCCTGCGGCAGGAGGTCCGCTCCGTCGGCCGTCATTCGCTGATCTACATGCTGGGGCCCGCCTTTTCGCAGGTGGTCGGCTTCCTGCTGATCCCGATCTACACACGCCTGATTGCCCCGAGCGAATACGGCGTGATGTCGCTGGTCGATGTCTTCCTGACGTTGATCATGCTGGTTCTGGGAATGGGCCTGTCCGATGGCATGACCCGCTTCTATTACGAACTGACCGATCGGAGTCAACGTCGGCACCTGGTTAGCACCGTCGTTTTTGGCGCCGGCGTATTGAGCCTCCCTCTGATTCTGATGGTCGTCTTGCTGTCCCAGTCCGCTAGTGCACTTGCTGGGGATCGGGCCCACATACATCGCGTACGTGCGAATTGGCCTGTTGACGGCCTGGTTTTCGATGTTGGCCGAGATTGGCTACTCCTACCTGCGGATGCATTATCTGGCCAAGACGTTCGTGGCCTTGACCGTACTGCAAATCCTGATGGCGGTCAGCTTCAATCTGTACTTCGTTGTGATCTGCCGATGGGGAATCTGGGGAATCGTCTATTCGACGCTGATTACCCAGGCATTGATCGGGTCGTCCTTGGCCGGATTGATGATCGCACAATCCCATGCGTGGCCGCGTTTCGATTACCTTGTGCCGCTCTTGCGGTACGGTCTGCCGTTGGTTCCCTCCAATGTCACGCTGCAGTTGAGCAACTATCTGAGTCCTCTGTTGATTCGCTGGATGGCGGCGGGCGATCCGGTGGTTGTCCTGGGGCAAGTCGGTCTTTTTGCGATGGGGCAGAAAATCGGCGTGATTGTGAATCGCTTTGTTACCGTTCCCTTTCACGCGTTCTGGCGGCCGCGGCGGATGGAACTGGTGGTCGCAGACAACGCTCAGGTGCGGCATATTCTCGCCCGGATGTGTACCTATTCGACCTTAGTGGGAGTGCAGATCGCTTTGCTGCTAAGTGTTTCGGCGGAGAGTCTGCTGCAGTTGCTGTTGGATGCCCGGTATTGGTCAGCACATCAAGTGGTTCCCTTGGTGGCGGCATCCTACGTGATCTTGAGTCTGGAACACCATTTCGCCACCGGGATGCATTTTGCTCGCCGCACCGTGCCCGCGATCTGGATCGGAGTTTTTTCTTTGATGGTTATGATCCTGGTGGATGTCGTTTGGATTCCTCGCGCCGGCATTCTTGCTGCAGCGTCGGCGACGCTACTGGCAATTCTGCTGCGCAGCAGTTTGTTCCTGTTCGTCAGCCAACGACTGTATCCGATTCCGTTCGAAATCCGTCGGCTGATCACGATGGGAGCGTTTGCCGTGGGTCTGTTTCTTGCCAGTCGCTTTGTCGTGTTCGATTCCATCTGGATTGGTCTGTTGCTTCGAATCGTCTGCGGCTTGGCCCTGATTCCGGTATTGTGGTGGGGACGGTTTTTCACGCGGGAAGAGCGAGATGCCTGCTGGAACTTGTGGCGTGGCGGATTGCTGTGGGTCACCTCGCATCGCTGACAGCACGAAAAGCCGCCGAAGAAGTACATCATTCGGCGCGGGGCAAAGTAAACTTGGCGAGACTTGAAGGCTCATTTTCGGGTGCGGTAGTGGCGAGAAACGGCGTGACCAACTGGTGTGAACTTCCGGCAGAGACCGAGATCGAAGAGGATTTCTCGGAATTGGATCCGGTGGATAATCGCTGCTGGTCACGCGACGCGGGGTTGTGGCTCGTCGCGTTCTATCTCACGCTGTTTCTGATCCGCCCGTGGGAAGTGATCGCGCCCCGTCTGGGAGATTTTCGTGTCGAGCGGATCTACGGCGTGATCATGCTGCTTGTCGTCTTGGTCACGGGCCGAATGGTGCGTGGAACTCTGCAGAACACGACCGTCCTGCTGTTTACGTTCGCGGTCGCGGTCTCCTCCGTCTTCGCATGGCAGCCGCAGTATTCTTGGCCGGAATTCTATCGGTATTTGACGGTGGTCGTGACTTACTTCTTGATGCTCGCCGTCTGCCGGGCTCCGCGAGACCTGTTCTTCCTGATCAGCACTTACATCGCGAGCATGTTTGTCTATTTGAGTAAGTCGCTATGGGAGTACTTCGTACACGGGCGACACGAATACGCGCAGGGCGTTCCCCGCATGGTGGGAATCGAGCTGACTTATGGCGAGTTTAACTCGGTGGCGATGTCTGCCGTGGTTTCCTTACCCCTGTGGCTGTTTCTGTATCGCTGCCGGGAGGAGCTGACTTGGGAGTGGAGTGTGCCTTGGCGGCGGTGCTACCAGTTCGGGGTCTTATTCTACCCGTTGCTGGTCGTGGTTTCGGTCTGGCTGACGAACAGTCGCGCCGGCATGTTGGGGCTGCCGGCATTCATCGTCGTGGCTCTGTTTGTGCGAAGTGAAGGCGTTCGCTGGGGGCGAGCCGTTCTGCTAGTGACGGTGATGCTCGCCGGTTTGTGGTTGGTTACACCCAGTCAGCAGAAGGATCGCCTGCGTACTCTGTGGGATCCCCAGGCGGGACCCGCGAACGCTCAGGCCAGTGTCGGGGGGCGTGTGGAGGGGTTTCTGGCGGCCTGGCAGATGTTGCAGGCCGATCCGGTGACCGGGATCGGCGTGGGCAACTTCGTGTCCTATCGTGTGGCTCGCGTCGACGGCGTACCGTTGGTGGCCCACAACCTGCCGGGGCAGATTCTCGGGGAAACCGGTCTTTTGGGTGGTCTGGCCTTCGCGGCGATGGTATTTGCCCTTTGGCGAAATGCGACGGCCGTGAATCGCATCTGTCGGATGGAACGCGAACCGGCGCTGCGAGTGTTTCACGAGTTGGCCCTCGCCTGTCAGATGACCGTCTTCTTGCTGTTCCTGTTTGGAGCCTCGCTGCACAACGGCTTGCGGTACAACTGGGTGTGGACTGCCGCCTTTTGCGCGTTGACACTGGAATTCTGTCTTTCGTACGTGGACAGCGATTCTGCGGGCGACTCGATTTCATGACGCATGGCAACGACACGCATCCGATCGTCGGCGGAGCACTGCCGCAAGTGCTCAGTGATTGGTGGCAGCAGGCCGGTCATTCCGGGCCGCCGCGGATTGACGTCGTAGAACACTGGCAACGTCCGTACTCCGAATTGTTTGTGCTCGATCTGCGAGGCACCGAACCAAGCCAACGGCAGAAACTCGTTTGCAAGCGCGTGCTGCATCAAAGTTGCAATGACATCTATGGCGACCCAACGCAGTTGCTACACACCGAATTTGAGATGCTTCGGTCGGCGCGACAGGCCTTGCAGCCATATCCTCGGTATACCGTTCCCGAACCGCATCTGCTGCTCACCGAGCTGGAGACGCTCGTGATGGAGTTCGCCCCGGGCAACTCCCTGGAACCATCTTTGTCGGCACTCCGGTACGTCGGCCGTCGACCGGACCGGCGACGGTTGGAGCGGCAGTTTTGGCAACTGGGCCGCTGGCTGCATTACTATCAAAATGAGAAATCGGTGCGCTGGTATGCTCCCGAAGCCCTGGAGTCAGTGATTCATCATTGCGAACATCGACTAAAGATCGTCGAGCAAACGCAGCATGCCGAGCTGCCGCGGCGGTTCCGATCCCACGTCTTGCAGCGGATCGAGGGATGGCAGCGATCCCTTGTTTCGCCCGTTCCCTTCGGCCCCTGCCATGGTGATTTCGGGCCATGGAATGCGTTGGCGGCGGGTCAACAGCTCACGGTGGTGGATTTCTGTTCCTCCCGCGAGGACAGCCTCGTCATCGACCCCTTGGGAGTGCTCGTGTACCTGGAATCACAACGCCATTCACCTTCGTTCAGCGCCCGTCGCATCAGACGGCTGCAAGAGGTCTTTCTGCGCGGCTATGCTTGCACGGCGGACCTGCCGCGGCCTTGCGTTGCCATCTGCGAAGCATTGCAGCGAATTTGCCGGTTGCAGGACTGCCTGTTGGGGCCGGTCCGGGGGCTCGCCGACCGCTACCGGCTGCGGCGCGTATTCCGCGAGAACCTGCACGAATTGATGCAGGGTGAATGTTTGCGATACGCCCGCTTAAGACGTGTTCGTCCGGCTCGGCGATCAGAAAATGAGATTGAGGCATGAACAGCAATTCACAGACCTTTCGCGTCGGACTGGTTGGGGCCGGAGAGATCTGCCCATTTCACATTCAAGGTCTTCGACGAGTCCCCGGAGTTCAAATCGTCGGACTCTATGACCGCGATCTGGAACGGGCTCGCCAGAGGGTCCATGAGTTCAAGTTGCCCCGTGCCTATGACGATGTTGCGTCATTGCTGAAGGAGGTCGATGTGGTCCACATATTGACCCCACCGGAAAGCCACGCCGACTTGACGTTGCAGGCGCTAGCGGAAGGCTGTCACGTGTTCGTGGAGAAACCGCTCGCCACTAGCGTGGCTGACTGCGATCGCATCATCGAAGCCGCGAAGAACGCCCAACGCACCGTGGGAGTCGATCATTCGTTGCTGTTGGACCCATTTACGCAGAAAGCGCAGAATTTGGTGCAACGAGGCGCGATCGGGAAGGTGCACGCGGTCGAATGCCTCCGGAGCCAGGAAGTGCCGCCGTATTTTGGCGGTCCGCTGCCACCGGTCTATCGCGAAGGTGGATTTCCCTTTCGCGATTTGGGGATCCACGCGCTGTACCAGGTCGAGGCGTTTTTGGGAGAGATCGAGGATGTGCAGTGGTGGATGGGGCACCAGGGCCAGGATCCCAATCTGCCGTTTGATGAATGGCGCGCTTGGCTTCGCTGCCGCCAAGGGACCGGTCAGGTTTACATTTCCTGGAATGTGCGGCCGGCACAAGATGTGATTCTTTTGCATGGCTCCAACGGCGTGCTGAAGCTGGATCGCTTTGGGATGAGCGTTACGGTGAAACCGCAGCGACCTCTCCCCGAGCATCCGCAGCGGGCATTCAATGCGTTGGCCGAGAGCATTTCCACGGCCTGGCAGGTTCCCGCGGGATTGGTGCGTGTAGTGACGCGTCGCCTGCGGCGCTATCACGGGTTACAAGAGATGGTGCGGGAATTCTATCAGCGACTGGCGGAGAACCAACCGCCGCGGGCCACTGCCGAAGATGCCCGGCGCATCAGCTACTGGCTGGAACAGGTCGCCGAGGATGCCGATCGGCAACATCACGCGACGCAGTCGCAGTTCGCGACGACCGGTTCTGCCCCAACGCTCGTTACCGGGTCCAGCGGGTTCATCGGCCGCCATTTGCTGAGTCGGCTGCTGGCGGAGGATCGACGAGTGCGGATTCTTTGCCGCCGACCACCATCGCGGGACCTGTGCGACGATCCGCGCGTGGAAATTGTCTTGGGAGATCTGGGCGACCCCGCTGTCGTGGATCGAGCCGTCGCCGGTGTGGCGACGATCTACCACGTGGGAGGCGTCGTTCACGGGGCGCCGCATGAGTTTTGGCGCGGTTCTGTCGAGGGAACGCGAAATATCGTGAATAGCGCGTTGCAGCACGATGTGCAACAACTGATCTATGTCAGTTCACTGAGTGTCTTGAGCGCCTTGGCCCCACGGCCTCAGCCCATCGATGAATCGTGGCCGTTCGAAGAGCACGCCGATCGGCGGGGCCTGTATACGCAGACGAAACTGGCCGCCGAGGAGATTGTCCAACAAGCGGTCCGGGAACAAAAACTACCCGCTGTGATCCTGCGTCCCGCGGAGGTTATTGGGCCTGGCGCGCCGCTGCTGTCCTCCGGCGTGGGTCAGCGCCGTGGCAAGTGGCTTGTCGTGTTTGGGAACGGGAAACTGAACGTCCCGTTGATCAACGTGCGCGATCTTGTCGATGCCATGCGTCTATGCGAAGAGCGGCAGATTACCGATGGGAGTGTACTTCACTTGGTGGATGATCAAGCAGTGACACAGAACGAATTGGCCGAGAAGTATCAAGCGATGACCGGCGAATCGTTGCGTTGCGTGCACGTTCCTCGCTTCGTCGTGTACGGCCTCGGTCTCGGTGTGCAGACGTTGTGCAAGCTGCTCCGCCGACCGGCGCCGCTGTCCGTCTATCGACTGCGGTCCGCACTCGCCCCACGAAGCTTTGATGGGCGCCGCGCAGAGTACGCTCCATTCGCGCCGAAGCGTGGTGTTGATCACGGATTGCGCGAGGCGCTGGCTGATACACAAGAAAAAGAGAATCCGTCGGAGTTCTTTCGCGAAGCGGGAGAACCACTTCCCGCCGATGCCCAGATTGTGAATTCTTAAAGTTCCGCCTCTCTTTTTTTCCGCAGGATCCGTGGCGTGATCGTTGCGGCTCCGCAGCCAGCCGCGTGCCCTTTCCTGACTCGAACCGCGTTGCCTGAAGGTAGAGCGGTTTTTTCTTGCGCATTGTCAGCGTGAGATCTTCCGGTAGACTCGAAGAACCTTGTGGACGGTTTCTGTTCTGGAAACCACGGGATTGTTTCTCGGAAGTCCGCCCCGTCTCGGGCAAGTGACGATTCACCCGCGTTTGGAACGCGTGAAAATCCGAGAGTAACTCAGCGGAGGTAGAGAATGACTTTTGCACTGGCAGCCTTGTTGACCAGCGTGACCGTGACCGTGACGTCGCCACATCCCACTGCCTCATCCGGTTTGGGGATGTTGCCGATTGAAAGCAACATTGTCCAGTACACGAATGCGCAGCGAGCGCGTCACGGATTGCCGCCCTTGCAGGTGGACGCCACCCTGATGGGATCTGCCCGCCGGCATGCGATTTGGATGGCGCGAATGGATCGCTGCAACATACGTCCGCCGTTGTGGCGGAGAATATTGCCACCGGACAGAGCTCCTCGCAAGAAGCAGTGGCGGATTGGATGAGATCGTCGGGGCACCGTGCCAACATCCTGAGTTCGGGACATCGCCGAATTGGGGTGGCCGCGTACCGGGGACGCAATGGACGAATCTATTGGTGTCAGCAATTCCTGCAGTAAGTAGCGATCTGCTGTCGAAAAAATTGAGTGACCCGTGTCGGCCTCTGGCCCACACGGGTCTTTTTGTGCGAGAATCGAAGATAGAGAGAGGTGACATCACTCGAGAAAAAAATGGTGAGCGTTTGATGACCGATGACGAAACCGCCCCCGATTGCTCGTTGGATCGATATCGGTCGTATCTGCGGGTGCTGGCACGGATGCAATTGAACCGAAAGCTGGCGGCGAAGATGGACGCCTCCGACGTCGTCCAACAGACGATGCTTCAGGCGCACCGTGCACGGGACCAGTTTCGCGGAGATTCGCCAGCCGAGATGGCTGCCTGGCTGCGACAGATTCTGGCCCGCAACTTGGCGCATGCGGCCCGTGACTACGGACGAGACAAGCGGAACGTGCATCGCGAACGATCACTGGAGGCTTCGCTCGGCCACTCCTCCCTCTGTATGGAACATTGGCTCGCTGCCGACGATACGTCCCCGGCGGTGCAGGCCGAGCGATCCGAGCAACTGCTTCATCTCTCGCAAGTTTTGGAAGAGCTGCCAGAATCCCAGCGCGATGCGATCGTCTTGCACTATTTTCAACAGCAGACACTCGCGGAGACATCCCAGCAGATGGGGCGAACGTCCGCCGCGGTTGCGGGGCTGTTACATCGGGGGTTGAAGCGGCTGCGCGAGAAGATGCAGGGGCCATCGGATTAGAGCCGATTTCCACGCCGAGAGGGAGGCTCTTGCCGAGCCGAGAGTTCGTCAGAAAAAATGGCGCAGGAGCTTCGTCCTCTTACAATGAGGTTGTGAAATGCGCTCTCGCCTGGGAGGTCGCTCGAAACAGGAATGCAATATCCTTCGGTCGGCGAGAAATTTTCGCAGAACGCGGATCGGGTGACCGCAACCATGCATGCAGAAGAGCCACTCTCCGAATCGGACGCGGATCGATTGGATCAGATTCTGGCCCGCTACTTGACCGAATTGGAATCGGGGAAGCAGCCGGACCGGGAGCAGTTGATTGTTGCTCATCCGCAGCTTGCCGGACCACTGCGCGCGTTCTTTCACAATCACGACGAAATGCGCGGAGTTGCCGAAGGAATTCAGGGGCCTTCCGAAGCACACGACCCGGAAGCTGCCATCCCACCTGGGGTCGAGCTGCCCACAAGTCCGCTGGCTCCGAAGTCTTCGACCGGGTTCGAGTCCGGAATTGGCTGTGAAGGTCGTTTCGGCGACTACGAACTGATCGAAGAAATCGAACGCGGCGGAATGGGAGTCGTTTTTCGCGCCCGGCAAATCTCGCTCGACCGAATTGTTGCGTTGAAAGTCATCAAGTCGGGTCATCTGGCCGGGCCCCAGGAAATTCGCCGATTTCATGTCGAGGCGGAAGCGGCGGCGAATCTACACCATCCGGGAATCGTACCTGTATACGAGGTGGGACAGGTCGAAGGACTGCATTACTACACGATGCAGTTTGTGTCCGGGCAGTCTCTGGCGACTCGGCTGGAGAAAGGGCCCTTGCCGCCGGACGAGGCAGCGCAATTGATCCTGCAGGTTGCCCGCGCCGTGGCGTACGCACATGCGCACGGAGTGATCCATCGGGACCTGAAGCCGGCCAATATCCTGCTCGAGGTCAACGGCCAGCCGAAAATAACCGACTTCGGACTCGCCAAGCGCTTGCGTGCCGAGGGAGGGCTGACCGCCACGGGACAAATCCTCGGGACACCGGCCTACATGGCGCCCGAACAAGCGGCCGGCCGGGATCGACGGGTCGGTGAGGTCACCGATGTGTATGCCCTGGGAGCATTGCTCTACGCGACACTGACCGGCCAAGCGCCGCATTCGGCTACGAACGAAGTTGACTTGTTGCTGAAAGTCTTGGACAGCGACCCGCTTCCGCCCAGCCACGTCCAAGCAGGCGTCCCCGCCAGTCTGGATCAAGTCTGTCTCTGCTGTCTTGAAAAAGACCCTCAGAAGCGGTATCCGTCAGCGGCGGCAGTCGCCAAGGATTTGGAGCGGTTTCTGCGTGAAGAACCGTTGGAAGTTCCCTCGTGCGGTCTTTGCTCCCAGCTGGCACGCTGGGGGCGGCGTGAGCCCGCGCTGGTGACACACCTGACTGCTGTCCTCGCCTTTCTGGTCATGTTGTCGATCGTCTATTTTTGGGTCGGTAGCGAACCTCACTACTACTTGCGACACTTCAGCGCACTGATGTCCTGGCTGGGTCTGTCGTTTCTCCTGCAGAGACTACTGAATCAGCCGCGGTGGGCGTACTTCGCCCGCTTTCTTTGGGCTACGACCGACGTCCTACTGCTGACGCTGATTCTTTATATGGCGCTGCCGCCCAGAGGGCCGTTGTTAATCGGCTATCCCGTGCTGATCGTCGCCTCTAGTATGCTGGCTCGGACTCGACTCGTTTGGTTCACCACCGTTCTGGCCACCGTTGGGTATCTGGTGCTCGTCACCCTCCGTGCCGAGGAGGAATTTACCAAGCCGCACTTCTGTGTGTTCTATGTGATGGGCCTGATCGTCGTCGGCTGTCTCGCCGCCGCGCAAGTGAAACGCATTCGTGCCCTGACACGCTATTACGAAGGTACGCCCATCTCTTCTTCGTCCGGGGAATAACGGCCCCGGTCGATCGTTGCAGAAGTCGGCGTCGACTTTCTGCGCTTGGTGGTCAGGCCCATGGGATCTTGGTGTCTAGGGGATTTGGCTCAGAAGTCGAATGCAGCCAGGGGAAGCTGGAAAAGATCGGGCCATCATGGCATTCTTCGATCCCGGTGCCCCCTGTGCGGTAGTCTTGTAACGACCAGGGAACGCGGTTGTGTTCCGGAACGGTTGACATTGCTTGCTATTGGAGCGGCTGGTTAGGGTGAATTCGAAGGCTGTCGGCGGACAACGGGCCGGTTGTGGGAGTCGCGGAAAATGTTGGAAGAGCTCTTGCTGTTCGTTTTGTCTGTGGGGCTGGTCCTAGCCGTCCTGACCGTTCTCGGACATGGCCTGTGGGTGTTGTTCGCGGCGATCTATCGGGCGATCACCGGGAGTCGGCCTGCATCAGACCTTTGGCCGCGGTGTCCCGAATGTCAGTCCCGGCTGGTCGAGCCGGCGCAGTGTCGACAGTGCCATTGGGATGCGACTCGCGTTCGCTCCCGGGCGCAGTTCGTCTCGATAACTCGAAAGGAAATCGACCGTTTACTGCGTGACCAGCGAATCAGTCCAAGCATCCATGCGGAAGTAGTACGAGCCCTCGCGGCAGAGAAGCGAAGCGGTTCGGCGGCTGCCCAAGCATCCCCGGCAGATCCCTCGCGCGTGGTGCCCACACCGGCGTCGTCGGCGGATGAATTCGAAGATTTCGTAGTGGCCGAATTAGTATCCGACCGCGCGGCGGCGGGTGCCCCACCGAAATCGTTGGCCCCGTCGAAACCGGCCGATCCGAGCCAGCGGCCGCAGAAAGCCCCGGAGGTTGATCGGCCGCCGGTCGTAGCCCCGGCGGGATCCGTCACCAAGGCGGGAGCACCGCAAGAGGCGGACTCGGTCCGGAAGCGCACGGCGCAATATCGTCAGCGTCGAGCGGAAGCGGCGGAGCCGGTAAGGCCGCCAGCACCGCCCAGTACCCCGCCTCCCGCCGAGCCGCGGCAACCTTGGCTGGCGGCTTTCATGGAAGAAAAACATATTCGCTGGGGCGAACTCGTGGGAGGCCTAATGATTGTCGCCTCCTCGATTGCGCTGGTGGTCAGCTTCTGGTCGGCGATCGCGGAGCGTCCGATGCTAAAGTTCGGAGTGCTCAACGGCGTGACGGCGGCGCTGTTTGGGATCGGCATGTACGCGGCGAAGCGATGGAAGCTGCCGACCACCAGCCAGGGCATCCTGCTGACGGCCACGTTGCTCGTCCCGCTGAATTTTCTCGCGATCGCCGCATTCTCCGAAGGCAGTGAGCAACTCACGTTGCCGGTCCTGGTGGGGGAGGGTTTTTCCACGATCCTGCTCGCGTCGCTCGTCTTGATGGCGGCGAGAGTCATCACGCCATCCTGGCCGATTTCGGTCGCCGCCGGGATTGTCTTACCCGCGATGGGACAACTGGTCCTGCGACGGCACATTGATTCCGCTTCGTCGATGCCGCAAGTCTATGGTTTTGCGCTGGCCGGGCTGACCTTCTACCTGGGGTCGCAAATACCCGTGTTATGGCGTTTCCGAAACGAAGAGCACAAGCCACTGGGTGAACGGCAGGGCAATGAGGTTTTCAAACAACTGGGGTTGGTGACGTTTTCCCTGGCCGTTGCGATCGGGTTGTTGCTGGTCAAAGCCGAGCAACCGGTCGAGCGATTGCAGTGGCTCGCGCCGCTCTCCATTTTGCTGGCTGCCCCGGCGATGGCGTGTGGTCTGCTGCTCTGGAAACGGCCGGGTTCCACAGAGCATAGCCTGGTGGTGGCTGGCACTACCTTGGCCGTAGCATCCGTTGGCCTAGCGGTGGCCGGCTTGCTGCTGGCCTGGCCGCAACCAGGCTTGTTAGTGGCCTGTTGTGCGCTGGCGGGGCTGACGCTGTTGCTGATGGCGTGGTGGTACGAGATTGACGAGGCGCACGCAGCCGTCGCCGCATTGGCTTCCCTCGGTGGTACGCTGATCCTGCTGCTGTTGCGCAACACACTGCCTTGGTCAGTAGGATCCGCAAAGGAGTTGCTGACCGGTCTGCTTTCCGCCTCCGGGGGACGAGCGCTGACCGGCGTGGCTCTGGTCCACTTGGTGGCGGCCTGGCAGTGGGCGGAGCGGGCGAAACGCATTCCCGCGGCATGTTATGCGCTGGTGGGAGCGGCGACGGCGGGGTTGGGACTCGTGTTGGTGACCTGGTTCGGTTGGGGGCTTGTAGGCGACCCCGAATCTCTGACATGGCTGCTCGGGTTCTACGGGATGGTGGCCAGTGTCGCCGCCTTTCGCCATCGAATGGCATGGGGGCAGCTTGCGGGCGGCCTGTTATTTCTGGCGGCGCTAGGGCAGGGTGTCGTCTTTGGGCCGTGGGCCGGCGATCTGCCACGCTCGACGTTGTGGTTAATCGCGTTGCTGCTGCATGCTTCGCTGATGTCCGTCTTTGCGGCGGTTGCCAGAGGGGGGAAACGTGACGAGTTGATCGGACCGTCGGTTGCGTGGTCGCTGGTCAGTAGTTTGGCGGCAGCGGTCTTGCTCGTCGCTCGTCCCGCACTCTGGTCGATGGCGGTGCCCGCCGGCCATCTAGCCTGGATCGCATTGATCTGGCTGATCTTGGCGTGGGTCGTTCGTTCCACATTCTTGTTTTCCTCTTTCCAAGCAGCTTTGGCATTGTCTCTCATCGTCGCCGTCGATCACCGGCTGGGCAGCGAGGCTTGGTACACGTCGGAATCCCGCAGCTGGCTTCACCCGACAAGTCTGCAATGGCAGGGCCTATTGCTGGCCGGATTCGGGTTGGCCTGGTCGTTGCTGCGAGTGGCTCAGTTGGATCGTTTCTTGCCCAACGGGACAACCGCGGATCACGCCGGACGGAAATGGGCCGCAACGGTACTCCGTCCGGATGCGGTGAGCATTGACCGTGGGGCGGTCGTCGTGGCGACGGTGCTGTTGGTGCTCTTAGCGGTTGGTGCGGTGATCCCCGGGATCGGCCAGGAACTTTCACCGGTGGAGCAGGTCGGGCGGTTGGTCCCACCGGTCGAATCCTTCCAGCTGTTCGGGATGCCGCACCAAGCCGCGCAGGGTTGGCTAACGTGGGTACTGTGTGGCGTGGTCGTGATTGCGTTCCTGTTTCATCTTCGGGAACGAGCCGAGGGGAATGGGTTGGCGGGTATCATGATCGCTGCTTCGTCGATTCCTTTATTGGTTGCCGCGCAGTGGGAGCCGGAGGTTGCGGTGGCATCCGCGCTGCGCTGGTCATCCGCTCTGTTTTTCCTGCTGGGTTCGGTGGGCGTGTGGTGGCGACGCCCCCTCTCCCAATGGATGCAGCGTGCGGGCATCGTGCCGAAGCATCCGAGCAGACTGGCGACGACCGGCTTTGCGTTGCTGCTGTTCTTGGCGGTGGCACCGATCTTGTCCATGGCCATCTTTGTGTCATTCACTTCGCTTTCTCTGAAACCGGCTACGAATGATCAGCTGACCTTGCTGTGGTGGTTGACGATGCTGGCGGCGACCGTGGTATTACTGGTTCTGGGAGGAAGGCGATGGCTGCCGGCATCGCGTGGAGACGGGACGGCAGTCGCCGGTGGTCTCGTCATTCTGGCGATCATGCCGCTGTTTGCGATGACGGCCTTTGTCATCGGTCAGGCGCTTTCGGACACCCGGTGGTAGGACCAGATCCGGAATCGTTCTTCGTTCGCATCGGCTTGGCGATGTCGTACGCCTTTCCACTGGTTCTCCTGAGCTTCGGTTTGATCGGTCACGCGATTAGTTTCCGTTCGGAGCGACTGGCCTTTGCCGCGGGACTGATGGTCAGTTTCACGGGCACGGCTGCCTACTTGCTGAATCTGCGCGTTTCCGGGCTGTTGACGATGGAGCAATGGGTCCGCCTGGGACAGCTCAATGCGATTCTGGCATCGCTGTACGGAATGGGCTGGCTGGGCGTCGTTTGGCTGCGCCGCAGGCGTCACGCGGCCGTGGCACCCACCGACGATGGATGGCGGCGGACGCAACTGGCGATCGCCAGTGGCTTCCTCCTGCTGCCGACCGTGGCCATGGCGATTGTCGTGTTCGCCGATCCCCGCACGCGAGCCGCTGTCGAAGTGGCAGCCGGTCTGTGGGGCTGGACCGCCCTGACGCTGGTCACGATTTTCCTGAGCGTCTCGCACGGGCTCCAGGGCCGACGAGTTTCCCCTGCCATGGCGCTGCTGGTGATCGATGCGTTATTGATCCTCGCCGCGTTACAGCTTCGCACCTGGCCGGTTGCCTGGGGCACGAGATGGTGGACTTATCACTCGCTGCAGATCGCCGCCGTGCTGGCCGCCTTGGCTGCCCTGGCAATCGAGTTCCAACTGCCGCGACGGCTCCAACCGACAGTTCCTCGATTGAAATGGCTCGCCACTTCGCCCTCCGGTGACCCGCTCTTGGCGATGATCAGTTCTTTGCCTGCCATCGCCCTGTTGTTGTTGAGTCTGCGGTCGGCTCCGTTTGATCCGCAGGCGCATTGGTGGTCGGTAGGAGGGCTGATCGGTGTTGCCGGGTTGTGTGTTTTTCGAGGATCGTTGCGCGACCGGCAACGGTACTATTGGTTTGCGGCATTCCTGTGGAGTCTGGCCGCGTCGATCTGGTTCGTTGCGCACGGTCACAAGTGGATGGGAAGTGGACCAGAAGCTGGACTGAACTTCTTCTACTGGAATGTCTTTGCGCTGGCGCTGCCCGTTCCCTTGTGGACCGTGCTGCGACGGCGCGATTCGAAACGCTTTCGTCCGCCTTGGCTGGTCCTCCATACCACCGCCACCTTGGGTGCTCTTCTGCTTCTGGGTTGGAGCGTGGGGTTGGGGTTATTCGAAGACGCGGAAGGCGGGAAAGTTGCCGCATCGCTTGGCGTGACGATACTGGCGTTGGCCGCGACCGCTTGGGCTTGCATCAGCTGTCTCTGGGATCCTCGCAGTCGTTGGGCTGTCGCGTTCTGCTACCTCGCCGGGTTGATTGCCACCGGCGCGATGTTGGATCGATTGAATCTGGATGCCAATTCGATGATTTGGGTGTCCACGCTGTTGTTGTCCGCGTACGGTCTTGCGACGAGTTATCTCTGGAGTCGCCGCGCGGGTCTGCAGCAGACGCTGCAGCAACTAGGCGTTCCCGCCGAATCCGAGAATCGGCTGGCGAGTCAATCGTGGTTGATTCCGTTTAACGGATGTCTGGCCCTGGCGGTTTGTGTCTTGGGGATCTGGGTTCAGTTCACTTGCGACAACGCGGGCCTGCGTCTTGCGGGCAGTCAGGCCGTGGCCGCCCAAGCCCTGGCGGTGGGGTTGTTGGCCCGTGGTCGCCGGGAGACCGAATTGCGGTTTGTCGCGCTGCTGATTGGTGTCGTGGCGGCGGTCTGTTTCGGTTGGTCCTGGCTGTCGCCGGAGATCAGCGGCCAATGGCTGAACCGTTGGGTTGTGCTCGCGACGTCACTTCTCGGTGTGGCAGTGTTGTATGGAGTGGGGCTCGTCAAGCTGATCCGTCGCGAGAATGCATGGACGGAAGCTGCCAGTCGGCTGGTACCCGGGCTGGTGGCGGCTGGGGCCGTCGCTGGTCTGGTGGTGTTGGGCAGTGAGAGCTATTTGTTTGTCCGGTACGGATCGGCGCACATGGGGTTGCCCGGCATTGTGGCCGTGGCAGGCGCGCTCCTGGCGGTTGCGATCGCGTGTCTGATTGCGGCGGTGGTACCCGGCCGAGATCCGTTTGGCCTCAGCGACAAACAGCGGACGGTCTACGTCTACGGGGCGGAGGTGCTGGTGGCGTTGTTGTGCCTGCACTTGCGCGTCACGATGCCGGAGTTATTCACAGGTTTTGTGCAGCGTTACTGGTCGATGGTCGTCATGGCCCTCGCTTTCGTGGGCGTGGGGTTCAGCGAGTGGTTCCGCCGCCGTCGGCAGATGGTACTGGCCGAACCACTGGAGAAAACGGGGATCTTGCTGCCGTTACTGCCGGTTCTGGGCTTCTTTGTTGCGCCGTCTCAGGACGTTCACTTTTCGCTCGTGCTGCTGGCGGTTGGTGCGTTGTACGCTGCCTTGTCGGTCATGCGGCGGTCCTTTGGCTTTGGATTACTGGCGGTCTTAGCAGCCAACGGTGGGTTCTGGTACTTCCTGCATGATACGGCGCAGATCAGCTTTTTCTCGCATCCGCAGTTGTGGCTCGTGCCTCTGGCCGTTTGCGTTCTTGTTGCGGCCTATCTGAACCGCGCCAATTGACAGCCTCACAAATGACGACGATCCGTTACCTGGCCTCCACGGTGATTTATGCTTCGTCGACCGCGGATATCTTTGTTCACGGCGTGGCGGAGGCTCCCTGGTTGCCGATGATTCTGGCGACGTTTTCCATTTTGGGAATCTTCGCCGGGATTCTGTTTCGCGTTCGGGCCTTTTTGTTTCTAGGCCTTTCCTTCCTGATGGTGTCGTTGCTGTCGGTGATTTGGCATGCGGCGGTCGATCTGCATCAAACGTGGCTCTGGTACGTAATCCTCATCATCATGGGCGTGCTGATCATCGCCGTGTTTGCCGTCTTCGAGCGGAAGCGGCAGGAAGTCCTGCGGTTGATGCACGAGTTGAAGTCTTGGGAAGCATAACCGCGGGTCATATGTTGCGATCAACGGCGGGACGGTCTCCGGTGACGGTCACGACAATCTCTCGTCGCCGGCTGCGCACATCACATTCCAAGTGGAAAACCTGCTGCCAGGTGCCCAGCACGGGACGCCCCTCTTGCACCGGTACCGAGAGCGAAGGGCCGAGCCAAGTGGCCTGCAAGTGGGAATGTCCGTTGCCGTCGTGCCACGCCAGTTCGTGCCCGTAGTTCTTGCTCGGAGGGATCAAGCGATCGAGCACTTCGGGCAGATCGCGTTGTAGCCCAGGTTCGAACTCGATCGTCCCAATTGCCCCTGTGCTGCCGATGTGGAAGATGTGCGCAGTACCGGTCTGAATCCCGCTGTCGGCGATGATGCTTGCCACACGATCGGTGATGTCCTGAAGATGTCCGTGGCCGGTTGTAGCCAGCTCAATTCTCGCTTGATGAACCATCGTGGTCTTCTCCCTGAAGAAGCAGGAGCGTGTCGAAGGAGAATGACGACCGTCGAAGAAAGTCGCTTCCAGCTCCAACGATCGTCGGTAGGCTGGATCCGCAACGCCGCCGCAGCGCGGGCAAGGATAGCAGATGGCCGGAGTCGGTTCAATGCAATCGTGCGTGGCAGAAGACGCCGCTCGTGAGCTACCGCCGGCGTTGGCCTGGATATTTCATGGGCCGGCCAGAGCCATTCGCCCATCGTGACCATTGCGGTCACTGCCAAGAAAGGCGAAAGACAGCCCCGCCGACCGCTTCAACGGTGGTTGTCAAGTCTCTAAGATAGAATCTCGTTTCGGTGGCCCGCCGCAACGGCGGGGGACGGAACCGTGGTCCGACGAGAATCCTGATTGAGTCCGAACCCGCCGGCATGGCCCGGCTCTATCGAGCTCCACTCCAGATCGAGGTGACAGAGGAAGGAAAGGTCGCAAGATGGCCAAGAAGACGATCGCAGACGTGGATGTGAATGGCAAAACGGTTTTGATGCGCGTCGATTTCAACGTGCCGTTGGACGACCAGCAGCAGATCACCGATGACCGCCGAATTCGAATGGCGCTGCCTTCGATCAAGTCCGTGTTGGACCGAGGCGGCAAGTTGATCTTGATGAGCCATCTGGGGCGACCAAAGAATGAGCCAGACCCGAAGTTCAGCCTGCGGCCTACGGCCGACAAGCTGTCGCAACTGGTGGACGGACCGGTGGCATTCGCCAGCGACACGGTGGGTGATGACGCGCAAGCAAAAGTGGCGGCGTTGCAACCGGGTGGCGTCGTCGTACTGGAGAACCTGCGTTTTAACCCGGGAGAAAAGTCGGGAAGCGCTGACTTTGCGCAGGTGCTGGCCGACATGGCGGACATCTATTGCAATGATGCGTTCGGCACCTGCCACCGCAAGGATGCGTCGATGGTTGCGGTCCCCCAGGTAATGGGCGGCAAACCAAAAGTCGTGGGTTTCCTCGTGGCCAAGGAAATCGAGTATCTGACGGATGTGATCGCCCAACCTGACCGGCCGTTTGTCGCGATTCTGGGCGGGGCGAAGGTCTCGGACAAGATCAGTGTGATCAATAACCTGCTGGGGATCTGCGACCAAGTTCTGATTGGCGGCGCGATGGCGTACACCTTTGTGTTGGCCCAGGGGGGGGCGGTTGGTGATAGCCTGGTCGAGCCGGATAAGGTGGACTTGGCCAAAGAGTTGTTGAGTGCGGGGGCCGAGAAGTTGGTGCTGCCGGTAGACAATCACTGCGGAGACAGTTTCAGCGCGGACTGCAAGAAAATGATTGTGCCGGCCGGGAAGATTCCGGATGGGTACCAGGGTTTGGACATCGGCCCCGAAACAGCGAAGATGTACGCGGATCTGGTCCGCAAGGCCAAAACGATCGTGTGGAACGGTCCGATGGGCGTCTTCGAAATGCCGCCCTTCGACGAAGGGACCAAGGCGGTTGCCAAGGCCATCGCCGAAGGGAAGGGCACCAGTATCATTGGTGGCGGGGATAGCGCTGCCGCAATCCAACAGTTGGGGTTTGCCGAACAGGTGACCCACGTGAGCACCGGAGGCGGTGCGAGCTTGGCGATGCTGGAGGGGCAGAAGTTCGCGGCCGTAGAACTGCTGGATGAAATCTAGGGCCTTGTCAAGACTTGGTTTTCGGGGCGAGCCGACCATCGTAACCCGAAGCGTGCGTTTTGAAGTTGCGCATTGGGTTACAATTCCCCGAATTGCCATCCGAATTCTCCGGGTTGACAGAACACGAGAACGCATTTCCAAACCGGTTTTGAAACCGCTTGTCGTGCCATATCCAGTGATGCAGGAACGGTCAGTCTTCTTGATGAATGGCGGTCCCCGTGACGATCGAACCAGGTCGAATTACGAGGCGCAGAATCCGCACTTCAAATCGGTGTGTCAGCTGCGCGACCGGCGACATCGGCGACAACAGCAGCGCATCCTGATCGATGGACGTCGCGAAATCCAGCGGGCCCTTCGCGGCCGGGTGAGGTTGCTCGAGTTGTTTTTCGATGCGCCGGCATGGCAAGGGCCCGAGTTGCAGTCGTGGCTGCCTTCACTCGCCGATCAAGGGGTACGCCTGATCGAACTGCCGGAACGCTTGCTGGCGAAACTCAGCTACGGCGAGCGTCGCGATGGGGTGGTGGCGGTGGCCGAGACCCCGGTGCGGTCCTTGCACGACCTCCGGCTTTCTCCGCGTCCGCTGCTGGCTGTACTGCAGGGCATGGAAAAACCCGGGAATGTCGGCGCGATGATTCGCACGGCGGATGGCGCCGGAGTTGACGCGATCCTGGTTGTCGATGGGATGACGGATCTGTTCAATCCCAACGTAATTCGCGCCAGTTTGGGGACCGTCTTCACCGGCCAGGTCTGTGCGGAGTCAAGTGAAAAAGTCCAAGCGTGGCTTGTCGAACACCGCACGCAAGTGTGCGTGGCCCGCCTGGATGCATCCCTTGCCTACGATCGGTTGGACTACACCGGGCCGACCGCCTTTGTGCTTGGCAGTGAAGCCCATGGCGTCTCGGCCGACTGGGTTCAACCGGCCTATCAGGGCGTCAAGCTGCCGATGCTCGGATCGGTCGACAGTCTGAATGTGTCGGCTACGGCTGCCGTGCTGTTGTACGAAGCCCAACGGCAACGGCGTAAACTGGCTGGGGATTCGAATGGAGTTGACGTGGATCCGCCAGGCGGCGTGTGAATCGGCCACCATGCGCAAACACTCGGTTCGCAGGGGCCGGTGAGTTGGTATGCGAGGTCTACGTTTGTTGCAGTCGTCTGCAAAGGGCTGTGTAGCGGCGCTTGGTGTCCGCGCGATGAACGGCCAGCGACAGCGCTTTTTGACTGCCGACAATCACGACCAACCGCTTGCCGCGCGTGATCGCGGTGTAGAGCAGGTTACGTTGCAGCATCGGAAAATGCTGCGTATGCAGCGGAATAACAACGAACGGAAACTCGGATCCTTGGCTCTTGTGAATCGACAACGCGTAGGCGAGTTGCAGTTCATCCAAGTCGCCAAAATCATAGGAGACCTCGCGTCCTTCAAACTGAACGGTCAATTCCTGTTCCACACGATGGATGTGCCGCACGATTCCCAGGTCGCCGTTAAACACTTCGCGGTCATAATTGTTCACGGTTTGCATGATGCGATCACCCACTCGAAAGGTCCATCCGAATCGTTCGATTTCCGGTAGGTCGCCGCCCGGGTTCAGCGCGTCCTGCAGGACCTGATTCAGCTGGCGTGTCCCCAGCGACGAACGGTTCATCGGCGACAGAACCTGGATGTCCTGCCGTGGGTCCGCGCCGAATCGCGCCGGAATACGCTGCTGCACGAGTCGCACGATCAGATGGCTGATGGATTCCGGTTCTTTCGATTCCACGAAGTAGAAATCGCTCGACTCCTCCGGTGTCGCCCACTCGGGGACCGTGCCCTCATTTACCGCGTAGGCGGCGGTGACGATCCGGCTGGAACGAGCCTGGCGAAAGATCTCCGTCAATTGGACCACCGGAACCACGCCGGATGCGATCAGGTCGGACAGCACGGCGCCCGGGCCGACGGAGGGTAACTGATCGACGTCGCCAACCAGGATGACGGCAGCGGTGCTGGGGACAGCACGCAGGAATTGGTGACCCAATACCGCGTCGACCATCGAGACTTCATCCAATACGAAGAGATCGCCGCGTAGCGGGAACCGGGGGCTCCGGCGAAAGTCTCCGCTGGACGGGTCGAATTCCAGGAGGCGATGGATCGTGCTGGCCTCACGCTCGGTGGTATCGGCAAGCCGTTTGGCGGCCCGTCCGGTGGGAGCTGCCAGGACGCAGGTCAAGCCCTTGGCCGAAAAGATCTCGAGGATGCTTCGTATCAGCGTTGTCTTGCCGACTCCGGGTCCCCCGGTGATGATCAGCAGCTTCTGCGAACAGGCCTGCCGCACCGCTTCTCGCTGCGCTTTGGCGAGTTCGATTCCCAGCCGCCGCTCGACCCAACGGAGGGCTTGGGTGACGTCGATGGCTGGTAGCGGATGAGGGATGGTCGTGCGAATTCGTTCGACGGATTGTGCCAGACCGACCTCGGCCTGATAGAGATGTTGCAGGGAGATCCAGGGAGTGCCGTCCACTTCCTCACGCACCACAGCGCCCTCCTGCACCCCGTGCTCGACCGCCTCTTCCGCGAGTCGCGGCTCGATTTGCACGTGCTCGGTGGTGGCTCGGATGACACCGGACTGGGGATAGCCGCAGTGGCCCTGGGCAGCCAACTCCCATAACGCGTACCGCACGGCCGCGCGGGCTCGGCGAGGGTCGCGTTGATCGATCCCCAATCGGCCTGCTAGTTCATCGGCGGTTTTGAAACCAATTCCGCGGATGTCGTCCGCTAAGCGAAACGGATTCTCCTGGATGATTGCGATGGCGTCTTCACCGTACGTTCGGTAGATCCGCAGCGCGCGACCGGCGGCGATGCCGTGTTCGGCCAGAAAAAGCATCATGTCGCGGACGGCGCGCTGTTCCTGCCAACTCTGCCGGATTCGTTTCAATCGCTCTCGACCGATCCCCTTAATCTGCAGCAGAAAGTCAGGAGCCTTCTCCAGGACCTCCAGCGTTCGTTCCCCGTGGGCTCGGACGATTCGCTCAGCCAGTCGGGGGCCCACACCGCGGATTGCGCCCGACGCCAGATATTTCTCGATCCCTTCCGCGGAGGTCGGATGCGTGACCTCAATCCGGTCCGCCGCAAACTGCGGTCCGTGCTCCCGATCGACGGTCCAGTGCCCGGTAGCCCGCAGATGTTCACCCACGGTGACCGACGGAAGTCGGCCGACAACGGTGGACAGGTCGCCGTGACTGGTCGCACGCACCCGAAGCACGGCGAATCCGTTCTCCGGGTTGTGATAGGTGACCCGTTCGATGACTCCGGCGATGGTTTCCGGCATCGTTCGCCTTTGCCCGCTGATTTCCCCATCCGCTGGCCAATTCACCCTAGGGGGCGACGCACGCTGGCCAGAGCCAAGCTTTCACCGGTCGACGTGCCTGTTCGGATGCACATTCCTCATGAAAACAGTTCCAACTGCTTGGGCGCGTCGTCGTCTCCTTCCCCGGGCCAGGACGGCATTTCCGAGACAACGTTCGTGTGGCGGCGCAACTCTTCGTGAAACATCCGCGCCAGGCTGGGTGCGTAGCGTTCGTCGGGGGTGTGCGTGAAAATGAATGGCACGACGCCCGACTCGATCCATCGCGCCATGCGCGGTGCCCACTCGCGAGCCAGGGCGAGTTCTGAGGCAGGTTGTTGCGACCGATCAACCGGACAAACGGGTGTGATCCGGTTACGGAATAGCAGATTGGCAACCGCGGTTTGCGACTCTGCGAAATCACTTCGCTTGGATCCTCGGGCGGGGCACTGAACAGCGGTCGGCTGTCGAGGATCACGCGGTTGATTTCCCGTTCTTCCAACAGTTCGTTCAGTTCTTGCTCCGCCGGCCCGGGACGAAAGAAGACCGGCTGTCGGAGCTCCACGGCGAATGAGAGATGCCGGGGCAGTCGATCGAGATAGGTTTTCAAGTCGGGCAATTGGTGCGGAGCAAACCCCGGCGGAAGTTGCAGCCAACAGGTTCCCAGACATCCCGATTGATGCAGCAAATCCAACACCTCGAGGAACGCGCGCGTATCCTCGGTGGCATTGCGCAACCGTTTTTCGTGCGTGATGACGCGCGGGAATTTGAGTGCGAAGCGGAATCCGGGGGAGACGGAGTCCGACCATCGACGAGCGGTCTCGAGGTTCGGTAGGTGATAGAAGACACTGTTGCCTTCCACCGTCGAGAAGACCTGGGAGTACTGCGGAAGCCATTCACTGCGCACCGCGTTGGTCGTGTACAGCTGCCCCTTCCAGCGCTCACACGCCCAGACAGGGCATCCCAGATAGTAGTGTTCCTTCATTCAGGCCACTTGCAGCTCGGCAGCCGTTAGCGTGTTGCGCAACAACATCGCCACCGTCAGCGGACCGACGCCACCCGGCACGGGGGTCACGTGTCCGGCGACCTGGCAGACGCTGTCGAACTCGATGTCGCCCACCAGTCGATCCGCCAAGCGGTTCATTCCAACGTCGATCACGACCGCCCCCGGGGACACCATTTCCGCGGTGATCAGATTGGGCTGACCCACCGCCACGACGAGGATGTCTGCTTGGCGAGTCACTGCCGCCAGATTGTTCGTGCGGCTGTGGCAGACCGTCACCGTCGCGTTGGCCGCCGTCGGGCCTAACGGCGAACTGCGTTGCATCAGCATCATTGCTAACGGTTTTCCCACGATGTCGCTGCGGCCGACGACGACCACGTGCTTCCCACTTACCGGAAGATCGCTGCGGTGGAGCATCTGTTGAATGCCATGCGGAGTGCAAGGCAGAAACCGCGGGCGACCTTGGGCAATGCGTCCGACATTCTCCGCGTGAAAGGCATCGACGTCCTTCCACGGACTCACTGCGTCCAGCACGCGAACCGCATGAATCTGCTCGGGCAACGGCAACTGGACCAGAATTCCGTGGACTTCGTGCGATTTATTCAGGCGCGCAATCAGGTCGAGTAGTGTTTCCTGATCCGTTCCTTCGGGCAGTCGGTGCAACTGACTCTCTATGCCGACCTGCTCACAGGCGCGACGTTTGTTCCGCACGTACACCTCGCTGGCCGGGTCTTCGCCCACCAGCACCGCCGCGAGAGTCGGTACCATCCCATTGTTCTCGATGAACTCGACCACCGATTCGGCCAGTTCCAATCGAATTTCCTTGGCGATCGCTTTTCCGTCAAGCAACTTGGCACTCACGGTGTTCACCCTTGCCTTACTGCAGAATTAGCCGGATCCAACCCGCCCAAAATTGTATCGCAACGCCGCAAACGACGTCACCCACCACCGAACCTGGGTAGAACCCACTGCAACATGGCATGGAGCGCCAAACAGGAATAGACTCCGGCCACCCAGTCGTCGGCCATGACCCCAAGACCCTCCGGCCAATGTTCCATTTGTCGAGCGGGCGGTGGCTTGGTGATGTCGAACAGTCGATTGAGCAGGAAACCGGCCAGCACGACGCCAGGACGAGACCAGGATTCGAGAGGCACGAGAAAAAAGGTGATCGGCAAGCTGGCGATCTCGTCCCAGACAACACAGCCCGGGTCCTTGCGCTCAAGATGTCGCACCGCGTAGGTGCAGATCGGAACGCCCACCCCACACAACACCAGGATTGCGGCGACCTGGAATCCGACGTGCGGCAGGTGCGCAATGGCCCAGGCGAACGGGAGCCCTCCCAGAGTGCCCACCGTTCCTGGTGCGATCGGGCTGCGGCCCAGCCCCAGACCGGTCGCCAACTGCAACCGGAAATCAGCTCGCGGACGATCAGCTTCCATCACCCATCCTTTCCTGGCTTTGCACGCGCGTTCGCGGTCGACTGTTCCGAAACGTCTTCCAAACAACGCCCCGGGAACGATTCCGCATTCGAAGGAAGATGACTAACATACCCCACATTCGGTGGGCGCGTTTCCGGAGCAGCCAAGATTCTCCTCTCTCGCCCTGCCGCCAGAAAAGCGGCCATCTGGAATCGACGGCGGCCTCCATGGACTGGCCTACCCAAGCCGCAAAAGGGGCGAAGTGGGCCCGACCTACGCAGGTCCCGCTTGACCGAGGATTTAAACTCGACAATAGTACTAAACTTAGTCGACATTCCAGCAGGCGAGTGGGGCGCAGTCGCCGGGGGTGCTTTCGTACCCGTGCGACAGATCGCTGCCGATGGCCGCTAATCCGGTCAGATCCTTTACGGGCTCGTGGATTCCGAAGTAATACAGAAGGTATGCGGGGTGGGCCAGCGCGACGAGCTGAACCCCCGTGAGATCAGGGGTGGTACCGATGTCCAGCGAAGAGAAACGAAGTCCGGTCGAGAAGATGAAGGCCGAAAGCCATCACTTGGCCGGCTCGATTGCGGAGGAATTGGTCAACGGCCAGCCGAATTTCGGCAAAGCAAGTGTCCAGTTGCTGAAGCATCACGGGATCTATCAGCAAGACAACCGCGACCAGCGGACGAGCCCCTCGGGCGGCGCGAAGAGCGAGCGTCAGCACAGCTTCATGGTGCGGATAAGGATTCCCGGTGGCAAGCTGACCACGCCGCAGTTGCTCGCGCATTTGGATCTGTGCGATGAGTTGGGCAACGGCACATTGCGCATTACCACGCGGCAGGCGCTGCAATTTCACGGTGTGGTGAAAGGCAAACTGAAGAGCCTGATTGCGCGCGTGAACGAAATGCAGCTTTCGACATTGGCGGCTTGCGGAGATGTCGAGCGGAACATCATGTGTCCACCGATGCCTTTCAAGTCCGATTCGGTGCACGCCAGAATGCAGCAGTTGGCGGACGAACTGACCGAACACCTGGCTCCCCGAACGACGGCCTATCACGAGATCTGGTTACGCGACGAGGAGACGGGGGAGTCAAAACGCGTGGACGGCGGAGAAGTGGTCGAGCCGATCTACGGGCGAACGTATCTGCCGCGTAAGTTCAAGACAGCGATCGGCCTGCCGGGCGATAACTGTGTAGACCTGTACGCGCAAGATCTGGGCTTGATGGCGATCTGTGAGGGGTTTGAGATCGTCGGCTACAACGTGTTGGTGGGGGGTGGGTTTGGCGTCACGCCGAGTGCCCAGAAGACGTTTGTTGCGCTCGCGGAGCCGATGGCGTTTATCGCACCGGAGCAGGTGATTGATGTGGCGACGGCGGTGATCCAGGTACAGCGCGACTTTGGCAATCGTGCGGACCGCAAAGTCGCTCGCTTGAAATACACAATCCGCAATCTGGGCGGTGTTGCGGTGTTCAAGGAGAAGGTCGAGCAGTACTACGGGAAGACGCTGGATCCACCTCGCCCGGTGAAGGTGTTTGGCTTCGACGACGGCCTGGGGTGGCGCGAGCAGGGCGATGGGCGGTGGTTCTATGGGTTGAATGTGGAAAACGGCCGAATCCATGACACGGACGACGCTCGCTGGAAGACCGCGCTGCGGGAGATCGGTGCAACGCTTCATCCCCAGATCCGACTCACTCCGCATCAGAGCATCTTGTTCACGGAGTTGGCGGAGAACGACCGCCAGCCACTGGAAGCAATTCTTCGGCGAAATCGTGTGCCCCTGTCCGAAGAGATCTCGGAAGTTCGGCGGTGGTCGATGGCCTGTCCCGCCTTACCCACCTGTGGCCTGGCGATCACGGAAAGCGAGCGAGCGCTGCCGGGGATCATCGATCAACTGGAAGTCGAGCTGCGACGACTGGGTTTGGAAAACGAACAGTTCACCATTCGAATGACCGGCTGTCCGAACGGTTGCGCCCGGCCGTATAACAGTGACGTCGGGTTAGTGGGCAAGGCGAAAGGCAAATACACTGTTTTCGTGGGGGGGCGCAAATTCGGTGATCGCCTGAGCTTCGTGCACAAAGATCTGGTGCCGGAGTCCGACGTCGTTCCGACTTTGGTCGCCCTGCTGACCTTCTTCCGTCAAGATCGTACGCCGGGCGAGTCGTTCGGTGATTTCTGCGCAAGAAAGGGCAACGCGGAACTGCTGGCCTGGTCGAGTCCGTAATGTGTTCCGAGCTGTTTCTGCCGCGATCGCATCCGCCACGACCTGCGGCATTCTTCGGCACCGTTGAATTGTCCGAGTCAATTCTGGAGACGCAGCGGAAGCTGATCGATCTTGGCAGCCAGGATGAAGTCGTTCTCACTCAAGCCACCGATCGCGTGAGTCCATAGTTCAATCGACACCTTTCGATACTGCACCAGATGCAGGTCCGGATGGTGGCCATCCTCCTCGGCGATTTCGGTGACCTGTTGGAAGAACCGCATCGCTTCCAGGAAGTTGGTGACGGTCCAATCTTTCCGAATTCGCTGGCCGTCCTTCGTCAGGTACCAGCCATCAAGTTGCGCCAGTTGCTCCTGGGCTTCTGAAAGAGGGCACGGGTCCACACCCCCTTCGCACGGTTCGCATTTCTTGCCGACCAGTTGTTCCGGTGGACGGATTTCCATGATTTGTCTTCCTTACCGAGCTTTGTTCCACAGGGCGTCAATCGACCGCTGGCGGGAATCCCAATTCGATGGCGATTTCGGCCATCGCGTCGATCACTCGCTGCGTATGTTCGGGGAACGGTTCACCCAGATCGGCGGCTGCTTCGAGTAGCTCCGATCGAGAGACGGCGGCGGCGAAACTCTTTTGTTTCATCTTTTTCGCGACGCTTTTGGCTCGCAGGCCCCGCAGACCGTCCGGTCGGACACGCGCCACGGCGATAATGAAGCCGGTCAGTTCGTCGCAGGCGTAAAGCGTTTTGTCGAGTCGCGAGATTCGGGGGCAGTCCGGAAGGCAGTCGACGTGGGATTTGATGGCGTAAATCACTTCGTCGGGATAGCCCTGTTCCGCCAGAATCGCGGCGCCCTGCAACGGGTGGTCTGGTGGATTCGGCCAACGCTCGTAGTCAAAGTCGTGCAGCAGGCCGACGATTCCCCAGCTTGCTTCGTCTTCTGCGTATTTACGTGCGTAGGATCGCATTGCCGCTTCCACGGCCAGCATATGTCGCCGAAGCGATTCGCTGGACGTGTATTGGCAAACCAGATCAAAGGCGCTTTGTCGGTCCATCGGGTCTAGCGGATTCGTGGTGGATCGGAAGGGTCGTCCGTTTTGTCCAGAGCGGGCAGAGCCTCCTGCGGAACGTCGACCTTGTCGAGAGTTTCCTGCAACTCGCCGGGGAGCGGTTCGTCGGCCGGTTCCAGGCTTGGGTCTCGATCGGCGGGTTCCTCTTCGGACTCTTCCGATTCCGGTTCGGCGGATTCCCCCGGTTCGTCATCGAACGGGAGCCCTTCCATCGGTGCTTCGTCGACGGCGACAACCGGCAGCGGCTCCGTGTTTTCTTCCACCTGTTGCCGCTCACGCCACGGCTCTTGGTCCTGGTAGCTGGCCAGTTCTTTCGCGAGCTGTTCCTCGTCGGGGTTCAGTTCGACCGCCTTCTGTGACCATTGAACGGCTTCTTCG
This sequence comes from uncultured Planctomycetaceae bacterium, assembly GCA_963776055.1. Taxonomy (GTDB): domain Bacteria; phylum Planctomycetota; class Planctomycetia; order Pirellulales; family Pirellulaceae; genus CAVZLD01. Next base: position 638,982 of record CAVZLD010000013.1, on the reverse strand, counting down.
AAGTTTCCCATTTCGGCATAGCTGGCGGCCAGGGTACTCAGGATGTGCGCCTGTTGGTAACCGGTGAGTTCGCAAGCGGTTTGGGCCAACTCGAATGCTCGGTTCCCATCGCGGAGTTCGTCATCCGGAGAGGTGGCCAGGACCCAGGCCAAATTGTTCAGGATGCCGCTATCTTCGGGCTGCAGCTGTAACGCGGTCTCGTAATCCTGTACAGCTTCGCGCTGCCTGCCTTGGCTCAAGTGCGCATCGCCCCTTCGTCGTTGAGCCAACCATTGGTCCGGATCGGCCTCCACGACTTCGCTGTAGAGCTGAATGGCGGATGTCAATCGCCGGTCGGCTTCGTAATACGTTGCCAGTTGCAGTTTGAGTTCCACGTTTTCCGGGTTGCGACGAACAAGCGGGCGGAGGTCATTGATTGCGTCACCGAACCGTTGTTGCGCGGCAGAGATCAAGCTGCGGAGCAGCACCGCTTGAGGGAATTGGGGTTGGAGTTTCAACGCTTGTTCCACATCTTCCCGTGCGAGTTCAAATTCGCTTTGCAGGATCTGGAGTCGGGCTCGAAAGACGAGCGAGTTCCGATCCTCGGGCTCCACGGTGATGGCTTCATTGAGGCTTTGAACTGCCTCGGGCAACTTCCCCATTTCCTCGAGAATATGGGCTCGCAGGACATACGGCGCAGGTACACCGGGATTCGCCTCAATCACTCGGTCGAGGTGTTCCAGTGCCTGATCGAACTGTTTCAGGTTCCGCAAGGCCTGGGCGACCGCTTGATGGGCCGTCATGTCGTCGGGATTGAGTTGCAGCAGCATCTGGAAGTCTTCGAGTGCCTTGTCGTTTTCGCCGCGTGCCAACTGAAGTGCGGCGCGAATCCGCCAGGCGTCGATGTTCCGTGGATCCAGTTCGAGGGCTCGATTCAGGTCGGCCAGCATCACCTCCGGGTCCTGCGAGAGTCGGCCGCGCAGCACGAGGGCGGCGGAAAGCTGTTCTGAGTCATCTGACTTTTCCAGGAGTTCAACGGCTGCGGCGGCGGCTTCTTGGGCGCGATCGTCGTCACCACCGGGCAAGGACTGCAGCCGTCCGATCAGCAACTGGACGCTGGCCATTTCCGAGTCCACTTCCAAGGCACGCTGCAAATCCTTCATTGCCAGTTGTCGAATGCGCGGCCACCGCGGGTCGATCGGTCGCTGTTCGAAAATCAAGCGGCTCAGTCGTGCGGCATGTTCATACAGGGTGGCCGTCAGAAGTTCTTTGGCATAGCTTTCATTTCCGGCGTCAACGCCCTTCTGGAGGGCCGATTCGCACAGTTCGATGGCTGTTTCCAGGTCGGACATCGATTTGGCCGACAGTTTGACCAGCGTCGCGCGGTCCAGGTCCTCCTGTCCGCTCGATTCCTCGGCGGCCCCGCTGGGAACCGTGAGACACACCGCGAGAGCCACTGCGAGTAGGCAGGACCAGCCACGGCACGAGGGAGAAATCGGCGGAACAAGCGACGGTTGTGTTCTCATTCTTGGGCTCCGGTGTAAGTTCCAGCCAACGCCTTCGGCGAGCGGCCATTCCTTCTCCGCGGGCGTGTTGGTGTTCGTTGAACGCATTGGTCCGGTCGCGAACTTCCATTATGCCGCAGTTCGTGGGTGGCGGCCATCCGGCCCGCAAGCAGACCGGTGTGCGTCAGCCGCCGGGAACATCCTCTTGCGTCCACTGGCCGTCGACCCAACGCCACATCGTGCCCTGCGGGTTTTTGTCGCGCAACCAGAGAGGAAGTCGGTGCGGGCGTACCTGATCGAAGCACTGCAGCATCGCAAAGCGGTGGATCGAGGCCGGGATTCCCACGGCCGTAAAGCCCGGATGTCCGGTAGCGGGGAACGGACCACCATGGTTCATTGCGGGCGAGACGGCCACGCCGGTCGGCATCTTGTCGTTCAACAGACGCCCCACGCGGCTACGCAAGCAACGGGCCACTTGTTCGGCGTCCTGATCCTCACTTCCGTCGGAGGCGGAGTAGATACTGCCGGTCAGATTGCCTTCCAACTGTTCCACGATTTGGCAGGCTTGTGCCACGCAGCGGGCGACCACCGCCAGCGAACAGTTGCCGAACGCTTCCGTTTGCAGCGGAGCGGGTGCGGCGAGAAATTGGTCGCCGGAGACTTGCAGGAGTGAATTCTGGCACCGAAAGCCGCTTTCGTCGATCGGTTCTCCACCGACGCGCGTCCGGCGCCAGCCTGCCGTAACGTGTCGATCCCTTCCAGCAACTGTTGCCGGACGCTGGAGGAGAGCAGAATGCCGGGTGGCGTGCGCTGGTAGTGATCCGCGACGGCGGCCAGAAAAGCCTCCGCGGTTGGGTCGTCGATCAGCAGCAGCATCCCGGGATTGGTGCAGAACTGGCCGGTCCCCATCAGTCCGCTCGTCGCAAATTCCTCGGCAATCTCCGCTCCTCGCTCCCGCAACGCACCGGGAAGCAACACGACGGGGTTGATGCTGGAAAGTTCCAGGTAAATCGGTTTGCCAGCCGCATCGGCGGCTGCTTTCAGATGCAGTCCGGCGGTTCGACTGCCGGTGTAAGCGGTCGCGCCGAAACGCGGGTCGGCCACCAATCGCATCCCGTCGGCGTGTGGCAGTCGATAGAGCAGTTGGACGGTGCTGGGGGGCAGGCCGGTTTCTGCGGCCGCTTGTTGAGCCAGTTCGGCGAACTGACGGGTCGTTCCCGGATGCGAGGAGTTGGCCTTGCCGATGACCGGGTTTCCGGCGGCGATCGCCGAGGCGAAATCTCCCCCGGAGACGCTTCCAAAAGCGAACGGAAAATTGTTGGGTCCGAAAACGCACACCGGGCCGATGGCGGCGTAGCCGGAGCGGATCCCCGCCTGCGTGTCGATCGTCGCCATCCGCCACGATTGCTGGCGTGCCGCCTCGGCGGCCAGCCGTAGCTGGTGGCTCGTCCGCGGCAGCTCCACGTCGGCCAGCCGCGGGGAACGGGGTAACGCCGTTTCTTGATGTGCCGTTTCGACCAGTGTGTCTCGGTGATCGTCGATTCGGTTCGCATAGGCGTTCAGAAAGTCAGCCACCCGCTCGACCGGCAGTTGCTGCAGCGTTCGCGCTGCCTCGGTGGCGGCGTCCAACGCAGCGTCGCAGTCGGCCCAGGAACTGACCGGGTATTCGTCGGCCAAACGCTCTCCCGTCGTCGGGCACGCCGCCTGAAAGGTCGAATCGGCCACCGCGGTCCGCCACTGACCGCCGATCAAGACCGGCTGGATACTCATCAGATTGACTCCTGCGAAACGATTCGCTTGGGTTGCGGTACCGGTTCGATGCGGCGACTCGATTAGCCCTGCACGACCGGATTGCTCAGACATCCGATTCCATCAATTTCCACTTCTACCAAGTCCCCGACTTGCAGGTGGAACGAACGTTCGGGAACGATTCCCGTGCCGGTCAGCAGAAATGCGCCGTTCGGGAACGAATTGTCGCGACATAGCCACTCGATCAGATTCTCGAAGGAGCGTGCCATCTGGCCGACGTCCGTCTGGCCCTCGTACACGCACTGGTGACCCCGCTTCACACGCAGCCGAATGCCGATCTGGTTGCGAGGGGGCATGCTCTCCACCAGCGTGATGCAAGGGCCGAGGCTGCAACACTGGTTGTAGAGTTTTGCTTGGGGCAGGTACAGCGGGTTCTCGCCTTCGATATCGCGACTGCTCACGTCGTTCCCGGCCGTAAAGCCGACGAGCTGCATTTTCGAGTTGAGCACGAGTGTCAGTTCCGGTTCCGGGACATTCCATGTGGAATCCTGCCGGATGCGAATGGGGGCACTGGCGCCGACGACGCGATGGGGCGTCGCCTTAAAGAAGAGCTCCGGCCGAGCCGCTTCGTAGACGCGATCGTAGCAGCTGGCAGCAGCCTCGGACTCTTCCATTCGTGCCGTCTGACTGCGACGATAGGTGACTCCGGCGGCCCAGACTTCCTGTTGATCGATCGGGGGCAGCAGGGTGACCTGTGCGCGGCTGATCGGGTTGGCGTCTCGCAGAAAGTCGATCATCTGGTGAATTTCGTCGGTTTCCAACAGGTCCGCCAGGGACTTGACGTGGCCCGTCGCACAGGTCAACGGAAAGATCCGCTGGTCTTCCAAAACCCCGACCGATTCTCGACCGTCTCGCCCAAGATACTTGCATAACCGCATCGTCCCACTCCACCCCCAGCCATTGTTGGCCTTCGCATCATACCGTTTCGTGACGCGACGAGGTAGAAGCTACTTCTCGACCGGGTTTGCCCAGCTCGCGCGGAACTCTCGGTCGCAGCGGCGACAGCGGACGCGACTACCCAGCAAAGCAGGGGGCAGCGAGCATTGTCGGTGGCATTGGGGGCACTCCACGCCCAACGACACCGTTTCCGCGGAATCGGTGAAGGCGGATGCCGGCACTTGGGGTAGCAGGATATCTTCGGGTCGCAATTCGGTCAGCAACTGGCGAGTAACGGACGGAACATCGGCGACGCGGTTGGCCAGTCGGCGAATGGCATCCTCGAACAGATTGCGGACCAAACGGCCATTGCCGAAGTGTTCGTTTCGTTGCTGATACAGCCAGTGGAAGCCGAGCAACAACCGGTGGCGGACTTCCGCTGGAATCCGGTAGTGATTCGCCTTACACAACCGTTCAAAGATCCGGCCTAAATCATCGGGTGGATAGTCGGCGAAATGCAATGTGCGACTGAAACGCGAGGAGAGTCCAGGGTTTGCCGCCAGCAGTCGCTGCATCGGTTGGGAATAACCGGCCAGAATCACCACCAAACGGTCTCGGTCGTCCTCCATCCGTTTCATCAACGCCTGCAGCGCTTCGTGACCGAACGCGTCGTCGCCCTGGTCCGCCACGAGGCTGTAGGCTTCGTCGACGAACAGGACGCCGTCGATCGCTTCGTCGATCAGAGCATTGGTTTTGGGCCCGGTCTGACCCGCGTATTCCGCGACCAGACCGGAGCGATCCGTTTCGATCAGATGTCCCTTCGCCAGGATCTGCATCGCTCCCAGAATCTGCCCCACGATCCGGGCGACCGTCGTCTTGCCCGTACCCGGGTTGCCGGCGAACACCATATGCAGGCTCAACGGAGTCCGCGGTAGCCCCGCCTGTTCTCGGTGGCGCTGCACTTTCAGGTAATTGGTGAGCGTGCGGATCTCTTGCTTGACCGGTGTGAGGCCGATCAATTGGTCCAGTTGCTGCAGGGCCTGTCGCAACTGTTCTCGCCGATCGAGGCGTTCCGTTGCCGGAGTCGACTTTTGCTCGAGCTCACATTCCGTTTGGATCTGCTTCGCGTCGCGTTGCAATCGACGGACCGCTTTCCGCGACCGAGAGCGGCACGCTTCGTGCCCGCCGGCCGTATCGAGCGGCAGGTTGGCCAAGTGCGATTGCAGCGATTCCTGCAGTGAAACCAACCGTCGCATTTCGACATCCGATAGATCGTGATCGGCCTTGGCGATCAGGTTCGCCAGTCGCATCACGACGGTCTGCAGTTCCCCGATGTGATCGCGCAGCGGTGCGATTTCGGCGAACGGGCGAATCAAACTGAAGAGCGTCAATCGTCGAGCGCGCTCGCTGAGTCCGCGAGCGGCTTCCCGCAATGATTCGCCTTCTAACCGTCGCTGCCAGACGTGCGCCAGTAGCTCCTGGGCCAGTTGCCGCTCGGCTGGACGCCACCGCTGATCCGCCAAGGCGACATCCATGTAAACCTTCACGAGCAGCCCCTTGTGCAGATCGTCCATCCATTGAATGAACTCCTGCGGTGACTTGCGAACGAACTGAGGATAGTCGTTCACGCAACAGCGGCCCGCTTCGATATACAGCCGTCGACAGTCGGTCAGCGTCTTGCGGAATTCATCGACGATTTCACTCAGCTCCGTTGGCATGCTGAAAGACTTCCTCTTGGTCGTTCGGCTTTTCCCGCTCAGGAGTCCCGTAGGTTATCGACCAGTTGCACGTGCTCCGGTACCTGTAAGTCGGTCTTGGTTCCTCGTCCGACGCGCGACACCGCGATCATATTCCCCACACCATCTCCCTTCCACCAGATCGCACTGCGCATCTGTCGAGGTTGTCGGTCGTCCAGTACGGTGCAGCCGGTCAAGATCGTTTCGTCGCAATCCTCGAGATAGATTCCATGAGGGGTGCCGTCGAGGAATTGGCAGCCCTGCACGTTAACTCGTTGACAGCGGATCAGTTCCAGCAAACCGCTGCGCACCACCGGAATTGCGCTGGCGGGGGGATTTCGTCCGGCTTCCGCGTCTTCGATGAGCAAGCCGGTCAGATTGCAGTTCGTGCAGTCCACCAGACGGATGCCGGTTGCCAGTTCCTTCGTCTGGTAATCCGGGTTATGGCCAAAACAGTTCGGCCCGACGACAAGGTTGCGCGAAGATTCCACGAGCAGATTTCGAGGGTGTCCGCTGTAGATGTAGTTGCCACTGATTGTGACGCCGCGGGTCGCCGTCAGATGGATGTTGGTTTGCTGACTCCCGATCAGGTTTCCCGTGATCGTCCACATCCCGGCTCGTGCGGCGTTCGGGTTGTCCCCGCCGTGAATGCGAGATTGGCGCCGTGAGAGCTGTTGGTGGCCTGGATCGTATTTCCGCTGATGGTTCCTTCACGAACGGAGCCGGTGGGCCTCACATCAATCCAGATGTCGGCCGACGGTGCCCGTTCATGGGTCTCGACGTCGTGACTGCGGTCGTTGTTATACTCGATGTCGTTGCCGGTAATCTGCAAATTGCGAATTTCGCTGTTTTCGATGCGAATTCCGCCCAGACGGCAGTAGCTGATGTGGGAACCGATAATCACCGTCTGGTGGAGATTGACGCGGTCCAGGTAGATTCCGGCGCCCCGGTTGTGAAAGAAGTGACAGTTGCTGATCGTCAGGTTTCGGGCGCGGTGGGTCACATGCACGGCGTGGCGCACCTCGCGAATCAACAAGCCGGTCAAGGTGGGCTGCATCACGCCCTCTAACCGAATCCCGTCCGCGGTCGGATGCCGGCCCTCGATCTCGAGATCGCGGACCGTCGGCATTCTCTCTCGGTCCCAATGCGTGTCGGAAAACCCTCGCGGGTCGGCCGACCCGGTGTGTGTGGCCCGCAGCAAGAGCGCGGGGCCGGACGCATCCATGATGAGCTTGGCGACCGCTCCGAGGCCGCTGGTCGCGATGCGCCCGACACGGTCAGGAAAGAGTTCCAGTGTTCGCGTGATCCGATAGTCGCCGCGTGGGAATTCCAGCCAGCCGTCGCCCTGATCGATGGCGTGCTGAATGGCGGCCGTGTCATCCGCCACTCCGTCTCCCACGGCGCCGAAATCGCGGACGTTGCTCATTCCGGTCTCCGCCGCTGTGGTTTCGCAGCGGACTGCTCGGCGATCACCGCCAGGTCCGGCTCGGCCGCTGCATGGATCGGCGGGAAGGCCAGAGCCGGGGGCGTAAGCACTCTTGTCCCGCCGTTGCGTCCGCTCGTCCGCCGACAAGAAAAGAAAAAAGGGTGGCTGAGGGGATTTGAACCCCCGACCCCCAGAGCCACAATCTGGTGCTCTATCCAACTGAGCTACAGCCACCACAACTGCAAAGCCCAAATGTAGGCGAGCGATCGACTTCGGTCAACGGTCCGGCTGCTTCGCCGCAAACTGTTCCTGGAAGGGAAACAGGTCGTCGATGGGTGATTGAGATAGTTCGACCAAGAAGGTCGACAGTCGTTCCACGACCAGCTCCATCATCCGGTGCCCCTTTTCGGCCGAGGCGGCATGTGGATCGGCGGCTCCCGAATTGCGCGTCAGCAGGTGCCAGGGGCGCGTAATCGAGACCCAGCCCTCGCGAAGGGCCTGGAATCGCAGAGGACGCGTTTGCCCGTCATCGGCGATCAACGAACCGTCTGGATGACGCCCCACCAGCTCCGGGCAAAAGGCCAAAGCGAAAGAGGTCTCCATCTCGCCCGCATGGTCCTCCGGGTGCTCGAAGATCTGATCATATTCTCGCCCCATACACTGGTACCAATTGCAGAGAAAAACGTGGGCGGGCGTTTTGCCATACAGCTGACGCAGCAACGGCTTCAGGTCGTTGCCTCCATGGCTGTTGAGCAGCACGATCTTGCGAATGCCGCTCTGCACAAGGGATTCAATCAGGTCGGTGATCAGCGCGTACAGGCTGTCCGGATTGACGTTCATCGCCAGCGGAAACTGACGCAGATTCGTCTCCGTGCCGTACGGAAACGTAGGCAGCAAGACCACTTGAGCGCCCCGCTCATGTGCGGCGCGACAGATGTGCTCGCCCACGGTCTGGCCTTCCAGCACGTCCATGCCGTAGGGCAGATGCAAGTTGTGCGGTTCCGTTGCTCCCAGCGGCAGCACGGCCACTTCGTAGTGCTGCTGTTTGACCGTCGCGTAATTTGTCTTCCACAAGTTCCAGCTCATCGTGTCCTCCTTCGACGAGCTCCAGGTTAGAAGATCGGCTGGCGCGGCGACAGGGGGAAACGGCCTATTGCGGCAACCGGGGCAGGTGTCGTCGCAGGTCGGTCCAGGCGGCGGGTGTAACGGCGGTCTGCGAAACTTCCAGGGTTCGCAGCTGCTGTAGACGACGCAATGAGGCCAGCCCTCGGTCGGTAATCTGGGTGCCGGTCAGCCAGAGGTGGGCCAAGTGCGTCAGGTTTCCGAGCGTGTCCAGAGCGGCATCGGTGATGCGCGTCTGCGCAAATCCAACTCCTCCAGATGCGTGGCCCCCGCGAGGCGTCGAACGGTCGCATCACCGATCGTGGTGGCTTCGAGACTCAGTCGTTGCAACTGGGAAGCGGCCTCGAGCCCCGCAAAACCCTGGTCGGTCACGCGGGTGCCCGCCAGGTCGAGCCAGATCAGCTTGTTCCATGCCGGTATCTGTCGCAGTCCGCCATCGGTAACGGCCGTCTGGCCCAGTGACAGGTGGATCGGGGCGGCGTCGGGATCGAGCTGCCGCAGATCATCATCGTCAACCCGTAGGAAGTCGAGGTATTGTCGATCCAGTTCGTCGGTAGATTCTTGGGTAGCCCGTTCCAGGAACCGCGGATCCGTGGGGCCGGCATAGACCTGTTGCAAGTAGTCCATCAACGCCGCCCGGTGTCTTCCACGCTGTCCGTCCATCAGAAAGTGTGTCAAGCCGGCCGCCTGACTGTAGAGCGGCCGGATCTGCGGATCCTGCTGCAGAGCGTCACGTCCCATGGCGGCAAGCTGAAGTAGCGGTCGATAGAATTCCCCTCGTAGGGCCCGATAGCGGGCGTACTGCAGTCGTTCTGCCTCGAGTCCTCCGACAGTCCGATATCCCTGGCAGGACCGCAAGGATTCCATGTACACCGCAACGCCTTCCACAACCCACATGTTGGCCGTCGAGGCAATGTTCGGATCAGCGGACAGGCATTCGTGCAACAACTGGTGGGTGGCTTCGTGACGCCAAGTCGATACGAGCTGTTGCGCATCGCGAAAGAAATAGGCGGTGCGCGAAGGGGCATGATAGTAGCCCAATGTCAACGCGGCCTGAGGTTCGATCTGTCGTAGAAATCGCAGGTATTCCTCGCGGTCTCGAAATAGTACCACCTGGTGCAGCGCGCGGCGATCTGGCTCCAACGGACGGCCTCGCCAGGCGCGCTGCAGCGCCGACGGTCGGCTCCAAAGTGACAGGAAGCACTGTCGCCAGACGGCGTGCAATTCCTCGAGAACATAGGCCAGCTGCAGAGCGGCTTCTGGCGTGTCGTTGGTCGTGATCCGAAAGTGCGGTGTGTTCAGCTGCCGGTACTGGCGCGCCGGCCAGCCGAAGCGCGGATGCGGCTTGCGACCAGGACGCGGAGTGAGCTTCCTGGGGAGGGGGTCGTTCTTCAGCCCGACAATCCGCCGCGCTGGGACGTGTTGCGGGTCGAATCGAAGGACCTCATGTACCCAGCGGTAGGCCACGTCGGACTGCCCGTCTGCCAACGTCTCCCCGGCCAGTTGGAACAGTCGCTCGGCATACTCCGCGTGGCGGTTGTCGACGGCACGATCTGGCTGGGTTGGATTGGCCGAAGTCTCCGAAGACAGCGGAATGGTAGGAAGCATCTCCGGGGGAACAAAGAAATACTGTCGGCCCGGATCCCGGCGGATCGGTTGCACTCCCTGTTCTGCCGCTTCTTCCGCCGACGCAGCCTGCTGGGCGGAATCGTCGAATTGTCGATCCAGCGCCCGACGTCGAATGTCCCACGCCTCGAGCGTCGCGCCACGCGTCAGCCCCCAGGCTCCCAGGATCCAGACTAGGATCACCCAAGGACCGACCGCCCGGATCGTCCTTCGCAGTCTGCCCGCAAGTTGGTGCATGGAGTTCCTCGGCAGGAGACATCCCGGGGGACTTCGTGCCCAGCTTTCCACCGCTGGGGGAGCCCGCCGGAGCGGTTGGTGAGGTCGCCTCTCGACCGGGTGGTCAACTCGCCATCGCTTCCTCTCAGTTTAATCCCCAATCGACGAACGCGTCGATTGCGTTTGCCGCAGTGGCCGTTTCGTGGATAATGGCGGGCCTGCTGGATGGCCATCCTGCTGGCCAACGTGGCAAAACCGGGGAGATTCGCGTCGGTGCCGCTGCGGCAGACACGGTGTGGTGAGGTTTGGAGCGAACACTTTGCAAGGAAACAGGGATATGTTGATTCTGCCGCGTTGGGGTTCTCTTGTGCTGCTGTGCACCTGCAGTATGTCGGTCTTGGGCCAGGCGCCTCCGGCGACCAGTCTACCGGCACCGCTGGAATCGCCGCTGGCCCAATCGAGCTACGGGATCGGAATTCAATTCGGGCAAAATCTGATGCAGGGCGGTTTGGACGGCGAACTGGTTGACCTGGCGGCCATGATGGCCGGAATCCGCGATGCGCTTGGCGAACAGGAGCCGCGGGTTTCCCAGGAGCAGTTCCAAGCGGCGATGCAGCAGGTCCAGGAGTTGGCTCGGTCCAAGATGCAGAAGAAGATGGAACTCCTCGCGGAGAAGAACCGCCGCGAAGGCCCCGCATTCTTGAAGCGGTATCAGGCGCTGGCTGGGGTCAAGTCGCTTCCCAGTGGCGTGCTCTACCGCGTGCGAAAGTCGGGGACCGGGCCGAGCCCAACCGCGGCGGATACGGTACGCACCCACTACGAGGGTAAGCTGGTCGACGGAACGAAATTCGACAGCTCGTATGACCGCGGCGAGCCGGCCGTGTTTCCGGTCCAAGGTGTGATTGACGGCTGGACGCAAGTCCTGCAGCAGATGAAAGTCGGCGATCAGTGGGAGATCGTGATCCCCTCCGAACTCGCCTACGGCAAACAGGGAAGCCCGCCGGTGATCGGCCCGGATTCGGTGCTCGTGTTCAGCATCGAACTGCTGGGAATTGAACCGCCACAACCCGATCAGCAGCAGCGTCCCGTTCCCTAGGATTGCGAACGGGCTTGTTGCGCAGACTTTGCGGTTCTTGCGAAGGATGACCGCTCAGCGGACCGGTTACCGGACGGTCCGTTTGTTTGCCCCGGGGTGCCCCTGTGCGTAGAATCTCGCGACGCCCGAGGCGTCCCGTTCTGGGTCGCCGGAGTGCGCTACGACGCGCGGCCCAGGAGACAAAGCTTTTCCTAACCGTATGAATCGTTGCTACACGGCGCTCGTGGCCGAATGGTAGGGATCCTGCGGCATAGCGGAGCGGTTGTTTCTCATGGGTTTCTTTGACCAAGGGCAAATCGTGACCTATATTCAGCTGGGCCGAGAGCTTGCATTGCTTTCCCCCGCTGTGACTGGAACAGATCCTGAAACGGCGCTACGCGCTTTGCATCGGTCGGTTTGTCACACCTTCAGCCCCGCTCCGTGTCTTCCTGGGCTGTGTCGAACGGATTCCCGATCGTGATCGCGCCTTCCCTGACCCCTGGACGAACCTAATGACCCGAAGGCATGCTGTCGCTCTTACTCTGATTGGCTGTGTCCTTCTCGGCCCCTCCCTGGCTGCTCCAGCGTCCGGCCCAGACCGAGCATCGCGACTCCCCGGCCATCCGAATCGGATTCGCTGCAACTGGTGTCTGGAGCAGGGCCAGGAGCTGGAGCAGCAGCAGCGTTGGGGCGAGGCTCTGACTCGCTACGAAGAAGCCGCCCGGCGAGTTTCCTGGCGACAGTCAGCTGCGGCAACGTGTCACGCTGGCGAGAATCCATTTTGATCTTTGCCGCCGCTATCACGACACAGCTATCTGGCAGGCGGTGCAGCGAGCTGCTCCGAGCAGCAAGCCCTCGATCTGTTTGCCGAAGTCGGGATCAAAATCCAGTCCCACTACGTGACACACCCGAACTGGAACGAGTTCGTTCGTTCGGGGAACGCAGATCGTCTGCAGATTGCCCTGACACGATCCGACCTTTCTGAAGCGCGTGCATCGTGCCGCCCAGCGAGATCAGGTGCAGCGAGCTGACACATTATCTGTGGCAGGTGCTGGATCAGTACGGCGTCCGCGATCGCAATCATGCGCAGGAAATGGTCCGCTGGATTGCCCGTTTGTGTGCATCAGCGTTGCAGTTGCCGACGACCGCCGTGATTTTGGAGTACACCTGCGGAGCGACGAATCGCTCGACACATACACCGCCTTCTTGACCGGCGATCAACTGGACGATGTGTATTCGCAGATCGAAGGGAATTTCGTCGGGCTGGGAATCGAACTGAAGGCGGAAGAAGGTTCTTTGCTGATCGCGGATGTGATTCCGCAGTGGACCGGCCGAACGGGCGGGAATCCGTCCCGGTGACCGCATCATCGCAGGTCGATGGGACCTCGACCAAGAGACACCACGACCGATGTGGCGGCCGACCTGCTGAAGGGCGAACAGGGCACCTACGTGCTGGTGACGATCCGGCAATCCGGACGGCAAGACGCGTCGGCTGAATGTCCGACGGGAACGCGTCGAAGTGCCCAGTCTGGAAGACGTCCAAGTGCTCGATCGCACGTTCCGGTGTGGCGTACTTCCGCATCAGCAGCTTTCAGAAGACCACCAGTCGCGATGTGGATGCGGCCCTGTGGCGACTGCATCGCGAAGGCATGCGAAGCCTGATTGTCGACGTTCGCGGCAACCCGGGCGGCCTGCTGACGGAAGCGGTGGAAGTGGCCGATCGATTCGTGATGGATGGCACGATCGTCACCACGCACGGACGCAGCGCGCGTGAGAACTACGATTACCGGGCGCACCGAGTGGGAACCTGGCGGATGCCGCTCGTCGTTCTGATTGACGGGGACTCCGCCAGCGCCAGCGAGATCTTTGCCGGCGCGATCCGCGATCATCGTCGGGGAACCGTCGTGGGCGAGCGAAGCTACGGAAAAGGCTCCGTTCAAGGCATTTTTCCTCTGCGGGTCGTCAAAGGTGGCGTGCGGCTGACCACGGCCAAGTTCTATTCGCCCAGCGGATATTCGATCAGTCAGGGCGGAGTCGAGCCGGACGTTATCGTGCAGTCGGTGGCCAAGCCGGTTACCATCGGCAGTCACGCAGCTGGGCGATGACGATCAGGTGCTCAACGCGGGAATCAAGATGGCCCGCGACCTGCTCGCTCGGCTCGAAACGCAACCGCGTCCGCAGGCTCGTGCGGCCATCCAGGGGCTCAGGCGGGCGTGACGGGATCGACGCCCGGCCGATTGGCCTGGTAGTGTCTTGGCTCGCCGCGTGTCCGCAGGCCGGTTCCTTCATCATCTGCTGTTCGCTTGCGGTTGTGGTTGCCCCTCGATCGTTGATGGCCCTGCCCGCAGGGGGGCTCCCGCCCACCGTATCTTGGAACAAGTCGATCCGGTCGCTAGGATGGGAGCGTCCTGGCGTGGCGGCGGCCGTCGCCGACTCCGGCCCGTTCCGGGCCACCGTATCGGTGTTCGGGCAGTCGCTCGAGTCGTTTCCACCGACGTCCGAAGCGGCGGAAAGGCCTTGTCGACGCGGGGATTCCCGACCCTTCTGTCTTCCCCGTCGGGGAAAGTGGCACTGTATGTTTGCTCGCCTGGGCCAATTCGTGTCGCGGCATTGGCTGCTCGTCATGCTCGCCTGGGCCGTCGTCGTTGTCCTTAGCCGCACTTCCTGCCGCGCTGGGACGATGTGACCTATGACGGCGATCTGGCCTACATGCCCGACTACGTTTCCAGCGTCCGAGGGGAACGGCTGCTGGAGGCAGGCCTTTCCGCGAGACCGATCCAAGAGTGAGATCGTCGTCGTTTTTGCTCGTTCCGCACGAGCTGCTGACCGACGCCGATCGGCAAGCCGTGGATCGCATCGCGGCTCGCGATTGCATAACCTGCTGGGTTGTGCTGCCTGGCGGCGAGCGGATAATCTGCAGGCAGCAGGCCGCACGAGTTGCGCGGTGTTGGTCAACCTGACGGGGCTGGCGAGCGGGAGCGGCAGGCGAATCAGCAGCAAAGAAAGTCGGCCTGGCGGCCTGGGAGGAAGCCATCCAGTTGGACGACAAGTTCGGGCAGGCATACAACAATCACTCGATCTACTTGGAGCAGGTCGGCGAAGCGGAGCGAGCGGAACGAGATCGTCGATTAGCCAGAGATTTCGCGCCGCGCTCGGCAGACGTCGGTCGCGTCCTTCTGCCGGTCGCAGTCCGCCAGTTTGCCGATCATCGATGTCTGGACACGTCACACGGATGTGGTTGGGGCCGAATTGGGTAGCAAAGACCGGCAGGCGGAGGTGGTGGTCGTACGGCTGGCGCAGGAATTCATGGCGACGGACAATATTCGCGTACTCGGACGAAATCGAGTCGGTGCTGGAAGAGGCTCAAACAGATGCTCGGCGGTACCGCGCCGGGTCTGAAGATCGGCGTGAGCGGTTCGGCGGCGGTCGGCGGCGATATGCTCCGATCCGCTGCCGAGAGCATTCACAATACCGAACTGTACACGGTTTGCTCGTCGTGCTGATTCTGATTCTGGTCTATCGTTCTCCGCTGATGGTGGCCGTTCCGCTGGTGACGATCTTGGTTTCGGTGATCGTTTCGACCGGCCTGGTCGCCGCCTTAACGCAGCTGCATCGCCTCCCCAGCTTCGACTGGTGGAACTTCCGCATTTTCACAACCACCAAGATTTTCGTGGTTGTGATCCTGTTCGGTGCCGGAACCGATTACTGCCTCTTTCTGATCGCACGATACCGGGAGGAGTTGGATGCCGGCCGAGACACGTGCCTCCGCCATGGCCCGGGCCCTCAGTGGAGTCGGCGATGCACTGGCCGCCAGTGCCCTGACGACGATCGTGGGCTTGGCGACGATGTTCTTCGCGGAGTTTGGCAAGTTTCGCAACAGCGGGCCGGCGATCGGGCTTTGCCTGACAGTGGCGCTGTTGGCCTGCATCACGCTGGCTCCCGCCCTGCTGCGGGCCTTGGGGCCGGCGGTCTTCTGGCCCTTCGGGTCGAGTGTCACCGCGGGGCCTTCGGGGAAGCTTCCGCCGCGGAGCCGGACCCAGAGCCTTTGGGACTGGCTGTCCCGTGGAATCGTCGCCTACCCGGGTCGCGTCCTGCTGCTCAGCGCGGCTTGATGGCTCCCCTGGATTGTCTCGGGACCCAGGTGCAGGTGACGTACGACTTTCTGAGTGAATTGGCACCGACCCGGCCGAGCAAAATGGGCACACAGTTGATGCGGCAACATTACCCCATCGGCGAATCGGGGCCGCTGACCATCCTGGCCCGGACCGACGGCGGCGACCTGGATTCGGAGGAGGGGAAGACCGCTCTAAATCAACTGACGGAAGCGTTGTACATTGACGGAGTCCAATCTGTGCGGAGTTTGGCCGAACCGCGCGGCGAACGCCCACCAAGGGTTCTCACTGAAAAAAGCAGCTCTGCAGGCACACGAGTTGACGCGGTCGCTGTACTTGAGCAAACTGCCCGAGTTGGGTGGCGATGTGGCTCGACTGGAACTGGTGCTGGCGCACGATCCGTTCTCCCTGGCCGCGACACGGGTCGTCAACCAGATCGATCGACGACTGCAGCGAAGAAAGCGAGAACGCACAGTCCTATTGGCACGGTTCGGAGTTCGTCTTCGCCGGAACTACGGCGGCCATCCGCGATTTGCGCGATGTGACCCGGCGGGACAATCTCCTGATTCAGGTCCTGGTCGTTCTGGCCGTGTTGCTGATTCTGCTACTGATTCTCCGTCGTCCATTGATCTGCCTGTATCTGATTCTGTCCGTCCTGTTCAGCTACTATGTGACGATCGGTGCGGCGGAATACTTTTTTGAATGGGCCTACGGCGAAACGTTCCAGGGTCTGGATTGGAAAGTCCCGCTGTTCCTGTTCGTCATCCTGGTGGCGATCGGGCAGGACTACAATATTTACTTGGCAACGCGGGTGTTCGAAGAGCAGGCGCAAGCACGGTCTGTTGGGCGGTTTACGACAGGCGATCGTCCGGACGGGAGGCATCATCACGAGTTGCGGCGTGATCATGGCCGGGACGTTTGTGAGCATGACCACCGGCAGCCTCCGTGGGATTGTCGAGCTGGGATTTGCACTTTCGTTGGGCGTTCTACTGGATACGTTCGTGGTTCGGACGGTTCTGGTCCCCGCCTTCTTGGCCCTCCTGTTTCGGTGGCGGGCGGACCGGCCGTCCGGCGGTTTTTGGGAGGAGTCCAACCCGGTCTTGGCTCCCCGCCCGAGCCGTGCAAAGTCCCCGTAGTAGCCCCTCTGTTGGTGAAGGCGTTGGCCATCCTGCCCGTTTCTTGTTCATTTTCTGCCTGATTACTGGGCATTCGGGGCCTGCCGGTGACCGAAGGGAGAAGCCGTTGACTTGGACGAATCACCGAGCGGTCGGATTGCATCCGCTTCGGGATGGCCTATCATGCGGCTTCCGTGCAAGTAGTGGCATGATTGTTGCTGCAGTGATGGGCCAACCGTTTGGCGAAGGTCCGCAGTCTGTCGGGCGACCTGCTGTGAGGTCGCGGCCGAGCCCGGTTCCAGGCGGGAAGTGACACGAATCTGTGACGCCTTGGGGGGGCCTGCTAGGCGTCACAATCAGAAAGGGGGCGTCGGTTAGGAATTGTCCGTTGCGAATGAAATCGAGGTAGATGGAAAGAGTGAGACGAGTACCGAGTGCGGGGCAAGATTGCTCCGTGCGGCCGTGTGGATTCTCTCGAAGATCCATTCGGCACGACTGTCGGGCTTCGTCGGGAGTTCGATGAACAGGCGGAATCGTTGAACGCTGAAAGCCCCAGAATCAGGAGTTCGCCACGAAACCGTTCCGGAGATGGCGCAGTGCGCCGGTTCCTGGTCGCTGTTCTTTGCAAAGCGGCGGCGTAGGATCCCTCGGCGGGAACGGACTCTGAATGATCCGTGAGCGAACATGCCCCAGGCAAGATTCGGAATCGAAAGTCCACTGGTGTCGAGCCGCTGGGCAGACTTTCGGCTTGAACTTCCTCTGTGGACGAGGCTGCGGGAATATCCGTTTTCCCGCACATCAGATTTCAGACAACCGAGCTGCCCGGTTTTTTGGGCGGCGAGCAAAGAGAGTTAACTCATGGGTTCCAAGAAAGGGGATCAAATGACACCAAAAGAAGTTTTGGCCCTGTGTCGAGAGAAGGACGTCAAGGCGGTTGACTTCCGCTTCATGGATTTTCCGGGCTTGTGGCAGCATTTCACGGTTCCGGTGAACAAGCTGAGCGAAGATACTTTCGAGGAAGGTCTGGGTTTCGATGGATCCAGTATTCGTGGCTGGCAGGCCATCAACGAAAGCGACATGTTGGTCGTTCCGCAGCCCGAGACGGCTTTTATCGACCCGTTCACCGAGTTGCAGACGCTGGCGATGATCTGCAACATTCAGGATCCGATCACGCGGGAGGACTACACGCGGGATCCGCGAAACGTGGCGCGCAAGGCGGCCAACTATGTGAAGACATCCGGCGTTGCCGACACGGCCTATTTTGGCCCCGAGGCGGAATTCTTCATCTTTGACGATGTTCGCTACGATCAGACGCCGAACGCGGCTTTCTATCATCTCGATAGTATCGAGGGCCAGTGGAATCGAGGACGCGACGAAGGGCCGAATCTTGGCTACAAGTTGCGGTACAAGGAGGGATACTTCCCGGTCCCGCCGGCCGACCAGATGATGGATATCCGGAACGAGATGATGCAGTGCATGGTCGAGTCCGGCCTGGATGTCGAGGCGCAGCACCACGAAGTTGGTACCGGCGGTCAATCCGAAATCGACCTGCGGTTCAATGAGTTGGTCAAGATGGCCGACCATCTGCTGCTGTACAAGTACATCATCAAGAATGTCGCTCGTCGGCACAACAAGACCGTGACCTTCATGCCCAAGCCGCTCTTTGGCGATAACGGCTCCGGAATGCATACGCACGTTTCGCTGTGGAAGGATGGCGAGCCGCTATTCGCCGGAGACGGTTATGCCGGGTTAAGTGAGATGGCGATGCATGCGATCGGGGGGCTGCTGAAGCATGCCCCGGCGCTGTTGGCTTTCACGAACCCGACCACCAATAGCTACAAGCGATTGGTGCCGGGCTTCGAAGCGCCGGTGAATCTGGCCTACTCCCAACGGAATCGGTCGGCGTCGTGCCGGATTCCGATGTACAGCCCCAGTCCCAAGGCGAAGCGGATCGAATTCCGCTGCCCGGATCCGAGCTGCAATCCGTATCTGGCATTTGCGGCGATGATGATGGCCGTGATCGACGGAATCCAGAATAAAATCAATCCGGGAGAACCGCTGGACAAGGATATCTATGATCTGCCGCCGGAAGAACTGGCGGCGGTTCCCAAGACGCCTGGTTCGCTGGACGCGGCGCTGGACGCCCTGCAGGAGGATCACGAGTTCCTGCTGCGTGGCGACGTCTTCACCGAAGATGTGGTCAGCCAGTGGATCTGGTACAAGCGGACGGCCGAAGTGGATGCGCTGCGTCTGCGGCCGCATCCCTATGAGTTCTGCATGTACTACGACATCTAGTCCGCGTCGCACGGACAGGTAGCGTTCGTGGCGACGTTTTTTCCGAGTAGAAAAGG
Source organism: uncultured Planctomycetaceae bacterium (assembly GCA_963776055.1). GTDB lineage: Bacteria > Planctomycetota > Planctomycetia > Pirellulales > Pirellulaceae > CAVZLD01. The sequence goes on along the minus strand of CAVZLD010000013.1, from coordinate 620,034 downwards.
CAACGAGGCACGATTGGGAAGTGCGGAGGCCGGGCCGGAACCCGGGGAGAGAGGCAGCTTCGAAGGGCCGTTCGGCAGAGTGCTTGCCGAACGTCCGTCGGACGCGCCACCAAGTCGCTTCGTGGCCATGCCGAAGTAGCGGGGTCCGCTCGAACAGAGCGGGCCCCGTTTTTTTGATGTGACTTGAACGGTTGGCTGCTGCCCTCCAGATCATCAGCGGCCCGCGCCGGAATCCCCCGCTGCTCAGCGAACGATCCGTCCCCGCACAGGTATCTTTCGGGACGGCCGATGAGCCACCGTCGTTTTCGCCGGCGTGGTGCCCCGTGGGAGGGGAGACTGTACTGCCAGCGAGTGAGATTCCATGGCGGCGGAGGCGCACGTGCCATCGCAGCCGTCAACGCAACCGGACCCGCACTCCAAGCATTCACCGCATGCGCAGGGATCCGTGAAGTCGCAGGTCGAGCATTCTGCGCAGCCGACAGCACAACCGCCGCACGCGGATCCGCGGTAACCATACAGCCCAAGGTGAATTACTCGAACGGCAGCCATCTTCACGGAATGGACGACGCCCCGCACAACGCCCCCCGGATGGACACTGTACTGCGGTCCCACCCAACAGCCTCCGTCGTCGCACGGATCACAACATTCCGGTGGGTCGCAGATCCACTCGTTCCAGTACACGTCACCGCAACCGGATCCGCAGGCCAAGCGTGTGCTGAGCAGTGGCAGGCAGAATCCGCTCAGGCCTCCGTGATATCCGAGTGATTTTGCGCCGCAGGTTCCCGGGTAGATGTCTCCGCCACATCCGCCTTCCACGCAACCACCGTCGCTGCAACCACCGCCTTCGGCCACGATCACGGCGTCACTGCAGCCACCGCAGTCATTGGTGCAGTAGGCATGATGGAGGCCGCATCCGCTGCTGCCCGCGAGCAACAGTGCGCTGATGCAGGCGATCCGGAGGGAAGTGCGTCGTGGAGATCCGTCGTAGCAGAGCATCGTGGGGGTCCTCGATACTGGCATTGATTTGACAAACCGGAAACCGGTCCGCGCCCTGGTCGCTTCGCGAGTGTTATCGTCGTGAAAGTCGGCGGAATCGAGAAAATCTGCCTAACCCGCAAATTTTCACAGCGTTTCCTGCCGAGCGTGCATTTCCGTCGGCCGGGGCGATCACTATATTCAGGGGTTCGAACCCACGACCCTTGAGGTAACAGGCCCTTGACCGATTCAACCTTGTCCGAGACTCTCCAGCGGCACTCGATCGAGCTGGATCCTGACACGATCGAGCGATTGGGCCGCTACTGTGAGCTGCTCTGGGAGTGGAACGCCAAGCTGAATCTGACTCGCCATTTGGACTATGAAACGTTCGTAACCCGCGACCTGCTCGACACCCAGCAGTTGGCCGAGCACCTGCGGCCGGGTGAGCGGGTCTTGGATGTCGGAAGTGGTGGAGGCGTTCCGGGCATGGTGCTGGCGATCGTGCGGCCCGAACTGGAGATGACGTTGAGTGAGTCGATGGGAAAGAAAGCCCGCGCGTTGACCGAGATCGCCCAGCAACTCGGGGTGTCGGCTCGCGTGATCGGGGCGCGGGCGGAGCAGGTCTTGGCGGAATCGCGGTTCGACACCGTTGTCGCGCGGGCCGTGGGGCCGATGTGGAAGTTGCTTGGATGGCTCGCCCCGCATTGGGATGCGTTTGACCGTTTGTTGCTGATCAAAGGGCCGCGGTGGGTGGAAGAACGATTGGAGGCGCGGCATCGCGGCCAGTTGCGTCCGCTCGAACTACGTCGCGTCGCCGTCTATTCGACGCCCGGACACGATGGCGAGAACGTCATCTTGTCCGTCACGCGCAAGTCAACCGCGTGTGGCTCGGAATGAAGGACCGTTCGCGGATAGCATCCGATCACGCCGGGTTACGCACGGCCATTGCAGCGGAGCGTGACCCCAGGAAAGGGAATGCATGTCGCAGGCAGCTACGTTGATCGGTTTGTACAGCATCCTGATCGTAGCCAGCTCGCTGTTCGGCGGTTGGTTGCCTTCTCTGTTGAGTCTGACCCATGTCCGCACGCAGTTGATGCTGAGCTTCGTGGGGGGGCTGATGCTCGGTGTGGGTCTGTTGCACATGCTGCCGCACAGCTTCGAGGAGACCGGGTCGCTGGACACGACTCTCCTCTGGACGCTGGTCGGCCTGTTGGGCATGTTCTTCCTGATTCGGATCTTTCACTTCCACCAACACGGGCCCTCGGCCAGCGGCACGAGGATGACGGGCTCGCGGCTGTGGAGGGGGCGCGCGATTCGCACGGCCCGAACTGCCAGCATGAGGATTCGTCACCGACGTTGCACGCGATGAGTTGGGCCGGTGTCGCCATCGGCTTGGCGGTTCATACCTTCATCGATGGCATCGCTCTGGGGGCGGCGGTGATTGCCGATACAATCCATCGGCCGAGTGCCTGGCCGGCGGCGATGGGCGTCTTTCTGGCAATCCTGCTCCACAAGCCGTTGGATGCACTCTCGATCACATCCTTGATGCAGGCGGGTGGCTGGTCGCGGCGCACGCAGCAGGTTGTGAATGCCGGCTTCGCGCTGATGTGTCCCCTGGGGGCGTGGGCTTTTCTCGCCGGAATAGGGCATCTCGCCGAAGATTCGCACACATTGGTGGGTACGGCGCTGGCGATTTCTGCCGGTGTTTTCCTGTGTATTTCGCTGGGCGATCTGCTGCCCGAAGTGCAATTTCATCATCACGATCGCCTGAAGTTGTCGACGGCACTGCTGCTGGGAGTTTTCACGGCCTACGCAATGGGGTACCTCGAGCCGGAGCATGCGCATCATTCGGGGCATTCTCACGCGGGCGAGGCGGATGACCATCCGGCGGCCCAGCCGGCGGTCCACGATCCGGTCGCGGACGATCATCCGGCCGGCCTGGGAGATGATCTTCCGTAGAGCACCGAGAATTCGTAAGCTGTCGGTCTTGCCGCCGCGAGTCTGTGGCGTGCTCCGTCCGCTCCCATCCGAACGGTCGCCCGGTTTCCGAAGGGGTTTCATGTCTGGTTATCAGTCTCACGCATCTGAAACAACTCGAAGCGGAGAGCATCCACATCATCCGCGAGGTCGCCGCCGAATTCGACAATCCGGTGATGCTCTACTCGATCGGCAAGGACTCCTCGGTGATGGTCCACTTGGCGCTGAAGGCCTTTTTCCCGGCAAGCCGCCCTTTCCGTTGCTGCACGTCGATACGACCTGGAAGTTCCGGGAGATGATCCAGTTTCGTGAGCAGTATGCCCGCAAGGAACTGGGCCTGGAGGTGCTGGTGCACATCAATCAGGAGGGGGCGCAAGCCGGCGTCAATCCGTTCGATTACGGCAGCAAGAAATACACGGACGTGATGAAGACCGAGGCGCTGCTGCAGGCGCTGAGCAAGTACAAGTTCGATGCGGCCTTCGGCGGGGCGCGACGCGACGAAGAAAAGTCGCGGGCCAAGGAACGCGTCTATTCCTTTCGCGACCGCAATCATCGCTGGGATCCCAAGAACCAGCGGCCCGAGCTGTGGAACCTGTACAACGCACGGGTCAACAAGGGGGAGAGCATCCGCGTCTTTCCGCTGTCCAATTGGACGGAACTGGACGTCTGGCAGTATATCCACCTGGAAAAGATCCCGATCGTGCCGCTGTATTTCGCCGCAGAACGCCCGGTCGTCGAACGCGACGGCGTCCTGATCATGGTCGACGACGAGCGGATGCCGCTGGAACCGGGCGAGCAGCCGATGCAGAAACTGGTCCGCTTTCGCACACTGGGCTGCTATCCGCTGACCGGGGCGGTCGAATCCAGCGCCACGACGTTGCCGGAGATCATCCAGGAGATGTTGCTGGCGAAGACCTCCGAACGGCAGGGTCGGGTGATCGACTACGATCAATCGGGGTCGATGGAAGAGAAGAAGAAAGAAGGCTACTTCTGACGAGCAGGCAGAAGGTTGCCGTGGCCGGTCCCCTTGGACTTGGCTCGTGCACGCCGACCGATCGAGCCTTTGCGCAGTCACCGCCGTTGATCCGGCATTTTTTTCATCCCAGAGATAAGTTCATGTCGCACCAATCCGATCTGATCGCCACCGATATCGATGCCTACCTGGCGCAGCACGAGCGCAAGGAACTGCTTGCGCTTCTTGACCTGCGGCAGCGTCGATGACGGCAAGAGCACGCTGATCGGCCGGCTGCTCTACGACTCGAAGATGATCTACGAGGATCAGCTGGCGGCCATGCATCGCGATTCGCTGGTGCACGGCACGACCGGCGGCGACTTTGATCCGGCGTTGTTGACCGACGGCCTGAAAGCCGAACGCGAACAGGGCATCACGATCGACGTGGCCTACCGCTATTTCTCGACCGCCAAGCGAAAATTCATCATCGCCGACACGCCCGGGCACGAGCAGTACACGCGCAACATGGCGACCGGGGCGTCCACCTGCGACCTGGCGATCATTCTGATCGATGCCCGCAACGGCGTGGTGGAACAGACCAAGCGGCACAGCTTTATCACCTCGCTGCTGGGGATCAAGCACATGCTCGTCGCCGTCAACAAGATGGACCTGGTCGACTATCGACAGGATGTCTTCGAACAGATTCAAGCCGACTACATCGGTTTCGCGGCGCGGCATGGCCGCCGATGACGTGCATTTCCTGCCGATGTCGGCGCTGCAGGGAGATCAACGTCGTCGAGCCGGGCGAGAACATGCCCTGGTACGACGGCAGGACGCTGATGCACCTGCTGGAAAACGTGCACATCGCCTCGGACCGCAACCTGATCGACTTCCGCTTTCCGGTCCAACTCGTCAATCGCCCGCATCTGGACTTTCGCGGCTATTGCGGCACGATCGCTTCGGGCATCGTGCGCGTGGGCGATGAGGTGATGGTGCTGCCGTCGCGGCAGGCCAGTCGCGTCAAGGCGATCGTGACCTTCGACGGGGCACAGTCCGGAAGCGTTCGCGCCGCAATCCGTGACGCTGACGCTGGACGATGAAATCGATGTCAGCCGCGGTGACATGATCGTCCATCCCGGCAACGTGCCACGCGTGGAACAGCAGTTCGACGCGATGGTGGTCTGGATGGCCGAGGATCCGATGGTTCCCGGCAAGCAATACTTGGTCAAACACGCGCACAAACGGTGCCCGGGCGGATTCAGAAGCTGCGCTATCAGGTGGATGTCAATACGCTGCACCGGCAGGAGGCGCAGACGCTAGAGCTGAACGAAATCGGCCGCTGTGCGGTCACCGTCAATCAGCCGCTGATGTTCGATGGCTATCGTCGCAACCGAACGACGGGGGCGTTCATTCTGATCGATCGCTTGACCAACGAGACGGTCGCGGCCGGCATGATCCTCGACCGCGCGACCGGGGAAGCACAACTGGATGGGTGGGATAGTGATACGGCGAGCGAGCACTTGCGGTCGGCGACCGGCCAGGTGACTCAGCCAGAGCGGGCTGCGCGGTTCGGGCAGCTGGCCACTACGATTCTGTTAACCGGCTTGACGGGAGCCGGGAAAACGACCGTGGCCTATGCGCTGGAACGCCGCCTGTTTGATCTGGGGCATGCCGCGACGGTGATTGACGGGCAGAACATGCGGCTGGGCTTGAGCAAAGATCTCGGGTTCTCCGATGATGACCGTTCCGAGAATCTTCGCCGCAGCGTGCAAGTGGCGCGGATGTTCAACGAGGCGGGACTCATTTCGATCTGCGCCTTCGTGGCGCCCCATCACCGTGTGCGACATCGCGTTCGGGATGTCCTTGGCCCCGATCGCTATCTGCTGATTCACCTGAACGCGCCGCTCGAGGTTTGCCGTCAGCGCGACGGGGCGGGACTGTACGCGAAGGCCGAGGCTGGCGAGATCACTAATTTTCCTGGCGTTTCCGCTCCTTACGATCCCCCGTCGGACGCTGATTTGACCTTGCGGACGGACGAGGCCACGGTCGACGAGTGCGTCGATCGGATTGTCGATCTGCTCCGCGCGCAGGGCGTACTGGAAGGACCCTGAAAAGATACCTCGCGTCCGCTTTCGCGAACAACGGGACGCGCACCCCACGAGACCGCCCCCGCGTCGTCTCGTTTCTCATCCCACTTGGTCCCGGTAACGCTCAGAATGGCACGAAAAAAGGCCGCCCAAGGGACGGCCTCCGAGTCAATCCAAGACTCTTGCAGATCTATATGTTCGCGACAGCCGAAGCTGTCGTTGGCGCGAATGTCTTCGCAACTTCAATCGGCGGAGTGCGAAGCAACCAGAGAGAACACGGTCAGGGGGTGCACCGTGAAATAAGCGTTTCATTCAAAGCATAGCTCAATTTTTCGCCTGTCAAGTGGTACGGTGGGGCGGTGGGCTCCGGCCACTCCACAATCCGGGTGAAATGGCCGCCGCTGTCGTACCATCCGGGCCGAAGAAAACGGCACCAAGTGATGCGCAACATCAGGTGAATCCAACGGTTGGCTCCGCAGGAGAGCGATACGACGGCGTATCGCTCCGGCAGCGGCTCGTGATGGAAAAAATCCAATCCGAGAGGGGCCAGATGTTTGCCGACGACGCATCGCGTTGGCCCAGTGGAATACTGTCCCCGATCGTTCATCGGTGTAAAGGGGATCAGCCGCGGATACGGAAACCGCCGATCGGTACGCCGGTCTCGAATTCCATTCGGGGGGTGTACAAGCACAGCTGCCTGCCGGGATACCTCCTCGATGACCTTCTCATCCGTATCCAGAGTACGCGGCTCGCATCCGGAGCAGACCGGGTGAGATCTGGCAGAATACATGGGCACCCCCGTCCGAATGGGCAAAGGCTGCTGGAAGGAAAAATTACGGGGCTTTCTCGCTTCGCGCAGTCGGTCGGTGGCCGTCGGCGGAAACGCATCGATTGACTCGGGTCGGCAGAGAAAAGGCGGCCAGCGCGGCCGTGACCGGGTCGAGTCCTAAAGGATATCTACTTCGCCAGGCACCCGGTGTCAAACCGCGGAGCGAGTCGGTCACCGAGCGCGAGGCCCCCAAAGGCTCCTCGGTCTTCGGCGGGGAGCCCTCAGTCTTCGGCCGGGAGATGGTGCCCCAGCTTGTCCCGTTTCGTGCGAAGATAATTTGCGTTGTACTCGTTGATTGGCGGCATGATCGGGACTTGGTCGACCACTTCGAGATCGAAACCGCCGTAGATGAACGCATCCGCCTTCTTGGGATTGTTGGTCAACAGTCGGACCCGCGAGAGGCCGAGGTCCTTCAGGATCTGGATCCCGACGCCATAGTCCCGCGGGTCGACCTGATGTCCCAAGGCCAGGTTGGCTTCCACCGTATCCATGCCCTGATCCTGCAATCCGTAGGCCTTGATCTTCTCCACCAGCCCGATTCCGCGTCCTTCTTGGGGCAGGTAGACCACGACACCGACACCTTCGCGCCCGATCATCTCCAGCGCCATGCGGAGTTGATCGCCGCAGTCGCACCGCAGCGATCGCAACAGATCCCCGGTGAAGCACGAAGAGTGGAGCCGGACCAGGGGAACGGCGGCTTGTGGTAGGTCGCCCAGGGCGAGAACGATGGGTTGCGAAGACTCATACTGGACGCCGTAAGCCATGACCCGGAATTGACCGTACGGCGTGGGGAGATCCGCTTCGGCCAGCCGATGAACGAGTCGTTCGCTGCGGCGGCGATGCCGGATCAGTTCCGCGATACTGATCATTGGCAGGTCGAATTGCTGAGCGAGTTCCGCGAGTTGATCGCGGCTGGCGCGATCGCCGGTTTCGTCCAGGATCTCGCAAAGCAGTCCGGCAGGATGCAACCCGGCCAGCCGCGCAAGATCGACGGCCGCCTCCGTGTGGCCGGCACGTCGCAGCACGCCGCCCTCCTTGGCTACGAGGGGCAAAATGTGACCGGGCCGCACAAAATCCCGCGGCTGACTGTCCGGTCGCACCAGCTCACGGACCGTCTGGCAACGCTCCCGGGCGGTGATACCGGTGCGTGTGGATTTGTGGTCGATCGTCACCGTGTAGGCCGTCCGGTACGAATCGCGAGGGTTGCTGACCATGAGCGGCAAGTCCAACCGTTCCGCGACCTCCGGCAAAATCGAGGCACACAGCAGCCCCTTGCCCCGCGTGATGAAGAAGTTGACCAGTTCCGGCGTGACCTTTTCCGCTGCGCAGATGAAGTCCCCTTCGTTCTCCCGGTCCTCCGCATCCAGGACGATCACCGGTTTACCCTGGCGGATGGCGTCCACCGCGGCGTCGATGGACGAAAACGAATGAGACATCTCCAAGGGTCCTCTGGAAAGGATCGGGGTTGCGCTGGTGGGAGTTCGCCTATCGGCGATCGCAGCACCCGGTATTATAGACCAGGTTGGCTTCTTGCGTCAGAGTCCGGGCCGGGATCGCGAGCGAGCCGATCCGATCGCATGTGAATGGCCGGATCAAACAGTCTGCGTTGCCCTCGTTCGCATCTCTTGAGGTCTACCTGTGGATCCACGTCGCCCCAACGGCCCCCGCCGGCCTCCTGCTGCCTCGCCCGATGGTTTCACCGTGGGGCCGTCTTTGCCGCGCGAAGAATACGTCGAGCAGGCCTATTTCTTTCGCACGCTGTTAGAGCGGTTGAAAGACAACCTTCCGGTTCAGGAACTCATGGAATCGATCGCCCAAGAGATTCTCGCGACCACCAAATTGCCGTTAGCGATCAATTATCTGCTGACCGAACTGAAGCACACCGGCGGATGTGCCACCGCGATGGGGCGCTTGAATCACTATTTTTCCCCTTTCCAGACCTTCTTGATGCGTGAGGCCGAGGATGATCGGGGACGGATGGATCTGCGGGTTTCGCTGGCGATTCTCCAAAAGGAAGCTGCCTATCGAACCGAGGAAGCCACGCCGCAGGGCGTTTTCCTGTATCAGTTCGAGACGCTTTGTCGCAATCGGTTGAACTACGATCGGGGCCTGGCGGCGGCCGCTGGCGATCCGATGTTTGACGCGTCTTGGCGCGAATGGATTCTGACCGTTCGTCGGCAAGTGGGGTTGGTTGACCTGGCCGACCTGATTTATGTACGCAGCGAGTTCTATTGGACCCAGGCTCGCCGTCGCGGCGTGGATCCGGGCGGGAGCCGGGCTATGTCGTGTTGTTCAACGAAAAAGAGGGCCGCATCGCTTATGCCAATCGCCGCAAGGACCCACTCTTGCTGTTCGCCGCGCTCCAGCGGCACCTCGGCTATCCCCAAGTCCCTCGATTGGAGCCGCCAGATTCTGTACCGCAGTTGTTGCCGCAGTTGGCACGTCGATTGGAGCGGATGGAACATCGGGTCAAACTGCTGGAGGAAGAACAACGTGGGGGATTCGATCTGAGCAAGTTTTACGCGAGACCAGGTTCTCCCCGGCCCGCGACAGAGGTTGATCCGGATCCGCCCGCGAGCGAAGCGGGATGGTGAAGCCAGCCGAAGAAGGGAGGACGGATCCAGGCAGTGGATCAAAGAACGAGGACGTCCCAATCCCGTTCGGCACGGGATTTGCTCAGCCAGTTGCAGGATGGGCCCTAGCGAGTCCAAGATGTGGCGGATCGCGGAGAACAAGCCGAGCGTTGGCCCACCAGAATGCGGCGACGGTCTGGCACAGGCGCATTGAACCCATCCGGACCGGATGCGGATGTTCGAGAAACCGTGTCGGATGCTGGTGGGCCGTGGCTCGGTCCCTTCGGGAGCGACCCGCGCATGCGCTCGCCTTGGCCCACCCCACAACTCGTGTGCCGAACAGGATTGAGGACGTCCTCTTCACCGATACCGCTCCCGGGCCGCCGCGAGCATGTGGATCGCTGCGCTGTCAGTGATCCAGAAGGACCACCGGGAGTGCGGCATTCGTGGCAGCCCCGGTGCATTCGGGGGCCCCTTGTCCGGGCAGCAGCCGGTCGGCTCCGGTGTGACCCGCATCGGAGACGATTCGTTTGTCTGCGGTTCTCGAAAATGGTTACCTCCCCGCTGTTTGGTCCTTCAAACGCTTTTGTCGTCGTGGTACATTCCACGTTGCGGTGCCGTGATCGCCGATAGAACTTGTGGTTTGGTTTGCGCCGCGGCACGTCGCCGGGTACGATGCGAGAGCCGGGAGGGAGACCGCGCCGACTTCTGCGGTGGTGTTCCATCCTTCGCGACATCTCTCCTTTGGGTGCCCGCAGCCGATTGATCAAGGTGACGACCCGTGGCATTTCAACTGCACTTGGGGACGGAAACCGTCGGACAGATGGAGCTGCCACCGGCTCTGATCGTCCCTCCCGCCATGTCGTTGGGTGATGTCCTGGAACAACTGCGGGCCGCTCGCCGAGGTAGTGTCTCGGTCTGTGAACAAGAGCAGTTGGTCGGTATCTTCACCGAGCGCGATGCCATTCGCCAGATGGCGAAAGGATGCGATCTCGAGACGCCCATTGAGCAGATCATGAGCCGGCCGGTGGTCACCATCTCGCGCGACGATACGCTCGAGACGGCGATCGCACGCATGTCCCAGGGGGGCCACCGCCGTCTGCCGGTCATCGATCGCGGCGAGCGCCCGATCGGCGTGTTGAAAGTCGCGTCCATCTTGCACCATTTGGTGCAACACTTCCCGGGTTTCGTCTACAATCTTCCACCCACGCCGAATGCAGCGACGCGGCAGCGAGAAGGGGCCTGAGTGAGTTCGGTGTGTATCGGCGACGAAAAGTCGGCAAGAAGCATGATTGCCTTCTGTGGAGGGCGTCAAATAATCTACTGGCAAATCTACCACCACTTATTGTCCAAAACTGGCATTGAAGATGGCGACGTCAACGCAGGATGAGGCCGGCTCGGCCAAGCAAATCGTACCGCTCGAATCGGTGACTGTACGCTTCGCGGGAGATTCCGGCGACGGCATGCAGTTAGCCGGGACCCAGTTTACGAATACCTCCGCGCTGGCCGGAAACGACGTGGCGACGTTTCCCGATTTCCCTGCCGAAATCCGCGCTCCGCGAGGAACGTTGGCTGGCGTCAGCGGGTTCCAGGTCCATTTCGCTTCGACCGATATCTTCACGCCCGGCGACCAGTTGGATGCGCTGGTGGCGATGAATCCCGCGGCCCTCCGCACCAATGTGGTCGATTTGGAGCCGGGTGGAACGCTGATCGTCAATGAGGACGCTTTCGACGCCAAGAGCGTCACCCAGGCGGGATACGAGTCGAATCCGCTGGAAGACGGGAGCTTGCAGAAGTATCAGCTCTTTCGTCTGCCCATGACGATGCTCACCCGCAAAGCCGTCGATGGGCTGGGGCTTAGCCAGAAAGAGGCCGACCGCTGCCGGAACTTCTTCGCGATGGGCCTGATCTACTGGCTCTACGGCCGTGATCTGGATGCGACACAGCGGTTTATCGACGAAAAATTTGGCAAGAAGCCGAATATTGCCGAGGCAAACCGGAAAGCCCTTCAGGCGGGGCGAAACTACGGTGAGACCACGGACGCATTCGTCAGCAGCTATCGAGTCGATCGTGCCGATCTGCCGCCTGGTACCTATCGCAACATGACCGGCAATCAGGCTCTGGCCTGGGGGATGCTCGCTGCCGCCCGGCTGAGCAAGAAAGAGTTGTTTCTCGGCACGTACCCGATTACGCCGGCCAGCGACATTCTGCACGAGCTGAGCAAATACAAGAATTTCGGCGTGCGGACGTTCCAGGCGGAAGACGAGATCGCGGCCATGACCTCGACTATCGGAGCGGCCTTCGGCGGCGCAATGGCGATCACCACCTCCAGCGGTCCCGGGATCGCCCTCAAGGGCGAAGCGATGGGTCTGGCCATGATGTTGGAATTGCCGATGATCGTCGTCAACATCCAGCGGGGCGGGCCCAGTACGGGCTTGCCCACCAAAACGGAACAGTCGGACCTCTTCCAGGCGATGTTCGGGCGCAACGGAGAATGTCCCATGCCGGTTCTGGCCGCCTGTAGTCCCGGCGACTGCTTCGATGTCGCGCGGGAGGCCTGGCGGATCGCCGTGCAATTCATGACGCCTGTCGTGCTGCTGTCGGACGGTTTCATCGCCAACGGATCCGAACCGTGGCGGATTCCGAACATCGACGATCTGTCGCCCATTCCGATCGAACATCCCGGTCCGCGGGAAGACGGAGACCCGTTTCTGCCCTACGCGCGCGATGAACGGTTGGCCCGCCCTTGGGCACTGCCGGGCACCAAAGGACTGACACACCGGATTGGGGGGCTGGAAAAGCAGGATGGCACCGGCAACGTCAGCTACGATCCGTTGAACCATCAACACATGACGAACATCCGCGCCCAGAAGGTCGCCAACATCGCCGATCACGTTCCCCCGCAGGGTGTTTTGGGTGAGGCGACCGGCGATGTGCTGGTCGTTAGTTGGGGAGGGACGTTCGGAGCTTGCACGACGGCGGTCCGACGCCTGCAGGCACAAGGCCATGCGGTATCGCATGCCCACTTGCGATACCTGAATCCGTTTCCCGCCAACCTGGGGGAATTGCTGGGCCAGTTCCGTCAAGTGCTGGTGCCCGAACTGAATATGGGACAGCTGCGGATGCTGCTGCGATCGCAGTTTCTCGTCGATGCCCAAGGCCTCAACAAGGTCCAGGGCAAACCGTTCACCGTAGGGGAAATTGTGGGGCGAGTCAGGGAACTCTTGTCCTAGTCGGCAGACCGACCGCTGGGGAATCCCTGAGGGTTGCAGACACTCAAGCACGATGAGACATCAGAAACATGACGACTGAGAGCACGGAACTTCCCGTCTTGACCGCCGCGGATTTCGCCAGTGACCAGGACGTGCGCTGGTGCCCCGGTTGCGGAGACTACTCGATTCTCGCGCAGATGAAAAAGATGCTGCCGAATCTGGGAGTTCCCCGCGAAAGGATCGTCTTCATCTCAGGAATCGGTTGTTCCAGCCGGTTTCCTTACTACATGAACACGTACGGGATGCACTCGATCCACGGGCGTGCTCCGGCCATCGCGACGGGGCTGAAAGCGGTGCGGCCCGACCTGAACGTGTGGGTGATTACCGGGGATGGGGATGGGTTGAGCATCGGTGGGAACCACCTGATCCACGCGATCCGCCGAAATATGGACATCAACATTGTCCTTTTCAATAACCGGATTTACGGTCTTACGAAAGGACAATACTCGCCTACCTCTCCGCTGGGGAAGATCACGAAAAGCACTCCGATGGGGGCGATCGATAACCCACTGCATCCGCTGTCGATTGCGATCGGCTGTGAAGCCACCTTCGTGGCTCGTTCGATTGACGTGAATATCAAGCACCTGGCGATGGTCTTACAACGGGCTGCGGAACATCGCGGCACGGCCTTCGTTGAGGTGTACCAGAACTGCAACGTGTTCAACGACGGTGCCTGGAATTACGCGACCGATCGCTCGACCAAGGCTGACACGACGATTGAACTGGAGCATGGCAAGCCGCTGATCTTCGGCAAGGACCGGGACCGAGGGATCCGGCTCAATGGCATGGAACCGGAGGTCGTCGAAATGGGTAAGGGAATCACGGAAGACGATCTGCTGTTTCACGACGAGCAATCCCCGGAGCCCAGTCTGGCCTACCTGCTCAGCCGCATGCGAAATCCGGAATTTCCCGAACCGATCGGCGTCTTCCGCGCGGTAGACCGGCCGAAGTATGACGAGGAGCTGAATCGGCAGCTCGAACTTAGCCGGGAAAAGTGGGGCGCGGGCGACCTAAACCAACTGTTCCACTCCGGCGATACCTGGACGGTGCCTTCATGATTCGCTGTCCGCTGTGCGAGTTTTCGAACATCGAAGGGGTGGATGTCTGCGAACAATGCGGGCAACCGCTCGACGAAACCCATCTGCCCGATCCAAGAACCATCGTGGAACGCGGGCTGATCGGTGACACGGTGTCCGCACTGTCACCCCGCCCGCCGATCGTCGTCCGAGGGCAGGCGACCGTGCGAGAGGTTCTGCAGTTGCTGGTGGAAAACGACATCGGTTGCGTTTTCGTCGTGGAGGACGAGCGTCCGATCGGGGTTTTTAGCGAGCGGGATGCATTGGTGCGGCTGGATCCGCGGTCGGAGCAGGATCTTGCGCGACCGATCTCCGAAGTGATGACAGCCGATCCCCAGACACTCGTCGAGGATGCCCGACTTGTGTTCGCCATCCACCGGATGGACTTGGGCGGGTACCGGCATTTGCCGATCGTCGATGCGCAGGGAAGTCTTCGCGGCGTGATCTCCGTCCGCGATTTGCTGCGATATCTGACGGAGAAGATTACTGCCGGCGGGAAAGCCGCCCTGTAATCGGCTTGCTCCTCTTCCGGGCCGATTGGGTCTCGTCGGAGACAAGCAGAAGGTAGCCTCTATCTGGATCTGCGGCGAAAAACGCGGCGGGCTCCGGATAGGGCTTCGGCCAGTTGGTCGACTTCTTCCTGCGTGTTGTAGAAGTAGAAACTGGCCCGAGCGCTCGCATTGATCCCCAAGCGTTTGTGTAGCGGCATGGTGCAGTGGTGGCCCGCCCGAACAGCCACTCCCCGCCGATCGAGTAATTGGGCGATGTCGTGGGCGTGCACCCCCTCGAGTGTGAAACTGACGATGCCGGCCTTTTCCTCCGGTAACGGACCCAGAAACCGCACGCCTCCCAAGTCCGTGAGCAACCGGTGGGCCTGTTCCGTGAGCCGTCGTTCGTGCGCGTGAATCTGCTCCAGACCGATCGACAACAGGTAATCGATCGCTGCTCCCAGTCCAATCGCGGGGACGATCGGCGGCGTTCCGGCCTCGAACTTTGCCGGCAGGTCAGCGGCCTCAAAGCGATCCGGCAACACGCGACGAATCATGCTTCCGCCGCCGAGAAAGGGGGGCATCGCGTCGAGCAAGGATTCTTTGCCATACAGAACGCCCACGCCGGAGGGCCCCAGCATTTTGTGGCCGCTGAAGACCAGAAAATCGGCGTCGAGTTCCCGGACATTCGTGCACATATGCGGCACGCTCTGGGCGGCATCGATCAGCACGACCGCGCCGGCGCGATGGGCCCGCTGAATGATTTCGGCAATCGGATTGATGGTTCCCAGCACGTTCGACACCGCGGTGATGGCCACCAGACGCGTGCGTTCCGTGACGAGATCGTCCCATTCATCGAGCAACAGGTGTCCGTCGTCAGTGATCGGAATGTGCCGCAAGCGGCACCCGGTTCGTTCCGCGAGTTGCTGCCAGGGCACCAGGTTGGAATGGTGCTCCATGATGCTCAGCAGAATCTCGTCGTCTGCCGTCAGTTGCGAATCGCCCCAGCTTCGAGCGACCAGGTTGATTCCAATCGTGGCGCCGTTGGTGAAAATGATCTCATGCGGATGCTCGGCCCCGAGGAAGGCTTGCGTTTTTCGCCGAGCTTCTTCGTAGAGATCGGTGCTCTGATCGCTCAACCAGTGAATGCCGCGGTGCACGTTCGCATAATTCTTCTCGTAGGTATCGACCAATGCCTGGATCACCTGCCGGGGACGCTGCGTCGTCGCGGCGTTGTCCAGATACACGAGCGGTTGATCGCCGTGGATCGAAGTCGACAAGATCGGGAAGTCGGCTCGCAGGCGATAGGGATCCAGCGGCACGGCCGCGTCAACGGTGCTCATGCATCCTCCTCTGCCAGGTGTGGCCCGCCCGGTGACGCAGGCGGAGGGGAATCTCCGGAGTCATCGCGTGAGGAAAAGATGGCGGTTTGCAGCACGCGCCACGGCAGCAGGCAACATTTTTGTCGATTGGGTGTCAGCCGTGCTCCGAATAGCTCCAGCATCTGTTCTGCCGTGAACGATTTTACGTCCTCCACCGTTTTGCCATCCATCGCTTCGAGCAGCATCGACGCGGACGCCTGGCTCACGCAACACCCGTCGCCGTCGAACCAAGCCTCACGAATTTTGCCCTTGGCATCGATTTGCAGCTCGATCCGCACCACATCGCCGCACAACGGATTGTCATCCTCGTGCTGATGCGTGGCATGGGGGCAGGCTCCGCGATGATACGGATCTTCGTAATGGTCCAGCACATGCTCCTGATACAGTTCTTCTTCGTTGCGCGACATAACGGTCTTCATGGGTCAGGGAGAAATAGATTCTCGATACTGCCGGTCAAGGGCGGCTCGCTCTCGGCGGTAGGGCCCCGTGTAGTGTAGGGGCGAGGCCACGAGTGGTCCAGCGGCGGCTGCGCGGAAGCCTGGTTCGGGCGCATCACGTTAGCGGATTCGCCACAGGACCTGATCGTCGGTGCCGAGTCGGGATTGCGCTGCTGTGATCTGCTGGCGAAACCGGCGGGCGTCCCGCGGGTATCCGGCGGTGGCCTGCAGACCGGGAACCTGGTGTTGCCAGAAAGCATTCAGCGCGCCCATCGCGAGTTCCCGCAGGTACTTGGCGGTCATCGATGCCAAGGCCGAGGGCAAGAAGCTCTCGCCTTTCGCTCGAAAACAGAACTGGATTCGACGGTCGTCGGCTTGCAACTCGTATCGACTTTCCGCGCGACCCTCGCGATGAACACGCACCAGTTGATCGCTGAATCGCGGCTGCAGCAGACCCGCGTATCGATCACGTCCTCCGTGCTTGTCGCAGACGACATGCGCGGGCTCTGGCGGGAACCGCTGGAGGGCGCTTTCCACAAGGTCGAGCGTCAGTTCCGAGAGGACGGTTCCTTTCGAACCGTACTGGTGCACCAGGCGATTGAATCCCGCGGGAAAGAGCACTCGGCAGCTGATGTCCATCAGCCGCATCGCGTGGTGCTCAAGCTGTTCCTGAAGGCGCTGGGCCAGAGTCCGAATGCGGAGTGGGTCTGTCGCTCGTGGCAAGTCGCACTCGTAGTCTGCGTACCAAGGGAGCTGCGCCATTTCCGGTAACACGGCCGGACAGAGCAGCTGCCACAACCGCCGCCAGGTGGCGGGCAATTCGCCCGCCGCCACGGTCAGCGCGCTCAGCACGCCGCGTTCTAACGGCTCCAATCCCGCTCCGGGATGTCCCGGACGGCCCGGACGAAAAAGCTGTTTCGAATCGGCGATCGCCAGCCGATCGGCCTGCCGGTCGCGGGTCACGGCCGGCGCCAGTTGATCGTACAGATCGACCTGCTCCGGGTCGGTGTGGGGCACCTGCCAGACGCTGGCGCAAACGACCAGCGGTCCCAGGTTGGGGCCGTACCCTGCCTCATCCGTGCCGATCAAGATTCCCATGCGAGGCAGGCTCACGTATCCGCGCTGTTGCGTCAAGCGGGCTGGCGCGCGAATTCGCCCTTTCGGCTTGCGAACATGGGGGCGGCTGGCGGGGCGTTGTCCGATCCGCGTGGTCCTATTCGAACCGCAACAGGCCGGCTTCCGGCGGCCTGGTTGGCGCGCCCGGGTTCCCGGTCCAGCTCTGCCGGCCAACGGTCGGTGTCAGTCTCTCGCAGCGCAGCGCCAGGCGCTGCCGACCAGTTTTCGGTCGGGTGTCAGCGCTTCCAGCCGGACGGCCGATTCCACCGTCCAGCTCTGCTCGTCGGATTGCGTGGCAATGTACCATTCCGGGTCCCAGGTTGGATCCTGATTCAATCGGTCGTTGGCCCAACCTCGTTCATCGACGGTCAGCTGCCACCTCGTCGCATAGTCATGGTCGACGTCCACGTACCAGATGACCCGATCCGATTCGCTCAAATCGGTGTCTCGCTGCCGCGTCGCTTTCCCGTCCGGCTGGGGAGCGGAAGGGGATCGCTCGCAGCGGACCGCGAGGTACAGGAACTGTTGATCGTGTGCCAGGCGGACCTCGGTCGACGGCAGCGGGTGCGATGGGGTGGATCCGCTGCGCAGTTGCACGGCGGGAATCTCCTTCCAGGCCGCATCATCGAGCTGACCGTCCAGGTACGGCGGCTCCAGAACCGCTCGACAAATCCATGTCGGTTGGGTGTCCTGATCGCCTGGAGCGTGTTGCAGCCAAGCGATTTCACGCGCGGCGCAGCTGCGCCACACGGAACGGATGCCCGCGTTCCCTTGCATCCTCCAGAGACGTTCCGCCTCGCGCTGTTGACCCGCTCGATGAAGGACGGCGGCTAAGGGGAATCGTAGGCGGGGCTCAAAGAATAGATCCGGCTGACGCTCGCGGATTCTCTCCGCCCACTGCAACGCCTGTTCGATACCCGAGGTGGTTTCGGCGATGGCGTGTTGTGTGGTGGAAAGACCCGTCGCCGCATTCATCGGTGCCGCCGACGCCGGCAGGGAAGTCAGATCCACCGTTTCCGGGGTTGCATCCAACGGGATCTCGCCGGACGTTAGCTTCGCGCGGTTCTGCTGAGGTGGCGGCCAGTGCAGTGACGCCTCCACGCTCGCCGCGCGACAGAATAATTCCAGTCGCGCGGCCTCTGCCAGTCGATGATCCGGCAGCTGCTCGGCCAATTGCGTCAACAATTCCCAGGATAGATCTGCTTTTCCCGCGGCAAGCCACTGCATCGCCGCTTGGTAGAACACCTCTCCCCGGTCGGATGGCGACAAGCGTTCTGCTGCAGCCGTGCGATCTGCGCACGTCGTGTTACGGGAATCCCATCCGCAGATTCGAAGAGTGCTTCGATCGTTCGTCGATGCTGGAACTGTTCGTGCAATCGCTGCACATTGTCCGGCAATCGATCAGCCAAACGGTGTGTCGTTTCTTGCGAATCGACGACATGGATGGACGGTTGGGACGACGCGACTCGAGTGCCGGCGGAGGGCGGGCCTCCGGCCACCAGCAGCCCGACCTGGTCTGGCGCAACCGGAAAATCGTCGAGGATCACCGAGCTCGCTCGGCGCGAAATGCTGCCAATCGACTGGCCCCACGCCAGGACCTGACGGGACGCGATCGCTCGATAATTGGCTTCGGAGAAATCCTGGGTTTGCGTACCGACACGGGGCACTCGCCAAGGCGCAAGCCCCGCGCCTCGAATCTGGGCTACATACTGTTGCGGGTTGGCGGCTTCCTGCACAGCACGCAGCACGATCCGCTGCGTAGCCTCGGTCAATCCCGAGTTTTTGGCTGCGGGATCGGCCAGGATGACCAGTTCGGGGCGCCACAAGCGGAGCTGCCGCACGAGATATTCGGTCAGTTGCTGGCTACTGTCGGTTCCCAGCGATTGATCCCAGTCTGCCCGGATCTTGTCTGAGGGCATCGAGCAATCCAGATCGGGTGCGGGAAGGGCCTGCAGCAGATTTGCCGCGGCGCCGCCCAACGCCGCCATCGCCTCGTGCAATCGCGAAGAGAGTGGGACCTGGCCCGGTTCTTCGCCACCAACGCGCGTCGCCGACAAGACTTCGACGGCGCCAAAGCCGCCCTCCGCCGCGCACAGCTGAGTCCAAAGCGTCCAGGGGATTTGGGAGGCATGGCCGTAAACGCCCAACACGGCCAAGCGGCGACCCCTCCCGCGCAGGCAGGACCATGTCCGACCCCCGTCGGCTGTCCGAAGTACGGCGCCCAACGCGCCGACCGCCCATCCGTGGTCGGCATCCACAAAATCGAGTCCGAACAGCGGCAGAGGATGTCCCGTGTCGGTCCATTTCCACGTTCGTCCCCCGTCTGCCGTGTGCAAAACGCGCGATCCGGGCACGCCGACGATCCAGTACCGCTGATCGATTCCGTCTAAGGCGAGCCAGTCGAATTCGGCCAGGTCCTGCGGATCGGGGAGTTGCCGCGGTTTCTGCCACGATTGCCCCGCGTCTTCGGTGACGTGAACGGAGCCCTGGCTGCCACACAGCAGTCCTTGGCGAGCCGAGTTAAAGTAGATCTGCGTGGGCTGGTGTAGATGGGGTGGTGTGGTTAGCCAGCGTAGTTTGGCCGGTTCGGCGACGGCCAGCTGACCCCGTCGGTCGATCAGCAGACCGGAGCCTTGGGCGGAGAAGTGCGCGTCCACCCAACCGACGCTCTCCCCGGGCCAGGGCGTCCAGTGTTGACCTCCGTCCCGCGTGTGATAGACGGCGGAAGGGGACATTGAGGAAGGCAGACCGAGCGCGTAGCCTTGCTGCAGATCAAGGAACTGAATCTGCCGCAGCCAGGGCAGAAACTGTCCGCTGACCTGCTGCCACGTTTTGCCACCGTCTTCTGTCTTGAGGATCACACCGATGGGCCGATGGGTGTAGGCCGAAGTGTACCCGCCCGCGGCCCAGCCTCGTCGCGTGTCGTGAAACTGTACGGATTCCAATCGGCACGCCACCGGGCAGGATTGCGCGTGCCAGCTCTGGCCCCCGTCCTCAGTGTGCAGAATCGTGCTTCGATCGCCGACCGCCCAGCCGTGTTGCGGGTCGACGAAACACACGTCAAATAGGTTCGCGTCTTCGTGCAACGCTTCCGGCCAGGATGGCTCCGCCTCGGATGCCACAAGCGGGCCAACGGCCAGACAACAAAGATATCCCCAGCTCCCCCAGAAACGCCGCATCGATCGTCCTCCATGATGGATCGTTGCCGCCGATTCTAACCGATCCCCGCCCTCCCGCCGAACGGGAGTTACGGGAATTGCCAGCGTCGTCCCGATGGGACACGCATCTCCAGTCCGCCGTCGCGGATTCGACGGTCTTCCTTCTTCAAGTCGACGGCCCGCCACGCGGGCGATCGCATGCCATCAGAGTTGTCTTCAAAGAACGCTTCTTCTCCCCTGGCAGGGCGGGCCAATTTGAACGACGCAAAGGCAATCGTCGCGAGAATGGTCCCTCGAGGCCCGGTCCTCGAATCCACCGGTGGGTTATCCGACGAGCACACGGCCGGAGTAGCCAGCTTCTCGCGAGCCTGCTGTCGCCTGGTGTTAGCCTGTATTCCTGCTCGCTTTGGGGTCGCTACAGACTGGAACGTGAATACGAATCGGCTGCTGCGACGGATTCTCTGGATACTCCTCGAAAACCGGAAGAGACAGATCGAGTTGGACTGTGGCTCTCGGTAACCACTCAGTGAAGATGTACCGGTATGTCTCGCCGATAGCCTCAAGAGGGCATTCGAAAACGGCGAACCGACCACTCGAAACAGTGCGTCGCTCCAACCCCTTGGCAACGGGGGCATGCGCGGCCACCATGATCCCCGCAAGGTAATCGGTCACGTCCTCCGTGTCCGTCGAGAAGTTGACTCCGAAATAGTGTTGCCCAACAGCGAGAGACTTGATTTCAGACTGGCGGGACTCGAACACTTTCCAGATTTCAGCAAACAACTCTGGGGTTTCCGTGCCCCGTCTCACTTGCCCCACGACACCCAGCACAGCGAACGATTGACGTCTCGTGATAAGTGGGTCCATTGCTTGTCCTCATCTTCAAGCGAACGCTTAGGATCAGCGGGTGGGGAGTGAATGCTCCCGAGCGACGCGACGTATTCCCGGCCCGCTGGATCCAATGGTTCGAACAGGAGTTGGCTCTACCACAGACGGTACGGAGACCACGGAGGCGGGCGCTGGAAGCGTGTGATTCTGTCACGCAGCACGTCAACATGGAAGTTGTCCAGTCGGCCTGTGTCCTTCTGGCGTCAGTTTCAGGTCGGTCAACCATTGCGCCGCGTGAATCTTTTTGATCTGGTCGACTGTCCTCCGTTTCAGGATCAATCGGTCCGCAACCAAGGCATCCATCCAATCACGCGCGGCTTGCGGCGTTGCAGTGCACCGCTTTGTTCCGCAGATCAATCTCATTCGGACGCTTCAGCAATTCCCCCAGTGACTTCCTTTGCGATCTCAAGGGTCTCTCCGTTGTCGGCTACATCGTACAGGTGCAACCGTTCTTTTCCTCCGGTATTTGGCTGGTGCAGTGCCATCATCAGGCGCCCATCAAACGACGTGAAAAGCATGCCGTGTCCCCCGTTTTTTTTGTAGATCGGCCTCTGGTCGGACCATGGACCCTTGATCTTCCCTGACTGGGATTTGGTCAAGATGACGCAGTACCCGTCTCCGGGAATGAAGGTAGACCAGATCATGAAGAGCTTACCGCTCTTCGGATTTCGGTAAAGGAAACATCCATCAGTGACCTTGCCTTCTTTGAGGCCGGCACGGGCTCCCGGCGCATCGGAAGCCTTGAATAAAAGGCTCGGTTCTCCAACGGTGTCGGATAGGTCGTCGGTAAGTTGAACGACATCCATCGTGCCGTCGATTCGTTGAACCCATTCGTGGCAGAAGACCATGTACGGCGTGCCGTCTTCCACGAAGAGCGTTCCGTCCAGTGCCATCCAGTCCGATGGCGTGTGGGATGTGTCCTTGAGCGGTTTGAATGGGCCTGCGGGAGAGTCCGCACGATAGATGTACGTGCCGCGTTCGTGCATTTGTGGCCAAGTGTCTGCTTCGACGGGCTTCTTCGCTGTTAGTGTTCTTCGAAAGGTAAGGGTTACAAAGAGGTAGAAGGAGCCGTTGTACTCGTGTACTTCCGGGGCCCACACAGACTGGATGTCGGCGTCGTCGGGCAACGTCAAGACCGGCTGCGGAGGAAACCAGTTGATGAGATCCTTGCTGGTATAGGCCTCTACTCCAAGGAATCCGCTGTTCTCGCGATTCGCCGATTGAGCGTACATGTAGTACGTCTTTGTCTTTGCATCCGCGTAGATAAACGGGTCCCTTATTCTAATGTCTTGACGATCTAGTAACCGACCGGAAGCTTGCATTGCGCCGCTACAGACTGCGCACAGAATTACCACTCCAATGGCAGAAACTATGTTTCTCATTTGATGCTCCTTGCACGACGTGATGCGAATTATCCGGCGGTGATGAGAGATTGTCCGTTGTGAATCCGCCTGACTTCGCCGCTCCGACCTGCGGAATTTTTGTGGTACGACGACTGCGGCCATTGCAGGGTTATCCCTCTCTCGGCATCAATCGGGCGAGAAGATTCTTCGGACAACCAACCCATCTTCAAGGATGAAAATGAGGGACGTGCAGTTACCCGATTCCTGAGACAACAGTGAAACGTGAATTCTCTCTTTGTTTCCGGCAATGTCGCGGTAGATTCGGGGAAGCACATAGGCACTGCCGAGGTACTCTTCGTTGACGACTGCTTCGATCGCGTCAGCATCTGTGCCCGGAGGGATTTTTAACATGGTCGATCGCAGGAGCCGTTCAGAGGGAGGAGGAAGTACGTAAAGCGATGCGAGGATCAAGAATGCCACGAAACCGGCCAAAATGGAGTGTTTCTTGATGGTCGCGAACCAGGCTGAGCCGAACACCAATGCGACGATCGAACAGAACAAGAAGTAGGGAAGGTTGTACGCGACAATTCCGAGGCACTGGTCCAGGATATAGACCAGTGCTGTCAACGACGAAAGGAAGAGGGCAAATGGGAGTACCAGCCAATACTTCATGTTGATAGAGTCGCCGGATTTTGAATCGCCAATTGGAGGGACAATGCCTGCGCTAACACGGCCGGAGCTCGATGTTGTCGAGCGAAGCGAGCCCGGCGGCCTTATTCCGGCTCGCGTTGAACGCTTTGTGCTGTCGCTTTCGTGTTGGTTTCGGCGGGGGAAGTGGCAGCAGCCAGTCGCCGCCGTTCCCGGAACACAGCCACGGCACCGGTCAGGATACCAACAAGACCGCCTATGTAACTAAAGTTGTGCATCGTTCCGGCACGTGCAAATGCGACATCCTCTTTCATTTCGTTGTCGTACCGAGAGATCTCGCCCACGGTGTCAGCATCCAGAACGAGAAAAGCGATCAGGAGTGCGGCCAGCCCGACAATCAGCGTTGTCGCCGCCACCACAGCGAAAACGCGGAGCATACCCCAGAAATAGGTCGCATTGCCATGAATGGAGAGTCCAATCGGAATGAGGATGAGCCCAATCACGATGCCCATCCGCCATGCCGCATTCCAGCCAACCATTGCCGCGCCGACACGGTCCGGAGTACTTTCGGCAATACGAAATTGATGAAATTTGAACTGAGTGAAGTATTCAGGAGCAACCGTATACGAGATTTGGTTGTGCACAGCGCCATAGATGCCAGCGAAGAGGCAGGCAATCGCGAAGAGCACGGGGATCAAGGCCAATTTGACCATCTAGCGAATGGAGCGACAGAACGGTCATTGTGCAGCACGAAACTCTCACGATCAGCTTGTGAGAATCCGGTTTCGTTGTCCATCGTTGTCTGCCGTTGTCGAAGGAGCGTCAAGCCACCTCAAAAAAGATGGTGATGTCGGGGCAGCGGGATTCGGGAGACTCACCCCGGGCGTGGTGTTCGACGACGTTCCACCGGGGAGAAAGACGGTTGGCCGTCGAGGGAATCTCGGTCGTCACCCGATGGCAACGCTCCGGCCGGACCGAGCAGTACCCCGGAGAAGCCGGTGTGTCCTGGGCCGTTCCGGAACGCGATGAAGGATACGCACTGCTCCCACGGTTGGAAGGCCGCACACCTCGAAAGCCTCAGATATCCCAGGTTCCGGATTCGGCAAGAGAGGTAGTGCAAGAGCGGGCGAAGGGACTCGAACCCTCGACATCCAGCTTGGGAAGCTGAGCACTCTGCCAACTGAGTTACGCCCGCATGCAGGGCAAGCCTGACACTGCCATCCAATTTACAGTTCGCCATCTGCGGAATCTAGTACATGGGCTTGCATTATGTCCATCCATTGAAACGGCCGAGGACCGGAGAGCGTCGCTCGAAGATGGTGGAAGTGGATCGCGCGGCGAGTCCTCGTGCCGTATTCAATCGCCCGCATGCGAACGGGGCTGACGCGCCCTCCCGCTCGCGGAAGGATCGGCTACGTCAGCGGTCGGGTGGAGGTACCGCACCGTCACCGTGGAGTGAATTGCCCAGCGGCTGCGCCCACCGAAGTTGACCCTCCTCGAGTCTTCTTCTCGACCCTCCCCGAGGGACGGTGAATCGTGAACGCACGACGTTTGGTGAGCTGTGTCGGCGCTAAGGCCCCAACGGAGAAAAATGCGTGTTCGCAAACTTCGGCAAGATGAGAAGTTCGCGGGAATCGTTCGTTCTGATCGGTTCCTCTTGGATCGGTCACGGCGATCGGCTATGGTTCGCCGCCCGCGTGATGAGGGCGACGGGGGATGTTGCGCCTCGATCTTGCTTCCAGGCAGGCTTCGGACGCCGCATCGAATCCTTAGAACGGGTCGAGTTTATCTGCCGAGGGGACCGCGAAGTGAACTGCCTATTTCTGCTGCAGCACTCACCGGAACGTTGTGGACGGCATCGCCCAACGAGGGGCTCTCGGAAGCCGACACCGTGGTGGTGTGTCCGCCGGAGCTGCTGGATTCGCTGCAGCCCTGGCTGCAGCTACGACGTCAGCAGGGGCACCGGCTTCACTTGGTTTCCGATGTTCGGTCCGCCGATGTGATTCGCCGCCAGATCCGTCTGGCAGCTGAGCGGGGCGGTCTGCGAACCGTCGTGCTGGTCGGCGACGTGGCACCGAACGGACCGGATGTTCGGCCGGTTCCGACACACCTTGCGCGGGCGGTCGTTAACGTGGGGTGGGGTTCCGAACCGGAAATCGCCACGGATAACTGGTATGCCGACCTGGATGACGACGGACTGCCCGAGTTGGCCATCGGTCGGCTGCCGGCCGAGTCGAAGGAAGAACTGGCGTTGTTGGTGCGAAAGATCCAACGTTACGAGCAGCAAGGGGCGGTGGGGGCATGGTGTCGGCGCGTGAATTTGGTCGCGGGTGTCGGGGGATTTGGCGCCATCACCGATGCTCTGTTGGAAACCGCGACGCGTTCCTTGGTCACACAGGGGATTCCCAGTGAGTACCGGACGAGCATGACCTACGCGAGTTGGCGGAGTCCCTACTGTCCCGACCCGCGCTCCTTTCGCCAGCAGACGATCAAGCGGCTGAATGAAGGTTGCCTGTTGTGGGTCTACATCGGACATGGCCGTCGGCACGGATTGGATTGGGTCCGCGTGCCGATCGGTGCAGCACCGATTTTGGAACGCGAAGATATCCCGGATGTGCGTTGCGTCAGCGGTTTACCGATCGCGGTCTTGCTGAGTTGTTACGGTGCGGCCTTCGATGATCCGGAGGATTGCCTCGGAGAGCAACTGCTGTTGCAGGAGGCTGGCCCGGTAGCCGTGCTGGGAGGCTCCCGGATGACGATGCCCTACGGAATGGCAGTGCTCGCCCGCGCGCTGATGAAGGAAACGTTTCAGTCTCGCCGGGAGACGCTGGGAGAGGTTCTGTTGGAGGCAAAGCGGCAAGTGGGGGCGGATTCGAAACCGGCATCAGGTCGGACTTGGCTGGATCTGATGGCGCGGGCGGTCAGCCCCACGGCCGACCAATTGCCAGAGGAACGCCGCGAACACGTCCTCCTGTTCAACCTGCTGGGCGATCCGCTGCTCCGCATCCGACACCCGCTTCCGCTGCAAGTGAAGGCACCGGCCAGTGTCGAGCCAGGGCAGCCGCTTGCGATCGAGTGCGATGGCGGCATCCCGGGGCAAGGCGTGATCGAGCTGGTTTGTCCAGCGGGCTCGCTCACGTTTACGCCGGAGCAGCGAGTGTCTTTCGACGGTACTGACTCCGGCATGCGGACGCTTGACGCAACCTACGAGCGAGCCTTGGTGGATTACTACGTGCGGCAGCCCGTACAAAGCGAGGGGGCACCGTTTTGCGCGACGCTCCTGGTGCCCGAGAACATCCAGGGCCGCTGCCTGGTGCGTGTCTTTCTGGCCGATCGTCGGAACTGTGCTGCGGGAACGGCCGCGGTGGACGTCGCACCCCGCTTGGTGGTCCAGCCAGACAGCGCATCGGACTCCCCGCCGGCGATCGTTCGCTGAGAGGCTTGTAGCAAGGAGACCGACTCCGAGCCGCAATTTGATGCTGCCCCAGTTCCCCCGCCGGCGCGGGTGCCCTTCGTATTTATGGCAATCTTCGAGCGTATCTGTTTCGCCCTGGACGCGCCCATGGCAACCGTTATCATGCGGGTTCTGGTCGCATTCTTTGGCCGATGGCCGGGTGCGGGTGGTGAAATGAGCGTGCTGGATCGTCCTCGGCGTGGGAGGACGCCGCTGGCGATTCCGTGGAAGGGGGAGCGATGTCGGAGTTTCGAGTGGAACGAGATTCGATGGGCGACGTTCAGGTGCCGGCGCTCGCCTATTACGGCGCCCAGACCCAACGGGCGGTCGAGAATTTTCCGATCTCCGGTTGGCCCTTGCCAACCGCTCTGGTGCACGCCATGGGGCTCGTGAAATACGCTTGCGCCACGGCCAACCGCGACCTGGGAAAACTGACCGGCTCCGGAAAGAATCCCCTGAGCGAGTCGCAAGTGGAGGCCCTGCTGCAAGCCTGCCGCGATGTGATCGATGGTCGGCTGGACGACCAATTCCCGGTTGATACGTTTCAGACCGGTTCCGGTACTTCCAGCAACATGAACATCAACGAGGTGATTGCCAACCGGGCGATCGAAATTCTGGAAGGCGATCGGTTTGCTGCGGAGAAGCCGATCCATCCGAACGATCATGTCAACATGGGGCAAAGCACCAACGACACTTTTCCGACAGCGATTCACGTCGCCGTGGCGCTGGAAATCCAGCGCGATCTGATCCCCGCGTTGGAGCGATTGCAGCAGCAATTGTCCGCCAAGGCGGGCGAGTGGGACGAGATTATCAAGATCGGCCGCACGCATCTGATGGATGCGACGCCCCTGCGGTTGGGGCAGGAGTTTGGTGGTTTGCGCGCCAGATTGCGTTGTCCGTGCGACGTGCCCAACTGGCGATCGAGGCGGTGCAGGAACTTGCCGTCGGCGGAACGGCGGTCGGCTCCGGGATTAACACCCATCCGGAATTTGGACGACGGGTCAGCGAAAAGATAGCCGAGGAAACCGGGATCGCCTTCCAGGAGGCGGTGGACCACTTTGAAGCCAACGCGCAGCGCGACGGTCTGGTCGAATGTCACGGGCAACTGCGCACCGTGGCGGTCACCCTGATGAATCTCGCCAACAATATTCGATTTCTGGGGTCGGGGCCTCGTTGCGGCATTTTTGAAGTGCAACTGCCCAGCCGGCAGCCGGGGAGTTCGATTATGCCGGGGAAAGTGAATCCGGTCATGTGCGAGAGTGCGATGCAGGTCGCGGCACGCGTGATGGGCAATGACCAGACCGTATCCATCTCCGGTGCGACCGGCGGCCAGTTTCAGCTGAACATCATGATGCCGGTGATGGGGCACGCGACGCTGGAGAGTATTCGTCTGTTGGCGAGTGTCACCCGCGCGTTGGTCGATTTCTGCGTCGCGGGTCTGGAGGCCAACGCGTCCGCCTGTGAGGCCGCCGTGGAACAGAGCCTCGCGATGGTCACCAGCCTGAATCCCCACATTGGCTACGAGAAAGCGGCTGCCCTGGCGAAAGAAGCGTTTGCCACCGGCAAGACCATTCGGCAACTCTGCCGCGAGACCGGGATTTTGCCTGAGGCAACACTCCGCCAGGCACTCGATCCCTGGAGGATGACCGAACCGCAGGAGTAGCCCCCGCGGGCCCGCTTACTGAATCGCTTGTAACAGGAGGTTACGTCGATGAATCGCAAGGATGTTGGCTGGTGTCATGGCATCCCCCTGATCGCCCTGCTGCTTGGGGGAACCCTTGCGACACCCGTCCGTGGCCAAACGGCCACGCCGCTCCAGGCCATCCGCCTGGTCGTTGGACAGGTGCCGTCGAACGTTTCCGACCAGCGCCGGCAGATCGACCAGGTGTACGAATACGCCGGCCGGGCCTCCAGTTCGCCGGAACTGAACCAGGCCCTGCAGATGTGCCGCCAGTTGAAACAATCGGGGCTGCCCTCGGACTATGCGCGGTATGTCGACCAGTTGACCGCTTGGCTGCTGAATCGCCGCGGGGAGCTGCTGGTGCGCCAGGCCAGCCAGTCGCAGAGCCAGGGAAATCCGAATCAGAGCCGGCAACTGGAACAGAATGCGCTGCAAGACTTCACGGCATCGTTACAACTCGATCCCCAGTGGCGCACCCACCACAACCGGGGTTTGAGTTTAGCGATGCTGGGCGACTCGCAGGAAGCGATCGAGGAATTCGCCCGCGCCGTCCAGCTCGACCCGCAACAGGTCAGCTCCCGGTTCAACCTCGCCGAGCTCTTGCTGGACGCCGGGCGCGCGGTCGGAGCGGAGCAGGAATACTCGGCTGTTCTGCAGATGGATCCGTCCGATGCGGCTGCCCGATTGGGACGCGCCCATGCGCGGTTCTACGAAAAGCGATACACCGAGGCGATGCAGGATTTTGACGCGGTGCTGCGCCAGGAGCCGCAGAATGCGATCGCCTACGCCGATCGGGCGGATCTGCGGGCCTTTCTGGGGCAATGGGAGGCGGCGGCGCAAGACTACATGACCGCGATCAATCTGGACCGGTCGCTGGGCCGAGCCTACCAGAGTGCCGCCTGGCTGATGGCAACCTGTCCGGACGCCCGATTCCGGGATCGGGAAATGGCGCTACGCACGGCGCAGCGGGCGATAGCCCTCGATGGCGAACGCGATTACCGCTATCTCGACACGCTGGGAGCCGCACAGGCAAACGCCGACCAGTTTCCCGCCGCTCAGGAGTCGCTGCAGCGGGCCCTCGCGGTGGCCCCCCCCGATGCGGCTCCCGAACTCCGACAACGGCTGGCCATGTATCAGCAGAATCGCCCCTACCGGGAATCGGCACGCTGATTTCGTCCGCGGATCCGACTCGTTTGTCGTCTTTTCCAATAGACGAAAGCCACTAAGATGTGCATAATCGCAGGTTCGGTATGTGGCTGCGCTGTCGTTGTGCGCGAAACGTTCTGAAGTCGTGCGAGCGGCTGCTCTTGGCGGCCACCGATTCATTCCTTGCCCATCCGAGGGAATCCTCCTTCCAGTTTGTGAAATCCTATGGACCTGCGCAAAATACGAAACATTGGCATCTCCGCCCATATTGACTCCGGGAAGACGACTCTCAGCGAGCGGATGCTGTTCTACACCGGACGGATTCACAAGATGGAGGAGGTCCGGGGCGGGGGCGATGGGGCCACGATGGACCACATGGAGCTGGAGAAGGAGCGGGGGATCACGATCACCAGCGCCGCCACCTGCATCGAATGGCAGGAACATCAGATCAATCTGATCGATACGCCGGGGCACGTTGACTTCACGGTGGAGGTGGAGCGAAGTCTGCGCGTGTTGGACGGGGCCGTGCTCGTGCTGTGTGCGGTCGGCGGCGTGCAATCGCAGTCGATTACCGTCGACCGGCAGATGAAACGCTACCATGTGCCGCGCCTGGCATTCATCAATAAGATGGATCGCACCGGGGCGGATCCACTGCGCGTCACGCAGCAGGTTCGCGAAAAACTGGGCGTGGAGGCGATTCTGACGCAGCTGCCGATTGGCGCGGGCGAGGATTTCCAGGGCGTGGTCGACATGATTTCGATGAAGGCCGTGTTTTTCGAGGGGAAGGATGGTGAGAAGGTGCGGTCTGATTCGATTCCCGCCGCAATGCTTGAGCAGGCCGAGCAAAGTCGCCAGGAAATGCTGGAATCGCTGTCGATGTTCAGTGACGACCTGATGGAATTGCTGCTTTCGGAGGAGGAGGTCCCGGAGGAACTGATCCATCGCGTTTTGCGGGATGCGGTCCGCAATGAAGAGGTCACACCGGTGTTTCTCGGAACTGCCTATCGCAATAAGGGGGTCCAACTTCTGCTCGATGCGATCGTGCGGTATCTCCCTTCGCCCCTCGATCGGCAGATCCATGCGCGCGATTACGAGAATCAAGATCACCGGGTCGAGTTGTACCCGGAGCCGGAGAAGCCGTTCGTGGGAATGGCTTTCAAGATTGTCGACGACCCCTACGGCCAGCTGACGTTCATGCGGGTCTATCAGGGCACGATCAAGAAGGGGCAGACGTACCACAACCAGCGGACCGGTCGCAAAGAACGCTTCAGTCGGATCCTGCGGATGCATGCTGACAAACGGGAAGAAGCGGATCAGGCTCGGGCAGGGGACATTGTCGCTGTGATGGGGATTGAATGTGCCAGCGGCGATACGTATGCGGGCGATCGCAAGTACTGCACGCTGGAAAATATGTTCGTCCCGGAAGCCGTGATCCGCATCGCCATCAGCCCCCTGCAGCGGTCAGATGCCGATCGGCTTGGTAAAGCGCTTGCTCGATTCCGCAAAGAAGATCCGACGCTCCGCGTGACGACCGATGAAGAAACGGGGGAGACCCTGATGGCCGGAATGGGTGAATTGCACTTGGAGGTGTATGTCGAACGCATCCGTCGCGAATACAATGTGCAGGTCGAGGTGGGAGCGCCGAAAGTTAGCTATCGTGAGTCGCCGACGCGTGCCGCGGACTACAACTTCCGCCATAAGAAACAGAGCGGCGGTTCTGGGCAATTCGCGCACATCATTGGCCGGCTGGAACCACTCGAAGAGGAAGAGTCGGAGCCGTTCGTGTTCGAGGAGCACGTCGTCGGCGGGCGAATTCCGAAAGAATACATCCCGTCGATTCAGAAAGGGTTCCGCCAATCGTTGCCCAAGGGCCCGGTGGCCGGTTTTCCGATCATTGGCGTGCGCGCCATTCTGGACGATGGCTCGTTTCACGAAGTTGACAGTTCCGATATGGCCTTCCAGATCTGCGCACGAAACTGCTTTGCGGAGACATTTCTGAACACCAAGCCGGTGTTGCTCGAACCCGTAATGAAGCTGGAGGTCGAATGCCCGCAGCAGTTTCAGGGAGCGGTGACCGGTGACCTGATTAGCCGCCGGGGCATGATTCTGGGCAGCGAAATGCAAGGCGAGATGGCGGTGCTTACGGCTGAAGTTCCGTTGGCAGAAACGTTCGGCTATTCAACCGATCTGCGCAGCCAGACGCAAGGGCAGGGGACGTTTACGATGGAATTGGCCAGCTACAAACGCGTCCCCGGGAAGATCCAAGAAGAGATTGTCGCCCTCCGGAAAAAGAACGAACTGGTCGGAGCTCGTTGAGCAAGCGGCTGCCGGAGGAGCGACCTCTCCGGCGCGTTGCCATTCCCTGCAGCGTTTCGTCGCCGTTGCTCCGCGGAGGAAACGCTGTCACGAGCGGTCCCTCTCCGTGCGACACGCACTAGCCGTCAAACCATTTCTTGATCGAGTGGATCGTTGTGTCTCGCCCGGCTCGAGCGATGGATGTCGTCAAGGGGATTTCTTTCGGGCACACGGCGACGCAGTTTTGTGCGTTGCCACAGGCCTGGATCCCACCGGGCGCTGGTAAGGCTTCGAGTCGTTGGATGGCTTCCATGTTGCCAGCGGGGTGGGAGTTGAAGAGCATCGCCTGGCTGATCGCATGGGCTCCCAAGAAGGCGTGTGCGTATGCCTTGCGTTTCCGCTCCTGGTAGTCGCTCTCGCTTTCGCCATCCTGTTGCAGGACCTCAATCTTCGTGTACTGCGGGCAGGCTTCCAGACAGCAGCCGCAACTCATGCATTTGCTCAGTGGATACGCTTCCTCCTGCTGATCCTGTGGGCGTCGGCGCCGGGACCGAGATCCATGTAGCTGTCGACGGCCACCCATGCACGGACGCGGCGAAGTGCTTGGAACAGTCGAGATCGTTCCACCACCAGGTCGCGAATTACCGGGAATTTGCTCATTGGCCGCAGTTCAATCTCTCCCGGTTGATCGACCAGCAACTGATCGACGAGGGCCGAGCAGGCTTGGCGCACGCGGCCATTGATGACCATCGTGCACGCGCCACACACCTCTTCCAAGCAGTTGCATTCCCAACTGACCGGGGCGACCTTTCGGCCGTCCGCGGTTTGCGCTTGGGCGGCGATCCGCTGCAAGATACTGATCACGTTCATATCCGGTTCCCGCACCAGTCGGTGGCGTTCCCAGTAGCTGGGCTTAGCCGGTCCGTCCTGCCGAAGGATCCGCACGTCGAAGGTGTGAGGTGTGGCTGCCCCACTGTTGGCTGCATCAATCATGGTTGGTCTCGGATGTCTAACGCCCGAAGGTCGAGCCGTTGCTACCTTGTTCGAATCGGCCAAGTTTACCGCGCGATCGGGACACCGTCGTATGCCGCCTGCTGTTCTCGTTGCGACTGCCGCTGTTTCCAAACTTCGTCGATGATCTCGCCACCTCGCAGGCCGTACAGCCGCGGGCGAGGCGGGATGAGGCTCGTGTCGACCTGTTCGTAGCTGAGTTTGACCCCGTCCTCGTGATACGTGGCAATGGTGGACTGCAGCCAACGCTGATTGTTAGCATCGAAGTCATCGCACCATTTCTCTGCCTGTCGCCGTCGTTCGTCCGCGTCATCGGCCTGGATTCCTTTCGGGGCGAACTCCGGCTTGAAATGGGCCCCGCGACATTCATCCCGTTGTAAGGCTCCCTGCAATATCGCCTCGGCGACGGGAAACATGTCGAGCAACGCTTTGGCAAAAGCTACGTTTTGATTCGTCCAGCTTCCGGTATCGGAAATGGAACACCGCTAAAGCTCGTTCCTTCAGATCACGCACGGTCTCTTGGGCTTCCCGCAGGTTCTTGTTGTGTCGGACCACCGTGGCGGCCCGCGTCATCACACTGCCCAGATTTTCGTGGATCGAGTACGGATTGTCGCCCGATCCTTGCTGCCGCAGCAGTCGGTCATGGACCTCCTGGTGTTGTCTTGCCGCGGACTGGAACAGAGCGGACGGCTGTTCGGCCGCCGTTCCCTGCTGCAGTGACTTCAGCCAGTTCTCCACGCCGGGGGCCACAAACAGCCCGGAGAAGATGCAGCTGAGCAGGGAGTTCGCGCCGAGTCGATTGGCACCATGGTATTGGTAGTCACATTCGCCGATGGCGTACAGCCCCGAGATGTTGGTGACTTGATTCCGTGGCGAGCCCGGTTCTAGTCCTCCGTCTTCTGTCCGCTGATAGTCGACCCACAATCCCCCCATGCTGTAGTGCACGGCGGGGAAAGATTTTCATCGGGACATCCCGCGGATCGACGCCTTGAAACTTCTCGTAGATTTCCAGAATGCCGCCCAGCTTGCGATCCAGTTCGGCGCGATCGATGTGCGTGAGATCCAGGTAAACGCACGGGCGTCCCGCTTCGACGCTCAATCCCTCGTGGATGCACACGTCGAAGATTTCCCGCGTGGCGATGTCGCGTGGCACTAAGTTGCCGTAGGTCGGGTAACGTTCTTCCAGGAAGTAGAACCGTTCTTCTTCCGGAATCTGCCCCGGCGCTCGCGCGATCCTGTGGCTTGCGAGGGACCCACACTCGGCCGCCCTCTCCCCGTGCCGATTCGCTCATCAGACGCAGCTTATCAGCCCCCGGAATCGCCGTCGGATGGACTTGCACGAACTCCGGATTCGCGTATTTCACGCCGGCTTGGAAGCAGCGGCTGACTGCGCTTCCGGTACAAGCCATGGACATCGTCGATCGACCGTAGATCAAGCCGCAGCCGCCGGTCGCGATCAGCACGGCATCCGCGGGAAACGAGCGGATCTCCATGGTGATCAGGTTCTGCGCGACAGCTCCTCGACAAACGCCGCCGGCGTCGATAATCGGTCCCAGAAAGTCCCAGTAGACGTACTTCTGTACGCTTCCGGTGGTTTCCCAGCGCCGGACCTGTTCGTCCAAGGCGTACAGCAACTGCTGACCGGTCGTGGCACCGGCGAAGGCCGTTCGCTTATAGAGCGTTCCGCCGAATCGTCGCCGATCCATGAATCCTTCGGAGGTGCGATTGAAGGGGACACCAAGACGGTCCATCAGGTCAATGATCTTGGGGGCCCAGTAGGCCATCTCTTTCACAGGTGGTTGGTGCTGCAGGAAATCTCCGCCGTAGACGGTATCGTCGAGATGTTTCCATTCACTGTCGCCCAGTTGTCGCGTCTGGTCGTTGCAACTGTTGATGCCACCTTGCGCACAGACACTATGCGAACGCTTCACGGGCGTTAGGCTCATCAGGTCGATCTGGATCCCGAGTTCGGCCAGCTTCATGGCGGCCGAAAGGCCGGCCAACCCTCCACCGACGATTAAAACACGCTGCTCAGACATGCTGCTGAAGCTCCCATAGTTCAAAGGTCGGAGGCTAGATCTTCCCGGCAATCTTGCGCCCGTACACGGACTGGATGACGAACGAGCTGGAGCCGCACGTCCCTCCGGCGTAGCGGCCGGCACCGCGCACTACTTGGATTGTTGCGCTTCGGCCCATCGTTGTTCGAGCTCCTCGGGCGTCCAACTCTTATGCTCCGGCGGCTCCCAGGGAAGCTCCGTCTCTTCCCAGAGGATTCGATCCTCCGCCAACTGGGCCTCCATGCGTTTTTCGCTCTGCAAGGCCTCCTCAAGCGACACGACCTGTGTGCCGACGAGGGCCGCGATCCCGACGACTGCCACAGCCAAGCCGAATCCACCGGCAATCCAATTGGCTCGACGCTGCCCGGCCGGCGACGTCCAGATCCCCCAGGTGATCCCCATCGTCCAGATGCCGTTCGCCAAATGGTAGACGCAGGCCAGGATCCCGATAGCGTATAGCGCGACAATCCACCAGGACTGCATCGCATAAACCACCGACGACGCCGCGTTCATCGGCCGGAATTGCGACCCTTGCAGGTTGCGCGCCATCCGCATCCAGCTTTCTATGTGAATCCAGCCGTGCATGTGGAACACGTGCCAGCCGATGAACAGAAAAGCGATGATGCCGGAGATCCGCTGCAGCGTGTAACGCAGATTACTGCTGTACGGGTAACCGCTGACGTTGGACACCCCACTGCGAATGATGATCAACCCAAGAATTCCGTGGAACATCAGCGGCAGAAAAATGAACAACCACTCCACGAGCCAGAGCATTCGCCCAAGGGCGTGAATTCGGTACACGTTCGTCTGAAATGTGGCCGCCGAATTCAACAGGCTGGCGTTCACCAAGAGGTGCGTCACCATGAACGCGCCGATGGGAACCAGGCCACTCAAGGAGTGGAGCCGCCGCAGAAGGAATTCATGCTGCGTCCACCAGGATGCTTCCGTCCCTTCCGTCAGATCGTTCACCGGATCTCCTCGCTGCATCGAGATGTGCCATCTCGTAGACGTTTCGCCGCCGTGCATTCGTGCGGCTCGCTTCGACCAACCGCAAAGAAGTTGCCGGTATTCCGGCCCGAAAGGGGCGAAATCACCGTCCTCGGTAGTATAAAGGGCCCGGGTGCGATGGCAATCCGGGGCGAGGCCAACGCGAGGGCGTGAAACGAAGGGTCGGTAAGTCCATCGCGCGGCATTCAGGGACCTTACAGCGCACCTCGTCGTGATTCGATATTCCTCGTTCGAGACGTCTCTGCTTCTCGCGGAAAACCACAATCTGTGAGGGCCGGCTTTTGCAGCTCATCAGAAGCCAGACTCGCGCTGCCCCGTTGATCGATACGCCATTCTGGGAGCCTACTCGGCCACGGCCGTGCGGTCACGAGTTGCGACGTTCTTCTCCCAGCGGATGGCTCTGTGTGGAGCGGAAGCCTGATCCGGTCTCGTTCACGCGGCTTCCGATCGTGAAACGGGCCCGAACGAGCCCAAAAAGAAAGAAAGGGCTCCGAATCCGCTCGGCGCCCTTTCCCGTGTGCCTTCGCCCCGGCTCCCAACGCCTTGGCGTTTCCGTCGTCTCCTTACACGGCATCCTTCAACCGCTTCAAGGCACTGATCTTCACCACGCTCCGAGCGGGCTTTGCCTTGAAGGTGGTCTTTTCCTTGGTGAACGGATTAATGCCTTCTCGTTCCGGTTCGGCCGGTTTTCGCACAACGCGGATCTTCATCAAACCCGGGAGATTGAAGACTCCCGGACCATCCGGTTTCAGATTGTCACCGATTAGGTTCACCATTTCGTCCAGCAATGCTGTGACCTGCTGCTTGGTCAGGCCGGTTCCCGTAGCCAGTGCAGCGATCACCTCCGTTTTCGTCAACGCCTTTTTCGGGGTTTCGTTCATGTCTGACCTCTATCCTTAATCTGATGCCACAGTTCGCGCGGGTGGCTCTCCTTCGAGCCACGCCGGGCAGTTCGTTTCAACGGAGACGCCACTCCATCCGCGGGTCCGTTCCGGGCCCTCTAG
This sequence comes from uncultured Planctomycetaceae bacterium, assembly GCA_963776055.1. Classification (GTDB taxonomy): domain Bacteria; phylum Planctomycetota; class Planctomycetia; order Pirellulales; family Pirellulaceae; genus CAVZLD01. Next base: position 583,180 of record CAVZLD010000013.1, on the reverse strand, counting down.
CGTGCGGTGCGTATCACGAAAAGCTAGTTTGTCCGCTTCCCCGCATCGATTCCAGCCCACAACCGACCCAATTTTCAATCGTATCGTCTGAAAAACCAACGGGATCTGCCGATTTGCCGGATTCCGCACCCCCTCGCCTCGAGTCATTTCGAATCCGTGAGGGCGGAGAAAGCCTGCCAATTTGGCACTTGTTGCCTGTTTCTACACTCTCTCTCTTGTGTAGTTTGACGTGCCCTGATTCAGCAAATAGGCTACAACTATCGCACTCGATGCGACTTACGACGAGTGGTTCGATTTGCGGCGTTCGCCTGGCACCGGACTTGCTGTCTCCTGCAAGGAGATCGCCGCGGGTCGGATGAGTCCCGAGCTACGGGGCGCTGGCCGATGGCTGCGACAGTTTTTCGAAAACCGGGCGCGAGGGCGTGCCGGTTACTTTCCACGGTGTGGGGGCAAGATCGCTGGAACGGCTGTTCCAACCACGCGCGGGCACCGTTTTTGAGCGGGTCGTGACTCAGCCGGGCAGGCGACTGTTCCACGGCAGGAGACGGGCGACGTGATTCGCAATCCTTCGCTGTTGATCACTGACGACGACCGTGATTTCCGCGAGACCCTACGGGAAGTATTCTGGCGGCGCGGATACCGCACGTTGCTCGCGGGCGATGGGCAAGAAGCCGTTCGCATGGTGCAGAATCAGGAAGTGCACCTGGTGCTGATTGACCATCACATGCCGCGCCTGACAGGCATGGAAGCGATCGAGCGGATCAAGCGTCTTCATGCACAACTGCCATGCATCTTGATCTCCGGGCGACTGGACGAGGAACTGCGGCGGCGTGCCCAAGCGGACGAAGTGCTCTCGAAACCGGTGAATTTCGTGCAGGTTGTGCAGACCGTGACGACGGCCCTGGAACGGACCTACGACTGGGTCGAATTCCGTCCTTCCGTGACGCGGCGAGGCGATTCGAGCTGAGCCGTCGCGGGCCGAGATCTGGCAACCGGTCCGAAGTAGCGGCCGCCACAGCGCGTAGCGGTTCCCTCTAGCGTCTCGTTGCCGCTTCTGCTTGGAAGAAATGTTGCCACGAACGCTACCTGCCTAGATGTCCGTGCGAAACGCCCTAATTCGCTGCCGATCCACGTGTCTCGTCCAGCGGATCCGCCGGGGGAGGCCGTTTGGCCGCGTCGGCCGTGCCGGGTACGACCCGCGGGCTGGAGGAGTTCTCCGCCAGGATCTGGCGCAACTGGGGGGCATCGACGGATTCAATCACCATCAGTTGTTCCGCTAAGGCAACCAGCGCATTGCGCCGTTGCTGCAGGATCTCGCGCACGTTTTCCAGGGCGTTCTCAACGATCCGACCGATCGCCGTGTCGATCCGTTGCGCCGTTTGCTCACTGTGGCTGTGCACGCGCTCTTCGGGGACGGCGACTGAGAAAGACCGATTGGTTGCTTTCGCGATAACTGATCCGTCCCATTTCGCTCATTCCGTAGTCCATCACCATGCTGCGCGCGATTTCGGTGGCGCGTTCCAGGTCGTTTTGGGCCCCCGTAGAGATGTCCTCGAAGATCAATTCCTCCGCCACCGTTCCGGCCAGCAGCACTTGAATGCGGCTTTCGAGTTCGGATTGCGTCATGAGAAAGCGATCACCGTCGGGGCGCTGCATCGTGTAACCCAGTGCGGCGAGACCGCGAGGAATGATCGACACCTTATGGACCGGATCGGTGTTCGGCAGGCTGCAAGCGACAAGAGCGTGACCACTTTCGTGGTAAGCCACGCGAACCTTTTCCTCATCGTTCATCACTCGCTGCTTCTTTTCCAGACCGGCGGTTACTCGCTCGACGCCTTCGTTGAATTCGGCCATCGCCACCGCGGATTTGTCCTCCCGCGCGGCGAGCAGGGCGGCTTCATTAACTAGGTTGGCCAGATCGGCCCCCACGAAACCCGGGCTAATCGCCGCGATTTCTCTCAGGTCCACTGTCGGATCCAGCTTGACGCTCTTGACGTGGACTTTCAGAATCTCCTCCCGCCCGCGTACATCGGGGCGATCCACGAGTACCTGCCGATCGAACCGCCCGGGGCGCAGCAACGCTTGGTCGAGCATTTCGGGGCGATTCGTGGCGGCCATCACGATCACGCCATTGTTCGAATTGAACCCATCCATTTCGACTAACAAGGCGTTGAGAGTCTGTTCTCGCTCGTCATGGCCTCCCACGATGCTGGTACCACGCGATTTTCCGAGTGCGTCCAATTCGTCGATGAAAATGATGCAGGGCGCCTTCGCCTCCGCCTGCTGGAACATGTCTCGCACGCGAGCTGCGCCGACGCCGACAAACATTTCCACGAAATCCGAACCGGACAGACTAAAAAAGGGCACGCCGGCTTCCCCCGCGATCGCCTTGGCCAGCAGCGTCTTGCCGGTACCCGGTGGACCGACGAGCAGGACGCCCCTCGGGATGCGCCCTCCCAGTTTCTGGTATTTCTCCGGCGACTTGAGGAAGTCAACGACCTCCCGGACTTCCTCGACGGCTTCATCGATCCCCGCCACGTCGTCGAACGTTACCGCCAAATCTTCGTCCGCGCACAACCGTCCGCGGCTACGGCCGAATGCCATTGGCGAGCCGGCGCCGCCGAGCCGGCGGAGCATCAGAAAGAAGAACAGCAGAAACAGTCCGCTGATCACAAACATCGGCGCGTACGAACGCCAAATGCTGGGACCACGGGGGAATGACCAGCTGATTGGTGTTTGTTTCAACGCCTGGATCAGTAACAGTTCTTCCTCGGGGTTATCGCTGCGGAACGTGCGAAACGGCACCTCCCCCTGTTCACCGGCAGGCGCTCCGACAGGATCGCGGTAGACATGACCTTCGATATCCGTCTTCCCGATCTTCAAGTCCCGTAAGCGGCTGTAGCGAATCTGGCGCTGGTCACCGACCGACACCTCCACCATCGCCGACTCGGGTCCGTCGGTTCCTGTCTGTTCAATCAGCCGGACGAGGTCCTTGTAGGGGATCTCGTCGGTTGACAGTTGCAGCATGTAGAAGACGACGAAGGAAATCGCCAATCCGAAGACCACGGTGTAGAGGAAAACGTTGTAGCCGGAGCCCCGGTTGTCGTTGCCACCGCGGCTAGATGAAGGTTCTTGAGGCATCGGGCCGATCGACTCCGGAACGCGGGCGAAGGGGAATGGACAGATTACGCCGCCGACCGGGTCACGTTTGCCACGGCGCCGGTCCGGCCGAAGGGGCCCTACGCGGGTGACCTCTCGACACGCCCGGAATTGCGGATTCCCGCTATTATAACAGCCGGGGTCGATCGGCGAGCCCAGCGGCCTGCGCGGATCGGGCCGTTTCGGAAAGTTGTCTTGTCCACGGAAAACTACAATTCTAGAATGCCTCGCCGGAGGCCTGTCCCTTGTGCGGGGCTTTCTGTTTTCTTCCTTCGATCTCCCGAGCGGAACGCTCGGCCGTCCCGCGCCACCCGCACACGTTCCCCGTGAATCGCGCTCGGCTCGAAAAACAGCCTAGGGCTCCCCCTCCTTTGGACCGGTCCTGCAGCCATCAACCCGCGAAATGAGTAGTCGCGTGACAAACGTCGCCGTTTTGGGATCCACCGGCAGCATCGGCGGGAACACGCTCGACGTGATCGCCGCACATCCCGAACGCTGGACGGCCTACGCGCTGACCGCCCATTCGCGGCTGGCCGAGGCCGTGCGGCAGGCCCAGCAGCACCACCCGCGTTGGCTCGTCGCGACCTGCCACGACCGGGCTCGGGATTTTCAGTGGACCGATCTACCGAAAGGAACGCAGCTGGCGCTGGGCGAGGAAGGCCTCGAGCGAGTGGCCACGGATCCGGACGTACAGGTGGTCGTGGCCGCGATCGTCGGCAGTGCGGGGTTGCGCGGCACTTGGGCAGCCGTGGAAGCCGGAAAACGCGTCGCCCTGGCCAACAAGGAGACGCTGGTCGTTGCGGGACCTCTGGTGATGACGCTGGCAGCTCAGCGAGGTGCGACGATCCTCCCGATCGACAGTGAGCACAGCGCGATCTTTCAACTGCTGGCGGCCGGGCGACGGGATCAGGTCCAGCGGATCCTGCTCACCGCCAGTGGCGGCCCGTTTCGCTCTTTCACGGAAGCCCAGATGCGGCAGGTGTCCGTCAGCCAGGCACTGAATCATCCGACCTGGGAAATGGGGCCCAAGATCTCGGTCGATTCCGCCACGATGATGAACAAAGCGTTGGAAATTATCGAAGCCCGCTGGCTGTTTGATTTGCAGCCCGACCAGATCCAGGTGGTGATTCACCCGCAGTCGATCGTCCACTCCCTGGTCGAATTCTGCGATGGCTCCGTCGTAGCGCAGATGAGCCCCCCCGACATGAAGCTGCCAATCCAGTACGCTTTGACTTATCCCGAGCGGCAACCGGGTGTCGCGGAGCAATTCGACTGGACCCAGGCATTTCAGCTGGATTTTGAACCGCCAGATCAAGACCGTTTTCCGGCGCTTGGTCTCGGCTATGAAGTCGCTCGACGCGGAGGGACCTGCGGCGCCGTGCTGAACGCGGCGAATGAAGCGGCCGTACAGGAGTTTCTAAACGGCGATTTGCCGTTCCATGAGATTGTGCCGGCCGTTCGGGCCGTGCTGGAACACCATCAATTTGACTCGAACCCCACGTTAACGGAACTGTTGCAGTTGGATGCGTGGGCTCGGCAGGAGGTTTCTCGGTGGGTTGGTACTTGATTCCCCTCGTGGCTTGGATCTCGACCTCGGTCCTGTGGGCCATTTTCCTGGCGGCCGCCGGATTGGGGTTCGTGATCTTTGTGCACGAACTGGGGCATTTCCTGGCAGCCAAGGCCTGCGGCGTGAAGTGCGAGAAGTTCTACGTGGGGTTCGACGTTCCCATGCGTTTGGGACCAATCGAACTGCCGCGAGCCTTGTTCCGCCGCAAAGTCGGCGAAACCGAATACGGCATCGGGATCATTCCGCTCGGGGGTTACGTCAAGATGCTCGGCCAGGATGACAACCCGGCAAACGCCGCGAAAGAGGCGGAGCGGATTCGCACTGCGCGCGAAGAGGAGGAATTCGGTGGCTCGTCCGTCGGTGGGGAGATTGATCCTCGCAGTTACCCCGCGAAAACTGTGCCGCAACGGCTGTTGATCATCTCGGCGGGCGTGATCATGAACCTGATCTTCGCCGTGATCTTCGGGATGGTGGCCTACCGGATGGGAGTCAGCTACACGCCCTGTGTGGTGGGCTCGACGAGCCCCGGTCTCTCGGCCTGGGAGGTGGGGCTCCAGCCCGGAGACCGGATCGTTCAGCTGGGGCGCGATGGAGTCCCGTCGCAGCATCTTCGCTTCGATAAGGACATGATGGTCAAGGTGATGATGACCGGGGCCAATCAGGATCTCGACCTGCGGATCCAGCGGTACACAGCCCCCGACCAGCCGGCTTCTCCCCCGGAATGGACGACGGTCCGACTGAGCAATCCGCAAGCCGACCTGCACGGGCGCCCGATCATCGGCATCAGCCCGTACCCGACGACAACGGTGGCAATCACGGACGAAGTCCGCGCGGCGTTGGCTCACCTGGCAGCGATGCAGACCGAGCCGGCTTTGGAGCAAGGCGATGAGATTGTGGCCGTCGGCGGCGAACCGGTGCAAGACTACGTTCAGCTGAGTCGGCAATTGGCCGCGCATGTCGATCGTCCGGTGCGGCTGACCGTTCGCCGTTCTCCGGATGGATCGGGGCCGACGACCGCGGCTGACGAGCTGGTCGAGATCAACCTGCCGGTCCAACCGATGCGCTGGTTGGGCATGGGAATGCAGATCGAACCGATCTCCTCGATTCAACGCGGCTCCCCCGCGGAACAGGCTGGTCTGCAAATCGGTGACAGAATCACGCACGTGGCGGACGAGCCGGTGCAGAACCCGATGGTCTTGCCTCACCAGCTGCGGCGGCTGTCCGGCCAGGAGGTCGTCCTTCGCGTCACGCGACCGGGGGTCGAGCAACCCATCTCGATTCCCGTGAAACCGCGTGCTGTTGACTCCCTGCAACTTGGCCTGGGGCTGGGAGATGCGATTGGGGTCGATGCGCTGGGCGTGGCCTACGAAATCGGAAACCGGATTGCCTTTGTTGCCTCCGGCAGTGAAGCAGCCGTGGCCGGCCTCGAGCCGGGGGATGTTATCGAGCAGGTGGAGTTCGTGGCGGCATCGCCCGACGAGGCCGAGCTGGAACGAGAGATCTTCGGCCGCGAGCGGTCGATCGAACTGACCCAGAACCCGCATGACTGGGCCCAAGTGGAACAGCGGATCCAGTGGAGTCTTCCCAAGACAAAGGTTCGCCTGTCCTACCGGCGAAACGACGTCCCCGGAACGGTGGAATTGCAGCCGGTCACCGCTGCCGACTGGGCGATCGCCGACCGCGGCTTGAAACTGGTCGGGGCCGAGGAGCTGCATCAAGAGACGCGTTGGTCCCGTGCCTGGCAATTGGGGTGGCGCGAGACGGTGGAGTCGATTCGACAGGTTTACTTCATCCTGTTCCGACTGATCAGCGGCCAAATGTCGGCGACGAATCTGGGCGGACCGGCCTCGATCGCGACGATGGCGGGGATGGAAGCCCACGCGGGGCTTCCCCGATTGTTGGTCTTCCTGACGCTGTTGAGTGCGAATCTGGCCGTGATCAACTTCTTGCCGATTCCGGTCCTAGACGGCGGCCACGCGATGTTTCTGCTTTACGAAGGGATCTTCCGACGTCCGGTCAACGAACGGGTTGCCTTCGGGCTTACGATGGCCGGGCTCTGCCTGATTCTGGGATTGATGCTGTTTGTGATCGGCCTGGATGTATGGCGACTTAGCGGACTGGCGGGTGAGCGAAGATGGTGGTCCCACTACGCGTGAGCTCGTTTTGGCTCGCTCCGCAGCGTTTCCTCGGAGGTCGTGCAGTTTAGAAGCATTGGTTTCACGAGCGTTCACGAACCGAAGTCACTCTCCCTTCCGGGAGAGTCAGGCTGTAGGCCCGGAGAGGGGCGGCGCGTGCGACGCGATCGGCGCGTGTTGCTCGTCTAGGAAAGCCCTCCCCGGCCGCTACGCGACCGACCCTCCCGCGGCGCGGGAGGGTGTTGCAATGTCTTTCAAAACAACAACTTATACACTGCGCGACCTCCTTGGGGAGGGTGCATTCAAGCTGCACGACCTTTTCCCCAGGGCGGGGGGTGCCGTCCATCGATCTTGTGGACACTCGCCAAAGCCGCTACCATCGCCCCCTCGAAGGGGCACCGGTCCGTCCGCGGGAGAAACGTACAGCTCAGCTCAAAAACGCCTCGAAACGCTTTTGAGACGGACAGGCGACCGCCACAACCGAAACGGACGAGGTTTCTGGCGATGAAAATGATGACTTTGGGGGAGCTGGCGACGCTCGTCGAGGGGCAACTGTTGGGGGATGCAGATCTCGCCGTCCGCGGCGCCTCCCCGCTGGAACAGGCAGAAGCCGGTGAGATCGCTTTCTTGGATGATTTGCGGTGGCAGGCACGCGTGACTTCGTCCCGGGCCGCAGCGGTTCTGGTACCGGTCGATTGTCCCACGCTCGATCGTCCCACCATTCGTGTCGCGGAGGTCCGACCGGCGTTCGCGCAAATCGTGCGGTCCTTTCGGCCGCCCTGTCACCTGCCACGCTCGGGGATCAGCCCGCTCGCGGCGATCAGTCCCTCGGCCGAGTTGGCCGACGACGTGGAAATCCACCCGTATGCGGTCGTTGGGCCGAACGTGCGGATCGGGCGTGGATCCACGATTCACGCGCATGTCTGCGTCATGGCCCAGTGCGTGATCGAAGAGGATGTCACGGTGTATCCCAACGTGGTCCTCTACGAGAACACCGCGGTGGGCGCGCGAACGGTGATTCATGCCTCCGCCGTGATCGGAGCGCACGGGTTCGGCTACGATACGGTGGCAGGGCAACATCGCCGCGGTGATCAACTGGGGTTTGTGCAGATTGGCAGCGACGTCGAAATTGGGGCCGGCGCGACAATTGACCGGGGGACCTATGGCCCGACCGTGATTGGGGATGGAACGAAGATCGATAACCAGGTGATGATTGCCCACAACTGCCGCATCGGTCGCCATAACCTGATTTGCTCCCAAGTTGGCATTGCCGGAAGCAGCTCCTCGGGGGATTACGTGGTGATGGCCGGGCAGGTTGGTGTTCCGGATCACGTGCGAATTGGTGATCGAGCGGTTTTGGGCGCCAAATCCGGAATCATGCGCGACGTCCCCAGCGACTCGACCGTTCTCGGAATTCCAGCGACTCCCGAACGCGAACAGATGGCCCGCCAGGCCGCCTTCGCTCGATTGCCCGAAATGCGTCGTCAGCTGCGGCAGTTGCAGCGGCAGATGGAACAGTTGCGCACGCAAATGGCAGAACCAACACCACCAAAGAAGACCCCAACGGAGGCGGCCTGATTGGGAAAGGATCGCCCGCACGCGGACAAGGCGCTCCTCCGCCGGTGAAGTGACCATCCGCTGCCCGGAGCCGGACCGTCGATCGTCTGCATCGATTCGCCGGGCCAGCACGCGACAGCGACGGACTCCAGGGCCAGGAACCATGACCGGACGCAGCCGGCCAACGACGGAAGACGACCGAATTGGGCTGATCGCGGGTTGGGGGCGGTACCCGCTCGTCGTGGCCCAGGCACTGCGTCGTCAAAACAAACGCGTCTATTGTCTCGGAGTGAAAGATCATGCCGACGAGCGGTTGCGGCACGTCTGCGATGAGTTCCGGCCGATCGGCGTCGCGCGCATGGGAGCGGCCATCCGCCATTTTCGGCGTTGGGGTGTCACCCAAGCGACGATGGCGGGCAAAATTCACAAGGTCCTCTTGTTTCAGCGATTCTATTGGGTCAAGCATTTCCCGGACTGGGCTTTTGTGCGAGCCTTCTATCCTCACTTCATCACCCAGACCCGTGACCGCAAGGATGACACGATGCTGGGAACGATTGTGGATGCCTTCGCCCAACGCGGGATCATCTTCGCACCCGCCACGGACTTCGCCCCGGAGCTACTCGTGAGAGACGGTCAACTGAGTGGAAAGCGTGTCACGGCCAGTCAACAGAAAGACATCGAATTCGGTTGGCAATTGGCCACCGAAATGGGACGATTGGACGTGGGGCAAAGTGTTGCCGTCAAAGGCCGGGCCGTGCTGGCCGTGGAAGCGGTGGAGGGTACGGATGAGTGCATTCGGCGTGCGGGCCGTCTGTGTCCGGCGGGAGGCTTCACCGTCGTCAAAGTCGCCAAGCCGCAGCAGGACATGCGATTCGATGTTCCCACCGTCGGCCTGGGAACGCTGCAGGCGATGGTCGAGGCGGGCGGCCAAGTGCTGGCGATTGAAGCCGGTCGCACGATTCTCATCGACGAGCTGGAGTTTATCCGTTTTGCAGAGGAACATCGGATTCAGGTGGTCGCGATGCAGCCGACCGTTTTCAGTAACGCCAGTCAGGCCGCCTGAACGTCCGTCCCGCGAGTATCATCTGGATGAGGTCGCAACATGTTGCTCGCTCGCTACTCCCTCCGAGGCGCGGCCGTTCTGCTGGTGCTGATGGGGCATGTGACCGCGGCCTGGTCGCAGCGGTCGGAGCCCGGTCTGCAGCCTCGGTTCTATCGCGGACGTGAAATCGCCCAGACGATGCATTACACGGGCGCGCCTGGCTGACTCGCGAGTCACGACAACGGGAAGAAGATTGCGAGACGATGTTGCGGGAACTCCGCTTGCGTCCCGGGATGCTCGTCTGTGATATGGGCTGTGGCAACGGGTTCTATACGTTGCGACTGGCGGCTGCGGTCGCCCCCAACGGCCAAGTGCTCGCGGTCGATATCCAACCGGAAATGCTGCGGTTGATGGAAGCTCGCGCGGCGGAACAGCAACTGTCCAACATCCGGTCGATTCTCGGCACGGAGATCAGCCCAGGCCTTCCCAAGGGCACACTCGATTTGATCCTGTGTGTCGATGTGTATCATGAGTTCTCGCAGCCGGAGAAGATGCTCGCCGCGATGCGCGAGGCCTTGAAGCCCGCCGGACTGCTGGTGCTGGTGGAGTTTCGCGCCGAGGACCCGGAAGTTCCGATCCGGCCGTTGCACAAGATGAGCAAACGCCAGATGCTGCGCGAGCTGCGGCCCAACGGCTTTCGGTTAGCGCGGGAGTTCGACGAGCTACCTTGGCAACATGTGATGTTCTTCACGCCCGCGACGGCAGATTCTGCCGCCGAATGATCCTCATGCCCCACCCGCGTGACTCTTATCGGTCGCGTTCCCGCTGGTTCATGCGCTCCACGCAGAACAGCCGACTCCCGCGCGTCGCATTTCCCGGTCGCGTTTCATCGCTCTTTCTGCTCGGAAGAAACCTCGCCACGATCGCTCGATGTCCGTGCGACACGCACTCCCCGAAACGCACTTGGCCGGCGGCGAATGCCACACGTGGCTTGGGAACTCTTGTGAGATCTTCCCTCCGAGTATCGGACCAACTGGCGATGCGCTAGGATCTCTGAACAGTCCCGTGACCGTTGCCGAAAACTGGGAAAGCTGGTAAAGCAGGGCGTCCGGGTGGTTCGTGCAGAAATTGATTGCAAAGCATGTCATGTCGATTAAAATGCGGGAAGTAGAGTGGGCGATGAGTATCGCTTTCAAAGAGTAGGTGGACTAGTGACTCGGATGGCGTTGCCGCTTGCGGCAACGATTCTCTTAACAGGCGCAACGTTGACGTCAGAGAACGTCGATTGCCACGGAGTCTGTCATGGCGGAACCGGGAAAAGGGATCTTAGGTAGCGTGGAGTCGCTGCAGGAGAGATTCCTCCAGGGGGGATGGATTCTGGGTGCCAACCCTGCAATTCGGCGTGTTGCGCGTCATGCGGAACGGGCGGCCGAGGTCGGTTGCACCGTCCTGATTTCTGGGGAAACCGGCACCGGCAAGGAGGTTTGGGCCAAACTGATCCACCAAGTCGGCACGCGGGCGAAACGTCCGTTTGTGCCGGTCAATTGCGCGGCTCTTACCGCGACACTGGCGGAAAGCCAACTCTTTGGTCATGAAAAGGGTGCGTTCACAGGGGCTCTCGGCGCGTCGTTGGGCGTGTTTCGTGCGGCGCAAGGCGGCGTCGTCTTCTTGGATGAAGTGGGAGAGATGCCGCTGGAATTGCAGCCCAAGTTGTTGCGTGTCCTACAGGAGAATGAAGTGACGCCGGTGGGAGCGGCGCGGCCGATTCCGATCGACGTGCAGATCATCGCGGCGACCAATCGGGACCTGGAAACGGAAGTGCAACGCAGCAATTTTCGGGAGGACCTGTTCTTCCGACTGAATATGGTGGAGCTGAAAGTTCCGCCGCTCCGCGATTGTGTCGAAGATATTCCGGGCTTGATTCGCTTTTTTGCCCAACGATTCGCGGAGCGATACGAACGGGACGTGTGGGAGCCGGATCCGGAGAGCTTGCGGCAGTTCTGTGCCTATGCGTGGCCCGGCAACATCCGGCAACTTTCGCACGTGATTGAGCAATCCTATGTGCTCGATTGTGCCCCAGCCTTGCCCCATCAGGAACGGGCTCCGCTGTTGCAGGACCGGCTGCCCTACTTCGATCTCGCACGCCTTCGCTCGGCGGCCGTTCGGCAAGCGCTGCGAGCGACCGAGGGCCACAAGGGTCGAGCCGCCAAGTTGCTGGGGGTGCACGCCAACACGCTCACGCGAATGCTCGCGGAAATCAAGGTCGAAGACCAGGATGCGCTTGTGAGCCAGTAAGGCTTTTCACCGCGCAACTCTTCCTCGTCGACATCTTTTGTCGACCTCCTGCAGAACCGCCGATTCGGAATTTCGTCGTCGCTGCGCCATGTCTGAGGTTCCCTTCTCGGCATGACCACCGTTGCTGCCGTTGACGCTCCGCCGAGCGTGCCCGTTTCTGAGACGAAGCGAAATCGATTTGATAACGCTGCTGAGCACTGCGCGAGCTCTATTTCCCGAGAAAGGGATCCGGCATGCAGTTTGCTCAAAGAGATACGTGGTAGGGCGGCGGATCGACTGGAGGGAAGGGAGGACGCGGTGGATTTTCAATTGGGATTGATGGTGTTGGGTTCTGGGGTGACGATCGTTTCGGTGCTGTGTGCGTTGCGCCCGTTGCCGTTGTCGCATCGTTACCGGATCTAACGCGCGATTCCGCGAGTTGACTTGGCCGTTGCGATCCGCGTCGCCGAAACTCGTGCCGTGCTGCCGCTGGAGCCACGATGGCACGTCGGGAAGATCCATCCGATTATCCAACTCCAGGCCCATCCGTAGGTGTTGCGAGCCAAGATCGTCACCGGCGAAAGGGCGCCGTAAGACACAAGTCGTTCCCTCGAAATTGGTTACGGTGATGATCTCGCGGCGGTTGGGGCTTAACTCCCCCGTGCAAACGACGCGTCGTACGTTTTCTGCCGCAGAAGGTTGCTGAGACAAATGGCAGACGGAAATCGCATGGATTCTCGGAGTCGGTGAATCGTCGGCCCTTCCGTTCTTGCATGGTTGGGACGATCAGGCGTATCAGGTCTTGCGTGAGTACCATGGCCCATGTCCGTAGCGGCTGAGGCTCCGTTTGCGCAGACCGTGTCACCCGAATTCCGAAACGCCTGCCCGCGATCGGGTGCTCCGGACGAGAAAGGTCACTCGGCATGAACAAGCAGAAATCACAATGGCGTAAGCGACGACAGCGGAGACCGATGCGTCTTGAGCTGCTTGAGTGTCGCCGGGTGCTGACCGGCCAGCTCGACATCGGGATGGCGCTGGAGCAGGTATACCAGAGTAATCCGGCCGTGTTCCCCGATCCAATCTGGAACGATGCCACGAGCGTCGTCCAGGGAGATCTTGATCTCGACGGCCAGTTGGATTTGATGGTGCTCTATCAGCGTGAAGACTCGAATCAAGTGACGGAAGTGTCCGTTCTTTTTGCCGGTCAGGGGGATGGCACCTATGCGCCGCGAGAACTGCCGAGTCCATTGCCCACCGGCAGGTGGACGCTGGGAGATATTGAAGGTGATGGTGATTTGGATCTGCTTTCCATACCCAATCGATATTCCACCCCGAATCGGGACATACGCGTTTCACTGAATCGGGGTGTCGACCAGGGAAGCTGGCAGGGATTCCAGCCAAGCGTTTCGCAATCCGTGCTGCCGGCCGAGGCGATTACGGCATTTGCCACCGCCGATTTTGACCGGGATGGCTTCCTCGATCTGGCGTTGTCCACGGCCAACGGTCTGGCCGTCAAACCTGGATTGGGCGACGGTCAATTTGGTGAGGGGATCCAGTACCCGCTGTCCAATGGGAGTCAGGCTCTTGTGGCCGGTGATCTGGACGCCGATGGCGACATGGACTTGGTCAGCGCGAAAGGGACAGGAGAAGGTGAAACGGGTCCGCAGAGCCTGGATCTACTGATCAACGACGGCGAAGGGATCTTTGAACCGCAGGAAAGCCAGGCGAAGTTCGAAAGTAACATCAATCATCTGGCTTTGGGCGACCTCGACGATGATGGTGACTTGGATGTCGCGGCAACCCACATGTATTCGTACGGCGACAATGTTTCTCTCGGCATGGGAAATGGTGCCGGAGATTTTGTGGATGATCCGCAGCAGTTGGATGTGAACGCCCACACGTACTCCGTATCGCTGGGGGATATCAACGACGACGGCAACGTGGACCTATGTGTGAACCACGGAGACACACATCATGGCCAAGTGACTCCCGGCATGACGGTGTTCCTGGGGAAAGGGAATGGGTTTTTCCAGACCGGCGTCGACTTCGACTGGGGACGACCCTTGGGAACGTTCGTCGCGCAATTGGATGGATTGGGACCACCGGAAATCTCGATCGTGACCGGTTGGGGCGCGACGATGGTCCGCGTGATGCGTGTTTCGCAGTCCGAGTATCTGCCCCCGGCCGCGTGGCAGTTGCAGGACGGGGCTGCGACGGAAGTCGTGTTCACCGCAACCGATTGGGATGGCAACGGATTGCCGGATGCGCTCGTCAGTACGCCGGCTGGCGCCTTTTTGCGTATCAGCGCGGGAACGGACCAGGAATACGACATTGCGACCAAATTGCGCTTGGGCTGGCACCAGGCCCAGTTGCAGGATGTGACCGGGGACCGGCGGCCGGACGTGCTCGCGATCTATCGCGATGGCGTTCGCGTGTTGCCGCAGCGAGACGATGGGCTGCCGGGCGAGCCCATTTTCACCTCGATGAGGAATGCCACGCTGATTTCAGGCGGTGTCGTGGACGTCAATCGAGACGGAATTCGCGACTTGCTCCTGGCAGAAACGAACACACTTTCCATTTGGCTCGGTCAGGGTGACGGCACATTCCAAGAGAAGGTTGATGCCGAGAATCTTCGTGGCCGAGAATTTCACGCGGCCGATTGGGATCAAGATGGCTTCGTCGATCTTCTTTCCCTGGCCGGAACGCGGCTGTCCATCCTCCGCGGTGACGTCGGTGGGTTCTTTCAAGAGATTTTCCACCAGCCGATTCCCGCGGACGCGACGCTGCAGCGGATCCTGGACGTTGACGGAGATGGTGATCCGGACGCAATCCTCGAGTTGCCTACGGAAAGCCGATGGTTGCCATGGGGGACCAACAGCCAGTTCATTGCGTTGGTCAATGCGGGCAATGGATCGATGGATGCCCTACCCGAGAGTACACACTATGAGTTCGTTGCCACGGAGTACGAGAGAATCTTGACGCTTCGCACGGAGCAGAATGGGTTTCTCGCCTATCGTGCGACCCATGAGAATCCGACGCTGTCGGAAGTCATTCGGAAAAGCGGATCCAACGACAGTAGTCCGAACTTGGAGTCCCTCGACGATCTGGATCAGGACGGAGATCTGGATGTCGTGTTGTCGAGTTCCACCGGCAAGTCCATTCTCTTCGGGTTGGGCGACGGAACCTTCACCGAATTCCATGTTGACGGGGAATACCGAATCATTGATTGGGATGGGGACGGTGATTCTGACGTGCTGCTGTCTGCTGGCTCGGCGTTCCGTGTGCTGTTACGCCATCAGAACGGCGGATACGAAGAAGGACTGCGCGAGCCGATTTCCACCGGGTACTTCATCGCGGAGCTGTACGATTTCGATGCCGATGGTGATCAAGATGTCGTGCTAAGGAATGGGGATGCTTGCCGGATCCTTCTAAATCAGGAAGGCTCTTCCTTCGAAGAACTGGCAAGGTGCAACTCCTATCGAACCGCGGACTTGGACGGGGATGGCCTCGAAGAATTGCTCGTTCAGTGGTCCAGGTCGTTGATCGTTTACCGTTTGAGCGAGACCGGATCGTTTGCGGAAGTGTATCGGCGACTTCTCTGTACAATGCCAATTACCGGTTCGAGACAATCCAGGACTTCGATCAAGATGGTGATCTCGACGTGCCCCTGCTATGGATTCAAGGCAACAGGAAGGAAATCTTGCTGGGCGTTGGCGACGGAACGTTCGAGCTGGTGGCCAATCTGTATGACTATCGTTTCGTCGACTGGAATTTCGACGGCCATCTCGATCTTGTTCATACGACCTATGATTCCGCCTTGCGAAAATGGAACTTGGCCATTCTTGTCGGCGACGGCAAAGGTACTTACACAGAATGGTCTCAGGAGAACGTTGAGACCGCACAGCAGATTACTCTGATCGAAGATCTTGATGATGACGGCGATCTGGATGTTGTGCTGCAAGATCGTTCGGATTCGCGAGTTCTGCTGAATGAAGGCCAGGGCGAGTTTCGGCAGTTTGTGGATGTTGTGGAGTATGACCAAGCCGACTGGAATGCCGATGGACGGCTCGACCTACTCGTCTATGCCCGCAACAAGTTAGGCATTCACTTGTTGCGGGATGACGGTCAGTACGAACTGGTGTTTGAAAGAAACTACTCAAGTCGCCGGCCGATCGAGAATGAGATGGGAGACTTCGACCAAGATGGCGATCTCGATTTTCTGCTGTGGTCCGAAGCAACGTACTGGATGGCGAACTCGGGCAGTGGAGAATTTGAGGCTATTGAGATTGATGTTTCGGGCGTCGATCTTTCTCGGATCGAATCCGTGGAAATGAGGGATTTCAACGGCGACGGGCTGCGCGATATCATCGCGCGGGACTACGGCCGCGCTCAGGTCCTTTTCGGTGATCCGCTCGATCCCTTTCGACACAGAATGGATATTCCGTTTCTCTGGAACATGGAGACGTTGCTCGAGGCACCCGTCGACCTGGACCGAGACGGCTACCTGGACCAGGTGATTGCTTGGGAGCCGGGAGAACCCAGTACGCGCATCATGGTTTATTGGGGCGGGCCGCTTGACAATCTTCGCACTCCAACCGACATGGTCGTCCCGGGATTGACGGTGCCGGCGGAGCTCCGTGAATGGGGAGATCGATCGGTAAAGATCGAAGCTCGGGATATCGATCAGGATGGCGACTACGATCTGGTGCTCGCCGATTCTCGCGTGGTCTACAACGAAGTGGACCGCCTTCGGCCCTGGGGTGACGTGGATGGGGATGGAACGATCGACGTTCACGACGTCCATGCATTGAGTGCTGCCATCCGAGTTCAGGACGTCCGCCGTCCGTTGTTCGATCTCAACCGTGACGATCGACTGGATCAGTTCGACCTGAGTTACTTGGTGCAGGAGCTGCTGAGCACCGGTCCGGGCGATGCCAATCTGGATGGGAGATTCGACACGTCCGATATGGTGCTTGTCTTTCAAGCTGGGGAATACGAAGACGAGATGCGAGGCAACTCCACCTGGGATGAAGGCGACTGGGACGGCGACGGGGATTTCACGACCCTCGATCTGGTCGTGGCTTTTCAGTCGGGCCAATACGAGAATCAGCAGGGGGCTCGACGCAATGATTCACTTTCCGCCATCGCTGCCGATGTCGCGCAGGCGGTGCTGTGGCGATCGCAAGCGGACGATCCGTTCGACCGGTGGCGTACGTTTCGACCATTGTCGCGTGGCGGTCTGTGACCGGTCGGGTCGCGTTGCCGGGAACGCGGCGCGAGCCATCGATTCGCCCGCGAGCGACGCGTCGCACGGATGGGGGACGACGTCGCTCGGCGAGTGAATCGAGCTTACTTCGCGGGCGGCATCAGGAGCAGCCCATGCTATTGCCGCAGTTGTGGCAGAGGTAGCAATTGCCGTTGCGGACCGTGATTGCGCCGCAGTTATCGCAGCTCGGTGCGTCGCTTTGGAAGCGGGCAAACTGATCATTACGGTCGTGCACCGATTCGATGCTTTCCGGATCTTGCAGCAGCTGTTCGGGACGATCCACGGAACGGGTGGCCGAGCCGTTCGTGGAGCTCGCCTGTCCATTCGATCCGTTCGTTTGTTCCTTCGTCTCTCGCTTGCGTTCGGTGGCCGGTCGAGCGGTGCTGGTTGGCAGCCCCTGGGACGCCTCTCGATAGCCCGGCAGGAATCTTAGACCGAGCCAACGGAAGATGTAGTCGACCACGCTCTTGGCGATGCGGATGTCGGGATTCGTCGTGTAACCCATCGGTTCGAACCGAGTAGTGCGAGAACTTGTTGACCAGCACTTCCAGCGGAACACCGTATTGCAGGCTCATCGACACGGCCGTGCCGAAGCTGTCCATCAGGCCGCCGATGGTGCTGCCTTCCTTGGCCATCGTGATGAACAGCTCGCCCGGCCGCCCGTCGTCGTACAGTCCGACGGTGATGTAACCTTCGTGGCCATTGACGTTGAACTTGTGAGTGACCGATTGCCGCGTGTCAGGCAACCGCTCGCGTCGCGGCCGTGCGGTACTTGGCTTCGGCGGCCTTGTCCCTTCGACTGGTGGTTGACAGCGGCTGGCTCTGCTTCGATCCGTCGCGATAGATGGCCAACGCCTTCGAGCCCCAGCTCCCAACCCCACCGATACGCTTCCGCGATATCTTCGGGCGTGGAGTCGCTGGGCATGTTCACCGTCTTGGAGATCGCCCCGGACAGGAACGGCTGAGCGGCCGCCATCATCGACACATGAGCCCGCCAGGGAATGCTGCGGACTCCGTTGGCCGGTTTGAAGGCACAATCGAACACCGGCCAGGTGCTCCTCCTTCAGTTCCGGAGCACCTTCGATCGTGTCGTTCTCGTCGACGTACTCGCAGATGGCGTCGATCTGCTCGGCGCGTATAACCGAGCGTCTGCAGTGCGAGCGGTACCGTCCGGTTGACGATCTTCAGCATGCCGCCGCCGGCGAGTTGCTTGTACTTCACCAACGCAATATCCGGCTCGATGCCGGTCGTGTCGCAATCCATCATGAAGCTGATCGTGCCGGTGGGCGCCAGCACCGTCGCCTGAGCGTTGCGGAAGCCGTGACGTGCGTCCCTGCCGCAGGACCTCCTCCCACAAGTTGCGGGCCGCCTCTTTCAACTCGGCCGGTCCGGCGGCGTCGATCTCCTCGACCGCGTCGCGATGCATCTGCATCACGCGCAGGAACGGTCCCGGTTCTCGTCGTAGCCTTCGAACGGACCAACGGCGCCTCGGCCAATTCCGTGCTCGTCAGATTGGCTGCACCGTGCAGCAACGCGGTGATCGCACCGCACAGACCGCGGGCCGCCGCCGAGTCGTAGGCAGCCCCGCTGGACATCACCAGGCTGCCCAGATTGGAGTAGCCCAGGCCCAGCGGACGGAAACGGTGGCTGTTGCCGGCGATCCGATCGGTCGGATAGCTGGCGTGGTCGACCAGGATCTCCTGGGCAATGAAGAACAGCCGGCAGGCGGCCCAGAAACCGCTCGAATCGTCGAACTGACCCGTCATCCCTGCGGAACTTCATCAGGTTGATGCTCGCCAGATTGCAGGCCGTATCGTCCAGGAACATGTATTCCGAGCACGGATTACTGGCATTGATCCGTCCCGACTCGGGACAGGTGTGCCAGCGATTGATCGTCGTGTCGTACTGAACCCCCGGATCACCGCAGTGCCAGGCACACTCGGCCATTCGCTGCAGCAACTGCCGAGCGGGGTAGCTGGGGCCCGGTTTGGAGGGTTCCGTGACCCAATGCGTGGTCCACTCTCGATCTTGCTCGGCCGCCTCCATGAATTCGTCTGTGACCCGCACCGACAGGTTGGCGTTCTGGAAGAGGATCGAAGAGTACGCCTCCCCGTTGAAGTTGGCCTCGTAGCCGCCCTTCTCAATCAGACAGTGGGCCTTCTGCTCTTCCTTGTGCTTGCACTCGATGAATTCCAGGATGTCCGGATGCCAGACCTTGAGCGATTGCATCTTGGCCGCGCGACGCGTCTTGCCGCCCGACTTGACCACCGCCGCGATCTGATCGTAGACCCGCATGAAGGACAACGGGCCGGACGGCCGTCCGCCACCGGACAGCTTCTCGCGGTGCGAACGAATCGTCGACAGGTCCGTTCCCGTGCCCGAGCCAAACTTGAACAACATCGCTTCGCTCGTCGCGAGACGCATGATGTCTTCCATGTTGTCGTCGACGCTCTGAATGAAACAGGCCGAGCCCTGCGGGTATTCGTAAGGGTTCTCGGGCTGACGGACCGTCTGCGTCTGTCGGTCCCAGTGCCAGTTGCACTTGGCACCCTTGACACCGTACTCGTGATGAAGCCCCACGTTGAACCAAACCGGGGAATTGAACGCACCGTGTTGGTGCACGCACAGCCAGGTCAGATCCCGATAGAACCGCTCCCCATCGGCGGCGGAGGCAAAATAGCCGTCAGCGATCCCCCAATCGGCGATCGTGCGCGTGACGCGATGGATCAACTGCCGTACGCTTCGCTCCCGCTCGGTCGTGCCGTTCTCGCCGTAAAAATACTTGCTGACGACCACGTTCGTCGCCAGCTGACTCCACGACTTGGGGACTTCACAGTCATGCTGCTCGAAAAGAACCTCGCCGTTTTCCCCCTTGATCGCCGCCGATCGCAACTCCCATTCCGTCGTTTCCAACGGATCGGCCACACCACTGGGGCAGAACTGCGTATCAATCCGCAGCCCACGCGGGTTCTCCTGGTCTTGGGTGTTCGCGGGGGATGTCATCGGGCTACCAAGATTCGCTGTCGCCATCGGTGAGCTCCTTCCGGTGTGAAGATTGTTTCCATACGAGTGTACAGAGGTACACTATACTGCATCGGGCGACGGGGGGCGATCTCAGTAGATTCGGTCGTCATTCGCCGAAAAACCGGGTGCTTTCGCATGCCGTCGCCTAGACACAACATATTGTAGTTCATCGGCATCGCGCCACAATATGTTGGGTGAAGGGCTCGATTTTAGCCGCCCGAAAGCGTCCGTCAAGAAGTGTTTTCCCTTTTGCTGGAAGTGCTGACTGCAAAAGGATTTGAGAGATCGGAATCGCGTCACCCATGGTAGCAATGCTGAGCGATTCGTGACAAGCTTGGACCGGGGGGTGATTCTGCAGCAGAGGGATCCGTTGGTGACCGGTGGCCGACGGTACAGCAGGGGACCGGTCGACGCCGCGTTGCGTTCCCCAGGGGCGGCTTAGCGACCGTGAAGGAAGAACCCAAGTCGTCTCCGCCGGTCTTGGCGGAAAGACGGGACGAGTTCCAAGCGGGAGCGTGCATCGACTGCTTGTCGAATCGAGCACGAAACGTCGCACGACCTCGGTTCGCGATGGGGGAAGCGAATCGCGCAGTCTACCGGAGTATCCCGGCGCCGTTCGACGCGGGGGCTGCGGCGTTGGCCGAGTGCAAGGTCTGCCTGTCAGGACCCGATTTTGTCGATCCGGACTTTGATGTGCATCTGCCGGTGACCGGTCCGTCGCCGCGAATTCTTTCGCCGCCGCAGTTTCTGCACAAAAATCTTCGGATCGAAGCCGACTCCCAGGACCTCGGCCGAAACGGTGGCTCCATCGACCTGTGGACTACCCGTGCGGAGGCCATTTTCGTCAGAAATCGCGAGGACTTTTTCGAACTGGATCGCCTCCCCTTGGGGAACATCGCGATAGTCGACCTGGATCTCTTGACCCTCTTCGACCTTATACTGGCGACCGCCGTCTTCAATAATTGCGTACATTTTCCGATCCCGTCACTGGGCGCCAACCGGGCGGCGATGGCCGCGTGAAACGAATTGGGGAGTGTACCAGTCCTCGGGCGATTCGTCGAGTCCTGGTGGCGATTTTGGGTGCATGTTCCGGGCGAGCCCGGTGTCATCCCGCCGAATTCTGCCGCCCGTGGGGCCCGCGGGCCACACGCAGTCGGGTGCTGTCGTCCAGGGGGGGAAAGGGTGGGCTTGCGCACCGCGGAGCATGCGCCAGCCCACCGGAATTCCCGAGACCTGTTGCGACCGTTTCTCGCTTTCTTGCTGCGTGTTCCCCGTTGGGTCGTCAGTACGGCCAGGCAAACTCGCGCCCCGAGTCGTCCTGGCATTTGATTTCCAGGAATTCCGGGAAGGCATCTTCGGTTCCGAGGATCTGGACGACCATATCCCCTTCTTCCTCCAGGTCGGAAAGATCCTTTCGTTTGCGGTTGTTCAGGTAGGCGGCGACCTGGTCATTGACACGCACGTTGACGCGGGCGATTCCCGGGTTCTGACCGGCGAGCATCAGCAATCGGATGACTTCAATCGCCATGCTCTCGTTGGTCTTCACCACGCTGCGGCCGGAGCAGCAGGGACAATCGGCAAATACGCTCCGTTTCAGGCTGGGACGCACGCGCTGCCGGGTCATTTCGATCAGGCCGAACGGGCTGGTGCGCAAGATTCGCGTGCGTGCTCGATCGCGACGCATGGCATCGCGGAGTGCTCGTTCGACGTTTCGCCGGTGGCGTTCCTTCCGCATGTCGATGAAGTCATTGACGATTACGCCTCCCAAATCACGCAGCCGCAATTGTCGAGCAATTTCCTTCGCCGCGGCCAGGTTCAGTTGGTAGGCGGTTTCTTCCGCGGATTCATCGGTCCGGAAGCTTCCGCTGTTGACGTCGATGGCGACGAGTGCCTCGGTCGTGTCGATCACAATCGAACCGCCGCCTTGGAGCGGGACTTCTCGCCGATAGATACTGGCGATTTCCTGTTCCAGCTTGTAGTGGTGGAATAGTGGTTCGCGACCTTCGTACAGTTTCAGTCCGTTGACGTTTCGTGGCATGACCAGCCGCAAGAACTCCCGGGCACGCTCGTAAGCCGACTTTTCGTCGATGTAAATCGCATCGACATCCGACGTGAAGATATCGCGAATCGTGCGAATGATCATGTCGCTTTCTTCGTAGATATCCACCGGAGCGGATGTCTGCTTGATCCGCTGGACGATCACCTTCCACAACCGCAGCAGGTAGGCGAGATCTCGCGACAGATCGCGACGGGTTCGGCCCTGTCCGGCCGTTCGCACGATGAACCCCAGTCCTTTCGGCGGGTTCAGGTCCAACAGGGCGTCCCGTAGTCGGCGGCGATCCGCGTCGTCTTCGATCTTCCGCGAGACGCCAATTCGACCCAGGGCGGGCATGAGGACCAGGTAACGGCCAGGGATACTGATGTAGGTGGAAAGGGTTGGGCCTTTCGTTCCGATCCCTTCCTTGATCACCTGCACCAGGACTTCATCTCCACGGCGGAAGATTTCCTGGATGGGCGGCTTCACGCGGGGCGCGAACCGGTGCGCGGATCCGCGCTGCCGTCCGGAGCGTTCCCGACCTTCGCGTGGCCGATCCGGTTGCTCCTCATCAAGATCGGCTGCTTCTCGTTCTCGCTCTCGGTCGGCCAGTTTCTCCGGGTCGTAGCCCCCCTGTCGGAAATACTGCGGTTCGACGTCGCTGATGTGCAGAAAACCGTTCCGGCCGACGCCGAAATCGACGAAGGCGGCCTGGATGCTCGGCTCCAGATTGACAACCTTTCCCTTGTAGATGTTCCCGACGTAGTTGTCCTGACTGGCTCTCTCGATCGACAACTCTTCCAGGTTTCCGTCCTCAACGATCGCGATCCGGCATTCTTCCGGCTGCGCGACATTGACCAAAATCTCTTTCTTCATAGTGATCCCTTTGCATGCCGATGGACGGGCGATCCAGGGACCGATCAGTGCCGCGTGTTCGCATGACGCTGGTTTCTCCTGGCTAATTCCTGTTTTTTTGATCAGTCAATTCGACCTGTGTGCGCACCAGCGGAACACCGTGGGATTCCAGATCATCCAGCCCCAGGACGTGCAGGATTTCGCGTGGTCGAGCGGTCGCTTGCGGGGTTACTCGCAAGCCGATTCGCAGCCGGTCGTTCTCCAAGCGGAGTTCTTCCAAGTCCGGTCGCAGGTCGATCGGCTCGCGGCGTCCAGCACGCTGCAGCGGGTAACTGGCTTGCTGCAGCAGGTGTGCGATCGCCTCTCGGGTCGCCTCCTGTCGCGAGGTCGGCACGCGAATTTCATAACACACGCGTTTTACTTGCAGTTTGCGGTCCTGGGCGTCCAGAAGCTGGACCTCCGTAATCACCAATCCCGGAGGGGACTGCGCCACCAGACGTTGCTGCACAACCTCTGGCTTCACGGGTTCCTCCAACAGCACATCGACCACTTCGTCGACACCCTCAATTCCCAGCGCCAGCGCCGAGGCGAAAGTCATCCGGGGATGCGGATGAAACCCTTCGCTCATGGCCAGCGGTAGCTCCGAGCGACGGAACTGACGTTCGAGCGTGCGCGCGAGGTCGCGGTGGCTGATCAGTCGTAGATCACCCTCTTTTCGAAAACGAATTCTCAATCTCTGTCGAATCATTCGAGTCGACTCACTTCGCGGTTTTGCAACCGTGTTTTGGTGCCGCCGAGGGCTTCGGCCCTTCGAAGACACCGCAGTCGCCGCGACGCGGTGCGAACCGGTCGACGGCGGGAAATGGCCCTCGGCGCCGCCCCGCGACTGCGCGGTCCGCGTGAGCGGGACGCGTGCCGCGACGGGCGGGCTGCCTGCCCCGGTCGCTAATGCACCGGCAAATCGGGCAGCACCTGGGCCAGTTCTTGTTTCAGGTATTCCGTGATTTCGTCGGCCGTCTCCAGTGTCAGTGACGTTTCTGCCACCCTTTGGCAGTGCTGCAAACTGACATTGCGACAGACATTCTTGATCTCGGGAATCGCGACCGGAGGAACGCTCAGTTCCGCCAGTCCCATTCCCAGCAATAGCATCGTGTACAC
Source organism: uncultured Planctomycetaceae bacterium (assembly GCA_963776055.1). Lineage (GTDB taxonomy): Bacteria > Planctomycetota > Planctomycetia > Pirellulales > Pirellulaceae > CAVZLD01. The sequence continues at coordinate 559,108 of CAVZLD010000013.1, read as the reverse complement.
CGGGTTCGCACTCATCTGGCCGCACAATGCCGCCGGGATTCCGGCACGTTGGGCCGACTGGACCACCTGGTGGATCAGTTGGATGATCGCTGGGTCGCTCGCATTGTACAATGCTGCGACGTCCTTGTTGCTGCGGTCGACGGCCAGCGTGTACTGAATCAGGTCGTTCGTCCCGATACTGAGGAAGTCGACCTCCTTGGCGAACCGGTCCGTCAGCATGGCGGTGGCGGGGACTTCGACCATCATCCCCACGCGAATCTGGCGGTTCGAAGTTCTCGCCAGCGCGCTCCAGGTCCTCCATCAATTCGTGCAGAATCGACTTCGCCTGCCGGAGTTCCTCGAGCGTACTGATCAGCGGGAACATCACTTCGACCGGTCCCAGGGCGCTGGCTCGCAGGATCGCGCGCAGTTGGGTCCGAAACAGCGGCAGATTGCGGAGCGAGAGGCGGATGCTGCGCAGGCCCAGGAACGGATTCCGCTCGTTCTCATCCCGCGGGTCGCGTCCCATCTTGTCGGCGCCCAGGTCCAGCGTGCGAATGACTACGGGGCGTCCCCCCATCGCCTCCACCACCTGCCGGTACGCCTGAAAATGGTCTTCCTCGGTCGGATCTTCGGCTTGGCCCAGGTAGAGGAACTCGGTCCGGTACAGGCCGATTCCGTCGGCACCCGCGCAATGCAGCTGGCCACCTCACGCGGGAACTCAATGTTGGCGTTCAGGTGGATCCGGTGTCCGTCCTGCGTCTCGGCCGGCAGGTCCCGCAGCCGCTCCAGTCGCACCGCCTGACTGCGGAATCCTCCAGCTCCTGCTGATAGCGCGCGAGCGTCGCCTCGTCCGGGCTCAGGATCACGCAGTCCCTGATCGCCATCCACGATGAGTTGGTCGCCGCCGGAAACCTCGGGCAGGAAGGGCCCGGTCCCCACCACGGCGGGGATTTCGAGGGCCTCGGCGACGATCGCCGTGTGGCTGCCCGGTCCGCCCACTTCGGCTACGAATGCCAGCACGAACTGCGGATCCAGATTTGCGGCCTCGCTGGGGGTCAGATCATGCGTCAGCACGATTACCGGCGAAGTGAGATGGGAGAGTTCTTCGCGTTGTCGACCGAGTAGGGCCTGCAGCAGGCGTCGTTCGATGTCCAGCACATCGTGGGCCCGTTCCGCCATGTAGCGGTTTTCCAAGTTCTGGAAAACCTTGACATACCGGCGCAGCGTGCGGCAGACGGCGTATTCTGGGGAGTAATGCTCCGCTCGCACGAGCGTCTCGATTTCCTCCTGCAGCCGCGCGTCGCGCAACATCTGCAGCTGAGCCGAAAAGATCGCGCCGTACTGTTCGCCCAACTGGCCGGCGACCGCGTGCCGGTAGCCCTCCAGATCACTCGCCACGGCGTCGACCGACTTGCGCAAACGCCCCAGCTCATCCTCCACGGCGTCGTGGCTGACGAACTGTCGCGGAATACGGAAGCCTTCGTTGTCGACGACGAAGGCCTCTCCGATCGCAACTCCCGGCGAGACGGCAATCCCTTGAAAAATCTGCATCTTGCTCTCAGGCCGGCGTCACCTCGGGGGAGCCGGCATCACTTCGGGGACGGGGTGGAACTGTCGCTCGCTTCATTCCACGTGTTGTTCCAGCCGGGCTCCATTGCAAACCCTTGTTCGACGAGTTCCGCCAAGCGCCGCCAGCGCCGCCGCTGCGTCTCTCCCCGTGGCATCGATCTCCAACTGCGTCCCCTGTTCGGCTCCTAGCGTCAGGATGCTCAGAATGCTCTTGCCGTCCACCGATTCGTTGATTCTCCTGGCTCACCCGGATCTTCGACGAGAAGCGGTTCGCCAGTTTCACGAACAGGTCGGCCGGACGGGCGTGCAGGCCCTGCGGGTTGACGATCGTAACCGTCTTGCTGACAGTGGTGGTAGTCCATGGGGTCTCGCGACAGAAGTCTCGCTCGTCAGGAAACGAATTGGTTATTGTCGGCCTCCTCCAAGAGCTGACAAATATCTTCGCTCGTCTTCGCCTGTTTCAGGAACTTACAGAACATGTCGTCCCGCAACTGCCGCGAGATGTTCTCCAAGGCACGCAAGTGGTCTCCCGGGCGATCCGGAGGAGACACCAGCAGGAACAGCAGCTGGACCTTTTCCCCATCGAGGCTGTCGAAATCGACTCCTTCGTGACTGATTCCCACCGTCCCGACCAAGCGCTCGACGCTCGGGTGCTTCGTGTGCGGGACGGCCACGCCTCGCCCGATTCCCGTGCTTCCCAATTCCTCCCGCTTGATAATCGCTCGAACGATGTCCTCGCTGTCCCCGCTGGCCACCTTGCCCGCACTCCACCAGGGCCCCCACCAGCTCACGGATCACCGCTTCCTTGTCCTCCGCGGTCAAGCTGTGCTCGAATCGCTTCCTGACACACAAAATCTGCAAACTTCATACGAACCCTTCCTCTATCCGATCGGCGGTTGCCAAGCCGACATGTAGCCGTGCTGCCGATCGTCGTCGACTAAAACCTGTCGCTTGGTTTTGTTAGACCATCTGAATTCTTCGCCGACCTGCGACCGGTCTGGCACGCGAGCCGACGAGCTGTCGCCCGCCAAGACGCTAATCTTCCGTGGCTTCGCCCGGTTCGCCCGCTTCGCCGGGGCTCAATTCCGACTCGACGGATACCCGCCGTCCCGCATTGCGATGGTTGGTGACTTTCTCTTTGTGTCTCTTTAGCTGCTGCTCCAGCTTGTGCAGCGGCCGCGTCGACCGAGGTCATCAGGTTGCCAGAACCATCAGACGCTACGAAGCGGCCCGCTTTTTCCGCCGTAATCTGAATTTCTACGGCCGCTCGGTCTTCTCCGTTCAAATCCACCGTGATTTCCGCCGCCGAGAGACGCTCGTGAAACCGGACCAGCTTGGCGACCTTCTCAGAGATCTTCTCTTGTGTTGCCGCACTCAATTGACCGCGACGCGTCGAGATGTTGATTTGCACCCGGCCCCCTCCTTACACTCAGGTTCAGCCCAGGATGAGAACTTAGACAAGCCCTACATTCTAACCCCCTGCAGCCCCCCCGACAAATGCAAATCGACCCCGTCCCGGGCAGTCGGCTGAAATCCGTTCCTGCTGCCAAGATCGTCCGGAATGGTTGGGGACGCGGGCCGATTCAGTACCCGCCGTTTCCTTCTCGAAACTTCCCCCCCATGTGACATCTGGGGTGACGCACGACCGGCTCCGGGGCGTGGTTTTTGCCGTTTCACGGCTCATGGTGTCGCCGCAAACAGGTCTCGCAAGAATTCGGCCGCCGTGTCCCACTGTTGAGCCGCCTCGACAAAATCGACTCGCATCGGACGGATGGTCTGCGGCGTCTCCACGCGCAGTGGCAGGGAGACCTGGCGATTCAGTGGGATTTGAGCACTCGGGCCCCGCGCCAAGATGCTGCTCGGAATCGGGGGCCAGCAAGAAATCCAGTAGCCGCTCCGCGCAGGCCGCGTTGGGGCTGTTTTTCAGGAGGGCCAGCGAATTGGGCAGGAACAGCGTCCCCATGGCACCGGGTTGCTGATCCGGGTAGATGATTCGCACCGGCTGCCCCCGTTCCAACTCGATCATGGCGTCATCGGTGTCGGTCAGTCCAAACAGCAATTGCCCGCCCGCCACGGCCTGCGCTACCTGGCGATTGCCAGGGAGAACTCGCACATTCTGGTGGACTTGGCGAAAAAAATCCTCGGCACGCTGCGTCCCCAGACCGCATAGAGGCAAGCCGCGTGGGTGCTGGTCGTTCCGAACAGCGGCTTGGCGATCCCCGCCTGCCCCTTCCAGCGAGGGTCTGTCAGGTCTGTCACCGATTGTGGGGGCGGGGCCGCACCGAGCCGATCCGTATTGACCAACAGGACGCGTGCGCGGGCGGCGAAACCGTACCAGGACCCATCGGCCGCACGAAACTCGGCGGGATAGTCGTCGATGTGGGGGCTGAGGTAGCACCGCAACAGACCCTGCTCCTGCAGCCGCAGCGTGTTCAGGATTTCATTGTTCCAGAACAGATCGCAGCGGGGGCGAGCCACCTCGTTGAGAATCAGGTTCGTTAAGCCCACGGTCTTGTTCGCCTCCGTGTCATACTTCGGCCGCACGCGAATCCCGGTTTGCTGCGTAAAGCCTTCGAACAACGGTTCCGAGAATTCCCGATCCAGAGCGGTGTAGACGACAACTTCCGCCCTCGGGAGGGCTCGGCGGCAACCGGTTCCCCCAAAGACCGCTGGCAATAGCAGCAGGCAGCTGCTGCCGCACAGCCAACCTCGAAGATTCGCGTTTCGCATGGCAGGGGTTCCGCAGTTGGACGTCGGAACAGCGGGAGCACAGGTTACAATGGACGCAGGATGCCACCGTACCGAGGATTTGTGCGTGAAGGTAGAGGGCAACAACAGCGAGCAACTTCGGCGACAAGTCCGTCTGGCGAGATGGATGGTGTTCGTGAGTTGTTGGTGGATTCTGTCGGCAGCTGGTCAAGCGGCCGATCCTGCGACCGATGGACTGCACCGGTTGCATGGCCGCTATGTGACTTTCATCACCGATTTGCCGGTCAGCCCGGCGGTTCGCGAGCTGCCGGAGGTCTTCGATCAGGCGGTGCCTCAGTGGGCCGAGTATTTTGGCGTACGCCTGCCGGCGGAAGGAACCTGGCATGTGCGGGGATGCTTGATCCGCGATCGGGCGCGGTTTCGGCAGGCAGGCCTGTTGCCCGACGACCTCCCGCCGTTTCCGCACGGCTATCAGCGAGGCAACGATCTTTGGGTGTTGGAACAGCCGAGCGACTACTTTCTGCGGCATCTTGTGCTGCATGAGGGGACCCACGCTTTCATGCGGTCCGCGCTTGGGGGGGCGGGCCCGGCTTGGTATCATGGAAGGCGTCGCGGAACTGCTGGGACGCATCGCTGGCAGGACGGGCGATTGACGCTTCGCCATTTTCCGCGAGCGGCGGGAAGCGGTTCCTTACTGGGGACGGATCAAGCTGATTCGGGCGGCTGTCGAAAGGGGCAGGCCTTCTCGCTGGGGGAAGTGTTGCAGTTGGAGACGGCTCGCTTTCGCCAGGTTGAGCCCTATGCCTGGGCATGGGCCGCGGCCGCCTTTCTGGATGGCCATCCTCGCTGGCGGCCGCTCTTTCGTCGGCTGCCTCGCCAGGTTCGGCGATCCGACGACCGACTTCAACCAGCCGACTTCTGGCGAACATTGCAGAGGCTCGCCTCAGGAGTTGCAGGAAGCCTGGCAGCTGTTTCTCGCCCATCTGGATTACGGTTACGACGCCGGCGGAAGACCAAGTGACCTATCCGCCGGCCGACCGGCTGCTCCGGGGCAAGCGGGATTCGCGTGGCGGCCCATCGGGGCTGGCAGTCCACCGGCTTGGCCCTCCGAGGCCGGCCAGTCGCTATCGGATCCGCGCCAAAGGACGCTATCAGATGGCCCAGGAACCGCGAGATTTGGTGGTGTGAACCGGACGGAGTCACGCTAGAGTATTATGACGGGGCGCCGCTGGGAATGCTGCTGGCTGCCGTCCGGCCACTCCGCACGCTTCGGGAAAACAGGCCGCGCTCTTGCAGCCGCTGCCCGATCGGTCGTGATCGCACTGCTCGTACCCGGAGCACGACCGGTGTGTTGTTTCTGCAGGTCAATGATCGAGCGGGGCGGCGCGGCGACAATCGAGGGCGCAGCTGACGGTCTCGGTCGAGCCGCTCGCAGGTCCAGCTCGCCCGATTGACGCTTCCCATCCGCAGCCAAAAATCAGACCTTTGGGTGACTGCATACCAATGGGCGGCGGGTGCCGGGAGACCGTCGGCCCGTCGAAAGCCTTTCCCTGGAGGTGAGTGTCCATCATGAATCTGTTGCAGCATCAGGACCCGGACGGTCTGGTCGGCGATCCAGGCCGAAACCGACCGGCAACGGGACGGTTGGAGATGATCGCCAGCGAGAACTACACCAGTGCGGCGGTGCTGCAGGCCGTGGGTACCGTTTTGACCAACAAGTACGCCGAAGGCTACCCGGGACGCCGTTACTACGGCGGCTGCGAACATGTGGACGTGATTGAAGATCTGGCCCGCGAGCGGGCAAAGCGACTGTTCGGTGCACGAGCATGTGAACGTGCAGCCGCATTCCGGCTCGCAGGCCAACATGGCCGTCTACCTGACGGTCCTCGAACCGGGGGACGCGGTCCTCGGACTGGACCTGGCCCACGGCGGGCACCTGACGCATGGGATGAAACTGAATATCTCCGGACGTCTGTACCGCTTCGAGCACTACGGTGTCACGCCGGACACGCAGCGGATTGACTTTGATCAGGTGGCCGCCTGGCGCGGGAGCACCGTCCGAAACTGATCATCGCCGGAGCCAGCGCCTATCCCCGCGAGATTCCCCACGCCCGATTCGCCGAGATTGCCGAGGAGGTCGGCGCGAAGCTGATGGTGGACATGGCCCACTATGCGGGCTTGGTCGCGGCCGGGCTGCACGACAATCCGGTTCCGGTGGCCGACTTCGTGACCACGACCACTCACAAGACGCTCCGCGGGCCCCGGGCGGGCCTCTGCCTGTGCAAGCAGGCAGTATGCGCAGGATCTGGATCGCAGCGTATTTCCCGGGACTTCAGGGCAGGCCCGTTGATGCACGTGATTGCCGGCAAGGCGGTCTGTCTGGGCGAAGCCCTGCAGCCGGAGTTCCGTGACTATGCCCGCAGCGTCATTCGAAAATGCCCAGGCTGCTGGCGGCGGTCCTGCAGGAGGGCGGTCTGCAACTGGTCAGCGGCGGCACGGACAACCATCTGGTGCTGGCCGATGTCACGCCGCTCGGCCTGGGCGGACAGATCGGCCGAACGGGCGTTGGAACGCTGTGGGATCACGGTCAACAAGAATATGATCCCCTTCGACCAACGGCAAGCCGATGGACCCCTCGGGGATCCGCATCGGGACCCCCGCACTCACGACTCGCGGAATGGGCACCGACGAGATGCAGCAGATCGGCGGCTGGATGCTGACAGGCGCTGCAACAGCCGGACGACGAGACCCAACTGTCCAGACATACCGCCCGGCCGTGGCGGAACTCTGTCAGAGTTTCCCGGTGCCCGGCCTGGCCTGCGAAACGGTTTGAACTTGGCACGCGAGCCGCTGCGGCCGGAGTCCATCATGTCTGAGAATAAGATTCTGATTGCCGACGACAACCAGGCGAACGCCGAACTGCTGGAGGCGTACTTGGCAGAGGTCGATTGCGAACTGGAGTTTGCCTACGACGGCGAAGAGACGATCGCGAAAGTCGGCTCCTTTCAGACCGGACCTGGTTCTGCTGGACGTGATGATGCCCAAACGAAGTGGTTTTGAGGTTTGTCAGCAGATGAAGGCGAATCCCAAGACCAGTCGCATCATGGTGCTGATGGTCACGGCGCTGAACGAACTGGGGGACATCGAACGCGCCGTGGCCGCCGGGACCGACGATTTCCTCTCCAAGCCGGTGACCAAACCGGAACTGCTGAAACGTGTGCAGAACATGCTGCGGCTCAAGGATATTCTGGACGAGAACGAACGATTGCGGCGGTATATCCAGGAGATGGACGAGGCCGCTGACGCCGGCGACAGGCGCATCGGCTTGCTCGTGATTCATCGGCTGGTATCCCGCGATCGCGAAATCCGAGAGCCACACAAGGGTGGAATCGTCGGTGCGCGGCGGTACGACCCAGTGTGTCTCCGCCGCACGGTGGAAGAACTCTGTGCGCTGCCGACTGTCGGATCGGGAAGCAGGTGGCCATGACACGACGGGGTTCGACCTAGCCATTCCTGCTGCATGGGTCGTCGTGGGCGTGATCCCCGCTGGCTGGCTGGAGCTCACTGCTGCTGCTGCTGGGCCAAATGGCTCCCGCCGATGACTCGTTGCCGGCACCGCTGCCGGCCCAGGTTCGCGTGGAACGGCTGATCGAGCAGCTTGGTTCCCGCGAATATTCCCAGCGGGAAAAGCCCGCTCGGACTGGCCGAATTGGGCGTGCAGGCTTTCGATGCGTTGCAGGACGCCCAGTTGCACGAGGACATGGAGGTCCGCAAGCAGGTCGAGTATCTGGTGCGCAGCCATCCGCGTGTCGTGGGTCCGCGAAGACGACTCGCCCGAAGTTCAAGAGATCCTGCGAAGCTACCAGCGGGAAGGCCTCGAAGAACGGCAATCCGACCTGCAACGTCTGGCCGGACTCGCCGGTGGTGTCGCACTGGAACCGCTCTGCCGACTGGCGCGTTTCGAGACCTCGGACTATCTTTCCAAACGAGCCGCCTTGTTGGCCTTGGGCTATCCGCTGCCCGACGCGCCGGGCGAGGGTGTGCCCTGGTCGGAGCGGATCGACCAAGCGGTGGGGACCAGCCGACGGACCGGCGCGGAATGGCTCCGCGTCTATGCCGGCTACCTGGAAGATCCCTCCTTGGTCGGCAGGACTGGGATCGGCTGTCCGAGGCCGAGGCTGCGGCGCTGCAGTTGCGACCGGACAAGCTCCGCTTGGAACTCCTCCGCGACTTTCTGCGGTGGCAGGTTGACATGTGGGAGAAGCAGGGACATCGCGATAAGGCGATCGCGACCATGCGCCGCACGCTCGATTGGCAGCAGGCCTCCCGCGTCGACCTGCTCGAAACGGCCGATTGGCTCCTGCAACGCTCCGCCTGGTCGCTGATCGAGGCGCTGGCGGAGGAGTTTTCCGAAGCCTTCGACACGGATCCGCTACCTGTTGTACCGCCGCGCGGAGTCTGTCGACGGCAGGGACAGACGGCCGCAGCGGAGGAGTAGCCGCCCAAGCCCGGCAAGACGCAGGTGGCGGAAGAACCGTTCCTCCACGTCGAACTGGGGCGCGACCTGCAGAAGCGAGGATTTGTGGACTGGGCCGAACAGGAGTATCGACAGACGATCCAGTCATCGGAGGAAGGCACGCATCCGAACCTCGAGGCCCGCATTCGTCTCGGCTGGCTGCTGCATGACTGGAGCCGCTACGACGAGGCGTACAACGCCTTGCAGGAAGTCGTGCGACTGCTGGATCGTGACACGACGATCGTTCGCCGCCTGCAGGAACTCCAGCGTGATCCGGGGCTCATTCGCGGACAAATGTACCTCTCACGCGCAAAGACTTGCACGCCAAGCGACTGTTCGACGAAGAACGAGAACAACTGGAGCAGGCTCTGAGTCACGATGCGTTCAACGCCGATATTCTGATTGCCATGCATCGCATTCCCGAGGCCTCCGAGGACTGGCGGCAACGGACGCAGCAACGGATCGACGCACTGGCCAATCGATTCCGCTCGGCGATCCTGTTGGCCGACCGGAATTACCAGGCCGCGCCGAACGAAGAAAGCAAGGATCGACTGGCCCTGATGTTCAATCAGTTCGCCTGGCTGGTTGCCAATACCGATGGGGATCTGCAAGCCGCCCTGGAGAGTAGTCTGCGGTCGCTCGAACTGATGCCGGACGATCCGGGCTACCTGGATACGTTGGCGCGTTGTTATTACGCGGTCGGGGAACTGCAGCAGGCGGTCAAGCACCAGCGAAGGGCCGTCGAACGGGAACCCGGTTCGGGGCAAATTCGACTCCAATTGGAACTGTTCGAAAAGGCCCTTCGCGAACAAGAGACGGATTCATCCGGGGAAGCGTCCGCCGCAGTGGAGCCGAATTCCGATACGTCCCCGTCGGTCCCGCACGGATCGGCCAGCGAGTCCCCGTAGCGTCTGACCCGAGTCGAGTTGTTGTCGATGAATGAGCACGGGGGTCCGTCAAGTCCCGGGGGACAACCAATGCCGGAACCGCCGGTCCGTGCGGAGTGTGTTCGGAGCGATTCCGCCTCCGTGCGGCAGGAGTGGTCCTACTTGCTGCTGGCCACCTTCGTTTTGTGCACCTCGTTTCTGCTTCGAGTGGAACCGGGACGAGGGGTCGTTCTTCCGCTGGTGGGCCGGTCGCTGCCCATGAGTTGTGCTTTTCGTTGGATCGCCGGGTACGATTGCCCGGGGTGCGGTATGACGCGGAGCTTCATCAGTTTGGCGCACGGCGATTGGGCGGCCGCCTGGCAATACAATCCTGCCGGGCCTCTGTGGTTCGGTTTGATCCTGGCACAGGTGCCCTACCGAGTCTGGCAGATCCGCCGTTGGTATACCGGTCGGAGACCGGTTGATGGATCCGTGTGGAATTGGGTGGTCTGGGGAGCGGTCGGCGTACTGCTACTGCAGTGGATCGGCCGCGGTGTCGAAAGGATCATGGGATGGTAAACCGAATTGTCGAGGGGCCCCAGGGAGTGATCCACCTGTTCGATCAGGGCCAAGGGATTCCCCTGCTGTTAGTGCACGGGTTTCCACTCGATCATACGATGTGGCTTCCGCAACAGCCCCTCTCGGACTGTTGTCGGCTGCTGGCCCCCGATTTGCGTGGTTTCGGCCGCAGCAGTCCGGCGGACGGTGAGATGACGATGCGGCAGATGTCGGATGACCTGGCGGGATTGTTGGATGCACTTTCGCTAGACCAGCCCATCGTAATCGGCGGCCTTTCGATGGGCGGATACGTGGCGCTGCAGTTCTGGCAGACTTATCGGGAGCGCCTGGCGGGGTTGATTCTGTGCGACACCCGGGCGGCTGCCGACACGCCGGAAGTAGCTGCCGGACGGGAGGCGGCAGCGCAGGCGCAGTGCGCGAAGGAGTATCGGCCGTGGCCGACGAAATGTTGCCGCGCCTGTTCGCTGGCGGCACGCTTCCCCAAGCTCCGGAACTCGTCGAGCAGACGCGGCAAATGATCGCGCGCACTTCGGCTTTCACGTTCGCTGCGGCCCAACGCGGAATGGCCGGTCGGCCGGATAGGCGGGCGCAGCTGTCGGAGATCGTGCAACCGACGCTCGTCCTCTGCGGACAAGATGATCAAATTACACCGGCCGCAGAAATGCGCTCTCTCGCGGCGGCCCTGCCAAACGCCCGGTACGAGGAGATCGCCGGCGCCGGCCATCTCGCGCCGATGGAACAACCCCAGCTTGTGAATGCGGCGATCCGCCGATTTCTGGCGGAACTCGACGATTGACGGCGGCGCGGCAAGGGCCCCGGACGACCGACGAGAGTCCGGTGATGCCCCGTTTCGCGTTGTCTCCGGAGGACCATTCGCCGCACCGTCGTGAATAAAACGCCGTTCGAACCCGGGAGGCGGAGTTTTACAACCGGGGGGCGAGTTTCGAATCCGGGAAGGCGAGGCTCCCGCCGAGCCGAGAGTCTGCCAAGAAAAATGGCTCAGAAGTTTCGCCCTCCCCGGCCGCTCCGCGTCCGACCCTCCCGCGGTGCGGGCGGGTGGTGCCATGTTTTTTGGAACCAACAACTTATCAACTGCCCGACCTCCGGAAGAGGGTTGGCAATGTGCTCTAGTCGGGCAACCGGAACAGCGACTGGCTTTTCATGATGGCGCTGTCGTCGGGGAAGGTGTGGAAAGCCTGCACGCGCAAGCTGCGATTGCGGCTTTCCAAGTGAATGTAGCTGATCGCTCCCAGCGAAACTCGGCCGCTCGCATCAAACGCATGCAACATGCCTTGGCGACGACCGTCGAGCATCAACTCCTGCTGGAAGCCCCAAAAAACCTCCGGATCCAGCGGTTCAAGCTGGACATTCATCTCGTAGCGACAGCCATCGCGGCATTCCACCTTGTCGGTTCGCTCGCCCTGCAACCGGTGACAGATGAGTCGACGGCGTTGCGGCAACGGGTGGTGTGCGGATGTGGCTACCTCGGTCAGCGTGATTCCCCCGTACCGCCAAGTTACCAAGTGGCCGGCACTCGTGATCTGGACTTTGGCGTGATAGCCACCCCGTTCCACGACCCGCGTTTGATGGAACTCGAACAGCTCCGGGTGCAGGGCGGCGGCCGAACACCTGAAATACCAACTCGGCGATCTTGGGGCGGACGACCGGCACCGGTCAAGCTCCTTATCAATATCAGTATCCGTCGATTGTTTGGGGTCATGGCACCGGCCATGATGTACGAATCACGGTGAGGCGGAACTCGTATTATAAACGTAGCCGACAAACGATACCAAGGGACATTCCTCCGGTCGAAAAACGGACCCGTGTTCGCTCTTGACAAACGCTGTGGAGTCATTCCGCGCGACAGCGTCGGACGGGGCGAACATGTCGTTTGGCACTCGTCGCGGCGCAGCGTGTGGTCTACGTTGACGGTTCCGTTCCCCATCGTACGATAGTCATCGTAGTTCGAATTCGCGGGGTCAGGAGTGAGGAATGTCTTTATTTGATGCGCTGGAACAAGATCACCTGCGACAGGCGCAACCGCTTGCCGCGCGAATGCGACCACGGTCGCTGGAGGAATTCGTCGGACAACGACACTTACTAGGCGAGGGTTGCCTGCTGTGGCGATTGCTCCGCGCTGACCGACTTGGCTCCGTGATTTTGTTCGGTCCGCCAGGCACGGGGAAGACCACGCTTGCGCATCTGTTGGCACGGGAGACTCACGCCGTCTATCGTCCGTTGAGTGCCGTCACGAGCGGCGTGAAAGATCTGCGATTGCTGCTGAGCGAGGCCCGTGATGAATTGGCGGCCAACGGACGGCGTACGCTGCTGTTCGTCGATGAGATTCACCGCTTCAATCGCGCCCAACAAGATGTTCTGCTGCATGATGTGGAAAACGGTGTTGTCCTGCTCGTCGGCGCAACGACGAGCAATCCGTTCTTCGCCGTCAATGCGGCGCTCGTCAGTCGCAGTCAGGTGTTTGCCTTAGAACCGCTCTCGGGGGAGGAAATCCAAAGCATCTTACGGACCGCTCTCCAGGATCCGAAGCGCGGTTTGGGCAACCGCCAGGTCGAGGTGGAGGACGAAGCGTTGGAGGTCCTGGCCGCTTTCAGCGATGGCGATGCGCAGCGCGCCCTGACGGCACTCGAAGTGGCCGTGCTTTCGGCGGGCGATGGCCCGCTGCGGCTCACACGCTCCTTGGTGATCGCAGCGCTACCGCAGAAGGGACTTGCCTACGACGGAAAGGGCGACCTGCACTACGACTGCGCTAGTGCGTTGATCAAGAGTGTTCGAGGTAGCGATCCCGATGCCGCCATCTATTGGCTTGCCCGAATGCTGGCCGGTGGCGAAGAGGTCCGGTTTCTCTGCCGCCGCTTGGTGATTCTGGCCAGTGAGGATGTGGGAAATGCTGACCCGCAAGCTCTGCCCCTGGCCGTTGCCGCGTTGCAGGCGTGCGAGTTCATCGGCCTGCCGGAATGCCAACTCACGCTCGCGCAGACGGTCACCTACCTCGCCTGTGCTCCCAAGTCCAATGCCTCGACGGTCGCGCTGCAGTCGGGCGCAGCAAGATGTGCAACAGGACTGCGTGCAACCGGTTCCGCGTCACTTGCGCGATGGACACTACCGCGGCGCGACCCGCTTGGAGCACGGGACTGCCTACGTGAACGCGCACGACACGCCGGATGGTGTGGCCGCGCAGCAGTACCTGGGAGTTGCCCGCGAATACTACCAACCGGTCGGCCGAGGGTTCGAGCAAGAATTGGTCGAAAGATTGGCGATCCTGCGACAGCATTGGGCCGGTTCCGATAAGTCGCCCGAAACCTGAACCATCCGGGGGAATCGCGCGTGACTGCTTGGTGGGGTAGGTTGTGTGGGGTGCCTGGGTCGGGAGTGTGCTTTGGGGGTTTTTGGGGACGGTTCCCGGCGGGTTCTCGCGAAGGTCTGACAGAGGGGCGTTCGGCCGGTTGCGCAAGCTTCTTTTCGCGGGGAATACGGTGAATCTCAGTCGTCACGAGCGGCAGTTGCGCAACAACGTGGGGGCGCCGTTGGGGAGAATCGTCTTGCGATCGGGCCGGCTGGGCGAAGTCGCATGGCCTGCGCGGACCTGCCTGAGGCGCAAGAGATAGTGTCCAAGACGTTCAGTCTGATGTTGACCACGGTCGGGGGCCGACTAAAATTTTGGAAAATCTGCTTGTGTCCGTTGATCGTTGGATGATCTCGCGTTTCTTTTGAAGGCGCAACGCATTTCCACGCATGGGATGGAACCCCGGAGCTATGGATCGTGCAGGTAAGGCATGTATGTGCTTCGACGCAGGACGCGTATTGAAATCTGGACGCCGGCCAAGCTAAACCTCTTTCTTGAGGTGCTGGAACGGCGAGATGACGGTTTTCATGAGATCGAAACGCTCATGGTGCCTGTCAGTCTGTACGACACGCTCCGATTCGCTGTAACCGATGATGCGCGAATCGAGCTGGCGTGTCGCTGGTCTCGGGCGGAGGACCGTCCGGAGGAGTTGGGTGATCTACCCACTTCGACCGACAACTTGGCCTATCGTGCCGTAGTCGCTTCTGCAGCGGCGAAGCGGCGTACCCACCGGTTTGCGCGGCGTGCTCACGAAGCGGATTCCCTCGGCCGCCGGCTTGGGAGGTGGTTCCAGTGATGCGGCGGCCGCGCTGCTAGGGGCCAATCTGCTATGGGGCCTGAACTGGTCATGGTCCCGACTGATGAGCCTTGCGTCGGAGCTGGGTAGTGACGTGCCCTTCTTTCTGGCGGGTGGCGCGGCGATCTGCCGTGGTCGGGGCGAGCGAGTGGAGCCGCTGCCGACGGCAGCTCCCCAGCATTTCGTGTTGGTGCGGCCGCGCGGGGGCTGTCCACAGCAGCCGTGTATCAGCAGACCCGCGTGCCGAAGGTTCCGCGCCGCGTGGAGCGTGCGGGAGCATTATGGCAGGCGGGATCGAGCGGGCCGCTGTCCGCCGGCCTGTGGAATCGACTTCAGGAGGCCGCGCTGCAGGGGTCCGAGGATGTCGCGCGGCTGCGGCATGAGTTTCGACGAGTGGACGTATTGGGGCATCAATTGAGTGGCAGTGGCAGCGGCTATTTTGGCGTCTGTCGCAATGCGAACATGCGCAGCGTGTGGCCGGATGGCTGCGGGCGCGACCGATTGGGCCGTGTTTTTCGCGTAGTGTCCGTCAACGCGGTGCGTCAAGTCAGGCAGTACGCGAGCCTAACCTAGAGGAGACAGGTCGTGGATATTACCGAGGTCCGAATCAAGTTGATGGAAGACACGGACGATCGTCTCCAGGGGTTTTGCTCAATCACCTTTGACGACTGCTTTGTGGTCCGCGATCTGAAGATTATCGAAGGTTCCAGCGGGCCCTTTGTCGCGATGCCGAGCCGGAAACTGACCGCTCATTGCCCAAAGTGCGGCTGCAAGAACCACCTTCGTGCAGGATTCTGCAACCAGTGCGGATTGCGGCTGAAGGAAGACTTGGCCACCAAGGATCAGGATGGGCGCGCGAAGTTGTACGCGGATATTGCCCATCCGATCAACTCGATCTGTCGGGAGATGATCCAGGAACGAGTCATTGCCGAGTACCGTGCCGAGCAGGAACGGGCCAAGCAGCCGGGGTACGTTTCCCAGTACGACGACCACTACGAATTTGAGCCTGACCGAGTGCCGGCGAAGATGCCCGAACGAACTCAGATTCAACCGGCGGAGACCGAACCCCGGCCGCCTCACCGTGCGCCGTCCCAGCAGCGGGCCGAGCACGCGGAGCAAGCAGAGCGTGACGTGCCGAACGACCGGGCGCGGAACGATGACTTCGGCGCCGGCATCTTCTGACGGTTACCAGTCGGATCGCTTCCGCCGCCGCCGGTGCATTCCGCGAAGCCGCGCGGGCGTGCTGGAGCGTTTCGTGGCATGAACCGGCCGAATGCGTTTCTTGAACTGTTGCTGTTCGCTTCGCGTCTTCGACGGTGGCACCTCGTTGGCGTCATCCGGGTGCATCAGCGGCGTATGATTCATAGTTGCTTTCTCTCCGCTCGTTCGACGGATTTCCTTTCACCATCCCCGTGGGTGCTCGTGTCAGGCGCCATCCGGGTTCGCAGCGGACCGCTGCGTGTGGCCTGCTTACAGCGCGTCGCACGTGCCGGACGTGTCTCGTCGCCCTTTCTGCTCAGAAGAAACATTCCCACGAACGCTACATGTCCGGGCGACGCGCACTCAGCGAGCCGGCAGGGGCATCATGGTCAGCTGATACGCCTGTTCGCACAGAACGGACAACTCGTCGACCGGGGCGTTCGATAATCCTGGCACGTAGAGCCAGACTCCCAGTTGACGGGCCCAGATCTCTTCTTCCGCGTCGGCCGGATTTCCGCAAATTGCCAGGAGCATGCCCGGCAGGTCGGCGAGCACCTGACACAATTCGCGGAACGCCGCGGGTGCGGTTCCGCCATTGTCCAGATCCACCCAGGCGAGTTGGAATCGATAGCGGCGCGCCGCCGCGAGTGCGTTCGGGGGATCGGCGCAGACCACCGTGTTCCAGCCACCCTGCGTGGCCGCCTGCGAAATTCGCTCGCGCCGTAGCCGCCCGGTTGACATCACCAGGCACTGACCGATTCGGGGGGAGCGATCCGCCGACGTCTCACGCGACGGTTGCGCCAGCGGCCCGCGGAATCGTAATTGCCATCGTTAGGATTGATCTTCGCCGGTCTACTCAACAAGGGCTCCCTGCAACTTGACTGCTTTTGTTTCTCATGCGCGTCCGACCTTCTGCGCCGCGCGCAACACACCTTTCGCGTCGCTCAAGCAAGCGGCCCGCCGGGTGTCGTTCTTCGCTTACGGGCGTTCGGCGGCCACAGTCGGCCGCCGAACGAAATCTCGACGATGCTACTTCGCAACGTTTCTGGCGCAGACTTCCACTGCGCACGCGACGTTCGTCGCGCCGAAACACGTTCCGAGAAGTTCCCTCACCAGTGCGCTACGTCACCAGTTGATTTTTTTCGACCGTCGCCGATGCATGCCGTTGAATTGCACGGGAGTCTTGACCACTCTTCGTGCCGAATTGCCGGAACGGCGCGCATGGCTCGGCGGTGTGGACTTCTTTCGTTTCCCTCGAGAGCTGTAGTTGAACTCCTGTTCGTCGTAGTGCGATACCGCAGCATTCATACCTCTGTCCTCTCCTGTGAACTGAACCATCATTCGTTCACTAACATTCGCCCTCTCAATGCGCTGGCTGTCCGCTGGCAGTCCACTTGGGTTATCCCGGTGTCGCGACCGGCTCCGTTCACGGGACGGTCTTCCCGTCGCGTACCACAGAAACTGTCCTGGCGAAGAGCCACAAGCGAGGTTGCGCTCCGTCAGTCAACACGAATTCCATTCGAGGCGGGATCTGCACCACCTTGTCGGAAGATAGGTAAGCAAGCGCTATGCCAGCTCGGTGTTCGCATCGAGCGAATCGCAGTAACTCGTTCCGCGGGAACGAGTTCGCTTCGATCGACCGAGCCCAAAAGACGGCGACGTTACCCGGCGGGATTCCCTGAATTGGGGAAGCGCGGAAGCGCGGGCGGCTGTAACCGCTGGTCTTGTAGGGACTTGAAGCGAGGATCTGCGTTCTGGTGAAAGGCCCTCAGGTTGGTGAATCGGGCGCGCGAGGTCCAGGAAGGATCGGCCGCGGCGTGTCCCACGGGCCTGTCGCATTCGTGGTGACGTTGCCTCCCGGCAGAAAAGGCGACGAGGCGCTCCCGGGAAGTGTTACGCGCTGTCGGGACCAGGTGCGTGGAAGGGAGCGATCTTGGTCGGGAAAGAGTCTTGGCCGGGCGGCGGTGTGCCGGGATCTGCTCGAGCAGAAAAAACCGAAGGGGCAGTCGGTCGACGGGCGACGCGACTGCCCCTTACAGGTAGGGGATACGGTTGGGCCGGGGGGGCGTTACCAGGGGCCCCGCACGTAATAGACCCCGAATTGTTGGGTGTCCCCGGGCCACGGGGGAGGCGGCACAAATGGCTTCCCGGTCGTCGGAATGGCGACCGGTCGTGCGAATTGGTGATTGATCGGCGTCATCCGAGTGCGGGCCACGCCCCAGGAGTAATCCGTTTGGAAATTCACGGTGGGCGGCACGATCAGCGCCATGGGGCGACCCCATGCAACATGGCCGAAGGGCGCGTGCCAGGAACGATTGGCGTTATACCAGCGGCCCGCGCGGTCGTGATGCACGCTGCGGACCACGTGGGAGCCCGGGTCCGCGTGCAGGAGGCGGGGGCCGACGGCGACGGCTAAGACAATCGCAATCAGCGAAGGTACGATCCGATTCATGATTCTCACCCCGAGACTGGTGATCGCTGAACGAGGGCAATCGATCAGCGGGGAAGCGTAAAGAATTGGCGGACACCCTGCGCGGTGGTCAGCAACGGTGTGCCGTACCATCGCACGGACGTACGATTCATTCCCATTCCCTGGTTGTAGTACTGGTGATAGGTCCGGTGATGTTTGTACAAAAACTCATGCGGCATCAGCGGTTGGTAGGTGTAATACGTGTGACCCACCAACGAGGGCGTGGGGTAGGGAGCCGGGTAAGCCGCACCGCCCGCACCGCGCGGATTGGGGACGTAAAAATTGTAGAACAGGTCCGGTTGGGAAGATTCCGTGTACGGACGATAGGCGTAACAGCCCTGGCCCGCAGTCCGGAATTTCTGGCAGCAGCCGGCGATGCAGTTCCGGATTCCCGCGTGTAGTCGGGCCCCCAACGGCGGCTTGCAGGAAGGGCAGCCGCCCATCATTGCGTCGGAATAGCCGTTCGGCGCACAGGCTCCGTCCGATGGACAACACATGCCCTCGTCCGGGCAGCCGACCTCTTCCGACGGATAGGTCATTTCGTCGACCGGGCAGTTGGCTGCTTCCGCGGGGTAGGTCATTCCTTCCTGGGCGGGAAGCGAAGGGGGCGTCAGCAGCAACAGACAGAATAGCGAGGTTGCACCGGCGAGGTGCCGCGTACGAAGTCGCATGGCAGGATTCCTTATCGGAGCACGGCAGGACAGGAGACGAACGGCCCTGGCGGGTTGGCGTTCATCGGGAGGAGGAGATGCAGGCGGGAAGGATCGGGGCGGGGTCGCGACAGGTCCGTGACCTCCGCTCCTAACAGTATCTCGGCTCAACGGCGTGGTAGGAGTGAGACTTTATCTGCGAGTTGCACCCGTTGAGCCGGTCTTGTGGGGCGGAAGTCGGCTGGGAAGATAATCTGACTGCCGTTATAATCCGCCCAAGCCAGTTTTGTTCATGATGGCGACGCCCAGGGGCCTGGGAGAAGCAACGCGTAGCCGACCGATCCGGGATTGCTGTGCAGCATTCGGCGGCTCGGCCGCGTCATGATCCCAAGGCGTATCTCGCGACGCTTCGCGGAGCGGCAGGAGGCCGGGAAGCCACCCCATCGCCAGGAAAAAGGAGTACCCATTTTGCCCGCTTCGAGAGCCGACTCGCGGCCTGCCCCCCGACGGACTCCACGGTCCGTTTCCGGATCGGGTAACGGAAAATCGAACGGCCATTCCGACCGGCCTCGCCGACGACGGGCCACGGCCGAGTCGATGGCCAAGTCGCAGCGCGATATTTCCGTCAGCGAGTTCTTCGCCAAGAATCGACACCTGCTGGGTTTCGACAATCCGCGCAAAGCGTTGCTGACGACCGTCAAGGAAGCCGTCGACAACTCGCTGGACGCCTGCGAAGAGGCGGGCATCCTGCCCGAGATCTGGGTGCATATCGAGCAGACCGGCCGCGCAGCGGTACAAGGTCGGCATTCAGGACAATGGTCCAGGGATTCTCAAGAAACAGATTCCGCTTGATCTTCGGCAAACTCCTGTATGGTTCCAAGTTTCATCGCCTGCGACAAAGTCGCGGTCAGCAGGGGATCGGGATCAGTGCCGCGGGAATGTACGGCGTGCAAACGACCGGCAAACCGGTCAAGATCATCTCGAAGGTCTCCAAACGTAAGCCGGCCCACTACTACGAAATTCAGATCGATACCAAGAAGAACCAGCCCGAGATCCTCAACGGCCGCGGCGACGGCGTCGACATTCCGCCGGGTGAGAAAGGGCGACAGTACTATCGAAAAGCACGGGATTGAGTGGGTCGATTCGCCGCACGGCACGCGCGTGACGATCGAACTGGAAGCTCGCTACCAACGAGGACGCGGCAGTGTTGATGAGTACCTGCAACAGACGGCGATTGCCAATCCGCACGTGACGCTGCACTACATCGATCCCGGACGGCAACGAGCGGATCTACGCGCGGTCGACCGAGCACTTGCCGACGGAACCGAAGGAGATCAAGCCGCATCCCTATGGCGTCGAACTGGGACGCCTGGCGGCGATGCTGAAGGAAACCCCGAGCCGACGCTCACGTCGTTTCTGACTCAGAGTTTCTCTCGAGTCAGTCCGTCGGTAGCTCGGCGAATCTGCGAATCGGCCAAGCTCAGCACGCGAGCCCGCACGACTCGGATTGGACAACGCGAAGCCGATTCGCTGTACGAGGCCATCCAGCAACACCAAGATCTCGAACCCGTCCACCGATTGCATTTCGCCCATCGGCGAAGATCTGATTCTCAAGGGCCTGCGACCACGTCGTGCCGGGTGAGTTTTACGCGGCCGCCACGCGGCCGCCCTCCGTCTATCGCGGCAATCCCGTTTCAAATTGAGGTCGGCCTGGCGTACGGAGGCGAGGCGCCGACGCAGCGCGTGACCAGGGAACTGTTGGTCGAGCTGCTGGAGGAAACCGACGCCCGAACCGTTCGCCAGTTCCTGATCAATACCTTCAATGGGCTGGGAGCCGATGCGGCCGAGCGGATTCTCAAGACAGGCTCAGCTGGGGACCCGCCAGACCCCCGGACGTCTCAAGCCAAAGGAAGTCGATGCGCTGCTGCACGCGATGCAAAACGTTAACATCAGCGAAGGACAGTCGATGGAGGTGCTGCGATTGGCCAATCGCGTGCCGCTGCAGTTTCAACATGCCGCCTGTGCGATTACCCAAACCGTGACCGGAACCAATTGGCGCAGCTACGGGCTTGAGCCAATCACGCGGCAGCCTGCCCAAAGGGCCCGTGACCGCTGATGGTGCACATCGCCAGCGTCTGGGTTCCGTTTACCAGTGAATCGAAGGAAGCGGTCGCTGCCTATCCCGAAATCCAGAAGGAACTGCGACTTGGCACTGCAGTCGGCCGGTCGCAAACTGGGAATGTACTTGCGGCGGCGCAACCGCGTGCGCCAGGAAGGTGAACGGCGAAATATCGTTTCTGCGATACCTGGGCGAAGTCGCCGAGGCCGTCAGTGAAATCAACGGGATCGACCAGACGAAACTCTACGATCAGCTGATGGTCGTGGCCAAGCAGCGGACGGCCGAAGCCGATGCTGCAAATGGATGATCGCGGCCAGTCCGGATCGAGGCGCACGTTCGGAGACCGATCGTAGTGAATACCGATGTCGAGGATCAATGTGACTGGAATCAGTTATCCGGCCGGACCATCCACTGACCGGGATCCAGTCGCAGGAATTCGAGGCGGACAAGGCACAGCGAAGCGGATTCACTCAAGCTTCCATACGTCGACATCGGCCCTGTTTTCTGCAATCTGCTCGAGGATGGCCACATGGCAAAACGCAAGCCGGCTCGTTCGAAGCATCTCGGCCGCAGCGGTCTCGCTCTCCGACGGCGATCGACAGACGCTGTCTTCCCTGGGCGGCATTAGCCAACGGCGTCGTGAAGGCGGCCGACAAGACGCCGAGATCTGCACCTCGATATCCCCTCCCGCACGCTCTCCAACGTCCGCTACAGCCCGCGGAAGCGCATCATCGAAATGGGCAACAATACGAACCGGCGACAACTGTTCAATCTGTCGCAGGCCAAGGCCTACATGCAAACCATCCTCGTCGGCAGTGGCTGCAAAAGTCTGATCGAACAAGGCAAGACCACCAGCATTCGTGGTCTGTACTATCTGCTCAAGCACACGATCGAAGGCACGAAAGAAGAGACGTTCCAGCGATCAGAGCGAATGCGATCCGATTATCGAGGATGTCGAAGTCCTGCTCGATAGCCTCCGCGAAGAATTGCATTTGTACGCCTCCAACCGCGGCACGATGGTGGGACCGATCACGCTGATCGACAGCGGTGACACGATCGACTGCTCACGCATGGGCTCGGGCGGCTACAACATTCCGTCGATCGTCGAGCCAGAAGGTGCAGTTCGTGCAATGCGATGCCAAGTTCGTGCTGCATGTCGAAAAAGACACGGTCTGGCGACGCTTCAACGAAGACAAGTTCTGGCGGGAACACAATTGCCTGCTGACGCACGGGCAAGGACAACCACCCCGCGGCGTGCGGCGACTGCTGAACCGGCTGCACAATGAATTGAAACTGCCCATCTATTGCCTGTTGGATAACGACCCGTGGGGATACTACATCTACAGTGTGCTCAAACAGGGATCGATCAACTTGGCCTTCGAGTCGCGGCGGATGGCGATTCCCGAGGCGAAGTTCCTGGGCCTGCGCAGTATTGACTTCGAGCGCTGTGATCTGTCACGACAGCGTGAAGATCGCGATGAACGACAACGATCGCAAGCGAGCTAGGCAGATCGCGCAGTACCCGTGGTTCCAGAAAAAACGGGAATGGCAACGCGAGATCGAGTCAGCATGCTAAAGAACGACTTCAAACTGGAAGTCGAAGCGTTGATCAGCAAGGACATTAGCTACGTCACGCAAGAGTATGTGCCCGATCGACTCCGGCGTAAGGAATGGTTGGACTAGTTTTGGCGGAGCTTGAATCGGGTGTTGGCTTGAGGGGAGGGCGAGGCCGCCGAGCCGGAAGTGACGGGACGGTCGATGGTTCGAACGGCTCAGCAGGCGTTTTCCTTCCCGAGGCAACCCCCATTTCGGCGTTGACAACGCACGAGGAGCCTGCGGAGGCAGCGGGCCAAGCCCAAGTTTAAGGATCGAGACTTTGCCGCACGCGCAGCAGAATCGTTGGTGGCGACCTTGCACGCTGGCCGGGCTATGGATCCTGGTGGGGGCGACTACGACGGTCTCGGCCGCCACGTCGTTCCGCTGGCGGCTTCAGCCGGAACAGGCGTACCAGATTCAGGTCGCCTGGACGAGTGGCCAGAGCCGAGGAACGAGCTTCGAGATTTCCGAGCGGTCCCAGGCGCAGCTCACTTGGCAGGTCCTCGGCGTCGACGACCAGGGGAACTTCACGCTCGTGCAAACGCTGCAATCCGTGATGCAGACGGTCGACAGTCCCGGTGTTGGGCTCGTCGAATACGACTCCAAGGAAACAGCCGACCCCCGTGGCGCGGCCGTCGAACTGGCGAATTACTGGCGGCCACTGGTGGGCGTCGAATTCCGGCGCCGCCTGACGCCCCGCGGCGCGATGCTGCTGCCCGAAGAACCGCCCGCCGGACAGCCCCTGTCGACGGATACAACGCTGCTTCGCCGCGATTTCGGTCAAGATCCTTGGCGCGGTGTTCTGCGCGGCGGGTATCTTCAGTTTCCCGAACAGGCACTCGAAGTGAACCAGGAATGGAACGAAGGAGCAGAAACGGTCCTGCCCGGTCTGGCACGGCGGTGCGCTTGGACAACTCGCTACAAGTATCTCGGCCCGCAGCCACGAGATGCCGCCGGACCGTTGGAACGATTTCAGGTGACCTGCCAGTTTTCAGTCGAACCGTCCAATGAACCTCCGACCATCGAGCTGCAAACGCAGGAAAGCGACGGGATCTTGTTGTTCGATGCCGAGGCGGGCCACCTCGTCGAGAGCCAGTATCGTCAAGAGCTGCAACTGCAAATGTTGGTCCCCGGTGGGGAGCCGCTCCGCAGCCGTTGGAATTCCAGCGTTCGAGTGCAGTTTCAACCGATCCTTGTCGAACCGGCCGTCACCCCCGAGTCCACGGCCGCAACTCCTTGACCACCCGCGCGACCCCGTGAATCGCCGCTCCGGTGATCGCCCTTCCGCCAAGGCGGCACCCCCCTCGGCACGCCTGGCTTCGGCGAAGGAAAGCAGTGGGGCGGCCGCCCGCGGCGATGGCCCGCTCCGGGCTGCGGCGCGACGCACTTCCCTGTCGAGCGTCTCGTTGCCCTTTTTGCTCGAAAGAAACGTCGCCACGATCACGATCATGTTCCGTGCGACACTCACTAACCGGTCGGGAGTTGCCACCAACCCAAGTAGATTCCCAGCCGATAGCCGAGGATGACGGTTCCCACTGCGACCGATCCCAAGGCGGCGATCAGGACGGCGGCTGCGGCGATGTCCAGCGCGTCACGCACTCGCTCATCGTACTGCTGCGTCACGGCTTGCGCCATTCGCTCCAGGGCGCAATTCAGCAGTTCGGCGGTCAAGACCATCACGATGCACAGTACCAGAATGCACCATTCCAGTCCGCTCACGCGCAGCTGTGCCGCGGCGGCCAATACAAAACAAGCCGTCGGCACATGCACGAAGAAACTGGACTCCCCGCGACTGCCGACTCGCAACCCGCGGATCGCGCGGAGGAATTTCTGAGACCATCCGGTCGCTTTGTATTCGGGCTCCGTCATCAGTGGACTTGCTTCTACTCCAGGCCATTGACTCCCACCGGCGCAATCGGGCTGCCGGCGACCCGTCCCATCCGACGGGAAAGGAATCGAGGTTCGATGCCGAACTGGACTCCAAAATTGTCGCGGCTCGCATCGTAGTTGAATCCGAGCCCCACCAAGAACGATTCGCCGACCCGCACGATCTCGCCCCGTTGTCCGATGTTGCCGGTGCTGCCTAGGTCCAGCGTGCTACCATAATTGATGATCCATTTCGGGCTCAAACGGCAACTCGTGGAGCCGTACAACAACGTGCTGCTGATGGGGCCCTCGATCGAACGGGCTCCGAACAGGTACCGCAATTCCCCGGGGCGGGTTACCATCGCAGACACAGAAATTGTCCGCAGTCCGTCCGCGAAGAAGTCGCACTGGCCGTCCGACAACACGGTGAACCGGTCCCCGAGATGCCAGCGGAAATCATAGCTCAGTAGGCCGACCTCTTGCCCGAAATTGTCGCGCTCAGCGTCCGGGTACACAAACCCTTCCAAATCCAGCGTGATCCAGTCCACGATCCGCTGTTGGCCGGGCAAGCCTCGCTTGGTTTGCCACCGCTGTCGAGCGGCGAGTCGCATTGTGGTCAGGTCATCGGCCACCTCGGTGCTTGGTGAGGTGACCCAGCGCTGCAATCCGGAACGCAGCGCGTAATACCGTTCGTCGAAGGGCAAAGGCACGGTGCTGCCGGGCAGGCAATCGAAAACATTCGCGCAGAACGTCCGCCGAAAATACTCCACCGCATCATCATCCAGCGGATCGTATAGCGGCAGACGATCCATTGCGAGATCGGCTTCCGACCAGAATAGGTCGGCCTCAAGAACGACTTTGTGCACCATTCCGTTCAGATTGAACAGCGTGCTGCGTACCGTTGGATCGGTGCGCCAGAAGGGAAGGGCGGCCCGGATGCCTGCTTGGCCAAACAGTCGTGACACTTCGTTGCCTTCCAGATCCTGCGTCCAATGGGCGGCTTCGCCCAGGACGTACGGAACGATCCGAGAGGGGCCGAGATCCAACGGTAGCGACAGTTCCTGTCGCGAAGCGGCCCGAAGACCCTCGTATTGCTCTCCGAAACCCCTCTCCCAGGCGAGCGGATCCTGCGTAGCGGCCTGCGAGGAATTGAGGGGTTCGGTTAGCGTACGTAGTCTGGCGTAACCGACGTTCGTGTGCTCGGTCCAATTTACCCAATTGCTCAGGAGCGGGTGGCCGATCCAGAAATGATCGAAACGCGGCAGCCATTCGGTTTGCGTGAAAAAGTCATTCGCTCGTACGTCCGCGGAAACAGACCAGGAATGATCGCCGCGCTGCTGCAACAGTTCCACGCCCGTCGTTTCGTCTTTCTCCTCGTCCCACTCCTGCTCGTAATATTGCTCGAGGAAATTCCGGTCCGAGATGAGCCCCAATTCGGCCGAGAGCTGATGACCGTTGCTGTGGCGGGAGCGGTGGCGGCCATAGACGCGCCGCGCGGGTTGGCCTCCGGTACCAAGCGGCGACGTTCTCGCCCCAGGTTGTCCAAACCGCTGTCATCAATCCCCCAGGCATCGAGGAACCCGTTGGAACGCGCCGTATGTCCGAAAAGGGAAATGTCCCGGTCATATTGGAAGTTCGTGCCAATTCCCCAACCCCGTTCGCTGAGGTAATCCACGGAAGCCGTCCAGTTGGTGCCAGGCGGCGCGCGATGGAAACCGAACAGCTGGTACAGATTCCAGTCCGTCAGGACTTGCGTCCCAAACACCGAGTCGCTGTTGAATCGCAAGGACTCGAGGTAATACGTCGGCCGCTCCAGATCGCCCGACATGAACGGCCACCAGAAGATCGGCCAGCCGCCCAAGTAGACGGAGTTTTGGCGACTGCTGACATGCTTGCGGGACTCGGCGCGGGGTCGATCAGCCATCGGGTCGACGACCGGCGGCGCGGACAAGCTGATCGGGATATCCTCGTACTGGAACGAGCCGGACTGGAGCCAGTACCCGGGAACCCCCATTCGGCTTGTACTGACCGCAGCGTTGAAGCCCTCGAAGTGATTTCGATCCACCTGGCGAAGAACCTCCGCCTTCAGCCGCACCAAACCCTGATAGCCGGGCATCGGGGTCAACATCTCGCCGTTTAGAACGACCCCAAATTCCCCCTGCACGTTATAGTACATCCGGTCCGCGTAGATCACTCGGTCGGCCTGCCGGAAGACGATGTTGCCCTCCATATAGAATTCCAGCGGGACTTCCTCCGACTGCGACCCGTCGCCGCGCAGGTTGGGCAACTGCTCGCTTGGTGTCCAGATCACCAATCGATCAGTGGAAATGTCGACGGTGTCAAAACCCGCGACCTGATCAATGACGATGTTGATTCCCGAATCGATCACGCCAATCCGTTCCTGGCCATTGGGACTGGGGAACCAACGGGCCTGCCAGCGGACACTGCTCCGCGGAAACACGCGGATCCGCCGCGGCGTCGTCGCGGTCGGTGGAGCGGATGGGGAGAAGAAAGGACTCGCCGGGCTCGTGGTGGATGGGTCCACGTAATCGGGGACGACCGGCGGTTGGCCGGCCGACGGCTGTGCGCGGCCCAGAAGCAGCAGGCATAGCAGCGCGCAGCAGCGACATGCCGAGCGCACGGGGAAAGACCGTGCGCGACGGGCGGCAGTTTCGCGATCGCCAGCCTTCGGAATGTGATTCACAACAATGATCAGGGCAGGGTTTCCTTACCCGCACGGGCCGACACGCCCCCGTGCTCTCGGAAGCAAGGGCAGGTCAGGAGTCACGGAGTGCCTCCAGAAGTCGGACCCGGCCGGGGGCGGATTATAGGAACGGGGGGATCCTCGAGCAAGGCGGGTTGAGGATTCAGGGATTGGCGGTAAATTGTTTTTGTTTAAGGGTTTGCGTCGATCGGGTGCCGGCGAGCGTGCTGGCACCGAGCTGCTGTCGGCGGAATCTGGCCCGCGGGAGTCGAAACTTTGATGGCATGGATTGTGGATCGTTGGCTCGCGGGGCGATGGGTCTTGCTGCTGCTGGCCCTGCTGCTGGCGATGGGTTCCTGGGTGCTGGCCTCCCGGCTGACTTTCGACCGTTCGGTCGAAAACATGTTCCCGCCGGATAGCCCGATTCTGAGCGATTACCGGCAACTGAAGCGGACCTTCGGTGGAAACGAAATTGCGTTGGCCGTCTATTCGGATCCGCAATTGTTTGCAGCCGACGGGGCCGGCATTCGCCGACTGACGAAGATTCGCCAAAGAATTGCCTCGGTACCCGGTGTGCGAGCGGTGCTGAGCATCGATCAACCGCTACGCGGTGACGCCATCGTCAGCGATCTTCCACTGGCCCGGCGAACGCGCGCGTTGTTTTCCGGCTTCACTCACGGTGCGGATGGCCAGACGGTTTCCGTTGTTTGCCTGCTTGCGCCGCCGGAATCTGCGCCGATCAGTCGCCGCGCGACGATTGATCAATTGCGCCAGGTGTTGCACACGCTGCCGGACGATTTGCCCGACGGTCGCTTGACGGGGGAACCGGTCTTGGTGGTCGACGGCTTCCGATACGTCGAACAGGATGGGCGGCGCTTGGGACATTGGTCCGCATTCCTGTTGGGGCTGACGATTCTGGTCTGTTTCCGCAGTTTCCGCTGGGTACTCATTCCCATTGCGGTCGTCCAATTGGCGCTGCTGGCCACGCAGGCCTCTCTGAGCGTGTTTCGGCTGCGCCCGAGCATGGTCAGTTCCATGCTGACGGCGGTCGTGCTGGTCGTGGGTGTGGCCACCATGGTCCATGTGATCGTTCGCTTTCGGCAGTTCCGTGCCAGCGGGCTCTCGCCGGAGGTGAGTCTGCGACGCACCGCGGAACTCCTGGCCGGGCCAATTTTCTGGGCCTGTGTGACGGATGCCGTTGGCTTCCTGGCACTGACCGTTTCTCGCGTCGGCCCGGTCCATGATTTCGGCCTGATGATGGCGATCGGATCGCTGATGGTGCTGGTTAGCGTCGCCTTGCTCGTCCCCGGCTTAGCCTTATGGGGGACATGGGATCGCGATCCGCGGTCGCCCTGGGGAGCCGAACCGCTGCAGCGGCGGCTCCGCGGATTACTGCAATTCGTCCGCACTCGCCCGCTAGGGCTGCTGCTCGCCATCGGTTTGATTGTGGCGGGGGCACTGGCGGGCATGGGGCGGCTGGAGGTGGAAACCGATTTCACGAAAAACTTTCGGGCTGACAGCGAGATCGTGCGTTCGTATGCGTTCGTGGAGCGTCATTTGGGCGGTGCGGGTGTCTGTGATCTGGTAATTCCGGCGCCGCAGAACTTGAATTGGGATTTTCTGGACCGCGTCGGACAGCTTTCCGAGGAGCTGAACTCGGCCGGCCCTCCGCTATCTGCGGCCATGACCAAATCGCTTTCGCTGGCCGACGTGCTCGAGGTTCTCTCCCCGTTGAATCTGAAGAAACAGCTCAAACTGCTCCGCGACCCCCTGGTTCGAACGGCTCTTACCACCGTTCGCGGGCAAATGCCGGAATTCTACGAAACGTTGTATGGGGAGGACCCGGTCGATGGTCAGCACTATTTGCGGTTGATGCTGCGAGTGCACGAACGGCAAACGGCTGAGGAAAAGCAGCAGCTGATCGGTCAAGTGGAGCAGATCAGTCGTCGTCAGTTTCCATCGGCGCGCTGACCGGGTACTTCGTGCTTCTGGCCGACCTGATCCACAGTCTGCTGCAGGATCAATGGCGTACGTTCTTCGTTGCCGTGATCGGCATCGGGTTGTTGATGACGATCGCCTTCCGCGATCCACGATTGGCGCTGATCGCGCTGTTGCCCAATGCGCTGCCGATCCTGATGGTCCTCGGCGGAATGGGGTGGATCGGCGCCGCCTTTTGGCCGGAGCTGAAGATCAACATGGGGACGGCGATGATTGCGGCCGTGTCGATGGGATTGTCCATCGACAGCTCGATCCACTACATCACCAGTTTCCAACGCGAACGCCGTGCCGGACGGGCCGTCGCCGAGGCCTTACAGAACGTCCAGCAGACGGTCGGCCAGGCGATGGTACTTTCCACCATCGCCCTGATGGTGGGATTCCTCGTTCTGGCAACCAGCCATTTCATTCCCACCGTCTATTTCGGCGCACTGGTCAGCCTCGCCATGCTCGGCGGTCTGTTGGGAAACCTTGTCCTGCTGCCGTTGCTACTGGGAATTCTATTCCGATCCGCCGATTGAGCTGTGCGATTCAGTCAAGAATCGGTGGACCGTCACTTGGTGTAGTGTCTCACCCGGCCGCAGGATCGCGTTTGGAAAATTGGGGTGATTTGGTGAGTCCGGGAAGTGTTGGGTTTCGAGGCAGAACGCGGCGTGCTGTGGGTACTCGCCGTTGGCAGCCGTCCCATCCAGGAAGTTCCCGGAATAGAACTGGATCCCTGGTTGCGTTGTGAGGACCTCCATGATCCGACCGGAAGCGGGATCATGGACGCGAGCGGCCAGCGCCAGCGACCCGTCGTCGGACCGCAGTACGAAGCAGTGGTCGTAGCCGCCCGGGTCTCCCTTGACCTGATCGATTCGCGCGCCGATTCGCGTCGGCTGCGTGAAATCGAGCGGAGTGCCTTGCACGGGCGGCAGGTCGCCGGTGGGGATCAGACCGTCGTCGACGGCGACGAACCGATCGGCGTTAATCATCAGTTCGTGATCGAGAATCGTGCCCTTTCCGGCCAGATTCCAGTAGCAGTGATTCGTCAGGTTCACCGGGCAGGGGGCGTCGATTGTCGCGTGATACTCGATCTTCAGCTCATTTTCATTGTTGAGCGTGTACGCGACCGTGGTTCGCAAGTTCCCCGGATAGCCTTCTTCGCCGTCCGGGCTGAGCCGGGAGAACTTCACGCCGACGGAGTTCTCCGACCGTACGGGTTCCGCCTCCCAGAAGCACCGATCGAATCCCCGCTCGCCACCGTGCAGGTGATTGTCGCCATCGTTCGTTGCCAACTGGAAGGTCCGTCCTTCCAGCTGGAATTCTCCCGCGCCGATGCGGTTGCCATATCGCCCCACGGTAGCGCCAAAGTACGGATGTCGCTGCAGGTAACCATCCAGCGAAGAGAACCCCAGGGTGACGTTCGACAGCTGACCCTGGCGATCGGGGACTTCAACGGCGACAACAATGGCCCCGTAGTCGATCAACTTAAGAACGCAGCCCTGCTGATTCACGCAGGTGTACAACGTCACCGTTTGTCCATCGGGGGTTTTGCCGAATGGCTGCTGAGTGAGCTCCATGTTTGCCTCGCGGGTCGTATTCAGCGAAGAGGAAGTGGTCTGGGCGGTGCCGAGCGGGCAGGTCATGCTCCCGATCAAGCAGGTGCACAGCATAGGGAAAACGTAGCGACAGACAACAGGCGTGCGATTCATCGTGGGTCGATCCTCCAACGGTCGAGCGGTCGCGATGTGCCGGCGGAGCAGTCCACCGGTCCGTCTGGCAGTGTACCGACAAATCGTCTGCAAATCATCAACTCCCAGCCGATCGAGGAAACGGTACGGTGAGTGGGATCGGCGATCGGTGGAGCACGCTTGGCCGGTCTCCCCGATGCTCCCCGGGAGGCGGGCCGGAGCACGTGAGGATGGCAGATCGGGCGGATGGCCGCGGGTCGATGGCCCGCATGGCCTTAGAGTAGGCTCTCCAGCAGCAACCGCAGCTTGCGCATCTCCCCCGTGTGATCGACGCCCGCCATGGGCCACATGTCCACCGCGAGGGCCCGATCGTACTTCGTCCGCCGGAGCAGGTTCAAGAGTCGACCGTAATCGATTTCTCCCTGCCCGACCCGAACCTGCAGTTCCGTTTTGCTCGTATCTCGCAGTTGGACGTGATACGTGTACTTCAGCAGTTTCTCGTAATTCCGTCCGGAATTGGGTTCGCACGTGAAGTGACTCGGATCCAATGTGACCCCCAGTCCCTTGACGTTGTCGCAGAGCACGACGACCGTGTCCGGGTCCTCCGACAACCGCCCGATCTGCGTCCGCATGCTGACTACGGCGCTTTCCAGTGTGGCGATCGAGACCAGCCGCCGCAGATGTTCGACCTCCTCATTGAACGGCGTGCCCAACTCGCCGGAAGGCACGGAAATGCAGGCCACTTTGGTGGCTCGCGCCAAGCGGCAGCAGGCAGCGAACTGTTCGTAGTGCGCATCCCCCTGGGCGGTGATATCCACGGAATAGGCGGCGATCCCGAGCCGATGAGTGTCTCGGCAGATGGCGATCGCCTTGTCCGGATCCTGCAGCACCTGGGCTGGGGACAGCTGCTGATCTCCCTCGCGAATCGAGATTTCCACGGAGGAAAACTCGAGATCCAAGAGTCGGTCGAAGGTGTCCAACAACGGCAGATCGGGAAACGAAGAGGTGGATGCTGCGACAATCACTGCGATTTTCCTTATGGCGCCGAGAACCGAAAGCCCCCAGCCGCGTCACCGACGCGGCGTCCGTTGCGCCAGCGGTCGAGAAGCTGCCACGCGAACCGTTGGGGGATGGGTTCTGAGTTTCGATCCTTGAAGGCGATCGTGTTTGGGCATAGCTTAGCGACAGATCGTTCAATCTGGCAACACCATCGCACCCTACTTCGGAACAAGCGAGAAACGGATGGATAACCCCCAAGCGTCACCCCCGGACCCTCCCGTGCAACCTGAAGTCGTTCGTCGAGCGGTGCCTTCTGCCGCGGCTGTCGCACGCGTTGCTCCGCATCCTGGGCGCCTTGGCCGCTGGATGAATTGGCTGGGATGGATCGGATGTCTCGTCTGCCTTTTCATCATTCTCGGCCTGTATACGCGCCATCGAGAGTATTTTGACACGACCGGCGGCGCACAGGAGCAATATCACTCGCGCTCAAAATCCGCCCGTGACAAGGTGGCCATTATCAACATCAGCGGCGTGATCGGGACCGGCGAAGAAGCCAAACGTCAGATTGACTGCGTTCGAGAGGATGATCGGGTGAAGGCCATCGTGTTGCGGATCGATTCCCCCGGCGGCACGATTACCGGGTCCGATTATCTCTACCACCACCTGTGTGAATTGAAACAGGAGCGCGAAATCCCGCTCGTCGTCAGCATGGGCAGCGTGGCCGCCAGTGGGGGGTATTACATCGCGATGGCGGTCGGTGATCAACCGCGATCGATCTTCGCCGAGCCGACGACGACGACCGGTTCGATTGGCGTGATTGTTCCGCACTACGATCTGAGCGGTCTCATGGAGCGATTGGATATCAAGGACGATTCGATCGCCAGCCACCCGCGAAAACGGCTGTTGAGCATGACAAAGCCGCTTTCGGCCGACGATCGAGAGATCCTGGAGGACTACATGGAGGAGGCATTTGACCGTTTCAAGGAGATTGTGCGGCAAGGCCGTCCCGCATTTCGTGGGAAGGAGGGGGAGCTGGAGGAGCTGGCTACCGGTCAGATTTTCTCGGCCCAACAAGCCCGGCAACACGGCTTGGTCGACGAGATTGGCTTTCTGGAAGCGGCGATCGACCGGGCGGCCGAGCTGGCCGGTTTCGAACCGCAGGAGGTGCGTGTGGTGCAGTACCGCAGTCCGTTGCAATTGATCGATCTTCTGCTGGCGGCTCGTTCGTCGCACGCGCGCCACGCCGGCCTGGAATCAATGGCTCGAATTCGGTGTCCCGCGCGCGTATTACCTGATGAGTGTGCTACCCCGGTGGGCCAGTCGGCCGTGACGACTCGCCGTTCGAGGGCGGTTGTTCGTCCCGCTCCTTCGGCGCGTCCGGGGTTCGCGGGCCACGACGGCTGGACTGTCGGCCTTCCGGTCTCTTCCCGGAGGAGTCCCAAGGACCTCCCGGCGGACCGTCACGAAACCCGCGACCACCGCGGCGGTCGCGGTCCCATTCGTCGGGTGGCCGCCGCGGCTCAAACTCTCGGCGGGGTTCAAATTCGTTGCCCGGCATCCGCCGGCGCAACTGATAGTGAAAGTACCGGCGCCGAAGTTCGTGCGACATCAAATCGCGTGGCATCCGCTCCAGGGACTCCCGTTCTTCCGGTCGTAAGTCCTCGACGAAAAACCGCTGCAGTTCCTCGTCACTGACCGGCGGCGGCAACAGGCGGCTCAGCAAGGCGGCTTGGATCCATTGCTGGACCAGTCGTTGCTGTTGCGCGGGATCCTCTTGCGTCTGAAACCGTTGCTGCGCATCCTCCGACAGCTGCTGCACGAGCTGATCGACCTGTTGCGGGGTCGGCTGGGGCAGCACGTTGGGGCCTTCTTTGCCCAGCAGCATTCGCAACATCGTGGAGCGGCGGCGGGATCCATCTCGGATCCGATCCACCCAGCCACGTGCTCGCGGGTCGAGCTTTGCGCAGCTCCTCTTCCTGATCTTTCGTCAACTCATCCAGCCAGTCAAAGACCAGGCGGGCGTCCTCTCGGCTGAGCCGCGAGGAGGTGATCACCCCGAAGATGCTTTCCTCCGAACGGCGTTTCATTTCTCGAATCTGCGCAATTCGTTCGGCCGCCGGTAAAGCCAGCAGTTTGGCACGCTGCGCCGACGAGAGCGTTCCCAGCCAGACGTCGTATCGCTCCAGCACCTGCCGCAGTTTCTCGCTGTCGGGGTGAGATTCCAACATCCGGTGTAAGTCCCGCATCCGTCGTTGCTCCGCCAGCGGTAAGCTCTCGAAACGCTCTTTCTGCCGCTGCAGCTCCAGCTTGGCCGCCGGAGACAACTGTTCTACCGCCTGGCGGCGATCGGCCAGCGGCGCGTCGGCTGCAACCGGCGAAGTCCAGAGTAGTCCGCTGCCGAGTAGCAGGAACCACACGCCCCACCCACTACGGGGCTGGGTCTGCCATGGGAGCATCCACGTCCTCATCAAATAGCCCTTCTTCCGCGAGTGCTTCGAGGAAAGCCATGTCATCTACGTACTGATAGAGATCGACGCGTTCGATCACCGGCAGGTCTTCCAGGAACTGGCGATTGGGCCGGTCGAGCCAGGTGCGGACGGCGAAATAGCTGAGCATCAACCCCAGCAGGCAGGTGCCGACCACCGCCACTTGGCGCAGTCGAAGACGGCGCCGCAGTTGAGGTTCCTGCTGCCGAACGTCGTCGGCGGTTTGCAGGGCGACCATTTCGACCGTCGTCTTCGTCAATTGCTCGTCGGCCGTGGGTTGCGGCAGATCATCCAGCAGGTCCCAGGATCGCTGCAACTCCTGCAACTGCTCCCGGTAATCGGCATCCTGGGCGAGACGCTTTTCGACCTCCATCACGCCAGCGGAATCGAGTTCGCCGTCCAAGTAGGCGACCAGCGCCTGTTGATCGGTCGAGAGTTCTGCCGAGTTTTTGGGCTGGCCGGTCATCGGATCGTGATCCTCACGGGTGACGACATCAGTTTTCTCCACTCGGTTCGCCGGGCAAGCGTGCGGTGAGCGATTCCCCGCTCTGGATGTACGGTTCCAATACCACCCGCAAATTGTGGCGTGCGCGCGTCAACAACGATTTGATGGCGGACGGCGACAAGTCCATCGTCGCGGCAATATCTGCGTAACTCATGCCCTCGAACTTGGACAACAGGACGGCCATCCGCTGTCGTTCATTGAGGCTCTGTAGCGCCTGTCGGACCATCAGGGCGCGTTCTCCGCGATCGACTTGGCGACTGGGCATCAGACCGCTGGCGGCGACCGCCATCTGCTCCAGGGGGTGGGCACCGAGCGGACCACTTTCGTGGCCTTCCACGTGCACTTCCTTGCGCCGGGAGTAGGAGCGGCGCGCGTTGCGTGCGGCATTGTTCGCAATCGTGAACAGCCAAGTCGAGAATTTGGCGTCCGGCGTGTACGTGTGCCGAGCTCGAAAAACGCGCAAGAAAACCTCCTGTGTCAAGTCTTCTGCCTGCTCCCGATGCCCCACCATGTTCTCTAGCACCATCAACAGGCGACTCTGGTAGCGGCGGACCAACTCCTCGAACGCTGCTGCCTGCCCGTCGCGCACGCGAAGCATCAGCCGAGCGTCGGGGTCCAGCGTCTTACTGGCGTAGATCGCGCTGTCGCTGGTGGCCAAGTCGTCAACTCCCTTTCCGTTCCGCTCGTTTTCAACCCCGGCCGGCCGCCAAAGTTTTGCCGGTCTCTGCGGCACTCGACCGTTCCCCCACCGAATCAGCTGCGGCGTCGCCGCCCGCCATTCGTCGCAATTGCCCACAGGCGGCGTCGATCTGGCTCCCTTTCCGATGCCGAACCTGGACCGTCATTCCTGCCTCGGTCAGTACCGAAGAGAATCGCTGGACCGCCGCGCGTGAGGGAGTCCGATACGACAGGCCCTCGACCGGATTGTACGGGATCAGATTGACCAACGCAGGATGCCCGCGCAGCCGGCGAGCGAGTTGCTGAGCATGGACGGCTCCGTCGTTGACGTTGTCTAGCAACACATACTCAAATGTGACTCGCCGCCCGGTGGCATCAAAGAATCGGCGTGCCGCCTGCAGAATGGCGTCCAAGCCGACCTGGCGGTTGACCGGGACCAGCTGATTCCGCAAGCGATCGTCCGCCGCGTGTAAGGAGATCGCAAGGTGATAGGGCGACCGCAAACCGGCCAGGCGATCGATCGCTTGCGGTAATCCGACCGTCGAAATCGTGATGCGCCGCGCGCTGATCCCCAGCCCTTCCTTGGCTCGAGCCAGATCGAGGGCAGGCAAGAGACCGTCCAGATTCGCCAGCGGCTCGCCCATGCCCATGACGACCACGTGACTCAACCGCTCCTTGGGATCCAGCAAACGCTGCAGATGCAACATCTGCTCCACGATCTCTCCCGTCAGCAGGTTCCGCTTTACGCCCGCCAGACCGCTGGCACAGAATACGCACCCCATCGCGCAGCCGACTTGCGAACTGATGCAGATCGTGCGTCGAGCACCATCCCGCAGCAGCACACATTCGATGTCGTTGCCATCGGCCAGCCGCACCAACAGTTTCTCCGTGCCGTCGCTGGACTGCGAATGGCGTACGATTCGGGTCGACGAGAACTCGAACTGGGTCGTAAGCGACTCTCGGAGTCGGCGAGGAAGGTCGCTCATCTCGGCGAAGCTGCCCGCTCGTCGCTGAAACAGCCAGCGGGCGATCTGCCGGCGGCGGTAGGGCGGCTGATGCTGCTCGGCCAGCCATGTTTCGAGGGCGCCTGGATAGCTTGCAAATATCGTGGGCATCAGCTCCGTTCCAACAGGAGAGGCAGACCCGGAAGGGGAGGTTTCCCGACATTGTACGCAAAACGGGCTGGTGAGAAGCGCAGCGGCGGAAGACAATCAGAAGCCGACGTTGTTCAATTCCCATGGAATTCCTCGGAGGAAGGCGAATGACTCGACGTTCCCCCGGTCCTCGTTCCGCCCGCAAGAATCTGGACCCGGTCGACTTGCTGATGCAGCTGTTGGCGATTCCCGGGCCGAGCGGTCAGGAGGCCCGTGTCGTGGATTTTGTACGCGAAGAGCTGTTGTCAGCTGGGGCGCGTCCAGCGTGGATTCGGCAGGATGCCGCCCATCGGCGGACCCCGGCCGGTGGCGAAGTAGGCAACCTTGTGCTTCGCTTGCCGGGACGCCGCGGTGTGCCGCGCCGAATGCTGATGGCGCATCTGGACACCGTGCCGCTGTGTGTTAGCGCCAAACCCGTGCGGAAGGGGAACATCATTCGTTCCGCCGATCCGCGCACCGGCCTGGGGGCGGACGATCGAGCGGGAGTGGCCGTGCTACTGCACACCGCTCGATCCCTCCTCCGAGATCCGGGATGGGGCCCCCCCCTAACGTTCTTGTGGACCGTACAGGAGGAAATCGGGCTGCAGGGTGCCCGCGCCGTTCGACTCGGGTTGCTCGGCAAACCCCGCTTCGCGTTCAACTGGGACGGCGGCGATGCGGCGAAGTTGACGATCGGCGCCACCGGCGGCTATCGAATGACCATCGACATTACGGGGCGGGCCAGCCATGCGGGAAACGCCCCGGAACGGGGCATCAGCGCCATTGCCGTAGCCGCGCTGGCCATCGCGGACCTGCACCGCGGTGGATGGCACGGGAAAGTCACGCAGCCGGAGGGGACCGGGACCAGCAATGTGGGCATCATCCGCGGCGGGGCGGCCACGAACGTCGTCGCCGATCGCACCCGTGTAGCGGTCGAAGCGCGAAGCCACCAACCGAAGTTCCGGCGTCGGATTGTCCGACAGATCGAACAAGCTTTTCGCAACGCCGCCAGCGAAATCTGCGATGCGGACGGAAAGCCAGCGAAGGTCGCCATCGCGGGTCGCCTCGACTACGAAGCGTTCTGCCTGCCCCCGGATCATCCCTGTGTCGCCGCCGCGGCAGCCGCGGTCCGCCAAGTCGGTCGCTCGCCCGAGTTAGCCGTGACCAACGGCGGTTTGGACGCGAACTGGATCTCGGCGCAGGGAATTCCCACGGTCAGCCTCGGATGCGGCCAACGGCACCAACACACGACGGCGGAGGCGCTGGATCTGCGACAGTTCGAAGATGCCTGTCAGATCGCCGGGGTGCTGGCGCGTGGTGCGGAGGAGGCCGCGGCGTGAATCTGGATGACGAGTTGTGTTTCTGCTTTCACGTGACGCGCCGCAAGGTTGTGAACTACTTGCGCATCCATCAGCCGCGGACGGCGAGCCTGCTCAGTGAGTGCCACGGGGCAGGAACCGGTTGCGGCTGGTGCCGATCCCAGCTCGCACAGATGTGGCAACAGCACCGGTTGGATCGGCCTCCCGCCGAGGCGTTGCCCTCGGCGGAAGAGTCGTTCCGCCGCCGGGCAGCCTACCTCCGCGCCGGCAAGGGGACGCCTCCCGCCGACGCCCCGTAGCCCCCAACGGGGGATTTCGTTATCATAAAGAGCCAATTCGGCAGCTTCTCCAAGGCAATTTGGTCAGGTCCCCGGTAGGCCCGACTGGGAGGGATAATGGCGCGGAAAGTCGTAAATCGAAAAGAGCGGCGGGCAGAAGTTGAGGCTGCGGAAAAGGCGGAAAAGAGCTCCGCGGCGGCCGCTCCCAAAAAGAAGGCGACGCGCCGCACCTCCCGCAGCAAGGTCGTGGCGGATGTCCGCATGAAGCTGTTTTGGGGGGTCTTCAACCAGTCGCTACGGCGAGTGGCCCTGTACGATTTCAGCCAAAAGAAAGCGGCAGAAAAGAAGGCGGCCGAACTGTCGAAGTCCGGCAAATCGCCGCATTTCGTGCAGAAAGTCAAGGAAGTCGTGGAAGAATAGCCTCCCCGCGAATGTCCTCCCGGGCCCGCGGTTTTCCGGTCTATTCCAGATACGGGCGCAACCGCTCGATCGTTGCTCGGTCGCCGAGCGCGAGTTTGCCGAAACCCTGTTCGGCCCCCGCCGCGACCGCTTCCCGCTGGGGATCGGCGTGATTGGAAACCATCATCACCGGGATCTCGTGCAGCTGCGGGTCTGCCTTGATCTGTCGAATGATGTCCATCCCGTCGCTATAGTCGACATCCAGTTTGCGGTTGACCAGCACCAAATGAAACGGCTCGCCGCGCAGTAAAGCGAGCGTGTCGTTGGCTTGGTGCGCCTGCACCACGTCCGCGAGGAAGTGCTCCTGAATCATTCGGCGGATGGCCGCATGATCCGGGCGGCAGTTGCCCACGTCCAGCACTCGCTTGCTCATCGTTCCTGCGTCCCCCGCGGTTCGACCTGCGCTGTGCTCGAACCGTTCGCCGCGGCATCGGCTTGGATCGCAAAGACGTGAGTCTTGTTGGAGATGAACAGGACGTTGTTGGCCACGATCGGCGTGCTGTACACCGAGTTGCCCATGTTGATTTCCGCAATCGGCTCCTGTGCCTCGTCGCTCAGTCGAAAGATCGCTACGTCGCCGTCTTCATCGCCGATGTAAACCTGGCCATCGACGATCAGCGGCGATCCCCAGGCCGCTGCCAGCATGTCATATGTCCAGTGGACCTTGACCGGTCTTGGCGTCCAGGCAGTGAAACAGACCGCTGAAGTCGGAGATGTACAGCAGATCATCCTTGATCGCCACCGTGCCGCAACTGCGGTGCATGATCTCTTCAAAGTCGAACTCGCCGTCTCCATTCTGGTCGAAACGATCGTAATGCCAGATCACGGCGGAGTTCGGGTTGTCGATTGCGATTTCGCCTTTCTCCGGTTCGACCGCCTGGAGTCGCCTGTGCGGGATCGGCGTCGAGCGATCATCCACGCGCACGGCCAGTTCGGGGCTCACGTCCCCTCGACGCGTGGGATCGATGCACCACAGGTGTCCCACGCCTTCCCCGTGCTCCGGATCTTGCCCCACGGCGACGTAGACGCGACCCGCGTAGATCACCGGCGTGGCGATGATATTGTTCCGTGTTCCGCGCCCGCCGAGGATCCACTTCGACTCCTTGGGATTGGCGTCGAATCTCCACAGCAGTTCCGGCTTGCCCTCTTTGCCTTCGTCGCAGCGGAAGCTGTAGACCCAACCGTCGCCGGCGCCGAAGATCGCCTGGGGAACGCCGCCAAGTTCGCCGACGGCCGGCGAGGACCATTGGCCGTGCAGGATGTTTTCGCCAGGAGAATCGTCGGCCCAGTGCAATTTGCCCGTTCGTTTGTCCAGGCAGATGAAGCTGGGGGCGATCGGAGCCGGCAGGTTCAAGTGGGATTCGTCGACTCCGTTGGAGGTATTGACCAACAGCAGATCGCCCCAGGAGGTCACCGAGCAAGCCGCCATGTTGTGTTGCGATACACCCAACTCCTGCATCATGTTGAACCGCCAGACCACGTCGGCCTCATCCTTGGCCACGACCGGCTCGTCCTGCACGGGGCCGTCGTTCTCGTCATCGTGGAAGCCTTCCATGTCCAAGCAAAGCACTTCCCCGCGGCTGGAGACAAACCACAGCCGGTCTTGCTCGACCAGCGGGGCACAGCAAATGCCCTGCAACGGCCAATCGTGCACGCGACCGGTCGGCAGTTTCTCGCTCGAGTGCTGCCACAGAAACTCACCGTCTGATTCCCGGAAACAGACCAGACACCCCAGATCAACGGTAGCCGGATAGCGGGCGAGATAGCCGGCCCCATTGTTGGTGCCGACGAAAACGCGACCCCCGGCGACAACCGGGTTGCCGTAGGTTTGACTGCCCACCTGCGCCACCCATTTGATGTTCTGAGAACCCTCCCGCGACCAATCGCCGGAGCGTCGATCGATCGTGCCAATTTCCCACTCCGAGGGGATTCCCTCCGCATTGGGGGTGTTGTTGCGCGGCGAGCTGCCACCCCATTGCGGCCAGTCGCCATGAGATGCGGCGGACGCCGTTTGGCGGGGGCCCTGGGCAAGGGCCTGCCAGCTCGGGCGTTCCCCGGGCAAAAAGGTTACGGTCAGCGTGCCAAGTAGGAAGGCCGCGGTGAGAGCAATGTAGGTCTTACCGCCTCGTTGCGATCGGACGTGTGATGTCATCGTTGGTCATGCCTCGAAATAGATCTCGATAAACGTGGGGCAGAGCGGGCCACCACAGGAAATTCGCTCCAACTCAGTTGGCCGTCACCTGGACGTTGTCCAGATAGATCTCGGCGTCTTTGGCATTGCCGAATAGGCCCGGGCTTCCGCTCCGATTGGGGACCTCGTCAGTGGCCTCCAGTAGCCACTCGGCCGGTTCCTCTTCGTCGCGCGGCCAGACCTTCGCCCGCAACACCGCTCGGTCATCTTCCATTGCGGTTCGCAGTTTCATGCGGTACCAGCGGTCGGGCTGCCAGGGGAAGTCGATCGTCTGAGCCATCCGCAGTTGCGGGTCCCAGGACCGGATCTGCAGTCGCTGGTGTTCGCCCTGCAGATCCAGAATGTAACCCTGCCCGATCAAGCCAATATCCGGCAGCTTGTCATCCTTCATGGCACCCGGACGTCCGCTTGGATCGTGTAATCATGCAGATCCGACGGTCCGAACCAGCAACGACTCCGAGTGCCTTTTGGCAGGGAGGTGATCTTCGTCAGCACGCCGTTGCCTTCCAACGCTCGAGCACCTTTCGTGACGACCAGCCGGACTCCGACGTTCGGCACGTCCTCCCATCGCCGATCGGCCAAGACTTGATGCTCCACGAGAATTCCCAGGGCGGGATCGATCGTCTGCTTTGCCTCGTCGAGCGTCGTGACACTGGTGCGGAGGAAACGCTGGAGCGTGGCCCACGTCTGCTTCGGTGTACTGTTGTCGTACGTCTGCGCGGGACGCTGACTGTTGATGAAAGAGCTCCTCAAATAGATGTACAGCTGCGCCGCCAAGGGGTCCTGCTGCTGTAGTTCCTGCAGCAGGTCATCATCCAGCGTGACATGCCGATAGCGGGCGCCAACCCACGGGATGGGAACCTGGTCATCGTCGAAGGAAAAACTCCAAGGCAGTTCGGGAACCACTCGCACGCGCGCAGTACCCTCCAGGGATCCGACCCGGCACGCACGAACACCCCGGAGTGGATCTGGTCGCTGGCTGCCGTGAAGGTGCCGTCCTCGCTGATCTCTCCCGGTCCCTCCAACTGAAACTGCGGCGCGTCGTCCCGGTCGAGACGTTGACCGCGCGCGTTGTAGAGGGCGATGGTGAAAGCCTGGGTCTGGCCCGGCTGGAGCAGCACCTCCGCCGGCAGGACCTGCAGGTGAGTTGGCTCGGGGCTTTCGGAGACGGGGGGTTCCGCGGGAGGCGGGGGCAGGGCGATCGCCCCCGCTGTTTTCTGGGGATCTTGCAGACAGTACAGAGCACCCGTTGTCTGCATGTAGATCCGGCCATGGGAACAGATCGGCGAGCCGTGGCATTCCTCGCCGGAAGGCATCCGGCCGCTACTGACGACTTCCACCCCACCCTGACCGTCTGGCCGGTAAATGGCCCACCGCCCGTTCGACTCGAAGGCGTAGACCTTGCCATCCGCCTGCAGCGGACTTCCCCGCATCATCCGTCCGAGAGCGACTCGCCGACCGAGCAACTCACCGTTCGCCGGATCCAGGACGCGGAGCTTGGCACCGTCATCGAAAACCCATAGCTGTTGGCCGACCATCATCGGTTGGCTCCGCCCCGCCATCAGTCCGTCGGCACGCCAGGTGGCCGCGGAGTCTCCCAACTCGGTCCCCGGCTTCGTCGGTCCGGCCGGCGGCTCGATCGCCACCAGGGCGCCCATCGTTGTCCCGACCAGGTTCTCTTCGCTGTGGCCGGCGTAGACGCGTGAGCCGACGACGAGCGGGGGCGTATTGACACCTCTGCGGGACAAGGGAAATTGCCAGATCGGCACCCCGGTGCGGGGTTGAAACGCCCAGATGGCTCCGTCACCGGATCCGAAGACGAGCGACATCTGCCCCTGCAGTACGGTGAGCGTGGGACTGCTGTAGGTCGTATCTTCCGGCAGCTCCGCGGTACCGTTGAACCAGACGACTTCGCCACTCCGCTTGTCGAAGGCGATCAACCGATGGGCCGGCTTGGCCATCTCCCCCCAGCCGATGATCACCCCGCTGACGATCACGAGATCCTCGCAGATCACCGGGAAGTTCGTGCGGCCCCCGTAAGTGCTTAACAGTCCGAATCGTTCATGAAGCGGCACATACCAGCGGGTCTGGCCGGTACGCGCATCAATACATTGAAAGTGGCCGCAGACTCCCTGGGCGAAGACCGTGCCCGTCTCGGGATCCCCGACGCAGGAGGACCATCCCACCCGCGTGTCCGGGAACGTCCGACAGGTAGACATTGAATCGGTTTTCCCAGATGGTTTCGCCCGATTCGGCGTCCACGCAGACGACCTTCTCACCTTCTGCGGATGTGCCCGGGTCGGCACGGACCAGCGTGTACAGCTTGCCGTCCATCACGATGGGCGAGCTGCGTCCTCCCAGATCCGTTCGTTTCCAGTGGACGTTACTGTCGGAGCCCCCGTTGGGGTCGAAGTCGTCGACCAACCCCGTTTCACCGGAGATCCCATCAAATCCCGGTCCGCGCCAAAACGGCCAATCGAGCGGATCCACCGCGATGGGGGAGTCGACCACCGCTTGGCGGATCTGATGCGGTTCCGAATCCTGCCGCGCGGCTTCTGCTGCCCGGGTGTCGGACGTTGCCCCCCAGGCGAGCAAGATTGCGCAGACGAGCTTCGAAGTCATTCCAGTCCGGCCGGAAGGCGAGAATGCGCGAGCTCGGGGCGAACGTGGAAGACGTTACGGATTGGATTGAGAGTTCGTCGTCAAACCATTCATCCTCGGGATCGAATTTTGGGTAGACCAGAATCAATACACGCATTTTGCCCACGGCGCGATGTCGTACACCGGGGCGGATCAGGACACACATCCCAGGATGGACCGACACCAGCTCGCCGTCCAACTGCAGGGCCGCATCCGGATCGCACTCCAAAAAGAAGTAGGTCTCGGTGAGTCGTTTGTGGAAGTGTGTGCGGGCGTCGGCGGAAATCTCCGTCACGTGCACAGTGCCGGGAAAATCCTCGATGTCGCCGAAAGCCCGCCGAGCCGAGCCACAGGGGCATGGCACCGAGCGGGAGCTTCTCGAAATCGACAATTTCCCAGCGGCGTGCCGCCGGCTTCGTCCTTCCGGAAGGTGTGTCATCCATCGCAGGAGGCCAATCGCGGGTTCCCAGTCGGCCGGTGACTGATCGGCAACCGGTACAACCCGGATACTTTACCAAACGGCCTGACAACCGACCACTCAGTTCTTGCTTCAATTTCTGAACCTGAGGATGCACAACCCGCTGAGGATTGTGCCAACACGTTCATGGAAAAGCCGTTACGGCGATTCCCCCGACCGTCGCCGGCGTGCGATTCCTGGCGCCA
Source organism: uncultured Planctomycetaceae bacterium (assembly GCA_963776055.1). Taxonomy (GTDB): domain Bacteria; phylum Planctomycetota; class Planctomycetia; order Pirellulales; family Pirellulaceae; genus CAVZLD01. Next base: position 515,103 of record CAVZLD010000013.1, on the reverse strand, counting down.
CGCAACGGGCAAGGCCGAAGAATCGGCAACAGTTCTCCAGCTTGCGATGGTGTCAGGATTTGCCCAACAGTCGAGGGGAACCAAGTGAACTGAAGTGTTTCAAGAACCTCAAGCAGTTTTGCGCGACGGGCCGATACGGTATCTGTCGTATAGGAATCTACCGTGCCCGATTGGGCACATTGCAGCATCAGCAGATTCGGTTCGTTTCAAACGGGCCAAGGAGTGGCTCGGCCGGAGCTGATGCGACCGTTGATCTGAACTGCGGGTTTCGACCCACCTTCCCCAACAGTCCTGCCCCTACATTCACGCCCCCAGAAGCGTTTTCCCTGAACGGACTTCGTTCAACGCTCAACCGTTCCCGTTTGTGAGACGTTTGTGTGTTGACTGTTTGGGAAGCGACAGCCTGCACGTTCTTATTCGAAGGAGACCTCGGTCGATGAAGTGGAAACTGTATCTCGGGACTCTTGTGCTCGCCATGGGTCTGTCGACCCAGAGCTTCGGGTTTGAAGTGCTCAACCGAATGCTTGGTGCGAGCGGACACCATTCCGGTGGCTGTTGTGACGCGGGTTGCTGCGAGCCAGCCTGTGGCCCAGCGGCGGATGCCTGCTGTGAGCCAGCTTGTGGCGCGGCGGATGCCTGCTGCGACACCGGATGCGATTCCGCTGGTTGTTTCGGCAAGAAACACTGCGGCGGACTGCTGTCCGGTCTGTTCAAGCGGCATAGCTGCAAGATGGGCTGCGACGCAGGTTGCTGCGAGCCAGCTTGTGGTGCGGCGGATGCCTGCTGCGAGCCGACCTGCGGCGCGATGGACGCCTGCTGCGACAGCGGTTGTGATTCCGCTGGTTGCCTTGGCAAGAAGCACTGCGGCGGACTGTTGTCGGGTCTATTGAAGCGGCATAGCTGCAAGATGGGCTGCGACGCGGGTTGCTGCGAGCCAGCTTGTGGTGCGGCGGATGCCTGTTGCGAGCCAGCTTGCGGTGCGGCGGATGCCTGCTGCGAGCCGACCTGCGGCGCGATGGACGCCTGCTGCGACAGCGGTTGTGATTCCGCCGGTTGCTGCGGTGGACACAAGCTATTCAAGGGTGGCCTGCTGGGACGCCTGATGAAGAAGCACAGACACGGTCTGTGCTGTGACAGTGGTTGCGACGCGGGCTGCTGCGAACCGGCCTGTGGCATCGCCCATGGTGTGCGATCCTTCCTGCGGTGCGGCTGATTGTTGCACCGGTACGGTTGTGGCTCCGCAAGCTCCCGCCGTGATGCAGCCGACGCCGGCCACGGAAGAGGCAGCTCCTGAGGTTCCGGTGGATCCGTCCGCCAAGAACGCGAAGAAGCTGCGGGTCCGCAACGCCAGCCATGTGATTCGCTATGGTCGCTAAAGCCGACTGAACAAGCTTCAGTTGGAGCAAACAGAGAGGTCACCCCGCGTGGGTGGCCTTTCTGTATTTACGCTGCGTCTTTTTCGCTGGTGTGTGCTGCACGGACATGCAGTGTGCGTGGCGACGCTGCTTCCGAACAGACAGGGAGGCGAGACGCCCCAGGCACGTGTTTTGAAGTTGCGCACTTCCCGACTTCCCCTCTTCCGCTGTGCGCAAAGCCCGGGAAATCCTAACCCGAAGCGTCAGCGAGGGAGACACATCCTAACGCATCTAACGTGTTCCCTCGGTTACGTTGCGGGGTGGGATGGGTCGAAACGCGCACCTTCAGGAGGCGCGTGCGACGCGCTCGACCCCGCTCCAGAATCTGGTCAGGCGACAAGAATCGTAGCGACCCGCGGGCCGGATGCGTTTCGCCGGTGCAGCTTTCGCGGTGCGTTCTTCCCTCCCGGTGTCGGCGTTCGCGCAATCACAGTGCCGGCGGTTGCCAGTCGGGTATGCCTCGTGTTTCCCGCTGCTGTTGAAACCAAACGTGGTACGGTCGCGTGGGGGACATCGGCACATCTTCGTTGACCATCAACGGCCGCGTTTCTCGCCACCACCGGTCGTACGCTGTGCCCGCATCTGCTCCACGAGGTCGGGATGCTCCGCGATCACGTTCGTCGTCTGTCCCGGATCCTGTTCCAGATCGAAGAGCTCCGTGTTGCCCACGAATCGGAATCGCTGGTTTCGCACGGCAAATCGCTTCCACTGGAATTCGTCCGGATTCGCTCCGGTCGGCCAGCGGCCTTGATGAGTGAACAGGAACCGATCCGGCCAATCGGCCTGTGGGTTCTCGATCAGCGGCAGCAGGCTGCGGCCTTCCACCTGGTTGTGGGGCAGGGCGACGTCGGCCAGTGCGGCGAGCGTGGGGAAAATGTCGATGTGCGCTGCCAGTCGGTCGATGTCGTGGCCGGGAACGATGTGCTGATCCCAGCGAACATAGAACGGAACCCGTACACCGCCTTCATCCGCGCTGCCCTTGAGGCCCTTCATGCCCGCGTTGTAGGGTCGCAACGGTGTTCCGTCGGGGGCGTGACCAAGCGGTTTTCCGTTGTTCCAAGGCCTGCCGCCGGCCATTCCGTTATCCGACATAAAGATGATCAGCGTCTTATCCAGCAACTGCCATTGTTGCAGTTTGTCCAGCAGACGCCCCACATTCTCGTCGATGTTTTCAATCATGCCATAGAACCCGGCCGCGTCGGCGCTGAAGCCCTGCTGCGTGAATCGCTGCGTGTTCTTCGGGGGCGCATGGTAGGGTGCGTGGGGGGCATTCGTCGTGATGTACGCAAAGAACGGTCGGTCCGCGGCCTGACAGGATTGGATCCAGCCCAGCGCCGCGGTGAAGAACACGTCCGTGCAAAACCCGCGCGTCTGCACGAACGATCCGTTGTGGCGGATCACCGGGTCGAAGTACTTGTTGTTGGGAACGTCCGCACAGCTGCAATCGTACGCTTGCCCGATCCCTCCGGCTCCATGGATAAAGGTTTCGTCAAAGCCGCGGTTCTCCGGTTGGTACGGTTCTTCGTCGCCCAGGTGCCACTTCCCAAAGATTCCGGTCGTGTAGCCCGCCGACTGCAGGACCTGGGGCAGCGTCGTCGCCTGCAAGGTCATCCGCTCCCGTTCCAGAATTGTGTGCGTCACGCCATTTCGCATCGGATGTCGACCGGTCATCAGCGCCGATCGGGTCGGCGCACACGTGGGACTCACCAGGAAGCGAGTAAAACGCACGCTGGCATCGTGCAGCTGATCCAGGTGGGGAGTTTGAATCCAGGGATGACCATGTCGACCGACCGGCGCGAATCCTTGGTCGTCCGTGATGACCAGCACAATGTTCGGGTGTGTTCCTGCCAACGACGGGGCATCGGCAGCGGCTGCCGCACTGCACAGCACAAGCATCAGGAGCCATGGGGCAGATCGCATCGGAACCATGCCTTTCCGGAAAATGGGTGGTGAAAGCGGGTCAGGGTGGGGAGTGGGACGCGCTGGAGTCGGGCAACCGCCGAGAGACATCGTCGAAGAATTTTCGGCTGGCGGCGATCTCCGGGAGCGAATCCAACCAGTCATAAGAATACTCCAAACCGAACAGCGTGGGTTGTACGCCCTGACGATGGATTTCTCGCAGAACCAGCTCGGTTCGCCCACGCCGGTTCCCCAAGGGACGTCGTGACCGTCGGCGTGCAGCGCATGCAGGTCATGCAGCTGCAGCGTGATCAAGCGCGGGCCCAGCAGGCGGATCCCTTGCACCGGATCGATCCCGCTGCGCAGCCAGTAGCCCAGATCCGGGCAGGCGCCGACGCGAGGACTCCGGTCCTGACAGACCTGCAGAATCGCCTCCGGAGACCAATAGTCGGGCGAAGCCTGACGATCGTGATTGTGGATCGCCAGCCGAACGTCGTACTCATCGCAAAACCGTTCGATTGTGTCCAGCGCCGCTCGATCCGGCTCGGAAATCAACGTTTCGATTCCCATCTTTCGGGCGAATTCAAAGACCCGACGACAACCTTCTGGATCGCCCGGAATGCGGTCATAGAAGCAAGTGACCAAGCGGATCCCGGCGGAGTCCAGCCGCGTTCGAATCTGTTGCAGCTCGTCGTCCGTCAATTCGCAGTTGAACGGTTTGGGGATCTCGGCGCTGACCATCTGGAAGTTCAGGCCGCCCAGGTAGGAAATGCCCAGCGCGGCCGTCTTGTCGATCGTTTCCAACATCGTGTACTTGTGGAACGTGTAGGCTGTGATTCCCAGACGCCATCCGAGTTGTTCCTGACGCAGCACGGCTGGGGTCAGACGCTGGCTGGGCGTCGTGGGGGCGGACAGATCGCCGAGCACAAACTGCGTTGCTCCGCAGTAGAACTGCAGCATCGTCGGGTCCTGGAAGACGCGGGGGTGATGCCCAATCGTGCAGTAACAGACCCGTCCGCGACCGTAGCTGCGGACCCAGGCGAGAGCGTAATCCTGATCGGCCCGTTCAGGCGGTCGGCCGTCGGCCTGCCCCAGATCGGTGCGCGTGCGTATCGATTCGAAACAACACTCGTAGCCGCTTGCGCGAATAGGGATCGTGGACGCGAAAGAACTCATCGCGATAGAAGAACCCTTCGCGGGAGAAAGGTTGGTTGAGCGGGTGATCGGGCGAGTCCAGTGTGATGTAAACCTGTTCGTTGGAATCGCGGTGCGCCGCACCGCGCGCTCCCAACATCCGACCGAATTCTGGCCAGTCGTCACGAGCTGCGTCCTCCCAACGCGTGAAAGCCACGGTCGTCCCATGGACTCCCAGCAAACCGCCGCCACGGTAGACGAAATCGGCGAGCGATTTTCGGAGCGCCGGATCCTCGAACAAATTGCCGACCGTGTTGTTCAGAAACACCGCGTCGAACTGTTGCAGGGATTCCGGTGCAAAAACCTTGGGATCGCGGGACACGACCGCCGTGAATGCACCGGTGGTTTCTCCCATCCGCTGAAAAGCGTGATTGGCGGAGAATCGCGACGGGTGCCCGGGGTAGCCCACATTGGCATCGTAGATCAACAGTCGCCGAGGTTGTCGGGGCGGGACAACGGCTTGCTTCGGTAGCGCTTCATCGATCAACGCTCGGTCCGCGGTGGTCAGATTCGCCGCGGCCGCGGCCGTCGGAGAGGAGCCGTCGGATTGCGACCGAACGGGGATGACCAGTCCGCTCAGCAAAACGGCGGTCGTCAGCAGCACCACACGCAACGACGCGCTGCGCGGGGATCTCTGCGACGGCCCCTGCCCGCGGTCGCACTTACGGGGGTGGGGTTCGGCTCGGACCCGGTCCTGCGGCGACGTTAAACCACGACAAACGGTCCGTTGCGATGGAACGGTGGGGCCTGCACCCCCCGTGCTTTTCGTGACAGAGCCTGACCGGTTCATTGCCCGCTGCCTTTCTTGGTTAGACGCACCAGGGGGCACGCATCGTCCGCGATCGCAATTGATTGGCCTCTCGGTCCCCAGCAAACTCCTCGCGCCGGGTCCCAGGATAAGGCTCGCCCGGTCCAGTGTGCGATGCAGCCGAGGTGTGAAACAATCGTCGCGGCCGCGCCGCTGGCTACGTCGCAGACCGGTCGCGTGCGCGAACGAATGCAATGGAGCCAGTTGCGATGGTGGCGGTCGACCGGATGACTGTTCGGATACGTTTCGACGCCGACGATCGTCGTGGGATGCGAACGCAAATAGCCGAAACGACCCACGTGAATCCATCCTTCGGTTCCGACGAACAGGGCCCCGAACATCTCGATGGGGGTGTCCACGTCCCAGCCCTCCGGGATGTCGTACTTGGCGGGATCCAGCTTCCGGTCGACGATGAGTTGCTCACCGCCCGCATACCGGTAAGTCAGTGCCGGCACGCGCCCGGTTTCCGGCGGAATGATCTCCACCGGCCCGGTGTCATCCATCTGCAGCGCCCATTGGACGATGTCAAAAGCATGCACGCCGTTTGCCGTCAGCGAACCGCCCGCAAAGTCGCGACAGAAGTTCCACGGCACCACATGACGCGGTTTTCCCAAATGGTGGAACTGCGAGTGGAACGGGCGCCAGGGCGATGGGCCCAGCCACAGGTCCCAGTCGAGCGATTCCGGGATGGGTTCCGCCGGCAGGTTGACGTGAGCCGACGTCCCGGGGCTGCTGACGTACACGGTTTGGATTCGTCCGAGATGGCCGTCCTGCACCAACTGGCAGGCGCGCCGAAACTCGGGCATCGAACGCTGCTGCAGGCCGGTCTGGAAAACGCAGCCGTACTGCCGCGCGACCCGGGCCATCGTGCGGGCCTCGTGAATCGTCAGCGAGATCGGCTTCTCGCAGTAGATGTCCTTGCCCGCACGGGCAGCCAGCACGCCCGCGGGCACGTGCCAACGGTCGCCGGTCGCGATCACCACGGCGTCGATATCGTCGCGGGCCAACAGTTCGCGGAGGTCGCGGTACGGCGTGCAGCCGTGGAAAGTTCCGTCCTTCCGCTTCTCGGCGTAGGCGGATTCCACGGCGGCACAGGCGTTTTCCCTTCGCCAGCGATCCACATCGCAGACGGCGACGATCTGTACCTCGGGTTGCGCCAGGAACTGGTACAGATGCCCCGCTCCCATCGCGCCGACACCGATGAAGCCGAGCGTGATTCGGTCACTCGCTGCCGGGGCGGTGGCTTGACCGAGCGCCGCAGCCGGAACAAACGATGGCACCGCCAGTGCCCCACCGGCGAGGATTGTGCGGTGCAGTACCTCTCGCCGGCTGCAACGGAATGAGTGCGAGGGATCCATCTTCAGGGCTCCGGAGTTTGGCGGGACAGGTACCACAGCAACTGGTCGATCCGACCGTGTAGCGTGGCGTCATCCGTTCGTCGTCGAATCTCTTCCAACGCAGCACGCGACACCTGCGGATGCGAGCGCCGCATCGCATTCGCCAGCTCATAGGCGGCCTCCGCGGCGGCGTCGACCAGTGTGGGCTGATCCAGTTGCTGCATTACGACGGCAAGCGATTCGGGAATCCGTACCGTTGCAAGGCGGGAAAGAACCAGTTGCTGGTCTTCCACTCGTTCGGCGACCGACAACGCCTCGGACAGCAGTTGTACGGACTCGACGTCCGTGCGTGCACCTTTGATCGGCACGACGCGTGCAAAACCGCGCAATGCCCAGACGCGGTGCGTTGGATTGGGGGCTTCGCGGGCGAGCTGCAACAACTTGTCGGCGACGGAGGCATCCGGCCAGTTCGCGAATGCCCGGATGGCCGCCTCCTGGATCTTCGGGTCGGGGTCCTGCAGCGCGGCTTGAATCGCCTGCAGGGCGGGTTCACCCCCGAGCCGTCCTAAGGTGGGCAGTAGGGCACACCGCGTTTCCGCGTCGGAACGGGATATTTCCTGGAGAAGCAAATCGGTGCGCCGGGGGGGCTCAGAAATCCGCTGACAGGCCAACCACAGGGCTCGATCGGCCGCTTCCCGTTCCGGACCGGGGTGCGTTTGCGGCACCAGCCTCAACAGCGCGGGAATCGTCTGCTCGTTGCCCAGCTGCTGCAACGCCAGCAACGCGGCGAGACGCGGTTTCCCCTCGGAGTTCTCCGCGGCAGTCAGGAGCAGGGGAACGGATTGGAAGGAGCGTCGTTCCGCCAGGCTGCGAAAAAGCGTGCTTTGCAGGTCGTCGTCCGCGGTTTCCTCGATGCGGGTTCGAATCGACGCATCCGTTGCGGGTGCGCGCAATCGACAGAGTGCCAGGAACGCCGCATCTCGCTCTTCGGCGGAGTTCTCGGAACGACTCGCTAAGTCGGCCAGCACGCGCACGTCCTCCGCTGTGCCCACGATTGGCAGACACTCGACCGCCGCCCGACGAACCTGTGGTTCGGTGTGCCGTAACGCCTCGAGGGCAGCTCGGCGCACCGCATCCGGCGACCGTTCGTTGGCGGCCAGCGCGGGCAGCAATCGAGCCTGCCCGGCGGGCGGTAAGTGGGCCAGTTGCCCAGCGAGAGATTCCACCTGGCCGGCGGTTGCATGATCGCGGACCCAATCCGCCGCGGCCGCCCGCAGCCAACGATCCTCCCCGGCCAGCGTCCTTCCAGCTGGGCTTCCGCCTCGGCCGGTTCGGCCTCCAGCAGAAGCCGAAATGCCATGACACGAACGTGAGTGGGCTCGACGGAAGACCACCGCCGCGCGAGCTTGGCGACCTCGCCGGTCTCTCCCCGCGGAAGCTGCTGTTCCGCAGCGATTCGTCGCGCATCGATTCGAGTCGCCCGTGGGACCGAGCTGGTTTCGTCCCACGTGTCCAGCGATTGGGCGGCTTCGTGCGTGCCGATCCGTCCCAGGGCCATCGCGGCCGCGGCGGCTACTTCGGGATCCGCATCCCGCAATAACTCGACCAGCCGGGGCACCGCATCCGCGTCGCGCAGCGTGCCGAGCGACTGCATGATTCCCGTCTGCCGTCGCCCGTCCACTCGCTCCAGCGCCAACCGTAACGCGGTGACGGCCGTTTCGTCGGGAATCGCCTCCAGCGCCACGCGCGCCGGGTGTGCCAACTGTTCGTCATCGAGCAGCTGTGACAGCTCGGGTACCGCCGCCGCCGTTCCAATGCGCGCAAGCTGGCGACAGATGTAGTCCTTCGCCGCTCGGTGGTCTGCGTCACGCAACGCGTTCAAGAGCCGCTCTTCCAGCATGGTGGCCTGCGAGGGCTCGCCGGAAACCTGGGCTTGTTGAACGGCACGCTCGATCGGCTGCAGGGGGGCGAGGCTTTGGCCCCAGTCGAGCGCTGTCAGCTGCGCGAACAAGGCGTCCCAATTCGGCGGCTGTTCTTCGCCGAAGGAGGCCGGTCCGAGACCGGCAAAGAATCCAGCCGCGAGGAACAGAAGTGTGCATCGACCGACATTCATCCCGCGATCCTCCCGAACGGATGGAGATTTCTTTCTGGCATCTGAACCGAATCTGCGGCAAAATGCCAGCCTCCCTGTCGAGGTACGGGATGATGATGGGCAGTTCTTCCGGGAGGCGGATCTGTCCGCTACGATTGAGGGATGACACAACAACAAGATTTCGCCGGGCTTCGAGTGGCCGCGTTCGAAAGCCGCCGCGCCGATGAGATGGTGCGGCTGATCGAGCGTTGGGGGGGGTTCCCTTCGTGAGTCCCTCAATGCAGGAAGTCGCGGTTCCCTCCGGATCGGAACTCAAACGATTTGCCAATGAGTTGATCACCGGGCAGGTGGACGTCGTGATCATCATGACGGGGGTGGGCTTCCAGCACCTGTTGACCCTCGTCGAACGGCATGTCGACCGACAGCGATTTCTGGATGCGCTCGCCGACGGAACGATCGTGGTGCGGGGGCCCAAGCCGGTTCAGGCACTCCGAGCGGTGGGCCTCCGTCCGACCTGGACGGTTCCGGAGCCCAATACCTGGCGGGAGTTGCTCCGCACGCTGGATCAACATGTGCCGTTGGCCAATCAACAAGTCGCTCTGCAGGAATATGGACTGACCAACCCCAGTTTGATCGCGGGATTGGAAGCTCGCGGCGCTCGCGTGATGCGGTTGCAGGTCTATCGTTGGGAGCTGCCCGACGATCTGCAGCCGTTACAGGAAAATGTGCGGCGGTTGGCGGAAGGATCACTCGATGTTGCCCTGTTCACGTCGGCGCATCAAATCACAAATCTCCTCCGGTTAGCGGCCGAACAGGGGTTGCGCGACCCGGTCATCGCCGGGTTGCGCCAGGCGGTGGTCGCCTCCGTCGGACCGACAACGAGTGAGATGCTGCGCCAGTGCGACCTGACCGTCGACTTCGAACCGTCGCACCCGAAGCTGGGACACTTGCTGTCGGAGACCGCCAGCCGCAGTCGGCAATTGGTGGCACGGAAAAAGCAGATTCGGACCGCCCTGCAGGCGGTGCGACAAGCGGATGGAGACAACCCGCCCGCTTGGTACCAAAGTCGCTTTCTGAAAGCCTGTCGGCGCGAACCGACGGATCGGACCCCGGTCTGGCTGATGCGACAAGCGGGACGATACATGGAAGAATACCGGCAAGTTCGCGCGCAGACCGGTTTTCTGGAACTGTGCAAGAACCCCGCGCTGTGTTCCGAAGTGATGGTGACCGCGGTGGAACGATTGGGCGTCGATGCCGCGATCATCTTTTCGGACCTGTTGCCCATTCTGGAGCCGATGGGGTTGGATCTGGAGTATGTCGCGGGCGACGGTCCAGTGATTCATAACCCGGTTCGCGAGCCCGCTGACGTGAATCGAGTGCTCGAACTGGATCACATCGACTCGCTCGACTTCGTGATGGAGACGGTGCGGCAGACTCGTCAGGACCTGCCGGAGGATCTGCCGTTGATTGGATTTGCCGGTGCTCCCTTTACCCTGGCGAGCTACGTGATTGAAGGTGGCTCCAGCCGTAACTACGTCCACACCAAAACGCTGATGTACCGAGACCAGGGCGCCTGGCATGCTCTCATGGAAAGAATGGCCCGGGCCGTTTCCAGCTACTTGAACGCCCAGATCGCGGCCGGAGCCCAGTGTGTGCAGCTATTCGATTCGTGGTGCGGATGCCTGGGGCCGGAGGATTACCGGTCGTTCGTGTTGCCGTATGTGCAGCAGATCGTCCAGTCGATCGTCCCCGGCGTGCCAATCATCAGTTTCGCCACCGGAAATCCGCAACAGTTGCCGCTGCTGGCCGAGGGCGGGGCACCCGTGATCGGTGTGGATTGGCGGATTGAACTCGATCAGGCTTGGCAGACGATCGGATTCGATCGTGCCGTTCAAGGCAATCTCGATCCCGGCGTGCTGCTGGCCGACCGCGCCGAGATCGAACGCCGCACCCGACGGGTGCTCCAGCAGGCGGCCGGCCGGCCCGGACACATCTTCAATTTGGGCCACGGAATTCTCAAGGAAACGCCCGTGGAGAATGTGATTGCCCTGGTGCAAATGGTGCACGAATTCAGCCGACGCTGACGGGCCGCCGCGAGACCGCTTCCGGTGTCGCTTGTCGATTCATCTTCCTTCTCCTGTTCGATCTGCCGCGAGCACGCACCGTCGATGGACGCCTACCGCATTTCCTGGCTCAAGCTGCTCCAGATTCTTTGGGCCGCTCCGTACACGCTGATCGGACTGGCGCTGGGAACGCTCGCCGTGTTGAGCGGCGGCGGGATGCAGCGAGAGAGCGGCGTTTGGGAGTTCTATGGAGGGTGGTTGGTGCGGGCGCTGGATCGTCTGCCACTGGAGAATGTGCAAGCCATGACGCTCGGGCACACCGTGATCGGACGCAGTCGACCGGCGTTGGATTTCACGCGGGACCACGAACGGGTTCATGTGCGCCAATACGAGCGCTGGGGGCCGCTGCTTGGGCCGGCCTACCTGATTTGTTCCGTGGTCCTCTGGTGCCAGGGGCGGGATGCGTACCGCGACAATCCGTTTGAGCGAGAGGCTTACGGAGAAGAGGGAGTGGGACCCTGATTCAGTCGATCAATCAACTGTCGCAAGCGGCCGTGGCTGCGACGGTCGAAGTGGAAAACCAGGCGATCCATGTGAGCCAGCTCCGGCTCATCTCGCTCCTCGGGTAGCGCCGGGCTGAGCGCGAAATCGCCCTCTTGCAGAATGTCCCGGAATTCCGTTTGGATTTCGGTCATCGTTTCGGTGGTGGGGCGGTCCGCCAGGCGCAGGACGAGCTTCTGTCGAACGAACCGCATGCTGTGGTACACGCGAAAGAAACCCAGAATCTCGTCGACAGCCGTCGTGCAATCGTCGGTCAGACGATAGATCGAAAGGTCCTGGGCCGAAATCATTCCGTCCTGCAGGAGGTGGTCGACCAGGAAGCGGTGGAATGCGCGCCAGTAGTTGCCACCGGGTTCGTCCAGCAGCACCAGGGGCACCATGTCGCGTTTTCCGGTTTGCAGCAGCGTGAGAACCTCCAACGCTTCATCGAGCGTGCCAAATCCACCGGGGAGGCAGACGACCGCGTCGCATTCCTTGACGAACATCACTTTTCGCGTGAAGAAGTATTTCATGTGCACCAGCTTGGTGTCGCCAGCGATAATCGGATTGGCATCCTGTTCAAAGGGCAACAGAATGTTCAGGCCCATCGAGTGCTGCCGGCCGGCACCCCGGTGGCCCGCCTCCATGATTCCGCTGGCCGCACCAGTGAGTACGAGCCAGTCGTGGCGGGCCATCGCCTGACCAAAAGCGACCGCCTGCGCATAGGCAGGGGCGGACTCCGGCGTGCGGGCCGACCCAAAGACCGTCACTTTGCGGTGCCGTCGATACGGGGCAAATACCTTGAAGCCGTATCGCAGTTCCCGCAACGCGCGACTGAGCAGTTTCAGATCTCCGCGCGATGATCCGTCCCGCGCGAGTTTGTCTGCCGACTCTTTGATTCGGTCGACGAGCTCGCCGATTTGTCGCTGCCGGACTTGCTGCAGACTGGGGGGATCGGTTGGCGAAGAGGAGCGATCGTTCATGGGAATCTGCAGTGCGCAAGAAAAACGGTACGTCGACCCGGACTTCGGGTCACGTACCGCCGATGATTGCTGATCTGGCCGGATCTGCCGGTTTTACGCCGACGGGCGACGGTAGTGCTGATATGCCAGCAGCACTTCGTACAGGTCGGTGCTGATCGTGACTTCGTCGTCCTCGAAATCCCGCAGCCAGCCTCGACGACCGTTCACGGCGTCCGTCAGCGTTCCCAAAACGTCCTGCAGACGGACCGTCACTCGCTGCTCCGCCTCGTTCAACGGTTCCGACTCAACGGTGGTGCCTTCTTCGGGCCCAAAATATACTCGCAGCTGGCATCTTGCCATGGAATCCCTTCCTTCATCGCTCGCGGTGGATTGCCGTCCGACTTCGAACGGTGATCGACCGTAGTTCGTGCTAATCCCTGCACGTTCTTTTCGTGTATCGGCGGCCAGCGTGCTTCGAGTTTGATAAAAAATGCGGAAATGGGTATTGAGATAACCGCTCCCGCCGAATGCGATCGAGACCGTGATCCCTCTTGAGTTCCCCACCCCCGCAGTGATAGCATGCATGCTTCTTTACTTGGGGGCCCCGTATCCGGAGCGAACTGGTATAGCACCCATGTTTCACTCGGATTCGATGGCAGAAGGATCGCCTTGCCCCAGGGCGATCTGTCGCGCGATTTGCCGCCCCGCCGACTCTGTGGGTCAGTTATAATTGGACCGATGGACACCACGACTCTCTCGGCAACGGATCTGGAAGCGGTTGCGCGCCAGTTGCAGTTGGAACCTGGCCAATGTCGGGCCACGGTGGAATTGCTCGACGAAGGCAACACGGTTCCCTTCATTACACGCTATCGCCGGGACCAAACCGGTGGCTTGGACGAAGAAAGGATTCGGCAGATCCAGGAGGCGATCGAGCAGAAAAGGCAGCTGCATGATCGTCGCGAACGCATTCTGCGTTCGATCCAATCCCAAGGTGTTCTCACCCCCGATCTGGAACAGCGAATCCACGCAGCCACTTCGCTCAAGATCCTCGAAGATCTCTATCTGCCCTATCGTCCCAAGAAGCAGACCCTGGCTACCGTGGCGCGCGAGCGAGGCTTGGAGCCTCTGGCGCTGGAAATCCTGCACGCCGATCCGGCTTCTGCAGACCTGGATGCTCGTTGTGGACAGCTGATCGATCCCGAGAAAGAACTCGCCACAACCGCCGACGTCTTGGCCGGCGTGAAGCACATCCTGGCGGAGATCTTCAGCGAACGGAGTGACCTTCGATCGCTGACGCGGCGGCACCTGTGGGGGGGGCGGATCGCGAGCAAACGAATTGAGTCGGGCCCCGATCCGGATTCATCGGCCGGTCCGCCGCGCGGAGATTCCGAACCGGCAGAGAAGGCACCCGAAGAGAAGGCACCCGAGAGAAGGCACCCGAAGAGAAGGCACCCGAAGAGAAGGCACCCGAAGAGAAGGCGGCCGAAGAGAAGGCACCGAGGAATGGCCGAGAAGGTGGCCGAAGAGAAGGCACCGAAGAGAAGGTGGCCGAAGAGAAGGTGGCCGAAGAGAAGGTGGCCGAAGAGAAGGTGGCCGAAGAGAAGGTGGCCGAAGAGAAGGTGGCCGAAGAGAAGGTGGCCGAAGACGTTGAGCCGCCATTGGAAGCCACCGCGTCCGCAGAAGGGTCCTCGGACAATTCCGTTGGCACCGAACCGTTGCCCGAGTCGAGTGAGGAGGGAACGTCATTCGTCGCGGAGTCGACCGATGGCTGCCCGCCCCCGGTTCCCAACAATGCAGCGCCATCCGATACAGATCACCGCGACACAGGCTCGCAGAATGAGGGTTCGACCGATGGTGATTCCGCAGGGGAGCCGCCTGCCCAGGGCCTGACGTCGACTGCGCCCGATTCGGTGTCGAAGGGGGAGGCTACGGCCGGGCCCGAGCGCGAAACGAAACCGGCGACGGGTACCGCACCACGAAAGGCGAGCGTGGCCTCGCGCGGACCGCTCATCTCCAAGAAGGCTCGATTGTCTCTGGCGGAAGAGCGACGCCGAGAACGACGGGAAGCTCGACACCGGAAACGGCAGAAGCTCGAGCAGTCGTTCAAAGACTACTTTGATTATGCCGAGCCTTTGAAACGATTGCCGCATTATCGCGTGCTGGCAGTCAATCGTGGAGAACGTTGCAAGGTCTTGCGCGTCAAGATTCAGTTCGACACGCAGAGCCTTCGGCAAGCGGCCGAGCAGCTGATTATTCCCGAAGGACATCTGCACGCTGCGCTGCTGCAGGATGCGTTGCAGGATACGCTCTCTCGATTGGTGATTCCCAGCATTGAGCGGGAGGTGCGGCGCGAGCTGACCGAGCGGGCGGAGGCCCACGCGGTCCGGGTCTTTGCGCAGAACCTTCGGAAGCTGCTGTTGCAGCCGCCGCTGTGGGGCCGCCGCGTGCTGGCGATCGATCCCGGTTTTCGTAGTGGCTGTAAATTGGCGGCTTTGGATGAGTTCGGTAATCTGCTGGAGCATGCGCTGATCCACGTGATTGGACCGGCGGATCGCGTGCAGCAGTCGCGACAGCGATTGTCGGAAATGATCGGCCGCCACCGGATCCACGTGATCGCTTTGGGCAATGGGACGGCTTGTCGAGAAACCGAGCAGTTTGTTGCCGAAGTGCTCGGCAAAGAACTGCGGGAAGAGGATGCCCACTATCTGATTGTCAACGAGGCCGGCGCGAGCGTGTATTCGACGAGCCAGATCGGCCGCGAAGAACTCCCGCAGTGCGATGCCACCGTACGTGGCGCTGTTTCCATTGGTCGCCGGGCTCTGGATCCGCTTTCGGAGCTGGTCAAAATCGATCCGGCCAGTATCGGCGTTGGATTGTACCAACACGATGTCAAAGGTAAGCATCTGCGAGATTCGCTGGATGCGGTCGTCGAATCGTGCGTGAACTACGTTGGCGTGGATGTCAATTCCGCCAGTCCCGCGCTGTTGCGGTACGTTTCCGGCCTCAACCAGTTGACCGCCCGCCGAATTTACGAATATCGGCAGCAGCATGGTCCCTTTCGCTCCCGTGAGCAGCTGAAGGCCGTTGCCGGAGTTGGCGATGCGACGTTCGTGCAGGCCGCCGGATTTTTGAAGATTCTCGACGGCGAGAATCCGTTGGACAACACCTGGATTCATCCGGAGAGCTACGCCGTAGCGCAGCGCGTGCTGGACGAGTTGGGTTGCGACCCGGCTGCGCTGGTTCGTCCGCAACGGATCGTTCCGCCGACACCGGCCGCATCGGGACCGCGAGTCGAATCGGCTTCGCCGCAGCCGTCTGCCGACGTGCCCGAGACACCCGTGGCGACGACCGAAGTCGCGAGCGGGGATCCGCCGAAGCCGACAGAGACACCGACGGAATCGGCTGTGTCTCCTGAGCTGATCGAGCCGAGCGGCGATGCTCCGCCCGCGGAATCGATCGCCGAACCGCCGGGAGCGGCAGCGGGCGAAAGCGTCGGCGATGTGGCCGTGACGCCGCCGGCGGAATCGTCCTCGACCGTTACCCCGCCAGCGGGCGAAAGTGAAACGCGGGCCGAAGGGCAGACGAGCACGCCCAGCGAACCGGTCGAAGACGCAGGATCGGCAGACGTTGCGCCACCGGCCGCCGCCTCGGCAATCGAGCAGCCCCCATCCGTGGACGACGCGGCCGTGGTTCAAGCGGCTGCGGTTCAAGCGGAATGGGAAAAGCGGGTCCAGCAACTGGACGAGGAGTCTCTCGCCGATAGGTTGTCGGTGGGTCGGCTGCTGTTGAAGGACATCCTGTCCTCGCTCGCTCGTCCCGGACGCGACCCGCGTGATGAGTTGCCGCCGCCCGTTTTTCGGCGTGAGATCCTCAAACTGGAACATTTGCAGCCCGGAATGGAACTGTCCGGAACGGTGCTCAATGTCGTCGACTTTGGAGCCTTCGTGGACATCGGCCTCAGCGATAGCGGCCTGATTCACGTCAGTCGTTTGGCGGACCGTTTTGTGAGTGATCCACACGAAGTCGTCAGTGTGGGCGATGTGGTGAACGTTTGGGTTGTCGAGGTCGACGAGAAGCGGCGCCGCGTTTCTCTGACCGCCATTCCACCTGGCACCGAGCGACCCCGGCCACCAAAACAGGAACGGCGGCCGCGTGGCGAACGTCCGCCGGCGGGATCCGCCGGACGCAAGCCGCGGCGAGAGCGACCTCGGGGCAAGGCCGACCGGCCCGCCGGAAAGTCGCGCCGGCCATCGGGTGGATGGCAGAGCAAGCCGAAAGTCAAGGCGGCTCCGATTACCAAGGCGATGGCGGAGGGACGCGAGCCGATGCGGACCTTCTCGGATCTGCAGCAGTTCTTTCAGCGGCGGGAAAGCAAGCCCGCCTCCCCAAAGTCTTCCGAGACGCCGCCCGAGGATTCATCCGACTCGGGTTGATTCTCTCTTTTGGAACAGCATCGCCCGCACCGGCCGATTGCTCTGCCCGCGGCCGGATCGTGGCAAGGGTCAGACACCATGGCACTGCTTTACTTCGATGAATGTTTCCTCGAACATAAGACCGGTTCCCACCCGGAATGTGCAGAAAGGTTGCGGCAAGTCCAGCAGCATCTGACGCACTGCGGTTTGATGGAATCGTGCCGCCAGCCTGCGGTTGCTCCGGTCGATTCGCAGGATTTGGAACGGGTCCACACGGCTCCCTACATCCAGAGCGTTCGGCGGTTTGCTGCGCAAGGCGGGGGGTATCTGGATCCGGACACGACCGTCAGCCCGCGCTCTTACGACGTCGCTCTGCGGGCGGTCGGTGCGACCTGCCAGGCCGTCAAGTCCGTGCTCCAGGGCGAAGACCTGGCCGCGATCTGCCTGGTCCGCCCGCCCGGGCACCATGCATTGCACCATTCATCGATGGGATTCTGTTTGTTCAACAACATCGCGGTCGCCGCGCGGATGGCGACGCAAGTACTGGATGTTGACCGCGTGTTGATCGTCGATTGGGATGTGCACCACGGGAACGGAACACAGGATACGTTCTGGCGAGACGAGCAGGTGGGTTTCTTTTCCATTCATCGCTTTCCTTTCTTTCCCGGAACGGGCGAAGCGCAGGAGACGGGGGCCGGTCCGGGGTTGGGGACGACGATGAATCTGCCGATCTCCTTTGGGATCGACCGGAAAGAATACAAGCAGCAATTTCGCCTGGAACTCGATCGGTTTGCCAATCAGTTGCGCCCCGACCTGGTGCTGATCAGCGCTGGTTTTGATGCGCATCATCAGGACCCGATCGGCTCTTTGGGCTTGGAAACCGACGACTTCGTCGACTTGACCGGGGATGTGTTGGAGGTGGCCAAGAGCCACGCGGCAGGCCGCGTGGTGAGTGTGTTGGAAGGCGGTTACAACACCCAGATCCTGCCGCTCTGTGTTGAGGCGCACTTGAGACAACTCTTGCAGCATGCGCCCTGACAGCGTTCCAGTCTGGACGGTTGATCCGAAAAAAAAGCGGGGGCGATGAGGATGACGGGAGGACGATTCGGCTTGGCTCTCGTGTTCTGCCTCGTTGCGGGAATGACGACTCGGGCCGCGCCGGTGGTGTCCCCGAACGTCGTGGTCGTATTCGTCGACGACATGGGATGGTCCGACCTGTCTTGTTTCGGCGGAACCGTGACCACGACCCAACATCTCGATCGACTTGCGAGGGAGGGAATTCGGTTCACGAACTTCTATGTCAATGCACCCATTTGCTCGCCTTCTCGTGTGGCTTTGACAACGGGACAATACCCGCAACGATGGCGAATCACATCGTACCTGAACAATCGTCGCGACAATCAGCGACGCGGCATGGCGCAATGGTTGGATCGGGGTGCTCCCATTCTTGCACGCCAATTGCAGCAGGCCGGCTATGCGACGGGGCATTTTGGCAAATGGCACATGGGGGGACAGCGCGATGTGGACGACGCCCCGCCGATCTCCGACTACGGCTTTGATGCGAGCCTGACGAACTTTGAAGGAATGGGCCCGAAATTGTTGCCGTTGACGATGCAACCGGGCTGGGAGAAACCGGGGCGAATTTGGCAGAACGCAGTGCGATTGGGAGGTCCGGTCACCTGGATGCAGCGTTCGCAGATCACCGGCGGATTCGTCAACGAGGCGTTAGAGTTCATTGCAGAAGCAGGACGAAAGAATCAGCCGTTTTACATCAACCTGTGGCCGGACGATGTGCATTCGCCGTTCTTTCCACCCTTAGAGAAGTGGGGGCCCGATCGCCGGTCGCTCTACTACGCGGTTCTGGATGCGATGGATGAACAACTCGCGCCGCTGTGGGACCGTATTCGAAACGACGCAGCGCTGCGCGACCGAACGCTGATCCTGTTCTGTTCAGACAACGGGCCCGAACACGGTGCCGGCTCCTCCGAGCCATTGCGCGGAGCCAAGACATGGACCTACGAAGGCGGTGTTCGTTCCCCTTTGATCGTCTGGGGACCCGGCTTGCTTGCCGAAGAATCGGTTGGCACGACGAATGAGACGTCGGTTTTCTGTGCGATGGATCTCAACCGCTCGCTGTACGAGATTTGTGGAGTCGAGCCGGTCGATGGAGCGCAGCTGGACGGGGAGAACCTTGCGGACACTTTGCTCGGACGAAGGCAACGCAGTCGCGCAGCGCCGATCTGTTGGCGGCGGCCGCCCGATCGGCCCGGCTTCGGCCATGGCTTCCAACAGGATAACCCCGATCTTGCCATCCGCCACGAGCGTTGGAAGTACTACGTGAATTTCGACGGCAGCGATCGGCAACTGTACGATCTGGAGACGGATTGGTCCGAATCGAAAAATCTGATCGACGATCACCCAGAAGTTGCCGAGCGGCTACATCGAGCACTTGGGGATTGGAACGCCACGATGCCCGAGGACAAGCCGGTCGCGGCAGAATGATCTCCCGCGATCGGTGGACGGTCGCATAACGGGCGGTCGCTCTCTGCCGGGCGCGAACGCCCCAACCCTGAGGTCCGCGGCTGCTTAGAAGAAGAAGTCGACTCCCAGGAAGCCACCGTGGTAATACAGTGTGGACTCGTCCAGGGAACCGAAACCGGTGGAGAGGGTGTAGTTGTCCGACTGATTGGGCGCCAGACCGACTCCGTCCAGGTAGAGGCCCTGGTAGGCGATCCGAAGATCGGCGCGCGGTCCCATGGGGATCAGCAGGCCCAGCGTTACATCTCCGACAAACGCGGCTACATCCTCACCATCGATGAACTGAAGCAATTGGCCGTCACTCCCACTCGCCGTGGCCATCACATCCGCGTTGTTGTAATACACTCCGGCTTTCAGCGTGCTGAATAAATGGCAGCGGTACAACGTCCACAGGATCAGATCGCTTCCGACCTGGAGGCCGTAGAGGTCATTGTCGGTATTGGAGAAGAAACCGCCGTTCTGCTCGGTGATGTCGAATTTCTCCTTCAGTTCCAGCACGCGAAAGCCGGCCAGCAGTGTGACTCGATCCTGCAGGCGGTATCGTAGGTTGGCCTCGCCGGAGCGTAGCCGCGACGCGTATTCGACGTCGTATGTATTGGCAGGGTTGAGGGGAAAGCCACCAAAGAACGGAAAGATGATCCCGTCGTCACTGCTGCGCGTCCGCTGCGTTACGAAGCGGTCCAGGCCCAGGTAGTTCAGTTCCAGGTCGTAACCGCTCTCGTCGAAGCAGATCAATCCCAGTCGGATTCCGGCTTCGGCGGACATGCCCAGGTCGTCCAGGTTAAGCAACTCCTCGCCCGTTCCCAGATCGAACATCAGACCGCCGGAATCCGGCCCGCTTCGGCTGAGGAACACCGCGTCCGCCGTGAACTGCAGATGGGGTGTTGTGCAGCTATTGCAGCCACCGGGCAACATGCAACCAGATTCCACGGGCGCCTCGGACGAAACCACCGCCGAAGGGACCGGCCAGGATGTGCCGAGATCTTCCGCCAGTGAGGTCGAGACCAGAATGGCTAGGGCTAAGATGCCCAGCCCCAATTGTCGTTCCCAAGACACGATCGGCCTCCTTGCTGCGACAGCCATCCGTCGACTCGTCACTTCCTTTCCCTTGCGCACGCCGTCACAACGGGCGTGCAGGGCATCCGCCGCGGTACGATCAGTATCGGCCGAGTGGAAATCCGATGGCCAAGGTCAGCGGGTCGCGCGGTGCAACCGTTACAGATTCTGCGGATGATAACCGACGACGATTGCGACGATTCCCTGGACCATCCGGGCCGGTCGAGGGTTCCACGAGATGTTGTGCGGTGCATCCGCGGGATCATTGTCGATCGCGCCGACCTGTGTCTGCCGGAGTGGCGCGACAGATCACTTGCTGGTCCACCGAATGACCCCATTCCAATCGGTCGGTACGACGTCGGCACGCTCGGACATGAATTCCAGTAAGAATTCGGCGGCCGGATCGTGAACTCGCTGGGGCTGCAACAGTCGCCGCGCCTCCGGCCACCGGCCGCGACGAAAGGCCTGCAGTGCCTGCTGATAGCAGTCATCGGGGGAGCCGTCTTGGGGATCGGAAACGCCGCCGCGGAGTTCGTAGACCGGAAGATCCGATTGCATGCCGTACGGCCGGACCCAGGCGAGCAGCCGCGGATGGGCTTCCGACGAAGGGATCTCGCGCGATACTCGGTCGGCCGTGGCCTGGTCGATCAGGATCGGTGTGCGGAACGTGCGCGTCATGCTTTCCAGCCGAGCCGCCAGATTCACGACCGGACCGAAAGCCGTGACCTTCACTTGATCCACGGTACCGATCTTGCCGGCCACCGCTCGGCCGGTCGCTAAGCCCATGCCGACACGGAAGCCGGCCAAGGCATGTTCGTTGTGGGCTGCGGCCTGTTCGAATGCTGCCTGAATGGCAAGGGCGGCACGGCCAGCGCGGCTCGCCAGATCAGGCTGCGGCAGCGGCCAACCCCAGAACCCCATCGCCGAATCGCCGTGGAAATCTCCGATCACACCACCGTGATCCAGGATTCGGCCGGTCATCGTCCCCAGCGATTCGCTGACCCGCTGCAGCAGACCGAACAGATTGTCCGCCGATTGTTCCGAGTCGCGCGAGAAGCCGCGCAAGTCACAAAACAGCACGGCCACTTCTGTCTCGCGGGGCGCGAGCACTTTTTCCGGATCGTTCGTGGCGACGACCGCCCGCAACGGCGGCGAAAAGAACTGTCCCAGGGCCGCGGTGCGGCGCTGCAGCAGGCGGACGTCGCAGACCGTTCCCACGGTACTTGCGGCCAGCTCGACGAACTTCAAGACGTCCTGCAAATCCTCTGGCTCCGGCGCTTTCGTCGCTTCCGGCGGGGCCATGCCGGCTACGTAGATGACCCAGCCCCGGCAGCCATTTCCCGGAACTGGCGTACAAAACGCCCAGGGAAAAGGTGTTCGGCGGTCGCTGGAGTCGACGCGCGAGGCACCCTGCCAAACGTGGACCACACTTTCGTCTCGCCGCAGTGCCTCTCGAATCAGAGGGCCACTCGGCTCGAATCGGTCATCGGAGACGGTGGCTCGATCCCAGTGCAGGATCTGAATCTCCGCCGAAGCGGAGGCCGTCGTCGGCCCCTGGGCGACGGCGACTTCCGTCGCCTGGGAGATGCCCGTCAACAGAAGATTCACCAACCGGACGCACAGCTCCTGGTCGGTGTCGGCTCCGGTAATCAGTTCCGGCAATCGGCTGAGTGCCTCGATCTGTTGCTGTGCATCTCGAAAGGCCAGGTGTCGCAGAACTTCCGCCGGAAACACCTGTTCCGTGACCGGATGGGGGATTTCCAGGGAAACCCGGACCGGAAGATCGGCGAGCGTGAAGGTTGTCGATCCGATCACGAAGTGCTCGCCCGGTGCCAACTCGAATGCCAGTGACGGTTGACCGCGAAAAAAGATCGGGTTGGTCGCTTGGGGGTCGGCGGAGACCTGGAGACGATGACTGCGCCAGCAGAGCGATGCGTGCTGGCGAGAGATGCGTGGGTCCCACGGCACCGACCACCCGCCCGCCGCCCGCCCCAAGGAGACAGGAAGCTCGTCGGGAAGCTGTCTTCGCCATCGATCCTGGCGTTGCGGGCCTTGCGCAATCAGGTCGGCCATTGTTACCCCCAGGGATCCTTGTTCGCCATCGATCCAGGGGATCGGTGGGATTTCTTATGGGATGTTTCACGCAGTGGATTCAGGGGTTTGGTTTCACGAGCGGCTCCGAAGTTCGGACCGGGTGGCCATGGCGGGATCCCGCGGCGGACCCGCGCTGCGAGAACGCCGCCAAGCGAGAACGCCGCCAAGCTCTGAATATACATCGGCCGAATTTCGGTCGCACGGGTTTTTCCGCGCATCGGACAACGGCCCGCGGACGATCAATCACCCCGATGTCCCAAAACGTGGGGGGCACACGCGGGGCCTCAAGGGAAACGATTCTCCGCTTTCGCCGTGGCCGGACCGAACACCGCATACTTGCACTGGGGATCGGACGCGCGGTCCGCGCTTCTGGTTCGGCACAGGTTGTTGAGCATCTTGCCTCCCGTGAGTGATCTTGCATGAGTATGCCAACGAATGATTTGGAAGCCTTCGGGAACTTGGCGGCTGCTCCAGGTGACGTTGTTGCGGGGTCGATCGAGGATCTGTCACCGGGCGAGGAAACGGCGATCGTTGCCGTCGTCCCCTCGGCCTGCTCCACGTCGAAACCGTATCAGTTGGGGCCCTATCGAGTGAACCGGGAGCTGGGCCGGGGAGCGATGGGCGCCGTGTATGAGACAACGCATATGCGACTCCAACGAAAGGTCGCAGTGAAACTCCTGCCCGATATCGTCAACGCAAATGCTGCGCAGCGAACTCGCTTCGGTCGCGAAATGGAGGCGGTCGGACGTCTCGATCATCCAAACATTGTCCGCGCAATGGATGCCGGCGAAATCGACGGCGTTTGCTATCTGACAATGGAACTGGCCATCGGTCTGGACTTGCCGCCATTGCTGCAGCGAGTTCAGCGGCTGGAACCGGCGACCGCCTGCGAAATTGTGCGCCAGGTCGCTTGCGGATTGCAGCACATCCACGATCACGGCCTGGTTCATCGCGATATCAAGCCATCCAATCTGATGGTGAACAGCGATGGAATCGTGAAGATCCTGGATCTGGGTATCGCGATGCTGCGGGAACCGCGTTCGGCGCAGGCGATGACATCGATCCACGCACGGTCGGGCACGCCGGATTACATGGCGCCGGAGCAAGTCCTCAGTACGGGGGATGTCGACATCCGCGCGGATATCGACAGTCTGGGGTGTACGCTGCAGAGGCCCCGGGGCCATGGAGGGAACGTGCGAGTCAACTTCCGCCGACGCGACGGGTTCCCAGGCCGGACAGAGGGCATACAATGGGCGAATTCCAAGATCGGGACGTACGGCGATTCGGCGAACGGGTTGATTCGGTGTGGCGCAGATCGCGGATTCCACTTGATGGTGTTGAGGTGCCGCGTGCGATGCAAATGTGAGCAGTTGTTAGCATTGACTGTCCTGCTGGCGGGGGCCGCTGGGTCCGGTTGCCGCCCGCCGAATCAATACCAGAGCCCGCCAGATCCGGTCGTGCAGGTCGCCCGACCACGGCAGCAAGAAGTGACTGACTATTTCGTGGAACGGGGGACGACGGAAGCGGTCGAGGTCGTTCAGATTCGCGCCCGAGTGCGTGGATTCCTGCAGGAAGTGTTGTTTGAGGAGGGAAGCCAAGTCACGGTGGGAACCGAGTTGTATCGGATCGAACCGGAGCAATACGAGGCAGCTGTCCAGGCGGCGGAGGCACAACGGGAGGCCGCTCGCGTTGAATTGGATCGGGCGGAAATCGAATTGAAGCGGCAAGAGTCGCTCTTCGAACGGAACGCGACCGCGGAACAGAACGTCGTCAGCGCTCGAGCAGCCCGCGATACTTCCAAGGCGGCCGTAGCGGCGGCGGAGGCCGACTTGAATCTGGCGAAACTGGACTTGGCGTACACGGTGATTCGGTCACCCATTGATGGTCGAGTGGGGAAGACCCTGGTGACAAAAGGGAATCTGGTGGACGGCCAGGAGGCAACCCTGCTGACGACGGTCGTTTCCTATGATCCGATCTATGCCACGTTCAACCTTCAGGAGAAGCTGCTGCTGCAACTTCTGGAGGAAGGTCACGAGGAGACCCCGAGGAGTCCGGATGAGGTGAGACGCCCCATCTTCATGCGGCGTGAGATCGACACGGACTATCCGTTTCAAGGCGAGTTCAACTACGCCGACCTCGCTGTGGCGGAGAGTACGGGGACCTATCCGGTCCGGGCGAAGTTCGACAATCCGGATCGGCTCATTCTGCCCGGTTCGTTTGTGGAGATCCGGGTCGCGATGAGCGACCCGACCAAATCGCTGCTCCTGCCCGAAGAGGCGATCTTGTCGGATCAGATGGGGCGATTCGTTTACGTTGTCAAGCCCGACCAGACTTTGGAAAAACGCACCGTGACCGTGGGATCCCAAGAGGGGCGCCTGACCGTTGTTCGCTCAGGACTCCAGCCCGAAGACCGCGTGGTGATTCTGGGGACGCAGCGAGCACGTGAAGACCTGCGCGTGGTCGCGGAAGAGCTTGACCTCGAGGCATTCCTCTCGGAAGGGATCGAGAGCGGCTCCGTATCAACGGACAGTACCGCTCCGCCGGCCGCTCCGTCGGCGAACGAGCCCCCTGCGAAAACGGTCGATGCAGCCGCCGTGGAAGTGAACGAGTAGCCATCCCACGCCGAGTCAATCAGCGCTTATGCTATCGCGATTCTTCATCTACCGCCCGATCTTCGCCTCGGTGATTTCGATTGTCATCGTCCTGGCAGGACTTGTTTCCCAGAGTTCTTTGCCGGTGGCGAAATTCCCCGAGATCTCACCGCCCACGGTGCAAGTGACGGCCGCCTACCCGGGAGCAAGTGCCGAGGTAGTTGCCGAAACCATCGCGTCCCCGATCGAACAGGAAGTGAATGGCGTCGAAGGCATGCTCTATATGTCCTCGATCAGCGCGGATGATGGTTCCTACACGCTGACGGTGACCTTCGAGATCGGGACCGACATGGACATGGCGGTCGTGCTCGTGCAGAACCGCGTCTCGATCGCTTCACCGAGACTGCCCGAGGATGTTCGTTCACAGGGCGTGACGACGAAGAAGAAATCGACCAGCATCATTCAGTTCATTACGCTGACTTCGCCACCCACCGCCGAAAAACCGGACGGCCAGTTCGATGGGCTGCAGTTGAGCAACTATGCGACCATCAATATCAAGGATGCGCTGACGCGAGTCCCGGGCGTGGGCGATGTGTCCATCTTCGGGGCGGCCGACTACAGCATGCGGATCTGGTTGGACCCCGATCTGTTGCGCGCGCACGGCCTGACGACCGAGGATGTTCTGGCCGTTGTTCGGGAACAGAACGTCCAGGTGGCGGCGGGCAGAATCGGGCAACCGCCCACGCCGGCGAGTACAAGTTTCGAGTTGACGGTCAATACGCTGGGTCGTCTGCGAGACGTGAGCGAATTCGGCAGTCTGATTGTCAAGACCGATCGCCGGGGAATTACCCGCATCCGGGATGTGGCGCGCGTCGAACTGGGCGCGAAGACCTACAACCTTGCCGCGCGGGCCAACGGGGTCCCGGCCGCGACGCTGTCGGTTTACCAGTTGCCCGGAGCGAACGCGTTGGATGTTGCGCAGCGTGTCCGGGCGACCATGGAACGATTGGCTCAATCGTTTCCACGGGGAATGGAGTACGACATTCCCTTCGATACGACCCGCTTCGTGGTGGCGTCCGTGCGCGAAGTCTATTCCACGTTGTTCATCGCTGTCATGCTGGTGATCCTGGTGATTTTTGTTTTCTTGCAGGATTGGCGGGCCACTCTTGTACCGTGTGCGGCCATTCCCGTCTCCTTGGTGGGGACGTTTGCCGCGATGGCGGCGCTTGGTTTTTCGGTCAACATGCTGACCCTGTTCGGCATCGTGTTGGCCATCGGCATTGTGGTGGACGACGCGATTGTGGTGGTCGAGAACACGGCTCGGCACCTGGACGCCGGCATGGCGCCCAAAGAAGCCGCCGTGAAAGCGATGGAGGAGATCACCGGTCCGGTGATCGCAACGACTTTGGTGCTGCTGGCCGTATTCGTTCCGACCGCGTTCATGGAGGGGATTACCGGTCAGCTCTACCGACAGTTCGCGCTCACCATTTCGGCTGCCGTGGTGATCAGCACGATCAATGCCTTGACGCTCAGCCCGGCTCTTTGCGGAATCCTGATGCGTCCAGCGCCGCAGCGGCGAAACGTCTTCTTTCGAGCGTTCAACGCGGCATTCGACCGGACCACCAGCGTCTACCGATGGGCGATCACCGGAATGGTCCGCCGCGTGGCCCTTGTGTTGATCGTATTCCTGGGCCTCGTGGGGTTGACCGGCTGGGGATTTGGCACGTTGCCGACCGGCTTCCTACCGACCGAAGATCAGGGCTACCTGTTCGTCAATGTGCAATTGCCGGATGGCGCTGCGCTGAATCGGACCAAACGTGTGATCCAGAAGTTGGACGCGGTCTTTGAGAACACACCAGGTGTCTCCGATTGGGTATCCGTGGCGGGATATTCGCTGCTCAGTGGCACCAATGGCGCAAACCTCGGAATGGCAGCCGTCGTGCTGGAGCCTTGGGAGGATCGCACTCAGCCGTCAAGAGATTCGCAAGAAGCGATCGTCGCACATTTGCGACGGGAATTTCAGGCGATTCCTGAGGCGCTGCTGTTCGCCTTTGTACCCCCGGCGATTGATGGACTGGGGGCCGCCGGTGGCTTCCAACTGCAGATTCTCGACCAGAGCGGTGGTTCGCTGAAGACCCTGGAAACGGTCGCCCAGGAAATGGTCAGCGATGGAAACTCGCAACAACGGCTGACCGCCCTGAATACGACCTTCAGCGCCAGTGTTCCACAACTCTTTCTGGAGATCGACCGGACCAAAGTGAAGACCCTGGAGGTCCCACTGGATTCGGTCTTCAACACGCTGCAGGCCTACCTGGGTTCGGCCTATGTGAACGACTTCAATCTGTTCGGTCGGACCTATCAGGTTCGTGTGCAAGCGGATCAACGATTCCGCGATCAGCCCGAGGATATCGCGAGGCTGGATGTGCGCAACTCGGGGGGGAGATGGTGCCGGTCGGAACATTCGCACGGATCGAACGCACCTTCGGTCCGCAGAATGTACTGCGGTACAACATGTTTCCCAGCGCCACCATCAACGGGGAACCTGCCCGCGGGGTTAGCTCCGGCCAGGCACTGCTGCTGATGGAAGAGATGTCCGAGGCGAAACTGCCGGATAGCATGCGATACGAATGGACCGGAATTTCCTTCCAAGAGAGACGTGTGGGTGGCGAGCAGTACCTGATATTCGCTCTGGCGGTGGTCTTCGTGTTTCTTGTCCTGGCCGCCCAGTACGAGAGTTGGACGAGCCCGGCAGCGGTGATCGCCGTGGTTCCGTTAGCTGCTCTCGGTGTGGTGATCGCGCTGCTGCTGCGAGGGATGGACAACAATACGTACACGCAGATCGGCGTCGTGCTGCTCGTCGCATTGGCGAGCAAGAATGCCATCCTGATCGTGGAGTTCGCCCGGGAACTGCGGCGGGAGGGGAAGCGAATTCAAGATGCAGCCCTCCAGGCCGCGGAGATCCGATTCCGGGCGATCCTGATGACGGCCTTCTCCTCGATACTCGGTTTTTTGCCATTGCTGGTCGCCGCCGGCGCCGGGGCGGCGAGTCGTCAGGCGGTGGGAACCGCCGTTGTGGGGGGGATGATCGCCGCCACCTTCTTTTCGCTGCTCTTCGTTCCGAGCTTCTTCGTCGTCTTCCAGTGGCTTGGTGAGTGGCGAAGTTCGGCGAAAAACTCTTGATTCTTTTGCGCCTCAGAAGCTTGACGCTCTCTGGGCTTCTCCTAAGAATGGTTTATCCCTAGACAAGTTGTGCAATCCCATTACGCCCTAGATTTGTCCGTGCTGATACGGGATTGGCGAACAGATGGGGCTTCCAAGGCCGGCCTTGGAGGTCAACGGAGTATTCCTGAAACGGGCAAATTTTTTTGCTTACCATTGCGGATCTGATCGGCGTGCGGCAGGACAAGCCGGGTCGCCCCCCGGCAGATTGGGAGACAAAAGACCAATGGGCAGTTTGAAAACGGTGGAAGACCAGGATCTCGTGGGCCGCTATCAAGCGGTTCGCGAACAGCTCTTGGGGCAGCGGTACTCGGACCGAATGTCAAAACCTCTGGCATATTGGGTCCTACCGAGCGATCGGCGTTTGCCGCTGGCCTTTCTGAACCGCTCCCTAGGCGAGCTATTGTCAACGCCTTTTCAGGAGTTGTCGGCCACGCCTGGCATCGGCGAGAAAAAGATCAACTCGCTGGTGAAGCTTCTGCATCGGGCCACTCATGACAGGCCACCCGCCGTCCCGGTGGGGGAATCGGGGCACGGGCATCCGACACAAAGCGTGGCCACCGGTTTTGATCCAGCCCTCGTTTCCGAAGCCTTATGGAGCGATTGGCGAGACGTCGTGCGGCGCAACGGCGTGGGTGACGAGACCCTGGGGCGACTTGCGCCATCGCTTCAGAACTTACCGACCGTTATCTGGGAGAAACCGCTGTCCCAGTATCTGGACCACACCGTGGCGGAGATTCGTCGGCTGCGGACGCATGGTGAGAAGCGGGTTCGGTGTGTACTGGAAGTCTTCCACAGCGTCGCAGAGCGGTTGGCTGGCGGTGTTCCGTCGGATGACCGGAAGCGGCTACTGACGCCTCCTTTGATTCGCGAAGTTGAAGACTGGTGCCGCGCCCTGGCGGAAGATTCGCGGATTCCCGAAGTCGCGGAGGTTCGTGAACACCTGGCGGATCCGGTGCTCAAGCAGATCCACATCGATTCAGGGGACACGGTGCACTCACTGGCCGTGGAGCGGCTGGGGTTGTCCGGTTCGTCCGTCAGTGTGCGATCGCAGGCACGGAATCTGGGCGTCACGCGGGCTCGGATCTATCAGTTGCTGGATGACTGCAGCAAAGTGATGACCGTTCGATGGCCTAACGGAGCCGAGCAACTGGAGTCGCTGGCCCTGCGGTTTGCCTCGGCGGGGACCAACAGTGCTTCCAACAAGCTGTTTTTCGGTGTCCGCGAGTTGTGCTTTCCTGATAAGAAGAAAGACACGCATCGATCGGACGACGCGATGGAAGTTGCTCGGCAGGAGGAGGATCGTTCGCTGGCTGTTGTCGGCGCGACCTCTTCATGAGCTTTCGGCGGGTCCGTCACTCAGCCACCGGTTTGCCGCGCAACAGAACGCGGCGAATCGGCATTTCCGCGCCGGCAAGCGTTGGCGAGCAGTCGCGATTGGGATGACGTCCCGCCCTTCCTCGTTGTCGGAGGCATCCGATGAGTCGGTGTCTTCGGTGGGTGGTTCGGCCTCCCAGGCGTGTCGCTGCAGTAGCAAGCATTCCACCAAGCCCCAGCATCGACCCGTCGAAGTGCTGAGCATGGACGGTCGTGGCACTTGGCGGGCCAGGTCGAATGCTGTGACCCACGCGTGATGGACGAGAGAGGAAGCGGTTCCGCGCGCTCGGATGTGGCGCCAGAACAACCGTTCAGCCTGACGTCCGGCCCGAAAGCCGACCGGTGTGCGCGGTAGGTCGCCGATCAGCCGGCTATCCGGCTCATGCTCACAACGCCAGCCGCTACGGCGCAGTTTCGCCACCACATCGACGTCGCTGTAGTATTCGCCCATTTGTGGGTCCAATCGACCAATCGACATCAACGCACAGCGGCGATAGAACGCGGCGTGAAGGCTGGGGCCCTCCCAGATTCGTGCTGATCGACGGGCGTCTCGCGGTTTGGCCGCGACCGATACGTTCCGCTTGGCACCACCGCGCAGGAAGCGAATCCCCCGGTAGTCTCGGCGCGGCGAATCCAAACGCCGACACAGCCGCGGAGAAAGGGCGGCAAGCGAGACGTCGGCCGCAAAACGTTGGATCACGGGTTCCGTCCAGCCTGGAGTTGCCTCGATGCCGGGCTGCACGATGTGAACGATCCGAGCTCGACTTGCGTCAATCCCCGCATTGATGAGATCGATCAGCTGCTCGCTGGGAGCCGAGACGAACCGAACTTCGTCAGAAAGGTCATACGGATCTTGGTACGAAGGAGCGTGCGGCACTACGATTTCCGACCGGGCCGGTCGGTTCTCAAGAACCGAGACCAGGGTGTTATCCAGGTCGTACTGGTTACCAAAAGCCGGAACGATAATGGTCAGTCGAGGCACAGGTCGATTCTCACTGAGGCAATCCGCGGCGTTCGTCGAGAACCACAGGGGATCCGCTGCTGGAACAGGGCATCGCGCCGGTGATGTGCGGACGGGCAGAGACCACGAAAACGCTGGCGAGAATGAATCGTCAGCTTGGGGGAGCGCCGCAGAAAAGAGTCCCGTTCCAGGGCCTCGCCCCGACCCGATTGGTCAACACCACCGACTGCTACTCAGTAATTCGGTCGGTGGAAACGGCGAATTCACTGAAAGTGCGCCGCGAGCTCCACCTGCTGTCGGAAAGCGCAGAAGAAGAGTCCCTCCACGCACGGCGCCGCGAAGCGCAGCTCAGCGGCGCCCGGAACCAGAAATCCCGCGATTGGTGCCGCCGCGCGGCCAACGCCGAGGGAAGGTCGGTCGCCGCCGTGAGGATCGGGAACTCAATCGGAGGCCCATTGTTGCGCCAATGCAACGAGCACCTCCGCGGCTTGGATCATCTCTTCCAGGCAGGCCCATTCCAAAGGGGAGTGCGGCGTGTGCTGACCGGAAGATAAATTGGGCGTCGGCAGGCCCAACTCGGTTAAGCGCGACCCGTCCGTGCCGCCTCGAATGATGGAGCGAACGCAGGAGTATCCCCGTTTCTGGAATGCCTGCTCCGCGTAGTCGACAGCTCGGGGCTCTCGGTCCAAGCCCTCACCTAAATTGCGGTATTGCGGGGTCACACGGACGTCAATCTTGACACCCGCAAAATCTTGCTCGACTGCGTGCGCTTGCTCCGCTCAGCAGTTGGGCGTGTTGCGCCAAGGCTGCTGTATCGAAGTCGCGCAAAAGGATCGTCAGCTTGACCGCATCCACCCCCCCTTCGATGACGTAGGGATGTAGAAACCCTTGTCGATGGGACGTGGTTTCGGGTGATAATTGCCCGCGTGGCAAGCGTTCTACCAACGCGGCGGCGGCCTTGATGGCATTGACTAACCGGTCTTTGCCGATGGCAGGATGAATGTTGACGCCGTGGACCATGACGGTGGCCAGATCCCCCGAAAACGTCTCGACGTCAATCTGTCCGGCGGCTGGTCCGTCCAGGGTATAGCAGGCCGTGGCTCCCAAGGCGGCGAGGTCGACGTGGTCGACGCCGCGCCCAATTTCTTCGTCGCAGGTGAAGAGAATTCGCAGCGGACCATGTGGTAGATCGCGGTTTTCCTGAAGCAGGGCCGCCGTCTCCATGATGATGGCCACGCCTGCTTTGTCATCGGCGCCGAGGAGTGTTGTGCCATCGCTGGTAATCAGGGTGCAACCGCGGAGCGCCTGCAACTCGGGATTGTCCGCGACGCGAATCACTCGATCCGGCGCGCAGACAAAATCAAGTCCTCACCGGCATATTCCCGTACGACTTGGGGACGAACGTTCCGACCACTCGTCTCCGGAGACGTATCCAGGTGAGCATTCCACGCGATGACGGGTGCTGAGTGCTCCACCGTAGGCGGGATTGTGGCGGTTACGATCCCGTGGTGGTCCTGTTCTGCATCCTGCAAACCGATGGCCCGTAGTTCCTCGACGAGCAGTCGCCCCAGTTCCAATTGGCCGGGCGAAGTGGGGACCTGCGAGCTGGATTCATCCGCCATCGTATCGATCTGCACGTACCGCAGGAACCGCTGCAGCAGTCGCTCAGCATTCACGGAAACCGGCATCAGGAACCTCCGAACGATGTTGTTGTGTCCGTTGCCTCTCGGGCCAGATGGTGTCCGAGCGGAAGGATGAAGCCTCGGTTCATCGGCCGCTCATGGGATTCTCTGCTCCCGCCTTCTTGTGGCGAGCTGTCACGCGACTGGAGACGTGCTACGCTGGAGGTTGGGCGATCCCCCGAGTCTGGGAATCGTCGCGAGATCGAAACGCGATCACCGAACACTCTTCGCGATCGACTCGCCTAGACTACTCCAACGGCATCAGGCCGCGAAGCTGGAAGGGAGAATCCGCGTGACCAAGGCTCGAATCCACTATCTCGTGTTTGACGTCGAAAGTGTAGCCGATGGCGCGCTGATTTCCCAGGTGCGATATCCGCAGGAAGGGTTGAATCCTTCGCAAGCTGTGCAACGTTATCGAACGGAGCTGCTGGAACAGAAAGGAACGGATTTCATTCCCTACACCTACCAGATTCCGGTCTCTGTGGCCGTGGCCAAAGTGGCGGCGAACTATCAACTTGATGATCTCGTCGTGTTGGACGAACCCCATTTTCGTCCTCACGTGATCACGGAGAACTTCTGGCGCGGGTGGGAAGGGTACGGGCAGCCGACGTTTGTCACGTTCAATGGACGGACGTTCGACCTCCCCTTGATGGAACTCGCCGCGTTTCGCTACGGGATCAACCTGAAGAACTGGTTTGCGCTGCAGGCGCAACTGGGATCAGCCCCGCAACCGCTATAACTTGGGTGCACACCTGGACCTCCAGGATCTGCTGATCAACTTCGGTGCGACACGCTTTCACGGTGGCCTGAATCTGGCGGCGAGCCTGCTTGGGAAACCGGGCAAGATGGAAGTGCAAGGCCACATGGTGCAGGACCTTTTTGATCAGGGCGAGCTGACGAAGATCAACGAGTACTGTCGGTGTGATGTCTTGGATACCTATTTCGTATTCTTGCGCAGCAGCGTTCTCACCGGCAAACTGACGCTCGCACAAGAAGGTGAGATCGTCGCCGACACCAAGCAATGGTTAACGGAGCGGGCGGAGGTGTCGCCTGCCTACCGTCTCTATCTCGAAAAATGGGGCGACTGGACCAATCCCTGGTCGGCGGATTCCTGATCGGCATCGAATCGGCTCGGACCGGACCACGCGGATCGGGTGCGCTCGTCGGAAAGCTCTCGTGAGCCTTACCGAGAGGCGAGCCGGCCGATCGGGCCGCCTTCGAAGATCGAGAATTCAGTCCACACAGGCAGGTGCTCGGAGACTTCCACCGCTTCCTGCAACGTCAAATTGTACTCGCGCAAGAAATCGACGACTCCGCAATGACCGTTGAATTCGACGGTGGCTGCCTTTTGAAAGGCTAAGTTGTCCCACGCCGCCTCTCCGGTCGTGCTCGTCGGCCCCTGATGGACCGCGTACGTGATGTGCGGCACGCGATCCAATGCTCCGAGAGCGCCGGGGCCGAATCGCAGATCTCCTGCCAGGATCACATCATCCTCGCCTCGACCATCTTCCTGCACCGCGCGCAACAGCTCATGCAAGATGTCTCGTTCTGCCTCCGCTCGCGACGCCGCTACACCGGCGCTGATACACGTGAATGTAAAAGCTTCTTCCGCCGAGGGACCCACCGCTCGGAACCACGCCACCAGTGGGTCCCAGGTGAGCAGATCGTCACAGTCCTCGACCGTGTATAACTCCGCACGATCCAACTGCACAACGCGACGGTTGAACAGGAACGCGAAATGTTCCGGCTGATCCGCCGGGCCGACGCGTGGCCCCACAGCGAAATCGAAGTCGGCACCCGTGCGATTAATCGCCTCGACCCATCGGGGCAGCAGATCTTCCCGATCGGCCGGAAGGCCCTGGATCGCCAGCACGCCAAACCGGCACGCGATGCGCACCAAGATGTCCATCTCGTGAGGCTGCTCCGCTCTTGCCGAGTGCCGCGACCGCAGATTGAACGTCGCTACGCGTAGGACTTGTTGTGCGGGAGGCAGAGAACTCGAACTCGCGGCGGAATCCAGCGAATGGCGGGCCAGCGTCCAAAGACGTTGTCCGAAGGACTGTTCCGGTTGTTCCGCGGATTCCGAACGCGGCAGCGTGCGCGGCACGATCCGGACCTGATCCAGACCGAGGACCGTGAAGTTTTGGAAGAAGATCCAACCCAATCCGGCCAGCAAGACAACCACAATCAGCGTGACGGTCTTGTTCATCGTTCGGATCCCTCCCCTCCGGTGATCGGTCGGCTGCGCTGTTTTGCTTCAGCCGAATTGTCTTAGCCGGACTTCCCGGCCTGTTGGACCAGGTGCCCCAGTTCGGGCAGAATCAGACGCTGCATCGCGAGGCGAACGGCGGCGGGAGAGCCGGGCATGGTGAGCAGAACCGTTTGGCGGATGAGGCCACCGAGCGAACGGCTCAGCATGGCGGCGGGGCCGATCTCCTGGAAACTCAGCCAGCGAAACAACTCGCCGTAGCCCGGCAGGACTGAATCCAACAGTTCCGAAATCGTCTCGAACGTCTGATCTCGTGGGCTGATTCCGGTTCCTCCCGTCAGCAGGATCGCGTCGATTTCAACTTGATCGGCCCAATCCAATACGAGTTGTCGAATCCGCAGCCGCTCGTCCGGGACGATGCTCCGCGAAACCACCTGGTGACCGCACTCGGTCAGGAGGTCCACGATCGTTTGCCCTCCCCGATCGGTGGTGAAAGTCCGTGAATCGCTGACGGTGAGCACCGCGCATTGGATGACGGAGGGGGCGGAGGATCGATGTTGCTGGGAGGGTGTGTTGCTCGGCGGCATCAGGAAGCTCTGCGGCGAGAAGGGTGGATTCGGAGGAGCAGCGGCCGCCTCAGCAGCGTCACGATCGCCACGAGTGGAAGACCGCCTTGCGGTTTCGCGCGATAAGGCCTCGTACGGCGAAGAATCGCATCAGGGCGCCACCGGCTCGTTCTCCAACAGTCGCACAATCTCCGGCAATTCGGCGTACCGAATCTGACTCTGCCCCAGTTTCTCGCGCCATTTGAAGACCGCGGAACGCCGTTGCGCTTCGGTGAAGTGTGGCAAGTACAACGAGGGGGTGCCGGTGATGGATTTGAGTGTTTCGATCGCCGCGATGCGAAAGTCGCTGGAAGGGTGATCCAGATAACGCACCAGGTCCTCGGCGCCGCCGTCGGCGAGCTGCTGGGAACTGTAGCCCCAGAGGACACGAAACAGCTCGTCGCCCTCGTCACCATGGCGTTGCCGTAATCCGTCCCGGATTTTCGAAGCGACCGCTCGGTCGAGCATCATGCATTCCTTGAGCGTTTCGAACTGGTCAGACCAGTAGGCTTTCAGCGTGTTTTCGTTCAACGCTAACAGGAGCGGATCGAAATCGCCCAAGTAGGCGAGACTACATGCGGCGAGTGAACGCACTTCGAGTCGTTTGGAATCCGCTTGTTCCTTGAGCGACAGGGCGGCGGAACGGTCGCTGGTCACGCTCGGTTCCAAGCCGCGTGCCGCGATGGGATCACGCGGTCGCGCGTCGCGGCCGTCAATCCATTCGGGCATTTCCGCAATCGAATCCAGTCGCGGTGGAGCATCATCGATCATCAGCAAACGCTGACCACTGGCCACCTGGATCACCGGGGCATCCGCCACTTGCCACTCGATGCGACCGCTGGTGGGATAGACGCGCAGGACGATGTGAGCATCTTGATCGATCGGATCCGTACCTGGCACGAGTTCGCGGGAAACCCGCATCGACAGGGTGGTGTCCATATCAGCGAACACCGCCACGGCGGAACGATTTCCCCAGGAGATTCCGCAGCGAGTACCGGCCCGCGCAAAGGTTACGACCGCCACTCGACCGAAATCGATGTGCACCTGCGGCGTTTCGTCGGCGTCCGGCGTCTGCAAACGAACTTGCCCGGGGCCCACCAAGGTCAACTGCATGCCGGTCGGCAGCATCAACTGAGGACGATAGGTGGGCAGTGCCTGCAGTTGGTCTCCCACCAGCAGTGGTGCGCGGGAGGGCAATCGGGACCACAGTTGCGATGGCGGATCGTAGCGCAACAGGAGTTGATCCTCCGATAGAAAGCGACCGGCTTCCACCGTCTGCGGCTCCACCGGCGGGGAATCCGGGCTGCCGTCGGCTTCAATTCCATCCTCCCCCGGCAAATCCATGGGTGATGGGGGGGTCGGCAAAGCGGGTACGGGCGTGGCGGTTGCGTCGTTGTCCGGCAATCGTGTGGCCAGCGGGTTGATCAGCGTCGGTGCATCTGCCGTGTCCGGGCTTTCCGACTCCGGTGTTGGGTTCTCGATCGGGATGCCAGTCGGTTCATCCGTCACGCGGTTGTCCGCGAGAGGCGTTTCCCCCCGCCGCTTGGATCCGTTGCATCGATTGCCTCCGTCGGTTCCAATTCTTCGGTTTCTGGCTCGACGGACATCAATCTCGGATCCTCCGACTCCTCCAAGATCGGCTCGTCGTCGCTCGCTGTGGCCGACTCGACCTCCTGCTCCGGCTGGAACGGCTCCGACGGCTCCTGGGCGATGGACTCCGGAGCGCCCGGGAGCGGTTCGGCTGGATCATCCGTTGCCATCTCGTCGGAAAATGGCTCCGAGGGCGGAGGAGTGGTTTCCGGGAGCTCCGCAGGACTGTCTTCGAGTCGATTCGTCGCGTTCCGTTGGTCAGCGGCTGCGTCGGTCGCTGGATTCTGGGCGGTGGCAACCGATCCAAATCCCAGTCGCTGGGCCAGCGGATGCGATCGATTCAGGGGGCCCATCCCTCGGATTCCGGCCAGCACCAGCAGAAAGGCGATGGTGGCGGCAATGACCAGCGGCCTCCAACGGCTCGCCCGCGGACGTTTCAAGTAATCGGGCGCTTCGGTCCAGTGTTCGTCGTCGTCGCTTTTCAACTGCACCGGCGGCGATGGGGCCGCAGCGAGTGGTTGGACAGGAGGGGCCTCCCCGGGGTGTGTGGGGACGGGCGAATCCGACTCGCTCTCCGGGGGAAGTAGCCCGGTTTCGCCTCCGTGGATCGTCGGTGCGGAAGCATTGGGTAGCTGATAGATCTTCTGCTTCAGTTGTGGGACGATGTCCGCCGGTTCGCCGAGCACGAGCGTTAAGATCTGGTGACAGGCAGCGACCTCTGCCAGATGATCGTCCGATTCCAGGCAGATTCGCTCGAATTCGGCGATCTTTTCGGGCGGCAGCGTGTTATCCAGGTATTCGGCGACTGAATTGGCGTCTTTCCCCAATCCTTCTGCCCGTAACGACGGCGCATCACCGCCCAGTTGGCCGACCACGTGTCGGATGCGGTGCACCAGCTGACTGGCGACTTCGCTTTCCTGAATCTTCTTCTGCAGTTCCTGTGCGTCTTCCGATTCGAGGATTTCGTCCAAATAGGCCAGCAGAGTACGTAACGTCAAACGCATTTTCGCGAATCTCCTGGTGCTTGTACCGACTGTCTCGCACGTCGAACGGCGGCCAGGCGTGCTCAGACCGTGTCTGAAATCCGGGAACGACTCACGCTGCGAGCCCTCTTGCCCCGACAACCGTGGGTCGTAAACCGAGGAGGTCTTGTTTCCTCTCCCGACACGTTCACGGAGGAGCAAACCGACCACCGTCCTTAATGGTTAGTGGCGCGGTAGCTCGATGATCGTACAACAAAATTCGCGGTTTTCTCTGCTGACCGACGCGTGGGGCCGTCAAACCAAAGTAGAGCACCACAGGAGATGAGCCCTTGCAGGGCAGCTGAGCAGCAGCGGGTGGAATGCCGCCATTGGCTCGGGCTCCGCCGAAGGGGTCCGCGACGGGACCGTCCAATCCGACCGTCGCTCCCATCCGTGGGCGGTTCGTCGCCATTCGTCGAAATCCTCCGTCGTATTCTGGGATGGACCCGACGCCGGTTGCATGGGCGTCTTGACCACACAGGCCCACCAAAAGGCACTCAGGAGCAGAACCAAGGTAAGAAGCACGCTCTTCACGCGATAGCACCGCCCACAAACTGAGGAAACGAGGCGAAACCGGGAACCGACGGAATGCAGAGACGCAAGCGGCGGGCCGATCGACGCGGGAGGTTGCGGGGAGCGGTTTTTCGCGGGATTTGGGGGTGTTTGTTCCGTCGGGTTTCGGTGTGCGGGTGGTTTCTCGCAACAGCGACCAAGGGGCGTGTGGCGTTTTCCCATCACGTTGCTCTTTCTACCGCAAGCAACGCGGCCCGCCGTGCCCGCCCGGATGATGCATCCGCCGGTGGGGCGAGAGCGCATTTCCCGACTCCATCCCTGGGGTGAATCCCCTGAGCCGTGTTTTTTGACGAACTCCCGGCTCGGCGGGAGCCGCGCCCTCCCGTGGTTGAAATGCGCCCGAGTGCTCTGTCTCCGCCAAGAATTTCGGCTACCGCTGGATCAGCCCGTGTGCTGAGATGCCGATCCGCCAAGGCACCACCGGCGGAGTCCCGTCGCACCCCGCCCGAAAACGGAGTCCTGACGCCGCACTCGCTCGTGGTCTGGCAGGTTGTCGATCCGAAATCTTGACGCACCAGGCCCGGTGGCCAAGGCAACCTGAGCAGGCTGGCACCAACCGCATCGGCGGTACACTTTCCGAGTGCGCTGCTTTCGCTGTTGTCCCTCAGGTCGACCGGATTAGAATTGCATGAAAGTTGAGGGCATAAAGAGGACGCTTCCGCGAACGAAACAGTTTGGGGTTGTGTTTCATCGACAGTAGAATTAAGTAGTCCACTCCCATGTCGTTCTTGTCATCCGATGAGCTTCTGAGGAAAAGGTCAACGTGTCGGCTTACACGCGCATTCGACAGCAGCAACTGATGCAGGAGGCGGAGGGCTACCTGGACCTGATCCGGATTGCTTCCTGGCCCGCGCCGTTGAACGCGCAGCACCGCCGCTGCCTGGCGGAACGGGCGATTGCTGTATTGGACCAGGAGGCGGTCATCGAAGACGTGCGGCACGGTCTATCTGCGAGGACAGGCCTACCGACTGATGGAGAAGCATCGGCTGGCGATTCTCTCATTGCGGAAAGCCGTGGTGGCGGATCCGCTGAACGTACGGATCTACCTGGCACTGGCTTGGTGTTACAAGCGGACGAATCGGTTGGACTTGGCCATCGAGGCCCTGGAGGATGCGTTAGAGATCGACCGAGATCTGCTGTCGCATCGGGGCATTCTGCACTACAACCTGGCCTGTTATTGGAGTCTTGCCAATAACGTCGGCCTGACGCTGGCGCATTTGGCGCGAGCCTTTGAATTCAAGTCCGACTATCGGCGCCGAGCGCAGCGGGAGCACGATTTCGATCCGGTGCGTCACCACCCGGAGTTTCTGCGCTGACCAGCGTGGTTGTGTAGCACCGGTTGGTGCGCGGCAAGAGCCCTCCACCGCGGACGATCGAGGGCTCTCTCGTGTGTAGCGCAATCTGGCCGCCTGTCGTCGTTTACCAGTTGAACTCGAGCCCGGCGTATCCGCCGTGCAGCACGAGCGAATCGTTCGAATCGATCGTGGGGGAGTAGAGCATATTCGCGAATTCCGCATCCCGAGGGATCTGGCTGGTGGCGAGTGCCACACCGGAGGCGATCATCGCTCGGTATCCGCACGTGATTCGCCAGCACTGCGTCAGATCATAGGAGAGGCCGGCCGACAGATCACCCAGGAAGGCGACATCGTCGGCTGTGCGTTCGACGTTGTAGTAATCACCGGTGCCGTCGATCGTTGCGAAGCCTGTTCCACCCCAGATGAACTGCTCGTGCCGCATGTGGTTGCCATAGATCCCCAGCGTCGTCGCCGCGTTGACCGATAGACCACCCCACACGTAGTAGTCCATCCGACCGCCTACCTGGCACCCCAGCAAGTAGTTTTCGGTGTCAATCACGTAGTCCAATTCGTTTGCCGGATCGTTGCCAAAGGCATCGCTGGTGTAATTCGTTGCGAAGCTGAAGTTGTCATCGAACTTCAGGAAACGAATCCCAACCAGCAACTCGAAGTGCACACATCCGGAACGACGGAATGGGTTGCGAATCAGGTTCAGTTCGATGTTGTGTGCCTCGAACTTGCGGCGGAGGCGATGTCGCAAGGCCATATCGCCGGGCGTTCCGTACCAGAAGACGACGTCATCCACGAACGCGCCGTTGTCGTAGACCAGGCCGTCGAAGCCAATGGGCGAGTTCAATTCGACATTGTGGCACCCGTTGCAGACGTTTGCTTCGGATTCTTGTGGAACGAGCCCCCAGTAGCCGGCTTCGATACCGTAGCAGCAGTCATACAGGTAGCGGCCGAATCGGATCCCAACGCCGCCGAGCGTTCCGACGTCCGCATCCGAGGTCCGCATCAGCGGATCATTCCAGTTCGCGGCGTCATAGCTGAGCGTCGTCCGAGCATCATCCGAGCGGGTCAAGGCGAGTCCGTAGACGCCGCCGAACCAGTTTCCGCAGCCGGAGCCGCAGCAGGCCGTTTCGACGCAGACCGGCTCGGGACAAGCCGGTTCGGGACAAGAGGGCTCACTGCATGCTTCGACGCCGCAGGCTTGGCAGCCGTCACCCGCGCCATGATGCCAAAGGAAAAGCTTCGGCAACCACCCGCTCCAGTGTCCCCCGTAGCCACAGCGGCCGCAGTAGTCGCCGGTCGAACAGACTCCAGCAGGGCCTGGTCCTGCGAGGTAAGAGTAGTCATACAGCGAGTGAGGATCGACCCGTGCGTCGTTTGTTCCGCGCGTTGCGGGCAGCGGTTCTACGTCGTCCGCCGGTTCGGGCAGCGGTTGTGTTTCGACTTCAGCGGCCTGCTCGGCCACCTCCGCCGCGGCGGGGTCCGCTAATTCCGGGGCCTGGCGATAACTCAAGTACTGCGCACCCGGGTGCGATGCTGCCGTGCGCTCCCAAACCGATTGGCCCTGAGGCCAGGGAATTGTGCTCAGCGTTTGTGCTGAAGCGATCAACGGCATCAGCGACGAGAGCAGGATTCCCCAAACGACGGATTTCTTCATTGTGTTTCTCCTGACTTCGCGAGCAGAAACCGGGTAGCTCTGACTCGCGTGGCTGGAAGGTTCAGGCACGGAGAACGCAGAAGTGCCGTCTCAATCGAATCCGTTCCGCGTCTAGCAGGTCCATTGCACCAAAGACGCTTCTTGCCTCTCGTCCTTCAACTACAGATCGACGAGCGGTCGGGATGGCTTCGAAGTGAAATGAGGCTCCGCCCCGAAATCGGCGTCCGCCAAGACTGCGCAATCGACATCGACGAAAGAGGTCGCCAAACCGCGTCGTTCTAAATCGGCTGCGTTGACTCTGCGGTCGATCGCTGCGAAGAACGCAAAGCATGCAACCGTACTATTCGCGCAGGTGGCATCCGGAGCAAACCGCTTCAGTCGGTCGAATCGGTGCGATGCGTGGGAAAGGCATGGTCGCGGGAGCCAACGATCACGGGTGATGTACCGTCGAGATCTTCGGAAGGAGCGGCTTGCATCTGCAGCACTTCGTTGGCCAGTTGGCGGTAATCGTCCGCCCCGTGCGAATGCGGCGCATACTCGAAGATCGTCTGTCCGAAACTGGGGGCTTCCGCCAGACGAATGTTGCGGCGAATGCGAGTGGGAAATGCGACGGCCCCATGCCACGGGCATTCCGCCTGTTCCACCGCCGCGAGAAACTCCTCCACGTCCCCCGTAACTTCCTGCGCCAGCCGCGTGCCGGATTCGAATAGGCAGAAGACCACACCGGTCAGCCGCAGATTACGGTTCAAACGCCGGATCACGACCTCGATCGTCTCCAGCAGTTTGCTCAAACCGTGAAGTGCCAGGAAATGCGGTTGCAGCGGCAGGAAGACCTCTTGCACGGCGACCAGCGAATTGAGTGTCAGCAGGCCCAGGGAGGGCGGGCAATCAATGATCAGATAGTCAAAGCTGGCCTGATCTTGCTGAAGTTTGTCGCGCAGCACGACCTCGCGGCCGACTTCGCCCGCCAATTCCAATTCGGCGGCCGCCAGATCAATGTGCGAAGGAATCAACCACAGGTGCGGGTTGATCTGACATCGCACGTCGGCCAGTGCGGCATTGCGAACCAGTACGTCGTAGATCGACGTTCCGGTCCCTTGGGGCGTGACGCCCAGATGCAGGGAAGCATGCGCCTGAGGGTCGAGATCGATCAGACAAGTCCGCTGCCCCAGGCGGGCCAGTCCGGCACTCAGGTTCACCGCCGTCGTTGTTTTGCCAACGCCCCCCTTTTGATTGATGATGGCGATAGATCGCATGTTCGGAACTCCTTTTCCGTGGGGGAGCGGTCGAGCTGTCTTTGGCATCCTGGCGCGGCCATTATAGACTCGTGGGCCACTTGGCTCAAAGCCGGGATTCTCCGCGACCCCCACAGGGATGCTACCAGCCCGCGGACGCCAAAGCCGCTGCCGCGATCGTGCCGGACGACTCTTCGCCACCGGCGGTTGCCCCCGGTTTCTTCCCATGCGATTGGCAACGGACGCTCCTGCGGAATCTGGCATCGGCTGGCCTCGGGTCTGGCTGTCGGAGAGGCCTTGGCGCAAAATAGGCGGTTCGGCGCCACGGTCCTGCCGCACACGTCGGCCAACGCGTGGGGCCATTCTCGGGCCCGGCGGTGTCCGAGAGACCGTGGGGATGGTCTCGCGAGATCGGACCCCTTATTACCAGCAAACTTGGCGTACGCGGATTGGTGGACAGTCGAACATGCGGCAGATCGGTAGCTTGTCGGATACGGAACGAGCCGAGGTTTTCGCAGATTACCTCGTGACGCAGGGCATTACCGCGCATGCCGAGAAGGAGCAGGATCGTTGGGCGATCTGGATCCGCGACGAGAACGACGTCGAACGGGCTCGCAGCGAGCTGTCCGCGTATGAGCAGGATCCGTCGGCCGAGCAGTATCGCGCGGTGCGGCAGCAGGCGCAACAGCTGCGAGAGGAGCAACATCGCCAGCAGCAAACGGCCGTGCGCCGGACGGTCGAGATGCGCCGCCAATGGAATCAGCCGCTGGCCCGGCGAGCACCGCTGATTGTTACGCTGATCGGTCTGTGCGTGGTCGTGGCCATCACGTCGAACTTCGGAGCGCCCACGAGGGTCGCCGGGCAACCGCGCTACGGAGTGGTCATCCGCGCCCTGTCTTTCTGCGATTTGGAACGTTATCGCGTCGATGGCGATGGGCTGCGGGAGATCCGGCACGGTCAGCTGTGGCGCGTGATCACACCGATTTTTCTGCACTACGGTCTGATCCATCTGGGCTTCAACCTCTTCTGGCTGTACTACCTGGGTGCGCAGATTGAGGTGCGTCGAGGAACCTGGTCCCTGGCGTGGATGATCCTGGCGATGGCCGCTGGATCGAATCTCTTGCAGTACTTTGTTGGCGGCGGGCCCAATTTCCTGGGGATTTCCGGCGTGAACTACGGTCTGTTGGGATTCATCTGGATGAAGAAAGTCTTCGACCCCAGTTCCGGCTTCCTGGTCAGCGATTCGACGATTGTGTTTCTGCTGCTGTTTCTGGTGCTCGGATTCGTCGGCGCCTTTCAATCGATGGTCGGGCAGCTCGCGAATTGGGCCCACCTCGGCGGGTTGATCGTCGGCATGGCGATTGGCTACGCCCCCGTTGTTTGGCCGCGGCGAGGATGAGCGGTTTCCCGCAAACCGCCTTGCTGCAGGTCGGCGAAGCAGTCAGGGAAGATGGCCGCAGACTGAGTGTGCGGCGATCAAAGCTGCCGCGCAGTTTTTGACTCACGGCGATTTGGAGTACAACAATGCCTGACAAGTTTGATCCGTATCGCGAGGCGCTGGTGGTGGAGGTCCAGACCGTTTGGCCGGAGGAGCTGAGCGACGTCGCCGAGGCGGAGCGAGAGCGCATCGAAGCAATCCTGCATGCCGATCCGGCCCGGGCGGCGAACCTGCACTACATTCGCATGCATACCGGTTTCTGTCGTCAGATTACCGTGAGTGCGGAAGATCTCGACCTCGTGGGGGCCGATGATCCGAGCCGACAGAAGCAGAAGGAGCCGACGTGAAAGAGAACGTTCTGCGCGTGGACGTCCAACTTGGGTCCCGCAGCTACCCCATCGATATCGGTACGCGATTGCTCAGCGAACTCGGGAGCCGCCTAAGTGGCCAAACGGCGGTCCGCCACGCGGTGATCATTACGGATGATCATGTGCTGCCCCATGCGCGGCGGGCGGAGCAGAGTCTTGCCGCGCAGGGAATCCGGGTCGACTTGTGTCCGATCACGCCGGGCGAACGCAGCAAGTCGGTGGCGGAAGCGGAGCAGTTGTGGCAGGAATTGCTGCGGTG
Organism: uncultured Planctomycetaceae bacterium; assembly: GCA_963776055.1. GTDB lineage: Bacteria > Planctomycetota > Planctomycetia > Pirellulales > Pirellulaceae > CAVZLD01. The sequence goes on along the minus strand of CAVZLD010000013.1, from coordinate 470,603 downwards.
TGGGACGGATCGGAAATCGGTCGTGGTGGCCGTCGGCGGGGGCGTGGTGGGGGATCTCGCGGGATTCGTCGCCGCTACATACGCCCGCGGGCTGCGATTCTGCCAAATTCCCACCAGTCTGTTGGCGCAGGTCGATAGCAGCGTCGGTGGCAAAGTGGGGATCAATTTGCCGTCGGCCAAGAATATGGTCGGCGCGTTTTGGCAACCGACCTACGTGTTGATTGACACCGCGGTGCTGGCGACATTGCCGGATCGCGAGTACTGGAGCGGCTTGGCGGAGGTGATTAAGTACGGTGTGATTCTCGATCCGGAGTTTTTCGACCAGCTGGAACGGAACGCGGAGGCGCTGCGAGCTCGTCAGGCCGATGTACTGCGCCAGGTGGTCGCTCGCTGTTGTCGTCTCAAGGCGGACGTGGTGGAGGCCGACGAATGCGAGCAGACCGGCCAGCGCGCCGTTCTGAATTTTGGACACACCTTTGCCCATGCGTTGGAGGCAGTTGCCGGCTACGGAGAATTACTGCATGGCGAAGCGGTGGCGATCGGAATGATCTGCGCCGCGCAATTGTCCGAGGAACTGGGGCGGACCGATGCCCAGTTGACCGGCCGATTGGAGCGGTTGCTGCAGCAGCTGCAGTTGCCCACGCGGCTGCCGCCGTTCGAGGATGCGCCGCTGATCCAGGCGATGCACAGCGACAAGAAGGTCGAGCACGGTCGGCTGCGTTTTGTTCTGCCCTGTTGCCTCGGACAGGTGGAACTTGTTCCTGACGTCGAGGAAACCGCGATTCGAAAAGCGCTCGACGCTTGCCGTTAGAGCGTTGTGCGATGCTGTCGCCGCGCGATGAAAATTCGGAATTGCTGGCCGCGGTCGGTCTGAACCTGGTGCCGGGCGTGGGGCCGCGCACCTGCCGCGTATTGCGCGAGCGATATGGCTCCTTGGCGGCGGCTTGGGCCGCTTCCGCCGCATCGCTGCGGGAAGTGCCTCGCGTAGGGCCGCAGTTGGCCGAACGGATTGTCGCCTGCCGCGCAACGCCGCAGGCCACCCACGAAATCGAGCGCTGCCAACAGGCGGGGATTGACCTTCGGGCAGACTTTCACGCGGGCTACCCCCGGTTGCTGGCGGAAACCCCCGATCCTCCAAGCGTGATCTACGTGCGCGGATCGTGGATGCCCTGCGACACGTTGGCCGTGGCCCTCGTGGGGACTCGGCATGCGACGCACTACGGGTTGCGACAGGCGGAACGGCTCGCCGCAGCGTTGGCACGCTGCGGTCTGACCGTCATCAGCGGCATGGCGCGGGGGATCGATGCGGCGGCACACCGCGCGGCCATGGCGGCCGGCGGACGAACGATCGGCGTGTTGGCGGGAAGCTTATTGCACGTGTATCCGCCCGAACACGCCGCATTGGCCGAACAGATCTGCCAGCAGGGCGCGCTGCTCGGCGAGGGGCCTTTGGAATGCCGGCCTCGCCGCGGATCATTCCCGCGACGCAATCGCGTGATTTCCGGCCTTTCGCTGGGCGTCGTGGTGGTGGAGGCGTCGTTGCGATCCGGCGCACTGATCACCGCGCGACACGCGCTGGAACAGGGACGCGAAGTATTTGCCGTGCCGGGGCGCGTGGATCAAACCAATTCCCGTGGTTGCCACCGCTTGTTGCGCGACGGAGCAAAGCTGGTCGAAACGGCGGCCGACGTGCTCGAAGAACTGGGGCCGTTGGTGGAGTCGACGACCGACCGCGACGGGTCAGTTGTTTGTCACCCCTCCGAACTGCAGCTCAATGAACAGGAGCGCGCCGTACTGGATGCGATTGACTTGGATCCAACCGCGGTGGAACAGGTGATTCGGCAAAGTCGATTGCCGGTAGCCCGCGTGCTGGCGACGTTGAGCGTCCTGGAGATGCGACATCTGATTCGGCGGCTCTCGGGAGACCGAGTCGTTCGAGCCGTTTGAGCGAATGTCGAACGGTGCGGCCGCGTCGCGCAACGGCAGGTCACAGCCGATCCGCCGAGGCGACTCGTTCGGCGATCGGCGGATGACTGTGCAGCAGCAACACTTCCCAGGCCGGGGGGTTCGGATCCGCTTTGTTCAGTCGCGCCAGCTTCAGAAAGAACGCTCGGAAAGCTTCACGATGTCCGGTGCGCTGCAAGGCATACCGGTCCGCTTGACGCTCGAAATGTCGGCTAAGTGCATGCTGCAGCGGTTCGAGGAACATGGTGAAAAGCTGCATCACGAATAGTAGCAAGGGCAGGGCGTAAATCGGCAATTGGCTGTAGTCCAGGCCGCCTTCGATCTGCCCGACCCACCAGGACAGACAGCGGTCGCAGGCAAAAAAACCTGCCACACTGATCAGGACTCCGGCGGCGATCAGCTTCAAGGTGTGACGATGTACGTGATGCCCTAACTCGTGCGCGAAGACAATTTCGATTTCTTCCGGGGTAAAACCGTCCAACAATGTGTCACCCAAGACCACGCGTCGCGTCGCTCCCAATCCGGCAAGATACGCGTTCGCCTTGACCGTTTCTTCGCTCATCCCCATGCGGTAGACGCCCTCCAGCGATAATCCTGTTCCCTCGGCAAGCTGTTCTAAGCGGTGTTTGAGCGATTCATCCTCCAGTCGTTCGATCTTGTGGAACAACGGAGCAATCAGGACCGGTGCCAGTTGTCCCATCAGTACGACCAGGAGGAAATAGGCGGCCGCCGCCCAGAGCCACCAGTTCGGACCGGTGAGCCAGATCAGCCAGTACACGCCCAGCATCAGGAGGCTACCGAGGGCCAGTGTGAGCAGAATCATCTTGGCATACCGCCACAACCATCCCCCGAAGCTCTGCCGGCTGAGTCCATAATGATGCTCCAGCAGGTGTCCGGCATAGAACGACAGCGGAAACGACACGACCACGTGCAGCAACGTGACCAGGAGATACATCACGATCAGCCGCAAGGTGGGGGATTGCAGCGTGGGGAAAGTTTGTAGCCAACGATCCAAAGGCCAGGCGAAGAGGAACGCCATCATCGCGAGGTAGGCCAGATCAATGAACCGATCGATCAGGTCACAAGCCAGTTGCCTCCGCCCATACTCCCGCGCCTCCGCTTGCTGTTCCTGTGTCAGGTGATCGGGGACCGCGTCGTCTTGCGCCGCACTGGGGCGCACTTGGGGATTTGCATCTTGATTCATGGAGTCTCAATCGGCGGAGTTCGTGGGGGCGGGTTCGACCAGCCAGTGACTGCATCCGTGCAACAGCATAAGGACTAGGGCGGCGAGGATATACCCGAGACTGAAACGCATGACCCATTCGCCGTCGGCTGGGGCCAGCTGCCAGGGCCAGAATACGGGACTTCCCGGTAGCGGCGAGTGGATTATTCCAAACAGCGTACCGCACCCGGCGATCGCGAAGTAGGCTGCCGCGACGGGCAACCGGCTGTCCACCATCGCTGCCAGGGCCGACGCCCAGAGCAGACTGGTTACGATGTAGCCGTTCGCCAGGATTCGCAAAACCTGCAACTCCTCCTGCAACGCCGGCGACAATTCCGACACCCGACCGGGAATCACCTTGTCGACATACAACAACGCCAGGTAAGCCAAGGCCGGGACACAGGCCATCGCAACCGCCGGGAAATGTCGCTTTGGCGTGCTGGCAAAACTCTGGGCTGTGATTTCCAAACCGATGAAGACCAAGATCGGGAATACGGCCGCCTTGGGAATGATGGCGTACAGAATGCTGAAATAGCCCAGCAGTCCGGCGCCGCCGACAAACAGGGCGGTCGCCAGCGCATAGGCCGGCGCGTCCCCCCATCGCTTTGTACGCGGGGTGCCCAATGTAGGGCGTCGTCTGGATCACGCCTCCGCACAGCCCGGCGACAAGAGTCGCCACGGCCTCGACGGCCACAATCTTCTTCGTGTCGTATTCGTCGCCCGCTGCCGCTGCGCTTTCTGTGCAATCGATCCCACCGACGACGGTCGCCAACGCGAACGGCAGAATGACCGGCAAGTATCGCAGTGTGTCCGGCAATGCGGACAGCCACTCCAGACGAAATACGGTCAGCCAGTCGGTGGGAAGGCCGCGGTGCACGATCTGGACCTCCGCGACGGGGACGTGGAGCCAGCCGGCCCACCGCATCCCGTGGTACATGCCTCCGGCCACGACCAGCGCGATCAGTGTCCCCGGAATTCGCCGCGACAACGGGATCCGACCAATCAGCGTACTCAAAATGATCGCCAACGCGACCAGCCCCACAATCGGAGTGTGGAGCACCTCCACAAGAGGCAGGAAGCTGATCAACACCAGGGCGATTGCCGTCAGCGAGCCCAGCAGTCCCGCTCGGGGAACGATCCGCCGGATCCAGCCCGAGCCCGCCGCACAAGCAAGTTTGAACAGGCCGCTGAGCAAAATAGCGCAGATGCCAATGTGCCACGTATGGCGGGCCGCTTCCTCGATTGGGAGCGATTCTCGCGCTTGGAGGAAAGCCGGACCGAGAACAAAAAAAACCATCCCAAATGTGCTCGGCGTGTCCAGGCCGAGTGGCATGGCCGTCACATCCTGCCGGCCGGTGCGGCGGGCTAAACGCAGCGCCATGGCAAAAAACAACAGATCCCCCACCAGGACGCCAATCGCCGTCCCGGGAACCATGTACCGCAGGGCAAACTCTGTAGGAAATGCAAAGCCGACGGACAGCAGGCTGACCGTCAGCAGAAGATCGGCGATGTTATCTAACATCAGGCCGAAAAAGGCATTAACGTCGCCGTAGGCGGCCCACTGGTAGCGAGATTTAGACATTCAGTCGTGTTGGGCATGGATTTTGCGGTTGATTCCGTCTGTCGAATGTATTCCTGCCAACACTGGCTGTCAATTCTCCTTGGCGTTCGCCGACACAGCGGAAACACGTTGTTTCGAACTGCTCATGCGGTTGCGGATCGTCGAGGGCTGTCCGGATGGCGGGGGGGCCCTTCTCTCGAACTCTTTTGCATCGGGGTTCGTAACGAACAATGATTTCGGAAATCACGCAACGCAGAGTGTTCCCAACTGACGTGAGTTTGCTGACCGACGAAGAACTGCTTCTCCGGTACCGGGAAACCGGAGATCGGGAGGTGTTCGCGCGGCTCGTGCAGCGTTACGAACGGGAGCTGTTCAGCTATTTGAACCGGTACACGGGCAGTGCCGAGATGGCGGAAGATGCCTTTCAGGCGACGTTTCTGCAGGTGCACTTGAAGTGCGAGCAGTTCGAAGCCGGTCGAAAGGTGCGTCCTTGGGTGTATGCGATTGCCACGAATCAGGCGATCGATGCCCAGCGGCGAAATCGCCGCCATCGGATGGCGAGCTTGGATCGGATCAACTCGCGGCACGACGAAGACCTGGGGAAACTGATGGATCTGCTGGTCAGTAGCGAGCCGGATCCGGTGGATTCAGCCGACTCCCGGGAGGACCATCTTTGGGTCCGCCAAGAGATTGCTGCCTTACCGGAACATCTGCGAGCCGTGATTGGTCTGGTGTATTTTCAGGGATTGAAATACCGCGAAGCGGCTGAGGCCTTGTCGATTCCCGTGGGCACCGTGAAAAGTCGGTTGCACGCGGCAGTCTTGAAGCTGAATGAGGCTTGGCACGCGGGCCATGTTGAACGTAACTAAGCGGACGAAGTGAATCGATGCGCGACGACTTGTTGGGCTTTGTCTTCGGCGCTTTGGATGCCTCCGAGCATGAGCGGATTCAGCAGCGGCTGGAGCGGGATCCGCAGCTTCGAGAACATTTGACACGGGTGCAGCAGAGTCTGCTGCCCTTGTCGTGGGATCAACAGCCGATGGAGCCGCCGGACGGGCTGGCCGCGAGGACCTGCGCGGTCGTGAATCACGTGAATCGTCAAGGGCAAGCGGCGACGCAAGCGACCCTTCCGACAACCGACAGCTCACCGGTGGGGTTGTCCCGCGCGTCGCGGACGGAATGGGCCGCAGCGCCACGGACATGGACGGTTGCGGATTTCGTTGTGGCCGCGGGGGTCTGTCTGGCCGCGGCCTGCTTGTTGTTTCCGGCCATTGCGACCAGTCGCCACCACTACGTGCGCGATCTCTGTGCGAGCCGGCAGCGGGATATCGGTCGGGCTTTGATCGAATACAGTGAGCGCGGCTATTTTCCGGTGGTGCCGGCCAGAGGAAACGCCGCCGTGGCGGGAATCTATGCTCCGAAACTCTTGGAACAGGGCTTGATCCAGGATGTCTCGCAGTTCGTTTGCCCCGCGGCGACCGGAAGCCGAATCGTCGTCCGGGTACCGGCGTCGATGGAAGAAATCTACGCCGCTCGTGGTCCGCAACTGCTGGAAATCTATCAGTCGATGGGCAAAAACTACGCCTATCGATTTCCTCCCGTGGTGAATGGACGCCTGCAGCGCGTTCGCAATCAGGGGCGAGAACACTTTGCCTTGCTGGCGGATGTGCCCTTGGTGTCGACAGTTGCCAGCGCAGTGAGTAGCCATGGTCGAGGTCAGAATGTGCTATTCGAGGATGGGCACGTCGGTTTTCTGACCTCCCGAAGATTCCTGAACGATGACCTGTTTGTGAATCACTGGGGGCTTGTCGAGGCGAGTTTGGATCCGGATGATTGCGTGCTGGCGCCTAGTTACTCCCCACCGCTTCCGCGGATTCTGCCGGCGGGGATGACGACGGCGGAGTGACCACTTGGAGTTTTTCCAGGGAGTGACACGCATGCGACGTACATCCATTGTCCGCATCCTGGTACTGTGCTGCCCGATCGTCTGGATGGCGGGCTGCCAGCGGAGCGAGGATCCGGCCGTTCTGGCCACGCGGCAGAAGGTGCTGTTATCCGCTGAACCGGAAGGTGCCCTGAGCGTCGTGGAAGCGCGACAGGTGGCCACTTCGGAACTCCAGCCGGTCGTCCTGGTGGGGCGTGTCGGAGCCGGCGTCGATGCCACCTGGGATCCGGGCACAGCCGCGTTCGTGGTCGCTGATCTGTCCACTTCGCCAGAAGAAGTTGCACACGAGCATGCGGGGGACCATAGCCACTGCCCGTTCTGTGCCGCCAAAGCGGCCAAGGAGCCGGAACGCACGGCGCTGGTGCGAGTGGTCGACGAAGCGGGAAGCGTGATTCCGGTCGATGCACGCCGCCTGCTGGCGATCCAGGAACAGCAAACGGTGGTGGTTCGGGGCAAGGGGCACATCGACGACCTCGGGAACCTGGTCGTCCTGGCCGATGGCGTCTACCCTCGTCGTTGACCACAAAAAAGCGTGGGCTGGCGCCCGATACAATTGGCGGCCAGTCTCGGGCACCTTCCTCCGGGCCTCCTCGTGATCTTCACCGCCCCACGCCGGTGCAGGATGCCTGCACGCGGCGCGGCGGTCCCGAGAATGTTGACGGATCGCCACGCGTGGTGAGCGATCCCGAGGTGGCTGCGAACCGCGTAAATGCTTTTGCGGGCGGCTGTTGCAGGATCTCAATGGCAGCTCGCCGAGCGTCCGGCAGGCTTTGGCACTCGGGTTGCTTCCGAAGTGCTTTCATGTTGATTCGCGAGTTTGTCGATCTGGCTGCCACGATTGCCGGTTACGCACCCGGCATCATTCGGCGGTCGCCCAGTCTGCGAGAGCGTTCGATTCATGCCTACTGGGTGGCTTCTCGCAGCCGCCTGAATCGATGGGGGGCCCAGTTGCGGCGTCTGCAACTGTTGCAGGGAAGCGGACTGTTGCGCCAAACGGCCAGCCCGGAAGATCTGCGCGTCCTGGAGGAAATCCTTGTCAGTGAGATCGCGACGCGCGTCTGGTGCGCCGTTTTGCACGCGATCGATGAACGTTTGGAGTTTCGCGAGTACAGTCCGATCGGTCGCAGTATTTACCTCGGTCATCTGGAGTCCCGGCAACGCGTATTGAAGTTGATGGTGGCCGGACTGCGCGAAGGGCCGGTCCGTCTGTGGACTTTGAACCAGACGCGTGTCCTGGCGGAACGTTGGGCCGATTTGCTACTGGCCTCCCTTCCGTCGTTGGAAGTGGCGAGTGTTTACTGTTTTGACGAACAACGGTTGCGGAGTTTTGTCTCGGTGCGAGAACGATGGCGCGAGGGGATGTCCGTGGCGCCGTTGTTGGTGTCGGGCGGCGGCGCTTGCTTCGATCGCCGAATGAAAACCTGCAGCGCCAACGACGATCTGCATGGGCAAGTGCAACAGGCGATTCTCGGTTGTCTGCCGGCGGATCTGTTCAGTGGAACGGGGGCCTGGGAAGCCAACTGGCCTGCTCGCATCGAAGTAGTGACGGACGAACTGCTGGGCCACCTCGATCATTGGCTGGGGGATCGGACGCGGTCGATTCGTCCAGATCGTGGCAGCCAGGGGACTCTGGGCAGGTTTTTCTGATTGCCCAAGCCGCTGCTCGAAGAATCCTGGCATTGCCGGCGAGGAAGTTGGCCGAAAGCCGGTCGTCCTTCGTCTTGGTTGCCCGACGTCGCTTGATGCCAGAGATGCTTTTCCGATATCTTGAAGCGCGGTCGGCGTTTCCCAGCGAAGACCGGTGGTCGGCGGGATGTTTCGAAGTCTGATCCTGCCGACTGCGGCTTTGCCGCCGGGCCGAGCAACGGCGTAAGCACGCTGCGAGCGATTTGTTCCCCATCATGAGTGAGTTTCTGTATTACTATCATGCCGTGGAGCAGGCGACATGGTTCTATTTGTCGTCCCTGCTGATGATCGGTTTGATGTTCAAATTCAGCCGTTTCTGGAGCGTGCGGAATTTGGATTTGATTCTGCTCATTCTGTTAATGCCCGGATTGCTGTTCGTGCACTATGGGAGACTGCGCCACGCGGAAGAATTGGGGGAAATGGAGGCGAGGCAGGCTGGCACCGTTGCGGCGATCGCGGAGGACGGCAACGTATCCGCCGTGTCGCCTGTTGCCTCGCCAGTTCCCGCGTCGTCGGCCGATGACACTGTCGCGTTGACGCGCGGTCAGCGCGTGCAGCGGTACGGATATCTCTGGCTGTTCTGCGGGGGTCTGGTTTGGACGGCTCGCTTGCTGGCGGATCCCACGATGGTTCGTCGACCGTTGTTGGAACCGAATCTGTCGGCGGGAGGTTTGACCTTCATCGGCTGTTCGCTGTTTGTTTTCTTAATGGCGAACGTGATCAGTCGTCCGAGTCATGACATGTGGGCGACGGTGACGGAGGCGGAAGAAGTGCCGATGGCACCCCGCTCTCCGGAGGAGGAACCGCGCGTCGTGCCGCGGGAAGGTCCCGGGTATGCCCTCTTGGGAAAACTCCCTATTTCCGCGCAGAAAGTGTTGGCCATTGTCGCGCATCTCGCGGTCGTTTTGGGGATGGTCTTGATCGGCTATTTTCATTTCGACAACATCGTGATGGGCATCGGTGGCGCGACGCTCTACTTGATGTTGCCGTACACGGCGCTGATGACCAACAAGGTAACGCATGCGCTACCGGCGGCCTGTCTGGTCTGGGCGGTCCTCGCCTATCGCAAGCCGCTCGTGGCCGGACTGTTGCTGGGGCTGGCTGGCGGGATCACCTACTATCCCCTGTTTCTGCTGCCGCTGTGGCTGAGCTTCTACTGGCAGCGTGGGCTGTTCCGGTTTTCGGCGGGCGTGGTCCTGATGCTGATCGTGTTGATGTTCGTCCTGGTTTCCTCGGACGATAAGCTGCTGAATTTTCGCCTGATGTTCGGCCTGCTGCCCCCCGCGATGGTGGATCTCAAGGGAATCTGGGACCAGTCGCTTGGCGGCTGGAGTCCCTACTATCGCGTGCCGGTCTTAGTGGCCTTTGTCGCCTTGGCCAGCAGCATGGCACTTTGGCCGGCGCAGAAGAATCTCGGCACTTTGTTGAGCTGTTCGGCGGCGGTGATGGTGGCGACACAACTTTGGCATGGCTACAGCGGAGGGACGAACATGGCGTGGTACATGCCGCTCCTGCTGCTGACCGTATTTCGGCCCAACCTGGAGGACCGAGTGGCATTGACCGTGTTGGGAGAAGGTTGGTTACCGCGGCGGCTGCGTGCGGGGCCGGATGTGCAGCCGGCTTGAACTGTGGCGACACGAAGTCAGCTGTCGGCCGGTCACAGGCCTCGACGATGCTTGCGGGCTCCACGGCCGCGACCCAACAGGTTGGGCACTTCTCGTTTTGGGGGTTCCTCCGCCGGGGATGGGGCGACGCGAGGTACGGTGAGGGTGAAATCGGCGATTTCGTCGCGGATTAGCAACCGGTCGATCCGTTGCTCGATCCGTGTCAGTTCGATTCCCTCTTCCGGCGTGACGAAAGTAAAGGCTACGCCTTCGCGGCCCATCCGGCCGGTCCGACCAACTCGGTGGACATAGTCATCGGAGAATGTGGGGATGTCGAAGTTGATGATGTGGGAGATCCCGGTCACGTCGATCCCGCGTCCCATCACATCGGTCGAGACCATGTAGCAAATCTGCGACCGTCGAAATCGGTCCATGACGCGGTCGCGGTCGCGCTGGGCCATGTCGCCGTGCATGCAGCCCACATCGGGGAAATGACGCGACAGTTTTTCGTAGATGCGCGTGCGCACCGCGTTTCGTTCGACAGAAGATGATCGCTTGCTGCGGTTTCTCGCGATGCATCAGACGCACCAGTAGGTCAAACTTGCGATCCTGGTCGACCGTGAAGTAATGCTGCTCAATGGTCTCGACGGTCAGGTCCGCCGCGGAGAAATCCAGCTCCTGGGGATCCTGCATGAACTTGCTGGCTAAACGCTGAACGGGAGGCGGCAAGGTGGCGCTCAAGAGGAGAGTCTGCCGTTCCTTCGGGCATTTTCGCAGGATTTTTTCCATATCGGGACGAAAGCCGACGTCCAGCATTCGATCGGCTTCGTCGAGTACGACGCAGTCGATGTTGTCGAGGGAAAGTGTGCCTCGGCCGAGGTGATCGAGAACGCGACCGGGGGTTCCGACAACGATTTCCACGCCCCGCTTCAGCTTGGCGATCTGGCCGCGAAGGGGGGTCCCCCCGTAAATCGCGACGCACCGCGCACCCTGACCACGGCTCAACTTGACGACCTCCTCCTTCACCTGCACCGCAAGTTCCCGCGTGGGGACAAGGATCAAGGCCTGTGGGTCTTTCCCGCGGTAGTCCGGATCGAGCAATTCCAGAATCGGGATGACGAAGGCCGCCGTCTTGCCGGTGCCGGTGCGGGCCTGGCCCACCACATCCTGCTCGTTCAGGGCCACGGGAATCACGCCCGCCTGGATGGGCGTCGGCTCCTGGTAGTTGGCTGCTTCTAACGCCTCCAGGATGACCGGGGATAGATCGAAATCGGCAAAGCTACTGGGTTTTGATGGTTTTGAAGATGACACAATTTGTTGAATCGACTCACAGGACCACGCCACAAAGGGATCCGGGACGCGTGGTCCGGAACGAAGGGCGGAGATCGCTGGAAAGCCACCGCGGAGGCCCTGGCCCGGAATGGAACCGCAGGTCTGATTGTCGTACGAAGCTGCTGCGCACACAATAGGCCGGCACGCCCCAAAGGCAGTTGAGGTGGCCGGCCTTTCTCGTTGTAACCATGGTGCGGCTAGACCGCAACGCGACCGGGCGCTACCGCACGCTCGAAACGAAACGCTGGCGTGGATCGCTCGGATTCTTGCCGAGATGCCAGAATTTCGCGCCGTCACCGTGCAGCAGCGATGGCCGTTGTCCGGTTTAGGGCTTGGCCGCCGCCTTGCGGCCGACCTTGCGCCGCTTGGGCGTGGCCTTCTTCTTCGGCGAGCGTTTGGCGGCTCGCGACTGAGCCTTCTTTTTCGGAGCGGCGGCCTTCTTCTTCGGCGAGCGCTTGGCGGCTTTCTTCTTGGGAGATCGCTTCGCGACCGTCTTCTTGGGCGTGGCCTTCTTCTTGGGGGCCGCCTTCTTTTTCGGCGACCGAGCAGTGCGCGCTTTCGCGGTGGCCGTCTTCCGGGCGGCCTTCTTCGATGTTGCCATGACCATGGCTCCTTGGGGTAGGGTACCCTTCCTTCCCGTGCGATTGCCTCCCCCCGGGTACCCATCTCGGGGAAGCCGCTTGATTTGGCGTTCACTCGGCGGCCGTGAACTGGCTTGCTGCGTAGATCAGCCTCTCCCTCGCGTTGCCCGCTTCGCGCCGAACGCTCTCTTGGGATCGAACGCGGGATTTGTTGAGAACTGCTTTGGCCTGCGGGACGCTGCGGAGTGACTCCGTCGGCGAACGATTACGCCCAGCTTGGGGGGATTCGGTCCCGATGAGCGAGCCCCCTTTTCCCGAGTCTTGTCCTGTGTGATGCTACACGGCAAAGATCGGTTAGCCGGCGGTTTCGCCCTGTCTGCCGATCCGATTCGGGAATCGCCAGAGTCGCTTCCCGAATTCGAAGGCTGCGGCGTGTGAGTCGGTTCGACTCGCACGCACCGATCTGCCGTTTGGTGTTATCAGGCCTCCCAGCCAAAACCATCCATAGCTTGAAAAGATGAATACTCGTTGCGTTGGGCCACTTGGCAAGAACCGTGTGACTGTCCTAACTTCGCGCATTGAAGCAAGTTTGCCTCTCTTTCGTCAAGGCGGATTTACCAACTTGAGTAAAACTTTTGTTGACGCCGATCACGTTTCGATCGGCGCTGATCGATGACGCACGATTGGGTTCGTGCCCACTGTGAGCAGATAGCCATGTACGACTTCATTCGCGAGACATTGCAGCAGCTGCAACGCGCGGGAACCGATCCGCAGCTTGCGCAACAAGAGGCTTTTCGGGCGCACTTTTCCTGGTTGGCTTCCGCGACGCGTGAGCAGGTAAGCGAACTGTTGGTGGCGCTGGATGACGCTCTGGCAGACGGTTCGATCCGACCAGCGGAAGTTTTCCTGGCACTGCGCATGCTACAGCGATTCGATGTCGAACATGCTCTGCCGCTTGGTCCGGATTCCATCCGTGTGGCATCGATTCAACGTCTGTATCAAGCGCTCGTTTCGGAGTCGGGACCGCGACACCACCTGTTGCGGATGCTGGCCGAAGCGGGCGATCCGCTGAGCCTCGCGGTGTTCGCCGATCTGATGGCGACGGATCCCCCCGCGACGGCGGAGGCGGTTGTCGAGGCATTCACGCCGTTGTGGCGTTCGGCCGAAGCCCATTACGAAGCCTTGTTTCCGTCGTTGCTGGGGGCGTTGCAGTATCCCGCGGTGGCGGTTGTCGTGCTGGACTTGGCGAATTATCTGTATCAGAGCGAGCGCTTGCCGGAGCACCCGCTGCGACCACGCGCAGGGCAACTGACCGCGTTGCTCGGGCAGGTGGTGGAGCGGCTCGAGGGCTGGGAAGAGACTTGTCGAGTGGAAGGAGTCCCTGATCTGCATGCCGCGCGTCAAGTGGCGGACGGGATCGCGTTAGCCGTGTCGCTGACCTTCGCCCTGTCGCTGCTGGAGGAGCGTGAGGCGTCGGGAAAACTGTTTCGGATGATGGCGCTTCCCCACCGGCGTCTGCGCGTGGAGGCAGCGGCTGCCTTGGCCCGTTGGGAGGAGCCTGCCGGCGTCGAGCAACTGGTCGAATTGGCCGCCGAACCGGTCGTCCGCCTCCGCACTTTGGCCTACGCCGACGAACTGGGGTTGCTCGACCAGATCGATCCCGCCTATTGCACCGAGTCGGCCCGCGCGGAGGCCGAACTCGTCGCGCGCTTGTCCGAGCCCCAGTGGTTTGGCGTGCCGCCTTCGTGCTGCAAACTGGTCGAACGGCGTCTTACCTTCTGGCCGGGGCGCGAGGGACCGGTGGCGTGTTTTCTGTTTGAGTACGTCTACGAGTTGCCCGGAGGAACATTGCGCAACATCGGTCTGGCAGGTCCGGGTGTGGAGTGTCTGGCCTGCGATCTGACGCAACTGGACCGTGAAGACCAGTATGCGGCCTTCGCGGGGTGGCGCGTGGAACACGCAGAGATCGGCCGCGAAGAGATTGACGCCAACGAACAGGATGCCGAACAGGCCGAGGAATTGTCGCGGTTTCGTCGGCAACTGGACGAAGCCGGATGGGAGTTGCTGGAACCAGCCTTTCTGGGGCGGTTTTTTGGCGAACGAGTGCTCGTCGCAACTGCGAGAAAAGCGGCGGCTCCCGGGTGCGTCGTCGTGGCTACCAGCGATTGCTTTTGGTATCCCCGGGGAGATCCACGGTGGCCGCTACGTCCCGAAGTCGCCTTTGCGATCTATATGGGACGCCGGATGCTGGAATCATTTCATTCCGATCCAAACTGAACCAGCACGCTGCTAGCCGACACCGGCGCCAATGCCTACGATGTTGGCTATTGTCGTCACTTGTCCACCGTTCCCTCGCGTTGTGAGAGACGAGACCATGTCAAAATTCAGCACACTGCAGATGGCGCCGCCCGACGCCATTTTGGGGCTTACCGAGGCGTTCCTGAAGGATGAGAATCCCGACAAGATGAACCTCAGTGTGGGGGTGTATCAAAATGAAGTGGGCGTGACCCCGGTGCTGGAGACGGTCAAACGGGCGGAAGAGCGCCTGCTACGCGAAGAACAGACCAAGTCGTACCTGCCGATCTCCGGCTTGGCTTCGTACAACCAGGCGGTGCAGGAACTCGTGCTGGGAAGCCAGCATCCGGCACTGCAGCAGAACCGCGTCGCCACGATTCAGGCGCCGGGGGGAACCGGCGCGCTGCGCGTGGCGGCGGACTTTCTGCAGAGTCGGTTTCCGGGGATTCGAATCTGGTGCAGTCAGCCTACGTGGGCCAACCATCCGAATGTGTTTCAAGCGGCTGGTTTGTCCGTGGAGTACTACCCCTATTTGGACGCAGCGGCACATCAATTGGATTTTTCCGGGATGCTGGCGGCGCTCGATCAGATTCCGGAGGGAGACGCGGTGTTGCTGCACGGGTGTTGCCACAACCCGAGCGGTGTGGATCCGACGCCGGAGCAATGGCGAGAAATTGCCGAGCGGATCAGGCAACGCAAGCTGTTGCCGTTCGTTGACTTTGCCTACCAAGGGTTTGGGGAAGGGTTGGAAGCCGACGCAGTCGGTGTGCGGCTCCTCTGTGAAGCGGTTGACGAGGCTCTGATCGCCAGTTCGTACGCGAAGAACTTCTCGCTCTACCGCGAACGCGTCGGCGCGCTGATGGTGATCGGGCAGGATGCGTCCGTAAAGGACGCGGCACTAAGTCACCTGAAACAGTGCATTCGCACGAACTACTCCAACCCACCGGCGCACGGAGCCGGGATTGTCAGTACGATTCTGAACGATGCCTCGTTGCGGAAAGCGTGGGAACAGGAATTGTCTCAGATGCGCGATCGGATCAACGGGATGCGACGGCTGTTTGTCCAGACGATGCAGAAGCACGCGCCCCGGCAGGATTTCTCCTTCATCGAACGCCAACGCGGAATGTTCTCGTTCTCGGGGCTCAGCAGCGATCAGGTCGCCCGCTTACGCGACGAACATGCGATCTACATCGTCGGATCGGGGCGGATCAACGTGGCGGGGATCACTCCAGCCAATATCGATCGCCTCTGCCAGGCGGTGGCCACGGTTTTGGATTGAGATGGCCGTTTCTCCTACCCGCCTCCGGCACACGGGAGATCAGCGTAACGGCCGGTGGGGAAACGACGGCTGTCCGTCGATATCCGCCGCCGATCCGGGGCGCGCATCGCAATGGACGCTGCCCCGTGCCAACGGCTGATTCACCTGGGGCAGCCAACGGCGATGGCGGTCCAGCGGTTCGGCGAACTGGGAGTCTCCGGCGAGATTCCGGAACTCGTGCGGGTCGGTCCGGTGATCGTAGAGTTCCTCGGTCCCATCCGTGTAGCGAATGTATCGCCAGTGTTCGCTGCGGATTGCATGGTTGTTTTGGCCGAAGGTGGTAATCGCTGGCCAGACCCATTCGGCTTGCGGGTTCTGCAGCAAGGGGACCAGGCTGTGGCCATCCAGGGTGAGTAATGGGTCAAGACCGCACAATTCAATCAGCGTGGGGTAGAGGTCGATCAGGCCGACGGGACGGTGGCACGTGACGCCTTGATCTGTGCCCGGTAAGGAAATCATCAACACCACTTTCGTCGAGGCTTCCCACAGCGAGCGTTTGCCCCAGCGCGCCTTCGTGCCGAGGTGGAAGCCGTGGTCGCTCCACAGCACGACAATCGTATCCTCGCGGTGGCCACTTTCCTCCAACGCGTCCAGCACTTTGCCGATCTGCGCATCAACAAAGCTGACGCTGGCCAAGTAGGCCTGCACCGCGCGCTTCCATTGATCATTGGCGACCATCCACGCGTGTCGCGGGGCGACCGCGCTCCAGCTCAGATCCTGACCGTACTGCGGAACGTCCGCCAGATCGTCCGGCAGGTGCGCCGGAAGCTGCAATTCCTCGAGGGGATACAGGTCAAACCACTTCTGGGGTACATACAGCGGCACATGAGGGCGATAGAAACCGCAGGCCAGAAAGAACGGACGGTCATGTTCTCGCTGTAACTGCCGCGCCGTCCATGCGGCAAGTCGTGCATCCGGCATCGACGCGTCACTGTCCGGAAACGCGCCCCAATCCCACAACGGATGGACGTGAAAACAGTTCAGGTTATTTCGGGGGCGCGGACCGAACGCGCCAAAATTTCCGGCGTATTCCTGAAACTCGGCCTTGTCTTGCGAATGGAAAATCTTTCCAGCGCCGAGCGTCGCGTAGCCGTGGTGCTGAAAGTGTTGCGGCAGCGTGGTCGCGTCCCGCGTCGCCTGCCAATCCCGCAGCAGTGGTCCCAAGTAATAGATGCCGCTGTTGGAGGGTAGTGTTCCGGTCAGCAAGCTGGCCCGAGACGGATTGCAGATCGGCGCTTGGCAGTGAGCGTTCTGGAAGGAGACAGCATGCCGCGCCAATCGATCCAGGTTGGGTGTTTTTGCTTGTGGGTGGCCGCCGAGCGCTCCGATCCAATCGTTCAGATCGTCGACCGCGATCATCAGCACGTTCCAGTGCCGCGCGGTGGGAGAGGCGGTACTCGGCTCGCTCGACCCGATGGCGTGTTGTGCCATCCCCGTCAGCAGCAAGCACGATAACAAACTGGCCAGCCAACGGTGTCGCATCGCAGGTCTCCGCAAGAGAATCGCAGGGAAGCGGCCGATTCTACGGTGGGATCTGTCTTCCAGACGGTCCCGTTACGACGGTGGGACGGTCTTCCAGACCGTCCCGTTAGATGGCCTTCCAGGCCGTCATTCTTTAACTCCTCCTACCGCGCACCTCTTCGAATGGCCGACCATCCTGACGACCTCCTCGGCCGGCTCCCCTTCCTGGGGCCTTGTGAACTTGCAGCGGAGGGCACGGGACTCGAACCCGCAACCGGAAAACCGGCAACTGATTTCGAATCAGTCTGCTAACCAATTCGCTTACCCTCCGAAGTATTCCAGAAATCCAGTGCTCAGCGGGCTGGATGTGACAAACCCCTCTTTGGTGGTGCTTTGGCTCCCCTGTGCTTTGGCTAAGTTGATTGATCTGTTGCATATCGCCCGCCACGGGCCATCCGAAATGTCGTCCACGTTCCGCCCCACATGATACGCCGCGGCGGTCGTGATGTCAGTATGACGCATCAGTTTTTTGGGGGCCGAGGCGGAGACGAGCGTCGTCCATCGAGTTCTGAAGGATCGGTGGAGCTGCTTGACGCTCAATTGTCCTACGGGACCGGATGACATACGCGGCCGTTCGTCTGATGCCGTGTGGGAATCCGGCGTCCGTAGTAAGCAGGCGTTCCAGGTTTCTGCGAGAATTCACACCTTCAAATGTCCCCACTGCGAAAGTCGTCGGCGACAAATACCTGGGGGAGACAGCACATGACAGGGGCAGCGGATTCGACGGAGACGTGTTCCTTGCTGCAGCGAGCCCAGTCAGGAGATGACGCAGCTCGGGAGGAACTACTGCAGCGGCACTCGTCCGTGATTCGGCGATCCGTGCAGCAGCGAATCGGTGGAAGACTGCGGGCTCGGGTGGATGCGTCCGACGTGATTCAGGAGACGCAACTCGACGTCGTGCGACGATTGGACGAGTATCTGCGCAACCGTCCGATGGCGTTTCGGTTGTGGCTCATCAAGCTGGCCCACCAACGCCTGTCAAAGATCGAGCGGTATCATCTCAGCACCGCCAAGCGGGCGGCTTCCCGCGAGATTCCTTTGCCGGACCGCTCCTCACTTGATCTCGCACGGTGTTTTCTCTCGCGGGAATCATCGCCTTCGCGCGCTGCGACGGACCGCGAGTTGGCTCGCAAAGTACGTCAGATGTTGGCCACGATCAGCGACGGCGATCGCGAAATCGTGATGCTACGGAACTTTGATCACCTCTCGAACGCGGAGGCCGCCCAGGTCTTGGGCATTCAGCCGGAAGCAGCGAAGAAGCGTTACACGCGAGCGCTGATTCGGATGAAAGAAGCCTTGTCTCAAAGCGAATTCGGTCACTAATCGGGAGCCGCTCGATCATGCAAGAGCCTTCGACGGAATCCAATCAGGAGCAGCTGCTGGCCGACGCTATCGATGAGTTCACGCAGTTGCTGAATGAAGGACATTCTCCGCGCGTGGAAGAATTTGTCACCCGTTACGCTGACTGTAGGGAATCCCTTGAGCCAATCCTCCGATCGTTGGCCGCTCTGCGCGAGAATGACGCAGACCACATCCAAGGTTCGACCCGGCTGCTCGCGAGACCATTCCCCACATTGGGTGACTACCGATTGCTGCATGAGGTCGGTCGAGGGGGGATGGGAATCGTGTATGAGGCCGAACAAGTGGGGCTGGGACGACTCGTTGCAGTGAAAGTCCTGCCGTTGGCCGGCTTGATGGACGAGCGTCAACTGGATCGATTCAAGAATGAAACGCGGGCGGCGGCGATGCTGAAGCATCCGAATATTGTCAGCGTGTACTCGGTTGGGTGTGAGCGCGGCGTGCACTACTATGCAATGGAACTCGTGTTGGGGCATAGCCTGGCGGAAGTGATTGCCACTTTGAGTGATACCTCGCACTTGGTTCCGGACGTCCGTGGCACAGGGCATACCGATCATCCACGACAGGCTTCCCTTTCAGATCACGTGGGCCGCGATTCCGCTGAACCAAAGCAAGCAGCACAAGAGACGGATTCTCGGGGGAGTCTTTCGTCTGGCGGGCTTCAAGACACTCCCGACCGGAAGAACAGCCCCGGAAACGTCCCCAAGGAGACCGTGTCGCTGACGGCTCTATCGACGGAATACTCGAACGACCGCAAGACCTACTACCGATCAGTTGCTCGACTGGGAATTCAAGCGGCCGGGGCGCTGCATTATGCACACGGAGAAGGCGTCATTCACCGGGACATCAAGCCGTCCAACCTACTGCTCGATGCGAACGGCAAACTCTGGATTACTGACTTTGGCTTGGCCCGTGTGCAGTCCGGATCGGACCTGACGAGGACAGGAGATCTGGTCGGAACGCTGCGATATATGAGTCCTGAGCGAATGGCTTCGAATCAGGTCGCGGATCAGCGTTGTGATGTCTATGGCCTTGGCCTGACACTGTATGAGCTCGTTGCCAGACGCCCAGCGATCATCGGCGAGTCGCGTGAACACATCATGCGAGAGGTACTTGATGGTTGTCCGACGCGACTGCAGACTTGCGACCGCTTCGTGCCCGATGACCTGGCGACAATCATTCACCGAGCGATCGAGCACGATCCGGGCGACCGATATGCGACGGCTGGCCAATTGGCCGAGGACCTTCAGCGGTTCCTTGATCACCGCGCCATCATGGCTCGGCCTACCACCAGCCCTGAGCAGCTCTGGCGGTGGGTCAGACGAAATCCGGTAACTGCCGCCCTGATCACGCTCATTGCTGTTTTGCTTGCTGCATTGACCGTTGGCAGCGTCGCTGTGGCTTGGCGATCCACATTACAGGGCCAGCGTCAGGAACTCGCGATCTATGCCCGCGATATTCGGCTGGCCAATCAGGCGATCATCCATGGAAACCCTCTGGAGGCCGAGCGGATCCTCAAGAACTGGGTGCCTGCCAACGCGGAAACGGCAGATGATCATCGCGGTTTCGAATGGTACTACTTGTGGCAATGCTGTCACGATTCTGCCATTGAACAGACAATTGCCTATCGTTTGCCGGTCTTCGATCTAACGCTAACAGACGATGATGCACGCATCGCCGTGGGCTGGACATCGCCAACGGTTGACCTCTGGGATCGACGTCAGTTTCCACTCGTCAACACGGAGCGACAATTGCAAGGCCATGCCATCGGCGTCTCCGTCGTCAGAAACCTGTATCACACATCAGACATTGTCGTGGGTGATGCTGACGGTGAAGTCGTTATTTGGGACCCGGTTCGCGGGAAAGAACGCGAGCGAATCCGATTGAATGCGCCCAATGACCAAAACCGAATCCATTCCATCGGCGTCAGTGACGACGACCGGTTGTTGGCCATCGGAGTAGGCCATCCCACTCACGGATCGGTCCACGTCTGGGACCGGCAAGAAAAAAGTTGGGTCTTCTGTCGCGAGGATATACCCGGTGGAGTCTTCGCAGATTTCGGGAACGATGGGGAATTGATCCTGGCCGGGGCTTGCCAAAAGACCATGCAAGTTCGGCAGCCACTCATGCCCGAAGATCTTGAGCAAACCGATCAAATTGGCGACCCCGATTCTCCTGCGGGTGAAGGCAGGCTGGTTAACTATGCAGCACCGATGGAATACGACCTGCGTGCTGACGGCGTAACGGCGATGGCGATCTCGACCGATCGAAAGCAACTCGTGGTGGCGACGACGATCCAGTCCGGCAAGCATCGTGTTGACCGGATCGATCTTTGGGACACGACCACCTGGGCAATCGTCACGAGCTTGCCGCTAGGCAGCAACCCCATCAACTGTCTCACCTTTTCCCCTGGCGGTACGTTGCTCGCCGTCGGTGACGACACTGGTATCGTATACGTGCTGGACACGACTCAGAATGCGATCATCGTCAAACAACGATTGCATTCTGGTGCAGTCTCCGATCTTGTCTTCTCGTCCGATGGCAGCCGACTGGTGACGTGTGGAAACGACTGCAACGTACACGTGTGGCATGTGGCAGCACTCCATGAGCCCAATCACTCGCTCACAGAATTCGACGAGGGTCCGCGCACGATTCACGGAGCCACGTTCGTTGGCACCAACGTGGCAGCCATTTCCGATGCGAAGGGCCATGTCGATCTATGGGATACGTTAAGCGGCCAGCGCACGAAGAGATTCGAAATCGACAACGGAAATGCCAACATGGTGCAGCTCGCCGCGTCTGTTGATCATCAGCTGCTGGCGGTGACGTGCGGACATTGGCCGCCTCTGCCCGGTGCCCCTGGCACGGTGACGATCATCGACCTGGCCACTGAGCAGATCCAGAGCACGCATACGTTACCTCGCGGAATTTTCTACTCGGGCTCAAGCTTCTCAGCGGACGGACGTCACTTGGCCGTCTGTTGTTATGACGTGGTGACGGTCATTGATGTGGTAAATGGAAAGCCCTCCCGTGAGTTGCCGTTTGCTCACAGCGTCAAGCATGTCGCGTTCTCTCCGGACGGCCGGTGGTTGGCCTGCTCGGTGAGTGATGGGAACGTCCATATGCTGGATGCGCGCACCTTTCGTACTTGCTACATCGTCCGTGCCGATAGTCGCTATTCAGGGGATGTGTGCTTCTCGCCCGACAGTCGCACCTTCGCCGTCGTTGGGTTTGATAATCGCATCCGGATCTTTGATTCACGAACTGGCTCATCGGTCGGACCGGAATTCCCCGAGTGCGCCATGTATTTGGCGACCGTCAGGTTTTCTCCCGATGGACAGCGTCTGGTCACCGGCGCGATGGATGGCAAAGTCCGGATCTGGCATGTTGCTTCCGGCGAAGAATTGCTGAGCCTTGACGTGCCACAGGGTCGCTACCCGAAGTGTCAGTTTTCGGAGAAAGGCGATTCGTTACTGGTGGGTTGTGGAGCCGTTGCGGAAGTGTTTCAGGCGCCGCAGCGAGACGATCTGCGAATGCTGACGCGAGCGCAGCTCGATGAGATTGCTTGTCGCAACGTAGTGTCGCGCCCCGATTGAGCCAAATGAAAACACACAATCGAACCGTGTCCATTCTCAGTAGCCTAAATGACTGAACGCGATTCCGGAACGCTCGGCGCAGGTCTCTGACCTCGCCGAAACCGCCGACCAACGGTCTCCCCGATTCCGACCAGATCTCCGATCTCGCTGAGTGCGGGGTCGGAGACCCTCACGCAGCTTGCGTAGTGTCACGCCTAGGCGAAGAAAGAGGAAAGGTGCACATCATGTTCTTGCAGATGCGTTTTGCCACACGAAGGTCAGCGTTCGTGATCGTGTCTTCTCTACTGACGGTTGCGTTTGTTGCTTTGGTGACGCCGGTGTCAGCCCAGGGTGACCTGCTTTACTTCCACGACGACTTCGAGGACGGAAACCCGCACGATGGAGCACCTGTCAGGTGGCAGCAAGGTGTATGGCACGCTGCAGCCGACTACATCGAGGGTGGGCGTTATGTCATCGAGGACAACGTTAACGGCGGATCGCATCTCACTCCCGAGTTTCGACAATTCACCGATTTGTCCATACGTACGCAGGCCTCCCTGACGAAAGTCGGCGACGAAAATGCGTGGCTCACCATGCTCGCCCGCAGTCCCAGTGTCGACTCGTACTACGGCGGGATTAACCGTTCCGGGGAGATCTTTTTGGGCGAATCCTTCGCCGATGGCTCCCCAGGGATCGTGCATGTTCGTGAACAAATGCCGTTTGTCCCGCTTAGCGGAGATGTTCTTCTCCAGTTCGATGTGATGGGTGATGAGATGATGCTCCGCGCCTGGACACCCGATGATGCGATACCTTCGGTGCCGCAGATTTCGTTTCGAAGTACACGACTTCGCAGCGGCACCGTGACACTGGGCGTTGGGTCCAGTGGTATCGAGCCAGTAAGTGCGTCCTATGAGTGGTACGAGGTCGCACAGATCTTACCGGGTGATACCAACTTTGACCGGTCGCTGTCTCACATTGATATCGATCTTCTGTCCGCTGCAATCCGTGACGGAATTGACACCAAACGATTTGACATGACTCAGGATTCGATGATCAACCCGGAAGATCATGCTGCGTGGGTCCACGAAATTCGGGAGACATGGTACGGCGATGCAAATCTGGATGGCGAATTCAACAGCAGCGATATGGTGCAGGTCTTCTCGGTGGGAAAATACGAGACCAAGGAAAATGCAGGCTGGTCCGAAGGCGACTGGGACGGCAGTGGCGTGTTCGACAGCGACGACATGGTCGTAGCCTTCGTTGACGGTGGTTACGAACGAGACGCGAGCCAGGTCCGATCCGCCGTACCGGAACCAGCAGGCAATCTACTGCTACTCATGGGTCTACTGAGTATGGCAACACACTTCTGGAGAACAGAATCATGAACGCCAAAGGCCTCTGCCGACTTGCGATACTGACGGCGGCAGCGATGTCCGCCACGAACGCGACGCTTGCCGAGATTCTGTACTATGAGGATTTCGCGTCCGGCAACGCCGCGCGTGGCGTGTGGCGAGAGTCTCCCAACGGCGCATTCTTCGATGCCTCATCTGGTGACTACGTGCTCACTCAACCTGATGGCGATACACCGGTGTATTCATTCGTGACCGGTATCCCGGAAGTGGCACACTTGACGGATACTTCCGTACGTGCCCAGGTGCGATTAGATGGTTCTTCGGTCGGCACGGGACTCTTCGCTCGCGGGGGTAGTTTCACCTACAATGGTGGATTCAATAACGATTCACAGCGACTCTATCTTGGGTATAACGATCCAGCGTACAACGTGCTTGCCAGAGCCGATTTTGAGTATGACCTCAACGCCGAGGACTTGCTCCTGCAACTGGACGTAATCGGCAACAAGCTCAGTCTATGGGCCTGGACACCGGGCGACGAGATGCCCAGTCAGCCACAATTGACTTACGTGGACGAGGCTTGGCTCGCACAGGCCGGGCAACCGGGTGTTCTGCACGACCCAGGTTCTCCTGGGACGATGAGCACCGTGACTTTCCGCGATTTCCAAGTCGCCGACTCACACATTCCTGAACCTTCCTCCACCATGCTCCTGCTGACCGGCTTGTTCAGCATCCGGGGAGCTTGCAGACGGAAGCATTGACGAGCCGCGTTCCATGCGGCCCGTCGACCAACGAAGTCGGTCCGCTCCGTTTCGCACACTTGGCCGTCGGCGCGCATTCAATTGCCGTACGCGTACGCGGCACTGTGTAGAGCGCGTTTCAAACCCTCCCACTTCCTCTGGGAGAGGGGGAATGCCACCTAGCCATTGTCGGGGAATCCGTGATCATGCGACGGAATGGTGACCTAGAACTCTCTCACTTTTCCTGGACCCAATTTTAGGATCGCATCGTGGCGGAATCCGAAGCCCTTTCGGCGAGCTGGTGACAGGATCGCGATTCCCAACACGCCGACGACAAATAGTGTTGACGACGTCGATTCCGGTATCGCATTCATTGTCGTCCGAGGCCCCCGTTCGTAACCGCCCTCTTCGAATGCGAGGACAATATCGGCACTGCGAAAATCCCCATTGCCATCCCAGTCTCCCGTTACCCAACCCGAGTTGCCATCAACGTTGTCTTCGTAGTGCCCTGCCTGGAAGACGCCAACGAAGTCGGTGCTACTGAATTCGCCGTCGAGATTGGAATCACCAAAATGAGTATTGAGGATTTCGCGGACTAACTCGAAACGATCTGCTTGATCAACGAGACTGTCGTGATTCAGGTCAAATTCTACGCGATGGTCGCCGAGGCGGACGGCGGCACTCAGCAGGTCTATGTCTGCGGCATCGACCAGGCCGTCTGTATTGAAATCACCTGGCTGAGTCGGAATGTCACGAATCGGCTCGGTTGACACCTGCACAAAACGGAAGAGTCCTTCGGCGAAGATTGCGTGATCTAAGTCGCGGGCCCACACCATCGGCAGCGATGGACGCATCGCGGCGGCCATTTGCAGTTGTGGTTCTTCGGGCATCGGCGAATCAAGCGACCACGCCCACGCACGAATCATGCTATCGGTCGATTCAAACTGCACCATGATGTCTTCTTGCATCGGGTTTAAGGGGACAAACAAAGTGACCCATTCGTTGTCGCCAATGCCGAGCGTCAGGTAACCATTCGGCTGAGCCCCCATCCATGCCCAGTCGTCGATGCCGAGTCCAATGAATGACCCTGAATTCAGTCGAACTTGCGATCGAATCGACCAGTTTGTCCGTGGTTCAACCTGCATTTTCGCGATCGCGCCATCTCCGCCTGCTCTGCTCAACACAAGACTGTTGTCCATGAGCGTCGTTTGTCCCCACTCAGATATCCAGGACACCGGATTGTCGTCAAACAGGTCACCGTCTTCGAAAGTGTCGAGAATCGATGTCGACTGGGCATTCCCAGCAGTGGCTAACAGCGTTACAGAACACGAAACGAATACGATGAGCAGAATCGTCGAACTGCATGCGTTTGTGTTCTTCATGGCGTGGTCTCCTCTTTTGTCATTTGGAACTGTCGCAACGATCTCTTGTGCAAGCAGTCCGCTCAAGGCACAGCGGTGCTGCGTGTCTATTCGCAGTGTTTCAGTGATATGGCGGCGCCGAAGTCGGGCGTCGCGTGGCCAATCGCCAGAGTCCTTCCATCGGGTGAGAAGCGAGCGGCAAAAAGGGTATCGGACATCTGGAAAGTCAGGAGGCACGCCTTGGTGTCGACATTCCACACTTTCGCACGTCCATCCTGTCCGGCAGATACGAGCCGTTTTCCATCTGGGGAAAAGGCAACCGAGTAGATCTCGCCGGAATGCCCGGGCAAGATGACTTCGGTCCCGGACGGCAATTCATACAGGACCAGTCCATGTCCACCGATTGCGACAAGTTGCTTGTCCGGAGAAATCGCAAGCGAACCACGTCCGCGGTTGACAATTGAAGTGAGGCATTCTCCCGAAACAACGTCCCAGATTCTTGCCGCTGGTCTGTTGCGGTCATCTTCGACGGCAATGGAGCCAAGTAGCTCGCGATCTGCAGAACTCGCCAATCGCCAGATCATCGCTGAGTGGCCGTGAAGCCTTCGCACTTCTTCGAATGTGCTCATGTTCCACAGCCGAATCTCGGCGCCGACCGCGGCCGCCACAGTGTTGTTGTCAAGGAACTCCACATCGCAGACGGCCTGCTGGCCATCCAGCAGCACGATCGGTTCTGTCGGTTGATCGACTCGAAAGACAGCCAGTTTCCCGCTTGTTTTCAACACGTCGCCGCCGGCCACCGCGATCCATTGATCGTCAGGTGAAATCGCACCACCCCAAAGCCAGGGAACGTGGCAATCGTAAACATACAGCACCTTCGCTTTGTTTACGTCCCAGAGGCGAGCCTTGCCATCTCGGTATGTTGCAAGCAACGTGCGACCGTCTCTCGTGAATGCGAGGTCCGTGGTGTGTCCTGCATCGATCGTCGCAAGAGTCCCATGATTGTTGCCAAACTCGTGGCGATTCCATTGGCGAATTGTCCCGTCGCGCGAACAGGTCAACAGATGCTCATCATCGGACAAGAACTCAACGCAATCGATTTCATTGGAATGCCCTCGGATCGATCGCGGCTGCTCACCAGTTGTCTCCACCAGCCAGACTTGTCCATCTTTCGTTCCCGCAGCGATCTCGGCGCCATCATGGGAAAAACCAATGCTCTGGATACCATGGCGCAGCTTGAGCAACACGTGAGCCTCATCCGGAGCGTGGAGATCGAGCACGCGCACGTCGCCCGTAACGAATTCGTCCTGAAAGAAACTTGTTCCAATGGCGAGCAGCGTCGGCTCCGTCGGAGAGAAGCAGACTCTGTCAACAAGATTTTCAAATGCCGGAACATCTTCAATTTCTTCCCAGGAAGCAGTGTGCCATATTCGTGGTCGCCTTTCGCCGGTTGACGCGGCCAAGAATTGACTGTCTGACGAGAAGGACAGGGATACTACCATCGCCCTGGGGATCTGGTGTTCTGCCACCTGCTCAAAGGCCAACCGCCCTTGGATGGGTGATGACACCCGAAATACTTGCACGCCAGACTGTTGCTCTGACAATCCGTGAAACCCGACCGCTAGGAAACGATCATCGGGTGATACGGCGACTGCAAGAACACCTTTGTCAAACGAAAGTGATCGTTCCAGATTTCCGCTCTCTTCGTTCCAGATCTTGACGGATCGATCGAGCCCGGCGGATGCCAAGTGCGGACTCCGATGGAAGAACGCGACGGAATAGACGAAGATCTGATGTCGATCGGTCTTCCCGAAAGGCCGCGTCTCACGCGTTTCCCGATTCAGCATGGTGACGTCACCCGCCCACGTGCAGAAAGCGACCTCGCTTTGCATGCGTGGTGATTGCCTCACGCAGAACACCTGCGAGCTCCATCTGAGTTGAGTGGCATCTTCAGCAGCGCGAGTCTGCTTCAAGAGATAGCCATACTCAAAACCCCGAAATCGATGAAAATGCCGGCTTCGAGACAACCGGCTCAACGCGTCGGATGCGGTGTTCATGTCTCCCTTGCGAATTGCATCAGACGCGTTCACTATGCTCGAGTCATAGAGTCGCTGCTCGAGTTGCAGGACCAACGAGTTTTGGCGCCACACGGAAATTGGGCCGGCCACCGCCAGGAAGACGAGTAGACTGGCGGTGATTGCGATCAATGCGGACACGCCGGGCCGACGCTTCATCCATCGGGCGGCTTGCCTTAGCGGCGAAGCCGGCCTCGCCTTGATGGGCCGATGTTCGAGAAAACGCATCAGGTCATCGGCGAGGGCATGTGCCGTCCGATATCTCGCATCAGGTTCTCTTTCGCAGCATCGCCCGATGATCGTGAGCAGATCTCGCGGGATATGGGAATCAAATTTCTTTAACGACGTTGGGTTGTGCTCCGAAATCGCACGTAGCAACTTGGGGCGATCATGCTCGGGAAAAGCGGGGTGAAGCGCAATCAGCTCGTACAAGGTGATGCCAAGTGAGTAAATGTCCGTCCGCTCGTCAACGAAATGGCCCTCGACCTGTTGGGGACTCATGTAGCGAAGCGTGCCGATCATGTCGCCGGTCAATGTGAGGCCATCATCAGACTGGATGCGAGCCAGGCCAAAATCCGCAATGTTGATGTTTCCATCGGGCTCCAGCAGCAGGTTGGATGGTTTGATGTCGCGGTGAATCACATTTTTCTGATGGGCGTAATGAAGTGCCCGTGATGCTTCCATGCCGAGTTTGGCCACGTTCCGGTAAAAGGACTTGTTGTCTCTCGAGTAGTGAGTCGACAAGGCAGCGAGCGGAGCTGTCTCCGAGTCGCTGACAACGGTGGCCGATTGACTACCTCGGTTGCCGATCTCGCTATGTTGCAGCGCCGAGATCACGTCGGCGAGGCTAGGACCATCAATGAGTTCCATCGCATAAAAATGCACACCCCTTTCACAGCCCACCGAGTAGACGCTGACGATGTTGGGGTGTTTGAGCATTGCGGCAGCCCGGGCTTCGTTCTTGAAACGCTGAAGCTGCCGGTCGTCCAGGATCGTGGCAAAGGGGAGTACTTTCAGCGCGACGCGGCGGCCGAGTGAAAGTTGCTCGGCTTCAAACACAATCCCCATGCCACCCCGGCCGAGTTCGCGGATGATTCGAAAATCGCCGAGCTCACTCTGCGCGGAGAACTCTTCCTTCTTTTCCATTCGATCGAGTTGTCCATCGCGATCGCCCATATCCGCAAGTACCGCGAGCGTCGGTAAAAGCTGTCTGAGTCGGTGCGAATGCCGGGGGTGCTGCTCGAGCAGTAGATTGATTGCCTGATGGTCGTCGAGTTTCGACAATTCCGTTACTTGCTCGACTAGATCGAGGAGTTCGTCGTCTGGTGGTGAGGGCTCGGCCGGCTTGTGTGGATTACTCATCGATCTGACTCCGAAGCCGCTCCAACGCGCGGAAATGGCGCGATTTGACCGTGCCTTCGGCGATCCCCAGTACAGCTGCAACCTCCTTCACAGTCAAATCCTCGACGTGGCGAAGGATCAGAATCTCACGATCCATCTCGCTCAAGCGTGCCATCGCATCGCGGACATGACGCTGCATTTCCCGACGCATCATTTGCTGACTCGGTGAGGAAATCGATGTTTTCAAGCGGTTGGCCAGCAACATGGCGGATTCGTTGGATAGCGTGGGGTCCCAGACTTTCTCTCGACGAACATCACGTTGTTTTGCCAAGAGGTGCTTTCGGTGAGCGCCGACAAGTTGTTGCCAGGCGATCTGCCGAAGCCACGGATAGAATGCAATGGGTCGCTGCTGTAGATAGCCCGCCAGTTTCGCATGGGCGATAACCAACGCCTCTTGCACGACATCCGAAGGGTCAACCCTTGCGGCCAACCGAGGATCCATCCGAACGGCGACCATGTTCCGCAATCGCTGACGATGCTTTTTCAATAACGTATCAGCCGCCTCCGGATCGCCCGAGGCTGCTTGCTGGACCAGCAAATCCGTGTCTCTTTCCAAATCGTAATTCACGCTGATCTCCGTGTGGAAACGGCAAGGGAGCTTCGGACACCTCGTCGGCATCGAACAGTGCCGAGTGTTTTGCGACACGATGAGGTGGGTGTACGGCAGCCTCCCCTCTAAGCTAACCACGCACAAATGCGACATCCGTTCCCAGAAAAGCTACCTTCCTTCAGAAAAGGGTGGTCAACGGACTCGGCCTTCTCCTTCTTGGTAGACTGGGGTGATTGCCAAGGTTACACGAACGCAGGCCGAGTCAATCGTGTCTTGGATCGATGCAGTCGGTGGTCCGAAATGTATCGTAGTCCATGATCCACAGGTCACGTCCGTTCCCGAATCGTCGGGAGTGCCCCCTCGCGACGATTGCATGTTTCACTTTCTTCTCCTCAGATTCCCCGCGACAATACCCCGAAACGATGGAAAGCGACATGCACTGGCGTGGAGAAGCTCGACGCTCGTGCGCCCGGGCACAGATTGACTGGGCCGCCATGGAATAGGAAAAACCCACAGGAATATTGCGTCATTTTCTGTAACAATTGCACTCGCTCTTGCGTGGTTCCCTATAGGCGTCGCTGGCAGGAACCGCATCGAAACCGACACCGTGAGAACGGCGATGGAAAGCAGCGAGACTCGAGTGCTCTTGGACCGAGCAGCCGACGGGAGTGACTCGGCCGTTCGCGAGCTGTTCCACTCTCACCGCCCACGTCTTTGTCGGATGGTGCAGCTGCGGATGGATCGTCGCTTAGTCGGGCGTCTCGATGCTTCTGACATTGTGCAGGAATCACTGGCTGCAGCCTACCGTCGTCTGCCCGACTATCTGTCGGAACGTCCGATCGAGTTCTATCCCTGGATCCGCAGCATTGCCTGGAATTGCCTGGTGGATGCCTACCGTCGGCACGTTGGGGCCGATCGGCGGAGTGTGAAGCGCGAAGCCGCCGCGGACATTCGGCTGAATGACGAATCGGCCAGTCACTTGATGGATCGGTTGATTGACAAGAACGAAATGATCCGAGTGACGCGTCAGGAAATCCGCTCCCGGTTGCTAGATGCACTCGACCGAATCCCAGCGAACCTAAGGGAGGTCTTGGCGCTGCGGTTTCTTGAGCAATTGACGGTTCGCGAAGCGGCTCAGACTCTTCAAATCAGCGAGGTGGCCCTTCGTACGCGACAGGTTCGCGCCATTCAGTCGCTGCGAGACATTCTGGATTCAGCAAGAGAGATCCATCGTGGCTGATCAACCTGCCGTATCGCGATCGCAGATCTCCGAATCGCTGGCAAATGCGGTCGACTTGGTGCTCGAACGCCTCAGCCACGGCCAAGTGTTGGACGCCGAGATCTTGCATCGCGACTTCCCGGAATGCGCACCGCAATTGGAGGCGATGTTGCCAACCATGATTGCGATGGTTGATCTGGGGCAAGCCGACCAGTTCGACGGAGTGTCGTCGCCGGGCGTCGAGCCGCGAGTCGAGCAGCGGATGACGCTGGGCGATTTTCGATTGCTGCGAGAGCTCGGCCGTGGAGGCATGGGGGTGGTCTACGAGGCCGAGCAGATTACTCTTGGTCGCCGCGTCGCCGTCAAGGTCTTACCGTTCGCCGCGCTTCTGGACCGGCGAAGCCTGGAACGCTTCAAGAATGAGGCTCGAGCCGCCGCCATGCTGAAGCACCCCAACATCGTCAGTGTCTACTCCATCGGCTCGGAACGCGGCGTTCATTTTTACGCCATGGAATTGATCGACGGACCGAGTCTCGCTCATCTGATCGGCCAGATTGCGTGCATGCAAGATCGAGCGAATCAACGTGAGGTGAATGTCGAGGAAACGGTCCCGACGGCGGCATTGACGACGGAATATACCGGAAACCGTGCTACTTTCTGCCGTCATGTTGCCAGGCTTGGTCAGCAAGCCGCCCAGGCCTTGCATTTCGCGCACGATCGAGGCGTGATCCATCGCGACGTGAAACCGTCGAATCTTCTGATGGACCAAGACGGCCAATTGAATGTCGCCGACTTTGGGTTGGCCCGCATTCAGACCGCCGACGAGCTGACACTCACCGGCGATGTCGTGGGCACGCTGCGGTATATGAGTCCCGAGCAAATCGAAGGTCGTCCGGTCGATCAACGGACGGACATTTATTCACTGGGGATCACTCTGTACGAACTGATCTCACAGCGACATCCGTTTCCCGAAGAGAACCGAAACCGACTCATTCAGCAGATCTTGGAACAGCCTGCCCTGCCTCTGGACCGAGTCGAATCCCAAGTGCCTCGCGATCTGGCAACGATCGTGGCCAAGTGCCTTCGCAAGCGGGCTGATGATCGCTACGCGACGGCCGCTGATCTGTCGGAAGACCTGCAAAGATTCTTGGACCACCGCGTGATCATGGCCCGACGTCCATCCAGCACGGAACACGTGCGGCGTTGGGTAAGACGCAATCCGATCGTTTCTGTGCTGGGGTGTATCGTCGCTCTCTTGGTCCTGTTGTTGGCGGTTGTCGGTCCGCTTGTCGCCTACAGGCAGACCCTTTTATCACACGCGCTCTTGAACAGTCAGCAGCGTCTGCGCGCCGAGTTGTACGACCAAGAGATCGCGGTCGCCTTCGACGCACTCGACGACGGTGCTCTGGAGCGAGTGGATGAGATTCTTCAGCGGTATCTACCGACTTCAGGTCAACCCGACCGGCGCGGCTTTGAGTGGTATTACCTGTGGCAGCAGAGTCGTCGCGGACTGGCAGCTCCCCAGGTCAGAGAATGGATTTCGATTTGGGACGTGGTCGTGTCGCCCGATGGCAGACACGTGGCCTACGGGGTGTTCGACGGCAGGGTGCATGTCTTGGACGCGGTGACGGCAAATCGCCAATGGGGAAGTAAAGCGGACAAACGCCGTGGCCACATCAATTCCATCGCGATTTCTCCGGACAGCCGACTGCTGGCCAGCGCAGGAAACGACAAAAAGGTCATCTTCTGGGATTTGGAATCCGGAGAGCAACTGTACGAGTTGGGCGGTCTCGCTCAATCCGTGCATGTCGTGGCCTTCTCGCCGGGGAGCCAATTGTTTGCGATCGGATATGGCGGTATCGGTCAAGAGTATACGGCTCCGGCGTCGGTGGAAGTGTTTCGCTGGGCACTTGCGGAAGGTGACGGCAGGGCGACTGTCGAATTGACAAGATTGCATGAGTTTGCGGATCTCGTAGGGCGAGTGAAATCGTTGGCCTTTTCCTGTGACGGGCAGTTCCTGGCAGCGGGCTGCCACGATGCGATGGTTCGGTTGTGGGATAGCGAGAGCGGGCAGGCGCTGCCGTCGTTGCAGGGACATGGCCGAATGGTCACCGCGATTGCCTTTTCACCGACTTCCCCGCATGAGATGGCAAGCGTGACGACGTTGGATGGGTCGCGGATCGCGTCGGACGAACTGATTCTCTGGAATCTTGATTCGAGAGAATTCGAGGTCCTGGAAGGCCACGGAGGTCAGACAAGAGACCTTTGCTTCTCACCCGATGGTTCCTTATTGGCATCATGCGGACTCGACGGAGTGATCCGTCTCTGGGATACGGATCGACTGATTCCTGTGGACACGATTCGCGGGCACTCCGCGGCTGTTCACGGCGTCTCCTTCTTCCCCGACGGTGATACGCTCGTCTCGTGCTCAACCGACACAACCGTTCGCTTCTGGCAGCTTTCAGCAAGACCCCCACCGAGCGTCATTGCCGCCCATCGTCACTACGTCTATGGCCTAGCTTTCGGTCCGAAGGGCCAATACTTAGTCACAACAGGCATCGGCTCCCCATCCGCGGAAGTGAAGGCTTGGAATAGTGCCACGGGTACGGCGGCCGGCACGGCCTTCCAAGCCTCCGTGCATTTGTCTTACGATAT
Organism: uncultured Planctomycetaceae bacterium; assembly: GCA_963776055.1. Lineage (GTDB taxonomy): Bacteria > Planctomycetota > Planctomycetia > Pirellulales > Pirellulaceae > CAVZLD01. The sequence continues at coordinate 437,289 of CAVZLD010000013.1, read as the reverse complement.
CGACGTTTCGAATGACGGCCACACCATTGCAGTAAGCGGGGGCGAATGGCCCGATACCGCGCGCGATGGTGAGTTGTCTCTCTGGGATTTTGACACCGGTCGCAAACGACGAACACTGGTCCAGGGACCACTGATCTGGGCTGCTGAGTTTTCGCCCAACTCGCAACAGATCGTGGGGACTGTCGAGGATCGGCTCGTCTTCTGGGACGTCAATACCGGCAAGAAGCTGTCCGAGATACCCGGCCAACAAGGATCGATCCGCAACCTGGATTGGTCACCAGATGGCCGATTCATCGCGAGCTGTTCCAGGGCCCGTGAGGGCATGGTCAAGGTATGGGACGCCGCGACAAGGCAATGCCTCTGGACGTCCGAACTTCCCCAGAGCTTGGATCGCACATTTACAGTTGTAGCGTTTTCGCGCGATAGCCGGCAGTTGGCTGCCAGTGGCCTGATGAACGACATCTTTCTGTGGCAACTCGGCGAGGACGGCAAACGAACCGGGGACGTCCAGATTCTCAAGGGTCACACCGATGTCGTGTGGGGACTCGACTTCACGCCGGACGGCCGCCGACTGGCGTCGTCGAGCAAGGACGGGACCGTTCGCCTGTGGAACCTCGAGACCGGATCGGAACTTACCGCTCTGCGAGATCATCACGGTTGGTGCTGGCCGTGTAGGTTCTCACCCGACGGAAACACATTAGCAGTGGGCTATGGCGGCTTTTCATGGGACGGCTGGATCCGTCTGTATCGGGCGGCAAACGCTCGCGACGTGGACCCAGGAGCCCCGCGAATGGAATGAACCAGGTCCGCAATCACCATCCTTTTCACCCTGGAAGGCTCCACCATGCAACGAACATTGCACTTCGCCATCATGGCACTGCTGTTGCTCGGCACAGCATCTCTTGACGCACAAGACGGCTACTATTTTTACGACGACTTTGAGGACGACAACATTCAGGATGGCGAACCCGCCATCTGGAAAAAGGGGGGTTGGAGCGGAGGCGGGAGGCTACGGGTCGAAGACGGAGATGTCTACATCGACGACTGCGGATCGGGCGAATGCAGTCTTGGTTTGTGGGCAAGCAGTGGTAGTTGGGCGCGATACACGGATGTCTCTTACCGCCTCCAAGGCCGCATCCTGGAGGGGAGCGGTTCCATCGCCTTTTGGGGACGATCGCTCGATGCACGCGTCTATTATGGCTACGTCAACACTAGTGGTGAGCAAGGGATCGGCGACACTTTGTCGGGAGGCCGTACGAGGGTCCGATTACCATATGACGTGGACATGGCAGTCGACGACGTCGTCATGAAGATTGACTTCATTGGCGATGAGATCAGCATGTCCACCTGGCGAGCTGGAGATGCGCCAATCGATTTGCCATTGGCGTCATTCCGCGACAACACGTTACGCACGGGCACCGTTGGACCGACAGTGACCTCTTTCGGAGGTCCAGTCAGTGCGGTCTTCCGGTGGATGGAGGTCGCCGAGATCGTGCCGGGCGATGTGGACACGAACGATGTGATGGATGTGCGCGACATTGACTATCTGTCAGCAGCGATTCGAGACGGGTTGGACAGCAATCGTTACGACGTCGATCGAAACGGCATGGTCAGTATGGATGACCATCAGATGCTGATCGGCAGTGTGATGAATCTGTGGGTCGGCGATGCGAACCTGGATGGCGAATTCAATTCGTCCGATTTCGTTGGGGTTTTCATAGCGGGCGAATATGAGGATGACCCTGTCGGTAACTCCACCTGGGCGACCGGCGACTGGAATGGTGACGGGGAATTCAGCTCGTCCGACTTCGTGGCAGCGTTCAACGACGGTGGCTACGAGCAAGGGCTGAAGGAATCGCCGGCTGCAGTACCAGAGCCTGGTTCCTCGCTGTTGCTGTTGCTCGGGTTCTTGAGCCTGTCACACCGCCGTGGCAGTAATCCTTTTCTGAGGAAGGTCCGTTGATGCGATCATCACTGCAACGAACGATCGTCCTCGGCTGGATCACGTGTGCCAGCGTGGTGAGCGCTCAAACAACATCGTTGTTCTTGGATGATTTCGGTGATCAGAACGCACAGGACGGCGCACCGGGCACTTGGTCCGGCTCCGTAGATATGCTCGATGCATCAAGTGGTGATCTGGTCATCGGTGCGGCCTATTCACGAACAACGCGACTTCAGGAGCTGAACGGCGCAGGATGTGTCGATCCAAACACAGTTGACATTCCCTTCGCTCAGTGGCAATCGAGATGGAATCCTCCTTTTCGCCCGTTCGGGCGGAGGGTTTTACTGGGGGGAGCTGACTTCGGATGGTCTCATGGCCTACGGCGCGGTGCAGTCGAATGGCAGTACGGCAGTCTGGTCCATTCAGCAGACGCAACTCAATCCCGCCGGCGGAGACGTTCTGCTTCGATTCGACGTCGTTGGCGACCAGGTGTCACTCGCGGCTTGGCCAGCCGGCACGGCAAGTCCCTCAGCGCCGCAGCTTTCACGTCAGACGGACCTGTTTTCCGGTGGCGGACAGCTCGGAGTAACCTTCCTGCCAAATATCCAGGGTGGCGCCGGCAGTGCATCCGTCTTGTTGCGTTACGTTTTCGTCCACGATGGGCGGGCAAACGATGCGGATCTGTTGGCCATGGCAATCCGTGAGAACTCGACCGAGGATGCCTTCGATCTGAACAACGACGGAGCGGTAACGCATGCCGACAGAACTCACTGGATTCACGAGATCCAGCAGACGTACTTTGGTGACGCGAACCTGGACGGCGAGTTCGACAGCGGCGATTTTGTACAGGTCTTTCAGGCGGGAACATACGAGACAACCAGTGAAGCGACATGGTCCGAAGGCGACTGGAATGGCGACGGGGTATTTGATAGCGGCGATTTCGTGATTGCGTTCGAGGACGGAGGCTATGAACGAGGGCCGAGGACGGATCCGGTGGCGGTGCCGGAGCCCAGTGCCGCCAGCCTCGTGGTTCTGGGGGTGGTCGCGCTGCTCGGGTTGGGCCGGAATGACAGGCTTCGAGATGGATGTTGACCCTTCCGATCGCACGGCTTCGTCCGAACGCATGCCGCCGCTGCGGCCGGGGTGCCTCACACCAGCGAAACAGCGAAACAGCGAAACACGGGGTAGATCTCAACCTCGTCCTGGACAAATGCCCGTCAACGCGCTCGCCGTAGGGCTGGTCTCGATGATTGACTCGACGCAGGACCTGTCCCGGATTCGGTTTGTCGACGCGAGAGCAGCAGGGGAACCGAGGATCGGACGGCGCCGCGGAGTCGCGCGGAGTGACCGGAGATCGGAGCGGGACTGTCCCGGTCGTTCCGATCGACCGGATTACTCGACGGGCGAAACACGCAACGGAAACGCGTGGTCGGTTATTTTCCCGGGTGGTAAGGCGTTCGCCCTCGACTTGCTAACGCAACTGTTTTGCTGGTTCGATGGACTATCGGTCATGTGACAGCCAGCGGCAAATCTTTCGTCCGCGATCCGTCGGGAAGCCGATCATGGGAACATCGGCGGAGCCATCTTCGTAGTGTTGCTGCCGTTCTCGGTCGATCGTCGTCTTCCCGGACGGATCCTGCCAGCCGAGGCCACCGTCCTTGCTCGCCGTCGAACACCCAGAGAGAGAGCCATGCCAACATTCAATCGCCCTTCGGCCGCGCACACGCCCAATCCCGCGGCGGACAAAGACACTTTCCGCGTGGTGACGCGTGGTGCGAACGGCCAGCTTCGCATCAAGGACTACGGGTCCCCGGACGGCCTCTTGCGGCTTCACACGCAGATTGGGGTGGATGATTGCAATACGAACCTGTCGCTCCGCGGGTTGCCGGTTTTTCGGGGCTTGATTGGGCCCATGTCGGACGGTAAGAACGTGGTGCGGTACGAATCCCCCGACGTGTTTGAGCACTTGACGAAGGAATGGGTGGCGCAGCCGGCCGAACGGAAGACGCGCCGCCGACGAACGAAACCGGCGGCGATCTGAGTGGTCCTCGGTACCGTGTCGCACCGTGGTGGTTGGTTCTAGCTCCCCAAAGGGGGGCGCATGGCGAGGAGGTTCGCTCGCTTCTCTGGTGACACCGATCCCGCTCGTGCGTGCCGCGCGGACGTGTCGTGCTCGATGGATGCCACGTTTCTTCCGAGCAGAAAGGGCGACGAGACACTACGGGAAGTGCTGTGCGCTGTAGAATCGGGATCATGTCCCCGCCCTGTTCCACCCGGTGCGCTGTCTGATGATTGACGCGCAGATCCTTCGAATGCTTCGGTGTCTGCAGACCGGTCAGCCGCTGCGGCGGGCGGACCCGGATCTTTGTGCACGCGTCAATCAGGAAATCGCGGAAGGGCACATCTACAACCGCTTGGGTCGGCGGATCACTGAGCCGTTGGAGGGAGGATTGGTCAACGACACCGGGACGATTCTCTATCCGATCCAGCGCGGGATCGCTCAGTTGCTGTTGGACGAGATGATCTGCTTGGAACCGCCGGATGCCGCACGGCAGGAGGAATGAGACGAATGAGTGACAAGACGATCTTTCAGCGGATCATCGATCGCGAGATCCCTGCCGACATCGTGCTGGAAGACGAGCAGTGCATCGTGTTCCGCGACATCAATCCGCAGGCCCCCACGCATTTGCTGCTGGTTCCCAAGAAGCCGATCCCGGACGTGGAGTCGCTGCAGGCCGAAGATCAGGCGTTGTTGGGGCACCTCTGGCTCGTGCTCGGGCAGTTGGCTCAGAAGCTGAACCTGGATCGTGGCTATCGAGTCGTGTTGAATAACGGGCGGCAGGCGGGACAGGAGGTCCCACACCTCCATTTCCACGTGCTGGCCGGCCGCGGTTTCACTTGGCCTCCCGGATAAAGTCGAGCCGCTCCAACTCGCCGAGGAATTGTCCGATCCGGCTCAGTCCGATTGGTCCATCAGATTCTGCAGCAGGTTAGCCACCAGCTCGGGGTTGTCCTGCTGCACCAAATGATCGATGTGGGCCTGTTTTACTCCCAGTTTCTGCAGGTGACCGGTCAGATTCTTCCAGTGCTTCTCACGCTTCTTGCCCTCTGCCAGGTAGAGTTCGGTCACGAGTTCCTGTACCCGCTGCAAGGCGATCGCCTCCCGGTTCTGGTAGTAATTCTTGATGATCCGTTGTTGGTGCTTCGAGGGGTTTGGCATAGAGGAAGGCTCCCAAAAAGGCGACCGGAGTGGAGCGTTGACGGTAGTTCCAGCTCCCTGCTGATCATGGTAGATTCTATCGGAATTCGACCCGGAGTGCGGTAAGACAAATCGAGCGGTCTTTCGTGGCTCTCGGCCCGAAAAGGTCCGTTGGCCGGACGGGGACGCCTTCGAGGGGCAGTCGGGTGGGGAACTGCGCCGGCGTGGCATGGATTTGGTTTCGGTAAGGATCTTCTAGCGGAAGCTGAGCAGGTGTGAAGCAGGTCATTGCGATCGTCAAGCCGTTCCTGGCGGAAAAGGTCCTCGAGGGGCTCAAGCTCGCCCCGTTGGAAGCGCTGATCGTTCGAGAAGTCAAAGGCTTTGGACGGCAGAAGAGCTATTTGGACCAATACGACGACAGCGAGTTCTCGTTGGCGTTCTTGCCCAAAGTCGAAATCACGATGTGGGTGGATGAGGCACGGGTGAACGAGATCGTGCGGAAGATTGTCCAGATCGCGCGCACCGGGCGGATCGGTGACGGCAAAGTCTTCGTGTTGGATTCGCAAGCTGGAGAACAGGTGATTGACCTGTCCGAAGCGGACTCCTGAATCAACGCCACAGTGCACGGGTCAATTCGGTGACCGTGCCGTTTCCGGTGAATTCAGCAGAACATCGATCCGCGGCGAATGGTGGTGGTACGGTTTCATCAGGATGTCCAGGTCGCCATCGCCATCCAGGTCGGACAGTAGTCCTTCGTGAATTCCCTGGCCTTGGGAGACGACGGTGCGTCGGAAATTGCCTTGGCCGTCCCCGTACCAGAGATACGTCTTGGCGGCGTCACCGGCCCCTGGATCGCCCATTTCGCCGATGAAGATGTCAGCGTGGCCGTCGCGATTCACGTCGCGGATCTCGCAGGTGTGACCGTGAACGACAAAGCCCAGGTCATGTGCGATCCAGCGTTCATCTCGCCATTGGTACCAGGTCGCGTTGCCATCCATGTCGCCGGGCGAGAAAACGATCTCCGGCCGGCCCCCGGCCACGAGTTGCCCGGCGGCGCACTGGGTAAACCGCTTGCTGTCATCGATCACCTGCTCCTGGAAAGCGGTGCCCGTTTGATGCTTGAACCAGCGGCCGCCGCCGACCAGATCGAGTTTGCCGTCCCGGTCCACATCCACCGGCAGAGAGGGAAAGCCTTCCAGCTCGCGACCTGACTGCCAGCGGTAGATGGCTGTCGAGGGCCACACATCGGCGGTGTGGGGATCGTCGGGAACTTCGAACAGCAGCAGCTGCTTGCCTCCCTGGTTCCAGGAGACGAACTCCAGCTGGCCGTCCCCGTCGAAGTCGCCGACCGTCTGGTCATGGTGTTTCCGAGGGCCGCCCTGTTTTACGAAGCGTCGCGTCCAGGGGCGAGAGAAATCGGGCGCCGGATTTTCCCACCACCAGAGGTCCGAACCGCTTCCGTCCTGCCCGAACAGAACGTCCGGGTCGCCGTCCTGATCGACATCGAAGCAGATTCCGCCGGCTTCCGGCTTGAGCGGTGCGTCTTCGATTATGAACCGCTCCCATCCCTCGCCCTTGTATTTATACCAGACGATCGCGGGCGCCTTGGTACGCTCGCCGACGACGAAATCCTGGATTCCATCGCCGTCCAGATCGGCCGTGACACAGCAGGTTTGTTGATCCCCTTCGTTCGGGATCGGCAGGTCGCCGCTGATACTGCTGCAACGTTCCCAGGACGGATCAGCGGCCCAGGTCTCGGGCGTCATGGCGGCAGCGACGAAGTTCAGCAGCAGGAAGGGCAAGTAGGTCTTCATGGAAGCTCTATCCTTCGGTCGATGGTTCCGCCGGCCGGAGCTCGGCGTTCAACTCTGTTCCACGAACAGGCGTTCGAACAGAGCGCGGTTTTGGTGTGCGGCATCCCGGCATTGATTCACGAGTTCGGAGCCGCTGCCGGCGCGAAGCAGGTAGGCGAGTTTCTGCAGCTCACGCTCGTCCTCCGGCAAATCATGTCGGGCGGTCGTGTTCATCAGCCGCAATCCGGCTTCCACACTGCGGAGCAAGCGATAGGACGCGCAGAGAAACTCGGCATTTTCCGAGCGGAGATAACCGCCGGCCTGCAAGGCGGTGAGTGCTTCGATCGTACCGGGTTGCAGGATTTCGGGGGAACCATCGGCGTACCGCAGCTGCAGCATTTGGGCGAGGAATTCAACGTCAACGATGCCGCCGGGGCTGCGTTTCAGGTTGCGTGACGAAGCGTTCTCTTCCATGCGGTAGCGCATCGCGTGGATTTGCCGCGCGAAATCCGTTTTCCAAGGCGGATGGACCAGGATGTGGTGCACCAGTTCCAGTGCTCGCTGACGAGCGGCCGCGCCGCCATAGATCGGTCGGGCACGGCACAACGCCTGGCGTTCCCAGAGCTGCCCCTGACCCTCTGCGAAGTACCGCCGGAAACCGTCGAAAGAAACGGCGAGTGGGCCGCTCTTGCCGGTCGGTCGGAGTCGCGCGTCCAGCTCGTACAGCCGTCCCAGTGGTCCGATGCGGTTGACCTGCTTGATGATTCGTTGCGCCAACTCGCTGTAAAAATGCTGATTGGTGGTCGTATGGGTGGAATTCCGCCCCGTGCCCGGTGGTTGGGTGGAGCCTTCGGATTCGTACAGGAATACAACATCCAGATCGCTGTGATAGTTCGGTTCGCGCCCGCCCAGTTTGCCCATCCCGAGGATGACCGAATCGCACGGGCGATCTTCGTCGGAGATCCAGGGGTGGCCGTAGCGCCGCGTCAGGATTTCATACTGAATGTCGGTGATTCGTTCGACGCAGACCTCCGCCACGTCGGACAGGAAGGCGGTCGTATTGCGGATGTCCTCTTTGCCGAGAATGTCGCGAACACCCGCATTCAAGTGATGGGCATTCTTGAAACTGTGCAGGATCGGATCCAGTTCCTCCGCTCCCCGACTGCGGTCGCGAAGTGACTGCCGCAGCGTCTCGATGTTCGGCAACTTGTTCATCACCAGCGAGTCCATCAGCTCATCGACCATGCCCGGATTGCTGGTCAGAATCGAAGAGAGATAGGGACTGCTGGCACACAATCGCACGTACAGCTGCAGCGTGGGTGGGTTGAAACTGAACAGCTCCCACAGGACGCCTTTTCCGCCCAGCGAATCGCTGACCTGGCACAGACTGACCAGTGCGAGATCCGGGTCGGGGGTCTTGCCCAATTCCTGAAGCAGAGCGGGCGCGATCGAGGCCAGGAAGTGTCGGCAGCGGCGGGTCGAAAGAAACGGAATTCGTTCGACGGAGAGGGCCACGAGATTTTGGAAGGCAGCCGGAATGTCCTGGAAACCGTAGGGAGCCAGCGTCTGCTGGATGAACTCCGGATTCGGCTCCGGGTCGAGAATCAGGTCGGCCTCCGGCTCCGTTTGTTCATCCCCAGAGAACGCATCGTGCATCAAGTGGTCGAGAATCCGCCGGTTGCGTTCCGTACGGTGGCGGTAGTCCTCCTGGAATGCTTCCAAGGCATCTTGTGTCGGAGTGCTACTGTACCCCATGCGGATGGCCAGCTTACGCAGTTCGTTGTCATCTTCGGGTAACGTGTGCGTCTGCGCGTCGAGCATGACCTGGAGCCAGTGTTCCACCTTTCGCAGGAAAGTGTAGTTGTCCTCCAGGAAGCCGCGTTCCGACAGGGTCAAGCAGCCGACATCGGCCAGTTTGCAGATGGCGTCGAGCGTGTTGCCGGTGCGCACTTCGGGAAGGTCGCCGCCGTTGAGCAACTGCAGGAACTGGATCACAAACTCGACGTCGCGAATCCCACCGAGACCGGTTTTGACATCGCGCAGGTCCATCCCGTCATGCTGCGGCTCGATGTTCGATCTTGCGTTTCAGGGCCTTGATTCCGGTGATATCGGCCCGGTTCAAATAACGTCGGTAAACCCACGGCTCCATCGCCGCAAGAAACTCCCGCGCCAGGTCGAGGTCACCGGCAACCGGTCGCGCCTTGACGAACGCCTGTCGCTCCCAGGTTCGGCCCATGATGTCGTAATAATGCAACGCCGCGTCGATCGCGTTGACCAGCGGGCCACGTTGGCCGTGGGGTCGGAGACGAAGATCGACGCGGTACGCGACACCCAGTTCGGTGTTCTCCGCCAGTAGTTTTGTGAATTCCTGGGCGAGCCGATCGTGGTATTCTCCATTGGATAACTGCTTGGGGCCGTCCGTTCGTCCGTCACCGGCATAGAGAAACAACAGATCGATATCGCTCGAGTAATTCAGTTCATCGCCGCCCAGCTTGCCGAGCCCGATGACCGCGAACCGGGCCGGCTTGCCCGAGGCTTGGCGCGGCGTACCCCACCGAACTCGGAGGTGATTTTCGCGCGAAGGCCAACGCCGCCTCACAGAGTGCATCGGCGAGGACGGAGATCTCTCGCGTCACCACTTTCAGCCGCTGATGCCGGATGATGTCACCGTAGGCGATCCGCAGCGTCTCGCGCCGCTTGTGTCGGCGGAGCATCGCGAGAGCGGCGCGGCGATCGGTCAGCAGACAGATTTCGCTACGCAGATCCTCCGTTAACGCGCGCGGATCCACCGGTCGACCTTCGGTCAGTCGCAATAACTCGAACGCTTCGGGGTCATTCACCAGTACATCGCCCAGAAACTGACTGGTGGCAAACAGTTGCAGCAGCGTGGGGAGTGTGGCCGGGTCCCGTTCGAAGAGGCTGCCCAGTGCGAGTGGGTTTCGCGAATTGGCGACAAAACGTTCCAGCGTATTGAGGGCCAAATCGGGATCACTGCTGTGCGGCAAGCAGTCTTTCAGGTGATTGCGCAATGACGGTCAGCAGATCGAGCGGCAGCCCCGCGTTCTGGATGGCGATGAGATTCGCGTCGGCGCGGGGCAGATCCGTCAAACCGATCGATCGCAACCAGTCCGTGGCGGCTTCCGGGTTCTTCAACAGGGCGCCCATCTCGTCTGGATTCATCGCGATCTCGATCTGTGCGAAGCCACCAGCTCGGCTGGTGAGCATCTTGAACTCATCGGGGTCAGCCCTGCAGCGTGTACACTTCGGGTCCCACTTCCGCAGTGACGACCTGGGCAAACAAGGTGTGAGGACTTGCGTCGGACACCGTGACCGGCAGGATCTGTCCCGCTTGGCGCAGCGTGCCGTCGAACACCACAATTCGATCACACGGCGTGCGACCCGTCATCTGTACCACGTGGTCCTCGTGGGCCGTTGCTTCGGCCATCTTGCTCGGGCCCTCGACCAACACATCCACCGTTTGGCCGATGAATTGCCGGTTGTCCTCTTCGCTGATCCGGTTTTGCCGCTGCAATAACTCGAAGTTGCGTTCCTTCTTCACGGCCAGGGGAATGTCGTCCGGCAACCGTTCCGCAGCCTTGGTACCGGGCCGTTCACTGTATTTGAAGATGAAGCTGTTCTTGAAGCGGCACTGCTCCACCAGATCCACGGTCTGTTGAAACTCAGTGTCCGTTTCGCCGCTGAAGCCCACGATGAAGTCGCTCGAGACGGCAGCCTGCGGCAGAATCTCACGGATTCTTGCCATCATCTCGCAATAATCTTCCACGGAGTATCCGCGCTTCATGCGCTGCAGGATTCGATTGGAACCGCTCTGGGCCGGCACATGCAAATACGGGGAGCATTTCTGCAGATCGCGCACCGCCTGCAGCAAGTCGTTGCGCATGTCTTTGGGATAATTCGTCACGAACTTGATCCGCTCCAGCCCGGAGATCTTGTGGAGTCGGTAGAGCAGATCGGCCAAACGAGTGCTCTGGCCATCCTCCCGGAACTGATAACTGTTGACGGTTTGCCCCAGAAGAGTGATTTCTCGGCAGCCCTGATCGGCCAGCAGCCGGGCTTCCTGTTCAATCTGCTGCGGCGGACGAGCCTGTTCGGGGCCACGGACCATCGGCACGATGCAGTAGGTGCAGAACTTGTCGCAGCCGATCTGAATGCGGACGTACGCCTGAAACGGGGTCGGTCGCATCCGGGCGTCTCGCAGCGGGTCAAAGCTTTCATGACTGCGTCGAATTTGCGTGACGCTTCCGTCGGTCCGACCCAGGCTGACCTCCAGTTGGCGTCCTTGTCCCGCCGCGATTCGGTCCAGTAACGCGGGGATCTGTTGCAGTTGGCCTGGCCCGACGACGAGGTCGACGAACGGAGCTCGCCGAAAGATCTGCTGTTGGTCCTTTTGGGCCATGCATCCCAGGACGCCCAGGATTCGCCCCGAGTCGCACGCTTTCCAACTTCGTAGCTTGCCCAAGGCACTGTAGATCTTGTCCTCCGCCCGCTGCCGAATACTGCACGTGTTCAGCAGGATCGTGTCCGCCTGTTCGGGGTTCGAGGCGAGCTCATATCCGTGTCGCGCAGACTGGCCACCACCAGTTCGCTGTCCAGCACGTTCATCTGACAGCCTACGGTTTCGATGTAAAGTCGCTTGTTCATAGCGTGGGGGGATCTAAGGTCCACGGGATGTCTTGGGAAAGCAAGGCCGCCAGCCTCAATGGGAAATGCCCTGCGGCGAAGGCATGGGCTGAACCGGGAAAGGACCGGTCCTCCGGCTGGCTCAGACGGCAAGCTCTCATCTTAGCATCTCCGTTCCCGCACCGACGAGGGGGATTCTTGTCCTGAGAGAGGGGTGATCTTAGTGGAGTTTTTGCCCTGCCTGCAGCGGGTAGCCGCGCAGAAATTCGTCGATGTTCATTCGGCGTTTGCCGGCCGGTTGGATTTCCAGCAATCGCAGCCGGCCGGTACCGCAGGCGATCGTGACCCCTGTGGGTTCTGCTTCGAGGACCGTACCGGGGGCTCCCCAGCGGCCGTCGAGGTCGCGAACCTGCACGCGTTCCAGCAGCAATCGCAGCGGGCCGGACGGCCGATCCCATTGCGAATAGGTCCCGGGCCAGGGCTTGAAGGCGCGGACCTGATCGAAGACTTGGGCTGCCGTGCGAGACCAGTCGACCGCTGCGTCCGATTTTCGCAGCCGCCGGGCACGGCTAACCTGCCGGCGGTCCTGCATCTTTCCAATCGGCCTGCGCACCGTCCCATTGGGCCAACAGGTCGATCGCTTGCAGCACGGCTTGCCTTCCCATTTCGGCCAAGCGGTCCTCCAATTGCACGGCATCCTCCTCCGGACCGATGGCGGTCGAGTGCTGCAGCAGGCAGGGACCGGCGTCGAGCCGCGGCGTCATATGAATTACGGTGACCCCGGTGGTCGTTTCTCCGTCATACAAGGCCCAGTTGATCGGTGCCGCCCCCCGGTATTTTGGCAGCAGCGATGCGTGCAGATTGATGCCGCCCAAGCGGGATGTTGCGAGCGCTTGGTCCGAGAGGATCTGTCCGTAGTCGCAGACCACGAGCAGGCAGGACTGGAACTGTTCCAGCTGCGCCATGGCTGCGGGGGCATTGATATCCTCGGGCATCAGCAGGGACAGACCGTGCTGTTGGGCAAGGCTGCGCATGGGACTGGGGGCCGGTTCGCCGGAGCGGCTCCGCGTCGGTCGCGGGGGGCGTGAAACGATCGCCAGAACGTCGTGTCCCGAGCCCAGCAAGGCACGACAGGTCGGCACGGCGAAGCCTCCGGTGCCGAGCATCACAATTCGCACTCGTTTCCCTCCTTGCTGACGCGCTCCAGTGCACATCACTCGCACAATGACGCTTCGCTCAACTTGTCACAGCGTAGTCCTGTTCCCACTGTGTCAGACGATCGTGGATCTCGGTATCGCGAGGGATTTCGCCGGACTGTTGCCGACTCTCAAAGTCCAATTCGAACTCTTCCAGGGCGGACTGCACATTCATCTCGTGTGTCGCACTCAGTCGGTCGGTAAATAGAATCCCGTCGAGATGGTCCACCTCATGTTGCACGACCCGCGACATGAGTCCGTCAAGGTCCGCTCGAATTTCCTCGCCGCTGAGTGTGAACGCTTGCAGGTGAATTCGTTCTGGCCGACGTACGGGGGCGTACAGTCCCGGAAAACTGAGGCAACCTTCCTCGCGCTCGGATTGGCCTTGCGGTCGGGTGAGTACCGGGTTCAGAAAGACGAATTCCTCGCCTTCCCCTTGGGTGGCGGTCAGGTTACAGATGAACATCCGCAACGGAAGATTGACCTGATTGGCGGCTAACCCGATGCCTTTTGCCTCGTACATTAGCTGGAACATTTCCTCGACTACGCTCCGCAGGTGCGCATCAACGCGGCGGACCGGCTTCGAGACATGTCGCAGAGTGGGATGCGGGTAGGTAACGATCTTCAACGCCGGGACTCCCGTGGATCAGCCAATCGGAATGCAACGCAGCAGGCCCACGCGGGGAAGGCCGACCGTCTTCGATTGCCCGCGGTTTCCGATGGATTTCGGGTCGCTGGCGCGAAGGTGGCCCTCCTGGGCGGTCCTGTCCTGCTCCTACGAAATCTAGTGCCCTTTGCAGACGAAGGAAACCCCGTCCGGCGCCCGATGCGCATCGGGGCAGCGATCTGATAACCTATTTCGTTGCGTGGCGGGGAGGATCCGGGACCCGATGGAGGGATTCTCCCGGACGCATTTCAAAAAAAGGCACCGGCAGAGGTTGCACCATTCCCGGACTTGAGCAAGGAAACCGAAATCAGCCGCCGTACGTGGCGGAGGGCGATCCGGCCCCGACCCGGCCCGTTCCGGCAGGGCTGCTTTCGCTGTTGTTACATGCGCTGCTGATGCTGACCGCTCTGTGGTGGCTCCGCGATCCGCCCCGAGGATTTGTGGGCGAACCGGAACGACAGGTGGGGGTGGCGTTGACCCACCAGGTGGATGGTAAGACCGAGTACCTCGACCAGGATCAGGCGCAACGCCGCTTGGCGGCGGGCGCGACGCCTGAGCGACTGCTGGAAGAGGCGCTGCCAAGTGCGGAAGAAATGGCGATCGATCTGTCGTCTCTGCTACCCTCGGGTGACTCGGGACCGCCGGTTGGAGCGAACTTGGGATTGCCTTCCGCGACGGCAGCAGGTTCCGATCGAGTTGCCGGGTTGGGATCCTCGGGGCGAGTGAGTACGGCGGTTTTCGGGGCGAAGGCCCAGGGCAGCAAGTTCGTCTACGTCTTTGACCGTTCGGGCAGCATGGAAGGCTTCGGCGGTCGTCCGTTGCTGGCCGCCAAGCGGGAATTGATCCGCAGCCTGGCAGATCTGCAGGATACCAGCCAGTTCCAGATCATTTTCTACAACGAGCGTCCGGAGGTCTTTCGTCCTCGCCCGGGCGAGGCGAAGCTGGTCTGGGGTAATCAGGATGGGAAAGAGATGGCCGAGTCCTTCGTCCGCGGTATCCGCGCGAATGGGGGAACTCGCCACCTCGAGGCACTCCGGTTGGCCCTCGGGATGTCACCGGATGTGGTCTTCTTTCTGACCGATGCGGACGAACCGCGATTGACCCGCGAAGAACTGCAGCGCCTACGGCGGTGGAATCGAAGCGCCACAATCCATAGCATTGAATTCGGCTTTGGCCCTCAACAACGCAAAGAGAATTTCCTGACGCAATTGGCGCGGCAGAATGGAGGCCAGCACGTCTATGTCGACGTGTCGCGATTACCGACTGAATGAACGGTGGTGGGACGTTCGCTGCCCCGCAGCGCGGATCGGTTGCCTCGCGGCCATCTGGCTGGCTGCGGTGGGACAGGCAGCGGCCGAGGACCGCGTAGTCACCATCGATCGACGAGGGCGTGAAGTGATTCGGTCGGGTGAGATTTTGGATTACGACGCGCGCGAGTTGACGCTCCGCCTGGCCCGGGGAAATGAGCTGCGGATTCCGGCTGATCAAGTACAAAGCATCGACACAACTCGTAGCGCACCGCAGCAAATCGCCGACCAACGATATGAGCAGCGCGACTACGCGACGGCTTTGTCGCGCTACCGCGACGCCCTGCACGACGAATCGCGAGTGTGGATGAAACGCCATCTGTGGGCCCAGACGATTCGCTGCGCGCGGAACCTCGGTCAGATCGGTCCGGCGATCTCCGCCTTTCGAGTTTTGGTCGAGCAGGAACCGCAAACGCGCGAGCTGGACGCTGTGCCCTTGGCTTGGACCGGAACCGCTGGCGACGGGGCGTTGGAACGCCAGTTGCGACCGGGGCTGGATGAAGTCAGGCAGCCCTGGGTGCGTCTGATGGCCGCCAGCTGGTTGTTGGCGGGCCCCCATCGCTCCACCGCGCGATCCACGTTGCAGCAGTTGATTCGTGACGACGATCCGCACGTCCGGATGCTCGCCCAAACGCAGCTCTGGCGAACTCGGATGGCGACGGCAACCGACGAGCAACTGCAACAGTGGGAAGAACAGCTTGAGCAACTGCCAGAACTGCTCCGCGCGGGACCACACTATGTCCTCGGGCGAGCGCTGGCCTCGCGTTCGCCCAACGCCGCCGTATTGCATTTTCTGCGATTGCCGCTGCTGTACCCCGAGCAGCATGACTTGGCCGCGGAGTCGCTCGCGGAGGCAGCCCGCCTGCTGGCGGCGAACGGCCAGACGGGAGCGGCCGAGCGTCTGCGGCGGGAGTTAGTTCAGGATTATCCCCAGACCATGGCCGCCCGGCACGCGGCGCAACAGATGCAGTAGAAATCGAACAGAGGTTGGGCCCCGTGTGCATTCCCAGGGAAAGGAAGATGAAGTTGGTAATTGCACGAAGCTGTCGTGGTGGCAACGATCACGTTCCTGTGGCCCAAGCCGTGACGGGGCTGGTGGCAATTCTCCTTGGACCGGCTCCTCGAGCCTGGTCCCAGACCGAGGCCGGACCGCCTGCGTCGGATGTGCCGCAGGGCTTGTTCGAGATCATCTTTGCCGGTGGTTTCTTTGGCGCCTGCATCATGCTGCTGCTGCTGGGATTGTCTCTGACCGCAGCCTACCTGGTGTTCGAGCATCTGCTGACCATTCGCCGTCGGGAAATCATGCCCGCGGGATTGGAAACGCAGGTCCACCAGCTCATCGCCGGCGGGCGGGTTGCCGAAGCAGTCCAAGTTTGCCAGGCGAAGCCCAGCCTGCTCTCGTTCGTCCTGTTGCAGGGGCTGGCCGAATGGGATGGAAGTTGGCCGGAGGTGGAGAAAGCCCTGGAAGACGCCTTGTCCGAACAGCTCGCCCGCCTGCTGCGAAAGATTGAATACCTGTCCGTCATCGGAAATATCGCACCGATGATCGGGCTGTTGGGTACCGTGACCGGGATGATCTTTGCCTTCCAACGTGTCGCTACGACCCAGGGAGCTGCCGGGGCAGGCGACTTGGCGGAGGGCATCTATCAGGCGCTCGTCACGACCGTCGGCGGTCTCCTCGTGGCTATTCCCTCCCTGGCGACCTACGCGATTCTGCGCAGCCGTGTGGATCAATTGATCGCGGAGGCCGCGCATGTCGTGCAACATGTCTGCCGGCCGTTGAAACGCGGAAAAATCGTTGCTCCGACGACCGCTTCCGCCACTCCACCGACGACGCCGCAGCGATTTCGTACCTCCTGAGCCAGGCAGGGAGGGTGTGCCGTTCCTGAGTTTCTGTTGTGCCGGAGTTCACGAAGAGGATTGACACTTTCGCAAGGAGGTCGTGTCGCTTGTGAGTTTTCATTTTGCAAGAGTCGCCAAACACGCATCACTCTGCCGCGAACGGGAGCGTGCGTCACCTTCTTACAAATGAATCGTTCCAAAACTGCGCGACCGCAAGATCAGGAAGGGATCTGCCATGCGTCCGATTCACTCCGTCCGCCGTGGCGACGTTGCTTTCAATATGACGCCGATGATCGACGTTGTCTTTTTGCTGATCATTTTCTTTCTGGTCTCGAGCCATCTGGCGCAACGCGAAAATCGGATTCCGGTCGATCTGCCCCTGGCGGCCAGCGGGCAACAGGATCTGTCGGCGGAGATTCCCCGGTTGACCGTTACCGTGCGAGCCGATGGCAGTGTCTGGCTCGGCGGTCAACCGATCGAACGTCCTCAGGTCCGAGATCGGCTGGCCGAGCGGCAGCAGCAGGAACAAGGTCATCTGGAATTGCGCATCCGCTGCGATCGCAAGGTGCCCTACGCCGCCGTCGAACCGATTTTGGCCGACGCGGCACGTGCCGAGATCTGGAACATTACCTTCGCCGTCATCCAGCGTTCGGGATCGTAAGCCACCCATGCGCATTCCCCACTCCTCTTCGTTTTCATCCGGACGAGCGGATGTCGCCATGACGCCGATGATCGACGTCGTGTTCCTGTTGCTAGTGTTCTTCGTCTGGACAGCCAGTTTTCAGATTGTCGAATGGCTGCTGCCGAGCCGATTGTCCGTAGCGGACAGCCGTGGACAATCGGTCGATGCGAACCTGGAACGGGAGGATTTCGAACGCGTCGTGGTGCGGATCCTGGGCGACGAGTCCCAATTGCGTTGGGCGATCAATGATGTCCCCGTGGAACACGCCGGAAGATGTTCGTGCGCGATTGGCACAAGTGGCTGCCATTCGGACCGATGTTCCTCTCTTGATCGATCCGGACGCTCCGGTGCCCCTGGGCGATGTGATGGATGTCTACGATGTCGGCCGGTTGCTGGGGTTCGGTGCGATCCAGTTCACCGTGCACGAGCCGCTGTAGCGTGGAACCATCCGTCAAAAAAACTCTCGGATCGTACCTCCCAGGAATCGTTGCACTCCGTCGGCGGTTTGCAGTTGCAGTGCGCCTGCGTGTCGATCCCCAGGCAGGTCCCATCCACCCGCCGCGAACCGACCTCCAGCT
The DNA here is from genome assembly GCA_963776055.1 of uncultured Planctomycetaceae bacterium. Taxonomy (GTDB): domain Bacteria; phylum Planctomycetota; class Planctomycetia; order Pirellulales; family Pirellulaceae; genus CAVZLD01. The sequence continues at coordinate 419,442 of CAVZLD010000013.1, read as the reverse complement.
TCACCTGCCGATCCTGCAGCAAGTTGTAAGCCTGCCACTGGTCCGCCAGATCGGCGCGATCTGCGGAAAGATCCTCCAGTCGCCGCTCCAATTCCTGCAGACAGCCGATCAGGACCTCGTTGCGATCCAGTTCCTGCTGCAGGCCGTCGCGGAGGGAGATCACCGTCTGGCGGATCTCGGCTGGGGCGTCGTGGTGCGAGTTGTTGACGTTGATACCTACGCCGATGACGACACGAGATGTCCGATTCGCCGGTAGCTCGATTAAAATTCCGGCCAGTTTGCGACCATCCAAGTAGATATCGTTGGGCCATTTCAAGCCGATGTCGGACAGGGGAGCAAACCGCTCGACAGCCTGACAGACGGCCAATCCGGCCGTGAGCGCGAGGAGTGAGGTTTGGTCAGCCGGCAATTCGTTCCGATCGACGAGCAACGAGAAGGTCAACGAACCATCGGAGGACCACCAGCGATTCGATCCGCGGCCGCGGCCGGCGGTCTGTTGCTCGGCCAACACTAACAGAGGTGTTGGCGTGTCGACGGCTTCCGACTGCTGTACCGCGCGAAGGTTCGTGGAGTCGATTTCCCAATGGAAATCGATCTGGTGGACCATGGTGTTTTCGCGAATCCGTTGTAAGTCGAAAACGGACCGGCCGAAGGGAAAGTCGGTCATCGCTGGAAGCTCAACACATGAAACACTTCGGAGGGCCTTGGGGCCGTCCGCGGGCGGGGAAGGCAGACAGATTACCAGCCCGGCTCCTGGCCGAATAGCTTGGGTTCGACCTCGCACCCGATCGGAGGAGCGCGACCAGCTTACTTGTCGCCGGGCACCCGCGATCTGCCGGACGGCCCGTTGACGACCCGATGGGCTGCGGCACAATGGTCGGGCGTGGAACGTCTACGGCTGCAAGATAAATCGATCGTCATCATCGGCGGCTCCTCCGGCATGGGCCTCTCGGCGGCTCGCGCCTGCGCTGCGGAGGGAGCGAAACTGCTGCTGGTGGCACGGACATCCGACGAATGTCGGGAGGCCTGCCAGCAGGTCGCGCGCGAGGGGGGTGCCGTCGAGTACATTGCGGGCGACGCCGAACAACCCGCCACCGCGGTGGCAGCCGTCGCGGCGGCGGTTGAGCGGTTCGGTCGCCTGGACGGACTGTTCCACGTTGCCGGAGGCAGCGGGCGTCGGGCTGGCGACGGTCCCCTGCACGAAGTCACCGATGCGGGCTGGCAAGTTCACGCTGCGGCAGAATCTGGACGCCATGTTTTATTCCAATCGCGCTGCCGTGCAGGCTTTGCTCCAACAAGGCACCGGTGGATCGATTCTCAACATGGGATCGGTTCTCGCCTGGTCACCTTCCCCGCAGTGGTTCGCGACCCACAGCTACGCGACGGCCAAGGCGGCCGCGATCGGATTGACCAAATCCGCCGCCGCCTACTACGCATCGCATCGTATTCGTTTCAACCTGTTAGCGCCGGGTCTGACGGATACACCGATGGCCCAACGGGCCTTGCAGAACGAAGCGATCATGAAGTACGTCCGGTCGAAACAGCCGCTCGATGGTGCCAGAGCAGGTGTGGCCACCGATACCGATCCGGCCGTGGTCTACTTTCTTTCGGATGATTCCCGATTTGTCACGGGGCAGGTTCTGGCTGTGGATGGTGGCTGGTCGATCTGCGAAGGCCAACCCTGTGAATGAGGAACCCCCCGGATCGATGCCCATGTCACTCGCTGAAATCTATCTTCAAGGCTGCCAGCGGATTCTCGAGGCCGTTGCGGCGCAGCGTCCGCAGATTGAACAGGCGGCTGCTTGGTTTGCCGACGCGATCCAGGCCGGTCGGCTCGTGCATCTGTTCGGAGCCGGGCACAGTCGGATTGCGGTCGAGGAGATGTGGCCACGTTACGGGTCCTTTCCGGGCTTCAACCCGATCGTCGAACTTTCCCTGACTTTTCATAACTCGGTGACCGGGGCGAATGGGCAACGACAGGCGATGTTTCTGGAGAACCAGAGCGGCCTTGCCGAGCGGATTCTGCGGAACTTTGATCTTTCGACGGAGGATGCCGCTTTGGTGGTTTCCTCAGGCGGGTGCAACATCGTACCGATCGAAATTGCGCAGATTTTTCAGCAGCGGGGAATCAAGGTGGTCGCCATCATCAGCCGGCAGCACAGCGAAGCCAGTCCGAGTCGGCATCCCCAAGGACTGAAACTTTCCGACTGCGCGGATCTGGTGCTCGACGGAGGGGCCCCGGCCGGCGATGCGATGGTGGATGTGCCTGGCTTGGACACGCCGGTCTCTCCCGGGTCGACGATCGGAAGCTGTATGCTGGTCAATTGCATCAAAGCGGAGGTCGCCGGAAGACTTGTCGAGGCGGGGCAACCGCCTCCGGTCCTAAGTGCCAGTTGCCGCGTCGGAGCCCAACGTGCCGTGGATCTATTCGAAAACGCCTATGACGAGCATGCGCATCGAATGGCAAGACTTTATGAAAACGTAGGGAAGAATGGGCGCCGTTGATTGGTCTGTCGCAAAGCCGATCGAGACTGATTCGCCCTGGACCGCCGACGACGAAATCCGCCCGTTTCCCTGATGAGAAAGGAGCTTGCGGCATGCAACCGATCCCCCTTCGAACAACTGTGATTGGCAGCTACCCGTTTCCCGGATGGTTGGAGTTTGCCTGCGCTCATCTGGATCAGTTTGGAGCCGATGATCTTGTCGAAATGCAGGATGATGCCGTCGTGGCCGCGATCCACGATCAGGTGTCCGCGGGGCTGGATGTCATCACCGATGGCGAGCAGACTCGATTGGATTTCAATCTGTCGTTCTACGGATTCCTGCAGGGAATCGATCTCGAATCGGCGAGTCCGCGACGGTTTGGGCCTCCGGCACACGATCAGCGCGGCAAGCATCAGATCGTGGGCGAGTTGAATGCCGCGAGCCTGGGGGCCGTGGAGGAATTCCAGCGGCTACAGCGACTTGCGCCGCCCGGACCGGTGCTGAAGGCAAGCGTGCCGGGACCGTACACGATGAGCGGCCGGCTGGTGCCCAATGAACGCTATCCGGATCGCTTCGCCATCACGGAAGCCCTCCTGCCGTTGATCCGCCGGGAATTGACCGCGCTGGTCGAGGCTGGTTGCCAGGAGATTACCGTGGATGAGCCATCGATGAGCTGTTATGCGTACCGCGAAGAGGGAGGACGGTTCGTCGATATCTTCAATCGGACGGTGGAGCCGATCGTGGGGAAGTGTCGCCTGTCGACACATCTGTGTTTTGGAAACTTCAAGGGTCGCGCCGTGGGGCTGCGACAGTACCGCCCCATGTTTCCCGCTTTCCTGGACTTGCGCGTCGATGAAATGCATTTCGAGATGGCCAGTCGGGAATTCGCCGAATTGGAACTGATTCAGCGGGTCGCGGAGCGCATGGATGTGTCGGTCGGCATCGTCGACGTGAAGAGCTATTACGTGGAAACCGTCGAAGATGTCGCCGAGCGAGTGCGACGTTGTCTCGAGTACGTTCCCGCCGAAAAACTGTCTCTGTCACCCGACTGTGGCTTGAGCCAGACGGCGCGGTGGGCAGCGCGGCAAGAAACTGCACAATCTGGTTGCCGGTGTCCACCAAGTACGACAGGAGTTGGGACTGTGATTCGACGCACATCGCTCCCATGACGGGCTGTTGGCCGATATTCGGGCAGCCCGCGATCAACCCGACCGCTTGCATCTCTGGTGGCTCGGCCAGAGTGGCTTTCTGCTGCAGTGGCAGGGCCGCCACCTGCTGTTCGATCCGTATCTATCGGATTCGCTGACTCGCAAGTACGCACACACCGATAAGCCACACGTGCGGATGACGGAGCTCGTGATCGATCCTGCCCGATTGGATTTCATCGACGTCGTCACGTCGAGCCACAACCATACCGATCATCTGGATGGTGAAACGTTAAGGCCTCTGCTGCGGGTGAATCCTCAGATGGCGGTGGTGGTGCCTGCGGCCAATCAAGAGTTCGCCGCCGAGCGGCTGCAGGTGCCGCCGACGCGGCTGACTCCGATCGATGAGGGCCAGACCGTCTCGTGCTCACCGTTCGAAATCCGGGCGATTCCCGCGGCCCACGAGCAGGTCGATCGCGATGATCAGGGACGTTGTCGCTATCTGGGCTACGTTGTGCGCTGCGGACCCTGGAGCGTTTATCACAGCGGAGACACCATGCTGTACGATGGCATGGTCGATCGATTGCAGTCGCTGGATGTCGATGTCGCCCTGCTGCCGATCAACGGGCGTGCTCCCGAACGTCGCGTGGCCGGAAACCTTTGGGGCCGCGAGGCTGCGCGGCTGGCGTACGACATCGGTGCAAAAGTGGTGATTCCCTGTCATTCGATATGTTTGCATTTAACACGGCGACTCCAGACGAGTTTGTGCACAGTCTGCCGACAGCTGGAGCAGCCCTGCCGTGTGTTGCGCTGTGGGGAACGTTGGACGAGTACCCCGGAAGTCCCGGCTTAGTGCTTGATCATCACTTGGATTGGTTGGCCTTCCAGGGCAACATTCTGGCCCTGCTGTGTGCGGTTCTCCGGTGGGGTCGTGTTGCGGCGACGTCTCACTGGCCCAACCGGCCGAAGACTTCGGAGCGGGCTTGCGTCTGTTGCAGGATCTCCAGCATTTGCTGAACGACCGCCGGATGCTTCGAGGCGACGTCCGTGGTCTCCTGCAGATCTTGCTGCAGGTCGTAGAGTTGCAGTTCTGCGTCGGGGTGTTGGTGCAGCTGTCGCCGAACCCCTTTCCAATGACCGACGCGGACCGCCTGCTGACCGCCGTAGCCGGGGAAATGCCAGACCAGATACGGGTGAGTTGGCTGACGACCGCTGCGCGCAGCGTCGGCAGAAAGCTGATTCCATCGGTTGGCTCTGGTCGTTCCGCACCGGCGGCTTCCAGCAGGGTGGGCATAATGTCCCAGAACGCGCAGACGTGATCGCTGACTCGCCCTCCGGGGACTTGCTGCTGGCCAACGCACGATCAGCGGCACTCGAATCCCGCCTTCGTCCACATCACCTTTCCGACCGTGCAGGGGGCCCGCACTCTGAAAGAATTCGGAATCGGATCCTCCCAATCGATCGTACGTGGGGCCATTGTCCGAGCTGAACATGACAAGCGTGTTGCCGGCGAGATCCAATTCATCGAGCAGTTCAGCACCTGGCCGATGCCGGCGTCCATGTGCGAACCATCGCCGCATAGCCGGCTCGTGGATACGGGTGTTGCAGATAGCCGTCGCGATGTTCGTAGTCAGCTTCGGGCAATCGTATCTCGGTACGCAGCGAACGATTCGTCTGGCACCTGGATCGAGAGGTGTGGAATGGCGAACGGCATGTACAGAAAGAACGGCTCCTCGGCGTGGTCGCGAATGAACTGCAACGCCTCTTGGATGAACAGATCCTGGGAGTACTGTTTTCCCGACAGACTGCGAGTGTTTCCTTCCAGCGGAGATGCGTTGTTCATTCCGCCATAAATAGCGTGGATAGTGATTATGCGCATGACGCTGGCAGTTGAATCCAAAGAATAGATCAAACCCCTGTCGATTCGGGTCGCCCGGTCGAACCCGGATAGCCCAGTCCCCATTTGCCGATGGCGGCCGTTGCGTATCCCTGGTCTTGCATCCGTTCCGCCAGGGTGACCGTTTCTGCCGGGATCGGAAGCTGGCCCTCCGGTTGATGTTCGCTGTTATCTCGAATGTAAGCATGTCCGCTGTGCAGGCCGGTCATCAGCACGCAACGAGAAGGCGCGCAAACAGGGTGCTCCACAGTAGAACTGTGTAAACCGCACGCCCTCGGCCGCCAATTGATCGAGATGCGGAGTCTGAATTCTCCTGCTGCCCGTAGCAACCAAGTTCGCCATAACCCAGATCGTCCGCGAGCAGAAAGATCACATTGGGCTTTGCCTGGACAGACGAGCAGACACAGCAGGGCGATGGAGACGAGCAAGAGGATGCGCATGGGAATCTTGCCTTTCCGGAAAGAAGAAGACCTGTCGGCCATCGTGATCCGAAGGTTCGTCCGCTTCTTGATCATTTCAGCAATCACCGGGAGTGGACGGAAGCGGGTGCTGCTTGTAGCGCAGAATTCGGGTTGCCGAGAGACCGGATCCGAAAATCAGCTGTAACAGGTCGCTCGCGAGTGGTTGTCCGTGGGGTCTACGGCCTCGCAACGCCTTGTCCGATCGAGCCTTGGTCTCGCCGGTCAGTAAAGCGTGAAATTGGGACCACATCCCAACGGGACATCGGTTCGCGGCGATGCGCCATTCTCGTTTCGGTAAACACACACGGCCGACAACGTGCTGAGTGTCACATCCGCAATACCGTCCCCCGTCATGTCACCAATCGAGACTAGGATCTCGTCCGAATCCAGTCAGCTTGTCGTCGATGTCGAACGTGGCAATTCGCTGCCCGCGATGGTCGAACAGGCCACGTGACTGCGCAATTACGATCTCACAGAATCCGTCTCCCGTCCAGTCGACGAATGCGTGGTGCCGGCTATATGGCGAGATAATCCGCGTGATCGGTTTGCCTTGGGCACTCAGAATCCACGCGGACTTTCGCCGCGTGGCTGATGGTCGATGTCAACGAGTATCTCCTGGCCCGACAATCAGGCACGATCTCGCCCATCTGAATCGACTCGAAATGATGCCCCGCGACCTCCCAAACTGGGTGACCGGTGCCATCCACCATCGCGATGTTGTTCGCCCCGCAGCAGGTCAACACGAGGCGTGTATCTCGGGGCTTTGATCCCTAGGCAAAACAAACGGCACGTGTCCAGATGTCCACGCGCCTGGTCGACGGCTTGCGATGGAATGTCGATCGCGGTGTTCCGTCGGCGTTGCGGACCGAGTAACCGGCGATCGACTTCGTGCCTTCCGTCGGCATCCAGATCGATTGGTCGAGGCTGATGTGCCGTGCGGTAACCATCCGGTTCTCGCACGGTCCACAGCGGCTGGCCGTCAGAATCGAATGCCCAGATCTGAGAATAGCGGGTCTTGACCAGAAAATCGGTGGATCGTTGTCCACCCGACAGATTGGCAAACACCAGACAATCGCTCGCTTGAGCGGGAATTGGCAGACGCCGACGTTCGTGCCCCGTTTTGCCCTCCAGTTCGACCAGGTGTTCTTTTGTCAGCACGAACCACTTCCTGCTGGCCGTCTCCGTCCCAGTCGTAGATCTGGCACGCGACGTCATGGTGCAGTTCCTTGCGACCGATGTCGCGGATTTCCCCACCGCCAGATCACGCTTCCATCGAGCCGCTGTGCGCAAACGGCGCTGGTGTAGTGGACGTCATTCTCATTTACATTTCGCGCGCTGACGATGTCAACGGCTCCGTCCCCATTCACATCACCGGTTACCACCCACTGACCAGCGTACTGCGGATCGAGCAGCACGTGGGCCCAGGGCCGAATGCTTGGTGCTCCGCCGGGGACCGGGCCTGGATCCTGCCGATCATATCGAAACGTCGGTGAGGCGGCGTGGCCGACGGTTGCCAGCCCGAACAGCGACAGACTCGGCAACGATCACTCCCAGACAGGTCGGCATTCGCCGGAGCGGGGATCGTTCTAACGAATCCAGTGTTCCATGTATCCCGCATGTTCCAATTCCTTTCGTAGCTTGGCTTGATCGGCGACCGACAGATTGACTAACGGCGGACGAACCGGCCCACAATCGACGCCCACGATCGACATTACCGCCTTGGCTGCTGCGGCGAAACCAAAGCGGGCCAGTCGCTGTACCAAATTGACACTCTGATGTTGCAGTATCTGGGCTGCCGGCAAATGATGGCGATGGAACTGGGCGATGATCTCCCGATACAGGGGCGCCGCGAAATTGTACGTGCTTCCGACGGCTCCCTGGGCGCCCAGGCTGAATCCGGCGAGCAGAATCTCATCGTACCCATTCAGGATTTCGAAGCGGCCTGGCCGCGAAGTGGAGGCACTCCTGCATTTGCACCAAATCGAGAATCCGTGTACTTCAAGCCGGCGAAGGTGGGGATCTGTTCGGCGGCGAGTTGCAGGAAATCGACCATCGACAGACGTACGTGAGTCAGCGCGGGAATGTGATAGAAATAGAACGGCAGACTTCGGTGCGGCGGCGGCGACGCTCTCACAAAAATGGACCAGTGCCGCGACGGTGGGAGGAGGAGGATAAAACGGTGCGAGGATGGCGATGGCGTCGGCTCCGATCTGTTGCGCCTGGCGGGCCAAAGTGCACGCGTCCTGCAGACAGTTGCTGCTCACATGCACGATCATTCGCAAAGGAGTGGGTCGGGCCACTTGGGCCCGACTGCGCGGCCAGATCCAAACGTTCCTGGAGTGTGAGCGAGAACACTTCGCCGGTCGAGCCGCCAACAAACACGCCGACGATTCCTCGATCGCAAAGGTATTCGGTCTGTCGAGGCACGACGTCTAAATTCAATTCGCCACTCGATGTGAAAGGCGTGTGGACGGCGGCCACGAGGCCCAAGATCGGATCATGCATCGGGCATTCTCGAGACTACGCAAGAACGGCTGGAGCGATTACGCTGGTCGTGGCGATGGGGGACGTCGCCGCGCGTGGAACGACAGTCGCGGGACACTTGCCCGGCGACCACGGTCCGAAATTATGCTTCCGGCATCCCGAAACGGGGGCTCGAAATGCCAAGAACATCGTACATGGATCCGGCCCGGCCAGGTGCTGGCACAGCCACGATATTGCTGCTCGGTGCTCGGCCCTTTGGCATCGGGCGAGACCGAATCCTTCGAAACGACCTCACGGATGGAAGCGACACAGCCGGGGACACCGACGCCGAAGACCCAGATAAGTCCGCAGTCGTCAAATCCACTCAAGTCGACCGATTCGCCATTCGATAACAAGGGCGGCTGCCTGCGCCAAACGATAGGTGGCAGCGCCTGCGCCGGCGCTGCTGCGATGGCGAAGAAATGGCCGTTTCCGTTCGTGGATTCTCAAGGGGAGAGTTCGCCATGGATCGCCGACGGGCGAACTGGAGCTCGATTGCCGCACTGCTGATCGGGGGATTGGTCCCCGGATCAGCCTGCGCGCAGCAAGCCCTCGATGTCTTTCCCGAGAATCTACAATTGCCCGCGTTGGAGGACGAACAGCAGCCGTCGGACCTGCCTCCGCCCGAGGAATTGACGGCCGGCGCGACCACGGAGACCACTCCGGCCCGCGATGATCAACGCCACCCAGCCCGACTTTTCGGCTTCTGCGGTGGAAGCGGATCGCTCGCGGGAGCCATTCCCTGCGGCTCAGTCTCCACCGGATATGGTGGAAGAGGATGTGGCCTCTGGGCCTGGCCGATATCGAGCCGGAGGAGACGATTCGTGAACGGTATCCCGACGGGAACGTGCGCGTTGAGCGGGGAGTCCGACAGGATGAACTGCAGAACTACCTGAATCACGGTCCCTGGAAAATGTGGGATCAGCAGGGCCGACTCGTGGTCGAAGGGGCCTACCGCGACGGTGAGGCCGAAGGCGATTGGATCCGCTGGTACCAGGGCCCTGAAGCCGCTCTGTTTTCCATCTCCCCCTTCGACGCTTTTGTGGGACCGTTTGCGTCCAGAGCCACCTTCGAGGCCGGGCAACTGAATGGCCACTGGGTGATCACCGATCAGAATGAACGAAAGATCTGCGACTGGAACTTCGTGAACGGTCGCCGCGACGGGGTTTCGCTGTGGTGGTACCCCAACGGCAACAAAATGCGTGAGATCCACTACGTCGATGGCCAAGTGCACGGTGAGTTGCTGGAGTGGGATGAAGGCGGCCGGCTTGTCACCCGTGTGAAATACGAGGAAGGGCGACGGCTGGACAAGACGGCACAACAGTACAAAAACGGGCAGAAGCAGGTCGAAGGGATGGTACTTCACGCGCGCCTGATCATGAAGCAGCCGGACGATTGGTGGAAAGCGAAGCTGGCCACGTACGTCCAGGAAGGCAAAGATCAGAAGCACGGTCCGTGGGCGGCCTGGTACGAAGACGGCAAACAGAAGTTCACCGGCCATTACGAGTACGACCGCCCCGCCGGTGCATTTACTTGGTGGCATCCGAACGGTCAGAAAGGCGCTACAGGGCGAGTATCAGGATGGCGTCAAACACGGAACTTGGACCTGGTGGCATGCCAACGGGCAAAAGTCGATCGAAGGGCGGTACCAGACGAACAATGCGACCGATCGCTGGGTCTGGTGGCACGAGAGCGGCAAGGTGGCGCAGCGCGTCGACTTCTCCGGCGCCGGAGGTCAAGTTGTGCACGTGCCGGGAGGCAGTTCGGACCTTGACGGAGATTCGATGGGCCGCTCCATTATGCTCAATCAGCCACGGAATTGAGGTGCTTTGTACGCACCCGGTTTGTTCATGGGCTGGCATGGATTCGGACGTGGCAACGCGCGACGGTCGTGATCGTTGCCGAAGAATGACCGCGAGACAGCGTGTCATTTCGCCCACTCACGCTCTCGCTCGGTTTCTCTGCCATCGGCAGTAACCGGGGCGAGCTGCCCCGAGTCTTGGTTTGAGGTCCGGTTGAGCGAGGACGGTTTGCAGCGACAGGTGGAGGCAGCCACGGCATCGATTCGTGCCCACTGGCCGGGCACGCCTCGCGCCGGGCTCATACTGGGTACCGGCCTCGGCAGTTTCGCTCGACAGATTCAGGTCGAGGCGTGCATCGACTACCAGAAGATCGCCTCATTTTCCGCGAACCACCGCGATTGGGCACGCCGGACGGCTTGTTTGCGGCATCGTGGCGGGGCAGCCCGTGGTGGCGATGGAGGGGCGTTTTCACTTCTACGAAGGTTACACTTATCGGCAGATCGGCCTGCCGGTGCAGCGTGATGAAGCGGCTCGGTGTGGAGCTGCTAGTGATCTCCAATGCCAGTGGAGGGGTCCATCCACGACTGGTCCCGGGGGACCTGGTCGTGATTCGAGATCATATCCATCTGCTGGGCCATCGCCTGCTGGCGGCCGAGGCGGGAGAGGACGCGGCGATCCGTCCCCGACGGCGAAACTCACCCTATGACGAAGCGTTCGCACGTCAAGCGTTGGCCATTGCTCGCGCCGTGGTTTTGTGGCACACCAAGGCGTCTATGCCGCCGTGACGGGGCCGAACTACGAAACGCGCGCCGAGTACCGCATGTTGCGCAGAATCGGGGCCGATGTCGTTGGCATGTCGACCGTTCCCGAATCGCTTGTCGCCGCACATCTCGGATTGCGCGTGCTGGCGCTCTCGTCCGTGACGAACGTCTGCCGTCCGGATGAACCGCATTCCACCAGCGGTCAGGAAGTGAAGGCGGTGGCCGAGTCGACGGAACCGAAAATGCGTGCTATCGTGTTCGGTTTGCTAAGCCAACTGGCTCCGCGCGATTGAAGCCGGCGGCGGTACCAGATCCCACTCCGCTGGATTCGCATGGTCGATCGAGCAACCAAGGATTCCCTGCGACGTCCCTGTCGAGGAACACTCATGCGACAATACCAGCAACTGTTGCGGACGATCCTGGAACGCGGCGTGGTCAAGGAGGATCGCACCGGGACCGGCACGCTGAGCCTGTTCGGGTACCAGATGCGGTTCGATCTGGCCGAGGGTTTTCCGTTGGTGACGACGAAGAAGCTGCATCTGCGGTCGATCATCCACGAACTGCTGTGGTTCCTGGCCGGAGATACGAACATTGCCTACTTGAAGAATCATCGAGTGCGTATCTGGGATGAGTGGGCCGACGATCAAGGGGATTTGGGGCCCATCTACGGGCATCAGTGGCGTCGTTGGACCACCGGCGACGGCCCGCCGGTCGATCAGATCTCAGAAGTCATTGACCAGATCAAGACGAGCCCGGACTCGCGCCGGCTGAGTTGTCAGCGCTTGGAACGTGGCGGACTTGCCACGGATGGCGCTGCCGCCCTGTCATCTGCTGTTTCAGTTTTACGTGGCGGAAGGCCGGCTCTCGTGCCAACTGTACCAGCGGAGTGCGGACGTGTTTCTGGGGGTCCCGTTCAACATCGCGTCGTATGCTCTACTGACCTGCATGGTCGCACAGGTCACCGGACTGGAACCGGCCGAGTTCATCCACACGTTCGGCGATGTGCACCTGTATCGCAATCACCAGGAGCAGGCCCGAACGCAACTGGAACGTGAGCCCCGCGCGCTGCCACGGTTGCGGATGAACCCCGATGTGACTTCGATCTTTGATTTTCAATTCGAGGATTTTCAGATCGAGGGATACGATCCTCATCCCCACATTTCCGCGCCCGTGGCCGTGTGACCCGGCACTGCGCATCCATCGACCGAGAAGTCGTCTGGGAAAAAGCCTCGCACTATCATGCTCGTTTCTTTCATCGTCGCCGTATCGGAAAACGGGGTGATTGGTCGACAGGGAGGCCTACCCTGGCACCTGTCCGGCGACCTGCGCCGCTTTAAGCACCGGACGCTCGGGCATCACATCCTGATGGGGCGCCGTACGTGGGAGTCTATCGGTCGGCCCCTCCCCGGACGAACCTCGATCGTCATCACGCGCGACGCGCAGTTCCGGGCCCCCGGTTGTCACGTTGTGACCAGCTGGTCGGAGGCCCTTGAGTTGGTCCAAGTGGATTCGGAAGCATTCGTGATCGGAGGCCGTCAGATCTACGAGTTAGCGCTGCCGGACGTCGAGCGACTGTATTGGACGCGAGTTCATGCCGAGGTGGACGGGGATACCCGGTTTCCCTCCATCGACTGGAGCCAATGGCAACTGATCGAGCAGGAATCGTTGGCTGCCGATGACCGCAACGATTACCCGTGCACGTTCCAGGTGTTTCAGCGCGTCCGAGCCAAGATGTAGGGCAGGCTTCCAGCCCGGCATTACGGCTCCTGATATTCCTCGCTTCTCGCTCCTTCGTGGCCCCTGTTTCTCTCCCTCCTGCCGACCGCCTCTTTCCGATGTTTATCTTCCTGTCGCGTCGGAAAACGGTGTTCCCCGCGCCCGTTTCTGGTGGAGGCCGGGTGACGGATGCGCGTCAGGCGCGATCCGACGGAAACGCAATCGCATCGGCCAGTGCCTGACCCCCGATCGCAAGCACGACGAGCCGATCGAACCCGAAGGCGACGCCGGTGCACGGCGGCAGACCGTGACGCATGGCGTCCAGCAATCGACTTGTCTCCGGCAGGGGGTAGCGTCCGTCGGCTGATGCGCTGCGCGTTGGCTTTCCGGCTGCGCTGTTGCAGGACGTCGGCATCCAGCAATTCGTGGTAGCCGTTGGCCAGCTCCAAACCATCGACATACAACTCAAAACGCTCCGCGACGGTCTGGCCGGCGTGTTGTGTCACTCGTGCCAGAGCTGCTTGGCTGGCCGGGTAATGGTAGAGGATCGTGGGACATTCATGGCCCAAATGCGGTTCGATCCGCGTGGCGAGCAGCAGGTTCAGCCATTCGTCTCGGTCGGCAGTTGGCATACTCTCTGGCACACGGACGTCGTGCTCTGCGGCGGCGGCGGCCAAATCCTCGACGGTTGCTGCGTGCGGATCCAGATGCAGTTGCTCCAGGAAGACTTCTCGGTAGCTTTTCCGCTGCGCTTCGCCACGTCCAAGCAGTGCCTCGCAGAAGGCGGATAACCGTTCCATGCCTTGGTCCATCGAATCGCCGACACGATACCATTCGATGATCGTAAACTCCGGATTGTGCCACCGACCTGCTTCTCCGCCCCGAAAAGCGCGTGTGATCTGGTAGATCGCCTCCGCCCCCGCGACCAGCAGCCGTTTCATGGCGAACTCCGGCGAAGTCTGCAGCCACATCCTGCGGCCGACCGCCGGTTGCTGTGCCTGTTCGAAGACGGTTACGGGAAGCGGATCGAGGTACCGGTCGACCACCACGTCGTGGGACAGAATGGGCGTATCGACCTCAAGGAAACCGTGCGACGCGAAGAACTGTCGCGCTTCGGCTAACAATTCCGCGCGGCGTCGCAGGGCGAGGAGACTTGCCGTGGGCCAGAAGTCGGCCTCATGGCAGCGAGTCCGAATCGGGGGCGGGGTCGTGCCTGGTCACGCGGATTCCACTCGTGAAATCGAACGAATGGGAGCTACTCCTTGACCCGTTCGACGTACGCTCCGGTGCGAGTGTCGACCTTGATCAGTTCGCCCATATTGATGAAGGCGGGCGCCTGGATCTCCGCTCCGCTTTCCACCTTGACCGGCTTCGTCACGTTCGTGGCTGTATTGCCCTTGGCCCCCGGTTCACAATACTCCACCTTCAGCACGACATGGTTGGGCGGCGTCATCGTGATCGGGTTGTTGTTGAACAAGATCATCGAACAGAGCATGCCTTCCTTGAGGTACTTCCAGCCTTCGTCGACCTGCTCCGATGAGAGTTCGTACTGCTCGTAGGTTGTGTTATCCATGAACACGAACGTGTCGCCCTGGCGGTACAAGTACTGCGCCTCGATCTCGGTCACGTCCGCCGTCTCCAGCGTATCGCCACCCTTGTATGTGCGATCGACGACCGTGTTGCGGATCAGGTTTCGCAACTTGCACTTGTAGAGCGCATTGCCTTTGCCCGGTTTGACAAAGTTGCACTCGATCATCATGTAGGGGTCGCCGTCGATCTGGACTTTCAGACCCTTCCGGAACTCGCTGGTGTTGTAGGTTCCCACGTCAGCCTTCTCTTGCAAATGAATGTGGCGCAGAGCCAAGAATCATGGAACTCGAGCACAGTACGGGAGAATTCGCGTCGGAACGAGTCGCTCCAGGATTCTCGGTCAAGGACCGTCGAGCCCGCCCGACACTTCCGATCCGCACCGCTTTCGACGAACCGAAGGCCCCTCATAGGGTGCTTTCGGTTTTGAAACCAAGCCGGATATGGTACCAATTCGATCCATGGGGACAAAGTCGTTCGACGCCAAATTGTGAGAAAAGAGCGGTTGGCGCCCCGATTCGTCGATCGCGCAGCAGACCCACCAATCGCTCGAGACCCGCACCGCGATGGATTCACCGCATAATTTCGAGGATCGTCTGGATACGCTGCCGGCTTGGTCGGAGGAGATGAAGCGGGCCATCCGCGATCCAGCGGTCCTCTGCCGGATGCTGGAACTGCCCCCGACGATACGCCCGGGCCGCGACGCGCGCCTCCGCCGTTTTTCCGCTGTTCGTGCCACGGCCCTTCTTGCAGCCGCATTCAACCGGCCAGACCCGGCCGACCCGCTGCTGCGACAGGTCCTGCCGACCGACGAGGAACTGCGAATCGTTCCCGGATTTCAACAGGATCCGGTCCAGGACCTTCCGTCTCAGTTGCACCCCGGCGTGATTCGGAAGTACCCGGGGCGCGTTCTGTTGATCGCGTCCGGCGCATGTGCGGTCCACTGCCGCTATTGTTTTCGCCGTTTTTTTTCTTACGAGAGCGGTCCGCGGTCGGCCGAGGCCTGGCAGGAGGCGATCGGGCTGTTGCTGGCGAGCAAGACGCTCGAGGAAGTGATCCTCAGCGGCGGCGATCCCCTGACGCTGCCCGATGCCAAGCTGCAGCAACTCGTCCGGCAGCTTGACGTGATCCCGTCATTACAACGGCTGCGCATTCATACGCGATTGCCGATTCTGATTCCCCAGCGAGCGACCAGCGGACTGTTGCGCTGCCTGACGCAATCGCGTTTCGAATGCGTGATCGTGGTGCACGTGAATCATCCGCAGGAGATCGATTCCTCCGTCATGAGCAGCCTGAGGCGATTCGCTCGGTCGGGCTGTTTGCTCTTGAACCAGGCCGTATTGCTCCGCGGAATCAATGACCGGTTCGAAGTCCTTGCGGACTTAAGTCGGCGGTTGCTCGCGGCACAGACGGTGCCATATTACCTGCACCAACTTGATCGGGTTGCGGGAGCGGCCCATTTCGAAGTGCCGGTATCCGAAGGAATCGAGCTGATCCGCGAGATGCGACGGCGTCTGCCGGGCTATGCCGTTCCCCGCTACGTGCGGGATGATCCGGGAGAGAAGGGGAAAACGCTGTTGGCATGATTCCCGCGTCAACTGACCGACCCATCGAACGAACCCGCCAACCGATCGGAACCTGCAACGACGGTGCGACGAAGCTCTACAGTGATCTGCCGACCAGGGAGACGATTATCAGCACGACACCCAATCCGGCGGCCGTGGCGCCGGCGATCAGATAACGGTTCAATTGCTGATACTTGGCTCGGTTTTCCAGGTAGCGGGGCGTCACGCGGACCTGAAGATCTCGTTGGCGATAGTAGTCCCAGAACTGCCAGGCCTGCGTGGGTGTCAGTTGCTGGATATCAAAGTCCAGTTCTCGAAACGCGGGTTGTGCCGTGTCCAGCTTCTGTCGTTGCTGGTAGACCTGAACGGAAGCGAGGATTGCGGCTGCTGAGCAGGATCATTCCCAAGACGAACAGGCTGCCGCGGAGAAGTGTCCAGCTGGGGGCCGATTTCGCTTCGCCTGGGTCCGTTTCCAGGCGGTCCAGTCGACGGAGTTCGCGGAGCGTTGGCACGACGACCGGGGTTCCGCACGCACACGGGAGAGTCTCCCCGGCCTGGGGTGGGGTAACGGAGAGTGACCGGGCGCAATTCGGGCAGGGCAGTTGATAGCGTGGCGTCATCTCGGATTCCGGTTGCAAACAAATCCTGACGGCGAATGGACCTATCGTTGTACCCATTTCGCACGGACACGTCGATCAATCCTCGATGTCCGCTCGAACAAGATAAAGAAGATGCACAGAAAAAAGATGCGATGCGGTTTGCCACGACTTCTTAACAGTCGCTACGGCAGTGGGGATTCGAGGAACTGATCCAGTTCGCCACTAGACCTCAAGTCGAGTCGGATTACAATTAAGGCGCTCATTCGCTCGCCCGTACCCGCGGCATAGCAACCGGCTTTCTGTCCCGCACCTTGGGACGCAATGATAATGGCCCGACGGTTGTACCGAGCGCTTTAGCAGGATGGATCGACAGACACGGGACTGTGGGGTAGAGATGTCTTGACCCACCTGCCAGGAGAGGCCCGCAGGGTAGCTGAGGCCGAACGAATCACACCGCATTGACGCTCTGTCACAGCAGCTTCCATGGGAGATGCTTATATTACGAGTGCAACGAGTTCGTCACGCGGCGGTTGCATGGTAAACAGGTCGGTCTGGGGAATTTGGAGGGCGGCCATTTATGCGCTGCGACCGCAATTTTTTTCCAAATCTTTGGCTGACAATGTTGGGTGACGAAACAGTGGTATTATTTTCGAGGTCATCGGAGTGCGATGGCTGGAGCGTGGATGCGTGCGGGCTCAGCGGGCAGGCAGGGAGAGATTGTAGTCAGACCCTTCCCACAAGCGGTTTGGCGGATCCAGATTTTAAGCACGGGGGTGCTTCCTTCCTTTTGTCCAACGCAGACCAACTTTGTGAAGGAGCTGGGATTTGTACACATTGATCGAGGACTTCGAAGACGATGCGCGTACCGTGACGAGTGATGCCTTTGCGGCGGGAGATAACGACGTCGACTCGGAGGATGACGGCGATCTTTTGCCCGAGGCAGTCGAGCGGCGACGACAGCGATTCGACGGATCTGTCCGGGTGCCGGTGACCTGGTGGATGAGACGTTGGATGTGGAATCTTGGTCGGACGACCCGGTCCGCATGTATCTGACTCAGATGGGCGAGATCCCACTCCTGACCCGCAAGCAGGAAATCGCCCTGGCAAAGCGGATTGAGAATACGCGGCAGCGATTTCGAAGCAAGCTGCTGGAATGCAACTATGTGGTCCAGTACGCGTACAAGATTCTGACCCGCGTGCACAACGGCGAATTGCCGTTTGACCGAACGGTGCAGGTTTCGGTGACCGACCGGTTGGAGAAGGACCAGATTCTGGGCCGGCTGCCGCACAACCTGGGGACGCTGGATGTCGTGCTGCGTCGCAATCGCCGGGACTATCTGATCGCCGTCAACAAACGGCAGGCGCGAAGCAAGCGAAAGCAGGCTTGGCAGCGTCTGGGGCGTGGTCGACGTCGAGCGGTACGGCTGGTCGAGGAGCTGGGTCTGCGAACGCAGCGGATCGAGCCGATGATTCGACAGCTGGAGGAATTCAGCCGCAAGATCGACGAACTGGCCGCGAAAATCGAGGAGCACAAGAAGAACAAGGGGCCCGGCTGCTGAGCGTGCAACGATGGATCAAGGAGTATCGCGGCCTGCTGATGGGGACGCAGGAGACGCCCGCGAAGCCTGCGAAATCGCGTTCGCTTCTTGCGCGTCGAATACGCTCGCTACCAGCAGGCGAAGCGTGAACTGTCCGAAGGCAACCTGCGACTGGTCGTGTCGATCGCCAAGAAGTACCGCAACCGCGGACTCAGTTTCCTGGACCTGATTCAGGAAGGGAACGCCGGCCTGATGCGGGCGGTCGATAAATTTGAGTATCGTCGAGGATTCAAGTTCTGCACGTACGCGACGTGGTGGATTCGCCAAGCGATCACGCGGGCTGTCGCCGATCAGAGTCGCACCATTCGGATTCCGGTGCACATGGTCGAGACGATGTCGCGCGTGCGGAACGTTTCTCGACAATTGCTGCAAGAACTGGGGCGTGAGCCGACGATCGAAGAGACGGCCCGGCGTTCGAGCACGACCGTCGAGGAGGCTCGTCGTGTACTCGCGATGAGTCGCTATCCGATCAGCCTGGACCGACCGGTCGGCAACAGCGAAGACAGCCACTTCGGCGACCTGCTGCCCGACGGCGGGGCGGAAAGTCCTGCCACCGGGGCCTCGCAAGAGATGCTTCGCGGACGGATCAATAAGGTGCTCAAGACGCTCAGCTATCGCGAGCGCGAGATCATCAAGTTGCGTTACGGACTGGGCGACGGCTACAGCTATACGCTGGAAGAAGTCGGGCACATCTTCAAGGTGACGCGCGAGCGGATCCGGCAGATCGAGGCCAAGGCCGTTCGGAAGCTGCAGCAGCCCAGCCGCAGTCAGGAACTCGTGGGTTTCCTCGACTGAAGCCGGGATCTCGAGAAGACTCCAAGCCGCGTGAGCCTTTGGTGCCTGATCGCGGCCGGTCGGCGTTGCTCTCACTTGGACCCTGCGCGGACAGTCGTGGCCCTTGTGGGACGAGGCTTCCAGCCGTCGCGATCCGTGAGCTGATCCAGCCCACGCATCGCCACCGCGCAGATTCCGCACGTCTCCGATCTCGCCGAGGCATCGGCGGGCCCGTGCTGCGCCGACCTCCGGGGATGGACGGCGGACGACTGGTCTGCTAGATTCATCGCCGAACGTGAGGTTGGTGGTCGAACCGTGCTGGATTCGGAGGTTCGACAAAAAGGGAACCCGGTGAGAATCCGGGACGGCCCCGCCGCTGTAACCGGGCGTGAGGTCCGATCGCTTCTAGGT
Source organism: uncultured Planctomycetaceae bacterium (assembly GCA_963776055.1). Taxonomy (GTDB): domain Bacteria; phylum Planctomycetota; class Planctomycetia; order Pirellulales; family Pirellulaceae; genus CAVZLD01. The sequence goes on along the minus strand of CAVZLD010000013.1, from coordinate 400,119 downwards.
GCCATTGTCGCGGCAGCACGTGCTGCGATGAGAAGGCCTGGTCGGAATAGTCCGGAAGTCAGAAGACCTGCCAACCTGCCATGATCAGCGATCTGCGAGGGACAGACGCTGGATTCGCACTCGACAGCAACGGCGTGAGGACGCGCAGATCGCTTGGGCGGATGGCCCGTGCGTTGCGTTGATCCCGTGCGCCCCGCCACATGCGACGTCACCGTGTGGCAAGAGAGGCTCCGGATGGCGAGCGAGCGGCAACGACGGCCATGATCGGCAGCAATGCCCTGCCGGAGCGCCGACGCTCGACCGCCTCGCGGCCTCCTGCCGGTGGCTTCACGCTGATCGAACTGCTGGTCGTCATCACCGTGATCGGGCTGCTCGTGGCGTTGACACTGCGCGCCTTGTCGGCAGCGCGGGAGGCGTCTCGACGGCTCACCTGCGCCAGTAACCTCCGCCAAGTGGGGCTGGCCCTGCAACAGCACCACGAAGCGCCGGGGGAGTTTTCCGCCCGGCGGAATCGAGTGGCGGCCACCCGGTGATCCCTCCAAACGGCAGCTGGCGTGGTGTGTCTTTCTGCTGCCCTACCTGGAGCAGCAGAGCGCTATTCGATGCAGTTAGACCTGCAGCAGCCGTTTGACAGTCCTCGCCAACGCCCCGCCGGCGGCAACGATCTTGCCCGTGTTTCTCTGTCCCTCCAGTCCGCGGGGAGTGCAACGCGTCGAAGGGCGGGGGCCTTGCGACTACGGCGGCATCTATGGCGAGCGGATCCAAGGTCCGAACAATCCGCCCAAGGGCATCATGGTCTACGACCATCGTTACTCGTCGGCGGATGTGCTCTGATGGTCTGTCCAATACGCTGATCGTCGCCGAAGACACGGGATGGCCCGACGGCCAGTGGATCAACGGGCGGAACCTGTTCGATCAAGCGTATGCCATCAATGCGGCTCCGCGGTTTGAAAATGACATTCGCAGTCACCACCCGGGCGGCGCACAAGCGAGTCCTGGCCAATGGCTCGGTTCGATTCCTGGACGAATCGACCGACTTGCAGGTTCTGGCCGCGTTGTGTACGCGTGCCGGTGGAGAGGCGATTGGGAGTTTCTGACCAAACGCAATGTCACGCCATTTTGACGAAGCGAGCGCGATGAGACATGCAAGTTGCTGTCCTGCCGTTTCGTGTTTTGCCTCGCATTGCTCGCTGGCCTGGGCTCCACTGCTTCGGCGGCGCTAATCGTCGATTTTGAAGACTTGACCTTGCCGCCGGAATCGGCAGCACCGGGTGATGCCGCTCAGTCGCCGTTTGTGAGTCGGGTGTCAACCTTCAACCGAACTTGGAGCACGGAATACGATTGTTGTCCTGGTGGATGGGCATACAGCAACCAGACGGATCAGCTGACGTCCGGGGTAGGAAATCTCGTTTTCCGCGTATGCTCCACCGGCCGGTGGCGGCGTTCACGGATCCGTCGAATTTCGCCGTCGCCAATAATTTCGCTCGCGGAGATTCCACGATTGCCTTTCACGAACCGGTCCGAGTCCAGGGGATGTACGTCACGAATACGACCTACGTGTACCGGGCGGTGGTGGATGGTGACGATGGCGCCGGCTTTGTGAAAGGGCCATTTCAGGATGGCGACCGACTGCATCTGGAGATCTTTGGTCTCGGAGCGGAAGACCAGACCACCGGCAAGGCCGAATTCGACCTGGCCCACTATCAGGATGGGAATACGTCCGTGCTGACCGATTGGACATGGGTCGATCTGACCGGTCTGGGAAGCGTGCAACGGCTGGAATTCGCACTGACCTCGACCGACACGGGCCGTTCGGCATGAATACGCCGGCCTTTTTCGCCGTCGATGATCTGACGTTACGTCCAGGTGCCGGAGCCGACGTCCGTGGTCTCGTTGGGATGGGCGGAGGATGGCTGGCGTTGATGGCACCTGCGAACAAGAAGTCGGCACGAACTCGGAAGGTAACCGCCGCGATCCCGATCAGTTCCGTCGACTCACTGCGGCTCCTGCTGCGTCAGGCAGTGAAACGCGCCCAGTCCCAGGGCGAGTGCGGTGGCCGGCAGCGGAACGATCTCGCGATCGGGAAAACACTCCGCCAGTATCTCGCAGGCACGCCGATCGAGCGGATCCTCGAAAGTGGGCACCAGCACGCCCCCGTTGATGATATAGAAATTGGCATAGCTGGTGGGCAGGCGTTGCGACCGGAAGTACTTGGGGGAAGGCCAGGGCAACGGAATCACGGTCAGGTCGCAGTCACCCGCTCAACGCACGGATGCGGCGCACTGTTCTCGCGAAGCATCCGGCCATCGGGACCGGTGACCGCCACGATCGTGGAGCGGTCGACGAAACGGGCGATCTGGTCGATGTGTCCGTCGGTGTCGTCGCCGGGAATCTCGCCGGTCAGCCAGATGATCTGCTCGACACTCAGGTAGTCACGCAATCGCTGTTCGACGGCCGGGCGATCCAACTGCGGATTGCGATTGGGGTTCAGCAGGCAGGATTCCGTCGTCAAGAGCAGGTTCTCTGCCGTTGCCATCCACGGAACCGCCTTCCAGGACCATTTCGACCGGAAACCGTAAGCGACCGGTTTGCTGGGCGATTCGTCGGGGGACGTCGTTGTCCAGGTCGAAGGGGGGTACTTGTTGCCCCAGGCGTTGTATCGCCAATCTACGAGCGCGGGCGGTAGGTCGGGATCGGCTGCGAGAAACAGTCGGACCGTGGTCGCGAATCCATGAATCGTTGGTGGGGATGTCATGCCACTGGATTCGGCGGATCGTCTCCCAACGCGGTCGCGAGCCGATTGGACCGCTTCCTCCGTGTCCGCCAGCAGGTGGACCGGTTCGAAGCGCGCAATCGTGCGCAGCCAATTGGGCAAACTCGATCCGCGCGGCCTCCAGCCCACCGGGCCACGTGTCGCGATTCTTGGGCCAGACCAACCATGTTGCGCGGTGCGGCTCCCATTCGGCAGGCCAGCGATAGCCCAATTGCCGGGGCGTTTCAATGCTGTGTCATCATCGCCGTACCGCTTGAGCAGCCCTGCCGTAGGCGTCGACGCGTCGGTCCCGGAGAAAGGGCCAATGCGTCCGGACGACATCGATCTGCCCCAGCGAGCATTCGACCAGCAGCAGCGTCCTCCTCGTCGTGGCTGGCGCGGGCCAACACGTTGCCGTTGGGATCGCAGACGAAGGAGGCTCCCCAGAACTCAATCTGTCCTTCCCGGCCGACGCGATTCGGCGCCGCCACGAACACGCCGTTGGCAATCGCGTGGCTGCGCATCATCGTCTCCCAGGCGGCGTGCTGACTCGGGCCGAATTCGTTCTTTTCGTCCGCCAGCCAGCCGATCGCCGTGGGGTAGAACAGGATTTGCGCCCCGGCCAGGGCGGTCAGTCGGGCCGCTTCGGGAAACCACTGGTCCCAGCAAACGCAGAGCCCCAGACGTTCCTTTGCGGGTGGGAATCGCGCGGAACCCCAAGTCGCCGGGCGTGAAGTAAAACTTCTCGTAGTAGAACGGGTCGTCGGGAATGTGCATCTTGCGGTAGATGCCCGCCGTGCGACCGTCCGCATCGAAGACGACGGCGGTGTTGTGGTAGAGGCCGGCGGCACGCCGTTCGAAAAGTGACGCCGACGACGACCATTTCGTGCTCGGCCGCCGCCTGCGCCAACCGCTCACTCGTCGGACCCGGAATCGGCTCGGCCAGATCGAAGTTGGCGTGGTCTTCGCTCTGGCACGGATACAGGCTGGCGAACAGTTCCTGCAGGCAGATGATGTCCGCTCCCTGTTCGGCCGCCCGACCGAATCGCCTCCAGTGCGCGGCAGACGTTCCCTTCCGGATCCGATTGGCAAGCCATCTGGCTCAAAGCCACCCGGACCGGCGGTGCGTGAGATGCGGCGTCGAACATCGCAGGAGTCCTCCTCGAAAGGCGGCTGCGCGAGCCTTAGGTTGCTGGTAATTGCCCGCCGTGATGGTACCCTAAGCCGAATGAATCGCAAACCAGAGCGAGGCCTGTTTGTGACCGGGACCGACACGGGCGTGGGCAAGACCTACGTGGCTGCGGGGATCGCCCGAGCGCTGCGCGCGGCGGGGCGAAACGTCGGCGTCTACAAACCGGTCGCCAGCGGTTGCCCTCGGCGGGGCACGCAACTGAGAGAATGAGGACGCGGTCCAGCTGTGGGAGGCGGCCGGTCGACCCTTGCGCATCGAACAGGTCTGTCCGCAGGCGTTCGCCGCGCCCCTGGCGCCGCATCTGGCGGCACGCGCCGAAGAACACGAACTCGACGAAGCGCTGCTGCGATCCGGTCTCGAGGCTTGGCAGGCGGCGGAGATCGTCATCGTCGAGGGGGCCGGGGGACTGATGTCGCCGATCGGTGACGAACTCTATGTGGCGGACCTGGCGTTCGAATTCGGCTACCCGCTGGTGATCGTCGCGCCGAACCAGATTGGCGTGATCAACCAAACCCTACAGACCTTGATTGCCGCCGTGACGTTCCGCGACGGGTTGCCGATCGCCGGGATCGTGCTCAACGACCGTCCCCTGCTAGATGACGACCCCAGCTTGCAGGGAATGCCGCGGAGCTGGCAGCACGCTGCGTTCCGCCGCTGTTGGCCCACGTTCCCCCTCAAGGCGCAGAGCGGTTGGCGTCGGTCGATTGGTATGCAGCGGCCGTTCCGGAAGACGTCGAGCCGGGATGATGTACGACCCTCAAGTCCCCGCTTTCGGCGAACCGCAATTCAGCTCGCCGCCACCGTCGCTGGTTCCATGCGGCTTTCGGCCATCCGCGTGTCGATGCCCAGACGCAGGGTGACCGACCAGCGGCCGTCTGCTCGTCCCCGCACAGCACCCAGTGCGGAACTCACACTGACCGCTTGGTGCACGAGTTCGAAGCCGCCCTCCGACTGGCTGACCGTCTCCACCGGGATGTGTCCAGAGGCCGGTGGGACGGTCAAAATGGAGCTGCAAGCTCAGGCCCAGCCACTCGTCACTCAGCCCGAATTCCTGGAGGTCCGTCAGGTTCAGCTGTTGACCGAGCGAACCGAGCCGTTCGGAGCCGCGGAAGAAGTAGCGATCGTCGGCTCCCGCGGGCATTCCCGCGAAGTTGAGCTCCATGCCAAAGTGAAACTCCTGACCCGGTGGCAGGTCTTCCAACCGGTAGGCGATCTCCAGCGTGGAACTGCCGGCTTCGACGGTGATTGCCTTGCTGACGCGAATGCGGTGTTCGGCGACCTGGCCAACCCGCGACAGCTGTGCCTGTACGCGATCCGGGTTGCGTCGCAGACGCGATTCGTACGTGCCCGACACGAAATCGCCCAGTTCCTGAAATTCGCCTCGTCCGAATGATTGCGGCGAACTGTTTTCACCGAAGAAGTGATCGACCAGGGATCTTCGAGGATACGCGTCATACTGAATTCGCTCGTCCAGATCGGGCTGCTTGAAGACGATCCGGTCGTGGATGCTGGCCACATCCTGTCCGTCGGACGTTTGTTCCGACAGGACCTTGCGATGATAGGCCTCGGGCCGACGGCTGAGTGTGGCTCCCAAGTTGTGGCAGATCGACCGCACGTCCAGCTCGTACAGGTGGCCTCCGAAAGACGGTGCCAGAAGGCAAAGCAGGCGGTCATTGCGCAGCTGGATCTCCGGTCGTGCGTCGAAGTTGAAATCGCCGGCGATGGCTTCGACCCAGTGTTCCGGTTTGCCCGACACGTCGTCCAACAGATTGTCGGCGGCGATCAGGTGGTTGTAGACGGCGTTCCGCAAGTGGGGCAGGTAGCAGCCGCCGAACGCCCCGTGCCAATAGCTGCAATTACACTGGCCGCGATACAACTCACGCCGGGCGTTTTCCAAAGCTTCCTCCGAAACGCCCTGTTCCCGAGCTTGCTGCAGACGCTGGCTGACCATCATCATGCGCGAGTACATGTCATTCGTCTCGGGATACTTCACCTTGAAGTTCCGCCAGTACCCGCCTCGAATGTACTGCCGCAACGCGGTCCAGCGAGGATCCTGTTGCATCTCGTGCGTGAGGTCTTCATATTCGAGCTGCCGTTGCACCGGCAACGCCCACTCCGTCATCTCGCGGTAACTGCCTTCCGGCAGATAGACCCGTCCTTCGGGCGGCGCCACCTGCAGCGATTCGGAAAGCGTGATCGTCTTCAGCCATTCCTGGTTCTCGGTCAGCAGGTCGAAGAAACGCGACAGCCAACCGTCTTCGTAGACGTGTTTCTTCGTTTCCGGCCAGGTACCAAACTTTTCGCCGTCGTCACCAAAGACCATCACCGAACCAGGATGCTGCTCCGCAATCCCGCGCAGGAAGTCGATCGTTTCGTGTGGTTGGGCAAAGGGAATCAGGTACCGCAGGCGTTCGTTGCCCGGAAACAGACGCAGCAGGTGTCCGTTGTCCTCCGTGATGTAGTAACCGCGTAACGGATCACTGCTGAGGCCCGCTGTCTTGAAGTGGAAATCGTCCAATAACGTGTACTCGATTTGCGCGGCGTGAAGATCGCTGGTGAGCGACTGCTCCCACACTCGTTCCGGCATCCACATCCCGCGGACTTCCGCCCCCAAGCGGGATTCCAGCCAAGCGGTATAGTCTGCGGATCTGGCCCACTCGGTCCCGCGGCGGAATCATCGTCAAGATCGGCTCGTAGAAGGCCCCGCCCACAATCTCCAGCCGACCGGCGGACACCAAGCCGGCCAGGCGATCGACGTAGTCGGTGTGGTGCAGCATCCAGCCATTCGAGCAACGGGCCGCTCGTGTGCAGCGAAAGCTTCAACGTCGAATACCGCTCGAATACGTCGAGAAACGGCAGATAACTGTCTTGGTAGGCCTGTTCGAAAACGCCGTCGAAATTGCCGACGGGCTGATGATTGTGCAAGGCGAGGCAGAAATAGAGATGATTCATCTTCGTCGTCGATCGGTGTGGTTGGAAAGGGAACGGAAGTTGTCAGGCGACGGGTCGAACGTCGGCTGGACCGTGATTGCGGGGTCAATCAGGTACAGTATTCCTAAATCGACAATCCACCCCTGTTTAGCTAGTCTTTCTGATTGGAAATGCTTGCTTGTTGGTTAGACTTCGCCTGCCTGACGCAGAGTTCGGGCTGCTGACTCGGGTGACACAATGTTCACGTACACACCCGTGCCCCACTCCAGGCCGGCGAAATGGGCGATGCGCGGAATGATCTCAAAGTGCCAGTGATAGTGGTCTTGCGATCGCGTGTCAAATGGGGATGTGTGCAACACGTAATTGTAGGCAGGGTGGGTCAAGGAGACCTCTAGTCTTCGCAGGAGATCCTGAAGCAGTTCCGCAAGTTCCGTGAACTGATCGTCCGGTGTGTCTTCGAAATGCGCCGCGTGTCGTCGAGGCAGGACCCACATTTCGAACGGGACTCGGCTGGCAAAGGGGCAGATCGCCAAAAAGTGGTCCGTCTCCCGAATGATCCGCGCCCGTTGCCGCGTCTCGACGGCGGCGCAGTGACAGAACACACATTCCCGACGTTCCGAATAGAATCGCTGGGCCCCGGTCAACTCCGCCAGCAACACGGGAGGAATAAAGGGGAGGCCGATCAGTTGGCTGTGGATGTGTTCCAGCGACATCCCGGCGTTTTGGCCGCAATTCTTAAAGGCGAGGCCAAAAACCACGGAGGGGTCCGATGCGAAAACGGCGAGACGGTCGCGATAGGCCTGCAGGACAAGCGCGGCCTGGGCGACTCGAAAGTTCGGTGAGGCGCTGGATGTGACAGGGCGACTCGATGACAACTTCATGTCGCCCGCAGGCTGGAACAGGCCCGGTCGGCGAATCGATCGCGGGAGCAAGGGGATCGGCCGGAACCAACGCCGGGAAGAGATTGGGCACGACTCGGAGTTGCCAGTCGATGACGGGGTCTGCGCCGGGGGGGGATAGACGGCCACCGGTGGCGGTGTCTCTTGCTCATGACCGCGGCAAAAAGGACAACTAGTGGCCGATGGTCTTTCTGCGGCGACAGTCCGGGCGTGGGGGCGTTGGGCCCGCCCTTCGGCAATCACCACCGACTGCCCGGTCACCGGATCCTGACGTAATTCAGGCGCACACGGCGTGTTGGACTCGGGCGATTGTGGCTTCGTAGAGTTGCACATACCTGCGGGCGCTCTCGGCCCATGACCAATCCTGCTTCATGCCGGTCGTGACCAGTTGATTCCAGATACGCTCGCTGTGCCGATACGTGTCACAGGCTCGCTCGAGTGCCTTCTCCAGGGCTGCCGCATCGTAGACGTCGAAAGAGAAACCGTTCGCTCGGCCGTTGGCGAGATTCTCGGCGCTGGCGTCGACGATCGTGTCCGCCAGGCCACCGGTCGCGTGCACGATCGGGACCGTGCCGTAGCGCAGGCTGTAGAGCTGGTTCAAACCACATGGCTCATAGCGACTGGGCATCAGGAAGAGATCGGCACCGGCCTCAATTCGGTGAGCGAGCGGATCGGAAAACTCCAGTCGGACAGACACTTTGTCCGGATGGTCAGCCGATAGCGACCGGAACAGCTCGTGGTATCGTGGCTCCCCCGTTCCCAATACGACCCATTGCACGTCCGTCGAATGGACCCAGTGCTTGATGATCGGGGAAATCAAATCGAATCCCTTCTGTTCGGCCAACCGGCCGATCATTCCGATGACGGGCGCCCGCGGGTCCTCCGGAAGGTTCATCTCGCGCTGCAGGGTTGCCTTGCACCGCGACTTGCCGGTCTGCCAGTCGTGGACGTCGAAGTGTGCCGGAAGATGGGGGTCGATCGCGGGATTCCAGATGTCATAGTCGACTCCGTTGATGATTCCCGAAAGCACCTCGCGACGATGGTGCAGCACACTTTCCAGGCCGCATCCGAGCGGTGCCTGCTGGATTTCTTCCGCATATCGAGGGCTGACCGTGTTGATCGAGTCGGCGAAAACAATTCCCGTCTTCAGCAGATTGAGTTGACCATAGAACTCCATCTGATGCCAGTTGAAGTACTTCCAGTCCAAACCGGTCAACAGCATGTCCCAATGCCAGAACGAGCCTTGATAGGCCATGTTGTGGATCGTCAGCAGGGTCGCAATCTGCTCGTATCCGGCAGCATTTTCGTATTCGATCTTTTGAAAGGCCGGCAGCAATCCGGTTTGCCAGTCGTTGGCATGGATCAGATCGACTTCCAGTCCCAGCAATCGAATGCTTTCCATCACCGAGCGGCAGAAGAACACGAATCGCTCGCAGTTGTCCTTGTAATCCACGCCACCGGCCCGATAGAGGTTCGCCCGGTCGAAATAGGCGGGTTGATCCACCAAGTACACCGGCACATCACTCCCCGGCAACTCGCTGCGCAACAGACGGCCTTGGACGATCTTATTCCCGACGGGAATCGGAAGTTGGATTCCGGCTTTGGTGATCGGCTGTCCCGACTGCAAGGCTTGGCGATAGGCCGGCAACATGACCGTCACTTCGTGGCCAAGCTTGGCCAGTTCCCGCGGAAGCGCCCCGCAAACGTCCGCCAGCCCGCCGGTCTTGGCGAAAGGAACAACCTCGCTGCTCACCAACAGAATCTTCAACTTTGCGGCTCCCAATTTGTCGCGGTTCGTGGGGGGCTACCCGCCCATGGAACGTCTCTTCGCTTGGCCATTCGACTCGGTCTGACTTCGGGATTTGCGCCGGGATTTCCGAATGTTCCAAGGTTGCTCGTCAGGTCGTTCCCACTCCCTGTTCACTGTAGAGAACTCATGCCCCGGCACCAAGGGTGTCCCTGGAATGGAATCCGGGCACGCCGATCGATGTTTGCTTATCGGCACTGCGCGCTAGGCTAGTTTGCCCTTCCCTCCCAAATTTACGTTACGTGGCGTGAGGGCGTCGAAGAATCGGGGGGATCGTCTCAACCCGGTTGGATCCGGGGCCGCTGCGGATCAGCCGGGGCGGAAGAAGCCGATCGTCGACCGCAGGATGTGGGAGGTTGCTTCCGTGGTCTGTCGCGTTTCCATTGCGCTCTGCAAGTCGTGCAGATTGGCGCGGCAAAAGGGGCAACAGACCTGTTCCAGGTGAAACCCCACGTACTGGGTCCAGGCGGGGTCGAGGGTCTGCAGTAGGAACTTGCCCAAGGTGCTTCGTTTGGGGCAGGTAGGGCGGAAATCGGCCCAGGTTTGGCTGAGAAACGTGTCGAGCGGATCTGGCAGATCGTCGCCGTCGATACTGTCGGGCATCGCCTCCGCAGCGTATCGGGAGAGGCGTTGGATCAGGCGATGCTTGCGCAGCGCCACCTGCTGTTCCGACAGTCTCATGCGAGCCGCGACGTCCTTGTTGCGCTGCAGCGACCCGAGCAGGAGTTCGATCAGCTGCAAATCTTGAAACCGGGGTGGGTCCTGGAGTTCGCTCACCAATCGCTGCACGGCGGCGGCCAAGGCCTGCCGTAACCCGGCGCGTTGTTCCTCTCGGCGAACGTACCAGCTGGCTGTCTGGAGGGGGGAATGCAACTCGGTCGGTGGCGCCTGATCATCGATGGCCGGTGGCAGGCCTGAGGCGACGTGATGCGGGCGGCGTCCCCGGCGCCGAAAGAACTCCGCGATTCGCCGGCGGAGAATACGGAACAGAAACGTCTCCAATGATGCTTCACCGCGAAAACCGGGCAGGCTCTGCAGGAACCCCAGGAACGTTTCTTGCACGACATCGTCCGCGTCCGCCTGGTCAGGCAATTCTTGCTGTGCGTACAGGAACAGCCGACCTTGATATCGGGCGACCAGTTGTTGCCAGGCCTGAGCGTCGGCTCGGCGCGTTTGTTCCAGCAGGTACTGTTCCGCCGCGCTCAGCTGGTTCATTGCAGAAGCAAGGGTTTGTCAACGGATGATCCAACAGAAGGCAACCACCATTGTCAGCAGGGCCAGCATCGTTACGGCCCGCAGATTCCAGACAAAATAGCCTTTCGTCAGCTCGTTGACCACAAAGTACAACACGAGAACCAGTCCGACCATCAGCAGCACGGACAACTCCGCCGCTCGGCGAGTGAACTGTCGTTCTTGGGAGGCCACACGACCGACATCCGCGATCGCCGCCAGTCGCGGCGGCTGGGCCTCGATCAGCAGTGTAGCTCGCCACACGTTACCGGATCGGCCTGTGAGCTGTTGGGAAAACCGGTCAACGACAAATGTATTGTCTTCGATAGAGGCTCGCAGACGCTGGCGCAGGAGATCTTCCGCGACGACGGAATACGGTCGATCCGACAGGAGCGTGATGACACGCGGCAGAAGTGCGTCGACTGCGACCCCGACCGCATCGTTGTAGGCTGAAGCCTCGTCATTGGCGAACGATCGACAGTCGGCGCGGAGGAAAGATCGCTGTGGATGCGAGCTGACAAACTCGTCGAATTGATGCACCCAGGCCTTCTCAAGAAACCGCTTCATGCCGTCGAACGTGTGGCCCTGGCAGGTTCCATGTAATCGGACAGTGCCGCGAACCTGCTGCGGAAGCGTCGTTCGCGTCTCGGTGATCACCGGGGCGACGACGACGATGACCGCCAGGTCCGTGTTTTCCGCGGGCGGCTCCTGTTCGATCACGGGTTCCACATCGGCCAGCGGAAAGGCCTCTCGAAAGATGGTTGCCACTTCCGTGCCCAGCGCGTTGATGTGCGGAGGACGAACGACGATTCGAATCGCGGCGGGCGTCTCAGCCAGTTGCGAATTCCATTCCACCAGGCATTCTCGGGCCAAGGCCCGAGCGGCGTGCGTGGCGGAACTGTACACGTTGGCCTGCAACGTGTCCTCTACGACGCGATCCCACGGAGTGCCGCTCAGAATGGGTGCCGGACCGAGCGCCATCATTTCGGCAGGAGTTTCTTGTCCGAGGGGATTCGCCGGTGGGGCAGGGGCCACCGGAGCTTGTGGCGCGACCGGAGGCAATGCCGCCGATTCGACCGGGTCGGCGACGGTTGGCGGCGTGACGGGCTGGGGAAGTACCTGTAATTGAGGGGGCTGCCGGACAGACTTTCTTTGCACCGGCACGGCGATGAACCAGCCCAGGCTGAGCGCGATTAGTGAGACGACCGCCCCGATGAGGGTGAGTGCGACGACGACGCCCGCGTTGTTGGACTGCGCGATCAGAATCACCATCACGACGATCGTGAGGATGACCAGCAGCAGCGAGCCCAGCGCAAAGAAAGACACAATCATCGGACGATCTCCTTGGCTTGAGCGGTCGTCGTCGGTGGATCCGCGACGCGTGCCGCTGGCCAGCACAGACAGAACAATCCCGCCAGCAGGGCGACTCCGGCGAGGGCATACATCACGAGGAATCTGTCCGTGACGATCGACTCTAACGCATCCCCCATCCGATTCTGGGCAATGAGATTCGCTGGAGCAGACCAGGTCACTTGGGAGAAGGGGACTGCGAACAAACCCACCGTTGCCAGACAGCAAAGGCTCCCGAAGACCGCGCGCACCAAATGCCAGTGTCCCGCCGATCGACGGGCCAGCAGCAAGACGGTGACACCCGACAAGAACAGCGACACTGTGGCGATCGCGCCCAGTCGTGAGATGATGCGCTGCCAGTTGCCGGTCCCCAGCACTTGTTCCAGATCGCGAGCGAAGGTGGTGTGCACCAAATCGCTGGCTTCCCACGCCGCGATTGCCTCCGGAATCCGTGCCACCGTGAAAAGTCCCACGCCGCAGGTCGCGATCAGCAGCAGGATCCCCAGCACATTTGCCAACAGTGTTCCCCACGACCCTCGCGGGGGAATTGACGACCAGGCATTCACGGGGCTGGCGGAAGATTCCCCCGCAGTGGATTGGCCCTCCCAGTGCACCACCGGTCGCTCGCCGTCGTCTAAAAACTGTCCGCTGACAATCAGCACGACGTCGACAAGTTGCCCGATGCCGAACAGGCCGGCTGTGATCAAATACAGCAAACCGGTCCAGACCTTGCCCACATAAAAACGCTGCAGCCCACAAATACCGGAGAACGCGGGACCGGTAGCCAAGATCAACGCGATCGTACGGTTGCGCGACGATCCGCCGGATGGCGTTCGCTCGGTCAACAGAGACTGGGGAGCCGCAGTCGCTGCGGAGAAAGGCGGCGATGGCTCCTCGCGGCGCACCGCGGGACTCAACTCGGGCCGCGGCGGTTCGGAAGCAGATGTGGCAGGGGAAACGGTCTGACGGGGTGGTTCGAATCGACCCACGAATGGGCTGGCGACCTGCATCGAAAGCAGGATCCCCGCGGCGATGCCCAGCGAGAGCACCGGATCACCGCTCCAACTGCCGGCCAGGAACGCCGCCGGGATCCCCGCCAACAAGGCAGGGCCGAGGGCAATCCGCTTTCGCCGCGATACCGCGAGCAATTGCCGGATGTCGACCAGCAGCAACGGCACGAACGAGGACCACATCAGGGCCTGGAGCCTGGGACTGCGGGGAAAGGCGGTCCCAATCAGTTCCGACAGCGGGGCGACCGCGACCAGGCCCAACCAGCCCCCCACCCAACAGGTTGTCACCAGAATCAGACGACTGACCAGTCCCGATTCGTGAGCGAGCGTGGGACCGGCCCAGCGTCCGGTCAGCAGCAAGGCGATGGTGCCGCCGGCGATGGCCCCGAATGCCCAGACGCCCACCTGTCCGGCAGACGCGTGCTCGCCGGGCCAAGCGAAGACGTTTTGCGTTAGCAGTCCGCAACCAATCGATACGGCCAGGAGGCACAGCAGGGCGAAAGCGAATCGTTGCGGCGGCTTCAAAATATCGTCTTCGGCATCGGTGAAACGAAGTCGCCCCAGCGACATCAATCCCGTGTGTTTTGCGAAGAGCCCCACCGAACGTCCGGCCAGGAACGCAATGCTCGGCACCGGCTCTTCGGTTCTTCGGATGGGAGGGTCTTTTTGCGTGCTGACGGCCGCGTGTCCCGAAGTATCCGCGGGGGCCAGCGTGGCGGCCGTGGCGGCGCGCACTTTCGCACCTACTCGAGCCGCAACAAGGGAAAGATGCTGTGGATTGAATTCCGCGACACTGTCCTGAACATGCTGAGCGCCGAACACGGCGGCTGTCATTTCAGCGGCCGACGCGAAGCGTTTCTCGGGATCTTTCGCCAACGCCTTGCGCAGCGCATCGGCAAATGGTTCTTGGATTTTGCTCAAATCCACCTCGCCGTTCATGTGTTTCATCAACACCTCGCCCATCGTCTGCCCGGTGAACGGTGGCTGGCCGGTGAGCATTTCGTAGAGGATGATTCCCAGGGCATAGATGTCGACCCGCGTATCGTAGCGTCCCATGCTGATTTCGGGTGCCATATAGTGCACGGTGCCGACCGTGACCGTGTGACCGCTGCGGTGGCTGGCCGTCAACGCCTTGCTCAGACTGTAGTCGCCAATCTTCACGAAACCGTCTTCATAGAAGACGTTGTGCGGTTTCAGATCGCGGTGCACGATCCCTTGGTCGTGCAAGTAGGTTAGGCCTTTCGACATCTCTTGCAGGAAGAAGGCGGACTTCGTTTCGCCCAATCCGTCCGGAGATTCATCCAATAGCGTGCGCAGTGACGAGCCGGAGACGTATTCCATAATGACGAACGGCTCGCCCTGCTCGTTGAATTTCAGATCAAAGATGGAGACCAGGTGCGGGCTCTTCAGATTCATGCAGTGGCGAATGCCGCGCAGTTCGATGTCCTGGTAGTTTTGGACGGCCTTGATCGCGACATGCCGTCCCGCATCGCTGATCGCGAAATAGACTTCGCCGAAGCCACCGCGTCCCAGGCCGTACTCGATGGTGTAACCATCCAGCGGTCGATCACCTTGCTGATACTTAAAGGCAGGCATGGTTCTCAGCCCTTCTGGGATCAATCCGTGACGGGCAGGACGACCAGCTGGGCCGATCCAAGCGACACGGGGTGGGCAATTCGTATTTCGCGCAGTGATGCTTGGCCCTCGGGGCTGGACATCGGACGAAGGAACAACTGCTGCTGACGATGGAAGAACACGTACCCCTGTTGCAGCTCTCGCAGACGCACATGAGCCTGATGATTCGGCGCGATCACAATTGCTTCGTCCATCAGGATTACACCGCGCAAGTCGGGCGGATGCAAACGCAAGCCGGAAAACTGCAGCATCGCCGAGCGACTGGCCGCACAGGGAAGCAAAAACTTGACGGCGCCGCGAGCTCCGATCAACAGACGATCCTCGTGAGCGAGCAGAGCGGACGTGACCGGTTTGCCGTTGATCCGCACTGGCTGCGAGCTGCGAAGGAAATAGTCGCCCTCCATCCGTTCGATTTCCAGGCCGTCCGACAAGCTCGTTCCGCTCCAGTCCACGTCGGTCCGCGCTGGGGCTCCGGCGGACCCCAACCGGATTGTCGGCGAGCAGAGGACGAGATAGCGTCCGGCACCATCGATTTGCAGCAGGAACCGATCCGGAAGCAACGCCGCAACCGCCGGATGCCCTGCGTGCGCCGCGCGGAAAGGCCGATCCGCGTTCTCCGTGACCTTGCAAAAAGGGCTCTCCCGGAGCGCAAATAAGGGCGATCCGCGGAGCGCCTGATGCGAATCTCGCGCTTGCCGAGCCCAATCGAGCATCGGCGGAATCCAATCGGCGGCGGGCAGAAGTTTACTCAGGACCTGCAACGTCTCCCAGGCGGCGGCAAAATCGCCGGCTCCGATCTGCTGCGCCGCACGCTGACAATGCTGCAGCCACATCACGGTCTCACGCACTTCCATCGCTTGCGGATCGATGGATCCGGCGAGGGCCGCGATGGTTTCCGCGTACGGCAACTGCCCTTGGACCAGAGCCGATTGTGCTTCGTCACAGAGGGACTGGAGAATCTTCGTTCGTAACAAAGGAAGCGATCCGTGATGCGGCGCCAACTGCTGTGCCTGACGCAGTGCCTCGACCGCCTCGTGAAACGCTTTCCGCTGCCAGGCTTCTTCTGCGCGGGAGACGGCGACGTCGGCCGCCTGACGGCGATGTTGAATCTCTGCCGATAATTCGGCCCGTTGCGGCGTGGATTCCGGAAGCTCCGCACACAGTTGCTGGCCGAGCGTCAGCTCACCTTCGGAAAGCCGCTGTCGCGCGACCTGCAACAACTCGCGTTCCTGCGCCTGTTGTTGCTGCTGCTCGGCCAGTTGGGCGGCGGCCTGTTGGCGAAACTGTTCCAGGTCCGGTTGGTTGCCCGCCAGCGATAAGGCCCGCTGACAATCCCGCAAAGCCGCCTCGAATTGTTGCTGCTGCAGATGCGCGTCCATCCGTTGCCGCAGTCGCTTGGTCGCTTCCATGATCAGCGATTGTCCGCGTCGGTGCGTGCGGACATCGGATTGGGTGAGCAACTCGCAGGCCTCGTCGAGCCGCCCGTCGGCCAAAGCGATCTCCGTTTGTTTGATCTTGAGTGCCAACACGGTCGAAATCCTGCGAGAATTGGCTGCGTCAGTCTTGATCGACCGGAGTGGAATCGACAGCCGCGACCTCCAGAGAGGCCGATTCCGAGGGCAGATTCAGATACCGGTCAACTTCCGAGATTAGTTCTTCCGCGTCAAGCGTGGCTGGATGCGGCTCAGGTACGAGAGTCAGTTCGTGTTCCAGCACGCGTGTCGCGATCTCCAATCGTTTCTGTAACTGGCTCAACAGGCGATCGGCTCGAGTGAGCTGTCCTGGATCCAAATCCAGCGGCGTGTTGACCGAGCGAGCTTTCCAAAGTCGGTGCTGCGCCGCAAGTGAATCAATCTTTTGCTCCAAGAACGCCTTGCGTGATCGTACCTTCTCCAGCGATTCCAATGCGGCCGCAAGCGAGTTTTCTCGGACTCGCAGCAACTCCCGTTTGCTGGACAGCAGGTTTTCCCCCTCCTTGTACCGGTCGAATTGATGACTCAGCTTCTCCAACGCATCAGGGCGCGAAACCGTCCGACCCGCAACGGCATACGACACTTGCGGCGTTGCCAAGGCGTCGCGCAACTGACGAATCTGCTGCGACTGCGCCAGAAGCTGCTTTTCTTCGCGCCAATCTCCTGTTGTAACGCTGCTACTTCCACCTCCTCGTGGGCGATCAAACGAATCTTTGTATGGATCTCCGGCAACATCGTTTCGAGCAGGTCGCGAGCCCGCTGGAGCTCGAAATCGATCGGTACCGAATCCTTGACCGCCGAGCGCACCTGACGCGTCGAACTCGTGAGATAGCTCGGCAGCTCCGCACCGAAAAGAACAACCCCCAGGATGACGGAGCCTGTCAGAGCCGCGGCAACCCACTTCAACCATCGCGTGATCATGATTCATCTCCTAAGAAAACCGCCCCGCTCGCTGCTCGACCTCGACAACCGAGGATGGAAGACGACAGGTGATGAACATCGACCGCCGAACGGCCGATCTCCACGGGGATGGTCGCGCGCGAGGCCGAAATATTTCCGGCGAAAAAGAAATACGATTTTGATTGAATCGTGGTCCGCCGGTTATCACGCCGGGACAGGCGATGCTGGCTGATGCGGCGGCAGGTGAGGCTCGGAGGCTGCGATGCGAAAAGAGCGGTAGAACCGCGTCGTGCAAAGCATTCACGCATAACATCGTGCTTCCGATTGCGAACACTGACAGCCGCGGTGCGAAGGTCTCCGGTGGGATGGACCTCTCTCTGTAGGACAGACTTCTGCAAGTGGGACAGACTTCCAGTCTGTCCTGTAAGACGGACTTCCAGTCCGTCCTGTTGGTTGGCCTTCCCAGGCCGACCCGGTGTGCGAGGGTCTCCGACGCGGCGCACGGCGATCACGGGCTAGAAGCCCATGATACGAGACAGGCTGGAAGCCTGTCCCACGTGCGGAAGCGTGTTCCACCGACCTGCTGTGCGAGGATTAGCCGTGGGATGGACCTCCAGTCCGTCCCGTTGTGGTCGGCGGTTTCGGTGAGGTCAGAGCCCTGCACCGTGCGCTGAGAAAGCCCTGGCCCCACTCCCGCAGGTGGGAGTGGGGATACGATCGGCGGCGTTTTTTGCGCCGACCGCACTCGTTCAGGGGAGTGGTGCGGGCCGACGTCAGTTGACCGATCGGCCGGAGACGCCCTTCGTGGCGTCCGTAATCGTGCGGGCCGATTCTTTGGGCCGCAGGTCGCGGGTGGCCTTACCGGCGAGCCACATCTCGGAATTTCCCATCTCGTTGAGTTCGGCTCGCAGCTTTTCCTGATAATCCGCGGCTCCGCAAGTCTCGATCACTCGCTGGGTCTCCTTGCCGCTCTTGACCCGTTCGTACAATTCGTGAAACACCGGCAGGACGGCTTCGCGGAACTTGGGTTTCCAATCGAGGGCGCCGCGTTGCGCAGTGGCGGAGCAGTTGTTGTACATCCAATCCATGCCGTTTTCGTCGACCAGCCGAATCAGGCTCTGCGTCAATTCCTCCACGGTTTCATTGAAGGCTTCGCTGGGACTGTGCCCGTTGGCCCGAAGGACCTCGTACTGTGCTTCCATAATCCCGGCCAGAGCCCCCATCAGCACACCGCGTTCGCCGGTCAAGTCGCTGTAGACTTCGTTTTCGAAGGTCGTCGGGAAGAGGTAGCCGGAGCCAACACCGATTCCGACCGCGATGCAGCGTTCCTGCGCTCGGCCCGTGGCGTCTTGGGCAACCGCGAAGCTGGAATTGATGCCGGCGCCGGAAAGGAAGTTGCGGCGAACGGATGTCCCCGATCCCTTGGGAGCGACGAGAATCACATCGACGTTCTCGGGAGGCACCACGCCGGTCAGATCTCGATAGACAATGGAAAAACCGTGGGAGAAATAGAGGGCGTCGCCGGCGTTGAGGCAAGGCTTGATGTTGGGCCAGATCGCCTTTTGGGCCGCGTCCGAGACGAGCATCTGAACGATCGTGCCCCGTTGGGCTGCCTCTTCGACGTCGAACAGGGTTTCACCCGGCACCCAGCCGTCTGCCACGGCTCGTTCCCAGTCGCGGGCGAACTTCTTGGACTGTCCGATAATCACCGGGAATCCATTGTCTTTCATGTTCAATGCCTGGGCCGGGCCCTGAACGCCGTATCCGATCACCGCGATCGTTTCGTCCTTTGAGAACCTCGAGTGCTTTCGACACTGGGAACTCATCACGTGTGACAACTTCCTCTGGAACTCCCCCGAAATCGATGACAGCCATGATTCACTCCTCGACACGCAATGAAGACCGCAGTTCCGCTTGTTCAGGTCGGCCCCAAAGACGCTTGTAGCGGGGTCCGGCAAGCGGTCGACACGAAACGGGATACAGGATGATGTCCACGCGTGAACACTCCGGGGACGTTGCCGATCGGCGTCCCGATCCCTCTTCCCGGTTGGTAGCTCCCCGGTTGAAAGTCCTGTCTTTCAGAACGAACGAGGATTCGGCCCCCGGATCCGCAGACCCGCCCGGCCCGATTCCGGCTCGATCGCCTGGGGTCAGGTCCCGGAGGGGGATGGAATCCCGATTCGCGTGGGTTGAGTCTAACGCTTCTCGCACCGTGGCGTCAATCGTCCCGCGACGGCTCCGCCGGCCGGCTTCGCCCCGGTCGAATCCTTGCTGCTGACTGCCGATTTGGCTATCTTCCTGGGTACCCGAGTACGACAACACTGATGCGGAAGGAGCGAGTTCTGTGTTTGCCGAGATGCTGGGTCAGGCCCGAGGGAACAGGTCGTCGTCAGCTCGGTTGGTGAGGAGGCGCGCAGGCGACTACGCCGGCGCCGCCACCGAGCCCAGCTGGAGAGTTTGGAGGAACGCGTCGTACTCGACGGGATGTTGACCCCGACGATTCTCGGCACCGTCTACAACGATCTGGACAACGATGGGATCCCGGGCGCGGGCGAAGCGCTACCCGGCGTCATCGTGCAACTGTTCCAGGATGATGGCGACGGCCGATTCCAACTCGACCGAGACCCGCTGATCGACGCCACGACGTCCGATGATGCGGGGCGCTATCGCTTCGAAGGGCTTGATCCCGGTGAGGCGTATTTCGTTCGTCGACCGGAGCAAGTCGCGGACGGCCTGTTCTTGCCGACCGTGATCAGTCCCCTGCTTCGGCCCGGGGACGTTGACCTGGTTATCGATCAGTTTCAGACGCGGCAGGTGGTGATGGCGATTCCGCCCGCGCCGTCCAGCGACTCCTCGTCGCTCCTGTTACCAAGCGAACGAGAGGTGATTGGTCGCGAGCGAGACATGCAGGCCGAACTACTTTCAGGCGTCGGTGGCGTGGAACTCCGCGTCAATCCGTTCGGTGTCGAGGAGCTGTTGGAAGTCAATCAGTCGCCGGGAACGCTGGGTGTCAGTCGCGTGACTTGGGACGGCGTGGATGGAGATCCGGATCAGATCTCCATGGGACTCGGCGGCCGCGATCTGACGCAAGGCGGTCAGACGGAAGGGATCCTGTTGCGCGCCGGAGTGGATGCTTCCGGGGTCGGTACGCGAGTTCGCCTGCGGATCTTCGAAGGGAACGCAGAAACATTCTCCGAATCGTCTGTCGAACTGCCCGTGACCGGTGGTGACGCGTCGGAGTATCGATTTCTGCCGTTCGCCAGTTTTCAAGGACCGGTTGCGCCGACCCGCGTGGACGCGATCCAGATGGTAGTCGACCAGGGTGCGGAAGGTTCCGATGGCAAGATCGCGTTAATCGGTGGCCTTGGTCCGAAAGTATTCGACATCTCGCAACTGGTGACGGCCGATCTTTCGGTGACCAAATCGAATCACGTGGAAACCGTGATCCCCGGACAAACCGTCGTGTACGTCATGACGGCCAGGAACGCTGGTCCCAATCCGGTCGTCGGTGCTCGAATCCTCGACCAGTTTCCGGCCACACTGACCGATGTGGCATTCACCAGTGTCGTGCAGGGAGAGGCCTCGGGGAACACGCCCGCGGGCAGTGGGCCGATCGATGACCTGGTCGATCTCGACGTGGGGAGCTCGATTACGTACACGGTGACGGCCAAGGTCCGTGAGGACGTGCAACAGCCGGTGGATAACCTGATCGAAATCGTTCCGCCCGTGGGGTTCCGTGATCCGAACGTAGCGAACAACAGGGCTCGAGATCGAGATCCCATCGGGCAAGGCATCGACCTGATGGCCACCAAAGACGATGGTCGCCGGACGGTCCAGGTCGGGGAAACGCTGACCTATCGAATCATGGTACGAAACCTCGGACCCGGTCCCGCCACGGGCGCCCGAGTGGTCGATCCGTTCCCCGATGTGCTTGACGACGTTGCTTTCGTGAGTGTCGCTTCGGAAGGCGTTGTCGGGAACACGCCCGAAGGCACGGGCGATATCAACGATACGGTGATCATCCCCGCAGACGGTTGGATCGAGTACATCGCGACGGCGACCGTTTCCGACCGAGCGATCGCCACGCTCGTGAATCGCGTGCGGGTGATTGAGCCTCCGGACCGCGTCGAACTGACGCCGGAAAACAACGTCGAGATCGACACGAATCTGGTCGTTCGCGAGATCGCCGACGTCTCCGTGACGAAAGACAACGGTGTTTCCGAAGTCGTACCAGGGGAACCGGTGGTCTATACGATCGCCGTGCGAAATGCCGGCCCCGCGACCGCCTCTCAGGTGAACGTATTGGATTCCTTTCCGTCCGCGCTCGAGAACGTGCGCTACACGAGCCGTCCGGTTGGCGATGCCAGCGGCAACACGGTCAGCGGACAAGGCGATTTGGACGACATGCTGACGCTTGCCCCCGACGCGGCGGTTATCTACACCGTGACCGGCACGGCAAGCCCGTCGGCGACCGGGACGCTTTCCAACACGGTGACGGCCACCCTGCCGCCCATTGATCCGGATCTGAGTAACAACACGGCAACCGATATCGATCAACTGGTCCCGACCTCTGACCTTTGGATCACCAAAAGTGATGGACTCAATCAGGTCCATCCGGGGCAACCGTTGCGTTACACCCTCGTCGTGGGGAACGAGGGCCCCAGTGATGCTCGAGACGTTCGTATTCGCGACAAGTTTCCCGACGCCTTGGCGAACGTGTCGTACGTACGAGACTTGGAGGGAATCGTTACGGAGGGAACCGGCGACATCGACGACCTGGTCGATCTTCCCGTGGGTGCCACGCTCACGTACACGGTTGACGCACTGGTTGACCCATCCGCGGCCGAATCGTTGCGCAACACGGCCACCGTTGAGCCGGCCGATGGCTGGATTGATCCGCTTCCGCAGAACAACACAGCCACTGATATCACGCTGGTTGCCCGCGCGCCTGTCGATCTGCAACTGCGAAAAATGAGTGCCGAGATCGTGGCCGTTCCCGGCGACAAGGTGCATTACACGCTGATCGTTTCCAACGTGGGGCAATCGGATGTGGCAGGCGCGATCGTGACGGATACGTTCTCCCCGATGCTCACAAACGTGATTTACACCAGCGAGACAATCGGAATTGCCGGCGGCAACACGGTCCAGGGCAGCGGCAATATCGAAGATACGGTCGACCTGGCAGCAAATGCGTCCATTCTGTATCACGTCGAGGCCCGACTGGTTTCCCATGCGCAAGGCACGCTGCAGAACCTGGCCCGCGTCGATCTGGTGGACCAGGTGGATTCGGTACCGGGGAATAACTTGGATCTGGATGTCCTACCGATCGTCGCCCACGCCGATTTGTCGATTTCCAAGTCGGACGGTCGGGCCGAAGTAGAAGTGGGTGATTCCGTCACGTATACGATCGACGTACGGAACGCGGGACCGAGCGACGCGCGGAATGTGCGCGTAACCGATCTTGTCCCGGCCGGTTTGTGGCAGGCCGAATACACGAGCAGCGGCAGCGATGGCGTGGAAGGAAATACACCGACCGGCAGCGGATCGATCGATGATCTCGTGCACTTGCCAGCCGGGAGTTCGCTGACGTACCTTCTGACCGGGCAGGTCGCGGCCGATGTCTCGGGCGTGCTGCAGAATACGGCGCGAGTTACCGGCCCACGCGACATGAGCTTCGTCGAAATCGATCCCACCAACAATCTCGCCACCGACCGCAATGCGCTGGCTTCGACAGTGGCACTCGGTTCGGAACCGACCGTGATTCACCGGGATGCCATTGGCGAACCGGGGACCACGGATCGCTATCGAATGACCGCACACAGCTCGGGAAAACTGATCGTCCGCGCGTTGTTCGATCACGACCTGGGGGACCTGCAGCTTGCGGTGGACGATCGCAACGGAGAGGTTATCGCCCAGGCGGATTCCTCGACGAATGATGAAGAGTTGATCATTCCAGTCGTGTCGCAGCAGACATATTACATCCGCGTTTTCGGTGCCTCGGAGGAGGTCCTGAATGTGTACGACTTGGAGGTGGAGAACTTCGCTGCTCCGGTGCCGCACGTGATTCGTCTGACGGCGGACAGCGATACCGGGAGCAGCGATCAGGATGCGATCACGGCCGATCCGACGCCCACCATTCTGCTGCAGGCCGATCTGACGGATTTTCTGGCATCAGGTCTGACACTGTTGGAGCCGGAGGACCCGGCGACGGACAATCAGCAATTGCCCCCAGGTGCCGGCGTGGCCGTGGAAGTAGTAGTGACCGACAGTGATGGTGGCCGTCGCCTGTCCGGCTTTGCCTCGGCTGCCGGTGATGATGGCATTCTGTTTCGATTCACGCCGCTCGAACAGGACGCTCTGCTGAGCGGTGAGTACGTTGTGACGGCCGCCGTGCGAGTGTTCGACTTGTCCACGCCTGATTCGGTCCTTCCACCGGTCAGCGGTCGCGGCAGGCTCTCCGAACCGATGGTGATCACCATCGACCGAATCGCACCGATGCAGTTGGCCGCCCGGATATGATGGACGCCAGCGACACCGGTCGGTCGTTTACCGACGACGTTACCGCACAAGCACAACCGGTGCTGCAGGGGACCGGCGAACCGAACACGCAGATTCGCTTGCTCGCTCGACGAACCGATGGCGCAGTCGAAGTCGTGGGGCAAGGCCTGGTTCGCACGGATGGCACCTGGCAGGTCAGCGTCCAGCCGCTCGCCAACGATCGGTACGAGCTTCAGGCGGAGTTTGAGGATCGAGCGGGAAACGTGAGCGATCCTGAGCCAACGGTTGACGATCGTGGTGGATTCCGAGGCGCCGAATTTGCCCTATCTGGATCTTTGGGAAGTGGCGGACTCCGGCGCGTCGACCAGGGATCAGATCACCTCCTCCGCGGTGCTGACGCTTTCCATGACGTCTCACGATCCCGCCATCGAGCGGCAACTCACGCCTTTCAATTACATCTTCCGGCTGTACCTCCGTGCCGACGGGTCCGAAGCGGGATCCAATCCCGAGGAGCAACTTCTTTACGATTCGTCGCTCGACCTGGAATTTCCCCGTCGAGCACTTGATGGACGGACTGACCGATCTCACGCAGCTTACGCGGTCGATCGGTCCGCTGCCCGGACGGGACGCATAACCTGAAGCTCGAAGTCGAAGACCGCGCGGGCAATATCAGTCCGGATTTCCTGCTGAATGTGACCATTGACACGTTACCTCCGGCCCTCGGTCCGATGGCTCTGGCCACCTACAGCGACAGCGGCGTGAATGATCAAGACCATGTGACAAACATCCGTCAGCCTGCCGTTCTCGGCCGTGGTACGGTCGGCGGCCGCGTGCTCCTGCGAGCGAACGGCGAGATCGTCGGGGAGACCGTGGCGGGAAATGATGATTCCGATGGCATTCCCGACGATGGTCAGGGGGCGTGGGAAATCACGGTCGAACCGCTCGACGACGGTGTTTACTCGCTGGTCGCCGAAATGTCGGACCAGGCCGGGAATGGGGTCGCGACGGATTCCCTGTCGATTGAGATCGATACGCGGGCACCGAATACTCCGATGCTGGACCTTCGAGAAAGTGACGACACCGGACGCCACAATGACGACAATGTGACCGCCGCCGAGATGATGGTTTTTTCTGCCACGACATCGGATCCGGATGCCGAGCAGCACGTCGCACTCGTGCCCGGCGGACAGAATCTGCAGTATCGCCTGTTCGCTCGTCCGGAATTCGGCGAAGAAGTTCTGGTGTACGATTCCGCCGACGATCCGGCGCTGGAAGGGCTGCTGGATGGCTTGACCGATCTGGGACGCGTCGTGACTTCGCCGCTTGCACTGCCGGAGGGGCTACACGAACTGAAATTGGAGGTGGAAGACCGCGCGGGGAACATCAGCCCCGATTTCCTGTTGCCGATTCTGGTGGATCGCACGGCCTTCGCCGGAACCGCGCGACATTCTCGTGGCCAGTGACAGTGGGATGTCGGGAAGCGCCGGAGCTTCCGATTCCAGCGTGACCAACGTGCGGAATCCCGTGTTTGTGGGGTCGGCCGAAGCGGATGCACTGGTGACCGTCACGGTCAATGGACAACCGGCCGGTACAGCCGTTGCCCTTCCGTGGGACGGTGATGACGCCTTGCAGCCACCGGATCCACCCTATGCGATCGACGGCAACTGGCAGCTTGCCCCCACCGCTGCGTTGGCGGACGGAACGCATGAGTTTGTCTTCACCTATGAAGATCCCGCCGGTAATCGAAGTCACTCCACGCTGCGACTGACGGTCGACACCCATGGGCCGTCGATTTGGAACGTGACACAGAATGTGGTGGGTTTTCCCAGCCTGTTCGATCCCAAGCCCACCAGCGGGCCCGATCCGCTGATCGATAGCCTTGTGATTCACTTCGGAAGCGCCGGACCGGAAAACGCTCATGATGTCTCCCGCGAGTTGTTTCTGGCGACCGTCGGAGAAGAAGGACATTACGAATTGGTCGGAGATGCCCATGGGCACATGGCGGTTGGTCGCGTGGAAGTACAAACGGTCGACGATGATAGCGGAAGCATGTTGGCGCGAGTGATCCTGCACTTTTCCTCGCCGCTGCCAGATGATCGTTTTACGTTGACCGTCTCCGACAAGCTGACCGATTCGGCCGGCAACCGGCTGGACGGTGAATCCGGCGCCAGCGCGCCATTCGAAGGGCAGGGCGGCACGACGTCGCTCCCGCCGATCTTTCCCACCGGTGATGGAGTTCCAGGCGGTGATTTTGTGGCGCGCTTCACGGTCGATAGTCGGCCAGAATTGGGGACGTGGGCTGCCGGTAGCGTCTGGACGGATACGAATGGAAACGGGGGATTCGATCCGGATAACCGAGACTATGTCAATCGCGACATTGTTTACCGTTACGGTTTCACGAGCGACGATTTGTTTGCCGGGAACTTCGCCTTGCGGGCCGAAGATGTGACCGACGGATACGATAAGCTTGCCGCCTACGGCCGCTTTGATGGGCATTTCCGGTGGCTGGTCGATACGGATAACGATGGAGTACCCAATATCGATCGCGAAGACCCACTGGTGGCCAACGGGATTCCGGTGGCGGGACGCTTTGACAATCGTGACGGCAACGGTGATGAAGTGGCGGTCTTCGATGGCCGTACATGGTACTTTGATACCAACCACGATTTCCGTACGGACAGGAAGCAGACGAGTTGGCTCCGAGGCTACCCGGCGGTTGGTGATTTTGACGGCGACGGATTCGACGACTTGGCCACCTGGTCAGACGATCAGTTCATGATCGATTTGGCCGGAGGGGTCCGACGAGGCTGGGATGGGTTCGCCGATCACATATTCCAGTTTGGGTTCATCGGTGTTCGGGAGCGGCCGGTGGCCGCCGATTTCGACCAGGACGGATTTGACGATCTCGGATTGTGGGTTCCGGATCGCTCAGGAGCAGCCGGGCGAGACGTGGGAGAATGGTATCTGCTGATTTCGGATGGCAACTCGTTGATCTCACGACTGAGCCCGCAGGACGACCCGCTGTCGAGTCGGCCCACGATCGACTTTACGCCTCAGCCGTTCGGCCCGGATCTTTATGCACGGTTTGGCGATCGCTCGGCCCTGCCGATCGTTGGCAATTTCGATCCGCCGACAGTGGCGGGCCATCGTCTGGAGGAGCCGCTGAGCGAACCAGAGAACCCGGTCGATGTGAATGGCGATGGCAGCGTTAGTGCCGTTGATGCCCTGCTGGTTATTAACGATCTCAATCAGTTCGGTCCGCGACGATTGGCGGAGACGGATCACCCAAGGTCCCTTCTTGGACGTGAACGGGGACGAGTATGTAACGCCCGTTGATGCTTTGCTGGTGCTGAATGCCCTGAATCAGGCCAAACCTGTGACCGCCCAACCGGTTACGGCGCCATCGAGTATCTCGACAAGTTCGTGGCAAGGCGAAGCCGTTGCGGCCGTTCGCGCGGACGAACTGTTTGCGAGTACGAACGATCCATGGAAAGCCCCAGCGCGACACTGTCGGTAGTCGACGACCTGGCCTCGGTCTGTTCCGCCTTCGTCGATTCTGCCGCGGGACGTTCGGCCATTCGACGGGACCTTGCCGAACGAGATGGAGTCTTCGCGGACCGTGCGCAGACGGCGAATCGAAAACAGCGCGTCACGGTCGGTTGCGGATGGGGGTGACGGTGATCCGTTGGCCGAAGATCGACCCAAACAGGGACCGATTGTCCCGTGATTCCTGCACAGATCATCGCGCGAAAGCGAGACGGCGCCGAGTTGACGGACGGCGAGATCCGCGATTTCGTGGCCGGTTATGTCGCCGGTCAGATCCCGGACTACCAGATGGCGGCGCTGGCGATGGCGATCTGCCTGCGTGGCATGTCGACCGCCGAAACCGTGTCGCTGACGGAACAAATGCTCCACAGTGGCGAGGTTCTTCGTTGGCAAAATGATCGGCCCAAGGTGGATAAGCATTCCACGGGTGGCCTCGGCGACAAAGTCTCTCTCGTGCTGGCACCGCTCTTGGCCTGCTGTGATTTGCAGGTGCCGATGATCTCCGGTCGAGGGCTTGGTACGACCGGCGGTACGTTGGATAAGCTGGAGTCGATTCCCGGCTTTCGTACCGAATTGACGCGTGACGAAATTCAACGGCAAACCGAAGAAGTAGGCTGTGTGATATGCAGCGCCACCGCGGATCTGGCTCCGGCCGATCGGCAACTCTATGGCTTGCGCGACGTCACGGCGACCGTCGAATCCGTCCCGCTGATTACGGCGAGTATTCTCAGCAAGAAGCTGGCCGAGTCGCTGGATTGGCTCGTTCTGGACGTCAAGTTCGGTTCGGGAGCGTTCATGACCTGCCAGAGCGAAGCACGCGAATTGGCCGAATCGCTCGTGCACGTCGCTCACCGAATGGGCGTTCCCACGACGGCACTGTTGACAGATATGAACCAGCCGCTGGGACGCATGGTCGGCAATGCGGTGGAAGTCGAAGAAGCGGTGCAAACGCTCGCAGCGGACGGACCCGAGGACCTGGTAACACTTGTCCTCGAACTGGGGGCGGAACTGCTTGTCGCATCGGCCGCGGCCGATTCTCCTGAGGCGGCACGACAACGGTTGCGCAGTCTACTGGATGAGGGTGCGGCGCTGGCCAAGTTCCAGGAAATGGTCCGTGCGCAAGGTGGTGACCTGAATGGGCAGCGGATGATCGCGCCCGCCTCGACCGTGGTGGCGGAGAAAACCGGTTGGCTGGCCGCAGTCCATGGCCAGAAGCTGGGCCGCGTGATCATCGAAATGGGAGGGGGGCGAAAGATCCGCACCGATCGAATCGATCCCTCGGTCGGATTGGAGATGCTGGTGCGGATCGGTGATGCTGTCGAACATGGTCAGCCGTTGGTGCGCGTGATGGGACCGTCGGAAGACGTGGCACGAGTTCGATCGATGGTGCTTGACGCGTTTGAGATCAGCGATTTCCCGGTCGAATCACCCCCCTTGATACGACAGCGACTGGGCGGAGCCGCGGAATGAGCATCACGCAGGAACAGGTGACGGCGTTAGTGCAAGCGGCGCAGAAGGTTCGTCGCTACGCCTACGCACCCTTCTCGCAGTTTACTGTGGGTGCCGCAGTGATGGATGACTCCGGCCGGATTTATTCCGGCTGCAATATCGAGAATGCATCGTTTGGCTTGACCGTCTGTGCCGAGCGAGTTGCGCTGTTCTCCGCCGTGGCGCAGGGACAGCGACAATTTCTCGGCCATGGCCTTGGCGACACCGGGGGCACATGCTCCCTGTGGTGCCTGCCGCCAGGTCCTAGCGGAATTCTGTCGCGATCTGCCGATTTGGCTGGTGGATTCCGCGAATTCCACGCGCGTGCTGGAGACGTCGCTTCAAACGCTCTTGCCGCAGCGGTTTGAGTTGTCCTGATCGCCGGAGAGTCGGGCGTGACGCTCGTGCCTGGTTCTTTCGTTCGCCGTAGGGCGAATGCGTTTCGCGCGAATATGTTGCATCTGTAGCGAAATATCTTCCGAGCGGAAAGGGTGACCAGACGCTACTGGGAATTGCTACGCGCTGTAGCCCGACGACGAGCGGGCGCTTCCTGTTCGTTCTGACGCTGCGCGGATCGGTCTGCGATGGACTGGTTTGCGCACCGGTTTGCCACTTTGATTTGGTTTTCGGAATCCAACCGGTAGGATGCGGCTCGAAGAGGGCGCATTCCATGACCGAACCTTGGGAGAGTCTGCGGCAAGCCGGTTGGCCGGTCGGTCATCTTTCTACGACGGCGAATTCGTCAGAATGCGTCGGGAAGGATCTGCTCGAACTGATTCGAAGTGTCGCGCAGCCGGCATCGGCTGGTCGACAGTCCGAATCGGAAGCAGCGGAGGTTTCTGTCGCGATTGCGGACCTCTGGCGTTTCCAAGGCGCGATTGACTTGGGGCTGGCCCGGCACCTCATCACTTGTGACGGCTCGATTGCAGTGGTGGCCAGCGGACCCACCGAATGGTCGTCGCGTGGCAGTGCTCAGCTCGCGCTTGGGACGCCGCTTGGAAGATCACGGCTTCTGGTTCGAGGCACTGCGGAGACTGTGCGCTGGGTTGGATCCGGACCGCGGACTGCTGTTGACGTGCGAGTCCATGGCCGCCGATCGATTTTTGGGTTACGCCGGCGGTCAGTTTGGCCTCTCCGCGATCGTGCTCCAACTTCCGCCTGTACGGCAGAAGCTGGTGACCTGGTTGCGTCGGTTCGAGAACTGTCCCGCATGGCATGGCATCGGGAGTACGCAGTGGCGCGTCCGGTTGTCACCCCGTTTGCCCACGATCGATGACCTCCCGTCCGAGGAGCAGCCGCTGGCCGATTGGCTCGTGGGAAACTGGGCAGACGACTTGTACCTGCTTTATGTTCGACCGGAGGGGCGGCTGCAGCGATTACTGCTGCCGCTGCTACGCGCAAAGTCTCCC
This sequence comes from uncultured Planctomycetaceae bacterium, assembly GCA_963776055.1. Lineage (GTDB taxonomy): Bacteria > Planctomycetota > Planctomycetia > Pirellulales > Pirellulaceae > CAVZLD01. Next base: position 370,000 of record CAVZLD010000013.1, on the reverse strand, counting down.
ACTCAACGGATGTACGTGTCACGGCAGCCCCAGGCAATTCCGTCGCGTTTGCGAGACCAGCTTTGTGCCGAGGGAGCGATCGATTGGAACCCAAGAGATGACCAACGGTGTCCACCGCCGACGCAGCAACCCGTGGTGGAACCGGACCGTCGAACGACGAATCGGAGCACACAACCGCCCGCGTGAAAGTTCTTTGAGGAAGAACTGGAGCTACTTAGTGCACTGGACGAGACGCCAGGCGGGGCCTTGGCCGGATCAATCGGAGCAGGACTACTTGCGGCAACTGTTGTTCGACTTTCCGGCGGCGGATCGTTCGGCCCGAGCTGCGCTCCAGCGAATCTTGACCACCCAGCGGATTGTGGCGACGAACCGACTGACGCGCAGTCCGGTAGCGTGGTCTGCCTGTCGCAACGGCGCCTTCACGAATTCGCACGCTGCCGCACATTTCGTCGGCACCAACAACGCTGGGATTTCGAGCTGTACGGGATTTGCATCGACCGGGATTGGTTAATGCAGCGCGGAGCACGGCCGGTCGTGTACGGCGACGACCGGCTGTGGAGTCAACTGCCGATCGATGCGCATCCGTATTTTCAGCTTTCCAACGACGCGATCGACCGGCGGGGCGGCACGGATCGATTGGACGATGGAACGCGAGTGGCGAATCGGTAGGGGACATTGACCTTGGTCAGCTGCCCGAATCGCTCGGATTGGTCTTTGTTCCCACGCTCGAGGACGCTCGCTGTCTCGCGCAGTACAGCCGTTGGCCGGTGACTGTTATCGAATGAGTTGGCGACGACGAGCGACACCGATGCCCAGTAGGCCGCCAAGAACGAGCAGCAGACCGCTCGGTTCGGGAACGACTTCGTATCGCAAGATCACGTTCACGGACATGGTGACCGGGTCGAACTGACCAGAGACGTTCTCACCGGCGCCGAAATCGACCAACGGTTCGAAGTCGCCGATGATCGTAAACACATCGGAGCCAAAGAAGTCGGCCATGTAATCCTTGTGGATGGTCCCGCCGTGCAGCGAGGAGGTTGTTTCCCCGAAGTGAATCCGTGCATCGGGAACGGTAGGATCGAAGAGCACACCGTCTCCGTTTTCGGCTGCTAAGGCAAGCACCGAGCCGGTGCTGACGGATAACGCGTCCGATCCCGCGAGAATTGGCGAATCCGCATCATCCAGCAGCCGTACATCTTCGGAGCGAAGTTGACCGGTGGCGCCCAGAAGAATCGAAGTTGCCACGGCGTCTTCCCCGTCGTTGTCCAGGGTCAGCGTTCCGTCGGAGATCTCGAGCAGGAGATCGATCTGCACCGATTGCAGGGTTCCGGTGCTGGGGTCGAACTGATTGAAAGTCAGTGGTTTTTCCAGGCCCGGTTTTCCCACAAAACCTTGGGTTTGAATGATCGTGGACGCCTGCAATTCCTGACACGGCCCAGCGAGCCATGTCACCATCCATGCGGCCAACCATCCCGTGGCAAACTTCCAGCTCATGAGCGACTCCCTTCACGCGTGCATCCCGGCTCAACTTAAACCGGCGCAATTCGAGCGATCTTCCGTGTTTCGGTCAAGACGAGTCGTGAGCACGGTCCGAGTGCTCAGCGGGGAATAAGACGTAACGGCCTGGCAGCGAATCGCCCGCACGCACGAACACGAAAAATGGGACCGCCTTCCGGGCCCGTCAGGCGTCCCTTGCGGCAAGCCGAATGGTCCTCGCGACACGTGGGACGGCCTTCCACCAAGTGGGACGGCCTTCCAGGCTGTCCCGTTCCACGGCCTTCCAGGCCGTCGCCTCCTCATCGCACCGACTCGCATTCACGCAACGTCCGTAAGAACTGCTGTTGGAGTTCGATCCCCCCCAGATCCGGGTGCAGTGTTTGGGTCAGTCGGATCATTTCGGCGGCGCGCGTCGGATCCCCCAGGCGGATGTGTAGGCGAGCGATCGCTAACTTGGCCCGGAACCAATCCGTGGAGCCTGTGGGGCTGAGTCGCGTGACGCGGCGCCAGAGGTTGAGTGCTTGCTGAAGGGCTGCCATTTCGTCGTGAGTTTGCAGGCACGTGGCATACCCTTTTAGGACTGTACGATCCTTGGGTCGTCCCACGGCCAGTTGGCGATAGAGGTCGACGGCGGCGTCGTAGTCGCCCGTCTGCGTGAGTGCGGCGGCTTGATGGAGTGCGAGTGTTTGTTGTTGTTCGATGGTCCATGGCATGTCGGACGCCAGCATTCGCCGCGTGACTTCGACGACGATTTGGGCCTCCTGCGTCGCACCGGCCGGGGGGGGCTCTGGCCCAGCGGTGCGCAATTCCGTAATCATCGTCAGCGGTTGCTCGACCATGGCCCAATTCACTTGCTGGAGTTGTGCTCGAGCTTCGGAATACTCGCCTGTGCGCAGCAGGCAGATTCCGAGCAAGGCTCGACAGGTATCCCGATCGTCCTCTGATTCGGTGGGCGATTGTAAGATGGCTGTCAGCGCTTTCGCGGTACGCGAAAGATCTGGGGGCTGACCGAGTAGCCGCAGGCGGGTCGAGGCGATCAGGGCCCACCGATGGAAATCGGTCCAGTGTTCTGGCAGGGCCCCTTGTGTGAGAAAGGCCTGTTCCAGGAACTGGGCGGCCCGGTTCTCCAGATCTTGGGGCGTGGTTTGCGATTCTTTGGCAGTCGCCAGTTCCTGCTGCGTGGCTGCTTCGACGAGACGTGTTGCGTCGCGAAACTGATCAGAGGATGGTTGGATCTTCAGCCAGAGTTCGATCGCCTCATTCCGCTTTCCCTGCGAAAGTCGCAGTTTGCCGAGCCACAATCGTACCTGTCCGGCCGATTCTGCCTCTGGCCATTTCGACAGGTGTTCCTGCAGCAGTTCGGCGTATTCCGCGAGGCGTTCGCTGGATTGACGGGCTGGCCATGGCGGCGCTGGTGATGGCCAGCAAGTGCGCTTGGGCAGCCGATTGGGGTTGCGTCGTAGCCAGGGCGAGTTCGCGAAAGGCTGCCGTCGCTTTCGGGAAGTCTTCGATCTGCCGCAAAACGGCGCCTCGCCGCATATCGAGTTCAAAGGCAGACTGCTCGTCCCCCAAGCGGCGAGCCAGGTCGGCTGCACGAGCGTACGTCGTCACTGCTTGGTCGTACTGCTGTTCCAGGAACTGGCGATCACCACTTCGCCTCAATACGGGAAGGTCTCCGAGATTTGAGCCTCCGCGTGTGGTTTGCGACAGGAGCGACTTCCGCTTGACGTACCCAGTACGCGGATCGGGACTGCTGCATCTGCTGCAATCGTTTTTCCGCTTCCGCTTGCCATTGTCGAGCCGCGGCATCGTCGGATCTTTGGATCGCAGAGCGCCAGAGGTCGACATACGCCTCGATCCATGTCAGATCGGCTTGGGCCAGAGTGCTTTCATCTGCTCCTCGCGGTGGTTGCGCGGCGGCCAATTGCCGGACTGCCTCCTTCGATTGGCCCGTGTCGATTGACAGTGCCGCTTGCTGCGTGACCATCCGGTAGCGGTTGCGGTCGTCCAGTGTTCGAGCTTGAAGATCCTGCAATCGCTGCTTCGCTGCGTCGAACTGCCGGAGTCTTCGCAAGCATTCAATCTCTGCGAGATGACCTGCAAGTGACAGGTCAGAGTCGCTGGCGAGTCGCGCAATCGAATTGTGAAGTTCTCGGGCTCGCGTCAGTAACAGGACCTGATCGGCGCTGCTGTCGGGAAAGCACAACGCCTGTTGTCGAAATGCTTCGCCCAAGGCAAACTCGATCTGCAAGCGAAGTTCTTGAGGATCTACTCTTGCTGTGGGATTCTGAGTCGGTCCATCGGAGGCGGGACGTTCTGTTCGAACCGCATCATGCAGTTGTTGCAGTGACCGAACGACTTCCCGCAGAGTGCTGCGGGCCCGCGGCAGTTGCTCTTCGGGCAGCCGGTGCTGTGCCGCTTCCATCCGCAGCAGTTCGCCTTGACGCAGACGGCACCACAGCAACTCCAACTCAACCTGATGGAGTAACTCCTGTTGGGGGATCGCGGTCTTCAGATCCTGAAAGGCCTGGTCTGCCCGTTCCCACAGCGCCGAACGCTGCTCTGGCGGAGAATTCAAGCCATGCCGTGCGAGGACCTGCACCAGTTGACGCGTCAACTCGGCGCGACGGCCTGGCGTCCACGTCTTCGCGGGCCAACTGGTCTTGGCAGTACTGTTCTGCCAGACCGAACAGCTGGCGGTCGGTCAGTCCCCTGATGAACCGCGTGTCGGCGGATTCCTGGCAAAAAAGGGGTACCCACACGAACAGCAGAATCAGCGGCCCTAGAATCAGGCCGTGTGTCGGTGGGTTGCGCAGCGTTTCGATCCAAACGACATCGGCAGAGCATTCGCGTACAGGACGGGAGCGGCCGGAACCGCGGCCGTGGTTATTCGTCGAATCCCCCGGGCAGCGGAGCTTTCAGCGTCAGCATATCAGCTTGACGCGGATGGGAAAAACGCAATCGGAAGGCGTGCAGGTACATCCTGTCCGCTGTCTGTCGGCCGTAGATTCGGTCGCCGACGATGGGGTGACCGATGGAGAGGCAATGCACTCGCAGTTGGTGTGATCTTCCGGTCTCGGGGCGCAGCCACAAGCGAGTTCGATCTGTTCGCCGATGAAGAACTCGCCAAGGCGTTCGGGCCGGTTTGCCCCGTCTCGTGATCCACGCAGTATCGGGGAGGAAGACCGCCCGGCGCGACGCGACCCACCGGGCGGTCGATCTCGCCACGACCATGCTCGACGACACCGCTGACCCAGGCGATGTAATCCTTGCGGATTCGTCCTGCCGCGAATCGCCGTCCCAGCTCGCTTTGCGTTGTTCGATTCCGTGCAAACAGCACGATTCCCGAGGTGTCTTGGTCCAGGCGATGCACGACCAGCAGTTCCGGAAAGTCAGATTGCAGCCGCCGGTAGAGGCAGTCTTGCTTGTCGACGGTTCGTCCGGGGACCGTCAGGCAGCCCGCCGGCTTCGCCACCGCGATCAGGTCATCGTCCTCGTACAGTAAATCGAATGGCGTCACGTTTCAGATCGGCTCGAGCCGCACATCGAGACCTTTGCTGGTCGGCATGCCGGTACCGTGCGTGTCGCCTCCCATCAGTCGACTGGAGAAATCGCCGTAGGCGAGGAACAGGATGCCTTCCGGTAACTCGTCGGCAGTTGCGGGTCGGACGGCGATCTCGATCTGTCCGTGATCACTGGTGATTCGCACGCGACTGCCGGTGGTGAGGCCCAGTCGCTGCAGATCGTTGGGATTGATCTGCAGGACGCTGATTTCTGATTGGTACCCTTCCTCGAATTTCCCCTCGCTGATGCCGCAGCCCTGTTTACTGGTACGACCGGGAATCAGGATGAAGTCGTGGCTCATGATTGGATCTCAAATCGATTTTACGTTCGGGGAACGGGTTCGCTTTCCGCTTCCGCTGCGTTGGCTACTTCCGTGGTGGTGAGCTGCAGACGTTCGAGTTCCGTCGGTGGTATCCAGCCCTCGGGCGTCCAGTTTCGCCGTTCATTGTATTGTCGCACGAGTCCTTGAAGAGTGTCCCGCGTCAGGCGTGCTTCCGGATCATCGGCCGGTGGCGAAGTGAGAAACCGTTCGGGAAGCGTGTCTTCGGCAGGCGTCCATCCGGCGCGGATATTGAAGCGTTTGCGCGCGTTCACGATCCGTTGGGCAGTCATTCGTAGTTCTTCGGCCGAGACATCCCAGCCGGCGACCATGTTGAGGATGTGTGCGGATTCGGCAAACAGATCGCCGATCGCCCGGCGGATGAACTTACAAAGGATCAGGGAATCCAGTAACGCGGCTTGGTCCTCGGTTTCGATCGCCAGCGGAACACAGCGTTGATCTGCTCGACGACGGTCGACGTGGACCGAGAAGTCAACGTCGTAAGCTCCGCTCCGGTTGTGATCTGCTCCGCGGACTGCGACGGACAGTCCCAAAGCCGTCGTCTGCAGGCTGCGCGGTTCGTACCCGGGCATTTCCAAGCCCTTCACTTGGGGTGCACAGGCCAGGGCTGCCGGGCCCAGACGCTGCGCCAGCCGGCGACTTCCGTCCGCCAGGTCGGCTCCGATGCCTTCTCGTCGAGCGATCATCTGGAGCGCGCGGTGCAGGGCTTCGCCGTGGCCGAACTGGAGCCAGGGGCTCTCGATCCAGCCTTGCTGCACACACTCCATTGCGAAAGCGATCGTACCGCCTGCGCTGATGGTGTCCATGCCCAGGTCGTCACACAGACGGATGGCGGTCAGCACGGCATCGGCGTTGCCAATGTCGCAGAGGGAGCCTAAAGCGAAAAGGCTTTCGTATTCCAAGCGAACGGCCGTTGGCGACTCGGCCGTTTCATACACGTGCTCGCAACCGATCGTGCAGACGGCACAAGAACGGCGAGTCTTGTGGCGCGACTGCGCGAGCGATTCGGCGGCGATCTGATCCGCACCTTGGAAACTTGCCCGCTGGAAGTTCCTTGTCGGCAGGACTTTCAGTCGGTTGAATGCCAATATGTTGGCAGCCGTGCCGAGTTGTCGGTACTTGGCGGTAGCTGGTCCGCTGGAGCGGTCGGAAAGATCCTTCGCGTACGCCTGCAAGGCAAGAGGATTTGCCCACCGGCAAGATTGCGATCCGCGGACGGCGACCGCCTTGATGTTCTTGGAGCCCAAGACGGCTCCCAATCCGCCTCGTCCGGCATGTCGACCATCGTGCGAAATCGAGGCGAAACGGACCAGGTTTTCTCCGGCCGGCCCGATCACGGCGAACTGAAAACCTGGGCCCAATTGCTGATGCAGATCGCTTTGGGTTTCCGGGATTGTCTTGCCCCAGAGGTGACCGGCCGGTTGCAGCGTCACGCTCGATCCGTCGATTTGCAGGATGGAAGGCTGGGCCGCGCGGCCGGTGATCAGGATCGCGTCGACTCCCACGGCTTTGCCGGCGAGGGCGAAGGCGCTGCTGGCCAAGGAGTCGCTATAGCGATCGGTGAGCGGGCTCTTGGCAACCACCGCAAATTTCGCTGAGGTTGTGATCGGGCTGCCCACGAGCGGACTGAACACGAATGCCAAGGCGGATTCTTCGGCGAGTGGTTCGACATCGGGCTGCTGGTCCTGCAGCAGTAAGAACGCTCCCAACCCCGTGCCGCCCAAGAACCGCCGCAACACGGTTTCCGGCAACTTGACCAGGCGATGCTGATCTTGCGACAGATCGATCCGCAGAAACTGCCCGTGGTAGCCGCCGATGTTCACCCGTTTCACGTCCTCAGGGGCATTGTGTTTCCCGACCCGACGGTGGCGGGCGAGCGAGATGAATCCGGTCAGCCGAGAAACTTGACAGCGGCCCAGGCCGTGGGTAACTCTGGCGCGATTCCAAAGAGGGGATCAGCGTCGCTGTGTTCCTCATCGCCTGATCGCGACGGTGGATTATACAAGATGACTCAACGCAAGCAACCAACCGCGTGTTCAGGCTGCGTACAATACGGGTGCGTTGGCAGGAGCGATTCTCGTTGTTCTCGCGAGATCAGAGGCAACGGTCAAAGGAAGGCGGGGCGCGTCAGCAGCCTGTGGAAAAAGGCGACTGGCTCCGAGCGCGGAGCCGTCGACATCCAAAAGGACGTGGGTCGCAAGGTGTCTGCACGCCTCTGCAACAAGCTGTTAGTGCGAAGGGAAGGACATGTTCACGAGTCTGCCGGGAGTGCGGGCGATCGAACCAACGCGGACTCAGTGGCTGGGAGCTGCGATGCTGTTGCTCTTCGTTGGTTGTGACACGGTGAAGAACCTTCCGCGACCGCTGGCGAAAACGGCCACACTCGAACTGCACGTGGTCACGCCATCGGAAGCACCGTCTGCCAAGCTGGCCGTTGATCCGAGCACGAACGAGTTGCTTTACCTGCAGATGCCGGCGGTCATCACGGCCGCAGACGTTGAGTCCGTGCAGCGGTCGCGAGGATTCGCCGCAGATTCCGTCTGTGACCGTGAATCTCACCGCGGCGGGGGCCAAGAAACTGGCGGCGGCCACGGCAAATCCGGCAGGGATGCGCGTTGCCTTCGTCGTCAATGGAATGGTAATGGCGGCACCCAAAGTGATGGAACCGTTGTCGGGCAGTTTTCGGATCTCAGGGGGCGACATTGCCAAGCAGCGTGAGCCACTATTCGAAATGCTGACAGAATAGCTGAGTGGTTTCTGCTTGTCTTCTCGTATTCTCGTTGGGCTCGTTCGCCGGTTGGCTTCAAGGTCCACTCGCCGGTTGAGTTCAAGGTTCCCTCGTAGGATGGGCTCCCTCGTAGGGTGGGCTCCCTCGTAGGGTGGGTCCCTCGTAGGGTGATCCTCGTAGGGATGGGCTCAGCGAGCAACGCGAGCGCAAGCCCACCAGCATCCATTCCGTTTTCTTGCCCACCGAGCAGCCTTTTCGATTGCGAGCACGAGCACCGCCGCGAGCGGCTGAGCGTGGGCAGGAATGGATGCAGGCCGTGGGAGGAATTGATGGGCTTGTGGTTTCGCTGAGCCCAACCTCTCCGTCACCAGCCGCGCCCACCCTTCGGCGAGACCGTTGGTTCAACCGTCTCATCTTTCGCTGCGGGCTAACCGCCTGCGTCGGCGGACAAGATCAACACGGTTTGGCCCGGCTGAACCGAAAGGTCCGGGTCGGTGACGAATGTGTTTCCATCCAGACTGACGAGATAATCAGCCGTGAGGCGACCGTCCTGCAGGCAGTCTCCTGCCAGGGCGGGAAACTGCCGCTCCAATTGACGAAAGATCTCGCGCAAGGATATGGCATCCTCGACGATATTCGCTTCCCAAACGGCTTGTCCGACACGTTGTCGAACGATGCCGTAGAACTCGATCCGCACGGATCTATTCATCATCTTTGGTCGGGACGACCCAGATGTTTCGGTATCGCACCGGGCAGCCATGGTCCTGCAGATAGACCGGACCGGGTTCCGGGCCCGGTTTTCGCGGCGCGGCGGTGGTCGACTTGGGCAGTTCCACATTTCGGTGGATGGTCACTCCGTTGTGGGAGACCGTCATCCGCGGGTGCTCCTGGAGTTTTCCTTGTTCGTCGTATTTCGCCGCTTGAAACTCGATATCGTAGGTTTGCCAAGCCATCGGAGGGAAGCACATGTTCACATCGGGGGCTTTGATCGAGTAAATACCGCCGCATTCGTTGTCTTTGCCTTCTAGTCCGAAGGAATCGAGCATCTGGACTTCGTAGCGGCCTTGCAGGTAGACCCCGCTGTTGCCGCGGGCCTGTCCACGTTGGGTCGGCTGGAAAGGTATGCGAAATTCGATGTGCAGGCGGTGGCTCTGCAATTCGAGCTTGCTGGTGGTTCCCTGCTGCAGCAGTTTGTCGTCCGACACGCGACCGCCTTGCCACTGATCCGTCCCGTTGCCATCGAACAGTACGATCGCATCGGGAGGTGGCGCCTGGCCCAGCGTTGGGCTTTTGCGCTCCACTCGCCGAAGCGTGCCGACGAATGTTCCTTCGTCGTCTCGGACGTCCATCTTTCCGTCGTGGACAAGTGCCGAGGCGCCTTCTCCTCGAAGGACCACACCCTCCGCCGTGCGTTCGCCGTCGGCGGGAAAAGGGCCTCGTCCATTCCATCCCGCTCCCGGCAGTCCGCCCCAGAATGCCATGGCGCGAAAGCTCCCGTCGCCCAGGGCGATCAGTTGATTTGCCGCTTTGCGGGTCTGGCCGTCGAAGACGACTTCGCCCTCATACTCGCCCTGGATCGCAAGATCGGCGTCCGGAGTGACGGCTTGTGTGGCAGCGGGTTGGGCTGCCAGCACGGAGGAAATCCAGAGGCCGAGAATGCCGCCAAAAGACATGGTCAGAGTGCGTGGCATTGTGTTCCTCGTGTCTTCATCGAAAGGGGAGGATTTGGCGCCCACGTGGCGTCGTCGGTTGTTCCAACGGGGGCACCGGTCCGCAAAATTGCCATTCGGAGTGCGGGAAAATTGTCAGCTGAAATTTGACCACAGGTCGGTCACTTCACCTCGCAGACGTTGGACTTCCGCTTTCAGAGCATCGAGTTCCTGTCGAAGTTGTTGAACTGCGTCATCTGAGGCGGACGAACTCGCGGGAGCGCTTGTTACTTGGTGAGGCGGTCGCGGTCCGGCTCGTCCCGCATCCGTTTGTGTCACAGCCGTCGCATGATCCCCATCGCTCCCGATGTTCGCCTTCACCTTCTGCAGCTCTTCCGGCGAATAGAGATTGTGTGTGACAAGCTGGCCACGTCGAGCGGCAGACAGCGAAAGAACAAGTCGTTTCTCGATCAGCGATTCCACGATCGGGCGAAGTGTGTTCACGTCGGCGATCGGTTCCATCCGCGCAGCGCGTCCCCGCAACTCGCCCATGGTTTGCAGACCGCGCAACAACAGTTCCGTCATGATTGCCGCTTCCACTTTATCCACACCCATCCACTCGTACATCCGGTGACGGTACTTGGATACTCGGCCGCTTCCGACCACCTCCACGACGGCCGAAAGTCTTCGCAGATTCTCGAGGGCCTCCTCGACATCATCCGGCTCGAGATTCATCTGTGGATCTCGATTGCTTTTCTGGTTGCAGCCGTTGGTCAGCGCATTGAGGGTCAACGGATAGGCTTCCGGCGTTGTCTTGGCCTTTTCGACCAGAACCCCCAGGACACGGCGTTCGACGCGGCCCAGGGATTGCCATTTGGGTTCAGTCGACTCCTGGTCTGCCGCGAGCGGCAAGTTTTCACTCATGGTCTTAGGCTTTCTTGAACGAGATCCGAACGGAGGGGAAGATCGCAATCTACGCCTCCCACCAGAATCGATCAACTGGTCGAACAGAATGGCGGCCGGATTCGGGTGGGGTCGATTCTGCCGTGCCGATTGCCGGTATCGTGCCGCCGGGCGGAGTGCGCGGCGCCCGGGTGTTGTTGGGCCGGGGATTCGCTATAAATGCTGGGTTTGGGGACGTCCCGGACCCAGTCGCTTGGCGTTCGGAGAATGCTCCGAAGGCGTGCGCAACGGCGTGACACGTCCTCCCGCTTCCCAATCTGAGACGATGGCTTGGTCGATGAGCACTTTCTCCGCTTCCTCCACGGCACAAACTGATTCCAACCGGCGACTCGTCATTCTGACAGAAGGCCACAGCGAACCGCTAACAGCAAAAACGGCCGCCTGTGTGATTCGCTACCGTCCGCAAGATGTTGTCGCCCTGTTCGATACGACGCAGCAGGGCAAGACGGCGCAGGAATTACTCGGAGTCGGTGGTGACTTGCCGGTGATTGGTGCGTTGAGCGAAGCGCCGGACGCGAATGCGTTGTTGATTGGGATTGCGCCCTCCGGCGGCCGATTACCGCCTGACTGGCGGCCGATCTTGATCGAAGCGATGCGTCGGCGAATGGACATCATTTCCGGAATGCACGAATTTCTCGCGGATGACCCGGAATTGTCCGCCGCAGCTCGTGACTTCCATGTCCAGTTGATTGACGTGCGGCGCAGCCACGAACGCGACGTCGCTCGGCGGCAGGGAATTCGTGAAGACTGCCTGCGTATCCAGACGGTGGGCAATGACTGCAGCGTGGGAAAAATGGTGGCGGCGCTGGAGATTGCGCAGGGACTCCGGCAACAAGGATGCGATGCCCAATTCGTTGCTACCGGCCAGACCGGGATCATGATCGCGGGAGACGGTTGCGCGGTGGACTGTGTCGTATCGGATTTTGTCAGTGGTGCTGCGGAGAAGCTCGTGCTGAGAAATCAGCAGCACGACGTTCTACTGATCGAAGGGCAGGGCAGTCTGGCCCATCCGATGTACGCCTGTGTGACGCTCGGACTGCTTCACGGCTGCCTGCCGCACGGTCTGGTTCTGTGCTACGAAGTCGGACGCACAACCGTGCACGGGATGGAGGAGGTGTCGCTGGTTTCGCTGTCCCATCTGAAGTCCGTCTATGAAACCATGGCGAACTTGATGCATCCCTGCCGCGTGATCGGCGTGGCGATGAACAGTCGGCGCGTATCGGCTGAGCAAGCCGAAGAAGAGCGGGTCCGACTGCGTGACGAAATGGGCCTTCCCGTCTGTGACGTTTTTCGACACGGCCCCGATGATCTCGTGGATGCCGTCCTGCGGCTTCGCGAGGAGGTCATCTCATGAAATTGGTACTGCATCAGTTCGAACTTCCGCTGAAGCATGTCTTTCGGATCTCGCGCGAGGCCACTTCGGTTCAGCCGACGCTGATCGTGGAGTTGCGAGACGGCGATTTTCGCGGCTTTGGCGAGGCGACGACGAATCCCTATTATGGGGTGACGCTCGAGAAGATGGTCCGAGCTCTGGCCGAAGTCCGCGACGCGATCGAATCGCATACGGCCACCGATCCCGAAAGCCTCTGGCAGAAGCTCGCGCCGCAGTTGCAAGACTGTCCGTTCGCCCTTTGCGCGGTCGATCAGGCGGCCTGCGATCTGTGGGGGAAAGTCGAAGGACGTCCGGTCTATGATCTGTGGGGTTTGTCCGGCGAGAATCTCCCGGTGTCGAACTTCACGATCGGGATTGATCAGATCGACGTGATGGTCGCCAAGCTGCAAGAAATGCCGGGTTGGCCGATCTACAAGATCAAACTTGGCACCGATCACGACCTGGAGATCATTCAGCAGTTGCGCCGGCATACGTCTGCGGTATTTCGAGTCGATGCGAACTGCGGTTGGACCGCGGAGCAGACATTGCAGAATGCCGAAGCCCTCGCCGCCTACCAGGTGGAGTTCATCGAGCAGCCGCTGCCAGCAGAGAACCGTTCCGATCAGCAACGCATCTTTGCCGAATCGAAACTGCCGCTCATCGCCGACGAGAGCTGTATTGAGCCGGACGATGTTTCGCGGTGCCAGGGCTTTTTTCACGGCATTAACATCAAACTGGTGAAATGCGGCGGACTCACGCCGGCCCGCCGCATGATCGCCGAAGCTCGCCAGCTGGGACTGAAAGTCATGGTGGGTTGCATGACGGAATCGACCGTGGGAATTTCCGCCATCGCGCAACTGCTGCCGCTGCTCGACTACGTCGACATGGACGGCGCCGCTTTGCTGGCCGAGGATATCGCGAGCGGTGTTACCGTTGATCAGGGAGTCTGCCGCTATCCGGATACGCCCGGTAGCGGAGTGCAGTTGTTGCGAGAAAACCCTATACCGGTGGACTGAGTCGTCACACGGAATCGAGGGAGAGCGAATCGATGAGCGGATTTTTTTGTCGGGTGGTGAGGTGCGAAGTGAGCTCGATCCTATCTCGAGATGTGCGGCAGCAGCGGTCGGCTTGCTCCATCGCGTTCGTGCGTTGCGTGGTGCTGTCGTTTCTCGGAATGGCCTCACTGCTCCATATCTCAGCCTGCACCTTTGCCGCTTCGCTCGACGATTCCTTGCAGCCGCTGATCGCGGAGCATGAAGGTGTTGTCAGTGTTGCCGTGCAGAACCTGCAGAACGGGAGAGTCGTTCTTCTACGAAGCGGATCGACCGATGCCGACGGCCAGCCTGATCAAGTTTCCGATCATGATCGAAGTCTACCGTCAGGCGGAAGCGGGCGAGCTGGATCTTGAACGGCTGCTGACGTTGCGCGATGAGGACAAGGTGCCCGGTTCGGGGATCCTGACGCCCCATTTCTCCGCCGGAACGCAGCTCTCTGTACGCGATGCTGTCCGGCTGATGATTGCGTTCTCGGACAACACGGCCACCAATCTGGTGATCGACCAGATTGGCCTGCCAGCGACCAATCAAACGATGGCGCAATGGGGATGCGAAAACACAAAGCTGCATGCCAAAGTGTTTCGCCGCGACACTTCGATTCTTCCAGAGCGCAGCAAGCAGTTCGGGTTGGGCAGCACGACCGCACGTGAGATGCTTCAACTGCTCGAGCAGCTTGCTCGACAGCAGCTGGTCAGTCCGGCCGCCAGCCAGGCGATGCTCGAGCACCTGCAGGCCTGCGACGATCGCTCCAAGATTCCTCGGTTTCTGCCGGCTGGCACGAAGGTCGCTCACAAAACCGGATCCGTTTCGCAAAGCCGCTGCGATGCAGGGCTGATCGACTTACCCGAGGGGCAGATCGCCATCTGTATCCTGACGACGGAGAATCGAGATCGCAGTTGGTCGGACGAAAACGCGGCGGAAGTGTTCTGTGGCCGACGTCGCGCAGGTGGTGTTCGAGCATTTCCACCCGGACCATCGAGAGAAAGAAGCTGAGGCTCCCGTGCGGTTGGTGCTGGGTGCCCGTGGTTCCCTGGTCGAGGCCCTGCAACGGACTTTGAACGTGCGCCGGAGTCGATCCGCCAAACTTGCAGTGGACGGCGACTTCGGGCCGCAGACCGAGGAGGCGGTTGTCCGCTTTCAAAAACAGCAAGGTCTCGAGGCCCACGGCGAGGTGGACCGAGCGACGTGGCACGCTCTGGGCCCCCTGCAGGTTGCGGAAGCAGTGGTTCCGAATCCGGAGACCGTGAATGCGGAGGTACTGCCAAAGGACCCGCCCGATCCTCTGCAGGGGCCCCCTTTTGTGACCTGCAAAGCCTGGGGAATTGCCGACGCGGAGACCGGCCAATTGCGTTGGAGCCACAACGAATCCACGCGGCTCGACCCGGCCAGTACGACCAAGATCATGACCGCGTTCGTCGCACTGAAGTACGCTGAAAACGATCCCGATGCGTTCCAGAAGCGCGTTGTCTTCTCCGAACGGGCCGATCAGACGACCGGATCGAGCTGTGGGTTGCGGACCGGTGAGATGTTGCCGGTCAGTGAACTGCTCTACGGACTGTTGCTACCCTCCGGCAACGATGCATCCGTTGCCCTGGGGGAACATTTCGGGCGACACTTCGACGCGCCCCCCGAAAGCGAGAAAGCCGAAGATGTTGACGATCCGCTGATCCGCTTCATCGCCCAGATGAACCGGACCGCTGCGGCGCTGGATCTGCACGATACGTCGTACCGCAACACCCACGGCATGACCGATCCAGATCATCTCACAAGTGTCCGTGACCTGGCACGCCTTGGATCAGAAGCGATGCGAATTCCGCGCTTTCGCAAGCTCGTCGGAACCCCGCAACACGGCTACCGAGTGCAAAGTGCTTCGGGCTACGAACGAAACGTCTTGTGGCGGAATACGAATCGGTTGTTGGGAATCGAGGCTTACCACGGGATCAAGACCGGAACCACGAATGCGGCCGGCGCTTGCCTCGTCTCCTACGGAATCACGCAATGGCCAGAGCTTGATTGTGGTCGTTCTGGGATCCAGTTGTTCCGATGCCCGCTACACGGATACTCGTAACCTCTTCCGCTGGGGATGGCAGCAATTGCTCGCCGAGCAAACGCGATGAGGTTGCCGGCGGTGAGGCTGGCGTGAATTCACCAGCCAGCGGCCAGGCCCGGGACACGCGGGTCATGGACGCCCAGAAATCGACCGTCCGGCAGGCGGCAGATCGCCTGCAAGACGCCGCTGTGGTCCGGAACCTCGACCGCGTGGCCCCGTTGCTGGAGTTCCGTTCGCAACCGGTCGGGAAACGTGTCTTCCACAAAGAGTTTGTCGGGGCGCCATTGGTGGTGCCAGCGAGGCCGTGCCACACAATCCGACAAAGGCCACTGCAGATCGATCCACCGCAGGATCGTCAACACGACCTCGGTGATGATCTTGGGCCCGCCTGCTCCGCCCAAAGTCAACACGGGTTGTCCGCCCTGCATCACGATCGTCGGACTCATGCTCGACAGCGGACGCTTTCCCGGGGCGACGGCGTTGTTTTCGTTTCCCACTAATCCGAACGCATTCGGGACGCCCGGCTGCATCGAAAAGTCGTCCATCTGATTGTTCAGCACAATTCCCGTGCCAGGGATGACGACCTTCGAGCCGAACGAAGTGTTTAGCGTGGCCGTGATCGCGACCCAGTTGCCTTGTTCGTCCGCAGTGGCAATGTGCGTCGTGTGCCGATCCCAAAGATGGCTTTGCCAGTTGTCGGGCAGGCCGTGGCCGGGAACATCCGTCGATCGGCTCGGATCGATGCGGCGCGCCAGACTGCCGCGCATAGGGTTTCTCAATCAAGCCTCGTGGAACATCGACAAAGTCCGAATCGCCCAACCAGTGAGCTCGGTCGGCCATCGCCAGTTTCATCGCTTCGGCCACGACGTGCACCCAGGTGGTCCGGCTTTCCCGCTCCATCGCCGCCAGGTCAAAACCCTCCAAGATGTTCAAAATCTGTCCCACATGCATGCCGCCGGAGCTGGGGGGCGGGAAGCCCACGACCGTGTAGTCTCGATAAGTCGTCTGAATCGGCGGACGGACGCGCGCCCGATAGTGGCGGAAATCCTCCGCCGACAGAATTCCACCGTGTTCGGCCATCCAACGTCCCGTTTGCTCGGCGAACGGCCCTTCATAAAACCAACGGGGCCCATGGCGGGCGATCGCTCGATAGCTGCGTGCCAGATCGGGCTGCACGATTCGCTCGCCCTCCGCGTAAGGTGCTCCGTCCGACTTGAGAAAGATTTCGCGGGAACTCGCAAACCGGGCGAGGTCCGTCGCCGTTTCACGCAAGTTCCGAGCCATGATCCGATCCACGAAGAACCCCTGATCGGCTCGGTCGGCCGCCGGACGCAGCAAGTCGGACAGTGTCCGCTGCCCGGCTCGCTCCAAGACCATGGCATACGCCGCCAACGCTCCGGGCACTCCACTGGCCAACGGCCCGGTTTCACTCCAACCCGGGACGACTTGACCGTCGCGCACAAACATCCCGGCGGAAGCTGCAGCAGGGGCCGTTTCGCGACCGTCAATCGCCAGCAGACGCCCATCCGCGCAACGGACCAGAATCAGACAACCACCGCCCAAACCAGAATTGTGCCCATCCACAACGCCCAACATCAACGCAGCCGCCACCGCTGCGTCAACGGCATTCCCACCGCCACGCATCGTTTGCAGTGCGACCTGCGTCGCCAACGGATGCACCGTCGCGACCATCCCGCGAGACCCTTCGGCCGTTAGTTCTGCTCCGCGAGCAGCAAGGCACGGCAGATGACATAGGCTTGTCAAACACAGGACCGTCAACAGGGAACGGCGAAGGCGAAAACGATCGGGCATGACAGATCACCGGGTTGTAATGGGGTCAGGACCGGCCGGCGAATCCACGCAGGATCCGCCACCATAGAGCGAAATGGCCGGTGGCGGGCAATGACATCAGGTCGCCTATGGCGTCTCGCTCCTCTATAACAAATGCCTCGTCCAGAAGCGACCAGAGACGTCTCCGCAGGCGTGTCCCGGCCCGCGAAGATCGTTCCCATCCATCAGGCAGTTCCACGACCGTACCGAGTGGCTCCGTCCCCGCTCGACCAGGTCCCCTTGGGGAATACGGATGGTACACTGGCGGCACCGATACGCGTATGTTGGCGCGAGAATAGCCGGGGGAGTTGCTGAGGGAGAGTGGAGTGGCCGTTGGGTAAAGGACGGGGTAGGCCGTTGGGAAGTGGTTGTTGGGGGGAATGGTCTGGAAGACCATGGTACGGGACAGTCTGGAAGACTGTCCCACGCGGAAGACTGTCCCACGCGGAAGACTGTCCCATGCGGAAGACTGTCCCATGCGGAAGACGGTCGTGTGCGGTGGGGCGTGACGTCGGCAGACGGAGAATAGGGAGTTTGGTGTGAGACTTGAGCTGGTCGACTGGGTGATTATCTTCCTGTTCTTTGCGGCGGCGTTGACGATCGGCGCCGTGGTGAGCCGCCGAGCCGGGTCCAACGCCTCGGAGTTCTTTCTCTCCGGCCGGCATATGCCCTGGTGGTTGCTGGGGTTCTCAATGGTGGCGACGACCTTTGCGGCGGACACGCCGCTGCTCGTAACCAACATCGTGCGCAACAACGGTGTTGCGGGGAACTGGGAGTGGTGGGCCTTTCTGCTCAGCGGCATGCTGACGGTGTTTGTGTATGCGCGGTTATGGCGTCGCAGCGGCGTGCTGACCGACATCGAGTTCTACGAGTTGCGATACAGCGGAAGGCCGGCGGCATTTCTTCGCGGTTTTCGGGCGATTTACCTCGGTGTGTTCTTCAATATCATGATCATGGCCAACGTGACTCTCGCTGCCACGAAGATCGGCGAGGTCATGCTCGGGTTCACACCGCTGCAAACCATCCTGATTGCATCCGTGGTAACGGTTGTTTTTAGCGCGCTGGGAGGTTTACGTGCTGTTTTGTTGACCGATCTGCTGTTGTTTCTCGCTGCCATGGCCGGTGCGATCGGTGCTGCCGTTGTCGCTGTTCGATTACCGGAAGTGGGTGGTCTGCAGCAATTGCTCGCGCATGACCTCGTCCGCGACAAGCTGTCGTTCTTTCCCTCGTGGAATTGGCGCGACCCGGGGCAACTGGATGTTCTGGTGACGATTTTGATTCTTCCTCTGGCCGTGCAGTGGTGGAGCGTGTGGTATCCGGGCGCGGAACCGGGGGGCGGCGGATACATGGCGCAACGGATGTTGGCAGCCAAGGATGAGCGAAACGCGACGGGGGCAACCCTGCTGTTCAACGCGGCTCACTACGCTTTGCGACCATGGCCGTGGATCCTGGTGGCGCTGGCGTCACTGGTGGTCTACCCCGACCTGCCATCGCTGCAGAAGGCCTTTCCCGATGCGCAGCGAATCGATCATGATCTGGCCTATCCCGCGATGCTTACGTTCATGCCGCTTGGACTCCGCGGGCTCGTCGTCGGCTCCCTGATTGCCGCCTACATGTCCACGATCTCGACGCACTTGAATTGGGGTTCCTCTTACGTCGTGAACGATTTCTGGAAACGGTTTGTCGATCCGCAAGCCAGTGATCGGGCCCTGGTCTCGCTGGGGCGCGTCTCCACCGTGCTGATGATGATTCTAGCCGCGGTGATCGCACTCTGGCTGGAAAACGCCTATCAAGGATTCAAGATTTTGCTCCAGATCGGGGCGGGGACCGGGTTGTTGTTCATCCTCCGCTGGTTCTGGTGGCGGATCAACGCCTTCAGTGAATTGACGGCGATGGTTGTCTCGTTCGTTGTTGCGGTCTGGTCGCAACGGCTGCCGCTGAACGCTGTCACGCGAACGATGGGCTCGACCGACAATCTGCCCGGCGCCGTGCAGTGGCTTCTGGGTGCTCCGCCGACCATGCCCGAGTGGGCCAAACTGGTGGCGGGTGTGGTGATTACGACGATCGCCTGGCTGCTTGTGACGTTTTTGACGCGGCCGACGGACGAACGGAAACTGCGCGACTTCTACCGCCTGGTGGCTCCCGGTGGTCGAGGCTGCGCGCGGTCCTGGATCGCGCCACAGCGGATCCATCTTGCGAGGAGGATCTGTCGAGGATCCCCACCGCTCCGATTGTCGTGGGAATTCAATGCATGCTGCTTGGCTGCGTCGCGATCTACGGGATCCTGTTCGCGATCGGGTTCTGGCTGTATTCGATGAAGCTGGCCGCGGCGATCCTGTTTGGATTAGCTTTCTGTGCCTCCCTGTTGCTGCTCGGCCTGTGGCGGGCGGTCCACGGGTTGAAAGATGCGAGGTAGTGTTCGATGGCCCGAGTCTATTACGTCGGCGATTGGGCTTTGTTACTGGGACCTTCCTTTGTCGAGTCACCCTTCTCCTGCCAACAGAAGGGGGCCGAGATCTTCAACTACGGGCGTTGGTTGAAAGATGCGTTGGAGTCGACCGGCCAACACCAGGTTGACAGCGTGCCGAGCTGGGATTTCTATCGTTCGGCTCCCGGCCAATACGAATCGATTCTGGACGAGTATGATGTGATCGTCTTTTCGGACGTGGAAGCCAAACTATTTCAGCTGGATCCCGCCTTCTTCGATCGCTCGAGATTCGGGAGTCAACCGCTCGTTTTCCCCGATCGGATCCGCCTGACCATCGAAGCGGTGCATGCCGGCAAGGCGGCCATGTTCCTAGGGGGCTGGCAGAGTTTCAACGGCGAGTTGGGAAAGGGAGGGTGGGGACGATCCCGATTGCAGGAGATTCTGCCGGTTCAGTGCCTGGATGTGGAGGATCTCCGAGAATCGACGGAAGGCTACCTGATGGAATCGGACGCGACGGATCATCCGATCTTGCATGGGATCGATCTGTCGGCCATTCCTCCGATTCTGGGCTACAACATTGTCCAGCCGATCGATGGTTGTCCGGTCCTGATCCGATGGCAGGGTTGGGGGGACCCCGCTCTCGCCGTGGGACAGTTCGGTCGTGGCCGTGTGCTCGCCTACACGTCGGATCCGGCGCCGCACTGGGGCTGCAATTTCGTGTATTGCCCGCAGTACTCGAGATTCTGGACCAACGCCTGCGATTGGCTTGTCGGAGAAGCGTGATTCCGGCTCACCTCCATTCCGTCACAGCCGGATGAAGACCTGGTTCTTCTCCAGCGTGCGCACGAACAGGTACGTGATCAACAGGTACAGGCCGCATCCGGCCCACATGTACCACGCCGGAACGTCGCTGGGCATGAACGGTTTGACGGCGCTCGCCACCAGCATATGCAGGACATAGGCGAAGAGTGCATTGGTGCCGAAGGTGCGAAAGACTCCCCACTGCAGTCGGCCGAGGTCGCAGACGACGTAGAACAGCGCGTAGACCGCCAGCGAGAAACCCGCGGCGAACGTGAGATAGGACAGCGTTCCTCCACGTTGACTCATCATCCAGTAGTTCCATTGCCGTAACTGATAGCTCTGGTCGATTTCCCCCGGCGGATGCGGCGGAGGTACGAAGGGCGCTTCCGCCAGCAGCTTCTTTCGAACGGTTCCTTGCCGAAGCTCTTGCCAAGCCTGCTGCAACTCGGCTCGCGGCGGCACCACCGGGTCCGCGGCGATTTTATCCTGGGCCGACGTCGACTCGGACTGCTCGGGCCGATCGTAAAATCGCGTACCGCAGGAAAAAACGTAGCCCAATAACATGAGTCCGATGGCCCCGCAGGCCAGCCGCACAAAAACCGCTCGGCGGCTCAGGACCACGTCACAGGCCAGCGTGCCCACGATCGTCGGAATGGTCCAGGTCAAGAAACCGAGCGGCCCGCCATCAATTCCGTTGGGCTGTCCGTTGTTGACCCATGCGAAGTAGAACCAGTAGGAAAGTCCCACATGGAGTACGGCGGACGCCAGGATGTGGAGGATGCGCACCAGGGCTCCGGCCCGTATTACGGGGAGAATCCAGAGGGATGTTACGGCGATGTGCGTTAGCGTTTGAAACCAATCGCGTTTCAGTGGTTCGCGCAGCGCCTGCCAGATGCCCTGTTCGACAAGTTGCTGCCACGTATCCGCCGCCGATCCGGTGGTGTAAACGACGAAAGAGACGAGCAGCAGACCCAACAATCGTCGCACCGTGCGCACGTAGGCCGATGCCAGTCCCTGCGTTTCTGCTCGCTTCAGGAAGGTGAGCCGAAAAGCGAAACCAACCGCAAAAAAAAACTGCGGCATAATCGTGTCGGCGTAGCTGCAGAACGTGTTGTGGTGTTTCAGCAGGTAATGCGCGGCTTGAAAACTGCCGACGAAATTGACCAAGAACATTCCAAGGACCGTGTAGCCTCGGAACTGGTCGAGCGACAGGATCCGTTCACTTCGGCTAGGTGTTTCCGACATGCTCGACGGATGCCTCGGTGGCCAAGGGTGCTCGACTACTGGCTATTTTCCGGGATCGGCCAGGACCAGCCGGCCGTGAACCCGCCGTCCACGTAGAGAATCTGGCCGGTCATGAAGGCGGAGGCGGGAGAGGCGAGGAAGATGGCCGTACCGACCATGTCCTCGGGTTGGCCAAGGCGCTGTTGCGGCGTGTTTGTTCGATTCCAACCCTGCATCGTGGCGTCGGACCACATCTTCTTGGTGAGGTCGGTTAAGACGAATCCCGGGGCCAGAGCATTGACGCGAACACCCCGTGGGCCCCACTCCAGGGCCAGCGCCTTCGTCATATGGCCCATCGCCGCTTTGCTCATCGCGTACGGTGAAACGTTCTTCAGCGGTCGGTCGTTATTCAGCGAGCTGACGTTGATTTGGCTGCCGGAACCCCGCTGGATCATCTGTCGACCCACAGCTTGCGAAAGCTGGAACGCGCCGCGAAGGTTGATGTTCATCACGAAATCGTAGTCTTCGGCCGTAATCTCCAGGGCTGGCTTTCGTCGATTGACTCCGGCCACGTTGATGAGCGTGTCGATCCGGCCGAATTGGGAGATCACCTGATCGACCGTCGTCTCGATGTCTTCGTCGCGAGCCACATCACACACGAGGGGCAGAATCGTCCGCTCGCTCGAACGGATTTCGGCGGCGGTCTGCTCCAACGTGCCTCGCTCCCGCCCGGTGATGATTACTTGCGCCTCGCGTGCAGCGAACCCGGCCGCGATCGCTCGGCCAATTCCTCGGCTGCCACCGGAAACGAGCACGATCTGGTCCTGCACAGAAAACAAGGGATCGCTCACGTCGCTGCCCTCCATCAATCGTTGATCTACCGTTGGTGTTGCACTCGCATCCGCATCCGCTTCCGCTTTCGGAAGACGCACCATTCTTACGCACCTCGACCGGAACCGCAACGCGTCGGGCCGACCGCGGGCCAAGTGGCTGTGGTCTTCCGGCTATGGTATCGTGCGCCGACGGTGACCATGGGCGGCACGCGGGAGTGTATTTGCAGCAGCCGAGCGCCCGCGTGGGACCGGTCCGTCGCCTGATCCAACGCCGTGAAAAAGGCCAGGTTTTTCGTCCCTCACAACAGCGACCTGCGGAACGCCTGTTCGGAAAGAAAATGCGATGAGCGCCTCGATCCCTGCGGCCGACACTGGCGGTCGCCTACGTTCCCTGGATCAGTTTCGCGGTTACTGTGTCGTGGGAATGCTGCTCGTCAACTTCCTGGCCGGCCTGCAGCTTACGCCCGACATTTTGGAGCACCACAATACGTACTTCAGTTACGCGGATGCAGTGCTTCCCGCGTTTCTGTTTGCCGTGGGTTTCGCCTTATCGAATGACCTGGTGCCGACGGATTCTGCGGCAGGACCGGGCTGCGGTGATCTCCGGGTATGTGCGACGCAGTCTGGCCCTGGTGGTTGTTTCACTGATCCTGTCGGGTTTGGGGGATGGGTTCAGCAGTTGGTCTTCGGTGAACACACGGACGTGGTTCCAATTTCTCGCGCGCCTTCTGAAGGCGAACCTCTGGGAAGTATTGGCGATCATTGGCGTTACGCAGCTGTGTCTGCTTCCGTGGATCGGTCGTCGCTTTCGACTGCGAGCCGTCACGATTCCGCTGTTGCTGTTGCTGCACGTAGTGATCTCGTACTTTTGGAACTTCGCGTTTGTCTTCGGATTGCCCAATCGCCTGGACAGCCTTTGCGGAACCGAAGGGGTTCGCTGCTGGGACGGAGGGGTGTTCGGGCTCGCTTCCTGGTGTGCTGTTGTACTGGCGGGGACCTTGGCATGCGATCTGGTGGGGGCGGGATCGGCTCCACGAATGGCGGTCCCGGCGATTGCTGTTTTTGGGAGGAGCCTGTTGCTGCTTGGGCTATCTGATGAATTGTGTGAGCAGCCTCTACGTTCAAGATGCGGCCCCCGAGTTGCCGCGGGCGTTTGCCGAATCGCCCGTCTGGCCCGATGGTGCGGCGATCGCAGAGCGATCTTCGATGGATGCATTCGCGGATCCGCCGTTTGTTCCGATCTCGGCTGCGATGCCTTGGAACTATTGGCTGATGAGCAAGCGTCTGGTCAGTGCCGCCGTTCGTCCTTTTTGCCATCGGTTTCTCGTACATCGTCTACGCAGGCTTCGTATGGGGCTGTGATTTTCGCGGATGGCAGTCGGAAGTCCTGCGGACGTTTGGGCAGAATGCGCTGGCCGCCTACGCTCTGCACCACCTGATTCTTCGCGTTGTCAAGCCGTTTGTTCCGGCCGATTCCCCGGCGTGGTACGTGCTGCTGAGCTTGATGTTCTTCTTCGGATGGAATTATGTCGTGGTGCGGTATTTGGAACGTCGTCAGATTGTCTTGCGGCTGTAGGGGAACGGGCGGGGCGGATGAGCCTTTGCTTACGGCAACCGGTAACGCTGGAAGAACTCCCAAATAAGATCGTTAGCGGAGATCTCTTCGGTCGATTTTCCCAGGAAGTCCACCGGTGGTTTTTTCCCGGGCCAAGTGTGGCCGCCGCCTTCGATCGCCATCAGGATCACTTCGGCGCCCGCTGCGCCCGGCCCGTAGGTTTCTCG
Organism: uncultured Planctomycetaceae bacterium; assembly: GCA_963776055.1. Taxonomy (GTDB): domain Bacteria; phylum Planctomycetota; class Planctomycetia; order Pirellulales; family Pirellulaceae; genus CAVZLD01. The sequence continues at coordinate 345,884 of CAVZLD010000013.1, read as the reverse complement.
TCGCACGGTCGTGTCGTCTTCGTGATGATTGGGCAGTTCGGTGACTTTTGGCTGCGGCGGGCACCGGTTGCGTTCTGCCCAGAGTTGGATCGTCTCGGGCACGGAGCGGATCGTCAGAATGCTGGTGCCCTTCCGATGTTGTGGATCCCATCGGACCCACATATCTTTCGTACCGTGAAAATGAATCACCGGGACTGCTCGTGGCAACTCCGGAGGATCGATCGTGCAGATGGCTGCGACCGGGGCGATTGCGGCGATTCGTTCCGGTAACTTGGCTGCCAGCAGGTAACAGAGCATGCCGCCGTTCGAGTAGCCGGTCGCGTAGATGCGCTTCGGATCGAACGACAGCACGCTCGCCAGGTCCTCCAGCATCTGCTTCACGAATTCGACCTCGTCGGTCTTTCGTTGCCCCACATTGAAGGTCAGAATCCAATCGGCGATGCCTGTGCCGTTGGGATACACGACAACAAAACCTGCTTGGTCGGCCTTTTCGTGCAAGCCGGTCCACTGGGCCATCAGCCTCCCGTTCATTCCCGCACCGTGGAAGGCGAGCACGAGTGGCGGTGGATCGTGAGGCGATTGTTGAGGGACATGGACCAGGTACGAACGTTGGACTCCGTCGACTTCCAGTTGTCGTCGATGGTCGCCTGGTCGCAAGGGAGCGACTGTCAGTGCTGCCAGCAGAAGCGGAAGGGTCAGCATTGGATTCTCGGTGTAAAATTGCTGGAAGGGCTTATCGCAGCTGCGGTGGCAGTTCCACCGTTTCCATCTGGTGTAAAGTCGTGGGATTACTGTGCGCAGCCACCTTGCGACGAATGGCTTCGTTCGGATCGCGTAACGCGCGGGTGACAAAATACCACAGCACGCCGACGACGAGGACGACGACCGTGAAGGCCAGCAAGCCTTGTCGGACGAGCGATCGAGCCAGATTGTGGATCGGCGCGGCTGCCTGATCGTAGTCCTCCTGCACGATCACGATCAATCCGGTGTCGCGGTCACCAACGTCTTGCGCGTCACTCGGATCTTCCGACGGGTCGAGCAGCACCGGCCGGTTGGCGGCAACCCAGTGACGTCGATACGTCTTTCCCAGTCGATGACGTCCCAGTGGGTCTTCGTACAAAGGTTGCTCATCCCAGTGGTCGAGGGACACGCGATACTGCGGAGAAGTGCTGAACTCGGGATCCAGGTAGCCCTGTTGCTGGAGCAGCCGCATGAATAAGGGGTGTTGCAGGATGACGCCGCGACTGTCCCCGTCGCGCCCGTCCACCAGGACGTTGAATTGGCGTACGTCCTCGCTGCCGCCCAACATCTCGCCCAGTCGACCGAGTTCGACGGTCAATGCCACGATTCCGAGAAACGAGTCGCCATCCATCACCGGTGTAGAAATCGCGACTTTCCACGTCCCGGTCGCCGTACTTTGAAACACGGTCGAAAGATGCGTGCGCTGGATGTGACCGCCATCGGCCGGGCGCTCATCCGTCTTGCCACCGTGAAAATAGGTCCGATACGAGAAATTCCCGCCCACCGGAGACGCCTCGGCGGGCGTGTCGAATGCGGCTGCCAAGTGCACTCCGTCGACGTTCGTCACGAACCAACTGGCAATCTCCGGACGATCCGTCCACCGCAAAACTTGTCCGATCTGTTGTGCGATGGTCTGCCGGCCCGGATGCTGTTGGAACTCGGCGAACGCAACTGCACGTCGCTTGCTCGGGCGGAAGATCGTCGCGTGCCAATTCTCGCAGCAGGGGCGCCAACTGGTCATCCTGCATCAGCCGCGTGATTTGCGCTTTCAACTCCGCCTGACCGGCGACTTCTTCCACGGATCGGAAATAGCCCTCGATTCGCCGTGCGACCGCTTCCGCCACGAAATCGGCGGCGAAATCCATTGCTCTCCCGCGCCGGCTGAGCAGCAGTTCGTCGGATCGATCGACGGTGTGCAGGTAACTGCTGTAAGCGAACAGGGCGGTGACGAGCAGAAACAGCAAGGGGCCGAGCAGGCCGAGAATCACGAGCGGGCGTCGGTCACGCTGCCGGTCGCGCGCTCGTAACCCGTCCAGTACGCTCTGCACGGTCGGATAGCGAGCTTCCGGATCGATCGCCAGGCAGCGTTGCAGGATCTCGCTGAGTGCACGGTCGATTCCCCGATGTTGCTTGTGCAGTTCCGGCGGCGGCGAACGACGGATCAGCTCGCGATACCGGTGCAATCGCTGCTCCAGATCCGGCGTGGAATCGATTTGCGAAACGGCCTGCGAACTGCGGTGAGGCGGTTCGCCGGTCAGCATGCAGTGCAGCAGGGCTCCCAGAGCATACACGTCCCAGCGGGCGTCGGGCACGGCGTCCAGGTCGGCCTGTTCGGGAGCCATGAAGAACAGCGTCCCCAATGCCGGTGTCTGCTCGCAGGACAGCCGCGATTGGCCGAAGTCGGCCAGCCGAGGATGGTGGTCCTGATCCAACAAGACATTCGCCGGCTTGAGATCACAGTGCAGAACACCCCGGCTGTGGGACCGCAGCAATCCGGTGGCCACTTCTCGGAACATCTCCACGGCTGCCCCCACCGGCAGCGGTCCGTGCCGTTGCAGATGGTCTTCCAGTGACCCGTTCTCGATGTACTCCATCACGTAGTAGGGTGGGTCCGCCGTCCAGCCGACGTCCAGCAACTGCACGACATATCGATCGGCCGAGAGGAAGACGAGTTTTTCGACCTCCTGCGCTAACAGGGAAACATCCAGTCCGCGGTGGTGCGTGTAGAACTTGATCGCAACTCGCCGGCCGGTGTTCTGGTCGATCGCCACCCAGACCTCACCGTACGCTCCTGCGCCCAGAAACTGTCGAGCTTCGTAACCCGGCAGATCGAGCGGCGGACGAGTCCGCGCCTGACTCCGCTTGCGTGCCTGGTGCTGTTCTTCCGTCGATTGTCTTTGCGTGCGGTCGATCGTCATCAAGCAGGTTCCGGCGTTTCGATGAACCAGGCCGCGCACTGCGCCGCACGGGCCCAGAATCTTGTTGTCGTGTTGACGGAGGGACAGCCCATGAGCCACGACGACCAGCGCGGGCCAAGATTCGAAAACGTCACGTCGCCTCGGGAGGACCGTGGGGTGCCCCGCGAGGTGGAAGATTGAGCTCTCGGGCCGTATCGTCATTCATCGCTATCGGCATCATACCGGATCCATGCCGCGGAGGGGGTGGAGCCGCCGGGGCGACGACGTTGACGTGGCGGGGCGTTGCACTAAAATGTCGCGATTCGCGCCGGCCAACGGTCCGGCCGCGCCGAGCAGGGGACGCCCCCTTCCCGCCCACCGCTTGGATGGGGCGAAAACCTTCCTTCCCGACCTGCCATCGATCGGCCCACTATGACCAAACCAGAATCTCCGGGAAACCTGGAACGATCACGCCGCGAAAAGCTGCAGCGAATTCGCGAGTTGGGCTTTGACCCGTGGGGTGGCCGGTTCGACGATCGGCCGGCGATCGGCGCAATTCGCCAACGCGCCGACGAAATCCGGTTTCGCCGGGACACGGGCGAGACGATCGACCTGCCGGATCTGACCGCTCCGACGGAGTTGGATTTTCGCGGTTGGATGTCCGAGCAGGGCAAGGGAGAGTTGACCGGTCCGACCGTCCGAGCCGCCGGTCGCGTCGTCTTGCTGCGTGACACGGGGCGACTGAAATTCATCGATATCCGCGATCAGACCGGTCAGATTCAGTTGTTCGTTGGAAAGAAACAGGTTGGTGAACAGGCGTGGCAACTGTCCGATAATGTTGACTTGGGCGACCTGATCGGTGTCGATGGCGAACTGCGGACGAACGCGGACGGGGGAATTGACGATCTTCGCCGCGGACCTGCATTTTCTCGGCAAATCACTGGAACCGCCACCGGAAAAACACCATGGCCTGACCGATCCCGAACTGCGGCAGCGGATGCGCTACCTCGATCTGCTTCACGGCGAGGGCGTCCTGCAGCGGTTTCTCGATCGGACCACGATCGTGCAGTTCGATCCGCGATACGCTCGGCGCGACGTGGTTTCTGCGAAATCGAAGGTCCGACCCTGCACGCGATCGCCGGCGGTGCCGCGGCGCGACCGTTCACGACGCACCACAATGCGCTGAACATCGACCTGTTCCTGCGGATCGCGCTGGAATTGCACCTCAAACGCCTGCTGGTCGGCGGCATGGAACGCGTCTTTGAATTGGGACGCGTCTATCGCAACGAAGGGATCAGCCCGCGACACAACCCGGAATTCACGATGCTGGAGGTCTACGAGGCCTACGGCAATTACGAGACGATGATGGACCTGACCGAGGCAGTGATCGTCGATGCGATCGAGGCGCTTGGGCGAGGAACGCGGTTGGAATGGGGCGAGAAGGCCATCGATTTTACACCTCCGTTCGCCCGCCGAACCTACGAGGAGCTCTTTCGGCAGCATACCGGCATCGATCCTCAGGATGGGGCCGAAGTGGCCCGCCTGGCGCCAGTCGGGAGATTCCGACCGAGAACCGGCATCCCGATGTGATCAAGAATGATCGTGTTCGAAGCGGAGGTGGAGGATCACCTGGAGGGGCCGGTCTTTGTGATCGACTACCCCGCCAGCATCTGCCCGCTGACCAAACGAAAGGCCGGCCAGCCGGAGATCGCCGAACGATTTGAGCTGTTCGTGCAGGGAATGGAGATTGCCAACGCCTACACGGAACTGAACGACCCGGATCTGCAGGAAGAGTTGTTCCGCACGCAGCTGAGCAGGGCTACCGGACGACGAATCGATGGCCCGGATGGACCACGATTTTCTCCGTGCCCTGCGGCATGGAATGCCTCCCGCCGGCGGATTAGGTATTGGCATCGACCGGCTGGTCATGCTATTGACCAATAGTCAGACCATTCGCGATGTGATTCTGTTTCCCCTGCTGCGCCCCGAAGCAACACCCTGAATGCGGCGTCGGCGGCCGGAACACCTTGCCGCAATGGGATTTGCGGTTGGCTCGGCACCCGTTTCTCGCGTCCGCCAAAGGATTGGCCATGTACAAGCTGCTGCTCTGCTCGCGATACTTGCGCACGCGGTACATCGCGCTGGCATCGATCGTCAGTGTCACTCTGGGCGTGGCCACGATGATCGTGGTGAACAGCGTGATGTCCGGCTTTCAGAATGAAATGCACAAGCGGCTGCATGGAATCCTCTCCGACATCGTGGTGGAATCGCACAGCATGGAAGGGATTGCCGATGCGGAGATCCTGGAGCGTGAAATCCGCGACATTCTGGGCGACGATCTGGCGGGCCTGACGTCGACCGTGCATATCCCGGCGATGGTCAGCTTCCAATTGCGGGGACAATGGATCACTCGGCAGGTCAGTCTGATCGGGATTGATGATCAGACGTATGCCCAGGTGAGCGACTTCAGCCAGTACCTGCTGCACCCGGACAACCGGGAGCAACTGAGTTTCTTGCTGCGTGAATCGGGCTATGACGACCGGCTGGCGGATGCGGGCTGGAGCTACCGGCGAGTGCGAGTGAATCAGGACCGGTTCTACCAGGAACAGCTGCAGAAATTGCCTCCTGCTTCCTCTTCGCCCGGTCCGCCAGACTCCGATGCGGCATTCCGGCCGCTCGTCGTCCGGGACCGGTCTTTCGCCGATCGATCTGTCGGCCGATCCCTTTGCCGAGGTTACCGAAGCGGACGACCAGCACACCTTCGATCCGCTGAAGGAGCAGCACGTGGGAGTCGTGCTGGGAATCGCCACCTCCAATATTCGTCATCGAACGCCAGATGGCGAGGTGGTCGACCTGTTTCTCTGCCGACCGGGCGACGATATCAAGGTGACGTTTCGCGACGGCCGGCACGCCTCCGCAAGCCGTCAGCGCGAATCTGACCGTGGTCGATTTCTACGAAAGCAAGATGAGCGAGTACGATTCGAGCTTTGCGTTTGTGCCGATTCGACATCTGCAGGATCTGCGCGGAATGGTCGATCCGCAGACCGGCGCGGCGTGTGTCAGTTCGATTCAATTGCGTCTCCGGCCGGGAGCCGATCTGAATGCGATTTGCAACCGATTGCGGGAGCGGTTTCCGGCGGAACTGTTTCCCTATCGGATCCAGACGTGGAAGGAGATGCAAGGCCCGCTGTTGGCCGCGGTCCAGATGGAAACCACGATCCTGAATATTCTCCTGTTCCTGATCATCACCGTGGCCGGATTTCGGAATCCTGGCGACCTTCTTCATGATCGTCGTCGAGAAGACGCGCGATATCGGTGTGCTGAAATCGTTGGGAGCTCCCAGCCGAGGTGTCATGGCGATCTTCCTCGGGTATGGATTGTCGCTGGGCTTCGTGGGCTCGGGCGTGGGAATGGTTCTCGGTCTGCTGTTCGTGGTCCACATCAATCGGATTGCCGGCTGGTTGGAGATGCTGACCGGGCGCGAGGTGTTCGATCCCACGATCTATTACTTTCAAGAAATCCCCACGATCATTCGTGCCTCGACGGTCAGTTGGATTGTGGCCGGAGCGATGTTGATTGCGGTTCTGGCGAGCATTCTACCGGCCGTGCGCGCTGCTCGGATGCATCCCGTGGAGGCCTTACGCTATGAGTGATCTGACGCGAATGCCGATGACGACCGATCCTTTGCTCGGCGAGTCGCTGGTGGAGACCCGTCCGGCGGCGACGGTGGTCGCCCCGGTCTCGTGCCACGGCCGACGAGCGGCCGGTGCGGATGTCGGTTCGCGGGTTGCGCAAGAGCTATCGCAAGGGGCAGGTCACCATTCCCGTTCTGCAGGAGGTCGGCCTTTCGGTCCGAGATGGTGAATTCCTGGCGATCGTGGGCAAGAGTGGATCGGGCAAAAGCACGTTGCTGCATCTGCTGGCAACGCTCGATTCGCCGGACGACGGGGAAGTTTTTTTCGATGGCGAACGGATTGACAATCTCTCGGCACTCCGGCGAGACCGCTGGAGAAACCGGCAGGTCGGGAGTCGTCTTTCAGTTCTATCACCTGCTGCCGGAACTGACGACTCTGGAAAACGTCCTGCTGCCGGCGATGATTGCGACTCCCGTCCGTCGAGCCTGGTCGGGTCGTCGAGCCCAGCGGGAGCGGGCGATGCCGGTTGCTGGAACTCGTGGGGCTGAGCCATCGCCTGAGCCATCGGCCACGTGAGCTTTCCGGGGGAGAAATGCAGCGCGCCGCGATCGCGCGGTCGTTGATGAACGAGCCCAAGGTGCTGCTGGCCGACGAACCGACCGGAAATCTCGACCGGCAGACCGGACGACAGATCCTGGAGTTGCTGCAGTCCTTGAACCGCGATCATCAGCTCACTATAGTCATGGTGACCCATGATGCCTCAAGCGCCGAACGGGCCCACCGAGTCGTGCAGCTGGTCGAAGGCCGCGTGAGTCAGGTGTAACCGATCCAAGTCATCGAGATTGCATGTCGTTTCAGGTCTACATCAACGGCACATTCCTATCGCAAAGAAGACGCCAAGATCAGTGTCTACGATCACGGTCTGCTCTATGGCGATGGGGTCTTCGAAGGGATGCGCAGCTACGACGGGGTCGTGTTTCGGCTGGAGCAGCACTTGGAGCGTCTGTGGAATTCCGCTCAAGCGATCTGGTTGGAGATTCCGCTCTCCCAGGACGATTTGGCGCGAGCTGTTAACGAAACGTTGGCGCGAAATCAGTTGAAAGATGCCTACATCCGCCTGGTGGTGACGCGCGGGTCTGGCACGCTGGGATTGGATCCCAATCGCACGCAGCGATCCACAGGTCATCATTATCACCGATCACATCACGCTCTACCCGGATGAGTACTACCAGAACGGTTTGGAGATCGTCACCGTCAGCACGATTCGGAATCACCCGGCGGCGCTCAGTCCTCGAGTCAAATCGCTGAACTATCTGAACAACATCCTCGCGAAAATCGAAGGCTTGCAGGCCGGCTGTGTCGAAGCACTGATGCTGAATCACAAAGGCGAACTGGCCGAGTGCACGGGCGACAACGTGTTTCTGGTGCGTAACGGTCGGCTGCTCACGCCGCCCATCGACGCGGGGATCCTCGAAGGGATCACGCGCCAGGCCGTGATTGACCTGGCCAGTGAACAGGGCGATTTCGATTCAGGAGATTCCCCTGACGAAACACGATGTGTACATCGCCGACGAGTGTTTCCTGACCGGCAGTGCCGCGGAGATCGTGCCGGTCGTCAAGGTCGACAGCCGCCCGATCGGTGACGGCAAGCCCGGCGCGTTAACGCGTCAATTGACCGAGGCCTTCCATCAACTCACACGCCGCGGTTGATCGCCGGCGTTTTGCCCTCGCCGCGCCGTGCTCTTCCGCGTCTTCCGCCGCGCTCAGCGTTTCCGATGTTCTTGCCATGCTGTCCGAGCTCTCTTCGCGTTCGCTGCTCGGTCGCATGCCGGATGCTCGGCAAAGCTTCCGCACCTTTCCTCTGCGGATCATCGTGGCTCAAGCCGTTTTGTGACTTCGCCGGCTGCCGGAGCTGCGCTGCCAAAATTTGGGCCATTTGGTCTGGTGTCCTGGGAATGCTTCTTCTATCATCCCGCCGCTGCGAAGAGGGTGAGACGGTCTGGTAGGCGAGGACGTCAGTGCGCGACCAAGCCCAGTCCGAGGATTCCCCCCATCGCGGCGAGAGCGGCCAGGAACCCGACCACGATCCACCAGGGAAGCTGGCGGCTCCGACCGCTTTCGGTCCAACAAATGTAGTGACCACACGAGGGACACTGCACTGCGTCCTCGTAGACGGGTTGTCCACATTCCGGGCAGGGGAGTGTTTCGCTGATGTCGTTATCCACGAAATCATCGCCCTCCTCGTCGTCCCATGTTTCCTCGTCGTAATCGCGGTAGGCCATGTATTCCGACTCCAGTGAACCGGCTGATGCAACCATCGAAGCCTGGGAAGTTGACGCACGCATTCAGAATTCGTCAGGGAGGACGAAGGTGAACTCGATTAAGAATACCATCGTCACCGTCACCTTGTTGGCCGTGGGGTATGGCACGTACGTGGTTCTCAGCGAACCGGTTCCATCCGAGATAGCACAGGGGCCGAACGGGGTCCCGTGGGCGACAACCGAGGATGGGGCGTCGGAGGACTGGGAGTCACCGGTCGTCGACATCCCCGAATCGACGGATGCGGGAATGTCGACGATTCCACCGGATTCCGAGTTGCGGGAAATATCGGAAGGTCAACCGCAACTCGACACGGCAACCTCGCCCTCGTTCACGCATGCCCCGGACCCTTGGTCGGTTCCAAGCGACCAACGGACCGCTCCTCCCGAAGCACCTTTGCCGACGGATGAGGCGGCGTCGCCGGAAACGCCGCCCTGGACTGGCGAACCCCCCGTGCCGGCGGATGATCCGCCGGCCAATCTCATGACGGGGCCATCGAATGATGTTGCGACTCCGGTTCCGGACGAGGGGTTTTATGCGCGTGGTTCCGATCCATCGGCCGGCAGTGCCTACCCGCAGACGCCGGCCGTCGATTTTCCCGAAGCGACCGCGGCACCGGCCGTTACGGAGGAGTCCGCTCCGCCAGGAGCACCGCCGGTGGCCGGCCACAGCGGATTCGAAGAAACGTGGAAATCCGTGCAGATGAATTTGCAGAACGGACAGCTGGCCGAGGCCCTGTTCGCGCTGACTGTTTGGTACGACGAGCCGTCGCTCAGCCCCGATCAGACGCAACGCTGTATCCAGCTGCTCGACCAGTTGTCGGGAACGGTGATCTATTCGCGGGAGAGTTTTCTCGAGCAAGCTCATGTGGTGCAGGAGGGCGAAACGCTCATCTCTTTGGCCCAACAATACAATGTGCCGCAAGAATTTCTCGCTCGCATCAACGGGATCTATCCCATGAACGAACTGGCGCCGGGGAATCGCTGAAAGTGCTGCGCGGACCGTTTCGCGCTGAAATCAGCCGCGCGCGGAATGAGATCACCGTCTTCCTGGGACGCTACTACGCGGGGCGGTTCCCAGCCCGCCTTGGTTCGGAATTGCCCGAGGGTGACAATGTGTATGAAGTGGTCGCCAAGGAAGACGGTCGCGAGTTCTTTGACCGGCGAACCGGTGAGCGAATCACGCGCGACGATCCGCGAAATCCCTATGGAGATCGGTGGATTGGATTGCGCGGCGAGCAGATCACGGCGGCGCACAATGTTGGGATCCATGTCGATGTTGGCAGCCCCGACCTTTGCTGTATCGCCGTCAACCATGTTGATGCGGATGACCTCCGCGCCATCCTGTCCATCGGCTCGCGGATCATTGTCAAGCCGTAGATCGCCGTTTTTGAGGAGCAGCGACGATTGCCATGCCGAATTACGATCGACAGGCACTGATCGAACTGATTCGCGAGCAGGCGCTGGAGTTCGGCGATTTTACGCTCGCCTCGGGCAAGAAGGCTTCCTTCTATCTGGACTGCCGCAAAGTCACCCTCGATTCTCGAGGAACCAATCTGATCGGAGCCGGGATGCTGCGTCTCCTGGCGGCGGATTTCCCGGATGCGGTAGGCGGGATGGCGATCGGAGCCGATCCGATCACGGCCGCGGTAATTACCTTAGCAGGTCAGGCCGGTCAACCTCTGAAAGGCTTCATCGTCCGCAAGGAAGCAAAGGAACACGGGAAAGGGCGACGCATCGAAGGGCCGGTCGCTCCCGGCAATCGAGTCGTGATCGTCGAAGATGTGGTGACCACCGGGGGAAGTGCGCTGGCGGCGATCGCCCAAGCGCGGGCGTTCGGATTGGAGGTGATCGGCGCCCTGGCGATCATCGATCGCCTGGAAGGCGGGGCCGATGCGTTTGCGGAGGCGGGCGTCAAGCTGCAGACGCTGTTGACCATCCGCGATTTCGGGATCTCACCCAACCCCTGAGCGGATCCGGGCGTGTTCGCCCGTTGCTTGCCGACCCAGGACCTGGATCGCCGGGGCGAAATGGAGACGTCACTACATCGACAACTGAAAGCGCATTATGCCGACTCCGAGGACCAGACAGAAGTCCGACTGGGCCGGTTCCGAATCGACGTTGTCCGTGGCGAGGAACTGATCGAGATCCAGCACGGATCGCTCGCCGCGATTCGCCGCAAGATTCAGGTTCTACTGCAAGACCATCATGTCCGCCTGGTCAAGCCGATTGTCCTTCGTAAGCGACTCGTGAAACGAGCCGGTCGAGGTCGCCGCGTGGTGGACCGGCGGATGAGTCCGAAACGGGGCAGTCTGCTGGAACTGTTTCAAGACCTGGTCCATTTTGGCCGGGTCTTCCCGCATCCGAACCTGATTCTCGAAGTGCCGCTGGTGACCATCGAGGAGTGGCGCTTCCCCGGCCATGGTCGGCGCCGTCGACGACGGGAACGTGACCACCAAGTGGAAGATCAAAAGCTGCTGCAGATTGCCGCCATCCGCCGCTTTCGTACCGCCCGGGATCTGGCGGCAGTGCTTCCGCCCGAACTGCCTCGTCCGTTTCAAACGGATCAGTTGGCGCGCTCGCTGGACATCGCGCCCTGGTTTGCCCGTCAGATTGCCTACAGCCTCCGTGAATCAGGAGCGATTCAAAGCGTTGGGAAGAATGGCAACTGGCTGCTCTACGAGGTTCCAGATGAACACGCCCATCCGCTGGTCGACCGGTCGCTGTGGCGTCTCCCGCCCGATGGATTGTTGCTCCGCCCGTCGGGTTCGTCCGGATGCGTCATGGACTGCCACAACAAACGGGGCGCAACACAACCCGAGTGATGAATCGGTGGTCCCTCGGATCCTCGAGTTTGCGTTGCGAGTCTACGTCTTCGCGCGACTTTTGGCCTCGCGCAACCCGCGGCTCAGGATGTCTCGCAGCAAGGGCGAGAAGTCTTCGTACCGCGCTCGATCCGGTGGTCCGTCTGCGTACTGATAGATCGCATCGCGTGGTTTCTTGCCAAGGGAAATCAGTGTGGAACTGACCGTTCCCCGATCCCTGGCACGCATCACGATACTGGGACGACCCGGTGGCGAGGGGGCCCGCGCAAAGACCTTACTAGCGACAGCCAAGAATTTAACGGGAGAATCCAGCGTATGGAGTGTCAGCAACCGGCGCGCCATCTCGACCCGCGCGTCCCGCGGATCATTCAGGTCTCCGTGAGCGATGATGTTCAGACCTTCGTGCATCTCCACGGCGTTGATTTCGTCGCCCCCGTGCACCGTCCACCCGCTCTCGGCATCCACGCAGACAAAGTTCGCGCCGTCATATTTGCCGCTCGAGAGCTCCTCCATCGCGACATCGCGCGCATGGACCGCCGATTCCGATTTCAGTAGCTCGCGACACAATACCCCCCGCGACCGTGAGGGAAACACGGGAATCGTTCGCCGACGGTTGCAGATCGCGACGACCAGACCGTGTTGATTGATGCCCAACCACGTGCCACCCGCTTGGCCATCTACCCCGCACAACACACGGGGCTTGCCGGATTGGATCGAAGGGGGCTGCGACGGACGCTCGTAGAATTCTTCACGGTTTGCGGCCACCAGCACCGGGGCCTCGGGCACAAGCCGATACTGCACTGCCAATAAGCACATATTTCACACAAACTTACATCCTGGTACGAATTGCACTCCATCCAGACGGCGGATGTATCCAACCCCCCAGAGGCGAGCCAGCGGAATCCCTGCTGAGCAACCTCGTGTCAGCAGTGTATTCCGGGTAGACTCGTAGAGCTCCCTGCCTCATCAGGTTCCCATACGTTGAATTTACCGACCTGGGTTTGGGTCGGACACCCCTTCTCGGGGGTTGAGCTTCGGTTTTCTCGAATCCGTCGCGTGCCGAGTCGCACCTGTAGGTGTCCGCAAATCTCTGGGGTTTGGGTGATTTCCGTGGTTTGGCAGGCGACGGCGAAGCAGCGATCTCACAGGATATCCGCGAGGAGTAGGATGTCAGAAAAGAAGATTCGAACGGCAATCGTGGGGGTCGGTGGTGTTAGTCAATTGCAGCACTTTCCCGGTGTGCAATGTGATCCGCGGGCCGACTTGGCAGCGATCTGCGACGCCGATCCGCAACTGCTGCAGTCCAAGCGACGCGAATGGGGCGTCGATCAGGCCTACTTGGACTACCACGAATTGCTGGACCAGGCGGAAATCGATGCCGTAATCATCGCCACGCCGAACCGTTGGCACGTTCCGATCGCGCTGGCGGCGATTGAACGTGGAAAGCACGTTCTGTGCGAGAAGCCACTTGGTTTATCTGCGAGTGAAGTCCGTTCGATGTACCACGCGGCCCGCGATCGGGGGGTCGTGCACATGACCGCGTTCACGTACCGGTTTCCACCGGCGATGCGATACCTGCGGGAAATGGTAAAAGGGGGTGGCCTGGGGGAACCGAGGCATTTTCGCAGTCAGCGGTTTCTCGATCTCCCGGAAACCAGTTGGGGATGGCGGCAATCGAAGGAGCAGGCTGGGGCGGGAGACCTGTACGATATGACGATCCATCGGATCGATTTTGCCCAGGACCTGTTGGGGCCGATTGATCAGGTTTGTGGAGCGGTGGCTCGTTTCGCGGACCGCGGCGAAACGGCCGATGGCACCGCGTGTGCTCCTTCGGAAGTGGATGATTGGTCCGCCTTGATCGGGCGTTTTCGTTGCGGAGCGGTGGGGGTCTGGGAGGGAACCACCCTTGCGAAGGGGTATCACCTGCGTGGGATGGGGCATGAGTGGGCGGAAATCAACGGTTCCGAAGGTACGGCCGTTTATCGATTGCATGAGCCGAACGAAGTGCTTCTGGGACGGCACCTCGGCGATTTGGAGTCCGTACCTGTGCCGCAGCGGTTGCTGAAACCACAGGGAAGTACGCGCAGCTTGGAGGATCCGGACCGGGCGATTGTCTTTCGCTATGACATGGTTTGGGAATTCCACTCGGCCATTCGCGAGCAACGTCCGGCTGTCCCCAGTTTCTACGACGGGTTGACCGCCCAGATTGTGGCGGACGCGGTATTGCAGTCCAGCGACGGGGCCGGCTGGGTCAACGTGCCTCAGGAACCGGTCTAGAGGCGGTTTCCAAACCGGGAGCCTCCCCCTCCCGAATCACGGTTTGGAAATCCGCGCTGTGGCTCGGCTGATGTACCACCTGCAGGGGCGAGGGCAGCGGGGAGCCCACGCACTTGGAAGTCGATGGTTCAGACTCTATATTCAGCGGTTCCCGTTGCCCGGCTGCGGGGCGTGCGATTGTCTTTTCGGATCGCCAGGTCGTTTGTTCTTCACCGATCCTGCCCGATCGGAGAACGGGGCGGGGCACAGTCCTTTCGACAACGGTTGGGCAGCGAGTTGACTCCCCACGATGGACGGATATGCGATGAGTTCTCAATCGGTCACGAACGAAGCCGAGCGTCCCACGGCCGTTCCCGATGACTCTGTTTCTCGGCGAAGCCGTCTGAGGTCGTTGACCGGTGTGACTTGGCTGGGGACCGGCAGTCACGTTCCGCAGCAGACGGTTACGAATGCGGATCTGGCGGAACTCGGTTGCGATTCCGATTGGATCGTGCAACGGACCGGCATTCAGACGCGTCGGCGTGCGCCAGCCGGGGTGGCGACCAGCGATTTGGCTTATCATGCGGCGGTTCACTGCCTGCACTCCGCAAAAACCGATGGTTCCGCCGTGGACCTGGTGTTGGTGGCCACGATGACACCCGATCAGCCGGTTCCCTCGACGGCCTGTCTGTTGCAGCAGCGGTTGGGCTTGCGGGCTGCGGCGATGGATCTGAACGCTGCCTGTGCCGGGTTCATGTACGCGCTGATCACCGGAGCGCAGTTCATCAAGACCGGCGCCTGCCGGCAGGTGCTCGTGATTGGCGCCGACACGAACACGCGGATTGTCAATCCGGCTGATCCCAAGACGTATCCACTCTTCGGCGACGGTGCTGGGGCGGTGCTGCTGGGGGGCGGCAAAGAAGATCAGGGATTGTTGGCTTACACGCTTGGATCGGAAGGCGAGGGAGCGGACCTGCTGGCGATTCCTGCCGGGGGGTCACGAGCGCCGTTGACTCCGCAGCGGATGGCCGCGGGACAACAGTACATCCACATGGATGGGCGACCCGTTTTCAAGTGGGCGGTGCGGCTCCTGGCCGATACGATCTCGGACGTCCTCGAGTACGCGCAGGTGCCGATGGGCGATATCCGTCTGGTCATCTTGCATCAGGCCAATCTGCGAATCATCGAAGCTGCGGCGGACGCCGCCGGAATTCCTCGAAGTCGCCTGTTGGTCAACCTGGATCGGTACGGCAATACCTCGGCTGGCAGTATCCCGTTGGGATTAGACGAGGCGCGGCGACTGGGGCAGATCCAACGCGGCGACAAACTGTTGTTGTGTGGTTTTGGGGCGGGGTTGGCCTGGGGCACGGCGGTCTTTCAGTGGTGAGTCAAACCAATGACGAACACATGCCCCCATTCCCTTGCCCTCACTCTTTCCTGTCTCTGTCCCCATTCTCTCTCTCAGTGGTGAGTTGAACGGATGAGTAAAGTGAAACGCTTACCGCCGCGACAGCGGGTCAAAGCGGCCGATACGTGGGACCTGAGCAGTCTGTACGCGAAGGACGAAGACTGGCAACGCGACCTGCGGAAACTGAAGAAATGGACGGCACGCTACGCCGAGTTTCAGGGCCAGTTGGGCGCGAGTCCGGCGCGACTGGCCGCCTGCCTGGAATTTGATGCGGAGTTTGACCGTTTGGCCGAACGCCTGGGGACCTACGCATTCTTGCGGACGGCGGAGGACCAGGCGGACAGCACGGCGCAACATCGGCTGGGGCAGTACCAGCATGTCGCGACCCGGGCGGCGGAGGCGGCGAGCTACATTCGTCCCGAGATTCTGGAGTTGCCGGCCGAGCGAGTCCAACAGCTGATCGATGCGCCCGAGTTGGCTGCTTACCGGTTGTTGCTCGAGCGATTGCTGCGTTTCCAACCCCACACGCTCAGCCAGCGCGAGGAAGAGCTGCTTGCGATGCAAAGCGAGATGGCACAAGCGGCCGGTCGCGCCTTTCGCCAGCTGCTGGACGCCGACATGAAGTTCGGTGTGGTGGAGAATGAAAAGGGCGAGCAGGTCGAGTTGAGCAACTCGACGTTTTCGCAACTGTTGATCTCGCCCCGCCGAACCGTGCGTCGCCAGGCGTTTCAGCAGTATTACCGGCAGTTCGAGGCGCATGAAAATACTCTGGCCGCAACTCTGTGTGGTTCGATTCAGAGCGATGTCTATTCACGCACGCGCGCGGAACTATGGAAGCTCGCTGGAAGCGGCTTTGTTTCCGGACCAGGTGCCGCCGGCTGTTTACGATAAGTTGATCCGTTCCGTGCACCGGTACTTGCCCGCGCTGCATCGCTACTACGAATTGCGCCGCCGGAAGATGAAGCTGCGAACGATTCATCATTATGACACGTACGTGCCGATCCTCAGTCGCCTGGAAACAAACTACAGTTGGCCGCAGGCGGTGAAGTTGGTGCTCGCCGCGCTGGAGCCGTTGGGTGACGAGTATTGCAGCGTCCTGGAGACCGGCTTGCTGGGACGCTGGTGCGACCGCTATCCGAACCAGGGAAAGCAGAGCGGTGCTTTCAGTTGCGGTTCTTATGACGGCGATCCGTACATCTTGATGAATTACCAGCCCAACGTGCTGAACGATGTGTTCACGCTTGGCGCACGAAGCCGGGCATTCGATGCACAGCCATTTCTCCGCCAGCCACCAGCCGTTTTCGTACTACGACTACACGATCTTTGTGGCGGAAGTCGCCAGCACCTTCAATGAGGAGTTGCTCAGTCATCATCTGCTGGAGCATTCGGCGGATCGAGCGTTGGCGGGCATATTTGGTCAACCGCGAAATCGATGACATTCGGGGAACGATCTTTCGGCAGACGATGTTTGCCGAGTTTGAGAAGATCACGCATGAGATGGCAGAAGCGGGCGAACCGCTCACGCTGCAGGCGTTTCAAGGATGTGTATCGCAAGCTGCTGGAAACCTATTTCGGACCGGACTTCGCACTGGACGAATGCCTGTCGCTGGAGTGTTTGCGGATTCCGCATTTCTACCGAGCGTTCTACGTCTACAAGTACGCCACAGGGTTGTCTGCTGCGATCGCCCTGAGCCAACGCGTGTTGCGTGGCGGTGAAGCGGAGCTGCAGCAGTACCTGGGGTTCCTGCAGGCGGGATGCTCCAAAGATCCGCTGGACCTGTTGCGGGATGCCGGTGTCGATATGGCGAGTCCCGAGCCGGTCAACACGGCGCTGCAGTACTTCGAGCAGCTTGTGACACAGCTCGAAGAACTGCTCTGACGCTGCCTCGGCTGTGGCTCAACCTCGTGAGAGTGGACGAATGGAGGAGATCCAAAGAAACGGTTGTTGCGCTTCATCCACTCGCAACTCGGCCTCCAGTCCCGCCTGGTACAGCAGGCGATCGAGAATCCGCTGGTAGAAACTTCGCTTCGCCGGAAAATCGACCGGAATCTGCGACAGGTCGATCTGCCGGCGTTTCAGAGCAGCGTGGTCCAGCAGGAAGGGGACCTCCAATCGGCCCTGCAAGGCGGCCAGTGCTTGGTCGAGCGGTGTTTGCGCGATCTCCACCGGCAGAAACTCGAACAGTCGTGGCAGCGTCGCCCGCGGTGGCTGTTCCGGGGGCCAGCCGACCGGCCAGGCCTGGGGCAGATTGGCGGCCCTGGAGATTTTCAAACGTACCTGTCCCTGATCGATTTGGGGGATGAGCGACAGGTCGAGTGGACGCAGGGCTACGGCCAGCGCGGTACCCCCGCTCATTCCCAGAAGCTCGTCCGGTACGGTTGCTCCGGTTCGCAATGCGGTGGTTGCGGCGCGATCCATTTCCAATCGCATCGACAAGTCGTCGCCGATCTGCCGAACGACTTGAGCGATCGGTTGGTCTTTTGTCGGTTTACGGACCGGCGCCGCGAGGCGATTGACGAGTGCGACGAGGTCTCGTTCACTCAGGCCGAACGCGTTGGTTGGCCGCTCCTCCCGTGGATCCTGTCCGGTGCCCAGGTCGCTCAGCCACTGTCGCAAACGAGCCTGTTCCTGCAGCCGAAATCTTCCGCCCGGCAGATAAAGCTGATTGTCGGTGCGGACAATCCCCACGACGCGGTACGACACGTCGGCTCCACGACCACGCGTTTCGACCAGCGGCCGATCGCCCCCGCGGGCTCGCCGAATTCGCAGGGATGCCAGTGGTAAGTCTTGCAGAGCGCGCAGCCAACGGGAGGGCGCATCGAGCGAGAGCCCGACTTCGGTGGCGATCTCGAGATAGACCGGGGGAGGCGCCGCGGAAAGGTCCGTGCCGCTCGCCGATACTGCGAGCACGACCGCCACTGAAATTCCCCAGAAAGTCTTACCACGGTGTTGGATCATGGTTCATGGCCGTCGCTGATGGGCGTTCGATTGGGCGGTTCGCGTCGAGCGTGAACGGGGCGTCCGACGGAGTTCGCAAAGAAGACGCTCTCTATTGTGCACCATCTCTTCCCAAGGGGGAACCGCGCGGCGCCGCTCGGCGGGGACCTCCGCCTGCCGAGTCGCATGGCGCGTTCGGGAATGGCCCGGCTGGCCTGTCTTGACGGAAGGGACGGTCGTTAGGGTCGCCGTCCATTTGAGCCCTCGTCAGCTTGCGAAACAGCGATCCGATCGGCACAATAGCACCTTCCCCACCAACGCCCCTCAGAATTCAAAGGAGATCCCCATGAGTCGACTGGTGACCCTCTTTACCGGACAGTGGGCGGACCTGCCCATTGAGGACATGTGCCGCAAGACGAGGGACTTCGGCTATGACGGCATCGAGCTGGCTTGCTGGGGTGATCACTTCGAGGTGGACAAGGCCTTGGCCGACGAGAGCTACTGTCGACGCAAGCGAGAACTGCTGGAGAAATACGGGCTCCAGTGTCAAGCCATTAGTGCTCACCTGGTCGGACAGGCGGTCTGCGATCCGATCGATGAACGTCACAAGGGGATCGTGCCCGGTTACGTCTGGGGCGATGGCAATCCGGACGGAGTGAACCAGCGAGCGATCGAGGAAATGAAGAACACGGCGCGCGCCGCACAGAAGTTTGGCGTGGGCGTCGTGAACGGGTTTACCGGATCGAGTATCTGGCACCTGAATTACTCGTTTCCTCCGGTGCCCCAATCGATGATCGATGGCGGATTCCAATTATTTGCCGATCGATTTAACCCCATTCTGGATGTGTTTGGCGAATGTGGCGTGCGATTTGCGCTGGAAGTCCATCCCACGGAGATCGCATTCGACATCTACACGGCCCAAATGGCGTTGGAAGCGGTCGACCATCGCGAAGAATTTGGCTTTAACTTCGATCCCAGCCATCTGCATTGGCAGGGCGTCGACCCGGTGGAGTTCATTCGAGCGTTCCCCGATCGAATCTACCACGTACACGTGAAGGACTCGATCGTCACGCTGGACGGCAGGAGCGGAATCATTGCCAGCCATCTGAATTTCGGCGATGCGCGACGAGGATGGGACTTCCGCTCACCGGGACGCGGCACGGTCAATTTCGAAGAGATTGCCCGGGCGCTGAACGAGATCGGATACGATGGTCCACTGTCCGTGGAATGGGAAGACTGTGGCATGCAGCGTGAGTTTGGCGCACAAGAGGCCTGCGCGTTCGTCCGGGACCGCATGGGTTTCACGCCGAGCAATGTGCAATTTGACGCTGCTTTTTCGGAATAGCCCCATCGATCGAGAACGCGATGACGAAACCAAGGTCCCCGATTTCGGATCGCGTTTCACGACGCGATTTTCTGGCCGCCTCGGCGGCGGGAGCGATGGCCGGCTGGTCCGCTCCCGCCGTGCTAACGGCCAGCAAGACCGATTCACCGATTCTGATTGGCACCGGCGAAGAGCGCTATGAAGTTCTGCACGACTGGGCGCAGCTGCCGGATCCGTTCCGGTGGCAAACGACCCACAACGTCGCCGTGGATCGCGACGATTTCCTGTACGTGATTCACGAGGGGCACGCGGACCAGAAGGATCATCCCGCGATTTTTGTGTTCGATCCGCAGGGCCGCTATGTGCGTTCGTTCGGCAGCCAGTTTCAGGGCGGCGGGCACGGGCTGGAGGTTCGCGAAGAAGAGGGGCAGCAGTTTCTGTACGTGTGCGCCTACCAGCAGGTGAAGTCGTTCGCCAAGCTGGATCTGCTGGGCAACGTCGTTTGGCAGCGGTACGCGCCCATGGAATCGGGAGTTTACGCGGAAGGTGAGGACACGAATCCGCAGAAGATCTGGGGCCGCGACCGGTTCATGCCGACGAACTTCGCCTTCTTGCCCGATGGGGATTTCTTGCTCGCCGATGGCTATGGTTCCTATTACATTCACCGCTACGATCGCGATGGCCAGTGGAAGTCCTGCTGGGGTGGCCCCGGAGACGGGGAAGGCACCTTTGACACGCCGCACGGGTTGTGGATCGATGACCGCGGAGCGGGCGAACCGCCGCAAGTGGTGGTCGCCGATCGTGCGCACCACACGCTGCAATGGCTGACCGTGGACGGTCAGCATCGCCAGACGGTTTCGGGGTTCGGATTGCCCGCGAATTTGGACCGTCGCGGTGACCGGCTCGTGGTCCCCGAACTGTTCGGTTGCGTGACGATTCTGGGGCCGCGACAACCGGGTGCTTGCTCGTTTGGGCGATGACGCCGACCGCATCCGCGGCGACGAACAGTTCGAAATCCGTTCCGACCCGGAGCGATGGAATCCTGGTCGCTTCGTCCATCCGCACGATGCCTGTTTTGATCATCAAGGCAATCTTTTCGTGGCCGAGTGGGTTGCCACCGGCCGGGTCTCCAAGCTCTTGCGACGTTTCTGAGGCAGACAGCGAGTATTTGTGGAGAGCCCACTTCAACCTCTGATTTTCTTCAGTCTCGTGCTGGTGCTGGGAATCACCGCGCAGTGGCTGGCTTGGCGATTGCAATTGCCATCGATCCTGTTGTTGTTGGGGTCGGGATTTCTGCTGGGATACGTGTGCGGTGACAACCCCCACATGGACGGCGACACGGTCACCGACGAACTGATCGCGCCTCATTTGTTGTTTCCGACCGTGTCGTTAGCCGTGGCGGTGATTCTGTTCGAGGGGGGGCTGACGCTGCGGATCAGCGCGCTCGGCGACTGCGGGACGCGTGGTCCTGCGGCTTGTTACGTTGGGTGCCCTGATCACCTGGGTGCTCTCCAGTTTGGCGGCGTACCTGTTAATCGGGATGGGGCCTTATGTTGCGGCACTGACCGGCGCTGTTCTGGTGGTCACCGGACCGACGGTGATCGGCCCGCTGCTGCGCCACGTGCGGCCGGCGCGGCGCATCGGTTCCATCCTGCAATGGGAGGGAATCGTGATTGACCCGATCGGCGCCGTGGCGGCGGCGCTGGTTTTTGACGCGGTCGTGATCGGTCGTTCCTCCGGTTCCATGCTGATGCTGCTGCGGATTCTTGCCGTGGGAATAGGCTTGGGATTGCTCACCGCTTTTTTGCTGGTGCGTTGGCTGCGTCGCTATTGGATTCCGGATTTTCTACACAGTCCGGTCTTTCTGGCGGCGGCGACGGGAATGTATGCCCTTTCGCACGAGTTGGCCCCCGAGGCCGGCTTGGTCACGGTGACGGTTCTGGGCGTGGCGTTGGCGAATCAACGACAAGTGCCGGTGCGGCATGTGTTGGAATTCAAAGAGAATCTCCGTGTGCTGTTGATTTCGTGCTTGTTCATTGTTCTGGCGGCGCGAATTCGCGTGGAGGATCTCTTTCGATTGGGGTTCGGTGGTGTCGCCTTTCTGGCCGTGCTGATTTTCATCGTTCGGCCGGTGTCGGTCTTCTTCTCGACGTGGGGTAGCGACCTATCCTGGCAAGAACGAGTCTTCCTGGCGTTTTTGGCGCCGCGCGGAATTGTCGCCGCTGCCGTTTCTTCCGTGTTCGCCCTCGAGTTGACTCACTACAGTCAACTGCATACGGACGCGGCGGGCCTGGTGGGCCCGGAGAAGGTTGTGCCGCTGACGTTTCTGGTGATTGTGGGCACCGTTGCTTTCTACGGGCCGATTTCGGCGCCCCTGGCTCGTTGGCTCGGGTTGGCCGGCAAGAATCCGCAGGGAGTCCTGTTTGCCGGATCGGCGCTCTGGGTGCGGAATCTGGCCAAGATGCTGCATCAAGAAGGAATCTCCGTCTTGCTGGTCGACACGAACTACCGACACGTGGCAGCGGCCGCGATGGAGGGTTTGCCGAGCCAATGCGCCAGTATCATCTCGGAATACATGGAAGAGATCGATCTGGCCGGCTTGGGACGCCTCCTGGCGGTTACTCCCAACGATGATCTGAATACGTTAGCCGCGATGGAATTCGCGCCCGTTTTCGGACGAGCCGAGGTGTATCAGTTGTCGCCGGGCGAAACGACATTGAAGAAACGCGATTCCAGTTTCCCCCAATCGGCAAGGCCGGATTCTGTTTGGCAAGAACGCGACGTACACGCAGATTGCCTCGCGTGTGGCCGAAGGCTCGCAGGTGAAGAAGACCCGGATCACCGACGAATTCACGTACGCCGATTTTGAGCGACGATACGGCGACTCGGCACTGGTCTTGTTCGTGATCACCGAGACGAAGATGCTGCAGATTTCCACCGCCGAAAGTCCCCTCCTGCCCAAGCGGGGCCAGACCGTGATTGCGCTGGTCGATGAATCCGCGGAAGATCAACCTGCCAACCAGGACGAGTGACTTGCGAACCGTGAAACAGTCCGGCCGGCGTTCGGCGATGAGGAAGAATTCGGATTAGCCTCCGCCGACCGGCGGCAGCAACATCAGCTCGTCGCCTGAAGATAGCTGATACGAGCGATCTCGCACCAAGGTGCCATTGACCGTGAAGACTTGCACGCGATCGGGCACGATCTGTAACGCGGTCAGCACATCATCGATCGTTGCTCGTTCGGAGACATCGAATCGGCCTTCGGGCGGAGTGTGCTGCTTGAGCAGCCCCATCAGTTTCACGCGAATTTCCATGGCTCAACTGGGCAAGTTGCAGAACCGTTGATGTGCCGGGCCGGGTTCGTGTTTTACCGGACGAGAATCGGACCGGTAGTGTCGATCGCTTGTCGGGTGACCCAGCAGCGTTGTCTTGGTCAACCGATGTGCGACGCCGCTGGCGACGTAGGCGCGGCGAATGTCGAACGGATAGGTCCGCAAGTGCTCTTTCCAGGGACCGAGGCACGCGCCGCTCTGGATCAGTCCTCGAATCATCCCCACATCCGTCAGCATTCCCAGATCCTGCGGGCGCCCGACCAGCACGGCGCCGACCAATTGATCGCCGGTCCAATGCAGGCTGCGATAGATGGAACGGCCGGGATTCCCGATAGCCATTACCTCCGTGTGCGGATCGTTCCAACGTCCGAAACTGCAGCACTGCAATCCGCAGACGTCCAGGACGTTCATGGAGAGGCTTCCGGCGTAGGAGACCGTTTGGCCGGCCATGTTCGCGCCGGCAATCCGTCCGTGATCGACAGCCGTCGGTTGAATCGCGTGGATTTGCAGTTCCTCACTGCCCAGAACCGGTCCTTGTGCGACATCCCCGGCGGCGTAGATGCCTTCGACGTTTGTCCGCATCCGATGGTCGACCAGGATCCCTGCGTCCGTTTGAATCGACGTCGATCGCACCAGGTCCAGACTGGGGACGCACGCCGGTGGCGACGATCACCAGGTCGGCGGGGATACGCGTTCCGTCGGTCAAGGCCACACGTTTGCTACCGTCCGCGTCCTGGGTGATCTCGCGCACTTCCGAGGAACCATGCCAGGCGACCTCGCGCTGAAGCAACCATTCCTGCACCAGGGTCGCCGCATCGGTTGGCAGCATCCGGGGCAGCGGACGAGATTCGCGTTCCACGATGGCAAGCGGCCAGCCGCGCTGATGCAGGGCGTTGAGCACGATCAGACCAATGAACCCCGCACCTACCAGCACGACTCGCGGTGGGTGACAGGCTTCGGCCGTCGTCAGCAATTGCTGTGCGTCGGCCAGAGTCCACAGATTCAGCACGCCGGGCAGATCGGCTCCCGGAATCGGTAAGCTCTGCGGGCGCGATCCGGTGGCGAGCAACAGATTCGTCGAAGGCGATCACGCGCTGATCGGAGAGCGTCAGTTGGCGGTTCCTTTCGTCGAGTCCAACGGCTGGCACGCCTTCCATCCACGTGATGTCGTGTTGGCGAAACGTCTCCGCCGATCCCGTGTACATCTGCTCTTGGGGAATCTTTCCGGCGAGCCAATACGGAAGGGCCATTCGCGAATGGGGGGGCTCGTCGCAGATCATTGTAAGCTGCGCGTCGCCGTCGAGTTTGCGAATCGTCTCGGCGGCATGCGTTGCGGCCGGACCGCCGCCGACAATCACCAATTGTCTGGTCATCTGCTTGTCATCCGAATTCATTCGAGGGATTCGAGTCCAAGTTCCGCGAGTTTCTCGGTCGTGGGGACGCCTGCTTCGTCCCAGCCACGTCGCCGGTAGTAATCGGCCAGCATCGGACCCAGTTGGACCGTCACACCGGCGGACGGGCCGCGGCGGTGGGGCTCCTTCAGCAGCCGCTGCGGCAAGCTGTCATCGGCCTTGGTCAAACCGGCCTTCGCATTCCAGAGCCGCTCCAGGTTCCAGGTGCGTTCGCCCGCGCGAACAAAATCCTCCACCGTGAAGGCGACGCCCGTGGCCGCCGCGGTGCAGGGCACGAGGGCTTCCAGCGATCCACCGGCTCCGCCGACGAACATGCAGATGCCGGTATTGTCGTGGGCGGTGGTGCGGTTCTGTTCGTCGGCCACCCACTGCCCCTTGCCGTCCGGCGTGTGCGGATCCATTTCGCCGCTCGTTTCGACTCCGGGAGTCCAGGCCCGCAGGTGACATCCGCCGCGGTTGCAGGTGGCGTAGGCGACGCCCATTCCCTGAAAGCCGCGCGGATCGTACGCGGGAAACTCTTGGCCTTTGCTGCCCATAAACAGCTCGGGATGGCCGTGTTTTTCGGCCAAACGTTTCGATCCCTCCGCCAGTTCGTCGCCGAAACCCTCGCGGAAGGCGGTGGCTTCGGTCATCCGGATCAGCGCTTCGGCCGAACCAAAACGCAACGGCAGTTCCACCATCTCGTCCGTGATCACTTGCCGTTCGTACAACTCCATCGCCGCCGCCAGCGTGGCTCCCATCGAAATCGGATCCATTCCGAGATCGTTACACAGCCAGTTGGCTTTCAGCACCGCGTCCAGGTCGCCGATCCCGACGTCGGCTCCCAGCGCCCATGCGGTTTCGTATTCGGGGCCTTCTCCCGCCGTGCGCCAGTTGCGCGGGTGCATGTTGACGAGAAACTTGTCCGCCTGGTCGCCCAGTCGCGTCACGCGACCGCACGCGATCGTGCAGGCGAAGCAAGCCTTGTTGGCGACCAGACGCGTTTCCTTGATCGTGTTTCCGTTCAGCTTCTCATATTCGCTGAACTGTCCCTCCTGGAAGTTGCGCGTGGGCAGCGCCCCGAACGCCTGCGTCATGTCGATCGTCGCTGCGGTTCCCAATTCCGCGAATCTTTCTCGTCCGGGATCATCTTGCATCGCCTTCCGCATCTGCCAGAAGGCGCTGCAGGAACGCTTCGCGGCTCGGCGATGTCCACTGCGCCGGTTCCGCGGACGGCGATCGCCTTGAGGTTCTTCGAGCCCATCACGGCGCCCACGCCGCTGCGTCCGGCGGCACGGTGTTTGTCGTTCATGATCGCGGCGAAACGGACACGTTTCTCACCGGCCGGACCGATGCAAGCGACGCGCAGTGTCGGCATCCCCAATTCGCGTCGCAACCCGTCTTCGGTATTCCACACCCCCTGACCCCAGTAGGCGCTCGCATCGCGTAGCTCGACATGATCGTCGTCGATCAACAGGTAGCAGGGGCGTGGTGCGGCCCCTTCCAGAATCAACAGGTCGAAGCCGGCGAATTTCAGCTCCGGCCCCCAGTGTCCTCCCGAATTCGAAGTCGTGATCGCTTGTGTCAAGGCGCCTTTCGTGACCACCATGTATCGTGCGCCACATGGCACGGGCGTTCCGGTGAGGGGACCGGTGGCGAAGATCAGTTTGTTCTCCGGCGAGAAAGCATCGACGCGGGGGTCCATCTCCTCGTACAGATAGCGTGCCCCGAGTCCTCGGCCGCCGACGTATTCGTGCAGCCATTCTTCGCGAGTTGGTTCGATCGATGACGACCCGGTTGTCAAGTTCACTCGCAGTAGTTTGCCGGTCCAACCTGCCATGATCTGTCTCCCTTCCGCCCTCCGGAGTTCGCGAGGCGACGCAACCGCAGTCGAGCGACTACGGCTGAGTCGCTTCGACAAAACGCTGGTGCACCTTGCTCGCCCCACGGTCGCCAGCCACGTCTCGGCCACCGATCGATCGACAAATTCGATCGCCCGCGTAGGGCAGGCCGCGACGCACGCGGGATGACCTCCGCAAAGGTGGCATTTTGTCGCAGTGCCCTCGTCCGGCCGCGTCCAGAGCGTGCCGAAAGGGACAAGCGATCGTGCAGAGATGGCAACCGATGCAAAGAGGCTCGATGATCAGTTTTGCACCGGTGACCTCATCGATCCCGATCGCATTTACGGGACAGACGTTCAGGCACCAGGCTTCTTCACATTGCAGGCACGTGTACGGGGCGTAACTGGCCTCTTCGTCGAATATGTTGACGCGAATCAAGCTTCGCGCCGGCTGGAACGTTCCCGTCTGGACCCAGGAACAGGCCAGCTCGCACTGCATGCATCCGGTGCAGCGATCCGGTACAATCTGGAGCGTTTGGGTCATCGTGACGGAACCCTCGAAGGCTGCAACGATTGAGAAGATCGCGGCGGTGCGATTCCCAACTCCGACATCGGTCGCTTGGCGTTCAAGCGCCGAACGAGTTTACCAGACGACGGTACGGCAAACCATCCTCGGCCAGCCGGAAGACGTGGGGCAGGAGGCGATCTGCGGCGCCCGACGGCCACGGATTTCCCGCTCTTATGCGCATCCCTTTGGTGAAACTCTCGCGATTGCATCGTCGAGGTGATCGACGGCGTCCAAGACCGGCCGTAGTGGATTCAATGAATGCGAAGGGAAATCTGGTCCGATGTATCGTCATAGCGTCTTGCGGTCACCCGCTCGGATGATCATCCGACGCGGTTTTCGCAGTTTTCCACGAATCTCTTTTCTCTTGCGGTGAGACCCATGACTGCTTCCGCCGTTCGCCCGTCGGCTCTGTTGTTGCTTGGCATTCTGTTTTCCTCCAGTCTGTTCGCGGAACCGCTCGTTCCGGGCACGGGACAGAAATTGCCACAAGTGGGAGATGACTTTGAAGATCCCCAGTGGGGCTTCGTGCAGAACTTGCCCAAGAGCAGTGAGGAGCAGGACGAGCAGAAGCGATTGCCGACGGGAAAATCGACCAATGGACGCTGGTATGAAGGTATCAAACGCGGACACCCGGACTTCATGAAGCAGGTGCCGACACCCGGAAGGTGGTCTGCCTGGCAGCCAGGGTGCGCTGTTGATGCGGACATTGCGATCCGGAATTCCCGGGACTCTCAGTAACTCGATGCAACAGGACGATCTCGTCGTGAACTGCCAGTATCGTCTGGGGACGATCGCTGTATCGCAAAGTCCCAGCTGCGTGGTTCGCGTGTACGTGCCGCCATTTGAAGAATGGGAGAATCGCAGCGGCTCGACGTTCGGTTTTCGCCTCGCCCTGCAGACGCACGCATGGAAAGTACCTGAGAAGAAATCCGGTGGTTTTTTCTTCTCTCGAAACCGGCCGGAGTATACGGACGAGGTCTACTGGCCCGGGATCTTCATTCAGTTTCGCAGTGAGACGGACGCTCGCTACAAGGAGGATTCCGCGTTCTTCACGATTCGCGGAAACGTTCGAGGAGCCGATTTCAAAGGTCCGGAAGTTACCGAAACTGGCTGGTGGACGCTCGGCATGTCCTGCACCCCCGACGGGCAGGTCCACTATTACATCAGCCAAGGCGTCGACGACCTGACGCAGGCGGATCATGTTACGAGCCAGCTCCCGTATAACTACCGTGCGGAGCGATTCCGGACGCTGTTCTTCAACGTTTGCAATCGAGATGATGGATCCAGTTGGTCCACGCCCTGGATTATCGACGATCCCAGCGTCTATATTGCTTCCGGTGGCGCTGTCGCCGGAAAACAGCGGTCGACCCGCTGATTTGACCCGACGCAACACCACAGAGCGTGGTATCGTCCGCGCGTGAGCAAGAAAGTTGTGCCGCGTTCCTGATCGCAGGCAAGGGACGTGGTCGCAACATTCTTCACGCGACCATCTCACTCTGTGCGAGGCAAATACGATGCGAGATTTCACCGGCGTCTCGTGGGCTTCGGAGAGCTCATTTCCTATTGGCTTTGGTGTGGTTGCGGCTTTTGCCTTCAGCAATCCGTGGCGGCCGATCCACAGCAGAACGGCGCGATCTGACGTGCGCGTGATGACGTTCAACATTCGCTATGGGACGGCTGACGATGGTCCGAACCACTGGAACCATCGGCAAGAGCGAGTGGTCGAAACGATACGGCAGTTCCAACCGGATTTGATTGGCACGCAGGAGACGATGTCATTTCAGGCAGAATACCTGCGGCAGTGCCTGCCGGAATACACGTACGTGGGCAAGTTGCGAGTACCGGATCAACCGACGAGTGAAGAATGTGCTGTGTTTTTCCGGTCAACCCGTTTTGTCGATCTGGAGCAGGGACATTTCTGGCTCAGTACGACGCCGGAAGTGCCTGGGTCGAGAGAGCTGGGATTCGGCACTTCCCCGGATGGTGACATGGATCAAACTCTTTGATGTGGTTGCCCAGCGTCCCTTCTATTTCTTCAACACTCACTTTGATCATCGAGGTGATCAGGCGCGCAAGGAGTCCGCTCGGCTGTTGAGAGATCGAATTGATCAATTGGATCGCGAAGGCTCCGGTGATCGTCACGGGCGACTTTAATTGCGGTGAAGACTCCCCCCCGTATCAGCATCTGCTGGCGACTGAGTCCGGCGCAGAGCGGTTGCGGACGCGTTTCGGCCTGGTGCATCCGGTACGCCGAGCTCGGACGAGGGGACGTTTAATGGATTCCGCGGAGCACGCGATGGTGCACGCATCGA
Organism: uncultured Planctomycetaceae bacterium; assembly: GCA_963776055.1. Taxonomy (GTDB): domain Bacteria; phylum Planctomycetota; class Planctomycetia; order Pirellulales; family Pirellulaceae; genus CAVZLD01. Next base: position 316,819 of record CAVZLD010000013.1, on the reverse strand, counting down.
TTGGATTCTGGTTTCGCCACATTTGTGCCGTTCTGGGCGGCCGAAATCGTGACCGGTGAGCTTGGGGACTCCGTCGCCGTCAGACCATTTTCCGGTGACGGCCGTCGTGCGGCTGCAGGCGGACCGACGGTACGAAAGCGGTAATTCCTCCCCATGACGTCGATGTGATTCGGCGCACATGGATCCGATTCGGTTGCCCGGCCGCTTCCCCGACAAGGCCTCGATCCCCGGCCCCGATGCCGCTCCGGACGTGCCCGGTCACTTGCGTCTGCGGTCAAGGAGGGCAGAATTCGTTGCAACTGCTTCTGCATTTCCTGTTGCAGCAGGTTTTCGGCTGTCCCCGTGACGAACTGGCGATTCAAGTTGCTCATCACGCCGCGGGTCCAATTGCGGCTGCTGCAAGTCCCGTGAATGGGAATCGAAAGCGTCTGGTCTTTCAGGCTGCTCAACCAGCGGTTGTTTCCCAGCCAACGTTCCTGGATGGGAAGTTCGGCGGTGATCGACAGTTGTTGGTTCAGGGCCACCCAGCCGGTGGTCCGAAGGGGGATGTCACGGATGCGGAACGTCATCCGTTCGTGCCACACACGACCGCCTTCCATCCGGAATGGCACCTCCTGTTCCGGCATCAGAATCCAGATCGCATTCGGATCAAGACTCCGGCCGCAGCCCGTTGTGGGTCGGCGATTGTCTGGATCTGACGGGCCACATTCAGGATGCTTCTGCGAGAGTGGGCCGGGACCGACACGCGCCTGTGAATTGCCAGCTTGCCCGAGATGCGCGCGGCCGTAGGTTGACTCAGCGGAACTCGCAGCTCATCCAGCGTGACCGAGAATTGTCCTTCGGCCCGTGTGGCGTCAGCCAGCACGGGGGCCACGTACTTGAGCCAACTGTGACAGACCGAGGGTGTTACTTCCAGCTTCTCGCCGAACAGACCGGGATCCATGACCAGTACCGGCGCGTTCCGCATGCGAATCTGCGGTGCCAGGTGCAACTGCCCGCCGCTGAATGGCAGTGAGAAGGGATCGATTGTGACCTGCTGGCGGTGCATGTCGAGTTGAAAACGTGGTGGCTCCCACGTCGAATCCCCAGAACCGAGCGGTTTCCCAGCCGAAACCGGTCTGCGCGGCAAGCTCCGGCGGGGACCCATTCGACTCGGCCAGCTGCCGAACGAGAAACCGTGTGCAGTGGTTCTTGCCTGTCGAACGGCAAACTCCGGCCACGGCGAAATGGCACCGCGACTTGGCCAGCCAACTGTACCTGATCACCCCACAGCGGGCGCAGGCGGGCCGACAGTCGTGGTAGATCGTAACGCACTTGGCCGTTCAGATTCACGAGTAGCTTCGTCGAGAGCTCTGCCAAAGAACCGGCACAAGTTACCTCGAGTGGCCGGCTGTTCATGCACCAACGTGTCGACCTCCACCTGGTCCTGTTGCGGCAAGTAACGGCCGCGAAAACGAAGCTCGGCGAACGGTTCTGACCAGAGCTCCTGCTGCTGCGTCGTCAGTAGTTGGATAGGCTCTAACTTGATTTGTGAGGCCGGGATCGACAGCGTGCCCGAGTCGGCGAGTAGCTCCAGGTCGGCCGTCAAGTTTCCCGCAAGAGGCGGTAGACCGACGGAAGTCAATGCCTGTGCTCTGCGAGACCAGGATTCGAGCCGGCCGTTGATTTGCAGTCGGACCGGCCAACGTTCATTGGTCAAGGTGGTGTCGATGGGTTCGGTCAGAAGGCAGTGAAGACGGTCGTCTCCTGCCAACAGGGAGATTTCCGCGCTGGTTACTTGGCGAAGACCTGTTGGGTTGGTTTCCCCGCGGGCGGAAAGATCGAGTCGAAAGTGTGGCTCCTCCAGATTCACTCGCGGTCCGTACGCGACGCGCACCTCTTGCCCGACGACGTGCCCGGTGGCTTGGAGACCATTTCCGGATTCCGTTTGCCAGGTCAATTGACCTTCCAGCTTTCCCGCCAATCGGATGTCACGCATATCCACGACCTGCCCCAGGGCTTGATGCAGGTGACTCAAGTCCGTCCGCCAGGCAACTTGTCCCGTCGCTGGTCTGCCCGTCGCCACGGAGACTTAAGAAAGTGGACTGGCCCACCAGCTCATCGATCCGCCATCCCCGTGTCGTCTGTGCCAGCCGAAAGGACAATCGAACCGGTTCATCAACACGCATCCGCTGGCCGTTGCGCTCGGCCTGCAACTGGTCGGTGGCGATGCTTCCGTGCCAGCGGGGGTGACCTTGCTGGACGTCGCAGTGCAAGTCCCAATTCGACTTGCCCGGAAACCAGCCGGGTGTCGTCGCGGATACGCAACAGCTTGGGCATGCTGTGAGCCCATTGGGCCAGAGGCAGTTGACCGGAGAAATGGAAAGGGGCGATTGAGGCAGGTCGAACGTCGTCCAGTTGGATTGTCCAAAGACCCTGCGATCAACATCGCCTGATAGCTGCACATTTCCCAGATCGCTAATAAGTGCAAACTGGCGCACGGCAACCGATTGCCCCTGGGATTGCAGATCGATTGACAACTGCATTTGCTGCAATTCGACACGATCTTCGGCCCATGCAGGAGAATGGACCGACAGGTTCTGGGCAACTGATCTGGCCGCCCACCTCGGCGGTTGCCTGAGGATCGGCAGATTGCCATTGGCTGTGAAGCTGACCGTCGACCGTACCGGCAACGGTCAGCGGAAAACCGAGGCGAGTCGACAATAGCTGCACCGGTGACGCGGGAAACTGCTGCAGGGCCAGCTGAATCTCGACGTTTCCCGGATCGCTCGATCCACCCGCCCGACCCGTGCAGTCGCAGCTGAGGCTCCGTAGCCGACTCAGCCGCGGAGGGCAGGGACGCCTCGAATTGCAGAGCGTCCTGCCGGCTGCTGGGTAACTGCAGGGAGGCCTGCCAACCGACCAATCGCCACTGTCGATTGTGCCATCTCATCTGCCAGCAAAATCCTCCCGTCGCGGATGATCTATTTCGCCCTGCCACAGCAGCGTCTCCTTCGACGAGGGTTCCACTCGCGATAGGAGATCTCTCCAGGCTGCTTTCTCCGGCGCGACAGCGGATGTAGCAGGTCGGCTGAAACAGCTCGACACGTTTCAGATCCGTGGGGTTCTGTACCAAACGCCACAGCGGCGGAGCGATCCGGAGTTGTTGTACGTCCACGACCGGGGATTGTTGATCGTCCACGATCCGCAGCTCGAACAGTTCGGGCGATTGAACCAACCCAAGGAGACGGATTCGCAGCGCACTTGAACCGGCAGGCCGGCCGTGAATCGCTGCAGCACGAAATGATGCAGGCCCGTGTAGGACACGATCGTAGGGGCCAGGCTCAGGAGCAGGATGACGGCTGCCAGCATGCCGATCGCCATCCGGATCCACCGACGGCCCGGTCGTTTCTGCCGGCGAGTGAACCGCCACCTGCGGGTGGGAAGACGGTCGATGGACCTGTTTTTTCTTGAGGATTGTCGCATTAGGGCTCGTCGCAGTTCGCGGTGGCATTCAGCAAGGAAACGTTCGAGTGGCTACAATGTGCACGACACTTGGGATGCATCGCAAGAGCGAATCGACTTCTGCTTGTGTTTCGAATCGATGGTTCTCAGTCCATCGTCTGGGTCGTCTTGGGAGAGCATCGACTGCAGCTTCGGGATGGCGTCAGTTTTTCGTGCTGTTCGACGGACCTGGATGGCCGTAATGCGGCGTCGCAAGGTGATAGGAATGAACGACTTTCCTTCGGTCTTTCGCGTTCGGCAGCGATTCGACGGTCCCGTCGTATCGGATGTGCAGTCCGAAGTGTGCCGTCAGCTGAGCGACGCTATCGCTGGAGCTTCCGTCCGTTCGGGGCAGACGATTGCCCTTACCGCTGGTAGTCGGGGAATCTGCCAGATCGCAGAAATCTTGCGAGCGGCGGTTGGCTATCTGCGCCGGCTGGGTGCGGAACCGTTCCTCGTGCCGGCGATGGGCAGTCATGGCGGCGGCACAGCCGAAGGGCAGCAGGAAGTGCTCCGATGCCTGGGGATCACGGAACAGTTCTGTGGTTGCCCGATCCGATCTTCGATGGAGACCGTGACCGTCTGCTGCGCACGCGAAGGGTTTCCGATCCATTTCGACCGCATTGCTTTTGAAGCGGACCATGTCCTCGTGTGCAATCGCGTTAAGCCGCATACGGGATTCGTCGGCGATCTGCAGAGCGGCCTGATGAAGATGTTGCTGATTGGGCTTGGGAAAACACGAGGGGGCCAAGATTTACCACCGGGCGATCCACGATTACGACTTTGGGCAGATTGTCGCGAAGTGTCTCCGAGCAAGTTGTTGCAGCGGTGCCGGATTCTGGGGGCTTGGCAATCGTTGAAAATGCGCACGAGCGGACCGCGCGAATCGAAGCAGTGCATCCGGCCGACTTTGAGGCACGTGAACGGGAGTTGCTGCAATTGGCTCAAAAATGGATGGCGCGCTCTGCCGTTCGACGAGGCGGAGTTGTTGTTGGTTGATGAGATCGGCAAGAACGTCAGCGGCACGGGGATGGACACGAATGTGATTGGCCGCAAACACAACGACCATACGGCGATCGGAGACGAGCGGCCGCGGATCAAGTACATCTTTGTTCGGGGCCTGACGTCGGCGACGCATGGCAACGCGGCGGGTGTGGGGCTGGCGGAGTTTGCACTCGGAAGAGTGGTTCGCTCGATGGATGTCCGGTCGACCGTAACGAATTGTCTGACGGCAAGTCATCCGACGGGTGCGATGATTCCCAGTCCACTTTGAAACCGACCGGGAAGTATTGCGAGCTGCCTTGGGGGCGATCGGTTTGCGGCCACCGGCCGAGCGCGACTGATGTGGATTCGCAACACGCTGCAACTGGCGCGAATTAGAAGTCTCCGCAGCCTATTGGTCCGCGGCGAAGCGACCGTCCCGACCTGGAAATCCTGACCGATATTCGCCCCTTGCCCTCAATGCAAACGGTTGTCTGCCAGACGATTTCTTCCACCCGCGCTGACTGACCGCTCGTCGGCATGCGGTGGTTTCATCCCTGTGGCAGGGACGCGACGATTCAGCTAAAATGCCCCGACGCTCCGCTGCCATCAGCAGCGGAGACACGTCGGTTGTTCGATGGGGACCGGCTATACGGAGACCGGCCAAGACCAGGACGAGGCCAAATTACGCGAGGTCTGGGATGACAGATCCGAGGGAGTCGGATCCGCGACTTGTCGAGTTGTTGCAGGGCTGTTCAAGCAGGATCGGAACAGGCAGCCAGCGAGCTGGTCCGCGTCTATGGGCGCTGCATTTTGCGGGTCGTTCGCGGGGTGCTGAACTCGCGTCTGCGCAACAAATTTGATTCGGCTGACTTCACACAAGCCGTATGGGCCAGCTTTTTTGCCTGCCCCGCGCGGTGGGCCGGTTTGCGCCGCCCAGAGCAGCTGATTGCGCTGCTGCAGCGGATGGCCCGCAACAAGGTCGTGGACGAACATCGACGGAGAGTGACCCAGAAGTACAGCGTGCAACGGGAGCAGCGGATGCCGTCTTGGGGGATTCCCGATCGGATGCGGTCGAACCAGCCGACCCCCAGTCAAATGGCGATCGCTCGCGAGCAGTGGGATCGCATGCTGCGGGCACAACCGTCGCGGCACCGCGAAGTTCTTCGGCTGAAAGCCGCAGGGATGACCAACCGTGCCATCGCCGAACGGTTGGAAGTGAGCGAAAAAACGGTGGCTCGCGTCCTCCAGCGTCTACAGCGGAGACCCTCGGTGTGACATCCCATGGGCATTCACGCGGCGTGCCCCGAAAAGACGGTCGCTCGGCCGCGGCCATCGATTATCGCCATCAGCGTGAACTGGTTTCGCAGGTCAAACGGACTTGGCAACAGGATGCGTCCCCGGATGCTGCGACTTTTCTGAGAGAACATCCGGCGGTGAACCACTTCTCTTCGCTGGTGGTTGAATTGGCCTACGAAGAGTACTGCCTTCGACGCGAGCGCGGCGAGGAGTTTGACGGGTTGCGTTTCTGCGAGCGGTTTCCAAAGGTGCAAACCGTGCTGATGGATTTCATTCGCACGGATGAGTATGCGCGGCAAAACCTGGTTCCGTCTCCCGTGCGCGACAATCGGTCGTGGCCTCAGCCGGGAGATCAGTTCTTGGGCTCGCGGATTGAGGAGATCCTCGGACAAGGGGCCTTCTCGCGAGTGTATCTCTGCACGCAGCCCAATCTGGGTGGGCGATTCGCCGTGGTGAAGATGACCGAACATGACCTACCGGAATCGGAGGCCTTGGGGCGGTTCAACCATCCCCATATCATTCCCGTGCAGGCGCTTCAGTACGACCAAGAATCGCAGTTGTACTCCTTGTGGATGCCCTTCGTCGGGCGGAGCACATTGCATGATCTGATTGAGCTCGCGTTTCCAGAACAACAGGATCCCCCGGAGCAGGCAGGTCTCATTCTGGATGCTGCGCGGCGACACATCCAACCGGGCGATCGTTTTCAGCCGGTCGTGACCCACTCGCCAATCCGCCCCGAATCGTCTTATGTTGCGGGCATCGTGACGCTGAGCATTCAGATTGCCGATGCACTCGATCACGCACATCAGCGCGGCATCATGCACGGCGATATCAAACCAGCGAATGTTCTGCTTACGCCCGATGGTCAACCGGTCTTGGTCGATTTCAATCTCGCGTTCGGACACCCCGCCTGTTCGTTGCAGGTCGGATGGACTTTTCCGTATGTGGCCCCGGAAAGACTCCGCGCCCACCTGTTAAAGTGTGATTCGAAAGAACGAGTGGACGAACGAGCCGATCTGTACGCCTTCGGTTGTCTCATGTACGAATTGCTCACCGGAAGAACTCCCTTCCAGGGTGACTTTCTGGATCTGGATCCGGATGTGACAGCGGCGCGCCTGCTGGATTTGCAGTCGGCCAGCATTCGGCCGGTCAGCCAGCTTCATCCGGGAGTTGACACGGAGTTGTCAAGATTGGTCGACGACTGTCTGCGTTTTGATCCCGGTCAGCGCCTCCCCTCCATTGCCCACGTCCGTGATCGATTGCAACGCTATCAGTCACCGACACATCGCATTCGGCGATTCGTCCGCCGGCGTCGGCGATCTGTGCTGGCGATTCTACTGACGATAATAGTGCCGCTCGTTGGGTTCTACGGGATGTCGATCGATCGTACCTCGGAGTCAGCACAACACTACAAAGTTGGCGTTGCGCTGTTTCGTAAAGGACAATACGACGCGGCTCGAAACGCATTCAGCCAAAGTCTCGCCGCGGGAGAAGTCTCCGCCAATGCCTATCTCGGTCGGGCCGCTGCCGCCGTCCAGCTCTACTCGCTCGACCGCTCCGAAGAACTGCTCGAAGATGCCATCCGTGACTTGCGGTTCTCCGCTCGGCTGCGAGATGATCCCGCGGTTAAGAGTGCGAAGGCCTATTGCTTCATCAAGAGTCACCAGCCCGATGTTGCGTTGAGCGTATTGGGAAAACTTATCGAAAATGGTTCGGTGTCTGCCGATGTTTGGAACAACCTTGGCTATTGCTATTACCTCTTGGTGAACTCCTCCGGTGCTCAACGGACGAGCTATGAACAGTTGGCCGAGCAGGCTGATGCTGCCTTTCGCCACGCGATCGCCTTGGATTCTGAGATGTGGCAGGCGCATTTGAATCTGGCGATTCTCGCGCTGGAACGCTACCGAGTGTCGGGCGGAAAGCATATTCCACGGGATGGCCTGAAGGCGATTCGCAATGTGATTCGACTTCATCCGGAGGACGCGGGGACCTTTTTTTGCGGCGCTAAGTTGGCAGGTATTCTCGCCGAACTTGATCAATCTGCGGAGCTGTGGGAGGAATGCTTGGACTACCTCGAGCAGGCGTGCGTCCGCGGTCACGATCTACAGCGACACGGAGTCAAACTCGGACACCCGTTTCATCAGCTCGAGGACAATCCGCGTTTTCAAGCTCTGCTGCGCTCTGCCCACCGCAGCCTATCGCCCACCGCTGGGGATCGAGCGGTCATGCCGGCCGCCTTGCTAACGTTGCGGCCTGATCTTGACGCAGGGATGCCCTAAGACGCACCTCTGCGGTGCTTCTATCTGAGGACATCGATCGTCTTGGGCTCGCATTCCAGGCTAAGCCATCTCGTCCGACCCGGCCGATGGTGATTTGCAGATCGTTGATCCTCGCGGATACGGATCGAGATCTGTGTCTGGCGAAGATCCTTGCACACATTCGGTTCGAAAGGAGTGAGTCATGATCTATCGATCGAGCATCCGGCTACCCGCCAGCGCTGTCGCCATCACGTTGCTTTGCATGTCCACAGGCTGGGGAAACGGCCCGCTCGCGGCAACGGCCGGGATGGCGGACGGGAGCAGCCAAATTGCCGGTGTCGAATTGGCGATTGACGTGGCACCGATTTGCCGCACGTCGTCCAAGGTGCGACCGGCGATCAGCGGACTGCTGGTAAGGCTGTACGGCGGATATCTGATCGTCACCGGGAGTGATCAAGAACCTTGTGGGGGATCCCGGCGATTGGACCGTGTTCCTCAGTGGCAGCGTCCTGGGCACGACGAACGTTCAGTCAGATGGGAGCTTTGTGTATGTCGCAATCTACAACTTTCGCTTACGGCGAGGTGTGTGCCTATGCGGAGGGGCCGGACGGTGCTGTGACGGCGAAGTCGGTGATCGAGATTTACGAATAGTCGTTTCTCGGAGGGGCAACTGTCCTGTTGCCCGAAGTGACAGGGGCTCGGATCGGCGTGGTGGAACCGATCCGAGCCGAGGTCCGGGGTAGTGCTCGGTCGCGGCTTGGGCCGCTCTCAGGGGGTCAGCACTGGCCAAGTCGGCGTTCTGACCGGGCGAGCCAAAGTGTGGGCGGCGAAAATCTTAATGGTTGCCTTGTCTGGTTGCTCTGGACGCAAGTCTTACAACTGGTATAGTTTACGGTGCTTTGCCCGGTATTTTCAATGTTATGGAGCATGTGTGGTCGAGAAGTGTATGTCTAAAAAAGAAGAAGCACTCGAAGTTGAAGGAGTGGTGACGCAAGCGTTGGCGAACACTCGATTTCGAGTTCAGGTGGATGATGGGCCCGAGGTGTTGGCCCATGTGGCTGGCAAGATGCGAAAGCACTTTATTCGCATCGTTCCAGGAGATCGTGTCAAGGTCGAACTGTCGCCGTACGACCTGACAAAGGGGCGGATTACCTACCGAGAGCGTTGAGTCGGCAGGTATCGATGGCCGCCGTCTCGTTGCGGTTTGGCTGATGTGGACGGTCACGTGTCAGAGCTGGGCTATGTCGAGACGCGTCGCGGCGACTCAGGCACCTGATCGATGAATTCTCGGTCGGTCGCATCAGCGACAGGCCCGTGACTGCGGGCGTCGTCTGACGTAGCGGGCGGCCGATGGGCCGCATTGTGGGGGAGCCGGGACGTGGATCGTTGCGGCCGGCGACCGTCATTTCCAGGGTTCGGGCCCACAAACTCTCGAGCCAAGAGCCTCGAAATGGCCTGCGACAACGGCAGCCCCGGTCATGTGGCTGAAACTTCCTGCTGGATCCGAAGGTAGACTTTCCAGGAACTCTGGCGGGGTCGGTGGATCTGTACCGGACGCTGGGGTCGTACATCCGATAACGTTTCATCGAAGGAGATGACTACCGTGCTATCCCACTCCTGGATACGGAAGAGTTCGCGTTGCTTGGCCCTATGCCTCTTGCTGTTGGGCACATTCTCGGTCGTACGGGCCGCCGAGCCGGTGGTCGTGATCTCGGTGCGGGCGACAGACACCCTGATGTCGGACGTGGAGTATTTGTTCGAGGCGACGGGGAACGCTCAGATCGGCCAGTTTCTGTTGCCGACGGCCAAAGGTTACCTCGAAGGAATTGACGGACAAAAACCGATTGGGCTGGTGATTGCGATGGACGATGGTGCGATCAAGCCGATGGGATTCCTGCCGGTCACGAATTTAAAGGCGTTTCTGATGCAGCTGGAGCCGCAGCTCGGAAGCCCGACGGATGTGGGTGGAGACGTGCAGCAGCTGCAGGGCCCTCGGCCGGTTTTCGTAAAGGAGCAGGGCGGTTGGGCGTTCATCAGCGACAGTGCCGGTTCGTTGAGCGAAGTGCCCGCCGATCCGCGGCAGACGTTAGGCGACCTGGACACGCTTTATGACATTGGAATCCGCGCCTACATCGAGAATATTCCGGATGGCTTCAAGCAGATGGCGTTGAATCAGATCCGAGCGGGCCTGGAGCAAGGCATGCAAGATGCTGCCGATCCGAATGCACGCGTCATGGCCGAAGCGCAGATCGCAGAGATGACGCAGCTGATCGAGGAAGTAGGCCAGCTGACCTTGGGCTTTGGCGTTGATCGAGAAGGTGGGCGAACCTACCTCGATATCTCGATGACGGCTCGTCCCGATACCAAGTTAGCCGAACAGTTCGCCGAAAGCCGGAATTCGAAGACGAAGTTTGCGGGGTTCCTGGCGGCGGATGCAGCGATCAGCATGAATATGAACGGCGTCATCCCCCCGGAGGACATTGACCAGACTTTGGCGACGTTGGAGAACGTCAAACAGTCGGCTCAGCGAGAGATCGACCGAGACGAAGACCTGCCAGATGAAGCGTCTCGCGAGGCGGCGAAGCAACTCGTGAATACCTTCTTTGGGATGCTGAAGAGCACGATCCAGACCGGCAAGATGGATTCCTGCGCTTCCGTGATCCTGAAAGAAAAGGCGATGACATTGGTAGCGGCCGCGCATGTTGCCAGCGGCAGCGAAGTCGAGACCGCGGTCAAACAGCTAGTTGAGATGGCGAACGACCAACCCGACATCTCCTTCTCGAGTGTGAAGTTCGATGCCGATGAACATGCGGGCGTTCGTTTCCATACGCTCTCGCTGCCGATATCGGAAGACGAGTATGCACATCGCGTGCTGGGCGACGAGCTGAATATTGTCGTTGGAACGGGCGAGACATCGGCCTACCTGGCACTGGGTACGGATGGAATCACCTACCTGAAGCAGATGATGGACGCATCGGCCGAATCGCCGGATCAGGCGGTGGAGCCGTTTCAGGCGGTCGTTGCCCTCGGTTCGATTATGAAGTTCGCCGAGTCGGTCGAGGAGAACCCGATGATCAGTGGGATGGCCGAGATTTTGGCACAGTCCAACGGAAAGGATCACGTGCTGATTCGAACGCTGCCAATCGATGATGGAATGACCTATCGCTTCCTCCTGGAGGAAGGTGTGTTGCGCGCGATCGGGCAGGGAGTCCAAATGAACGCTGCGCAAGGAGCTTTTTGATCTCGACGGCGCGAGGTCAACTGGCTGCTCCAGTTGCTTGATGAAGCACCCGGCCGGAGAACCGACCGGGTGCTTCTTTTCCTTGAGAAAGGGGATGGAAAATGACTTCCGTTGAATCTCGGCCCGTCTTCCGACAACAGATTGCCGGCCTCCCGATCGCCGCGTTGGCGCAGCAATTCGGGACACCCACGTATGTGTACGACGAACAGACGATTCAGCAGCGCATCGCCGATCTTCGCCAATTTGACGTGATTCGCTACGCACAAAAAGCTTGTTCCAACTTGGCCATCCTGGATCTGATGCGTCGCGCCGGCGTACTCGTCGATGCGGTGAGTGCGGGAGAGATTCGTACGCGCCCTGCGGGCCGGCTATTCCCCGGCCGGCGATCCTCCGCCGATCGTCTACACGGCGGATATCTTCGATCAGGTCGCGTTGCCACTGTGTGTCGACCACGGTATTCCTGTCAATGTTGGATCGCCGGACATGATCGATCAGTACGGTCGAGTGGCCCCCGGACGTTCGTTAACGCTGCGAGTGAATCCCGGGTTTGGGCACGGGCATTCTCAAAAGACGAACACCGGGGGACCGCAATCCAAGCACGGCATCTGGCACAGCCAAATCGGGGAGTGCATTTCGCGCGCCGGCCACTACGGTTTGACGGTCACGGGAGTGCACATGCACATCGGATCCGGGACCGACCTGCAGCATCTCTCGCAGATCTGCGGTGCGATGGAAGCGGCGGTGGACGCCGTCGGACCCACGGTGGAAATGGTCAGTACTGGTGGCGGACTGCCGATTCCGTACCACCCGGAAGACGACTACGTGGATCTCGACGAGTATTATCGTTTGTGGGATGAAACTCGGCAGCGGTTGAGCAAGAAACTGGGGCACTCCCGTCCGGCTCGAGATCGAGCCCGGGCGGTATCTGGTTGCCGAGAGTGGTTATCTGGTCACCGAGATTCGGGCGATCAAGCGGATGGGGGAAAACCTCTTTTATCTGGTGGATGCCGGTTTCAATAACCTTGCACGGCCCATCCTGTACGGAGCCTATCACCCGATGAGCGTGGCGACATCCGACGGTAACGAGCCAAGTCGCTCGCTACAGAAGGTCGTGGTCGGCGGTCCGCTCTGTGAATCGGGTGATATCTTCACGCAGGAAGATGGTGGATTCGTGTGTGCGCGCGAATTGCCGCAAGCAGAGGTCGGTGACTACCTGGTCATCGAATGCGCCGGGGCTTACGGGTTCGTCATGTCTTCGAATTACAACTCCAAGCCATTCGCCGCGGAAACGCTCATCCGTGATGGGCAACCGCATCTCATTCGGGAGCGTCAGCCGTTGGAGGAATTGTTTGCCGGTGAGCGGATTCCCCAGGCCTGACGAGCGGTCGCGTTTCAGTCGGGTAATCGCGACAGGCAGTCTCGCAGATATTCGATACTGTCACGCACCAGGCTCTCGACTCCGGGCTCGTAATCGAATACTTCGACAGAAACCCAGCCGCGGTAGTCGATGTCACGAAGGGCCTGCAGGATAGGAACGAAATCCACTTCGCCCATCCCGGGGCCTCGCTGATTCGGATCATTCGCGTGAAAGTGAACCAGGGATTTGGCGCTGTCATGGATGATCTGCGGGATTGGCTTTTCTTCGCTCGACATCGCCTTGACATCCAGGTGCAGTTGCACGTGCGGTGAATCGATCTGCCTTGCCAGTTCCAGAGCCTGTTCGGCTGTCAGCAGGAAATCGCCTTCGGCGGGGCCGAGTGGTTCCAAGGCCAGTGTCACGCCGTGTTCTTCAAAGGCGGAAACAGCGCGGCGAATCGTGCGGGCGGCCAGGTCGATTGCCTGATCGTGAGTGACACCCGGCAGCAAGTTGCGCTGTTGTGGCGAGCCCAGCACCATGAGGTGTCCACCCAGATCGGAGCAGAGACGGGCCAGTTCGGTTAGATACAGTCCGGTGCGGACCTGGACGGCGCGGTCCGGCGAGGTCAGGTAATAGCCTTCGGTCTTGGCCAGCAGCCAATGCAGCCCAATCGCTTGCAGACCCGCGTCATCCAATTGACGCCGGATCTGTGCGCGTTGCGCACCGGAAATCGAGGTTGCTTCGTTGCCGAGAGTAAACGGCGCGAACTCAACAGCTTCGTAGCCGCACTGTTTGGCAAACTGAAAGGCTTTCTCGAACGGCCAATCCTGGAACGTTTCGTTGCAGATCGCGAACTTCACCGTGTGTGTCTCCTTGGGGGCGTGAGAGCTCCCTCAGTCTTGGGAATCCAATCCGGGGAGCGATTGCTGTCGATCGTTAGTCTGGGGACCGCTTTTGCGGTAACGTTTGCCTTCGCTCGTGCTCGGTGCGCTGACCAACGGTTCGGGGGCGCCATTCAATTCATCGGCCGGACGAGCTTCCGCCAGGCGGCAGCGAATCCGCTCTGCATATTCAGCGGAGACTTCAAAGCCGACGTAGTGTCGCTGCAACTTCTTGGCGACGACCAAAGTGGTTCCGCTGCCGGCAAAAGGATCGAGGACAAGGTCACCCTCATGCGAACAGGCTCGAATGATTCGGCCCAGCAGTTGCTCCGGCATCTGGCAACCGTGCCATCCGGCTCGTTCCTTGAAGGTCCCGGCGACGCGAGGGAAATACCAAGTGTCTTCGTTCGGTTGAAACCCCTTCGGCAGGTCTTGCGGTCGCAGAATCCACGTGTCGTCGGGTAGCCGTCCCTGCGGATTCGCCCTGCGATCCCGATACACTAATTGCCGCGCGGAAGGGACCCGGATCGCGTCGACGTTGAACGTGAAGTCCTCTTCATCGCGAACCATGTGGAACAGATGCGCGTGAGAACGGCTGAATTTGTTCTTGCAGTTCACGCCGAAGGTGTAATACCAAATGACCCAGCTGCGGCAGGTCAGCTTCAGCTCCTGCTGCATCAGCATTTTCAGTTCCGCTGCGTACTCGTCACCGATGGCGAGCCAGAACGTGCCATTCGGCTTCAAGACGCGACAGATTTCACCCATCCATTGCCGGCACCAGTCCAAGTACTCCTCGCCGCTCCGCCGATCGTCGTACACGTCGTACTCGTAGCCAATGTTGAAGGGGGGGTCCGCAAATGCGAGATTCACGGAATGCGAATCCAGGGACCGCATGCCCTGTACGCAATCCTGTTGATGAACCATATCTAGCGACAGCACGATCGTGATCCCTTTTCCGGAGGCTGATAGACATCCCGCGGATTATCGTACCAGGAAAACGTCGATTGAGCAGGGCCCTGACCGATCAGCGATCGAACCGTGAGTGTGCTAGGTCGATGACGTGAGTCTCCGCTGCATTTCACCTCGACGGTGGTGGAATCACCGTTGATTGCGCTCGTGGCATGTGGCTCGAGGTGTCAGGTCGGGCGGTTTGCGCCAATCAGCCAGCGCGTCCGCGGACTGCAAGAAAGGAGCCACGCGATGTGGACACTGCCTAGGACCGCAAGAAGATAAAGCAGCACGTCACCCGCGGGTCCTGCCGATGGTATGCAGCGATCGGCGATCGTTTCCCCCACCTTCAAGAACAACAGGTGAGCCAGGTAAATCCCCAGGCCCAGCGACGCGATCCGGTGCATCCATCGGATCGATGCGAAGCGGGGCGAGGCCAGGGCCAGCAGCAGCCAGGACAGGCCGGCCAGGGTCTCGGGAAGAGCCGCCCGTTCCGCGTGGTTCATTCGGCAGGTGGCAAGTACGAAAGTGGCCGCGGCTAACCACACCATCGACCGACCAGAGAAGATCGCAGGGTACTCCAGCAACAGGATTGCCAGCGGGACCGATGCGCACGCGGCGGGTAGCGCCAGCCACATGTACCAAAGTCCATCCCACGGCGGCGCCACCGGTCGCAGCGGTACCAGGCAGAGTCCGATCGCCAGGAATCCGGCACCGGTCGCCACCGCAGGTTGCCATCCGCGGGCCAACGCGATTCTGGTGATGGCAAAAGTGGTTAAGCTCACAACCCACAGGAAGGGAAGGAACCACAAATGGTAGGCCGACCCCAACAGACAGACTTCCCAGCCAGGAAGTTCGCTGGCGCATCCGGAATGGCGATCCGCTTGCACAGCTTCAGCGCCAGGTAGATCACCGTCCAGGCGACAAACGGCAGCAACAGTCTCCGTGCACGTTTCTGGGCATAGGCCGTAAGGCTCAATTCCGGCTGATTCCACAGAGCACGAATGGTCAAGAGCACGGTGGTTGCGACAAAGAAAGGCACGGCAAACCGACCGCCAATGATGGTGGGTTGCAACGCTGCGGAACGAGGCGTGTGGACCCAAATGATGGCCAGTACAGCGAGGCAACGCGCCGTGTCCAATCCTGCGAGATGTCCGCCGCGGATAAAACTCGCGTCGTCGACGATTTGCGCGGTGGATCTCGTCTCTCTCAACAGCATCGCCGGTGAACGTCTCTCGTTTCAATCGATTGAAATGAAACAGAAGCTTACGAAGTTATGCCCCATGTTCCTCAATGCGTCACGGCAACCGGTTCCGGTGGGCAACAGAACTTGTGCTGTCGAATCTGTTGGCTCGCTTCTGGAATCGGGGCCGCGCAGGTCGAAGAGCTGGAAGCGGCCGAAACCGTCAAGCCGGCAAGGAAGAACAGGAGCAGGTTGGTCATGGGGATGAGGGCGACGTCCTGGAACATTCCACTGGTCAGATAACTGATCAGAGCGGCCAGGAACACCGGTCCTAAACGACGGATCGTCGGATCGCCGTTCCCGTCCTGCCAGAATCTCCAGGCAATGCGTGTCCAGCAGGACAACAGAACCACAAAGGGGATCGTGCCCAATAGGCCGGCTTCGCACAACAGAGACAGAATCACGTTGTGCTGATGGTACGGACGAATGCGATCCAGCGGAAGATCGACCGTTCGCGCCGCGATGTAGCTCTGGTCATGCTCTTTGTATTGCCCCAGTCCAACGCCCAGAAGCGGATGATCCAGGAACATCTGCCAGCCAACGATGGCCAGCATTGGTCGCAGACGCATCGACTCGGCTGTTTTCGCTGCGCTCAAGTGCGTATCGCGCTTGAATGCCATGACACTGTGCCAGCTCAGGCTGAGTGTCACGAGTCCGAGGCATGTGCTGACGATCAGAACTCCCCAGCGTTGCCGCGGGGAGAGGCCCAGGGTTATGAGGAATAGCAGAACGAGGCCGGTTCCCAACCAGACGCAGCGCGTCAGCGTCGCGAAACTTCCTGCCAGAATCAGGATCCCGGCCGCCAGGAGGATCGCGCGCGTCGAGCGATGTTGCGCGGGCCACATCATGGCCCAGCAAGCCAGACCGGTACTCAAATACAGACCATTGGCCACCGGATTCAGGAACGGACCTCGCCCCCTTCCCAGAAATTCATCGTATGCGGAAGTGATGATGTACCGCGGATAGACCAGACCGGTTTGCCCGGTCATTTCCGCTAACGCGGTGATCGCCAGGTAGATGGCAAAAGTCCCAACGGCGGCGAAGATCCAGTTCACTTGCCGACGCGACAGCCGACTCTGTCGCGCGACCCAGTAGAGCGCGGCGGGCATCGCATACAGCAGCAGAAACCGCGAAGCCGGCTGCGCATTGTTGACTCGCCAATCGCCCGAGAACGTTCCCAGCGACAGGGCGATGAGCAACAGAAGGAGCGCGACGTCCGCGACAGACCATGGCTTGGGATCATGCCATCCGCAATGGCGATAGAGCACGTACAGCCCGCACAGAGCGATCAGCAGGACGCGATCCAGCGTCAATACCGACAGATGGAAGAACGAATGCCCAAAGATACTTCCGGCCACGACCACCAGCAGGCAACCCAGGGCGAGTCCGCCGTAGCGAATGGCGACGGCCGCCCAAATCAGGCTGGCCACTGCGAAGATCGTGGCGATTACCAGCATTCTGACAACTGCGATGCGGCGAGAGGAAAATGAGCACACGGAATCCGAGTGCCTCAGCAAGAATAGGCCACCATGGAGAGGCAGGGGCCTTCGGCCACTCCACGGCATGATCGCGTAGAAAGGGCCGTCGCCGCGAATCCCGGGGCTACAGTTGAACGAGGTTCACGATGGATTGGAAACGTTGTCTCGTCGCTGCCAATTACTACGCTACCTTCCCATTTCGGCTGAGTGCCAATCAACTGGCGAGCCGGCGTGGGGCCTTGCCGGTGATGGTCCTGTTCTACCATCGTGTTGCCGATTCCCATGCGAACGCGTGGACGATCCCGCGTCAACTTTTTGCTCGGCAAATCGATTGGCTTCAGGAGCACTTTGAGCTGATCTCGCTCGCGGAAGGCCAACGCCGGATTCGGCAGGGCCGCAACGGGCGACCGGCCGTCTGCGTTACGTTTGATGACGGCTATGCCGAGAACTGTGATTTCGCACTACCGTTGCTTTGCCGCAAGCAGATTCCATGCACCTACTTTGTTTCCACGGATCACGTTTTCCATCAGCGGCCCTTCGCTCATGACCTCCAGTCCGGCTGTCCGCTGGCCCCCAACTCCCTGGAACAGTTGCGAGCCCTGGCCACGGAGGGCGTCGAGATCGGAGCCCACACGCGAACTCACCTTGATCTTGCCCAAGTTCGTGACGAGGAAACTCTTCGAGATGAGATCATTACCGTCCGCGACGAACTGGCTGCAAGATTGGATCAGCCGATTCGCTTCTTTGCCTTTCCGTATGGGCAGCCACGCCATCTTACGCCGCAAGCGATGCACGCGGCGCAGCGGGCTGGATACCTTGGTGTCTGCTCCGCGTATGGCGGCTACAACTTCCCCGGTGGCAATGCATTTCACCTCCAGCGGATTCACGCGGACGCCGACATGATCCGTTTCCGAAATTGGCTGACGATCGATCGCGTCAAACTGTTACGCGGTCTGGGCTGTGCCTCGCCTCGACCGGAATCCTCTGAGGGTCGGCAGGAGGTATGCCATGGCACAAACGGTTGAGGACCGGCCGGCGGAGTCCCCGATCGAGTGCCGCTCCCGGCCCGCGTGGCTGCGCGCCGATTCACTGATGCATGGCATCGCGCTGATGTTGGTGTTGGCGGTCGTTCAGCGAGGCATCGGGCTGTTCCGCAATGTCATGATCTGCCGCTTGCTCGCACCCGACCAGTTGGGAACGTGGAACTTGGCGTACAACTTCCTGCTGCTGGCGGCACCACTGGTCGTCTGTGGGATTCCGGGGTCTTTCAAGCGATATCTGGAATACTATCGGCAACGGGGGCGGCTGCACGCTTTTCTGCGCCAAACGACCATCGCTACGCTCGCCCTGCTCGTGTTCGGCGTCAGTGTCCTCTTGCTTGCGCGCCGGCCGCTGGCTTGGTTGGTGTTTGGAAATACTGATGCCAGCGGGCTGTTGTGTGTTTGCGCGACGGTTTTGATCACGGTCATCGCCTTCAATTTCTGCGTGGAACTGCTAACGGCGATGCGTCAGGTGCGCGTTGTTTCCTGGCTGCAATTCGGGAACAGCCTGCTGTTTGCCGTCAGTGCGCTTCTTTTGGCCGCTGGATCGTGGCGTGCTACGGGCGTGATTCTGGGGTATGGAATTGCCTGTGGCATGACCGGCCTAGTGGCAGCCGGGGTGATTGTTGCATCGCTGCGCGGCCATTCCGCCGATCCTTTGGATAACCCGCCGTTCGATCTCTGGCTTCGCCTATTGCCGTTCGCCGCTTGGCTGTGGTTCTCGGATCTGCTCACCAATCTGTTCGCCGCCGTCGATCGCTACATGATCGTGCATTTTGCACAGGCCACTCCTGCTGATGGCCTGTCGATGGTCGGGCAGTATCACAGCAGTCGTATTTTCGGTGAAGTGTTGGTAGCGTTGAGCTGCATGGTGGGTGGCGTACTCTTGTCCTACAGTAGCCACGACTGGGAAGTCGGAAAACGTGCGGCCGTGCGGCGCCTGCTGGACCTTTCCCTGCTGAGTGCCAGTTTGGCGCTAACCGCTGCTGCGGCCATCACGCTGCTGCTGGCTCCCTGGCTGTTCCAACTCCTGTTTGCCGAGAAATACGTTTCCGGTCTGGCGGTCATGCCCTGGACGTTGGTCGGCTGCCTCTGGTTTTGCCTGCTGATGATGGCCAACAATTACCTTTGGTGTTGCGAAAAGGCCTGGTGCGTTGGCTTGGCGGTGAGCCTGGGATTGGTCGCCAACGCCGCTCTGAATCTCTGGTGGCTGCCTCGTTGGGGGTCTGGCAGGTGCGGTTGCTGCGACGGCGGTCGCCAACGGCGGCGTTCTGGCGCTGGTGATGGGGCTGAGTCGACGGTGGGGGATGCAATACCGCCCGATAACCTACCTGGCGATGGTTTTGCCCCTGACGCTTTGTCTCGGGCCGGCGATGTCGCTCGTGATCCTGCTGCTCCTGACGGCCATCGGGACTCAGCGTGGTTGGCTGATCGACGCGGACGCACGGGACCAGCTTTGGCGTTGGTGGTCGGCCCGACCGCATGGGTCGTCGATTCCGACTGACTAGCGCAGGGGGGGCAGTTCTAGCCTCTTAGGGGTGGTGTCGGGACGCCGGTGGGCAGCGTCCCGGTGCTCTCGCCGTCTCGAGGTGATGGGAGAAAGCGAGCCCAGGATGACAGGTCGAGCAAAATGCGAGATGATAACGTTTAGTTCATGGCGGCGAAGCGTGTTGCGCTGTAAGACCATTTCGGATCGTGTGGCGTCCCATCCCATGCGCGTTCCAACGTTGCCCGAATTCCACCCGTTCACGTTGTCGGTGAACGCCTCCGGTCCGGGGCCGCCGCCGAGTGGATCTGCCCGCGGATGTCCGCCCGCTGACAGTGATGTTTCTGTTGACGAGCATGCCGGTGGGGGGAGCGGAGACGCTGGTGGCGAATCTGGTTCGCCGCATGGATCGCACGCGGTTCTGCGCCGGAGATCTGTTGCCTGAAGGAGCGAGGCCCGATCGGGGAGCAATTGGCGGAGAGTATTCCGGTGCGGTCGGGGCTGTTGGCCCACAAGTACGATTTACGTGTGCTGCCTCGCCTGGCCGATTGTCTGAAGCGTCGCGTGGACGCCGTTGTGACGGTAGGTGCGGGCGACAAGATGTTCTGGGGGCGATTGGCAGCGCATTGGGCTTCGACTCCGGTAGTGCTGTCGGCACTCCATTCCACCGGCTGGCCCGATGGGTTGGGCCGATTGAATCGAATGCTTGACGCCGTGGACGGACGCCTTTGTGGCGGTGGCACCCGAGCATGGCCGGTTCCTGGTGGAGAAGGAGCGTCTGCCGGCCGAGAAGGTTCGCGTGATCTGCAATGGCGTGGATGTCCGAGCGATTCGCGTTTGACGCGGCCGCGCCGTTTGCGGTTCGTCGCGAGCTGGATTTGCCGGCCGACACACCGCTTTGCGGGATCGTGGCCGCACTGCGACCGGAAAAGAATCACGAGCTCTTTCTGCAGGTTGCGCGAGTCGGTCGACGGAGAAGTGCCGAAAACGCATTTCCTGATCGTGGGAGATGGCCCGCGGCGGGCATTCTCTGCAGGCACTGGTGGCCGACCAGTCATTGCAGGACTGTGTCCATTTTCTGGGGAACCGCAGCGATATTCCGCGGATTCTTTCCGCCTTGAATGTGTTTCTCCTGACCTCCGAGAACGAAGCCAATCCGGTGTCGATCTTGGAGGCGCTCGCCGTGCAAGTGCCGGTCGTGGCGACGGCCGTGGGCAGTGTGCCGGCGACTGTGAAGCACGGCGTAACCGGCTATCTGGCTCCGCCCGGCGACGTGGAGCAATTGGCGTCTCACGTAATCGAACTGCTGCGCAACGCATCGCAAGCGCGAACGATTGGGGCGCAGGGGCGACAGGAGGTTGTCGCCCACTGGTCCCTGGACCGGATGGTCCGCGGCTATGAGCAGCTGATTCTGGAGATCTATCATCGCAAGGGCCCTCGAGCGGAGACGGTGGGAACCACGGCGGCCGACTCGATTGAGTTCTGCGGGGCGACTCCGTGACTCGGTCGCCTGGTCGAGCCCGATGGCGCCAGTGGGGATAGGAAGGCGGACGGTCAGGCGATACGATGAGGGATTCGAGGGTTGCCGCCAGTTCGCCTCACTGTCGGGGATTCGGGCAGCTTTGACGCGTGGATCCGGGCCCTGTTGCGTCGCTGGCCGGGTCTGCGACAGAGGGAATGAAGCCTGGCTGATGCCGTCGCGACAGGACCGGACCAGCTTTCAAGGGCCAGGACGTCCGCCGTCCCACACGCACGATGCCATGCAATTGACGGTTGAACTCCTGTCGTGGACTGCCAAATTGATCAGCGGGGCCAGTGTGCGCTGGGTCGACTGTCACCCGGACACCTGTCAACGCGTGTATTTTGCAAATCACACGAGTCATCTCGATGCCCTGGTTGTCTGGGCCTCTCTGCCCCCGCACGTTCGAAGGCTGACACGCCCGGTGGCGGCCCAGGACTACTGGGAAAAGAGTGCTCTGCGTCGATACGTGGCTCGTTCGTTCAACGCGCTGCTGATCGACCGGAAGAAGATCAAGGTTCACAACAGCCCGATCGACTTGATGATTCGCGAGGCGGGGGACGAGGGCTCGTTGATCGTATTTCCCGAAGGTCACCGCAACACGTCGGGTGAGTTGGAGGAATTCAAGAGCGGGTTGTACTATCTGAGCAAGAAACGCCCGGACTGGGAAATGGTGCCCGTGCACATCGACAACCTGAACCGAGTACTACCGCGCGGGGAGTACTTGCCGGTTCCACTGCTCAGCTGCATCACGTTCGGACCACCGATTTGGCTGGAACAGGGCGAATTGAAGGCCGAGTTTTTGCAGCGAGCTCAAACGGCCGTTCGACGATTGAAGGAAATCTAAACCGGAATGTCACGCTTTCGCCGCTTGACCTGTCGACGCTCTGCGCCTGGGCCGATACCCAGTGGCTCGGTACCGCGCATCAACATTCTGCTTGGCGTTGTGTTGAGTGTTCTGGGGATCACGTACGTGGTGGGCGAGTTCATTCGGCGTCAGCCGGAATCGACGATCAACCCGGCGGTGGTCAAGGCGTTCAACCTGCGCGTGCGGGCCTGGTGGTTGATGTTCTTGATTCTGACGGCTGCGTTCTTGCTGGGGACGCCCGGGCCCACGGTGCTGCTGTTTTTCTTGATCTCCTTCTGGGCACTGCGCGAATTCATTACGCTCACGCCAACGCGGATGGGCGACCATCGAACGCTGTTTTGGGTCTTCTTCCTCTTCACTCCTCTGCAGTACATCCTGGTGGCGCAGGGCGTCGAATTCTACGGGCTCTACAGCATCGTCATCCCGGTCTACGTCTACCTGTTCATCCCGGCGCGGATTGCGCTGGCCGGCGACTACAAGCGGTTTCTGGAACGGGCTGCCAAGATTCAGGCAGGGATTCTGATCTGCGTCTACGCGCTCAGTTACGCTCCGGCGCTGCTGTATCTTCGCTACGAAATCGACGGCCAGCCGTGGGAGGGCAGTCCGCGCCGGCGTGCTGTTCTACCTGATTCTGATCGTGCAGATCGGCGATGTGATGCAGTACGCGTGGAGCCGGTTCCTAGGGAAACGCGTGATCGCCCCGGCCATCAATTCCAGCCGAACTTGGGAAGGCTTCTTCGGCGGGGTGCTCAGCACGACGCTGATCGGCGCGGTTCTGTGCTGGGTTACGCCCTACAACCCCTGGCAGGCGGCCTTTGTTTCCATGGTGACCGCCGTGATGGGATTCGCGGGAGGGATGACCATGTCGGCCATCAAACGGGATCGCGGCGTTCAGGACTACGGGACGCTGGTCGAGGGGCATGCCGGCATCCTCGACCGGATCGACTCGCTATGCTTCGCGGCCCCCGTCTTCTTTCACCTGACCCTGTTCCTGTTCACCGACCGCTCGGTTTGAAATGGTTTTGGTTCGAAGTGGAGGCTGCCGAACGGACCGGCTCGGCGGAATCGGTCTGGCGACGCGCGTACCAACTCTGTGCGACAGGTCGGGCGGCCAACGCATTCGACGTGCCCGGTCCCGAAAGGCGACGGCGGTGCCAAACTCTCGTCGATCAATGGCCGTTTTCCTCGAGAAACGCTCGCAGCCGGAGGCGGTGGGGCCGTCGACCCGCCCGCCGATGCGGCGGACGCCAATTGCACGGGAGCCGAGGCGACCTGCAGGTCGTCGGGACTGCCCTTCTTGACCCATTCGACCCAGGTGAGTTGGAGTCGACCGAGCGATTCGAAGCCGTAGTACTGCTGCACGGCAGCCGGCCAGTGTCCTGTGTTCAACCCGTGACCGACGAAACGGATGAACTTCGGTCGACCGCCCTGCGCGATCAGGAAACGGGCCAGCGAATATCCCTGGGAATACAGCGGCAGAATGTCACCGGGATACTCCGTCATCGCAAACATGCGATTGAATGGGATCCCTCGTTCCGTCTTCAGAAAACGGACCAGCCATTGCTGCTGCTTTTGACGCTCTTCCTGATGCTCCACCGTCGTGCATGCCCCCTCGTCGGCCCATCGCGGCAAGGGACACCCAAAGTGAGTGGCGAAGATCGTGTGGGTGACTTCGTGCGGCAAGAACGGAATCGAGGATTCGCTCGTGCGACCCCTGAATCTCCATGTCCCAAGCGGACGGCTGCCGGTTGCGAAATATGAAACTCGTCCGACCGCCGGCCCCTAGATCGGGCGCGAACATGGGCCACAATCGGACACGGATCCGGCCAATCGGGTAATTCGTGCTCCAACCAGGACAGCGACAGGTCTCGCCGAAACTGTTCGGCTGCCTGACCGATTTCTGCTGCCAACTCGGGTGTCGGTGCCGTGACGATGAAATTCTGAGTTCGATAGCTGGCACCCAGAGTCGGTCCGAGGGCTACCAGCACCAGAAAAGTGCGCAAGCGAGCTTCCATGCTCTGATTTCCTTCCGTGCCGTCGTGCACCTGCAAATCCGTGAAGCTCGCATCCTGCGAGACCTCGGCCGTCATGGTTGTTTCGTCTAGCAAACGGTGGGCCAGGACAGATCGTTCTGAGTCCGGCAGCAGAATCTCGTTTTCCTGACAAGGACTTTCGCCGCGTCCGTCTTCCTTCGACTCCGGAACTCCTTGAGACCACCGTTGTAAATCTTGCAAAAGGTAGCCAATTGAGGCGACCGGACCTAGCCCGAAATTTTCGTGCAGAGGCAACATGGGCAAAAAAAAGGGTGCGCGGGCAGGGGCGGAAGACGCGGAATCGCGCGGACCAGAGGGTCGTGGAGAGGGCCGGTGGGCCGGGCTTTCGCAGATCGGTTTAGCTGAATACGGTGCCAGCACAGACGCGTGGCAGGGTGGAATGGGGCTCTTCCGGTCCCCGTTCATCCGCGGCATCCGTTTGTTTTCCGCGTCCACCTTGTTCTACCGTCTCCTTGAACGGTGGCGGTATCGAGGATCGCGCGTCTTGCCAGTTGCCAGCGGGAAAGGACCGGGAAAGGTGGCGAAGAGGGAACGCGGACCGGGGCGGAAGACGCGGAATCGCGCGGACCGGAAAGGGGCGAAAAGTCTGGTGAACGGCAAAGTTGCGGGTAAGGCCGCCGGGCGCGGAATCGTGCGGATCAAGCGGGTGGGATGGGGCGTCCGTGTGGGAAACCGCTGCGATTAGGTCATCGCTTGTTGCACGGGCAGGTAGCGCTCGTGACGACGCTTCTTCCGAGCGGAAAGAAAGGGGGACGAGACGCCGCAGGGAAGTGTTACGCGCTGTAGTTGTTCCGTTCATCGTCTGCGCACAGCGCGAGTTGCCTCAAGAGGATTTGGTTTCCTGCGGGAAAGCGGTATTGGGGCAGGGCGGCGCGATCGACCCAACGATAAGGTGGTTGGGGGAGTGGCGGCGATTCGAGTGGTTGGCAGCGCACGAAGTGCAGTTGCAGTCGGTCGTGCTCGTAATCCTGGCGATGCGAGAGGCAGATTTCGATTGCTCGCACGGCGACACCGGTCTCCTCCATGCATTCCCGGACGGCGGCCTCTTCAGGGCATTCACCAGCCTCGATTTTTCCGCCGGGAAACTCCCAGAATCCCGCCAAGGGAACGCCAACGGGACGCTGGCCGATGAGCAGTTGTCCGGCCTGTTCGACCACGGCGATAGCAATCGGTGTGAGCCGGTCCGGATTCATCCAAGGGCCATGGTGGCGAAAACGGGGTGACGGAAAAGTGCCCGAGTCTCAGGCCAGTCGGCGCAATTCGTCGAGCAAGCGGCCGGGCGAACCCATCATGTGGTAGCCGCCATCCACGTGTAGGATTTCGCCTGTGATGCCGTTGGACATATCCGACAGCAGATAGGCACCCGCCTTTCCTACTTCGTCGTGCGTGATATTTCGCCCCATGGGGGCCATTCCCGCGTACATCTTCAGCATTTCCTCTACGCCGGCAGCCCGGCCAGCCAACGTGCGAATCGGTCCGGCGCTGAGGGCATTGACGCGAATCCCGCGCAGTCCCAGGTCGAAGGCCAGGTACCGTACGCTCGCGTCCAACGCGGCCTTGCAGATGCCCATCACGTTGTATCCGGGCACCGCCTTCTCTCCGCCAAAATAGGTCATGGTCGCGATCGCCGCCTGATCGCGCAGCACGTCTCGAGCGGCGTTGCATACGGCGATCAGGCTGTACACGCTGACATCCATCGCCAGCTGAAAGCCCGCTCGACTGGTCTCAATCGTGTCGCGGTTCAAGTCGGCTCGATCGGCGAAAGCGATTGAGTGCAGTAGGAAGTCGATCTTTCCAAAGATGTCGGCCGTCGTCTGCATCACTTCCGCGATGTTCTGGTCGTTTTGCACGTCCAGCGGAACCAGAAAACGGGCCTGCGGGTATTGGTCGGTTAATTGTTTGACTCGACGACGATTTCGCTGCCGCGGGTCGTCCGCTCGATCTGGCAGGTGCGTGAAGCCGCACTCGCCACCTTGCCGCATAATCTCCTCGGCGATCGCCCAGGCGATCGAATGATCGTTGGCGACTCCCAGGACGAGCCCCTGCTTGCCTTCGAACAACGCCATCTCCAGAATTCTCCGCGTGAACCGTCCTGTCGCCTGTTGTGAGCCGAGCTAGTGGGGGCTTGACCTCTGTCCCACCTCTCGGGTGTCGTGCCCCGTCATTCGAGGTACCGTACAGGATAAAAGGATAGCGGGGAAGATGCGGCGGCACCATGCGACCCCGGGCAGCGGTGACAGAGACCGAGAAGTTCAACCTTTGTCGTGCTTCGGTCGATCGCCTATGATGATCGCTGGCCGAAAGGTTTTTTTGACAAGATCCGGATTTGAGACAGCTGTGAATCGAGTGGAGTTGAGCAACGAGCTGCGGCGAATCCAGTCTCAGCCGGGTATCTTTGAGTCTGCGGTGGAACTGCTGGTCGGCCAGGGAAGTGAGATCAGCCGGGCAGATCTGCTGGTCCAGGCGTTACCTTTGCTGGCGCACCGCGTGGGCAGCCAAATGCTGGCCGTTGTGGCGAGCGTTCGCGGGAGCTGGACCGTCCTGCAGTCGGTTCCCGCCACTCCCGTCGAAGTGCTGCCGGAACGGTTTCTTGGCGGAGATTCTCGATCGGGAGCAGGTCGGCTGGGACAACGGCTGGCTGGCAGCGCCGTTGTTGACCAAGGGAGCGTCGGGCCAACTGCTGGCAGCTCGTTTCGACAAATCTCCTCCGCCGGCAGTGCAGCGGGAGTTCGACGCGCTGGCCGCTGTGCTGGGGGTCGCGCTGCAGCGGGTCGAGACCCGGGGCGGGGAGCGGCGCCGAGTTCGGCGACTCGAGGCGATCCTGGAAATCGCCGGCCAGTGGAACCAGAACCTGGAGACCGAATCGCTGCTGACACAGATGGCGGAGGCGGCCACCCGGTTGTTGGGAGCCGAACGGGCCAGCATCTTTCTGTGGGATCGTCCGCACCGTTTGCTCGTCGGCCGCCCGGCGCTGGGCGTCGACGGCGGAGAATTGCGGATTCCCGATGATGCGGGAATCGTCGGACAGGTGGTTCAGCGCGGCGAGCTGCGGCGCGTCGACGCACAGGCCCGCCAGGATTCGATCAATCGACAGGTCGATCAGCAGTTGGGATTCGAAACGCGCACCCTGTTGTGCGTGCCGCTGCGCGGCCGGACAGGGCAGGTTCTGGGCGCCTTCGAAATGATCAACAAGCACGACGGAAACTTCACGACCGAGGATGAAGCCGGGCTGATCGAACTGGCAGGGCACGCGGCGATCGCATTAGAAAACAGTCAGCAGCACGAGCAGTTGCTGGCGAGTCGCCGGCAAATGGTGCAGCAGGCCGCGGAAGGGCTGCAGTTGATCGGCGAAACGGCCGCCATCCGCCAGTTGCGCTCCACGATCGAGCGCGTGGCTCCGACCGACTTGGCGGTTCTCGTGTTGGGAGAAAACGGTACCGGCAAGGAAGTTGTCAGTCGGATGGTCCACTACCTCAGTCCGCGGTGTGATGAGCCGTTTCTGCCCGTCAACTGCGCGGCGCTGACGGAGACGCTGCTCGAAAGCGAACTGTTTGGGCATGAAAAGGGGGCCTTCACGGATGCGCATGAGTCCCGGGCAGGGAAATTCGAGTTGGCGTCGGGCGGGACACTCTTCCTGGATGAAATTGGTGACCTGAGTCTAAGTGGACAAGCGAAATTGCTTCGCGTGCTGGAAGATAAGGTTGTCGTTCGCGTGGGAGGGTCGGTCCCGATTCCCACCGATACCCGCGTCATCGCGGCTACAAACCAAGACCTGATGGAGTTGGTGCGCACGCGGCGGTTTCGCGAGGATCTGTTCTTTCGGCTGCACGTGGTCGCCTTGCATCTGCCGCCACTGCGCGAACGCGTCGATGATCTGGTGTTGTTGGCGGAACATTTCCTCCACGATTACGCGGCCCGCGCTCATCGTCCACCACCCCGGTTGACCGCCGCCGCGATTCGACGACTCCGGCAACATCCCTGGCCGGGAAACGTGCGCGAGTTGCGAAATCTGATGGAACGGTTGGCCTACCTCCAGTCGGGTGATACGGTCGAGGAATCCGACCTGGACTTCATTCTGCTTCCGGACCGCAACGGGGCGTTCACCGGCGTGTCGCTGGAGATGACGCTGGCCGACGCGACTCGTCACTTCCAGACCGAGTATATCCGCAAACAGATCGAGTCGGCCGGGGGCAACATGAGCGATGCCGCCCGTCGCCTGGGACTGCATCGATCGAACCTGTATCGCAAGATTCGCCAGTTGCAGATGCCGTTGGAAGAAGACGATGGCCAGGAATCGCCGTCGCCGTGACCGCCCATTCTGCGGGGCTACAGCGCGTAGCAATTCCCTGGAGCGTCTCGTCGCCGTTTCTGCTCGGAAGAAACTTCGCCACGAACGCTACGATGTGCGTGCGACACGCACCCGGAAGTTTCGCACGTCGGATCATCCTCTACCGCGTTCCCGCGCCGACACCGCGATTCACGGCCGTGCTTCATCGCTTGGCCGTTGCACTTGCCAAGGTTAAAATGGGCGACTTTCACCGAATGGGGATTTACTCTCGTAGGAATCGTCCACGCGTTTGGGGTAAGGCCGGGGGCGGCCGGGCAAGACGGCGAGCGACACCGTGACACCGAGTCAACTTTCCAGTATTATGTCGCTTCAGGAATTCGGAGGCGGGTTCATTCAAGCGAATCAGGCCGTCTCCGAAGACTGGCCGTGTCTCACATGGGCTGGCCATGGGGCCGATGTGCTGCTACGGGAGAGGCGGAAGTTAGGGGGATCGTTGAGGATCTCCAAGACTGCCTCCACGAAGCCCCCTTAGCTCAACTGGCAGAGCAACTGACTCTTAATCAGTAGGTTCAAGGTTCGAGTCCTTGAGGGGGCACTTCAACCTTCTGGTACCGATAGAGGGTGTGTTTTCTGCCCCCAAGGTGCCAACTTCTGCCGATCACTCTCGATGCGGGCTACTCATTGGTGGTGCACCGTCATCCAGCGTTCGAGGTCGCGAACGATCCCAGCCCCAACTATCGTTTGCCTGAGGGCAACATTCGATTCAACGCGCGGAAGGCGATCGCTGGCTGGCAAACCACCATGGATTTCCATGAGTGGCAAAACGCGACGGAATACGGCATTCCTCCGACTCCGCCTTCGAGGCGAACTTGTCCGACGGCCCATTCTCCCCTGGAAAGACTTCGGCGTTCAAGACTATATCGAGGTAATGGAAACGACCACCGATCAGCTCTACCGGCGGAGCCGTTTGCGCAACCCAGAACGCATCAATCGAGCCAACGACAAAGTAACACAGCCAGGGGCAGTACCGGATCAACGCCGCGTAGTGATCGGAACGCTGCCGTACAATTGCCACGTACATCCCTGCCTGTCGATCACCGCTCCGGCCGGTCTCAAGATCGACATCCAGACGGACTTGGTGACCAATATCCGCGATCAATTTCTCCGGGCCGAGTACATCACCCGTGAGGGGCGGCAGAACTTTGAATTACCCGGATGGCTCAATGGTCACGAAGTCCGGTACATACTGCCCGAGGGCGTCACGGTTCACGCAATCCAGTATCGCGAGACCGGCTACAACGCGGACTTTGCCGGAAGGTTCCAGTGCGACAACAAGAGACTGAACACCCTTTGGGAAAAGGCTCGTCGCACGCTTTACGTGACGATGCGCGATACATACATGGACTGCCCCGACCGCGAACGGGCGCAGTGGTGGGGCGATGCCGTCAACGAACTTGGCGAGGCTTTCTACGTATTTGACGCAGAAAGGGGACCGCTCCTGGCCAAAAAGGCGATCCTCGAACTGGCCGCATATCAGCGAGCGGATAAAACGCTTTACTCGCCTGTCCCGGCGGGCGTGCCTGTCGGTGACAACCGCGACAATTCCCGCGATGGTACGTGGAACCAAGAACTGCCGCGTCAGATGCTTGCGAGCGTCGGGTTCTATGGCTTCTGGACCTACTATCGTGGTACGGGAGATGTGGAAACGATTCGCGCCGCCTATCCGGCCGTCCGCGACTACCTCTCCGTATGGGAACTCGACGATCGAGGTCTCGTCGTTCATCGCACCGGCGAATGGGATTGGACCGACTGGGGCCAGAACAAGGATGTCGCCGTTCTGGAAAACGCCTGGTATTACCTGGCCTTAAAGGGCGCCATTGAAATGGCCGAGCTGTTCGATCTGCGCGAAGACGCTGCCCGCTACCGTAAGCAGATGGAACGGATCGAGATGGGTTTTCACAAGGCATTCTGGCAAGGCGAATTCTACCGGAGCTCCTCCCACGATGGCGAGACGGACGATCGTGCGAATGCGATGGCCGTTGTCGCGGGCCTTGTCGAACCGGAATACCATGCGGCGATCACGGAGTTTCTGCGGACGAACATGCATGCAAGCCCCTACATGGAGAAATACGTACTGGAGGCGTTGTTCCTCATGGGCGAACCCGACTTGGCATCGAACGAATGCTCGCGCGTTACGGCCCGATGATCGATTGTGATGAAACAACGCTTTGGGAAAACTCTGCCAAGCCTGGCAGCGACGAGCCTGGTAGCGGGACCTACAATCACGCGTGGTCCCGTGGCCCATTGACGATGATGCATCAGTACATCGCCGGCGTCGAACCAAGTGAACCCGGCTTCAGGCGATTTACGGTGAAACCACAGCTTGGCCCGCTCAGGCACGTCGAGACGGCGGTCCCAACGCCGTACGGCGACATACACCAGACTGTGGATCGCCTCGATGACGACACGTTTGCCATGGAGCTCGTTGTCCCCGACGGTACGACGGCAGAGGTCACTTTGGATGGATGTTCCAAGACGCTCAAGAACGGTTCGCATCGCTGGAATGTCGTCCGAAGGGTATCCCCTTGATCATCGATCTTGCGAAGACAATCGATTGGTTAACACGACTCGCGTGCGTCCTGATGATCGCAGTGTGTTTGCCTGACGCCTGTGCCTACGCAGCAGACCGTCGCCCGAATTTCGTCGTCATCTTGGCCGACGACCTCGGCTATGGGGACATCGGGGCGTACCGGGACCTGTATCCTGGCGAAGATGAAAAGCCGAAAGCTTATCTCCACACGCCACACCTGGATCAACTTGCCGGGGAAGGGATCCGCTGTACTCGCTTCTACGCGACCGGCTGGTGCGCTCCGAGTCGGCAGGCGTTACTCAGCGGCCAATGGGTGGCCCGAAGAAGTGCGTATGATACGCCATGGATCGGAAGGCAACTTCGCAGCGAAGGCTATGTCACAGGGTTTTTCGGCAAGTCACACGGCGCGAGGCCAACGCAGAAGGTCTACGGGAATGTCGATGCACAGACCGCCGAATTCGACGACGGGCTCTTCTTCAATGGTGGCGCGCGCTCGTTCTACCTCAAGCCGGGCGAGACGTTTCCGAGTCGGAAGAACCTGGAGCCATTCCCCTTTGCGGCCAACGGCGTTGAACATTTGACGGACGTCTTCACCGACCATGCGATTGATTTCATTCGCCGAAACGCCAAGAAGCCGTTTCTGCTCTATCTGCCGTATACCGCGCCGCACGATCCGCTCCAAGGCAAGCCGGAAGATCTTCGGGAGCTGTTTCCCGATACGTTTGAGCGTATGTCCGACGGCGAGATCCGGGCGACGTCCAGACAACGCAAGGATGATTACCTGCGCGACTGCCACTATGCGGCGCTTGTACATGGTCTTGATCGGAGCATCGGGAGAATTGTGCAGGCTCTTGATGACGAGGCGATCGCCGACAACACAATCATCGTGTTCACCAGCGATAACGGAGCCCAGCACGGTTCGAATTATCCGCTCACCGGACATAAATGGGACGGGCTGGAGGGTGGAATCCGCACACCGTGCATCATTTGGTCACAGTCCATCGCAAGCTCCCAACGCGCGGGCACCATCTACGATGGACTTGCGTCGCTGGTCGATATCGCGCCGACGATTTGGGCAATGGCGTCTCGTGAACCGTACGCTTATCCGACCGATGGCGCTGACCTTATGCCGTACCTGTTGGGACATGAGCCACCTCCGAGCGAACGGCGTTACTTGATTACCAACGCCTGCTTCACCTTTCAGAACTCAGGCGTCGACAAATTCGACTACGAATTCCGAGAGAATCAGCACGTGATGCAGTACGTGTATATAGAGGACGATGAGAAGATCCTCTGCTGGAACCCGCAGGGGACGACGCTCGTCGGCGCAGTGCATGCCAAGCTGCCGATCGTCGTCCAGCGACAAGACGCGGCAGATATATTGAAAGAAACTACCCCGTTGGCGGGTGTCACGCCTCAGACCACGAGGGGCGAAGCCTTGTTTCGCGAGTTTGTCAGACTGGTTCGCGTTCGTGAACACGGTCTGCTTCCCACGTGGAGCGGTGCGTCCCAACGGGAGTTGGCCGGATATCGGTGGTGGATGCTCGATCAAAACAACTGATTTAGCACGGAATTCATAGTAGTGAAACACGCCGAATACACGGGGACGAACCATGAAACCGGCCAGCCTACTTCTGCCCTTGATCATTCTCAGCTACGCAACAGATGCGTCTGGCGAGCGGCCCAACATCCTCTGGATCATCGTCGAAGACATGTCGTGCCATTTCGGCTATCAGGGGGAAATGTTGGTCGACACGCCGCACGTCGATCGGTTGGCACGCGACGGAATCGTGTTCCGCAATGCCTACGTCACGGCCCCGGTCTGTTCGGCCAGCCGCTCCGCGATGATCACCGGCATCTATCAAACCACGATCGGCGCTCATCATCACCGCAGTTCACGCGGCGTGGTGAAGCACCATTTGCCTGCGGGGCTGAAGACGGTTCCCGAGCGATTTCGCGAAGCCGGATACTACACATGCAACCTCGGATTCAACGGCCATGAACCGACGAAGCTCGATCGATTCGGCAAAGAGGATTACAACTTCGAGTACAAGCGAGAGAATTTGTACGACGGATCTGATTGGTCTGGGCGTAGTGAAGGCCAGCCGTTTTTTGCTCAAGTGCATCTCCGCGGTGGCAAGTTGCGCGATGTGCCGAACTGGTATCAAGAGGTCGTGGCGGGGCTCGATGATCTCATCACGCCAGTAGAGGTAACGCTTCCGCCCTACTACCCAGATCATCCGGCTTTCCGAAAGGATTGGGCGGAGTACTTGAATGCTGTCCAATACACGGACAGAGAGGTTGGACTGATCATGGATCGGCTAAGGCAAGAGGGACTGCTCGACAACACGGTCGTTATCTTCATGACAGACCACGGTATGAGCCAAGCTCGCGGCAAACAGTTCCTCTATGACGAAGGTGCCAAAATCCCCTTCATTGTCTGTGCGCCGACGCTGCTCGACGGTGCAATGGTCCGAGACGAGCCGATTGCCCATCTCGATATGGCCGCGACGTCGCTCGCGCTTTTGGAAGTTGCACGTTTTCATCCATCTCAACCCGAAGCGTAAGCGAGGGAACACTTTCGAACCGTTGGGACGTGTCTCCCTCGCTGACGCTTCGGGTTAGGATTTCGCGGGCATTCCGCTCATCGGAGGAGGGAAATTCGGAAATATGCAACTTCAAAGCTCGCGCTTGCGGGTATCAAGATTCCCGAGTCGATGCAGGCACGCCCGTTATTCGGGTCAAACGCTCGGCCTCGCGAATATGTCGTCTCAGCACGCGACCGTTGCGACGAAACTGTGGACCGTATCCGCAGTATCCGTCAACGACGATACAAGTACATCCGAAACTACTACCCGTTACGCCCCTATCTGCAGCCATGCGCGTACAAAGATCACAAGCCTTGGATGCAAACGCTGAGGAATCTGTATAGAGCGGGCAAACTGAATGAATTCCAATCGCTGCACCTGGCGGAGACGCGTCCGGAAGAGGAACTGTATGATCTTTCCACCGATCCTTTCGAGATCCACAACCTCGTCGATGATCCAGCACATCAGCAGCCGCTCGAGCATTTTCGGCGACTTCTTGTCGAATGGGAGCAGGAGTCCAGCGACCAGGGGTGTTTTCCCGAAGACGAGGCCATGTACGACAGCGACATGGCCGTCTATGTGCGGGGACAGAAACGCCGCGATCCGGAACATGCCGCGGAAATCGAAGCCAACATCGCTCTGATGAAGAAGTGGAGAGCGGAAGGCAAGTGACAAGAGCGCATTTCAAAACCCGGAGGGCGAGACGCCCGCTATGTGGGACCTTGTCAAGCCTGGTGAGCGGAATCAATCCGTTTTCTCGCACTTGACATTCCATAACCATCGCAACCTGCTAATCGCCGTCAGCGTCTGTTTCGAGGCGAGACGATTTGCCTCACGGGTTGACGCTTCGGATGTTCTGTAGGAGGTGTTGGCGGAGGCCGCAGTGCGGCGCACTCGCCGCACGTTGCTTGTGCGGGAAGACCCTCCCCGGCCGCTACCGGGTCCGACCCTCCCGCGGCGGCGACGTACAGTCTGGGTCGACTTTGCCCTCTTGGGTGGGCCAGGTTGGTTCATTGTGAATCCATCGTATGATTGCATTGGCGTCAACTCATGATGGGTTGGGCCTTTGACGCACAACATCCTCTGGCCGTGTCCACCTTGTCACATCATGGACTCTACAGCATCACGTTCAAACACTTGTGGCCCGCAGCTCACACGTACAATCTCCTCATTCAAAAGCTCGATGGGGTCGAGCGAGTGCAACGGCTGCGGACATCGGACGAGATCTACGTGTATGAGTGCCTGATGAAGGATGGTCGGCGGGTCCTGGTCGCTTTCCATGACGACCATCTTGGGCAAGACCACGACCAGGCAACGGGAGAGACTGCGGCGGTTATCCCATTCCTGGAGCCCCGGGCCCAAGTCACGTCGATCATCACGAAGATTGGGCAAACCAAGCCGAAGGTCCGAGCAGTCGATGTCGCCGATGGAGTGCTGCGGATGGTACTGACCGAGTACCCCGTCTTCATCGAAGCAACCGAACGGCAAAGATGATTTCGTCTCCCGCAGAATCGCTGACGATCAGACCGGTAGGCACGATTCTTAATTCCGGCTTAAGGTGTTCGCGACAGGCCGTACTGGCTCATCACAAAGGGGACTGACTCCGAGCACGCAGGCGTGGAGTCCGCTGCCAATCTGCGTCGCGAGTGCCTGCCCCGCTTTGGCTCCGGGCGGTTAGGGATTCTCTTCGTCCGGCGGACTCAATTGCTCACAGACGTCGTAGTAAGACGTACCGCGCTGTCCGCTCGAAACCGCCTCCTCCAGCGTTTCGTAGATCTCGAACACGTTTCCGTCCAGGTTGAGCATCCGGAAATACGTGTCGCAGCGATTCGGCCATGCAACAGAGCTTCATCGAGTGCTTGGCGGCGACCACGTGACGCTTCACATTCAGCAGACTAGAAATCACCGACGACGACACGAGTTTGACCGCGTGAAAGTCGATCACCAAGTTGCTGTCGGGCGATGACTCGACGATCTGCAGAGAGTTCCAGTTTGACCAGCTCGGCCAGAGTCGTTCCCTGCAAGTGAGCGTCCACGGCGCGGGCGACCACGGTATCTTGAATGTTTTCGACGATGAAGAATCGATAGCTCGACATGACCACTGTCAGCGCACGGACTGCCTCGGTGCGGGTCCGGAAAAAGACCCACCTCCATCGTAACCCAAGCGTGGAGGAGTGCGGAACCCGGAAGTTGCGCTTTGTCGCCGAGCCAGGGGGCATCCCGCGGGAAGGGACAGGACCGCCCCGGATGCGAATTCGGGCGTTTTGCCTACCGGATGGACGGAGAAATCAGCCGTGTGCCCAAGACGGCCTTGCGAGCACGCATCCCAAGGGACGCCTGAGTCAACGTCCATATTCTTCGTTCGTCACCGCCCGCAGATTCAGGAATCGTGTGCTGCGTACCTCGTGAGAGGGGGTGCGGGCGGTTCGGTTGTCGGCCTTGGGCAGGATCACGCCCTCGACGCGATTCAGAGGAGTCCATCCGGATGCCAGGCCGCGTCCTGGAGATCCAACGGCCCCGCGTCCGTGTGCGCTGCATCGGGACCGGTGCGGCGTCGCGAAAATCGCGTCGACGCCTTGCGTGTGCAGGGCAACTCTTCGGCGAACTCGGTGGGTGGTCGACGCCTCCTGCTGACGCGGCGCCTGGGACTTGGCAGGACAGTTCTCGTCCGAGTTCACTGTGGAGACCATCCGCTGGTTGGCTGTTGAGGCCGCTACGGCCGGTCGCAGGGCCAGGGCTGCATCGTTTTCGTATTCGGTGTAACTGAGTGCCCAGACAAAGTCGGCGCTCGTGAAGTCACCATCTCCGTCCCAGTCTCCCTCCTCGAAAGTCGAGTTGCCCGGGATAGCATCCTCGTATTCGCCAGACTGCAACGTCGCGAGGATATCTTCGGAGTTGAATACGCCATCGTGGTTCGCATCGCCGGGGGCGCTCTCCTGAATGCCTGGCGCGCCGTCCTGGGAGCTACTGGGCCGCCAGCTGTTGCCGAGATTCCAGCTGTTGAGATCCGCATGGTGCGCGTCGATGATCTGCAACGACCGGCCGTCACCATCGGTTTCCGGGTGCCAATCGTCGACATAGGTGAACTGCTGCAGCAGGACACCGTCCGAAGTGACGGTGATCGTTTCGCTTCCGTTGTCCAGCCCGCCACTCCACTGGCCCGCGAGCGGCAGGTTGTTGCCATAGCGATATTGGAATGCCAGGCTATCCTCAGCGACCAGGACCGACGCGCCGGGCGCAAGCTCGGGAATCGACCCGGCGGCGAAGTCAAAGTCCACTCCCATTTGCCCGGCCCCGTCGGGGATTCGCTCGAGACGCACGCCGGCCAGTGAAATCGTCTCGGCGCCGATGTTCGTCAATTCCAGGAATTCGAAATCATTGCTGTCGTTGTACCCCGCGAGGATCTCGGCTGCCGTGGGTTCGGACGGGTTGTAATGGACTTCGGTGACGCGCAACGAGGCGGTGACCGGATCTCCGATGCTACTTGTGACGGTGATCGTGTCGGTGCTGATCGGATTGCCTTCGTAGTCGAACGTGTCGAGCGTAATGGCGTTGGCGCCGAAGGCCAGTGGCAGATCGATTCGCCAACCATCGTTTTCGGGCCATTGCACTTCCAGCGGTTGCTCGGTGCCGTTCAGTCGGATCTGGCGGATGTCGATCCAACCTTTGCCTTCCAGCGTCACATGGCTGCTGTCAACCGAGAAGTCCTGGCCGTCGTTGGTCGTGATTTGGAATTCGACTGGCGGGATGTCGCGTTCCATGTCGCGAATGGCGGTTTGGGAACGGTTTCGCGTCAGGGTGACCATTTGCGTCCAACTGACGTTTCCAGCGCCATGCACCAGGTTGTTGGCCAGCACCGCGTAGTGTGGTGACCACTGGGCCGCGTACTCTTCATTGAACGAGCGGTTGATCATATCCAGCATGTGTCCCCAGTAGAGTCGCAGATTGTGGGGGATATCGCGGATTTCATCCAGTCGCGAGGTTGGCTCGGAGCGTTTCTTGATCGTCTCGGTCAGGTTGCACCGGTCGCAATCCCAGAAGAGCGGGATCATTTTTTCATCAGCGGGACGTGCATAGATTCGTAAGTTCTTCGGGCGACCGAAGCCGTAAGTGTCCCAGTTCCCCAGGTACGACTGGTGCGCGTAGTGACGCATCCAGAGATCGACGTCCATGACCTCGTTGGTCGCATCGAACAGGGCATTTCCTTCCTGGTGAATTGCCTGGGCTAGACGAGCGATCGCCTGGTAATCATCCTTCACGCGATTGCTCTTGATCAACAGATGCGCTCGGTAGAACTCCGGATTGTCGCCCTGCTCCTGCACCGTGGCCGTACTGACGCCGATGTCCGCGTTCTGTCGGACGCTGGTTCCGCCCTTCAGGCTTTCCGAGCCGCGAGACGGGCCGGAGGCGACGGTCACATCGTCCAGTTCCCATTTCGTGCCATCACTGCCGTTTTCGAATTGCTCGTTGAGATAGATGTTTTCGTAGCGCGACAACTGCAGCAACACTTCGTGGCTGTGGGCTCGGTTCGGTGATACCAGATAGGCGATATCATCGTAGGCACTCGCCTTGGATCCCCCGGCGCGGTTGAGCATCTGCTTCATGACGATTTCGAACAAACCGTCCAGGTCGAATCGAATCGAATCGTGGACACCGTAGAACGGTTGGTCCGCGTTCAGTTGAACTTTGTATCCACTATTGGGGCGAATAAATCGGCTTCCCACCTGTCGCACGTTGACGTCGTAAAACACGTTATCGTTGTGGACGAGCGTGATCGGCTTGTACCAGTTGCTCATCATGTTCACACTGGAAAACAGATCGCGATAGTCGTCGTTCATCATCACGATGCGAAGCCGATCAATCGCGGTACTCGGTCCCGTACCATCCTCTACTTGGTACAAGGCGCGGGAATCGGGTCCGCGTGCAGGGTAAACCGACGTGGCGCCCAAGTCGTCGGTGGCTTGGACGTAGAACTGGATGACATCTCCGGCGTCAAAGCCGGGAATGGAACTTTGATAAGCCCCGTCTGCTCCCACGGTCATCGGCTGGGATTGCCAATCTTGTCGGTCTTCGCGCCACCACAGGTCGACGGATTTCACCTGGTCAGGATCATCCACATTCACCGAGACGGTAACTTCCTGTCCAGGCAGGGGAGTCGTGGGCCCGTGACGCATTCCGTCGAAACTGGGACCGGCGTTCGCTTCGAAGGTGGAGTTCTGCGCGCCGGGCGTGCCGATCTGCTCCGGAACCGGCAGGCGAGCGGTGTTGGAGAGGCGGTTGAGCCAGAGTCGATTATTTAATTGGCTGCCGCCGGCGACCCATTTGGCGCGGAAGGAGATTTCGTACTCGGCGCCGTCTTGAATTCGCGCGCCGTTGGCGAAGGTTGTTTCGGCATGATCGTGGACGTGGGCCTGGGCTCCGGAGGCCACGACGTGCAGCACCTGGTTGCCCGCTTGCGTGGGATCTTCGACGACCGTGCCCGAATGGTTGCCAATGATCCGCCACTTATCTGGGGCCTGTCCGATGGTGTCGTTCTCAAACGTGCCATTCTGGATCAATTGCCGCGCTTCACCCGACGGGCTTTCGATCACGCGGACGTCATCCAGCAGGAATTCACCTTCGGTCAACAGGCCAAAGATGAATTCGTCGTAAAGAATCTGTCCATAGACGTCGACCATCGAAATCCCGCGGAAGGAATATTCCATCCACTCGGACTTGTCCTGGTCGTCGCTTGCCGCCCAGGATTCGGCGCGGGTGTTATCGGACCGTGGATCGCGCAGCTCCAGACTCGCCGCACCGCCATCCGGATAGACCGGCCACCGACCACCCTCGAAGTAGTGCACTTCATCGGCCGGATTCTTGCTCGTGTCGATCAGACGCACCACGTCATCATGATCGCTCAACGAACCCGTGAAGTCGCCGACGATCCGCACACCCGGGTGCTGTTGTGCCACCGCGGCCGCGTCGGCGGCGACGACCAGATATTCTCCCGGGCTGAGCAGCGTATTGGCGGGAAACTCGTACTGAATTCCTTCCTCCAACTTCCAACCGCCCAGGTCGACCGCTTCGGAGCCTCGATTGTAGAGCTCGATCCATTCCAGCTCATTGCGATCCTCAAACGGTTCGCCGGGGATGAACGGCGTCGCGGCTCGGCCAGCGGTCAGTTCTGCACCAAACACGACGTCACTGCTGGATTCGGTGCGCATGTGCAATTCGGCCGACAGCACGTTCGTGCCCACCTGCAGTAGACCTGTCGGGATTTCCGTCGGCCCGACCCGGCTGGCGTTGCTGACGCTGCGCGAGGCCCTCGTTTGTGCATCGACCGGGCCCGCGTCGCATGTTGAATCGCAGCAGTTCTTCGCCGTTGAGATAGAAAATAGCGCCGGCGTCGATCATGTGGCTCAATTCCAACACGTCGACGTCATCCAGTTGTTCCGCGGTAAGCTCGATACTCGTCTGGAAGTAGTAGGTTAAGAACCGCGGGTCATTGTCACCCGGTTTGGTCAATTGCGTGTTGATCGGTACTCCCAGGTCGGAGGTCTCGTACCCGATCAGCCCTTGTCCTACCTTCCACTCGGTACCATCCGCTTCATAGACCTGCTGGGCCCAACCGGTCGGTAGCGACGCCCCATTGGCGTTGTAACGCCATTGGTCGTGGGTCATCGAGACGAGCGTCGACCGATCATACGTGGGCGGCGTATCCGGAATCGCCAGTTTCGGCATCGGGTGATACATGATCTCGTTGATCACGATCTCGTCATGAAACTGGAAGACATTCGCTTCTCCAGGCGTGGCCGAGCTTGGATACATCCACGCCCCCTGGTTCTCGTCGGATCGGCCGCGCAGCCGGCCGGTCACGCGCCGAGCGTCGACCATTTGGGTTCCGTCGACCGATGTTAGGAACAGCCGATCGCCGTCTTGCGGCAGAAACCCGAGCTGCTGACTCGAAATGGAGAGCAATTCTCCGGGACCGAGCGAACGACCGGCCAGTGAGTATTGCGCATTCGCGTCGCCGGAGAGACGAAAGACCAAATTCCCCAGGTCGGCCGTCTCGGCCGATGGGTTGAGAATCTCGACGAACCACTCTTCTGCATCGGCGGCCGTGATTTCATTGATGACCACCGGCGAGGCGGTGATCGGTTCCAAGGCGGTGCGGCCCTCCAAGACCGGCAGCACGACCATATCGCTGCTGGTCAGCGACGTGTTCATTCCTTGGATCGCGAGAACATTCTGACCGGCCTGGAACAGGTCCTGAAACGGCTTCAGGTCAATATCGATCGGACTACGCGTCGCCGAATTCGACCCCGTTGCGTCGGAATTCCACTGCAATTCGCCCGGCTCACCATCCCGTCCCGGCGCGTTGGAATGCGCAATTTCCACGCCGTTCAAGAACGCGACGAACCCATCGTCATATTGCATATTGAGCGTAAATTCGTCGAACTGCGAGATCTCCTGGTTCAGTTCGAACGGGATCCGAACGTAGACGGACGCATTGATGTTTCGCATGCTGATCGG
Source organism: uncultured Planctomycetaceae bacterium (assembly GCA_963776055.1). Lineage (GTDB taxonomy): Bacteria > Planctomycetota > Planctomycetia > Pirellulales > Pirellulaceae > CAVZLD01. The sequence continues at coordinate 275,702 of CAVZLD010000013.1, read as the reverse complement.
GGGCTGTCCGTCGGGAGGAGAATCCAGATCGAGACCGATCAGCGGGTCGAGGGTGCCGCGTGTGTCAAAGCCCACGCCCGTTGTTCCGTGTGTCCAACCCGAGTCATCGAAGCCGACCGCGGTCCAGTCCAGGGCCAGGCTGCCGTCCGACGGTACCAGCGCGCGTGCGGGAACGGCTTCGTCAATCAATATCGTGGTCAGGTAGTCGCCCGCTTCGATGAAATTCTTGCGACCGGGCGTTCCGCCGATTTCCACGCTGTACGTCCAGTTTTCGACCTTATCACTGGCTCCCTCTCGGTTTGCTTTTGCCAGCGACGAGCCGCCGCCATCCGGTGCGGCTGGCCACGCGCCCGTGTCGCCGTATTCGATCTGGTTCATGAGCCGCGCGTCGTTGTTGAACAAACGCAGCTCCTCGCCCCCGTTGTTCAACTGCCCGGACCAGGGCCCGTAAACATTGGTCAGGCCGGTCGCCTGCTCCAGTGCTTCCGGATTCGAAGCGACCACCAGATGGCCCCGCCCGGGCACGACCGCCCCGTCCGGGAATTTGTAGTCGACGCCACCTTCCAACACCCAGTCGGAGATGTCCATATCGACCGCCAACTGGTTGTAGAACTCAATCCACTCCGCCTGCGGTTCGCCCGATTCCGGAGGGTGATACATGATCTCGCTGAACACGACCGTACTGTCCAGCACCACCCGTGGTTCCAGGGATTCCTGCCTCAGGCGACTACGCTGCGTGTGAAGACGGGAACGACGGCGGCGGAAGGGCAGCTTGATCATCTTCGATAGTGGCCTATTGCACGAGTACGGAGCTTGACAACAGAGCATCCCCTGGATCGTCGGCGAAGCGCGACGAACGGAGTGTTCGGACCGTGACGGGAAATCGCTCATACGCACATTGGCGGCGCGAATCGCTGAACCAATGCGGTCTGCGAAGAAAACCGGGATCTTAGACACCGAAGAGATCTCGACGATGCCGCCCTCATGCTAATCGGTCGCGGACCCTTTTCCAACTATTTGGGCGGAAAAAGGCGGCCGTTGTAAAAAAAACGGAAACGATTCCTTAACCTGGCTTGGCGGCTGCCCGAAGATCACCGGTGCAACGACGAGTCCCCCCGCAGTCGAACCGCCTCCTGCTGGAGAAGCCCGGATACCAGAGCTCGTAGCTTCGGTTCCGCCACCGCGGCATGGGCCAGGATGTCCTCCAGACAGCGCCGGCTGCAGCGCGTCGGGGAAGCACAGGTCCGTGACAATCGAGAATCCGATCACCCGCAGACCCGCATGGACCGCGACGATTACCTCCGGCACCGTCGACATCCCCACGACGTCAGCCCCAATGCCGCGCAGAAAACGATACTCGGCCCGCGTCTCCAAATTGGGCCCCGGGACGGCGACGAAGACGCCGCGATGCAGCGGAAGATCCGCCTGCCGAGCCAGTTGCATCGCCTGTTCGATCAGCGCCTGATCGTATGGCGCCGACATGTCGGGAAATCGCGGGCCCAGGCGGTCGTCATTGATGCCAATCAGCGGATTGTCGCCCATCAGGTTGATGTGGTCGTCAATCACCATCAAATCACCACACTGGAAGTAGGGATTCATCGCGCCGCACGCGTTTGACAAGATCAGCAGGTCGGCTCCCAGGGCCTTCATGACGCGAACCGGCAGCGTGATCTGCTTCAGCGAATAGCCCTCGTACAGATGGAACCGACCCTCCATCGCTACCACCGGCAGACCGGCCAACTGCCCACAGACCAGCCGGCCTCGATGCGAATCGGCGGTGGACCGCGGAAAGTGCGGTATTTGCTCGTACTCCAGCATCGCTTCGACCTGAATCTGTTCGACCAACCCACCCAGCCCGGTTCCCAGAATGATGCCGGCGTGGGGCACCGGGGTCCACTCCTGTCGAATCGTCTCCACTGCCTCTTCGATCTGTTGCAATAGCTCGAGCATCGTCACCGTTCCTTCCCGCCTCGTTTTACCCTCCGAATCCGGTCAGCGTAGCCGTCGTCAAGACGGGCGACAAGACGACCCGATGGGTGACGGGGCGTTTGACGCCCACGATCGGCCGGAGCGTCGTCGGACCGCCCTTACCTCGCCGGATTTCGAGACGTTCGCACATCTGTTAGATTCAAGTGGCGACCCATCACCAAACGGTGGAAAGGGAGTACTGCTCCGCCAACCAACACGAGGGATAACATGGCGAATCCAATCGCGACGTTCGAAACGAGCCTCGGCACGTTCAAGGCCGAGATCCTGCAAGACAAAATGCCGATCACGGCGAAGAACTTTTTGGATCTCGCCCGGGCGGGGTTCTATGACGGCTTGCATTTCCACCGCGTGATCAAGGGATTCATGGTGCAGTTCGGCTGCCCGCACAGCAAAGATCCCAGTAGCCCCCGGGCGGGGACCGGGGGACCTCCCGGCGGATCGATCCGCGACGAGCATCCGGAAGATGCGAAGATCTCGAACGAACCGGGGACGCTGTCGATGGCCAATACCGGACAACCGAATACCGGCGGGTCGCAGTTCTTCATTAATACGAGCAAGAACGACTACCTCGATTGGTTCTCGCCCGGTCCGTCGAAGCATCCGGTGTTTGGACGCATTACGGAGGGAATGGACATCGTCCAGAAAATCGAGAGCGCGGCGACGGGCCCGAACGATCGCCCGGTGACGCCGATTGAAATGATTCATGTTACCGTGGCGGAGTCATGAAATTGGCACGCTGGGTGGCGAGATCGGTCACGCGGAAAAGCCGCCCGATTTGCCGGTGTAACGCGGCAAGTGGTTCTGTTTCGGCCACGCTCGCTCGGCGGAGTCCGGCTGCCCCACGCCCCTCCGTCGGTTGGATGGGAGTCACGGATTTTTGACGCGTCTATGGATCTCGAGCAAGCAAGAGCGGTTGTGGTTGTGCTGGATGGCTTGGGAGCCGGCTGGCTGGGGCCGTATGGCAATACGTGGATCGAGACGCCGTCGTTCAATCTGCTGGCCAGTCAATCCTGCCTGATGGAACAGGCAATCATTGAAACGCCGCAGCTCGAGCGGATGTATGACTCGATTTGGTCCGGGCAGCATGCGGCGCATCCCGAACCGCTGACCGACTCGCGCTGGGGGTTGCTGTCTCGGCTGGCCCAAGCGGGACGGTCTTCGCTGCTGGTGACGGATGAGCCGGCATGTGCAGAGCATCCGTTGGCCGATGGATTCGACCGAACGCTGTGGGTCGCCGCTCGAGGACCGTTTGGCAATCGAAATTGAGGACACGGGCATCGCTCGGCTGCTGAGCGGCTGCCGTCGAGGCCTTAAGTGACGATCCGCCCCCGTTGACGTGGATTCACGGCCAAGCGATGCGGGGGGCGTGGGATGCACCGCTCGAATTACGGCACCAGTTTGCCGACGAAGAGGATCCACCGCCGCCGGATTCGGCCGATCCCCCCAGCTTCGTGTTGCCGCCGGATCACGATCCGGACCTGCTGCAGGGCTGGCTGTGGGCCTACGCCGGACAGGTGCTCCTGTTCGATCTCTGCTTGCAGCCCTTCCTGGCGATGCTGGAGCAACTCGAACCATCGCCGCTGCTGATTGTCATGGGAGCCCGCGGCTATCCGTTGGGCGAACATGGTGCACTGGGGGGGATGGCCGAGGGGCTCTATTCCGAGCTGCTGCACGTTCCCCTGCTGATTCGCTGGCCAGACCGGACATGGGCGATGCATCGTGTCAACCGGCTGGTGCAACCGTCTCAGATCGCGTGCCACCGTCGCTGCAATGGCTGGGTCTCGATCCTCACCCGGCCCCGTCCGAAAGCCTGTTTCCCGCTGCTGCAAGAAGATGTCGATCGATCCGATCCCGATCCGATCCGAAACTGGCGCCGAGCGCCGGCTGGCAGCAGTGGGCTCTGCGGACACCCGCCTGGTTGGCGCGCCTGACCCCGGACGCCTGCGAGTTGTTCCTGAAACCGGATGATCGCTGGGACGTGAACGACGTGGCCGATCGCTGTCCGGAAGTAGTGCAGGCATTTCACCGCCTGCTGGATCAGCTTCGGTCCGGCGGGGGCACGCCCGGTTGGCCCGGTGCACTGCCGATCGAAGAGCTTCTGCTACACGAACCGTAATTGCTCTTGGGGAAACAGGATCGCAGCCGTGCCGCGACGGTCCATTCCTTCGGCGATCGCTTCGTACGCAAGTCCTGCAGGAGCCTTCGTTCGCCAGCATGCCGGGATATCGCGTCAAGTAAAATCCTCCGCGAATCAGGGTAGCCCGAAAGTGGGGATTCGTCTAAGGTACGCCGCCGGTTTCTCTCAGGATGAGAGGTATTCGCTTTCAAAATTCCGGCGGAAAGTGTCGGACAGGGAGGTCCGCGGCGGTGAATTCGTTTGGGCGTACCGGGTGCTGGCGAGGGTTGCTCGCGGCGATCGTGCTGATCGTCGTCGGAGACGCGTTCGCGCAGCCGGTGGAGACCGACCTGCGGTTGCATTGTGCCTGGGGAGGCGGCAGCGAGCGGATTTGGCGCGGGCGAATCTCTCTGGACTTCGGCGGTTTCCGAGATCTGCGACTGCTGGGGATCGACCCGGACGGCCCGGGATCGATCCTTCTCTTCGGCAAGCAGATTCTGATCGACCAGTCAGTAAAACATGGTTACGACGGATTCGAAGTGACGGTACAGGCACCGCTCGAGTCGGTTCTGCGAGTCGAACTGATGCCGGACGGACAGATGCCGGCGCAAGTGATCGACGTACCGTTAGCGGAGTTGGTGCAGGGATACCGCAGTCAGGCCTTGGACGATCAGGGCAACCGTCTTGTGTTGCGGCGGGCTGCTGGCGATGCACTGCGGATTCGTTTCGACCGCGAACACTTGGTTTTTTCGCCCGGTGAATACCTCTCGACCGAGATCGTACCGCATCTGCTGGACCTGCCGGCGGGCGGTTCCATTCGGCTGACAACGGAGTTGCGGGCCACGGCCAGCGGCGAGCTGGTGTGGGATCAGATTCAGACGCTGCGAGCTGACGAGCAGGGCCACCTCGCGCGGCAGCAACCGGTGGCCGTTCCTCTGCCTTTGACCGAGGGTGTTTATGACCTGGACGCTGTTCTGACAACGCGACGGCGGGCGACACCTTTCGTCGCCGAAAAACCGATTGCCCGGAGTCGAGTGCAACTGGTCGTGATCAGTGATCGTTCCGAGGCAGCTGCCCGCGGAAGAACCTCGTCGGTTGGTGGTCGAGTTGGATCCCACGCAGAGCAATTGGTGGCAGCGGCTGACACGACTACCGCAGTGGTCGTTGCTGCCCGGTTTCCGGACCGAAGGCCCGCTGGGGAACTTCAAGACCGAGGTGATCCAGCGGGATGACCGCGACTGGATTCAGTTGCCGGTCGGCGGGTGGCAGGCGTACCCGCTGCCGATCGACGAGGTCGGTGTGCCACACGAGTTGGAGTTGGATTTCCCTGGAGACCAACCGCAAACACTGGCGATCAGCATCGTGGAACCGAACGCGGCGGGCAAAGTCGTGCCGATCGGATTGGATTCGGGGATTCATCTTTCGGAAGACGATGTGGTGGGCGTGGCGAATCGGTCGCTGGAAGCTCCGCGGCATCGGCTGCCGTTCTGGCCACGCACGACGTCGCCGCTGGTGTTAGTGACGAATCTACAGAGTGACCGTCCCGGCCGTATTTGGGCGGTTTCGAGTTTCGCGGGTCTCCCAGTCGCCTGCGGTGCCCGCTCCCGTGGCCGGACGCCGCAAAGTCATTGCTTTCTTTGAACGCCCGTTATTTGCCGAGTGTTTTCACGCTGCCGAAGCACTCGACGCGGAAACGGGCCGGAGCCTGGAAGACTGGCAGACTTACTTCGAGGGTGGTCAGCGGCTGGTGCGTTACCTGCGACATGTCGGATATGACGGGTTGGCGATCACGTGCGCCAGCGAAGGCAGCGCCCTGTTCGAGAGCAGCGCGCTTGCAGCCCACACCGAAGCACGACCGAGGCGTGTTCTTCGGCAGCGGACAAGACCCGGTTCGCAAAGACGTGTTGGAGATGCTGTTCCGGATGTGCGATCGCGAGGGCCTCACGCTGATCCCGACGATCGAGTTTGCCACGCCGCTGCCGGTATTGGAGCGGTTGCGACGTACGCGCAGCCGTGAGTTCACCGGAGTGGAGTTGGTAGACGCCCACGGTTCGAGTTGGGTTCAACGGTACGGAGTTCGTCGCGGAAAAGCGGCCTACTACAACCCGCTGGATCCACGCGTGCAGCAAGCGATGTTGGCGGTGATCCGGGAGGTCGTGTCGCGGTACGGGGAGCACCCGGCGTTCGGTGGTGTGGCGATTCACTTGCATCCGCACGGATTCTCGCAAATGCCAGATGTCGGCTTGGGGCTTGGATCCGCGGACGGTCCGCCGTTTTCAGGCCGACACCGAAAACCTGCTGCCCGAGACGGCAGAGGCGGGAGGGGCTCCCTTGGCAGCTTGGATTCAAGGTCCAGCGCGCGCGGAGTGGTTAAGCTGGCGCAGTGAGCAACTGCTGGCCTTCTACCAGCAAATGGGGCGAATTGTCCAGCAGCAAAACCGGTCGGCCCGCCTGTACCTGTCCGGAGCGCGACTGATCGAATCGCGCCCGGTCCAGCGTGCCTTCCGACCGGCCCTGCCGCGACAGACCGATACCGCAGATGGCGATGAAGGAACTGGGCTTGGCCTGGGGCGATCGGGAGCTGGAAGCCGGTCTCGTCTTTCTCCGCCCGCACTTGCTGACCGTTGATGATGCGTCCTCCGATGGCGCAAGTTGCGACTTCAATGCGGCCGAGGATGTGGACCGCTACTTTGCCGGCGGCAGCGAATCGGGAAGCCAGTTCTTGCATGATCCGGTGGGCTGGCGTCTGCCGACGTTCGACGAAATCAGCCCGTTTGGCAAAGGCAATACGTTGCTGTCTCTGGTCGCACAAGTTTCTCCGCCGGGAGCGAACAATCGACGACGGTTCATCCATGCCTTGTCCTCAGGCGATGCGCAAGTCGTCTTCGAAGGAGGCTGGCTGCTGCCGTTGGGACAGGAGGATTCGTTGCGAGAGTTCTTCGAGATCTACCGGCAACTGCCCGTCGACCGTTTTCATAGCCTGATGGAGGATGATCGGCGAACGCAGCCGGTGCAGATTCGATCGCTCGAGAAAGACGGCACAACGTACGTCTACCTGCTGAATGATTCGCCCTGGCGGGTCGGTGCCCAGCTTGACACTGGAGTTGCCCGCCAAGGCGAAGTTGGAGCCGTTGGGGCGGCCGACGGTCGAACCGCTTGCAGCGGACAAGAGGACGGGTCAGGCGGTCTGGGATCTGAACCTGAAACCGTACGATCTGGTCGCCGTCCGAATCGACGAGGCGTCGGTTCGCGTAGTCGATGCCACGGTGACGTTGCCGCCCGATGTGATGGGTGCGCTGCAGACACGGATCGCCAGCTTGGGCAGCCGGGCCGCGCAACTGCGTAACCCACCGATGCTCAACCTGCTGAATAACTCGGGCTTCGAAGAACCGCACACGAACGACCAGACGCCCGTGGGATGGGAGCTGGAAGGCGACTGCACAGGCCGTCCAGCTGGAAACGGGCGGATGTCTATGAAGGTCGTCAGGCCGTTCGATTGAATGGGCGAGGCCGAGTGGTCCGGCTCCGCAGCGAGTCTTTCGTTCCGCCCTCCACCGGACGGCTGAGCATTTCCCTGCGGGCGAAGAGTATCGATGCCCAGCAACAACCGCGAGTGCGAGTGGTGCTGGAAGCCGATGGCCGGCCGTATTATCCCTGGGCACCGATCGGAGCCGGTGATCCCGATCGTTCGCTGACCGCGGAGTGGAAGGAATTCGTCTTTCGTGTCAGCCAATTGCCGGAAGTGGAGTCCGGCTTGAAGATCGGCGTGGAAGTCAGCGGCGACGGGGAGGTGCTGGTCGACGACGTCCGTTTGTACGACCTGCTGGTCCTGGATGACCATGAGCAGAAGGCCTTGGCCCACATCCTTTCCGTGGCCGACTTCCAGCTGCGAAAAGGTTTTGTGGCCGATTGCCTGCGGAGTCTGAATGGTTACTGGCCCCGCTACCTGATGGCCCATGTGGCGGAAGCAGTTCCCGAGGTGGCAGAACGTCCGGCGCCAAGCAGTCCGCCGTTGCCCGACGCACCCCGAGTTCTTCCGGCTGGAATCGGATTCGTCGTTTCGTCCCGCGGCTCCCTCGATTCTGACGGCCTCTCCTGTCGTCGATTGGCCCCCTTCCGATGACAGGTTGTGCAAAAACCGCGACTCGTGCGTGTCGCTCGGACATGTAGCGTTCGTGGCGATTGCTTTCCCGCAGAGAGAACGTCGAGATGCCAGAGGGAAGTGCTACGCGCCGTAGCGACCAACGACGACGGCACACGCCGTTTTCTGATCTTGCTTGGCAACGATCGCAACCGTTACGAGTTACAACGCCTTCGTGCCCGCCGATGAGCCATCCGGCGCGTAGGCGACGCGGATCCGGAAATTCCGGATTCCCGCGGGTCGTCCATGGTTCATGGGCTCCGCCGCTGTCAGTAGAATGCGATCAACTGGTTCTTTGCGCCGCTTCGCACTTTTTGCTGACGTCCGGTGCCCTTTCGACATTGAGGTCTCGCATGTCGGCTGTTGACGATCCGTCTGACTCCGTCCGAACTCAAGATTGTCCAGGATGCGACCTGTACCTTCTGCGGTTGTGTTTGTGACGATATTGAGCTGCATGTCCAGGGGACACTCGATCGTCAAGGCGAATCGCGCCTGCGTGCTGGGAACAGCCTGGTTCCTGCACCATGAGGTGGAAGACCGACCGGCCTGTCGGATCCATGGCCAGCCGGCGACGGTGGAGGAGGGGCTCGATTGGGCCGCACAGATTCTCGTGGAAGCTCGCTATCCATTGGTCTATGGATTGAGCGACACGACCTGTGAGTCGCAACGCGTGGCCGTGGGAATCAGCGATTGGATCGGCGGATTGGTCGATACGACGACCAGCGTTTGTCACGGTCCCTCCGGGATGGCATTTCAGGGAGTCGGCGAGGTGACCGCTTCGCTGGGGGAGGTGCGGAATCGCGGTGACTTGATCATCTTCTGGGGATCCAACCCGGCCGAAAGCCATCCGCGCCATTTCTCGAAGTACAGCCTGATGCCAAAGGGGATGTTCCTGCCCCGAGGGCGTAAGGATCGGACCTGTGTCATTGTCGATGTGCGGAAGAACCAAGTCGGCCCGCGCCGCCGATCTGTTCCTGCAGATCAAGCCACGGAAGGATTTTGAGGCGATCTGGACCCTGCGCGCACTGGCACAAGGCATCGAACTGGACGCGGAGCAGGTGCGGCAAGAGACGGGAATCGAACTGGCCGTCTGGCAGGATTTGATGGAACGGATGAAGGCCGCCCGTTATGGCGTCATCTTCTTCGGGATGGGATTGACCATGACCCGCGGCAAACACGCCAATAGCGAGGCGCTTCTGGCCTTGACCCGCGATCTGAATCGCTACACGCGGTTTGTCTGCAAACCGAATCGTGGGCACGGCAATGTCACCGGCGCCGACAATGTTGTCGCGTGGCGAACCGGGTACCCCTTTGGCGTGAACTTGACCCGCGGCTATCCGCGATTCAACCCCGGGGAATACACGGCCGCCGATGTGCTGGCGCGCCGCGAGGCGGATGCGGCACTGATCATCGCCAGTGATCCGATGGCCAACTTCAGCCAGCCGGCGCGGGATCACCTGCGTTCGATCCCTTACATTGCGCTCGACCCCAAAGAAACGCCCACCACGCGACAAGCGGCCGTTGCCTTTTCCGTGGCCACCTACGGGATCAATGTGCCGGGAACGGTCTACCGGATGGATGACGTGCCGATCCCGCTGCGACCCGCCTTTGCCTCGCCGTTTCCCAGCGACCTGGAGATCCTTCGCGGGATCGAACAGCGCGTGCGACAGATTCAGGCGCGAGAATCAGCTCATCGTTCCGCGTCGCTCGCTCGGTGACTATCGCATCGGGGCTTTCCCCAGCTGGCGTCGAATGAGTCCGATTTGCCCCGCGTGCAGCATTTCGTGCGCCGAGCAGAAAAAGATGGAGCCGAGCTTCGTGTCGAATACCGCATGCGGCTCCGGAAGCTTCACGTCCAGCTCCTCGTCCGTGTATCCGGCCAGTTCTCGCAAGGCGTGAACATGCACGCTGTCGAATACCTGCCGGATTTCATCGATCGGCGGATAGTCCTCCGGATGCATCCTGCGGTACGGATCCCTTCTGAAATCGCCGGATGAAGTTGTTGGAGATAATCTGCTGGTCTTCCGGCTCCTTGCCGCGAATCCGCAACATCGTCAATCCGTACTGGGCCATCGCCAAATGGCCCACCTGCCAGGCCAGGTGGGTGACGCCGCCGGCTGGTCGTCTGGAACCATTCGTCCGGTTGCAGGTCGCTGAGCAGTTGCTGCGTGTAACTGCGTGCAAATTCGATCTGCCCAATGGCGATCTCCAATCGGGCTCGTGGCATCCCACCGCTCCTGTGTTTCTCGTGCCAACGGCGTCGCTTGCCGCATTGGCAATTGACCCTGTTATACTGAGCAGCCGTTGAGCCTGGCAACGGTTGGCTCACCAGCGGCCGGTTCACCTTCCTTTCGTCTCGCAGGAATTCCCGAACGACCATGTCGAAGTCGCTCTTTAAGATCTCTGGTGGATATGTCTACGATCCGGTGAACGGCATTGACGGGCAAGTCAAGGATCTCTGGATCGATGAAGGCCGGATCGTCGAGCCGCCCGTTGATCCGCAGGTCCGACCCGCCCGGACACTCAACGCAACCGGTCTGATCGTGATGCCGGGTGGTGTCGACATGCACTGTCACATCGCCGGACCGAAAGTGAACGTGGCCCGCAAGCTGCGTCCGGAAGAAAAACGCCGTGACCCGCCGGTCCTGCGCACCGCGCGAACCCACAGCGGATCGATGGGTAGCGTACCCAGCACGTTCGCCACCGGCTACAAGTACCTGGGATTGGGCTATACCGCCGCCTTCGACGCTGCCGTCCCGCCACTATCGGCACGACATGCGCACGAGGAATTTGAAGACACGCCCTGCATCGACAAAGGGTTTCTATGTCCTGATGGGGAACAATCACTTCGTGATGAAGTCCATCCAGGATCAGGCACCGGAGCGGCTGCAGGCCTTTGTTGCATGGTTGCTTGGCGCGGCCAAAGGCTATGCCGCCAAACTGGTCAATCCGGGGGGAGTGGAAGTCTGGAAGCACTCCGCGAGAGGGAATGTCGCCGGAATTGATTCGATCGTCGAACATTTTCAGGTGACGCCGCGTCAGATCATTCAGCAAGTCGCCCACGCGGTCGATCGGCTCCGCCTGCCGCACGCTGTTCACATCCACTGCAATAATCTGGGGATGCCCGGGAATTGGGAGACGACTCGGCAAACGATGGAGGCTTTGGAGGGCCACCGCGGTCACATCACGCACATCCAGTTCCACAGCTACGGCGGCGGCGAAGGCGACGAGAATACGTTCAATTCCAAAGTCGTTCCGCTCGCCGATTATGTGAACGCCCACTCGAATATTACGATCGATGTCGGGCAGGTCATCTTCGGTGAGACGACCAGCATGACCGGAGATGGACCGCTGGGCTACTATCTCTCGCAGCTCTACGGCACGAAATGGTTCAGTGCCGACACGGAACTGGAATCAGGATGCGGGATCGCCCCGATCAAGTACCGCAACAAAAGTCTCGTGCACTCGTCTGCAGTGGGCCATCGGCCTGGAATGGTACCTGCTGGTCGAGGATCCGTGGCGCGTTGTGATGAGTACGGACCATCCCAATGGCGGTTCGTTTCTCGCCTATCCGCAGATCATCAGCCTGCTGATGGATCGCACACGCCGCGAAGAACTGCTGAAATCCGTTCACCCGCGAGTCCGGCAACGCAGTGTGCTGGCCGACCTGCAGCGCGAATACACACTCAGCGAAATCGCCATCATCACTCGCGCTGGACCGGCTCGGATTCTCGGTTTGAAAAACAAAGGCCACCTTGGTCCGGGAGCCGATGCCGACATCACGATCTATACGCCGCATGAGGACAAGGAATGGATGTTTCAATGTCCGCGGTACGTGATTAAAGCTGGCGAGATCCTGGTGGAAGACGGTGAGATTCGCCAGGTGCTTGACGGAAAGACGCTGCACGTGCAACCGGAATATGACCGGGAGATCGAATCGGAGATCGCGGATTGGTTCGAGCAGTACTATACGATTCGGTTTCGCAACTATCCGGTCGGGGACGAGTATCTGCACGCCGCGGAACGGGTCCCCTGTCGGGATGATAGCGAGTGATGCGGCTGAGGTCCGAACGAACGAACGGTGATTTGCCCCTGTGACGCAATGGCCGACCGTTGGTCGTCGGAAATCCGTACGGTGCCCGCGGAGCCCATCGTGAACGCGGAATCTCCGCTAATCCTGCGGGCCAACGGGGTTTCCGTACCCGGCGCGACGCAATGCGGTTTGATACTCGCCCGGGTGGTTGACGTTTTGCAGTGAATCCAACGCTGGGTCCGCCACCTGCAACTCCTCGAGCGAGACCTCCCGCGTTCGGATGCGCGGAAATAGATCGCGCGGACGCAACTGGTTTTCCGACAAAAGTTGCTCGACGTGCGGCCGCACTCTCCGGTGATAGATCGCGGACAACGGATGGTAGTGCTGGTCATCGCGCGGCACGACCGCGTCGTATCCTGGTGCCAACAGGTGAAATAGGGTTCGCACGAAATCGGGTTTGAGCAACGGCGTGTCGCAACCGCTTACGAAGAACGCGTCCGCCTGCTCGCCGGCTGCCTCCAGACCCGCTCGGAGGCCCTCCAGCGGGCCCCGGTCCGGATCGCGGTCACGTGTGAGGATTACATCGGAGGGCAGGGGGGGCACAGACTGCTCGGCTGCCGCCACGACGATCCGCACGGAGACAACCTCCGACAGGATCCGTTCGATGCGGGTCAGCAGTTTCTCGGGGCCGAACGACAGCCAGGCCTTCGGGCGGCCCATTCGGCGACTCTGACCACCGCAAAGAATGATCGCGCCTTGTTTCATCATTCTCTCCATCTGCCGCCCGATTCGCATGGCGGTTCGATCCACGCACGGTCTGCAAATGGGGACTGGCTCCGAGCACCCGCGCGTGGAATCCAAAGAAAACGTGGATCACAAGGTGTCTGTCCTCCGTGTTCCACAGGCTGTCAGCACCCCCCGGTGAGGTTGCCATCCTACTCTGCTGCCCACCCAGGGAAACAGAGATCTCGGAAGGTAATGAAGGACCCGCGAGGTCGGTTCTCGTCCGCGTTCCCCTCGCTGGACTCCCATCGTCCCATCCGTGGTCACGTGCAGGGCTCGTTTCCTTTTGCCTTCGGATTCTCGGTCTTCTCCCCTGCCTCCGTCCGCCGACCCCGGTCCCGCAGAATCGTCCGGCGAGCGAGTGGCGGCGCACTCCCCCGATTCGTGCTGATCTGCAGGCCTACCGCGGCGATCGACGGTCAATGCCAGGACGGCGTATTGCGTCGAATCTCCCGGTAAATTAGCCTCTGAAGTAGCAGGCCCTCCGCCGAATGCGTCCCGAAGGGGACGCGGTGCGTACGCAGAGCTGTTCCAGGGACCCTCAAGGCGGGCCCTGTGTGTATAGATTCCTGATCCCATTCATGAGGCTTGCCGATGGCCCTCACGCTGCGCTACCGGGCAACCACGACCGTCCCGGTCGAAGTTGAGGGGATTACACCGGATCGCGTGGCTCGAATGAGTCGAAACGACGTGCAGCAGCTTCCCATCTTCGTGGGGAACGTTTCGGTGCCGTTGACCGAGCTATTCGATGTGTCAGGCGATCCATCCGATGGGTGTATGGATTGGCACGGTGATCTATCCGGGGTGCATTGGGTTGGTGCCCGAATGCAGAAGGGCCAGATTCGAATTCATGGGCCGGTGGGTCGACATCTTGGCAGCGCCATGTCCGGTGGACGAATCGACGTGCAGGGAGATGCGGGCGACTGGGTAGGGGCGGAACTGCAAGGCGGCTCGATTCACGTGCACGGTTCGGCCGGCCATTTGGTGGGGGCTGCGTATCGCGGCAGTCCGCGGGGAATGACCGGTGGTACGATTCTGGTGGACGGGCAGGCAGGCAATGAGGTGGGGCATAGCATGCGTCGCGGGCTGATCGCCATCGGTGGTGCGGCGGGTGATCTGATTGGGTTCAACATGTTGGCGGGGACGGTTTTCGTGTTCGGCGCAATCGGGATCCGGCACGGTGCCGGTATGCGCCGCGGCACACTGGGATTTTTTGGCCCGAAGCCTCCCTTGATTCTTTCGACGTTCCGCTACGCCTATCGCGGGCGGCCGCTGTTTGTCAACATGCTCTTCCACCATTTGCAGCGTGTCGGATTTGCCCAAGGCCCAGCGGCTTACCCGTTCGATATCGACGCTTACCACGGAGATCTTCTCGAGGGCGGTCGAGGGGAAATCCTGTTGAGGGTCACCGACGAATGAACCGACGGCAGGCGAGATCGATTCTTTCTGGCTGCGCTTTGATGGCGTTGCTGGTCGCAGCCGAGGCAACTCACCTGGCTGCGTCCGAGCCGGCGAGCGGTGGACAGCAGACGATCGAATTCGGACTACGTCACTTGCCCGCGGACATCGTAGGGCTTGTTGTCGCCTGGCCGCAGCGGATTCTGGCGCACCGGTGGCCCAGCGTTTGCCCGTGGATGTCCGGCTGGATGAGTTTCGTGCGGCGTTCGGTGTGAATGTGTCTGAGCTGGAATGGGTTTTGGTGTTTTGGGAGCGACCGGCCGACGCCGTGTTGTCACCGGGAGTCATCCTGCGCTCTGCCGAGAGGCATGATTGGCGAAGGTTACCGGAGAGCATTCTGCGCAGCACTGAGTTGGGTTTACTGGACGGGCGGGCATATCGTCGAGGTCGAAACTCTGCGGCGATTAGCGTGTACCCGCTCGATGACTACACTCTGATTCTTGCGAGTGATCGCACGCTGCGACGCATGCTTGGGCGTCAGGGATCGGACGCCGCCGCACCAGCCTTGGCGACGCTTGTCCAGCGGCGGCTGACTCAACGGCTGGACCTTCATGCGGTTTTTCTTGTCGAACAGTTTCGCGACCTGGTTCCGCCGATTGCCTTGGCGTTGAGCCCTGCTGTGGCGCAAGATTCGGCGCGAGATATCGCCGATGCACTAGAAGTCGTCGAGTTGCGCAGTCGATTGGGTAGTGAATTGATCGTGGGCGTGAACCTGTATGCCGAGGACGATAGCACCGCGAAAGCCGTCGCGGCATGGATCCAGCAGCAAGTCACCTCGATTGTGTCGACGGAGCCAACGTGGTCGCCGGACGCGACCGGGGAGACTCGATCACCGGCCGCTTCTTATTTCGCCCGCGCACTGCGGCGAGTGGCAACACTGGCACCGCTCCAAGTCCGAGGTGCGCAGCTTCAATTGGGGTATCGAGGGGATGCAGAGGACCACATCTCGACATTGGCGGCGCTGTCGATTTTGTTGCCGGTCGGTTGTCGAGCGACCGAGGCGATCACGCATCGGCTGCAGACATGGGATGCGATGTCCCACTTGTCACAAGCGATGATCGAATCCGCGGAAGCCGATCAACGATGGCCGGTTGCGGCCTCTGTGGGGCCGAACGGCGACGCGCTGTTGAGTTGGCGGGTGTTTTTGCTGCCCTATCTGGGCCACGACTCTTTGTTTGCGCAATTTCGATTGGACGAGTCATGGGATTCACCGCACAATCGCGCGCTGTTGCCACAGATGCCCGAATTCTACCGCAACTTTCAGAATCCATCGGACGATCAAACCAGCTTCCTGGTGCCGTTCGGCCCCGATACGCTGTTTGACCCGTGGGAACGTCCGGACGGAAAAGAGCTCTTGCCCGACGATGCCTCGCTGGTGCTGCTGATTGATGCGGACGAATCGCAGGCAGTGCCCTGGACGCAACCGGCGGATCTGGAATTCGATGCGTGGACGGCCCGGAAATGTTTGGGCTCCAAGGCGGTGACGGGGTTCGTCGGCGCTCGAGCCGACGGAACGGTTGAGTTCTTCACGCCGCCCCAGAGTGAAGAGCAACTGCGGGCCCTCTTTACACGCACTGATGAAACCGAACTGCCGGCGGAACGATAGACGCAGCTTGATGTCCGATTTGGCGAATGCATCCTGTGCATTGACGCCGGCCGGTGATGCCTCATGCAAGTTTGACAGCGCGTCGCACTTCTCCTCTTTACGCCTGGTCGCTCTTGCTGCTCGCCAGAAACGCCGCCACGAACGCTATCTGTCCGTGCGGCACGCACGAGGTTCCAAGCCCAGCTTTTGCAAGTGTCGCCGAGTGTTCTCTTCGGACAGCAATTGCCGGAACTGTTGTACGGCTGGTTGGTCGTTTCGGCTGTGCGGGATCACGAAATCGAAGTACTCGGCCATGAGCGGCAGGAATTGGAGGCCGGCCTGGATGGCAACACGTTCGATCGCCACGCCCCAGTCGGCGCGGCCCTGCGCGACGGCAGCGGCGACGGCGTTGTGGCTGTGCGCCTGCACCGCGTATCCATCGGGCTGGGCGCCGTCGAGCAAATCATCGATCAACTGTCGCGTGCCGCTGCCTTGATTGCGGTTTACCATTCGGCAATCTGTCCGAGCACAGACCGCTCGGATGGCATCCCGCGCGGACATTCCTTCGAAGCGTTTGTCGCCGGCTCGAAACAGGACTCCCTGCTGGCGACTGTACCCGGGTAGCAGAGTCAGATCGGGTGTCAGGAACGGTTGGTTGTACTGTCCGCTGTTGGGGTCACGCAAGTGAATTCCCGCGATATCGCAGGCGGCTTGTTGCGCCGCGTGCAGCCCGCCGGTGGATCCCACGGCCAGGAATTTCGTGCGCAAGCCGCGATCCTGCAGTTGACCGAGCAACCAGTCCAATCCGACACAATGACTGCCGATCGCTACAAGATCAGCGGGTTGCAGGTCGCGACCGAGTAGTTGGACATCGACCCGTTGCCCGGCGGAAAGAATCTCCACGTGTCGGTCAATCGTCACAAATCCTTCCGCGCGACTGAAGGTGGTGACCGACCCGGAACCTTTTCCGAGTGGGAATGCGATCAATCGTGCTTCTTTTGCGATGGCGTGAACAAGTCCGACGAGCAGGTATTCTGTTCTCCCCTCCTGGGAATTGACCTGTACGGCCATCTGGGCTGACACGCTACTGCGTCGCTGTGGGGAACGTCCGGCGAGGCGCCGGATGACCGGTGCGACGAATTCATGGAAGGTGAAAATGGCAGATGTCGGGAACCCGGGCAGCACAACGACGGGAGTCGTTCCGTGGGCTGCCAGGCAGATCGGTTTGCCCGGTTTCAACGCTACGCCGTGGACAAGAATGCCCGGGGTCAGGTCGCGCACAACGTGATAGGACAGATCGCCGGCACCTTTACTTGTTCCGCCCGACAAGAGCAACAGGTCGGCGGTTGCTAACGCGTGGCGGACGGCGGTGGCAAGTTGTGCTGCGTCGTCAGGCACGATGGGGTGGACGTGCGCCGTCGCTCCCAGTTCACGCACGGCGTCCGCCAGCATGCGGGCGTTCGAGTCGTACACACAGCCGGGCCGCATCGGCTCCCCGGGGGGGATGATCTCGTCGCCGGTTGACAGTATGGCGATGCGCGGGCGTTTCCAGACGGCGACCTGCGACGCGCCGATGGCGGCCACGACACCCGTTTCGCGACTGGTCAACAGATCGCCACGTCGCAACACGACCTCACCAGCTCCCATGTCCGTTCCGGCGAAACTGAGGCCACGGCCGGGTGTCACGGGCTTGCGGACCAGTAAATCGTTGTTGTCGACGTCCGTGTCTTCCACCATCACAATCGCATCCGCTCCGCGTGGCAGCATGCCCCCGGTGGCAATTGGAATCGCGGTTCCGGGAGTGACCGGTAGGGTAGCCACCACGGCCGTGGTGATGACTTCCTCCAACAGGCGGAGTCTTCGTGGCGATTCCTCCGTGGCGCCGAAGGTGTCCGCGGCCTGCACCGCAAAGCCATCCAGATTAGAGCGGTCGAAGGACGGGACGTCGATTGGCGCATAGACGTCTTCGGCCAAGACTCTTCCCCAGGCTTGCTCGAGCGGAACGCATTCTCGGCCCAGCGGATCCAAACGCAAGGCCGAGAGGAAACGGCGTTCCGCTTCATCGCGATCGATTACTTCCAGAAACTGCTGTTGTTGCCTCGCTGCTTGGCGATCAGTCGTCATACAGAAAGACCTCGACTTCCGCGCCGGGTGGAAAACCTTCATGATCGGCGTCGATGATGACAAACCCGTCGGCCCGCGTGGTAGAACTCAGAATGGAAGCCCCAGAAATCGCGAGCGGCACGACTTCCCCCTGGTCGATCGAAACGCGGGCGTAATCAACTCGGCCGACCTGGGAGACCAGCTTTCGTCGCAGCGGCAGTCGTCGGCTTGGGTAGGGCCAGGTTGTTCGCCGGCCTCCCAAGTCGCCGGACGGCCCGTCCGGCGAAGAAGTCGTATGCGCACAGGCAGGAAACCGGATTTCCTGGCAGCAAGACCACCAGGCGATCTCCCAGACGCCCCATCCCGGAGGGACTGCTGGGGCGCATCGCAATTCCATGAATCGCCAATTGGCCATGCTCGGCCAAAAGACGGGGCGCGTGGTCTTCCATACCCACACTCGAACCGCCGGATACGAGAATCACGTCGACTTCATCATGCATCGCCTGGAGGATTTGGTCGGCGTCGTCGCGGATCAGACGATGGTCTGTGACCAAGCCGCCATCGCGTTCGACCAACGACGTCAGCATCGGCCCGTTCGCATCCGCGATGCGGTGACCGGTCGGTCGTTGACCGGCGTCGACCAATTCGTTTCCCGTGATGACGATCCGGATCCGAGGACGGCGCACTACGGGAACTTCCGAGACGCCGATCGAGGAGAGCACGCCGAGGTCTTGGGGGCGAAGGCAACGGCCTTGGGGGAGGACTCGCTGTCCCTTTTGGATATCCTCGCCGCGGCGCCCGACGTTCTTCTCCGGTGGCACGTCTCCTAAGGCCCACACGCGGTCGGTTTCCGAGCGGGTCCGTTCGACCGGCAGGACGGCGTCCGCGCCACGAGGCAGCGGCGCGCCGGTCATAATCCGAGCGGCTTGACGCTGTTGGAGAACAACTTGCGACGGGGCACCGGGGAGAATTTCTGCCACGATTTCCAGTGGCAGCGGGTTATAGGCCGACGCCCCCTGCGTATCTTGGGCCCGAAGTGCAAAGCCATCCATCATCGCACGGTCGAATCCCGGAACATCGACCGCACTGGAGACGTCTTCCGCCAGGACGCGGCCCGCCGCCTGCCGCAGCAAGCAACTTTCCGGCGGAAGTGGACCCGTCTGCTGATCAATCCAGCCAAGGGCTTCCTGGACAGGAATTCGATGCGCGAATCCGCGCATTCGGACGTCCGCGTTGGGCGAGGAGCGAGGTGGGCCGTTCATGGGGAAGCGGGTGAGTTCTTTTCGGGATCCGACCTGGTAACGAAACGACGCCACGTCTCGAGTTGCTCCCGCGTCATACTGTTTTCTCGCGAGATCTCCTGCTGAACCCACTTGTCGGCGCTCGTTAAATGCACCAGAACCGTCAGTCGCCCATTGTCCTGATACCGAAACCGTACTTCGATCGGCGTCTGCGCCGGCAGATTCTTGGGGAGGTCGCGGAGTGTGCAGCGGCCGATCTGCACGCACTGCTCCGGCGACGCACTCTCGCCTTCGACGATCTGCACCAGCACCGATCGCTGTCCGTCGGTCTGGGTTCGAAACACACGGCGCGCGGTGACCGGTAGCGTCGTATTGCGGGGAATGATGATTGCGTTCCGCAACCTTCGCGTCGACGGATCGATGGCAACGACGCCGAGGCTGTGAGAATTGACGTTCTTCACGTCAAACAGGGGTGGGGTGCCTTCGTGGATCGCCAGCAGTCGCTGAGCATGTAGTGCGGCGCCGTGCGCGACGGCTTCGTCGGCCGAGACCGAATTGTCCGGATCCTTGCCGGTCAGATCTTGCAACAGTCGAACGACGGCGGGCATACGCGTGGAGCCGCCGACCAGCAGGATGCGATCAATTTCCTGCCAGGTCAGGCCGGCCGCCTGCAATGTTTGTCGCGTCGTAAAGGCGGTGCGGTCCAACAAGTCCTGCGTGATCTCCTCGAACTGCGTCCGCGAAACTTCGACTTGGATCGCATGACCACGATAGTCGCAAGGGATCCGCGCCTTCTCTCGAACGGACAAGGTTCGCTTTGCATCTTCGCAGTCGCGCCACAGCCGGCCGGCCGTGTTCGCATCCTCCCGCGGATCGAGGCCGAATTGGGACAAGAACTGCTCTGCAACAAGGTTGACCAAGCGTTGATCCCACTCATGCCCGCCGAGCCGCACATCGCCGTCGGTAGCTAAGGCAACATAGTCCTGCCCGCAGATCTCCATGATGGTCACGTCGAACGTGCCGCCGCCCAAGTCATAGACGAGAATTCGTGTCGGACGCGAGCGGAGCCCTGGTTCCCGCAAGAAGCCTTGTTCATAGCCAAAGGCGATCGCCGCCGCCGTCGGCTCGTTGATGATGTCGATTACTTCTAGTCCGGCAATGTATCCGGCATCCTGGGTTGCTTTCCGCCGAACTTCATCGAAATAGGCCGGTACCGTGATCACGACTTGGTGGAATTCTCCGAGCTTCACGGACGCCTCGCGACGAATCTTTTCCAGGATCCAGGCCTGCAACGCCTCGGGAGGATAGAGCCGGCCACCCAGTTCCTGGTCGAAATAGCGCCGCCCCAGTTCCCGCTTGATGCATTGCGCGACCCGTGGGGCGTCCGTCGTGACGCATTTGAGGGCTTCTTTCCCGACAATCACGTCGTCGCCGTCAAACAGCACGACGCTCGGCGTCAACTTGTCTCCCTCGGAATTCATCAGTGTCTGCGGGCCGCCCGTTGGCGTCCACGCAGGCGAGGGCCGAGTAGGTCGTCCCCAGATCAATGCCGATGGCAGGCGTTTTCGACATGTTCAGCCACGAGACGAGGAAAGAGCAAGTCCGCAACGACGGAAAGAGGATCTGTTTCCCGCAACGACGATTGGGTAGACCACCCCTCATCCAACTCTAACAGTCCCCCTGCACTCACTCAACCCACAGTGCGGTAGAGCCGCATGCGATTCACGGTTGAGCCAATTCGTGCTCTCGGGTCACAGCGATGCTTCTTCAGGTCCGGGGAATCGGGGCATCGGCAGGGCGGCGAGGCCGAGGATTGCAACGTCCGAGCCGTCGTTAGCTATCGGGGAATCTTGGAAACGGCGGCGGCCGCTGCCGCATAAGCCGTCCGTGCGGTGTCCGCCGGATGCCTTGCGACAGTGCACGGGCGGTGGTCGATACCCGACGTGTCGTGCTGCGGATACGATGTCCGCATCAAGCCGCACGGCCTGTCCCTTCCCGAAGGCACAGTCGATCAAGGAGGATGCCTTTCCCCCCGACTTCAAGCATTCTCATGCGATCGAACTGCTGCATGTCTCCTTGGCCGCGCCCTTTGTCCTCGTGTGGCGGTTGGCCGCCTGAATCATGGTGCGCTTACGCCGGTCCCCACGATCCGCTCGCGATCACCAGGATTCCTCCGGTGACTACCAGGATCCGTCGGCGAACAGCTCGTCTCGCACCGATTCTCCCTCGGCCACCGGTCGGAAGTTGAATGCGGATTGTGGGCCTTTGAAGCGAATCAAGTGCGACGCGCCTTCCCGACCGATCACCTGAACTCGCGCGTGATCGCTGCGGGGGACGGTGGCGGCCTGCAACTGGCCGTCATCGATGATGGAAATCGTGAGCGTGGACAGGTCTTCCGAGAAGATGATATCCGCGATTTCCACGCCATTCCAACCCGCGTCCTGGCGGGTCCACTCGCGACCCTCTTCGGCATCCACGGACGCATAGAAGCCGGTCGGTGTGCTGGACGAAAGGGCATCCCAGAGGGTGAACTTGGGGTCGAGCCGCTGTTCCGCGAAGTACAGCGCACCGTTACCCAAGCCATCGGCACTTAACGCAACGGAGAAGCTGTTCTTGGCGGCAACCTGAACACCTTCAGCCGTCGTCATGTCGCGGCCGTCGACCGTGAACGTCGGTTGCTGCTGGGTGACACGGTAGTTCCCAGGCGTTAGCTCGTCAAAACGGAAAGTCCCGTCCGCAAGCGATGTCGAGTACATCTCGACCCGTTGCCCTTGCATGTCCGTGCCGACGAGTTCGATACGCGAGCCCGCCAATTGCAGCTCGCCCGCCTGACGAATCCCGTCGTTGTTGTAGTCATAGAAGACCTGGCCGGTGAGGCCCCCGGGCACGAAGTTCTGGACTGTGACGGTGACCGTGGCCGTGCTTTCGCCGCCGTTTCCATCACTGATCGTGTAGGTGAAGCTGTCGGTTCCGGAAAAGGTCGCCGACGGTGTGTATTCGACGTCGCCGTCTTCCGTCAGTCGCGTGGTGCCGTGCGTGGCAGCGCCGACAGCCGTGACGGTGAGCGTTTCCGCTTCGTCGGGAGCGATGGAATCGTTGTTCAAGACGTCGATCAGGATGGCGGATCCGCCCGTCTGGGCCACGGCCGTATCGTCGTTGGCCGTCGGTAGGTCGTTCACCGCGTTGACAGTCACCGTCACCGTTCCCACCGCCGATTGGGGATCGGACAGTCCATTCGTGTTCCCGTCATCCTGCACGGTGTATTCGAACGTGGTCGTGCCAAAATAATTCGCGGGGGGAGTGTAGGTGATTGTCGTTCCGTCTAGCACTACGGTCCCCGGGCCGACTGCCTCGACCGAGAGGATCGTCAACGTCTGACCGGTTTCTCCGCCGCCGACGGCGTCGTTGGCCAGCAGATCGGCGACGTTGATCACGAGTGCTTCATCTTCGTTGGTCGATTGCTCGTCATCGACGGGAACCGGCGGGTCATTGACTTCCGTGACCGTCACGGTGACCGTCGCCGTGGCGGTGCCGCCGTTGCCATCGCTGATCGTGTAAGTGAACGTATCGGTTCCCGAGAAATTCAGATCGGGCGTGTACCGCAGCAGCGTCCCGCCCTCGGTGATTGCCACGACGCCATGAGTTGGCAGCGAAACGTCCTCGATCGTGAGCGTCTCTCCGGTGTCGGGGGCCGAGTTGTCGTTGTTCAGGACATTCAGGGCCGTGGCACCCGCGTCTTCGCTCAACGTGAATTCATCGTCCAGGGCCGAGGGCAGGTCATTCACATTCACGACGGTGACCGTGACCGTCGCCGTGGAACTGTTGCCAGCATCATCCTCGATCGTGTAGGTGAAGGTGTCTTGCCCGACGTAGTCCGTTGGGGGCTGATACTCGATCGCGGGTCCCTGATCCGTGTTGACGATCTGCGCCGTTCCGTGACTCGGAGTGCTCACCTGTGTGATCGAGAGAACAGCGGTTTCCGGAATCGCGATGTCGTTGGCCAGGACGAAGATTCGTGACGGATCGCTGTCTTCTAAGACCTGGAAGTCGTCGTCCTGTGCTGACGTTGCGCTAACGATCTCCAGAGTAGTCCCCTGGTAGATCATCTGATTCGAAAGCAGCGGTTGCCCCAGACCACGCAAGAGTGTGTCGTGGACTGGCAGATCGTCGGCTGGATTGGCCGTGAACTGCACGTCACCCGCGGTCTGACCCACAAGTTGGATACTAAACAGCAGGAATTCCCCGGCACCGAGCGGTTCCGTATCCGCGGTTCCTCCGGCTTCGTCGATCAGTCCTGCCGTGGTGACGCTGCCCTGTTGCACATGCGGAAAGCTGCTGCCGAATACGATGGGGCCATCTGTCTGAAGTGCGTTCGTATCGTAGAGAACATCCACGTAGGCGGCGTACACACCCAGGGCCTCGTCCCGAATGTCTTCCACGTACACCTGCAGTTGGAATGCCTGTCCGGCTGCCACGGCCGCAATCGCATTGCCGTTCAGGTCCGCGGTCTGCAAGCGGAATCGCATCAGCTCACGTTGCAGCACATCCAGGTTCACTGTTTGCTGTGCTGTGTTACCTGCGGCATCTGTCCCGACAATCGCGAATGTTTGCAGCCCCACGTCTTCCGAGGTAGGTGTCCAAGCAAACTGACCTGTCGTGGGGTCGATCACTGCGCTATCCGGCGCATTGCTGAGCGAGTACTGGAATCCCGACTGCCCTTCCTCCGGATGGTTGGCGTTATACAGAACTTCGTCGCCCGTCATGGCCTCGCTGGGTGGCGTCGAAGTGAATGCGCCGGGTGATGTTTGGTCGAGAGTGACCTCCAGGACGTCGGACGCTTCACTCGTTTCGTCATCGACCGTTTGTTTTGCCGTGATTTCGTACGTTCCGTCACCCAGAGCGGACAGGTTGGCGGTCGTGATGGTGATTTCTGTTCCGTCGGCGGTCCCTTCCCCAATCTGCGATCCATCGGCAAAGATCTGCACGAAGGCCCCATCCGTCACCCCCGAGATGCTGAACTGCAGGTTCGTCTCATTGGTCAGGTTGTCCGTATCCGAGATGCCACTGTCACTCGTACTAGCCAAATCAACCACCGGTGCGTTGGGCAGGACCAGGAACGTGACACGTTGCGAATCATACGTGTCGTACGTATCGGATCCGTCGGTGGCTTGCACCCGCACCGTAGCGACGGCCGTACCGATGAAACCGGCTGCTGGAGTTGCGGTGACAAGGCCCGTTGTCGGGTCAACGCTCAGCGTGATGTTACTGCCATCCAGGCCGGAGTAGGTGACCGGATCTCCCTCGACATCGTTGGCGGACAGTTGGAACGTCACCGGCGTGTCTGCCGCTGTCGTGATCGTGGGGATGTCATCCAGGTAGGGGCCCCCGTTCTGATCATCCGGTGCCACCGTTACCTGAAACGTTTCCGTATACTCGTGACCGTCCTGGTCGCGGACGGTGACGGTGATGTTCGCGGTACCGGCCGTGCCCTCGGGAGCACTCAGCATGACGAGGCCATTTTCCAGGTCCTGAAAGATGTCCACCGACTCCATCGTGACCGGGCTCGAAGGAATGCCCTGACCACTGGCGGGCAGGTTGCTGATCACATCGCGGATGTACTCGCCCTCGATCAATTGACCAAAGATCGAGTGATTGAAGTCGAGGTGCCGCGAAGGCCCTTCTGTGATGAAGAATTGCGAGTTGTTCGTGTCGTCACCGGACTTGGCGAACGACAGCAGGCCGGTACGGTTGTGCTGCAGATCCAAATTGAACTGATCGTCGAAGTCTGGCAGATCCGAACCTCCGGTCCCATCGCCTTCGGGGTCGCCGCCCTGGATCACGAAGTCATTCAGGATGCGGTGGAATGTCAGGCCGTCATAGAATCCGTCTTCGGCCAATTCAATGATTCGTTGCGTGGGTCGAGGCGCGAGGCCGTCGAGCAACTGGAAGACCATTTCTCCGTACGTTTGCACGTCAATCCGCATGCTGAAATTGCGTTGCGGTTGAAATGTCGAGACCAGCGTCGGGTTATCACTCGTCACGGTATACGTCAGTTCGCCGCCGTTGGGGTCGTAGCCGTCCAGGGGAATCAGTAGCGGCGAACCGGAAAGCAACGTCTGGTCATCGATCGGCTTGACGAACGGTAGATTGGATTGTGGAATCGGCACGCCGGTCTGCTGCGATAGCGTCTCCAGACTCTGCGATCCAACTAGGCGTGTTCCATCTGCCAGGATCCACGTGGGGTAAGACGTAATCCCGGCATCGATTGCTTCTTGCGTCTGACTGCCGTCCGGGTTGGATGATTCGATGTAGGGCAGGAAGTCCTTTCCGTCCTCGAACAGGTCCTGTTGTGCGTGGCAGGCCGAGCACCAGAAAGCGCCGTAGAACTCGGCTCCCGTGTCGGCGATCGCCTTGGCAAAGGCGACGAGGTCCACGTCGGTAGGTGTGTCGCTGACGGTGATTGTGGGACTGTCGAGGAATTTGATTTCCAAGTCATCCACCGGCGAACTCATGTCGAACAGCAAAGTGTCGTGCTGGGGGGAGATGTCGGCCAGATCGCCCACGAACTGCAAGTCACCTCCCGCGAGTGCCGTCATCTGCACACGGAACAGTTCTCGCTCGTCACGCCCCAAGGGAGATAGGCTCGACGACTGGGCACCGATCTCATCCAGAAGTCCTGCGGACAGTGTTCCCGACTGGGAGGCGGTGTAGCCGGCGGCGTACTGCACATTGCCCACCGCGGCCGCGAGATTTGCATCAAATTGCACATCCAAGTACGCCGCGTAAACGCCCGCATTCAGTGTTCCATTGAGAGTGTCACCGATCAGCGAGGTTGCCCGCACGTCCTCCACGAAGGCTCGGACGTAAAACTCCTGACCGACCGCCAGGCTGGTGATCGGGTTCGAATTCAGATCCGTCACTTCCAAACGAAACTGTGCCTGATGATTGTTCAGCCCCAGGTCGCGTCCGTCGGGCCACTGCTCCGGATTCGTGGACCATTCCGGTGGTCGAGAGTGGGAACCACTGATCGTCAGGTCGCGGCGGACGAATTCCTCCGTCAATCCGGTCTGCGCGACATTGCCAAAGTTCAAGTCCTGGAAACCCTCTTCGAACAGTTTGAAGATCTTGAAATCCGTATCGACGTCGAACATGCCGCCCAGGTTCATCGCTGGACTGCCGGTGAACATGCCGCTGGCCGACTTGATCTCCAGGGTCTGGATCGCCAAATCGCTGTCGACCCGCAAGTTTCCCGAGCCCGGGTTGTAGATCACGAACACCCCGTCGCCGATTTGAATGGGAACCGTCGTCTCTTCCGCCTCGGCCTCTGGAGCCACCGTGTCCAGAACACGTAACGCGTCATCGGTCGTGACCTGCTGATCCCCGTCGACATCCAGGAAGGGACTATCGGTCGCCAGCACGGCGGATTGTGTCGCGCCGACGCCCGAGTGCGCAAGCAATTCGTCGCCCCCGCGACTCAGTGCGTTGAGAATCACCAGCGCATCCATCGAGACGACGGCCCCGTTCCCATCCACGTCCGCTGGGTTGACCGGATTCTGCCAGGCCGGCAGGACGTCCGCCGCGAGCATCATGCGTGCTTCGAGCGGTTCTGTGGCGCGGAGCTGTTGCAGCGGGCGTGTGGCTCGCCGCCGCGATGACGAACGGGGGCGTCGGAAGGAAGGAAAGCCGATTCGCGACAGTCGGTGGATCATGTTTCTTCTCTGTTACGGGAAAGTCCGTGGTTGACCAGTATGGCGTCGTGGACCCGGTCAGGCGTCCGCAGAATCGACTTTCAGAGCAAAGACAGAAGGAAAGTCGCTCGGACCGATCCCGGTGCGTCGAACGAAGCTGCAAGGATCAGGGGTTGCGGGATTTCTGCTCCGTGAGAATGGTGCAAGTCGAAGCCTTGCCCGACTTTTAAACTACTCGCGTTAAGCAAGTCTTGCAAGAAAAACGACAGCATGCAAACCAGGACGACGGTCCCTCACAATCCACAGATCCTGCAACCGTGACAACCCTTACCTTGTACAGAGGCTACGCGTTTTTGGTTCTCGGATTCCGCCAGCCCAATACTACCTCCGTTCGGCAAAACGATGCTCCGGGATCAGCCAAATCGTTGATGGGAATTCGCCGGAGAGCTAATCTGGAAGGGAGCGGGTGGCGCCAATGATTTTGTGCTGCTTCCACCCGTGACAAGACATTTCGCTACGATATACAGGGGATTCCCCCCCGGCTTGCCTCGCGCCCTTCGGGCGGTGAGGGGCCAGACGACGGGGCCGGTTGCTGGGAGATTCAGCGACAAGTCCTCGGCCAAGCCCCCAGAAAAACCGCCGACGGGGCCGCTGCCGCAGCAATCCGTGCCGGTTGCGGTGCCAAAGAACGGACGCCGTCGCCCGTCCGTCGTAATCAACTCGCATGCGTTTCGTCTCACCATGGATCCTTCACGTCAAAGCGAATTTCGACACCGGCGACGAGATCGGCGTGGATCGCGCTTCGAGCGGCTGGAAAGCCGCACGATGTTGACGTCCGTGCCCTGGGGGGCTGATTCCCAGGACACGGCGGAATTCATGCTGGGTGACGTGTTGGTGTCTGTGGTCCTGTTGGAGTCCGATGGGAGCCTCGACCCAAGTCAAGAAGATTGGACATCGGAAACAATCGAGCAGGTCCAAGCCAAGGTTCGGGAGGGTCTCCAGTGGTGGGAAGATCGACTGGACGAGCAGGGAACGGTCCACGATCTGGATTTTCAGATCGATTTTACGTACGCCGAGGACCCCATTCAGACCGGCTACGAACCGATCTCACGGCCTTCGGATGATTTCGTCCTCTGGCTCGATGATTTCTTCCGCGCAGCCGGTGTTGGCTCGGAAGGGAGTTTCAGCGAGCGGATCTGGGAGTTCAATCACGCGCAGCGACTGAAGTACGATACGAATTGGGCGTTCACAATCCTGATCGTCAATGCAGCCGAGGACGCCAACGGCCGCTTCGACGCCACTGGCACTTTTTCGCAGTCTTTCGCCTTCGCGGGTGGGCGATTCTTCGTGACGACCTCGGAGCGACCAGCCAGCACGATCGCGCATGAGACCGCTCATATGTTCTGGGCTCTGGATGAGTATGCCGGAGGACGGCCGTTCGCCGAACAGCGAGGGTATTACAACACCGCCAATCAGAATGCGGCCGATGGCCATCCCAATCCTGACTTGCGGGTGACCAGCATCATGGATTCTCACGTGATCGCATATCCCGCACACGCGGTGTCGCCATCGGCCAGGGAAATGATCGGTTGGCGGGACTCGGACGGGGACGGGATCTTCGATGTGCTGGACGTGCCGCACTCACTGAGCGGCCAGGGAGCCTACCTGGCCGAGGAGTCGCTCTACGGGTTCCAGGGGCACTCGCAAGTGGGAGTTCTGCCAAATCAGAATTCCATGGGATCCGGTCATGACTTGACGCTCAATCGGATTCGGCAGGTGGAAGTCCGGTTCGACGATTCCGACTGGCGGGTCGTCGAGAACTTCGAACAGTATGAGGTCGATCTCACGCTTCGGATTCCGGTGCCTGCCGGTGCCGAGACGATCGAAATTCGGACTGTTGACGAGCGGATTGGCGTGACTTCACCTGTTTTTCGTGATGTCCTGCCAACGGCTGTGGCGATTCCGTGGCAGAACCTGAGTCAGCCGTTGGATGTGAATGGCGACCTGCTGATTTCACCGGTCGATGCGCTGTTGGTGATCAATGCCCTGAACCAGCAGGGGCCCGGACCGCTTCCCGCACGAACGACCGCCGCGGCGCCCTTCGTCTATTTGGACAGTAGTGGCGACGGCTTCCTATCGGCTCTCGACGCGCTGCTGGTGATCAATGAGCTGAATCGCGAGCCGGCTCGCACCGCCGTGGGCGTCTTGACCACGTCGTCGGCCTCCTCGTCGGAGCAAGCGGAGGCGGAATTGTCAGACGACGCTCGCCGGGAGATCGTCGCTGCCGTAGATGCTGTTTGGTCGCAGTCGAGAGTCGATGACCACGAGCCGCGCACTGCTGCCGGACCGGTGAGCAGTGAACCGCCGAGCCGGCCTGTTCGTAAGGCAGCCTGCCTGGGTGATCATCGCGAGCTGCGGGGGCCGACGTCGGAGCCGTCCCGTTTTCGCCTTGACACGCGTCGTGTTGTCTCCTGGGACACGTCCGAGCGATCGCTGGACAACCGTCTTGGTCGAGATGAACTCGTTGGGGATGGCGCCTTTCCCGAAATCGGGATCGGGCAAGAATAAACAAGGGGATCCAAGATGAATCGGGCCGTGCGCGAGACCGACCGGAGCACGGACCGCTTTCGAATGGGAGCTGAACAGTAAGCACTGGCGGTTGGCGTTGTCCTCGTGTGAGAGCGGGAGCGAGTGGGCTGCCAGGGCGACACAGATTATCGTTTATGGGAAAATGGGGGCGGAC
Organism: uncultured Planctomycetaceae bacterium; assembly: GCA_963776055.1. Taxonomy (GTDB): domain Bacteria; phylum Planctomycetota; class Planctomycetia; order Pirellulales; family Pirellulaceae; genus CAVZLD01. The sequence goes on along the minus strand of CAVZLD010000013.1, from coordinate 245,822 downwards.
GTCGATGCGATTCTGGACCGATCATCGTCGTCGTGCACGCCCCGTCGGCACGCGGTCGTCCAGCCGCCGACGTCGGTCGTTGCAGGTCGAGACGCTGGAATCGCGGCAACTGTTGACGGCGGTCAACATGACGGACCAGGAGCAATTGCTACTCGAACTGGTCAATCGCGCATGCGCGAATCCGCTGGCTGAGGCGGCACGCTACGGAATCGATCTCAATCAAGGCCTCGATCCGGGCACACTCAACGGCAATTTCAAGCAGCCCCTTTCCCCCCATCAGGCGCTTGTCGACGCCGCTGCGCCGTCACTCCCAGGATATGCTCGATTACGACTACTTCGAACATGTTAGTCCGCGAGGTGACGGGCCGAACGATCGAGCGATCGAGGCAGGCTACCCGACCGGTGCCGGAGAGAATATTGCCTGGTTTGGCGCGGCGACACAATTGCAGCAGAACGCCGAGGTCTATCGCCGACATGAGGCGCTTTTCCTGAGTCCACCTCACCGAAGAAACATGCTGACGGCCGGGTATCGCGAAATCGGAAACGGGATCAAATTCGGCGAGTTCGAGGGATATGCTTCGATCATGGTCACGGAGAACTTTGGCAACCGCCGCGGCGATTACTTCATCACCGGCGTTGCCTACACGGATCAGGTCGTGGCCGACAATTTCTATAACATTGGCGAAGGAATCGGCTCACTGACCGTCACCGCCACACGACACCGCGATGGCATGACCTTCACCACCGCCACCAGTGCTGCAGGAGGCTATGGATTGGAGGTTCCCACGGGAGCCTACACGGTGACGGCCAGCGGCAGCGGCATGGCGAATCCGATCACGGTGCGTGATGTCGTGATCCTCTCGAAGAACCAGAAGGTCGACTTCAATACGCGTTTCAGCGGGTTAGGCTCGGTCAGCGGGCAAGTCTTTCACGATTTGGACGGCGATCGGATCCTGGAACCGGGCGAACCGTCGGTCGCTGGGCAGGTCGTGTACCTGGATTTCGACGACGATGGGGTTCGATCCGCCGACGAAACATCAGCGACCACGGATGCCTCCGGCACGTTTCGTTTCGACGGACTGCGTCCCGGAAACTACCAGGTCCGACACGAGGTCGCCGCGGGGTGGCAGGCTACCGCCCCGGCCAGCGAAGTGTATGCCTTCGAATTGCCGGTGGGACAGAACTATATTGGCGTGAACTTTGGCACGGTTCTCGTTCACGCAACTCCGGTTGCGCAAGACGATCAGTATCAGACCGAGCAAGACCAATCGGTTTCGATCGACGTCTTTGCCAACGACAGCGATGCCGATAGTGACGTGATTCCCGAGTCGGCGCGGATTGTCGTTGAGCCACTTCACGGAGAAGTGCGGCTGGACCGAGCGGGGGGCCAATTGGTCTACTTTCCCACCGCCGGTTTCGTGGGAAGTGATTTCTTTGAGTACACCATCGAAGATGAGCAAGGGCTGATTTCGAACGTCGCTCGAGTCGATCTTCAGGTAACGCCGGGGCCGGGTTTGGATTGGCAGAATCCGGTCAACCGATTTGACGTGAACGGCGATACCTACCTGTCGTCGATTGATGTCTTGCTCATTCTGGATGACCTGACCGCACAAGAGCCGCACCGCTTGAGCCCGGCGCAGCCCGGGGGCAGAGCCTCCGCCCTATGTTGATGTTTCCGGCGACGGGTTCATTACTCCGATCGATGGGCTACTCGTGCTGAATGAACTGAATCGCGTGTCGTCGCGCCCATCGGTGGCAGCCCGCGCGGAGGGCGAACCGGACTCGCAGCCCGCCGTGGCTGCTTCCCTTCAGACGCTCACGACGACGCCTTTCTCCCCGGCTTCTCCGCCGACCGTCGCGTCTGCGCAGGCGTCTGCCCAGTGGCTTCCCGCCGCGGTCGCGCCCGGCCCCCTTCCGGATCTGACCCCGGAACTAGCCGAACGCCCATCATCGGCGTTCGTTTCCGCAACCATCGCTCAGCGGCCCACTGCTTTCTTCTTGCCGGCAGCCGTGGATGAGGTGGTTCGAGGTCTTGCGGAAGATGACATCGGGGCGTGGCCCGACCGGCTGGCGTGAAGAACGGGTCGCTTCGCGGTGTTTTGGCCGCTGGGCGGCAAGGGCAACGACGCCCCGCGCCCCTTCGCGTTTCGCTGCGGGAAGGCGGGTGAAAAACTGGGTAAGCAGGGGTGTGTTTGTCGGGGGTAACGTATTGTCTGGAATTGGCGGTCATACGCGTCGATCTGTTTCTACGGATCTTCCACGTTGTGCGGACCCAGCGAGTTCTGACGATGAATCCAAAAATAGCCTTTGCTGTCGTTACTTTGGCGAGTCTGTTCGGCTCGTCGGTAGTCCAATCCCAACAGCCGCCCGCTGCCGGTTACGCACCTTCACCGCAGGTGTCTTCCGGCTTTTACGGAACGGTTGTTCCTGTGCAATATGCTCCGGTCGTTTCGGCGTCGGGGAACCCGTTTGTGGATGATGGGCAAGCCATTCCGCAACCGACTCCCGCGCCGGCGCCAGCAGCGCCAGCACTGCAGCCGACTCCGGTTCCTGCGCCCCCAACGACTGTGATGGGGCAAGGGGCTCCGGTCGTTTCTCCGCTGCCGATCGGGGCGGAGGCGCCCGACGCCATGGCGACGGGGATCGCGTCCGAGGCCGGTTGTGCTATGGCCGGTTGTGATTCGCCCGGTTGCGACAGCACAGGTCTGTGCTCGCAGTGTGGTATGCACGGAGATGCGTGCGGTTGCGATAGTGCGTGGTCCGGCTATTGCGGCTTTCCCGTGCATCTTGGATTGTGGGAGCGACTGCGTGGCTGGGGACACAGTGGCCTGCTATCGAACGCTTGGTGCCGACTGCAGAGTTGCGGCTTATGCCAGGGCGGCCTCTGCCAAGGTGGTTTGTGCCAGGGAGCGGGGCAGGGACTGTTCGGCTTGTGCCACCGAGGTTACCCACGACCTTCGTTCCTCTGGGCCGAGGGCGAATACCTGCTCTGGTGGAATAAGAATCGTTCGCTGCCGATTCTGGCGACGACCAGCATCGCGGGAACACCCTACGATGAGGCAGGAGTACTTGGCGAGCCGGGGACGAGTGTGCTGGCCGGCGGCGGCAAGTACGACAATTCGGCTGAGTCTGGTTACCGCGTGGGGCTGGGGGTTTGGCTGAATCCGCAGCAGACCTGGGGAATCGGCGGTCGGTACATGCATCTGGGTTCCGACGACGCCCGGTTTGATCAGTCCTCCTACGGAAACCCCATCTTGGCCCGCCCGTTCTACAATGCGGCGCTCGACCAGGAAGATGCGCTGGTGGTGGCCTATCCCGGAATCTCCAGCGGCCGGATTCGGGCCCTGTCGTCGAATGAAATCACCGGGTATGAAGCATATTTCCGCAAGATGCTGTACTTCGGCTACTGCAACCGCGTGGACTTGATCTTCGGCTACCAGCGCACGGAAATCTCCGACACGATGCGCGTCGGATCCCGGGTGGTGTCGGAGACCACCGAGGGCTTGATTCCGCTGGGCACGGTTGTCGAATCGGAGGATCGCTTCCGAGCTCAGAACGATTTTGACGGCGGCGAGATCGGCCTGATGGCCCAGGGTTTTGACGGACGGATCAGTTGGAATCTGATGACCAAGCTCGGCTTGGGCAATACACGCCAGAAGATGACGATCAGTGGGCAGACCGTCACGACCGTGCCGGGCTTCGGTTCGGCGACCAGCAACCAGGGCCTGTTAGCTCTGGATTCGAATTCGGGAGTGTATGAGGACGATCAGTTCACGCTGGTACCGGAGCTGTCCTTGTCGATGGGATATAGCCTGACGAATCTTGTTCAGCTGTCCGTCGGTTACACCTTGATGTACTGGGACCATGTGGTCCTCTCCGGCGGGGCTCCCAGCGACACGATCAATCCGACGCAGATTAACGGTCCGGTCATCGGGCCGGCGGTCCCGACTTACACGCTGGAGGACGAGAGCTTCTGGGTGCAAGCGTTGACGTGCGGCGTGAATATTCGCTTCTGAGTCGATCGGCTGCCAACAATTCGCTGGGAAATTGATGACCCAGCGGTGGTGCCCCGGCGTGGGTGTTGCCGCTGGGTCTGCTTGTTTTCGGTCGGAGGGCCGGGGCGAACACTACGCTCCCGCTCGATCGGGAGTCTACACCGGCCAAGCGTCCGAACGGGCGCCGGGCGGCGATGGTGGATCCGGAAAGCGGTGTCACCGCCCCTGGTTCGGCCGATTTTGGGCTTGTCCAAGGCAGGTGACCCGCCACAATAGGCACGGTTTCCCGCAAGTTTTCTGCACTTCGGTGAATCCTCGTTCAAGCTCGCTGCCTGCTGTTTCTTTAAGAAAGTCCGTCCGGCATGCCCTCTCGCACGATCGCTATTGGCGATATGCACGGTTGTTCTCGTGCTCTGCATACCCTCCTGGATCACATTCAGCCAACGCAGGAGGACGTGTTCGTTCCGTTGGGCGATTTTGTGGATCGAGGACCGGACAGCAAAGGCGTTTTGGATCAGCTACTGGAACTCGAGACGGTTTGTCGTCTGAAACCGATTCTGGGCAACCACGAAGAGATGATGGTGATGGTCTTGACCGGGCAGATGGGACCCAGTGACTGGTTGCGTTATGGGGGCGTGAACACGTTGGATTCGTACGGGTTTGCCGGTGATCTTGGCGTGATTCCGGAGTCCCACCGCGATTTTCTGCAACGATGCCATGATTTCTTCGAGACGGATACGCATTTCTTTGTGCATGCCAATTACGTGCCGGAGATTCCGCTTGCGGAACTCGACCGAGAGGTTTTGCGCTGGTGGTCGCTGCTACACACGACGCCCGGCCCCCATCAAAACGGAAAAGTGGGCGTGCTAGGCCACACGCCGGACAAGACGGGTGAAATCTTCGACCTCGGTTACCTGAAGTGCATCGACACTTACTGCTATGGTGGCAAGTGGCTTACGGCGCTGGATGTCTCCTCCGGTACGATCTGGCAAGCCAACGAGGCGGGCGAGTTACGCGGCAACGGTTAATCCGGAGCGTGGTGCATCATCTGGCCAGGCCCGTGAACCGTTCGGGGGAAACCGTGCCGGTCCGAGCGTTAAGTCACACGGAGGCCGCGCGGCGCTGCTGATACCCATGGATTTCTCGCCAGCTCCCTACACGGGCAGTTGGTAGAACCTCTGTGCCGTGCCACCCCAGACCGCAGCGCGGTGCTCGGCGCTCAGCGATTCGAGACAGTGCGCCAGCGCGTCGTGTACCTGGCGGTAACTGCCCGCAAGTTGACAGACCGGCCAATCCGATCCGAACATGCACCGCTCGGGGCCGAACGCTTCGAGGGCGATGTTGACATACGTTTCCAGGTCGGTCGATTGCCAGTTGTTCCAGTCTGCTTCCGTGATCATCCCCGACAGCTTGACGTACACGTTCGGATAACGGGCCGCCTCACGGAATGGTGCTTCCCAGCCCTCGGTGGTTTGCCGTCGGATTTCGGGCTTTGACAGGTGATCGATTACCAGCGGAAGGCCCGGCAGCTGCTGTGCCAGTTGTGCCGCATGCGGAAGATGTCGCACGAAGAACAGCAGGTCGAATGGGACGGCATGTTTCTCCAGGACTTTCAGCCCACGGAGAAGATCCGGTCGCACGATGAAGTCGTCGTCTGGTTCGTCATGGGTGACGTGCCGCACGCCGACGAACTTGGGATGCGACTGCAGTTGCAGCAACTGGTCTTCGCAATCCACTGCGGCCAAATCGACCCAACCCACGACGCCCGCAATGAATTCGTAGGTCTCCGCCAAATCCAGAACCCACCGCGTCTCGGCCATGTTGTGTTGCGTCTGCACAAAGACACTTTTCTGCACGCCACTTTCGCGCAACAGAGGCTGCAGGTCCGCGGGCAGGAAATCTCGGCGAATGGGATGCAAAGCGGGAGCACGCAGCCATTCATACTCGAAACGGCCCAGTTCCCAAAAATGTTGATGTGCGTCGATTGTTATCATGCTTCAAATCGGCGGATCGTTGTTTTCCGGTCGACCTTCGATGTAATACCAATTGTGGATGGGACGGAGAATCGTTTGCACTTCGCCGACCAGTTCTGTATCCAAGGGTTCCGCGGCCCATTGGACCCACTGGGCAACTCGATCGGGGTTGGCGGAGCCGGTGATGCAGGTGGTCAGGTCGGGGTGGTTGATCGAGAACTGCAATGCGAGCTGCGCGATGTCGACGCCTCGAGACTGGCAGTGCTCGGCAGCTTCGCGACAGATCTGACGCACTTGTGGGGTCGCTCGGTGCCAGGCAGGCAGCGGGGCGTTCGTCAGCAGCCGCGCCGAGAAGGGGGCCGCGTTGAGGATTCCGGTTCCCTTGTTCAACAGGTAGGGTACCAGGTTGGCCAGCATGGTGTTTTGCAGCGTGTAGTGGTTGTAGGATAAGACGACATCCAACGGAGTGCGATCTAGCACGTAGCGAAAGATCTTCATCGGATAGCCCGAGATTCCGATGAAACGCACCTTGCCTTGATGCTGCAACTTCATCAGCGCTGGCAGAGTCTCTTCTACGACCTGATCCATGTCGACGAATTCGATGTCGTGGCAGAGCACGATGTCTAAGTATTCGACGCCCAGGCGATGCAGGCTGATATCGACACTCTCGACCACGCGACGCGGCGAGAAGTCGAAATGTTGCCTGTCGAAGCGTCCTAGTTTGGTGCCCAGGAAGTAGCTCTCACGGGGAACATCCCGCAAGGCGAATCCCAGCAGGATCTCCGACATTCCTCGTCCGTAGAACGGTGAAGTGTCAATAAAGTTGATTCCCAGGTCCAGGGCGACGCGAACCGCACGCATCGCTTCGGGAATCTCGATCTGTCGGAATTCTTGCCCCAGTGAGGAAGCGCCGAAACTCAATACGGACAGTTGGATGCCGGTCTTGCCGAGTTCACGCATTTCCATCGGATAGTCCCCTAACCTGTGACGGATCGGCCGTGAGTTCCTTCTGCGCTGTGGAGGATGCGCTGCGCAGAAGTCGCTAAACGGCTTGCCAAGAGTCTCCACGGTTGGTGCTGGATCATGAGAGATGACTGCCGTTGATCGTTGCCCTTCTCGGGGCAGTCAGTCCATGCGCACGCCCACGGTCAGCAGCAGATTGGCATACCGCTGTTGGTCCGCCGTTTGGATTGTCAGCACATGGTCTGGCGTCGTTACCGCTTCGTAAAAGTCCCATTTTTCGAGCGGTTCCAAGTCGAGCGGAACTTGCGCTTCCAGCAAGGCTTGACGGTAGTCGGACCACACGGGAGGATCGCCCGTAAGCGCGTACGGACCGGTCGTCTCATACATCATCGTCTGCGCCGCTTCGAACGGGACGGCCGTCAATAAGGCTCGTAAGACCTGGGCACAAGTCACGATTCCCGGAGCAAGATTCAGGCAAACCAGCTCCGCACGGGGGCCCCGTTTCGTGGAAGCCGGATAATTGCCATCGGCGATCAGGATCCGCGCATGATGACCGGCCTGACCCAGAATCGCATTGATCTGTGGATGGATCAGTTCGTGCTTGAGCATGGAGTTCTCCGTGAGGATAGGAACTACAGACCGGCCTGCAAAGCTTCCAAGTGTCGCGCAAAATGGTTGGCCAAGATTTCCCGGTACGTGTCGGCGTGCTCCCGCAGAATCTGTTGCAGGTTCGATCCGAGCTTCGGGTCCGTTAGCACGGAACCGAATGTGCAGTGCAGGATTTGACGCCCGGGGGCGGTGAAACCTCGGCCCGGAGGAACTTCGGGCCAGAGTTCCAGATACGATCGCTCGAGTTGCTGGGGATTATCGGTTGGCTGAGGCGGTGGCACGGATGCGAGCGTAGCTGAAACATGATAGGTGGCTTTGTCGCTCGGATACCGCTCGCGACAGAAATCGATTATTTGCCGAAACAACGTCGGGTCATGCCGAGCGACGACGCGCAGCGCTTCGAGGTAACTGGTGCCCGCCGTCTTCACGTGGAAATGGCCTCGGGTTGCCCGCGCCAGAGCGGGATACATGGAGAGCTTGTCTGACCCCGAATGCAAGCTCAACTTGTAGGGACCCAACTGCTCCGCGATCGCGGCATGGTCGTGGAGAGAGGCTTCCAGTTGATCGATCGACCCCTGGTAGTCGATTCCTTTTTCGAAGTCACCCAGAAAACGCGGCGCCAAGCTGACGAGCTTCATTCCTCCGCGCAAGCATTGGTCTGCGACGATGAAGTGTTCGGCCAGCGTCGTGGGATGTTCCGTTTCATCGACACTCAGTTCGATCTCGTAATCGCGCCCCGCCTGCTGGTGCAGTCGATCGATGTAGGCGGCGATCCGCAAGGCGTGTTCTACAGCCAGGCCGTACTTAACCACCGCACGCAGGCATGCTTCCTCGGTGATCTCGAGTAGCGTTCGCGTGGACAGAGCGAACCTCTTTCCACGGTACTGCTCGACCCATGGAACGCGATCGACCACTTCCGCGTGTTTTGCCCGCAGCGTGGCTTCGTCATACTCGTCGGCATGGTCGTCAACATAATCGGATGGGTCGATGGTAAAGAACGTAAAGCCGGCTTCAAACGTGGCTTGCACGTCCTCCTCGGTCTTTAAATGGTCGGCATCGGCGCCGACCGCTCCGGTCCAGCCGGCGTGCGTGGCTCCGGCGAGTGACTCTTCCATTACCTGTTGGGGTGACCGGCGGGTTCGCGTCATTTCGCGGATCGATTGCTGGGGAAAGATCGGCTGCATCCCCGCACCGGCTCGTTGCATTGCCAGGACGTGACCGGGAGTCGCCGACCCAATCCGATCGCCGAACCCGAAACTGGGGGCGAGGCCAAGTGGCACCGGACGCAGGGCACGCGGAGAAGTGTCGCTCATCATCAGGCTGCTCTTGGGCGAAAGTCTTGGTGAAAGGCTTCGATCGTCTGACGCGCTGCTGTTTGCGAATCCGGGAGCGGCAGTGCCTCGGCTGATAAGTAGCCTGCGTAACCGATGTCCTGCAGCGCGCCAGCGATCGGTCCGAAATCCAGGTGACCCGCTCCGGCCGCTTGACGATTCGAGTCGACGAAGTGCACATGTCCGATGCGATGCCCGGCGTCTCGGATCGCTTGCGCGAGATTGCTTTCTTCGATGTTCATATGGAACAGATCGGCCAACAGGACCACCTGATCGGCGGGCACACCTTCCAGCAGACGGATTCCGGACGCCAGTGAATTACACAAGTTGGTCTCGTAGCGGTTGAGTGGTTCATAGATCAACGGGACTCCATGCCGCTCTGCCGCGGTTCCCAACTCCTGTAGCGCGCCGCGCAAATACTCGATCGCCTGCGGCTGTTGGACGTGCTCATTCCACCGCCCTTGCATGGAACCGATAATCGCCGATGCGCCGAACGAACCGGCAAAATCGATGATTCGGCGCACGAATTGGCGTGCCTGTTTCCGGCGCTCCGCCTCGCCGTCAGTCAGAGTGAGACGTTGACAAACCCATCCCGCACCGGTTCCCACTGCCGCCAGATGCAGATGATGTTCCCGCAGCAAAGCCGTCAGGAAGTTGCGATCAATCGCGTCGGCACTGGGAGGAAACAGTTCGATCGCGTCAAATCCGTATTCGGCGGCGGTTCGACAAGCGGCTGCCAAATCGTCCCAGAGAACAAACGGACCCCCGCGTGCTTCCGGGACCAGACTGACGGTGATACAAGATTTCATGTGTCTGATATTTCCACAATCGCTTTGATGACCCGGCTTTCGGGTCGCGTGAAGGACTCAAAGTCGCCGATCAACTGGTCGAAACCGGTTCGGTGAGTAATCCAGGGCCGCGTGTCGAGTTGGTCTCCCTCGATCAACTGGATAATTCGCCGGAAATCGGACGGCAACGAATTGCGAGAGGCCAGCAAGGTCATCTCAGGAGCATGCATTCGCGGGTGTGGGAAGCGAAGCTCTTCCGACGTGATTCCAACGTACACCAGCTTGCCGGTGTGTTCGACATATTGCAGCGCGTCGGACATCGACTGATGACTGCCCGTCGCATCGATGACGATCGTCGGTAAATTCCCCTCCGCCACCTCCCGCAATCGCGTCGTTTCGCTACCGTCGCCTCGGAACACGACTGTGTGCGATACGCCCATCACGCTTCGGCAGAATTCCAGTCGCTGCGGATTCATGTCCATCGCGATCGTTTGTACACCGGCCAGCCGGGCAAACTCCATGACGGACAGGCCGATAGGGCCTGCCCCGATCACCAGCAAGAATTCGCCGGGTTCGGGCGCGGCGCGGTTGACAGCATGGCAGCCGATGCCCAGTGTTTCGACCAACGCGAGTTGCTCCATCGTCAGTTGCGGTGACGGATGTAGCTTCCGGGCTGGCACAAGAAAATACGGCCGCATGCCGCCGTCGATATGCACTCCCAGGACTCGGATGTCGTTACAGCAATTGGGGCGTCCTCGGCGGCTGGCGAAACTTTGCGGGTTGTTGATATATGGCTCGACGGCACACCGGTCACCAGGTCGGATGTCGGTGACTTCGGTGCCCACCTCCATGACCTCCACCCCCAACTCGTGTCCGGGAATCCGCGGGTAGCTAAAAAATGGCATTTTGCCGAGATAGCCGGAAATATCTGTTCCGCAGATGCCCACGCGATGGACGCGCACGAGTGCTTCCTGCGGCCCGGGCTGAGCGGGTTCCGGAATCTCCTGTTGCAGGAACCGGCGTGGTTCCTGGAGTACAATCGCCTGCATCGCAGTTCCCCGATCTTAAACGCAGCTCCCAGTGGTTGGCGGTCCCATCGCGGTTGATTTTGATGGAGCGTGCTGCTGGATTATCGCGGGCTCGATCGATGACCGCAAGGCAGTGCTTGATTTGTGCGTTGCGAGGGATGTTGCGACACCGGTGTTGCGACATGTCGAAATCAACAGGAGAAACGTCGTTGCGCTACCCACGGTGGGGCGCAGTAGGGCATATTCCTTTCTGCTAGACTCAGGCCAATTTGATCTTCCCATAAGCAGGAGAATGGAAAATGGCGAAGTCCGAAAAACCGGAAGAACTCAAGGCGGAAACCGCGGCCCCGTCCGCTCCGGAACAGAATGCACAACCGGCTGCCCCGCCACCACAGAAGCTGGAAATCGACGAATCAAGCGTTGTCAGCTGCTACGCGAATTTCTGTCGTGTGACCGGATCACCCGAAGAGCTGATCATCGATTTTGGCTTGAACAATCAGCCGATGGGAGTTCCCAAGGAACCAATCAAGGTCACGCAGCGTTTGATTGTCAATTTCTATACGGCCAAGCGTCTCTTGGGCGCGTTGTCGATGGCGGTCCAACGCCACGAAGCAGCCTTTGGCGTGCTGGAAACGGACATTCAGCGTCGGCTGCAACGCGGCGCGGGAGGCCCCAACGCGACGTGACGGAAACGGGTCGGGGGCGAGTGCGCTTACAGCCGTTCGCTGTCCGCCGGTGCGATACCTTGAGACGCTGGCTCCCAGCCACGGTGGGAGCTGGCGAACAGGCTGTCAACGATTCCCGCCTGCACGAGATCCACCTCGCGGGGCTTCGGCTGCGCGACATCCGGCGCCTCGCCGCTGTCCGATCCTTTGGCTGCCTGATCCATCTCCTCGACCGGTGGATTCCCGGGCAGGTCATCCGCGGTCGGCCAAGGTGTGGCGGGAGCTTCGCCGGGCGACGATGCTGGCGCTGGTCGGACGGGGGGCTGATTGAGTTCGTTGATGATCTGCAACGCGTCCAGCGGCGAGAGGAAACCGTCGGCATTCACGTCAACGGCATCTTGCGGAATCGCATTCCAAGCAAGGTTGGCCGACAATTCGCGTGGGCCACTTGCATTCAGTTCGTTGATAACCAGTAAGGCATCCAGGGGAGTCACGGCCTGGTTGCCGTCGACATCGGTTGCCCTCTCGGGATTGGTGAACTCCACGACGCAGATCTGTGTGGAACCGAACTCGACGACTTCCGAATCGACCGGTTCGGTGTCATTGAAGAAGAAGAGATCATGGATCGGTGATTCATCTGCCTCGTGGGCAGAGAAGCTGGCCCAGCCTTCTTGCACGGCTCGCATCGGGACTTGCAGCAGAAGGTGCTCGCCCGTACCAAGCGGGCGAACGCCGTCCGTTCCGCCTGCCTCGTCGATTTGGCCGAGGGAGGAAAGGGAGCCGGAAGTCGCGTGGGGATAGGCCGGTCCGTGGACCAGTTCTCGGTCGGGAATCACGCGCGAGTTGTCATACTGGATATCGACATACGCGGCGAAGACGCCTTTCCCATGGGGTCGTACGTCCTGCACGAACACATTCAGCCACAGTTCTTCGTAGGGTTTCACATGCGTGATTGGTTGTCCCGCTGCATCGGTTGTCGCCAAGCGAATTCGAAGTTCCTTGCCATGCCCTCGTAGATCGATTCGAACGTGCGCCTCGGCCGTCAAACCGCTCACATCCTGCACGGTGTAATAGAATTCATCCTGTCCGACGAACCCAACTGGCGGAAGATACACGAGTGTCTTTCCGTCAGGGTGGATCGCGATCGCGCCGCCGGCGGTCGGTCGGCTGATGTCGATGATTCGCAAGGTACCATTCTCGGACAGGTCGTTGCCCAGTACGTACAGGACCTGTTTGCCACCGCTGCTGGCGAAAACAAACGAATCATCGGCGGCGGTTGGTGGTTTTACTTCGTCGAGCACTTCGATCGTGACGGTCGCTGTATCTGCTTCCCCGGTTAGTGTGTGGACGGTGTACTGGAAGGTGTCAGTTCCCACGAAGCGAGTGGGCGGCGTGTAGATCAGACTTCCGCCGCCCGGCCCGATCGTGACGGATCCGCGCAGATTTGCTGTGTCGAGATGCGTGACACGACCGCCGATCCAGGGCAACTGATCGTTTTCCAGGACATCGAGTCGGTTCTCCTGCGAGTTTTCCCACACGTTCACCTGATCGACACGGGCGATTGGTGCAGCGATCTCCGACGCGTCTTCACCAATCAACAGGACGTAATCCTCGACTTCACCACTGACAGTATGACCGGTGGGCCCGATGCCTACCTGGTCGGAGAGCCGGAATCGGGCGTAGGTTACGCCCAGAGGAATGTTTGGGGGAACGCGGAACGACACGGTGTTGGTTCCTGCGCGGACCGGTTCATCTCGCAGGATCTGTTCGCCCGCGTCATTCCAGTCGCCGTCGGCGTTGAAATCGATCCATCCGTGCAATTGTCCATTTCGTGAGGCCTCGGCGGTCAGCGTCCCCTTCTGCCCGGGCAGGTAGTTGGAAGTGAAATGAATGCCGTCTTCGTCACCCTTGCCGAAGAAGTCGTCCACATCGGCGCCCCAACTCCCGGTGCCGTCCGACTCGGCGTCGACTTGAGATCCGAGCCACAGGCCGAATCCCAGTGCGTGCGATGCGCCGTGATCTTCGTGCGACGTCGGGTAGGGGAACGGTGCGTCTCCGTAGTCCTTCGGCGATGCGGCGTCCAGCGTCGCTTCAAGGGCTGGCATGTCCTCGGTAGCCAAGGGAGTGCCACTCAGCAGGCAGCGGATTTCCAGCAGCTCCAGTCTGGCTTCCCGTGACAGTTGTCGGCGAGTGGATCTGGCTGGGCGATGATCCGCAAGCCACGCTCCAAGATGATGAACCATGGTGTGCCCGAGGTCGGAAGTTGTCGTCTGCCGGAGGAGCGCGACATGGCAGCGGGAAGGAAAAGGTGGCTCGTGGCACCGCGCCGCATCGGCATGCACGAACGAAGAAACGAGTCCTACGTTTTATGCTAATTGGCCGTCGCAGAGAGTCAACGCACGGCCGTGACCCAGACCGGTGGGACAGCCTTCCAGGCTGTCCCGTTCGACGGCCTTCCAGGCCGTCATCGAAAGCCGTTTCCAGGCCGTCATCGATAGGCGTTCTTCCCAGGCCGTCCTCTGTCACCCTCTTCCCCAACCTCATGTGCGCCGCGCAAAACGGAGGGGTGAACTCGAGTCTTTCTGAGCTTGAGTCCCGTTGCGGATCGAATCGCAGGCCGGTCGCCGGTTTCCGAAATCAGTTGCGGAGCTGGGTGATTTCGTCGCCAAGTGCGGTGAGGATTTCGTCCAATGCGTCGCCGGCAGAGGAGTCGGCCAGAGAGGAAGCTTCTCGGTCGGCGAACAGGGAATCGGTTAGACCATCCGCTGTCAGCGTGACGGGGGATCCCGCGGGTGAGGCAGGCGGTAGCAGAGCGACTTCCTCGGCTGTGTCGAGTGCTTCCGCTTCTGCGTCGCTGGGCAGTGCGGCGGCGATGGCCGACAGTGGTGCTTGGGCGGCAACGGCCGAGCCGCGGTTCAGCTGATTAATGATCAGCAGAGCGTCTAGTGGTGACAAGACGCCGTCGGCGCTGACATCCAGGTAGACGCGGCTTGCGTTGGCCGCGCGCGCGGCCGGGCTGGAAGCGTCCACATTCAGTTCGTTGATGACCAGCAGCGCATCGAATGGTGACACGGAGAAGTCATCGTTCACATCCATTGCATTGCGTGGATTGGTCTGGATCAAGGAGACACCGCCGGCACCGACCTGGATGGTCAGCGGAGCGTACTCGACTTGATCCGAGGAAACCGGATCGTCCAGGTCGTAAAGCAGCACATAATGCTGCGGCAACAGATCGGCTGGGCTGGGAGTAAATGTCAGTGCGCCCTGTCGCATGGGTTCGACCGGAACGGCGAAAAGGAGCAATTCGTCGGGGCCCAGGCGGTTCAGGCCATCGGCCGCACCGACTTCGTCGATCAGGCCAGCTTGGCTCGTGTCTCCCGACTTGCCGTTCTGGTAATCGTCGCCGTAGGTCAACGGTCCCGGTGACATCGACCGCTGTGGCGGGATATTCGACATCCAGATAGGCCGCGTACACGCCGGTGGCACCGGTCTTGCGAATGTCCTGGACGAAGCCTTGCAGCAGGAATTCCTGGCCGACGTCGATCTGCGTAATGGGGGTTCCGTCCAGATTGGCTGCTCGCAGTCGAATGCGACGCGAGATCGGGCGGGATCACCACTTGGACGGACGCGGTGTCGGTGATCCCGGCGTTGTCCCGCAAGGTGTACGTGAACGATTCGGTTCCGTCGACATCCTCTGGCGGCGTGTAAAACACGCTCTGCTTGTCGCTGGAGATTGTCACCAGGCCACCCAGGTTCGGCTGCGTGACGCTGGCGATGATTGTTCCGGTTCCGGCCCGAATGTTGTCATTCGCCATCACATCCAGCGGGTTTTCTTCTGAGTTGCGACGGACGGTGAACTGGTCGTCGACGGCAATGGGTCCGCCGCGGACGATGTCGACGATGTGATCTTCCACTTCGCCGGCAAGGGAACTGCCGTGGAAGGAAAGATCTCGTTCGTATCCATATCGGAATCGGGCGAATGTCTCTCCCTCGATCGCCCAGGTTGGAACGGTGAAGGTCAGCGAGTTGATTCCCTCTCGTACCGTCTGATTGCGGAAGATCTGTTCGCCGGGCGAGGTCCAGGCACCGTCATGATCGAAATCGATCCATGCCTGCAGCAGGCCGGCTGACTGTCCGCCGTTGGCGACGACCACCTGGACGGTCGACTGGCCGCCCGGGATCAGATCGGTACTGAACAGGACACCGTCTTCATCGAAACCATTGTTGTCATCGCCGGTCGCCCGAGACGTGGGCTGGCCATTCGGTTCACCGTCAATCCGTGGTCCCAAGTGAAAACCGGGGACGACACCGTGTGACGCTCCGTCTTGCCCGATCGTCGTGGGGAAGGGGGAGGGGGCATCGCCATAATCGAGGCCCCGATCGAAGCCGCTGCCTTGGCGATTGCCAAAGTTGACACCGACCGGGCCGCCGGTGCCCGTGACGCGACACGATGTGCGATCCATCCGCCGTCGTGGGGTAGGTCTGTTCCCAACCGGGCTCGAGCACTTCGCGCACGTGGTGCCTTCCGACCGGGACATCGAAGATCCGATATCGCCCGTCCGGGCCGGTGACCGCCGCAGGTTCGCACGGACAAAGAATTCCATCGTTGTTCAGGTCGACATAGATCGTGGTTCCTTGCACGCCCGCTTCCCCCGGATCACGTCGTCCGTCTCCGTCGCGATCGTTCCATTTGATCCCGGCAACCGTCTGACCGGGGCCGGGTAGAGTGGGGTCGTCTTCTCGGGCGAACGTCATCGCGGCGATGCGGCGTGGCCCAGGTCGTTCCGTTAACGTACTGGCCCGTGAAGTAGAAGGTGGAATCGTCCTCGGGGTCGACACTCATCGTGGCGTAGTCACCCCAGCGGAATGAGAAGCTCGAACCGATGCCGTCGACGATCGGATATTCCCCATGACGCATCGTGCCGAGTGGGTCGGATGCCAGTCGGCCGACGTAACGCAAACTGGGGGAGACATATTGACTGGTTACGCTGTAGCCAAGGGCGATGTTGCCCTGGCCGTCCATCGCGATCGATCCCATGAAGCGATGGTCGGAATCCGGCATGACGTTGCCTTCCTGATAGAGCTCCCATTCGCCGCCGTTTTCCTTGCGCATTTCGAACCAGCGAATCCCCGCGTGATCGCGTAGATTCGTGTCGATCGTGAAATTCCCGACGAGCGTCTGTAGGTACCGAAGTTACGGTACTGCAGTCGGTGCATGATGACTTCCCCGATCGGATCCAAGTTCGGCGGAATCGTTCCGTCCGGAAAGATGGGCTGAGGAAGACAAGCGCGACCGGTGACACAGAACTCGGAGTCTAAACTCCGCAACGGGAATTCGCTCGAGCTCCTGCAGAGCTGGCCGATGAGCTGTCGAAGTTGACATTCAGCTCCCACATTTCCAGGAAGTCGTGGAACGGATCATAGGGGTACGTTCGACCACCAATCACCACAGGCTCCGCATTTCCGAGATGCAGCTCATCGTCCAGATGCCGCATCAAGTACGATGGCGATCCCGCCGGCGGTCGTCGACCGTCGAAGTCGGCTGCGGTGACGGCCTGGACAGCCGAATCCAGCAGCGCGGGAACGGTAAGCGAACCGGATCGCGCATCGGCAGTCCTTGGAGCATGCTTTCGCGGTCCAAGATGCGAATCGACGGAGCGCGGTCACCGGGAAGTGGGGGAACACCGACGGGTGGGATATCGTTGGCGGTGACCACGTAACCCGACGGCCATACGGCAAACTTAGGGTAGTCGGGGAATGTCGATGGTGTCGGAACGAAGTAGTGGTTCCACAGGTTGTCCGTCGGATCGCTCGTCTTCGAAACGTTGACGCACAGACCAGGTTGAAACGAATCGGGTGGCGAGTAATTCCGTTACCAACCATCGATCCGCCAATTCATCGTAAGTACACGATTGGGTCACCCGCGCCGATGGAGCAAGGCGTGGACGGAGGCGCCAGCGACGACGTCGTGACCGGGCCCAAAAGTACGCTTGCCCGTTTCCTTGTCGTAGACGGTGAAGTGCGAACCTTCGGACGCGTTCACCATCTGGATGTAGTGGTCCTTGCCCACATCGCCCTCTCGTGTCCGGCGGCGACAAAGCGGCCGACGGTCCCTGTCCCTCGAAGTTCAGGATCGGCTCACCGAAAGCCAGCAACTCGCGCTTCTCCAGTTGCTCCAGTTGGCTGTGACGCAGGTTGCCGCCCAAGCTGGTGCGCGTGCCTTTGCGCCGACTCCGGCGGGCGGAGCGGGATGTCGTCCAGGTGTGCATGCCAAAACGTCGATGGAGGGACACGTGATTCTCCTCTGTTGACTTACCGATCTTCGCTCGAGCGGTCGCGTCGTGGTCAGTGATGCAACGGGCCGATTCTCAATAGAAACAGGAAACACATCCTCAGATTTGCCGCGGGTCCTTCGGTGGACACCGGCCAAGGCGATGGGATTTGCCTTCCTCACTGCGGTTCGGGCTGCTTCCCGGTCACCAGCGGATGCCCCTTCGACCGCCGAATTACCGAGTGCCCGCCAAAGACAGCCATCCTTCGAGTGTAATTCGGCACCACCACCAAAGCTAGAGTTTTGCTCGGGCGGTTTTACGCGGGCGTCCATTTTCTGCGGCCGGCGCATGTTAAGAATTCGCAACGCGCAGCCCGCCAGGGCCGTGCGGATCGGGAAGGAGGCGGATGGGACGAGAGATGTCCCGGGAAGTGGCGTACTGACGAGCCGCAGCCCGAGACGCCGAACGTCTCGGGCTGCAAGGTTTTCCCCCCCATGCGTTCTCTTCTGGATTTCGGTTGGCCCTACCAGGTCCACTCGAAGCCGAGCGAACTACCGTGCATCACGAGGTTTCCGGTGTTGTCGACGAAAGTGGCACGGTTGGAGAAAGGTGATGCCGTGTTGAAGTTGTCGGCGGCCAGCGCGACGCCGTCGATGAACAAGGCCTGGTAGCCGGCCCGAAGCGTCAGCCGGGGCGTCGCACGGAACAAAGCCATCACCCCGGCTTCGCCGATGAAGGCCGCATCGTTGTCGTGATCGCGCTCCTGTCGAATACAAGCCTGATCGCAGGAGACGTTCGTCCGCTGCCGGCTGTTCGTCCCATAGACGCCCGCTTCGATCTCGCCGCCGATCTTGAAGCGTGGTGTCAGACAAAGGAACAGGTCCGTCCCGATCTGGGCTCCGACCAGGTCATTGTCCGTCTTCAGCCGATAGGTCATCCCGCCGCTTTCGGTTTCCGTGGTGTAGACCATGTCTTCCCGCAATCGCAGGTAGCGGGCACCGATCAACCAGGAGCTATGCAACATGCAGTTGGCGGAAACCCAGCGGTGCCGCCAGTTCAACTCCCCATTGTCGATCTCGGTCGACAGCGACACGCTCTGCCGATAAGCGAAGTCGGTCTCGGGGATAGCCGTACAGCGGGTCGCTGCCGAAATCGCTGAACACCGAGAAGAGGTTCATGTCGCCACTGGCGACGGCGCTAGCCGCCCAATTCAGTTGGCCGAAATAGGTGACCTCCAACGCCGCCGCCGGTGCGATCGGATAGGCCCAGGTGACGCGGAAGCCCGACTGTTCGTCGAAATCCAAGTCGTTCAGGTTCAACGCGTCCGGGTCCGAGAATCCCCTGGGAAGCCAGTTGCAGCGATTCGTCGAAGTCCCGCGTCCAATACAGCCATTCGGCGTGGACGTCGTACCATCGCGGCAAACAGCAGCCGCCGTCTCCGTAGGGCCGTGCTGCCAGCCCAGGCAGGAGCGGCAGGACAGGTTGGAGCAGCAGTTCCCCAGGCGGGCACACAGCCGGTGGAGCCAACCGGCACACGGCCGCCGCCCGGGGCCGCACATGCCTGGGTCCGCACACGGATCGCCGTAGCAATCCACGGCCGAATCCAACGGAATCTCGTATCCTCCCGGTGGCATCATGGTGGGTGCCTGTGCACATCCGCCGGGTGATCCCATGACGGCGGCCGGCATGCCCTGCATCGGCATGCCCTGCATCGGCACGCCCTGCATCGGAACGCCCTGCATCGGAACGCCCTGCATGGCGCGGCCGAAGGAGGCTGGCAGGATGGGCAACTCGCCAACTGGATCTGGGCGGTGGCGCCGGGCGGTTGGGCGTACAAGGCGGCCTGCACCGGGTAGCCGGCGGCACCTGGGCGCCTTCCCACGCTCCGCCAGGCATCGGCCCGTTGGGCATCAATCCCGCCTGGGCCACGCCGGCGGGGCCGGGCATCGGCGGCATTTGCTGCATTCGCGCCGCGGCTTGGACGGTCAGCGCAAGAAGGATCAGGAGGACGGAAAATCCTGAGATTTGACGAGTCATGGGTCGTTTCTCCACATCGCAGCGAGCGTCCTGTCCGCTGGGCCGTTTGCAGGGCAAGATCGGGCCGGTTACCGGCGGCGCGGTGCCGCTACAACCGGTCTCTCCGGTAGGTTCGCTAAACCCTATCGGCCTGGATTAATGGGAGTAACGAGGACTTTCCGAATGAGCGGCATACTTTCTCTGTTTTTCCTGTGCTTTGAACGTATCCCAGCTTATGATTCAGAATTCACGCCTGGGTGTTGCAGGATGGGACACCACGAAGAGGGGTCTTGTGCTGAGCGTCTTTTGGCGATTTTTCGGCGTTTCTTGGCTATGTACCCCTCCGATGGACTGTTGGTACAGGAATTGCTGCTACAGTGCCGGTTGCTGGTCTCGGCACCGACCTGCCCGGAGCTGCGCCGCGCAATGCGAATAAGCCAGGCCTTACGGGGATCGTTGGGGTAAATGAGTGGTTTGGGTCGGCGGGGCATTTCTTGCAAATTGGATGCGTCAAATTATAATCAGCTGAATTGCTATAAATGTCTTTGCCCACAATGTTTACGCCAACACCGGGCGCGCCACGCGGAGAACGGATCGCAATGCACGCCGCAAGGTGCCCTATCTTCCCGCATTCGTCGGAACCTTCTTTGAGGTAGTTAGTTATGGCATTCGGGTCCTCTCGCTTCTTGTCCCGCCGGACCGCTCGTCGCCGACGTGGACGATCTCTCGGTGCAGACCCATCAGACGCAGTATCGCACCGTGCCTGCAGTTGGAAGCACTCGAGCCGCGAGCTCTGCTGGCGCAGTTGATTGGCATTCAAGCCAATGACGGAACGTTGCTGGAAGACGGTCAGGTGTTGCACGTGGCGCCGACGCAACTGACGTTTCGGTTTGACGAGACGCCGCCGCCGATTGATCCGGCGACGATTGCGGACAACATCCAGATTACCCGCGGCAATTTGGACGGGTTGTTGGGCAACGCGAACGACGTGATCGTGGAACCGGGCTTTGTGGGAGCCGGTGATTCGTCCACGGAGGCGATTGTGCGGTTTCGCGGAGAACTTGCCGGATGACGTGTACCGGATTGATGCTTACGGGGAGACGTTGCGAGTTCGAGTTGGACTTGGGGGCCAAGGTGATTGCCGTTGTGCCGCAGCCGATTCAGCGAGTGGGCGGTCGGCTGACGCAGGCGCGCGACCAGATCGTGGTCTACTTCAACGACGATGACTTGGATCCCGAACACTGCGCGAGACCCGCGGTATTACCAACTGACTTCACCAACGACACGGCGGACAACACGGACGACGGTCCGGTGCATCGCCCGGTTTCGGTGCACCTACGACCCGGTGGCCGATCAGGCCGTGTTGACGTTTCGCGGCGCCGCTGGAGATCTCTGTCCACGGGGCCGGGGACCTATCGCTTGCGGATTGGGACGGACGAAGGGGTGCCGTTGCCGCCGTTGGAACAGGATGTGCACGGTCGATCCGGGTTCGAGTTTCGCGACTGCACTGGATTTGGGTCCTTTGTCGCAGAATCAGTTCCTTCATTCCGAGATCGAAGCCGTTCCCCTATCCGCTGGAATTCCCCGGCGCCAACGATGATCCGGGGCACCGCGACCTGCCGTTGGAATCGGAAAACCAGCACATCAGCGACACGATCGACCTGGATGGAACGTCGCACGCCGACGACCGACGAATGGGTCGGTTCGGAGACGATTGGTTTCGTGTTCCGGGACGTGTACGGCTACGATCCGTTCGGCGTGCCGTTGCGGAATCTGATCACGGAAGAACAGCAGCAGCGGACGCGGGAAGTGTTTCAGCTGTACGGCCAGTACATCGGAGCTCAGTTCTTCGAGGCGAACGAATCTGCGCTGCCGGACCTGGTGGCGGTCGGAGATGCCGTTTTTCAGCATCGTGACCGGCGACATGCGGGCGATCAGCCCCACGGTTCCCACCGGGCCGGGTGGCGCGATCGGATTGGCCGGGCCGGTGCTCGACCCGGAACTGGGGCTGGTCCCCACGGCGATCATGGACAATGCCGAGACGTGGGAGGATACCTTTGGGGCGAGTTGGTTCCAGACGGCGATGCACGAGATTGGCCATCTCTTGGGTTTGGGCCACACGTATGAGTTGCCGCCCGGCACGATCATGGGCGACTATTTCGAGCCGGGTTACACGCCGGAGCCGTACTTTCCCGGGCGACAACGACATCGTCCACGCCCAGCATCTGCACCGACCGGAAGGTCGCGATATCGACATGTACCGCTTCGAGTTGGACGACGAGCGGTGAGTTGACAGCCGAGACGATTGCGGAGCGGCGCCGGGAGGTCAGTTTCCTGGATACGGTGCTGACGCTGTACCGGGAGGACGCGGACGGCAATCGTGTGTTGGTCTCACGCAACGACGATTACTTCAGTGATGATTCTCACGTGCAGATGTTGCTGGAGCCCGGGACGTACTATGTCGGTGTCAGTGCGGCCGGCAACGATCAGTACGATCCGGTCCGAGAAGATAGCGGTTTGGGCGGGCGAACGGAAGGAGAATACGATCTGCGACTGACCTTCCGACCGGAAGCCGAGCAGATCGATTGTCGATCTCACCGGCACGATGTTGGATGGCGACGCCGACGGCGTTCCCGGCGGCGTGTACAACTTCTGGCTGGAAGCCCAACCGGCGCAGCGGACCTGGATTGTCGACAAGGCGGCTCCCGCGAACGGGCAAGGGACGCTGGCCGCTCCCTTCCGCAACATTCCGCAGGCATTCCAAGCCGCGCGCCCGGGCGATGTCGTGCGCATCGTCGGCAACGGGGGTGCCGATCAGAACTTGGCGACGTTAGGTGACAATCTGCCGTACCTGGTCGGCTTCGATTCGCTCAACCGGCCGCTGGAGGATGGGTCCACGCTGGAGGTTCCGCAGGATGTGACGCTGATGATCGACGCGGGAGCGATCTTCAAGCTGCGCCGAGCGCGAATCGGCGTCGGCAGTTCTTCTCCGCGGGTCGATCGCAGTGGTGGTGCACTGCAGGTCGTGGGCACGCCGGTGCACCCGGTCTACTTCACCTCCTTGCGGGACGAAACGATCGGTGTGGACAGCGATCCGTTGCCCACCACGCCGGGACCGGGCGATTGGGGTGGGCTGGTTTTCCGTCGCGACGTCGATCGCGAACGAGGATCGCTACGACCCGGAGGAGCCGGGCGATCTTTCTGGACTACGTGAACCACGCCGACTTGCGTTATGGCGGTGGCGAGGTCGTGATCGAATCGATTCAGCAGATTGTCTCGCCGCTGCAGATGATCGAGGCGCGTCCCACGTTGACCTTCAACTCGATCTCCCGCAGTGCCGATGCGGCCATCGCGGCCGACCCGAACAGTTTCGAGGAAACGAATTTCCACGCGCCGCAGTATCAGCAGACGCTGTTCACCTCCGATTTCACTCGCGTCGGACCGGAAATCCACGACAATCTGTTGAGCGGCAACTCGCTGAACGGCCTGTTCGTACGGATCCAAACGCCGGCGGGCCAGGATCTGAAACCGATGACCGTTTCCGGTCGGTGGAACGATCGGGACATCGTTCACGTCGTTTCGGAGAACCTGGTCATCCAGGGACAGGCCGGCGGTCCGCTGCAGACGCCATCGCGTGTGCCGGACATCACGGACGTTCTCGTTGCGCCGCGGAACGGGGGAGACCTGGCCAGCGGCAGTTACAGTTACCGCTTCACGTTCGTTCGTGCCGACGGCAGCGAAACGGCGCCTTCCGCACCTACGTTTCCGGTGCACCGTCTTAGGCCGTGGCATCCAGGGAACGCTGGAGCTGTCCAATCTGCCATTGACCTTTCAGGATGTCGTCGCCCGGCGGATCTACCGCAGCGCCAGCAGCGGCCTGGGACCGTACACCCTGGTGGCGGAGACCGCGCTGACGACGGCTTCGTTCGTCGACGATGGATCGGTGCAGGACGGACTCCGATTGAACGAGCAAGCCCTGGATTTGGCTCCGCGGCTGGACGCCCGCCTGTCGATCGACCCCAGTGTGGTCGTGAAGTTGGACAGCGCCACGATCGAAGTCACGATGGGCGGGCAGCTGATCGCCGAGGGATTCGGCGGCTTCGAGGTGATCTTTACTTCGCTGAAGGATGATCGCTACGGCGGAAGCGGAACGTTCGATACGAACAACGACAGCGGGCGAGTGAAGCCGCTGCCGGGAGACTGGGCGGGGATCTTCGTCGGGCACACGAGCAAGGCGAGTCTGGATTACGCCTTCGTGGGATACGCCGGCGGAATCGCGAAAATCGAAGGGAACTTCGCCGGCTTCAACCCGCTGGAAATCCATCAGGCCACGGCGCGAGTTACGAATTCGACGTTCGCCAATAACTCCAATGGGACCGGCGGACAAGCTCCGGCGGATCGCTTCGGCCGCGGCTTCAACGCGGAAGGATCGATCTTCATTCGCGGTGCGCAGCCGATCATCGTGGACAACGTGATTCGCGATAGCCGCGGGCCGGTGGTGAACATCAACCCGGCGGCGCTGAACAGTGCGCAAGTCAACGATCTGGGGCCGAACGACCGGGCCGGTTGATTCGATCACCGAACTATGGCGACAACCAGGGCCCGATGATTCGCGCGAATCGCATTGGCGGGAACGCGGTCAACGGCATGGTCGTCCGCGGCGAGATCCTGAATACGCAAAGTGTCTGGGACGATACGGACATCGTGCACGTCGTCTACGAAGAAATCGTTTCCCCCGATTTCCACTCGATCGGTGGCTTGCGGCTGGAAAGCAGTGCGAGCGGCAGTCTCGTCGTGAAGTTCGACGGCGAAGATGCGGGGTTAACGGCCAACGGACGGCCGCTGGACAACGATGATCGGATCGGCGGGCGAGTGCAGATCGTGGGCCAGCCGGGCTTCCCGGTTGTTCTGACATCGCTCCGCGACGACTCGGTCGGAGCCGGATTTGACCCGCAGGGTCGGGTGCAGAATGACACGGACGGAAACGGCGATCGTTTTGACCCGGGTGGCAGTCTGCCGACCGGTCCGGAAGTCAACAACGGGACGCTGATTGACAATGACGTGGCGGTCAACGTGCCGGGGTTCTTCCAAGCCGATCCGGCTCCGGGCGGTGCCCTGCCGGCGACCGGCGTGACCGTGCAGACGCAGGCCGCGGTGCTGCAGAATCAGAACTTCATCAACGCCTTCTTGAACTATGTCGACATCGGCCGCAACGGAAATGCGATCGATCTGGGCGCGACGAACATCACGCTTCCTCCCACGTTAGTCGCCGATGACGTGGTGGCCAGCGAGGGGTTCTTCCTGGTCGGCGTGGCGCCGAACGAGCAGACGATCAACTGGCGTGTGGAGACGAGCTTCTTGGACGGCATTCCGACCGTCTTCAATCAGGTGACCTTCTCGAGCGATCTGCCGCTGGGAAGTCTGCGGCTGGTCAACTTCTTCGATGCGAACGTCCTCGGTGCGGCGGGCGACATCCTCTTCACTCGCGGAACGCCGGGGACGGCGGATTTCCGCGCGTACACCTTCGATGACGCCGAGCGAATCGGATTTGCCCACGGTGGTGTGCTGCAGCAGGGTGTTGGGCTGCAAAACGCCAACTTCACCGGATGGGCGTCCGACCTGGCCGCCGATCTGAACGGCGCCATTCTGGGCCCGGGCAGCGCCTATTCGGTCGCCGGGAACATCGATCAGATTTCGCTTGCCGCCGGTCGACGATCCGGATCTGGGGCAGGTCTACGGGCCGGATGACGTATCCACCGCGTTTGCCTGGGACATCGCGGGCAGTTCCACCGTTGCCACGATGACTTCGTTCGTCCAGTTGGTGGCACGGAATCCCTCGTCGCTGGCTGGCGATTGGCGGGGCATTCGACTGGAAGAACTATAGCCACGATCGCAACGTCGATGTGTTGACGGAGCGCGAGCCGGCGGATGTGAAATTCCCTGGCGTGAACGGGCTGCCGGGGAACGCGCAGTTTCTGGGAGAACTGGCGCCGAATGAGAAGAGTGGCGATGACAATCGGCGTCTGGGATTTGAGGTCCACGGCGTGTTGAGTGACCGGCGCGATGTCGATGTGTACAGTTTCCGCGCCACCGGTGGTACGGAAGTCTGGCTCGATCTGGATCGCACGACAACGAGTCTCGACTCGGTCGTCGAATTGATCGATGCGAACGGGCAAGTCATCGCTCGTTCCGACAATTCCTATGCGGAAATGGTTGGCCTGGAGGATCTGGTCGGACCCGCCCGTAGCCTGGCCCGGTCCACCTTCAACGGCAAGGATCGATACACGGTCAACTTGCATGACGCGGGGATGCGCGTCTTTCTGCCCGGGGCCAGCGGGACGACGAACATCTACCACGTGCGCGTTCGAAGCAGTCATCCCGATGTCGACCAGGTGCTCGCCGGCGGGCTCACCCGCGGTGCGCTACCAGTTGCAGATCCGGCTGCAGGAAATGGATGAGGTGCCTGGTTCGTCCATTCAGTTTGCCGACATTCGCAATGCCGTGAACGGGATCGAGATTCTGGGGCAGCCTGCACATTCCCCGCTGCTGGGCGAGATTACCGAAGTCGATGTTGCCAACGAGGATCGCGCCAACGCGCAGGTCTTGGGGAACATCCTCTCGGCCGATCGTGGCGCCGTTTCGTTGACCGGGTCGATCTCTTCGGTGGATGACATTGACTGGTACGAATTCGAGGTCCAGCTGGAAGGGATTCAGCGGATCGCGGGCGGACCGAATGCCGCACCGATCTACGCCGGGATCACGATCGATATGGACTTCACCGATGGCTTGGCTCGGCCCAACACGGCCATCCACATCTTCAACGAGGCCGGCAATCTCGTCTTCAGCAGTCTGGACTCCAGTATTCCGGATGATCAGCCGGCCATCGCCGGCAGCGGCTCGCTGACCGATCTGTCGACCGGCAGTGCCGGCTCCCGCGATCCGTTCCTGGGAACGGTGGAATTGCAGGAAGGCACCTATTTCATGGCGGTGACCTCCCCCTCCTACCGCTACGCTGGTCTGGACGACAATCCGCTGCTGCGGCGCGAGCCGATCAACTCGCTGGTCCGCGTCGCAGAAGATCGGATCGGCTTCTCCGGCGGTTCGAACATCGCCGAGGGACCGCAGGTTCCGATTCTGTTCACGGACAACTTCAGCCTGTATGCCCCGGAAGTTGCCCAGCTGAAGGATGGCGAGACGTTTTCGATCACCGACGGATTGGGCAATTCGGTGACGTACGAGTTCGACAACAATAATTCCGTCCGTGGCTTGAATGTTCCGATTCCCTACGACGACAGTTCGTTGCTGCTCGGTGACACGCCAGCCTCGTTGGCGGCGACGATCAGCCAAGCGATCACGGCCAACGGGCCTGCGGGGGTCACCGTTGGCGGGCTGCGGTGCCGGATTGGCCGGCGAGGTGGTGCTGCAAGGCGCAGTCGGCGTCAATCGGAAGCCGGCGCCCGGTTCTTCCACGACCGCCCTGTATGTTTCCAAGCCCAGCACGGTCCCATTCTACCTGGGCGACGTGACGATGTTCGTGACCACCGACTCGGGTCTGGATCAGTCGCGGCTGATCACGGTCGATCCGTATACCGGTGGCTCGGAGAACATCGTGGGCATCTTCCAGCAGAATGTGGACGATTTGGCGATCAAGCCCGATGGCCGACTGTACTCGTTCAGCAATCCCGGAGCAGGATCCGATCGGATGCGAATACCGGCAACTACCTGCAAATCGATCCACAGAGTCTCGCCACGCAGGACCTGTCGCACGGTGATCTGGCGATGATGGGATCCAGACCTTCCAGGATGACCCGCAGAACCCCGGCACGGTCGCCCAGGCGGATGACGGCGTGCGGTTCCAGGGGATTACGTTCGGCCAGATGGGCGATCCGTTGCGCGGCTTCGCGATCGGAAACCGCGGTTTGCTGTTTCCCAACGGCGTGGCCGGTCCGACGACGAACCTGTTGTACGAGTTCAACATCGACTCCGGTGCTGCCTTCAGCGTCGAGCCGCCGACGCCTCCCGACCGGGAAGACCTGGAGCGGCTGGAAGGCGGGGGAACGCAGATTCGCGAGCGTGGCCAACTGGACACGACGACCGATCCGATTGGATTGGGCAATACGGCCTTGCTGACGGTGGAGGCGACCGAATGACGACTCAACGGGGCCACGCTGCCGAGAATCGTTGACGGTCTGCAGTTCGTCGTCGATGACGGGACCGGAACGACTGTACTCGTTCGAATTCAACAGCGGTCCGGAAGTGCGCTACACCTACAGTCCGCAGACGGGCATCTATGTCCGCGATGGCGACACTTTCCTGTTGGACGGCTTGGCTTACGAGTTCGACACCGGTTCGGTGATTGTCGTCGACGCACTCAACGGCAACGGAGTCGTCGACGGCGAGACGCATCACGATCTACCGACGACCAGGTTCCGACCGTGACGCGGGTCTTCGAATTCGATGACGGCACCGGCGGACCGATTGGTGCCGGGCGAGTGCGGATTCCGTTCAATTCGGGCATGGACCAGGCGGCGCTGATCAACACGATCATCAACTCGATCAACGCCGTGGGGAACTTCAATATTGAGGCTTCCCTGCTGCCCAACTCCAATCGGATTTCTCTGCGTGGAGAATCGCCGGCTCTGGGAGCACGCACCACCTCGGCAGGCATCGTGATCTCCAGGACCCCCGGCGGTGCCGGCAATCCTGATCCCGGTGGAAGAGAACGACACGTTCGCCGAATTCGGACTGCCGATCGCCCAGGCGGTGCCCGGCGCGAGTGTCGAAGGCAATCGGATCAACTTCCCGGGCTTCGTGGTCGGCAGCTTCCAGCAGATCGTGAATCGCGGCGTGTTCCAGCCGGATCCGACCGGCGGATGGCAGTGTGACGCCGGGCTTCATCGGCGTCGACTTTGGCGCGGCGGATACGCAACAGGAAGTGGGCAATCGGGTTGCCACGGCGATCAACAGCGACACTCCCCTGACGGCGACCGTGGCCGGCAATGCGGTCGTCCTGCAGAACGGTGCGTTTCTGGTCAGTGCCGACCCACCGCTGCGCGTGGGCGGCACGGCGCCCGGTGGCAATTTCACCGGTCTGGCGATCGTCAACGGGACGCTGTACGGCGTGACCGGTCCGGACTGCCTTCGGGGAAGGCGGCGGCGGTCTGTTCCGATCCTGGGGCCGCTGACCAACAACGCGGTGGCGGACTACGTCGAGACGGCGACCGATCTGCTGACCGGCGGCCGAGATGCGTTCGGGCATGCCGACCGGCGGACCGATTCGAGTTTTCGGCGCTGTCGGCCGGGCCCGGATAACCTGGAGGACGGCCGGTTTGCCGAGATGCTGTTCGGCATGGACGTGTTCGGCAACATGTATGCGTTTGATCTGGAAGGCAATCTGCAGCCGGTATTCATGAACAGCCAGACCGAGTGTCCCGATCGGAGGCATTGGTTTCTTCGGCGCATCACCGGCTTTGCCTTCTCGACGCTGGACATGAATCTCTGGCATGTCACCGAGTCAGCGTCGCGAAGATGATGGCCACGGTTGGGACGAGGCACCCGACGGCAGTCGCGAGGCGGAACAGACGAACGGGCAACACCAGCCTCTATTTCGGCTTCCAGAATCCGAACGATCAGCCGGGCAACTGGGGCGGCGTCAACGATCCCGGGATCCGCAATAGCTACGACTTCCCCGGGCGGAGCGCACGGAACGATCACGACCAATACCTTCAGCCTGCGTGATTACGACACGACCGACCGACCGACGCTGTACTTCAACTACTTCCTGGAGACCGAAGAAGCGG
The DNA here is from genome assembly GCA_963776055.1 of uncultured Planctomycetaceae bacterium. GTDB lineage: Bacteria > Planctomycetota > Planctomycetia > Pirellulales > Pirellulaceae > CAVZLD01. The sequence continues at coordinate 216,382 of CAVZLD010000013.1, read as the reverse complement.
AAGGGGATGCGGTGCCGTCCGCCGTTCATGCGCGATTCGTTCCGCGTGTTCATCTCCGACGATGACGGCGAGTGGCAACTGCTGGCCACGAACAACAGCTTCCGCGGCAATGGCGACGGCCGATGACGAATTCGACTACGCAGCCGTTTGCGCGTCCAGGAGTTGGCGGACAACGTCGGCTGGCGGCAGGCGCGCGTCGATCTGTCACCCTACGGTGGCCGTGATAACCTGCGTCTGCGGTTCGACTTCAGCTCGGCCGGATCCTTTGATCTCGGGTCGCTGGCTCTTCAGCTTGGGCGGCTGCCAGCGGAGGAGATGAGTTGCGGGCGATTCCCGGGAATCGCTTGCGGGATGGCGACACGTTCCTGCTGCAAGATCTCATGAACTTCGGCCTGGCGACCTTCGAATTCGACCTGGGTTACACGTTTGAGGTGCCGACCGGGGCGGCTCTGAGTGACGGCGAAACGTTCACGCTGACCGACGACGTCAATCCTCCGGTCACCTTTGAATTCGACTTGGGGGATGGCGTGGCGAACGGCCATGTGCCGGTCCGGTTCGATCAGGGGCAGTCGCCTTACGAAGTTGGCCAGTGCGATCGAAGATGCCATCCTGCTGGGATTCGGCAAAGGAATTCAGCGACGCGACCTGACGCGTGGAACAAAACGACACGATCTCGCAGCCGGTCCGCACCGGGCTTGACTTCCGGCTATATTCGCGGGCAGGGCGCGATCGGCGACAACCCGACGTTGTTCGGCCCGCTGGCCGGTCGCGATGTCGACATGGTCGAGATTCAGTTGGAGGCGGGCCAGCTGGTGACGATCGACGTCGATACCGATCCGTTCGATTTCGATTCCCTGGGCAACTCGTACCTGCGGCTGTTTGATATCGACGGTGACCAGCTGGCGTTCAACAACAATGGTTCGGCTCCGGGCGAGCCGGGTTCACGCAGGATTCCTACCTGGAGTACACGGCGACCGAAAGCGGGAGCTACTACATGGCGTCAGCGGTTTCGGCAATGTGGCCTACGATCCGTTTGTGCAGGGCAGTGGCGATCGTCGGGCAGCACGGGCAACTACATGCTTGGAGATCCATCTGGTGGGTGCGGATTCGCCGGTGGAAACCTATCTGAACGGACACCGGCTGAATCTGCAGGGCTCACCAGTGTGGTGCAGAGTCCCGGGGCGGCACTGGTGGCTGGACGGTGCACCGGGCACCTTCGGCGAACCGATCCCGATTCACGCCGACATGAGCGCGGACGAAATCGCCTTGGAGATTCGCCGAGCGTTGGCGACGTGCGCTGGGCAGCGGCGATCCGCAAGGGATTCCCGGCTATGCGGATGTGGTCCGCGTGCATCGGCAGTCGAGGTGATTGATCCGGGGCCGCTGGGACTGTCGGTGACCGGCTTCTTTGACGACGAGCCCTTGTTGGATTTCGACATCAATGGTCTGGACGGCGACCTGTTTGGGGCGTTCAACGCTTCGACTCTGTTCGAACGGCGAAACCAACAACGATTTCCCGGGCTTCCTTCGGGGTCGAGATAACGCCTTTGAAGGCGCCTACATCGATGACATCATCATCGGCTTTGCCGAACGTGGCGAGATGCTCACCGGGGCCGACACCAACGATCAGTTCACAGCGGTCGATCCGCTGCCGGCCGAAGAGATCCTGGTGGGCGACTACCAGATGGAGTTCCGCTTGTCGTCGTTTTACGGCTCTGCGAGCTCCGTTCCCGATTCCGACGCTGATTCTGACCGAGGCCTTTGATCCGACCGAGCGTCTGGCGCCGGCGGTGACGATGATCGCGCCACCCGGTTCGGCGATCGCGGACGGGATGACCTTCATCGTGGGCGACGGAACGACCGACCTGATCCTGGAATACGACGATCCGTCGCTGCGTAACGGTGTGGCCCCGGGCAACGTCGCCGTGCCGTTCACGCCGGCCGACTCCTCGGCCGTCGTGGCGAACTCGATTCAGCGATGTGATCAACGCTCCGGCCGATCCAGGCAGCTGGTCGATCTGCGGGCTGCCTCGCGAGAGAACAGTGACCGGATCGAGCTGTTTGGCAATCCGGTGATTCAAGACCGGAGATGAGCTGAAGGCGAAGTCTTTCTGACCGAATCGAACGATATGCTTCCGGAAGCGATTGAGAGCCATGATTCGTCCCTGGATGGCTGCAGCGATTTCGTGGGACTGGGCGAGCTGGGCGACAACCCGCTGATCGGCGCCGGCCTGGATGTGGACATGATCCACTTCCGACTGGATGTGGGAGATCGCGTCGACGATCGACGTCGATTCGTCGACGTCCCGCTGGATGCCATGCTGCGTCTGTTCGATGCCGCGGGCAACGAACTCGCCAGCAGCGATGACGATCCGGCCCCGGGCGAAGCGGCCTCGCGCGAGCCGTACATCGACTACACCGCGACGGTGGCCGGCGACTACTACGTCGGCGTCAGCGGCTTCAGTAACTTCGGATTACGATCCCATGTCATCGGCAGCGGCATCGTCGGCAGTGTGGGACCCTACGCGATCGAGATCATCGTGGGTGGCGACAAGCAGCCGGTGGAGGTGACTGGAAAATGATTGGTTTGGGGATCGGAACGTGCACCGTGACCAGGGCCAGGTCATCGTGCACTCGACGAGCATTCGACATTCATCCGGCTACGGCATCCTGATCGACGCGGGGGATCGACGGACAGCCCGGTGACTATCCGCGATCAAGGCTCGCCGCGGCTGCTGTATCGAACACAATGAAGCGGGCCTGGTGGCCGGCGTGACGGTGAAGAACAACGTGATCTCCTACAACCGCGACGGGTGCGATCCGGTTCAGCGGCGATCCGCAACTGCCGAATCAGCCGGAGGCTCCCGTGCCGTTTGGTCGAGATCGTCAACAACACGCTGGTCGGTGGACGCCCGGCCGAGTTGCCCGAGCTGCTGGAGAACGCTCCGCTGGGCGTCGGCATCCAGGTCGACGAGATATGCCAGCCCCACGCTGCTGAACAACATCGTGGCCAACTTCGAGATCGGGATCAATGTCGATGCCACGTCCCGGTCGACGGTCATCGGTGGCACGCTCTACCAGGACAACCGGGCCAACTCGACCGGTGGCCTGGGCGACTTCCCGATTGTGCTGCAGCCGGACGACGCGCTGTTCGTGAATCGCGACAAGGGGAACTTCAACCTGGCCGAGAACTCTCGAGCGATCGACAGCTCCATCGATTCCCTGCGCGATCGTCCCGGCGATGGTTTCAGTGTCACCAACCGATCGGGATTCCGGTGTCTCCGATCCTGGCTCCGGAGATGGACATCACCGGGCAGTTGCGCGTAGATGATCCCGGCGTCGACACGCCGGCGGGAATGGGCGACAACGTGTTCAAGGATCGAGGGGCGATTGATCGAGCGGATTTCCTTGGCCCGAGCGCGGCTTTGGTCAACCCGCCGGACAACGATCGACCGAGGGTACCGACCAGAACCCGGCTGTCGGCATTGTGCAGATCAACAATCCGCGGATTCGTTCGTTCGAAATCCAGTTGAGCGACGGTCTGAATGAAACGCAGCGACAGGGTGGTTCGGGTGTCGATGCCGACACCGTCACGGTCGGATGCGGTCACTGTCTTCCGCAATGGCATGCCTGCTGACCGAAGGCGTCGACTACACCTTCAGCTACGATTCGACCGGTCGGATCATTCGGCTCACGCCGCTGTCGGGTGTCTGGCAGCCCGGACGCGTCTACCACGATCCTGCTGGATAACTCCGACACCGGAATTCGGGATCTGGCGAACAACCAGTTGCAGCCGAATGAAGTCTACCGGCGAGACGCGGTTTACGATCTCGATCGGCGGCGAGGAGCAGGATTTCGGCGACGCGCCGGTGCCCTATCCGACGCTGCTGCTGGACAATGCGGCCAGCCACGTGATCGAGGCCGGTTTCCACTTGGGCAACCTGGTGGACGAGGAACCGGACGGCATCCCCACGGTGAATGCGGACGGGGACGTGCCCGACGAAGATGGCGTGACCTTCTTGGATTCCGATCGTTCCCGGACTGACGACGCGCGATTCAAGTTGTCGCTTCGCAGACCGGACGGTTGGACGCCTGGATCGATTTCAACGCGACGGCGATTGGAACGACTCTGAGCGAGAAGATCTTCGACAGCGTCCTGCTGCAGGCGGGCAGTCAACACGCTGCAGGTGGCCGTGCCCCAATCCGCGCTGCTGGGAGCTAGCTACGCCCGCTTCCGGCTCAGCCGCGAAGGCAACCTGTCTCCCGGCGGGCTGGCGCTCAACGGCGAAGTGGAAGACTATCGAGTCGAGATCGTCAGTCAGACGCCCTGGCAGAATCCAGGACTGTCCGCTGGATGTGAATGACGACGGATTCGTCGTGCCGCTGGATGCCTTGCTCGTCATCAACGAGTTGAATAATCGCCAAGTCAGCGACCCGGTTACCGGTCTGTTGCCGAATCCACCGGTTCCTCCGCATGTGCCGGAAACGGTGGGGTACTTTGACGTGGACGGTGACAATTACGTCTCGCCGCGAGATGCCCTGCTGATCATCAACGAGCTGAACCGAAGCTCCGTGGCCGCCGCTGCGCCGAAGCGAAGCGAGAAGCCGAGTTGCCGCCGGCGAACGGGAGCGGCCACGGATCCGATTCCGGCGCCGGTGTAGCTCCGTTCGCGACCGCGTTGGTGGGAGCCGCCATTGCAGGCGATCGACCAGCAGCCGTCGGCCGATCCGAGCTTGTCGGCTTCCGGCCGTGGACAAGCGGTCGCACCGCTCGAGGCCTCGTCCGGAGCGGTCGCGCGAGAGCTGAGCGGACGCGATCGCTGGGCAGGCGTCGGATGGATCCAACTGGGGCCTGGATGAAGAGGAAAGGACTCACTGGATGGACGATTTGGCTACCGACCTGCTTTCTGCTGGTCGCAGGATCTACGACCAGTGGGAATGGGACTGGAGATTTAGCTGGATTGCTTACAAACCGTTACATCTCGCATTGGGAATGGGTGAATTCCCCCTGGCGGACGGTTTGCACCAAGGAGTTTGGATCATACTGGAGGCGAGAGTAGGTCTCACGCGACCGAATCGTGGACGGTCCCGCCGCGACGATTTTCGGATCGAATGCCGTGATTCACTGTAACTCGAACACAAGAATGAACAAGAGCTACTCGATGACTCACCGCTCAGACTTACCTGCCGTCCCGAACGCGGCGCCGGAATCGGATTCTCGCAGATTCGCGCCCGCTTCGACACCGAACAACTGGAGACCCGTACGATGCTGGCGGGGGATCTGTTGCAGAATCCGGACCTGGCCACCGATGTCAATGACGACGGCTACACCTCGCCCGTGGATGCGTTGCATGTCATCAATGAGCTCAACACGCGGGGGGCACGTTCCTTGCGCAACGAGGTGCGCACCGCCGGCACGAACCGGCGTTATTCTACGACGTCAATGGAGATGAATACCTGACCCCCTTGGACGCGCTCCTGGTGCTTGAACGAACTCAACGGGGAAGGCGGAGATGACGACCTGGTGCAGATCCGGCTGGCCGCGACCGACACCGAGGGCAATCCCGTGGATTCGATTGAAGTGGGCGAGTCCGTTCCAACTGCGGGGTTTTGTACAGGACCTGACCGGCGCGAGAGAAGGGCGGTGTCTTCGCCGCCTACCTGGATGTCGAATACGCTGCCGACTTCGTGGAAGCCGCTCGAGATTTCTCACGCTCGGATTACGGCAACGCTCCTTCCGGCAGATCTTTCCACGCCGGGTTTGATTGATGAAGTCGGTTCCGCCGACGGGTTTGATGCGCTGGGCCCACCGAACGACTCCTGTTCACGGTGCCGATGACCGGCGACCGCCGCAGGAACGGTGTCGTTCATTCCCGACCCGGCCGATCTGATTCCGGCCCATGACGTCTTGGTCTTCGAATATTCCCGACGGGGAAGCCAGTCCGATTGTGTCCGCCCGATCGGATCACCTACATCGGGACAACGCTGCGTGATCGAGGCGCCGATGAGCCGATCGCGGTGGATGACGCCTACGAGACGATCGCAAGACGAAGACGCTGATCGTCGACGCAGAAGAGGGCGTCCTGGCCAATGACACCGATCCGGGCGGGGCAACCTTGACGGCGAACCTCGTCGATGAGCCGGACAGCGGCCGCGTGGTGCTCAACGACGATGGCTCGTTCACGCTACACGCCTGATGATGGCTTCACGGGAGAAGATCAGTTCACCTATTTTGCGAATAACGGTCAGGCTGATTCCAACGTCGCCACGGTGACGATTACCGTCCTCGCCGCCAATACGCCACCGGTTGCCGTCGATGATGATTACGCTACGCCCGAAGATACGATCCTCGATCCGCTGGATGGCGTGCTGATCAATGACTTCGACGACGACGGGGATCCGCTGACCGCCCGGCTGATCTCCGATCTGTCGCACGGCGAGTTGATCCTTCAACAAAACGGAACGTTCACCTATACGCCGGATTCGAATTTCGTCGGCGAAGACACGTTCCAGTACGTTGCCAATGATGGTCAGGATGATTCCAATGTGGCCACGGTGACGATCGATGTGCAGTTCGGTCAATGACCCGCCCATTGCCCAGCCGAATGAGTATTCCCTGGCCAAGAACCAGGAATTCTTCGTCGACGCGGCATCCGGCGTGCTTGTCCAACGATTTGGATCCCGACGGTGACGCGCTGACGGCGCTTCTCGTGTCCCCCACGCAGCCACGGCGATCTTGACGCTGAACGAAGACGGGTCCTTTCACGTACACTCCTGACCTGGATTTTTCCGGGCAGGATATCTTTCACCTACGTCGCCTCCGACGGCATCGATACGTCCGAGAAAACGCTCGTGACGCTCAATGTCGTTGGCGATTTTCAGGTCAACTTCCGACTGGAAACCACGAATCTGTTCGGTGTGCCGATCGATACGATCGCCCCGGGCGGAGAGTTCCTGCTCCAAGTCTATGTGCAGGATATCGGTCGAGCTGCCGCGGGAAGGTGTGTACGCCGCCTACATGGATGTCATGTACGACGACCTGTTGGTCGATGTGAACGGTCCGATTGAATTCAATCCGGTGTATTCCAATCAGCAGAGCGGCAACACGGCGACGCCGGGTCTTATCGATGAAGTCGGAGCGTTCGATGGATTTACCCCGCTGGGCGAGAGCGAGCGACTGCTGTTCAGTCTGCCTTTTCTGGCCGAAACAGATGGGATCGTGGTCTTTGCTTCCGACCCCGCCGACGTCCTGCCGGCGCATGATACGTTGCTCTACGGTTTGGGCCAGCCGGTTCCCGTTTCCCAGATCGAGTATGGCATCGGTCGAGCTGCTCATTGAACAGGGCAACCCGCCGGTGGCCGAGGATGATCAGTATCAGACGGAGGAAGACGCCCCCTTGATCGTCAATGCCGAAGAGGGCGTGCTGGCGAATGATACGGACCCGGATGGTGGTGACCTGTTCGCCGTCCTAGTCAGTGGGCCGACCCACGGCGTGCTGAACTCGACTCGGACGGCTCGTTTCGTCTACACGCCGGATGCGAATTTCGTCGGGCAGGATGTCTTCATGTATCAAGCGAGCGATGGCGCCCTGTTGTCGAATGTCGCGACGGTGACAATCGACGTCACGCCGATCGACGATGCGCCGGTCGCCGTCGATGACCTGTACTTCATCGAGGACAATGGGACCCTCATGGTCTCCGCCGATGACGGCGTGCTGGCGAACGATTTCGATGTGGAAGGCGATCCGCTGTCTGCCCGATCTCGTGGACGGACCAAGCCACGGCACATTGGAATTCAACGACGATGGTTCGTTTACCTATGAGCCCGATACGGACTTCGTCGGACGCGAGAGCTATACCTACCAGGCGATCGCCGGCGAGCGGGAATCGAATATCGCCACGGTACGAATTGATGTCGGCGATCTACGGCCCAGCAGCGTCCAGGGATTCGTCTACGTCGACACCGATAACGATGGCCGGATGGACGACGGAGAACATCGAATCGGCGGCGCGCGAGATCAGGCTCACCGGCACCGATTTGCTGGGTAACCGCGTCGATCTGTCGACACGCACCGATGGAGATGGCTCGTACCACTTCACCGACCTGTTGCGAGGTCAGTATCGGCTGATCGAGTTCCAGCCGACCTACATGATTGACGGTTACGATACGCATCAGGGTCGCACTCTCGCTGCGAAATGATCGCTTCGAGATCGATCTGGCGGCCAACACGGCGGCCGGAAACTACAACTTCGGCGAACGCGGTCTCGAGCCGCAATTCATCCTCAATCCTTGGTTCTTCGCCTCCCGTGACCCCGACTACCTGATGACGATGATCGAACGGTGCCGGACGGACCATGTGGTATGTCTTGGATGCCGGTTGGGGCGGATTTCACTCGGTCGACGTCAAACTGGCCGGAAATCGGTCTACGGCCGAACTCACGGCGACGGACCGCAGCGGGAATGACCAATCCGAGGTCGTTCGTGTGTTGGGGAACCCGAGCGTCATCCTGGCTGGCGAGCTGCCCGACGGATACCTGATGAAAATGAGTGGAGGTCCGGACGACTACGGTTTCTCTGATCCCGGCGTTGCGGAAGGCGAACCGCTGTCCGCCGCCGCGATTGACGCCGCCTTCGCCAGTCACGGTGCTTGAGAAACCTGCGTCAAGTGCACTCCTTCCATGCCTGTGTTGCCCAGATTCTTGGCGAACAGAGGGCGATCGTGGGCCACAGCGACCCTGCGTTGGGGTACGATCGAGGCGTGACTTTCTGCAGCACTCGACCAATGCGGTCGCCTCGTCTTAGAACCGAGGCGCGAGTGAACGGTTGTGTCATCCAAGTGACTGCAGAGTGAGTCAGTTCGATAACAAAGTGGCGGCCGAATCGCAAACAAGTCTCCCGCCCGGCCTCCCGATCACAGCCGAGAGTGCCTGCGCGTTCGCCGGCGTTGAAGCGGCTTTTTTTCGACACGCGTCGCCCCCATCCAGCCTGGTCGTGACCGAATCGATGCTTCGTGTGTTTTCTGCCTGGACCAGACCGCGTCGCACGAGCATGTAGCGTTCATGGAGGTGTTCTTCCGAGTCGCAAGGGCGACGAGACGCTATCAGGAAGTGCTACGTGATGTCGGATGCATCGACCCGTCCACGCGACCATCGCCGCCCGGCCTCCGCCGAGATGGCCGCCGTCGGCGAGCCGTTCTCGCCCCGACTGCGAATCCACCCGTCGCCGATGGAGAGTTCCCTTTGGGGATGGCGCGTCATTTGCTCTACAAGAGAGAAGATGGGACGGACACCTGTCGGAATGCTTTGAAATTCGGCTCATGTTTTGGCTAAGATGCCTTATCATGAAGTAGCGGCAAGTCTTTGGTTTCCCCATCCGTGGGGGGCGACATTCGATCAACGATTGGTCAGGTCATGAAAACGATCCTCTTCCTATCAGCGGGGCTTGTGTTCTGGGGTTCTGCGGTTTTTGGGCAGGTTGACGAATTGCCTGAGCCGGAGCAGGGTTGGTCGGAAGAGGTACCGGAGGATTTCGAGCCGCTCATGCGGGGTCCGATCCACGAGGCCTACGCCGAGCCGGTCCAACTGGATGTGGAGGATCCGTTGACGATTTCGCAAGAGCCGCCGCCGCCGGTCGAGGAGATTGCCCCCGAGACGCAAGCGGAGGATTCCAAGGCGGTGTGGATCCCGGGCTACTGGTCATGGGACGATGAACAAGAGGATTTCATCTGGATCAGTGGCGTTTGGCGAAATCCACCGCAGGGGAGGGAGTGGATTCCGGGGCGTTGGGAGTCCGTCGACGGGGGCTATCGTTGGACGACCGGTTGGTGGGCGCCCGTGGAAGCGCAGGCGGTCGAGGCTTTTTTGCCAGAGCCCCCTTCCTCGTTGGAACAAGGGCCCTCGAGTGATGCTCCTTCGGATGACCATTTCTGGATTCCGGGAACATGGCAGTGGCGTCAGCAGCGGTACGTTTGGCGGCCTGGTTTCTGGTCCCCCTGCCACGACAACTGGGTTTGGGTTCCCGATCACTATGTGACCACAATTCACGGCTGCAACTACGTTTCCGGGTATTGGGACTACGCTTGGGAGAGACGCGGCATCCTGTACGCACCGTGTCGCTTTCGCCATCGTGCCTTTCTGCGCCCTGATTTTGTGTACCGACCGAGTGTGGTCGTCGACGTCAGCGGCGTGTTCTTCCATCTGTGGGCGCGACCCAGCTACGGCTGTTATTACTTCGGAGATTACTACGACGACTACTATCTTCGAGTGGGCTTCCAACCTTGGTACCGATATCACCATCATCGATATCGAAGATACGATCCGCTCTTCGTCCATTATCGCTGGCGATATGGTCGAGATCGTGTGAGTCTGTATCACCACATGCACGATCGGTACGACTACTATCGCGCACATCGTGATGCGAGGCCGGCACGCGTCGATCGAGTGGTTGTGGGCGGTAGGCCGGCGCGAGCAACGCGCGGAGCGCAGCGTCTCGTTCATTCGGCCAGCACGCGGAATCGATTGTCGTCTTCGGTGGCGCGTCGTGATTCCATTCGTCGGGAGTTGCTGAGTCCACAGAACGAGCAGCTGCGAGCGGTGACTGTCCGCAATCAGCGACAGCGAGATGCAGTCGTGAGAGGCGTCAGGCAGTCCGCTACCAACCGGGCGAGGCAAAGCGCGGTTGCTGACCGAGCGCGGGCGACGAATCCGGTCGTTCGCCCCAGTCAAGAACGAAATACAACCCAGGAACGCCAAGGGCGGGGCGTGCGCGGGCAGCGACCTCAGTTGAATTCCACTGCGACGGCGAATCGAAACCAGCGAACGCGTTCCGCACCGGTCGACAGTCGCGAGCTTCGCGCGCGATCAGCTCAGAACCGCCGCGGGGGTCCGAGTGCCACTGGCACCGCCTCGTCTGGCGAAGTCCGATCGTCCAGCGGAAGGACCACGACTCGGGCGGGTGCGGAGAGTCGCTCGGCAGTGGACCGTCGCCCTGCGTCCTCCCGGTCGCGCGTCGCTCCCGCGGTTGTTGACCGGAACGCGCGAAGGACGTCCCGCGAAGCGACGCCATCTGCCGCAGCGTCCGCCAGCAACGCATCGCGAGGCAGGTTACTGTCGAGTGCAGGTCGATCGGGGGCTCAAGCCCGTACCAATCGCGCATCGGTTGCGCCCAATTCGCGAAGTTCGTCTGTCCGAGAATCAAATCGCTCCACGCCCAGCACTCGAACCACACAGCGGCCGGTGACATCGGAACGGGGCCAAGCGGTCACGGCGCGGCCTTCGCTGCGGAACTCTTCCGCCAGCAGCGCCCGAACGGCAAGATCCAGCACTCCCAGCCGTTCTGCGACTTTGGCCAACGCGCGCGCGCGGCTGAATATGCCATCGCGTTCCACTCGGTCGGCTGCACCGTCACGTTCCGCACCGTCACGTTCCGCGCCCACGATGCGGTCTGCGCCTTCTCGTTCGATTCCCTCGGCGCGGTCCTCCGCGTCCAGGCGATCGTCGGCGCCTGCGATCCGCCGTTCCGCTCCCTCACGCGGCGCGGCGGGGATCTCGCGATCGATGGGTAGCTCGCGGTCAAGCCGTGCCCTATCGGGCCTGGGACGAGGTGGTGGAGGTTCCGCCGCAGCCGGACGAGGCCGTGGTGGTCGCCGCTAGTCTTGCTGTGGGGCAAGACCGGTCGCTGCCGGGCGCATGATGCAATTCGCCTTGATCTCCTTTCAGAGGCCGGTCGAAAATAGGGCCTTCATGCGTTGCCCCCTTCGTTGCCGCCCCGTGAAATCCTCGGCTTACCGCGGTTCGAACGGGCGTGATCGTACGGACCCTCGACGGGTGACAAACTGCTGCAGCCAGTGTGGGTACCCGAATGAGCACGCCCGAACAAATGGCATTTCCAGGCCCCCACGCTCGAGAATCGTCTCCGCCACCCGGGTGAGATTCGTCTCGAGTTGATCCGCTGCGCCGATCGCCTCAAACCCAACGGTCCACCAGTGATCCATGTCGACTTGCAGTTGCGTCAATTCGAACTCACATCCGTTCATGGGGCGCTCTTCCACCTGGCGGACACGTCCGCGGACGACTTCGAAGTGCTGCAGCGAGCGGAGCTTCTGTACCGCGATCCAGCCGGAGTGTCGCGGCAGATGTTCCATCATGGATTCCCCGGGCGCAAACTCGAGGCCCCATTTGGTCCATGATTCAAGTTCTCCACGGAAGGCCCCGTGTTCTCGTGGTCCGTGTCGGGAGAGCCGTAGTTTGACTTCCAGTCGGCCTTCTCGCAGTTTGATTCCACAACCGGACTGGCATGGAATCGCGTACCAGTCGGTGCGCGGCGGAACCGTGGTCGTGGTCTTGAAATGGCGGCTCTCGTCGAGCGGCGCAGACCGGAAGAACCAACGCATTTCGATTGTTTCGAGCATGGTGGATGTCAGTGGGCTTGCAACCGCCCGATGCGACCAGCCGCGGGTTGGTTGTCCAGGATGGCTCGAGATACAGGATCGTACGTGATCAGTCGGTCCGCGGCTTCCGGTGTCGAGCCGATTGCCAGCAGCAGCCGCGGGGGCTGTTGCTCCACAAGCGTGATTTGAAAAGTGTAAGCTGGCAGCGGTACGGCTTCTACCGGCTTGGTTTGCACGGCCGTGGACGAGTTGAAGTCGAACACGTACAGCGATTGACGCGGATGGAACGATTTGTCGACGCGTCCCGACGCACGCTGTTTCGTCTTGCCCGAGCAGACCGAAAACGCTTGTCGAAGCTGGGGGAAAAAGATGGGTGTTTCCAGCCCCGGGGGCGTATCGCGGCGCCAGACAATCTCTCGCTGTTTCAGACGCACCAGCGCGGAGCCACCTTCTTGGCCCGCATTGCAGACCAGAAAGTACTCGTGATCTCCCAGCAGTAAGGGACAACCGCGGTCGGGAAAAGCGGTGCCCCATCGACCATGGGGCGATGTGCTGAGCAATATCCAGTGAACCGCTCGACCGCGACGGGCATTCGTCCAATCCGCCAAAGCGACCGCACCGTACAGATCCAGGGTGACCAGGAGAGTGTTCGTCTTGTCGGAGACGTAGATTACCTCCGGCCCAGGGCCCTGTTCCTTGAGATTGTCCGAGATGTGAAGATCCGGTCGTGAGCGTTCCAACGGCAGATCCACGAGTCGCCCCATGCGCGGCAGCTGATAAATCGCCAGCCGGTTGCCCTTCTTTTTGCCTTTCTGACTGTCTTTTTGAAACGAAACCACGGCCGTTCGCCCGTCGCGAGTGATGTGGACATCCTCGGGAGCGTTGGCGGGTGGGACAAAGGTCTTCGTGACGTCCTCTTGTGAGACGAGCTGCCGCTGTGCGACGTTCACGACCGCCAAGAAATCTTTCTCGCCAGTAATGATTGCCAGATCGCCGGTTACGGCGACATCATCTGGTGCGCCCAGCAACTCGATCGTCGTGGGATCTTCTGCCGCGTCGGCATCGATCAGAAACAGGTGAGGGCCCTTGGACGCCAGGTTCGTGAGGATCAGCGTCTGGCCGTCCGCTCCCCATCGGACCTTGAGTGGTTCGCGACAGCGATCGGACTGGAACAGGATCCGGCTTCTTCGGATCTTGCCGTCGGCATGGTTTACTTCTGCCACCGCCAAGCCGCCGGAATCGCCATCGACGAAGCTGTACGCCACGGGCGTGATTCGGCCGTCCGTTGGCTGACCTTGGACGACAGAACACAGCAGCAAAAACCAACCGAGATACAAGCAAGTCGTCCTCATGGAGTGGGGCCTCGTCCACGGCGTTGGCTCATCGCCTGACTGAAAACAGGAATCAGAATCGAGAGCACCGAAATCACGAGAATGCTGAGGCAGATTCCTCGGCGAAAGAAAATCGCTGTAATCGCTCATCAGTACGGCTTGCCGAAAATTCTCTTCGAGGACGCCGCCGAGTACCATTCCCAGCACGATCGGTACGACCGGGTAATCATTCTTGCGGAGAACCCAACCCAGGCAACCGAAGGCCAGGCAGGAAGCCACGTCGAACATCGAGGATCGGACGAAGTAACTACCGACGACGGCGGCGGCCAGAATGATCGGGTAGAGCAACTGCTTCGGGACGACCGTCACCGCAACCCACAGGCGGCTGCCGAACAGACCCAGCAGCAGCATGATCAGATTGGCGAACAGCAGGCTCGCAAACAGACCGTAGATGATTTCCGGATGATCCTCAAACAATCGGGGCCCGGGAACGACGTCGTGAATCATCAACGCACCGATCAGCACGGCGGTTGACGCACTTCCGGGGATCCCCAGGGTCAGCAAGGGAACGAGCGCACCGCCCACGGAACTGCTATTGGCTGCTTCGGCCGCAGCGACTCCCTCCTGGCTTCCCTGGCCAAACTGTCTGGGCTTTCGGCTGAGACGTTTTGCGACATCGTAGGAGACGAATGAAGCGATCGTGGCCCCCGCCCCAGGAAAGATCCCGATGATCGTCCCGATGACCGACGAACGCAAGATGACCACCTTGAGTTGCCAATAGTCACGGAATCCCGGCCATCCGGACTCCGCCTGGTCGATCCGCACGGATGTCAAGTGTTGTTGTTGAATCTGCAAGAATACCTCGCTGATGGCGAACAATCCGATCAGGGCTGGAATCAGTGAGAAGCCGTCATACAGTTGAGCGATACCGAACGTGAATCGGCTCACTCCGGAGATCGGATCGACACCAATCGTGTTGATCAACAAACCAAGCAGAGCGGTGATCAACGCTTTGACCCATCGTCGACCGCCGATCGACGCCACGCTACTCAAACCGAAAATCGCCAGCGCAAAATAGTCGGCAGGATGAAACGTAAGGGCCAATCGTGCCAGGGGCACGGAGCAGAAGATCAGAATCAGGGTCCCCACCAGACCGCCGACCGTCGACGCGACCAGAGAGACTCCGAGCCCCACACCCGGGCGCCCCGCCTTGGTCAGTGGGTAGCCGTCAATCGCCGTCACGGCCGCCGCCGGGGTTCCCGGAGCATTGATCGTTACCGCAGTGATCGAACCACCGTAATCGGCCGCCAGATAGACGGCTGTCAGTAGAATCAGGGCCAGCGACGGGGACATGGCGTAGGTGAAAGGCACGAGCAGTGCCACACCCATGGAAGGGGACAGCCCCGGCATGGCACCGATCAGAATGCCGACGCTGACACCCACCGTGATCGTCAGCAGTGGCATCAGACCGAGGACTTGTTCGAATCCGAGTGCGAGGTTATGCAGCAGATCCATCAACGTATTCGCTTTCGCATCGGGTAGCGTCATCCGCCTCCCGAGATTCTCTCGAAAAGCCGCCCTGCCGGGAGGGATCGATCCAACAAGACACCGAACGTCACGTAAGCGAATGCCAGCCAACCTGCGGCGACGAAACCAGCCGTGCGCGGATCCCGAACACCCAGCAGAATACATCGCTGCGAGTAGAAAGGCCGCTGAACTGAGATAGTAGCCCAAGTAAATGGTCCCAAGCCAATACAGGGTCAGCAAACCGATGAAGCACCACACCAGATCGGTGCGCCGCGGGCCGTCGTCGGTCGTTGTCGCTTCGGCGGAATGATGGAGGAAGGCGTAGAGGCAAAGCGGAGTCAGCAGCGCAATCCACAACTGCGGAACCGCGGCCGCTCCCACCCCCGTGACATGCGGAAAACTCAGCGTGCTTCCCAGAAAAAACATCGCGCCGACCAAGATTGCGGCAGGGATCAGCATCTGCCCCAGTTGATCTTGCGATCGGCGATGGATGCCGATGCCATGTCACGACGGCGGCCGCCAGCAACGTTACCAACGGCAGTACCCACATCCAGCAGGCGGCTGCCCGATCGACTGGCGGTTGGAACATTCCGGGTCGCTTGAGATGGTGTCTGGAAATCATCAAGGTCCTGTTGTACGACCTTTGCAAACTGCGTCTCGCCTTCGTAGACGACCTCCATTCCTTCCTTTTCCCAGAACTTCTGCCATTCCTCGTCTTCCGTGATCCTGCTGGAATAGCTCGTCGTACCATGCCAGTACCGTCGACGGACACCCTTGTTTGAGAGCGAAACCGCGCCACATGTATTCGTTGTCCAATTCGGGTGCACCGAGTTCGGCGAAGACGGGGGCGTCCGGGAATTGAGCCAATCGGCGGGACCTGGATACCGCGACTAACTGCAATTCGGGATTTCCCACGGCGTCGCGCGGGTTCCCAACGTAAGCAGTGCCCTGATCGCCCAACAACGCAACCAGGGCCTCATTTCCGCTGCTGAACGGCACCCAATCGGCCGTGATTCCGAATTGGGCCCAGGTCTTCATCGCAAACACGTGATCTTGGCCTCCCGTGGCCGGGCCGAGCCAAATCTGGGGGCGCGTCCGCTTCCGCGCATCGGCCATCAGCGCCTCCCAATTCTGTATCGGGCCGCCTCGCCGAGTGATGACGCATTCCGGGTCCTTGATCAGGAGGCCCGCCCAGTGCAGATCATCCAGGTACTTGACACGGTTGGTCGACACGACTTTTGCGATGTTGGACTTCGTGCAGGCACATAATGTGTAACCGTCCGCCGGCATCTGCAAGACACGCTCGATCGCCACGATCCCGCCGGCCCCCGGTCGATTCTCGACAACAAATGTTGCCTCCGTGAATTCCTTCGCCACATGGATGAATTTACGGGCCGTGATGTCCAGTTGGCCGCCGGGGGCCGTGTAGACGATCACGGTGATCGGTCGGTCGGGAAACGTTGCCGCACAGAATGAGCGATCGTTTGCTGCCAGCAACCATGCTGCGACGGTCAATCCCAGGATGCAGGGATATGCCGAAGAGCCGCCGATCCGAACGGACTGAGACATGCAAAGGTCCTCGGGGAAAGAGACCCTCCGATTCTACACAGACGCTGGGCGGTGTCCCAGCCGTCAGCCGGGTTTTGTAGCCGCTCGACATGGCGGAAAATTAGGGCCGGCGGCGGTCGAGCCGCCGCGGATCGATCACGGCTTGTGCCCGCTCTTCCGATTCACTTAAATACCCGCCGTACTGCCATGCCATGACGAAGTCGTTCGAGTCAAACTCCCCGTCCCCGTTCCAGTCGCCGTCGGACCATCCGGAGTTTCCCGGCAGCTCGTCCTCGTATTCACCGCGTTGAAAGATGTAGACGATATCGTTCGAGTCAAACTGACCGTCCAGGTTGGCGTCGCCGAAACGCGTGCCGAGGATTTCCGTTACGAGTCGTTCCCGATCAGCCACATCGACAAGGGCATCTCCCGTCAGATCGTAAAACGGCTGATGTGTTCCGCGACGGATTTCCTGGTGCAGCCGATCAATATCGGCCGCGTTGACTTGTTGGTCGCCGTTCAGATCGCCCGCGAGATGGCCGGCGGGCGGCCGCCCCGGGGTCCCACCGTCTTGGGACTCGCCTGCCATGCCTCCGGTAGATCGGTATTTTCTTCCCAGGAGATGACTTCCAGCGAAGGCCCGTGGCCATCCGCGGCGGTTGGCCACGGCGCATCATCCGAGTACGCGAACCGAATCAGAACTCGGTCCTCCGCATCGCGGATCTCGACGATTTCACCCCCATTGGCGAACGAGCCCACGAACGGCCCGACGACCTGCGACGGCGGAACGTGTGGATAGGCCCGCTGGAACGCATCCGGATCCTTGACGATCAGCAGGTATTCCTGAGGGCGAAGCAATGTTCCCGCCGAAAGTACAAACGGATCGGCCGGGCCATCCGTCAGCGTTACCCCCGACAGGTCAAGCGTTTCGGCTTGCGGTCGCTCGCCGGTATGAAACAGTTCCAGGAACTCGGTGGCATCGTCACCGGCTGGATTGTAATGCAACTCGGAGACGCGCAAGAACTGTTGTAGCGGCGTTGGGCGGGAAGTTGGCACATATTCTGACACGACTTGCTGCCACGTGTTAACCAATTGGATTGGCTCGGCTGCGTGCACCAGACGGCCCGAATAGGGGCCCTGCACGAACAGGCCTTGGCCGGCGAAGGGCGCCACGGATCGCTCGCGAAAGGCCCGCACATCGGGTGACAGGAACAACGAGCTACCGGCCGGGAGAACCGTACCTGCTTGAAATGCAAACTCGACCGCTCCCTGGATACGCCAGCCGGAAAGGTCAATGGCTACTGAACCGAGATTTCGTAGCTCGAAGTACTCTTCTTCCGGCGTCTCACTCAGAAAGCCGGCGTCCATTGGACCGAAGGTAATGTCGAATAGCGGTGCGGTTTCGGTCAATCCCACAAGCGCCGGTTGCGCGAGCAGATCGGGGCTTTGCGCATTCGCATTGATGATCAAGACGGACAGAACATTCTCCCCGGGCAGTAGTTCTGCGCCTCCCGGGCGTAGTGCAGAGGAGATTTCAAACAACTCAAACTCTTCTGTGGCCTCATGGTTTCCCGCATTCGCGACGGTATTCCACCGTGGTACTCCGCTGAAATTCGCTCGAGCGATTTCCTCGCCGTTGAGGAAAGCCACGAACGCGTCGTCGTAACGCATGTGCAGGTGCAACCGATCGAAGGCGGCGGGCTCCTGTACGGTAAACGGAAACCGCGCGACAACGGTCGTCGATTGGTTTGTTCCATCTCCGTCTGGATCGAGATCCTCCAGCAAGGCGACCGGACGCTGTTGCTCTGCATCCTGGAACAGATGGCCTAGAAATGCCTCGTACCCTGTATTGCGTTCGTATCCCACACCGGAGGTCCCCGTCCGCCATCCGGCTGCCGGCGAGTCGTCCAGCTCAAGGCCGGCGGCCAGCCAGCCCGCCAGATCGTCCGCTTGCATTGGTACTCGTACACGCACCGGGGCCTGCGGATCAATCAGCGTGACCGTTTCAAACGCCTGGTTGCTCGCGGGCAATAACGGATCCACTTGCAGCTGCTGCCGACGGAACTCCAAGTTATCCTTCAAGCGTGTGACGCCGGCCGCCAGGTTGCCGGCTGCCCACTTCGCGTGGTCGCGCGCGGCCAGTTCGTCGATTCGCGGCGCCGTTTGGTCGATCCACGTCTCGAAGAATCCGCCGACCAGGTATTCATCGAACAGCGTTCGCAGTCTCCGGAGGTACATCTCGCGCGTGATCGGCGTATCCAGAATGGCATCCAGCAGATGGTTCTGGTAGATCGGTTGCCCCGTGGCTTGCGGATGGTCCGTGTCGCCGTACAAGACACTGGAGTAATTCGGATCGGTCCGCTTGGCGAAAGCTTGGTCCATGTCCCATGGAAACTGACTCCACTCGCCCGACCCATACGCATCGCGGTACATGTAATAGTTCTTTGTCAGCCGGTCGTGATTTGTCAGAATCGTGTTGCCGGCCATGTTGTTGATTACTTGCGGTAGATTGACGTGATCGAACAGGTACCGGGCGCGGTCTTCATCCGGCCGCTGATCGTAGATGCCCGCTGTAAATTCGCGAAAATCGTCAAACGGTTCGGACCGTCGCGTGACTTTCTGATAGTCGATCGGCGATGGGTTCGGTGCCAGTGTCGAGCGAGCCGCCGCCGAGTTGGCTTTGTACATCGGGTTTTGCTCGTCCAGGCCGTTACGCTGCAGAAAGGACTCGTCAATCTGTTCCACAAAGGAGGCGAGAGAATAAAACTGACCGTTCTGACGAACGTGTAGATGGAAAGTGTTCGGTGCTGCCACGCCGATCTCTTGCAAGAACGAGAATGCCAGATTCTCACCCATGTAGGAGGTGGCTCCCTTTTCGCGAAAATGCGACTGCAGATTGAACTCATCCACCCGAGGCAGGTCGTCGGCGTAGCGGAAAGACTCACCCGGGTTAAACTCGAATTTCCACTTCGGCTTGGGCCAGTCGACCGTAGAGATTCCTCGAACTCGGACTCTTATGTTGTCGTAGAACTCGTCATCGAAATAGACCGAAGCGGAAGTCCACTGCGTGCTGTTTCCGAGTGGTGCCTGGTGCCAGGTTGGGTCGGGTACGAACCAATGCAGCACCGGGATCTCCCCGGTGATCGCGGCATCCTCAAAGATCGTGCCATAGTATTCCGCCGCGGGAGCCTCGGTATTGGAGCCGGAGAGCGGTGGAGTTCGCCGCCTGCGCCCTGCTTGGTCGGTCATTGTCACGGCGTAACGGAGCATGGTTCCCGCCAGGGACGTCCCGCTCGGTTCCGCTTCTTCTCTCATTTGCTGCAACTGGACGGCCGAGACGATGACGGTGTAGTTCCCGTCGTCGGCGATGAGGTCTCCGTGAGTACCGTCGTCATACATTGGGAGCGAATGTTCTTCGCCATACATCACTCGAATGTGCAACGTTGCGCTGGCGACGCGCGCCAGCGTCTCGAATACTTCGGCCGTAAACGTGAGGTCCTGCTTTGGATGCGGGACTTGCGGGCTATGCCCGATCTGTGTCACCAGTGGTCCCAGCTGCCGATCCAAATCGACGTTCGTCGTGCCAGGTGTTGGTTGCGCCAGATACGCGTAGTCTCGTCGCAGCGGATGTAGATCTTCCGATCCGGCAAGAGGCAGACCGTACGCGACGTCGCGCAACTGCGGCGGATACTGAGATCGAAGCGCGGTCGCGACCGTCTGGCCGTCGGGTTCCACTAAGGCGAGAAACTCTCCGGAGGAATCTAGACGAAAATCTGCATGGCACGTCCGGTCGCTCGAGCAGCGATCTTTGCCGGAAGCGAACACAACCAGAAACTCACCTGGGGCGATTGGAATATCCGGGAACTGCCATTTCGTCAAATCGTCGCTGCGATCGGTCAAGTACCAACCGTTCAGATCGATCGGCTGCGTGCCGAAATTGAACAACTCAATCCAGTCGGAACTGTCGCCGTCTTCATCGGTGAGTGATCTCAGATTGGAGGCCATCCATTCACTGAAGACAATCGAGTGACGCTGCACATTGATCTCGACGTCCATCGCGAGACTGGCTAACTAGGCCATTACTCAGCGCGTACCGAAATCGATCTGTTCCGACGAATCCCGCGTCTGGCCGGTAGGTGAAGGAACCGTCGGCTCGGAGATCGATTGCCCCAAATTCCGTTGAGCTGACCACGAAAGCCGTAAGCGCCGTCTGGTCCGGATTCGCGTCATTCAGGATAACTCCTTGCGCGGCAGGAACTTCCAGAGCCTGGTCCATCACTCCCAAGAATAAATCTGCGAATGCAGTGGGTGCATCCGGCTGATTTACGACATCAATCGTGACTGTGGCGACACGAGACGTGAATCCGTCGTTAGCTCGGTACGTGAAACGGTCGTTGCCAAAAAAGTCAGGATCCGGCTGGTAGATGAACGATCCGTCAGGGGCCAATTCCAGGCGGCCATGTTCGGCGGGCGTTACGACCTGGGCTGACAGAACCATGCCTTCCGGGTCCAGATCATTGGCGAGCAGGCCATCGCCGGCACCGACAGTCAGGATTTGGTCCTCGGCTACCTGGTAACCATCGTCATTCGCGACAGGCCACCGATTAAGATACTGATCAAGCAGATGCGCGGTTAGCAATTGGACCTCCGTCGCATCGAGATGCCCGTCGTACAAACGAATTTCGGCCACATCGCCGGTGAACGGCAGTCCACCAGCTCCGATCCGGATCTCTCGCGCGGCCCGGGGCTGATCGCTCGCATCGTGTCGGTGCGTGGCCACGTTGTCGACGTAGAGCGTGATCGAGCTTCCCTGACGAGTGAGCACGGCGACGTGTGCCAACCCGTCGTGGTAGCCGTTCGCCTGGGAGTAGACCGTTTTCGCCGGTGTGCCCATGCCGGCCGCGATCTGGCCATTCTGTGTGATGGCAATTCCCCAGTCATTGACTTGACCAAAGCCACTCGTGTCGACGATTCCGGAGTTCAGGAACCATTCACTTCCGGTTCCCCGCAAGGTTTCCGCCTCGGTGGCGAAGACCGCAGCGACCGAGAAACGATCTGCTTCCGCGAGTGGGTTGTCCGCCGCGGCCACGCGGAACAGGTCCAGCTGGTCTCGTGCATCAAAGCGGACCACGGCGTGGCCATTCAGTCCTTGGGGAACAAGATGCGGTGCGCCGTAGGGGCGCGCGGGAAGGTTGGCAATCGAGTCGGACCATGCCGTCGTAATCCGTTCGGCCGGTGCGACTTCCAGTGTTTCCGCCGACCAGTGCGCGACGAGTTCCGCGGCCAACAGTTCGCGATTCTCCAGTGCCTCTGGCGCACGCTCGCAAAAAGACCGTCTTGTCAGTTGCCGGGATCGGCGGCGTCTGCGGTTGCCTCGAATGAGCTGTTCGAAAACCCGCGGAATCCGCGGGGCAGCAGAGAAAGCCAACGAATTGTGCCCTCCGAATGGGAAGCGGAAGCTCGGCGTCTGGCAACATCCGTGAGGCGGGCAACGCTCTCGTCGCGACCCGCTTCGTGGAACGCCAGGTGCACCGATCCTACCGCAGCGAAAATCTGCGCGTGCGATTCCGCCGAAGACCCGCGAGCGGCAGTGCACCCAGGACCAGCAGCAGCCAACTGCCCGGCTCAGGGACCATTGCGTCTGTACGTGGTCCCTCTTCATAGCCGCCTCCTACGAAGGCGGTCACAAAGTCCAGCGAGTCAAATTCCGTATCGCCATTCCAGTCACCGGATGCCCAGCGAGAATTCTGCGGCACATTGTCCTCGTATTCACCGAGAGAAAACACTGCGACAAAATCGAGACTGTCGAACACATCATCCATGTTGGCGTCGCCGAAGTAGGTTTTGCGAACCTCTTCCACCCAGACGGTCCGGTCGCCATCATCCACGTCGCCATCGTTGTTCAGGTCGAATTCCGGGTCGGTAAGTCCTTCGCGGACGGCGGAGGAGAGAATATCAATGTCCAGGTCATCGAGCACACCGTCCTGATTGAAGTCGCCTCGTTCCGACGAGATCGGGGCGTATTCCCACATCACGCCGTGAATCCGCTGCGACACGAATGTATTCGTGCCTGCCTCCATCGTGACGGTATAGGATTCACCGGCAGCGTACTCTGCGCTGGTTAGGAGATACCAAGCGTTGTTCATCCCGCCGACGAACGCTTTTTCGGGAGTTATCTGCGTATCGTCACCGGTACCGCCGCTATTGGGGTCGATTTCGAGGACGATCGGGTCGCCTTCCTGAGTGACGGTAAATGTCGACGGGGCACCGTTGACGTTCACCGATGCCGGCGAAGTGATGTAAACATTGTACCGCCCGCTTTCGCCGCCCATGAGTCCCGAGGCTAATTCCCCAGTTCCGGGCGAGTCGTCTTTTGAGCCCAAGACCGTACCGGCGACGAAGGTCACGTTGTCGTCGTCCGAGCCGGGCGTGTAAGTGAATACGTACGTGTCGGGAAATCCGGATCCGTCTCCGCCGAAGATACTGTTCGTTGCTGTGGTGCCGACTGCGGTGCTGGGAATACTCGCGCTCGCGGAAAAAGTGTCACCGCCGAAATCGAAGTTTTCCCAAGCGAGTCCGGAATCGTGGGCCTCAACCAGAAACGCCGCCGATGCATTCCCCACCAGGAACAGACCACAAACGAAAACGCCGGCGCTAAGAAAGGTCTTCATTGGAGTTTTCCCGCCATCAAATAGTGGAAACGAAACAGGATCGAGGAGTGGCCTGCCGACCCAGGCGAACGCACGCGCCGATTGTACCGCGAGCTCGCACAGGCAGAAAGCGGTTCGGTCGGGTATTGCCTACCAGCGAAGCGGCTCATCGTCCGAACCGAGTCGTCCTGCCGGCCGAATTCCGCGGCCCGATCGGTGGGTCAGTGTATCGCCCAGATCTTCGCGGGCAAGTTCCGCCAGTTGTTCCAGATGCTGAACAATCGCCGGGTGTTCCGCCGCGACATTGGTTGACTCGCGCGGATCAGCCTTTAGATCGTAGAGTGCCAGGCCGATTCGTTCCTGACCATACGGGGCGGGTGTGCCTCCGGTGCCCCCGGGACGTCCAGCGAGTGTCCGAAAGGCATGAGGGAAATGCAATTTCCAGCGTCGATCGCGAACCGCCTGCAATTGTCCGCCCTGGTAATAGCAGTAGAACGCTTGATGGGGCGACTGGGCACCTTTCTCGCCGAACATCAGCGACGAGATATCCTTGCCGTCAATAACGTGTTCGGGCAATTCCGCTCCGATCAAGTGCGCGATGGTCGGCAGGATGTCGATTGTGGAGGCCAGCTCGTCGCACCGTTGTCCGGCCGGAATGTGACCGGTCCAGCGCATCAAGGTGGGAACACGACAGCCGCCCTCAAACATCGTTCCCTTTCCCTCACGCAGCGGTTCTGCCGATCCGGCATGGTCGCCGTAGCTCAGCCAGGGACCGTTGTCCGAGGTGAAGATCACGAGTGTCTTCTCGTCGAGCTGATTCTTGCGCAGTGTCTCGAAGATCTGTCCCATGGACCAATCCAACTCCATCACGACATCGCCAAACAGCCCGCGATCACTGCGGCCTCGGAATTTATCCGATACGAACAGCGGTACGTGGACCATCGAATGCGGGATGTACAGAAAGAATGGCCGTTCCTTGTTTCTTTCGATGAAGCGGATCGCCTTCTCCGTGTACCAGGTCGTCAACTGCGACTGATCCTCGCCTGTAACTCGAGGATTGATCACGCGATTCCCCTCGATCAATGGCAGTGGCGGAAAGCCGCGTTTGCGCTGGATTGCGTTCGGGGGCAGATTGGCGTACATCGGATGCTGCGGCCACATGTCATTGGAATACGGCAGACCAAAGTATTCGTCGAAACCATGTTGTGTCGGTAGGAACTTGGGATGATGTCCCAAATGCCACTTGCCAAAGCAGGCGGTTGCGTAATCCCGTTGGCGACAGATCTCGGCGAGCGTTACTTCGTCGGAGTGAGATTCCGGATTTTGCATTGGGTCCGAGAGCACCGGAAATCCCCACCCTTCGGTGGTAACAACCGGTGAGCAGGCCGGCGCGAGAGGCGGAGCAGACGGCCGAGGAAACCAGGAAGTCCGTGAACTGCATTCCTTCGTTCGCCATGCGGTCCAGATTCGGTGTCGTGTATCCCTTCGCCCCGAATGGTCCGATGTCGGCGTAACCCATATCGTCGATGAACACAAGGATGATGTTGAGCGTTGGGGGGGGAGTGTCCGCCGGCGACTGATTCCAAGTGAGGAGCAGCAGCAGTGACGCAAGGGGCAAGTGGCGCGGGGAAATCATGGTCAATTACATCCTGTTTGAGAACATGCCAGACATTCGATTGGCAGGGAGGTTGCGATTCCGAGCAGGGGTTCCAGAAACACGCACGAGTGTACCGCATTGTAACCTAACGATGAGGCTCTCGCGCCCATCGCCGACGTATCGATGGACCATGCCAGGACCAGTGTGTATCCTGTCCGTCAGAGATGACTTCACCACAATTCCGAAGGATGGGAACTGCCATGCAACTGCACTCACCGAGCCTTCCTTGGTTTGTTGTCGTAGGTTGCCTGTCCGTTGGCCTAGGCCAATCGCTGGGCGCTGACAACTCGCTCGTTTTGTTTCGGCGCTGGGAGATCAGCTCGGACTCGGAGTTCAGCGCCTGTGCCGCCATCGACGTGGATCAGGACGGCCGCCTCGACATTTACTGTGGAGACCGTTGGTACCAGGCTCCCGCATGGAAGCGCCATCGAACGCGAAATGTGCCACAGATTCGGGGACGCTACGATGATTACTCGAACTTGCCGCTGGACGTCGACGGTGATGGTTGGACTGACGTCATCAGTGTGAACTATCGGAGCAAATCGTTGTCCTGGGTCCGTCACCCCGGATCGGACGGCGGACAATGGTCGACCTTCGAAATCGATCGGCCGGGGCCGAGTGAGACGGGGCGACTGGCGGATCTGAACGGAGACGGTGAACTCGACATTCTGCCGAACGGGATCGGCTTTGCGGCCTGGTACGAGCGACGTGAAACCGGTCGTCGAAGCCGATTCGCCAGTGCGGTGGATTCGCCATGACCTGCCTTCGCAGATCGCGAGCCACGGCGTCGGCTTTGGGGATATTGACGGCGATGGGCGCGGCGATCTCGTATCCGCCACAGGTTGGTTGCAGGCACCGCCAGAACCTGAGGCCGACGCTTGGCGGTGGCATCCGGAGTTTCGTTTGCACCGCGATGCCAGCATTCCGATCCTGGTGCACGATGTCGATGGCGATCAAGATCAAGATCTGATCTGGGGCCGTGGGCACGACATCGGACTGTACTGGCTCGAGCAGTCGCGGCAAGCGAATCAACGGCAGTGGATTCTGCACGCGATCGATACGAGTTGGTCCACAATCCACGCACCGCTGCTGGCCGACATCGACGGCGATGGTCGAATGGACCTCGTGGCGGCGAAACGGTTTCTTGGCCACGACGGGCGCGATCCAGGTGAGTATGATCCGTTAGCGGTTTTCTGGTATCGCTTTGATCCGCAGCGGCGTGTCTGGCAGCGATTTCCGATTTCGTGGGGAGCCGGGTGTGGCTTTGATCTGGATCCCAAGTCCGTCGATTTGGATGCAGATGGTGATGTCGATCTCCTGGCGCCGACACGCGCCGGATCTGTACTGGCTCGAAAACCGCGGGATCGGACCGGCCGCACAAGCACCGGCCACGATGCGTCCGCCACCGTTGGCCGAATCTGCCGACCGTCATCCCTGGGGACCTGTGCGGCAGTCGGATTCCGGCACACGTTCCGCCGAGATTGGCCTGGAGTGGGGGCGACAACGAGCAGAGATCCTGCGGCGGATGGAGCAGGTGATGGGTCCGTTCCCGGGAACGGATCGTCGCGTTCCGCTGGAAGTTCAGTATCACGATCGCGCAAGCACCAACAAGTATGTGCGGCACCGGATCTCGTACCAGGCGGAGTCGGGTGATCGCGTGCCAGCCTATCTGCTGATTCCACACGACCTGCCACTGCCGGCCCCAGCCGTGCTTTGTCTTCACCCGACCAGCCCCCTGGGAAAGGATCAGGTTTGTGGTCTGGATGGTGATCCTACTCGCTTCTACGCGCATGAACTCGCAGAAAACGGTTTTGTCTGTCTGGCACCGGACTATCCATCGTTCGGAACATACGAATACGATTTCTCGGCGCCCGAGAATTCCATCTCGAGTGGGACGATGAAAGCGATTTGGAACAATGTGCGCGCCGATCGATCTGCTGGAATCGCTGGACCAGGTCGACCGGGATCGGATTGGATGTGTGGGGCATTCACTGGGAGGGCACAACGGTCTGTTCACAGCCGCCTTCGATCAGCGGATCCGCGCTGTGGTTTCCAGTTGTGGGTTCAACGCACTGGAGGACTACGCGGGTGGGGACCTGACGGGCTGGAGCAGTCCGCGGTACATGCCGCTGATTCGGTCGAAATACGGGGCGGATGCCCGTCGTATGCCGTTTGATTTTCAGGAGGTTCTCGCCGTTCTGGCCCCTCGTCCGATCTTTGTCCATGCGCCGATGCAAGACGACAACTTTCCGGTTGTCGGCGTGCGGAAAGTGATTGAAAGCGTGCGACCTGTATACCGGTGGTACGGGGCGGAGGATGACTTACACGTGATTCATCCTGACGTCGGTCACGACTTTCCGGATGACGTCCGGCAGCAAGTATACGCTTGGCTGAAAATCGCTTTGCGAAAGAAGTGAGCGTTGGCGACCGGTTGTCGGTGCGAATTGCGTTCTGCAGCGGGGCGAGCAGTGAGAGGAACGACTCGGCTGCGGAAACGCGATGGAAGGGCCGCGGCGAACGGGCTTGCGATCGGTCAAGACGACTGAATCGGTCGCGGTTCGAGATAGTTCGAGATGGATGCGGGGCGGCCGTAGTAGAATCCCTGGCCGAGTTGGAATCCGATCTGCCGCAGTGTCTGATGCTCTTCCTTGGTTTCCACGCCTTCGGCTAAGGGGATGATTCCCAGCTCTCTTGACAAGTCGTACCAGCAATTCCACAACCTGCTGCCGACTGGGGGGCGCTCGGTGAATTCCCTGGATCAGACGCATATCGAACTTCAAGTAGTCCGGTCGCACTTCGCTCAGTTCCAGCAAGCGTGCCTGCCCGGCCCCAAAATCATCGAAGGCCAACTGGATCTTCAATTCATCCAGCAGAGTACGCAGATTGCGAATCATCGCCGGGCTGGTAACGGTGGCTTCGTGGATCTCGAGCGTCATCTGTTGATGCGGTTGCAGTTCGCGCAGTTCACGCAGCGAATCGATCAGTCCGCTTTCTGTCAACTCGACCGGATGCGTGTTGACAAACAGGTTGACCGAAGAGGAAATTCGTTTGGCAACCTCCACGCCCTGACGACGGAAAATCCGACTGAGTTCGGCCTCGAGGTTGAATTGCGACGCCGTGGCGAACATCTGCTTTGGAGTTCGCAGACCGAACAAGCGACTTCGTCCGAGCACTTCGTAGGCCACGGTTGTCTGGCTGTCATCATCGACCTGTACGATCGGCTGGAAGAAGGGCACGACTGCCTTGTCCTGGATGAGCCGGTCAAACTGCACCACGGCCAAGGCTCGGTCGCAGGCGTCTTCGTGCGTCGTTCCACCTTCCGTGTTTAACTGTTCTTCCCGCCCGACTCGAAAGACAACCGTGGCGAACTGGACAATGTCACCTTCCTTCAGTCGGACTTCGCCCTGAATCCGTTCACCGTTGACATACGTGCCGTTGGTGCTGCCCAGATCACGAAGCCACAGAGCGTTGTCAGAGTCGAACAGCTCGGCGTGATCCTTGGACACACAGTTGCAGGGCAGCGTTAGCGGGAGGTCGCTGCGGCGTCCTATTCGGAAAGGTGTCGAGCGGATTGGCACGTGCCGCACCGGTTCCGATTCGTCGACTTGGCCGGCGAAGAACCAGACGGAGGCTTTCAGCGCCAGTCCGTGACTCGGTATCTCCTGCACAGCACTCATACTTTAGACTCACCGGCCAGGCACCCATGCCTTCGCTTCGTCCGCCAGTGGGCGGAATGAACGTACCAGATGCCACCTTTAGTTCTCTTAGCATTTAAATCGCTGGGAGACTAGGACTTTCTGACCGAATGACCTCCCACCAACTCGGCCTACGTACCGTGCGCATGAGCTAACTCTCTTAGGGAACTTTGTCGGATCTGCAGGTGGCTCGATGCGTAGCGAAAGGCACACGCAGTCGCCTCCCCGATGAGAATTGCATGACCCGGATTGGCGGGAAAAGAGCCTCCAACGCAACGGTGACGACCATGTCTAACGCAACCGCCAGTCTCGCTCGCGATGGACTCTTGGCGGCGATCCTTGCCGACGAAAGTTATCGACCTGCGGAGCCGGCAAGCCTGCAGGAAACGGGTTTGTCGATTACGATGATCGAGTCGCTTGTGTGCAAGCAGATCTTGCTGAGCGGCGGCAGCACGGGCCGTCGACTGGCGGAACAGATCTGCCTGCCTTTTCGGATCCTTGACGACGTCCTGCAATCCTTACGTTCGCGGCAGATCATCGTGCATCGCGGTTCGGCCCCCTTCAATGATTACAACTACGGCTTGACGGAAGAAGGACGCGAATGGGCCCAAGCGGCGATGGATGCCTGCGCCTACGTCGGCCCAGCACCGGTGCCCTTGATGGATTACATCCTGTCCACCGAGGCCCAGACGATCCGGGCGGAGTCTCCCAAGCGAGAACAGCTCCGCAGTGCCTTCGAGAATGTGTCGATTGACGAAGGACTCTTCGAGACTCTTGGGCCCGCCATCAATTCCGGGGCCGGTCTCTTCCTCTATGGCGAACCAGGCAACGGGAAATCGACGCTGGCGAAACGGATCACGATGTGCTTCGGGCAACGCATTTGGATTCCGCATTGTCTGATCGAGGATGGGCAGATCATCAAGCTGTACGATGCCGCTGTTCATCAGGCCGATTCTTCCGAAGATTCCAGTCTGATCAAGTCTTCGTCGTATGACCGACGGTGGATCAAAATCCGCCGACCGACGGTGGTGGTCGGTGGCGAACTGACGCTGGATAGCCTCGAGATTCGTCATGATCCCCACAGCAATCTAAGCGAAGCTCCTGTCCAGCTCCGCAGTAACTGTGGTTGCCTGCTGATCGATGACTTTGGCCGACAACGAATCGAACCGGCGGCGTTGCTGAATCGCTGGATCGTGCCGCTGGAAAGTCGCGTCGACTTCCTGACACTGCCGACCGGTAAGAAGATCCAGGTCCCGTTTGAGCAATTGATCATTTTCTCCACGAACCTCGCTCCGGAGGATCTTGTCGATGAGGCGTTTTTGCGACGCATCCCCTACAAGATCGAAATCGGTGACCCTTCCGAGGCGGAATTCCACCGGCTGTTTCAGATCTACGCGGATGTCTTTTCGTGCGAATACCAGGCGGAGGTCGTGGAGAATCTGTTGGAGAAGCATTACCGTTCCACCGGCCGCCCGATGCGACGCTGTCACCCTCGTGACCTGCTGAGTCAGGTGCGGAACTATTGTGCCTACAACGAGTTGCCGATGGCGATGAACGATGAATACTTCGACCGCGTCGTCCGCAGCTACTTCACGGTGGTATTGAAAGATCCACTGGCGAATTGAGCGCATTCGTCGCAACCCAACGCCAGGTGGTCGTGGTCGACTGACATGCACGACCGACAGATCCTGTCGAGCTGGGTAGCGGATCCGATCCGCTAAGTGAGTGCTAGACTTGGGTGGGAAATTGTCAATCACAAGCATTCTTACCGCGCGAAGCCTCTCAAGATGACCTTAAAAGAAGCTAGTTCGATCGAGTCCGTCCTGGGATATGTTCTCAAGGAACGTATCGGGGCCGGCGGTTATGGGGAAGTTTGGAAAGCGGAAGCGCCCGGCGGCATCTTCAAGGCGTTGAAGATCATCTACGGCTACCACGATGAAAACCGGGCGCAGCGAGAGCTGAAGTCATTGGACCGGATCAAGGAAGTGCGGCATGCGTTCCTGTTGTCCCTGGAACGGATCGAAGTTGTGGAAGGACGTCTGGTGGTCATCACCGAACTGGCCGAGAAAAGTCTCAAGGAGCAGTTTGAGGAGTGCCGCGCGCGGGGGTTCCCGGGAATTCCCCGCGAGGAACTCATTCGGTATCTTTCCGATGCCGCCGATGTTTTGGACTTCATCAGCGATTCGCATTCGCTCCAGCACTTGGACATCAAACCGGAAAACCTGTTACTCGTCGGTGGTCACATCAAGGTTGGCGACTTCGGATTGGTGAAAGATGTTCAGAATACAACGCAGTCGATGATGGCGGGTTTGACCCCCACGTATGCGCCGCCCGAGTTGTTCGATGGCCAACCCTCCAAGTCGAGCGACCAATACAGTCTCGCGATCGTCTACCACGAGATGCTTACCGGAACGCGGCCGTTTCCCGGAACGACAGCGGCCCAGTTGGCGGCGCAACACCTGCAGGGGCGACCCCAATTAAGCACTTTACCGCGTGGCGACCAACCGGTGATTCTGCGGGCACTATCGAAGTCACCGTCGTTACGATATCCCAATTGCCGATCCCTGATGGATGACCTGGCCGGCCGCGCGCCGCGCTCGGTCCGCCGCTCGCGCGCCAATCGCGGAAAGTCGGTGCCCGCAACGGTCGGGGAAAACCAGATCGACACACCTTGCGCGACACTTGTGATTTCCAATAGCACCGCGGTGGGGGGACCGCAAGCGCATGCGATTCGCAAGCTGGCAGCCGTTGCCGACGGCGATCAACCGAGTGCCTTGCATCCGACTCTGTTCTTGGGGATTGGGCAAACCGCGACAACGATCCTTCGCCAATTGCGGCGACGTTTTCGAGAACGGTTTGGCGACGATGATTCCCTGCCGGCTCTGCGGATGCTGTGTGTCGATACGGACTATCGCGATCTTTCGGCCGCCATTAGCGGTGAGGGAAACAGCACGCTCCGCCACAGCGAAATCATGCCGGTTCCTCTTCGAAAGCCCGAGGAGTACCGGCGGGATGCGACGATGCACTTGAATTGGCTGAGTCGCCGCTGGATTTACAATGTGCCGCGAAGTCTACAGACGGAGGGGATTCGTCCGCTGGGACGCTTGGCATTCGCCGATCATCACGAGAAAGTGTTCGAAGAGTTGCATCGGGCCCTGGAGCAGATCACTCGGCCGGAAGCTCTGGCGGCCACTGCGGAGACGGTCGAGTTGGACCCGGCGGAGTCGCCTCGGGTCGTGTTGGTCGCTTCGATCGCGGGCGGTGTCGGCAGCGGCATGGTCCTGGATATGGCCTATGCTGTTCGGTCCGCGTTGCTCGAAGGCGGATTCAGCGATGACAACGTGATCGGTTTGCTGGTCTTCTCCACGGGACGTACGGCGACGGAACGTGATTTGACCGTCATCAACACGTATTCCTGCCTGAGTGAATTGCACCACTTCTCGCAAATAAGTGGCTACCCCGGTGATGAAACTTGCGGTTTGCCGCCCTTACTGGACGGCGACCCGACCTTCTCGCAGACCTACCTCGTTGATCTTGGCGAAGATCTGTCGCAAGACGAATTCGAAGCGGCCACCGGTGGTTTGGCCGAATACCTATATCTTAATACGGCGACTCGCTGTCAGAGATTCTTCGAAACCGTTCACGAGTGTGAAGAACTATCGGAACACATGATGGTTCGAACTCTCGGCATCAGTCAGACGGCGTCCGTCGTGGGTGACGTCGCAACGATGCCCGTTTCGATCGTTGCACATCACGTGGTGAATCGGTGGGTTGAACCGGTGGAACAGGAAGTCCACGTCGTAGAGATCAAACAGCAGGTGGATGATCTTGTACGCGATGGGCAGATTGCCATCCCGACACTCGTGCAACGCTTGGCCACAGGAGTGGATCAACAGATTCAGGAGACTCCGGACAAATGGTTGGAACGCACCGTCCAGCCGCTACGGGATGCCGCCAGGACGTTGGTGGTGGAAGGAAAGTCGGAGGCGCTGTTCCGCAGTCTCGAAGCGGCACTCGATCAAGCTCTGGGGATCTCTGCAACCGACGGTCCGCTGACACCGCAGTTGAGTTTTCGTGAAGCTCTCGAGTCTGTGACCCAAGATGCTCTGGCGGAGGCCACCTCGCGATTGGATAACTTCATCTGGGCCGGGATGGACCGACCGGGCCGCCGCGTTTCCCAGACGCAGTGCCAACTGTCGCAATTGCTGAATCAGTTGGATGAACTCGTGCAGGGTGCGACGGAAGCCCATCAACAAACGCGCGCCGAACTCCAAGCGATCGAAGAGATTGTTCGGGCGTCGACCTCCTTGCCCAAGGACCCCCAAGCACTAGGCCAACATCAGGCGGTGCTCGCCGACGCAATCACTCGTTACGCGACGGTGCGTCGGCAAGAGTTGTTGACGAGCTACGCGAAGCGATTCTACGTTCGATTGCAGGATCAAATCAAGGATCAGGAAACGGTGATTGTCGAGGTGCAGCAAGGTTTCGCTCAGATGGCGAACCGATTTCAAAGCCAATTCGTCGATGAGCAGCGCGACGGCGTGCTACAGCGTCAGCGACGAACAACGACTGGTATCCAGCTTGATGCTCCGGCAAATCACCGGTGATCTGCCCCGTCTGCGAGAACTCGTGGACCAGCAGCTGCAGCGAGAACTGGCAAGCACATCCTCTAGTTTGCGCGAAGTTCTGCAACGCGATGGTGGTTATGGCCAAACTTCCGTCGAATCGCTGATTCTGCGAGTTGCCCGCGTTGTTGTACGAGACCAGCTACGTGGCATCGACTTGGAGCAACTATTTCGTGACTCGCATGTGAGCGACAAGAACATCTCGGCGTGGGTGCAGCGCGAGCTGGAATCCGCGACTCCGCGACTGCTCACCCGTTGCGGTGGCGCGTCGCGGCTTCTGGTCGCAATTCCGGAGCAATCGTCGATGGAGCAGATCCGAAGATGCCTGGAAGGGCAGTTCAATGAAAATCCATCGATCGTTCAAGCCACGCGGGGCGACGTCGTGATGTGCTACGAGGTCGAGCAGATTCCCCTGGTGAACGTTGCTTCCAACCTGATTCGGTCACGCCCCGATTGTGCCGATCTGGTTGCCCATTTGCACACGCGGACTGACGTTCATTGGACGCCTCTGGTGTGCCCGGAGTGAAGCGTCGGCAGTTGCAACGGACTCCAACTGCGCAAGACCTCCGGACTGACCGCGCAGCATTTCCCTGTAGTGTCTCGTCGCCCTTTCTGCTCGAAAGAAACATCGTCACAAACGCGACATGTCCGTGCGACACGCACTAGAGCTCCAGCCCGAGGTTTTCGCGAGCGATCTGCACGCGGCACGCACCCGGTGGTTTGTTCGCCCGTTGCCGCTGACGTTCCAGCTCATCCCGCGCATCTTGCCCGAGCTCTTCCAGCTCTTGGTCGGTCCGTTTCGGATCGTGATGACCTAGATGAAGGATGCGTACATCTGCGGCCAGCGCCGTTGCAATTGCGGCTTCGATCGTGCTGTGTCCCCATCCCACTCGGGAATGCGCTGCCTCTTCGGGGGACAGTGGCTGGTGCCCCTCGTATTCGGACTGGCGGTACTGCGCATCCATGTACAACAGGTCAGCATCCCGCGCGAATTCCGCCAAGCCCCGATCCGGAATCTCAGTGTGTTCATGGTCGGACGCAAACACGATCCGCCGGCCGCTGCGTTCAAATCGGTAAGCGACACAGCCCCCCGGATGGTTCAGCTCGTACGTATGGATTCGGGTTCCCTCAATCTCGATCTCCTTACCCGCCTCGATCGCCCGCATTTCTTTGATCCCTCGCATTAGATCGAAGTGAATCGGGAAGTACACGCTTCGCATGCGCGATTTGGGACCCAGCAGAGCGGTCAGGCTATCGAGCACGGATTGTGGTGCCCAGATACGGAAGTCATTCGCCGGTTCGTAAAACGCGTCGTTAAAAGGGGTAGCGACGGTGTGGTCAAGGTGGGCATGTGTGATCAGCACATGACCACGCCGAGGGCCCACATAATCGGGCGCATTCCATTGACGATTCAATGCCGAGCCAAGCTCTCGAAGGCCGCTGCCCGCATCGACGATAAACAGCGATTCGGCGGTGCGGATTTCCACGCAACTGGTGTTGCCACCGTAAGTCGACCGCACATGATCCGGCAGGTGCTCGTCCATCCACTTGCGCAGAAGAAGGTCACTCGAGCATTCGCGAAGAGATGCCTGCAGCCGATCGTGATCTCGCACGAGTCGCAACGCGACCAAGATCTTTTCCGTGACATTGGCGGGGGGGAGGCAGCGGGAGAATGTCCCTCGGACGCCCCAATATCGAAGGCGGAATGCCGGTTCTTGCGTCATGGTGTGCTGGAACCCAAAGTTTCTGTTCACTCGCACCAAACTGGTGGGTGTATTCTGGCAGTCCGGGCACGTCCCGGCCAGACCGGTGGCGAACGAACTACGGTTGGGTGAATCCGCGAGCGGTTTACGCCAGATTGGAGAATAACGAGCTGCTTGGCGTGTCCGGCGATTCGCGTGAGATGCTCTGCATCCGAGACTTGCTGTCTTTCCGGCCCTTGCCCGTTGCGTGGTCCCCGCCGTTGGAAGGCCTGTGGTTGGCCCCCGGAAGGTTGCGACGGGGAGGCGAGGCCACCCTCAGGCGATGTGTGCCCCGCGCGTCTCGACATAGACCGCGTAGACCGACTGGCTTGCCGTCATGAACAAGCGGTTCCGCTTGCGGCCTCCGAAACAGACATTGCTGCAGATTTCCGGCAACAGGATCTGACCAATGCGAACGCCGTCCGGAGCAAAGATGTGTACGCCGTCGTATCCTTCGCCCCCCCAACCGGCACTGGCCCAGATGTTTCCGTCGACATCGGCTCGAATGCCATCCGCCAAACCGGTCATGTCATCGAGCTTCATCGAGGCGAATTCGCGCCCGTTTCGGAGTTGTCGTCGGTCGACGAGATCCCAGACTTTGATGTGTCTTGGGGAATGCCCTTCTGCGTTGGAGCCGGTATCGGCGACGTACAACAGCTTGTAATCCGGGGAGAAGCAGAGGCCATTCGGCTTGAAGAGTTCGTCGGTCACGATCTCCATTTTTCCGGATTGCGCGTCGATTCGGTACACCGCTTCCTTCAAATGGAGCGGTCCTTTCTTGCCTTCGTAGTCCATCATGCTGCCGTATCCCGGATCAGTGAACCAGATAGCGCCATCCCCGGGATGCACAACGACATCGTTCGGTGCGTTGAGCGGTTTTCCCTGCCAGCGTTCTGCGAGCACGGTTACGCTGCCGTCGTGCTCGTACCGCACGACACGCCGATGGCCATGCTCGCAAGAAATCTGCCGTCCCTGAAGGTCAAATGTATTGCCGTTGCTGTTGCCGGCCGGCTGCCGAAAAACGCTCGTGTGCCCATCTTCGTCGAGCCAGCGACGTTGTACATCCTGCGGAATGTCGCTCCATAGCAGGTACCGCCCGACTGCGTTCCACGCCGGCCCCTCGGCCCACAGGTTGCCGAAGTGGATTCGCTGGATCGGTGTGTTGCCGAGCTTGTAACGCGCGAAACGTGGATCGAGTACGACGATGTCGGGATCCGGATAACGGATCGGCGTCGCCTGTGAGCCATAATCGCGTCCCCAGACACGGCGAGAAGCCAGGATCGTGGCCGCGGTCGCCGTCAGCCATTCGCGTCGGTGAATCACTTGCTTGGCGGAAGGACTTTGCATAACTGGATGCTGACGGTGGGCAGACGTTGGCATGGTCATGATCACTTCTCCATGATGTCTCGTGGAAACGCGGTTCCGTGTATCATACCGAAGTATCGTGTTCGGCGGAGAGTCCTGATGGAGTCTTCCGACGAACAATAAAACGGCGCGCGAAGTTACTCCCAGCGGGAAGGTTGGTCGTCGATGGTGCCACAGATGTCCCACGGTTCGGTCCCCAGCGAAGGTCCTCCCAAGCTATTCTTATTGGACGGAATGGCGTTAATCTACCGTGCCCATTTTGCACTGATCCGCAGTCCGCGACATGCCTCGAACGGTCTCTGCACGTCCGCCGTGTTCGGGTTCTGTAACACGCTGTTGGATATCTTGACCCGCGAGGAACCCAGCCACATTGCGGCCGCGTTTGACACGCCCGAGCCGACGCACCGCCATGAGGCATTCGCAGAATACAAAGCACAGCGCGAAAAGATGCCGGAAGAATTGGCCGCCCAGTTGCCGTTTGTGTTTCGGCTGCTCGACGCTTTCCGGATCGCCACGCTGCGAATGCCCGGCTACGAGGCAGATGACGTGCTGGGAACGGTGGCGCGACGCGCCGAGTCGAAAGCGTTTCAGACGTTCCTGGTAACCCCCGACAAGGATTTTCATCAATTGGTGACCGACCAAACACGAATTTGGAAGCCCGGAAGACGCGGAGATACGTCCGAGATTCTGGGAGTTCCCGAAGTTCTGAAGCGATGGCAAGTAGCGCGCGTCTCACAAGTGATCGACATGCTGGGACTGATGGGAGACAGTTCCGACAACATTCCAGGGGTACCGGGAGTGGGCGAAAAGACCGCGCAGAAGTTGTTGAAACAGTTCGACAGTGTGGAGAACTTGCTCGACCATACGGCGGAACTCAAGGGCCGCCAGAAACAGTTGCTCGAAAGCCATGCCGAGCAGGCCCGGTTGTCCAAGATGCTCGCCACGATTCTGACCGATGTTCCACTGGAAAGGGACCTGGATGCGTTTCGTCGTCAGACACCGGATCCGGGCGCCCTGCAGTCGCTGTTCCGGGAACTGGAGTTCGAGACGTTAGGTCAACGACTGTTTGGCCCCGCGTTCACCGCAAAGCCGTCGCCGCCTTCTGGCGAAGCTGCTGGGACGCAGCAGACGCTGTTTGCGGAGGAAGTCTCGGAAAAATCCATCAACGACGTGCCGCATGACTACCGACTCGTGCGGACAAAACAGGAACGGTCCAAACTGATCGAATTCCTTTCTCGGCAACCTTCCTTCTGCCTGGATCTCGAATCCACCAGCCTGGATCCGCGACGGGCTGTGCCGCTGGGATTGGCGTTTTGCGTGGAGCCGCATACGGCATGGTACGTCGAATTGCCGTCGGAGCGTAAGGCGGCTACCGGTGTGCTCGAAGAATTTCGGCCGCTGTTCGAAAACGAGTTGACGGAAAAGGTGGGGCACAATCTCAAGTATGACCTGACCCTCCTGAAATGGCAGGGATTTGAACTGCGTGGCAAGTTGATGGATACGATGTTGGCTCACGCGTTGAAGGAACCCGAGTTAAAGCACGGGCTGGATTTTCTGGCGCATCTGTACCTCGGATACCGACCGATTCCGATCAGCGACCTGATCGGCCCGCGCGGCGAAGACCAAAAGAACATGCGTGATGTTCCGATCGAACAGGTTGTCGAGTATGCCTGCGAGGATGCGGACATCACGATGCAGCTCAGTCGGATTCTGCGCGAGGAGATCGAACAACAGGGAATGGAACGCGTTTGTTACGCGGTGGAGTTTCCGTTGATTCCGGTGTTGGTTGACATGGAGCATGAAGGAATTCGCCTGGATGCGGAGGCGCTGCACGCGTTTTCGAATCATCTGGCTGAAGAGATCGCTGACTTGCGAGCACGAATTTTTGCCGCCAGCGGGCGTGAGTTCAACATCGATTCGCCCAAGCAATTGGGCGAAGTGCTGTTTGATGAATTGGCCCTGGATGCCAAACCGAAGAAGACCGCCACCGGGCAGTATTCCACTCGAGAGGCGGAGTTGCTGCGGTTGGCGCCGCGCCACGAGATCGTCCGCGACGTGCTGGAGTACCGGAATGCCGTCAAATTGAAGTCCGTTTACGTGGACCAGCTGCCTCAGACCGTCCAGCCAGACACGGGACGCGTCCATACGACCTACAGCCAGTCCTGGACGGCAACCGGCCGGATGCAATCCAATCACCCGAATCTGCAAACCATTCCCATTCGCAAACAGCGTGGCCGCGAAATTCGGGCCGCCTTCGTACCCCGAAACGACGACTATGACTTGTTGTCTGCCGACTATTCCCAAGTGGAGTTGCGAATCATGGCGGAACTCAGCGGTGACGAAGCGATGCAGGAGGCATTCCGGGAAGGGATCGATATCCATACGGTTACCGCTTCCAAAGTGTACAAAGTGGACCTGGAGGAGGTGACACGCGAGATGCGCGATAAGGCCAAGACGGTCAACTTTGGAATTATCTACGGCATCTCGGCCTTCGGCTTGCAGCAACGGCTGAATATTCCGCGGAAAGAGGCCGGTGAATTAATCGCGAACTACTTTGAAAAATATCCAGGAGTACAGGCCTACATCGACCGGACCATTCAGTTTGCTCGCGAGCATGGCTACGTGCAGACCCTGTCAGGGCGCCGTCGTTATCTGCGAGACATTTGCTCACAGAACCATTCGCTGCGGAGTGCTGCCGAACGATTGGCGATGAATTCACCCATCCAAGGTACGGCCGCCGATTTGCTCAAACTCGCGATGATTCAGGTCTACCAGCAACTTCAGGCGGGCGAGTTTCAAACGCGTATGCTGCTGACCGTGCATGACGAGATCGTGTTCGATATGCTGCGGTCGGAGCGGGATCGCGTCATGCCGGTCATCGAGGAAGCGATGAAGAGCGCGCTGCCGATGAGTGTGCCCCTGGTCGTCGAAATGGGCGTCGGGCAGAATTGGCTTGAGGCGCACTAGTGCGTGTCGCACCGACATAGTAGCACCCGCGGCCCGCCATCGGGAGACGCGGTTCAGGGATGGCCCTTCGGCAGTGATCGCCGAGAGTGGCACATCCCGGAACGCAGCGAACCTCCGCTTGCTATCTTCCGTCCAACTCCTGGATGCGGATCTCGCGGAACAGGAACTGTCCACCGCCAGGAACTTCCGCCTGAAGCGCCAGGCGTCCCTTGTTGATTTCGATCCCGTCGACGGACCAGGCCGGTTGGCCGTTGACCTGGAGGGATGCTTTGCCGCCCTCGACCGTCAACACGAACTTGTTCCATTCACCGGGTTTTGTTTTGACGGTGTTCTTGCCAGCGGGAGCACCGGCCAGGTCACCTTCCATGCCTTTTCGCAGGTTCACCTGATAGCGCGCCGGCCACGGCTGGCGATCAGGCACGGTCTCGTACCGGAAATAGACGCCCGAATCCCACATCTCGGAGTTCAATGCTTTCCACTCGTACTCCAGCACAAAATCCTGGTAACGTTTTTCTGCTTCGACCAAGCCGTTTCCGGCTTTCAGCAGAATGGCCCCGTCCTGCACGATGGCCTCGCATCCGATCACCTTCCAGCCGTTCAGCGTTTTTCCGTCGAACAGTTTGACCGGTTCGGCTGCTTGCACCGAGAGGGTGCTGCCAAGAACGATGCCGGAGACGATGCCGGAGACGATGATTGCGAGAGAGTGACTGCGGCGAAACATGAATGGTTCCTTAATGGATCGATGACGAACGGTGGATGAATTCTCTTTTCCCAAACAAACTAACAGCCGCCAAGCCGATCATGCGAGGATGGGTTCTATGATTTGACCCTTCACATCGGTCAGGCGGAAGCGGCGTCCCTGGTATCGGAAGGTCAACTGCTCGTGATCAATTCCCAGCAGGTGCAGAATGGTCGCTTGCAGATCATGAACATGCACTGGGTCTTCCACTACGTTGTAGCCGAAGTCATCCGTCCGGCCGTAGGTTACCCCGGCACGTGCTCCGCCACCGGTCATCCAGACCGTGAAACAGCGCGGATGATGGTCACGGCCGAAGCCGTCCGGAGTGAGCTTTCCCTGGCTATAGTTGGTGCGGCCGAATTCTCCGCCCCAGACAACGAGTGTATCGTTCAGGAGGCCGCATTGTTTGAGATCACGGATTAATGCAGCCGTCGCTTGATCTGTTTCTCGGCACTGGGTCCGAATCCCTGCCGGTAGGCCGCCGTGCTGGTCCCATCCTTGGTGATAGAGCTGAATGAAACGGACACCGCGCTCGGCCAGACGCCGCGCCAACAGGCAGTTTGCCGCGTACGTACCGGGTTGGCGCGCATCTTCGCCGTATTCACGAAAGACGTACTCCGGCTCCTGGGACAGGTCGGTCGCCTCCGGAATCGACGTCTGCATGCGAAACGCTAGTTCGTATTGGGCAATTCGCGTATCGATTTCTGCGTCGGGTGCTTGGGACTGCTGCAACCGGTGGAGCTGTTGCACGGCATCCAACATCCGTCGACGGCTGCCGGCATGGATTCCGTCAGGATTGTTCAGATACAACACCGGGTCTTTGCCGGAACGGAAGCGGACCCCCTGGTATTCGGAAGGCAGGAAGCCGCTGCCCCACAGTCGTTCGGCCAATGGTTGACCACCCTTGTTTTTCGTTAACATCACGACAAACGCGGGAAGATTGTCGTTTTCGCTGCCCAGCCCATAGCTCAACCAGGATCCCATGCTGGGCCGTCCTGGGAGCTGGGACCCGGTCTGCACGAACGTAACGGCCGGGCCATGATTGATCGCCTCGGTGTGCATCGACCGAATCCAGCACAGGTCGTCGACGATGCGTGCCGTGTGGGGCATCAGCTCACTGATCCACGTTCCGGTGTGTCCGTGCTGTGCGAAGCGGAAAGGCGAGCCCGCGAGCGGAATACTCGACTGATTGGCGGACATGCCGGTCAACCGCTGCCCCTGCCGGATTGCGTCTGGCAGCTGTTGCCCATGCATCTTTTGGATCAGTGGTTTGAAGTCAAACAGATCCAGTTGCGATGGACCTCCTGCTTGAAACAGAAAGATGACGCGTTTTGCCTTCGGGGCGAAATGGGGCTGCCGTTTGCGGCCTCGAGGAAACCGGCTCCCCTCGCGACAGGTCGGCAAAGGCCATCGCGCCCAGGCCCAGGCCAAACTCGTGCAGGAACCGCCGCCGCGTCATTCCGTGGATTGGCTCGTATGTGCCACAAGCATGAGGGGCCATCAGGATGTTCCAGTGAAGGGGGAAGACGAATGGAACGAGGACTCTAGCGTCTCATGATACACTCGTCAAAGCTCATCAGGGTGCTGGCGATCGTTGTTGCGGCGGCGAGCTGTGCGGCGGGAATCGTCGTGTCGGCCGGCGATTGCCCGATTCGCAGCAGGGCCTGTGCCTCCTGGGGATGGTCTTGGAAGTGCATTTGTTGAAGATTCCACAACCGAACGAGCACGTCCTGTTCTTCCGCACGTGGACGACGGCCGATCAGCGCGAGGAACATCTCATCGATGCATGGTTTCGGATTCCCCAAGTGGGTTTTCCAAAGCCTTTGACTTAGGACTCGCGCCGCTTCGACGAACTGCGGGTCATTCCACAAGACGAGTGCCTGCGCAGGGGAGGAAGTTCGCTCACGTCGCGCGACGCAGACATCTCGCTTGGCAGCGTCGAGTGCGATCATCACAGGGGCCGGCGCGTTGCGTTTCCAAAAGGTGTAGAGACTTCGGCGGTACAGTCCCGGGCCCTCGTCCGGCTTCATCGGACTGAACGACACCGCCAATTCGTAGGGGCGAGCCGGCCGCCCTCCGATATCGCTGACCAGCAGTCCGCTGACAGCCAACGCGTTGTCTCGGATCATTTCCGCCGGCAATCGGAAGCGGGAAGCACGCCCCCAGAGTTCGTTCTCCGGATCCAGGCGAAGGAGTTCCTCGGATCCGCGAGAACTCTGCCGATACGTTGCCGATGTGACCATCTGTTTGATCAGGCGTTTCAGATCCCAGCCGTGTTCGACGAAATCACGAGCCAACCAGTCGAGCAGCTGCGGATGGGTCGGCGGCTGGCCTTGGCTTCCGAAGTCTTCCGGCGTCCTCACGAGTCCCTGGCCAAAGCAGGTCTGCCAGACACGATTCACGGCGACGCGCGCCGTCAACGGGTGGCGGGGATCGATCAGCCACCGAGCGAGTCCCAGCCTGTTGCGCGGCTGATCGTTGGGAAAGGGGGGAAGAGCAGCCGGCGTGTCCCGACTCACGATTTCCCCCGGCGCATCATAGGCTCCCCGATGCAGCAAGTGAGTATCGCGCTGCCCTGGTAACTCGCGCATGACCATGATCTCGGGAATCGCATCGACTGCGGCGTTGTACGCGCGGCGTTTCTCTTCGAGCTGTCGCGTCTCTTTTTCGTACTCCGTGTCGACCGTTGCCAGATAGTAGGCAAACAACTGTTCGCGTTGTCGCGGCGAGAGATCGTCGGCCGCCGTCTTTAGGGCTTGTGTCAGGCTCTGTTGGTCAAACAACTGAGCGATCTCAATCTCCGTCAGTTGCCGTTCATAGACGCGGAAATCATCCACCTTGCCGCCGGAAAAACCGCGATCACGAAATCGCTCGCCGATCGTAATCTGATCCCCGCCGCCGCCGGTGATTTCCTTCGTGAGCCGATCGCGAACAATGTCCACCTCGGCAACGACTCCGTTGACGAAAAGTCGCAATCCCTCGGCACGACTCGATCCGTCATACGTGAATGCCAGATGCAGCCATTCTCCCGTCGGAGCTGGCGCTCTGTGTTCGTACGCGGATGGCGTTTCCGGGCCAGAAGTGAATCAGGGCGGCGCTGAGATGACCTTCTTCGATCAGCAGCTCGTAACCTCGACTACCCGCGTCAGTCCACGCCCGCGACCGGTGAAAAACGACGGCTCGATCCTTGAAATC
The DNA here is from genome assembly GCA_963776055.1 of uncultured Planctomycetaceae bacterium. Classification (GTDB taxonomy): domain Bacteria; phylum Planctomycetota; class Planctomycetia; order Pirellulales; family Pirellulaceae; genus CAVZLD01. The sequence goes on along the minus strand of CAVZLD010000013.1, from coordinate 172,952 downwards.
GGGAACCTGCATCCACAGGGTCACGGAGAAAGCCTGGTGACGGCCAAAGTTGCCAACCTGCAACGGGACGCCGTCGTCGCCGGTTAATTGGATCGCTTGGCCGAATCGCCCCGGAACCTGTTGATTGGGCGGCGTGGGTTGTTCCTCGAATGACAGGTGAGCGATCGGCCCGGGAACGGCGTCATCAATCGAACGCCGCTGCAACCAGGCGGCAAAATCGTGATGCTTTCTCGAATGCGCAGGCTTCCAGTTGCAGCAACGCGGCCTTCGCCTCCTGCTGAAGTTTCTCGGTTTGCGCCCGTTGCGCTGCCTTGGCCAGCCGCAGGGTGGGGGTGGGCACGGAATCAGTGAAAAAGGAGTACAGCCCCGCCTCGTCAATGTTGTTGAAAAAGGCGAACAACTGGTAGTACTCTCGCTGTGTCAACGGATCGAACTTGTGATCGTGACACCGAGCACATTCGAGCGTTAATCCGAGGAAGGCCGTTCCCAGTGTGTGGGTTCGGTCGGCGACGTACTCCACTCGGAATTCCTCCGGGATGCTGCCCCCTTCCACTTTCTGCGGATGAAGCCGATTGAACGTGGTCGCCAAGACTTGTTCGTCGGTGGCATTTGGCAGCAGGTCGCCGGCCAGTTGCCACAACAGGAACTTGTCGTAAGGCAAGTTTTGATTGAAGGCTTTCACCACCCAGTCACGCCAGGGCCAGACAAACCGATCGCGGTCAACCTGGTATCCGTAGCTGTCCGAATAGCGTGCCAAGTCGAGCCAATCGACGGCCATTCGTTCGCCGTATTGCTGCTGATCCAGTAGTCGATCGACCAGGACTTCGTAGGCGTTGGGTGAATCGTCAGCAAGAAAGGAGTCAATCTCCTGCGTGGCTGGCGGAAGGCCGGTAAGATCGAAGGCGAGCCGGCGGATCAGTCGTGCGCGGCTTGCTTCCGCGGAAGGTGCGAGCCCCTGTTGCTCCAAGCGAGACAGTACAAAAAGATCGATCGCATTCCGCGGCCACTCGTTCCTTTGCACGGACGGCAACGCGATCGGTGCGAGCGGCCGAAAGGACCAGTGTTCCTCAAAAGGCGATCCGGCATCGACCCAGTGCAGCAGAAGCTGCCTCTCGTGATCACTTAGCTGCAAATGCGAGTCCGCCGGCGGCATCTGCTCATCCGGATCCGAACTGCGGATGCGACGGCTGAACTCACTGTCTTCGGGGGAATCCGGCGACAAGACGTACTGCGCATCGGCTGGTCGGTCTAAACGCAGGTCCGCTTGCCGGGCGGTGGCGTCTGGTCCGTGGCACAGAAAGCACTTATCGGAGAGGATCGGTCGAATCTCCTCCGCGAATCGGGGAGAGCCCGAGACGTCGGCTCGTGCTTCGCTGCGGGGGAAACAAGCGAGCACGAGAAAACAGGAAACCCGCGCCAGCCGAAAACGAGCGGACATCAGCGTGGGTCCTCCCCCGGTCGATGCAGTCTGCGAACTTCGTATGAGGTGCGTCGCGTGCTTCACGAACTGCCGTTCAGGCCCCTGGCACTTCCCAGCCCTTTCGGTAACGCTTGTGGATGAATTCGTCTGCCGCAGGCGTATTCGTGGCCTTCAGTTGGTCGGCGTCCCAGTCGATCCGCTCTCCCGTTCGGTAGGCAACCAGACCCAGCAATACGCTTTCCGTTAGAGCACCCGCGTAGTCAAAATTGCAGGTTGTCGAAGAGCCGTTCTTGCACGCCTGGACCCACTCTCGCCAGTGTCCCACGCTGGGTGGCAGATACGGTTGCGGTGGTTCGATCCTGGATTCCTGCGGAAGGAACACGTGCCGCCCGTAGTCTGCCGCCAGCATTCCGCGTTCGCCGACAAACAGAATGCCCAGCCCCCACTTGGCCAACGGCTGGCCTTCCGCGACCTGCGTTTGCTGGACTCGATCGAAGTGGGCGCCACCATCGGACCAGTGGAGTTTTAGGGGGCGACCGTCGATTTCAAATTCGTACGTTGCTTTCACCCAGGCAGGTGCCCCCACGGGATGGACCGGCGGACCTTCGCAGATCACGGAACGCGGCGATCGAAGTTTCAGGGCCCAAAAGGGAAGATCCATTACGTGGCATGCCATATCGCCAAACGTGCCTGAACCGTACAGCCAGAACCGTCGCCAGTTGACCGGGTGAACATTCGGCGAGTACGGGCGTGACGGAGCGGGGCCCAGCCAAAGATCCCAATTCAGGTTGGGCGGCACCGGCTGATCCCAAGGCTCGAAGCGTCCGTCTCCCCAGCCTTTGTTGCACCAGCAGTAGACCTCGGTGACGTGGCCCAGCAGACCGCTCTGAATCGATTCGACCACGCGGCGGTAGTTGTCGCCGGCATGGATCTGGATTCCCATTTGCGTGACACAGCGGTTCTTCGCGGCCAAGTTCGCAATGCAACGAGCCTCCGCCACCGTGTGCGTCAGCGGTTTCTCGCAGTAGACATGCTTGCCAAGTTCCAACGCGGCCGCCGTCGCCGGAGCGTGATGGTGGTCAGCTGTGGAAACCACGACAGCATCGACGCGAGACTGCTCCCGCTCGAGCATCCTCCGGTAATCCGCATACGTGCGGGCCTGGGGATGCTGCGCGGCAGCTCGGTCCAAGAAATCTCGGTCGACATCACATAGAGCGACAATGTTCTGGTCCGCCAATTGCTCCATGTTGTGGGCGCCCTTATTGCCGCAGCCCACGATGGCCAGATTCAAGCGTTCATTGGGAGAATCTGCGGCAGATGCACAACGCGAAGAGAGGAATCCCGCCGCGAAGGTTCCGGCGAAAGATTGCTGAAGGAATTCACGGCGGCGCAGTTTTTGATCCATAGCCTTCGTTCCTCATCAGTGGGTGAACTGTTTGATCAACATGCGGTCGCCCAACCAACAGCCAAGTCGTCCAGACGTGTGCGGCGCTAGGCAGACAGCCGCACCGCGCCTTCGCCGATTGCTTACTCCGGCGTCGCAGAAGCGATGCTACCTTCCGCTCTGCTGGCGTGGCCGCTCACCCTCCGACCAGTGTCCGGAATCGTGCCGTCACGACAGGATTCCGGGCGATCTTCCAAGGTGATTTTTGCCGCTCGGGGATTTCCAGGCACACTCTACTTCTTGTACTCCGCCTCAAAAAACTCGTGGCTGTCAGAAGGAGTCGGTTTGATCGTTCGCGAACCCTTCTGCCAGTTGGCTGGGCAGACCTCGCCATTTTCCTCGAAAAACTGCAATGCCTCAACCATCCGAAGTGTTTCATCGACGCTGCGACCCAACGGCAAGTCGTTCACGACCTGGTGCCGCACCAAGCCGCTCTTGTCGATCAGAAAAAGACCGCGCAGAGCAATACCATCCGGGAGCAGAACGTCGTAATCTTGCGAGATCTTCTTGTTGAGATCGGCAATCAAGGGATATTGAATCTCGCCGATGCCTCCCGCCGAGCGAGGCGTGTTACGCCAAGCCAAGTGAGAGAAATGGCTGTCGATCGAGACCCCCAGAAGCTGAACGTTGAGCTTCTGGAATTCGCTCACGCGTTCAGAGAACGCAATGATCTCGGTCGGGCACACGAACGTAAAATCCAACGGGTAGAAAAACAAAACCACGTACTGGCCACGATAATCGGACAGTTTAACCTGCTTGAAGCTGCCATCCTCCATCACGGCTTGGGCAGAAAATTCGGGCGCCTCCTTCTGAACTAAAACGCTCATGTTCCTTTGCTCCTGTTTCATTACTTGTGCGGACCAACGTACGAAAACCCCTACGTTATAGTCTCTTCCTCGCATTCTGTAGAGCGGGGGCGGACCGGAAAGAACAGAGCGCCAAAGCGGCAAGGTACCGGGATCGAGCGAGTCAAGGGGCCGGAATCGTGACCGGGTGTGGAAGACGTCTCTTTGAGCTCGCGGACGCACCCGAGAGGGCGGCGAAGCGGGCAGGCAAACGATACTGGTCTGATTCGAAATCAGCCGGCCGGCCTGTGCAAGTTCCCGTGCCGCTAATCTCGGCAGCTTCCCGACCCATCCTCAGGGTCACGCTGGCCCGTCACTGTCGCTGCGTTTCCCTTCGAGGATGAGGACAGTCCTTTTGAGCCGTCCGCTGCAAAACAAGCCGAGCGGTGCCCGCGCGAATGCGGTGGCCGTCTGGCACGGCGCGCACCGAGCGGATGAGGATCGGCTGCGGATGTTCGAGAAGCCGTGTCAGATTCTGTTGGGCCGCGACGCGCTCCCCTTGCGGCGTGTTCCGCGTGATCCGCTCGCCGTAGCGCCACCCTACAAGTCGTGTGCCGAAGAGGATTGAGATGGCACTGGCTCTGACGTTGAAACGCCGACGATCTTCAACACATCGCCCTGTGATGGAGTCAACGCGAAGTTCCCGACCGGAAGATGAGACGCAGTATTAGGTTCCCGGGAACGTGATCTGTTTCGGCAGCTGAATGACTCGCCCTTGGAACCACCCACGTCAATCCGACCCCGCAGGCGGGTGGCGCCGCCTTCCTGACCGATGAGCTCAAGCACAGTTTTCATTCACTGAACGAGTACTCATCCCTGTCATTGCCAGAAAGGCTGATTACAAAGACGCTGCGAGTTCTCAAGCCGGTTGCTGAACCGAAGTTTCCTTACTAGTCGGCTAGAGCGGTTTCCAGCTTGAAGTCATCCGCCTGGTTTCGTAGCTTACCCAGAGCCCGCTGCTCCAGTTGGCGTACTCGCTCTTTGGAGACACCCAAGATCTCCCCCAGCCGCTGGAAGGTCGGCTTCTCACCGAGGTCTTCAAATCCGTAGCGAGCTTGAACGATGAATTGCTCACGCTCATCGAGAGCGGAAAGCATTTTGCCGATGGACTGATCAATGTGTCGCCAGCAGCTTTCCGAACGTTCCTGAGTTGTCTCTGTCGTCAATTCCTGCGACAGGACCTCGGAAGCTCCCGTTGCAAATCGAGTCCGCTCCCGATGATGCCTTTGCACGAGTCGGAAAACTTCTCGCCGGACCGCTCGGGTCGCATAAGTACTGAAGCGGAACCCTCGATCGAAATCGAACTTCTCCACGGCTTTGATCAGGCAGCTGATCCCCTCACTCAAGAGATCGTCGAAGGAATTGCGCTCGTCGGAAAACTGCTTCACGATCGAAACCACCAAGCGGATGTTCGCATGGACAATTCGGTTTCGGAGTGTGTTGGCTCGCTCCAGCAAGGACTCCAGTTCCTGCAGTTTCCGCGCGCTGGGTCGGCGAGCGTCAAGACTCGAGCGAACGACGTTCGCGCGATACTTGAGGTAGTTCATCCGTTGGAACCACGTCCGTTCTTGAGCGGGCGTCAGCAGCGGCGCCGCACAGAGTCTCTCCAGGTGGGCTGGCATCCGCGTTCGACCGCCGATCGGAACGTCGAACAGGTCGGGGGCGGAAGCGGGCTCTTCGCTGCTGCACTGCCTCTGCCAAGCCTCGTCGACGTCGAGTTCTCGGAAGGAGCCATTCGGGATGAAGGAAATCTCATGGACCAGATGTTGTTCCGTCCTTCGCCGAAGTTCACTGGTGGTTCGACCCGCTCGTTTACGGGCTGACTTCAGTCGGGTCGGGGCGGCGGCGATCATTTCAAACTCCTCGAATTCTGGGATTCGGCCAATTCGGTCACTGGGTTCATACCGAAACCCCTACGGCTTCTTAACCAATTACGCCAAGATTTCCTGGAATCGGACGTTGGGTGTGACGTAAAGTCTTTTTGAGAAAAGGGTTGTGGATTTTTCGGTTATGCGGTCGGTTTGTCGCGGGCGGCGTGAAAGCCCCCCGCGCAGGACTAGCTGTTCGCGCCGGGTCGCCATCGCTATCGAGAAAGACGAGAGAATTGTCTTTCGCGAGAAAGCGAGGGGGTTTCGATGAAGAGTCCGAACGATCGACCGTGGCGTGTTCAGGTCTTCTTTGACGGTGATTGCCCCTTGTGTCGCCGAGAGATACGGATGCTGCGACGCATGGACCGGCGACGGTGGATTCTGTTTACGGACATCACGGACCCCACCTTTGAACCGGATGCGTACGGGGTTTCCCGGGAGCGGCTGATGGCCGAAATCCAAGGTCGGCTGCCAGCTGGATCGTGGATTTCGGGGGTTGAAGTTTTCCGGCAGCTATATGCGGCTGTGGGTTTCGGGCCGCTCGTCGCACTCTCGCGCCTGCCGGGAATTTCGGGTGCGCTGGATCTGGGCTACCGGCTGTTCGCTCGCAACCGTCTCAAGTGGACCGGGCGTTGCTTGCCGAACTCGGACACCTGTTCGGCCGATTCCTCGCAGGTGGTTGCCTCAGGAGCGACGGAAGAATAACTTCCCCTTCTCGAATCAAGTGTCGGGAGAGCGACGTCCCTGCCGCGCTGTCACCCGCGCGGAGCACCGCGGCTCGGTCAAAGCCTAGCCTCTCCCAATCCCCTTCGGCACGGGATTTGCTCAGCCAGTTGTAGGGCCCTAGCGAGTCCAAGATGTGGCGGATTGCGGAGAACGAGCCGAGCGTTGGCCCACCAGAATGCGGCGACGGTCTGGCACAGCGCATCGAACCAATCCGGACCGGAGGCCGATCTTCGGGAAACCGTGTCGGATGCTGGTGGGCCGTGGCTCGGTCCCTTCGGGAGCGACCCGCGCGATGGCGCTCGCCTTGGCCCATCTACAACTCGTGTGCCGAACAGGATTGAGCTTGTCCCAAATTACCGCAGTTTTTTTCTCGCGTTCTTTAGATCAATTCGAAGTCGGCAATTAGGGGCAGGTGATCGGACGCTGCTTGTGCCAACCGCATTCGAGAGCGAAAGCAGTGGTGGCACTGTAAATCGCCGCGGAAGAAGATTCGATCCAGCGGTCGCAGGGGACGGACCGCGGGAAATGTATGGACGAGGCCGCTGGCCGGCTTCAGCCCCGCTGGTTCGAGGATCCGACGTCCGATCGTCCCCCACACGTCGTTCAGGTCTCCGCCGAGAATCAGCGGCGTTGTGTGGTGCGATCGCACGAGCATTTCATTTCGCAGCAGCCGTCGTGCTTGCGCTCGACGTTCGTATCCGGCCAGTCCCAGGTGGAAATTGAACAGGATCAAAGATCGTTCATGGTGGTCGAATCGCAGGTGGCAACGAGCTGCCAGAGCGCGCCTGCGTTTCTTCAGAGGAACCGTGAGCTCGATGTCGTGCACATCCGTGAGGGGGAATCGGCTCAGAATCGCGTTTCCGTAATGGCCTCGCCGAAGTCGTACGTTCGCCTGAAAAGCGCGGTGTTTCAGCTCCAGTGCATCGCCGAACCAATCGACCTGACGGTGGAATCGCGACCGCGGAACACCGTCATCGACCTCCTGCATCAAGACGATGTCTGGGTGATAATGTGACAGCGTTTCAGCGATTCGCTCGGGCCGGTATCGCCGATCTACTCCTCCAATTCCTTTGTGGATGTTGTACGTGATCAGCTGGAATCGCATGGTGGTAGGTGACCCGGAAACGCTGCAAGGATGGCGTCAGCGACAAGAACAGGAGGCATCGGCCGGTGGCACTCTGCCAATCGACTCGGCAAGTCTATCGTGCGTGTGACGCCGAAGCTACCGCGTGTAGCAATTCCCTGGAGCGTCTGGTCGCCCTTTCTGCTCGGAAGAAACGTTGCCACGAACGCGGCATGCCCGTGCGCCACGCTCGAGACGCCGGCCGGCGGAGAAAACGTGGCACCTGTTCCTTCGGACGAGACCGGCAACAGATCAGGCCAAGCGATTACTTTTTCGAAGCTCCGTAGTTACCGTAGTAGTTGTTGAAATAGGGCGATTTCGTCTGCAGGGTGCTCGGGGAGGGCAGAGGGACCGGCGTGTGTATCGGGCCGGTCATGGGATAGTTCTGCGGAGGCAGTACGGGGGCTGGCCCTGCCGGACCGGTTGGTCTTGGTCCCGACGAACGACGATTCACTTCGGGCAACACATAGTGGTAATAGTTGTTGATCGAATTGACGCCGCGCCAGCGAGTCAGGTTGAGGTAGGGGCTGAGATTCGGATTGTGGTAGTAGTACTTGTCGATGGTGTAGTCGCGCACGTTCACCGGCGGCCGCTTATAGGACTGCACCGATTCCATGTAATAATCGGTGTAGGACTTCTGAGGTAGTCCGGTGGCGTTTGGCACGAACGGTTGCAGCTGCGCGGGCAAGTCTCGGCGCAGCCCAGCACGATTAGGATGCCGACCAAGGTGGCCGTTCGATTCGGTAATCTTCGTAGCCAGGCAATCATTCGGACGCCCCATCCGCGACGGCTTCCTTCGCGTCGGCTTCAAAGCGGTGCATGATGTCGCGCCAATTCGTTGTCAGGATCAACTGTTCCTGCATCGTCTGCCGGACTTCATCGCTCTTCAACGCCTCATACTCCCAGATGCGTTGCTGCCCGTCGGTCGATAGTCTCTCCACTGCCAAGGCTGGCAACGGCTGGGTGAAAAATGATCGTGGTGAGTCCGGGTTGCAGTTCCCGCAGCAAGCGACAGAGCTCCGCTTGTTTTTGTTCCGCATCCGTTGTGGGAGGCAGGAAGCGGATGTCATCCACCTTCGGTAGTGGGTAGTTCCGCACGAGTTCGACAAGATCATCCGCGAGTGGGAAACCTTCCTGCCGGAAACGCTCCAGATGGGCTGGCGTGAGCTCTACGACGGGAGTCGGGATCCAGTGTTTCTGCGATGTTCGCAGCAGTACGGCGGCGAGATCCGTTCGAGCGAACACCGTGCCGTAATAGCCACTTAAATGTGACAAGGGAATGCCCGCTTGTCGCGCAGCGGCGATCTGCGCCTGCAATTCCTTTTCTACGTCCACTGCACTTGCCGAACAAGCAAGTTGAAAAGCGTTTTTCCACGGGAAGCCGTCGCCGTTGGTTAGGGTCGATGAGTCTTCTGCGGGCGAGAGCAGACGCCATTGCAGTCGATCGTACGGATTCGTCAGTGCGAAGTTCAATCCGACGTCATGGCCCGGATTTTCACGACACCAGGATGCGAAGTCCTCAAACCAGGGTGCTGTCGCCACCACGGATGCGGACTGAACTTGATCTTGCGTCAGCAGCTCCTTGCCGGCATCGTTCATCTCCCAGCTGACGCCCATCTCGTGGGCGGAGAAGATCACCACGCGAGCACCGGGCGCGAAGCCGAGTCTCTCCGCCCAGGTCTCGCCACGGGCCAAGCCGGGACCGGCAGCCAGTAGTGCCAGGCCGATGACCCAACGCATGGTTCTTGGATTCGTTGTCAAGTGCATGGATGGTTCGCTCCCATTGCGGTAAATTACCCTCGAATTTTCCGCGAGGGTTGGCGGGCTGAGGAGGGACCTGCCCGCACCCAGCAATGCATTCGGAATTTTCGTTCCTGTCGTGTCGGCCGAGAACAAACGCCATTCATGAGGTGTTCGATCTCGCGGCATGCCAGGGATCATCCTGGCTGCTCCTTGTTCCTATACGTGTTTATAGGTTGGTGAGTTTCTCGAGGCCAGTCACGCGATGGCCGGGCAGGCCGACGGCTCGTTCCAAGTTCCGTCGGTCACGTGCTGCGGTCGTCCTGGCTTCCGACCGGTAGAGCGGGCGGCACGCCGTGTCGTGTCGAACGTGGGGAATACGCCGGTTGGGTGGAAGGATCGACCGGTTGTTCGCAGCGGTCGGACCACCGGGTGACGGACGGGGCCGTCCGGCCGGGCAGGGGAGTCGTGGTCGAGATCTCCAAATGTGGAGCTCCGAGCCTCCCCAAGGATCGTTGGTGATCGGGGTCGAACTGGATCGCTGGGGGCCGGTATACTGGGCGGCAGTCCGAATCGGAACGCCGAGCGGCAGAGCTGCCACTTCCGCAGGATGTGACGCGGCGCGCGGCTTTGCGGAGATCGGCTTCCCGTGAGTCGATGCTCCCATCCGTGAGGGAGTGAGCAGGAGACGGCACGGCTTCTCGGTGGTTGATGAGAAAGTGGAGATGACAAACTCAACAGATTCGAGATCGGGGGATCAGGATGTCCGATCGACACCCGGGTTCTTCGACCGGTACCAAACGGAATCGTTCTACGATGAGTACTTCGACGAGCAGCACGGCCCCCGGTCGGGCACCGAGGTCCTTGTAAACCGCATCCATTCCGCTCGTACCGAAGAACTATTGCAGCGTCAGCAAGCGGCCGAGCGAGTCCTGTACCGGATGGGAATCACGTTTGCCGTGTACGGCGACGAACAGGGCACCGAGAAGATTTTTCCCTTCGACATTCTTCCCCGGATTGTCTCGGCGGCGGAGTGGGACACGGTCGAGCAAGGATTGAAGCAGCGCATCGAGGCATTGAACCTGTTCGTCGACGACGTGTACCACGATCAACGAATCATTCGAGACGGTGTGATTCCGCGTGAGCTGCTGGAGTCGGCAAGCAGCTATCGGCCCGTTTGTCGCGGTTTGAATCCGCCACGTGGGATCTGGTGCCACATCACGGGGACCGACTTGGTTCGCGATCGAGATGGCAGGATCTATGTGTTGGAGGATAACTTGCGTTGTCCGTCAGGCGTTTCCTATGTGTTGCAGAATCGCCAAGTGATGAAGCGCAGTTTTCCCCAGATCTTTGAGGCATCGATGGTTCGACCGGTCGTGGACTATCCGAGCCATCTGCTGAGTACCTTGGAGTCTTTGGCACCGGGCCCGTGGTCCTCCCCCACCGTTGTCTTGCTGACTCCCGGTGTTTACAACTCGGCCTACTACGAGCACTCATTCCTTGCACAGCAAATGGGAATCGAACTCGTCGAAGGGCGGGATCTCGTGGTGCGGGATGATTCGGTCTTCATGCGAACCACCTCCGGCTTCCAACGAGTCGACGTGATCTACCGCAGAATCGATGACGATTTCCTGGATCCGGTCAACTTCCGATCGGATTCGGTGCTGGGCGTGCCCGGCCTGTTCGATGTTTATCGTCAGGGCCACGTGGCCCTGGCCAATGCGCCGGGAACAGGTGTCGCAGACGACAAAGCGATTTACGCGTATGTCGAAAAAATGATCCGGTACTACCTGGACCAGGATGCGATCCTTCCCAGCGTGCCAACCTACGTCTGCCTGGAAGAATCCCAGCGGAAGTACGTTTTGGAGAACCTGGAGAACTTAGTTGTGAAGGCGGTCAATGAGTCAGGTGGATATGGGATGATGATCGGCCCGAATGCGAGTCAAGCGGAACGCGACCAGTTCGCAGATCGCATTCGGGCCAAACCCCGCAATTACATTGCGCAGCCGACTCTTTCTCTTTCGCGCGTCCCTACGATCGTGAACGACGAGCCGGTCGGGCGCCACGTGGATCTTCGGCCGTACATACTTTATGGCAAGGAAATCTACGTCCTGCCCGGTGGCCTGACGCGCGTCGCGCTCCGTCAGGGCTCTCTCGTCGTGAATTCCTCGCAGGGAGGCGGCAGCAAGGATACTTGGGTCATTGCAAGGGATCTGCCGACATGTTGAGTCGAGTTGCGGATTCGATCTATTGGGCGAGTCGTTACGTCGAGCGGGCGGAGAATCTGGCACGCTTCATGGATGTTACGTTGACGCTGATCCTCGATTTGCCGACCGGATCGTCGGAGCAATGGACACCGTTGGTGAGTGCCACGGGGGATGAGGCCTGGTACAAGCAGCGATATGAGGAAGTGACACGCGATCGGGTGCTGCATTTTCTGACGTTTGACGCAGACTTCTCCAGCTCGATCCTGAGTTGCGTCCGGGCTGCACGAGAGAACGCTCGAACCGTGCGCGAAGCGATTTCCTCGGAGGTTTGGGAACAGCTGAACAACTTCTACCATTTGGTGCAGGAAGCGTCGAAAAACCCGAGCGTGATTACGTCGCCGCAGGAATTCTTCGCCGAAGTGAAGTTGGCAAGCCATCTCTTTCAGGGGCTGACAGACGCGACAATGTCACACAGTGAGGGTTGGCATTTTGCTCGCCTGGGGCGAATGCTCGAACGCGCTGATAAGACATCGCGCATCGTGGATGTAAAGTATTACTACTTGCTGCCCAACATCGAAGACATTGGTACGCCGATCGACGACCTGCACTGGTCGGCCGTCCTGCGTTCCGTAAGTGGGTTCGAGATGTTTCGAAAACGACACCATGGAATTACTCCGGAACGTGTCGCCGGTTTTCTCATTCTCGACCGACTCTTCCCCCGCTCGATGATGCATTGTCTAAACGCCGCGGAAAAATCTCTGCACGCGATCAGCGGATCGCCGGTGGGGACTTTCTGGAATGTGGCGGAAAAGCGAATGGGACAATTGCGTTCGGAACTGGCCTACGACACCGTGCGAGACATTTTTCATGTCGGCTTGCATGAGTTTCTCGACTCCTTTCAGCTGAAGTTGAACGACGTCGGAGAAGCTATCCACGATGCCTTTTTCGCGTTGCGGCCGATGGAGTCTTGGGAGCCGAACCGCGTTCGCCATGGTGTGCGGTAGTGTCGATTCTGTGTGAACCGCTCCGGAATCGGACCGGCCGCTTCGTGCCCAACCGCGCAATGCGATAAGTGACGGCAACGCAGGATGGTTTTCTGGCGGGCTGGAGTGTAGCGAGAGCGGTGGGGTCGGGGGAACGAGTCGTCTTTACTGTTTGCGGGACTTAACGGATTCCGCGAAAATCTGCGGAATGGTGCGGTAAGCGGGGCTTGCCGGCGTAAAACTCCTCACGCGGGCTCACGAGGGGAATACCGGCAGGGTCCCGTTTGCGTTATCATAATGGGGCTCTGCGCACTTGGCTCGCACGATAAGGCGACGAAGAGAACGGATCCATCTGCGAACGGCAGGTCGGCCCACGAAGAACTGACCGCAATCCAGACTTCCGTTTTTTGTGCGTACTGCTCCGCAGTGCAATTTGCTGTTCCCGGCTGCCGCGGCGCTATTCCGAGCGAGTGGAATCGTTCTTGTCCCCTCACAAGGAGACTTCTATGAATCGCACGAAGATGGATTCTGCGCAAATGGCTAAGCTGGACCTCGGTGATCAACAGATTGAACTCCCGATTGTCGTCGGGACGGAGAACGAACACGCCGTCGATATCTCGAAGTTGCGCAACGAGACGGGCGTGATCACGATCGACGAAGGATACCGCAACACGGGATCGGCGTCCTCGGCGATCACGTTTATCGATGGCGAGAAAGGGATCTTGCGCTACCGCGGGATTCCGATTGAGCAATTAGCGCAGCACTCGAGTTTCGTCGAGACGGCCTTGTTGTTGATTTATGGAGAGTTGCCGACGAAGGATCACATGGCCCGGTTCAAAGCCTTGTTGACCGAGCACGAGATGATTCACGAGGGGATGCGGCAGTCCTTCCGTGGGTATCCGCCGCACGGACACCCGATGGCGATTCTTTCGTCGATGATCAACACTCTGTCCTGTTACAACACGGACGTGATGGAAATGGAGGACGACGTCAGTTTTGAGAATGCTGCGGCACGCCTGATGTCCAAGGTCCGTACCGTGGCCGCTTGTGCTTACAAGACGTCCGTCGGCCAGCCGATCATATATCCGGAACCGAAATTGAACTACTGCTGCAATTTCATGCACATGATGTTCTCACTGCCGACGAAGCGTTTCGAGGCAGATCCGGATGTGGTGCGTGCGCTGAGTCTGTTTCTGATTCTGCACGCCGATCACGAGCAGAATTGTTCGACCTCGACGGTGCGGATGGTCGGTTCGTCGGGGGCCAACCTGTTTGCCTCCTGCTCCGCTGGCGTCTGCGCTCTGTGGGGACCGTTGCACGGAGGAGCGAACGTTGCCGTGATCCAACAGTTGCAACGGATTCATGAATCGGGGACATCGATTGAGAAGTTGATCGAGAGCGTGAAGCAGAAGAAGGAGATCCTGTACGGGTTCGGTCACGGTGTCTACAAAAGCTACGATCCACGGGCGACGATTTTGCGAAAGCATGCCGCCAAAGTGCTGAATAAGATGGGACGCCACGATCCCCTGTTGGATATCGCGCAACGATTGGAGGAGGTCGCGCTGAACGATGATTACTTCGTCAGCCGCAACCTGTATCCCAACGTCGATTTCTATTCCGGGATCTTGCTGCGTGAGATTGGAATTCCCACCAATATGTATACGGTTATGTTCGCCATCGGGACGACTTCCCGGTTGGATCGCGCACTGGAAAGAAATGCGCGAAGCGAAGAGCCGCATTTACCGCCCGCGGCAGGTCTACACGGGGCCGGCACAACGGGATTACACGGAGCTGGAGTGGCGTTGAGCCCGCCCGGATCAGGCACGGGAGTTGGCCGTGACCCCCGGCGGGTCATACTGCGGTACCGGTAATCGCTCGCCGTCACGCAGCGCGGACGCGGTGCGCGACGATCCCGGGGACCGTCATCGCCAGCGCCTGATACACATCGATCAGCACCTTCCGCTCCTGCAGGATCGCCGTGACAAACTCGTGCATCAGTGGCCCGTGCGATCCCCCGTGTCCGCCTGTCGGGACCCCGGCCGGCAGGGCCGGGCGTGCCAGGTTGGGTAGGTCGGGCACAAGCCCCTGGTACTCTGTCCCGTTCATGCAGCCAAATTCGCCAAAGACGCGTCCGCTCTCGTTGTAGATCGATTTCATCGACCACGAGACGGACATGCGACTGCTGGCCTGTTCGTTGGTCTCCAACAGCGCCGTTTCCGTGGAGAAGGGATTGCGATACGGATTCGCATCGGCTGCGTGGTAGGGCAGTCGGCCCTCACTGCCGATGCAAGAAACGCTTCGTGAACTGCTTTCCTGTTACGCCAACGTAGTACGCGGTCGCGTGCGTCGGGTACCACATTGGCGGTAAACCGCGGCGCCAATCCTTGTAGGAGGGAGTCGGATCCGGCGATGCGTGGTAGTGATGGTACTCGCCTTCGGAGAATAGTAACCGTCCCAAGCCCCCCGCTTCGTAAGCGACCCGCATCGCATGGCAATCAGCCCGGAGACAACTCGTCTCGAACATCATGTACGTCAGGCCGGTTCGTTCTACGGTCGCTTTGAGGCGTTCGCCGTCTTCGATGGAACCGAATGTGGCCGGCACCGCGCTGGCTGCATGCTTGCCGTGGTTCAGCACCTCGATGCAGTGCCGCGCATGGCTCGGCGCGTCCGTGGCGACGAATACCGCCTCGATCGAGTCGTCCTTCACGAGCTCTTCGAGCGAAGGATAGGATTTCGCGCAGCGGCAGGCCTGCATCAGGCCTCGGCATCGATCCGGAATGAGATCACTTACGGCCACAATCTGGACATTCGGATGATCCTGGAAGCCGAAAGACGCCCCGAACTGGCAATAGCCGTGGCCGACGATTCCCACGCGGAGCTTGCGATCCGTAAACGGTTTCCAGGTGGTTGTGCCGACATCCGGTTCGCCTGCCGGTGCCGAGTCCGACGCCCACCATACACCGGCCGCGGCCAAGGCCGCCGATCGTTCCACGAACTGTCGCCGACTCCAAAAAAAGCTGTTCATGATGGCATCTCCGATCAAGCACGCATGTCGGGGTTACTGGCCCGATTCCATCCGGTGTCGATACAGATCGTCGCCGATTTGACGACAAGCCGAAATGGTCTCCGGGTAGGGCGAGTCACAGATATCCAGCAGGCCAATCTGATAGTTTTCGCCATCGCCTCTTCCGGTCGTGGCTTGGTCACCAAACTGGAACCAGTGCGTGCCGACAATTGTCGGATGCTCTAATGCGTCGCTGCACATACCGTCGATAAGCCTCGGCCCGCGCCACTTGATTCTCGACCGGCACTAAACCGGTGTGAAACATGCCTCGGTCTAAGGCCCCGAAATGGAATTCACCGATCACGACCGGTCGATCGACATTTGCGGGGAGCCGGAAATGGGCCAACCGACGTTCGTAACGGTTGAAGCTGACCACGTCGCAGTATTTCGCCGCCGCGCGAACTGCTCGGTCGTTGGCCCAGGCAAAGCGGCAGCCGAGATAGAGGCCCTGTGGATCAAATTCTCGGACCACGTCGCGACAGGTGCGAAAGTACTTTTCGGCCAGTTTCGTGTAAAACGCTCGCAGGTCGTCCGCGGCCCGCTGGCGATCCGGCGTCGCGGTGGACTGCCGTAAAGCCTCCCAGGATGCATGCTGCGTGCCCCAAGCCTGATTCAACGCTTCGATCGTTTCATATTTCTCTCGCAGATCATCGCAAAAGACCTGTTTGGCCGCCTGTTGCGGTGGTGATGCGAGCGTGGCAAGTGCCAGCGACAGCTCATCGCCCCAGCTCAATTCGTTACTAATGAAATACCCCACGCACCAGGGATCTCCCGCGGCGCCGCCTTGGTGGCCCTGCATTCCGCGGCGCAAGCGACTGGTGAAGTCGTCATCAAACACGTCGGGGAATTTGCCCCAATAGCCTTCGCTACCGGCGATCTTGACCGAGTCGAATCCGATTGTGGCCGTATAGGGCGTCTTTCGTTGGTGATAGATCTCCGAATCGGACCAATTCGCGATCGTGTTCATTCCCCAACTTCGCAATCGGCGATGGCAGAGACTCGCGAACTCGTCTCGCCAGTTAGCACCATACTTTCTCCGTAGGTTGGCACCCGTGAAGTTGAAAGTCCGATACTCGCTCTTGCCTTGGTAGTATCCGTGGGGAGCCCAACTAGCTCGACCATAAAACACCGCCAAGGCCGAGTTCGCGTCGGGCAGTTCGGCGAACCAATGCTCGCGGTCGGTGATCGGTGTATATCCGGTGGTGGCCCGCACGCAGTCCGCACCGTGAGACCAAAAAAGCCGCCCCTCGGGATCGACGAACCACCAGCGTCCCGCATGTTGCGCAATGCGAAACCGTCCGGTTGCTTCCAGTAATGGACCTTCCTGCCAGCCGCCGTAACGATCCCAATCGCTCGGGCCGGTGTGCTCGCTGCAGGTCGGTTTCTTCATCGCCGCGTTGACGAGCCAAATCAGCGTCGCTCGTTGTTTTCCCCGGCCATGTCTTGTGACGATATTGACCGTATCGATCAATCAAGGGAAAGAGCTTTGCTTCCTCCGTGGGCGGGCGAGCTCCGCGTTCGCCCGCACCGCGTATACGGATTACGTCGAACGTGTGTTTCCGCTCCGGTTGATGGACGAACAGTAAGATCTGTGTGACCTGGCTTGGGTCGATTCCCGCGTCCCTCCTCCACGGTCCTGGAACGCCACGCATTCCGAACAGTTTCGATTGCAGACCAGCCGGCATTTTTTCCGTCAACGGAAGGACCAGATCGCGGGTCACATTCGGCGGCAGGGAAATCTGCCCGGTCAAACAGTGGTCTTTGCCGTCGGCTCCCGGGTTGTCCACTCGACAAAAAACCTTCACGGAATCCGCTGATGGGTTGCGCAGTTTGACCACGAGGTCAGTGAATCGCGGAGACGTCCGCTGCGTTCCCGGCGGGTGACCGAACCGTGATCCCCGGCCAATCATGCTCGCGGCCGGTTGTGACCCGCAGCCCGTCGCGAAGCCATTCGATCTGGGCATCCTGGGCGGTCAGCAGCGGGCCCAGAATCGGTTCTGTGCTTTTGTCGAATCGCAGTGGAAAATGTTCCTCCGCGGAGGCACTTGAGATGGCGCATAGCAGAACGGCAAGACAGCTCCCAAGTCGTTGCGAATCCATCAAGAGGACTCCCTGATTAAGCGGTTGGTGTCGTGGGCGAGGGCTCGGGGCGTTCTTCGGGAGTAATCGAAAGTCCGTCCGAGGCACGCAACTGGATCCGGTAGTGTTTGCCTGGTCGCAGTTTCACGGAAATCGCTTCGCCGTGGGCCGCTCGAATTCCCATCTCAGCCGCCCGGCGAGGTTCGTTGGCGAATTCCCAGAAATCCCGCCAGATCTGTTGTTCGAAGTCGGAGATAACGCCGTTGCGACCGTACGCTTTGGGGCGGCTGCCAATATCGTCCAGCTGATACCCTTCCTGCGGTTCCTGGAATTCCCCAAAGATCCGGCGGAATAGGCAGATCGACGTCGAGCGATCAAGGTCCGAGCGCTCGATGTAGGCGTCATCAAACTTGACGACCCAGTAATCGATGTAGACCACATCCCCCCGGATACGAAACGGCCTCGGCGCATCGATCGGTTGTCCTTCGTCGTTGACTTCCACGAAACGGATCGTAGTGTACAGGACGCCTTCCTCGTCGGGTTGCTGATCGAGCACGCTGATTTCCGCCAACCGGTGGTCGACCTTCAAAAGCCGCATGGCGGTTTCCATGCGTTCGATCTGGGCTGCCTGGACGGCGGTCTGCTGCTTCAGACGCGAAATGTCCTGTTCGCGTTGCTGCAGTAGCCGCGTTTGCGTCTCCAGTTGATCGTTCGCCTGCACGAGACTTGCTTCCAGCTGGTTGAGTTCCCGCTGTCGTTGTTGCCGTTCCCGTTCGCCTGCGGTGTAGGCCGAGTAAGTTGCCCACCCACCGAGACCGAGCGCTGCCACCAGCGTACCGGCGATGGCGGTTCGGGCAAGGCTGTTGATCGTGCCGACTGTTTCTCGCAAACTGCTCATGATCGGTGGACCCCGCGGCAAGGAAGAAAGGGGGGCGAGATTCCACCATCATCGCCCAACCGGATACCGAGTGACAAGATCAATGCCTGAATCTGCGTTCATTCGGAGTTTCCCGCGGGGCGGATTTCACCGTTTGCCATCAATTGCACATCCCCCTGTGCTTTCATTACGGATCTGACGTCGGCCCTGGAAAACGTTGCCCACAATGACAGCCGATCGAACGTCGGGGCCTAACCGGATCTGGGGTCGCTCTCGTTGGAATTCGCAGCCTCGGACAATCAACGTGCCGCCGTTCGCCTGAATCGCCTCGCGGCCCTGGTTCTTCGCGTCCCATTGGCAGAACGTGCAATCGCTCAATCCGACGGTCCCGCGCCCTTCGAGCCGAGCGATCTGTTGACAGGGTCCCCAGAACGCGCAGTTGACCATCCGGACACTTCCGCGGTTCGTGCGTTTGACATCGAGCATCGTCGGATCCGGACCGCGCATCGCGACGAATTCGCCGTTCGTGATCAGCAGCCCGTATTTCGCACAATCTTCGACTTCGACGGCGGTATGGCCACCGTCGGCACCGATTCCCAAAAAGTTGCCGTTGCAGACGCCTTTTTCGCTGCGAATGAATTTGTAACCAACTCGATATCCGAAACAGAACGTGTTCAGGACATATTGCCAGTCCGTGCGGCCAAAAATAAACGCCTCCCCGTTGGCTAATTGCCACTCGAAAACCTTGGGCTTCATGCTCCACCATGGATTGAAGTGCACGTTCTCAATCCGGCCGATGTCGTAGATTTCGTCGACCCACACGCCTCGGCGAAGCGGTTGGCCTTGTACATTGCGAATCAAGTGCCGTTCGTTCTTGGTGGCATCAATTCCGTTGTACGGATTCAGCAGTTCGACATCGATTACGGCCGGGTTCTTGCCACGCATCGCGATGGCCCATGGATAGGGCTGCGGTTCTTCATCGATCAATTGATCGGGATAGTAGATGACGACGCCGGTCAATGTGCTATTGGTCTGCAACGTGATAAAGGCGGGACCCTCCTCGGTACCGGCGCCGAAGCAGACGAGGAACGTTGTGCCGTCGTCGGTTGGCTTCGGAAGGCCGCGATCACGGATTCCGTTGTGGGCCGGTACCGACTGCCACATCCCTCGAAGCGTAACACCCTGCGGGATACTCAACGGCGCCCCAAAGCGATAATTGCCGCGCGGCACGGAAAGCGTTCCGCCGCCTTCTGCCGCCACCGCATCCAGTGCTTTCTGAAACGCAGCCGCATCGTCGGTTGCCCCATCGCCTTGAGCGCCGTACAGCCGCACATCATGCTGTGGTGGATGCTCTTGGGCGGAAAGTCCAGTGGCGATTGTCAGGGACAAGAGTGTTGGCCAGAAACAGAACGACCGCATGGCACACCTCGCTGCTCGGAGGATGGGACATCATTCTGAAAGGACCATTGTCAGGCAAGCCGTCGTCGGCATTCGTCGAGCATCTCTTGGGTGCGGCTGGCCCCGACGCGCGTGACACCCAGAGCGCGAACTTGCAGCAATGCGTCGAGATCTCGGATTCCGCCCGCCGCCTTGACTTGGACCCATTCGGGAGAATGTTGCCGCATCAACTGCAAATCTTCCATCGTCGCACCGCCGGTTCCGTACCCGGTCGACGTCTTGACCCAGTCGGCCCGCAGCTCACCACAGATCTCGCACAAGCGAATCTTCTGCGCGTCATCCAGATAGCAGTTTTCGAAGATCACCTTGACCTTCTGACCGGCGGCGTGAGCGACATGGATGACAGCTTTGATGTCGCTCCTTACGTAGTCCCAGTGACCGCTGCGGACCTGGGAAATGTTGACGACCATATCCAGTTCCCGGCAACCGTCCTGCAACGCCTGCTCGGCCTCCGCCTCTTTGGTGGTCGTCTTGTGTCCACCGTGAGGGAAGCCGATCGTCGTACTGGGCATCACGGAGCTACCTTGGAGAATATCGGCGCACCGTTTCAGGTAGTACGGCATGATACACACACTGGCGACGTCATAATCCAAGGCGAGTTGGCAACCAGCCTCCAGTTCATGAGTGGTGAAGGACGGGTTGAGCAAAGAGTGGTCGATCATTTTCGCCACGTCTTGGTAGGTGCAATCCATCTGGAAGTTCCTTTGCGGCAAATTAGAGACGCACGACGTAGTTCCGCAGGTACGTCAAGCTCTGCTGCAGGGCTGCTTTGCGAGACTCCAGGGAATCCTCGAAGGCCCGATCTTCGACTTCGACACATACCGGGCCCTGGTAACCGATGTCATGGAGTGTCGAAAAATAAGCACTCCAGTCGACATCCCCTAGCCCCGGGAGCTTCGGGGCATGATATTCCAAGGGGTTGGCGAGAATTCCAACATCGTTCAACCGATGACGATCCACCCGCACATCCTTGGCGTGGACGTGGTGAATCCGATCTCGGAATTCACGCAACGGTGCCAGATAGTCCATTTGTTGAAAGACCATGTGGGAAGGATCGTAGTTCAGTCCGAACGACGCATTCGGTACGTCGTGAAACATTCGCCGCCAGATGGCCGGGCTGATCGCCAGGTTCTTGCCGCCCGGCCACTCATCGGCCGTGAAGTACATCGGGCAGTTTTCGATGCCAATCCGCACGCCGTGATCTTCCGCGAATTGCGCCAGGGGCGCCACGTTTCCAGGAATCGTGGCCAGTTGTCGTCGACCGACTTCGTCCAGTCGCGACCGACGAACGTGTTCATTTGGTGAATGCCCAAGGTCTTGGCTGCCACGATGACGTGCCGAATGTGTTCCACTGCCCGTCCCGCTTCCTCAAGATCCGGGGTCAGTGGGTTCGGGTAGTAACCCAGGCCGCTGATGGCGACGCCCGATTCGCCCGATAGGGCATGGATGCGCTCGACCGTCTCCTGGTCCAACGTGTCGACCTCGATGTGCGTGACCCCGGCATACCGCCGCTCCGCTTTTCCGGCCGGCCAACACATCAATTCGACGCACTCGTATCCCATCGAAGCCGCGACATGAAACACTTCCGCCAGCGGTAGATCAGGCAGGATCGCACTCACAAACCCCAACTTCATGATCGCAGCCTCCAGCAAAACGCAGCCAGGATCCCGCTGGGATCCGCCTCGAATTGGCTTCGCTCAGGATAGAGAAACCAAGAACGATTGCAAGATGACGCGACGACGGCAAGACTGCCGAATGAGACCCACCATCGGGCCTCGGATCACTCGCCTGCACTGTGCGGTTTCGCTCACCTGAGCGGAGAACGAACAGTGTGAGGGTGGCAGAAGGGAGCGACGGTGCGCGCGCCGCGGGAGAGCCGTGCTGGGTGACGCGCCGGGGAATATCACGGCAGGCGGACATCGGACCGACGCAGTCGGAGGAAGCTGGCACAAATGTTGCACTGCGACACGCGGGGAGGTTGCGCGTGAATCGGGATCGCTGGGAATTGATGTTGCCTGCGGGGACGGCGCTCGTTGGTGCGGGCTTGCTGGTCTGGTGGCTTGCTGCGCCCGGTGGTGTCGGCGGCGATTTGCGTCAGCCCGGTCAGGATGGTGGGCCAGCGCTGGTGGCCGCTTCCCCGGAAGAACTGCCGGACGTGGAGCCAGGCGAACCGATCCGCGGAACAGGCGTGCCGTCCACGGAGTCCGGACGATGGCCCGGTTTTCGCGGACCCAACCGGGATGGGATCGTCGAGAGTGGCACGCGCCTGGCACGCGCTTGGGGACCGGAGGGACCGGTACGTCAGTGGGAATTGACGCTGGGCGAAGGGTATGCCAGCGCGGCAATCAGCCATGGTTGTGTATTCGTGTTGGACTACGACAGCGACCAAGCGGCCGACACGATGCGTTGCCTTTCGTTGGATACCGGACTGCCGGTCTGGACGAACCATTATCCGGTTTTGCTCACTCGTAATCATGGCTTGTCGCGGACCGTCCCCGTGATTGCGGGCGACTTGGTGATCTCGTTCGGACCGCGTTGCCATGTTGCGGCGTGGGATATCGCGACCGGCCAATGTCGCTGGTTGATCGACCTGGTGCGTGACTTTGGCGCGACCGTTCCCCGTTGGTATGCCGGGCAATGTCCTTACGTCGACGAGGGGAGGCTGATCCTGGCACCCTCTGGGGAGTCGCTGTTGATTGCCGTGGACGTCGCCTCCGGCGAAGTGTTATGGCGGAGTCCCAATCCGCGTGGTTGGGAGATGACTCACGTGTCAGTGATGCCGATGCAATGGCAAGACCGTCGTGCGTATCTTTACTGCGGAAGCGGTGGTGTGGCGGCCGTGGCGGCGGACGACGGATCACTGCTGTGGGATAGCCCGGAATGGCCCTCGCATTTCGCGACCTGTCCCTCCCCGCTAGTGCTGCCCGAAGGACGCGTTCTCCTTTGCAGCGGATATGGTCGCCAGACCGGGGCCCTGATTTTGCAGGTGCAGCACTCGGCGGAGCAGTGGTCGGCCGAGCCAATCGTGCGGTTGACGCCGAAGCAGTTCAACGCCGAGCAGCAGACGCCGATCCTTTATCGCGACCATATCTTTGCCGTCCGCAAACACGGGGGCGGCCAACTCGTCTGTCTGGATCTACAAGGAAATGAGGTTTGGAATAGCGGTTCGGATCGCTTTGGTCACGGTCCCTTTCTGATCGCAGACGATCTCATCCTGGTAATGGACGACCGCGGGCAGTTGACAATGGCCGAGGCAGACGTGGAACGCTATCAACGCCTGGCGCAGGCGGAAGTGTTTCCAGACGGTCACGACGCGTGGGGGCCGATGGCACTGGTGAGCGGACGACTCATCCTGCGCGACATGACACGGATGGCATGCCTGGATCTGACGGCAGGTGCGGCGCCGTAAGTCGAACGGTTTTTTGCTTGGCGGAGGCTACTCAGTGGAATCGAATTGGATGTCGCGACTGTTGCAGCAACGCGGCGCGATGGCCGCAGCAATCCTGGGGCTGTCGCTGTTGGCCGTGCTTGCCGTGTGGGGCCTCGATCCTTGGGCCGAGCAGGGAAACGATCGGCCCGCCAGCTTTCAGCTCGACCTGCAACGGCAGTTCACGATCGATCCGGCGCTGATCGGCTACCGTTTGGACGCCGAGATTCCGGTGCCGATGGAGCATGTTCGGGCCATTGCCACGGGACCGGACAACCGGATCTATGTCGCCGGGGATCAGGCCGTCCAGGTTTTTCGGGCGGATGGAACCGACGAGCGGATGATCCCGTTGTCGGCGGCGCCATCCTGTCTGACCGTCGCCGGGGCCGGCCATGCCGAACCGGGCAGGATCTTTGTCGGTGTGAACGGACAAGTGGAGAGTTGGCAGGCGGACGGCCAGGCTGCGGGCCAGTGGCAGGTTCCCGGGGAGACGCCCCGCTTGACGTCGCTGGCGGTCGCCGAAGAAGATCTGTTCGTGGCCGATGCTGCCAGTCGTCTTCGTCTGGCGCATTCTCCCTGGAAGGGCAACCGGTGGGCAAGATTGGCGAACCCGACCCGGCTCGGCAACGCCCCGCCTTCATCGTTCCGAGCCCCTATTTCGACGTGGCGATCGGCCAGGATGGTTTGTTGCGCGTGGTGAATCCCGGTCGTCGCCAGATCATGACCTACTCGTACGAAGGGGATTGGGGCAGCGCCTGGGGCGCCGGTGGCTCGCAGTTGAGCGACTTCTTCGGCTGCTGCAACCCAGCACATTTCGCGATCCTGCCCGACGGACGGTTTGTCACCTCGGAAAAAGGCATTCCGCGGGTTAAGGTGTACAGTCCGGAGGGGCAGTTTGATTCGGTCGTGGCCGGACCGGAGCAGCTGTCGATCAGCGATGTGCAGGCTGCTGATCCGCGGGAAGCTACGGACAAACGCGTGTTCGACGTGGCGGCGGATGGGGATGGCCGCGTGCTCATTCTCGATCCGCAGACCTGTCGCGTACGAATTTACGTTCCGCAGCCGAAAGCATCGGAGACGCCCTCATGACCGTATCGGTTTCACCGGAACCGACCCGCCGTGAACTGCTGACTAGCTGGGGACGCCACGGGCTGCTGATCGCCCTGGGCGTGTTCACCGGGTGGCTTGCGATGCGCCGCCGAGATCGCTGTGGACAACCGGCCGGAACGATCTGCCAGCAGTGTGCGCTGCAACCCGGCTGTCGTCAGGCACGCCCGATGATGAAATCCTCCACGACCCCTACCTGATCCAGAAGAAAATGGCGAAAGATCAACCCTTGACCGATGCGCGCAGTCGTCGCCAATGGCTATTGGACGGAGCACGCGTGGCCGGCGTCGTCACGCTGGGAACGGTCGCCGGTTTTCTAGCGGGCCGCAAAGGGCGGGCCGCGGAACTGCGGTGGCAGATCGATCCGGATAAGTGCATCGGTTGCGGGAACTGCGCGACACGATGTGTGTTGGACGAATCGGCCGTGAAGTGTGTGCAGTTCTTTGACATGTGTGGCTACTGCGACATCTGCACCGGCTACTTTGATCCCAACTATCAGGATCTGACGACCGCCGCCGAGAACCAGATGTGTCCTACGGGAGCGGTCGTGCGCACGTTCATCGAGGAGAAGGCCGGCCAACGCTTCTATGAGTACACGATTGATGAAGATCTGTGTATCGGCTGCGGCAAGTGCGTCAAAGGTTGCATGTTGATGAATGGCTCCCTGTATCTCCAGGTCATGCCGGATCGCTGTGTGAACTGCAACGAGTGCGCGATTGCCGTGGCCTGCCCGACACAGGCGATCGAACGAGTTCCTGCCGAGCAGCCGTTCCGCCTGAAACGTCAGGCCTTGGCACTCTTGCGGCAGAAGACCAACGATCCGGAACAAGGGGCGGCCCGCGAGTTGTTGCAGCAGGTATTGGATCCATGAAAAGACCGCTCGTGCTCCTGTTCACGGTGTTGCTCGCCGCATGCCTCTGGGGAGAAGCGCGCGCGGAGCTCATTCCCACGCCTAGCTTTTCCGATCACACGGTGCCCACCACTCAGGTGCCACAGGTGCGGTCGCAAGCCTGGCAGGCGATCGATGTGTTCCTGCTGGTGGCAGCCCTGGTGCTCGCGACTTGGCTGACGCATGTTGCTCGCTCCCGCAACGGATTGCTGCTGCTGACGATTGCCTCCTTGATCTGGTTCGGTTTCGTCCGCGGCGGATGTGTCTGTGCGATCGGGGCGACACAGAATGTGGCGCTGGCAGCCTTCAACCCGGACTATGCCATTCCACTGGCAGTGATCTGTTTCTTTGTCGTGCCGTTAGTCTTCACGCTGTTTTTTGGCCGGACCTTCTGCGCCGCCGTCTGCCCGCTCGGCGCGATTCAGGAGCTCGTCGCCGTCCGCAGTGTCCGCGTCCCCAGCTGGTTGGATCAGGCCTTGGGGCTACTGGCCTACATCTATCTCGGCCTGGCGGTGATCCTTGCCGCCACCGGTACGACCTTTCTGATTTGCCGATACGATCCGTTTGTGGGTTTCTTCCGGATGAGCGGGAATGCGAACATGATGGTGTTCGGCGGCTGCCTGCTATTGATCGGTTTGTTTGTCGGGCGACCTTACTGTCGTTATCTTTGTCCCTACGGTGCGATTCTGCGCGTGTTCTCGCGGTTCTCGCAGTGGCGTGTTCGGATTCCTCCCGAAGCTTGCATTCACTGTCGCCTGTGCGAAGATGCTTGTCCGTACGATGCGATTCGCCCGCCGACGGTTCCGCAGACGGTGGAAGAACGGCAATCCGGACGGCGCGTCTTTGTCGTTTTGGTGTGCTTGGCCCCGTTGCTTGTGCTGCTCTTCGCGGGGTTAGGAAATGCCTTGGCGACCCCTCTTTCTCGCTGGCATCCCGAAGTCCGCTTGGCCGAGCAGCTGCGGCGCGAGGAGCTCGGTAAGACGGAGCTGACCACGGACGCAAGCGAGGCCTATCGAAGTGCCGGCCGGCCGGTGACCGAGGCGTATCGCACGGCCCTCGATTGGCGTAGTCGTTATCGGTCCTTGGGCGTTTGGCTGGGAGGTTGGGTTGGATTGGTATTGGCTGGCAAGTTGGTCCATCTTTCGATGCGGCGTCGTCAGTCCGACTATGAACCGGATGTCTCCGGTTGCGTCTCCTGCGGACGCTGTTTCTGGTACTGTCCGGTGGAGCAAGTCCGGCTGGGCTTGATCCGTGAGATTCCGGAGAATCTACCGGAGAAGAAGCCTTGAGCGATCTGTTGAGTTATCGTGCGATCGTTCGTGCGGCCTTCGTCGCCGCACTGTTTTCCGTGCTCGTTTGTGTGCTGCTGGTGTGGGACTACACCCGCCGCACGCCCGATCTGCCGCTCGACTCGCCCCAGTATGTCCAGCTCCGCCAGGCGCTGGCGGAGGAACCGGCAACAGCTGCGCCGGCAGACCTGCGGAAGCTGGATGCGCAGTTGCGAGCGCGGTATTTCCAACAGAAGACGTTCACGCGGCGCGGCGCACTGCTGCTTGTCGGCGGCGTCGCACTGACTTTATTGCTGGCGCATGGGGCGGCCACCGTGCGTCGTCGTCTTCCTTCGACGCCGGTTGTCGCGCCGTCGGCCGAAGTCTCGGCCGGTCAGGCACGACGTGCGCAGTGGACCGTAGCGGGGTTGGGAGCCGTGCTGTTGTTGGGCGCAGGATTGGCGCCCTGGCTGTTTCCTTCGCTTCTGCCGGCCCCCGGCGATCGTGCGGAAACCGTGGCCGCGGTGGATGCTTCCGGAGAGGATTCCGCGTCGGACGCGATGGCCGATCCTGCGTCGGAATCGGCGCCAAAGCCGGCGGTTGTGCCCCCGACCACGGAACAGATTCTGGCTAACTGGCCTCGGTTTCGAGGGCCGAGCGGGTCAGGCGTGTCCACGCTCCGCGATGTGCCCACCGAATGGAATGCCGCCACGGGAGCGGGCGTTCTGTGGAAAACCGAGGTGCCGATGCCGGGTGTCAGTTCCCCGATCGTCTGGCAACAGCACATTTTTTTGACGGGGGCGACCAGCGAACGCCGTGAGGTGTACTGCTTCGATGTCGAGACCGGTCAACTGCGGTGGCAGCGTGAAGTGGCTCCCCCGGCGCAAGTCCCGGTCGCGCCGGAACAAGAGGAGACCGAGCTCGAAGTGAGTGAGGATACCGGTTTCGCAGCACCGACGCCGGCGACCGACGGGCAACGCGTCTATGCGATGTTTGCCAACGGAGATATCGCGGCGTTTGACTTCGAGGGCGAGCAGATCTGGGCCCAAAACCTGGGGACGCCCGATAATCTCTATGGCCACGCGGCATCGCTGACAACCTACCAGAATCAGGTCATCCTCCAATTCGATCAGGGAACGGAAGACGACGACCTGTCGCGATTGATCGCGATGAACGGAGCGACGGGCGAAATCCTCTGGCAGGTCCCGCGGCAAGTTCCCGCCTCCTGGGCCTCCCCCATCGTCGTGGATTACCAGGGGGAGCCGCGAATCATCACCGCGGCCGCTCCGTGGGTGATTGCCTATTCGCCCGAAGACGGGCGCAGAGCTCTGGCGGGTGGATTGCCTGAAGGGAGACGTCGGACCCTCGCCGGCCTACGCCGACGGCCTGGTTTTCGTCGCCAATGACGGGGCGGACGCGGTGGCGATTCGCGACGGGGGGGAGGGAGATGTCACGGAAACGCACGTCCTGTGGCAGTATGACGTCGGAATGCCGGACATCTGCAGCCCGTTACCGACCGAGAACTACCTGCTGATTATCGCATCCTACGGGGAACTTGTTTGTTATGATCGCATGAAGGGCGGCGAGCCAGTCTGGGAAGAAGATTTCGGCTCGATGTTCGGCGCCTCACCGGCCATGGCGGGTGAGCGGGTCTATTTGATCAACGACGAAGGAAACGGGTGGGTGCTGGCGCTGGCGCCGATGGCTGCGAGCGTATCGCCGAGAACAGCCTGGGAGAACG
This sequence comes from uncultured Planctomycetaceae bacterium, assembly GCA_963776055.1. Lineage (GTDB taxonomy): Bacteria > Planctomycetota > Planctomycetia > Pirellulales > Pirellulaceae > CAVZLD01. The sequence continues at coordinate 144,686 of CAVZLD010000013.1, read as the reverse complement.
GTGCGTAACGAGTCCCGCGTTCCTACCAGGACGCATCGTTCTGCGGGGCGAGCAGCACCTGTTCTGTCTGGGATCGTCGTCCCCGGCCGCGGAGGTAAACGAGTAAGTCGAAATGATATCTGATTTGGATTTGACACCAATTGAGCGAATCGTGTCCGAGCACGGGCGGAGTTCGGAGGCCGTCGTTCCCATCCTGCAGGCGATCCAGGAACACTATCGCTATCTGCCCGAAGCGGCGCTGGAACGCGTTTGTCAATTGACCGAGATTTCCCCATCGGCGATTACGGGCGTATCCACTTTCTACTCTTGCTTCCGTCATCAACCGGCCGGTCGACACATCATCAGTGTCTGCCACGGAACCGCCTGCCACGTGAAGGGATCCGGGTTGATTCAGGATGCCGTCGAGCAGCACCTGGGGCTGGCTCCCGGTGAAGACACCGACAAGGATCGGAATTTCACCGTGGTACGGACCGCCTGCATCGGTTGCTGCACGCTGGCACCCGTGATCAGTGTGGATGAGGACAACCGGGGGCATTTGGAACCGAAGGACATTCCCGCGGCGATCCAGGCATCGCTCCGGGCCCGCCAGAACGGGGGCGCGCGACCGATCCCTTGGCTACGCCACGCTGATCGAAGCCACGCGGGCGAAATTCGCATCGGACTCGGTTCCTGCTGTGTGGCCCAGGGCAGTGGCCATGTCCATGATGCGCTCGCCCAAGTGATCGAGGATACCCATGCCGATACGAGTTTGAAATGTGTGGCCTGCGTGGGAATGTGCCACCAGACACCGCTCGTGGAAGTGATTGAGCCGAATGGGCAGACGACGTTGTATGCCAAAGCGAGCCCGGAACAAGCACGCGATCTGGTGATGCGGCATTTTCGGCCGCGCGGTGTGCTCAACCGCTTGGGCTATTCCGTTTCACGCTGGCTCGATCGATGGCACTCCGACGAGGAACTGGAGGTCACTACATCGCATCCGCTGGATGTGCAGCAAGGTCCGGTTTGTGCTTTTCGCGGACCGCAGATGCACATCGCCACGGAATACTGCGGCCACTTGAATCCGTTGGACATCGACGAGTATCAGCGGCATGGCGGATTCGTGGCACTGCGCCGAGTCCTGGACGAGCTGTCACCGGCGGACATCGTTGCCGGGATTCGCGAAAGCGGCGCCCGAGGACGCGGAGGAGCTGGCTTTCCCACGTACATCAAATGGCAGATTGTGTACGATGCCGTGTCCGATGAGAAATACGTGATCTGCAACGGCGACGAAGGAGACCCCGGTGCGTTCATGGATCGGATGTTGCTCGAATCGTTTCCTTATCGCGTGATCGAAGGAATGCTGATTGCGGCGCGGGCCGTCGGCGCAAAACGAGGATATTTCTACATTCGCGCCGAGTATCCCGAGGCGGTAAAACGGATTACGGAAGCGATTCAGTGTTGCCAGGAACATGGTTTTCTGGGGTCCTCCATTCTGGGGCAGGATTTCGAGTTTGATCTGGCGATCAAGCAAGGCGCCGGTGCGTTTGTCTGCGGGGAAGAGACCGCCTTGATTAACTCACTGGAAGGCCACCGCGGCACACCGCGACTGCGTCCTCCATTCCCCGCGGAAAGCGGACTGTGGGGGCGGCCGACATTGATCAATAACGTGGAGACGTTCTCGCTTGTCCCCTGGATCTTCCGCAACGGTCCGTCCGCGTTCGCGGAATTGGGAACCGAAACCAGCAAGGGCACCAAGCTGTTCGCCCTGGCAGGCAAGATCGTCCGCGGCGGCTTGATCGAAGTCCCGATGGGCGTCACGATTCGTCAGATCGTGGAGGAAATCGGCGGGGGAGTGGCCGCCGGACGCACATTCAAAGCAGTGCAAATCGGGGGGCCGTCCGGCGGTTGTGTGCCGGCCGAACTGGCGGACACGCCGATCGATTACGAGGCCCTGATTCAAGTCGGGGCGATCATGGGAAGCGGTGGACTGGTCGTGCTGGACGACACCGATTGCATGGTCGATATTGCCCGCTACTTTCTGCGGTTCACGCAGGATCAATCCTGCGGCAAGTGTACGTTCTGCCGCGTCGGTACCAAGCGGATGTTGGATATCCTCGACCGCATTTGCACCGGCGGTGCGCAGCGCGGAGATCTCGAAAAACTGGAAGAACTCGCCGGCATGGTTTGCTCCGGTAGCCTCTGTGGACTGGGCAAAACGGCTCCCAACCCGGTCCTTTCCACCCTGCGCCATTTCCGCCACGAATACGAAGCACACCTGGAAGGCCGCTGCCCCACCGGCAAGTGCCGCGCTCTGGTGCACTACGAGATCAACGACGACTGCATCGGTTGCACCTTGTGCGCGCAACATTGCCCCGTGGACGCGATTCCGTTCACGCCCTATCAGAAACATCGAATTGACGATCCGAAGTGCACCCGTTGTGACTCCTGTCGGACGGTCTGTCCCGAGTCTGCGATTGTGGTGACGAGTCAGGGAGTTCCTACAACCGTATCATGCCGAAACTAACGATTGACGGCCGCGAAATGGATGTGCCGGCCGGTACGACGATTCTGGATGCCGCCGCGCAGGTGGGGATCGAAATCCCCGTACTGTGTTTCCTTCGTGGCTACGAACCCTCCACCTCCTGTCAGGTTTGTCTGGTCAAGGACCGGAAACGCAACGCGCTGGTTCCCTCCTGTGCGACACAGGTTACCGAGGGAATGCAGATCGACAGCGATACCGACGAGGTTCGCGCCGTGCGGCGCACCGCCTTGGAACTCTTGTTCAGCGACCACGTGGGGGATTGCATCGCGCCCTGCTTCTTCGCCTGCCCGGCCCACATGGACATTCCCCTGATGCTGGAGCAGATTGGGGAACATGAGTTGCGTGAGGCGATCGCGACCGTGAAGCAGGATATCGCGTTACCCGCGGTGCTGGGACGCGTCTGTCCCAAGCCGTGTGAAAAGGGGTGTCGGCGAAACGCGGCGGACGGCCCAGTTGCGGTTTGCGATCTGAAACGCTTTGTGGCGGACGTGGATCTGGCATCGGGCCGTCCCTATTTGCCGACCTGCCAACCGTCGACCGGCAAGCGAGTTGCCATCGTCGGTGCCGGTCCCACCGGTTTGTCGGCTGCATATTACCTGCTGCAACAGGGACATGCCTGTGTCATTTGGGAGCGTCAGCCGGTGGCCGGTGGTCGCCTGCGCAGCGAACCGAGCGAAGAACAATTGCCGCGGGAACTGCTCGATGCGGAAATCGATCTTGTGTTTCGGTTAGGAGCGGAGTTGCGCAGCGGCGAAACGGTTGAGGAACTGGAGCCATTGACGCGCGAGTTCGATGCCAGTGCTGCTGACCTGCGGTCGCGTGCCCGCCGAAGAAATCTCCGGTTGGGGACTGCCCGTTTCGCGGCGCGGGATCGACATCAATCGAGACACGTTTCAGACCCAGCATGCCGGCGTCTTTGCCGCGGGAAACGCAATTCGACCGGCAGGGCTTGTGGTTCGCAGCGTGGCGGATGGTCGCGAAGTCGCGCAAGCGATCGGCCAATATCTGGCCGGAGAACCGATTACAGCGCCCGCTCGACCGTTCTCCACACACATCGGAACTCTGCAGGAGGATGAAGCCCGCCGCTGGACTTCGTTGGTCGGTCACTCGCGGCGGGAAGTGCCGCTCGAGGGGACGGACTATTCCCCCGACGTGGCCGCCTCGCAGTCGCAGCGGTGCCTGTCCTGTGGATGCCTGGGGCACGGCTCCTGCCGACTGGAACAGTATGCGATGGAGTACGGCGTCGATCCGACTCGGTTTGCCGGTGAGCGGCGGTTGGTCGAGATTGTGCAACGTCCCGGTGGCATCCGGTTTGAGCCGGGAAAGTGCATCAAGTGCGAACTCTGTGTGCAGGTCGCCAGGGGCGCGGGTGAGCCGCTGGGATTGACGTTCGTGGATCGGGGCTTTGACGTGCGGTTGGCGGTCCCGTTCGACCGATCGCTGGACGAAGCACTCACGAAGGTGGCTGCGGAATGTGTCGCGGCCTGCCCCACCGCCGCTTTGTGCTTTGACCACGAGCTCGTCCATTCGATTGAGCTGGCAAAAAATAGATGATGCACGAACATCTCTGGCGGCAAGTAAGACGAGATCTCCGCAAGAGCTTTGTCGACTTATTCTTCTACTACGTGCTGTTTAGCGTTCTCGCGTTTGTGTTGTTGAGCCCCTTCGCCGCCTGGTTTTTTAGTTGGTGTATCACCAGCAGCGGGCGCACGGCGGTTGGCAACTTCGACATCGCCCTGTTCTTGCTTCAGCCCTCGCGGCTCTTGCTGGCTTTGGCGGCCACTTCGCTGTTCGCGGCGATCTCTTTCTTGCGAATCGGCGGCCAGTTAGTCATTGGCTGCGGAGTGACAGAGAACTGTCGCATCACCTATTTTCAGGCCTTGCTGTTGGTGCTCAAGCGCGCCGGTCCGGTGATCTTGCTCAGCCTGGCCGTGCTCGGACTGCTGGCCGGCATTTTGTTGCCGATTCTGCTGGTCGCGGGACTTGCTGGCCAAGCGTTTGCTCGGCGCACACGACATCAACCATTATCTGGAAGCCCGGCCGCCGGAGTTCTGGCTGGCGACGGGCGTGGGCGGCCTGTTGGGGATGATCTTCGTCGGGCTTGCGGCCTATCTTGTTTTGCGCACTCTGTTCTCGCTGCCGAATGTGTTACTCCAGCAGTTGCGGGCGGTTTCGGCCATTCGTCGCAGTCTGCAGCAAACGCGTGGCCTGTGGCGACGCATCGGAGCCTTCCTGTTGGTGTGGTTGCTGGTGTGGTTGTTCGTATTCGCGAGCTTCAACTGGGTTGCGGGCGAAGTGGCGGAGCGGCTGGTCGGGATGGCAACCGGTCGAGTGCGCCTGCTCGTGCTGACGCTCGGAGCAATCACGGCGTTCGGCTTGGCCATCAATTTCGTGCTTGGCTTTCTGGCGGAGGCCACCGCTTGCCTGGGAGTTGTGCGACTCTATCGAGCTGTCGAGGGAACGGCAATTCACCTTCCCGAGCTCTCGAATGCAGAGAAGATCGTTGCCCGGCGTTCCCTCCGAGCGACTCTGCGAAGAGGGCTTGTTCCCGTTTTCGCTTGTGCTGCTGGTTCTGTCTGCGTTCATCGTTCGGGGGCTATTGGAACGCGTGCGGTGGGAAGATCAAGTTGAGATCAGCGCGCATCGAGGCAGTTCGCTGGCCGCGCCGGAGAACACGTTGAGTGCCGTGCGGCAGGCGATCGAGGATCGTGCCGATTTCGTTGAGATCGATGTCCAACGGACCCAAGATGGCAAGCTGGTTGTGGTGCATGACGCTGATCTGATGCGCGTCGCCAAACAACCGCTGGTGATTTCGCAAACCGATTTTGCCGAGCTGTCGCAGGTCGACGTGGGCAGCCATTTCGATCGGCGATTTGCACAAGAGCGTCTCCCGACGTTGGAACAAGTGATCGACGAAGTGCAGGGGAAGGTGAAGCTGATCGTCGAACTGAAGAGCTACCGGGGAGACGCCCAGCAGCTTGTGCGGGACGTGGTCGACGTGCTGCGCGACCGACAACTGGGCAACAACGCGGTGATCATGTCGCTGAACTACGATGAGCTGGTCGAGGTCAGCCGCTTGGCTCCGAAACTGATCGTGGGATTCGTGGCTTCCGCTTCCCTGGGGGACCTGACAACGCTGGATGTGGATTTTCTCGCGGTTTCTCAGGGGCAGGCCACGGACGTGCTGATTGCTGCGGCGCACCGGCGGGGAAAAGAAGTCTTTGTCTGGACGATCGATGATCCGGCAGCAGCCAATCGAATGATCGACAGCGGCGTCGATAATATTATCACGAATGATCCGGCAATGATTGGACAAGTTCTGCAGGATCGACAGAATCTGACCAATGCGGACCGAATCCTGCTCAGGTTTCGCAGCCTATATTTGGACTGAAACTGTCCTCCGAGTCAGCGTGGATCGCTTTCTGAGAGGGCCCCACTTGATGCGGACGGCCAGTTCGTGCACGCTAGTGCTTGGTGCGTCCCTGAAAATGGGGCTGCCGAGGCGAAGCGAGAACGGGGGTCAGAAGTCAAACGCGCCAAACGCCGGCAGGGCCGGACCGGCTTTTGACTTCTGCCTCCCCTTTGCGGTGGACTCCCAAGTCAAGCTGTGACACAGCATGCGTGTTTCCGTTTCCTTCCTCTTTCCTGCTTCAGTAAACCGAGACGAACCATGACCGGCAAAGCTCCCTGGATTACCTACCGGCCCGAACTGAGAGTCCTGGATTGTACGATCCGCGACGGAGGCCTCATCAATAAGCATCAGTTCACGGATGAGCTTGTCCGAGCGGTCTACGATTCGTGCGTGGCCGCTGGCGTGGACTATATGGAGATTGGCTATAAGAATACGCCTCGGGTGTTTCCCAAAGACCAGTTCGGCGCCTGGCGACACTGCGATGAAGCGGACCTGCAACGAGTGGTCGGTGACCACGATCCGGAAAAGACCGGGCTGAAGCTGGCCGCCATGGCCGATGCCGGCAAAAGCGATTGGCGCCAACAGATTGTGCCTCGTGACCAAAGTGTGCTGGACATGATTCGGGTCGCCTTCTACGCGAATCAGGTTTCTGAGGCGGTGGAGATGATCCAGCATGCCCACGATCTGGGCTACGAGACTTCCGCGAACTTGATGGCCGTTTCGAATATCACCGAAACGGAAATCGACACCGTGCTCGAGTCGATTGCGCCCACGCCGGCCGGTACGATGGTGATCGTCGACAGTTTCGGATATCTCTACCGGGAACAGATCGACAGCCTTTACCACAAGTATGCCGACGCAATGGCTGGAACCGGGAAAGACATCGGGATCCATGCCCACAACAATCTGCAACTGGGCTTCGCCAATACGATCGAAGCCATCATCCTGGGGGCCAATCGAGCGGATGCGACCATGGGGGGCCTGGGCCGCGGGGCGGGGAACTGTCCGATGGAACTGCTGCTCGGTTTCCTGCGGAACCCCAAGTTCAAACTGCGACCGGTCGTGAAACTGCTGCAGGACTTCATTGAGCCATTGCGTTCGACGGTGGAATGGGGCCCGTTGGTGCCCTACAACATCACCGGGCAAATGAATCGGCACCCCAGCGCTGCGATGGAGTTTCGGGCGAGCGAAGATAAGGATGACTTCGTGAAGTTCTACGACCAGATCGTGAACGACGCGTAAGCCTCCTGTCACATCTTCTTCGACGATGGCAAGATGGGTTTCTCCTACCGCACGATCTCGCGGGGGAGTGGGGACGCCGTGTGTGAGGATGTCGCGTCCAACACGCGGCTCTTTCACGGGAATCGGCACTTCCGTCCGCTTTCTCGAAATCCCGTAGAAACCGAAGCTCGCGCCCCACGGCGGATGAAATACATTGCCCCCGGAGGCGGAAGAACCGGATCAATTGTCCATGGGGGCTTCGCGGGCGTAGGCGATCATCGCTTGAACATTGGGCAGCGGCGTATCGCGGACAACTTCGCAGCCGGCCCCGACGATGTAACGGGGGCCGGCCTGTTGATGGCATTCGGCCAGTGCCGCCGTGACGGTGTCGGGAGAACCGTTGCGCAGGACTTGCGACGGGATTGATGTTCCCCAACAGGATTTGCTCGGCCCCCATCGCCTGTCGCCCGGCAGCGATCGACACCGGGTAATCCAAATCGACGATTTGGCAGCCGAGTTGTCCCATTTCTTGGAGAATCGAATTGGTGTTGCCGCAGATGTGGAGGCGCACGTGCGCGCCCATCGCGTGAATTCCGTCAACGAGGCGTTTCTCGAGCGACCAGACGAATTCGCGGTAGAATTTGGGGCCGATCAAGGATGCAGCGGCGTCGCCGATTCCGATCAGGTCAGCTCCGGCCTCGATTTGGGCCTTCGCGTACCGAAGTTCCATCTCGACGACAAAATCAAACAGATCCTGCACGAAGGTGGGATCGTCAAAAAAATCGAGCATGAGCGTGTTGATTCCGCGCAGATCTGCCGCTTCGGCGCACGGGCCTTCGACCCAGCCCATCAGCACTTTTTCGTGGCCGACTTGCGACTTCATTTGTTCCAGAGCTAACACGGCAGCGTGCATTCGACCGCCGCCGTGCGGATCGGCCATCGGCAATCGAGCCAGCTTGGACTTGTCGGCCAGCAGGGCATCGCTTTCGACAATCGCGGCGGGTTGGTCATCATAGAATTCGACGTGCGCCCCGCAGTCGAAAGCCTCTCGAGCCGGGTCGGACATAATCGAAACGATGTCGAAATCGAATTTCTCGGCGGTTTGCATCTGGGCTTGGGCCAGCACGTGGTAGTCGTTCACGTACTGACCATACGGAACACCGATCTGATCGGCACAGAACATCATTACGACGGGCATGAGGGGCAGTCGATCGACCGGCTGTCCGTCGAAAAACGCGAGCACTCTTTCGCGACCGTTCATGGCAGACACAGCGTTGCCGCTCCTTTCATCGTCGCATCGCACACTGGTACATTTCGCACCGATCACAGGGGGATCCTGCGGCCTGAATCCGTTCCGCAGGCCCGAGGCCAATCAGGCCGGACACCGATTTGAGCGGTTGCATCAGGCAACTGTCGGTCAGTGTTACACCAATGTCGAATTCGCCGAAGAGGCGGAAAAGGGTTTGTTGTTCGGAAAGTGCCATCCCGCAGTACCCCGGACTGTAGGGCAGGGTGGGGGCAAAGCCGCAATCAGCGGCCAACGTTCGCAGACGCGACAGGATCTGCGCCTCCGCGGCTTCCGCTCGTTCCGCTCCCACGGAATTCACAATCATCGCGGCCAGGTCATCTCCCTGCTCCATCAATTCGCTGGCGAGTCGTTCCACATGCGGGCCCGCGGTTGCCACGAATACGGCGATGTACTCCGAAGGTCCCAGGAATTCGCCCACCGCCCCGTGAAACTCGACTTCTCCAACGGGGGTGCTCAGGCAAATACTCCGCGGGCGCAACTGCGTAACCGGAAAAACGACGTACACCGCGTGCGGCTCAGCGCGTCGATTGGCCTCGACAATCCAGTGATCCAGAACGTCACGCAACCGCGGATGCGGAGTGGTCTGCGAGGGGTAACCCAGGTACCGGAGCACCTCGCCCACATCGACCGGAGTCGACACGTTCGTGATGAATTGCGGCGTTGGTCCGAGTTGAGATAGCAGCATCTCTTCGGTCACGGGGGGCCTTCACGACGGGGTTGCGCGATGACCAGTCAAGCGAAACGAGAAGCCTGCCCCTTCCATGTGCCGCTCCCGGAACTGCCGCGTGGGCGTTTCCTTGCTCCAAGATCCGGACCGGCTGCGGCCGGCGGAGAGACCTCGTACATTTCCAGATTTCATATATAATGGTCCGCAAGCCGTGCTGCAACGCTCGACAGGTCTTCGTCGTTCGCCGCGGGATCGGGCGAGTTGGCTGCAGGGCTGGCGAATTGGGTACCTCACCACGTTGGGATTTGAAACAGGACGCAAGCATGTCACAGGGCGCACCGGACCTGAAGCAACTCTACGATTCCGTGCTCAATGGAGACGCGAAAGCGGCCGTCGAAGTCACGCAAACCGCCTTGGATGCGGGCGTCGATCCGCAGCAGTTGGTGACCGAGCAGATGATTCCCGCCATGGATGAGGTCGGGCGACGGTTCGAGAACAACGAGTATTTCGTCCCTGAACTGCTGATTGCGGCACGGGCCATGAAGGGCGCTTTGGAACTGCTGCGACCACGGCTGGTGGCCAGTGGGGTCGAGCCTGCCGGTCGAGTCGTGATCGGGACCGTCAAGGGCGACCTGCACGACATTGGAAAGGGCCTCGTAGCGGCGATGCTCGAGGGCGGCGGATTCGATGTCGTCGATCTGGGCGTGGATGTCGCGCCGGACAAGTTCGTCGCGCAGGCCAAGGAAATGAACGCGAACATCATTGCCGTATCGGCGCTGCTGACGACGACGATGACCGGGATGAAGTCAGTGGTGGAGGCTGTCCGCGAGGCGGGCATCCAGGATCAGCTGCCGAGTGATTATCGGTGGTGCACCGGTCACCGAGCAGTACGCTGAGAAGATCGGGGCCGACGGCTACAGCAATAACGCGGCCGGCGCGGTCGCTCTAGCCCGGCAGATGGTTGCGTCCTGAACGGACGCGTTCGTCGTAGCGGCCGAATGCACGAGCTGTGTCGAACATCGCCACCAAGTTCTCCGGCGGTACGGCAGCCTGCACATTGTGGACGGGGGCAAAGACGTAGCCGCCCCCCGGCCGAAACGCTTCTAGGTGTTGCTCGACCTCCCGTGCCACATCTTCTGGTGTGCCGAACGGTAACGTCTGCTGGCAATCGAGCGAAGCACCCCAGAATGTCAACTGGTCACCGAATTCGGCTTTCAAAAGAAGCGGGTCCATTCCGGCAGCGCTGGTTTGCACCGGGTTCAGGATGTCGACGCCCATCTCGATGATGGACGGCAGCAGTGGGAAGAGTGCTCCGTCGGAGTGCAGCATGACCTTCATCTGCGTGTGCTCGTGGACCCAGTTGAGACCACGCTGATAGAACGGCATCAGGCGCTGTCGGAACATCGGCACCGACAAGAAGGGAGCGTGTTGCGTGCCGAAATCGTCGCAGATCTGCAGGATCTGAACGCGGTCGCCGACGGCCTGCACAAATCGCTGCAGGTTCTCCAGCCAGACAGCGACCAGCTTTTCATATAGCTCCGTGACGTAATCGGTTTCGGTGGCGAAGGTCACAATCCAGGCCTCGAAGTCTCCCGTTCCCAAGCCATAGAAAAGTTCGAACGGCGGACCCAGCGGTGCGACGATCGCCAGATCCGTATTCTGATACAGGGCCTCGGCTTGCAGTCGGTAGTACTCGCAGTCTTCGTCAGAAAGCTTTGGTGGCTCGAAGGTCTTCAGATCGACGTGCGCGGCGCCGGGGTAAGTTTCCAGCCGGTCGAAGTAGAAGCCATCTTTCGGCATTCGAGCGATCGGGACATCGCCCCGGAGCAACACAAGGTCCCCGCTCGGCTCGGTCACCGGATGAAAGCCGCCCGGCATTTCGACCGGAGTCCCGTCGAACAGTTGCCACGGCTGCCAGTCCTCGTTTCGAATCCCAAACGCGACGGTGGGTCGGTGCAGGCCAATCACGTCGACGCCTAGTCGTTCCCGCACGGGGCGTTCGACTTCCGCCAGCATTTGGAACACATCGAACACGCGTGTCGGCGACGACAGCTGCAAGTGCTGCTTCAGTTGAGCGTAGGTGGAAGCGGCGATTCCCGATTGACGGGTGCCGCCCAAGTCGATCGGCACTCGGTCCGGTTCTTCGTGGCGGATTGTCCGTTGGACACGCTCGCGCGAATTCATGATTGGACTCGCTTTCGCAGCGCACGAATGTACTCCGGACTCGTACCGCAGCAACCTCCCAGGAAACTGGCGCCGGCCGCCACGAGGTCCGGGCCATGTGCCGCGAACTGATCCGCCGTCGTTTCATAGACGACCTGTTCGTCGACGACCTGCGGTACGCCCGCATTGGCCTTGATCCAGATCGGTTGACGGAGTGGAGGCGTGCAAGCGTTGCAGATGGTTACGTAGGACGCGATGCCCTGCCCGCAGTTGGCTCCGATGACATCCGCACCCGCAGCCGTCAACTGCTCGGCCACCTGCTCGGGCGTCCGTCCGGTCATGATTCGATCGAGATCCTTTCCGGTATCGAAGACCATGCAGACCACGGTCGGTAGGCCTGTCTTCTGAGCGGTGCGCAGGGCCAATTGGGCTTCCTCCAGGTCCGACATCGTTTCCACGACCAGGCCGTCCACTCCCGATTCGGCCAATGCTTCCGCCTGTTCGCGAAAAGCGGCTTCCAGTGCTTCCGCCGTGACTTGACCGGCGAACAGCATCTTGCCGCTGGGACCGATGGAGCCAAAGACGCGTGCTTGGGCCCCGGCCGCTCGGCGCAAGATCTGACCGCCCGCACGGTTGATCGCCTGCACCTGGTCGGCCAGGCCGTAGTCTTCCAGGGCGAGTCGATTCGCGCGAAACGTATTCGTCAGCACGATCTGGCTGCCCGCCGCGACATAGGCCTGCGGGACCGCTTCGACCGCTTCTGGGTGTGACAGATTCCATTCATCGGGGCAAGTTCCGCTGGCCAGCCCCGCTTCCTGCAGTCGAGTTCCCCAGGCTCCGTCGGTCACGACGGGACCGTCTGCCAGTAACTCGGAGATCAAAGTAGACGACATCCGATTCTCCTCGGTTCTCCCCAAAAAATGGATGCCGCAACGGACTCGATCGCCAATGCCTCAGGCGACCGGCCCGAAATGCGGACCCCATTGTCTTGCCAGTTGTTGCCCCAGCCTCGCCAGTTCGGACTGTTCCTCGTCCGTCAGCGGCTGCGCGTTCTTCACGAATTCGGCGTTTTGCCGCAGTTGTTCGACCGTGTGTGGACCGATCACCAGCGAAGCGACGCCGGGCAGTCCGAGTGCGTAGCGCACCGCCATCTCCAGGTACCTCGAGTCGAGCTGAGGGCCAAGATTGGGGCCATCGGCCGCCTCGAATCCACCGCGCATCCCCCCGAAAACCTTCATGCAGGCGATGCCGACTTGATGACGATTGGCGATCGGTAATACGCGGTCCTCAAACCCATAGGTGTGACGATCGACAAAGTTCATGGCCATCATCACCACGTCGATGCGACCAGTTTCCAGGATGGGAATGAAATTCTCCACCATCGAATGTCCCGAAATTCCCACGAAGCGAATCTTGCCCGCCTGTTTCTGCTGCCATAGGTAGGACAGGGCACCGCTGGTTGACATCGCCGTTTCGACGTCGCGGTTGCCGACACTATGCAAATAGACCAGGTCCACATGGTCGGTTCGGAGTGCTCGGAGCGAACCTTCCAGCGACTCGCGCGCTTCCTCGGCGCTGTCGGCCCAGACTTTGGTGGTCAGAAAGACCTCCTCTCGGTGCGACTCCAACGCCATTCCGATGCCTTCTTCCGCCTTGCCGTAGTTGTGAGCTGCATCGACGAAGTTGATGCCCAGATCGAGGGCTGTTTGGACCAGTCTTGCCACATCCTGGGTGCTGCACCGTCGAGGAGCGGCCGCAAGGCCAAGTGCCCAGGGCCAGCGTCGAGACCTGCTGTTGGGTCTTGCCTAGCACGCGGCGGGGGAGCGTTTGGGGAGGGGCGGCGACCTGGCCCGGCGCGTGATGCGGATTCCCCAGCAACAAGGCGCCGCCGCCCGCGGCACTCGCTCCACGCAAGAAAGAACGGCGGGAAAGGGAGACCGGTTTCGATTCGGACGGGGGTTCGGACATCGCGTGGACCTCTCAGCTGAAAAGCGGCTTACCGACCTGCAAACGTCGGGGATTGAACGGATGAAGAGCCTCCTGCAAGGGCAGGCCCCGCACTTCGATCTGGGAAACGTCGTTCGTTCCGACGCCCTGGGCGGCGAGCAGCGCCAGGTGATTGTCACCCATGAAGGGGAATTGGTGATGATCGGCGGTTGGATCATAACCCATCGCGGCGGCGCAGATCGCGTCCGTGCAGACTCCGTTGCGCCCCGCCAAGATCAGCTGGGGCTGAATGGGCTCGACTCCCTGAATCCACGGCCCCTCGCCGCCTCGATTGGTTTCGATTCCGTCCACCAGACATAGATCCGCAGGCCGGGCACCAAACAGGTCCGCCGTAGCGCGAGGCACGCGATAGCTCCACTCCCGAGATGACTTCGCGTCGACTTCCTGCGGAACACCGGCAGGCGGATGCCGGATTCCCCGGTGCAACGTGTCCCCGCGCCGAGATACAGGTTTCCTCGACAGCCGGTCTGCCCGCTCCGTCGTAGTTGTCGCCGTAGATCGATGTGGGCGCAATCCCGAAGAGGTTCTTGACCGCGACCGTAATGCCCGCGTTGGCATGATCCTTGAGCTTTGCCAGCGAGATGAATACATCGGTCTTCTCGTAACGGCTGTTCAGGTCGAAGGCTGGGTAAAGGTAACCTCCCCAGGGAACCTTCAAGCGGCTGTAGCTTGGCCAACGTCCCTGATTGCGAGAATCCTCCCAGGTGACCTTTCCACCGCCAGCCCGTTGGATGTGATCCAGATCCCATCCGCCGGCGGTCATCACTTCTTCTAACGACTCCCGCGCGTATCCGCTCTCGATCAAGACAATCTTCCTTGCGCCGCCGCGGTCCAGCGCCGCACAGGCAGCCGCGACGAATTGCGGATGCACGTGATACGTGCGATACGACGGTAGACCTCCGAGTTGCCACCGGGGGCCACCGGTCAGGTTCAATTTCACGGTCACCGTTTTGTCACGCACTAGCGACGAAATGCCGCCGATCGAATCCAATGCCGTGCGAAGTCGGTCGAACAGGACTTCCGGTGCGTAGGAGTCGCAGCGTTGGATCGCCACTGGTTGGCTGGGAGCAACCACCGCGGCGTGAGCACGACCGGGATGATTCCAGGGCAGCACGCCCGCTGCCATTCCCAGCGCGGTTGCTCCTTGTTGCAGAACCTGTCGTCGTGTTAGCTGCGCGTTCATCGGACAGCACGCCTCATGGGTCGCTCGCTTTTCTTCCCCGCTCAATTCTGATTCTCCGCGCAGGTCGTGCCGTTTTCTCGGTTGTTGGTCTGAGTGGATTTGACGCGGCATCGCGTGTCGAGCTCGTGAACTTTTGAAGTGTTTGATTCGAAAGAAGTTGACGCACGCTTCCCCTTGCGAGAGGGTCGGACGTGGTAGCGGCCGGGGAGGGCTCCTCTTCCAGTTCACTCTTTCTTCGGGCGACCTATTCTAACGCATTGGCGGTGGCAACACCGCCAATCTCGTGCAATTGCTCGGCCAACTCTCGGACGATCCGGGCGTCCACCTGATCGACGATGTTCTCCGTTTCACTCGCATCGGTTTGGTGGTCGTACAGCATCTGGGCGATCTGTTGGCCGGCGGGTGTCGTGTATTTCGAGAAGCGGAAGCGGTCGGACCGGATCGTGTCTCCGCTGCGAAAACGTCCGACGGCCGCGGTTTTTCCCGGAAGATCGGGGTCTCGGAGCCGATTTACGAAACTTTCTCCTTGCAGGTGCGCCGGCGGCGTGAGACCGGCCAGTTCGCACAATGACGGATAGATGTCGATGAATTCCGTCAGGCCGCGCGTCTGCCGTCCCCCCTCAATCCCGGGAGCCCGCACGATCAACGGGGCGTGCATCGAAGTTTCATAGCAACAATGCTTACACCAGAGCGTATGTTCCCCGAGATTCCACCCATGATCACCCCAGAGCACGACGATCGTCTTGTCGGTCAGATTGAGTCGGTCCAGTTCATCCAGGAGTTTGCCGATTTGCGCGTCGGTATAGCTGACGCAGGCGTAGTAACCGTGAATCAGACGGCGAGCCATTGGTTCTGGCACCGGACCGGTTGGCGGGCACACCGGCGTAGGATCGCAATTCCCCTGACTTGTGCAGTGACTCGCGTGGCGCGTTGTGGGGAACGGCGTAGTTGGAAGGCAAATGGATCTGCTGCGGGTCGTACAGGTCCCAGTACTTCTTGGGAGCGACGAAGGGCAAGTGCGGCTTGAGAAAGCCGACCGCCAGAAAGAACGGTTCTTCCTGCTGGCTCAGACGTTGCAGCTCATCCACGGCACGTTGTGCCAACAGGCCGTCAGCGTACGCTTCGTCCGGAACATCCGCGGATTCGTACGGTGGCCCGCGACGTTTCTCTCCGTTGTTGGCGTCCTGTTCCAAGGATTCGGGCAAGCGATACGTCGGCACGCCGCGTGGACGCCAAGCAGGTTGCGACCAGCCCTCCCGGTGGTCTTGCGGATGATGAAAGACTTTACCCAGCGAGATCGTCTGGTAGCCATGGTTCCGGAAGCATGTGTTCAGTGTCATGATTCCGGGAGCATCCTTTTCTGCCCACGTCATGAAGTTCACGAAGCGTTCGCGCGTGGGGCGGATCCCCGTCATCAGGCTGGCTCGTGAGGCTCCGCAAGTGGGAACCATACAGTAAGCATGTTGAAAGACGACGGCACTGGCCGCCAGGCGATCGATGTGTGGGGAATGGATGTGCGACTTGCCGTAACACCCCAATTCCGGTCGCAGGTCATCGACGGCGAGGAACAGCACGTTGGGGCGCTCCGCCGCGTGGACAACACCATTGTGAATCAGACTCAGTAGAATCAGGGCGATCGTTTTCTTCATGGAGATGCTCACCATTTACGAAGGAATCGAGAGAAGCGGCAGAGAGGCGTTGTAGTGGACGATGGCCGATGACGCACGACTGCATCGCCGCGCCCAACTCTTCCGATTTCTCTTCTGTGTCATGGCTACTGGAACCGATAGATGCCGGGCATCGCTACTGGTGGCGTCGGATACGGGCCAAACGCGTACTCCTGGGGGCCCAGTCGATGGGTTGATTGCATGGCGTCGTCCCAGGTAATCGCCTGACCGCTGTAAACCGCTTCGCGGCCGATGATTCCGGTCATCGTGCTTTCCGCGACGGCTTGCGCCTCGTTCATCGGATTGCCCGCTCGGATGCTGGCGATCAAGTCCTCGTGTTCCTGCTGGTATGCCCCGGGTGACTTGTCGCGAAAACGCCAGCTCTCGCCCCGTTTGGGGTAGATCCGATTCTCGCAGTTGCTGGTCCCATTCGGTGCCGGTGATCGATTCCCCGACATTGTTTTGGCAGCCGTTGATCTGCCGGCATTGGCTGAACATGAAGACTTCATTCGGGTATTCGTATTCGACGGCGAAATGGTCGTAGATGTGACCGAACTTCTCGTCCGGTACGCACCTGTCGCCCGCCCATGCCGGATACGGCCCGAATCGGGTGCGTCCCGAGCACCCAGTTCATGATGTCCAGGTTATGGACGTGCTGTTCGACGATGTGGTCCCCGGAGAGCCAGGTGAAGTAGTTCCAGTTGCGCAACTGCCACTCCATGTCGCTCCATCCCTCTTCGCGCGGAATGACCCAGATCTGGCCGCCGTTCCAGTAGGCCTTGGCGTAGAGGATCTCGCCGATCGCTCCGTCCTGGATGCGTCGGATCGTTTCCTGGTAGCTTTTCATGTGTCGGCGCTGGGTGCCGGCCACGATGCCCAGTCCCTTTTCCGCGGCGAGTTCGCCTGCTTCCATCACCGTCTTGACGCCCGGGACATCGACGGCGGCGGGTTTTTCCATGAACACGTGTTTGCCGGCTTCGATGGCGGCCAGCAATTGCACCGGTCGGAAATGGGGCGGCGTGGCCAGAATCACGTAATTGATCTGCGGTTCCGCCAGCAGTTGCTGATAGGCTTCGAA
Organism: uncultured Planctomycetaceae bacterium; assembly: GCA_963776055.1. GTDB lineage: Bacteria > Planctomycetota > Planctomycetia > Pirellulales > Pirellulaceae > CAVZLD01. The sequence goes on along the minus strand of CAVZLD010000013.1, from coordinate 127,458 downwards.
GCCGGTGAAGCAGCGCGATGTGGGGATCTCGATGCCCAATCGGCTCAGTTGAATCTTGCAGCGATCCAGGCGATTTTCGAACAGGTCGGCCAGAGCCACGACCTGGATGTTCTTCTTTTCGACCTGGGCATCCTCAGCAACATCCTCGGTGTGATACCCGGTGTCGGGATAGATCACCTTGGTGGCGGCACCGATGGCGTCCAGAACGGCTCCCGTCCCGCGGCCGCCGCAGCCGATCAGCCCGATCTTGATTTCACCGTCACCAGCTCCGAAAGCGGCATGCACGCCGGGCAAGTGCAGTGCAGTGGCACTGGCAATTCCAGCGGAGGTCCGAGTCAGAAAGCGTCGGCGGGAGACCGGTTGGAGCGGCAGGTGGAGAAGCGGAAGGATGCTGATTTGCCATGGTGCACCTCGTGACGGGAAGTGGACGAAATGGATTGCGTGAGCAGACGGAGACGAAGAGCGGATGACGGTGAATCCATCGACGGTGCTCTGCGTCTCGGTCAACTCCGTCGGAATCGGTCACGCGGAAGGAATCCTTGAGTTCGGTGAGCTCGGATGCAGGGGCCTCCCCGAGAGACAACGTTCGTTCTTCCCGCTCGCTGCCGCGTCGTACGGCAGCGAGCGTTGGGGGAATCGGCGATACGGATTTATCCCAGCGTAAACTCCGGCAGTTGGACGATCTTGCCTCCTTGCGTTGCTGATTGGTGGGCACATATTCCAACGCAGGTCCAGTTGGCGCTGGTGACGGCATTGGGCCAGGGATCGCGGTCCTCGGACAGCGCCTGCAGAAACTCATTCACCAGGTGCGGATGGGATCCGCCATGTCCCCCTCCTTGAACGAACGAAAGGTGCTGATCATCTTGAATCGTCTGCGTGAACTTGCGGATTGGTTCGGGCAGCAGATGTGCAAAGTCGGGAACGCGGACTTTTTCCGGAATCTCCGATTCTGGTTTCTTCGCGGTGTGCAGGACATGCTCCTCACCTTCCACCAAGGTCCACTCGAACGACTTTCTTCGAACCATAGACGTCGAACGATTCCCGATATTGGCGAGCCGTGTCGAACAGGAATCGCCAGATGTGGGCCGCGATATCGGAGTCCCGAATCTTGAGGTGGCAGGATTCCACGGCGAACCTGTTTTCCGATTTCTGCGCGATCCGCTCATTGATCGTGCCCGATCCGAAACAGGAGACATACTCGGCACGGCCGTTCACGATTCCGAGTACGGGGCTGACCACGTGTGTGGCGTAATGCATGGGAATCATTCGCTCCCAATACTCCGGCCAGCCTTCCATGTCCTGCGGGTGCGAGGCGGCCAGATACTGGATTTTGCCCAACTCGCCCTTCTCGTGACATATCTTTGAGGAACAGGAACTCCCGGCTGTACACTACGGTTTCGGCCATCATGTATTTCAGGCCCGTTTCCTTCACGACTTCGACGATCTCGCGGCATTCCTCGATCGTGGTGGCCATCGGGACGGTGCACATTACGTGTTTGCCGGCTCGGAGAGCTTGCAGTGACATCCGGGCGTGGTCCGGGATCGGCGTGTTGATGTGCACGAAATCGACTTCCGAGTCCTTCAATACGTCTTCGTAGCAGCAGTATCGCGTGAGCGACGTCAAAGGTTTCACCGACTTGTGTCAACTTCGATTCGCTTCTCTGGCAGATGGCATACATGTCCGCCAAGGGATGGGCCTGGTAGATGGGGATGAACTCCGCACCGAATCCCAAACCGACGATCGCCACTTTGAATCGCTTTTCCGACATGATTTACGTCATCCATTTACGAGGAAGCTTACCGGTCAAAAGCCCGCATGTTCCGTTCGCGCGATGATCTCTTCCTGCAGAGCTGGCGGCAGATCACAGAAGTAGTCGCTGTATCCGGCGACGCGGACGATCAAGTCGCGATGTGCATCCGGGTCGGTTTGGGCACGACGCAGCAGGTCAGCACGAACGACATTGAATTGCAGGTGATGTCCGTCCATTTGGAAATAGCTCGCGCACGAGGTGAGCCAGGCTGTCGATCCCGCGGTCGTCGTCGCAGCAGAGCGGGGGTGAATTTCATGTTCAGCAGTGTTCCCCCGGTCTTGATGTGGTCCATCTTGGCTGGCCGACTTGATCACTGCCGTCGGACCGCGCCGATCGGCACCTTGCACCGGCGAAATGCCTTCCGAAAGAGGTCTGCCCGGCGGGTCGTCCATCGGGCGTGGCGCCCGGTGACCGAGCCGAAATAGACGTGGCAGGTCGTGGGAAGCATTTCGATCTGATAGCGTCCGCCCTTGGTGTTCGGTCGCCCGTCGACCGCCTGAAAGACCGCGTCGAAGGCGCGAACCATCAACTCATCGGCATAATCGTCGTCGTTGCCGTACTTGTGCGTGCGGTGGACCAGCGTTGCCGCAGAAGTTCGTGACCGTCGAAATCCTGGTCCAGCACGGCAACCAGTTCCGTCGAGTCGCAACATCTGTTCGTCGAAGACCAATTGCTTCAATCGCGGCCAGGCTGTCGGTCAGACTGCCGATGCCCACGAACTGAATGAAGGTGTGGTTGTAGCGAGCTCCACCTGCGTTGTAGTCCAATCCGCTTGCGGATGCAGTCGTCGGTAGATCACAGACAGGAACGGAGCGGGCATCAGTGCCGCATACATCTGTTCGATCAGTTGATTGCCGCGGATCTTGATTTCCAGGAAATGCTCCAGCTGCTGACGGAAGGCCGCAAACAACTCGTCAAACGTCTGGCAGTCGGTCCGCCGATCCGGTGGAGGGTCCCGATCTGCTGCCCGGTGCGGGGATCCCAGCCGTCGTGCAGTGCCAGTTCCAGGATTTTCACCAGGTTGAAGTAGCCGGTCAGAATGTAGGCTTCCTTGCCGAAGGCGCCGGTTTCCACGCATCCGCTGCAGCCACCGGCCCGGGCATCTTCCAGCGTCTTGCCTTGCCGGACCTGCTCCTCCACCACCGCATCCGCATTGAAGATCGGACGGGAAACCGTAGCCGTTGGCGATCGACCCGCAAGGCGTGTTTCAGCACGGCGTCGGGAGTCTTGCGCGAGAGCTGCAGATTGCTGCTCGGTTGCAGCAAGTGCATTTCGTCGATGATTTCCAGCAGCAGGTGCGTCAGTTCGGTTCGAGCCGTCCGATCCGTCCGGCAGCAAGGCCGCCGAGATTGATGTTGGCGAAGTCGGTGTAAGTTCCGCTTTCCTGCGCGGTGACGCCGACCTTGGGAGGAGCCGTGTGATTGTTGAATTTGATGAAGAAAGCTTCCAACAGCTCTTTGGCGGCATTCTCGTGTCAGGTGCCGTCCGCCAGCCCTGCTGATAGAAGGGCCACAGGTGCTGATCCAGGTGGCCCGGGCTGAAAGCGTCCCAGCCGTTCAGTTCCGTGATCACGGCCAGGTGGCAGAACCAGTAGGACTGCAGAGCTTCGTGAAAATCACGCGGAGCCTCGGCCGGAACATGGGAGCAGACGTCGGCGATCTTTCGCAGTTCCGCTCCGGCGTTCGGCGTTCGATTCTCCGTCGCCGCCATCGCACGGGCTCGCTCGGCGTGACGCTCGGCGAAGTGAATCAGCGGCATCACACGCGATGTCCATCGCCATGCATTGCTCACGCTTGGCGTAGGCCTGGGGATCCTGTCGGAGGAAGTCCAGATTGGCAGGCGAGTCGTCGATCTCAGCCTGGAAATCCCGCAGTCCACGATCGGTAGATCTTGTCATCCAGGACGGTGTGGCCGGGAGCCCGCTGCTCCATGAACTCCGTGAAGACGCCGGCTTCGTAGGCGGCGTGCCATTCGGCGGCAGGGCGGCGAAGATCTTGTCGCGCATCGAGCGACCGCGCCAGTAGGGAATCACCTTCTGGGCGTAAATCGTCGCGGCAGTCGGGCGAGACACGATAGCTGGTCTTGGGGCGTGCGTTCAGAATGTCCAGGTCTTCCAGGCTGTGGCAGGTCAGTTCCGGGAAAGGTGGGAACCGCTTTGGGGTGCGGGCCGCGTTCGCCGACGATCAGTTCTTCCTTCGCCGAGATACATCGTCTTCTGCTCGCACAGGTACGCAATACGAGCGCGCACGCATCACGGGGATCGAGTACTTTCCCTGCCTCGGATTGGTAGAAATCGGTCAACAACTCGAGCCCGTTCGCGCAGAGATGGACGGGGCGGCATTCAAGCTGGCCAGACGCAGGCGATCGGTGCGGTCGGTCATGGATTAACCACCTATCAGTCGTGTTCAGGCCGCACGCCCGAAAGGCGTCCGCGGCGACTTGCAGTTGTTGATCGGATACGGAGTTCCGATGCGATGGCTGGCGCTGCCACCGACGGTGTGCGCTTGTGCTCACCCAACTCGTGATACGGCAGGATGTGGACCTGCTGCACGCTGGGAATGGCGGCAACGTACTCGGCGAGTGGCCAGCTGTATTCGCGTCGTCGTTGAACCCGGGAATCAACGGCACGCGAATCCAGATTCTGGTCGTGGATATGTCGCCAGCGCCTGCAGATTCGTCCAGGATCGTCGATTGGAGACGCCGGTGTGGCGTCGATGCAGCGAATCGTCGAGCACTTTCAGGTCGTAGAGGAACAGGTCCACGAGCGGCGCCAGATCGAGCAGCGGTCTTCCGCGGGGCGTATGCCCGAAGTGTCAACGGTCGTGTGTAGCGACTCGGCTCGGCAGGCACGTAACAAGCTGCGCAAGAAAAGTCCGCCTGCAGCAACGGTTCCCCGCCGGAGATTGTGACTCCACCGCCCGACTCGTCGTAGAACAGGCGATCGCGCAACACTTCGTGCATCACTTCGTCGACGGTCATCGACCGACCTTGCATTTCTCGCGCTCCGCTGGGGCAGGCGGCCACACAGGTTCCGCAAGAGGTGCAGACATGGGGGTCGGCTCCCGCGGGACCTGCCCCTTGCTGCGGGCAGGCGCGGAAACATTCGCCACACCGCAGACAACGGGATTCGACCACGTGAATCTCGGGGCTCCGACTCTCGACTTTCCGGGTTGTGACACCACCAGCAGTTCAGCGGGCAGCCTTTCAGGAACACGGTGGAGCGGATTCCTGGCCCGTCATGCAGACAATACCGCTGGATGTGAAATACGAGCCCGCTTTCCATGAGGAGCGTTCAGTCTGGAGGTGCGGAGCATGCCGTCGGCGCGCAGAGAAAGGGCCCGGACCCGGCTGGCTGTCTCGTTGTCGATTGTACTGTCCGTCGCCGCCGATCGCTACGGCGGCCACGAGCAAACAAATCAGGGGTCGTTTTGCGTCGATTTCTTGCGGTCCGGTTTCCCCCGGGCCACTCGGTTTGCGGTACGATGGTGAGAACTTGTCCGGAGGAATGTCACCGCGCGCGGGACGGGGCGCGGGCTGCGATTCCGACGTGCGACCTGCCTGCCTTGTATCCTTCCGACTCGCTTCCCACCTGTTGTGGGAAAGGACCCTGCCGTGCACACGAGAATCAACCCGTTGTGCGTTCTTGGAGGTTTGCTGTTGATCGTTGGTGGAATGTGCGGCGCCGTTGCGCGGGCGAGCGAACCGACGGCCCCTCCGGTCACCGCCTTGCCGCTGCGTACACCACCGCCGGGGCCTGCGCCGCAGATCCATGGTCCGCTCGTCTACGGATGTCGACCAGGACGGCCCGTACTCTACCGAATTCCCTGCACCGGCACGCGGCCGATCCGTTTCACGATCCGGGATCTGCCCGAGGGACTGGAATGGGATCCGGCCAGCGGAATTGTCCGGGGTACGGCGCCGATCGGAACCGGGCGAATATCCCAGTCGCGATCTTGGCCCGCAACGAACACGGAGCGTCGCAACGGAATTGGACGCTTGTCGTTGGCGACACGCTGGCCCTGACGCCGCCCGATGGGTTGGAACAGTTGGTATATCCATTACTACCGGGTGACCGGGCAGATCTGCGAGCACGCCGCCGATGCGATGATTGATTCTGGCATGGCCGATTTTGGATACTCGTACGTCAACGTGGATGACTGCTGGATGATCGAACCCGGATCGCAGGACCCGCGGCGCGGTGGCACGCCGCGGGACGAACGGGGGGCCATCCGCGCGAATGCCGAATTCGGCGACATGCGCGCACTGACCGACTACATCCATGCCCAGCGGACTGAAAGCAGGGCTTTACACGTCACCTGGCCCGCTCACCTGCCAGAAATATACCGGTAGTCACGAGCACGAAGAAATCGACGCGCAACAGTTTGCCGAATGGGGATTCGATTTCCTGAAGTACGACTGGTGCTCCTACGGACGCGTGGCGACCGGCGAAGGTTTGGCATCGTCTGCAGAAACCGTATCGCCAGATGGGCCAGATTCTGCAGGGGCTGGATCGTGATGTCGTGTTCAACCTGTGCCAGTACGGAATGGGCGATGTATGGCAGTGGGGCGGAGAAGTCGGTGGTCACTGCTGGCGAACGACCGGTGACCTAGGCCTCGAACGCGAGCCAGCGACTTGCCCGGCTTCTACGCCATTGGCTTGAACAACGCGGAGCATTATCGAGTATGCGCGGCCCGGGCAATGGAACGATCCGGATTACTTGCTGATCGGATGGGTGGGCGACGCACATCAGCAGACGCAGGGACGACCCACGTCGTTGACGGCCGAGGAACAGTACAGCTACATGTCGATGTGGTGCCTGATGGCCGCTCCGCTGATCTTTTCCGGCGACATGACGAAACTCGATCCGTTCACGCTGAATGTGCTCTGCAACGCCGAAGTGATTGACGTGGATCAGGATCCCTTGGGACGGCAAGCTCGACCCGTTGCAGCAGGACGAGCAGACGCTGGTGCTGGCCAAGCCGATGCAGGATGGTTCTTGGGCCGTCGGCCTGTTCAATCTGAGCGAAACGGAGCGGGAGATCGCGGTCGACTTCACCGACTTGGGGCTGGAACGGCCTCAACGGGTTCGTGACCTGTGGCGTCAAGTCGACCTGCCGCCGGAAGCTTCCGACTACCGGAGCGCGTGGCGCCACACGACGTCGCTTTGGTGCGGCTCTGGTCGGCGGAAGACTGATCGGCCGATGGATGGCCACGCAACCGAACGGCGGAGGCGAAGCGTGTGATGTGTGGGATTGCGAGGGACGGGGAGGCAACGGAACGATAGGCGGTGGCACCGAAGATGCGAGTCTTCATCGGGTGGCCGTGACCACGAAAGAAAGACCATTCATTACCTACTGCAAAGGGAAGCTCAAGATGCAGAGACGGCAAACAACAGTTCATCGACGCACCTTCTTGAAGACGGCCGCGGCGGCCAGCACCGCCTTCAGCGTGCCATGGATTCTGCCCCAAGGCGTGCTGGCGACCCCGGGGCAACCCGGTGCCAACGATCGCCTGGTGATGGCCCATATCGGCGTGGGCGGCATGGGCGGTGGCCACCTTCGCGACATGGTCAATCGGCAGAGGTCCGGCCAGGTCGCGGTGGCCGCAGTCTGTGACGTCGATGAAAAGCGACTGGCCACCGCCTCCCAGACCGCCGGGGCGCAGGCCGATGTCTACCGTGACTACCGATACATCCTCGACCGCAAGGATATCGACGCCGTCGTGATTGCCACGCCCGATCACTGGCACGCGGTGCAGATGGTGCATGCCGCCGAGACCGGCAAGCACGTCTATGTCGAGAAGCCCGCCTGCTGCACGATCGAGGAAGGCCGGGCGATGGTCGCGGCGGCGAACCGCCATCGGGTCTCCGTCCAGGTGGGGTCCCAGGGGCGAAGTCAGCCGGAGGCGTACCTGGCGCATCGATACCTGGTCAACGGAAACATCGGTCGGGTGCAGCGCGTCGATTGCTTTCACTATCCGAGTCCCGCGGACTCGAATCCGGTGGCCGACAGTGATCCTCCGCCCGAGCTGGATTGGGATCTGTGGCTCGGGCCGCTGCGTTGGCGCCCGTACAACGCGCGCTACTGCCACGGCACTTTCCGCTGGCTGATGGAATCCGGAGGAGGACAGATTCGCGACCGCGGCGCCCACGTGATGAGTTGTGCGATGTGGTGGATGGGAGCCGACGGCACGGGACCGGTCACGGTCGAGGCGACGGGGACCGTGCCGGACCGCGGCCTTTGGGATTCGGCCGTGACGATGAACGTGACCTACACGTTCCGGGACCCCGATTGGGTGCTGACCTGGAATCAACCGGGGCAACCGATCCCGCCCGAGTCAGCGTGATCCATCCCAGGGCGAGGCGAAAATCAGCCGCCCCGGATACGGGGCGCTCTACACCGGCACCGAAGGGACCTTCCACCATTGGGGCGGCGACGGAGGCACCTGGGCCGAACGAAAGGCACGCGTGTGGAAACCCGGACCGGGTGCCAAGGAGGTCTACAAGAGCCCCGGCCACAAGGAAGACTGGTTCGAGGGAATCCGGACCGGCAAGAAGACGATCATGAACATCGAAGCCGCCGTGGGTGTTGCCAACCTGACCGTCCTGGGGAATCTCGCGTTGCTGCTCGGCCGGAAGCTGACCTGGGACCAGCAGAAGCAAGAGATCGTCGGGGACGAACAAGCCCGCCGCCTGATGGGTCGACCCCAACGTCATCCGTACCACCTGTGACCGATTTGCAGAAGGGATCGCCTTTTTCCCCCGATCCCGAGTCACGTCCTATTTCTGTAAATGCGAAATCATCAACCGATAAGGATTCCATGATGCCAACGGACCTCGCCCAACTGATACTCCAAATGAACGATCCACAGGACTTTGAGCTTTCCCGCGGCGCACAACGGGAACTTTGGCAACGTGTTCGTCATGCCGGTCGACCGGGGGCCGATGCCGAACGCACCGCGCTGGCCTCGCAGCTTGGGGCGATCCTACGCGACGATCCGTCCGCGACAGTGGGACGCGAACTGCTCTGGATGTTGTCCGAAATCGGCGATGACGATTGCGTCGACGCCCTGGCCGCTCTGCTGCAGCACGCCGACTTGCGAGAAGATGCTCGCATGGCACTCGAGCGACTGCCGGGCGATGCTTCACTGGCCGCTTTGCAGGCGAGTCTGTCAAATGTGCCGGAGGATTTCCAACTGAACATTGCCCAGTCGCTGCGGGCTCGTGGCGTCGAGGTTCCCGGCTTACCCTGTGTGAAGCTGAAACCGACAAAGCCGACGACAAGTCAAACCGGTGAGTTAATCGCACTTTGCCGAGCGAGGCGGACTCGGTCTCGCTCGCACACCGGATTCTCCGAGAAGATTTGACGCATCGACGTGAGGAGAAACGAGATGGTGGAATTTGCGGCGGGTTGGCGATTGGATGTCGAGCCGACTCCGGAATGGCTTTTCCTTGTGATCCATCGGTCCGGACCATCGGTCGATCTGATGCCGGAGTTGGCCGAACAGGTTTGGCAGATCGCCGAGCAACATGGCGTGTTCCAATTGGTGATCGAATTTGCTGCCGGGGTTCACCTCTCCAGTCATCTGGTGGGCCAATTGGTCCTGCTTCAGAAAAGAGTCTGTCAGAACGGGGGCAAGTTGCGACTCTGTGGCTTGCTCCAAGATAACGATCTGGTCTTGCGCGATGAACGTTGCCCAGCGGCTTCCCTCATTCCGGACACGCGAGGACGCGGTGTTGGGCCGAGAGAGTTGAGAGCAACTCGCTGGAGCCGATGGACAAAGGCGTGGGACGGATGAGCGATCCGTCCTACCGGCGTCCTACCGGCGTTGTGTGACATCGTAGCAGAACAGGGTGTCGTGATATCGTAGATAGAGACGACCGTCCTGAAGGACCGGGTGCGCCCAGGCGTCGCGAACACGGCCGGGAACGAGCGTGAATTGACCCGCCCGCTCCCACTTCGCCCCGTTGGTTCGCAGGAGCCCCACCGCCCTTTTTCGTCCAGGCAGTAGAGCCGCTCTTCGGCCCAAATCGCCGCACCGGTCGTCAGATCCCGATACTCGCCAAGCGTTTGCCCGTTTTCCCAATCGATGCCGAACCACCACTTGGAAGCTTTATAGCCCGCCGAATACAAGGTTCCCTGAACAAACACTCCTCCGCCGGTGACGGTATCCAACGAGGATTGCCAAGCAAGCGGCAGATCGATTCCCCTATCCGAAAGGGACAACCGGTACTGCCGCCCTTGTTCGGCGTAGGGCGTGACAAAGTAAAGACGCCCGCTTCCGTAGATCGGTGTACTGCTGTTGACGCCGAATTGATTGCGCAGTGGAACGGAACCAAGCAACCGGCCGTCATCGGCATCGACGACGAATCCATGTGCCGAGGAGCAATTGGCAATCAGCCGCCGACCCTCATACCGAAATAGGATCGGGGAGGAGTAGGACGCATTGTCGCCTGCCAGCCCCTCCGTCGTCCAGATTGTTCGACCGTCTGTCCGATCCAGAGCTGCCATCAAAGCTCGCTCGCCCCCGGGCGTTACGATCACTCGCGGCCCGTCCACCAGTAAACACTCGCTCAGCGCCCACGTGATGTTCTTGGCCTGGAATTCTTTCAGGATGTTGCGGGACCAGAGCTCCTTGCCTGTCGCGGCCTGCAAGGCGACGATTCGCCCGTGGGCGTTCAGGTGATAGAGATGGCCTGCCGCGTAAGCACACGAGGCTCTGCGCCAGGATACGAACCGGTCCAGGCCTTGCCATTGGTCGTCTTCCACCGAAGCTTGCCATCCCGACTGAAGGCCCACACAACCAACTGCTCGTCGACATCTCCCGTCAGGTAGACCATCTCCCCGACGACGATGGGCGACGACCAACCGGTGCCAATTCCCTGTCTCTTCCACAACAGGGGCGGACCGCCCTCCGGCCATTCCGGCAGGAGCCCCACTTCCTGAGAGATGCCGTCACGACAAGGACCGCGCCATTGCGGCCAACCGGGTTCCTCGGAAGCAATCAGACCATCTTGCGCTTCGGTCGCCGTGTTCGGATGCGCGGGGGTTGCCCCAGAGGATGCGCCAACGATCCCCCATCCGTGCCAGGCGAAGGTCAGCAAGGCATTGCCAGCCATCGGGCGAGGTGACTCGGTCGGACAATCAGGAAACGACGAATCATAGACCGCCCAGAAGGAACTCCCACATCGCCCAATAGTGGAGAACGCTGCCGAGAATCACCGAGACGTGCCAACCGACGTGGAAAAACCGAGCTCGTTGATCATTCAACAGAAAAATCGAACCCAGGCTGTAGGCCAAGCCGCCCGCCACCATCAGCCACAAAACGCGGGTGATACCGAGGGCCAGGAAGCGGGGTACGGTGACGATCGGAAGCCAGCCGAGCGCGATGTACACCCACACGGCCACGCTGTCGACACGGTGCGAAAAAGCGACCTTGGAGAAGAAACCCGCCAGCGCGATTCCCCACATCAGGAACGTTACGACGTGCCACCAGCCGGTCAGGCAGGTTACACCAAACGGTGTATACGTTCCCGCAATCAGCAGGAAGATCATCCCCTGATCCCATTCGCGGAAATCGCTGTTTCCAGGCCGGCGTGCGAACCCAATGCGAGAGGGTGGAGGCGGCATACACGCCAATCAATGATGCGCAATAGACCAGGCAGGCGACCCATTGCCCGGCCGTCACTACCGGGGTAACTCGCCGCAGCAGCAGCCAGCTGCCGACGACGCCGAGAAGGCATCCGAATGCGTGAGTCAGGCCGTTGGCCCATTCCTCATCTTGAGACCAGGGAATACTTTGCCAGCAAAAGACTGCCGGATTCTTCGGTGGGTAGCCCGCGGCGATTGTCGAAGGGAGGTCGAATTTCACACGCGTCAGACATGGCAATTAGGGTAAATTCGCGAATTCAGGGAGGGTTTAAATGGCCTGTCGTTGAGGCCGAAAATCGGCGGGCCTGCATAGCGAGAATCGGCGATGTCTGCAACCGCAGCTCAAAAGGCTTCTCACTTGGCCGCTCTGGGCTGGTCGCAGTCCTTGGATCGCCGGTGCGGCGGGTGCAGCGATGCCGTCGTGCAAGCACTGTCTGGTTTGGCTCTTGCGGGGTATATTAAAAGGACGTCACAAGGCCTCATCGGAACACATGCCCGAAGTCGAATTCGGGTGCGGACCGGGACCTCAGTCAACGCTTGCTGGGTCTGACGGTCCGACATGATTCGTTGTCGGTGTGGGCTGTCGCGGGGGCGGTTTCCGCAAATTCCGGCAGCAGTCCCCAAGGGTGCAAGTCGCCAATTCTACCGGGAAACCTGGGGAGATTGCTAGGTACTATGAGCGTTGACCTGCGGGTTTCTGACTTGCTTGCATCGGATAAGCCGGACCGGCAGTCTTCCGGGAACGGCGAAGGCGGCAGCATCTCGTCGCGGCTGGATTGTGTCGCCGCTGTTCGACCTTCTGTTCTTCTGCAATATCTATTGGGTGCTCGCCTTTTTGCCGATCTATGCGAGTCGCGGATGGTGAGCCATACATTCATTTCTGGATGGCCTATTTCCTGGCGACTCCGCATCGGTGGCTGACGCTGGTGGTCGCCGTTTCCGATCGGGATCGGCGTTACGGTCAGACGTGGCTTTTTGTGTTGATCGCGGTTCTCGCGGCGATCGCCATTGGCGGGGTCTGGTGGGGCACGGGAGATTTTCGCAGCCTGTTTTTGTTTTACACGCTGTTGTTGGGGTGGCATTTCGCCGGACAACATCGCCTGGTATTGAAGATCTATTCTGGTCACTCGGGCGAGGGGGTGCAGTTGGATGGAGCGCTGGCTGCCCTTGATTTTCGTGGTCTACGCGAATGTGCGACTGGTGGCCTTTCTGGAGCCGATCTTTCATTTGCCCTCGCTGAATCTGCTGAAGAGTCTTGACTGGGCGATGATGGCCATTCCGGTGGCGATGATTGCTGTCGAGCTGTGGCAGTTTTCTCGTGAGCGGATCGCCAAGCTGATTTATTCGATCAGTTTCTTTGGGATGTGGTCTTCGGTCCTGTGGACGGCGCACTGGCATCAGGATGTGCTGTGCGCAGTGCTGTTGGGAGCCGTCACCGTTTACCACTCCGTCGAATATCTCGCGTTAGTCAGTTACTACGCTTGGCGGCGTCGCGATGATGGTTCTCCTGGGCTTTTCCAGTCGATGGCTCGCAATTGGGTGGTTGTCTTTTCCTGGTACGTCATCGGCTGTGGTTTGTTGTACAGTTTTGGCAACGCGTACTTTGTTGTGATTTGTTACGCCGTCAACACGTGGGCTTCGATCTTACACTGCGCGTATGACGGGATGATGTGGCGATACTCGGATCCACAGACGGCGGAGATTCTGGGGATCGATTCGCAAAGTCCGGCGGAGCCAGCCGTCGCCAAACTGTGACCGAGTCATGTCGAGCAAGCAGGTTTCACCCGCGAGTCCGGATCGGGCCCTAGGGATCGGAGTTTTCCTGGCGGCGATGGTCTCCGTGTTTGCGCTGCTCGCCGCTGCGAGTTCGCAGCGAAGATCGATGCAATTGCCCGTCGATCCGTTTGGCTGGAACCGCTTGATTGTCATTCACGCCTTCTCGACTTTGGTGCTTTCCACGTGCTGTCGCTCGAGCTCTGGGGAAATGGCGTCCGGGGCTGATTCGGGAGCGACGCCGCTGGTGGTGGGTCGGTGTCGGGTTGCTGATCGCCGCAGGCACGATCCTGCTCAGTCGTGTCGTCGAAGGATTTGTCGAGATGACGGAGATGGGGTACGCCGGGCGATTCGTTGTCCGCATCCTCTGGTGTGTTGTGTTGCAGGTTCCGTGGTGTCTTTTCGGGCTCGCAATTCCGCGGGCGGACAATGCACGAGCAACATCGTTCGGCCTGTTGAGCTTGTTGACTCTCGGGCTGGTGACGGCCATCGGTGTTCCCGTTAGTTTCCTGGCGGTATTCATGGAGCAGCAGACGGCACTTGCTCGCGAGGCCTGGGCACAGGGGCAGGTACGTGAGGCGCATCGCTCGGTGTACCGGCTGTGCGACATTGGCAGTACCTTGAGTCTGGGCGAACGCCCGGTTGCGGGAGCAGCGCAGCGAGCGGTCAGCATTGGCCCGCGCCAGGCTCGGCAGGATTTGGCTCAGGCCGTGGAATTTGTTGAACAGCGAATCCGCAAGCTCGAGTCGGAGCCCTTGACGGACAGTCGACGCATGCAACTGGTGGACGACTATCGGTCTCTCGACGAATACGGGCAGGCCATCGAGGCGATTCGGCCTTTGGCAACACGACTGCCAACTGCCGCGCTGCGGATGGCGGAGCTGCAGTTGACGTTAAAGCGATCGGAAGAGAGTCAGCAGTGGGCCGAAAAGGCCATTCAATTGGCGCAGGAGTCCTCTCCCCAAGATCCTGAATCGCAAAGGTTGTTGGAGATCATCCAGTTGCGAGCGTACGAAATGCTGGCGGTCTTTGCTGGTGAGCGGGCGGACTTTGGCCAGGCGGAGCAAATCTTGCAGGAAGCGCTTGAGCAGCTTCCGGTGCATGCCGCCTATCTTCACGATCGACTGGGTACGCATTACGAATTCATCGGTGAGCTGGCGACGGCCCGCGAGCACCAGCTCAGGGCCGCCGAATTGGACCCGGATCGATACGTGCCGCCCGAGGATCTGCTTCGAAAAATGCTCTCCACCGGGGCACCGGTCGGACTGGCACGCCCGAAGTCGTCGCGGTATCAATAGAGAAGTCGCGACGGACTGCGACACACATTGCGACGCAGGATTCGGTTGCCAGGGAATGGCTGGCACGGAAGTTCGACGGTTCCTCTACCTGGCGAGACGGAGAGTTTCCATGATGCTGTGCAGATCTTTTCTCCTTGCGGTGATCGTGCTTTCTGCTTCCTGGGCGGCGGCCGCGCCGCCCCGGGCGGTGAACTTGGCCCATCTGGCGGGTTGGGAGATCGTGATCGATTCCGCGGCAACGGAGGCGGAACAGTATGCGGCCGAAGAGTTTCGCCGACATGTCCAACGGGCTTCGGGCGTCGAGTTGCCGGTCGTCACGACGACCGACCGAGCCGACCGTCATGTTCTGATCGGTCCCGGGCCATCGCTGGCGAAGCAGTCCCGTGGGCTTCTCGGTCGATGAGTATGGCCCGGAAGACCTGCGGATCGTGGTGCGCGACAATTTGATCGCCATCGCCGGAGGTCGTCCCCGCGGAACACTGTACGGAGTCTACACGTTTTTGGAGGACTATCTGGGCGTCCGCTTTCTGACGGCGGACCACACGCATGTTCCGACACTTACTGCCTGGCACGTGGTCGGGCCGGTGGATCGATTCTTCCACCCTCCACTGGAAATGCGTTGGAGTTACTACGGCGAAGTGAATCGTAACCCGGAATGGGCAGCTCGCCTGCGTGTGAATACCGTTACGGACGAGCCGCGTCTCGGGGGCAAGTCACGCCAACAGCTGATCAATCACAGCTTCTTACGGCAGATTCCCTCTCACGAAATATGGCCAAGAGCATCCCGAGTATTTCTGTTGGCGGGACGGCAAGCGGCTGGCGGATGTCGAGAACGATGCGTTTGGCAACGAGCCCTGTCTGACAAATCCGGACGTGTTGGGGATCGTCACCGACGCGGTGCTTGAGGAGATCGAGCGCATCCGCAAACGGCCAATATCTCCGTCAGTCAGAACGACAACAACAAGCACTGTTTGTGCGACGAATGTGCCGCGATCGATCGTCGCGAGGGAACGCCCATGGGATCGTTGCTGACGTTTGTCAACGCCGTGGCTGATCGCGTAGCGGATCAGCATCCCGCAGGTGAAGATCGGCACGTTGTCCTACTGGTACTCGCGCCGGCCGCCAGCGACCATCCGTCCGCGTGCCAATGTGCAGATTCAGCTTTGCAGCATTGAATGTTGTCTGCTGCACCCGATCGATGATCCGAACTGTCCCAAGAATGTTGAATTCTGCCGAGACATGAACGACTGGGGCAAGATCTGTGATCAGATTTACATCTGGAACTACAACACGAATTTCTCCAACTACCTCTTGCCATTGCCGAACCTGCACGTGATCGGCCCGAACCTGCGGTACTTCGTGTCGAATCACGCGAAGGGAGCATTCATGCAGGCGGCGGGAAACGCGAACGGCGCCGAAATGTCGGAACTGCGGGCGTATCTGATGGCGCAGCTGCTATGGGATCCTTCGCGTGATGATCAGCGGATCATCGACGAGTTCCTTGATCTGCATTACGGTCGTGCCGCTGGTCCGATCCGCGAGTACCTGGTGCGAATCCACGATCGGCGCAGGCCAGTGGGCAACATCACAACTGCTTTGGTCGACTGACCGACTATGGACTTGACCACAGCGATGCAGAGGCTGGGCTGGCGGCATTCGCCCGAGCGGTCGAACTCGCGCCGAACCAGATGATTCGCGATCGAGTGGAACGCGCTTCGATCTGCGCCTATCGAGCGGCGCTGGAACCGATCTGGTATCTCGGAGCCGGACCGGTGGAACCAGAACTCGCGGAACGAATGCGGCCTTTGGTCGATCGACTGTTTGCGCTGTGCGAGAAATTCGCCGTCGATCGATTGCAGGAAGGGGGCGAAGACACCAACGGCGCAGGCCCGCATCGCACGACTCCTCCAACCGGTCGACGAGCATCAGCCGTAAGGGCTCACTCCGAACGTGTTTCGAGAGTTCTTGATCGAGAATGACTGGCTCGCTCTCCTGCCGAGAGACTCTCTTGCCGTTCAGACCTGTCTGCCAGTTCTGCAACCACTGGTAATGCGGGGGCAACGCGGCGAAGGCGCGGTCCATCGCGTGCCGCAGCTGGGATTGCTCCTGCTGATCCAACTCTCGCCGCTCCACGACCGCCAAGGCCGCGTTGTCGACCTGTTGCGGTGAGATCATTCCGGGCATCGGTGCGGTGATTGCCGGGTTGCAGAGAATGTATCGAATTGCGAGACGTGCCAGGCGATTGTCCTGCTCGAAGTGCGGGCTGTTGGGGGAACTGTCGCCGCGGAAGAGCGAGTTGCTGGCAAACGGCTTGATCCCAAACCATCCCAGGTCGTGTTTGCGAATCGTGCTCCACAGACCCGTATCGTCCGTCACCACTTGGGTGTTTGCCGTGTACGGAGTCAGGATCACGTCCAGGTGATCGGGATAGGTCTCAATCAGTTTCTTCAGGTGTGGGCCGATCGTGCGAGGAAACGCCCGTGAACCGCGCCCGTCCGGTTTGCTTGGCCCAATCGAGCGCCTCGATCGCGGCTTCCAACTCGGCCTGGCTGTGTTGGTGGCTGTCGACCAGCAGGCTGATTCGCCATAGGTCAACGTACTCCAGTTGCGCCTCGCGCATTCCTTCATCCAGACCTCGCTTCAGATTCTTCGCGGAACGCCAATCCTCGAATCGACTTTCCTTGATGTGCCAGGAATAACCCAGGTACATCTTGTCGCGCCGTCCGCGGAGAGCCTTGCTGTAGGCTAGGATTTCTTCACGACAGCAGGCGTCGACATAGTTGATGCCGCGCTCGATACAGCGGGTGACAATCGCTTGGCGATTGGCCTGAAAATCATCGCGGTCAATGTCCTGCGTCATCCAGCCTTGCGGCTCAGTTCCCCCAATGATGTTGACCAATCGCTTCCAATGTCCGCCCAGGCAGATGGCCGAAATCATCAGATCGGTCTTGCCGCAGCGTCGGTACTCCATGTCCGGGCTGTAATTCAGAATCTGGCTGGTGTCCGCGTCATCCGGATTGCCGGCCTTGACCGTGGGGGTCGGCGTGAGTGCCGCCGCGGTTAGCAGAGCGGCACCGGACGCGGCTGTCTCGTACGAACCGCCGGCGAGAAACGTGTTGGTCGACGGATTGATCCATGGAATGGTCCCTTCTCATAAACATCCCTTGCGGTCGTCCACACCCCAACGCGGCCCAGCCGGACCGACGCGGCGGCTCCCGTTGACATCTCACGCCGACGCTCGCAAGGCCGCCTCCCCACGAGCTCTGATTCTAACAGGATCGGCGGACCCGGAACAATCCGAATGGGGGGTAGGGGCCAAACGCCGGCAAACGCCGGGACAGGCCATGCGTGGGCGCGAAGAAACGCCGAGACGCCGCAGAAACGCCGGGACAGGCAAACGCCGGGACAGGCCATGTGTGGGCGGGCGTTTGTTCCGCACGAGGTCCGCTGTGCGATCATAGCAGCAGCTGCAGCGAAGCCGGCACCGGGCTGACCGACGACGCGTTGAAAACGAGACGCCGTCGCTGGTACGTTGAGCGCGATAACCGGAGGGAAGCCGGGCGCGTCGAAGTGATCGGTGACGCTCGGGAAAGCGTTTCGAGTTGCTACGAAATGGGTTTGTCTTTCGAGGAGGTGATTGCGATGGGAAGGTCTATTGGGTTTGCTGTCGTTCTGCTGTCGCTGGTCTGCGTTGCGTGGCAAGTGGCGGTCGCTGCTGACCAGGAGGTCAAGCCGAAGCACACCATCAAAGAAGTAATGGTCAACGCGCACAAAGATGGGTTGCTGAAGAAGGTTTTGGCTGAGCAGGCGAGTCAAGAAGAAAAACTCGTATTGCTCGACCACTACGTCAGCCTGGTGGAGTGTGTACCAGCCAAAGGCGAGATCACATCCTGGCACAATCTGGCTGGCAAACTGGCGTTGGCTTCGGCCAAAGTCGCTGTCGGGCGAGAAGGGGCACTGCCCGAGCTGAAGGCGGCCAGTAACTGTGCGGCCTGCCATGACTTGCATAAATAGCGTCAGGTAGCGTTTTCGCGGGCGATTGCACGTCGCACGGATAGGTAGCGTTCATGGGGACGTTTCTTCCGAGCGGAAAGGGCGAAGTACGCTGCAGGAAAACGCTACACGCTGTCGGCGTGGAGCCAACAGGAGAGAATGCTCTTGTCCGGCGAACTGCCGAAGTGATCGCGACCGAAGAGATGTCACCCCAATTTGATGCCTATACGCGGCAGCTGTTCTCGTTTTTCGAGCGGTTGCCGCGGAAGGCGCCGGGGAACGAAAGCTCTACGCAACGGGCTGTTTCTTTACTGCCCCCGGGACGTCGTCGGGGTTCGGGTCGCGGACCTGGGTGTGGTGGGGCGGGAGCTGTCGCGCGCATGTCCCGTTCGCGCCGGTGCACACGTTACGGTCGTCGATATCTATGCACCCTTTCTCAGTACGCTTGCGGAGTATGCCATCGTGGAAGGAGGGGCGGACCGGCTTGAGACGGTTTGCGCGGACATGGCGGAGCTACCGCTTTCGTCCCACGCGTTCGATGTTGTTTGGTCCGAGGGCGCGATTACCTACTGGGCTTTGTCACCGGACTGCAGCGATGGCGCCGACTGCTTCGTTCCGGGGGAGTGATTGCGGTGACCGAGGTCACCTGGCTCGACCCCTGTCCATCCGACCGGGCCACACGTTTTTGGTCGACCGATTACCCCGCGATGACGACGATCGAGGGCAACCTGCGCACCTGCGGGCGGAAGGCTACGAGCCGATGGAACATTTCGTGCTGCCGCCAGAGGATTGGTCGGACTACTACGTTCCGTTGGAGAAAGAACTGCAAAAACTTGAACGCGAGCCAGAACCGGATCCTGTCACGCAGAAGCTGGTTTCTGATCTACAGCGCGAGATCGACCTTTGGCGTGATGAAGGCAGTCGTCACGGGTATGTGTTCTATCTTGCTCGCCGGCCGTAAGTTCGGCTATTCGCCCGCTGTTTCTCCTCGACCGGCCCTGCAGCTCACCGCACCGGATCCAACGCATGGACTTTTTTGGGGAAGCAGCAGCGACCGGGTATTCCACTGCGACTTCGCTGGGAAGGTTGGCGACAAGTCGAAGATTTGCATTGAGTACGGCATCCGCTTCGATACTGAGAGCGACGTTTGCCCCGTCGGTGATGGCGCTTCGCAGGTTGCGGACTTTTTGCGCGTCGCCAATTTTCACGACCTTTACGCCGGCCTCCAGCAGAAGTTCGTACAGTTCATCCTGGGGCTCCACGTCGCCCAACACGATCGTATCCGCCTCGATTTCCCTTCGCTCGAACTGGGCATTGACGAGGATAACGGAATTACGGTCCGTGACTTCCATGATCGACGATTGCGAGTAGATCGTCACCGGCTGGGCGAACGATCTGCCCTTCAGGCCTTCGCCGTTTCCTCCGTCGAATCGCTTTTGCATGATGTCGCGGTGGCAGGGTTCCATCCATGCGGCGAATTCCGAGTGGGGAGTGACGACAGTCACATGATGGCCGCTGAACCCCAACTGTTCGGCCACGTCGGCAGCACCGAAATGATCGCCCCATACGACAACTTTTTCGCCACAGGATACAGGAGCCGGGCGATCTTCCGGGAAATTCTCACAACCAGTACTACGGCAGCGCAACACATCTTCAAACGTTGTCACACAAGGTCGATCGATGCCTGGAATCGCCGGTCGGACCACACGTCCACCGGTGGCGATCGAGTACGATATCGAACGCAGATAATCGGGCCACATCGGGCTGCGTCCGGAGATGCACCTCGACGCCCAGTCGGTGGACTTGATCGCGAAGCCAATCCGCGTGCCAGCGCATCTTGCTCTTCACCGGAACGGCACAGCAAGAGAGCATGGCGCCGCCCAATTCCCCCGTCTTTTCGAACAGCGTGACTTCGTGCCCCCGCAGCCGGGACCAACGCGCTGCTTCCATCCCCGCTGGTCCGCCGCCGACGATGGCCACTCGACAGGGTTGACGAGCCGGGTTGACGTGGAGAAACCGCTCGTCGCCTACGGCGGGGTTAATGGCGCATCGCATGTCGCGTTTGATCATGAGCGATTCTTGCCAGCAGCCGATGAGGCAGGAGATACAGCGGCGAATTTCTTCGGGCTTGCCGTCTCGAGCCTTGTTGGCCCAGTACGGATCGGCGATCAGTTGGCGTGAGAATCCGACGAGGTCGGCCTTGCCTTCCGCGAGAATTCGCTCGCAATATTCCGGATTTCGCAGCGTGTGGCTGGTGATGACGGGGATCTTGACATGCTTCCTGATTTCCGCGGCGGCGTACGTGTTCCAGCCCTCGGGGTAGTACATCGGGTCCATCACCGTTCCTGGCGCTTCGAAGATTCCCTGCGCTGATATCGACGTAGGCCAGTCCCTGCTGTTCCATCAACTTAGCAATCTCGACACTCTCCTCGAGACGACGTGAGCCGGGCACCCATTCCTCCCCCGAGTAGCGAATCCCGATCGGATAGTCCTTACCGCACTTCATTTGAATTCGGTGAATGATTTCCAATGCAAATCGCATGCGGTTGATGAACGTTCCGCCGAATCGATCGTTCCGGTGATTGACGTAGGGGCTCATGAATTGTGCGATCAAGTATCCGTGAGCTCCATGAAGTTCGACCGAATCGAAGCCGGCTTGCTGAACACGCCACGCAGCCTCGGCAAACTTTTCCACGAGGTCGTAGATTTCCTCGCCGCTCATCGCACGAATGGATTTGCCTTGCGCGAGGCTCTCGGCGTAAATCACTTCGTGGCCAGCCGATCCCGGCAGGTCCACGACCTGATCACTGGCGGACATCAGGTTCTTGCGTGGCCAAGCTGCTTGGCGGCCCGGATGTTGGATCTGAACGGCGCACTTCGCTCCATGTCGCTGGATGGCTTCGGCCAGATTCGCCAGTCCGGGGATCAATGGGTCCTCATCCGCGGCCAGACAGGTGACCGTCGGTCGACCGGTCAGTTTGTCAGGAGTGGTTGCTCCGACAATGATAAAGCCACAGCCCCCTTTGGCGATTTCTTCGTGGTAGGTGATCACGCGTTGGTTCACCGAACCATCGGCGCGTCCCGAACTGATGTCGGTGGGCACCATCACGACGCGGTTGGGCAGCGTCATCGTGCCGACCTGCAGTGGCGAGAACAAATGCGGATAGGTTGCGTGTCTCATGTTT
The DNA here is from genome assembly GCA_963776055.1 of uncultured Planctomycetaceae bacterium. Lineage (GTDB taxonomy): Bacteria > Planctomycetota > Planctomycetia > Pirellulales > Pirellulaceae > CAVZLD01. The sequence continues at coordinate 105,747 of CAVZLD010000013.1, read as the reverse complement.
TCACCTGTTGCGAAGGTGTGAAAGGAAGGCGTGAGTCGTACGGCGGAGTACGTCGTCGGAGCGTGACGCGACGAACGATTCGATCGGAACCGCCACTGCTTCGGCGAAAACCGGACGAGTTCTTTGTCACAGGATAAACGATTCGGACGAGTTCTTTGTCACAGGATAAACGATTCCATGGCGAAAAGCTGCAGGCTGGAACCGCGAATGCTTGGCCTCTTGCGCCGGGCGACCATTGCTACCGCGGTTCGGTTCCTCGTTCCGCCTATTTGCCTCTTGGCTCTGCCGACAGTCCGGTCTGCTTCGCCCAGGTGAACCAGGCATCGCGTAGTCGTTGTACAACCTCGGGCTGATCCGCAGCAAGATCCTGTGTTTCGGTTCGATCATGCTCCAGATCATAAAGCTCCCAGGCCTTGACTTTGCGATCCCAGCAGAGCTTCCACGCTCCTTCGCGCACGGCACGGTTTCCATTCCATTCCCAGTAAAGTCGGTCATGCCCGGGGCGCGATTTTCCTTCCAATAGCGGCCGCAAGGTTTTCCCTTCGACGGGCAGAATCTTGCGTCCGCCAAACTGGGCGGGATAGTCGACTTCTGCCAGATCCGCGATCGTGGGCAGGAGATCAATGATGTGGCCCACGTCATGGTTGATGCTCCCAGCGGCGACGACATCCGGCCAACGGACAATACACGGTGTCGAGATTCCGCCTTCGTGAACCCACTGCTTGAAGCGTCGGAAGGGGGTGTTTTGCGCGTAGGCCCAACCGGGCCCGCAGGCCGTGTAGTGTTCCTTTACGCCGGGGATTCGGGCATAGTCAAAACCTCCTGGTGTTTCCGCGCAGCCGCCATTATCGGACAAAAAGATCACCACCGTATCTCCGGCAAGTTGGTGTTCGTCCAGCTTGTTGAGGATCCGCCCGATGCCCTGGTCCATGCGATCGACCATAGCGGCGTATGTCGACATCAACTCATCAAAGTACGCCGGATTGTCGATCGTGTTCCACGTGGTGACTTCTTGATCGGCATCCGGCAGATTCCATTCCGCTTTCACCAAGCCCATGGCGATCTGCCGCTGGTGTCGCTCCTGGCGGAGCTTGTGCCATCCGGCCCGGTACTTCCCTCGATAGCGGGCGATGTCTTCTTCCAACGCGTGCAGAGGATAATGCGGTGCCGTATAGCAGACATGCAGAAAGAACGGTTGTCCTCGTTCGACGGCTTGGTCGATCGTATGACAGGCGTAGTCCGAGAACGCATCCGTGGTGTAAAAACCTTCTGGGAACGTCTGGATCCGGATATCATCTTGGCCGAACCATCGGACATGCCCACCCTTGAACGGGGGATCGGGAATCGATGGGTCATGAAAATTGCAGCATCCGTCCAACAGGCCATAGTAATTGTCAAATCCTCGATCACTCGGTCGCCGCGGTGCGGTACTGCCCAAGTGCCATTTACCACTCAGGACGCTGTAGTATCCGGCGGCCGAAAGCACTTCCGGGATCGTGACCATTTCAGGCTTCAACAGCGAACCCCCTCGGCGCGGGTAGAGGCCGGTGATCAGAGAAGCACGCGTGGTTGTGCATTTCGCATTGTTGTAGAACTGTGTGAAACGCATTCCCTCGGCAGCAAGTTGATCTAAGTGAGGTGTTCGGATCTCACCTCCGTAACATCCGATGTCGGACCAGCCCATGTCATCGCACATGATTAACACGAAGTTGGGACGGTGCGTCGCCGCGATGACGGTATGGGAGATTCCCAGCAGGAGGAGGAAAGAGAGAACGTTGAGATTGCGGATCCACAGCATCGTGATAGCCTCAGCTTACGTGGGAGGGTAGGGCACAAGTACCAGTATCCAACGTAGACATCGGCGCGGCAATCGGGTTGATCGGGTTGCTGATGAGCGAAGAGCCTGCCGCACGGTCTGCCTTCTTCCACGGAATCTTCTCGCGCGAAGATCGGCTCCTTCATTCTACGCGGCGCAGCGGTCCTGCAAGGAGCGGTGGAATGGGGCAGTTCAGGGCGGCACCGATTGCTCGCAGTAATTCAGCTTCCGTAACGGTGACCTCTTGATCTGCGGCAATTGCTACGATGGCTGCATTGAGGATCCGTTTGTTTACGCCTGGAATCGTTTGCCGGAGTTTGTCGAGTGCTGCACGTAATCTGGATAACGAGCATTGTTTGCGATCCAGCATCGCGGGGGCATTCTGGGAAAGTTCTAAAGTCGCCATTGCCTGACCGTAGGCTTGGCAAGTCCCCTCAGCCTCCTGATGGCCGGCGTGAACGAGAATGGACATCAGGTCGGCGGCTTCGGATCGCACGGCACTCAGCGAATAATAGCGAATCTCTTGTCGCGGTTGCTCGATGAAGTGACGGTCAAGGTGATCGAGCAGAATTCGCTGCAGCAGGAACTCCAGGAGACTTAGCTTTTCATCCGCACGGACAAGATCGTCGATCGTTGCTCGAAACGCGTCGTACTGTTTCCGTGTCAGTTCCTGAAGAGTGGCTTGGACCACCTCCAGGATCGGCAATCGGACTTCGACACCCTCAGCTTGTATCAACCGTCTGCATTTCCACCGCTTGCGTCTGCCACGGGCTCTCCGTCTCGAGCAGTAATGGCGCGTGAGCTGGAGCGTGCGGACATCTTCCTCGGGAGCCAACAATATGGCATAGACAACCGCTCGAGCGGCGTATGGTTCGTGCAGAGCTTCTGTCAACTCGACCGGGCATTTGACCCAAGAGTTGATCCGCGTAGGCGACGTGCTCGATAGTCAGCGTGCCGACGGCTGCGAGCACCAGTAGCGGGTTCCAAGCAGAAGCCGTCCTTTGCCGAAGACCATCTCGGTTGCGGCGTTCGCATTGGTGGCGATGGCCGGTTCTTGCTCGGCCGGTGCTCGTCTTGCTTGGGAGAGACCATGGTCTCGAGGGCAGGGAACTTGCCATCGAATTGCGGATCGATGCGGAGAATCCGTTCCTTCAGTGGCGGATGAGTTGCGAAAGGACCGGATGCAAGGGAGGTAGAGCCCTTTCGAAAAACATATGGCTTGCAGTTTCTGCCTCCACCGCCAGCATTTTCGAGCTCTGAGATTGGCCGCCGATTTTCTTGAGTGCTCCGGCGATGCCGTCTGCATTTCGTGTGAATTGCACGGCCGAGGCATCGGCCAGGTATTCTCGTTGTCGCGAGATGGCTGCCTTGATCAGCCGTCCGAAGAGCAGTCCGATCAGACCGGTAAGCCAAGCGGCGACGCCGATCAGCAGGATGGCCAGTAGCCAGGCGCCCCCTCCTTTGTCTTTGCCACCACGCGAATTACCACGGAAGCCGAAGATGCGAAAGGTGTAATAGCCGATCACCGAAAGGATGAGGATTCCATGCAGAATTCCGATGAGACGCATGTTCAATCGCATATCCCCATTCAGGATGTGACTGAACTCATGGGCAATGACGCCCTGCAGTTCATCGCGAGTCAAGTGTTCGATCGTGCCACGATTGACACCGATCACCGCATCGTTCGGTGTGAATCCGGCGGCGAACGCATTGATGCTTGTTTCATCCGGCATCAGAAACACAGGCGGTACCGCAGTTCCGGCGGCGATGGCCATCTCCTCCACGACGTTCAACAAGCGACGTTCGGCGGAGTCGCGTGTGGCCGGGTGGAGTCGACGGCCTCCGAGCAGCATTGGCCAACCGTTCGCCGCCCTGGCGCAGTTCGAAGGTCTTGTAGGTGCTGCCGAGGGCGATGATGCCGAGCATCGCGGCGCACACGACGAGAAAGATGCGAGGTTCGAACCACGAGTTCGTGAATTCCTCATTCAGGTGTATCCAGGCTTCCTCGTCGCTGGGAACCCCCTGGATGATCCAGAGAGCACACAACGCCACGACGTAGAGGGCGAGGATCATCAGAACGACCGCGATAGTGAAATAGAACACCAGCAGCCCGGTCTTTCGGCGGGCTACTTCTTGACGTTCGAAGAAGTCCATGGTCCTGCCGCGGGCTGCCATTTCGCCTTCACTTGGGCCAATCCTTAGAAACTGACCTGCGGGGCCTCTCGCTGCTGGTCATCCTCGACTTCGAATAATTGCGCTTCGTGGAAGCCAAACGACTCGGCCAACAGCACGGCGGGAAACTGCTCTCGCTCGGTGTTGTATTGCATCACGGAGTCGTTGAAGGCCTGTCGGGCGAAGGCGACCTTGTTCTCGGTGGAGGTCAACTCCTCTTGCAGACGCAATCATGTTCTGATTGGCCTTTAAGTCGGGGTAGGCCTCGGCAACCGCCATCAGTCGGCTGAGGGCGCTGCTCAACTGCATTTCCGCCCCGCCCAGCGTTCGGATGGCCTGTGGATTTCCTGGCTGGCGGGCCGCCTCCTGCTCTGCCGAATAGGCAAGATTTCGCGCAGAGATGACGGCTTCCAACGTTTCCCGCTCATGCTTCATGTAACCCTTGACCGTTTCCACGAGGTTAGGAATCAAATCGTAACGCCGCTTGAGCTGTACGTCGATCTGCGCGAACGCATTTTCGTAGCGATTTCGAAGACGCACGAGCTTGTTGTAGATTCCCATGACGAGCAAAGCGAGGACCACGATGAGTAGCCCGGCAAAGCCTGCGATGAGAATCAGTGCCAACCCAGTATTCATGAGTCACTGCTCCCAAGACGATGGAGGAATTGCTGTCCAGCGTGTCTGAGTCTACGCAATCCAAACACGTCCAACCAGAGTCAGGCAACTCGCAATTCAGAAATCGCCTTGCTGTTCGGCTCCGTGGCCCGCGGAACGCCGGCAGAGAACACCGGCAGAACGCACGGGACAGGCTACGGGGGAATGCAGAGAACGCTCGAGCGAGAACGCTGGGACAGGCTATGCGTGGCGCGAGTAAGCCGAAGACCAATCGATGGGCGGCGGCGTCACCGACTATTCGCCACGGTTCTCCGCTTGTCGTGATCGGTTCGCCGTAGTTTTGCAGTCTTGGCAGGTTGCCTATGTTGGGGCTTGGTGTTTGGCACGCACGTTCAGGTCTTACGAGCGTGACACCCGGGGACTTGGCCAGAGGCCTCCACCATGGAGCGTTTCACATTGAGCGTATAGAGGCTCAGAAGAGTGCGGAGCTGTTGCAGGCGTCATTCTTGCCAGGGGTTGTCGTCATGGTAGTGTTTGGTAACTTGGTCAGGGACAAATCGTCAAATGCTTCGTCATGATTTCCGCGCGGGTGGAAGTGCCCCGAGAAAAAGGCATTGATTCGTAGCAGGTTCCGAGATGCTTCTCGTCGTTGGGCAATCCTGGTTCCGATTCTGAAGGTCTGTGGCGACCATCGATGGTGGTCCGTATGTTGGCGAAATGAAAGTCCAAGCAGGAGTGGTCATCATGCATTGGCAGCAACGAATTCTTCACGACCGTAATCGTTGTGTTTTCCCTGTTAGCCCCATCTGCGGCGGGCGAGAATTCTTCGATGACTTCGAGTCCTATGAGGCGAGTAGTGATTTGCACGGGCAGGGCGGATGGAAGGGGTGGGATAACGATTCGAAGTATGGTGCACCGGTTAGTGACGAATATGCTTCGAGTGGTGAGAAATCGCTAAAGATTGATGGTGACGCAGACTTGGTCCACGAACTCAATGCGGAAGATGGAAAGTGGATCGTGCGGGCCATGCAGTATATTCCGCGCGGTGCAACTGGCGAATCTTGGCTTATGCTGATGAACCAGTACGAAGACGGCAAGAATGACCCGGAGGAATGGTGGTCACTTGAGCTGAATTTTGACCTTCATGCAGGGACGGTTGCCGAGGGGAGTCTAGGTGGGAAGCGTACGCTTGGTGCGTGACCGATGGACAGAGGTTCGAGTAGAGGTCGATCTGACGGAGAATGTCCAACGGGCTTACTACAACGACGAATTGATTGTGACCGGAGCATGGTACGGATCGCAGGCCAAAATTGCAGCGATTGACTTGTTTGCGAATAACGCATCTCCAGTCTATTACGACGACATCAAAGTCGTTCCCGAACCGTCGAGTCTGGGAATCTCCTTGCTCGGTGGAACACTGTCGCTGTCTTGGATGCGACGCCTTCGACGGCGACGCGGGTGCGGGTAATCGCACGGAAATTTCGACCTGCCTAAAGATTGCGCACGAAGGTTGCACACGGCGTGCGGTTCGCGCATCTCGCGGTCGGCTGACCGCACGCTTGATTCAGCCTTTTCTCGGCGACTCCTCGCAATTCTTTTCCGTAAGCGGCTTCGGACCGCGCCCACCTCCCCCCACCCCGGGACAGGCGATGCTTGGGCTGGCAGGGCCAACGCGGGGACAGTCCATGTTTCAAAGTTGCACGCGACTTTGATCGGTGTCGGAGGGATTGCTAGGATCGGGCCGGTCGCTGCCGCCGGGGCGGCGTACCACACGACCGGTGGGTCCTGCGCGAGGGAGAATCTGCCATGACCATCGCCCGTTCGAAGATCGTCGACGCCCACGTCACCCCTTGGTATCACTGCATTTCCAAAACCGTCCGCGGCGCGTTTCTGCTACGAAGCAGGGAGGACGACCGCAAACGGTATCTGGAACAGCGGCTGGAAGAGCTGGTGGGGATTTTCAGTATCCAGGTCGGTGGCTATGCCGTGATGGACAATCACTTGCATGTGCTGACGCATTTGGACTGGCGGCAGGCGCGACGCTGGAGCAAAGAAGAGGTGCTGCGGCGGTGGGCCAGGCTCCACCCACCGCGTGGCCCGGATCGCAAGCCGCTCCGATCCCTCTCCCAATGGGTGAAAGAAAAGGCCCGCGACCGGAAGTATGTCAAGCAACTGCGGAAGCGACTGGTCAATCTGGGCTGGTTCATGAAGTCGCTCAAAGAACCGCTGGCCCGCAAGGCCAACGAAGAAGACGGGGTCCAGGGCCCGTTCTGGGCGGGCCGGTACAAGTCGATCGCGATTCACGGGGAAGAAGCGTTGCTGGCGACCTGTGCCTACATTGATCTCAATCCGCTGGCGGCGGGCCAAGTGTCTTTGCCGGAAGAGGCACGCTACACGTCGCTCGCCGCGCGGCTGGCTTGGTGCCGGAAGCGAGGACGGATGTCGGACCTGCAAGCCGCCCGCGAGGGGTCCGTGCCCGCGGCCCAGCAGGCGCGGGGCATGGAACGAGGACTGTGGCTCTGCCCGCTGGACGACCGGCGCGAGCAGGGAGAGACGCGCGTGGGCGTGCTGCCCGGATTCTCGTTGGGCAGCTATCTGCTGTTGGTGGACGCCACGAGTCGCCTGTTGCGTCCGGGCAAGGCGCGGGTCGATCCGCGGGTGGAGGCGCTCCTGGACCGCCTGGGGGTCGGCTGGGAGACCTGGCGTACCACGTTGGAGCAACTGTTCGCTCGACCGCAGCTGGTCGGCGTGGCCTTTTCCTTCCAGCGGAGCCGACTGCGCGCGGCCGCCCGGCAACGCGGCTGCCGTCACCTGGCAAATCTGAACGGCTGTCACGCGTAACGCGTTCTCACTCGACCACGGCCGGACGCGCGGTGCGCTGCCCGCCGATCATCGCGTGGTCCTTCGCTGCCGTCGCGGGCTGCGGGACGATCCTCGTCCGCCCGATCGTGACGCGGTCGATGCCGGTTGGTGCGCGCTGCCCCAGCGTGCCTCCTTCCGGAACGCCTTTCGCGGGCGAATTTCCGCCTTCTTCCCATCGTTTCCGGTGGGACTGCGCTCCGCCACCACGCTCCACCGCGCTCGGCGCGGCGAACTGCCCGGGCAAATACGGGCAAATACATGGCCTGTCCATGTGTTTGCCATGTGTTTTCGCTGGGCTGCACATGGCCTGTCCATGTGTTGGGGTCACTGGAGTGGGGCGGGTTCAAAATCGGATGGATGCACCCAGGTTGCGCGAATGTTCTCGCCCGCATGGTAGCGTTCGTAGAAGTGCGCAGTTTGAGAATCCGCGTAAGGGTAGTTGTCGAAGATCTCTCCCTTGTCTTGCATCCGTGGGTCGCCCTGCTTTTTGAGTTCCGAACGCATTCGTTCTTGGAGATTCTGCACCAAGGAACGGAATTCCGGCTGTGCGGCAAGGTTCGAGATGCAGTCCGGATCCTGGGCCAAGTTGTAAAGCTCAAGGTCCGGACGTTTGCCGAAGCAGAGATTCCACCGCGTCAGGTCTTCATTTCGACGCCGTCGTTCCAGGATGTCCGTTTTCGTTGGACTGCCATCGCAATTTAAATAGCCAGTCTCCGGATTGCCAGCGGGCCAGCGGTCATTGCAGAAGTTCTGAAGAAACAGCCAGTCTTGTTGAATGATGCCGCGGATGGGATAACCCCCATCGTTGGGACGGCCCACATCGTGCCGTTCCTTTCCGATCAAGACGTGATCGCGCTGCTTCTCGAAGCGACGGGAGTCGACCTGTCGAAAAACCTCCCATAGGCTTCGTCCGCTGAAGGTTTGCATGATCGGACCGGGTTCTCGAATGCTGGCGACCTCCAGAAAAGTCGGCGCAAGGTCGGCGAAGTTGACGAAAACGTCGATCACGCGCCCCGGCGATTCGATGCCTTCAGGCCAACGAATCGCCAGAGGTATGTGGTTCGACGCCGCGTACGCTTGCCCTTTCACTCGCGGAAACGGCATGCCGTGATCCGACGTCGCGACGACGAGCGTGTTGTCCAATTGACCGGCCTGCTCCAGGTGGTCCAAAATTCGGCCGAGGTGCGCATCGTAGTGCTCTACCTCAATGGCGTAGTCGAGCATGTCATGTCGAATGACTTCATTATCCGGCCAATAACCCGGAACGCGATCAATATCGTCAAGGGATTTGCCCAGGCGGACCCCCGATTGAAACTCATACGCGCGATGCGGTTCGGTCGTGCCGTACCAGAAGGCCCATGGCTGACCATCGGGGACATCGCGAAGAAAATCTGCAAAGTTCGCCGCGTAGTCATTGTTCGAAATTCCCTTGGCCGGCGGCTTTGCTCTACGCGCAGAGTAGGATGTCCCCGTGATCTTGCGTCGGTTGCCCGTTGCATCTTTCGCCACGCCAGGCGCCCAACCCTTTCCTGTGAAGCCCGTCGCGTATCCCGCAGCAGCAAGCCGCTCAACATAGCTTCCAAATTTCGCAGGAAAGAAACAAAAGTGATTTCCCGCTTCCTCTAGCTGCCAGGAATATCGCCCCGTTAAGATGGTCGCTCGCGAAGGCGCGCACTTCGCGTTGGGCGTGAATGCGTGTGTGAATAAAAGCCCCTCCTTGGCGATTCGATCGAAATGAGGTGTCCGGACCCACTTGCAGTTGTAAGCACCCGCGTGTCCGTACGACCAGTCGTCTGCAATCGCAAGCAAAATGTTCGGCCGTCCTGCCGCCGCGAGACTTTGGTTGACTGCCGCAGTAAACAGAAACAACAACAAGGCGCGTTTCGTTGAGAGCAGATTCTTCATGGTTCGTAATGGTCCCGGTTTCGCTTTTGCTGCCGCAGGTAGAATGAACATTGAGAAGCGATGCGATCGCATATGGCTGGAGATTCCTGGTCTTCCTTCAGCCTCTCTGACTCGATACCCGTCACTTAACCGCTTCCATCTTCCGAGACTATCCCACGCGCGACACTCTCGGTCAAGCGCCCGTAAGCCCTCGGGCTCGAGTGCGCGTGGATCCATTCGGATGGGACGCTTCTTCATTGTATGATGGGCGAGTTGCCGGCTGGGTTGTGGGGCAAGACGGAGCTTCAGGAGTATTCCTCGCTAGATGAACTCTGCTAAGATCGATGTTGAGTCCACGCCGTTGTATCGAACAAATGATGAGCACAGAACTCGAGTGCTGTCAGACTTGGGCAGAGTAACGAATGATACGAAGAAAGAAGCAGGCATGGGTGCGATGCATACTGCCCCAAATGATGGTGCTGGCAGTAGTTTCTGCAAGGATTTCGCCAAGCTCCTTGGCAATTGCTTCCTCGACGCGGCCCAATTTCTTGATCATTGTCGTGGATGATCAATCCCCATTCGATTTGAAGATCTACAATCCTCGGACAGAATTAGATACACCCCATCTCGAACAACTTGCCGCGGAAGGAATGGTGTTCGACGCAGCCTATCACATGGGCTCCTGGTCAGGTGCCGTGTGCACACCTTCCCGGCATATGATTATGAGTGGTCGAACGGTCTGGCACATTCCAAATAAGTCCGCTCGACTCCGGAGTCCGAAAGCGAATCAATCGCAATTCGTGCCGGCCAATCTTGCACAGAATACGATGGCCGCGGTGTTCAATCGAGCGGGTTACGATACGATGCGCACATGCAAGACCGGCAACTCTTACAATGCGGCAAATGCGCAGTTCACTGTCCGACGCGATGCCAGTAAACGTGGCCCCACCGACGAAACCGGAAGTGCCTGGCACGCCGAGCAAGTGCTGACCTACTTGCGTGATCGAGATAAGAACAACGACCAGGATCCATTCTTGGTGTACTTCGGTTTTTCTCACCCACATGACCCACGCAATGGCGCGGCTGATCTGTTGGCCAAATATGGCTCGGTGAATCATGTCGATCGTAATGCGCTGCCGCCATCCCATCCCCAGCAACCCCGACTCCCGGTGAACTATCTGCCCGCGCATCCGTTTCACCATGGGCACCCCAATCTGCGGGATGAAGTTGCCGTGAGCGGTGTTTGGAAGCGGCGCGATGAACGCACAATCCGTAATGAAATGGGCCGCGAATTCGCATGCAGCGAGAAGATTGATCAGCAGTTGGGCCGCGTATTGAGGCAACTCCAAGAAATGGGCGAACTCGATAATACGTACGTCTGTTACACGTCCGATCATGGAATCGCGATCGGTCGGCACGGTTTGCAGGGCAAACAGAATCTCTATGAGCACACCTGGCGTGTTCCGTTCATCGTGAAAGGTCCCGGAATTGCGCCCGGCGTCCGCGTTCAAGGGAATATCTACCTGCTGGATCTATTGGCTACCATCTGTGACCTTGCCGGCATCGAGATCCCCACCACGAACGAAGGTGTTAGCTTCAAACCCGTGTTGGAAGGTCGAGAGTCAACCGTGCGTGATGTGATGTATGGCGTGTATTGCGGCGGAACGAAACCCGGGATCCGCGCTGTGAAGATGGGCGAATGGAAGCTAATCAAATATGACGTGCTCGACGGCCAAGTACGCAAGACACAACTGTTCAACCTTGCCGAGAACCCGAATGAATTCATCCGACAACACCACGATCCGCAAGTGATTGCGCTGACCGGAACCCAGCCCGATCTCCGCCAGGATAACCTTGCCGATGATCCTCGGTTTGCGGAAAAACGCGAGGCGATGGAGGACTTGCTTCTTTTGGAAATGCGACGCCACAACGATCCCTACCGTCTGTGGGATCAACCAGATGACACCCCGTGACAGGCCGTCTCGCCGCGTCAATCCGTTTGAGAGCCGAAGCAAGATGGCGCCAGGAGAATCGAGTTCGTGCTGTTGATCATGAGCATGCAAGCGCGCGTCCTATACGGGACACTTGGCCCGATGGTTGATGAAACACGGAACGGGTACTTCATTGGTGCGTCGGTACCTACCGGGATTCGATTTCCATCGGGAAGCACATTCCCTCGCCTTGCCGAACGGTTTCGCCCCCTTTGGCGGTGACGCAATGAATGGGCTGCCGGCGGACCGCAGATCACGATCTCGCAGCCCGACGGACGAGGAGTTCCCGCCGGTTTTCATCTTGCGACGGATGGAGAGTGAAACGTGAAGCAATCGCCCAACGCACAGATGTGGCTTTCCGTGAGGGCAGGCTGCGAAAAACTCTCGCCCACGGAAGGACTTGTACGGACCATGGAGCACCCGCTGTGATCAGAGCAACTGCCATTCTGCTGATGCTTTCCTTCCTTTCGAACGGTACGCCCGCGGCCGTGGCGAGTGATTCACAGGGACAGGTTGGTGATGAATCCGCCGCCGATTCAAGAATCGTCGTGGAGTTTGACCGGCCGTTCCAGTTCGCTTACCTAGCTTTCGAGAACGCAATCGAGATCAAAGACGGTATCGCCCACGTCGTGGCCAAGAACGGGCAGGGCGGGGCCGGTGTCCACAGGAAGTTCAATCTGAGTCGGTTTGCGGCGGATTCCCCCGCGATGTGGGCCAAGGTGGGGCCGGGAAACCAAGCCAAGTCGATCAAAATGTTCTTCATGGCGGGCGAGACCAAACGCGTGTTTTCTTACTCGCTGGAAAACGTCGGGCAGGATACCTTCGTTCGCATCCTGCCGGACGATGCCTTCGCCTTGTCGCCCGCGGCCGAAGAACCGGACCCGAGTTTCTCTCCGGCGGAGATCAGCATGCTTCAGATTCAGGGTGATTGGACCGGCAGTCCGATCGACGTGCTGTTGGACAAAATCGAACTCGTCGCCCCCACGCCGGAGATGCTTGATCAACGTGCCGCTTATGCCCAAAGGCTGCAGCAGGAAGCGGAACGGCAGCGACGCCAAAAGGAAGAGAGGAAACGCGAGATGCAAGAACTGCTGGCCGGTGCCCCTCACCCAGAGGATGGACCATCGGTGGAGCATGTGGGCGCGGTGTCTGCCGATCTGCTGGCCGTTACGATCCATACCGGCCAGATTGTTCCACGACCGCAATTGCGCTACGAACGACAGCCGGGAGATGAAATCATTGACAATTCCAAGGACCCGCGTGTATTGGCTTGGGAGCGGGGACAAATTGTCGAAGCACCCCGAAGTAGATCAATCCAGCGACAGGTTGAAGGGAAGGGGCGGGCGCAAGAAATCGGTTCCTACCTGGTAAACCAGAATCTGCTTGCCCCCGGCCCGGTCTTCCAGGGGATGACTTTATCTACCGCCACTGTGGATCAAGCAGCGGCGTACCGCATCGTCTCCGCGAACGATCCCGCCTACACGGATCCGGTCACACCTACAGCGGTCTACGTGAAAGCCAAGCCAACCGGCACGGCGCGTAATCAGATCTCGCTGACCCATCAGGTTTACCTCCGGCTACCTGCTGCCCTAAGCGAAGGGACGACCTATCGGATCGAATTCCGTGGAGTCAACACTCGGCAGCCGTATGTTGACTATGTTCACGACACGCGTCACGGCCGGAGTGAAGCGATTCACGTGACGCAGATCGGCTATCGGCCGGATGACCCGATGAAACGCGCTTATCTTTCGTTGTGGATGGGCACCGGATCTTCCGTCAGCTACGAAGTGGAAACGTTTCAATTGCTCGACGCAGACTCGCACGAACCGGTTTATCGCGGTGAGATCCGACGGGGATTCGCCAAGGATCGCCGCGAATCCATTCGCGGCGGGAAGAATCACACACAAACAAATGTCTATTACCTCGACTTTGCGGATTTCCACCGCAGCGGAGAATTCGTTGTCCACGTACCTGGTGTGGGCGTGAGTTATCCGTTCCAGATCGCCGATGACGTCTGGCAACAGGCGTTCCGGATTTCGATGCACGGCTTTCTGTCCCATCGCAGCGGGATTGCGCTGGGTCCACCTTTCACAGATTACGGTCGCCCACGGCCGATGCATCCAGACGATGGTGCGCAGGTGTTCGAGCTGGATGTGACCTACTGGAATGGTGAGGCAGATGCCGTCTGTCGGAGTTTGCAACGCCAGTTGGGACCGGAACTCGATCCGTCGCGAGTTGCCACGTATCCCGATGCGTGGGGCGGATATATGGACGCCGGAGACTGGGATCGCCGCAGTCAGCATTTGACCGCCACCTGGGAACACCTGGAATTGCTGGACCTGTTTCCGGACTACTTCCGACAGCTTTCTCTGGCCTTGCCGCCGGATGAGGCCAATGACAACTTGCCCGATCTGATGAACGAAGCTCTTTGGAACCTGGACCATTACCGTCGACTACAGCGGAATCACGGGGGCGTGGGCGGTGGGGTTGAGTCGACGGCACATCCAAGACCAGGCGAAGCCAGCTGGCAGGAATCATTGCTGTTGGGGACTTTTGCACCTGACCCCGAAACATCTCTTCGGTACGCGGCCTGCGCAGCGCGAATGGCGCGGCTCATGTCCGGCTACGACCCGGATCGCGCGACCATCTATTCCAAAAGTTCCGTGCGGGCTTGGGATTGGGCGAACGCGAATGCCGAGCGGCTGATCGCGAAGGAAACGCAGGACCCCGGCAGCCGTCGCCGCGATGCCGTCCAGTTGCAGAACTCGGTGCGTGACATGCGTGCGTTGGCCGCTGTCGCGCTGTATCAACTGACCGGTGAAACGGAATTCCATGACGCTTTTCAGGCGTCCACCCAACTTGTGGGGACAGGTGATGCCGGCCATCAGATGAATGCGACCTTCGCCTACGCGATGTTGCCGGATCGATTGGCGGATCGAAATCTGCAGAAAAAGGCCGTCGCCTGGTTCGAGCAGGCCGCCCGCGACAGCCTGGAGTTCGCGCAGGCCAACGCCTTCAACATGGCTTGTCGAATTCCCGAGCTGCCCCTGATAGCATACGTGGCCTACTACTCGGTTCCTGAAACGTCGCTGGGTGCCATTCTGCCAAGAGCCCACTTTCTGACGGGCAAGAAGGAGTACTTGCGAGGTGCCCTGGCGGCGGCCCAATTTTCCGCCGGTGCCAATCCGATGAACATGACCTTCACGACCGGTGTGGGACACTGCTATCCACTGCATCCCCTACATGTCGACAGCCAGCATGCCGGGATCGATCCGCCCGCGGGGATTACCGTGTACGGGATGGGCGACCCGAGCATCGCCAATGGATCCGTCGACTGGGTCCACACGTGGTTTCTCCGTCAAGACGATGGTTCCCGGTAGTCGGACCTGGCCTACGGCTGAGTCTTACGTGGACTTGGGCAATTGGCCGGCGATGAACGAGTACACGGTACATCAAACCTTCGGACCGATCAGTTTCTATTGGGGATACCTGGCAGCGCCGAACCTCGCTGGGAAATCACCGATAGTTCTGCTTGGTCCACTGCATCACTTGACGAACACTGCTGCGATCGATGATGGCCGCCCCCGCGTCCATGTCGGACGGAACGATGCCGTAGCGCAGGTACAGCGTCAACTGCACCACCGGGTAGAAGCCCTGGATGTAGGGCTGTTGATCGACCGTACAGCGGATATGCCCTGCGTCGATCAGGCGCAGCGTTTCCGCCGATAGATCAAAACCGGCCGCCCAGGATCCATTGTCTGCGAAATGTTGCTCGATGGCGTGACCTGCCGCTTGCGTGTCCGACTGTCCGGTACCCAGGATGATCCGAATGTCGGGGTGTTGCCGCAGTAGATCGGCGACTACTTCTGCCCCCTGCGTCGCATCGTTGCCCGTGACGGCGACTGTCCATCGAATCTTCTTTGTGCGCAACACTTCCTGCAGGCCGGCGAGACGGTCTTCGAGCGAAGAGATTCCATCGTCATGCATCGTCATGAGGATGTGTGCACCGTCGGGGATCTCTGGTGCTACCCGCCGTGCCAGCGCTCTTCCTGCTTCTCGGAGTCGTTGGCTTACAGCGCTGAGTCGGTCGTTGGGTGTAGCGTGATCATCTGTGTTGAAGGCTACGACGGGCACGCCTTTCTGAATCGTCTCGCGTACGACTTCGTCAAAAGCTTCGGCGTCCACCAGATTCAGCGCAATCCCGTCGTAGCCATCCGCGACGGCCTGGCGAACCATCGCCGCCTGCTGGGGCAGATCGACTCCTTCCGTTCCCAGGAAAGAGCACTCAACACCCATCTTCTGTGCTGCGTCGCGCATGCCTTGCTTGACCGGTTCGAAAAACTTACCTTCCACGGAGCAAGTGATAAAGGCCAGACGCAGTTTCTTTGTTGAAGTCGGGGCCGTCTCCTTCACGGTTGCGCCGCCAGCGAGACATGGAGTGCCAGCGGCAAGCAGTAGCACGATCGTAACGCCGATGGAATGTTTTGCCATAGGACGTTCTCCCAAGCTGACTTTTCCTTGCGTTGTTGACAAGCGACCGAGCACATTCGTGACCGGTGCTCGCACGATAGACATACGGTAGTTCGTTGGCACAATCGTCGAAAGCCCCCATCGCAAGACCGCCGTGCCTCCGAGCCAATCGGGAACAACCTGGATTGTGTCGCGTTCTGTGTGCGTAACGATGGGCAGCAAAGGATCAGGTCAACTCGGGTATCCAAGTTGCTGGAATACGATCGACAGCAGCTCCGAGAATTGCGGACACAGTAAGGCGAAATCGAGATCCTGTTTCTCGACGGACCTCCGGAAAATCAGGACGGTGGTCTGAAGACGTTTTGTTGCGAACAACGGCCCCCGATGGGTGATGACACGGGGAGCCTTCGAGTGTGCGCGAGGGTGTCGGGATCCAATGCGCGAGTGAAGGAATTGGCGGGCTTCCGCAGCGCGAGCGCGCCAGTCCTGTAGGACCCATCGCAGCTTCAGTTCACAACAAAGAGCCCAACCGCACGCCTCATCGGACGATCAATCCGAATCCTCGTTCCGCCTCCGTGGGCTGCTCGTCCTCTGCGGCGTCGTCCTCGGTCGATGTTCCGTTCATCGCTTGGGAATAGGCTTCCATCTCCGCCGACGACCGGTAGGCTCAGCGACGTGGCATCCAGATTGACCGTCAGTTCCGTGCCGGGCGTGGGCCAGAGCGTGAAGTCGCGATCGCTGGAGAAAATCATCAGGCCGATCTGTTGGCCCGCCGAAATCACCTGGTCGTCCGGTTGCAGGTCGAAGGTCATTGAATAGAACGTGCCGGGAACCAGTGGCTCGCTTTCCGTCAGCGACCGATGATTCTGGGGGTCCGCCCACCCTCGCGTGATGATGTTGTCGGTAATCTTCGACTTCTTTCCTTTGTTCCAGGGAAGAGACACGAGCCAGACGGACAGGTTGGCCGCCGGCTTGTTGCTGGCCACTTGGATGGTGATGGTCGGCGTACCGGAGATGTGGAGTGAGTCTTTCAGCGTTGGGCTCACATAGATCAAGCGATGGTTGGTCCATTCCGCCTGAGCCAGTGTGCTGCCGTCGAACGAGAAATTGTCGATGAGTGTCTCGATGCCTCGATCGGTCGACAGGCTCGGTGGTCAACTGACCTTGCTGCGGAGCACCGGCGGACGAGGATACAGCGTAACCGATGCTGCTGCGGGGTTGGGGTAATCGTCGTACGGAGTCGGTTCGGATCTCTCGTCCTCCTCGCGGACGATCCAGGCTCGCGGATCTTCCTCCACACCATTTCGGCACTCCGTGCAGGTAACGCGTGAACCATCGATTCATCATCTTCATCGGCGGTTGCCCGCCGTGGCCGCCTTGATGGTAATAGATCTGCGTGGGCACGCCTTGGGCTTTCAGGGCTTGGTAGATTCGATTGCTGTGTTCGGGCATCACATTCCAGTCGTTGAATGCATGAGCCATCAGTACGGCGGCCTTCACGGGGCGCAGGTCGTTCAAGTAGTCGCGACCGGCCCAGAATTCGTTGTAGTCGCCACGAATCCGATCGAAACCGTTGCTTCATCTCTTGATCTCGGACCATGCAATCGCAATGCTCGCGCCGGGGAGCATTCCCGCTGTGAATGAAATCGTACAAGTAGTCAATGTCTTCCCCCAAGAAACCGAACGGATGGCGGACCAGTCCGTTCGATCGGTAGTAGTGGTAATAGGATGTGTTGGGAGCAACCGGGATGATGGCCTCGAGCCCGTCGACTCCCGTCGTGGCGGCGGCCAGCGGAATGGTCCCGTTGTAGGAGGTCCCGGTCATGCCGACTTTCCCAGTCGACCAGTAGGCTTCGACGGTTTCCTCCCGTCCGGCGGTCGTGTATCCGGTTCGCCCGCCCGTTCAGCCAGTCAACGACTGCTTTGGGAGCCAAGGACTCGTTGTCACCGCCGACGGTGGGACAACCTTGTGACAGACCGGTGCCGGGCGATGACGAGTGCACGACGATGTAGCCCCGCGGCACCCATTCTCTTGACATAGGACTTGGAGATAATCGGACGCGAAGTCTTGAGCTCAATTGGTGGGACCTTCTTGCGTTCCGGTGGAGGATCGCCGATTTCGTGCCGCACGTCCCAGAAGTATTCGTCCCCTTTCGCTCCCGTACCGGCGAAGTAGGGGCTGGAGGAGTAGATCACGGGCAGCTTGAGACCTTCTGTTTCGGTCTGCCGCGGTCGTGTGACATCGACGTGCATTCGGTCCCGTTTGCCGTCCCCATCGGAATCGAACTCCGTTTCGACCCATAGGTCGTGACGAATCCAGAGGTCCCCATCCTCCAGCGCCGAAACGACCTGAGCCTCGCCATCAACGATCGAGGGAATCACCGTTTCCGCCTCGGATTCGTCGCCGGCCGGAAGGTCAAGGTCAGCGCGAGAAATCTCAAGACAGGTCAATGCGAACAACGTCCGACATTTTCCGTGGCAGTCAAACAAGATAGGCATGAGTCGTTCTCGTTTTGGTGTAATGTGTTGCCGCCTCGATGACACGGGCTTTGGAGGTTCGGCATCCCCTTCGTCCTCTTGTGCCTATTGGCCGCTGCAGCGTATCAAAGGCCGATTGGTGTTTCCTCGTTATTGTGCCGGAGTTCGTTTGTTTTTCGAAGAGCTGTACGAGCATGACTTCCGCCCCGGGAGCGGGAGGGTGCGTCAACTTCATTCGAATGAAGCAATCGAAAGCCGCACGACTTCCTCGTGGGATTGTGTCTCAACGCCATTTACACCACCGGCAGTCATCTTCCGGCATTCGTTGCATCGCCGTCAAAAGAGCAAAGGCGGAGCGTGTGTTGCCAACACGTCTACTCGCCCTCGGTATTCATAAGCTCCGATGTCGAAGCGTGATCCTTGTGGTCGCGGGACCTGATCAGCATCTTGTGGTGGCGCCAATTCGGAACTGCCGGCGTCGATCGCTTTTGCCCCTTTCGAAGATGCAGATCTCGCATGGCGAAGTCCACGAAAGAACTCATTCGGTTCTTGAAGAATTAAGTTGTGATCAACGGAATGGTCCTGATCGGATGTTACGTGAACAGCCGTCGTCAGATTGTTGCGGACGACGCACCCGGAAGACGGCGAACCGTTTTTGTGGTCCCCGATACGGATCCACGGCGGCCCGGGGCGGGTTTCGTTGAGATCCACGACGGTGTTGTTGACGATGCGGCAATTGCGAGCTCCGGACAGCGTGATCCCGTGGAAGTGATCGGTCACGACCACGTTGTTTTCCACCACCCAGTCGACGAACATTCCATCGAAGCAGCCAATTCCCTGCAAGGCACCTCGATGTGGTTGTTGCGGATCTTCGTAGTTGACAATGACGTTGCCCCGCAGCACGATCCCGCGCACCTCGCCCGTCCCAACACGTCCATCTGCACCGCGTGACCAAGACTGAAACCCGTCATCATGGTTCTGATTGACGTCGTAACAGTTCTTGACCGTGTTGTATTGAAACGTCGTGTGGTCGCCTAACCCGCGCATTCCATCGCCCGAGAAATTTTCGACGGTGTTCCGTTCTATCAGCGAGTGCGAGGCGGAGACGGAGATTCCGAAGTTGACATTCTGCAGATGGCAGTCACGCACCGTCATCCGTTCGCCGTCCACTTCGATCCCATTGCAGGCGCGCATGTTCCAGTCTTGTGCACTCCATGCGGTTGCATCTTCCACGGACTGCAGGTGGCACTGTTCGACGACGATCTCCCGCACCGGACCGCTGAAACCGTGCGAGTCCAGGTCGAGCAGCGTGATTCGCTCGTAGGAAGGAGCGAATTCGGGGCTGATGTGCAGGCCGCGTAGGATCCAACCGGCACCGGACCGGATCTGCACTCGTTTCAACTTGGGCTGATGTCCCTCTGCCGCCGCAACCGTAATGGGCTGAGCGTTGTAAGCGTTCTTGATCAGCAGCTCTCCATGGTATCCGGACAGCAGGTAAATCGTGTCGCCGGCCTGGATCGGTGCGCCGGAATGTTGGGGTACCAGAGCGACCCCCGCTCGGTAGGGAAGCTCGGCCCACTTCTGGGTTTCGATCATGCCCTTGTCGATGAGCTGTTGGATGCTCTGCCAGGGGCGGGAGCGGCTGCCATCATGGGCGTTGTCTCCATGCTCCGGATCGACGTAGAACTCGGCCGACCAGGCGGGAGTGGCGATGAGGACGAGCATCCCCAACAGCAGTCGGCACGTTTGTCACGGCCAGTCTCCTGACAATGCAAGTGGCCAGCGCGCTGCCTCGCATCACGAAAGCGTGTCGCATGAAGCGAACAGCGCGCCGCCGGGTTGGCCTGCCGCTCATGCCAAGGCTTGCTTGCAGAACTGCACGCATTTCGTGACTTCCTGAACCGCATCAGAACCCTGGGGAATGTTGTATTCCAGTTCGATGTCGGCCGGGAAGCTCAATTGATGTTGCTTCATGTATTGCAGCACCAGCGCGACAGGCGTATCGCCTTCGCCAAACGGCATGTTGCTGCCGTTGTTGACTTTGCGATCCTTGATGTGCAGGCTCAGAATTCGATCCTGGTGTTTCTCAATCAGTGGGATCGGCGATTGGTTGGTGCCGGCAACATAATGACCGATATCCAGGTTGATGCCCAAATATTTGCCGTAGGAGAGGATCTCGCCATCATAAAAGGTCGGTGTTAACTGGGTGTGATTGTGAAACCCGATCATGATTTCGTGCTGGTCGGCGATGGGTCCGAGTCGCTTTGCGGCGGGCTCGGAAATCTCGCGCGTGATACCTTTGGCACCCAGCGCCTTCGCGACCTGGAAGTAGTACTCGATTTGCTCGTCGGGCATCTTCGCATCCCCGATATCGCCGAACTTCACGATGTGGATGTTCACACCGGCATCTTGGAAGATTTGCCGCAGTTCCTTGAATCGGTCCATCGATGCCGATGTCCGCCATTCCAGGAGCGACTCAGCGCTCTGTCGGCCGGAGGGTGCCCCCGCGAACTTTTCCGCAGGCCCGCCCATCAGCTCGATCGAACTGATTCCGCTTTGCCGGACATACTGCAGCAGCTCCTCCGCGGAACTTGGCAGCGAGCGGTAGCTGTAGGTGATGATTCCGATTTGGACGCCGTTGAATTTGGAATCGGGTGGTGCGTCTTCCGCTGCGCGCAAGCCGTGTGGCATCATCGCCGAGGTGGCGAGAGCGGCGGTCGTGCCCAGGAACGTTCGTCGGGACAGAGGAAGGCTTGGATCGTGCATGACTTGTCTCGTGTAACAGGTGTGCTGAGTGGCTGGGTAGACCGTCGTTCGCCTGTCGGGGCGAGCCGGATGATCCGTGAACGCGGCGGGAACGAGTCTGGCCGAATGATAAGCGATCTGCCAAGGATTGCAATTCCCACGCGGTTGTCGATGGGCGACGACGCAGCCATGAGATCGAACTCCGCTTGGCGGAAAAGCGATGGCATTTCTCATCCGGAATCGGTAGAGTTCTCTTGGCCCACCAGAATGCGGATTCGAAACGAAGTCCCCCTGGGCTAAGAATCGACCGATCACGGTCGTTGCCGTGTAGCCATGCTTCGGAGGACACGCGATGCGACAATGCCGATGGAGAACCTGGATTTGCCTGCTCGGCAGTTGGCTGCTGACGACGGTGGCGCAGGGAGCCGAGTGGGAACGTCCCAACGTGCTGTTCATTGCTGTTGACGATTTGAACGACTGGATTGGCGCACTCGGTGGGCATCCGCAAGCCAGAACGCCGTACATCGATCGCCTGGTCGATCGCGGTGTATTGTTCGCCAACGCTCACTGCGCGGCGCCGGCGTGCAATCCATCTCGAGCTGCCTTGATGACCGGGATCGCGCCTCATCGCTCCGGAGTCTATCTCAACGCGCAGCCGTGGAAGCCCGTGCTCCACGACAAAGTGACCTTGTCTCAGCACTTCATGCAGAACGGATACTACGCCATCGGATCGGGAAAGATCTTCCACGGCAGTTTTCCGGACCCGGAGTCCTGGCACGCCTATTGGCCCAGCCAGACTCAGAATCGACCGAGCGATCCGAAGCCGAAAGTCAAGTCGGTCAGCGGACTGAATCGAGCGCACTTCGACTGGGGGCCGCTCGATGTGGATGATGCCGAGATGGGAGATACGAAAGTAGTCGATTGGGTGATCGAGCAACTACAGAAACACCACGATCAGCCCCTCTTTCTGGCCTGCGGTATCTTCCGTCCGCACTTGCCCTGGTATGTTCCACGCTCCTACTTCGACCGTTTTCCAGTGGGCCAGATTCAATTGCCCGAACACCGCGAAGACGATCTTCAAGACATTCCCGCGGCCGGGGTCAGAATGGCGAAGCCGACCGGTGACCATGCCGCCGTTCGCGAGCATGGCCAATGGCATGCGGCCGTGCAGGGCTATCTGGCATCGATTCATTACGCCGACAAACAGATCGGACGCTTACTCGATGCGCTGGATGCGAGTCCCAACGCGAACAACACGATCGTCGTGCTGTGGACCGACCACGGATGGCATCTGGGCGAGAAGCAGCACTGGCGGAAATTCGCACTTTGGGAAGAAGCGACACGCACACCGTTGGTTTTCGTCGCGCCGCCGGGCACGCCCGGTTTGACGCAAGGAACCACTGCCGGCACGCGAATTGACAAGCCCGTCAGTCTGTTGGATGTCTACCCCACGCTTGTCGATCTGTGCGGGTTACCCGAGCGTGGCGGACTATCGGGGCAGAGTCTCGTGCCCTTGATGGCCGATCCCCAAAGGAAATGGGAGCGACCGGCTATCACGACGCACGGACGGTTAAACCATGCTGTCCGCAGTGATCGATGGCGGTACGTTCAATATGCGGACGGATCGGAAGAGTTGTACGACCATCAGGCCGACCCGATGGAATACACCAACCTGGCTGACCAATCGGAGTTCGACTCGGTCAAGGCCTCTTTGTCAGCCTGGCTGCCGAAGGAGAATGCGCCGAATGCTCCCTCCGGGAAATCACGCGTTCAGCGATCCGCGAACAACCGGCAGCGGTAGACAACGGCGTGTTGGATGATCTTGGAGCCACCCATCACTCCCGCGCATCCATCGAATCGTTCTTGTCCGAAACAACGACACAAATCAATGATCAATCATCACTCGCGTGCGGCGGCGTGGCTTGCTGGCGCCCGACACCCAACCGAATCGCCGGGACGAACGATGCTGCCGCATCGCCGTTGAGATTGAAGATCGTGAACCCGGCCGCGCCCAGAGATCGAGCGTGATGGATTTGTCCGACCGTTCGATCGTTGGATAACCGCCACTGACCAATACCGGGGTAGACCGGAATTCGTCCGCCGACCAGATGCAGTTGGTTTCGTACCAGGCCAGCAAAGTTCAGATCGCTGTCGGTGTAATCCATGGGGCAGACGAAATCGAGGTATCCGGCGCGAATCCATTTGGGCCAATCCTGCGCAACGGATTCACGGCAGGCGGGATAGGCACCGAAGACGGCCGCCGAAATTAGTAGATCGGCTCGAATTCGCTTCGCTTCATCATGGACCGCTCGGACCAGGTGCGTGATCTGATCGCATCGCCATTGGGCGTATTGGGCGCGCAAGTTCCCGGAATAACAGTCCGCCGGCCAGTTCTTGACCGGTTGATTTGTGTCCCGCTCAAAACGTTGGCGGCAACCCTCGCAGTAGCACTTGTCGCGCCCCGGGTAACGGATGTAGTCAAAGTGTAAGCCGTCCACCGGATAGTTGCGACGACCTCCAACATGCTTGCCAATTCGAGTTGTTGGTTGTCCGGATGCGAGGGGCAGAGCCAATCGTGCGTTTGTCCATCGACAGAAACCTGATTGCGTTTCTCTCGATGAATCATCTGGACGAACGCCTGTGGAGCACCGGATAAGTTGAAGTTAACCTTCCACACGTGGACTTCCAGGCCGTATTTTCTTGCTGCGGTCGTACATTGCGCCAGTTGATCTCCCCACTTCTTGTAGGTTTCACTCCGCGGTAGAAGATCACTCGGATAGTGGGCCCGACCACCCCACAGCATGTTGGGCATCACCATGTTGAAACCCGCCTCCGTCAGTTCTCGGGCGGTTCGGTCCCAGTCGCCATCGTAGGCTCCGGTTCCCGAGTGGTTCCAGATTGCGCGGGCTTCCTGCACGGGGCTCGGCTGCGCCAGCAAATACGCTTGCACGAATTGCTCATGTGCGGCTCGGGCTTGATCGGCGGCTTGCCGATATTCCTGGCGATCGAACTGCGTCTGGGCCGACTGCAGGTTGTTCGTCGCGGATTCCAAGTGTGTTGTTACTGCCCCTCGGTCGCGGGACCGCAGGTATTGCTGAGCGGTTTCCAGATTGCTGCAGTGCCCCACACGTCCTGCTCGGGCGAGCTGCGTCTCGGCCATCTGTTTCCACAACTCGGGTGCGAGGTGCCCCAGGATGGCGGCGATCATTCGTTGCTTACCCGCATGATCATCCGGCAAAATGATGTGAGAGAAGAACGCACCACGATCGCTGATCAGTAACGCTGGCTGATTGGTGGGATGGCCGAGTTGATCGTACCAGCGCCCGACGACTCGCGCACCATGGGCCACCGGTTCCGCGGTTGTGATGTTCCAGGAAGCTTGACGCACGGCCGCCGGTAGCCCGTCGATCGCATTCGCATCGAAACGGATCTCGGCAAATTGACCGGCATGTTCTTGACGCCGATAGCGGAGATTTTCGAAACCGAGGGATTCGGCCAACGGCTCGGGCAATTGGTAGCAAGCGAATAATCTTCCACCGCGTTCCACAAAGCGAACCAGCTCGTCGATCGCTTCTTGGGATAGATTCGGGTTGTAAGCCAGGATTGCCACTCGTCGACTTCCCAGGGCATGGTCAGTCAAGGCGGAATCCTCGATGGCGTCACTGCCGAGTCCGAGGTCGGCGATCATTTGTGACAGTTCCGTGGCCGTGCTCAGGCCGGTCTCGCGTCCACGGTCGCTCGCAGCTCCGGGAATGATCAACGCCACTTGGTTTTCCGCGGCAGACAAGCGACCAATTCGGTAGCTGGAGTCCTCGGCCTGACCTCGCCAAATGGCGATTCGAACTCGATCGATCTGATGCCAACCTTGGGGCTGACCTTCGACGCGGAACGAGGCCTTCGAGAATCGGAGCGTATTCCATCCGGTCGAGGCGAAGCCGCCGCCGGCTGCGTACCAGCCGTTCTGACTGTGGCAATAGAGAGAAACTCGCGCAGTGGCGGCCGCGGCCGATTCGGCTTTCAGTTCGAGCAGCAATTCGCCAGCACTGGCCAGATTCAGGTCAACGGCTCGGTCTACGTACACACGCTCCAGGTCGGGTTGTGTGGCAAACGGACCGATCAACCGAAGGACGCTTCGTTCGCCGTCGGTGACGACGGAGACGATGCTGGGGGCTCCGCCATCCGCCTGTGCGACCCAGGTCTGTTGGGCCGTTTGATCATCGGGATAATGGAAGTCATCGATCAGCTGTTCGGCCGAGGCAAGACTCAGGCTCGCCAGCAACGCTACCGCAAGGAAAGTCATGGATCTTGCTCCCGTCTCCCAGTAAACCACCGCATCGTAATCTCTTTTCTCGGCGGCGGGAACATCCCGTTCAGTTGCGGCCGTTCCGCTCCGTGTATAATCAGCTCCGTGTCGGTGAATCGTTCCATCGACTTCTGACAGTTCCGCAGGCGATGGCGAGTAAGAAGCATGAAGCAGCCTCAGTCAAGAAAATCGAAGTGCTCCTGCCAGATCGATGCACCGCGCCGTGAGTTTCTCAAGACCGTGGGCTGCGGCGCGTTCGGACTTGGCATGCTCTCGCTGCCAACCGTTGCAGGACCGTTTGACCCGGAGGACTTCGAGAATCTCGTTCCGGTCGACAAAAAACTCGACCCCGCCTGGGTTGAATCGTTAACGGCTCGCGGCACTCGTCACGCTTATCGTGGTGGAGAATTAGAACACATTGGGATGCCGATCGGCGGCGTGTGCGCCGGGCAACTCTATTTGAGCGGCGATGGGCGGCTGTGGTTGTGGGATATCTTCAATGAGAATCGGCATACATCGGGAGCTGGAGTCCACTATCGTCAACCCTTAAGCACCACGGCACCGGTCGAGCAGGGCTTTGCCCTTTCGGTCGTGACCGAGGACGGTGTGGTCCAGCGACGATTGGATCGGCGTGGTTTTTCTGACGTCACGTTTTACGGCGAGTACCCCATGGGCATGGTGCGTTTTCGCGACGCATCGCTGCCTGTGGATGTTTCCCTCGAGGCGTTTTCGCCGTTTATTCCCGTAAATACAGAGGAATCCAGTCTGCCGGCCACGATCATGCGGTACACGGTCACGAACAATGGTCCGCGACCGGCCGAGATTGCGCTGTCCGGCTGGTTGGAAAATGCCGTCTGCCTGAGAAGCGGTGTTGCTGCGCCCGTGGTACGACGCAATCGCACTGTGGCGCTTGCCGGAATCCAGCTACTCGATTGCTCGGCCGAGGAGTGGCCGCAGGCCGCACGAGCGGTTCCGCGAGCGGACATCGTCTACGCGGATTTTGAGGCGACCACGTATGAGGGCTGGAGGACCACGGGAGAAGCGTTTGGATCTGGGCCAAGTGCCGTGGCCGAGATTCCCGCCTACCAGGGGGACGTGCAAGCGCACGGCCAACGGACGGTCAATTCCCACGCTGCGGCGCCGGGGGACAGCGTCAGCAGCAAGGATGCCGCCACCGGGACTTTGACGAGTCCCGACTTTGTGGTGGATCGAGATTTCATCAATTTTCGCATGGGAGGCGGAGCGCACCGGGAACGGACCTGCATGAACTTGCTGGTCGATGATCGCGTCGTGCTCTCGGCCACCGGTCAGAATGACAACCGCATGACGCCACGCACCTGGGATGTGCGCCGCTGGGCGGGCCGCACAGCCCAGTTGCAGGTTGTAGACAACGAACGAGGTGGTTGGGGCAATATCGGAGTCGATCAGATCATCTTCAGCGATCGTCCGCAGGTACTGCCTCCGCCGCTCGCCCAACAGCCCGACTACGGCACGATGGGGCTCGTCCTGTTCGACTCGCCGCTGCCGAAGTCGCGAACTGAGGGAGCGGCCACCGTCGCCGCCGACGAATTGCCGGCAGCGGCATTCCTTTCGACGGATGATCGAGAAATCGCGGAGGCGACCGGCGAAGCCCATCGGCCGCTGATCGGCGCGTTGCAGCGCGGTTGCACTCTGGCGCCGGGGGAGTCGACAGTCGTCACCTTCGCGGTCGTGTGGTGTTTTCCGAATGCCCAGTTGAATGAGTTCTCGACGCCCGTCGGTCGTTATTACGCGACGCGGTTTGCCAACGCGCAAGACGTGGCTGTTTTCCTGGCGGAACATCTCGATCGCTTGTACGAACAGACGCGATTGTGGCACGACACCTGGTACGACTCGACGCTGCCGTTCTGGTTTCTTGACCGGACGTTCGTCAATACTTCCATCTTAGCGACCACGACTTGCTACCGGTTTCGTAACGGTCGCTTCTACGGATGGGAGGGTGTCGGCTGCTGCGCCGGAACCTGTCTGCACGTGTGGCAATATGCGCAAGCCGTGGGACGCGTCTTTCCGGAACTGGAACGGATCACGCGGGAACGTGTTGACTTTGGGGTGTCATTCCAGCCGGCCACCGGCGTGATTGGCTATCGTGGTCCGGAAGTCGCAATGCACGCCGCCGCGGACGGCCAGGCGGGCACGATTCTGCGAGCGTATCGGGAGCACCAAATGAGTCCCGACGATCAATTTCTCCGCCGCACGTGGCCCCGAATCAAGCGATCCATTGAGTGGCTGATGGAACTGGATTCCGATCGGGACGGTGTGCTGGATCAGCCCCAGTACAACACACTGGATGATGCTTGGTATGGGGAAGTGGCTTGGATCAGCTCGCTGTACGTGGCCGCCTTGCGTGCCGGCGAAGCGATGGCCCGTGAGATGGATGATCGGCCGTTCCAAGAGCGGGTGTCCCAACTCGCAGCCCGCGGCCGCGATGCGATCGGCGAACGATTGTTCAACGGTGAGTTCTTTATTCATCGAGGAGATCCCGATCGGCCGCAGTCGCCCGGCTCGTACGGTGGTTGCGAAATCGACCAGGTTTTCGGCCAGAGTTATGCGTTTCAAGTGGGGTTGGGCCGCGTGCTGGATCCGCAGAAAGTCCGCACAGCCTTGCAGTCGCTGTGGCGATACAACTACACGCCCGACGTGGGTCCATACCGGACCGCTTTTCCGAAAGGACGTTGGTACGCCTTGGCGGGGGAAGGCGGTCTGCTCATGTGTACGTTTCCCAAGGGAGACGCTGATGCGCTGGAGAAAGGGAATCCCGGCTTCGCCGCCTATTTCAATGAATGCATGACCGGATTCGAGTACCAGGTCGCTGGACACATGCTCTGGGAAAGAATGGTGACCGAGGGACTCGCCATCACGCGTACGATCCATGACCGCTATCACCCCCTGCGGCGCAACCCGTTCAATGAAATCGAGTGTGGCGATCACTATGCGCGCGCCATGGCCAGTTTTGGTGTCTACCTGGCTGCCTGCGGCTATCGCTATCACGGACCTCGTGGTTTTCTTGCGTTTGCTCCACGGATTACGCCCGAAGATTTTCGCTGTGCGTTCACTGTGGCGGAAGGTTGGGGGACCTTTACGCAGCAGATCCAAGGAAAACGTCAGAACGCGACTCTGGGACTGCGTTACGGAACCCTGCGACTTGAGGAATTTTCGCTCGAACTAGGCCACGGAATTGCGCCGACGAATGTCGAGGTGAATCCGGACTTCCACGACGAAAGCATGGCAATGGAATGGCACGTGGAGGATGGTCAGCTGAAGATTCGTTTTGCAGCTCCCGTTCAGGTCACCGCCGGCCAGACGATCAAAATGGTAATCGAATGAAGTTCGGTGACGTGCCCATCAGCGGTCCGAGCGGCCCACCAGCGCCCATATTCACCCGTGAGACGTTGGTGGGCGTGCGCTTCGCTACGCCCACCCTACGCCCTACGCCCATCCTGCGGCTACGGTTTGTGCGGCGGGCATTGACTCGAGCGGCATGGGCGATGACCCCGCTACCGGTTGGCAATCGGGGTGAGCAACACGACTTGATGAGACGAATCGGATAGGCATCGAATCGAAATTACTGGGGGACCCGCATATGGTAACCGCGTTCGGATCGGCTGTGATTGTCCTGGGGATCGCATGGGGAGCTTCCGCCGGCGCCGAGGAAAGGCTGTCGATCGGCACGGAGGAAATGATCGAGGCGGCAAAGGAATTGCGAGGCGGGCTCGTCGTGCACTTGGGGTGCGGCACCGGGCAACGGACCGCGGATCTGGCAGCCGGTGGGCGGAATGTCGTGCACGGTTTGTCGGCCGACTCGACAGAGGTCGCTGCGGCGCGAGATCTGCTTCGGCAGCGCGGTCTGTACGGGCCGGTGTCGGTGATGCGTTGCCGCGCGGTGTCCCTTCCCTACGTCGATCATTTGGTGAATCTATTAATCGTGGAAGAACCAGATCAAGTACAGCAGGACGAGTGGCTGCGCGTGCTCGTCCCGGGCGGAACGGCGTATGTGAAGGACGGCGACGGCTGGACGAAAGTCGTCAAACCCATGCGGCAAGGTGCCGACGAATGGACGCATTATCTGTACGACGCCAGTGGCAATCCGGTATCCCAGGATCGGCTTGTCGGTCCACCGCGCCACCTGCAATGGAGCGCTGGCCCCACTCATACTCGAAGTCACGAGTACACGTCCAGTGTCGCTGCGGTCGTCTCGTCCGGCGGCCGAATCTTCTATCTCGTGGATGAAGGCCCTACTGGCAATTTGCAGGGAGCCGCCGATTGGAATGTCATGGCACGGGATGCGCACAACGGGTTGCTGTTGTGGAAACGTCCGATCGATCAGTGGTACACCCATCTGGCGGGTTGGACTTCGGTGCCGATTCAACTGCAGCGCCGACTCGTGGCCGCCGACGGTCGAGTCTACGTAACGCTCGGCTACCACGCGGCGGTCAGTGCATTGGACGCGCGGACCGGTGAGATCTTGCGCGTGTACGATGAGACGGAAGGAGCCGACGAGATCCTCTGGCAGGATGGCGTATTGATCGTCGCTGCCAAAACGGCGACCGATCAGGAGCTCGCAAAATACAAACAATTGCAGGATGCAGCGCGACGTCGTGGAGGGCCTTTGCACGCTCGCGAGACAGGACAGCCGCTGATCCAGTCGTTCAAGCAAGCGGAGAATCGGGCCGGGCGATTCCTGGTCGCGCTGGATGCGGACACCGGAACGCTCCTTTGGAAGCGGACCGGCGCCGACGCGGCGGGTCTCAAACCGCTAAGCCTGCAGGCCTGCGAAAATCGCGTGTTCTTTCACCGGAAAGGAACACTCGTGTGTCTCGACCTGAGGACCGGCCAGACGCTGTGGTCGCAGCGGATGGAACCGCCGCGTGCGGCAAGTTCTTATGCGCTGGTGTGCTGGAACAAACAGGCGGTGACCTGTCTTCGGCCGGAAGATGGTCGTGTTCGCTGGACGCAGAAGACGGACTTGGTTTCCGTCCGCGATGTGTTCGTTACGCAGGATTCGGTGTGGATCGGCGGATTCCAACCGTATGACACGGGAACAAAATACACCGGGCCCGCGTGGGGGCCCTATTTCGCGGTGCAACGGAATTTGGAAACCGGCGAGATCGTCAAACAGATTGCAGCGGAGAATCCCGGGCATCACCATCGCTGCTACGTGAGCAAGGCAACGGAACGTTATATTCTCGGTGGACGCCGCGGCACGGAGTTTCTCGATCTGCAGTCCGGCGAGCATCTGTGGAATAGTTGGGCCCGAGGTGTCTGCCGCTATGGTGTCATGCCGGCCAACGGCCTGCTATATGTGCCACCCCATTCTTGTGGTTGCTACATCACCGCGAAATTGACCGGCTTCAATGCGCTGGCTGCCGCGCGAGTGCCACTCGCCGCGAACTCGGTCCTGGATCCGCCGCCACTAGAGAAGGGCACGGCTTATGGCCGGTCCGGTGCTGCGACGCATCCGGAGGACTGGCCGACCTATCGTGGGAATCCAGGTCGAAGCGGTGTCGCGAGCTGTGCCGTCTCTTCGGATTTGCGGGTGAAATGGCAGGTTGCGATCGGTGCCCGACTTGCACCGCCGAGCGTGGCAAACGGAAAAGTATTCGTCGCCAGTATCGATGAACATCGGCTTGTGGCTTTGGACACGGATTCCGGCAAGATTGGTTGGGACTATGTCACGGACGCGCGAGTTGATTCGCCTCCCACGATCCACGATGGGTTCGCCATGCTCGGTTGTCGTGATGGTTGTGTTTACCGCTTGCACGTAGAGGACGGTTCCCTGGCATGGCGGTTCCGTGCAGCGCGCGGTATGCAACGCATTGCGTCATCCGGCCAGCTCGAGTCAGTCTGGCCGATTCACGGCAGTATCCTCGTCGATGAGGATGTGGCTTACTTCACGGCGGGGCGATCTTCCTACTTGGACGGCGGTCTCGATCTGTTTCGGCTCGAGCCGAGCACCGGCCATGTGTTGAGCGTTCACAATGTGTATAGCCCCGATCCGGAAACAGGCAGGCAGCCCGACCAGTTCGATCAAAACCGGATGCCCGGTTCGCGATCGGATATTCTCGTCGCGGACGGCGATCATATCTACTTTCGCGATCTGCCGTTTTCCAAGAATGGGCAACCACTGGAACGCCGCGTGCCTCATCTGTTTACCCTAACCGACTTTCTGGATGATTCCTGGACCCATCGATCGTATTGGGTGTTCGCGGCGGAGTCGTCCATCGCGACGGGTTGCAGTGGCCGCGATAGGAATCTGATCTACGGCCGCCTGCTGCTGTACGATGATGCAACGATCTACGGATATGCTCGCGAGAACGTCCATTGGTCGAACGCGTTTCAAGATGCACCTTATCGCTTGTACGCTCGAGAGCGTAATGCGAACAGCATGAAGTGGACCAAGAGCGTGCCGGTGCAGGTGCAGGCGATGTTGCGCGCGGAGAAACGATCTTTGTCGCTGGCCCGGACGCCGATACCGTCACGCGCACCGAACCGGCGACCGGGCAACAGGGCGCTCTGCTGCTGGCGTACTCTGCCGTAGATGGTGCCGAGTTGGGGCGTTGCGAACTGCCAGCTCCTCCGATCTTCGACGGTATGGCCGCTGCCCGTGGTCGATTGTTCTTGACTCTGAAGGGTGGCCGTGTCCTTTGTCTGGAACCGCGCGGTTCTTGATGGAGACCGCTTCAGAAGAGGCCGAGTAACAGGTCTCCATTCGGACGCCATGGCTGTCACTGCCGGTCGGTCGGCGGGATTTGGCGAATTCTTGACGTCGAAGGCCCGGTCTTTGGTGGAGTCTGTGCGCAGTTTCTTGCTGCAAACGGAGGTCCCATTCATAATCGAAGAAGGGGAAAGGTGAGGAACGTGGCAAAACGAGCTCACGGGAAATGGCACAAGCGGGTGGGTCGCTGATCCGACGCGGCATCGGATGCGGATGACAAAGGTGGGGCGATGAACGGATGGCTGATGGCGGCAATTCTGGTTGTGGGAGCGGCACCGCAGGATACACGCGAACAGTATCTGGCAGAATCGGTGTTCGCCAGCAATCTGGATCTGACACCGCAAGGACCGATTGACCGTTGCGTGTTCCGCCAACTCAGAAAGTCGGGGCTTCCTCCAGCGCGGGTCTGCTCGGACGCGGTATTTGTCCGTCGCGTGTACCTGGATGTAATTGGAACGTTGCCCACCGCCCAGGAGGCGGGCCGCTTCTTGGTTGATCGCAATCCGAAAAAGCGGCGTCAGCTTGTCGATGATCTGCTCGAGCGTGAAGAGTTTGCGGATTACTGGGCCCTGAAATGGGCCGATGTGCTGCGAGTGAAATCGGAGTTCCCGATTAACCTGTGGCCCAACGCCGTGCAGGCGTATCATCGATGGATCTGGAGCTGCCTGAAGGAGAACATGCCCTACGATCGATTCGCCCGCGAGATGCTCACCGCCAGCGGCAGTAACTTTCGCGTGCCCCAGGTCAATTTCTATCGTGCCGTCCAGAGTTCGGAACCCCTTGGTATCGCTCAGGCGGTTTCACTGACCTTCCTGGGTGTTCGTCCGGAAGGTTGGTCCGGCGAGGAACTGCAGAATATGGCGGTGTTCTTCTCGGACATCGGATACAAGTCAACGCGGGAGTGGAAGGAAGAGATCATCTACTTCGACTCGCTGAAGGCAAACACGGAGCGTGAGTCGCGGGTGGCCACCTTTCCCGACGGGACGGTCGTGCAGTTGGCTCCCCATCGCGATCCACGGATCGTGTTTGCCGATTGGCTGATCACACCGGCCAACCCGTGGTTCACGCGTAACATCGCCAATCGGGTCTGGTTCTGGCTGCTCGGCCGTGGGATCATTCACGAACCGGACGATATTCGTCCCGACAATCCCCCGCGAAATCCGGAGTTGTTGGCCTTGCTGTGCCGCGAACTGGTGGCAGCACGCTACGATTTGCGGCAGCTCTACCGAATGATTCTCAACTCAAAGACCTATCAGCTATCTTCCATTCCGCGAGTCCGAAGAACTCGGAAGCTGCACAGGATTTTGCGTATTATCCGCTGCGCCGCCTGGATGCGGAGGTGTTGATTGATGCGCTGTGTCAGATTACCGGAACGACGGAGCAGTATTCGAGTGTGATTCCCGAGCCGTTTACTTTCATTCCCGAGGATCATCGCACAATTGCCCTGGCAGATGGCAGCATTACGAGTCCGTTTCTGGAACTGTTCGGTCGGCCGCCACGTGATACCGGGTTGCTGTCGGAACGCAGCGATCGGCCCAGCGGTGCGCAGCGATTGCACTTGCTGAACTCCACGCATATTCAACGCAAGATCGAGCGCAGTCAGAAGCTACGGGAGCTGGCACGCTCCGGCAGCAATCCGATGGAAACAACGGCCAATTTCTATCTCACGATCCTTTCACGACTGCCCAACGAGATGGAGCTGCAGTCCTTTCAAACGTATCTGGAAACCGGTCAAGTGACGAAGCAGCAGGCATTTGTCGATTTGGCGTGGGCATTGATCAATAGTCCCGAATTCTTTTGTCGTCATTAAGTAGAGCCGGCGGTCCGCGAGCGACCGACGCAAGAAGAACGCGATCAAGGGAAAAGCGATGGGAACGACCACACGATTCTATCCGGACGGGAGTGGGCGGTCGGGGCTGACACGACGCGAGCTTCTGCAACAGGGATTAATGGGTGTGACGGCGCTGTGGTTTGGCAATCGCTCAATTCAGGCGGCGGCCCCCATCGCGGACTTCGGCAAGGCGAAATCGGTAATTCAGATCTGGTTGTGGGGCGGGCCGGCGCATCTGGATACTTTCGATCCCAAGCCGCAAGCCGGGGAAGACTATTGCGGTCCGCTCAACAGGGCGATTGCCACGAATGTGGATGGAATTCGGATCGGACAACTGCTCCCACAACTCGCGCAGCAGGCACATCGGTATTCGCTGATTCGGAGTATGACGCACGGTGTGAACGGGCATGAGACGGCTTCCTATATGGTGCAGACCGGTCGCAACTCGGAAGACGATCTGGTCTATCCCACGGTCGGTGCCGTGGTTTCGCTATTGCAAAGGCTATGAGGCGGGTTACGAAGGTTTGATCCCGCCGTATGTCGTGTTGACGCAGCCGCAAGGACGATTCTCCGAAGCTGGATTCCTCGGTTCCCGATACAAGCCGTTCGCGACCGGTGGGGATCCCAATCGGCCACGGTTTGTGGTCGAGGGCGTTGTCGCCGAAGGCATTTCGGATCAACGGCAGGTTGGCCGTCGACAGTTGCTGCACAGCTTGAACACGCTGGGCAAGGCGATGGAGGGTGGGCAGCAACTCGACCCGTATCGCAAATGCGAGGAGCAGGCGTACGATCTGATTCTGGGTGATGCGGGGGCGGTGTTTGATCTGTCCGAGGAAACAGAGGAACTGCGAGCTCGCTATGGTCGCAGCAAATTCGGGCAGTCATGCCTGATGGCCCGCCGTCTTGTGCAGGCGGGCGTGCGATATGTCACGATCAATTACAACGGCTGGGATACACATAAGGAACATTTTCAAGCGATGCGGCGGAAGCTGCCAGAACTCGACCGGGGGCTGAGCTCCCTGTTGCAGGATCTGGCCGACCAGGGATTGCTGGACGAGACGATCGTCTGGTGTCTGGGGGAGTTTGGCCGGACACCGCGGGTGCAGTGGGAGGCGCCGTGGAACGGGGGACGCGGACATTACGGTCGAGTCTTTAGCTGCCTGGTGGCCGGCGGTGGATTTCAGGGGGGGCAGGTCGTCGGTGCATCGGATGCGCGCGGCGAAGCGGTTCAGGATCGGCCGGTCTATCCCTGGGATCTGATTCGCAGCATTTACCAACAACTCGGTATCGATCCGGATGGGGCTCTGCCTCACCCGCAAGGGCTGAAGCTGCGCGTCACGCCTCCCGCGTCGGATGACATGCCGATCGGGCGGCCCGTTAAAGGAACTGATTGTTTGATCGGAAGGCTCGAAGCAACCGACCGGCGATTCCTCGCTCAAGAATGCCAGATTGCCCCATGATTCTGCCGCCCTGCCGCCTGATTCTCACTACTCCGGTTCTCGGGGCGTGCCTGGTTCTTGCAGCAACTTTGTACGCTCAAAAGGATCCACACATTGGGTACATCTACCCGGCTGGTGCGCAGCAAGGCACCCGTGTGGATGTTGTCCTTGGCGGCCAGTTTCTGGAGGGTGTGTCCGCGATCGTTGTTTCGGGGGGTGGCTTGCAGGGTTTGGTCCGAAAACACGTCCAGCCGTTGACCCAGCGAGAAATCAACGACTTGCGCGACAAGATCCGTCTCGCCAAACAGCAATTGCGTGAGACACAGAAGGAGTCACCGGTTCAAGACCCAGCGGAAACCCTAGCGGTCTTCGCCGAAAAACTGGGCGTTGACCGGGAACAGTTGTCGCGATTTCGGGACTACGAGAAGAAACGATCCGATACCAGGCGACAACCGAATCCGCAGATCGAGGAGCTGGTGCACGCCCAGTTCACGTTAGATCGAAATGCGAAACCTGGTCCGTATGACATTCGTCTGCAGACGGCGTTGGGATTGAGCAATCCGGTTCGCTTTCTGGTGGACCTGTTGCCGGAGCATCGCGAAACGGAATCGGAGGATCCGTTGGCCGTCACGCAGATTCCAGACTCCCTCCCGGTCATTGTAAATGGGCAGATCCTTCCCGGAGACGTTGACCGGTTTCGCTTTCGGGCTCAGCGGAATGCAAGGCTCGTGGCTTCCACCACTGCTCGACGGCTGATTCCCTATCTGGCCGATGCCGTACCGGGATGGTTCCAGGCCGCCTTGACGTTGCGCGACAGTCACGGTCGCGAAGTAGCTTTTTCGGATGATCACTTCTTTCATCCCGATCCGGTTCTTTTTTGCCAAATTCCGGCGGACGGCTTCTACGAGCTGGAAATTCGAGATGGGATCTACCGCGGCCGGGAGGATTTCGTGTACCGAATCTCGATCGGGGAGATTCCGTATGTGACAAGCATCTTCCCGCTCGGCGTTCGCGCTGGCCAGCAGGCGACGGTGCAGGTCAACGGTTGGAATCTCCCCAGTCGGGCCTTTCGACTGCGAGCTGAAGATCGCCCCGTCGGACTCCATTCGACGACCGTTCGTGGGCGAGGAGGTAGATCAAACGATGTGCGCTTTGCGGTCGGTGCCCTGCCGGAATGCTTCGAAAAGGAGCCGAATGGCGATCGTTCGACCGCGCAGCGGTTAACGCTTCCCGACGCTTGTCAACGGCCGCATTGGCGAGGTGGGTGACTGGGACGTGTATCGGTTCGAAGGCACGGTCGGCGATCGCGTTGTCGCCGAAGTGGTGGCGCGGCGTCTGAATTCTCCCCTCGACGCCTGTGTGGAGATCAACGATGCCTGGGGGCAGCCGATCGCGGGGAACGACGATTACGAAGACCCGGGGGCCGGGCTGACGACACACCACGCCGATTCCTACGTGAGTTACGTTGTTCCCAAGACCGGGGTCTACTTTCTGCACCTGCATGACGCACAGAATGCGGGCGGCGTTGACTACGGGTACCGTATTCGAATCGGACCACCTCAGCCGGATTTCCAGTGTTCGATCGCTCCATCCGGTTTGAACGTGCGGGCAGGTGCCCCGGCACCGATCACGGTTTACGCCCTCCGCCGGGACGGTTTTTCCGGTGAAATATCCATTTCGCTGCAGGATCCTCCGGCGGGGTTCTCGTTAGAAAATGCAACCATCCCAGCCGACGAAGACGACGCACAGGTTACGCTCTCGGTGCCATCCACCGCGCAGTCCGGTCCGGTAACGCTCCGCTTGGTGGGGCGAGCACACATCGCGGACCGAGATGTTGTGCGACCGGTTGTGCCGACGGACGACATGACACAGGCGTTCATCTACCATCATTTGGTCCCCGCACGCGAGTTTTGGGTGTGTGTTCTCGACGAGAACGAGGCCAAGCAGAAGCGAGGTCGTTAGACTTTCCATGGATGGAAGATGAATCGAGAGCGCACTGCAAAACGTCCTCCCGCTTCCGAAATGCGCTCGAATGAACTTGCAATGCAGTCGAACAAAGAGGTCACCGCACATATTATCGGAGTAACGGATGACACGTTATAGAGTCTGCCATCATCGTTGTGCTGTTCGATGGAAACCAGGTGCCGGTTTCGCGTCGGCAGTTTTTCTGTTGCCGTGTATTGTTCTGGCTGCGCACGCGGCGGACCACCCTCTCCGGCGCATTTCACAGCGTCCACCCTCGAGACGCAAGGAAAGAGGGATCGGCAAAGGAACGGCCGATTCTTGCCCAAAGAACGGCGTCTGGCCTTTTGCAGCAAAGAACTGCCTGCCTCGCTGCCGGACACATGGCAAGATGCTTGGGAGCGTCCGACTCCGCGGGATCGTCCTCTACAGATTGTGCACGGAGTCGATTTGGGCGCCAGAGCAGTTGCGTCGGAAGAGGAGGCGAAAGAGCGACAAGAGGTGGAACAGCAGAGAAGGCGTGCCGCGGGCGATCGCATGCGGCATTACCGAGATCTCGGATTGGGCGGGATCGTCTGCAATGTTCCGTTTCGCGATTACATGAACTCCGAGGAGCATTGGAACGACTTAGTCGCGGTTGTCGGCGCATGCCACGAAATGGGGCAGATCGTCTGGCTATACGATGAACAAGGTTATCCGAGCGGTGCGGCGGGAGGTCTCGTCCTCCAGGAGAATCCAGCATTCGAAGCGTTGGAACTGGCCCATGACGCCACACGCGATGACCCCTTTGTTGTTCGACCGGCGTATGAGTTTACGCACGCCAGCAACAATTACTACGCTGCGCGTCGGTATCCGAACCTGCTGAACGATCAAGCCGTGCGATTGTTTTCTCACAAAGACGCACGAGCAGTACTGGCAACGATTGTCGCCGTTTTTTGGGGAGACCATTCAGGCGATGTTCACCGATGAACCATCCCTGATCGCAGTGAATATCGGTCAGATTCCCGAAGATGCTGCGCCAGCGTGTGCCGGTCGTGGATCCGATCGATCCGCAAGTAAAACTCTTGCCACGCGTTCCCTGGACCCAGGACCTTCCGCGTCTCTACCGGCAGCGGTACGGGCAAGATCTGATCAAGCATCGGGAGAGTCTGTTTGTTGGTGACTCCGCAGCAGATCGAAAAGTGCGCCATCAGTTCTGGTCCTTGATTGCGGACCTGGTGGCCGAGCGATATTTCGGAGCGATCGAGCGGTGGTGCGCCGAGCATCGCGTGGCCTCCTCGGGGCACAGCCTGTGGGAGGAAGCGGTGCTGCACCATGTTCCGTTGGAAGGAAACGGATTGAAGGTGTTGAGTCGGATGCAGATTCCCGGTCTGGATCTGCTGAATTCCGATCCGGAAGCGGTGATTCACAGCGGTTGGCTCACGGCAGCCTTACCCGCCAGTGCCGCGCGACTCGGTGGTCAGCGAAGGGTCATGACGGAAGTGAGTGATTTCAGTCAGAAGATGGGCGGTGCCGGGCCGGTGGATGTGTCGTGGATGCAGGCGACCGCCGCCTGGCAGGCAGCCTGGGGTGTCACCGACTTCACGTTGTACTACGGCGTCAGCGACCGATCGGTCGAAGATTATCGTGCGTATTGCGAATTCGTCGGCCGGTTGAATGCGATCCTACGAAATGCTTCACCGGATCCCCAGGTGCTGCTGTACTATCCGATCTTGGATCTTTGGAGCGAATATCTTCCTGTTGCGGAACCGCTGCAAGTGAGCTCGCAGTCATTGCAGGCTCAACGTCTGGTCGCGTCATTCCAGCAAGCGGGCCGCGCGCTCCAACGCCACCAGATTCCGTTCACGCTGATCGATCACGAGAACCTCCAGCAGGCCCGCGTCGACGCGGATGGTGGCCTGACGGTTGGTGGGCAGCGATATCGGGCTCTGGTGATACCATTCGGCGTCGATTTTCCCAAACCGGTGGCGGACATCGTCACGCAGTTCTTGGCCGTTGACGGAAGCGTGTTGCGGGCAGACGCCGACAATTCCGACGACTTCCCTTCCGCACTCGTCGACGCGACACCGCTCGCGGTTGACCTGGAACCTCCGTCGCCGAGGATCTGCCTTGGTCGATTCACCCGCGAGGAACACGAGGTTCTGCTCGTCGTGAACGTCGGAGCGTCAGACTACGGGGGAACCATGATCGCTCCAGCGGGGAATTGGCTCCGGCTCGATCCGGCAACCGGCGCTGTCGATACGCTCGCTCGCGATGAGTCGGGGCGAGTCTCGCTGAAGCTGAACGGCCGCCAAACTGCCATCCTCGTAAACACGCTGCAATCGCAGAGTGGCCATTGAGGTTCGCTCCGCCGCATCCAATGGATCGAACAAGAGTCGGTTCTACCACCGAGGGCACCGAGATCACAGAGGAAACGAGATCGCGGAGGTAACGAGATCATCGAGGTTAACGCTTGCAGCGTTGTTGTTCCATCGCGCAGTACCTCAACATGGAAGTTGATCAGCAGGCCTGTCCCAATCCCGTTCGGCACGCGATTGGCTAGCCAGTTGTAGGGTGGGCCCGAGCGAGTCCAAAATGTGGCGGATTGCGGAGAACAAGCCGAGCGTTGGCCCACCAGAATGCGGCGACAACTCGTGTGCCGAACAGGATGGGGCCTGTTTTCTTTTCTTGCGCCAGTTTCATGCAGGTCAACCGGTGCGCCCTGTGAATCCCTTCGGTCTGGTCGACCGTTTTCCGTTCCAGGATGGATCGGTTTTTTACCAGGACATCAATCCGATCGTCGCAATTCGGGCAAATTCTTTGTATTCAACGGGAAGAGGCACCGGCAGCTGAATGGTGACTTGCTGCCGAGCAAGCTCGCGTGCTAGGCACTGTTCGTATGTCGATTCCAACAGCCCAGGCGAACGGTTGCGATGTGCTGCAAAGGCGCATCTGGTCTCCTTTTCCGTCAATAGATCGCGCTCCGTCCACTCTGTGCTCTCCGTGTCCTCTGTGGTTCAAATTCTCTGTTCGAACCCCGGTGTCTCTTGTCATCCGGCACTTGCCGCGATCGCGTACCGGCCGGTACGCGCGCCATTTCGTGAACCTTCCTGGCAACGATCGCATGAGGGGCAAGCTCCGACGGGGGCCATTCTGGCTGGGCCCTAAGCGGCTTCGCCGCAAGTTGCTCCGAGTCTGGAAAATAGGATTCCTGCTTGTTCTCGAAGGAAAAGCCGCGCCGCGAGGCCCTGCCTTCCATGGATGCCTCGGGCCCAAGTTTCGATTTCTCCCGCGAAAGCCTTGAATCCCTAGGAGCGGTGTAATACCTTACGCTGTGCTCACTTGACGTTCTATTTGTATTTCAAGACCGTTGTCGTGTTTACACTATGAAGGAATTTGCTGGATGAAGATGTACCTCAAGTTCGCAGCCTTGTTTTTGGTGACTTTCACTTCGATGGAATCCCTCCGAGCGGCGGACACTCCCTACGCCAACGCGGTGATCGGTTTGGAGCCGACCTACTACTACGAGTTGAACGAGCCCGACGCTACCGGTGGTGTAATCGACAGCATGGGCAACGCCGAGCCGGGAAGCTACAACGGCGACTATGAAAACGGTGCACCGCAAGCCGGATGTGCTGGCCCCCTTTTCCTGAACGAGGGACAGGACGGCGGGGGAGCATTCGAGTATTACGAAACACCTGTGCCCGGCATCGGGGGAGAGGCCAATCTCGCTCATTGCAGCAACAACGAGGGGCATGTGCTGTTAGGGTTTTCGGAGGATTTCGGCGCCAGTGCCATGACGGTGGCCATGTTTTTTCGAGCTGATTCTGCAGAGGGAGGTGACCGGCTATTCACCAATAACCTGTTTGAGCCTGATACGAGCTTTCAGATGGTCGTGGCGAACGACGGGTTAGTGGTAGCCGTGAATCCCAATGAAGCCGGGTACTTCGCCGAAAGAACGCTGACAACGGAAGACGGTGGATGGGATCGAGCATTGATTCAGGCGGAGTATGGTTGGTTCCATGTTGTGGCGTCGACCAGCGGACCGGAAGACGAACGAGCCGACAACATTCAAGTCTGGGTGAATGGAGTCAATCGGACGGAAAGCCTGGTCGTTACCGAATGGGGTTGGGGCGTTGACACAGATGATGCCAAAATTGGCGGACGCCACGCCGACCCGCTCACGTCGACGACGCATTCCGGAGCGCAGGACGAAGTGGCCATCTGGTTGGATCGCGTACTGACCGAGGAAGAAGTGCAGTCGCTGTGGGAGGCAGCGCTGACGGGGCCCGGTCCTTCTTTGCCGGGCGACTACAACCAGAACGGCGAGTTGGACGTTGAGGACCTGAATCTGCAGGCAAGTGCCATCGTCGGCGGCCAGAATCCGCCAGAGTTTGATCTGAACGAAGATGGTGTTGTCGATTACGATGGCGACCGGATCGCATGGCTTCATGAATTGAAGAAGGTCTACGTTGGCGACGTGGATCTGAACGGTGAATTCGACTCGCTGGATTTTGTTGCCGTTTTTGTTGCCGGCGATTATGAGACGGGCAGCGCCGGCCGGTTGGGCCGAGGGCGATTGGAACGCCGACCTTGTTTTTGACTCCGGCGATTTCGTGGCGGCCTTCGTTGACGGTGGCTACGAGCAGGGTCTGTTTCCCGGGGCGGTCCAGGCTGTTCCGGAACCGTCGGCCATCGTGCTGCTGCTTTTGGGGATCGCTTGCCTGCGAGGCAAGTTGGTTCGTCGTGCGAGCCGTCGGTAGGCTTCGATCACGCTCCAGGACGTCGAAATGCCTCACTCTCTCTTAGCGGAAGAGAGTGAGGCAAATGCATAGAAGGCAACGACGAAAGCGGTGCATGACCTTCGCGGGATCGTGAGGCATGAGGGCTGCCCGGCGGATGACCCACTTTCGGACGACCGTCGTGCTGCTGCTCTGCTGAGCAGGTCGGCTTCTCTCATCCAGCGGAGCCCACCCGGGGCAACGGCGCACAACGCGATGGTAGCGGATGAAGCAGATATCGCTGCTGCCGATCGGTTCACAGCGATCGGCTGTGCG
Source organism: uncultured Planctomycetaceae bacterium (assembly GCA_963776055.1). GTDB lineage: Bacteria > Planctomycetota > Planctomycetia > Pirellulales > Pirellulaceae > CAVZLD01. The sequence goes on along the minus strand of CAVZLD010000013.1, from coordinate 63,392 downwards.
ATGAAGGAGACTTCGACCGGGCGGGTCAGCGGTCGTCCGGCTACACGACCTCTTCTTTCTCGCGTAGCTGCGAAGTGAATGTCGCATCGTAACTCGAAGTGGCCATTCTGAAGTGGCGCATTTCGATCCATCCCAACCCGAAGCGTCAGCGAGGGAACACTTTCGACGCGTTAGGATGAAACTCCTCGCTGACGCTTCGGGTTAGGATGCACGCCAAATGCGCAGCTTCAAAACTGGCGCTTCGGGTTTGTTCGCGGGCGATTGGCCTTCTTGGCGGAACTCTTCGCCAGCGCTTCGGGTTTGTCCGCGGGCACAAGGAGACATCCTCCGCACGAGGTCACCATCGCCGCCGATTGCCTCGGCCCTGTCCGCTGATGTCGAACGTGGATGGCAGCGTCCGATCAGCGCGCGGACGATTCCTTCACCCAGACGGAGGAAGGATTGCCACGACGTCCATTCGCAGTCGGGGCAGTGCGATTTTGCCGCGCATAGTAGGGGATCGCAGTCAACGGTGAACCGTCCGACCAGGTGCCCCGAATGATCATGATTCCTTCGAGAAAATCATCCTGCCAATCGGCACTCAGCACCGACTCAGGACGTAGCGTCTGTTCCAGATCCTGATCCACGCTTTCCACGCAATAGATTAGGGGCCCATAGCGGAGCGCAACCTGCCCTCGCGTCGCGGCGATTTCGTCCCTTCCTTTGATGCGTTGAATGATCATCGGCAGGACGAGGTCAATCTTGTCGCCCGCCTGCCACGTGCGAGAGAGTTCGGCATAGCCGTTCTCAATCGGTGGTGTCAGCTGCGAACCATTCACCGAAATCGATGGAATGCTGTCGGGCGAAGGAGTGCTGGAGTACAGATTGCTGACACTGGGATTGGGAATCCGGATTCGGATCTTGAATTCCTGAGGCTCGTCCGGATTCACGGTGATCGATACTTTTCCATCCCAGGGATAGTCCGTGGTTTGCACCATCTCCACGTCCGTTCCGGCGATGTCTTCGACCTTCACGGTGCTACCGACGAAGAGGTTGATCCAGAGTCCGTCGTCACTCTTGCTGTAAGTCCAAGTGGGCAGCATCAGCAACGTGCGGGGGATGTTTCCCACGCAGCAGGGACATCCATGCCAGTCGTAGCGAGGGCGGTTGGCAACCAGCGGGTTCTGGTAATAGAAGTTCTTCCCCGCCAAGTCGACCGAACCGAGCAGGGCGTTGTAGAGAGTCTCTTCATACAGGTCGACATACTTCGCATCGTGATAAGTCAGATGCAGTTTGTGCTGCAGAAAAATCTCACCGCAACTGGAACATGATTCGCAGTAGGCATTGTGCCGCAAGGAATAGTCTGGTCCAAAGCCTTCCGAAGTTTCCCCACTGCCGATTCCGCCGGTCACGTAATACTTCCGATTCACTAGGTTGTCCCACAGTGAGGCAACGGCGCTGTGGTAGTCGACATCGCCTGTTTCCATGGCGACATCGGCCATTCCCGCGTAAGAATAGGAGGCGCGGACGGCGTGTCCCACCGCCTCGTACTGTTGGACGACCGGCACATGGCTTTGGTCGTACTCGCTTCCGTCTCGCCGATTGTCCAGCAGGAATTTGGCGAGTTGGATGTACGGTTCGCCCTGGCCTTGCCCTTCGACGTCATTGACGAAGCGGCCGAAACGGACGAGGGCGATTTCCATTGCTTGATGGCCGTCGTACCAGGCCTTTTTGGGAGGGGGACCCAGATTGTCGCACCAGCAATCGGCCAACCGCTTGGCGGCGTTGTACAGCCGGTCATCAGCCCGATCCGTCAACAGATAATGTGCGATGGCCGCCTCCAGGAAGTAGCCGGCCACATAACCTTCATGATCGGCGCGATGACGGGGCGACCAGTGAGGAAAGTCACCCAAGGTGAAGTACGTCTGGATGTAGCCATCCGGTTCCTGCGCCGCCAGGATCTTCGGAATCCAGTCTTCCAGTGTGGTCTGCATCGCTCGCTGCGCATCGATGATTTCGCGGTCGCCCTGCGGGTTGACCATCAAGGCTACGCAAATCGACTCGATCGTGTTGTACACCCAAGCGTTGGAAAACACGTAGCCCCGATGCTTTCCATGTGGCCTTCCGGCCAGTTTCTGGGCGGCGTCGATAAAATTGTTGATACCGCCCTGCGGCAATTCGGGATCGTTGATCTTGCGAATGCAGTGAGGGATCCAGTTCACGATCAGAGCTTTTGCGCGGTGATTCCACAGTGGGCTGTCGATCGTGTACTTGTCCGTATCGATCAATTGCAGGTGCTTCTTCGGCGGATCCGCAATTACTTTGACTGCCAGGGAGGAGGACCCTTCTAATGATTCCTGGGTGACGTTCAGTTGCAGGGTGTAGTCGCCCAGAGCGGAAAACGTTGCGGTCGTGGCCAACGCTGTCGCGTCCGCGAAGGTGACTTCGCCGGGTCCCGATAGCTTGGTCCACGAGATCTCTGGGGAAGGCTCCCCGTCTTTTCCGAGCGTTTTCACGTCGCCGCTTAAGTACGTTTTTCCGCTGAGTAGGACGACGCGATCGACACCGGTTGCCACGGAGGGCGGAAAGTCGGGGGAATTGCCCGAATCGTACACGCGCCATTCGAGGATTCCCGTCGAATACTCTCCGTCACCGTCCATTTCAAGGCGGAGCTTGGATGTGCTGATCTCGTCAAACGTCGTCGTGTTGTACTGGTGCGGGGTCACTCCCAGCCCCGAAGTGTTTTTCACTGGCTGAAAAGTCTGCCCGTCCCAGTAGAGCAAGCGGCATGCGGTGGGCAGGCGAACGCCGCGCCGATCGTTCCACCAGAACACGTCGATCTGTCGTGTGCTAATCGGCTGGCTCCATTCGTACTGAACCCATTGCGTTCCGCGAGTGGGCCAATTGCCGTACGAACCGCGACCGCGTACGTACGAGCTGTCCGGAGCATAGCCGTCTTGCAGCGCACTCAACGATGTGTCGCCGGATACGTGGGAACTCGCAGGCGTGGCGACGGCGGCAAGATTCACTTCGGAGGCCGCCGCAGCAGTACACGGCAAAATCATGACCGCGAGGCTGATGACGAAGTTCTTGATGAAATGTCTCATGGAGTGGACCTTTGGTTGGATTGTTGCTAGTCGGCCAGTTTTGGCGAACCCGTCGATCGCACGATCGATTCCAGGAAAGGAAGGAAATACGGCTTTGGTTCGTTGTCGGCGCCGCTAGGAATTGTCCTCGATTTCGAACCCTTTACGGTAATCCCGGCCAACGAAACGCTGAGCCTGTTCGTCACCGATCACACGCTCGGCCTCGGGATCCCAGTGGATCTTTCGTCCGAGGCGTGCCGCGATGCCGGCCAAGTGGCAGGTCGACAGCGCACGATGATGGCTGTGCGGATCCGAGATCGGCGGCTTGCGATCGACTACCGATTGAAAGAAGTTGCTGACATGATCGGTTAGCGGGCGACCATACACTTCTTCCAAGGCACCGTCGGGCAAGGGGTTTTCAGCGAGTTGTTCGGCCGGTTGTCCCGTCAAGCGGCCACGATTGACGAAGATACGTCCCTCCGTGCCCTCGAACAAGATGCCGTTGTCGGTGTCGTGCCGAATTGTCAGCTCCATGTCGTCGGCATACCTTGCTCGGATCAGGAACTCTGTTGCCGTATTGTACTGGTTGTTCACAACGGGATCTCCGTCCTGCAACGCGACCGGATGCCTGACCATCACCGGATCCATGGACACCGGTCCGGTATCAGTCTTTCCCATGCCCCAAGTGGCAATGTCCACATGGTGCGCACCCCAATCGGTCAGCTTGCCGCCCGAGTATTCGTACCACCAGCGAAACTCGTAGTGCGTTCGCGACCAGCTTCGCATTTCGCTTTGCGCATTTCCGGCCAGGTAACGGTATTCCGTTGCGGGAGCCGGCCCGAGCCATCGGTCCCAGTCGAAGTGTTTCGGCGGTGACACGGCCGGGATCTCCGGGCTTGTTGGTGCTCCGCCGATCGCGCATTGGACTCGCTCCAGCTTGCCGAGCCGACCGGCCCGGATGAGTGCGATGGCCTGCAGGATGGGGCGGATGCTGCGCTGCTGCGTGCCGACTTGGAGAATTCGGCCAGTTCGGGCGTGCACATCGCAGATCTGTCGTCCCTCGGCAATGGTCAGCGTCATCGGCTTTTCACAATAGACGTCTTTGCCGGACAGCATGGCCTCGATTGCGATTTTTGCATGCCAATGATCGGGGGTGACGAGATGTACGATGTCGATGTCATCGCGATCAATGATTTTTCGATAGTCGCCGGTGCCTTCCGGAACGGCGCCGAACCATTCCTTGACCAGGTCTTGTGCGCGCGCGACACGCTCAGCGTCGACATCGCAGACCGATACGATGTCGCCGAATTTGGGAAACTCCTTTCCCAGGCCGTGGGGGCCTGCCGCCGTCGTGGCCCGCTGGTCCCAGCGACTGCCGCAGCCGACGACGCCAATCCGTGGGCGATTGTTGGCACTCTGAAATCCCCAAGCGCGCGGCGCGGTACGCGTAACGAACCGCGGTGCCGAGAAGGACCGAGGACGTTTGCACAAACCGACGGCGACTCAGCGTTGTTTTTGTCATGATCAAGAACTCGGACAGAAGAAGTAGAAGGAGTGTGGAGAAGGCCCCTACGCAGGCTCATGGCAGGAACGGTGGCGAGGGTCATGGGAAATGGTCCGCTGGCTCCTCGGCGAATGACTCGCCGTGCAGGACCGTTGTTTGCCTCCCGGCAGGCCTTATACTACCAAGTCAACGCCCTGACGCATATCGACGTTTATCAACAACGGAGAAACGGATGCGACACGTGCAAATTCCGTGTATGGCCATCGTAGCGTTCGCCTTGACCGGATCTTCCCGTCATCATGCGATCGCGGAGGAACCGTCTTTCCGGGCCCACGCAGTGGAGAGCCGTACTTCTGAGGAAAGTGTTTCTCGAGTTTATGATGCGGTGACGACGGTCACGGATTCTGATCCGGAAGAGCTTGTCGAGCTGCACGGCGGCCTGGTAGTCCAGTTGGGAGCGAGGGACACACAATTGGCAGCAGCTTGGAGCCGCAGCGGACGGTACTTGGTGCATGTCCTCGATCCGGCGGCGGAGCGCGTCGCGGTGGCGCAAGCCGAACTGCGACGAAATGGTCACTATGGGCTCGCCTGGGCCGAGCAGGCTCAAGACGTGTCTCGCTTGCCGTACACCGAGAATATCGTGAATGCGATCGTTGCCCGAGACTATGTTGTGGCACCGAAGGAGATGCATCGCGTGTTAGCCCCCGGTGGCACGGTCTTCATCGCGGATCGGAAGTTGATGGAGAAGGATCAGCTCACGGCTGCTGGATTGGAAGGAATCGAGAATTCCGGTGACGGTTGGATTGCCCGGAAACCGTGGCCGGCTGCGATGGACGAATGGACCCACACTCGTCATGCCGCCGACGGAAACGCGGTCTCACTCGACACGCTTGGTCGGTCCCCCCGCCCGCGTTCGCTGGATCGCGGCGGCCACCTCGGAAGTCGAGGGTATGGTCACAGCCGGAGGACGAAATTACTACGGTGGGATTGTCGCACGCGACAGCTTCAACGGCCTGCGATTGTGGCATCGCGATCTCGCAAAGCCTGATGGCAATCCGATCGACTTTGTGCTGCCTCCATTGCCCAACGATGCGTCGCGTCCGGTGGCCTCGAAACGCTATCTGTTCGCCGTGCTCGGCGGCCAACCGGTTGCACTCGATGCGAAGACGGGAAAGGTTGTAGTCCGATTTCAAGGAATGGCGAAGCCGACAGCGATTCTCTACGACGGTCAGTGGTTGATCGCGGCGGACGACTCGAGTGTCCGTGCGTTTGATCCCCGGTCGGGTAGGCAGGTTTGGAGTGTCGCGGCGGCCATGCCGCGCCAGGTCGTTGCCAACGGCAAGTATGTTGCGATGATCGAGGGCCGAGTGCGGCGGGGTGAACCGGCCGTTGCGGTCGTGCTCGACGCGCATCGCGGCGAAAAAGTATGGAGTCGCGTGGGCGATCCGTGGCTGGCGGTGGCGTCGCGGACCGTGCTCGTTGGATCCCGCCTCGTTTTCGAGGTTTCCTCGCTGAACGACCATGATGCGGGAAACAGCATTCATGTGGTCTCGGCGGATACCGGGGAGCCGCAATGGTCCAAAGAGTTTCCCCCGGGGATGAATCACATGCGTCAAGCGCGCGCGATGTTTCTCGCCGAAGATCTGTGGATTTTGCATGGTGGGAAAACCAATACGCAGGACGGACAGAACCGGAATCGGCTGCCGACCGAAATCTCGGCGCTCGACCCGTCCAGCGGCGTGGTGCGGATGACGTTTCCGGCAGGCCTGGCACACTGTTTTCCGCCGGTCGCCACCGCGAGATATCTGTTCACCGGTGTGATGGACCTGACAGATCTGAAGTCGGGAGAGGTTTTCGCCAACGAAATCACGAAGGCCAACTGCTCCCGCGAAGGCGGTTGGATCCCGGCCAACGGGTTGATCTATACGACGCCGAAACATTGCACTTGTTGGCCCATGCTGCGTGGCTTCGTTGCGATCGCTCCCGAGAAGCAAGGAACTTCCACCGCGAAGTTGCCCATCGAGCAAATCGACTTTCCGTTGGAAACCGGATCGGCGACGGCGGACGCGAATGCCCCAGAACCGACAGCGAACGATTGGCCGCAGTATCGACAGGACCGATGGCGCAGCGCGAGTGCCGAGTCGCCCGGGCCGACATCGTTGGCGACTTGCTGGTCCACTCGTTTGCAGGATCCGACTGCGGCCGATGAGGAGCCCTTCGCGCCGATCATCCATGACTGGAAGCAGAACCCGATCGTCAAAGGGCCGGTCAGCCCGCCGACGATTGCGAACGGCATGGTCTATGTCACTCGTCCTGACGCCCATGAGTTGGTGGCAATGGACGCCAATACGGGACAGATCGCCTGGCGATTCACGGCGAACGGTCGTTTGGATACACCACCAGCGATTTATCGAGGGGTGTGTCTGTTCGGGTCTGCGGCCGGATGGGTTTACGCGGTCCGCGCCGATGATGGGGAACTTGTGTGGCGGATGCGGGCGGCGCCGACGGAGGAGCGAATCGTGGCCTATGGGCAGGTCGAATCGCCCTGGCCGGTACCCGGTGCGGTGCTTGTCAGGGACGGTGTGGCCTACTTCGCCGCCGGTCGGCAACCGCTCGCCGACGGCGGCATTCTGGTATTCGCCGTCGACCCGTTCACCGGTAGCCAGCATTGGGTCCGGCGGATCGACAGCGTGCCGCAGCAGGGCTTCTACGAGAATTCTGGTTTGGAGTTCGATCCGTTTGATCTACTGCACGCCGAAGGTGATTCCATCGCGATGTCGCGTTGGATTATTGCCGCCGATGGAAAGCAGATTGATGTCGACAAGTGGAATGCCTTTGCCAGGTTGAGTACCGGGGAGGGTGAGGTCTGGGTCCCGCGTGGCAGTTGGACCTACGGTGCTCGGCATCAGGATCGGTTCGCCGGAGAAGCTTCGCGACGTCCCTTGGCCGTATTTCAAGACCATCACGTCTATAGTTCATTGGACGGAACGACGACCATCTTTCGACGAGATTTTACGCGTGAGCAGAGCGAGAAGTTCAACGATCAATGGATCACCGGTTGGGAGGCGGCTCGAACTGCACGCGAAGGTGGCAAGCCCTATCGCAATGAGCGGCTTGCGGAAGACTCGCGTTGGAAAACAGATCCCTTTGCAGCATCGGACTCGGTCCGGCCCGATCCCACCTACGGAACTCAGCTCCGACAACGAGGTCTATGCCCTGACGCTTGCCGGTGACGGGCGACTGTATGCGGTCCATCGCGATGGTCGCCTGAAGGTCATTTCGTGCGAAACTGGCGCCGTCATCGATGAAGCGAATGTTCCGCCTCCCGTGTGGGATGGTCTCGCACTCGCCAGGGAGCGGCTGTACATGACGACGCAGGATGGTGCATTGATTTGTCTTGGTCAGCAGCGGTAGCCCCGAGGTATGTTCGCCGCTTGGGTGAGGTATCCGGGAGCTCCTTCGCGTTTCCTAACTGGAGGGATCATCATGACCGGTTTGGCTCCTGTGGTGTTTACCCTGGCGGTTGCCGTGGCCCAAGCGTCATCGTCGCCTGTGCGGAATGACCATCTACAGAATCTCGAATGGATGGTGGGCCAATGGGAGTCGGTGCCCGGTGACGCATCGGGTCCACCCTTCGTCATTCCGGAACTCAACTGCAAGTGGATTCTGAACAACCAGTTCATCGTGTTGACGATGAAGATCACCTCGCTCGACGGAAAGCCGCTGGCGACGATGTCGGGGACCATTCTTTGGGATGCATCGGATCAAAGGGCCAAGTATTGGGGGCTGGGATCCGACGGCCGCCACGCGCAGGCGACTTTGCGTTCATCGGACGGGCACCAGATCGTATGGGACGACCGGCTCGTTATGCCCAACGGAGAGGTCCGTGCAGGGACATTCCGCTACATCATCAGCGACGAAAACAATTGGACTTTGCGGGCCAACGGGTATCAGCGGGAGGATGGCACCAGTGAACCTCCCTTTCAAGTGCGGTTCCGTCGGAAGAAAGCCGAGTGACGCGAGACAGAACCGACCGGAAGTCGGTCCCAAGTGGGACAGACTGCCGGTCGGCCAAGGGGGTGAAACAGACTGCCCGTTTGTCAAGTGGGACAGACGTCCCGTCTGTCAAGTAGGACAGACGTCCCGTCTGTTTGCGAAGACTGCATATTCATCTTTCGTCAAATCATCCCCATTCCAAAAGGTGTCATTCATGGCGACCATTGGCCAGTCATTCTTCTGGCGGAAGAAAGGGCCCCTGCAGCGGCATTTTTCGACGGCCTTGCTGCTGATTCTATTGGCGTTGTCTTCGGTCCCGGCGGCCGAGCGACAGTTGGACCGCGACCCTTGGGCGGTTGCCACCTTCCATTGTCTGGGAATCTATTGGTCGCCGGCCGAAGGTGCAGTGAAGCGGCAAGTGGAAGTTCGCTATCGTCGTCAGGGCGAATCGGACTGGCACGAAGGTTTGCCCATGCGCTACCACCCGATCGCCGATACGGACGAAGAGATGGCCGACTATCGGGGCAGCATCGTGAATCTGCAACCGGGCACCACGTACGAGGTCGAGTTGACCCTGGCGGACACTCCCGTGAGCAAGAGTCTGGTCGCCACGACCTGGAGTGAGAGTTTTCCCGTTGGCGAAACGATTGCGGTAACAGATCGAGAGACACCGTTGATCATCACCGAGTCGGGAACCCCGGAGGCGTATCGCGTGTACGATGGCCGGGGAGCGACGATCGATGTTCGTCACCGGTATGACCAGTGCATCGTCGTTGATGCGTCCTATGTTCTTGTGCGCGGTTTGCTTCTGCGAGGCGCCGGAGCCGACCAGGATTCGCGCCGGGGAGTGATCGGTGCGGTCCAGATTGACGGTGGACATGACATTGTCATCGAGGAGTGTGACATTTCCGAATGGGGCCGACGCGATCCGGAGACGGGGTTTGGTCGGAATTACGATTCAGCCATTTTCTCCAATAGCGACAACCTGGAGCGTCTCGTTGTTCAGCGATGTAAGATGCATCATCCGCAGTGGACCTGTAGTCCATGGGATGCGGAATTTCGCAACCATACGCTTGGGCCTCAGTGTGTCACTCTATTCGACACCGGTGGAAACCATGTGATCCGGTACAACGAGTGTTGGTCGGATCGGGATCACATGTACAACGACGTCATCGGTGGCGGCAGCAATGGAAGCTTCCGCGGTTCCCCGGGGCCGGATTCCGATATCTATCGCAATCTTATCAGTCACTGTTGGGACGATGGCCTGGAGGTGGAAGGCGGCAGCCGCAATGTGCGTGTCTGGGAAAATTACATCACGCAGGCGATGATCGCGATCGGCAATGCTGCCGGGTCGATCGGACCTCTCTACATCTGGGGCAATGTTGCGGGCAGTAGCCAGCGCGCACCGAACGAGCCAGGACTTCATTTTCTGAAAATGGGCTACGCGAACGGTGAACGCTGGATGACCGGTCAGATGTACGTCTTTCACAATACGATCTTTCAGGAGGATGCGTGGCTGCCCACGGGAGGGCTTGGTGGTAATCGCATCGTGAAGCACGTCGTTTCACGCAACAATATCCTTCATATCCGCTCGGACCGTGGACACAGCGTCAGCGAGAACGAGCGGAATGAGGATAACGACTTTGACTTTGATCTGTACAACGGACGCGTACCCGCCAGTCACGAGACGCACGGTGTTCGGGGGGAACCAATTTATGCGGCCGGCGCCGGATGGGACGCAACGACCAAGACCGGTCGTTTTCAACTGGATCCGACTAGCCCGGGCGTGGGCGTCGGTTTACCGATTCCAAATTTCAGCAACGGTTACACTGGACCGGCACCGGATATCGGTGCTCACCAACGAGGCCTGCCGCCGATGCATTTTGGCGTGAGTGGGGAATGATGATGATCCGCTGACACCCTCCAGGAATGGAGAGTCTTTCCGGGCGATGGCCCTTTCGATTCACGATTGGAGGTTCTTCCGATGAACGATATTGCCAACGAGCCAGCCACGCGTCGCCATTTCCTAAAGAGTGCCGGTCAAGTAGCCACGGTATCGGCTTTCGCTGCAACGACTACACCGCACGTCCATGCCGCGGCCGACGACACGATTCGAGTGGCTCTGGTTGGCTGCGGTGGCCGGGGGACGGGAGCGGCATCCAACGCGTTATCCGTCGACAACGGCCCGATTCAACTCGTGGCGATGGCGGATGTGTTTCCTGAACGACTGAACGTGAGCTTGACGAATCTGCGGCGGACGCACAGCGACCAAGTCAACATTTCCGAGGATCAGCAGTTCGTCGGGTTTGACGGATACAAGAACGCGATGGACTGTTTGCAGCCGGGGGATGTCGTGATCTGCGCCACACCGCCGGCATTTCGGTGGGTTCATCTGCAGTACGCTTTGCAGAAAGGTTTGAATGTCTTCATGGAAAAGCCGGTCACGGTTGATGGCCCGACCACGCGTCGCATGCTCCAGTTAGCCGACCAATCCGAGGCGGCGGGCCAGAAAGTTGGCGTCGGCCTGATGTGGCGTCATTGCCTGGCTCGTCAAGAATTGGTACAGCGGGTGCAGGATGGCGAGATCGGCGAGATCGTTTCGATGCGCTGCTATCGCCTGCACGGCCCGATCGGTTTCTTCAGTTCGCAGCCGAAACCATCGGGGATTTCCGAACTGATGTATCAGGTTCAGCGATTTCATAGCTTTCTCTGGGCCAGTGGAGGCTGTTACAGCGATTTCTATATTCACAATATTGATGAACTATGTTGGCTCAAAGGCGATTGGCCGATCGAAGCCCACGCATTGGGTGGTCGACACTACCGCGGAGAAAGTGTTGACCAGAATTTCGACAACTACTCGATCGAGTATGTCTTTCCGGACGGAACGAATCTGTTCCTGTTCGGTCGCTGCATCGACGGGTGTGAGAATCGCTTCTCCGGTATTGTCCGCGGCAGCAAAGGCCTCGGCACGATCGCCAGCATGCGTACCGGAGCGGGCGTTTGTGCCACGTATTCCGGACAAAAGGAGGACGATGAGGCATTGTTGTGGCGCGCTCCGGCCGTTCCGGACCCTTACCAGCTGGAATGGAACAACTTGATCGATGCGATTCGTAACGACCGACCGTATAACGAAATTCGTCGCGGAGCCATCGCCAGCTTGGTTACCTCCATGGGGCGAATGGCAGCCCATACCGGGCAGCCGGTGACCTACGATCAGATGTTGGCCTGTGCACACGAATTTGCCCCGAATGTTGATAAGCTGTCGCCTGAATCACCCGCTCCCTTGACGCCAAACGCCGATGGTACCTACCCGGTTCCCATGCCCGGAATTATTCAAAAACGAGAGTACTAGTTGGACTGTCCATGGGCTGACACGGAGATGTTGTAGCTCCTGTCTGTTGCGATCGTTGCGAGAGAGGCAAACAAAGCAGCGCAGATGGCAGCCGGCACCAGCCATTTGACTCGCAGCGGGTGAACAACGCGGCTTGGTGAATTTGGCAAACCGCGATCACTCTTCCAGCGTCTGAATGCAACGAATCCAGCGGAAATGGCCATAACCATCGTTCAGTTGAATCCCGATCACGGGCCGGTCACCGCTTGCCTCGATGCGGAGAGTCTTTGCGAGATCTTCTTTTCCGATGTCGATCGTGAGTGGAACCTCGGCGACGCCGGTGACTGTCAATTGGCGGTTGTCTTGGAAGGGTGTGACTCGAATGGCCAGATCGTAATGACCGGGGGCCACGCGAAATCGGAAAATCTGATCGCGAACACGCGTGCCGTCTCGGTCTAGCTTCTGGCCTCCCAACCATGGCTGGTCGTCATCTCCCAGAGCCGGCGTGTCAAAGCCAAAGCCTCGTTGATCATCCCATGCGGTGTTTGCCAAGACGGGTAAGTAGTCGGTCCGGTGTCCCTCGATCGTATTCCGGCCAACGTGTTTCGTAGATCCAAAGTCAAACAGATACTGGCGTAGCGCTGCGATTTGCTCAAGTCGTGCGGCCTTCGCCGCTTGGCTTCGTTCGAATTCTTCGTGCAACTGCTGTAATGGCTCGAGATCTGCAAAATCTCGCAGGTACAGCGGATGCATGGTGATCGAAAGATCGGCAGTGCCGTTTGGCGTTTTGGTGTTGCCGTAGGAGTCGGTCACAGTACAGGAGCCGAAATCGATTCCCAGGATCGCCGTATCATTCACGGTCCAGGCAGTCAGGAGTGGCTCACTGTTCGCTTGCCACTCCAGCAGCCAGACGTTCTTGTCCGGGTGAGGTAAACGCCGAGCTCCTCCGCGGACACCATGCAATTGCCGAATCATTGTCTCGAGTGTGTACCAGGAGGGCTTGGGGGAAAAGTCATTTCGCAACAGGCCGGAACAAGCGTGCCGGGAAGGCGTGCTGCCCGATTCGCGATATACAAAAACCTTCTCGACACCGTTTGCGAGGCAGAGCATCACGACACGAGGAAGTCTGGCTGCCTGCATGGCTTCGGTCGTGCCGAAGGGGCCGGCGGAATCGTAACCGGTTTCCGTCATCCAGATCGGCATTTTCGGTGCGTGGCGATCTCGCCACTCGACCAGCTCTTGCAGATTCTCTGCAAGCGTCAAAGCACTGGTTAAATTTGCGTTGCCATCCGTCACGCTGGTTTCAGGTGGCTCCTGTCCTGAGTAAAAGTGAACGTTGATGACCTCCACAAAATCCAATGGCCGTTTCCCGTCCGAATATCGGTAAGTGCGCAAGCGATCGACAACCTCCGCGGTCGCGCCGGCATATCCCGCGCTGGTGACCACGGCGTTCGGATCGGCACGCTTCACGGCTTCCGCACCCAATCGCATCATCTCGTAGTACGTATCCATCGAAGCCGCCCAACCTCCCCAGGTTGCTTCCGGGCTAGGGTTCAGGTTCGGTTCGTTCCACATTTCGTAGTGTCTCACCAGGTCCAAACCGGAACGTTTGTCGGGCGTCAGCAGAATGTCCTCCGGGTGTTTCCGACTGCCGTATCGTGCTGCCATCTGAAAGCAGAACTCGCCGTACCACGACAGATCTTTCGGTGGGAAGCTCAGCCGCATGTTTTCGGCGACGTCTACCGGTGCCGAGCTGGCCCATCGGGGTGTCAAAAACATGTAGCTCAGCACACCCAGCCCGGCATCATGGTAGGTCTGGAAAACCCTGTCGAGGTTCACATGCCAAGGCGCGACCTCACCAGTAAAGGAATACTGGCGTGGCTCGGACGACACGAACGGCCACTTGCCGTTTTCGAAGCGTACCCAGCCGACGCCCAGTTCCCGCAGCCGCGGCGCTAGGTCAGGGTTTGCGGCATTCATGCCAATTCGTGGATGATGCGTGCTTTGTTCCGTTTGTTGGCTTCCGGTCTCAGCTCCCAGGATTCCCACTGGCGTCAGTAGTTGCAGAACGGCAGCCCAGATCCAAATGTTGCGTCGCCACCCGGTTGTCATACGGACCTCGCCGTTGGAGTTGGGGATGCCTTTACTCTGCACATCCACCTTCCGACCTTCTACGTAGGGGATTGACATTTCGAGGTCGTCCTTGCGCTTGAGATGTTTGCGATTTTCAACAACTGACGACGCGGGGTGATCCCCAAAACTACAAAATGCTCCCGCAGACTGCGCCGGCGGTTCACTTTTTCTGGAACACGAACGGTCGTTGCGGAATATCCGGGCGCCGTAACCACACCATGTTCTTGGTTGCTGCGAGCATTCTGTTCTCGACCGTTTCCCTGTTCGACCGTCGAATGTCGGTGGATTTCCTGTTCAAGGATGGTGCCTTGTGCGGGGACGAGAAAGCACTTCTTGGTGCATTCAATTCCCATGCCATGGTTCGAGGGGGCGGATGATGCGTCTGTGTGCCAGCGTTACGCCTTTTCTGTCCGTTGGCTGCCAGCGAGTATTGTCCTGCCGGAACACGCCGTACGCGTTCCAGGTGATGAAGAAGGCCAACAGCGCGTCGTGAAAAACGTTGATTCTTCACCTGTTCACCACAGGATGTTCTCGAGTGATTCCGTTCCGATGCCAAGATTTGGTGGTTGGCCCTTGTCTGCCCCTGACTATTATCTCGGTGACATAATCCGGCAGCCCGCGTTGCAGGTGCCGAATGCCTCTTCGCCACTTTCTGGAATCGAAGGCCGATGTTCAATTGGATCAAGAATAACCGGGCTGATGTTCGTCTCTTTCACCGCCCGCGAAACATTCGGCGAAGAATTAACTTACCAAATTCTGCGCGGCGTAAACGGCGGCATTATGGCACATTCGAGCCCCTGGAAGCACGCTGCGTGCTCGCCACGTTTACGGTCAATGATGTGTCAGCCGGCGTGAATCCCGATCCCGAGTTGACGAGCCTGCGCGAGGCGATCGAACTGGCGAACTCGCTCGAAGGGGCCGATTTGATCGAATTTTCCCCGTCGATCGCCGGGCAGACCATTTCCGTGGCCGGAGGGCAACTCGAAATCCTGGACGATCTGACCGTTGACGGTCCTGGAGCGGAGCAATTGACCTGGGATGCGGATGGCGAGAATCGAATTCTCCGCATCGCGCCCAGTATCACTGTCGAGCTGAACGACATTACGCTGCGGCGTGGGACTGTCCGCAATGCAAATGGGGGAGCGATCCTGAACCAGGGACGCCTCACGCTCGAAGACGTCGTGATTCGCGATAGCTTTGTCTTCCAGCCGGGCCAACCGAACGACTTTGGTGGCGGCGGAATCTACAACGACACTGAAGCGCGACTGACGTTGATCGGCAGCCGAATCCAGGGTTCGATTTCCCAAGGAGATGGTGGTGCGATCTTGAACCGCGGTACTCTGACCCTGCGCGATGGCAGTGTACTGATGGCCAATCAGGCCAACGGTTCGGGCGGCGGAATCCAGATCCGAGACGGTGACGTGACGTTGGACGACAGCGTGATCGAAAACAACGTCGCCATCGAAACGGGTGGCGGTTTGGCGATCCTCGGCGGTAGCGTCACGATCGGTGACAGTGATCTCCGTGATAACAGCGCAAAGTCTGGCGGAGGTGCGTGGGTCGGCGCAGCAAGCCGAGAGGAGTTTGCCAGTCTGACGATCGATTCCAGCCAGGTCAGCGAAAACTCGGCATCGAATAACGGAGGCGGCATCTATTTCGGTGCCGGAGACTTTCCGAGAACCGCGCTCTCGGTAGAACGAAGCGCGATCTTTGACAACTTTGCCGGATTCTGGGGGGGTGGTCTGTATGTCGATCGATTGGGTCGGGCGGCAATCCGAAACAGTACGGTCTCACAGAATCGTGCCAACGGATTCGGCGGTGGCATCTACAACGTTGGCACGATGGAAGTCATCAACACGACGATTGCCGCGAACAGTTCCGATGATAACGGGGGCTTAGGAGACAACACGGGAGGAGGTATCAAGAACGGCGGGCGAGTCACCCTGCACAACTCGATTGTCGCCGGAAATACGGAAACGGTTGGAGGATTCTTTGACGACAATCTGAGCGGCAGCACTGTGGACTCGGATAGCTCCTACAACTTGATCGGGCCACGGGGATCCGGTGGATTGCGGAACGGAGTCAATGGGAATCTGGTAGGCGTCACCGCCGACGAGATCTTTGAAATGAACACGGAAACCGGTCGGCCTCGGCTGAAGGATAACGGCGGACCGACACTGACCCATCTGGTGTTGCCCGATAGCCCCGCCGTCGATGCGGGTAGCGACCAATTCAACCCGTTCCTCGACCAGCGGGGGCGGCCGATGACCGATATCGAAGGCTTCGGCACGTCCGTCGTCGACATTGGCTCCTACGAGCTGCAGCAGTTCGCCTCATCGACCTGGCGCTCGGAAGTCAACGACGCCAGTCAGTTCGGGCCGGGCGAGGCGACCGTCTTTGGCTTCGGATTCGACGATGGGAAAGTGGATTCCAACGTGCAAAAGCGTCCGGAGTTTCTGGGGTTCCAATTCGACACGGGGCCCTTGACGCTGGGCGAGGTGAAAGACGGTCCCTTCAAGTCGAAATGGGGCGGCAAGTTGCGCGCCGATTTCTCGGGCCGTTTGGGATTTGACGTCGGCTTCTACGTCAACTCCGGATCGGTCGACGTCAACTATGACGGGATGCTGAATTACGTGATCGATGATCCAGGCAACAACCAGCCGATTCGGATTAACACGGTGTTGGACGTCGAAGACGGATCACTCTATACGATTTCCCCCAAAGTGGGTGCTTATGCTGACCTGGTCCTGGAGTTGAACGCGCGAATCAGGGCAACCGGCTGTGTCTGGGATTGCGTGAATGCGGGGACGAGTTTCAAGCTCGATGAGCGGTTCGAAATCTTCTCGATCAATCGGCAGGAACTTGACGAAGACGACTTGGATGGCGACGGCAACCGGCGCGAACCGTTGTTCTACGATGAAAACGGTGAGGAGACGACCAGCCCGCAAGGCGCGGCCACGCCGATTTTTGACGGTGACATTCGGCTGGCTTTCGACCAGCTGATCGAAGAAGCCATCGAGGATACCAAAGAGAAAGTCCGCGACGCTCGGGCTGCCCGGCAGCTTCAGAAAGCCGACAATGAAGAGCGACGCGGCCGAATTGACGTGGAGGAGGGGCGTCGCGAGTTGGAGAATGCGAAGACGGATGAAGATCGGAACAAGGCGCGACAAAAGGTTGTCGACGGACAGTCGAAGATCTCCAATGCCGAGGCACGACGTGCCCGGACGAACGCCAAGATGGTGAAGGACAAGTTGGGCGGATCGGCGAAGGCGGGAATTGGCGTCTCGTTCGGAGAAGCGTCCGGCAGTCTGTTGGGTGTCGAAGCGACGGTGAGCGCGGGCGTCGGCGTCGACGGAATCGCCTCGGCCGAAAAAGAATTGGGAACGCTGGCCCTGACGTTGCCCGACATCAATCTGCGCGACGTGGAAGCGGATCCGACCGGGGCTCTGGCCGCCAGCACTTCGCAGTTTGAACTTGATTCGGAGCAGGACGCGAAACGCCAGCTCGCACGGATGAGTATTGACGTTGGCGGATTGCTTGGGCCGCTGGTCGGACTGCCCACCGGCAAGTACTCGGCCGACTTGTGGCCCCTGGGTGTGGAAGTGCAAACGGTTTCGTACAACGTTATTCCTCAGCTTGATGTCACGCAAGACGTTGAGGTGACACCCTATGCCAAACAATACGTGTTCTCCTTCGACCGGCCGGTGTTTGTTGAAGTGAATGACGTTCTGAGTGACACTGCTGTGTCATCGAGTCGAGTTTCTGCCCACCGATTCGATCGAGATTCATGCCGAGGGACAACCGGTGACTGTGACGCCCACGCTGACGCTGGGCAATCGGTTCACCAACCAGATTGGCCTGGAAGTGGATCTCCAGGGCGCGCTGGAAGCCTTTCGGTTGGGCCTGAGCGTTGCGGGAGAGGAGCTTGTCGGTGTCGGTCCGCTGATCACGCACCAACACCGATTCGGCACGCTCTCGCTTGGCAATGTTTTCGATCAGACTTTTGATCTTACGGCTGCGGATGTCGGCTTAAGCGAAGGGATTGTGCTCGAACAGGAGTTGACACCATTCACGATTGGTGTCTCGATGACGGGCAATTCGCCGGGCACGCCGTTGGTCGTGGATGCCACGACGTCAGCCGAAGTCCAGGCGGATGTGCCGCTCTTTCTTGCGACAAGCCTGTTGGAGGAAGCCGAGACGGCCGGCCAGTTGACCTACTATCAGGATCTGCAATACGAATTGCAGCAAAACCAAATCACCAGCGTCGTGGTTTTCCAGAACGGAATTCGGTTTGTCCTGCCGGATGGCGAGTCGGTGCTGCTCGAAAAGGCAGTCAGCTACAATCTGCCGACTCCTGTTTCTTCCTGGGAGTTGGTCGGATTCGATTCACAAAACATCGCCGAAACGCCCCGGTCGTTGGTGGGCGTGACGTTTGCGCAGGAGGGCGACGTCGAGATCTCCGTCACTCGCAACAATCCGATCGACGTGACGGTGGATCTGACCGCCATCGACAGCGAAAACCAGGGACAAATTGACGAGATCGTTGCCGGGCAACTTCGTCCCACGGTCAGCCTGTCGGCGGATATTGACGGCGATGGGTTTTCGTCGCCGCTGACCGACGGCGTGTTGCTGATCCGCTACCTGCGGGGACTGCGAGACGCAGCTTTGACCGACAACGCCGTGAATTCTGCGGGAGATCGTACCGACGCGGACGATGTGGTTCGATACATCGAAGATGTGTTGCTGCAATCCGTCCAGGATGCGGAAGATGGATCGGTCCGACGACCGCTGGATATTGACGGGGACGGCTTGATTGGACAATCCACGGATGCGGTTCTGCTGACGCGCTATCTGGCAGGCTATACCGGAGATGCCCTGATCTCCGGGGCGCTCGGCGTTTCCGCAACACGCCGCACGACGGAGGAGATCCTGGCCTACTTGGACGCCGGAATTCTGACCGCCAACAATGAGCAAGTTGCGTTGCGTGACGAGTCGGGGCAGACGCAGCAGAGCCTCGGTGTTGGCTTTGCGACCTCCGCCATCGTCGATCGCCGTGACCGCGATCAGTACGGCGTTGACAGGACGTCGAGCAGCCGACGGTCGAGGCGCCCCGGGATCTTCCGCGGCCGCCGCCGAAGATCGCGCGGTGGCGGGTGCTGCTCCCGCCTCTGCCCAATCGTCTCAACGGTCCGGTCCGGTTGAGGCCAAGGAACGGTATGACTATCCGTTAGCGACCTACGGTCAAGAGGTTACCTACGACGCACATTACTTGGACGAGGCGACGCCGGGGAACCTGATCTCTCGAGTGGCCGAAGGCAGCCCAATGGATTTCTCTGGACAACCGGAGCTGCAGAACCTGCTCGCGGGTCTGGATCAAGGGCAGATCGACGCTCTCTCGTCGCGGATCGTCGTGTTGCAGGACACGAAAGTCCTCGGCGTCGAGGAGCCGATCTTCATTCAAACTCCTGATGCCGCGGGGTACACATACCAGGCACCCGCCGGATACCGTTTCACCGCTGTCCATTTTGACATGGACTATGGCGGGAATCTTTATCTGGATCCGGAGTTTGATCTGTATCTGTTCGACACGCAGGCGGGGCAGTGGAAGTATGAACGACGATTGACGTGACCGAGCCCGTACCGGTTTTCCGGAGACGGCGTCGAATCGTTTCAGCTTTTTGGACTGGCCCTGCCCAATCAAAGTCTGCACCGGGCGGCAAACGAAGCGGCTCCGGGAACGCAAGCCCTTTCGGATGGCACCGTAATCTACGAATTGCCGACGACGCTTGGGTTCACCCTATCGGGTTCCGGGGAGCTTCCCACGATCCAATTGACCGCGGAGGCACCGCGGCAGGCTTTGGCCACGTCCTGAGATTCTGGATGATCCACCATGCGTGACGAATTGCCCCCAGGCACTTGGTGAAGATGCCCTCTTTCAGATCGTCCGCAGTGGCCCTGACGCACAGATCACGATCCGCCGCCAGAATACCTCTCTTCCCGTCGATCAGTGGGTCATCTTGGAACAGCGTTTCGAACCGTTGGCTTCCTCCACCGGACTGTTGATCGAAGGCGATGAACACATCGACATCGTGACTCTCGATAACTCAGGGGGACCGATTCGGTTGCCGTTGCGATTTGACGCTGGTGAGGAGACCGATGAACTGCAACTGCTTGGCCAAGCTCATGTTCTCGATCTCGTTGCCCGCGACCAGATTACCGGTGTGGAAAAGATCGACATTCGTGGCAGGGCAGCAATACGATTGTGCTCAACCCGGACGTCGTGCGAGGCAACCATGGGAACGGGGAATTCCTTGATCGTTCAGGCCGACGCCGATGATCGCGTTGTCATTGGGCCCGCTTGGAATCTTAGCCGGGGAGCGGAGCAGATCGACGGGGCGAGCTACCAGGTCTTCGTGGAATGGAACGCGACGCTGAAGATCTCTGCCGAAGCCATCCCCGATCACAACGGCGCCGGCGGCACTCCATCGCCGACGGGTTCCCCCTGGGCGACGCCCTCCACGCAGGCAGGAACGGGAACTCCCTCCGGTCATGGTCGCAGCAGATGTCCAACGACTCGGCCGATTCCGACCGACCGGCCGATGCGATGGAACTTCGTCGACGATCGATCCAGTCCGACCGATGCGGAAGTGGAAGTTGATCCCAACGAAAGTTTCCTTGTCGACATCGTCTACGACACCGAGCCGTTGGTCGGCACGACCGGATTGCACCTGCGGATTCATTACGATTCGTCCCTGGTGCAATTCGAAGAATTCTTCGGCCGATGGCCGGATGGGTTCAGTGTCGAGGAAACGGCGACGGATGGTCCCTGCCTGGGATCGGAGGGAGAGAGTTGTTACGGTTTCGACGGCGACCCGCAAACCGACACGTACGTACAATTGCTGTGGATCGATCCCCAGGGACAATGGCCAGCGCGAGGACCGGAGCCCCTTTCGCTGCTGCAGTCACAGTTCTTCGCATTACCGAATTTCCGCGGAGAGACGACGGTGCGACTGACCGGAAGCCTCGCCGCCGATTTCGAACTCGAAACCATGCCCATCATCGTTCGGCAACGTGCCCAACCGGGCGACTTCGATTCCAGCGGAGTTGTCGATGCAGGACGACATCACACGATTCTGTCAGCAGCTCAACTCGATGACGCCGGACCCCGGTTTCGATCTGACCGGCGATGGGGTTGTCGACTTGGCCGATCGCGATCAATTGATCTTCGGCATCCTGGGAACAACGTACGGCGATGCCGATCTGAACCGGGTCTTTCGAATCCTCGGATTTTGTTCTCGTATTCCAGGCGGGGAATACGAAGATCGATCATCCAAGGGAACTCGACTTGGTCGACCGGTGATTGGAATTGCGATGGCGAGTTCGATAGCAGCGATTTCGTGTTGGCGTTTCAAACCGGTGATTATGAAGTGGCCGCCGCTGCCCCGCGACCGGTGATTGCGCTGACTGCCGAATCGGCTGTTGCGGCGGCCCAATTGGCGGGATCACGGATTCGCCGAAGGTTCGTTTGCGGACGCCTTTGCGTCGCACAAGACGATTCAGCCGCCACCGATGCTTCTGATCGCCAGCAGGCTCGCAGTCGCGAATGGCTGTTCGCTCTGGCCAGCGACGAACGAAAGGAATGGATCCAGGATCGTTTTGACGCCCTGGATGAAACCGTCGCCAAGGAGTTCTTCGAAGCCCTTGCGTTGGATGGGACGGACGACTTGGCGAATCAAAACGAGTGACGACAACGCGCTCGGCGTGCGGGGTCAGGAGACCCTCGCCAGCAGTGCTCACGCGGATGGTCGCTCGACTCGGACAATCAAAGCGAGTGATGACGATGCGTCGGCGTGCGGGGTCGGGAGACCCTCGTACAGCAGTCCTTGCGTGGCTCGGACGGAGGACTGGACTCACGGTGTGACAGGCTCGGTGCGGGACAGGCTCTCGCAGCCAGTCTCGCACGCACAGTCTCCACAGCCAGTCTCGCCACCGCTCGACCCAGTCTCAAGCCTCGCGAACAGCCGCCCGCTCACGCAACGAACTCGAGGGATTCCGTTTCGCAGATCCGCTCATCGCCACGTCGGTTTCTTGCCACGCGCCTTGGGATGCCGACCGAGTTGTTTTTCGTTCGAATCCTTCACCTCGCGCTTGACGACGCGGATCGCTTTGGCCATCGGCTGCTTCGGATCCGCAGGATCGGGCTCCGCCACCAGAAACTGGACATAGTCGCCGATCTCCAGCCGCGAGAAACGCTTGTCCCCAATGACGCTCTCCGCCACAAACAGATATTCGGGTTCGATCTCGGTTGAAGCGATGAATCCGCGGAAGGTGGCGCGATGCAATTTTGTCACGAATCCATGCTTGAACGGTCCGCGCTCGGCTGGGCTCCGTGTGTCGTGTGAGCGCGGCCTTGCGAAGGACGGCGGGGACGGTCGTGCAGGGCGATTCGGTGGCGGATTTCCCCCCGGTCTTCACCGATCGTGCCCGGGGCTTCTGGGCGCTCGTATCCAATTC
This sequence comes from uncultured Planctomycetaceae bacterium, assembly GCA_963776055.1. Taxonomy (GTDB): domain Bacteria; phylum Planctomycetota; class Planctomycetia; order Pirellulales; family Pirellulaceae; genus CAVZLD01. The sequence goes on along the minus strand of CAVZLD010000013.1, from coordinate 40,849 downwards.
GTATTGGACTTTCTGACCGCGAGTCAGTGACTCCATCGCCGCGTCCACAACCGAATAGTGAAAGAAGACGCTGGCACCGCCTTCGGCTGGCTTGATGAAACCGAAGCCCTTTTCGACCACCAGCGATTGGATCTCACCGTCTTGCACGCTTTAGGGAATCCGTTAAAAAGCTTGTCGATTGACTCGGGATCGAATGGCGGAAACAGCACCGTTATCATGAGTTTATTGGGCCGGGGCATTCAGGGCAAACGAGAATCAGTGTTCGGCATGGGGGAAATGACCGACGGCATGTTGCTGGCGATCGGCAAGCAGGGGTACGAACCCCACTGCGTACCATCTGGCTCGTTCCGTTATGGGGTGGGGCTCTGGTCCTCCGCTGCCTCCATCGCCCATTGCAATCCGGCCTGGATTGTTGGGTTCGCCGCCCGGGGATCCTGATGTCTTGTGCCGTAATTGAGTAACTGCCGCGAGAGATTGCGGACGATTTCGCGGTAGGCTGGATCGGCGAAAAAGTTTGTCAACTCGTCCGGATCCGCCTGCAGATCGAACAGCCAGGGGGAATCAGACGTTGAGTAAATCAGTTTATAGCGTTCCGTCACGGCGGCCAGCCAACCGGCTTCGTGGCCGGTACTACGCAAGAAGGTAATGTCGTTCCATTCCTGGCGGTGCCTCGCCTGTCAGAAACAGTGCCGAGGCATCGCGGCCGTCGTGATCCTCCGATCGGTAGCCCATCAGGCTCAGAATCGTGGGCTTGAAGTCGACGCAACTGAATGCCTCATCGATCACTGTTCCGGGTGCGATCTTGTTCGGGTAGAAGATGATGAACGGAACCAGGGCGGAACCTTCATAGGGCACGCCCTTATTCTGGCGATGATGCTCACCGCGCAGATCACCGTGATCGGCCGTAAACACGACGATTGTGCTCTCGATGAGCCCTCCTCTCGCAAAGCGTCGAGAAGCTTGCCAACATTGTCGTCGATGCACTTGACCATCCCGTAGTAGCTGGCCATGCCGGCAAATCTGCCGACCGGTTTTCCCCAGCTGGGGAGATTGTCGGCGGTTTGGTCATACGTCCGCGGCCGTACATATTCCTGATGACGGAACATCGTGTCGTACGGTGGCCGGACGGTGTCCGGGCCGTGGGGATCGGGGATGCTCACCATGAAGCAGAACGGCATATCCTTGCTTTCACGAAGAAACTCCACCGTTTTGTCGGTAAGGAAATCGGTTGTGAAGGTCTTCTCATCGGCGCCCTTCACGTCGTACGTTGGACGCCCGATTCGGTCCGCGTGCCTTGACGCGAGGTCCGTTGGGCGTGTCTTCCAGCTGTTTCCAGTGGCCGCGATTGAACATGTAGCGGTTGTCGGTCGAAGCCAAATCTTCCGCTCGGGGGCCCATTGGGGTTTGCCACTGCCGTCCAAGTGCCACTTGCCGGCATATCCGGTGGCGTAACCGGCTTGGCGAAGCACCTCCGCGAAGGTGACGACGTCGTCGCTCATCGGGATGTTGTTTGTCACTACGGGAGTTTTCTGCGGGTAGCGACCGGAAACGAATGAGCTGCGAGACGGCGAGCAGACCGGAGTCGTTGCGTAGAAACTGGTACAGATCGCTCCTCGCTTCCGCGAGCCAATCGATGTGTGGCGTGGTGACGATGGCGTCGGGGCCCCACATGAAAGCCTGCTCGTCAGTCAATAGTTTGCGGTAGCAACCGAGCGTGCGAAAGTTGTGCTCGTCCGTCTGCACGATCAACAGGTTGGGCCCGTTGCTCCTTGTGCCACCGTTCGGTCCGCACCGATCAGGATGCACAACCACGACATCGATAACGAAGTGGCAAGCAGACGGAGGGGAGGCATCGTCAGGCTCCTGATCGGCGGCGTGAAAGGAACAGGTCGGGCAAGGTGGGGACGGCACGCTCGCCCGTCCGGTGGATTGTCGCAGACCGAGCCGACGGCGCGAACGGGTCGGCGGGACCGGCGAGGTGAGAGAGGTGCGCCGAGTGCGGGGCAGGGGATGGGCTGGAAGCCTACGGAACGAGACAGGCTGGCGGGCCTGGAAGCCCGCGGTACGAGACAGGCTGAAAGCTCAGGTCCCACAGGACTTCCAGTCCGTCCCGTTGGTTGGCCTTCCTAGGCCGACCTTCCCGCACTCGGCGAGACCGGAGGTCTGGTCAGAATCGTGGTATGACTCGGCGCTCGTTCCGCATGGCCTCTGGCAGTGCAACCGTCAAGGAAACTCCCAACGGAACAACTCGCGACCGTCCGGAGTGGTCAAGTCGGATCTCGGACATTCGGATCGTCCCAGGGGCGGTGGACGGATCGATGCGAATCCCCACGGCGGGACGGGTGAGTTTCCATTCGATGGCGTAATCGTGAGGTTGGCCATCATGTTTGGCAGCGAACGTGACCGAGCGATCTCGAAAGAACGCCGGCTTTACGCCCTGCTCGTGCCAGAAGATCTGTCCGTCGCCTTGTGATTGCGAAGTCATTGTGAAGTGAAGGATCAACGATGGCTCGGCAATCGCTTGGGGGAACGGGTAGTGCAAATACGGATCCCCACCCGTACTGGTGACGATGAGTGCACCGGCTTCTCGTCGCGAGCTCACAATCGCCCGCAGGTTGCCATCCCGCGACCGGTTGAGCCGGCTCGCGGTTGCGTTTCTTCGGCGGCGGATTGCCACTCCCTTTCAGTGGCTGCTCTTCCTTCTTGTTCCGGGTGATATTTCGCCGGATCGAACTGAGGATTGACTTGTGGCAAAACGGCTCCCGTATCGGAAAGGAAACGTTCGATCAGCATGTCCAGCTGTTGCACTCGATCCGGATGTTGTTGCGTCAGATTCTTTGTTTCGCCGAGATCTTCTCGCAGGTTGAACAGCTTGTAACGATGTTGGCCCGCTTCACCGCCATGGAAGATGCGAATCAATTTCCACTCGCCCGCGTGAACGCTGACGGCTGGCGGAAGCCAATCCGGGATACGAGGGCTGTGGGGGAAATAGGTGAAAATCGCTTCTCGCGGCAAGGCTTTCCCTTCGAATGCCGGAACGATGCTGATGCCGTCAAACGTCTGATTCGGTTGCGCGTCGATCGACAGCATTTCCAGCAGCGTGGGATAGAAATCACTGCTTTGGATCACTTCGTCGCTGCGCGAGCCGGCTTCGACGTGTCGCGGGTACACCACGATGGCAGGACCTCGAACTCCCCCTTCGTACATCGTTGCCTTGCCGCCGCGCAGCGGAGCGTTACTCGTCGCGGTCGTGCCATCGACTTCGTTGTACATGTTGCCGCCGTTGTCGGACGCGAACACGATGATCTGTCTGTCGGCGACCTTCAGTCGGTCGAGCGCATCGAGTAGCGTTCCTACGGCATCATCCATGCTTTCGATCATTGCGGCGTAGGTAGGTGAGCGTTGCGGATCGTTCGGGTTGCACCTTCTTCCGGTACTCGTCGATCAGAGCCTGCTTGGCGTCGAAAGGCGCGTGAACACTGAACATCCAGTAGTTCAGAAAGAACGGTTCGTCCTTGTGCTGTTCCATAAACGCAACCGCTTCGGCGGCCATACGATCTTCGATATGTTGATCCGGAACATCCGGGTCGTGGTCGAAGTCCTTAAATTTCCAGGGGGCCACGTAGCTGCCTGCCGGACCAGGGCCGGGGTGGTGGGGCAGATCGATGTCGAAGCCCTGTTGCAGCGGCGAATAGGGCTCCGCACCGAGGTGCCACTTTCCGAAATGGCCGGTGGTGTAGCCATGGTCCTTGAGCGCTTCGGCCAAGGTGTAGTAGGGGGTATCCAATCGCGAAACAGAATGGGGAATCGTCGCCTTTTGGCTCGGTGGTCCCTGCGCAACGGGGGTCGCCTGCAACACAACGGTCGGCAGATGGCAGTTGGGTGAAGTGATGCCATGTCGAGCTGGGCTGAGTCCCGTGAGAATGCTGGCTCGTGTGGGCGAGCATAACGGGCTCGAAGAATACGCCCGCGTGAACGTCATTCCGCGTGCGGCGAGCCGTTCAATATTCGGCGTCTCGTACAACTTGGTAGTGCCGTACAGCGTCGTGTCGCTCCACCCCAGATCGTCGGCCAGAATGAATACGACGTTTGGCTTTGAATCGGCCAGACCTGGCGACGACAGAAGAAGTAGCAAAAAGGGGACGGGGGTCATTTCGGTTTTCTCGTCTCGAGTGCTGGGAGCGACCGCGGAGAAGGGAGGGTGGGCGCACGACGGCATCTGCAGTGTGTCCTCCGCGATCGAAACGGCATCGGCCCGTCGCCACAAAACCTCGATCGCTTCCTGCGCCAACAGTTCCGCATTATCGTAACCGAGTGAAATTTTGTCAGCCAGTGCGCTGTCAAGGCTGAGAGTCCGGGTGTTTCTCATCATTGGCAGCGTGATGATGAACGCGTGCCCGCATCGATCTGCCACTGGCATCGCTGAGCACGGGCCTTTTGTGGGATGGACTTCCCGTGAGTGGGATGGACTTCCAGTCCGTCCCGTTGTTGGCCTTCCAGGCCGACCTCCCCGCGTTAGTTCTTCTCTGGCGAAATTGCAGAGACCGTTGGTTGGTGTTTTCGGCGAGATTGGGAACCTGTGTCGAGCGAGGGACCGTGGACGGGCTGGAAGCCCATCCAACGAGACAGGCTGGAAGCCTGTCCCACAAGCAGAGCCCATCCCACGGCGCAGCAAGCCCCACGGGCGCGCTGCCAGATTGGAAGGGCCGCTGATTGTTTTCCCCCCCGGCCAACGTTACAGTCGGACGGATGGCCATATTCGGCTCGGATGACGACGAGCCGTGATGGTCGGTTGCTTTTGCAGCGTAAACTAGACTATTTCTATGGGGGGTCCGCACGGCTCTTCCCCGCGGTGCCCCAAGTGCTCTTCGAATTCGGTGACGATCGGAGTCCAACCCCTTGCGCCGCAATCTGTTTCAGCGTTTGACCCGCTCCGCCAGCGACCCCGAGCCTCGGCGGCCCCGAGACACGGGGCCTCCCCGCATGCCTCGCCGGAGAGGTCATTGGCTGAGGCAGATGCGGCGGTCGCTCGAAGATTTTCTGGCCGCCGTTGCCCGGATCTACACCAAGACGGTGGGCCGAGCGCGGCGGACCATCCATCGGGCCGTCACGAAGCGATTGGTCGGCTTGGCATCTGTTGGGCAGAAGCGATCAACCGCTACGAGCGGGATGGTGGGCCCGCGTGAACGCCCGCTTTCGCCAAGCGATGCGGCGAACCGGCCGATTCGTTCAGCGGCATACGCTCTGGTTGCGGCCGCTGCTACTGCCGTTTCGCCTTGTCGTTGTTCTGTGGCGCCGCCTCGTGTCTTTTCACGGCAGCAGGCTACGAACGGTTGGAAACACGACTGTCGCAATCGAAATGGCTGCGATGGCTGTTGTTCCCGCTGCGGTGGATCGGCGGCTCGATCACTGCCGTCTATGAGTTTGGTCGCGCATGGTGTTCTTCGCGGGCGTACCGTGAACTGATCGGTGCTCTTCCGGCGATCTCTGTTCGTCCTGCCGCTGCTGTACTGTTTGGTCCGCATCTCCTTTTCACTCGCCGGTTCGCATTGCGCAACAGTATCGTGCCACGGCTGCCGAGGCGTTGGAGAACAAAGACTACGAGCAAGTTCGTCTCTGCTATCGCAAGATTCAACAATTGGGCGTGTAGGTGGAGCAGACACAGTATGAGATGGCGGTGAATGGCCGACGGATCAAGGGAAGACGCAGGAAGCGTATCAACAAATGCGGAAATCTGGCCGATGAGTTCGATTATTTTCCGGCGAAATTTGGGTGGCCCGTAATCTGCTGTGCGTGGAGAGGTTGATCTGCCCGAAGACCGAACTGCAGGAGATATGCCAAGAGTATTTGAAGGAGCTCACGAAGCTCGACCCGGATAATTTCGCTGGTCGGTATCTGCTGGCGGTGTTGCGGCATCGACAAGGAATAATCGAGGAGCGCTCGAGTTGTTGCAAAGGTCGGCCCGCGAAGATGCCGAACGCGAGGATTCTGATCTCACGGATTAAGTCGCAAACCGGCGACTACTCGAGTGCCCAGGATTCCCTGCAGCAAATGTTGGACAAGTTTCGCGGCTCGTCAGTCGCCGGGGACCGATTGTCCGGCGAAGACTATGTTTCGTTGGCCAACGCTCTGGCAATGAATCTGAACTTTGAGCAAATCGAGACGATTGTGCAGGAGGCATTGCGAGTTTATCCCGATGAAGAGCCAATGCGCTCGGGCATCGCCAATCTGTTGGTCTCGATCGCCGGTCAACCGGGAATGCTCTCCAGCAGTGAACAGAGGCTGGATTCCTGCTGCAAGCGCACGAATTGGAAGCCAGATGACAATCGGGCCGCTGGAAGGCTTGGCCTCCCTGTCCAACGATTTCGGTGTGGGCGACCAGGTCCGTCAGTTTTTCGCAGAGCAAGCCGAAGCACAGTCGCTGTCCACGGAACTGCAGGCCACGCTGGGGCTGGCCGCCTACCAGCGACGGGACTACCAAGCGGCACGAGACCATTTTGAACAGGTCTTGCGTCAAGATCCGACCTTTGCCGGTGTGGCGAATAACCTCGCGTGGCTGTTGTCGCAAACCGATCCGGTCGACCTGGAACGCGCATTGACAATGGCCAACCGCGCCGTGGAAGCCGATCCGTCGAATGCCATCTTTCGCGAAACACGCGGCCAGATTCTCGTTCAATTGCAGCAGTGGGAACAAGCGGTGTCCGACCTGGAGTTCGCCTTGAACGGCTCACCGGATCCGCACGAGATCCATCTCGCCCTGGCCTCCGCCTATGAGCGACTGAGCCAACCCGCCCTGGCACAGGCCCACCGTCAAGCCGCTGCGGTCGCACCGTAGCAGTGGCACCATGGCAGGAGCCGGGGACGAGAATGTAACTTCTGCCGAGCCAGCAAGTCAAAAGACTGCACGACCTCCAGTGCGAAGGGGACAGTCCCGTGTTTTCGGACGACCTTGGTTGCTGACGGATGCTCCTTCGGCCGAAAAACGGGACAGTCCCCGGATGGCCTGCGGCCTGCCCAGCGCGAAGGGGACAGTCCCGTGTTTTCGGACGACGTTGGTTGCTGACGGATGCTTCTTGGCCGAAAAACGGGACAGTCCCCGGATGGCCTGCGACCTGCCCAGCGCGAAGGGGACAGTCGCGTGTTCTCGGACGACGTTGGTCGCTGACGGATGCCTTCTACGCCGAAAAACGGGACAGTCCCCGGCGGCTCGGCGGCTCCGTGAACACACAGTTGCGACCTGGGTGTTCTGGCTGTGTTTCGAATTGTTAACGGCGTGAGCTCTCTCTCGCAATCTTCATCAGCGTTGGGTGTCAGTGCCGTCTTTTGTGAGGCGGTTCGCGCGATCTTGTTCCGAATCGACACGGATCGGTTGGCTTATCTCCACGACGAAGGCGGTGATTCGCGGCTGCTTTTTCGCGATTCTTCCTTAGTCTTTCGAGTACATCCTCTTCCGGCGAGCGCGAAATGTGGCGAACACGTTTTGGAACGATGGAGTTTCGCTTATGCGGCCACTCCAGCCTTCCAATGGCGAAAGGCGGGCGGCGGGCATAGGAGTTTCTCAAAAAAACTTAGGTAACTATTGCCTGCCGTGATTGGGTGGGTTATACGTAGTGCTTATGAGAGGTTCGGAGCGATAACGGTTTGCTTGGCAAATTCGTGTCTTCCGCCGCTTGTTGTTCTTCGTTGAATTTGGCTTCCCGGCGCGAATGAATTCTGAATCAAGAGATAGTCACGTGCGTCCTCTCCTAATGATGTCCCGCCTTCTGCAGAGCCTTCTTCTATTGAGGCGTGAGGCAGTTCTCTGGGAGCGTCAGGCAGGGAATCGACACCCGTCGGATTCTCTTTCGTCTGCATTGTGGGGCTCGGCTCGGATGACCGATTCCCGGTCTGTGTCATGCTCGAGATGTTCGCGATGGCACAGGTCGAATGGCTTTCCCGCTTATGGTTATGCACCGAGATAGCGCACCAACCGATTACTATGAGATTAGTACAAAAGGAGAGTCCGCCTCGCACAGCAGACACGAAGCAAAAAACGGAATTTACAATATTTTTTTGGGCCATGACGCACGCATTCGTGCACTAAACGCAGATAAGGGGTTTCGGCAATGAAGAAGCAGCGTACTACGACTAAGAAAGCGAGTCTCCTCAAGGCAATGCGACGCAATTCTCGTCGGCGAAGGCGACCAAGTTCGTTGGCGTCTCTGGAAATGTTGGAGGCGCGGACGCTGCTCACCTCATTCATGACGGCGGAAGATACGTCCATACGTGATCCAGCCGGCCAGTTTTGACGACATCATTGCATCCGTTCAGGTCGATCCGGAAGGTTTTTCGACGGATGGCACGGTGCAGGCGGTTAAGGAGGGCCCGACGCGTATCGCGGCCGAGTTCGGTGTGGATGCGACGAAAGTGCTCTACACTCCCGCCCAGGATTTCTTCAATGCATCCCCCGGCTACGGATCTGTCGCGTTTCATCGTGGTCTATTCCACTAGCAACATCGATCCGGTGGATGTGACGGTTACGGCCGTCAACGATGCGCCGGTAGTTTCCGGGCCCGGCAGTGTGTCGGTGAATGAGAGTATCGCCGGTTCCGCTACCTCGGTGACGGTGACGGGGGTGTCGGTCTCCGACGTGGATGACACGACGGTGAGTAGCGTCACCCTGACTTCCTTGAATGGGAAGGGCACTCTCAGCATTAAGGATAATGTGGATGGTGGCTTGTCGGCGGCGGATATCTCGGGAAATGGCACCGGCTCCATTACGATCTGTGGCACGACGCTTGCCAAATTGAACAAGACGTTGGCGGCGGGAATCAAGTACACGCCGACGCAGGATCTCAATGGATCGGACACGATTCGGATTGTGGCCAAGGATCCTGACCTTGCCGAGGGCGTCAAGGACATCACCGTCAACATCAATCCCGGTGAATAGTCCTCCGGTAATCACGGCCACGACTCCAGTTGACGCTACGGAAGATGTGCAGACGCGGACCAGGCTTCGCAGGAATCAGTATTTTCGACGCCGACGCGAATGATGGCGATCCCGATACCAGTGACGATCTGACCGTCACGTTGACGCTAAACCAGGGCGGTAAGCTGACGGTTACGCCCAGTTCCTCGAGTGTGTCCGGCAACGAAAGCAGTGTGGTCACGTTGACCGGTACGCAGTAGGAACTCAATGCGACGCTCGCCAGCTCTGAAGTATCAGAGGCGCATCGAACTTCAACGGAGAAGAGAACCTGACGATCTTCGTCAATGATCTGGGGCACTATCCCGCTCCGCCGAAGACGGCGACGACAAATCGTGAAGATCAATGTGCGGCGGTCAACGACAAGCCGGTCATTTCCGTGCCTGGCGGGCAAACGGCTGACGAGCAAGTGGCCAAGCCGATCTCTGGCGTATCGGTCGCTGACGTTGACGCTCGGATCGGGACAGATTCGGGTGACCGTGGCGGCTTCGAATCCCACGATCCCGGACGGCAAGCTTGAGTTCACCAGTATCGGCGGTGCCAGCTTGACGAACAATAAATCGAGTTTTGTGACCATCCAGGGTACGCTGAGTGCGGTCAACAACACGTTGGGCACGCTGAAGTACACGAGCGACGAGCTCGGCACCAATCTGACGATCGTCGAAACGATCACGGTGAACGCGAATGATCTGGGGAACACTGCCTGCTCCCCCACTCGACGCGGACACCAAGTCGTTTAACGTCACCGTGGACGCCGTGAATGACGCGCCGATCGTCACTCTGCCGTCGGGTTACGAAGTGTTGGAAGATGCCCCCACCACGCCGTTGCCCGGAATTGGGGCGACGGATCCGGATCTTGTGGGGTCCCTCCTGTCAATCGTGGCCACCGTTTCCGTGAATCAGGGCGGAACACTCACCGTGTCGCCGGTTCCCGGTGTCGCGTACCTGACGCCGACATCCGGTCAGGCGCTCCAGTTCACGGGCCCGCTGGCCAACCTGCAGAATGCATTGGACTCCATCACGTACAAGCCGGTGGGCAATTTCAACGGTACCGAAACGCTCACCGTCAACTTGAACGACAATGGCAACTTCGGTAAGGGCGGCGTGAAGACCGACACGAAGTCGACGCCGATCACTGTCAAGTCCGTGAACGACCCGCCGACCTTCAATGTTCCCGAATGGTGAAGTGAAGCGGAATGAAGACACCGGATCCCACGCGATCGGTGGATTCATTACCGAGATCTCCCCCGGGCCTGCAAATGAGTCAGGCCAGACGGTCAGTTTCACGACGACCAATGATTTCCCGGCGCTGTTCGCCAAGGACGGTGAGCCGAAAATCGACAACAATGGAACCCTGACCTTCACGCTGGCGGCCGATCGGTTTGGCACGGCGAATGTGACCGTTGTCGCGAAAGACAATGGCGGCACGGACAACGGTGGACAAGACACTTCGGGACCAAAGACGTTCAAGATCATCGTCACGAACGTCAACGATCAGCCGACCTTCGATGCCGTTTCTCCTGCGAAGTACTCATCACCGCCGCCGGCGGGAGTGCTGACGTCCACCGTGGTGACCAATGCCAACCGGGGGCCTTTCGAAGATTTCCAAACGCTCAAGGCCGAAATCGTGAGCGTCAGCAATCCCGGACTGTTCACCTCGCTCAATGGGGAAAGCCCCGCTGGCGACGCGACCGGAACGACCTTCCCCGTTCCCGGAACCACCGGTGATCTCTAACTACGAGCTGTCCGGTGCCATTGGCGTGTCCGTGATTCAGTTGCGGGTCAAGGACAATGGTGGGACCGACAATGGTGGAGTGGACACCAGTGTCATCAAGAGTATCACCATCGAGGTGAACGCGGCGAATGTGCCGCCGGACGTGAGCGTGCCCGGACCGCAGTCGACTCCGGAGGAGACGGGGCTCGTCTTCAAGGCGAGCAACGGGAATGCGATTACCGTGTCGGACGCCGATGCGGGCGCGAACGTGATTGAGGTTCGCTTGCAGGTTCTCGATCAGGTGGCTTCGCCGAATACGGGTGCCGGTCAGGGCATTCTGACCTTGGGATCGACAGTGGGCATCCTGATCACCTCCGGTGCCAATGGCTCGAAAGACATGACTCTGCGGGGGCCGATTTCCTCGCTGAATAACGCGCTCGAGGGATTGACGTATCTTCCGCCACTGAATTTCGTGAGCGAACCGTTTGCAAGCCTTGAAGATGTGATCAAGGTGACGGCGAACGATTTAGGCAACACGGGCACGCGGTGGAGCGAAGACCGACGTCGGAACGGTCAATGTGGAAGTGACCGACGTGAATGATCCGGTGACGTTGATCCAGAACTTCCCGGATATCTTCGGAACCGAGGATGACACGAACGGGGATACCGACCAATTCCTGTTGATTGGCAACAACCCGTTCGTCGGCTCCGATTACTTTGCGGATCCCGACGCCTCGAATCCGGTTCCGCAGTCGATCGGCTTGACCGTTACCAGCAGCGTGCCTTCCCTGGTCACGGCCGCCGTCGATCCGAGTGGTGCGTTGCTGTTCGATTTCAAGGCGTTCCAAAGTGGCACGGCGACGATGACGATCACGGCCACCGACTCGGACGGCAGCTCGGCGAGCGACACCTTCCAGGTCACGGTTGCCGGCGTCAATCAGCCGGTCGTCAATGGCACCGGGACGCCCTGGCGTAAGCCTAGCGAAACGACGCAGGAAGTGATCGAGAATGAGGACTTCCGCCCGCTGAAGTACAACGCTGATTACCCCCAGCGGCGGCGGCGCGATTTTCGGCGATCAGGACCTGCCGAATGAGTCGTTGTCGTACACGATCAACGTTTCACCCAGCGGGATTGTCACGGCAGCCACGGATCTAAGCAAAGACCCGCCGCTGCTGGTGATTTCTCCTGTCGCGGATCAGTTCGGCGGGCCGGTCGAGATTACGGTTTCGGCCACCGACTCCGCCGGCTCTTCGGCGACCTCGAAGCTGAAGGTGAAAGTGAACGCCGTCAACGATCCTCCGGTCGCCAATCCGGATACGGTCACGGTGCTCGAAGACTCCGGCGATAACTTCCTGGATGTGATGGCCAATGACAACGAAGGGGCTCCCAACGAGACGGATCAAGACATTCTGATCTTGGGACTCGGTGGCCCCGGACCGGCCAACGGCAGTGCCACGGTGATACCCGGTTTTTACGGAGCAGGTGGCGGGATCGTCTACAAACCCAATGCCAACTTCTACGGGACGGATTCGTTTACCTATCGGATCCTCGACACCGGTAACCCCCAGCTTGCGTCGGAGTTCGCCACCGTAACGGTGAATGTCTCGGCAGTGAACGATGCTCCCACGATTTCCATCGGCAGCTACGGACCGTTGAGTGAGGATGGCCAGGGCGCAGAGCCTGGAACCTTGCCGTTGGGCTTCATCGACATTGCGGACGACACGCCGACTGGCACGTCCACGAGCAGCAGTTCCGTGGTCACGGTCGATCTGACGGCTGGCAACGGCACGTTCAACATCGACGCCGCCGACGGTGTCTCGGTGTCGAATATCGCCGGTGGCAAGCGACTGTTCGGTCAGGTCTCCAAGATCAACAGCACGCTGAACGATCCTGACACGAAGTACACTCCGAACAAGGACTTCAATACGGAGGGTGAAGGGTTCGGTCCGGAGGACATCGTTGTCACGGTCAATGACAACGGGAATATCAGCGCTACGAACTCACCGGTGCTGACGGCCGATGCCACAATTCCGCTCACGATCTTCGCGGTGAACGACGACCCGGGATTGATTCTCAGTCCGGATCCGGTGCAAGTACCTCAACATTCGAACTCCGAGAATGTGGACTACACGTACAGTGGTTTCGTTCAGCAGCTTCTGCCAGCCGGCCACGTGCCAACGCCGCCCGATGAAGCGGATCAAAAGGTGACGTACGCTCTTGTCAACAACGACAACCCCGGGCTGATTCCCAGCGTGAGTCTGAGCAGTCCGAGTACCGAGCTGAAGTTTGAGTTGGTGCCGAACCAGGTCGGAACGGCGACGATCACGATCCAGGTCAATGACGACGCCGGTGGCCAGACGTTGCAGACGTTTGACATCATCGTGGGTCGGAACCTGCCGCCGATCTTCAACCTGACGGGGAATGTTCCGAACTCCGGAAACATCGTCGTCAGTGCCAGTTCCGGTACTTCGACATTCGGTGGATTCCTGAACAGCGTCTACACCGGACCGGACTTCGACTCTCCGCAGTCGCCCGGCTCGGTGCCTGGCGATCCTCCGTTGCAGGTCATTCAGTCCGTGTCGGTGACGACCGATAATACGGGGCTCTTCAATGTGACGCCTCAGATTATCAACTTCGTGGATCCGAGTGACGAAGGGACCACGGGCGTCATTCCCGGCCGCGGTGACCTGTTCTTCAGCGTCGTGCCCGGTGTCTCGGGCGTGGCCAACGTGTCACTGACCGTCGTGGATACGGGCGGAACCGCCAATGGTGGGTCGAATACGACCACCGAGACCTTCACGATCACCGTCGGAACGGGCGTGCCCGACACCGATCCGCCGGTCATCACCCGCGTGACAGCGGGCTCCACACAGTGGCAGCCCTCCTTCCTGGCCGCCCTGGGCGGGGCGGGCGGCTATACGATGCCGACCGGTGCCGATCAGGCGAAACCGCTGCCGTGGAGCAATATCAACCAGATCACGATCGACTTCAGCGAGCCGGTTCGTGGCTCGGGTATCGGCGGATCACTGACGTTCCCCGATATCGTCATCGGAGGGGTCAACGAGTTCTTCCTGCCTGGTGCCGTGAGCCATGTTCCCGGCAGCAGCCGTGCCACGCTGACCTTCGCTACCCCTCTGGCGGTGGATAAGTACCTCGTGGGGGTGAGCTCCGTCACTGTGACCGATTCGGCCGGCAACCGGCTGGATGGCGATTGGCAGAACTACGTCAGCTCCGTTTCGGGCGACGGAACTCCGGGAGGAGATTTCCTTTACCGCTTGAATGTTCTGCCAGGTGATTATAATCAAGATGGTGTTGTGAGCATCTTTGACCTGGGTCTTGTGGGCGGTGCACTGTTTTCGACACCCGCCAACTCGCCTCCGTATTCGACCTTTGTGGATGGAAACGGCGATGGAGTTATCAGTATCTTTGATATCGCAACCATCGGGGCGAACCTGTTTGCAACATTACCTGCTGGGAACCCGGGCGGCGTGCCTTCGGTGGCCGCAGCGGTTGACAGCGTCTTCGGTGGAGACGACGATGATACTGTTGTCGCTGACACCGCGGACGACGGCGTTGACACGATCTCCGCAGACCTTGTTTCGCTGAAAGCCAAGAGACCTGCTTTTGTGAGCTAACGGTGTGTGGAGTTTGCAGTTAGTCGATTTTTACCTCTGTGATGATAGAAACTGTGGAGTGTGAGCAATGAAGCGTTTCATTCTCATCGGAGCAATCGCTCTGGCGATGGCTTCCGTGTGGTCGAGCGTGGGTCAAGCCAGCTTCGACTTTTCCGTGAGCAACCTCTCGTTCGATCCCAATACGGGAATGGGCGCTTTGCGTGTGTCGGTGACACCCAACGGCGAGACCGTGCCTGCCAATGTTGCGGGGTATTCGGTGCCGCTAATGTTCAGCAATTTCACGGGCAGCATATCTTCCGTCTCGATCGAATCGTTGGCAGCCGTTGGATCGGTGCCCACGGCAGGTCTGAGCTACGGATCTGTGTCGACTCCCCAGATTTATGGGGAGAACGGCGCGGCCTACGTAACGCCCGCTTCTTTAGTGCTGGCCCTGTCGCCCTTTAATCTGACCAGTGGTCTGAACCCCTTAGTCGATGTCAACATCAAGGTATCCGAGGCGGGTTCGTTTGATGTCGACGTCGTAACGGCGGCGGCCCTTGGTCAGGATCTGGCGTTGCTGGACGGTACTTCGTTTGCCGCACTCGACGCACAGCCCGGTGGCGGCACGACGGTGATCAGCGCGGTTCCGGAGCCGTCGAGTTTCTTGTTCATGGGGCTGGCCTGCGTGCTCGGGTTCGGCGTGCGTAAGGTGCGACAGTCTCGAGCGGCCAAGGCTGCGTAGCACAGGTAGAAATCGGACGAGTTAGAAAAGCAAACGGGGCATGGCCGAAAGGCAGGCCCCGTTTTTTTTTCATCGGGGCATGGCGGCTGACGGGATAGAGATCGAGGCGGATCGTGAGCATCATCCTGCATCAGCATCGTAAGCGATTCCACGGAGGCAGTGAACAATGAGGAAGCTAGTTGGTATCGGCGCGGTTGTGTGTGTGTTTCTGGGCAGCACGTGGTCTGCCAAGGGGGACGTACATCTGCTGATTGATCAAATCTTGACGGATGCCACGGGAGGATCCCTGGTAATTGTCGCGGAGCCGGATCCGGCGGAGACGTTCGTCCCTGGAGCCTATGCGGTGAACCTGGAGTTCGATCTCTTCACCGAAGGCATTCCGCCCGAGTTATCGTTCGATTTTGAGAATCAGATGGCGGAGATGATCGAGCTCGATGAGGTGTTTGGCACAACTCCCCATCCTGGCGTGCTGAGCGACGGCGACGTGATCCAGTTAGTGACGGCTGGACCCGGATTGGTCGACGGAGCTGGCACGGATCTCATGCGGTTGGAATTCACGATGCCGGAAGGGTTCGATGCAGCCCAGGACGGGTTCCGCGTTTCCGTCGTGCCGTATTATCCGTCCAACCCCGCGATGGTCACCTTTGTCGGTGGCGACAATCTGATTCTGGGGACGGCCGTCGTCGGTACACTGCCGTTTGAGCCCTGCGACCTCAACTTCGACGGTCTTTGCGATGCACAGGACATCGATGATCTGAGCCAGGCGATCCGAGTGGGACGGCGGGATGCCCTGTGGGATCTGGACGGCAGTGGCTCCGTCGATGACGATGACCGGACCTATTGGGTGCATTCCTTGCAGAACACGTATCTGGGCGACAGCAATCTGGACGGGCAATTTGATACGTCCGACTTCGTCCACGTAATGATTCAGGGGCAATATGAGGATGGAATTCCGGGCAATTCCACCTGGAACAGCGGCGATTGGAACGGGGATGCGGAGTTCGACACCGGCGACATGGTCGCCGCCTTCCAGGACGGGGGCTTCGAGCAGGGACCGCGCCCAGCCAACGCCGTACCAGAACCTTCCAGTGTCGTTTTGTTCTCCGTCGGCCTGCTATTCCTGGCCGGCAACCGGCGCCGGCGCACGTTCTGAGATCGAAAAGGAAATCGCCGCTCGCGATGCGCCGCCCATCTGTGCCTGGCGGCGAAGACTGACCACTCCAACCCGAAGCGCCAGCGAAGGGGTCAGGAAAGAAGCACCAAGCTGCGCCCGATCAGCCGACACGGCAGTGTCACGCGAACCAGCGTGTAGCACTTTCTTGCAGCGTCTCGTCGCCCTTTTTGCTCGGAAGTAGTGTCGCTAGGAACGCTACATGTCCGTGCGACACGCTCTAACTCGACTGTCTGACTTGGAGCCAGACGGAAGCTCTTGTGGCCGAACGGGTGGAAGCGAACCACAGAGAACACAGAGAGCACAGAGCACAGAGAACAGAGCACAGAGCAACAGAGCACAGAGAACAGAGAACAGAGAGCAGAGAACAGAGAGCAGAGAACAGAGAGACAGAGAACAGAGAGCACAGAACACAGAGCAGAGCGTTCGAAAGAGAGGGAGCTGATTGTCATGCCCTTCCGATCTTCCCCTTGTTCTGTCTCGGTGCCCTTCGTGTCCTCTGTGGTTGTGTCTCCCGTTCTTGGATGTCTCCCGTTCTTGGAAGGAGTTGATATCCAGGATCTTCTGTCGTCGTCACGAAATCAAACAGTCGAGTCCGTCTGGCGGCGGGGATGGCCGTTACCGAGTGAAGATCCATTGAGACTCGCCCAGGCCGTCCAACGGAAGATTGAAGCTCATCGTGTACGAATCTGTGGAGGCGTCATAGTCGGTCTGCCAGAAGTCGTTTCCATGAACAGACTGATCCAGTTTTGCTCGTTCACCATTTGCGGCCTGATACAGACCATATCCGTGATGGGACTGTAATCCTTCGAAACGAATGGGGACCGCACCAACCCCACCTCGGATCGTCACCGTGACTTCCGGTTTTTCGACCTGGATCGTGATGGGGTAGGTCTGCACTGTTTCGCCGCCGGTGACGACCAGATGCAGATCATTGCCTTGGGCCTCTCGGTAAGTCGTCTTCCATGATGCTGGACATTCCGCGAGATGTTCGCGAAAGGGTTCATTCGGGCCGTAATAGTCATCCGCCGTCCGCGGTAGAGTGATTAATTCCAGGTTCAGTGAGATGCGATCCCCTTTCTTGAAGTTGGTGATGCCTGACGGAGGCAGTAGCTGGATGTCGAGATTGGCGGGATCGGAAGTGAATAGTGGAGCGCTGATCGTTGGCTGCGTATAGGTCTGGTTGGCAATTGTCGCCTGAAACCTTCTGATGATCAGGGCGCGATAACCGGTGCCCCAGTTCTTGCCCGACGTGTCCGTGGCTCCCGGTAACGCTACCCACCAGGGGCCTGCGCCGGATAGCTCGACTTGGTTCAGTAGAAGTTGATTCTTCTCGAGTGTTTCGGGAGTATCCAATTCCTCGATGCATCCGTCACCGTTGCCGTAGGCGATCCGCGGAGTCGAGTAATGACCGGTTCTGCCCAATTTGAATAGCCAAATCTCTTGCGCGGACACGTCGCGCGTGAACTGGTAGTTCAGTGTTTGGAAGGTCCGACTGTAATCATCGGTGCGTAGTGTCTGGACCCGAGCCTTAAAATCAACCTCCTGGTTCTTGCCGTAACACCCTTCGTATTGGACATCGGTCAGGCAGGGACCCTGAGAGAGATACGCCGTTTTGAGATTGTTTTGAAAGTACTTCCCTTGGTCTTCATCTCGAATGTTTAGCCAATCGCCGCCCCATCCCGCGTCGGTCCAACTCCATTTCTTCCCGTCGATGCCATTACGCGTCATGAGCATCCGGATGTCGGTGATTGCCACATCGACGAGACTCATGTCCATGTCAAAACAGATCGTCTCGCCCCAGCAGCCGATTGCCAGCTGATCCCAGCGTCCGTTTCCGCCGTAACCGATCAGAGACAACTGTGCATGACTGGCGGAAGGAAGAGTTCCATAGAACCCATAAACGACTCGCAAGCGATACGTCGTGGTTGTGCGGGCCGGCAGCACCGTATACGCCATCAGGTAGCTGCCCATCGGTTTGTAGTGCCAGTTTTTGCTGAGCTGCACGGGGATGCCTGTCGGTTGGCCGCTTTCGTCGCAGAGCATAGGACACAGCCCTGTGATGTTTGCCGGCGGCGCAGATCCAACAGAAAGGGAACCGTTTCTTGTGAGCCCGAGCCCTTGACGGTGATCTGAAACTCGTCGTAACGACGAATGTCCGTATAGCCGGTTTTCCAATCTCGCTGTACCTGGTTGACGGAGGCCACGTAACAGTTCTTGGCTTCATCAAAACGAACCGGAAAGCGTTGGTCGTCCGCGGTGCTAACGGTGATCGCCGTGGATGGAATCTCACTGGTCGATGGAATAGTACAGTTCAGCGAAACGCTCTTTGTCTCGCCCTGCTTCCAGGGCGGATCGATCTTCTTTTCCTGACGCCAACTTCCCACATCGCTGATCAGAGCCAGACGCAGGACCGCACTTTCGATGGGAGAAAGGGAAGACTACCTCCAGGCTCAACGTCAGGCTTGTGGGCCAGGCAACCAGGTTCAAGGTTGCGTCAAGGGTTGGTCTTTCACCATTCGCATTCTGTAAGTCGAGGCCAAGAAAGTCGTAATGTTGCACGTAACGCCCCGATTCCCACAGACGCACGTGGGAAAGGTGTTTCACGCCCTGCTGTCGGCCCGCGCGGCAAGCCTGTGCTCGATAGAGCATGCCGTCGATTTCCACTTCGATGATCAATTCCGCGGGCGGTAGCTGCTTCAATTTCTCCGCTTTGTGCGCCAGGGCCTCCGCGTAGCCTGCTGGATTGTGGAGTTGCCCCAATCGGGTCTGGCGGAAATCTGCCACATCCAGCGTGAAACCATAGTGACTCGTTTCCACACCGAAGATATCGGGACTTGCGTCATTCGGGTTCTTTCGCCAGCCATTCTGCCAGCAACTATACGTGTAGTCGCTTGGGAGGATGGATACCGGTTTCTTTGGCTCATCGGCCCAGGCTACTGTGCTGCAGATCGACACTGCGATCAAGCCCCATCGAAACTTCATTGCGGAATACTCCTGCGCATGCCCCCGGTCCTCCTGTAGAATTTCTGAAGAATACTGACGTGCCATATGCGTGTCAAATCTGTGATGCGAGCTGACAACGGAAGCGGCTAAGGTGAATCATGAATAGGATCTTGGCGATTCTTCTGGTCTTTGCCTCGTTGGGATCTCCGACGCTGGTTCTTGCCAGCGATGAACTGGCAGCCGGTTTCCGCGACCCGCCCGATTCAGCTCGTCCCGGGGTCTATTGGTACTTCATGGATGGCAATTTGAACCGCGAGGGGATGACGGCCGATCTTGAGTCCATGAAACAGGCGGGCATCGGCAACCTTGTCTTCCTGGAAGTCAACGTGGGGGTGCCCCGCGGTACGGTCGATTTTCTCAGCCCGGCTTGGCAGGATCTATTCGTCCACGCGGTTCGTGAAGCCGAACGGTTGGGCATTGAGATTACGCTTGGATCCGGTCCGGGTTGGGCGGGCAGCGGCGGTCCGTGGGTAATGCCGGATCAGTCGATGCAGCATCTGGTGGCCAGTTCGGTTGACGTGACCGGTCCGGTGGAATTCCGTGAGAAGTTGTCGCGGCCCGCCGCGCGGGAACCGTATTTCCCCGATGCGGTGTCGGGCGATTTGATCGAGCAGCGAGAAGCGTTCTACGCCGATGTCGCCGTGTTGGCTTTTCCCACACCGCTCGAAGATCAACGGCTCACTGACGTCGATGAGAAAGCACTCTATTACCGGGCTCCTTATACGTCGCGACCTGGGGTCAAGCCGTTTCTCCCGGCGCCGGCTGAACATCCTTCCGTACCAGCGGCGGCCGTGATCGACCCGAAAAACATTGTGGACCTGACCGATCGGTTGCAGCCCGATGGCCGATTGCGCTGGGATGTGCCCGCCGGCGAGTGGACGATTATGCGTTTCGGCCGACGAAACAACGGCGCGACGACACGCCCGGCGCCAAAGCCAGGATTGGGGTTCGAGTGCGACAAGATGGAGGCCGCCGCATTGGATGCCCATTTCGCCGCCTACGCTGGCAAGCTGTTGGAAAAAGTTGGACCGCGAGAGCCGGGTCGCGGTTGGACGATGATGCATATCGACAGTTGGGAAATGGGTGCTCAGAACTGGACGCCGAGGTTCCGCGAAGAATTCGAACGTCGTCGTGGTTATGATCTGTTGCCGTTTCTGCCGACGTACACCGGCCGAATTGTCGGTGAGCCTGGAACGGAGCGAACGGTTTCTCTGGGATGTGCGTCTGACAGCACAGGAACTGGTGCTGGAGAACCATGCCGGACGGCTCAAACAGCTTGCCCGACAGCATGGTCTGGGGCTGTCGATCGAGCCCTACGACATGAACCCCACATCGGACCTCGACTTGGGAGCGGTGGCCGACGTACCGATGTGCGAATTCTGGAGCGAAGGCTTTGGCTTCGATTCGTCCTTTAGTTGCTTCGAGGCGACCTCGATTGCCCACACGAATGGTCGGCCCATCGTCGCCGCGGAGGCGTTCACCGCGACAAGTCGTGAAGGCTGGAAGCTGTATCCCGCTGCCGTGAAGAACCAGGGCGACTGGGCCTTCTGCACCGGGATCAACCGCTTCGTCTACCACACCTTCGCCCACAAACCGCTAGGACGTCGGCCCGGTATGACGATGGGACCGTACGGCGTCCACTGGGACCGCGGTCAGACCTGGTGGCCGATGGTGTCCGCCTATCATCGCTACATCGCGCGATGCCAGTTCCTGTTGCGCAAAGGACAGACCGTGGCCGATATCTGCTACCTGGTTCCCGAAGGCGCACCGCACGTTTTTCGCCCCCCGTCCGTCCGCGCTGGAAGGGAACGGCAGCATTCGCGATCGACGGGGCTACAACTTCGATGGTTGCTCGCCGCATACATTGCAAGCCAAGGCTTCAGTGGAAGATGGTCGAGTTCTGTTTTCCGGTGGTACCGCGTACCGGTTGTTGGTGCTTCCCTCGTTCGAAACGATGACGCCGGCTCTGCTCAGGAAAATCAAACACTTGGTGGAGCAGGGAGCCACCGTCGTTGGAGCACCTCCGCGCAAGAGTCCCAGCCTGATGGACTATCCGCAGTGTGACCAGCAAGTGGCTTTGCTTGCTGCCGAGCTATGGGGGGATGAGGAAAAGCCGCCGACTGAGGTTGTCGAACGACAATTCGGCCGGGGGCGCGTCGTTTGGGGCGGAGAGTTGCGGCCGCATCCTGTCGATACACCTGCGTCCCAGACGATTCAGGCGGCTCGCTGGATCTGGTATCCCGAGAGCAACCCCGCCGTCGCAGTGAAGCCCTGCACCAGGTATTTCTGCCGCACTTTCGACATGGAAGCGGAAAAACACGTTCGATCGGCCCGCCTGGAGATCACGGCTGACAACGAGTTCCAGGTGTGGGTCAACGGACGCGAGGTGACCGAAGGTGACAACTTCCACGTTATCTACACCGCCGAAGTTCATCGACTGCTGAAGAGCGGTGACAACGTACTGGCTGTGGCTGCGACGAACAGCGGCGAGCAGCCAAATCCTGCCGGACTCATCGCTTGTCTTCACGTGCTGTACGAAGACGGCAGCGAACAAACCATTCCCACGGATGGCCAGTGGCGAACCGCGCGCGACGTGCCGCCGGGTTGGCCTTCGCCGGCCATCGATGCAGGAGCCGGATGGGCGGCAAGCACGGAGCTGGGAGCCGCCACGATGAACCCCTGGAAACTGGAAAGCGCGGCAAGCGACCGTTTTCCCGAGCTGTACCCCGATTACGAGGCGACGGTGCGGCTGCTGTCTCAAAACGGTCTGCCGCCTGATTTCGAGTCGGATGGCCCCATTCGATTCACACATCGACGTATGGAACCATGGGATCTGTTCTTTGTTGCCAATCGGGAGCCAGAAGCGGTTACGGCGAACTGCCTCTTTCGCGTCGCCGGAAAACATCCAGAACTCTGGGATCCTCGGAACGGGACGATTCGCGATCTGCCGGATTATGTCGAGCAAGCAGGACGCATCCGCGTTCCCCTGCGTTTTGCGCCGCACGAGAGCTACTTCGTAGTCTTTCGCGAACCCGCGCAAGTCGGTGATTCCGTGTCTCGCGTCGGTAAGAACTTTCCCGAACTCCGCGCGTTGGGCCGGATCGACGGTTCCTGGGACGTATCGTTTGATCCCAGCCTGGGCGGACCTCGACAAGCAACTTTTGCCGAGCTCGAAGACTGGAGTCAGCGACCGGAGTCCGGCATCAAGTATTACTCGGGAATAGCAACCTATCGCAAGGCATTCGACTTGCCGGAGTCCATCCCGCTCGACGGTTCCCCCATCCTGCTCGACCTTGGTGTAGTGCACAGCATCGCACGGGTGCGACTGAACGGACGCGATCTGGGTGTCGTCTGGTGTGCCCCGTGGAGAGTTGATCTGTCACCGGCCGCCCAGGCGAAAAACAACCAGTTGGAAATCGAGGTAGCCAACCTCTGGCCCAACCGGCTGATTGGCGACAAGCAACTTCCG
This sequence comes from uncultured Planctomycetaceae bacterium, assembly GCA_963776055.1. Lineage (GTDB taxonomy): Bacteria > Planctomycetota > Planctomycetia > Pirellulales > Pirellulaceae > CAVZLD01. The sequence goes on along the minus strand of CAVZLD010000013.1, from coordinate 18,167 downwards.
CCCAACCGCCAAGTTGCCTGGACCTCTTTCAATCCCTACCGAGAGAACTCACCGCTCTTGCCATCCGGGCTGTTGGGGCCGGTAACGTTGGTTCGGGCAGATGCCGTCGAACAGAGGTGATCGTAAGATTCTCCGGTGTGACTTGTCCTTCGCTCGGATAAGAGAGTGGACCTCTCAACGATCGGTTGTTTCGAAACCTGGCCACTGCGACTTGACCACCCGGCTTCACGGAAGAGACTGCACCTCGGACCTTGGTAGACAGGATTGTGTCACCGATCGTTTCCCGGTCGGTTTCCGTGGCCGCACCGTCGCCGAACCGTCGCCGAAGACCATGCGATCGGCATCGATGCGGGGCACTTCCCCATCGAGTTGATCGTTTGCTGGGTCAAAGCTGCTCAGCGGTTTCCGCAGACCGCTCCCCGGGGGTGGTGCAGATACCTGGCCGCTGTTCGGCACCGTTTCTTCCCCTTATGCTATCGCGAAGCACGCCCGGTGTGCCGCGGCCTGTGCTGTGAATGTAGTGCTGATGGAACGACTTCGAGGGGAACCCAACCATGCAACTTACGGACACCGAACTTCTTCAGTATCAAGACGATGGCTTCTTGATCGTTCGGGACTTCTTTTCGCCCCAAGAGTTTCAGCCTGTGATCGAGTGGATCGACTGCCTGGTCGACGATCTGGCCGAACGGCTCTATGCCGCGGGTAAGATCCGCGATAAGTATGCGGGCGAAGGTTTTTACACGCGGCTGACGAAGCTGGAAGAAGAGTTCGCCGGGGCGGCGGTACTGATCCACATGCACGGCATCTTGGGCCAACCACTGGCGGATCTGTGGGGATCACGAAAACTCCTTGACGTGATGGAGCAGATCCTGGGACCGGAGATCGTCGGCCACCCGGTGTGGAACCTGCGGTCGAAAACGCCTCTCAATCCGCTCGCGACGGTCCCTTGGCACCAGGACACGGCCTACTTGGCTCCCGGCGCCGAGCAGACTTTGCAGCCCACAGCCTGGATTCCGTTTCTCGATGCGGAGAGCGTCAATGGAACTCTCCAGGTGATCCGCGGCGGTCACCGCAGCGGCCAGGTTTTTCGCCACCAGTTGGAGCGGACCCGAGGCGACCAGAAGTCGTGGTATCTCTACATTGCCGACGAAGATCTTCCCGCAGGTGACATCGTCACTTGCGAGATGCCGGTCGGCTCCTTGCTGCTGATTAATCAGCTCATCCCGCACCGAAGCACGGAGAACTACTCGGACAAGGTCCGCTGGAGCGTAGACCTGCGATGGCAGCGACCGAATGAGCCCTCCGGCTTCGAACAGGTCAAGGAGTGCATCCTGATGCGAACTGCTCGCGATCCATCCTACCGGATCGACTGGACGAGTTGGGCGAATAAAAACCGTATCGCCGACGCGATGGACGATCAGGCGGTCGATCCATTCGATACGTCAATTTCCGGACCGTGGCTCGCTCGTTGGTCTGGTGCCGGAGATTCCACTGACCCCGCTCAGCGCACTTGAGCGGCAATATCGAACGAATCTTGTGACATACAGCGGGAGAGACCATGCCGACTCGTTTTGTCGCGTCCTATGGACTCTCCGCCGTACGCCGGTTTCGCTGTGCAGGCAATCGCCGGAAGGCTCGTTGCTCGATCCATTACAGGAACACCGTGTGTAGCGTCTGCCTGCTTCTGATCGAACGTCGATCTGTTCCTAACGGGGATCTTTGCCCTTCGACTTGGCGAGTTGCCGTAGCATGCCCCCCGTGTTTGTGAATTAACCAAAACGATTGTGGACGATGACTTCTTCCAGCGGCAGTTGTCCTGGCTTGGGCCACGCCGGTTTGGTTGCCTTGCCCACGGCAATCATAAAGCTGACGACATGGTCTTCTGGCAAGTGGATTAGTTCAGCCACCTGCACGGAATCGAAGCCAATCATCGGGCAGGAGTCGTAGCCCATTGCCTTTGCCGCCAGCATAATTGTCTGCCCGGCGATGCCGCAGGATCGCATCGCTTCGTCTCGTTGCAATTCTTCTTTGCCTTCGTAGAAGGGTCCCATCCAATTGACGAGCAGTTCGGCAACTTCTTTGGGTGCGTCCCGCCAATACCTTTGGGGTGACTTTTGCCAGGCTTTCAAGTCCGCGGTCATCACGATCAGCAGGGAAGAGTCCGTGACTTGCGCTTGATCGTTTGCTGCGGCTCGAATCTGCTGGCGCAGCGACTTGTCTCGCACGAGAACAAACCGCCAATTCTGGATGTTGAAGGACGTCGGAGCTTGAATCGCTGCCTCCATTAACTGCTTGATTTCGTCGTCCGTCAGTTCATGGGCGGGATCATAGTGCTTGACCGCTCGGCGTTGGTAAATCGCATCGAAAGTTTCCATGTTCTACCTCTTGTTGGTGAGAGTGTTGAAGATCACTTGGTGAGCCTTGTATGGTAAGGACTACATGCGTTATCAGCAGCACATCCTGGCCCGACGCATCAATTGTGAAGTTGCGCGTTTCGATCCATCCCAACCCGAAGCGTAAGTTTTGAAGTTGCACGTTTCGATCTTTCTCAACCCGAAGCGTAAGCGAGGGAACACTTTCGAACCGTTGGGACGTGTCTCCCTCGCTTACGCTTCGGGTTAGGATTTCGCGGGCATTCCGCCCATCGGAGGAGGGAAATTCGGAAATGTGCAACTTCAAAGAGCGTTAGCGAGGAAACGCGTTAGACCCGTTGGGATGTGTCTCCCTCGCTTACGCTTCGGGTTGGGATGGATGTCCCTCGCTTACGCTTCGGGTTGGGATGTCGGAGCCTTTCCGCACAGCGGAAGAAGGGAATTCGGGCAATGCGCAACTTCAAAGCTTACGTGTCGGGTTAGGATTCCGTGAGGCAATTGGTGCGGACCGTTCGATGCGCACTCGAAAAGTCGGAATTCGGTCACGTTTCAGGCCTCCTTTCCAAGGCCGCTCTCACCCCACTCGCACTGCAGGTGGTTGGTGATTGGCGAAAAAAAGGTGGGGCGAACTATCCGACGGCCTTTGCCGCCGACAGCGGAGCACGAGCCTTCTCCAGCAGTCGAGTCAGGTCCTGTAACTCGTTGCGAGTTAGGTGGCCGATCAACTTGTGGTGCAAGTCGATGACCGGTCGGTCCATCCTTTCCAAAAGCTTGCGGGCTTCGTCCGTGATTTCGATGTAGACAACTCGGCGATCCCGCTCACCACGATGGCGAGAGACGAAGCCCGCTTTTTCGAGGCGGTCGATCAAGCCGGTGATGGCTGGCACGACCTGGACCATGCGGTCCGCCACTTCCAGAGAGGGCAGTGGCTTGCCCTCGCCCCGCAAGATGCGGAGGATGTTGTACTGCGAAGCAGTCAAGCCGTACTCTCGAAACAGCCGACCGAAGCGGTTTTGGAACTGGTCGTTGGTGCGCAAGATGTTGAGCATCGCCTCTTGCTCGAGGGATTCGAAAGCCCCCCGCTTCTTGAGTTCTCGCTTTAGCCGACTTTTTGCCATTCTTTCGCTCGCATTGGCTTGATCGCTAATAGTTTACGTATCAACTATATTCCGGCAAGAGCGGGCGAAGAGGATTTCTTGCCGGGCGGTCCAACATGTACCGTCGTCGTTGCTGCCAGACGAGATGCGACTGTCATTGCGGACAGCAATTCTCGCAAGCCAAGGGGGGGCGGCGCGGGCCTCGCGGCCGAATCTGGCAGCGCAGAAGCGCTCAGGTTGAACGCGGGGTGTTTCGGTCCAGTCGTTTGCGGACTCCTCTGCGACCAACTTTGCCGACGCATCGCCGGTGTGATGAAACGCAAGATTCGCCCAGGATCGACCGGGCGTGCGGATCGACTTGCGATTCATGCGGACGAGCAAGCGGATGAGCGACCTGGCATGCCAGACAATCCGCGGAATCGCCATTTTCGCCGATCGGATCAGTCAGCGAGGGAACTGATGCGCCGCAAACATCAAAGGAACCGGTCCGATGGGAGACTTCCCCATTCGACATTCTTCGAAATGTGACCTAGGGTTTTGCAGAGCGACAATCGCTCGACAATCTCATCTCTCGTCAGATCTCGTCCGACAAAGGCAAACCGATCGCAAGGTCGGGACGCAAAGCCATGGGTCTCTGGAAGATCGCCAGGCTGCCGACGGCAGCTTGCGGTACTCATCAGGAGATTGCCAGGTCACCGAAGCGAGTTCGCCCTTTCCTGAGACAATCATCTCACTAAAGATCGTGGACTTCGCTATGAATCGCAAAGCGTCGTTTGAAAGCCTGGAAGCCAAAGATCTCCTGGCCGCCGATATTCGCCTGATTGCAGAGTCTGGCGAACTGCAAATTCAAGGAACGAGCGCCGCTGACCAGGTCCTGATCTCTCAAGACGGGAACGATGTCATTGTGGAACAACCGGGCAGCGAGTTGCGGTTCGGTGGCGTTTCGCACATTCGTTTTCGGGGAGATGATGGTGATGACCACTTCGTTAACAACACTTCTCTACCAGCGCTTGCCTACGGAAACAGGGGAAACGACACGTTAGTCGGGGGAACTGCCACCGATGCTCTTTTCGGTGGCCCTGGCAACGACCAATTGCGCGGCGGCGATGGCGACGATGAACTGCACGGCGATTATGGAAATGACACGCTTGTTGGCGGTCGCGGCGACGACGATTTGCGAGGTTGGTATGGCAATGATGTACTGTTTGGCAACGACGGTGATGATTACCTGTCCGGCTACCGTGGCAACGACAAAATCTGGGGAGGCGACGGCGACGACGTGCTGAAAGGCCATGACGGCGACGATTTGCTGTTCGGCGAAGAGGGGCACGACAACGTCTACGGCTGGAAAGGCGATGACATTCTGGTTGGCGGCGAAGGAGACGATTATCTGTCTGCCTGGAGCGGAAACGATATTCTGGTGGGTGACAAAGGCAATGACATCTTACGCGGGCACTCCGGAATCGACCTGTTGATTGGCGGCAAGAACACGGACAGACTCGATGGAGGTACGGGCAAGGACTTGGTGATCACTGGGTGGACGAAGTACGATCGAGACTTCGAGGCGCTGGCCCAGATTGTCGCTGCCTGGGAGATCGAAGAGTCGTTGGATGAGCGAGTTCACCGCGATTGGCTCAAAACCGTTGACGGCAAGATGGATCAGATGGTCTTTGATCAACTCGACTTGTTTATTCGCGATCACAAGGACGTCTTCGTCGAGATGTGAGCGGGAAATCCCACGCTGGACACGAGGGATTCGGGGGCTGCCGTCACGGGAACTGACGGCAGCGCACGTCCGAGCCTGTGCGAAGCGTGACCACGCGAGTGGGTGTCAACGGGCGTGCATTCCAGCCCCTCGTGTCAATCTCTACGACGCGTCAGTTTGCCGAACGCTGCCGAGACGGAAACGCTGAGCAAGGCGAACAATACCGTGAAAGTGAAGCACGTTGTCTTTTCTTGCATGTTCATTCTCATCGACTCTCGAGTTGACTGCGAAACGAATCTCAGACCGGTTCATCTTCCCAGCGGCGACAGTGACCTCGACCTCAATCGTGCGGTCGCGGGAGCGTCTGCGCGAAACCGGGGCTAAGTCGAAGCTAACCGACCAGCTACGCTGGTGAGAATGGAGAAGGTTCTACCGTTTCCTGTGTTACGCGGGATGATCTCGAAATCCGCGAAGCGGTTCCACAGAAGAGCCCGGGTAGCAGCGATTGAGTGGAGCGTCCGTTTTCGATGACAGCCGAATTCAGCCTTCGATTCGCCACGGATGCCGAGGGAGCGGAAGGAATTGGGACATCGATTACTTACAATCCGACGTTCACGATGGAGATCGACCCGACTCCCCGCCAGAGCAATGCGTTCGACGAACTGGTGACGGCTCGTTACGTGGAGCTCACCGCCCTTGCGACTTTCTTCGGCGGTGAGATTCCTGGTGGCGATCGTGTCGGTCTTGGGGAGATCGCATTTGAAGTAGTTCCCGAGCCGTCGGGGATGTTGCTGTTGCTGCTCGGACTTATGGGATTGATGGGTGTTCGGCGACGACGCTGATTGGATTCGCGAGTCGCAGGCTCTTTTCATTTCGTACGCGAAGCCCCGTTGGGCGATCAACCACTGATGATCGCCCAACGGGGCTTTTTTCGTTGCATGCCGGGGCATCGGAGACGTTCTCGCCTGACCAGAGACGATTGGGGGACCGTTTTCGGTGCTGGAAAGTTCCGCTTCGGCTCGAGAGCGCGTCTTTTCGGTTGCGAAGATTGCACGAGGTGGACAAACTGGTCTGTGGACCCTTGGGTTTCCGTGTTGGCATCGGACACCGAAAAGATGGAAAGGGTGTTGCATGGCAACCCAGACTGCCACGTTTTTTGCCGCCGTTCTTTGTTTGGGCGGCAAGGGGGCAGGGGGCACAAGCACCGGCTGATACTCGGTGGTTCGTGTGGTTTTCATCGGCAGGGGGCCGATCCGTCGGCCACCGGCCATGGCGGCACCGTCGCGTGATTGACTTTAGGAGCATCCCTTGTCGCGAAAAAGTTTTTTCAACAGAGCTGGCCAAAAACGTCGTTTCCCGAGGAACCCATGGCGGGGGTTTGAGACGCTCGAGCAGAGGTCACTGCTCGCCGCCGATCCATTGATTTCCGAGTTCCTCAGCAGCAACGAGGGCTCTCTGCAAGATGCGGATGGCGAATCGTCCGACTGGATTGAGATCTACAATCGTGGGGACGAGGTGGCCGACCTGGAGGGTTGGTACTTGACCGACGACGAGGGGGATCTCACCAAGTGGTCCTTCCCCCCGACCTTGCTCGACCCGGAAGCGTATCTTGTGGTCTTTGCCTCGGGCAAGGCGCAGCCGGATACCGACGGCAATCTGCACACGAGTTTTCGCCTATCCGTGGGCGGCGAGTATCTGGCTTTGGTGCAACCGGATGGGCGGACCATTGCCTCCGAGTTCTCGCCGGAGTACCCACCGCAATTCACCGACATCTCGTTCGGACTTCCAATGGACGAGGTGTCGTTGCCGCTGGTCACGGGGGACTCGCCTGCGCAGTATCTGGTTCCGCTCGATGATCAACTGGGGACGCGTTGGACGGAGGTTTCTTTCGTGCCGGGAGCGGAATGGGTCAGCGAGACGGATCAGGGGCAGTCGGTAAAGGCCGGCGTGGGCTTTGAAGTCGATTCGGGGTTCGCCGTGCACTTCGAAACGGATCTCCGAACGTCGATGCACGGCATCAATCCCAGTGTCTATGTTCGAATTCCGTTTACCGTGGATCGGATCTCTGAGCTTCGGGATCTGGTCCTGCGCATGAAGTTCGATGATGGATACCTGGCGTATCTGAACGGCACGCTGTTGACGATCGAAAATGCTCCCTTTCGTTTCGCCCATGATACGGCCGCGAACGTCGAGCGACCCAACGAAGATGCGGTGATCTTCGACGAATTCGATCTGTCGAGCTTTACCGACATTCTGCGTTCCGGGCCGAACGTCCTTGCCATCCAGGGCGCGAATCTGTCAGCCGACGATGATGACTTCTTGATGGTTCCCGAACTTTCGACCACGGTACTAACGGCGACGGATGCAGCCCCCGGGTACTTCAGCAGTCCCACGCCGGGCGCGCGAAATGCCGCGGAGTTCAGCCTGGCTCCCGTTGTCGAGAGTGTTCAGCATGCGCCCACGCAGCCGAGCGAATCCGACGCCTTGCTCGTAACGGCCAATGTGCGAACCACGGTCGCCGAGATTGCCGCCGTGACGTTGACTTACCGAGTCATGTTCGGAGAGGAACGCGAGTTGGTGATGACAGACTCGGGGACGGGAGTCGATCAGACGGCGGGGGATGGAGTGTATTCAGCTGAAATTCCTGCCGGAGTGGCGGCACCCGGTCAGATGGTGCGGTATTTTGTTGCCGCCAGTGATGTCGAAGGCGAACTGTTCAGGTCGCCGAGAATCCTGGATGATACCGGGACGGATCAATCACCGGAGTATTACGGCACGGTCGTTGCGAATCCGGCAGTGTCCAGCGAGCTGCCCGTGCTGGAGTGGTTCACGTCGAGCTTGTCGCGAGCCCGCAGCCGGATCGGCGCACGGGCGTCCGTGTATCACGAGGGCGAATTCTACGACAATATCTTCGTCCGCCAACGCGGTGGAGCTTCTAATCCGAATTCACAAAAATTCAACTTTGGCGACGATCATCCGTTCTACGTCAACGAGCAAGTGGGACGTGTTTCAGAATTTAATATGAACGCGAGCGGCTCCGATCCAAGCTATCTTCGACAGACGCTTGCCTATAACACTTACGCCGATGCGGGTAATGAGGCGTCGGCATCGTTTCTGACGTCGATGTACGTCAACGGGAACCGCGACCGCGTGGGCATCTTTATTGAGCAGGTGGATGCGAGTTTTCTTGCACGTCAGGAGCTTGATCCCCAGGCGCGCTGTACAAGTTCGTACAGCGCACGAATCTGGAACCCGTCTTCCGTGATACGATCACGGGAATTGAGAAGAAGACGCGCCTTGATGAACAGTGGGACGATATCCAGGCGGTTGTTGATGGTTTGAACCGCGCGACGGCCGAGGAACGAGCCCGGTCTGTCTTCGATCATTTCAACGTCGCGCAACTGCTTAACTATCTTGCCGTGCGCTCCATCTCGATGGAAGCGGATGATGTGCGCAAGAACTTCTACCTCTATCGAGATACGAACGGCACGCAACAGTGGTCAATTTTCCCCTGGGACAAAGACTGGACATTCGGCGTAACGGGCGACGGGGGAACCTATCTGAGTCATCCGTTCTTCGGTGACTACGCTCACCGCAAGCAGAACGCCAATCAGTGGAATGTGCTCTACGAAACCGTGTTCAACGATCCGGTGTTGCGCGAGATGTATCTGCGGCGACTCCGGACCGTGATGGACGAACTTCTGCAACCGCCGGGGACTCCCGAGGAAACAGCACATTTTGAACAGTCCGTCGACGAATTGTACGCGACCGCCGCCGCGGAATTGCCCACTTCGGTTGCCAGTTCCGTCCGCAGCCTGAAGACGTATTTCCCCAACCGGCGCGAGACGCTGTACGTTGACCACAGCATCGACAAGTTGTCGCCGGGCGAGACCTTCGAGTTGATCTCCGAGTTTGCTCCATCGGTTCAGTACTTCGTGCCGACAAACAACGATCTGGGCACCAGTTGGACGACCTTGGAGCCGCCAGCGAACATCGACTCCTGGTCCGTGGGGCAAGCAGGTATCGGATTTGGCACGCGGGAAAGCTTTCTGAACTTGATCGAAACGACGGTCGTTCCCACCGATTCTTGCGAGCAGTGTACGTCCATTTTCATGCGGCTTCCCTTCCAGGTGGCGGACCCTGCTGAGATCGACGTGCTCACACTACGTCTGAAGTACGACGATGGCTTTATTGCCTACATTAACGGAGACGAGGTCGCCCGCCGGCATGAAGGCGAACCGACGTTTGATGCCCGAACAAGATCGCGCTCCAATACAGCCGCGGTGCGATTTGATGACTACGTCCTTGACGTACCGCCCGGCTTGTTGCGGCAGGGGGAAAACATTCTGTCGATTCACAGCATCAATTCATCGCCCACCAGCACGGACATGCTGATGATGCCGGTGCTAATGTCGGGAGTCGTAGGGGATGAAAATGCCGCGGGAATTCCCCATGCTCAGCTCGGCAATCCCGCGATCGAGTTTGGTGCTTTTGACCAAGACCCCGAGAGCGGAGATCAGGACCAGGAATTCGTTGAGTTAGTGAATCGGAATGACGCGGCCGTCGATATCTCCGGATGGCAATTGACCGGGGGCATTCAGCACGCTTTTCCGGCGGGCACCGTGATTCCTGCGAATAGATCGCTTTTCGTTACGCCCGGCGTGCCCGCGTTTTTATCCCGTACGAGCGGCCCGGGAGGCGATCAAGGTTTGTTTGTGCAGGGCAATTACCGTGGTCATCTCTCCAATTTCAGTGAAACGGTTGATCTGATCGCGGCGGATGGGGCGAAGATCGACTCGCTTACGACGTTGACTATCCCCTCCGATCCCCAACGCTTTCTTCGCATCAGCGAACTCCATTATCATCCGCCAGGCGAAGGAGATCAGACGGAATTTATCGAGCTGACGAATATCAGCCAAGGTCCGCAGGCCGTTGTGATTGATCTGAGCGGAGTCACGATTTCCGATGGACTCGCCGAGCCGTTCCGTTTTCCTGACGGTTCCACTTTGGAGCCCGGACAGCATCGACTGGTCGTGCAGAACCGAGACGCATTCCAAATCGCTTATCCGGATGTCGACAGTGATCTGATCTCTGGCGTCTTCGTCGGAAGCTTGAACAACAACGGGGAACTTCTCCGAATCGACGATGCACGCGGCAACACGGTTTTGGCATTCGAGTTTGATGATAGCTCCATCTGGCCACAGAGCTCTGATGGCGCGGGGAGCTCTCTGGAATTGATTGATCCGGTCGGCACATCCGTTGATCAGCTCGAAAAGTCCTACGTCTGGCGCGCGAGTACGGAGTGGGGTGGGTCTCCTGGTCGCGCCGGGCAAGATCCGGTGGGTGTCGTGATCAACGAAATTGTGTCGAGCCCTGCTGCCACGGAGTTGGCAGGCGATGCGATTGAGCTGTGGAATTCCACCGCAGCACCCGTGGCGATTGGCGGGTGGTACTTGAGCGATTCCGCTGCCGAACTGCTGAAGTACCGGATCCCAGACGGGACCGCCCTACAGCCCGGGCAATATGCCGTATTCGATGAATCGGACTTCAATTCGGAAGCTGCCGGGGACCGCGCGTTTGCCTTAAGCGCCACCGAGGGAGATGATGTCTGGCTCACCGTAGCGAATGCAGCCGGTCAGGTGATTGCCATCGTGGATGATGTTCACTTTGGGCCGTCGGTGGCCAACGAATCCTTTGGCCGGACCGCGGAAAGTCCCGGGCGCTTCGTCCCCTTCGGTCAACCGAGCCTGGGGCGTGCGAACACTGCGGCGCGAGTAGGACCGGTCGTCATTACCGAGTTGCACTATCATCCGGCAACGCCAAGTGCCGCGGCGCTGGCGGTTGATCCACAGTTGGATGTGGACGACCTCGAATTCGTGGAGATCTTGAACCCTGCGTTGGAACCAGTGAACCTGTCCCAATGGCGTCTCCAGGGTGGCGTTGACTTCGAGTTTCCCGAGGGCATTCTACTGGAGGCCGGCGAGACGATCTTGGTTCTTTCCTTTGACCCAGATCGGGAGGCGAACGCTGCGCGAACGCAAGCGTTTCTCACGAACTTCGGTATTTCCTCCGATGTGCGTCTGCTCGGAGGCTATTCGGGACAACTCGGAAACGGGCAAGATCGCGTTCAGTTGCAGCGGCACACACTGACTGTCGGTCAGCAGTCGGTCCACCTCTGGGAAGACGAAGTCTACTATGACGATCGAGCTCCCTGGCCGGAAGACGCAGACGGACAGGGACATTCTCTGCAGCGGATCTCGCAGAATCTGCTCGGGAATGCGTCCCGCAGCTGGATCGCCGCATCGCCAAATCCCGGCGAGTATGCGCCGCTCGCTGGAGATTTGAACGGAGACGGCCAGGTGGATGCGGGGGACATTGATCACCTGTGCGCTCGAATGGGACTGGCGGATCCCGCGGCCGATTTAGATCGAGACGGCACCGTCAGCCGGCAAGACCTGGAGATTCTGGTGCGTGATTTGCTGGGCACGGATTATGGCGATGCCAACCTGGACGGCGTATTCGACTCCACCGATTTCGTTCAAGTGTTTCAGATGGGCGAGTACGAGGACTCGATCGTCGGTAACTCCACTTGGGCGGATGGAGATTGGGACTGTGATGGCGATTTCACTTCCCAGGACATCGTCTTGTCCTTTCAGACCGGTTCATACGCTGATGCTGCCCTCCGCGCGACGCATCTCGCCGCCCGATCTGTGCCCATCGCCGCAGTCGCCGGCCTTCAGTCCACCAGTCACGATCCCCTCCGGCTGCGAGTATCGAAGGTCACCCAGCCGGAAATGGGAAGGGACCGCTTCGCGGGTCACGATACCGCTTTGCAGCAGTTCCTCGACTCCTGGGCCGAGAGAGAGTCGATCTTTACCGGGGATCGTTCGGCCGATGCGCGTAGCTGAACCAAATCAACGGGGAACCTCCCCGTTCTTGCGGCAAGATGCGGTGACGGGAGAGATCGTCAACGAATTTTGACGTCGACTCGCCCTCAGGATGTCCGAGCAACGACGTAAGTTCGCCCTTCTTCCTTAACAACGGGGAGCCTCCCCGTTGTTCACCCGTGGCTTAGCGAGTCGGAACGATGTGTGAGTTCAGGCTCCTTAACACGAGAAATTCTCGTAGGCTGCGCTTTGCTCGACGGTTCTGGAAAAGTACAGGCAATAGGGATTGCAGGTCGGATGGCAGGGGTTACGATGATCTAGTCCCGCGGGAAGGAATTGAACGTTATGACGGAGCGTTAATGAGCCTCACCGTCCAGCGATAGAACGACTGTAGGAATGTACAAGAACGTCAATTAATCGGCTGCCGTGCGCGACTGCCTGTCGATTAATTGACGTTTTTTTTGGCACCGATGTGTTTCAACTAGTCGCACTTGGAGATGACTTATGCGCAGAATCGACTGGTCTCGAATCGGAGTAATCACCTGCTGCGTTTGCCTCGCGATTACTGCGCAGGCAAGTGCTCAATTGTACTCTGTCGACTTTACGACGAGTGACGGAGGCTACACGGTCACGAATGTTGGCAATATCCAAAACGAGTGGACATGGGCAGCCGACGAAGGTTGGCAGGTCAATGGAAATGAAGGTGGCGACGGCAGTGCAGACAACGTTTCGAAGTTGACGAGTCCGGCCCTTGCGGTTCCGGTTGACGGAATGCTTGAGGTGAGTGTCGACCACCGCTACAGCTTTGAAGTGGACTGGGACGCTGGCGCGGTTTTCGCAAGCGTCAACGGAGGCGACTTTGCGCAGATTCCGGGGACGGCTTTCACGGCGAACGGATACACGAAGTCAGGGCTGCTCGGCGAGCATTCCCTTAACGGCGGAGAGGGCTTCAGCGGTAACAGTCCAGGCTTCGCCGATGGCGACCTAATCACCAGCGTAGTCGAGGTTGGGCCATTTAGCGCTGGCGACGAAATTCAAGTTCAGTTCTACGCCGCCTGGGATCAATTTGCCACTGGAGAGCTTTCCCCGCCTGAATGGAACATCACCCAGATCTCGGTCGTCCCGGAACCGTCCGCGCTTGCCTTGGGCCTGATCGGACTGCTGGGTCTGGTTGGCCATTGCCGGCGACGAGGTGTTTCTTCGTGAGTCATGCGAGGAGATCTTTCCTCGTGATGGCAGACGGTAAAATTGGTTGAGGTCTTCCTCAAGCACACTGAGGGGTCAGGAGCCTCGTCTTGCGAGTCGCTCCCGACCCCTTTTCTGATGCCTCCTCAAAGGAATTGGTGCCTGATTTCTGGCTCACGCAAGGGTCCGAGTACGGGGAGTGATTCGGCCGGTCGCGAGCATTCCGCAAATCGTCCACCACCTCCCGACGCAAGCGAGGGATCGGCATCCACCTCGATCTTTGCATCGGCGCTCGAGTTCCCCTTGGCTACAACGCGTAGCACTTCCCCGCAGCGTCTCGTCGCCCATTCTGCTCGGAAGAAACGTCGCCATGAACGCAACATGCCCGTTGACTCGCACTCATCGCCGATTCTGGAGTCGCGTTCTGGTGGGCATTGTGCCCGAAGCGGGGTACCTGTCATCAATCAAGAGGTAGACTGACGATTCTTTGGGAGCTCCGATTCATCCAGCTCACGTTCCGCATCGCCGCTTTAACCTGGGGCCACGTTTCCGAGGAAACGGGGAGCCTCCCCGTTCTTGCGGCTAGGATTTCACCGGCTTTCCGCACAACGGAAAAGAGGAATTCGGGAAATGCGCAACTCCAAAATATTTGCCTACTGGGGCAACTTCGCTTTGCCTTGGCTTGCTACTTTGGCAACGGCCTCTTCCGTGGCAGGGGTTTTTCCCTTTTCCATTCCGATGTCGGCAAGACAGATGTGTTCGAAATCCTTGAACCCGGCTTGCTCCAAAGTGTTGCGAGCACAATTCAGTGGGCAACCGTCGATGGCCAGGATCATTTTGGCAGCCTGGGTTGCCTCCATGATTGGTTTCACTCGACCACCAACCCCGGCTAGGCAGAACATCTTCCCTACGCCGTCTTCCGTCAGTTTCCGAGCGGACAAGTCGGCAATCTTGCCCACGTCGGCAGCTCCCGAGCAGGCGAAAATTAGCTTGGATGCAGGCGTGCAGCACTCCGCTTGAGCCCCCGTTCCGTCCACGGAAGCCTTGGTGTCCGCGTCCGGTACCGGGATCGGCGCCTTGTCAGACTCTTGGGCCGAGGCACCTACCGTGGTGACCATTCCGACTGCGGTTCCCGCCGCTGCATTTGCCAGAAATCGACGACGACTCACTTTGGAATCCATGACGGTACTCCTTAAGCCTGAGACTGGGAAATCGGGCCGTGACCATATAAGCCATTGTTGAATATCTTCGGTCGAATGCAAGGTATCCGTTCGGTGAACGCCATCTTGGCACACGTGGTAAGCTGGGACGCTGAACGCTTTCAGGAGTGAACCATCAGGACAGATTGGAGGCTGGAGCAGGCGTGGCGGGAGCGGATGCAGCGATATGAGCAGAGCGGGTTGTCGATCAAGGAGTTTTTGTCGGCAGGAAGGGCTGATCGAGCATCAGTCCTCGTGGTAGCGTTCGGAGCCGAGGTGGCGTCGCGCGAAGCGGGTCAGGACGGCCCCGGTGTGGCGAGCTGCATTACGTCCCAAGGCAGCGTACCGTTCGCTACCCCCAGCTTCCGCGGCGAGCTTTCGTCTTCCGGTGGATGATCTTCGATCCGTTGCCAGTTTGTTGCAGGAGGGATCGATCCTTCTTTCCTGCAGGCCCCCTATCAAGGAGAGCGAAATGACAATGGTGTTCTGTTCTCCAGGAGCAGGGGTAGATCAGGACGAAGGCTTCACGAACCGAAGCGGATACGACTTCTCCGAATGATCTGATTGACTGCCGGGAGCTGTTACGTCGGCAGCTGCAAACTCTTGTTCACTACGAGCATCGCAGCAGCCATTGCACAGCATGACGGAAGAACAGGTCGCGACGATCCACCTGCAGCATCAGCAGATCGAATCGATCGCCTCCAGCTTCTTGATCGCTTCGTCGAGCGTGAGGATGTTGTCAACCGGCGATTCAATTGGCAGGTCACTGTCTTTGAATTCCTTTCGTTGGAGATTCCCACCACGCGTCATGCCGGCTCGACGCGGAGCCTGATCCACGAGAATTTCCCGCATTGCCTGAGCCGCCGCGGCAAAGAAGTGGCCCCGTCCATCCCAGCTCGGATCGGTACTGCCGGCCAACTTGGCGTACGCCTCGTGGACCAGCACCGTGGCCTGGAGGCCCGGAGGTTGACGCCTGATCTGTATTCTGTCCAAGCTCCGCAACTCCCCGTATCGCGTGCCTGAGGTCGGCTGCAGCTTTGCGGTCGCCCAACCGAGCCGCCCCGATCGTTTCGGTTAGCTTTTTGTAATCTGTCATCAGGGCTCCCGGAAATGGCATAAATTCTGAAATCAAGTCAGAATAGGCGGTCTCGCGAAAGGAATGACAAAAGAATTGAGACAGACGAGTGAACGCAATTGAGACGCGGAATTCGGATGGATGGGAGGAGCGGAATCTGGCCCACGTCTAACATTGAAGTTCATTATGAGCATCGCACTCGACTCCATCGTCAAAGGCTACCAGTTAGCCGATCTTGACCTCGCCGATCTGCCGCCGTATCTCGGAACAATCTGGTTGGCTCAAGCGCAAGCGTTGCTTCACGGGCATTGGATCATCTCACAACCGGAGGACTCAAGTCTTCTGCGGATCTCGTGCTGGCCGGCATGGTGCATTGCTGGCCTTCGTCGGCTGGATGCTTTCGGACGTTGTTGCGTTCCTGGCCACTCAGTTGACTTACTCAGTACAATGCAACTGGTGACATCTTGGCGAGTGCCTAATCGGGAACCGGGTGTCGAGGAAACGGGGAGCCTCCCCGTTCCTGCGGCAAGATGCGGTGGCTGGAGAGATCGTCAGCGAATCTTGAGGTCGATGCGCCCCCAGGATGTCCGAGCAACAACGTAAGTTCGCCCTTTTTCCGCAACAACGGGGAGGCTCCCCATTGTTGTGCCGAATTGTCTGACACCGAACTGAAAAAGCTTGTGATGTAGGTCGGTTGCTCGAAGGAAAAGTGAACGGGATGAAGATCCTCTTTCTCCATGGCTGGCACAGCGTAGTCGGTGGCGTCAAACCAACCTACCTGAAGAACGCTGGTCACGAAGTCATCAACCCCGCGATCGATGACGACGATTTCGATCATGCCGTCCGCACTGCTCAGACGGAGTACGACCATCACCAACCTGACGTGATCTTCGGCTCTTCTCGTGGCGGCGAGATCACCATGAACATCGAAAGCGGAGATACACCGCTCGTCCTGTTGTGTCCAGCATGGAAGAACTGCGGCACCGTTACGAAGCTCAAACCGACCTCGATGATCCTTCACTCACGCAAAGACGATGTGATCCCGTTTGCCGATTCTGAGGAACTGATTGCCAACAGCGGCCTGCCACCAGAATCACTCATCGAAGTCGGGAGCGATCACCGTCTTGCTGATTCTGAGCCACGGAAGGCAATGTTGGAGGCGTGTAACAGTTGCGAAAGCCGTTGCATCGGAACAACCTGACGAAATGAATGAGTGTGGTGGAAGATCAATGACCTTTTGGACTGTTGGAAAGACTTCGCTCAGAATCTACGGGTTCCTCTGGATGGCAGCGGTAGGTGGAATCCTGGGAGCAAATCTAGTAACCGCAATCGGAATGCTGTTGTTCAGTAGCGAAAACAATGGCGTTAACGTCCAGCCATAGGCACACTACGGTGGTATGGGGAACTGCCCTGTTCTTGATGGGCCATTCTGGAAAACCCCGATTCATCAACGGCACTGCTCTGGAGGCCGATCAAAACCGCCAGTCGATTCCTTCTTCAGCTACAGCAAACGACGCAACGACCGAAACTCCCGCTCATCTGATGAGCAGAGTCGTGTTCCGGATTCTTATTCGTTTGCGATGCAGCATTCCTCGCTGCTTCTTGAATTGTCCTCGTCTTTTCAATTTCATATGCGTACAGTCCGTTCGCATCGCAAAAAGCTTCTCCTAATTCAAATCCGGGTACGACTATACGACGGCCCGTCATTCAAAGTAATCATCCTGTTACGCTGTATCTCCGCCTGACGCCAGCGGTTCTGGGAGCCATTGTGGGAGCGGTAGGTGGCGGGTTTGTCGTTTGGAAGTACCGTGAGGGGAGTCCGGCGACCGAATGGCTCGCTGAAGATAGTAATCAGCCGATAGCCAAACGCTGATGCAGGCGGCCAAATCATTGAGACTATTTAGCGCCATTGTCGGTTCGATGCTCTTGCCGGCCTTTGCCGTCTTCTGCTTGTGTGGATACTGCAGGCACGCTTCCTGATCACGCCTACGTCCTGCGGCTTGGTAAGATAGCGTTTCGAATTCGTGGACGGAGGAATGACACTGCAGCACCGCGAGCCGCGGCAGTCGGTGCCGAAAACGCGAACGGAATTGGAACACGGTCCGGCTTGCGTGCTGCAACTGATCCGGAGCAGACTCCGAGCATCGCCGGATCCATGCCCGTGTTTCCTTTCAATTCGCGTTTTCAGTAGCTCTTGCGGCCCATTCGTTGATAGACTGTGGCTGGTAACTGCCCCTCCGTCATGTGGACAGCGAAGGGCAGCGTGGGATTCTAGAGGCGGTTTCAAAACCGAGAAGGCGAGGCTCCGGCCGAGCCTGGGCTTTCCGCGTCTTCGGCTTGGCCGGAGCCTCGCCCTCCCGAATCACGGTTTGGAAATCCGCTCGAATTGAAACCAATCGAACGGTCGAAAATGGACGACGACGTAGGTGATCCTGGCGGTCCTGTCGCACGGCGGTTTGCAAGCACGCATTGGAGTTTAGTCGTCTCGGCCGCTCGCCAGTCGTCGCCTCATTCTCGCGGGGCCTTGGAGGAACTCTGCGCCGTCTACTGGTCGCCGCTCTACTGGCACATTCGCCGTCTCGGCTACGACGCCACCCAGGCGAAGGATCTGACGCAGGGCTTCTTTTCTCGCCTTCTTGAAAAGCGA
>CAVZLD010000012.1:0-165289 GCA_963776055.1 uncultured Planctomycetaceae bacterium | reverse complement strand
CCAGATGAGCCCCCTTGCCACGCAGCGCATGCAAATATAGCGGCAAGGTCGCGGTCAGCGTCTTTCCTTCTCCCGTATCCATTTCGGCGATCGCTCCATGGAACAGAGCAATTCCGCCCAGTAGCTGCACGTCGAAGTGCCGCATCTCGATCGTCCGCCGTGCCGCCTCGCGGACCAAAGCAAACGCCTGCGGCAGGAACGAGGCAAGCTGCTCACCGGCTTTCGCGCGGTATCGCAGCGAAAGACTCTCCTTCCGAAGCTGCGAATCCGAGCGATCCTGGTACTGCCGCTCGTAGTCGGCAATGATCGGCAACAACTGCTTCCAACGGTCCAAATGCCAACCACTGCGTCCTTTCCAAACGGAGGTCAGACGCCAACCGGGTCGCGCGTGGTTGGGGGATGGCAAGGATTCGTTCATGCTAATTTGTTTGATCATCGTCACCTTTAAACGCGGAAGCGCCAACCTCAATCCGCCACACCGGTACACGCTGGGCCCGCGAATGCGGGACAAAAGCAATCCGGACTTAACTCATCTTAACGCAGCCCTTCATCAGCGGCGTGCCGGGCGCCGGCGAGAAATGGAATTCTCGCCAGAGAATCGGTCACGCCGAGCAGGCACCCGCAGATTCCGCCAGACCGGTGAAATTTACTTAACCGCTACGACCTACGAAGCCGAAAAAGCTAGAGCGACCGGAAGTCCCAGACATCATCCGGTCCTCTCCCATTTTTCCCAGACCCACGTTGCGGGGTAAGGGGGGCACCTTCTCGAGGAACCTTGCGATGTATCGCTCGCCCGTTCACCAACGCTCGCGAACCGTCCTGCTCGGGGCCTGTCTGATGACATGGATCGCGCTGCACGCCTCGGCGGCGGCCCCCGTACATCCGAACCCGCTGCGAACGCCATCCGGACCACCGGCAACACCCACGATTGGCGATGCCCAACTCGTGAATTATGTCGCGGAGCCGATCGTGACCGAATATGTCGTCGACGGTGGCTGTGATGCCTCCCTGGCGTGTGATTCGGTCGCGCCGTGTGCCCCAGCGAACTGCGGCGCCACCTCCCCTTGTCTCCCCTTGTGGGGCGGGATCGAGTATCTGCTCTGGTGGGAAAAGAGCGAGCAATTACCGGCGCTGGTCACCTCTTCCCCATTCGGCACGGATCGCGATCAAGCCGGCGTTCTGGGCGAACCGGGCACCTCGATTCTGTTCGGGGGCGAGTCGGTTGATGCCGGTACGATCTCGGGGGGTCGGTTGACGATCGGAACGTGGATCGATGCCGCTCAGAGCACCGGCCTGGGCATTCGTCTGTTCGCCATGGAAGAAAACACCGTGGGATTCGCCACCGCATCCGAGGGCGACCGGATCCTGGCGAGACCGTTCTTCAATGCCTTCACCGACGAAAACGACTCCCTGCTGTTGGCCTACCCCGACGACCTTGCGGGGGATGTCCGCGTCGAGCTGAAAACCGAGACGACCGGCGGTCAGGCGTTCGTCCGCCAGTGGCTCCGCTCCGGTTGCAACTACCGCCTCGACCTGGTCTACGGGTACCGTTACCTCCAACTGCGGGAATGGCTCGACGATCGACAATACACTGGAGTTCACCAACATCCAGTCGCCGAACTTTGGGACGGCCGTCGATCAGCGTGACCTGTTCGAAGTCGAAAACGATTACCACGGTGGCGAAATTGGGCTCATGGGCCAATCGGTCGACGGGCCGTGGACCATGGACTTCCTGGCCACCATCGCGTTCGGTGAGATGCGAGAAAAGGTCACCATCGACGGCGGCTCCGTCATCACGCCGCCGATTGGAGATCCCGTCAACCTGACCGGCGGATTGCTCACCCAACAGTCCAACATCGGGACGTACGAGGACTCACCTTTTACCGTAATTCCCGAAGCCCATCTGTCGCTCGGCTATTACATCACGCCCTCGTTGAACCTCACGATCGGATACTCCTTCCTCTACGTCAACAACGTAGCCCGCCCTGGTCGACTGGTCGACACGGACGTGAACCTGACCCAACAGACGGGGGACCTCGAAGGCCCCGCTCGGCCGGCATTCGCGTTCAAACAATCCGACTACTGGCTGCAGGGGATCAACTTCGGATTGAACTGGCGCTACTGAAGCAACCACCGGAGGATGGCAACGATCGACGTAGGACGTAGGTGCGCAATGGGGGTGCGAGGGATGGGCGAGAACGCGGTCTGAATCTGAAAGACCGGGATCCGGCACGGTCTGGAAGACCATCCCACGGCAAATGGCGGCAGGAGATCCGCTGAGCGTTATCCGCGGAATGCGCAAATTGCTTCCACGTACTGTGTCAGGGCAAAGCAGACTGACCGCCCAATCCGATAGAAGTCTGTGGCGGGGCCTTGAGAGCCGTGCTGCGCGGAGGGGATCCTCCCCAGTGCACGGCGTCGAACACGTTGCCAGGAAGGCAGGCTCTCGGTCCGTCGGCTTGATTTCTTAGGGAGGACGAACCGGTTATGTCTTCACGCGTGAAAGCCCTGTTTCCCTGGCTGTCTCGTCTCGTTCCGCAACGTCGGCGCGGGTCACGCTCCCATCGCGCCTCGTCCGCTCTGCGGTTCGAATACCTCGAAGGTCGGCGACTGCTTGCAGCGTGTAGCGAATCCCCCGCCATTCAGGGAGTCGTTTTCCTGGATGCGAACCAGGATGGGCAGCCCTCCACGGGATTGGTCATCCCCGGCGCCACCGTCCAACTCTTTCTTGATGACGGAGATGGGATTCCCGAAGACAACGGCGACGACGTGTTCGTCACCGACCAGCAAACCGACAGCAACGGTGCGTACTGCTTTGATGAACTCGACGGCTTCTCCGGCTACTACGTCCAACAACCCAGTCAAGTCGTGGACGGCATTCCCCTAC
Source organism: uncultured Planctomycetaceae bacterium (assembly GCA_963776055.1). Classification (GTDB taxonomy): domain Bacteria; phylum Planctomycetota; class Planctomycetia; order Pirellulales; family Pirellulaceae; genus CAVZLD01. The sequence continues at coordinate 162,402 of CAVZLD010000012.1, read as the reverse complement.
CCGAACAGCTCAGCCCACTTCTGTTGCCGGGTGATCCGAACCTGATCGTCGACCGATTCCAGACCAGCCAGTCCGTCGAGGCATCGCCGCCGCCACCGTCTTTCCAGTCCGACACCCTGTCCTTCCCCGACGAAACGGAAGTCATCGGAGCGGAGCGGGATTTGTACGTTGAATTGATCTCCGGCGCCAGTGAAGTCCGATTGCGAGTCAATCCGTTCGGTCTGCTGCCCGTGCTGCAATTCGATGCGACCTCGGGCGTGCAAGGACGCTCGATCGTCACGTGGGACGGCACCGATGACAACGGAAGTCCGATCCCGTCGATGGGCCTGGGGGGACGCGACCTGACCGACCAGGGACAAAACGTGGGTTTCACGATGAACCTGGGTGTCGATGCATCCGGCAGCGGCGAACAGGTAACGATCCTGTTGTATCAGGGAGATGCCAGCAATGTCTCCTCGGCCTCGGCGACGATCCCGGTCACGGATGGGACAGCGACCGGCTTTGTCTTCCTTCCCTTCAGCAGTTTCTCCGGCCCGGTTTCCGCCTCGAACGTGGATGCGATTCAACTGCTCGTGGGAGACGGTGTTTCCTCGGCCGACGGCCAAATTGATGTCATTGGGATTGTGGGACCCAAGGTGCATGATTTCGCGAATCCCTCGGTCGCCGATCTGGCGATCTCCAAGACCGACAATCGCGTGTCGGCCGTCCCTGGCGAAGAGGTGATCTACGTGATTAGCGTGCAAAACCTGGGACCCTTACCGGTCGAAGGTGCGCTCGTTCAAGATCTGTTCCCGGCCGAGTTAGCCAACATTCAGTACACCAGTGAAGTTACCGGCAACGCCACCGGAAACACTCCCAACGGCACGGGGAACATCGATGACACCGTGAATCTGGATGCGAACGCCAGCATCGTTTATACCGTCACCGCCACGGTCCTGCCGGAAGCCCGAGGGAACCTGTCGAACACCGCCACCGTCACGCCCCCCGACGGGACTTCCGATCCGACTCCGGAGAACAACACCGCCACCGACGTCGACACATTGACGCCGGAGGTCGACCTAACGATCACCAAGAACGATGGCCTCGAGGAGGTCTCTCCGGGCGGTGAACTGGCCTACACCATCGTCGTGACGAACGCGGGCCCGAGCACGGTGGAAGGAGCCTCCGTCACCGATTTCTTTCCCGCGCAACTGACGAACGTCAGCTACACCAGCACAACCAGCGGATCCGTGACCGGAAATACGCCCGCTGGAACCGGCGACCTGAATGACACGGTCGACATGGCGGTCGGCAGCCAGATCACGTACACCGTCAATGCCGTTGTGAATACCAGCGCCGCCGGCACAGTCTCCAACACCGCCACCGTTACGGAACCCGAAGGTACGACGGAACGGAATCCGGCCGACAACCAGGACACCGACTCGACCCTCATCATCGGCGAAGCAGATCTGACCATCAGCAAGAGTGACGGGCAGTCAACGGCCGTCCCCGGTGACTCCGTTGACCTACACGATCGTGGTCCGCAATACCGGCCCGGGTGATGTCACGGGCGCAACGATTCAAGACACGTTTCCCGCCGCATTGACGAACGTGACGTACGTCAGCACTACGACCGGGACAGTGACGGGAAACACCGCCAGCGGCAACGGAAATATCGACGATCTCGTCAACATGACAGCCGGAAGCTCGATTACCTACACCGTCTCTGCCACGATCCGACCCAACGCGACGGGGCAGCTCCAGAACACCGCCACCGTCGCGCCCCCCGTCGGCGTCACCGACCCCAACCCAGAGGACAACACTTCCACCGACATCGACACGCTGACGCCCGAGGTCGACCTGGCTGTCACGAAGACGAACAGCCAGATTAACGCGATTCCTCTGCAGCCGTTGAGCTACACCGTGACCGTCACAAACAGCGGTCCGAGCGATGTGCTGGGCGCGCAAGTGGCCGACGTCTTTCCGAATGAACTCATGGACGTCCAGTACACTAGTACAGCCACGAACGGGGCGAGCGGCAATACGGCAGATGGGCAAGGGGACATCAATGACACAGTCAACCTGCCCGTCGGCGCAACGATTACCTACAGTGTGACCAGCTTCGTTCGAGGGGAAGCCACGCAGGACGTAACCAACACGGCAACAATCACGCCACCCACCGGCACAACGGAACGGAATCCGGCAGACAACACGGACCAACATACCGATCTGCTAGTCCCCGGCGTGGATCTGGCGATCACGAAGTCGGCAGACCGTACGGTGATCGGGCCCGGACAATCGCTGACCTACACGATCGTCGTGCGCAACATTGGGCCCAACCCGGTGACGGATGCACACGTAACGGATACGTTCCCCGGCCTGTTGAACGGAGTCTCCTACACCAGCCAAGCCACGGCCGGCGCCTCGGGCAACACGACCAGTGGATCAGGCGACATCGACGATCGTCTTGACCTTGCCGTTGGCAGCAGTGTGACCTACATCGCCACCGGAACCACGGCCGACGTCAGCAGCGGCACTCTGCAGAATACCGCGAATGTCGTGGCCCCACCGGAATTCACGGAGCTAAATTCGGCGAATAACTCCGACACCGAAAGCACCCAGATCGACAGCCTGTTGTCGAGTATCTCCGGCTTCGTGTATCTCGACCGAAATAATGACGGCATCCGCGACCCAGGGGAACCGCCGATCTCCGACGTCGAAATCATCCTCGACCGCGACGAGAACGAATTCGACCGGACGGTGACGGATGAGGCCGGTGCGTATCGATTTGACAACCTGACCGCCGGCGCCTATTTCGTCTTCGAAGTACAGCCGGCCGGCTACCGCAACGGCAAAATGACCGTCGGCGGCGGCCTGGGCGAGATCGCCGGCCCAGACACCTTTTTCGTGCAGCTGGGCAACGGCCAGAACGCCACGGAGTTGAATTACGGCGAGCGTTCGCTGCAACCTTCGAAACGCGACCTGCTGGCTTCCAGCTTCGCCGACTGAAGTGGATGACGAAGCCAGCTGGAGCTTCATCTGGCGGAAAGAGCTCGCCACGATCGACCGTAGCGATCGATCCCGCGGGAGCACGCAGAGCCGCACGCTGACCAGCTGGTGCGCGTGCGAGGCCGGCTTCCAACCAGCGGTAGAAACCGGTTTTGGCGTTCCAGCGCAAAGAAAGCATCCGGGCGGAGTACTCGCTCACCGGCGCCGGCGAAACCCACACACGACTCCCAGCAAACTGATCAATGCCAGCGTTGCGCCGGCGGGTTCCGGAACAACCTGGAAATCTTGCCGCACCGGCCCCAGTGTGCCGATGAAGTCCACCTGGGCATCTACCGATTTCGCGCCGTTGCCGAGCCACAACTGAATGGCGTTGACGCGTTCAGGGGTGGCCGAACCGGTGAAATCGCTGAACGGAAAGTACACATATTCCGCGGCCGAACCATCGGTCACCGGCAGCAGAAACTCTCCCTCCGAATACTCGGTGGCACTATCGGTGAACAGCCGGATTTTCATGGTGTCGCCGACCCCCGTGGGATCGACCCCCAGTTTCATCAGCAATCCCGTGCTCTGCCCACCGTCGGTCAGATCCACGTCGCCCAAGCCGAGCGAAGGCGTGAGGCTGGCCGACAGATCGACTCCATCCCAGGTGACGACACCTTGCCCTAAGACTCCCGCGCTCGTGTCATACTGCAGGACCTCCACGCCAAATGCGTTGGATCGCATCTTCACTTCGCCGATCCCCAACAGCAAGCTTACGTGGATGTCACGCTCCTGCCCCAACACGTCGGCCGTCGGATCGCTGATGGTCGACGTCGCAATCGGTGTCAGAGGGTCCGCCACAACCTTCTGCGCATTGCGAAACGAATCAATCAGCAACGACGGCGTACCTGGCATCAGCAGCGAGCTGACCTGAGCCGGCTGGGGAACCCCCAAGAGAACCTGGGCGGGACGCTGCACGAAATATCCGGCCGCCGGATCGAGACTTTCGAAGCGGTACGTTCCGTCGCTGGCAGTCAGCAAATCGGACCCGACTTGAATGTCTCCGGCACCTGGCAGAAAGACGCCATCGCCATCGTCCAGATAGAGCTGCAAAACGGCATCGGCGATACCTTCACCGGGGGACGGTACACCACTGGAATCCGCGTCCTGGAAGACGCTTCCTCCGATACCCGGCAGGATGGTGGCCCCGTGTGACGGCACATTGGCCCACAGGACCGCGACGCTTAACAGCGCCGCGACGCGTATGGTCCGGGTCATTAGACTATTCTCCGTTGATCAGTTGCTCAAAGAGGCCGAAATCATTGTGATGACTGACACACGGGAGCTTCGCCTCCATGGACGCTCATGGTGAGTTCCCTCCGCGGGAGACTCACCCACGGCACCATCCCGTCCGTACGCCCAAAACAAAAAGTGCTAGGTGATCCTCGCCGCAAAACCGCTCGCGCGACATGCACATGAAGCACCACCTAGCACCTTCGGAAAAAGTCGAATTGAAGTCGGGGTCACTAGCGTTTCCTCTACGCGAAGAGCCGTTGGGAGCCGAATTTAGCCCCCAACATCACCGGTCGCCCAAGGCGACCCATGTTCACTCTTTGCGAACTTCAGTCTAATCCGATAAGTTCCCCCGTCAAGTAATCTGCCGGCCCGCATTTTTCGCGGGCGGCGGGGGGACTCGTGCTTCGTCACGGCCAAGAATTCGGCAGGATGGCGGAAACGATTACTCCGGCGAGGCCGGAATATCGCGACATCCGTGCGATCAGCGAGAATTGGTTTGCCGCAAATAATAGAGCGATTGCTCCAAATGCTGCTGCAGGAGCAAGAAGCGCCGCACATCCCCTCCCCGGTCCGGGTGCAATGACTCCGCGCGTCGACGATAAGCTTCCTTAACGTCCGCCTCGTTGCACGGCAACGACAATCCCAGGGCACGTAAACAGGGCGGTGTCTCCCGATCCACCCAGTCCGGCAGGGGAGCTGCAAACGGTCGGGCAACGCGCACCAGGACGCCGCGCAGCGCGCGGCGCCATCGGCGGAGATCCAGGATGGTGAGCCAGTATCCGAAGAGTGGTACCAGCACGACAGCGGCAAGAAACAGCAAGACCGCGGAGCGATCCACGGCATCGGGCCAGGCGTTGCGAGCCAGCAGCGGCAATCCCATCATTTCTCCCGATGAGGAGGACCAACGGTCCGTATCCGCTGGGACTCCCGCTCTCGGAATACCGATCATTGCGCAACACGTGGTCACAGATCCGTCGCCGTCGTTCGTCGAGCGGTTTCGGCGTGCGTCGCCCGCAAATGGGGTGTGGGCGTGGTGGTCAGGTTGATCCCTTCGCCGAAGTAGTGTTTCCGCGCTTCCGGATGACTGATCACCTCCTCCGGGCTTCCATGGCATAAGACTCGTCCGCCGCGAATCACATAACTCCGGTCCGTGATCTCGAGCGTTTCCCGGACCTGGTGATCGGTGATCAGAATCGAGATGCCGCGATCACTCAAACCCCGGACGATCGTCTGAATCCCATCAATCGTGACCGGATCAATCCCGGTGAAGGGTTCGTCCAGCAGGATGATCCGTGGGTTCGAGACGAGGCACCGCGCGATCTCCAGTCGACGACGTTCCCCGCCAGAAAGCGATGCAGCGCGCGCCCGGCGGAGATGCGAGATGTTGAACTGCTCCAACAGCTCCTTACACCGCGCCTTCCGCGTTTTGCGATCCATCCCCAGCATTTCCATCATCCCCAGCAGGTTGTTCTGTACGCTCAATTTGCGGAAGACACTGGATTCCTGTGCCAGGTAGCCCATCCCCCCTTCCTGCGCGCGACGATACATGGGCCATTGTGTCACGTCGACATCGTTCAGTTCGACCTTGCCCGGCATCCGGTTCGATCATTCCGCAGGTCATTCGAAAGGAGGTGGTCTTGCCGGCACCGTTCGGTCCCAGCAACCCGACGATCTCTCCCTTGTGTACCTCAAAGGAAACACCATCGACGACCCGGCGTCGACCGTAGCTCTTGACCAAACCGGTCGCATTCAGCACTGCCAATGGATTGTCCTCCATGACGCAAGCCAACTAAATGACCAAGCCCAATGCCGCGACAAACGGCGAGCCGGTGTGGACCCCTCGCTGCAAAAACCCAAGCTCCCTCATTTCGGATCACCTTCCGGTCGCCAGATCAATGGATCAAGCCCATCCGCTGGAAATTGGGGAACACCGGAATCGTCCTGTCGGTAAACGGCAATCCGACGCGCAACGGATGGGGCCAGTAAATCAGAACCGCCTTGCCGATCAGCAGATCCCGATCCACATGATGGATCCGTGCGCCCACCTGGTTGCGTCCATCGACAAACTTGTACTCGACACCCCACAGACGACCGTCTCGGCTGTAGGGACTGTTATCGCCCAACGGAAAAAACTGATCCTCCTGCAGCGGGAAGTCCGCTTCCTGACGTCGATCAAAGATATTGTCCGACTTGGCCCACTCGCGCGAGTCGGCCAACATCCGCAAAATCGTGAACGGATCTCCATAGCGGTAGTCCGTGGGGCTCGCCCAATCCGACTTCGTGGCAATGTAGTAGATATCTCGCAAGACTCGCAGCCGATGGACCGCCAGTCGCGTGTTGCGAGCCGTCAGACCCACGGGAGCCAGATCTCCCGGATCCTCCGCGCTCGTCCGCGGCCGCTCATCTGCTGGAGGCTGGTACGTCGTCGTCCGATCGAAGGTACAAACCTTTCCATCGACCCACAGAAGCAATTGATCGTCGACGTTGCTGAAACGCACCGAATAGGATCCCTTCCCACGCAACGGCGTTTTCGCGGTGGCTTGCGTCGCCGTTTGCCCTTGCTCATCCTGCAACAGGAACTCCCCGGCGTCGATCGACAACGTGGCCACGCCGCTCGCCAAATCAATCCGACAGCGGTGATGTCGCCCCGCCTCCACCAAGTCAAATTCCAGTTCCCCTTGGTCGCTTAACACTTCCAGCTCGCATTCCACGGCGAGATCACCGACCCAGTTCAAGCCCCAGGCAATTCGGATAGTCGCCTTGTCGACCACCCATCGAGCCCCGACGGACGTGCGCGTTGTAGGCGTAGAAGTCGGTGACGACAATCGACTGCGGTTGCTGTTCCGGCGGCAGCGGCCGCTCGTCGCGGGCCGCCTGTTCGATCCGGTCACGCGTTGCGGCGTCCAAGACGATACTGACGATAACGGAGCGTCGCGGGCTGGTCGGCCGCATCGCACCGATAGGGCTGCCCTGTTCCGTCTCTCGTCCAACCCGGCTGGCTGGCATCCGCTTCCCAGGGATAGGGACAACCGGCGGCCGCCCAACGCGGTGAATCGTAATCCGTGTCATGCACAAGTTGCAGCATGTGCCGCAGTTTCTCGGGAGGCTTCCGCGCAATCCGACGCTCCGACGTGCCCGGCTTGCTCCACGAAGATGTCCCCGTGCCGAATCCAAATCGTTTCGCCGGGCAACCCCACGAGGCGCTTGATGTAGTTCTGCTTCGCGTTTCCCGGAAACTTGAAGACGATCACATCCCATCGCTGCGGCTCGCCAAACGGTGCCTCGTAGGCAAACTTGTTCACCAGAATCCGGTCGCCCGTGTGCGAATAGTGAGCCACGGACGACGGGTCCATCGCCTGTCGACGGAAGCACATCGGGCAGGTCGTCGACAGTACGCGACCTTCGCGGGCTTCCTCATCCAGGCTGTCACCCACGCGATACCGATAGCCACATTCCACACACTTGATGTCCTTGTGACGACCTTGCAACGTCGGAGCCATCGATCCGGTGGGAATCACGAAGGCTTCCGCCAGAAAGGCGCGGAAGAGAAATGCCAGAACGATCGCGATCACAATCGATTCCACGGCCTCGCGCCAGGAGGCAATCGTATCGGTGGCCTCTTCGGTTACCTTCTTCGTCTTGCGAGTGGTCGGTGAATGCGTGGATTTGGCCATCTTGATTTCGCAGCTGGAGTCGAGGACAGAAGACGCGGTTCGTCGGAAAACAACAGGCAAGACGGCAAGCCGCCAACGAAACCGCAGACGGATCGCTCCACAATCTCCCACGCCCATCGGCCTTCGCCGGCAGCAGATCTCGTGAGCAACTTCCCGTCGACGGCAACGCGCTGAGACTGCGACGAAAACCGACACTTTCGTGGGAATATAGCGAAAAAGCCAAAGGGGCGATACTTTGGTTCTTTGGTTCCCCCAGGCCAAGTGAATCTCGCAGTTTATCACACCCACCCGGACGAACGGGAGAGTGGGACGCCCAACGCCTGATCCAGTCTTTCCGTCGAATCATGCACCGGCTGGCACGAAACAGTCCCTACTACGCGAGAACCGCAGCAAACGTTCGTGGGCCCCATCGCCGCGAAGAGGGTCACAAGCGGGGCGCAGTCGCGTGATTCACCCCGCGACACCGAGCACAACATCACTAGCGGGGCTGCACCGCCCCCACCAAAGCTCGTCGAGGCACGGGCCCCGGCGTCCGATAGCGACTATCGATCGAACAGGGGCTGTTGTCCCCGAGCACAAAAAACTGATCGGTGGTCAACGTGACCGGCATGGGGTGAACTCTCGGCCCGCGAAGACGCTCATAATAAACGTCCCGCGAAAGTCGCAATCGGCGAATCGTGAGTTTTCCGGACAGGGCCCCCAAGGCGATCCGCGTGAAAGCGGTCGGTGCGGCAGTGCCCGCCGGTCGCTCCGGGCAATCCCAGGCGAACCGGGCCTGACCGTTCCGACCGAACAGGATCTGCTGGTCGCAGTACGCAAATTCCACGCGGCAGGGCCCGACCGCCAGACGATCGACCAATTTCTTTTCGGCCACCATTTGCCCGTCACGGTGTAGTTCCAGGACAGCGGAACCGACCCGCCAGATCAAGACCCAGATTCCGCTTGGTGAATCGGCCCGAAATGCCACCTCCGCGTCTTGGGAAAGGGAGAGGTCGCACTGTAGCAGGAGGTCGCGGACCGGGTTCAGCTGCCGCGAAAGGTCTTGGTTGTAGGACAAGTCATCCAACACGGCGGGGTGGTTCGGTGGTCCGACGGGCACGTAGGACAACCACTGCCAGGCGGCGTCAGCATGGAACGTCGCAGGGTCTCGCTGGAAAACCCACCCCTCCTCGGTCCAGACCCAGGACACAGCCGTGGAGTCCCGCTGCCAGGCGGTTTCCCGATCGTGGTCGGCACTCGATCGACAGCCAAATCGCTCGTCGCGGACCGGGACCGCCATCGCCCGGAGTTCGGCCAGCGACTTGCGCTGGATGTGGTCGTTGACGTGAACATCACCGGCCCGCAGCGCAACGCGTTCCCCGGGCAGTCCCACGACACGTTTGACAAACCAACGCGCATCATCTTCCGCCCCGCGCAGCGCCCACACTTCCCAGCGTCGAGGTCCGCGTGTCACACGTGGCAGCTTGTGAATCACGACTCGCTGCCCGACGGACCGTTCTGCTTTCCCCCGAGCATCAAAAGAGGTCCGACAGTTGCCACACACGACGCGTTTCGGTCGCCAGGGCTTGCCGGCGTTAACCGGGAAACGGTGACCACAATGGGGACAGTGAACCCGCCAGTGGTCTCCCACCAACGCCGGCGCCATGGATCCCTCCGTAATTCGCACCGGCCACACCAAGCCCTGCCACGCCCAACCACGAAGGACAACCAGCCCTAGCAACGTGGCGCCCAACAACAACCCGCCCCGCGCCAGGGAAAACGGACCGAAACGCCCCAGGGCAATCCTGCGCGGAAGTCGTAGCCCACGCGACCAAGATCGCACTCGGTCCTTGAACGACCGACAACGCCGAAAAGATGCGGTCATCGGAATCTGCTACCGCGTTCTGTCATCGCCCGTATCCAACACAGCCATGAAGGCTTTCTGAGGGATGTCGACCTGGCCAATCGACTTCATACGTTTCTTGCCTTCCCGCTGTTTTGCCCAGAGCTTTCGTTTTCGCGTGATATCACCACCATAGCACTTCGCCGTCACATTCTTGCGGAGCGCGGGAACCGTTTCGCGGGCGATCACGCGCGAACCGATGGCCGCTTGAACGGCGACTTCAAACATGTGGCGATCAATCTCGCTTTTCAGTTTCTTGACCACGGCGCGACCGCGGCGATCGGCGTCTCGCCGATCACAGATCACGGACAGGGCATCCACGCGTTTTCCATTGACCAGGATATCGAGTCGCACCAGGTCGGCCGGTTGATAACCAAGAAACTCGTAGTCCATCGTCCCGTACCCGCGCGTGGCGCTCTTGAGCCGATCGTGCAGATCGTAGATCACCTCGGCCAACGGCAGGTCATAGACCAGGATTGCGCGCGTCGGCGAAAGGTATTCCGTACGTTGATGAATCCCGCGACGATCCTGGCAGAGTTTCATAACCACGCCGATGAATTCGGTCGGTTGCACCAGGTTGACGCGGACGATCGGTTGCCGGAATTCCTCGACCTGACCGGCATCGGGAACCTCCTGCGGCCGATGGATCGCAACCGTTTCCCCATTCCGCAGGTAGATTTCGTAAGTCACATTCGGAGCGGTTTGCACCAGGTCCACATCCGATTCCTGTTCCAGACGCTGCTGCACGATTTCCATGTGCAGCAAGCCGAGGAATCCGCAGCGAAACCCGAATCCCAGGGCTTCGCTGGATTCTGGTTCGAATTCGAAACTGGGATCATTAATTGCCAGGCGGTTGAGTGCTTCTCGCAATTCGTCGAAGTCCTGTCCATCGGAGGGGAACAGACCGCAATAGACCATCCGCATGGGCACTTGATAGCCGGGCAGCGGCAGCACGGACGGATCGCCGGCGTGGGAAACGGTGTCACCGATGTGAATGAGATCCAGCGACTTGATATTGCAGATCAGATAGCCCACCTGACCGGCTGACAAGGCATCACACGGTTGACGCCCCGGCCGAAACTGGCCCAGTTCGATCACCTCATGATTCGTGCCACCCCGAATCATGCGAACCTTGTCACCCTTGCGAATCACCCCGTTCATCACGCGCACGTAGCTGATCGCTCCCCGAAAGCGGTCGTAGTGCGAATCAAAGACCATCGCCTGCAACGGCGAAGCAATGTCGCCCTTCGGCGGTGGTACGCGTTCGACAATGGCGTGTAGCAACGCATCGATTCCCTTGCCCGCCTTGGCGCTGACACGCAGAACCTCCTCGGGGTGGACACCCAGGGAGTGTTCCATCTCCTGGATGACTTCCTCCGTCCGCGCCTGCGCCAGATCGATCTTATTGATGACCGGAATGATCGCCAGGTCGTGTTCCATCGCCGCGAACGCATTGGCGACCGTCTGGGCTTCGACTCCCTGAAAGGCATCCACCAGCAACAACGCCCCCTCGCAACAGTTGAGCGAGCGCGAGACTTCGTAATGGAAATCGACATGCCCTGGAGTGTCAATCAGATTCAGTCGGAAGACCTGGTCGTCCTGCCGATACTGCATCGAGACAGCCCGGGCCTTGATCGTAATCCCGCGCGCTCGCTCGAGTTCCATGTCGTCCAACAGCTGGTCTTTCATTTCGCGCTGTGTGACCGTTCCGGTCGCCTCCAGCAAGCGATCGGCCAGCGTACTTTTGCCATGATCAATGTGTGCCACGATGCAAAAATTGCGAATCGTGCGACAATCCACCGTTCCGGTCATAGACGCTCCCGTTCGACGAAATCCGTCAGCTGAACGTGACAATTCATCCCCAAGATCGTTCGTTTTTCCACAATGTTAGCAACCGACGGAAGCGAATCAGAGGGCGGCGAGCGGTCGCTCGCATTCGGTTGGCGGACCCGTCACCCAGCGGGCCCACCCTGGTCGAGTGCCGGCCCCCCCTCCTGCACACCTGTATTTGCTACTGCCCCCTCGGATCTGCCGTTCGGATGTTCCCCGGCCATCGAATTGGACGGGAACGATGGAGAGCAGGTGGGGAAATGCCTCTCGGAGGCCAACTACCCCGGAATCAACGTGCGATGACTGACCCGGGCGATCCCGGCGGCACCGATAAACCCCGCGTCACCCCCGAGTGATGCGAAGTCCACATGAATCCGCTCGGCAATCGTCGGAAAGGCGCGCTCGCGAATCTCTTGCGCGATGCGTTGCAGAAACTCTTCTCCCAACGGATCATCGTGGCCGCCGAAAGTCATCGCCCCCCCGTAGATCACCGCGGCCGGATCCACAGTGTGCAACACGTTCACCGCCCCGATCCCCAGGAATCGAGCGGTTTCCAGTACGATGTGGCGAGACAACTCGTCACCGGCCCCCGCCTCCTCGGCGACCATCAGAGGGGTCAGTTCTTCCTGACGACGCAATCGCGCATGCAGGGAACTGTCTTTCCGCTGCTCCAGCGCCTCCGTGGTCCGCTGGATCACCGCCTTGGCACTCGCGTACGCTTCCAGGTGACCCCGCTGGCCGCAGCCACAAAGTCGAGCCGTGTCATTGTAATCGATGATCGTGTGGCCTAACTCGCTGCCATGGCTGTTTTCTCCGTCAATCGACAGGTCTCCCACAATGATCCCGCCACCGACACCGGTTCCGAGCGTGAACAGCACGATGCTGTGATAGTCCGACCCGCTGCCGACCCAGAATTCGCCAAACGCAGCGGCGTTGGCATCGTTGGCATAGGCGACCGGTTTTCCGCAGGTGTCCTGCAGACATTTCTGGATCTTGAAATTCCACCAATGCGGCAAATTGTGAGGTTGCAGCAACATCCCGTGGGCGATCTCCATCGTTCCGGGAGTCGCCAACCCGACCGCCACCACGTCGTCGGCGTTGAGCGAAGCTTCTTGCCGCATTTGCCGCAACTCATTGGCGACGCGCTGCATTGCATCGACCGGCCCCCGTTCCTCTTCCGTTGGAATGGATCGCTGGACCAACGACCGGCCGGTATCATCCACGATCCCGAGTTTGATATTCGTGCCACCGACATCGACGCCGGCGAAAAATGGCTTGGTGGCTTGCTCCACGGGAGTCTTGGGACTGCAATCCGACATAAAAACGCGGCTCTCTTACGGGGGGTCAGCGTGGTAGGATTGGAACCCTCGAGTATAGAAACTGCCCTGCTGTAGGGCAATTGGAGCGCCCGATCCGAGTCGAAAATGGAGAATCCATGATGGCCGCCAACCCGTCCCCCGCTCGTTCGATTCTGGCCGAGACGCGGTACCTGCGGCTCGTGCAAGAGGGTCACTGGACGTATGCGCAGCGGCCCAACGTGACGGGCGCGATCGGGATCATCGCCGTCACGGATGACGATCGGATCGTCCTCGCCGAGCAGTACCGCATCCCGGTGGGACGACGCGTGCTGGAGTTACCGGCCGGCTTGGTCGGCGACGATCCGGCGCAGCCCGAGGAGACGCTCGAGGCGGCGGCGGAGCGCGAGTTGCTGGAGGAAACCGGCTATCGAGCGGCCGAGATCCGCGTGTTAGTCGAAGCGGCTTCCTCCGCCGGCCTAACGGACGAATGCGTCCACCTGCTGCTGGCGCGTGGCCTGGAGCGAGTCGGTCCCGGCGGCGGAGAAGGCTCCGAACAGATCCAAGTCCATGAAGTCCCGCGCGCCGATCTGCCCGATTGGCTGGTTCGACAACAACAAGCCGGTCTGCTGGTCGACTTCCGGGTCTTCGCCGCGCTTTTCTTTCTGAGCCGGCTGGATGCGGGCGAGGCAGCGGCCGGCATCGGCGGGTGAGGGGGAGTGGCTACAGCGCGTAGCACTTCCCGGTAGCGTCTCGTCGCCCGTTCTGCTTGGCAGAAACATCGCCACGAACGCGACGTCTCCGTGCCACACGCACCAGGACGAAGCCCCCGCTGCGGAGGCCGTCCATCTGCCAGCGTCCCATCCGTCGGCAGCGGATCAAAGTTCCCGGCTGCGCAACAGGTTCCACAGCTTCCAGGTTCCCTGCCCTCGAACCGCTTGGGACCAATCGTCCGCCTGACGCTCCATCAATGCCGCATCGGCGGTCTTTAACACGAGCTCTTCGCCGCACAACCACCACGCCACTTCCTCCCAGCCCGGGTTATGTCCGAGGAGTAGCACGGTTTGGACCTCTTCGGGCACGTCCACAATCTGCCGTTGCACGGCCGCGATGCCGGCGTGGTAGAGTGTCGGAAGGAAAGACACCGACGGTGATCCCGACAACACCGTCGACATTTCGGCAAATGTCTCTTGCGTGCGCACGGCATCACTACTGAGCACCCATTCCGGTTCCCAATCCCACTCGACTAAGCTTCGCCGCGACTCGCGGGGCAGCTTGCCGTCCCCGGGCATTCAGCGGTCGTTCATGATCACTCGCCACCGGTTCGGACCAGGAGCTCTTCGCGTGGCGCATGACGATCAGCCGGCGTTTCCTTTCCATCGAGTTCCTTTCCTCTCGCAAGATTACGATTTGGCCCTTGTGGTCTTCTTTGCGCGGCTGGTGGAAGGGCTATTGCCGTCGCCCGCGTGCAACGTCGCGGCGTGCAGTTCCAGCGACGCGTCGGGGGCCAGCAGTTCCTGCTGGGAGCGAAACAGCGTTTCGCCGCGCTTGGGCTTGACTCGCGTGTAGGTGCCATCCGATTGTAACCGGCGCGCTCGCACGTTATCTCGAAGAAAGGTCGGCAGTAGCTCGTTGAGAATCTGTTTCCGCAGCGGAGCCGCCTCGATCGGAAACATGACCTCCACACGGCGGTAGAAGTTGCGTGGCATCCAATCCGCACTGCTGAGAAACACCTTGGCCGTTTCATCCGGACCAAAAACGAAGATGCGACTATGTTCCAGGAAGCGATCGACGATGCTGGTCACCTGGATGTTCTCCGAGACACCCTTGATTCCCGGTCGCAGGCAGCAAATTCCGCGAACGACCAGTTGAATCGGTACGCCAGCCTGGCTGGCGCGGTACAGCGCGTCAATCACCTTGTGATCGACCAGCGAATTCAGTTTGGCGAAGATGCGCGAAGGCTTGTCGCGCTTGGCCAGTTCCGTCTGTTCCTCGATCAACTCGATGGTACGGCGGTGAAGGTCGGTGGGGGCCACCACCAACTTGCGCCACTCGTAACCTTGCGAGTACCCGGTCAACAGGTTGAATAGCGCGGAAGCATCGGCCCCGAAATCCTCGTCGGACGTGAACAGCCCCAGGTCGGTGTAGAGTCGGGCGGTCGCCGGATGGTAGTTGCCGGTACCCAAGTGCACGTACCGCTTCACCACATCGTCTTCCTGACGCACGACCAGGGAGACTTTGCAGTGCGTCTTGAGGTCCATGAACCCATAGACCACATGGACCCCTGCCTGTTCCAGACGCCGAGCCCACCCCACGTTGGCTTCCTCGTCAAAGCGGGCCTGCAACTCGACCATCGCTGTGACATGCTTGCCCTCTTCCGCGGCCTCCGTCAGAGCTTGCACGACCGGCGAATCGCCACTCGTGCGGTAGAGCGTCTGTTTGATCGCCAGCACGTGGGGATCCTGCGCCGCACGTTTCACAAATTCCACTACCGGCGCGAAATCGTCGAACGGATGATGCAGCAGGATATCCCGACGACTGATCGCCGAGAAAAGGTCCTCGCCGTGACGCCGCAAGCCGGTGGCGGTCCGCGGCGTGAACGGGAGCTCACGGAGATGCTCGCAATCCGGCAACTCGTGCAACGGCATCAAGCCGGTCAGATCCAGCGGCCCGGGAATCCGATAGACCTCGCTGTAGGCATCCGGGTCGCGTGGTGATCCGGACCGCAACTCCTCCTGATCGACGATCATTTCCATGAGCTCATCGGTCGCCTCCTGCCCGACCTCCAACCGCACCGCATCGGCGCGCCGCCGCTCCTTTAGCCGCTCCTCAATCAACCGCAGCATGTCGTCCGACTCCTGGGCGATCAGATCGAGATCACTGTCGCGTGTGATCCGAAACGGCGCGTAGGTCAACACTTCATGCCCCGCAAACAGTTCGGGCAATCGTGCGGCCACGAGCTCCTCTAAGAATACGAACTTCTGTTGATTTGGCCGAACCGGAACCAACCGGGGCAAGAGTTGCGGCAACTGCACCACGGCGAATAAGCGTTTCGGGCCGACACCACTGCGGCGGCGCAACATCAGACCGATGTACAAACTGCGATTGTGATAACGTGGACGAGGATGGCTGGGATCGATCGCCATCGGCGTAATGATGGGAAAGACCATTTCGTGAAAGTAGCGGTCCAAGTAGGAAGTGTCTTGCACTTGCGACAACTGCGTCAGCTCGATCCCCTCCTGCGCCAGTGCCGGGAGTACGGATTGAGACCAGCACGCATACTCGTCGGCCACGAGTTGCCGGACGCGCCCGGAGATTCGTCGCAACTGCGTAATCGCCTTCAGGCCATCCGGGTTGTAGTCCTGCGGTGCCTCCGACGCAAACGCCTGTTCCCGCAATCCCGCAACTCGAACCATGAAGAACTCATCCAGATTCGAGCTGAAGATCGACAGAAACTTGACCCGCTCTAACAACGGCGTGGTCGAATCCTGTGCCTCTTCCAAGACCCGCGCATTGAATTCGAGCCAGCTCAGTTCCCGATTGATATAGTGGTCCGGCTGAAAAGCCTGATCGCTGTGTTTCGTCTTGCTCATGGATTCGCCATGTGGGTTGTCGAAGAAGAGGCGGCCGGTGTCTTTCCGATGGGGGAGAGCAAAAGCGGCTCCCGTCCTCACCCAGCGGAGGAAACGCTGCTTTCCAAGGTCGGCAAAAACGCTCCCACCGACCGGCCCCCAACGACGCGACACGCGTCGCATCACGCGGAACCTGCGGACGCCACCGGATCCGTTGGCTGAGTACGAAAAAACGTACGTCAGGCCCGCCCGGGTGCAATCGTTGCCCATCACTGCCCACCGCACGCCGGACGGACGGGCCGCCCCAGGAAGGACTCCCCGCAAGCCAGACTTCCCCTACGTTTCGCTCCCGGGCGGGGATTTGCGGCGCTCGATTGTCGGCATTATAACGCTCACAGTAGTACGGGCGACCGCAGAAAGGCCCCTCCGTCGATTCGAGCAGCTCTCGCCCGCCGGGAGACTCGATTCGAGAATCTTCATCTCGTCCCCCGCCGGGCGGAGTCTGCCAGGCCCCCTTCCCAGAAAGTCTTCGCAGGTGATCCCGCCTTCCATTGCACCGACGATCGTGCATCAGTTCGTGCACCGCGTGGAGCAAGACCGCCGTCGCACGGCAATGCACATCAAACGGGAGGGGCAGTACCGGGCCATCTGCTGGGGCACGTTGGCTGAGGATGTGCGCCGTGTGGCCCGCGGGTTGGCGAGCCTGGGCATCGGCGCCGGGGACCACGTGGCCCAACTTTCCGAAAACCGTTACGAATGGATCGTGACCGACCTGGCAATTCAATCGATCCAGGCCATTCACGTGCCATTGCATGCTTCGCTGGCGGCGGAACAGATTCAGCAGCAACTGTGTCACAGCGACTCGCGGGTACTGTTGATCTCTGATGATCGTCAACTCGCCAAGTTACGGCGCGTGGAACAATCATTGCCCGTTGATTTGCGCTGTGTGCGGTTTTCCGGCGCGATTCCCACGCTGGGCCACCGGCCGATCATCGCTTTTTCGGATTGGTTGGCCCCTGGCCCGGCGGAGGCCAATGCAACGGACATCACAACTCGCGCCCTGCAGGAGTTGACCGGCGATTCGCCGGCCACGATCTTGTATACCTCCGGTACCACCGGGCCGCCGAAGGGCGTGATGCTGAGCCACGCCAACCTGCTCTTCGCAGCAGGCAGTACGATTCGCGTGAAACAACTCAACCGCGACGATGTGCGGCTGAGCTTTCTGCCATGGAGTCACATTTATGAACGGGCCTGTGGACTCTACACCGCCATCTGTGCCGGGACAGAATTGGCGTTGGCAGAGAGCCGCGAGACGATCGTGGAGGATTGTGCCGCGATCACGCCCACAGTGATCAACGGGGTCCCCTATTTCTACCAGCAATTGCGCTGCCAGCTGGAACAGTCCGGACGCACAAACCAACCCGATGCCCTCCGCACGCTCCTGGGTGGCCGGATCCGATCGTGTAGCACGGGCGGCGCACCGCTGCCAGATTCGTTGTACGATTTCTATCACGAGCGCGGCGTGCCGCTGCTACAGGGTTACGGACTAACAGAAGCTTCACCGGTGATCGCGACGAGTGGGGTGGAGGAACATCGTCGCGGCACAGTGGGTCGCCCGCTGAACGGTACCGAAGTACGGATCGCGGACGACGGCGAAATCCTGACTCGCGGTCCCCACGTGATGCTGGCCTACTGGCGGGACGCGGCGGCCACGGCTGAGACACTGCGCGACGGCTGGTTGCACACCGGCGATCTCGGACAGATTGACACCGATGGATTCCTGCGCATCACCGGACGCAAATCCGAAAAGATCGTGCTCACGATCGGCAAGAAGGTGGCACCCGCCTTCCTTGAATCGCTCTTAACGGCTGACCCGTTGATTGCGCAAGCGATGATCGTCGGCGACGGCCGCAACTATCTGACCGCACTGATTGTCCCTCACCAAGTCCGATTGTGGGAAACAGTTGGTCGCCACGTTGCGCCGGCCGACGATCCGACGATTCTGGAACGGCCCGAGATCCGCGACTTGATGCAACGCCGAATCGACGCCTGCCTATCAAACGTCTCCGACCACGAGCAGGTACGACGCTTTGCGCTTCTGGATCGTCCTTTCGCAATGGAACAAGGCGAGTTGACACCAAAGTTGAGTTTGCGGCGACCGGTAATCCTCGAACACTTCGCGGACGTGATCGACGCGATGTATGAGCCAGTTTAGATGATCGAACGCGATCTTGCGCGGCCATCTGGTCCGCCGCGGGCACACCACGCGTTCACCCATCCGCGCTACGCGTCCAGTGCATCCGGCGCGTCCCAGTTCGACGACACACGCGGGGGCGGAGACGGTGGGGTGGCGGCCACGGCGCGCCGCAGCAGCCAACGACGCCAGCGAACGCTGCCCCAACCGGAAACGGCCAGGAGGAGCGGGAAGAAGAACAGCAAGACCGCCGCGTTCAGGCCTCCCCACCCAAATCTGGGACGCAAAAAGCCCGGGAATCCCATCAGTCCGACCAGATACGTGGCGGATGCGCCAATCGCGAAGGCCCGCTGTTCCGTATCGCCGTACACGATCGTTGTCACCAGGAACGCGGGCAACAGGCAGACCAGGGCTCCCGTGAACATCCCTGTCAGCCACGAAGGAAACGCAAACAGAACCGCGCAGAGAACAGCGATGATGAACATCGCGAACATCATCGTCCGAAGAGAAAACTGCATCATGGACGGCTCCCGTGGCAGACCCGATCGGTCTCACCTCTTGATTTCCGTGCTGCGTGACGGGTGGCGAAAGGCGGTCCCGCCATCGTGGTCACCGACCGAGGCATCCCTTCGCTCTGCCTCCCACCGTCGGCGTGTCTCGTCGTGACAGCGCACTACCGCGCATAGCCCTTCCCTGTATCGTTCGCCGCCCCTTTTGCTCGGAAGAAACGTCGCCCCGAACGCTACATGTCCGTGCGCCACGCAGTAGCTTGACGGACCTACAGGACCGCTGGCAACCCCGGGCACGCGTGTGACTGCCAAATTGGGGCTCGCTTCGCCGGGCTCGTCGGGCCGTTGCCGTGCAGAACGGACGGCAAACGAAACCGGCAGTTCGTCGGGGCAACGATTGTCTTTCGTAACGGAACGGGTTATCGTAAACGGCGCTAGATCTGCTCCACCAGGATGGTGGCGATCTCTGGGATCCCTTCCCTCCCAGCGCCGGGGTCACGCGGCGGACGTTGGAGATTGATCTCATGGATGAAGCGCCTGATAAACTCTCAATCCCGAAAACGCCGGAGGACCTCGAGGCGCTCTACAGCTCGCTGGTGGAGAACCTCCCGGTTCACGTCACGTGCAAGGACCTGTCGGGACGGATCACGTTCGCCAATCAGTCGTTCTGCCGCCTGTTGGGCCTGCCGCGGGACAAGGTCCTGGGCAAGACCGACTTTGATTTTTTCCCCAAGGAGCTGGCGGAGAAGTACCGGCATGATGACATGCTGGTGGAGCGTTCCGGGCAGACCTTTTCCGATATCGAGGAAAACCGCAGCGGCGGCGACACGCACTTCTTCGAGGTCCGCAAGATGCCGATCCGGTCCGCCGACGGACGGATCATCGGCACACAGATCATTTTCTGGGATGTATCGGAACAGAAGCGTGCCGAGGCAGAGCTAGGCCAGGAGCGGCAGCTGCTGAACGCTCTGCTGGCCAACACGCCCGACCACATCGATTTCAAGGATCGAGACGGTCGATACATCCGTGTCAGTCGTGCCAAGGCCTGGCAAATGGGACTCAATTCGCCCGCCGATGCGATCGGCAAGACGGACTGGGATTTCTTTCCCGGAAGAATACGCGCGACGTTCGCGCGAGGATGAAGCCCAGGTGGTGCGGACCGGTCGGTCGGTCGTTGGCAAAGAGGAAGAACTGGTCTGGCCCGACGGCCACACGACGTGGGTGTCCACCACGAAGGCACCGCTACGCAACTACCGGGGCGAGGTTGTGGGCACGTTCGGAGTGTCGCGCGACATCACCAATCGCAAGCTGGCGGAGGAGGCGCAACGGGAAGCCACGGAAGCGGCCGAGGCAGCCAACCGGGCCAAGAGCGATTTCCTGGCGAACGTCAGCCACGAAATACGCACTCCGCTGAATGCCATCATCGGGATGACGGAGCTGGTGCTCGATTTTGACCTGACGGCAGTGTTGCGGGACTACCTGGAAACGGTGCTCACCTCGGGTGAATCTTTACTGGGAATCATCAATCAGATCCTCGATTTTTCGAAGATCGAAGCGGACAAGATCGAGCTCGAAAACGTCCGCTTCGCGCTCCGTGAAGTCCTTGGAGACACTCTCAAGGCGCTCGCCTTCCGCGCTCACACCAAGGGTCTGGAATTGGCCTGGCATGTCGACCCCGGCGTGCCGGAGTTCCTCGAAGGCGACCCCACCCGCCTGAATCAGATCGTGGTTAACCTGGTCGGCAACGCGATCAAGTTCACCGAGGAAGGCGAAGTGGTGGTCCGAGTGGACGGAAAACCGGTCGACGAAGAGCAAGTCGAGCTACACATCGCGGTGACCGATACCGGCATTGGCATTCCCGAGTCGCAACAGGAAAAGATCTTCTCCGCGTTCCAGCAGGCCGACACCTCGACGACGCGAGAATACGGCGGTACCGGCCTGGGGCTTTCGATCTCGCTGCGCGTCGCCGCTCTATTGCGAGGGGAGATCTGGGTTGAAAGCGAGCTAGGCCAAGGGAGCACGTTCCACGTCACCGTCCGGTTGGGCGTTGCCCAGGAGCAGATGGCTTCCTCGGCCCTGAACTTGGAGGGGCTGCGTGGGCAGCCGGTGTTGGTCGTCGATGACAACGCGACAAATCGCCGGATTCTGGAGGAGGTCCTGCGCAGTTGGCAAATGGAAGTGACCGTCGTCAGCAGTGCGGCGGAAGCCCTCGACCATCTGAAGCAGGGCCGCAGCACACCCCAGCAGCCAAGCATACTGATCACCGACCATCACATGCCGCGTGTCGACGGAATCCAACTGATCGACGAACTACGACAGCTCGACGGATACGCTTCTTTGCCGGTCATCTTGCTGACTTCCGGCAGCCGCGATTTCGAATTGAGTCGTTTTTCGGAGCTTGGCATCAAGCTTCGCCTGCTCAAGCCGGTCAAGCAGTCCGAGTTGCGAAACAGCATCCTGGCTGCCCTGGGCCATCCCACCGACGCCGATTCACGCAGCGCGGCGGGGCGGGGCGATTCCCCCGTGCGGCCGCTGGAGATTCTGTTGGCGGAGGACGGCTGGGCCAATCAGAAGCTGGCCTTGGGACTACTCAGCAAATGGGGGCACCGCGTCACCGTAGCGAACAACGGGGTCGAGGCGGTCGACCTGATCGGGTCGGGCAAGTATAATTTTGACCTCGTCTTGATGGACGTGCAGATGCCGGTGATGGATGGCCTGGAGGCCACCCGGCGAATCCGCGAATTGGAGCGTCGCACCGATCGGCGGCTGCGGATCCTCGCCATCACCGCCCATGTCAAAAAGGGCGATGAAGAACGCTGTATGGCAGCCGGCATGGACGGCTATTTGTCGAAACCGATTCGCAAAGAACAACTTTACGAGGCAGTCAAGAAGATGGCCCCCGCGGAACGTCCCGCCGACCACTCGAATCCGCCCTCCGCCTTCGATCTGGCGGTCGCACTGGAATCGGTGGACGGTGACCAGGAGCTGCTGCACGACGTGATCGAAGTATTCCTCGAAGAATGCCCGCAACTGATGGAGCAATTGCAGCGGTCCATCGCGGACGAAGACTATCCGACCATGCAGCGCAGTGCCCACACGGTGAAGGGTTCCAGCCGCATCTTCGGGAACGCGCGAGTCACGAACCTGGCGCGGCAACTGGAGGAAAAGGGACGCGAGCAGGAATCCGCCGGCGCTCGCCGCCGCTTTTCAGCAGTTGTCGGAAGCCACCGACCAACTGATGTCGGAGTTGCACGAGTTTCTCAAGAAATCCGCGTGAGCGGCCGCCGCGTTCCGAACCTTCGCGTTCAGCCGGGGCCGCGTTCAGAAGGGATCAACCGGGGGTGTGATCCCCACGGCGCCCAAATCCCAGGGGCTGTACCGGGCTTCGAACTGGTGCGTGGCAAAACTCAAGATCGCCCCCGGGACAATGCGCTTCTGATCCACTTGCGTCCGATTGATCCGCACGCCATTGGCGCTCTTGAGATCTTTGACGTACCACCAGCCGTGGTACATGTACAGCAGGCAATGCTGGTGAGACACATCGGTGAAGGGCAGGACGATGTCACAGGACGGGTCCCGTCCGACGCTGAGACGCGGCTGCCTCAACACGATCGAGGGGCCTCCATCCAACGGCACCAGCTCGCCCAGCTTCTCCGACTTTCTTTTCTCCGGTAGTGTCGCGGGGCTCGACGTACCGGGCTCGGTGGAAACCGCGGCAGCGGCGGCCAGGGCGCCGTCGGGCACCGCCGCGTTCTCGAGCCTGCTCGCGCCGCTTGATCAACGTGACTTCATTCCCCGACTTGTTATAGACGACTTTGTCCATTAAGCCCCACATCAGGACCAGACCGCGGCCCGCGTTCTCGTCATCCGTGACGGTCACGTCAAGGCTGCTCTGGACATTGAAGCCTTCGCCGTCGTCACGGACGGTCAATCGAGCCTCGTCGCACGAAATGTGCGCTCGCACGAACACCTTCCGGTCACGATAGGGCGTCTCCAGCTGTCGTTGTTGCACCAGGGAGGTATACCCTTCCTCCTTCTCGTGCGTCTGAATCTCCCGCAGCTGTGGGGTCGTCAATTCGAGATTGCCGTGGTACATGGCGTTCAGCACCGCTTGCTCCAGGGCCACGCCCACCTGCAACCGGCCGGCCGCATCGCACAATCCTAACCCGGCCACCATTTCCTGCACGAGCACGATCAGGGGCTCAATCAGTTCCTCATCATTGACCAACTCGAATTGAAAGTCGGTCACGGTGGTATGTTCGATCAACCGTCGGTAATTCGCTTCACCGCGTGCCAATTCCAGGACGTGGTTGATCGATTCGACCAGCAGGTGCTGGATCTGCGACTTGGGAACGTAGCTGGCCGCGCCCTGCTGCAGCGCCTGGGCCGCCAACGTCTCGCTGCCATGCCCGGTAATCAAGATCACCGGTACGTCCGGATGACGCGTGCGAACCGCCTTGACCAACTGCAGCCCATCCATTTCCGGCATCTGCATATCGGTCAGTACCGCGTCCGGCTGCGAGCGTTCCAGTTGCTTCAACGCTCCGCTACCGTTTTCCGCGTAACGAACCGCCATTCCATGGCGTTCCAGAATTCCCCCCATCATCCGTCGGTCGGTGGCGGAATCGTCAACGACTAGAATAGTTGGCATACCTGCGCCCTCAAACGCGAATCAGCAGGTCGTAGTAACCTTCGCTTGCGTCGTAGCAATACACATCAGCAACCGATCAACGGATACCTTGTGCCTCTAGCTCGCGGATTTCGGTTTGCCAACTTTCTCGGTCCCGTTCCGTCACCTTCGCATCCGGCAGGAGCGATCGACGTGTGCAGTTTACCATCGCTTGGAGGGTTTGATAACGTCGCGTTTTCCCAATTGCCGGTGGCAGCAGATCCTTCACGATCTCCACGACCTGTTCAATCGTCTTTGCTCCGCTGGCCTTCAATTGTGACCGCAACGAGGCAAAACCGGCAGCCGAGTAGCCTGGTGTCAGCTCATCCAGCTTCGCAATGTCCTCGTCGGTCGGTCCTTTCAATACGGCTTCGGCCACCCAATGGAGGAAATCCCGGCGGTCCTCGTCCTCCGGATCCAACACGGGGATGATCAGATCGCCGACACGCCCCGGGCGGCGGATATCCGGCGACAGCAGGTGAATTCGGGCGGTCATCAGCAACCAGATAACCTTTCCCCGCAGCTGGGGATCCGACATCATCGCCTGGATCTTGCCGGTCAGCCGCCGCTCGGTCGAATGGCTTTCTTCCCCAATCCCACCGAACTGGGTGTCCGCTTCATCTACGAATATAACAACCTTTTCCAACGCTTCCAAAACTCGGCGCAAGCGTTCAAAGATGACGTCCGTCTGGCCGTACCACTGGCTGCGCACATTTTTCAGGACCAGCACCGGCACGTCCATCTCGCTGGCCACGGCCTCGAAAATGAAGGTCTTACCCCCTCCAATGGGGCCCGCAACAGCCGCCCCGGCAAGCGCTTTCTCCGGGGGGCTCGAAAGCGTGGCAGCAGCTCCCGGACAATGAACTCCTTCAGCCGCCGATTGCCCCGCAGATCGTCCAGACGGTGCGTCGGTTTCTTGAACTCGACGACGTCCTCCCCGAGCTGGGCCTGGATGAATTCCTGCACTTTTTCGATGATTTGGTCCGGGGCCAGGGTTCTGCCGGTGTACGAAGCGCGCAGCAGCAACTGCCGCAGGGCGTGGATCGAGAGCCCCGCGGTGAAGGAGGCCAGATCCTCGTCGGTACTCCAAAGTTGGGGCTTGGAATCGGCCTGCTGCATGTAGGTCCGGATGAACTGCAACCGTTCCTCGCGCGTCGGAGCGGCGACCTCGACATTGACCACTTGCGGCAGCTTGGACACGCGCGGATGCACGAGACTCCTGGACTCCGCGAACAGGATCACGGAATCGCCCCCGTTCATGAAGGCCGGATCGGAAAACCAATCCTGGACGATCCCGATGCGGTGGAGTTGTTTGTCGTTCAGGGAGGCCACATCGCCAGTTCCGGCGGGCAGCAACATGTCGGCCGCTTCGATCAGAATCAGCAGATCGCCGGAGAGGTTGGAGCGGGAGCAGATCGTCAGTTGGCGAAGTGCTTCGAGCGCAAGCGTTGGATTGCCAATCGCATCGAGCAGCAGGCGTTCGAACTGGCGCGTCAGAATCGCTACTTGCGACTCGCCCCGCGTCTGCATGTCACGAATCAAGAGCGTATTCGTGTCCACGCCCGCCTTCCAGGCGATCCAGGCGTTCTTCAGCTTTTCCTGGTCTTCCAGCACTCGAATCGGCCCGTTCAGCTCATAAACGAGACGAATCAGGTTTTTGGTCTTACTCTTTTCCGCTACGAAAGGAATCAACGGGACATATTCCTGCCCGTTGTAGAACAGGTCGTGCACGTCGCCGCTCAGAATCACACAGCGTGACTGATCCGAATTCAGGACCTCGGCCAGCTGTGTGAAGAACTCGTATTTCAACTCGGACATCACTGAGTGTGCCATGACTATGGTTACACTTCGGGGATGCGTGTCTTGTCCGTCGTGGAGTCTCCGGTGTCGGACTCCTTCTGCGCCAGTCCGATCAGCGCGTCAAACTCGGAATCCGCTTCCGCTTTCGTCGCGTATTCCAGGAACTCCGCCTCCGATCGCTTCGTGTCGACGCCGGCCATCTCGCGAGAAACGCGCGCGGTGGCTTTCGCCTGGTCACGGACTTCGCGCAATTCCTGCAATTCTTCGTGCGTCCGGTCCTGGCTGATGCCGGAAAGCATGTCGGAAATCTCTCTCTCCTCTCGGGCCGTCAGCATCTCGGCGACCGTCTCATGCTTCTCTGTTCGAATCTTTTCGATCTCGCGCAACAGGTTCTGCAATTGCACTTTATGCTGGCCGATATTCGTGGCGAAGGCGTTGATATCGTCTTCCAACTCCGCACAACGAGCCTCTTTCTCGGCCAGCGTCGAACTGAAATCCTTAAACGCAGCCTGCGTCTTGAGGTACTCAGGATCCTGCCGCACTTTTTCTGCATCGCCCTGGTAGCGTTCGACCACTTTGCGCGCCATCGCCGCGGCGCCATCGCGCAGCTTTCTCAGGTGCGTCACCTCTCCCGTCAAGGTCTTCAGAGCCGATTTCTTTTTCTCTTCTTGGGCGATCATCGCCCCCACCGCCTCTTTGTACTGGTGGATCCGCTTCGTTTTTTCCTCAATCACGCGATCGTAGGTTGCCTGAACCACCGCGGGACTCGTACTGAGCGTTCGACGTGCTTCGTCGATCCGCCCCGTCACCAGATAGCCCAACGCGCGAAAGTATCGGCCAATTGCTCTGAACATTTCTGATACCCCTAACTGTCGCAATGCCCGCACGGCATCGAAGTGAAACGGTCGTGCTGGGAAAAAAGGCGATGGCCTTAGGCGGGAATAGCCTCGAACGCACGCGGCGCTGGCCCCCCCGACCCCGATTCCCTTTCCTCGGACTTGAAAGCTCCGTCGAGCAGAAACTCGTATCGCGACGAATCGCAAGATACCCCTTGATGCTAAAACAATCCCGCCCCGCATACAATCCGCCGACCGTGCGCCTGCCGGGATCGTTCGCGGGTGCTCTCCGCGGCTACCGCAAGGTCCGCCCCATCGGCAGGCTCCAGCCCACTCACCTCGCCGGATACGGCCTACCCATTCCGACGATTCACACCAGAGCGCCTGTGGCCTCACATCCCGTCCCTGGCGAACGGCCGGGGCCCGAGGAATCAGGTCTCCGACCGCCCCTCATGGATCAACTCCGTCACGATGGCCTCCAGCTTCTCGTACGGATGGTAACCGACCAATGTCAATCGCACCTTACCTTCCCGATCCAGCAGCAACGTCGTGGGGAAACCGCGAAATTCGGGAATCTGATCTTGCG
This sequence comes from uncultured Planctomycetaceae bacterium, assembly GCA_963776055.1. Lineage (GTDB taxonomy): Bacteria > Planctomycetota > Planctomycetia > Pirellulales > Pirellulaceae > CAVZLD01. The sequence goes on along the minus strand of CAVZLD010000012.1, from coordinate 135,292 downwards.
TATCCTGATCGCCGATCACGCACGTGTAATTCACCCCTTGTTCTTCCACAAAATCGCGAATCGTTTGCAGAACTTCCTCGGGAGATCCGTTTTCATAGTTGATCCCCACGATCTCCAAATCATCGCCGTAGGTGTCGCGAAGTTCAATGAAATGGGGGATCTCCATCCGACACGGAGGGCACCAAGTGCCCCAGATATCCACAATCACGATCTTTCCGGCGTAATTGGCCAACTTGACCGGCTGCTCGTCCAGATCCGGCAGTTCAAAGTCGAAGGCATAACTTTCTGCTTCGGCAAGCTCCTGACGTGCTTCCTCCCGTAATTGCTGTTCGATCTGTTGCTGATACCGTTGGACGACGCCTTGGAAAGCAGCATCTTCCTGCAGCGACACCAAGAACGGATCGCTGCGTAGCTTCCGGTACTGCGTGAAGCCGGATTGAAACAACTGATCGACAGCAGTTCGAGCAGCGTCGCTGTCACCGGCGTGAGCCAGTGCGCGCGCTTCATTGAAGAGCGAAGCGGTCCAGAGGCGGCGCATGTTGTCCGGGATCTGCTGCCCATCGAACAGTTCGTGAGCCAGATCGGCTGTTGTGCGGAAACTCGCGGCGGCCGCCGTCATGTCACCGGCAGTCAGCGCATCATCCTGCTGGAGTCGCATCGCAAGCAGCGAGATCGCAATGTCTGCATCGTTCGGAAACCGGCCGCGCGCTTCCTCCAAGATGGAGACCGCCTGCGGCATGTCCCCCGCACCGATCGCCTGGTTCAGTCGATCCTTGAACTGCTGCTGCTCCGCGCGGACCGCCTGCGCGGAATCCACCTCGGTGGACTCCGGCTCGGATTCGTCCACGTCCGGAAGACCGTCAAACATCAAGTCGTCCTCCGTCATCGCTGCACCATCAGCCGCATCGCTCACCGGTGCGGAATCCTCCGAATCTCGCGACGAGTTACATCCTAGGGCAAGCGTCAATACCGCGATCCAGCTCCACCGCCGCACCCAATTCAAATCCATATCCCAACACTCACTTTCTGCAGGGCCTCGAACAAATTCGGAATCGATCAACTTCGATCGATGACTTTCCATCGTCGCGTTCCGTCACGCATTGCCGGGCATCCCGGGAGGGACAATTTGCGAACCGGCCAATCACCGACGCCGGCCGGTCGCCCCGGAAGATGGGAAGCGCAACGATCAATCACAAGCCGGGTCGCCTCCTTCACGACCGGCCACGTCAAGAACGGACTGCAACGCAATCTTATGTTGCCGAGCCACCCGCCGACAATCTTCGTACTCCGGTGCAAAATATTGCCGGCCGTCCGGAAAACGAATCCATTTTCCTTTCACGGGCCCCCAGGGCGTCGCCCGTTCCTGCGCTTGGCGGTGCAGTAGATGTCGTTGCGCCGTCCAGCGTCGAACCCCCAAGGTGGCCGTTTCGCGAAACAGAATCGCTTCCAAATCGGCAACCATCGCCTCGTCACAAAGCACGGTCAGTTTGACTCCAGGACGATTCTTCTTCATTTGAATCGAGGTAGCGTACACATCCAAAGCCCCTTGCTCCAGCAGCAACTCCTGACAGTACCCAACGATTTCCGCAGTCACCTTGTCCAGGTTCGTTTCCAGCACCACGATCTGGTCACACTCGGTCGGCGATGCGTCCGCCCGGCGGCCGACAAACAATCGCAAGATGTTGGCCTGTTCCGGAAAATCTCGGTCACCGGCACCGTAGCCGATCGCGTCGATCGTCAGCGGAGGCAGCGGGCCAAACGATTCGGCGACACTGGCAACAATCGCCGCACCGGTCGGCGTGGTCAATTCGGCAGCGACCGGGCTTCCCGCCAATGGGACTCCGCGCAGCAGTTCCGCTGTAGCCGGCGCCGGGACACTGCAGCGGCCGTGCGCGATTTGGATCGATCCGGAACCGGTCGGCACCGGCGAACAGACGACCTGATCGGCGCCGAGCAGATCCAAGCCGATGGCAGCTCCCACGATGTCCGCGATCGAGTCGACCGCGCCGACTTCATGGAAGTGCACCTTCTCCAGCGTCGTGCCATGGACCTTCGCTTCCGCTTCTCCCAGACGCGTGAAGATCCGCGTCGCCAGCTCCTTCTGCGGGAGGCTCAGCTGACTCTGATCGATCATCTGCGTGATGTGATGGAGATGGCGATGGGCATGCTCCGGCTCATGTCGCACGTGGACCTTGGTCGCGCGGAAAGCGTGCCGTCGGACCGCCTCACGCTCCAGTCGACAGTCTGGCAATCCCAGCGAATCCAGCCCCGCTTGCACCGCTCAGCAGATCAACGCCCGCATCCACCAATGCGCCCAACATCATGTCGCCGCTGATTCCGCTCAGCACAGTCCAGATACACCGTCTTCATACCCTACGCCCCAACCCACGCCTCTCCACCGGCTCGCACGCCACCAAAAACGAGTCACCATCCTACCGTGGCCCATCCCTGGAACTCAACGGCCGTTCCCTCCGTCGGCATCCATATGCTCTCAGGTGGCTCAACGCCGGGACAGGCGATGCGCCAGCGCCGGGCTCCCTCCGATCCGCGGCCATCCGCGTGCTCGATCCTTTCCGCGTGCCCGTCGCCACGAGCCCTGCTGCGTATGGCTCCTCGAATATCCCCAATCGGGGGGGCACTCCTCGATTCTCCAATCGAGCTGCCGGATGTCCGTTGACGCTCTGTAACCGATGGGATACAAGTCGCGGCCACGAGTCGTGGAGCAGGTGAGTGAACGACTATGCGATCGACCAAGAACGAGCGAAAGACGCCACCGCACGAGCGGAGTCCGGATACTGACTGGGGCGGCTTGCCGCCGGAGCTGAGGGTATTGCACATCCACGGCGGGTCCGGCCCGCGGGGATGGTTGTCGGCCGCTTTTGGTGGTACTGGTCCCTGTCGCGTCGAACTGACCGAGGCATTCGATCTTGCCTCCGGTCTGGAGTCATTGCGGAACGCCGTATTCGACGCCGTCTTGGTGGACGAGCAGATCGTGGGCTCAGATCCGAGCCGGGTTGTGGCGTCGATTCGAGCGGGTTCGCGTCCGCGGCAGCCGGTGCTGATCCTGAGCGAGGACCCGGACAGCGATCAGGCCGCACGTTGTCTGGAGGGCGGGGCCGACGCTCACCTGCCCATTCGGTGGACGACGGCCCGAGAACTGGAGTGGCAAGTCGCCCGCGCCGCGGAGCGGGGCCAACTATTGGAGGAGAACGAGCGGCTGCGTCAGCGCGATCGCCAACAGCGAAAACTCGAACGGGAGGAGGCGCTGCAACTGCTGGCAGAGCAAACGGAGCTAGTGGCCGATTGTGCCACGTTCGCCGCGCACGACGTTTCGTGCGATGACAAACAATGGCTGCGACGCGAACTCGAGGAACTGTTACGGACCTACGTGTTGATGGGCCGCGGGCATCTGACGGACGAACTGACCAGCTTGGCTGCGAGGTTGGAGCAAGAGGCAACGCCGGCATCGGTCTTGTTGCGTGTCTACTTGCAGGTTCTTCAATCACTGCTGCTCGACCTGGGGAGCCGCAGTTCCCGTCACGTAATGAACCGCGGTCACCTATTACTACTGCAGCTACTTCTGACCACACAGAAAAAGACCAACGATGAAACTTTCGATCATCATCCCCATCTTCAACGAAGTTGAAAACATTCCGTTGCTGCACGCACAACTGAATAGCGTACTTCCTTCGCTTGGGCATTCGTACGAGATTCTCTACGTGGATGATGGATCCACGGACGGCAGTCTGCGAGAGCTGCAAACGTTGGCCCAGCGAGACGGTCACGTCCGAGTGATCCGGTTTCGCTGCAACTTCGGTCAGACCGCGGCCATGCAAGCCGGGATGGAGAATGCCTCGGGCGACCTGCTGATCACACTCGACGGCGACCTTCAGAACGATCCGGCCGACATCCCCCTCCTCATCGCGAAAATCGAAGAGGGCTATGACCTCGTACACGGGTGGCGCAAGAATCGACAAGATGCTTGGCTGTCGCGCAAACTACCTTCGCGAATGGCCAACGCCCTGATTTCCTGGAGCACCGGACTCCCGATCCACGACTTGGGCTGCACGCTGAAGGCCCTACGGCGTGAAATCGCTGACGAACTGGAGCTATACGGACAGATGCACCGTTTCATTCCGGTGTTGGCGGCTCAACGCGGGGCTCGTTGCGTGGAGGTCGTCACGCACCATCGAGCACGCCGATTTGGCCGCAGCAAGTACGGAATCTCCCGAACGCTGCAAGTGCTGTTGGACCTGTGTACCGTCAAGTTCATGCAGAACCACTTTGCCAACCCGATGAAACTGTTCGGACGACTGGCCGTTGGGTGTTGGGGCCTGGGAATGTTCGCGCTGCTGGCCGTCGTGGGAATGAAATTGCTGCGACAGACCGACATGAGCGGCAACCCGCTGTTGCTGCTGGGAGTCTTCTGTCTGCTGGCGAGCACCCAGCTATTGAGCCTGGGACTGCTGGGAGAAATCAACGCGAGAATCTACTTTCAGCGAGGGGGGAATCGCCCCTTCTCCATCGCGTCCCGGACCGGTTTCGAGCAGCGGGAAGCGACGGAGCGAATCGTCCATCGGGCGGCCTGATGCGTTTCGTACAACATCCGGGCACGCTCAACCTGGGTAGCGAAGCAAGCGCCGCCATTCGATGGCAAGCGGCACGCCGACGTGCACGCGGCGCAAGATCGACCGGTGATTTGGGCTGAGCATTCCTACCGCAATTGATACTGCGGGTTGCTCTCGTCAAAATCCAGCTCCGTCAAACCCACGTTCAGACGCAGGTTCGTATACGTGTACTGCTCGGTCAGCCGCGGCTCCTCACCATCACGACTGGGCCAGTCGTACGACTCGTAGTGGACCGGGACCTGGTACTCCTCGTCGACAAAGATCTTCGCCTGGTAGTAGGGGGTGCCGCGGGCGGGACCGACGTGTGTGACAACCACTCCGTCCACCGCCCGCCCATTGATTCTGGCATCCGGCAGGTAATCCACCTGACATTGGAAATCCAATTCCTTTCGAGCGCTCTCGATCAACCGCCGCAGAAGATTCTCAATCCCGAATTCGGTGATCGGATAACGATTGCCCTGCATCGCCAGATCACTGTTGGGACGGAGCCGCGTCGTCACGAAGGCAAACCGAGTGCCACCCCGTCGGGCGAGCATTTCCCCGTCGTACTTCCCTTCGACATACAGAACTTCACGGCCCGCGACGGAGGCCGGCTTCAGGAACTTCAGGTAGACGGCAAACGGCACAACAACCTGGCCCTGGTGGACCTTCCGCTGACGAACCTTGGCGAAGATGAACTCATGATTACCCAACTGGCCATTCACCCGTTCGCGACGCACCATGACACAGGTGTAGTCCTGCACACTGTCGCGCAGTTGTCGGTACCCGTCGACCGCCATCCGCAGGACCGGCAATACCGGGTGCTCGGGACGCGGAATCCTCTCGTTCAATTCCGGTGTCGGTAGGCGAAATACGGTCCGCGGAGACTATTCCGCCGTCGGGTCCGCCACGGCCACGGCGGTCCACGCCGTGAAGGAAATGAGAGCAACCAGCATCCGCAGGACTCGGCCGGAACAATCGGCGCGATTCGGAAACATGATCTAACTCCGCACGCAAAAAGGAAACTGTCCGCCCACCAAGGACCTCACCCCACCACTCCTTTGGCAGACATCGCCTCGCGGCATTCCTTCCACGCCGATGAGACCCTCGCCACGACGCGATAACCACTGCATATCCGAACGGCGGAGGCAGCGTCAACCGGCGAGGTGAACGTGAGCGAAAAAATTGTTTCGAATGAACGGTCGAGCAAAAGGGATTTGTCGAAAAAAACAGCTGCAGCGATCTCTGTCGTACGCCGGACACTCACCGCCGGTTCATCCACCCCAAGATACTCGGTAGATGTCCCGACAGGCTAGGAAAAGGCAGCCGATAGGAGTTCGGTGAGCGGTGTCGTCGGCGACACTCCAGTACTGTAGCTTATCCCCGTCGCCTGACATCCAGCCCCGAGCCCTCCGCTGCTTTCTCCTCCCCGGTGGCCGAGGACTGCAAGAGGCATGCCAATGATCCCTCCGCCGCGGACTTCCAATCTTCCCCCGATGGGTCATGATGACAGGAAAGGTGAACTTGGATGATCCGTCCGTTGGCACGCGCGCGTGGCGACTCCTGCCGTCGCGATCGTTGCCGAGCGAGATCAGAAAACAGCGTGTGTATTCGCCATAGGCAATCGCGCTGGCGGCCGTCCAGCGGCGGATGCAATACTCCGGCACGCTCCTAGCAACAGACAAGGTACGCGGACAAAGAATCGCTTGAACACCAACGACTCACCGGATCGGCGACCGCCGGAGGACCTGTCAACCGAACGACTAGGTCCGTATCGCCTCGTGCGCAGCATTGGGCGAGGGGGAATGGGAACCGTCTATGAAGCGATCGAGGACGAAACCGGCATGCCCGCCGCGATCAAAGTGCTCGCCCCCACCTTGGCCGCCATCGAGAATTTTCGCGATCGTTTCGGCGCAGAAATCGAGTCTCTAAAGAAACTCCGACATCCGCACATTGTGCAACTTTATGGCTACGGCGAACAGGACGGCCGACTGTTCTATGTCATGGAATTGGTCCGCGGACACAGCCTACAAGACGAACTGCGACGCGGCCGTCGATTCGGGTGGCGCGAAGTGACGCGGATCGCGATCGAAACATGTGCCGCCCTGAAACACGCTCATGATCACGGAATTATCCACCGCGATTTGAAGCCGGGCAACTTGCTGCTGGATGAGGACGACCACGTCAAATTGTGCGACTTCGGCATCGCCAAGCTGTTCGGCGCAACCACCATCACAACGGGCAGCGTGATCGGCACCGCCGAATACATGGCCCCGGAACAGGGAGAAGGGAAACCGGTCGGACCGCGCACCGATCTGTACAGCCTCGGCTCGGTCATGTACGCCCTTCTGACAGGAAGTCCTCCGTTCGTTGGCAAGACGGTTGCCGAAGTCGTCCACAAGGTCCGTTTCGAAGCCCCCCTGCCCGTGGGTCGTCGAGCGGATGACGTGCCCGCCGAATTGGAGCAACTGATCGAACAGCTGCTGGCCAAGGATCCACTGGAGCGGATCCCCACCGCGTTGGCCGTTTCGCACCGCCTCAAGGCGATGGAACATGCGCTCTCCGCCCCCACGCGAATCCACGACGCACAAGCCGAACCGATCGAAGAATCGCCGATGGCGGGCCCCTCCCATGCCTTAGCCAATCAAGTCACAACTTACCTGAAGGACCGGCCGCCCACCGACCGCGAAAGAGCCCATGTGTCGGTGTCGGCCGACGGACCGTTCGGCGAGCGGATTCCGAGACAACGCACTTCACCCGCGTCGAAGAAAAAAACGAATCCGCCACATCGCACGCGCGGTGGATGACACTGCTGCGTCTGATCCTGGCCGTTACGGTGGCAGCCGTTGTCTTCCTGTGGATTCGCGAGTGGACCCGAGCCACCGACCGCCAACCAACTGTACGAATCCATCCAATCACACATCTCCCGGTGGAAACGCCAAGCAACCGGCTGGCCACGGAACGCGACATCGAGCGTTTTCTGCAGCAGTTTCCGGATGACCCACGGGCCGCGGAAATCCGAACGCTCCGGAAAGACTTCCAATTGGACCGGCTGCAACGCCGACTGGAAGCCAAGGCACGTCTGGGAAAGACGGCCGACTCCCCCCTCGAGCAGCTCTACATCCAGGCAATTCGTCAACTGGAGCTTTCCCCGGAGCGAGCCACCCAACAACTCCAGGCAATCGTCGACCTTTACGGCCCAACCGCGGAGAACTCCTCCGATCAGTCTCCCGTACGTCGACCTGGCCCGACGAGAGCTGCAGCGGCTCGCGGCGGCATTTCGATCAGCTTCGCCGACGACGCACATCCCCTTGCTGGAACAGCAACTCGCCGCCGCGGCCGAGCTGGAAGCGAGTGCCCCTCACCAGGCCAATCGCCTCTACCGCGGGATCCTCCAGCTGTACGGTGACAAGCCTTGGGCCGCCGACATCGTTGAACAGGCCCGAGACCGACTCGAGAGCAGCACTCCCCGGAGAAACCAGGGAAAAGCAGAGGCTGGACGGTCATCTGCCAACGAGTAGATCCCCCCGTTGCCCCCTCCGCCCACTTACTTCCACTCCCAGCAAACTTTTTGGAAAAGGGCGGCCAAGCACATGGAGTGGATCACGACGCAAAATCGTTGCTGTTTTTCACTTGCGACCTTAATATGAAGAGAATGGAATCAGGGATGTCAGGGACAGGGAGAAGAGGCGACCCTCCTGCCACATGTCTGTTCAGGCTTGTTGTCGCGCCCCCATCCCCTGGAACGTTGACTCTCAGTCGCGTTGAAATCGGGGCAGAACAGCATGTCTTTCTATCAGCTTGGGCATGCGCCGTGGTCGACGGCGCAGTTGTCTGCGCTCACGGCGCGGATCGGCAGAAGGTCGGCAACGTCCGCCTTCTCCGGACTGGAACCGCTGGAATCCCGTCAGTTGCTGACGGTCGTGATCAGCGAGTTCATGGCCTCGAACCAGTCAACGCTAACCGACGACGATGGATTTTCGGCAGACTGGATCGAGCTCGAGAACCGGGGTGCCGCACCGGTCGATCTGGACGGTTGGTTCCTCACCGACCGGGAATCGAATCTGAGGAATTGGCAGTTCCCCGAGGTGACGCTCCCGGCCGGCGAAAGATTGCTGGTGTACGCCTCGGAAAAGGATCGGACGGATCCTCTGAAGCCGTTGCACACGAATTTCAAACTGAGTGCGGACGGCGAGTACCTCGCCTTGGTCCAAGCCGACGGGATGACGGTCGAATTCGCGTACGCACCAGACTACCCACCGCAATCGACAGACGTCTCGTACGGTCTGGCGCCGACGGGAACGGCCCGCGGTTACTTCCCGGAGCCTTCTCCTGGATTGGCCAACCCGGTCGCCCCCATCAGCGGTGCGGGACGCTCGATCGTCATCAACGAGATCATGTACAGCCTGCCGCGGGCGGATCTTCTGGACGCGGAGAACATTGACGAGGAGTACATCGAATTGCACAACCGGGGGACTGCAGGCTGTCGATGTCACCGGCTGGCAGTTCACTCGGGGAGTGGAATACGAATTCCCGGCAGCCACAATCCCCGCGGGCGGCTATCTGGTCGTCGCGGCCGATCTGGCAACCTTCGCGGCAACCCATCCGGGCGTCGCGAATTTTGTGGGAGGCTGGACGGGCAAGCTGAGCAACAGCAGTGAGACGATCGAACTTGTCGACCAGGACGGCCTGGTCGTCGACTCACTGCGTTACGCCGACGACGGAGACTGGGGCGTGCGCGCCGTGGGCCCGGAAGACCGGGGATCCTACGGTTGGGTCTGGGCACCCGAGCATGACGGCGGTGGCAAATCACTGGAGTTGATCAACGCCTCAGCCGATCACCGTGTCGGTCAGAACTGGGGCTCCAGCCTGACCGTTGGGCGGAACACCCGGTGCTGGCCAATTCGGTGGCAGCGACCGATGTTGCCCCCTTCCTTCAAGAGGTGGTCCATTCTCCGGCCGTTCCCCGATCGGACGAACCGGTGACCGTCACGGCTCTGATTGCGCGACGAAGCGGCGAACGGTTTGTCGGCCCAATTGATGTGGCGTGTCGATGGTGCCGAAACGTTTTCCGACGACGTCGATGTTCGATGACGGCCTGCACAACGACGGGGAGGCGGGAGACGGCGTATTCGCCGCGACGCTGCCGGCGCAGCCGAACCTGACGGTTGTGGAGTTCTTCGTGCAGGCGGGCGACGTCACCGGCCACCAGCGTACCTGGCCGGCCCCACCGCGGACGGCCTGCAGGTAACGAACGCGCTCTACCAGGTGTTTGACGGCATCGATCTCCATAGCCCCTGGCAACCGGGCACGCCCCCCGTCTATTTCCAGATCATGACGGGGGCCGACCGCGACGAGTTCACGAATATCAATCGCGCGCAGCAACGCCCAGTTCAACGCGACATTCATCGCGGTCACAGGAACCGGCGTGGATGTACGTTACAACGCCGGGCGTGCGGATCCGCGGCAGTGGCAGCCGCAATGACGCGATTCCCGGAAATCGAATCAATCTGCCGTCCGACCGTCCCTGGCAAGGCATCACGCAAATCAACGTCAACGCCCGCCGTCCGATCGACCAGACCTCCGGCAGTGCGCTGTTCCGCTTGGCGGGAGTGGATGTCGGCGATGTGCATCCGGTGCAGATGTACAGCAACGGTGTCAACCTGACCAACGGTTTCTACGTGCATTCCGAAGTCCTGAACTCGGATTTCACCGACAGCCATTATCCGCTGGATCCAAACGGCAACGTGTATCGCGGACGTCGCACGAATGAATCCCCTCCTGGCGGGCAGGACGCCGGGCTGGAGTACCTTGGCGAAGATCCAGCCGACTACGTCAGCTATACGAAATACACGAATGCCAGCGAAGCCGACTGGTCCGACGTGATCGAGCTGACTCGTCGCCTGAATCTCTCGCCGGACAGCACCTTTGTCGAGGACGTTCAGCAGGTGATGGATGTCGACCAGTGGTTCCGCGGCTTGGCCATGAATTTGCTGATCGACAACAACGAGTACAGCCTGATGACGGGCGATCCGACCGGCGACGATTACGTGATGTATCGCGGCATCGAAGATCCCCGGTTTCAACTGGTTCCGTACGACTGGGATACGCTGTTTGCCCGTGTCGATCGCGGCATTTTCCGCCCGACGAATGTACCAGCCTCTGAATCGCTTGATCACCCATCCCGAGTTCCTGCCCCGCTACTACGCCCAGTTTCTCGATCTGATCGACAACGTGATTCTGACGGACGCGGTCAGCACAACGTTGGACGAGGCACTCGGTGCCATCGCCAGTCCGAACCGAATCGCCGAGATCAAGCAGTTCCTCGTCGACCGAGCCGCCTACGTCAAAGGCCTGATCAACGAGCAACTGACGGTCAACACCGGCCTGCCGAACGTGCAGGGATTGCCGCTGACGACCAATCCGACCGTCAACCTGACCGGCACAGCACCGGTGGCGGAAACGCGCAGCGTGCTCGTCAACGGTCAACTCGCCCAGGTCCTCACCGGCGAAGGGCAATGGTCGTTCCAGAACATCAGCGGAGAATGGGTGACGCTGATCGACCGAGGTTCGAACTGGCATTACCTGGACGACGGTTCCGACCAGGGAACTCGGATGGCGGAACCCCGGTTATGACTACTCGACCTGGAGTTCTGGTGCGGGCCAACTGGGCTATGGCGACGGCGATGAAGTCACGGAGGTGGGCTTTGGAGAGGACCAGAACAACAAGTACCCCACCACGTATTTCCGCTCCACGTTTCTCGATCGACGATCCGGCAGAAGGTCGATCGGTCTGACGTCTGGAATTGCTCTACGACGACGGTGCCGCCGTCTACATCAACGGCGTGGAAGCTGTCCGTTCCAACCTGGATGCCGGACGCGGGCTATCGCAGTTACGCCACCGGCTCGCGATACCGCGATACCGAAAACGTCTACGACACTTTTGTCGTGCCGGCGGCGGTCCTTGCGTCTCTTGTGGCAGGAGAAAACGAGATTGCCGTCGAAGTCCACCAGGACGTCCCGGACAGTCCCGGACATCGGTTTTGACATGCGGCTGACCGCCATTCTGGAGGATCCGAATCAGGAAGGCGTGGAGCTGCTGCCAGGCCTGAACCGTCTGCTGGTGGAAGCCTATGACGGACCGAACGGCACCGGCCAGTTGGTCGCCAGTCAGATCGCTGGATGTCTGGTACGACGACGGCAGCACGCAGACCGTCACCGGAACGATGAACCAGTCCACGACGTGGACGGCCGCGGATGGCCCCTACCGTGTGGACGACACGCTCACCGTCGCCCCCGGCGCAACGCTGACGATCGAACCGGGCACGACGGTCTTTTTCACCACCGGCGCGCGACTGTCGGTCCGCGGCAGGCTGGTGGCAGTGGGCCAACCTGCAGCGAATGATTCGCTTCACTCGCGAGCCGGGCAGCAGCAATTGGGACGGGATCCAGTTCGTCGACTCCATGCAGGACAATCAGATCGATTACGCCATTCTCGAGTACGGCGTGACGAACGACGGAATGATCGGCCTGCAAGACTCTCAGCTGACGCTGCAGCATTCCACGCTGGACCACACCGATCGACGCCGAATTCGCTCGATCGATTCCTCGCTGGTCGTTCGGCACTCCACCTTCACAAACATTTTTGACCCGGGGAAGCTCCCACCACCGACAATCTTAGCGAACACATCTGGGGACGCGGGATTCCCACCGACGGTCAGTGGATCATCGAGGGCAACACCTTCGGCACAATCACCGGACACAACGACGCGATCGATTTCGATGCGCCGCGGCAACCCAATCCGATCCCGCAGATCCGCGACAACGTCTTCCAGGGCGGTGGCGATGATGCACTTGATCTGACCGGCGACGTCTACATCGAGGGCAACATCTTTCGGAACTACTTGAAGGACGAATTCAATAACGATCCGGGGCAGTCGAACACGATCTCCGCCTCCAGCGGTGACTTCTGGGTCGTGCAGAACGTTTTCGACAATGTGCAGCACGCATCGCTGGTCAAAGAAGATGCGTTCATGTACTTCCTGAACAACACGGTGATCGGTTCCGAGTTCGCGCCGCTGTACTTTGACCTGGCAGGACAGACCAGCGGACCCGGTCGAGGCGCCTACGTCGAAGGCAGCCTCTTCGCCGACACCGAGACCGTCTTCGATCAGGTCCTGCCCACAACCGAATTGCAGGTAAGCTATTCGTTTCTACCGGCGGAAGAGACCGTGACGGGCGAGCACAATCTGATCGGCGATCCGCACGTCGGGGGTTCCGAGGGAGACTACGAATTACGTCCTGGGTCGCTCGCCGCCGGCAGCGGACCCAACGGTGCCGACATGGGTGCCCGGGGCACGGCAGGTGCAACGATCAGTGGGGTTCCGCCCGCCGCAATCGCGCGGGACTCCGCCACGCTGACGATTGGCGGACCCGCCATCGTGGAGTATCGGTACCGGCTGGATGAAGGCCCCTGGAGTACCGCTCGACCCGTCGACACACCGATCCAGCTTACGGGTCTTGCACCGGGCGATCATCAGGTTCACGTCGTCGGACGCGATCGAATGGGCGAGTGGCAACCGATGACGCAAGCCACCGCTTCGCCAATCTGGACGGTCAATGCGCAAGCGGCCGCACAGGTTCGCATCAATGAAATTCTCGCCCACAACGTGGCCGCCGCATCCGCCGACGGAAGCTATCCGGATCTGGTGGAACTGTACAACGAGGGCATCATCTCGTTCGATCTCAGCGGGATGAGCCTGAGTGACGATTTGGACCAACCGCGGAAGTTCGTCTTCCCCGAGGGCAGCTCGATCGGCCCTCAGCAGTATCTGGTGCTGCACGCAGACAGCCGATCAACCGCCGGAATTGTCCACCTGGGTTTCGGACTCAACCAGACGGGCGATGAACTGTCACCTGTTTGATTCGGAGGGAAATCGAATCGATTCGGTACAGTTCGGTCAGCAAATCCCCGACCTTTCGATTGGTGTGGTCGACCGAGAGGGAACCTGGGGCCTGACACAACCCAGCGCTGGGCCAGGCCAATCGGGTGATCCCGCTCGGCGAAGCGACGGCATTGCAGATCAACGAATGGTACGCCAGCGGTGATGTGCGATTCGAGCAAGACTTCATCGAACTGTTACAATCCGCAGTCGTCGCCCGCATCGTTGGAGGGCCTCTACTTGACCGACGAACCGTTCGCCCTTCCCGAACAGTTCCAGTTCGCGCCGCTTAAGCTTCATTGCGGCAGAAGGTTACGCCAGCTTCATTGCCGACGGAGATCCGCAGAACGGCCCGGACCATCTCAACTTCCGACTCTCCGCCGTGCACGAGCATCTGGCCTTGTTGACACCGGACGGCCAGTTCATCGATCAGGTGTTCTACTATCCGCAGACCAGTGAAGTGTCGCAGGGACGTGTGCCGGACGGCGACATCCACTACCGCTTCACCGATTTCCCCACGCCCGGCACGACGAACAATCAAGGTACGATCGACGTGCAGCCCCTGCTCGACTTCTCCTGGGACAGCGAATGGCGGTATGAAGCGACGCGGACAGAACCTGGGGACAGCGTGGCGCGAAGCCGGACTACGATGACAGCAATTGGCCGTCCGGCCCCGGCCTGCTGGGTCTTGAAGGTTCCCCACTGGCGGCACCGATCCAAACCGATATTGCGTTAGGCCAGATCACCTATTACTTCCGCAAGACGATCGAACTGGATGCCGATCCGGCGAACATCGACGCCACCTTCTCGACACTGATTGATGACGGAGCCATTCTCTACGTCAACGGTCACGAACTGCAACGCCTGCGGTTACCCGACGGCGAGGTCGATTGGCAGCAGACGGCATCCCCCAGCGTTGGCAATGCCTCGGTCGAAGGTCCGTTTCTCGTCCCCCGCGAATACCTGGTCCGAGGCGAGAACGTGATTGCCGTCGAAGTGCACCAAGGCAGCCTGGGAAGCAGTGATCTCGTGTTCGGCATGGAATTCTCGTCCACCGTCACGCATCAAGACGCCCAGTTTAACAATCGCCAACGTTTGCTCGACAACCTGCGAATCACCGAGATCCTGCCGGATCCGACCGGCGACATGCCGTCGGAATTCATTGAGCTGCATAACCGCGGAACAGACGCCCTCAATCTGAACGGCGTGCGCCTCGATGGTGGAATTCGTTTCACCTTTCCCGATATTGAACTTCCGGCCGGCGAAAGCATCATCGTCGCGGAAGATCCTGCCGCGTTGCTGGCGGAGCGAGGCAGCGGCGTCCACGTCGTGGGCCAATATCAGGGCAACTTGAGCAACACGAGCGAGGAGATCATCCTGCAGCTACCCGCTCCCGATCAAGCGGCCATCTTACGATTCACGTACGAGACGGCTTGGTATCCCTCGACCAGCAATGAAGGCCGTTCGCTGGAGATCGTGGACGCCGACGCCGGGTTCACCACCTGGGGACAAAAGAGTAGTTGGCAGGCGAGTGCCGCGATCGGCGGGACTCCTGGATACCCGACCGGTCCCGCACCCACCGCCGACAACATCGTGATCAACGAAGTGCTCTCGCACACCGACCTGCCGCTGCAGGATGCCATTGAGCTGCACAATACCGGCAGCCAACCGGTGAATCTTGCCGGTTGGTATCTGAGCGACAGCGGACAGGATCCGCAACACTTCCGGATCCCGGATGGCACCACGATCGCCGGCGGCCAATACGTCGTGTTTACGGAAGACCAGTTCGATCCGTCCGGAGGAACGAACGCCGACGGCATTGCGCTGGATGGGGCACATGGTGACTCGGTCTGGCTTTGGAAACCATCCGACTCCGGCAAGGCCAGCTATATCGTCGACGCGATCGAATTCGGTGCCGCCGCTACCGGCGAATCGTTCGGCCGCTTTCCCAATGGTGTCGGCGAGCTGACCCCGATGCAATCCGTGACACTCGGAGCCGCCAACAGCCTGCCCCGGGTCGGTCCGGTGCTGATCAGCGAAGTTCAGTACCACCCGGTCGATCCCTCCCCCGAGGCCATTCGCATCGACCCGACACTGATCGATGAAGACCTCGAATTCGTGGAGATCCATAACCCGACGTCCGAGCGAATCCCAATGAACGGCTGGCGCTTAGCCGGGGGAATTGAATACGCATTCGACGCCGCCACCGATCTCAAGGCCGGTGGTACCCTGCTGGTCGTCTCCTTCGATCCAGCCGACCCGAACAACGTGTCACGCCTGGCCGCCTTCCGGGTTCAGTATGGCCTGCCGGGAACAACCTTGATCGTCGGAGGCTATTCCGGACGCCTGTCCAACGGCGGCGATCAAGTCGAATTGCGGCGACCGGACGAACCGCCCGTGGAGGATCCGACTTGTACTCCGCTACTGCTGGAAGATCAGATTCGCTACGACGACGAGCCGCCCTGGCCAACCGCAGCGGATGGCCTCGGATCGTCTCTCAGCCGCACCCTGCCCGCGGAACTGGGCCGCGAAGCCTCGAGTTGGACGGGGGAGGCACCCACGCCCGGCTACGTCGTAGGGAGCGTGATCCCCGGAGATTTCAACCACGACTCCATCGTAGACGCAAGCGACGTGAATCTGCTTACCGCAGCTATCCGCGATGACACGCCCGGATACGACCTGACCGGCGACGGGCAGGTCAACTTGGCAGATCACGACTACATGATTCGCGAAATCTTGGACACGACGTACGGCGATGCCGATCTGGACCAGTTTTTCGACTCCAGCGACTTCGTGCTCGTGTTTCAGGCAGGTGAGTACGAAGACGGCGCCAATCTCAACTCCGGCTGGGAGGAAGGGGATTGGAATGCGGACGGCGATTTTGACTCGTCTGATGTCGTCCTTGCTTTCCAGACAGGCGACTATGAAACCGCGGCGGCGGCCACTCCTCCGGGCAACCTCGCTGAAGGGGAGCCGCCCTTCGCACAGCTTCCTATCGCCGTACCCAGGATCGACCTGGGGCACCGTTTTCTGTCGTCCTCCATCATCCAAGCTGATGACTCCGCAAATCCACGGTCGCTCGACATCAACACGACGCACCAAGCCAAACGTCGGCGGTTGGACTCCCACGCTGCCGTCGACCGCTACTGGCGCGTGGAGGCAGACTCGTGGTTCTCCTCCCACGAAGAACACAAGCTGACCATCGAGGCGGATACGATCGCAGACATTGCATCCGCGCAGCTCGGGGATCCGATCGTGTGACGTCGCCGGCGTGAGGGTTTTCCCCTACAGACAATGGCGGAAGAGCGGAACGCGGCGCGGTTCCCGGCTGCGATCAGCCGTGTAACACCCCAAAGCGTGGCGGCAGATTCACTTGCAGGCAGGTCAACTGGGTGGCCTACGAAAGACGGGAGACTTTAGTCCATTACAGTGAAGCCAACGGCTGGACGCACACTCCACCTCGGTGGGGGGCGTATTTTCGGCCGATTGAGCTTGTCCCGTGCGAAGGTCTCCTCTACAAACCGCCACCGCGGCTTACTGGCTGGAGCGCCCGCAACGCTTGGCAGTCAGTTGAATTACGAGGCCGGCGGACCTTCTTACCCGCGTGCATGAGGCCTTTTGGCGTCAGATCGGACCCGATGGTCTCCGCAAGACCCACGAGGTGCTAATATGCCGAACTTCTTCTTGAGGCTTCTGCGTCATCGCCATGGGAGTGGACTGCTCCTGACCTTTTGGCTGACGGCGGTGAGCGTCGCCTGGGCAGCGGCCCCGGCCAACCTGGATCCGGCCAGCCAACGAACGGCAACGGAGTCTTCGGCGGCGAAAGACTCAACCGATCAACGCGATCTCAACGCGCTTCGTGAGGATGTCGTCCAGCAATTGGGGCAAGCAGAACAGCGACTCCGCCAGGCGATCGATAGTGGCGAGACCGGGTGGCGACCGGTCGCGCTACAGCAGCAAGTCGGTCAGCTGAAATACCTCGCCCTGCTGTATGCGCAACAACAAGAAATGCAGAAGGAGCTCAACGAGCTCAAGAACGAATTGGATCATCTAAGCGACGATGAGGCCGCGCTGGCAATCACCGATCCGAGCCAGCCTCGTCCGTTTTCCTTTCTCTACCTGGAAGAGTTGCGGGACCAGTTGGATGCCGAAATCACGAAGGCCGACGCGGTAGAGGCAGAACTGGCCAACGCGCGCCAATCGATCGAAAGCTGCCAAGACCGTCAGGGGCAGAACGAACGGGAGCGACGGCGGATCAAAGAGGAACTCAACAATCTGGAAGATCCTCGCGACTCCGAGAAGCTACGCAGCGAACTCATGCGTGCCGGACTGAAATGCCGCAATTCCGAAGAAACGATCCGCCTCCGCAGATTGGAGGTGTCGGTCAAGGAACGGGACCTGGTACTCTGCCGAAAGCGACAGCTGGCCCTGCAGCACACGGTGGAGCGGGTACAGCGCAGAGTCACACTTCTCGCCGTCGGACCTGAATCGGAAGCTTTCGCAATTGGACGAGACGGAAGCGGACCTTCAGAAGGAACTGGCCCAATCCCAGCGGACACTGCAGCGAGTCGAGCAATTACAAAGTTCTTTGAAGACAGACCCACTGCCGTCGATGGAGGCGCAAGCCGCCAAAACGGAGGCCATTCAGGCTGCTCGCGAATCGCTGCACAAGAAGATCACACAGATCCAACAGATGATGGCCGACCTCGTGATTGTGCGCTACTGTTGGAACCTGCGATTCCAAGTCTACCATGAACCGCCCGAGGTCGACCAACTGAAGGAATGGCTGGACCAGATCAGCAAGTTGGCCCAACATTTTCATGAAGCGAGGCGGAGCCTCGAGATCCGTTTGGACGAAACCCATTCCCGGCATGCCACGACTTGGAAGTCGCTGGCCCAGATCCCATCGCCCGACGACCCGCGTCGCGAGTGGCTGCAGTTGGATCACGATGTTGCCGCGGACCTGATCAACTTTTCCACAAAGCGATACCAGGTTCTGCACTTGGCGGCAAAGCTGCTGGACCGCTTCGTCGGCGAATTGACTGAGCGAGTCCATCCTCATACCGCGGCCGCTCGGATGGCCAATTTGTCGTCATGGATCGAAGCTGGCTGGAAGTATGAGCTGTTCGCGGTTGACGACCAGCCGGTAACCGTAGGAAAGATCACGTCCGGCATCTTCTTTCTGCTGCTTGGCATTCTTGCTGCGCGGTTGATCAGTCGGATATTGGGGAACCGAATCCTGCCTCGAATGGGCTTCGCCGATGGAGCCTCTCTGGCGCTGCAGACGATCGGCTACTACGGTCTGGTGACCGTTTTTAGCCTGATCACTTTGGAGCTGATCAACATTCCGATTACGGTGTTCACGTTCTTTGGCGGAGCCGCTGCGATTGCCATCGGCTTCGGCAGTCAGAACCTGCTGAACAACTTCCTGAGTGGACTGATGCTGCTGAGCGAGCAACCGGTGCGCATCGGTGATCTGGTCGAAATCGATGGCCTGACCGGCACGATTGAGCGAATTGGTGCCCGCAGCACGAGACTTCGCACCGGTTCGAACGTGGAATTCATTATCCCGAACAGCAAGTTTCTGGAAAACAGCGTCACGAATTGGACACTGTCGAACACCGAGATTCGGGTGCGCGTCACCGTCGGCGTCGCCTACGGTTCCCCGACACATCAAGTGATTTCGTTATTGCGGCAAGCGGTCCAAGATGTGCCGCAGGCGCTCACGCACCGGGATCCGATCATCCTCTTCACGGACTTTGGCGATAACGCGTTGCATTTCGAGGCCAATTTCTGGATTCACCTGCGAACGGAAATGGACGGACGCCGCGCGGAAAGTGCGGTTCGTGAGCGAATTGACGCGCTCTTCCGCGAAGCCGAGATTTCGATCGCCTTCCCGCAGCGGGACGTTCACTTAGACGTGTCGCAACCAATCGAATTGAAACTGCCCGGCCCCTCCGATCTCCTGTCGGAACATCGCACCCACCGCCTCGCCGGCTGACGAATCACGGAGCCCCCGAACATGCTGCGCAAACTGCACCCACAAGCTGGATCTCGCCCGGGAACGCTCGTCATTCCGGCCGATGCGGAAGCGACTCGATTGCGGGTCGTTCGCTACAACCCGGGAAACATGGAGATCATCGACGTGCGACCCGGTGTTCCACTGCGCAACCTCGTGCGACCGGGATGCGTCACCTGGATTCAGGTATCCGGTTTGCGCGACGTCGAGACACTCGTCGAAACCGCACGACAGTTCGAGATTCATCCGTTGGTGCTGGAGGACGTAGTCAATGGGCCTCAGCGTCCCAAGAGCGAAGCATACGATCAGTACCATCTACTGGTCATTCGTGCGCTGGACCCCATCGACCAACACCTGGCGGCCGACCGGCAGGTGAGTCTGATTGTCGGAGAAGACTTCGTCATCAGCTTCCAGGCCAAACAAGAACAGATCCTGGAGCCGGTCGTCGAACGGATCCAACGCCCGGGTTCTCGCCTGCGACGCTATCGCGCGGACTATCTGGCCTATGCCATTCTGGACACGGTCGTCGATGGTTTCTATCCGCGTCTCGATCAACTCACCGAACAATTACAGGTACTGGAGGAGGCGATCCTGGATCGCCCTGTCCCGGAACAGCTTCGGCAGCTGAGCAACACCGGGAAGCAACTGGTCAAATTGCGGCGAGTCGTGTGGGCACAACGCGACATGGTCGGCACATTGCTTCGTGACGAATCACCGCTGTTCGGTCGCTCCGTACACGAATTTCTCCGCGATACACACGATCACTGCGTGCAGATTGCCGAGGCCGTTGACATGTGTCGCGAAACCGTGAGCGGCCTGGTCAATACGTACCTATCCTCGGTAGGGCAGCATTCGAACGAAGTCATGAAAACGCTGACGATCATCGGGAGTATTTTCATCCCGCTGACGTTCGTCGCGGGCATCTACGGCATGAATTTCTCGAACATGCCGGAATTGGAACTGCCCTACGCCTATCCGCTGGCGTGGCTGACGATGATTCTCATTGCCGTGGCGATGGTCTGGTACTTTCGCTGCAAGGGTTGGCTGGGCGAACCGGGCACGCACCTGCCGCGCAAAGGGGGCGTGGAGTCACCCTCCGCACCGGCTTCGCTGCCGCAGACCGTCACGCTCGATTATGACGAGCTGGACTCCCCTGTGGAGCGACCGTTTTCGGCTGCGGGCTGAAATCACACGTTCCAATCCAGCGCGGAAAACCTGCTATATTGGCGACCAGCTCACCTGCTCCCGTGGGCGAACCGCTTGTATCCCACCTTCGATCCTTCCATGCAGGGTAATCCGCCATGATTCTCACTCGCCAAGCCCACCAGCGATTTGCATTCGTTCTGCGACTCAGTTGCGCGCTGCTCACGATCGCCTGCTGTCCCAAGGTGCAGGCCAAAGTTGCCTTGCCGGCGATCTTTGGCGATCACATGGTTTTGCAACGTGGCATGGAAGTGCCGATCTGGGGTTGGGCGGATCCCGGCGAACGAGTCCGCGTGGCGATCGACCACCAGCAGCACGAGACGACGGCGGACGCGAACGGTCGGTGGCGCGCTTCGCCTGCAGCCCCTGCAGGTCGGTGCTCCACGGACGCTGACCATCCACGGCCAGGACCATGCTGTCACCCTGCACGATCTTTTGGTGGGTGAAGTCTGGGTTTGCTCGGGTCAATCCAACATGCAGTGGGCCGTACAATCCAGTTGGAATGCCGACCTGGCCATCGCCGCGGCCAATTCCCCAAAGATTCGAATGATCACCGTTGCGACTCCCGGACTGCAGCAACCGCTGGAGGATTTCACCGGGGAGTGGCAGGTTTGCTCACCGCAGACCGTCGGGGACTTCTCCGCTGTGGGCTACTACTTCGGTCAGCAACTGCAGCAGCTGCTCGACGTTCCCATTGGCCTGATCGACAACGCCTGGGGTGGCTCCGCCTGTGAGGCCTGGGTACCGCGTGATCAGTTGCAGGACGAGGGCCTCTACGGACCGCTGCGGAAACGCTGGGAAGAAATCGAAGCGAAACCGGAACTGAGGGAACCGTACGACAAGTTCGAAGCCGCTTGGCTACAATGGCAACAGGATCTGGTGGCCGCGAAGAAGGCCGGTCAGCCTTTGCCACCGGAACCGGAACGCCCCAACAATCGGCTGGTGGCGCAACACCGGCCTGCCAATCTCTTCAACGGTCGTCTGGCCCCCATCGTTCCCTTCGCGATTCGCGGCGTGATCTGGTACCAGGGCGAAGCGAACGCTTCGCGCTGCTCAGTACCGCGATCTATTTCCGCTGATGATTCAGAACTGGCGGCAGGCCTGGGGACAGGGCAATTTCCCGTTCTATTGGGTCCAACTGGCCGACTACCGCGGCGAACAGCCGCAACCGGGCGAAAGCGATTGGGCGGAGCTGCGGGAAGCCCAGACCCTGACGATTGATCGACTCCCGCATACCGGTCAGGCGGTGATTATCGACCTGGGGGAAGGTTCCGACATTCACCCACGCAATAAACTCGAGGTCGCGAAACGCTTGGCTCGATTGGCGTTATCGCAAGACTACGGCCTCCCGCTGGTCTGCCAGAGCCCGCGTTACCGCTCGATGCAGATCCAGGATGGCAAAGTAGAACTCGTTTTCGAAATTCAAGGCGGTGGACTCCGCACCGTCGACGAAAAACGTGTCAAAGGCTTCGCGATCGCCGGCGAGGATCGGCAATGGCACTGGGCCGAGGCCAAGATCACGGGCCGTAACCAGGTCGAAGTCTGGAGCGAAGCGGTTGCCCAACCGGTAGCAGTTCGTTACGCCTGGGCCGACAACCCGGTCTGCAACCTGTATTCCGCAGAAGGACTCCCGGTGACTCCGTTTCGAACGGATGACTGGCCGGGAGTCACCAGCGACGCCCGGTAGGCACTCCCCCACGAACCGCTGCACGGCCGTTCGATGGGCCGAGAAACCATGTCAGGAGACGAGCGGATGACCAATTGGCGTGGCAAGAGGCGCGGGTGGCCGATGGCGGCTTGTCCTCGTTGGAGATTCTGGTTTGGGCCAGCGGCACAATCATGAGCCGCAAAATGTCCAGCCGAACCGATTCGGGCAATCCCAGCGTTGGCGGATCTCCCCACGGCGCCCGAGGGCTATCGCGCTCGTGCGACGTTGATGGCAGCCATCGCCGTCGGCCGGCTCAAGATGATTGAGCCCGACAAAGAGCTCCCAGCGGATGTCGAGGAGTTGCAGGACTTGGAATACGGCAAGGTAGGCGAGCGATCGTTGAAGCTCGACCTGGCTCTGCCACGCCAGTCAACCCAATTGCGTCCGGGCCTCATTTTTATCCACGGGGGAGGCTGGTCCGGCGGCGAACGAGCGATCTATCACTATTACACCCGTCGGTTTGCCCAGCGCGGTTACGCCGCGGCCACGATCTCCTACCGTCTCTCGGGAGAAGCCCCGTTTCCGGCGGCCGTACAGGATGCCAAATGTGCCGTGCGATGGATGCGCGCCAACGCTCAGCGGTATCGGATTGACCCCGATCGGATCGCCGTCGTGGGCGGATCCGCTGGAGGACATCTGGCGATGATGGTCGGTTACTGCGACGCTCCCGGCCTGGAAGGCGACGGCGGACATGCGGGCGTCAGCAGTCGTGTGGCAGCCGTCCTCAACTTCTACGGGCCGACCGATCTGACACTCACCTCCGCCCGCGACAACGAGGCGGTGCAAAAGTTCATGAACGGATCCTATGAGACGCAGCCGGACGAATATCGTCTCGCATCGCCGCTGATGCATCTGGACGCGGGCGATCCACCAACACTCGTCATCCACGGAACTCTCGACAAGATCGTCACCATCGAACACGCCGATCGCTTGGTGCAGCGGTTGGAAGAACTGAAAATCCCCTTCGTGTACGATCGAATGACCGGTTGGCCGCATGCATTAGATGCCGCCGAACCGGTGAATGCGCATTGCCAGATCGTGATGCACAAGTTCCTCGATCGCTACTTGCGCGCCGCTGGTGGTCCCCCTTAGTGCATGTCGCACGGACATCTTGCGTTCGTGGCGACGAGCCGTTACCGGAAAGTGCTCCGCGCTGTCACCGGGACTCTCCCGCGCCATCGGGTACTGTGACCCGCACATTTCTTTCATCCGCTGGAGCGTGCCGGTACCGATTTCGCGGATCAGCTTCGCTTCAAATAGCCGGCGCTGGACTGAAAGTAGCGTCGATGGCGAGTTTGCAGTGAGTCGGTCGTTCCGCGTTGACGATCCTCAAGATCGGCCAGATTCGCGGCGCAGTACCGGCAGCCGACCTGCTCCAGATGAAACCGGATGTAATCCTGTTGTTCCGGCTCCAGAGACACCCAGCAGGTAGCTTCCCAGCAAGTCACGGTCAGGACAACTGATTCGATGGCGGCGCCAGATCGCGCCCAGCGAGTGCACGCCGGCATCCCACCGTCCGAGGATCGACCGAAGTTGCTGAACCAGTTCCGGTTGATCGCGCAGTTGCGACTCGATCTCCGTCATTTCGCCGGGGGTCAAGGCCTCTTCCAGGAACGCCTCCAATTCCACCCAGGTGAACTGTCGCGTCATGATTCGTACAGCTCCGGAAAGACGTCCTGTGGCAAGTCCTGCTTGCGGACGTGCGTGCGCAAGCGAGCGAGAAAATCAAATTTGAAGTTGGCCACCTGCTGCTCGGTCAGGCCAATTTGCTGCGCGACGTCTTTGTTTGCGCGACCGCGCAGAAAGAGCAGCTCCATACATTTGAGCTTTGTCCAATCTCCGCGACGGCGCCAGTGTTCGATCTGCTCCTGAATCGCTTTGACGAGAGCATCCTCTTCGAGCGTTTTGCGCTCGCCGCTCCGCACCAGGCTACTGGCCGGACGGGCGGGCCCCGGAATTTGCCAGTCCGCGTCACTCCCCTGGGCCCCGGCGGACAATGACACCGAGGGGCGGCGGCCCTCCCGCCGCAGATAGTCTGTCAATTTGTGGGCACAAATACTGAACAGATAGCTTTCCAGAGGGCGCTGTCCATCGTAGTTGGGCAGACTGTTGAGAAAACCGATGAAAGCCTCCTGCACAATGTCTTCGCTCGCATCCCGATTTCGCAGGCGGCCTTCGGTAAACGCCAGCAATCGCCCTTCATATCGGGCAATCAGATCACTCCACGCATCCGCGTCCCCCGCCCGGATCTGCCGGATCATTAGCGATTCGCTGCGATCAAGTTCCGACATTAGAGAGCGATTTCCATGGAAGGGGCCAAGGCGAAATTGCCTGGGCTGTCACGCCGTTGCCCTGGCCTGACGCCGTGCAGCCCCCTTCAGGATGCCAAACAGCGAGCCCACGAGCAACAGGATACCTCCCGAGAAAACGCCGGTACGGGCCAGTCGTTGGCCGACGACCGCCTCCGATACACGCTGATCCAGCACGCGGCGGAAGTCTTCGTCGAAGACGACGAGCTGGTGGACTTGCTTCATCGGGCCGACGCTGGTCGGGATCACATCGACGAAGCGTTCGCGAGAAACGAGCCGCAAATCTCCGGATCGGACCGGTAGATGCGCAGTTGTTGGGAGACTCCCCGTTGGCGGCCGGACTGTCTGCGCAAATGACAGAATGGCCGCATGAATTCGGCTGCGGATGTCATCATCGCACTCGTCCCCGGTTTCGAACGGGTCGGAAACCGACACTTGGGCCGGTTGCCCTATCAATCTTCTGGGGAGGATCCTGGACCCAGGCTGGTCGCAAGGAAGGATCCACCGTTGTGCCGGCCAGCGGCGGCACGGAAGCGACAACAGGCTGACACGACGCGGCGGGCGACTCGAGCGCCCGCAACAAATCCTCGGTCGCGACCGGATCCCCCTCGACAGCGGCCGTTTCCAATAACTCCAGACTGAAAGGCTCCTGGATCTCGGCCGCCCCCCTGACCTCGGGCGAGTTCCCCGTTGGCGGAGTTGTGGACAGAGTGTCGGACGGCCAAGTCGACCTCTCCTCGGCGAGGAAATGCATGGGCGCTGCTTCTCGCGCTGGCGCTCGCGCGGTCAACACCTGCTGCTCGACCCGTTGCGTGCGACAGGAATTCCTCCCGTACCATCGCGCGGTGAGAAACGTCGCGGGCCAACCCCCAATACATCAGGACGGGCACCGCCATGAACAAACACAGGACACCCACCAGCAAGACCCCCAGCATGCGGTGCCGCGCCACGAACAGGAAGAACAGCAACAGCAGCGCGCCCAGGAAAATCGCGCCCAGGATTGCGACGAAAAGAAATGTGAATTGGGGCGTAGCGTTCATCATGCCACCGTAGCCTCCGAGATGTGTCCGGCGATTTGATCCTTGACGCGATTTCGCTGGACGGTGTCAATCCACGGCGCCGCAAGCTGAATCGCAATCGTGGCCGTGGCGGCCACCATGTATCCACGAGGAATCGGCAAGAAGGCGTGCAAGCACGATCGCCCAGACCACGGTCAGCGTCGTCGCCACGACACTCAACCGGCTGGTTCGCAGCGGATCCGCGTTCAACCACCAGCGGAGCAGCAGGAACAATCCGCCGAAATAGCCCATGTAGGCCAGCGGTCGCGGACTGCCGGTGACCGCATACAGCGTGGGCAGTTCCGCACCGAAGGTGTGGCGAAAGCCTTCCCAGGAACCAAGCAGGTAGGTCGGCTCCAGCAGCAGAAACTGCGATAGAAACCACGCGAAGGCCCCCACGCCAAATCCCGCCGCCAACAGACAAAAACGACGCAGCGCCTGGTCGCCGACCGTTCCCTCCCACAACTTGGCCAGCCACAGCACGGACCATGCCGCGGCGGTACTGGTGACCGCCAGCCAGACGTAGTTCGGCCCCCAGCTGTAGATTCCGCTCTGCAGATTCGGGACTGCTGACCAGCAGCATCACGATCGAAAGAATCGCCGCGACGAAGGCCGACATCAACATCGAGCCGGTCAGCTCCGTCCACCATTGGCGAGTCGATTTCTGTCGCAATTCCGCCCGTAACGCCTCGTGGACCTGCTGCCGCGAGACGACCAAGCGGCGTCGCCTCACGCGACGGGCCACCACCGGCGCGGGCGCCGGATCGGGCGCAGGGGCCGCCCGGACTGGCGACCGGCTGCGGTGAAGTCGGCGCGGGTCGCCGCGGTCAATCCGTTCGCTTTCGGACGCAGCGACGAAGTGCCAGATCAGGTAGTAGACCCCGTAGAGCATCGCGAAGGAAACACCGATGGGAATCAGCAACTCCGCGGAGAGAATGAACAGCACCACACCGACCGTGAAAAGGGCCAGTTGCGTTGGTCGATTCAGATCCATTTGGTTCCAAGAGGTCTGCAGCGAGCGGAAGCCGTCGTGCAGGGCTCGTGCCAGCGGTTCTTCCATCAGGGCCTCGCCCGCCGACGACGCGTCCGCGACGGACCACTTCCGCGACGATCGGTCGGCGTGGCTGCTCGTCCAAAGTGGCCACGACCACGGCCGAAGCTGGGATTCCATCCCGGGTGGAGCGCGGCCATCATTTCGCCGACCGACGCATAGCGTCGCTCCGGATCCTTGGCTAACGCGCGACCGACGACCTGCCGGAACGGCGCGTGCAGCTGTCCCAGATCCGGATCGGCCGTCAGATGTTTCATGATGATTTCCTGGCTGCTTTCTCCCTCAAACGGCACATGCCCGGTCAGCATTTCGTACAGCAGAATCCCCAGGGCATACACGTCGATCTCCTTGCCATAGCGTCCCAAGCCGATCTCGGGCGCCATGTAATGGAACGTGCCGACGCTTTCCGTCTGCCCGCTGCGGCAACTGCAGGAGATGAACTTCGAGAGCCCATAGTCGCCGATCTTGACCACTCCCTGATCGAGGAAGATGTTGCCGGGCTTCAAATCCCGATGCACGATCCCATGGTCGTGCAGATAGGCCAAGACCGCGGGCGATCCCTTCCAGCCAGAACTGGACCTGATCCTGGGGCAATCCGTTGGGATTCCGCTCGATGACATCCTGCAGACTTTCTCCGGCGACGTACTCCATCACCACCCAGGCCTGATCCTGATCGTCATAGCGGATGTCGTAGAGCGACAGCAGATTGGGATGCTTCAGATTCAGGCACTGCGTGACCCCGCGCAGCTCGATATCCAGATTGCGTTGAATCCGCTTGAGCGCCAGTTCCTTGCCGCTGTCGCTGACGGCGTAGTAGACCTCCCCGAAGCCGCCCACGCCGATCCCCCGCTTGATCGTGTATCCGGCCAGCGGTTGGGATCCGCTGACGAAGGCAAATTTCAGGGGGCCGCGGCGCGAACCTTGCCCAGGCAGCTCTGTGTCGGCCAACTGCTTGCCGTTCGGTCCGAGAATGCTGGCTGGTTCTTGCATGGTCTGTTTCCGAGCCCACGGCCGCTTCGGGCGGGTCTCGTTCCTTTCCATCGAGAGCGTCATCGACCACCTCTCTGACCCGCTCTCTCTCGGGCGCGGGTCTGGCTACATTCTAATCGAATTGCTCGAGGCTCAGGCAGAAATCCGGCCCGACGACGCGTGACCCCATGGTCAGCGGCGCCGTTTGCCCACAACTCTTGCCATCGACTTCCAGCGGCTGTTGTGCATGACAACGCAGCTGCTGTCCTTGACGTACCAACACCAGGTCCTGGTTCCATCGTCGGCAGACGACGTGACTGGTCGGCGCCGGCCCCAGGATGCAGGAATGGGCCATCAGCAGCACGCCATCCGCTGCCGGTTGCGTCCGATGGTGGCTGAGAAAATCCAGGCGACTCGTGGCACTCAGCGGATGTGGTCGGCGGAATCGCATCAGGAAACTCGCTCCCAGTTGGACCTCATCACCATCCGACAACGGGCAGTCGGCCGCCACGTCGCCGTCGATCGACGCGCGTTTCGGCGTCCGGCTGCAGCAAGTAGCCCTCCCCCTGCCGCCGAATCGTGGCGTGAAGTCGCGACAAGTCACCCTGAATCGGCACGTCCGCGCCCCCATGCGGAATGGCCTGGCCAATCACCACTTCGTCGGCAAGGCACACGAGGTAGCCACCGACGCCATCCACCCACAAGAGAAACCGAGGACCCGCTTGTCGCTGATTCGTCCACATGGTCTGGGCGCCGTGATTCAACTGGGGAGCCATCGTCGTACTGTACACCGCATGACTCCTGTGCTGCATACTTCCTGCTCGAATGAAACGCCGCTGGTCTACTCCGGTGCGGTGGCACTTGCGGGGAGCCACCGCACCGGCTTCCGTGTTACAGCCTCGGATCCGACGTGACTTCGGCCGCCATCGTGGCTGCCACCGGAGCCCCGTCACCGAAGTATTCGGCAATCTGTTCCGTGATTTCCTCGCCCACCGGCGCATCCAACGGAATCTCCTCGGCAAACTGCAGATCGTCCTCCAGCAGCCGCTCGGTCACGTCCAGACGAGTTTCCACCTCGCGAACCAGATCCTTGGCCCGAGCCAACAGACTGTCGTCCAAGTTGAACTCACTGGTCGTCTGCGCCACGCTGACCATTTTCTGCCGCGCTTCCAGCTTGGCAACTTCCGCCATCAACTGGCCGCGGGCCGATAGCATCTGCTCCAGCTCCGTCCGGGCCGTATCGAGACTCTTCTGTCGCGCGTTGAGCACGCGTCGCAGATTGAACAACGTCTCGTCGTTCGTCTTGAACCGCTCGAACCGGCTGCCCATATCGCGCCGCACCTGGTCCACCGTGTACCGATGTCCGGCCAGGACCACGTAGGAGGCTCCCTGCTCCAGTTCGGCCTTCATCCGCAACAGATTCTCCTTGTCCTGAATCTGCTTTCGCTCCAGGTTCGAGACACGCTCGGCCAGCTGCTCCAAAGCGACCTCTTCCTTCACAATCAGGTGCTTGTTCCGCCGCACCTCCGGCTCCAAGTCCGCAATCATCTCCCGGGCCCGTTCGATTTGAAACTCGACCGGGACGCTGTCGGTCACCGACTGCTTCACCCATCCGGCGGAGGTCCGCACGTAACTGAGGGCGTCCCGACCGAAGAGGAGCCCCATCACCAGGAGACCAACTCCGCCGCCCACCAACACTCGCTTGATCATCGTTCTGCTCCCTATGTTTCTCGCTGAGTCGCCTAATCTCGGCCCTCCGAATGCTTTGCCACGCTCGTTCGGAGTACCAACCTAAGCCCTAATTCGCGGCCGCCGTCCGTTTCTTGGGAGTGTTGACTGCAAGTTTGGTCATTCTTTTCCGGGGGGTGCGGAAAAACGCGACAGCGGAAGCTCAAAGCAAGATCCGCGCGCGAACCGGACCCCGCCCGGGCGAACGCTCCAAATCGTTGCTTGCATGCGAGTTGCAGCAAACGAGAAAAACTGGCGCCGGAAAACAATGTTTGGCATTCCGATTGCATTTCCTTTCCACCGCCTTGCTGAAATCGGCCTTTGTGACCATGCTGAGAAGCAGGGGGAAACTTGACGACATGCGACGTCTTGTTGCGGCCCCCAAGGGTGGTGCTCGGATGACAAATCCCATTTTCCACGGCGGTACCAAGACTTCCACGCCCCGCGATCTGCTGGATCGGGAGCGCTGTGCGAAGTTCTCCGCCTGGGTCGACGCCCAATTGGAAATCCTCGAACAGAAGTTCGCCGAGTACGTGACGCCGCAATCAGCGCAGGCCGCCGATCAGTTCGACCGCTCGAAGAACCGGGGCGTCTCAACCTGAGACTACCCAGGCGACCCAATCACCCCATCTACACGCGGAGATTCTCGTCTTCCGTAGCGTCCCCGGTTTCGGACATAATCCGCAGCTGCCTTGGTTCTTGGGACATGTAGTAATCCTCGTCGAAGATGGAACGGGATGCCCGATCAGCAAATCGACATGACGGATCCTCTTGGCCGATTGATCGCCTCCGATGCGTGGTTGCGTCCTTCGCGAGCGTTCCGGCTGCTGACGTTCGGCTTGGCGACGACCCTGGCCGTCGCTGCGGCTGGGCTGCTTGCCAGATCGACCGCTGGTCCGTGGTGGACAGGCACCTTGACCGTTGTCTCGCTGGCGCTGTTCGGACTCGGATGGCGGATCCAGATGACGGGTGGGATCGACCTGTACCAACGCGGCTTGATTTGGATCCGCGGTCGGCGGCGGCAGACCGTTTACTGGAGTGACATCCGCGAGGTCTATCGAGTGCGAGGCGGCGCCGGGCGGCGCTGGGGTAGCAAGCGGCGTTGGCATTGCCGACTGGTCCGTCACCGCGGACGCACGTTACGGCTCGATCGAATCGAGGGATTGGGGAGTCTTAGTACGAGGATCCAATCGCAAGTGACGCGGTGCCAGTTGCCATCGGCGCGGGAGACATTACGAGCGGGACACCCGATCCGCTTTGGATCCCGGTTGACACTGAGTCGTGAGGGACTGCAGGTCGATCGACAATTCCTGCCTTGGCACGCGGTTCGAGAGATCGCATTGGACGAGGGTCGCGGGTTACGGATCCGCAGCTCGTCGGATCGTCCGCACGTGATCCACCTCTCCGCCTCGGAGGTACCCAATCTGGAACTGTTAGGGTCGCTGTTGGAGGAGATCCGCAAGCAGATCACTTCATCGAGGTCTTCCGACAACCGTGCCGTCGAGCTTGAAGCTGACACGCTGGTTCCATCTGAGGGAGAACGGGATCCGGGGAGTGATCCGAGCGATCTGTTGTTAGCCGGATACGACTGGGAGGACATCCGCACTGTCCTGCAGGGCGAATGCAGTCTGGACGAGTTATTGTCTCGCGGGCCTCGTCGCCGCCCGCGTCATCCGCGCTGATTCGGGTCGTTCGTCGGCACCGTTTCGCCCCGCGGTTGGAGATCGCACACTCGCGTCATCCTACTTTTCCGCGCGGGCGAGTCGGTCAGCGGCCTTGCTGCGCGAGCCGATCACCGTTGGCAGGCAAGTTTTCAGATCATCAGTTGCGGCTCCGCGTTGGACGCTACGGCCGGACTTCCAGGCCGCGCCGGCGCGGCCAGCAGGCGACGCAATCCAACCGAAACGCGGCTCGGCCAACCGGTGGAGACACCCGCGTGCAGACCGGCCAGGATCAAGAGCAGCACTCCGCCGGCAAGCCATCGGTGGTGACCGGCCGGTTGAAACGGGGCGCCTTCACCAAGGCAAGGGCGCGTGTGGAGTTCCGTTGGAAATCCGAACTGTTCGGCTAGTTCGCGGATCTCCACCAGGTGGATCACCGGCCGGCCTTGCTGGGCAAATCGCGTCATCACACAGTCGACATCCGGTCGGGCGTCTCGCAAGCGCATATTGAGACCGGCCCGGTACAGATGTTGCGCCGATTGTCCGCCGGTGGAAGCCACGCCTCCCCCCACGTTGACATAGGCCTGGATCTCGCGACCATCGGCCAGTTGTTGATAGAGTTCCATTCGGCGTTCCACGGCTTCGTGCCGCGTCTGCGTTTCCAGTGGGGGAACATGGTTCCGCGCAATGGCGGACCGAATGCACTCCACCGCTTCCTCGGATAACCCCAGACCGCGATCCGCCGCACCACCGAGCGAGACAGCCGCGGATCGCAGCGATAGCAGATTCTTTTGTCGCAAGCTGTGTTCCATGTCGAGCCAGAAGAAGTCCGGGTGATTGGCGCCGTACTGCGACGCCGTCGCGCTGGCCAGCACAACGGGCCGCAATTCCATCGTTTCGACGGCGGCACAGACGGCCAGATTCAGGGCCGGAAACGATCCGGACCAGCCGATCGCCACGGTATCCCCTGGCCGAACGCCGGCTTGATCCAGCATCTCGACGATCGCGGCGGCAAAATTGGGATTGCAGGAAGCCTGTTTCGCACGCAGGTTGCCGGGACGCGTTGTCACCAGCGACATTGGCTGGCCGATCAGCCCGGTACCAAGCGGATCGAACTGGGGATCGATCGCCAGGCCGCGCTGCAAACGTTCCTCGCGCACTGCCCACATCAGTTGGTCGGCTCGCTCGGCAGCGCGCCACTTCAGCGCTACAGTTCGGCTAGAACGAGGGGCGGGAATCTTCTCGACGAGCCAGAGGCCCATCAAGGCAACCAGTCCGATGCCAAACAGAAACACTCGCGAAGTCCTCCGCGGTCGCCAATACAGGCTCTTCATTGCACGGCCTCCATACCGATCAGAATCAACATCAAACGCACGACGACGGAAGAGGTCAACAGCGGGGCCCAGGTTTCAATCCATCCCTGTCGGTCCATCCAAAGGGCAATCAAACCGGGAATGATGTAGCCCACGACGCAGACACCCTCCAAAGGCAGGGCCGAGGTCTCCGGGGGGCCCGGCGAAAAAGCCCAGTTGCCCGCCAACCCACCGGTGGACAACAGCAGCATCCGCAGCAGCCAGCCAAACAGGAAACCAAACAGCACCATCATCACTACACGACGACGACCGTAAATGATCGCGACGCGTGACAGCAGACGCACACTGCCGAAGGTCAAGGCGGCCGCCAGTAGCGTCAGGACGATGGAACCCGGATGGTGCAGAGACAATGCCAGGTAACCTGGCACAATCATGCCCCCCGCGGACAGACCATACCATTCGGTGAACAGCAGACTGATCACCAGTCCGATGGCGATCGAGACGGTAAAAGTATCCATCAGGCGGCCTTTCGCAAAGCGACGTTCTCTGAGGTCGGAAGGGAACGCGTGTGGGGAGGCAGGAGCGTGGTCTGAGCAGGCGTAACCATGTGCAACTGGCGAAAGTGGTCGACAATTTTCATTCCCGGCCCCGAAATATTGCCCATCCCCATGATCAGCGCATCGGCGCCGGCCAATTGGCGGAGGTTCGCTAAGAGTGTCTCATTGGGCACTCGTTCCGCACAGGAAATGGAGGAAGACGGAATCCCCAATTGCGCTGCTCGGTGGGCGAACAGCTGTGTCGCCGTTCCCACAGCCAGATAATGGTCCGCCGGCGTCCAGCCGCGACACGCTTCGGCCAATTGGCGTGATCGGTCCGGTCGGTCAGCTCGGCAGTTCACCACGGCGAGCTTTCGCCGTCCGACTCCGAACCGCTGCAAGACCATCTCCCAGATCTGACCGGTGGACTCCGGGTCATTCGCTGCGAATCCGTTGACGAACATCGCCGAGCCGTCCGAGTCATGTACTTGGAAGACGGTCATCACGCCGGGGTCGGGAGTTGCCTCCCACATCCCGCGAGGGCCGTCTCGCGGTCGATTCCCAGATCCATGCAGACGCGTAGTGCGAGCGCGACATTGTCCGGGTGTTCCACGTAAGGAAATTGTTCCAACTCATCCCACGTCACTTCGGCGATCTGATCGTCATCGACGAGAATCACTTCGCAATTTCGATCGTCTGCCGCCTCTTGCAGCACAGACAATTGCCGCTGTTCTGCCGTGAACAAGCGCGTGCCAACCGGGACCGTTCCGGCCATCGCACGCGCCACATGTTCGACATCGGGCCCCATCACATCCAGATGGTCGGCCCGAGCGTTGGTGATCACGCCATGCGTGGCCTGGATCAGTTTCAATTCGCACAACGACTGCAACGTCGGTTGCAGGGCCATGCATTCCACCACCAGCGCATCCACTTCCATCCGCGCTGCGGCGCGGACAATCCGCAGCTGCTCAATCACATTCGCCCGCGATGGTCGAAAGACGGGATATTCTCGTCCGTCGGGAAAAATCATCCGCGGCAGCGTGCCGGTCGTCTTCGCACAGGTCCGCAGCCCACCGGCTCGCAATCCGGCGGCGATCAATCGGGTTACGCCCGACTTGCCGCGTGTTCCGTTGACATGGATTCGAATCGGGATCGAATGCAATCGGCGCCGGTGCCAGAATGACTCAAGAATTCCCAGTGAGCTGAGCAGCGCCGTGCCGGCCGCGATCAACAACGGTCCTTCCATTGGTTTCCCTTCCCTTTTCTCAAGACGGTCGAATTGGGCGGAAGTCCGCCGCGAGCGATTTCCTTCGCCGCGACATGCTTCCGCATCCGACGTCCTGTAAAGTTCACCTCGTGGATCGCAAGATTTACAACCGACGCGAAACAAAGGCGTGGATCGTTTGCTCTTGAAATCCCTGGGGTTACGTGTCTTCTTGACAACATTCGGACGGTCCTGGACGCGATCACGCCTTACTGAAGGCAATTGGCGCGCCAAAACATTGTGACATTGTGAAAGCGAGGTCCTATCCCCGGCGGGACGGTCGCGACATCCATGACGACCACTCCAGCTTGCCTGACCATCCTTGAGACCAGCCCTCACCGGCGGGGTCCTTCCCGCCGCGTCCAACAGCTCGGAAACTGGTCGACCGTGCACCGGTACCCAATGCGGCAGAGCCCGGAAATCTATCGGAACCGTGCGGCAGAACCGCGCTCACCCCACTACCAACAACTACCGCGTTGCGCAGATTGCCAAGCGTTGCATCAAGACGAAGACGTTGCGCTGAACTACGCTCCAGAAGGAAATGGGGTTCCAACAGGCTCGGACGTTCTGACCGAAGATCCGCCACCGCGATCGGTCCTACGTACCGTCCTGCCCTTCCGTCATTATCTTGAATCTGAGAACTCCAGCTGCCGTGTCGTCGTCGCTGTAGGTGCCCTCGGTAGACCAGAAGAGACCGAATGACGTGACGTCGGGTAGATTGCCGGTGATTCCGTATGGGTAGCGGACGACATCCTGGTGGACACGGAGGAATCTGGCGTCAATGTCCCCGCCAACAACCACGTCATGCGTTGCCGCCGGCCCAACGGTTTGCGGATCAACGCAACGTGGAGAACCCCGAGCTTGGCGCGGTGTTTTGCTTCCGCCTGGATTCTTTTGAAAAAGAGAACGCGGGCGTTGGCGCATCGTTGGGGTCGAGGCAACGCTGGCTGGCGTCAGGATGACATCGTCATGGCGTATCTGGGGCGGTCGAAAGATGCGCGAGCGGCAATACGGGGAGGCTCCCGTTTATTGCGGAAGAATGGTAAAGACAGTCAAGATTCGTGTTCCAGGTCGATGTCGAAGACTCTTGCGAGCGTCACAGACTCTTCGCTGCTCTGCCAAAGGGGGGACTCGCGCGTTTCGTCCGGTCCCCCGGATGCGCATTAGCCTCGCCAGGGCCGTCTGCGATTGTCGAGCGGCGCGAGGCTTTCAAGGGCGATCTTCACATCCGCCTCAACCTGGAAATCAAACATCCCGGCGATGATGAAATCCGCCCCATTTCGATAGGCGTTGCGAAAGGCGGGGCGCGGCGGGATGGCCCCGGCCGCCATCACCTTGAATGCTACCCAAGGCTTTTCGACATTTTCCATAAAGGCTGCTGTCTCCTCCGGATTGTTGCACCACATATTGTCGTAGTTCGCGTCGTGGTCCGACGAATCCAAACGCATCCAGTCGTATTCCATCGCGCCGCTCCTCAGGCGTGGCCGACCAATACCGATCCCCATGGAACGTCTTGACGTAGAAATCTGGAGCAAGCTGATGTTCCTCGCACGCGATCGGCATGTTCAGCGAGTGGCCGCCGACGCCAGCCGGGACACCCTGCGGCCTTGATCAGGTCAAGCATCTGCCCAATCGCATCGATGCTGCCGCCGTTCATCATGAAGGAGTCAGTCACGCCACCGTGCGAATACACCAGGGTGGCACCCAAGTCGATCTGACGCTGGATTTCCTCACGCATGGTTGTGCGATCCTCGACCAACGGAACACAGATCATCGTCTGGATGGGGACCGTGCGATTCTGGTTGTACTTTGTCAAAACACTCCAGCAAGCCGGGTCCAACTGGATCGTGTTAATGCCACACTCCTGGGCAAGCTCCAAGGTTTCGAAGACTTTCGCCTCGGTATTGTAAGAGGTGAATAGCTTCGACATATACATCAGGTCGCGACTATGCGCCCAGCCACCGATCAGGTTACCGCCGATCAGCAGTCGGCTGACTGACACGTTGCCAATCTTGCCACACGGCAGGCTTCCGGGCGGGATATCGGTTTTTGGAACGGAGCTTGGAGTTGTTCGAGCATTTCCGCTCTCGATCGCGTCCGCCAGCGAGCGTTCTTCCAGACTCTTGTATGCCGCGCCCATCCCTGTCGCGCCGAGCACACTCCGAGCCAGGAAACAGCGACGGTCTGTTTTCTCTGTCATGGCCAGTCACCTTCTACTTTGATCTTGGATTTGTGCCGCTTCCAACGCGTTGAATTCCAAGGTCTCGGATTCCATTCGAAAACGTCAAGGAGCGATCGCGTTCGCACCACGGCCGACCATCGACCCTGCAAAAACAGAGAACATTCACAACAAGTATTCCGGGATCTTCAAGGTTTCGCCGTCTTTCGTCGACGACAGATGTGCGTAGTAACCAGGAACGGTCATATTCAACGCTTCGATCACGTCTACGGCGGGTTTTCGACCGCGCAGAATTGCGTCGATGAAGTCATCACCGAGGTAACCGTGTGAGCCGCCGTGTCCGCCCGCCCGGACATGGGGTGGCAAGGCGTACTTCTTGACCTGCAGCCCCTTCTTGATCGCCTCGTCGTACCGTTTCTTGCCGGTCGCATCACCGATGAACGTCTCATTAAATCCGGCGTACTCACCTCGGATGCGTCCGGCTTCCAGATACTCGCCCTGCGACGCGCAGACCATCATCCGCGAAAGGCCTCCTTCGGCCGTTCGGAACAGGCCGACTTCCGATCGAAAGAGGTTTCCGATCGCATTGGGGACGCGCTGGGATTCGTCAAACAGCGGAGTCCCCTGGCACGAGACGTCGACAAAGCGTTTGTGCGTGACACCGACGTAGTAGGCGGTGGCGTGCGTCGGATACCACATGGGGCAGCCGTTCTTGCGCCAATCTCTGTAGGACCCCAACGCCGGGGCTCCCAGGGAGTGCGGATGGCAATACTCGCCTTCGGAATAGACGATCTTGCCGAACACGTCGGCAGCATAGAGCTTTTCCATTGCATACACGTCGTCGTGGAAGACAGAAGTCTCGAACATGGCGTAAACGAGTCCTTTGTTCTTCCGACAAGATTCGAGAAGTCTTTCCGCATCCTCGATGTCGGCCCAGAAGGCCGGAACAGCGGTGGCCACATGCTTGCCGTGCTCTAGACAGAGAATCGCGTGTCGAGCATGGGAGGGCGCATCGGTTGCACAGAAGATGGCCTCGATCGATTCGTCCTTGATCATCTCTTCCAGCGAAGGGTAGGTCTTCTCGCAATTTGCCTTGCGCGCCATATCGGTACAGCGATCCGGAAACAGATCGCTAACCGCCACCAATTCCACGTTGGGATGGGTTTGGAGGTCGAATGCCAGACCAAATTGACAAACGCCGTGACCGACGATCCCGATTCGTACTTTGCGGTCGCTGAAGGGCTTCCATTGTCTTGTGCGGTCGAAATCGGTGGTTGTCTGATCAAAGCCAGGAATCTCCTCGGCAGCCGGAGACGAAGCGAGCAGCGATTTTCCGGCGGCGGCAGCCGTCACGGAACCTGCCAGGAACGACCGGCGGGATATGTGCGTCATGTCACGAGGCTCCTAAGGTTGGAAACGGTACGGCACGGAGCGATTTCACGAGGTCAGCCATCTGCGTCCGAGATATTGTCCCACGTCAACCCGATTTTATGTGCCGCGTACCCAATCTCGCGCAGGTAATCGCCGTAGACCATCATCCAGTGCGAATCGCGCGCTTCGGGAATCAGCTTGCGCCAGTTACCTTGGATCTCCACGTCCTGTTGGCTGCGGCAGATGGCAAAGCTGGGATTGTCGCGCACCACGGCCTGGATGCCAACCCAGCGTGTGGTGCTGTATTCGGGACTGATCGCGCACACCGGCTGGCCGATCGGCATTTCAACTTTCGGCGCCGCCCCAAAGTCGGACTCGTAGTGGGTCATGATGCGCACCGGCTCATAGGAGTTCCCATCCATCCGGCGCGGCGCTGTGCAGTGGGCGCAGGTCACAGTGGCTTGATGCGGAAACGTGGAATTGTGCATGAAGACCGGCTTCCCCGAAATGTAGTGCAACAGAATTCCGGCTGGCACCACGACGAAATCCGACTCGCACAAGGCAATGAACCCTTCATCGTTCAGCCAGCTGAGCGGCATGCAGGCGGTCGTATTCGAGACCGAGAGGATCGTTCCCATGCATTGGTTGATTGTGATGGCCGGGGCATCGTGTTCTCGCAGCCACTGCCGAAACACCGTGAAGAGTGCGAAGGCCTGCGTCACAAACTCCCGCTTGGTTTCCAGACGCGTGCGAGGTACGGCCAGGTAACGATCGGTCCAGGTGTTGAATTGCCTTTGATAATTATGGTCCGCCGCCAAGGCCAACAGGCGGGCGGCCAGCTCTTCATAATCGACCTCCACGATCTCGAGTCTGTAACGCTGTCGCGCGACATCCGGTGCAGCGGAATCCCATTTTCCCATCGGACCGCCCAGAGCAACGACGCGCTGGCCCACGAAATTCTGCAGCCCGTACAGCGATCGCAATCGCCAAAGCACCTCTTGGTAGTCGTCTACGACCACGTCATCCAATGTCACTTGCCCGTGATCGTCGGCACTATTCCTGGCAAACAATTCCGGAGTCGGAATCGGAAAATGGCGTACTCCGAGACACTCATAACCGTAGTAAGTCGGTCCCGACTTGTGCCGGACAAAGACGACTGTGTCGCGTTGCGGATCCGTCGCGCAGCACGGCTGAAACAAGGAGGCATTGGAGGCTGCGTATAGCAGGACGACATCGAATTCGCCTTGCTGAACGGCTGCTGCTTGCTCGCGCGTCGCGACTTTCACCGGCGGCAAGATTTCCAGTGGGAAATCCGCTAGGGACGCAAGAGTCTTCAGCTCGCCGGATATCCGTTGCATCTCCCGGGCGGCGGCCTCTTCATTGATGATTTCACTCCAAGATCGCCAGGAGGTCTTCTCACGCCGCGACATGATGGCATGCGCGAGAACCGGCTGGACACGTAATGGCCGTCCTGTAATCCGGGGCGGTTTGTCCGGATCCCACGGTTCCATACGAGTACCCTCGGAAACGAATTCTGCTGACGAAGCCAATACGCCGCCGGTCAATGTCGCTGTGGTGAGGACGCCAAACTGGCGGCGATCCATACAGTGCTCGCACATCGCCGAACGCTCCTTTCCCGCTTTTTGCCACGTCGTTCAGTGGAATGGGGGGCCTGGACCCTATTCTGAAGGTTTGGCGACGCGAAGTCCACTTTCGCTCCGTGCAGGACCGATAGCAGGACCCGATGACCAGCGCATGTTCTGCCGTGCGCGTATTCTGCCTGTTCATCCGATGGGTCGGGCAACCCGTCGGGCTCCGAGACGCAAGTTCTCCTTTCGGCCCTCGACCGAGGAGACGAGGCATGGTTTGTGGCACGCAAACTCACCGGCCGGGCCAAAAGCGATGGGAATGGCGACGGCTTATTCGATCGCAGTGACTTCGTGATTGCCTTCGAGGATGGCGGATATGAACGAGGGCCTCGGACCGCTGTGGCGGCCGTACCAGAACCATCAAGCGCGCTTCCGTTATTGGTCGGTCTGGCCCTCAGTGGGAGCGCCGTTTGACCGGTCAACGAGCGGGCAAGTGATCCTCGACCTCAAAGCATTGGGCGTCCCGGATGCGCGCCAATGCCAACTCTTTTCTCCCCGCCAGCCGCCGATCGCATTGCCACTGGATGGCAACCGCGTACAGCTCACCCAGCTGGAGGGGTGTGAGGCCGCCTCGTACTGCCCCTTTCCGCGGCCGATCAGTGATCGACCATCTGTCGCGCATGGTAGCTGCTACGAACGAATGGGCCGCTGGCTACCTGTTCGAAGCCCATGGCACGTGCCGCGCGGTCCAGCTCGGCAAATTCTTCCGGAGGCAGATAGCGCGCCACCGGCAGGTAGCGTTGGATATCCGGCTGCAGATACTGTCCCAGCGTTAGAAAATCGCAGCCGGCATCCAGCAGATCGGCCAGCACATCCAGCAACTCCTGCCGGGACTCGCCCAGCCCGAGCATCAAGCCGCTCTTGATCTTCGTCTGCGGTCGAATCCGTTTGGCTTCGCGTAACAACTGCAAAGTCGTGCGGTAATCGGAGCAAGCCCCACGCACTCGACGGTACAGTCTGGGAACGGTTTCCGTGTTGTGATTGAAGACTTCCGGCGCCGCCTGCAAGACTGCGCTCCAACGCCCGCGGGCAACCGCGGAAATCGGGAGTCAACACTTCGATCGTGGCACCGGTTCGCTGTCGAACGGCGAGAATGCACCGGTAAAAATGGTCCGCGCCCCCGTCCGACAGATCGTCGCGTGTGACCGACGTAATCACGACGTGCTGCAGCCCGAGACGGAAGGCGGCTTCGGCCACGCGCTGCGGTTCATCCTCGGTCGGACGCTCAGGCTGACCGCGAGCCACGGAACAGAAACTGCACGAACGCGTGCAAATCTCGCCGAGAACCATGAACGTCGCCGTCTTCTGCGAGTAGCATTCCATGCGGTTGGGGCATTTGGCCTCTTCGCAAACCGTGGTCAGCTGCA
Organism: uncultured Planctomycetaceae bacterium; assembly: GCA_963776055.1. Classification (GTDB taxonomy): domain Bacteria; phylum Planctomycetota; class Planctomycetia; order Pirellulales; family Pirellulaceae; genus CAVZLD01. Next base: position 94,358 of record CAVZLD010000012.1, on the reverse strand, counting down.
ATTCGTTGAGCAATCGCGCCGTCAAGTGGTCGGCGTTGCCTTTGGGAACTTGCCGCTTCAGCCATCGCGGCAAACGCGTTGGCGTTGCCACTCGACCCGGGGCCGACTGCAAAACGGGCAAGGAAGATCGCGACGAAGATTCGGGGGTGTGCTGCATGAGACTCGCAAGACAAAAACAGGTCGGGGGGGCAATGTGGAGGATCTGCCAAGGGCTCTCCCCCACGTCGTCGGATGCGAAGCGATAGCGGAACGAGAAGGGAACCGCGCTGCTGTACACGCTGCTTCACGATTGCGCGAACTCGTACCCGACGCATTGTATCGTCGACGACCGGATCCGACACGGGCGGGAAGTCACCCGGGCGGGCGGAGCAGCGGCCCGGCGTCGGGGCCTCGCCGTAGTCCGGAGTGGCCGACTATAATTTAGTTTGGTCGGCGGAGCTCGTGCAGATCCGCGGTGTCTGGATCCAACACCGAAATCCCCCGCCGCAAAACGGAAAATGCGCTCGACCAACGAGATAGACACGGTGGTCGTGACCTCGGTGCACGAGCAGTTGCAGCAGGAGCCACTCGGGCGAATGACCAAGAAAGAATCGAAGAAAAAGAAACCCGGTCGCCAGGACCCGAATCAGAAACTGATCACGGAGAACCGCAAGGCTCGCCACCGGTTTCAGGTTCTCGACACGCTGGAGTGCGGAATTGCACTGGTCGGCAGCGAGGTCAAGAGTCTGCGGCGCGGAAGAGTTTCGCTCGACGAATCCTTCGGCCGCGTGCGAGCGGGTGAGGTTTGGCTGATGGGTTCGGACATTCCCGAGTACGCCGAGGCGAGTGACATGAATCACCAGCCGAAACGTCCCCGGAAACTGCTGCTTCATCGGCGGGAAATCAACCGTTTCGCCGGACTGGCCCACGAGAAGGGCCTGACGCTCGTGCCGTTGAAACTCTACTTTCGCGATGGCCGCGCCAAGATCTTGTTGGGGCTCTGCCGCGGGCGCAAGTTACATGACAAGCGTGAGTCATTGAAACGGTCCGAGACGCAACGAGAGATCCAGCGAGCGATGCGGCGCAGGTAATCGAGCCAGGGGCCGGCGCACGTCTTGCTGCGACAGATTGGCCGGAAGGGAGCATTCGTTGGACGAACAGCCAAATCAGGCCGTGGAACCGTCGAGTGATCGGGAACATCACGATCGCGGGGCGACACCTACGCTGGCCCTGGAACAGATCCGCAAGTCCTACGGCGAACCGGATGGACGGCGGCTGCACATTCTGGACGTCCCGTCCTATCAACTGCGGCAGGGCGAGCAAGCCGTCCTCGTCGGAAGCAGCGGTTGCGGCAAAACGACCCTGTTGCATGTGATCGCCGGGATCAGCCGACCGGACTCCGGCCATGTCGTAATCGACGGATTGGATATCACTCGTCTGCCAGAGGCGGGCGTGGACCGTTTCCGCGCGGAGAAGATTGGATATGTCTTCCAGACTTTCAACCTGATGATCGGCTTCACCGCTCTGGAAAACGTGTTGCTCGGCATGTCGTTCGCCCGCGGCCGAAAAGACGTAAAACGAGCGCGCGAACTGCTGCGGCCGCGTCGGTTTGGAGCACCGGATGCATCACAAACCGAATGCGTTATCGGTGGGCGAGCAGCAGCGCGTAGCGGTCGCCCGCGCCATGGCGAATCGTCCGCGGTTGTTGTTAGCGGATGAGCCCACAGCAAATGTTGACGCTGCCAACCAGCAGCATGTGGTCGAGTTGATCCGCCGAAGTTGTGAGCAGGAGGACGTTGCATTGCTGCTGGTGACGCACGCGCCGGAAGTCGCTCGCGAGTTCGAGCGTGTGGATTCGCTGAGCGAAATCAACCGCGTGGGCGCCGCCCTTCGCGGGGAAGGATAATTCGGAGAGAGGCCCGTCATGCCACTTTGGAAGATCGCCTGGCGCAGTATTCAGCGACGCGCTCTCGCCTCCGGCTTGACCGCCCTTTCGATGGCGCTGGGCGTCATGCTGGTTGTCGCTGTCCTGCTAATTCACGGTGTGATCGCGGAATCCTTTCGCAGCAACTCCAGTCTCGGGTACAACCTGATCCTCGGGGCCAAGGGAGGGCGACTGCAGTTGGTGCTCAATACCGTCTTCTACTTGAGTGAACCGGTGGAAAACATCCCGTACACGTTCTACCAGGAGTTTCTCAGCGCGGAGGAACGGGGGGACGGGACCGATGGCCGCTGGAAGGATTATGTCGAACGAGTCGTCCCGGTCTGCCTGGGAGACTACTACGGGCAGTACCGCGTCGTGGGCACCACGCCAAAGATGTTCGACGACTTTGTCTACAACCTTGACACGCAGGAGCAGTACGAATTCGCCGCCGGCCGGAACTTCCAACATTGCAGCGAAGAGTACGGTTTCTTTGAAGCGGTGATCGGTGCAAAGGTCGCCCGGGACCGCGGACTGCAAATCGGCGATTCGATCGCGGCGTCGCACGGATCGACCGAGGGGGAAGTGCACGGAGACCAGTTCTTCATCGTCGGCATTCTGGCTTCCTCGGGCACGCCGAACGACCGAGCAGTCTTCGTGAACATGGAAGGCTTCTATCTGCTGAAAGGTCATGCCAAGCCGGTCAAAGGCGAGTCGCCGCCGCTGCCGACAGCAACTCCGATCGACTCCCGATCCAAGCGGACACCGCTTCCCGTTTCGCAGCGGGAGGTAACTGCCTTGCTGGTCAAAACCAGTCCGATCATTACGCGCGGATTGAGTAATACGATCAACGAAGGATCGGTCGCGCAGGCCGTTTTTCCCGTCGGCGAGATCACCGCATTGTTCAATCGAATCGTACAGCCCTTTCAGCGTGTCCTGCTGGCGCTGACCGCCATGATCTGTCTCGTCTCGGGCATCAGCATCCTGGTGAGCATCTATAACTCGATGAGCGATCGCAAGCGGGAGATCGCGATCATGCGATCCCTGGGGGCCAGGCCGCTACACGGTGATGGCCATCGTGTTGCTGGAGGCGATCATTCTGGCCCTCGGCGGCGGCCTGCTGGGTTGGCTGACCGGACACGGGCTGATCGCTCTGGCGAGCCCGCTGATTGAGTCCGAAACCGGTGTCAGCATCGGGCTGTTCGACCTGGCGCCGCCTGTGAATCTGCTTGCGTATCTGACGGAGGACCCGATAATGAGTTGGGAGTTCTCGGCGGAGTGGATTCTGGTGCCTGGTCTGATCATCCTGGCCGTCGTCGTAGGACTTCTGCCCGCGTTGGCCGCCTATCGCACGGACGTGGCGGAAGCGATGTCCGCCAACCCATGAGCTTTCCGGACGGCAAAACCTGGCTGCCGTCTCTTCCTGACTGAACTGGATTGTTTCCGGGAGACTTTCAAGATGCGCTTCTCCATCCTCCTCGCCATCGGCGCTTGGCTGGACCCTCGCACTGGGCTCGGCAACGGGCCGCGCGTGCCCGTTCTGCACGGCCGTTTCGCAGACCTTCAGCGAAGAAATGGAGTCGATGGATGTTGTCGTGCTCGCGCGGCTGCTACGGGCTCCTCCCCCACCACCGGCGGACGGCGAAGACCCCGATGCTCCCCTGCCCAAAGCCCTCTTCCGTGTCGAAAAAGTGCTCAAGGGCGAAACCCTGTTACCGGATTCCCGAGACCTGGAACTGCTTTATTTCGGCGAAGGCGACACGAGCAAGACCTACCTGACGATGGCGACCGATCCACCGAATCTGATGTGGTCGACGCCCGTTGCGCTGTCGGATCGGGCTCGCGAGTACGTGCTCCAATTGCCTGGTTTGCCCAAGGACGCCCAGCGTTTGGAGTTCTTCCAGGAATACCTCGAGGACGAGGACGAGATGCTCGCACGCGATGCGTACGATGAATTCGCGAACATCCCCTACCAAGGCGTGATCGAACTCAAGCCCAAGATGCATCACGATCGGCTGGTCACTTGGATCCAGAATCTCGACATCCCGGCCAGCCGCCGTCGGCTCTACCTCACGATGCTGGGCGTCTGCGGAACGCCGCAGGATGCCGAAGTTGCTCGAAAAGATGATTCGCTCCGATGACCGCAAAGTCAAAGCCGGTCTCGACGCGATGATTGCCTGCTACTTGACGCTACGAGGTCCGCAGGGAATGCCGCTGATCGAGGAGCTGTTCCTGAAAGATGATCAGGCGGAGTACGCCGACACGTATGCGGCGATTATGGCGATCCGCTTTCATGGAACGGAGACGCAGGTGATCGAGCAAGAACGTCTCGTCGCGGCGCTGCGACACATGCTGTCTCGGGCCGAATTGGCCGATCTGGTGATTCCTGATCTGGCGCGGTGGGAGGATTGGGAGGTGATCCCCCAGTTAGTCGAGCTTTTCAAGAAGTCCGACGAGAGCTCGAGCTGGGTCCGCGTTCCGGTGATCAACTACCTGCGGGCCTGCCCCTTGCCGGAAGCCAAACGGCAATTAGAGGAGTTGGCGAAGATCGATCCCGACGCGATCCGCCGGGCCGAGACGTTTTTCCCCTTCGACAAGACCGGGGAATCGCAGACCACGACCCGCATCGGACAGCAACCGCGATGCCACGCAGAACGAGTTCCGGCCAACAGCCGAAAGCCGCCCCGCCGGTGCCTCCGGCCGCCCCCGTGAACATTCCGCAACCGGCCGCCCCGGCCGATGACTCGGCGGCCGACACCCGGGCCATTCCGTCCGAAGGCCGTGCCCCGTCGGCCGATGGCAACGCGGCATCCTGCCAACAGACCGGTCCGCCGCCCTACCCAAGATGGCACAAGCGAACGTTTCTCCATGGAGGCGATCCCGCGAATTCGGCCACTTGGGATCTGAACCTCTGGCATCTTTGGGGCGTACCGATGGCGATTGGACTCGGCGCTGCTGTTCGCTTTCCGACTGATCCTCGGAATGCCGCTCCTGCGGTTCCGCTCCTGATCTTCTCCACGGCACCATGAGCACATCCCCCGGCCCTTTCACTTCGCAGGCAGAATACCTGCAGTATCGCTCGCTCAGCGTCAGCGCGGTCGCCGCATTCGCTTTGGCGATCCTCGGGCTGCCCGCGGTCCTGTTTCCTTCGTTGCTTGTCATTCCGGCGATCGGTATCGCGTTGGGACTTTTCTCGGTCGACGCGATTGCGGCGTCGCCCGGACGAGTTGACCGGAGCCTGGCTCGCCTGGAGTGGGTTGCTGATGTCGGTCAGTGCCCTGGTAGTCGGTGCCGACCTGGAGCAGCTACCGCTATGCGACGGAAGTACCGGAGGGCTATCTGCGGATTTCCTACGAGCCGTTGCAGCCGGATCCCGCGTATCCCCGAATTGCCGATTCCACCCTCGGCACTCGAACTGAACGGTCAACGGGTCTTCGTCAAGGGATACGTGCATCCGGGAGTCGACCGCCGCCGCGGCATCCGCCAATTCGTCCTCGTTCCGGACATGAAAACCTGCTGTTTTGGCGGCCAACCAGCTCTGACCGACATGATCGAAGTCACGCTGCGTGACCCTTTACGTGTTGACTTCTCCTACACGCGTCGCAAACTGGGTGGCATTCTGAAGGTGTCGCCGAGGAAGAAGAGTGTGGCAGGCTTGGACGGCGTTTTTTATGAGCTGGACGCGGATTACGTCCGGTAGCGGATGAAAAGCCAGCAGCTCGAACCCCACTCCGCCGCCTCGCAGGAAGCTTCGGCCAACGAAGACCGCGCCGCTCGACACCAGCATCCATTCCCACTTCCTTTCGCCGTCGCCCTTCGAATGACCAACCGATAACCTGGATACACCTGGAAGTCCAACCGAATCGAAATGCAGCGTTCACGGAATCAACCAGCCAGCCATCATTCTTCGGCTCTGCCGATCGGCCTTAAGAAGGGGTGCCAACCCATCCCCCGACGCAGAATCCAAGTCCGCGCAGCCATCCTGCTGACACTGCTGGTCGGATGCGGGCCAACGTCCTCGCACAGCCCCACCGATTCAAATTCCACGAATCTCTCGCAAACAGAAGGACAAGCCGGTTCCCAGAATACCGCCACATCCGAACCGGAGCTGTCGCAACCGAGCCAAACCGCCACCACAACCAGCTCGCCGGAAACATCCACCGAAGACGCAACGATCGAAATCACGTTTGACGAAATTCAGCTGCCCATCCAAGCGGACATCGTGTTCCGACCATTCATGCTGTCGGAGCGGGTCAAGGAACTGGACGGAAAAAAGATCCGCATCAGCGGCTACATGCTGCCGGACATGAAAACGAAGAACATCACCCAGTTCGTGCTGTTGAAGAACACCGAATGCAAATTTGGCCCCGGTGGACAGGCAGACCATCTGTTAAATGTCCTGATGACCGATGGGGTGACGGCCAAGTTTCGTGACGATCCGGTCAGCGTCGAAGGCGTGCTGAAGATCAATCCGTTTCAAGGACCGGATGGCAACACCTGGTCACTGTACGACTTGGCGTGCGACCGAGTGGAACCGTATCGGCCCAGCGTTAGACGGACAAAAGCTTGCACGAATGTCTCCGGCCACGAGGAGGACCTTGCCATGCTCCGAGACCACCGTTGGCTGTTGCTCGTTCTCTGTCCACGTCACATGGGGCACAGCGTCGGAACCGACGTCGCGCGACTTCTACGTTCCGGAAAACACCGACTTCACGATCCTCGATTCCGCCATCGCGTCCGTCCGCTTCACGTCTGCAGAAAACCGTGCGGCCGGATGAACATGGCCACCTGGTTTCGATCTCCAGTTTTGTCGATCCGGAAGGTCAGGTGATGGGATGGCACGACTTCGGCAACCTGGAAGGTCCTGGCTGGGCCGCCAACGCGGTCGGCGGAGCCCACGAGATCTACCGCTTGGGACGGTTCCTCGATCGCCCCGAATGGCAGGCGCAAGCTCTGCAGATTCTGGATCACGTGTTGGAAGCGGGCTTTCTCGATCAGCAAACCGGACTGATCCGCGGCTATCGCGAAACGACCAGCGGTAAGTTCTGCCTCAACTACAAACACAATTCCGACTGGTTCTGCCCCGGATCGATGGCCAAGATCGGCTACCAACTGCTCTGCTTCGCCGACGAGCTGGCCGGAAGATCCTCGAGCCGATCGGATGCGATCGGCGGCTGTCGGTTGCGGGCGGTGGCTCGATCGCCACCTGGCGACCGGTACCCAACGGCTGGTTCCCGCGACGAGTGACCGGCACAGGCGAACTGTATCGCAAGTCACCCGAAGGCGGCGACGATCCGTTCTGGCAGACGTCGGCGGACGGGTTGTTCATCCTCCAACTGCAGGCAGCGCTTGACCGCTCGCGGGCTTGCCGACTACCGAACGGCATTGCGCGAAAAGACCAGATGTGTTCATCGCCCAGGAGGGGATCTTCGGAAGCATCAACCATGACACGTACGATGCGCACGAAAATGTTGCCTATTCTGTCGCGTACCGGACGCTTCGCCTGGTCGCCGCCCTGCTGGAGGATCCGTCGATTCGCGATTTCGCCGAGACGAACTGCCTCGCGGGGCTCGAGCCGTTCAAAATGACGGAAGATCGCAACGGCGTCGCAACCCGCGGCCTGCTGTTCATGGAACGCAGTTGGGATACGGCATACCTTTGGGAAAACGCCGAGGCCGCCCTGGCCTATTTCGAGGCCGCGGACGACCTGAGGACTCGGCACCCGGATCAAGCGCGGCAGTACGAACAGGACGGACTGGTCATCCTGCGGGCGATCGCCGGACACCATTACGGCGACCACGGTTTCCTGACCGAAGGCGTCGACTGGAACAACCACGTCGGCCAGCAGCATCACATCGACCAGGCGGAGTTCGGCGCGATTCAGTACACCGAGCCATTCCTGAACAACCAACACATCGTCGAGCCAACGCTGTACTACCTGCAGCATTTGGCAACCCAATCGGACAGCAGGCGACCAAATCCAATGGGTGGATCTCGAAGGCAACGTGCTCTACGAGTCCGACGGGAACGGTGATGGGGCTCGTCTCAAAGCAACCGCTTGGTGGGTCATCAGAGAAGCGGATGGTAGGCTGGGCTCCGCAAAGCTCGGCAGGCCGACCTGCTCTTGCCGTGGAGACGAGTGGGGCGGGAAGTCAACCGGGCAAGGCCGGGAAACGGACCGACCGGGCAGGTCTTCCCGCATGCGCGAGTCCCGAACCCAGCCCGCTTGCCGAAGTGCACGAGCGTCGGCTTCGGCCAGTGCAACGCCCACCGGCCTGCCCAAGTGTTCGCTCAGGCGCACCAACCGGGTTGCGGCTCGGATAGATGGTCGGTGGGGTCGTCCCTGCGCAAGGATTCGATCTCCGTTTCCATCTTGGCGATGGATGATGCGGAATCGAGGACGGTCAGCGACAGTTGCAGATCGCGCCGTTCGCCTCCTGCCAACTTCACCACGCGTCCTTGTTCCGCCTCAAAGCTCCGCGGATTGGGATAGTTCGTGCCCGGTTCCAACCCGGTAACGTAGCCGTCCTCCACAGCAGTCTCATTTTTCCACAGCGTGAAACAGGGCATCTGTTTTGCGTTCCACGCCAGCGAGACGCCTTGCGTCGCCTGGCGATTCTTCAGCAGCACGCGTGTTTGGCCGGTCGAATCGGACCGCAGCCGGCAGAAATAGACTCGTTCGGCCCGTCCCCGGCTGGGGCGGGTCATACTGATTCCAACCGGCGATTCCTTCGGCGGCCCAGGGGCAGCGTGGTACCACGGTATCGACCGGAGCGACGAGTTGGGCACCGGATTCGAGCAGCGGCACGCCGAAGTTTGTGTGATAGAGCATTTGCATTTCGCCGGGGCTGGCGGACAGGTTCTCGATCTGATCCTCGATCCGCAGACCGGGCTGATCAAACTGCGTGATGATTCGCGTGCGAAGTCTGCAGCTTGGCGAAATGAAAACGAACTTCCTTGACCACGCCGCTGATCACGATCTGGTCATCCTCGATCGCGACTTCGACCTGTTGAGCGGGCAGGTTCGCGAGTCGACCGTGCAGCGGAAACTGCAACTGTCCCTCCGCATCAAAATCCGGTGCACCGTTACTGCAGCGCACCACAGCGACAAAGCAGCTCATCGAACCCGTCCAGCCACCCGAGTCCCGAGGGTTCGGTCAGCGGCACAAATCGCGGATGGACCGGACCGGGTACGGGCGACTGCCAACCGATCTCCAGCTGGTCATCCCACCGGGCTTTCCAGATTCCCATCCCCCGTGTGGGCAAAACGGTGAAGGAAAACCGCCCGTTGTGGATCCGCAGTTCGTCCACGCCCTCGCTCAACCCGTCGCGCCGAATCACATGACGGACAGCAAAGCGGGCCGGTGCACCCGCGACGCTGGAGGCATCCAGACCGAAGGAACGAAGCTGCAGATTCTCGTCCGCGTCGACAATTTTCCAGCGTTGTTCAGCCATGAGTAACTCCTGTGCGATGGCAGATCGCTCAAGGGGGTGGCCCCTCCAATCGCCTCAACTTACGGCGGATCGAGTCGGTTTTCCAGTCGGGCCACTGCCGGCTGGCGCGGTTCGCGTTTACTTGTCAGGCGTGGGGAAACCGAATACAACATGCTTTTGCACACCACCCACGGGAACGGTTCGGTTCGTGTCCCGTCCTTCCTCCCGGATTCATGTAACACAGGAGCACCGTCCGGCATGTCGACGAAAATCGTGAAAGGGGACAGTATTGCGCGCACCGCTGCAGCGAGCGATGGACGCGGGCGAAGGCATCCTGCGACTCACCCCCACCTGGGTTCCGCGCAGTTTTCTGCATCCGGGCAAGCGGATCAAGTTGCACCCACAGGACTGGTATGCCTATGGAGCACACCGGGGCGGCATTGACGAGCGCTGGTTTGGCAGCACCACCGAAGCGGCCAACGATGGACGGATCTGGCACGAGGGCTTGAGCTTCATTGCCTTTGAGGGCGAACACTTCCTGCTGCGCGATGCGGTCGCAGAGCTCGGCGACTCGAATCATCGGTCCGGCCATGCACGAGACGTATCAACGTTGGCCGGTCTACTCGAAGTTCTTCGACAACATGGGGCCGATCCCTCATCACATGCATCAGTCCGCCGAGCATGCGGCGTTGGTCGGGCAGGAGGGAAAGCCGGAAAGCTATTACTTCTCGCCGCAAATGAACAACGTCGACAACAACTTCGCCTACACCTTCATGGGGCTGGAACCGGGAACGACGAAAGACCAGATCCGCCAGTGCCTGGAGAACTGGGATGAGGGAGACAACGGCATCCTGGACCTGTCGCGCGCCTATCGCCTGAAACGCGGCTCGGGCTGGCTGATTCCGCCCGGTGTGCTGCACGCTCCCGGTTCGCTGTGCACGTACGAACCGCAATGGGGCAGCGACGTGTTCGGCATGTTCCAGTCGCTGGTCGAGGGTCGCGAAGTGCCCTGGTCGCTGCTGGTCAAGGACGTGCCGGAAGACAAACACCACGATCTGGACTTCATCATCGGACATGCTCGACTGGGAGAAGAACGTCGACACGCACTTCAAGGAACACAACTACCTGGAACCGATCGTGGCGACGGAAGGGGAAGGTTGGGAGGACCGCTGGATCGTCTACGGACTGGTCGACGGCAAGCAGCTGTTCAGTGCCCGCGAACTGACGCTGGAACCGGGTGCCCGTTGTACGCTGAAAGATCCCGGTGCCAGCGGCTGGATCACGGTCCAAGGCTCCGGACGCATCGGCCAACTGAACCTGCAGACACCCGTGATGATCCGTTTCGGTGAGGAAACCGAAGACGAAGTCTTCATCACGCACGAAGCGGCCCAACGCGGCGTCGAAGTCGAGAACACGGGACGGGAGCCGCTTGTGAGCCTGCGGTACTTCGGGCCCGACACGTTTCCGTCGTTGCCAACGTGGGCGACTACCGCACGCACGCCTGACCTGTTCCTCGTCAGAAGGATCGACCGACCATGAGTTATCTGTTTCCCAAACTGCACAATGCCGCGTGGCCCGGAGTCGTCGGGAAGGGTCCCGATTCCGAACCACCGATCGACCTGGACACGATGCTGGACCTGACCGCCGCGGCCGAATTCCAGGGCCAGAAGTTCGATGGGTTCGACCTTTTCCTGTACGATCCCCACATCAATATCGACTCGACCGACGATGACTTGAAGCGACTGGCCGACCAGGCCCAGTCGCGAAACCTCGTGATCGGTTCGGTCGTCGCTCCGGTCTGGCCACCCACCGGGGGCGGATCGGCCATGGGGGATGATCAGGAGCGGGAGAAGTTCCTGACGCAGGTCCGCAAAGGCTGCTCGCATCGCCCGCCGACTGCGGGAACTGGGCGTCCGACCCTACGGCGTCGTGCGGATGGACTCGGCCGTGGATGTCGACAGCTGGTGCACCGACCCGGAGAACAACACCCAGCGGATCGCCGAAACGTTCCGCCTGGCAGCCGACATCGCGGCGGACCACGGCGAGCGACTGGCGGCCGAAGGGGAGATCTGCTGGGGCGGGATGCACAGTTGGAAACAGATTCTGCGTTTGCTGGAGGAGGTGGGACGTCCCGAGACGGTCGGCTTCCAGGCCGACATGGCGCACACGCTGTTGTATCTGCTGGGCTACAACGCCCCGGAAGACCGGATCGTTTCCGCCGATTTCGACTGGGAGCCCGAACAACTGGACGAGGCCCTCACGCAAGCTGACGGCGGCCCTGCGGCCCTGGACGATCGATTTCCACGTCGCGCAGAACGACGCAACCGTCAAAGGTAGCGGCTCGCACAGCAAGACCGGCCGGCACTGCCTGCCCAATGACCCGAACGGGAAACTCGACATCGCCAAGGCATGCCGGTTTCTGGCTCCGCCGACCCGATGGACAACTCACCAAGGCCGTCCGGCACATCTGCTGGGACGGCTGCATGTTCCCCAACGAGGTGATGCTGCAAGCCGCAAACCTGGAACGAGATCCTGGCCGCCATGGTCGCCGTCCGGGATGCGCACGGCTGGGATGAATAGTGCCCTCACGGCATCGTTCGGACAACGACCGACAGGAATCAGGATGATCCATCCCGGTGGGGAGCTTACGCTTCGCTGAGCCCACCCTGCCGGCGGAACCCGCCGTTACTGCCGTGGCAGTCGGCTCCAACCGTTGCCGGTCTCGCGCGGGCTGGGCGTTTCGCCACCGGAAGCACCGAGGTTACTCAAATCCAAATACCGCGCATCGTCCACCTCCACTCGCTGCGTTCGCGGCCAGTACAGGATTTTGCGTGCCGCGTGTTCCGAACGTGGCGCACCAACGCGCGACTGATGCGAGAGCACGGCATCGACGCGGGCGGTGCCTTCCAGCACGAGCAGATCTTTGGCTTGCTCGTAGGAAACTCGTTCGCCCGCGCGGTGAACGCCTGTCCTTCGATATAGGTATTTCCGCGAGCTGACATCCCGATCGATCGCTTCCCGTTCGGCAGCAACGATACCTTCCGCGAGCGTGAGTTGATCGCAGGTCAGCAACACTTGATCGGGTCCCAGAACCGAGTGTGCCTGCAGCGTTTCATTCCAACTGCTGACCGGGCCGTAGAGCACTTGCACGCGGTCCTGGAACGCAACGACGTGTTGCCGTAGATCTCCCTGCAATTGCCGCTGGAAGTCGATTTGCACGTACGTCAGACGCCCGTCCGGTTCCCCCGGGGGCATCTTCCCTGCGGGGTTCGACGCCGCCGGGCTGGATGGAAGTGTCAGGCCGCGTGAGAACCCCTGGCGAACCAGGATCACTCGGCCGGGACCGCTTGCTTTGGCCTCGCCCGTCTGCTGGTCAATCTCCACCTGGGGCACCTGCAGGTAGCTGGAGGAAGCGAGTTGGCCCTGCTGTAGTTCGCGATACTCCACCAGCACGTTGCCCCCGGCCAACAAGACTCCGAATCTGGGGCTCACCGCGACGCTGGGTCGCGGCGGCGAAATCGATCCGCTGCGTCAAGGCGACAGCGAGTGTCTCGGCACGCATCCGCTGATCCTGGCCGACAACTTCGACATTGCCGGAGAAGCGAATCGTCGTGCCGTCGAACTGCATTTGTCGCTGCCAATCGATCGTCAGCGATTGCGCCGTCTCCAACAGGCGCCCTTCCAGATCACGATCGACCTGCAGTGTCGCGCGCCCTGGGCCGTCGCTCCAAAGTCGATTCTGCACGCGGTCGAGTTGCAGCTGCGCGGTCTGCATCACGAGCCGATCGGTTTCGACCTGCACCGGCTGGCCACTCGCCACGACATAATGGCCGCCCTGACCGGTCATGTCGCGCAGATCGACCGCATCCGCCTGCAGGCGGAACGATTCCGCTTGAGGATTTCGCTGATCTTGCTGCCGCAACTGGGCCTGGCCGCGCAGAGCGACTTGCTGAACGGTCATCGCATTCCCCATCAGTTGGAACACGACGCTGACGGTCTGTCCCTCCACTTCCAGTTCGCTGGGCCGAGGGGCTTCCGGCGGTCCGATCGCCGTCGGCGGTTCCGTCGCGGCGTTGGCTGGCAGGAACCCGCGCAACCGCCCACGAGGTTCCCGCGCGTCACTGGTCGTCACTGACACCGCCCGAACCGGCGTCCTCGATGATGGGGGGGGCTGATGTTGGAAAAGGGCCTCCAAACGCCCGGTCTGGCCGTTGATTTCGGGCGAGCGAATCCTGACGCCTCGAGCGTCGGCCGGACCGGCCTCCGTCACCGCCAGCAGTTTTTTGGGGCGAATACTCACCGGCAGCGATTGGGATTCGGCGAGCACACGGGGTGCCGACTCGAGCCAAAGATACACCTCGCCGGCGTCCATCGATCGCTCGGTGGATTCCACCTGCACGGCCCGTTTCAGTGACAACAAATAGTCATCGCCTTCGCGCTGCAACTGCAGCTCTCCTTGCCAGGACGCCTGGACAGCTTCCGGCACATCCCCAGGAATCGTCCCGCGATATTGTCCCGGCCCACTCGCGTGTAACGCGTGGATCGACTGATCCGCGGCCAGTTGGCAATCCAGGTCGCGGGCCAGGATCTGCTGAGCATCTTGTCGCAACATGACTTGATCGTCCGACTGCGGATCGCTGGACCATAGCCGAAACCGACGTTGCTGCAGATCGTACAACAACTTGCGTCCCCGCACCCAGGCTTTCTTGGACGCCACGTGCAATTCCGCGGGATCCCCTTCCGCAACAACCTGGCGGATCGTCCACCGCGGAAGCGGTGTCGGCTGACCGGCGACCGGGTCGCTTTGCGGCTGTTCCTTGGCCGGCACCGGATCCAGAAAAAGCGACAACAGTTCGCATTGCAGTGTGTCTTCCACGCCATCCGGCCCTCGGCGGCGCAACGCAACCTGATCTTCGAACGTGGCGATATTCCGCTGCAAGTCAATCCGGAACGGTCCCTGACAATGCACATCGACGGTCGCCCCGGGAGCCGTGGAATTCGAAGGGGGCGTGTCGGAAGCCGCTTGCTGAATCGCATCGATCTCGAGATGCAGATGGTCCAGTCGCACGAGTTCCAGCGAGCGGATGCCACCCAGGCCGGTGGTGCTCCGCCGGGCCCCGTCCCACGAACCGGGCATCATCTTGATCATCAGATCCTGGCCCCGCGCCGAACTGCCGTCGAACTCGACCAACACTTCATGCGGTGTCCACAGTCGCTGCGGCTTGATCTGCACGTTCGACGTGATGATGTTCAGTCGTTTTCGCCCGTCTTCCGTTCCCGGGCTGTGGATCTGGATGCGGCCGAGCAACCGCCCCTCGACCGGTTGACCCACCTGTCCGGCGCAGATCCAGAGGCCGACTTAAGCGGCAGCAATGCCCCGTCGGGAGCCTGCAGAATCAACGGAGCCGTCGGCACGCGGTCCGCCAGATTCTGCGCCGGCTGATACACGACCGTGCAAGGATGAATGTGAACCGTTCCGTCGTCGCGCGGCTGGTAATCCTCGAACAGGACGGTCATTCCGTCACTGTGCAACACGTTCGGTTCCTGCATCTCCCACGCGTCGGCGGGAAACCAGGCTTTCAACTGCTGCTGGAACCGGTCGGTGGAACGAATCTCGTAATCCGGGTGGCGTGCTTCCGCGGGGTCCTTCCGCCGCAGTGGCGGGCTCAATCCAAGGCACGACGGCCAGGACATAGACAAAGTACGCGACCAAGACGATCGCCAAACTAGCCGCGGCACGTTTCCATTCGATTGATTTCACTGGTACTTTCGGATCAGGTCCACCCAACGGTTCTTGGCTTTCAGAATCAATTCGATCGTCTCCCGCACCGCGCCTCTTGCCGCCGCCTCGACCGCGTGACATAGTCGGCCGCCGCACAAACTTCGCTCGCCGCATCCTCGACCGCGACCCCAAAACCGACGAATTGAATCGCCGCCAAATCGGTCAGGTCATCGCCAATGAAACAGACCTGTTCGGGCGTGCAGCTTCCGCTGCGCCATGATCTCGCGAATCGTGGGCAGCTTCTCCTCAAATCCCTGTCGAATGATATCAATCCCCAGCTCGACGGCGCGAACTTTGACGATGTGTGAGCTGCGCGCCGTGACGACTCCAAATTCGAAAGCCGGCCCGCTGCCAGAGCTTGATCCCCAGGCCATCACGAACGTGAAACTTCTTGATTTCAATTCCCTGGTTGTCAAAAACGACGCCTCCGTCGGTTAACACCCCGTCCACGTCGGAGAGAATCAGTTCGACGTTCTGGCAACACTCTTCGATCTTCATCTACGCAGATCCCTTGGAACGGTTCGGCAACGGCAGGATCACCGGGCGACCGGCGGAGACTCGATTCTTCCGAGACGGCCGCCCGCCTCACTGTCGAGTTCGGTGAGCAGGCTATCATGCGGAAGCAAGCCGATCACATCCGTAATATCCATCAGGCCGATCGGGCACCGGGCCGCGATCCACCACCGGCAATTCGCTGATCTTGCGGCGGACCAGAATCTCCATCGCTTCTGACAATCGGTGCGCCTCGTGCAACGTAGGCCGGCGAGCTGGGTCATGACTTCGCGGACCGGCCGATCCAGGGCCGCGTCCTGCTGACGTTCCAGAATTCGCGCCAGATCGCTATCGGTGAAGATCCCGCTGAGGCGACCCTGGTCATCGGTCAGCAGCACGGCGCCACACCGCCGCCCGGGTCGCCCCAGCGAAACCAGAACGTGGCGGACCGTCATCGAATCTACGGCCACGCGACAGTCGTCCCGGGCCCGCATGAGGTCTTCCACTTTCGCCAACTGCCGTCCCAAAGAGCCCCCCGGGATGAAATCGCGCAAAGTCTTCGCGACGAAAACCGCGTCGTTGACTGGTCACCAGCGCCAAGGCATCGCCCAGGGCGAGCATCGTCGTTGTGCTCGTGCTCGGTGCCAGCTGCAGTGGATCCGCTTCCGATACGGCACCGATCCAGAGTGTCACCGTCGCTTGCTGTCCCAGACATGCTTGATGGCCGGCCGGTGATCGCCAGGATCGGCACCGACAGGTCGCTGCAGCGACGGCAAGATGCGAACGATTTCTTCCGTTTCGCCGCTGTGCGAGAGAATCAAGACCACGTCGTCTCGATGGATGCGTCCTAGATCTCCGTGGATCGCCTCCGCCGGATGAAGAAAATGGCTGCGAGTCCCGGTGGAGGCCAGCGTGGCGGCGATCTTCTGCCCCACCAGTCCGGCCTTGCCCATCCCACTGACGATCACGCATCCCGAACAGCGGAACAGATAATCCACCGCCTGACAGAAGGAATCGTCCAGTCGTTCGGACAGCTGCAGCAGCGCTTCGCCTTCTTGCTGCAAGATCGCTCTGCCCTCCGCACAGCATTTCCCGCTGCGCAGCGGTCCGCTTCCCAGCGGATTGCCTCCGTGCTCATCGGTACGTCATCCTTGACGAATCGGAAAGTCGGCCGCGACGCCTTCGTCAACGGCGGGTCGGGATTCTACCGACCGCGCCGTTGTAGGGCAACCGAGACTCTGCTAGCTCAGCTTGATCTTGCCAGCATTGCCGGCCTGTCCGAAGGCCACCATCCGATCGATGCAGACCTGCTTCATCGCCTCGCGAGCCGGCTTGAGGTAATCCCGCGGGTCGAACTTTTCCGGGGTCTCGGCGAAGACCTTGCGAATCGCTCCGGTAATCGCCAATCGGTTGTCCGTGTCGACGTTGATCTTGCGCACGCCGTGCTGGATCCCTCGCTGAATCTCCTCGACCGGGACGCCCCAGGTCTGACGGATCTGGCCGCCGTACTTGTTGATGATGTCCTGCAATTCCTGCGGCACCGAACTGCTGCCGTGCATCACCAGATGCGTGTTGGGCAATCGACGATGGATCTGTTCGATCCGGTCCATCGCCAGGACCTCGCCATCCGGCTTCCGCGTGAACTTGTACGCACCGTGGCTTGTTCCGATCGCCACCGCCAGCGCATCCACTCCGGTGGCCGCCACGAACTCTTCCGCCTGCACCGGGTCGGTCAGAAGCTGGTCGTGCGAGAGCTTTCCCTCGTGCTCCATGCCCGTCTTCCTGCTCCCCTTCACCGGTTTCCAGAGAACCCAGGCAACCCAGTTCACCCTCGACCGACACGTTCCGTGGATGAGCCATCTCGACGACCTTTCGCGTGACGTCGACGTTGTATTCGAACGGCGCGGGGGTCTTGCCGTCTTCCTTGAGCGAGCCATCCATCATCACCGAGGTGAATCCGTTGTCGATCGCGCTCTGGCAGGTGTCGACGCTATTTCCGTGATCCTGGTGCATCACGACGGGAATCTGCGGATAGAGTTCGACCGCCGCCAGCATCAGGTGGCGCAGGTAGGCATCTTGCGAATAGGCCCGAGCTCCGCGAGAAGCCTGGATGATGACCGGAGATTCGGTTTCGCTGGCCGCCTCCATGATCGCTTGAATCTGTTCCATGTTATTGACGTTGAAGGCGGCAACGCCGTAGCCATTGGTCGGCCGCGTGGTCCAACAACGTTCGCATCGGTAGCAGAGGCATCTGGAAACTCCTTGAGCAAATAGAAGAATGAGGCGCCGGCGGCGCGGAGATTCGAGGGTCAACGAATCCGCTATTATGGGGGCCCGTGGGAATCGAGGCAATCCCTCCGGATGGCGAGCGGATCGGCCCTGGGGGCCTTGCCGACCGGAGCGGAGTTCAGAGATCGAGTTCCGAAAGGGGCAACTCGCGCGGCTGCCTCATCAGGCGATTCCGGCTCGAACAAATCGTCGCGCTGCGTTTGGGAAAGTCGAATCAGCAGCAGTTTCTGCTGCGCATCCCCGTGGGCCGTATCAAGAAAGAAATTGTGCCCCAGGCCAAACTCGGGCGTGCAGCTCAACACGACGGTCTGGCCGGGGGTAAGTGTGACTTCCAGCAGCAGGTCGTGTAAACCTCTCGATCACGAGCGGTCACCATGTGGAAGGTCCCCTCCCCCGCCACCCACTGTTTGCGCGGCGTGCCATGGTGGATCTCCGGCATCAACTCCATCCGCACGGCCCCGTTGCCCTGCGGATAGCAACGTGCGGCGAGCACACATTGCGCGTCATGCAACCGCGTGCCACCCACTTTCTGGCTCTCGCCATCTTTGTGCAAGACGACCATCTCCTCGCGCGATGTACTGGTGACAATCTCGCTGCGTTTGCCCGCCCGACACTGAATGCGGCGATTCTGTTTCAGTCGATCGACGTCGCCCGGAGTCGCCTGTTCCAGCGCCGACGTCTGCTGCTCCGCCTCGACTAGTTGTCCGGAGCCCGGCGGGGAGCTGGAGTCCCACCAGACCGCAACGAAAGCCGTTCTGATTGAAATGAGCGCGTTGCGCCGGGGATACAAGCTGCTCGTCGATTTCATGCCAGATCTTCCGCACCGTATCGCTTTCACCGGCCGGGATCCGAATGAACGTAATCTCCACGGCCACACTGTCGGGCGACATCCGTGGCACCGGCAGCTCGAGGACGTCGGTCGAGACCGTCTCCCAGTTGGAACAACCAGGGCTCAGCGCCGCAAGAAGCCAGGTGGCCAGCGCGATGAGTCGCCAATCGCGGGAGGAGGTTCGGAGAGAACTCATCGATCGCGTTCCTCCAACTCCCCATCCCACTGCCACAAGTAGTCCCGCATTCCGTTCGTGGCGGAAAGCTATCGCCGACCCCTCCCAATGTCAACATGTCAACGCGAATGGTGGGCATGGAGTGTCCCGGAGATCTCTTTCGCCGTGGGCCCCTAGCCGCAGGGCGTGAGCCCCCGTCACGATTCCAGTCTGCGCAGCGAATGAGCCGCGGCCAGCAACGCGAAGCCGAAGAACTCGGAGCTCCCGTGGGTTGCCCGGCGCACTTACTGCAGAGATCCATCGATAGAGATTGCCAGAAACCGAGTTCAGCGCCCGCGGCGACTTCGTTCTTCCGGGGCATTCCATCGACCGAGAAGGACCCACAAAAACGCTCTTGACCGACCGAAATGAATCTCCTATTCTCCCGCCTCATCAAGCACGCGGTGACGCCCAACAGAGCGTTGTCGCAGAAACGAGTCACGATACGAATTCAAGGATCCACGTGGTGGAGTCCGCACCTGGAGTCTTCGGACTCTGCGGACCACGAAGCGAACGTTCGGCAAGGAAGCCGTCGTCCGCTTCGAAAACCGACTTGCCGGCCCAACGGCCGCGCAACGTCCAATCGCTCCCGGAAAGAAAGCGGTGTCCTAAGCCCCCCTGGGACCCCAGTTTTTCCGGGGGCCTTTTTTTTGCGCGAAGCTTGCTTTCGTCTGGCAAGAAGAATTGAATGAATGCGTCTGCCGGAAAGAAAGAAAAATCAGGCGAAGCACCTCTTCGATGCCCACGACGATCACGGACCTGGAAGTCCAGGACATTCGTTTTCCCACTTCGCGCGAACGGCACGGTTCGGACGCGATGAATCCCGACCCGGACTACTCGGCCGCCTATGTCACGCTGCATACGGACGGACCCGAGCAGGGGCCAGGGCCTCGCGTTCACGCTCGGCCGCGGCACGGAACTATGTGCCGCGGCCGTCCAATCGTTGCGCGGCTTGGTCCAACAACGGTCCTTGCCCGAAATTGTGGAGGATTTCGGGACGTTTTGGCGTGAAATCACCGGCGAGAGCCAAATCCGATGGCTCGGCCCGGAAAAGGGCGTCGTCCACCTGGCGACGGCGGCGGTTGTCAACGCGGTGTGGGACCTGTGGGCGAAGACCGCCGGCAAGCCGCTGTGGCAATTGGTCAGCGACATGTCCCCCGCGGAAATCGTCCACTGCATCGATTTCCGCTATCTGACCGATGTCCTCACTCCCGCAGAGGCCCTGGAGATCCTGCAGGAGCGTCAGCCGACGCGGGCACGCCGGCGCGCAGATGATCCAACAGACCGGCTATCCGGCCTACACGACCAGCGCGGGGTGGCTGGGCTATTCGGATGAACAGATCCGGCAACGTTGTCGGGCAGCGGTTGCCGCGGGCTGGCAAGCCTTCAAAGTGAAAGTGGGGCGTGATCGAGAGGATGACCTCCGTCGGCTGCGGCTGGTGCGTGAGGAAATCGGCCCCCAACGAACGTTAATGCTGGACGCCAATCAGATCTGGGACGTGGAGCAAGCCATCCGCAGGATTCAGGAATTGGCAGCGTTCGACCCCTTGTGGATCGAGGAACCGACGAGTCCCGACGATATCCTGGGGCACGCGCGGATTGCTCGGGCGATTGCACCGATCGGTGTCGCCACGGGCGAAGTCGCCTCCAACCGGGTGATCTTCAAGCAGCTGCTGCAAGCCAACGCGATTCGCTTCTGCCAGATTGACAGCTGCCGGCTGGGCGGGGTGAACGAAGTGCTCGCGGTGCTGCTGATGGCCGCGAAATTCGGTGTGCCGGTCTGCCCGCACGGCGGCGGTGTGGGACTGTGCGAACACATCCAGCACCTGGCCCTGATCGATTACATCTGCATCAGCGGCTCACTGGACCTCCGATTTGCCGAATACGTCGACCACCTGCACGAGCACTTCGTACACCCGGTCGTCATCCAGCAGGGGCGTTACCGGCCTCCCACGGCTGCGGGCTACAGTCTGGACATCCAGCCGTCATCACTGCAGCAGTTCCGTTTTCCGGATGGCCCCGTGTGGCGGTGACTCCAGCGCGTAACACTTCCCTGTAGCGTCTGGTCGCCCCTTGCTGCCCAGAAGAAACGTCGCCACGCACGCTACACGGCCGTGCGACACGCACTGGCCCGCAGGATTCGTCATCCGTTGGCAACGGGCTCACGGTCCATAAGAGGTTCACAAGAGGAGCGGATCCTGGCGCGAGCCGGCACCGCGACGCGAGGTGCGTGTTGAAAGACGCAAGGGGTCACGGCCCCAGGCCGTCGAGGTTGCCGTCACGGCCGCGCCGCGTGGCCGCCGTGCGCCAGACCTGCAGGTCGATCTCATCGCTGATCGCTCGCGTGGCTCCATCCATTAACACGACGTGAACGACCCCCGGATGGTGGCTGCGAGCGGTCACCGCGGCATACGTCCGGACGTGGTCCGATTTTCCTTCCTGTTGATTCGTCCAGTCGATGTCTCGTCCGCCGGCGCGCGGCAGACGGACCTGGGTGTTCGGCCGAAACGTGGCGGTAAAACCGGCCTGGTGACTGCGCCCATCCACCCACTCGGTGTGTCCGGTATTCTTTTCGCGTGGCGGCCCGAACTTCTGTTCTCCTCCGGGAGGCAGCGCTTCGGCGGCATCCGGTATCGCCAATTCGCCTGCGATCCCAGCATTTCGCTCGTACGGCGTGTACGCCTTGACCTCCGCCATACAGATCGTCTTGCTGAGGCCATCCCGAATCGAATGGGCCGTGAGCCAGCTATCGGGATAAAACACCCCCTTCCCTCCCCGACCTGTCGCCGGGTCCCAAACCATCCAGACGCCCAGATTGACGCCATAGTTCAACGGATAATGCTCCGGCTGACCGTCCGCCCCCATGCGAACGCGGTCCTGCGTTTCGGATGGGCAAAGATAGGTCGGGACGCGGTACGAGCTGAGCTTCTCGCCGCGGAACGTTGTCACCTGACTGTACGGCTGGTTGTAATCCAGGTCGGAAGCCAGCACATCTTCCTCCAGATAGGGCAGCAACATCGCCTGCGCCGACCAGCCTCCGACGCTATGTCGACTGGGCGGAAAACGTCGCTGCGCCGACTCGAATCCGAGAACCGCGAGCCCGATCTGTCGGATGTTGTTCACACAGGAGATCCGTCGCGCAGCCTCCCGCGCAGCATTGACGGCCGGAAGCAGCATCAACACGAGGATCGCCACGATCGCGATCACAACAAGCAGTTCGATCAAGGTGAATCCGATCGTCGATCTACGCCGCATCGCTCGCTCCTCGCCTGGCCCTACAAGACCCACTCTCTTGAGACTCAATTTCAACAAGAGTGATTATATTCCGCAAGTGTGGCGCGTCAACTTGTCGCGATTCGTCACTGCAGCGATTGGATGGCGATCGATGAGCCGACGCTCGGTCGACGGACAGGATCGGGTGCGCCGATCGCCGTGGGATTCTTGCGTGGACTCGGCGGGATTCCTATAGTTCAAGCTTGACCCGAGTCCGGTTTCAGCTTCGGCGTGTTCTGCCCTTGCGGAACAGCACCGTGCCGGTGGCGTCTGAACTGGCACGGCCCTCCCGACGTAAGATCCAATGCCTGTTCACTTTGAGTCACCCGAACCGGGGAAGTGATGCATGGGGGACCCCTGATGGAAACACCGGTCGCTGCCGCGACTCCCACCGACTTGGCGACCGACGTCGTCATCGAAACGCGCAATCTGACGAAGGACTATCGCGACTTCTGGGGACGGCAAAAGGTCCGAGCCCTGAAGGCGCTGGATCTGGACGTACGTCAGGGCGAGATTTTCGGCTTGCTGGGACCCAACGGTTCGGGCAAGACGACGACGATCAAGCTCGTTCTGGGCCTGCTCTTTCCCACGGGGGGAGAAGCGTTGGTCTTTGGCCGGCCGGCGAACGACGTCGCCAAGAACGAGCGGATCGGCTATCTGCCGGAGGAGTCCTATCTGTACCGTTTCTTGAACGCCGAAGAAACGCTCGATTTCTACGGCCGCCTGTTCAATATGCCCGGTCCGGTGCGCCGGCAGCGGGTGGCGGAACTGATCAACATGGTCGGGCTCGACTGGGCGAAACGGCGTCAACTGAAGGAATACTCCAAGGGAATGACGCGGCGGATCGGTCTGGCCCAAGCGTTGATTAACGATCCCGACCTGATCGTGTTGGACGAGCCGACGACGGGGCTGGATCCGATCGGAACGCGCGAAATGAAGGACTTGATCCTGCGGCTCAAGTCCGAGGGCAAGACGGTCGTGATGTGCAGTCACCTGCTGGCCGATGTGCAAGACGTCTGCGACCGGATCGCGATTCTGTACCAGGGCGAACTCAAGGAATTGGGACGCGTCGACGAGCTGCTGACAGTACGGGATGTGACGCAGATCCGAGCCCGCGGATTGACCGCACCGATTCAAGCAGCAGATTCGCGAGTTGATTGAGCAGAACGGCGGGGAGCTGTTGGGCATGGAGAACCCCACGACGACGCTCGAGGAGCTCTTCCTGGATATTGTGCGCGAGAGCGAAGCCCATCCCGGTCGGCGAGCGCGGATTCGCCCCGCCGGAACGGACGCGAGGGTTTCGCCTGACGAGGAAGAGGAATCGGCCTGAGCCGGTCGCCGCAGACGCCGGAGCGACACGAGAGCAAACATGGTTCTGGAACAATCGATCATCCCGTTCGTGGAATGGCTGCGTCAGAATCTGGCAACCTTCGCCGGGATGCTGGCCGCCGTCGCCGGATTGGGGCTCTTTCTGGGTTTTCTGGCCGGCGCATTGCGTCATGGCCCGGCCCATTCCCTGAAGCTGACCTTTGGCACGGCGCTGACCAGCCTTCATGAACTCACGCAACTCTCGCCGCGGCGGATCCTGGCGATGGCCCGTCTGGCGTTTCAGGAATCCATTCGAAGACGCGTGCTGGTCGTGTTCGTGGTCTTCATCCTGGCGCTGGGCTTTGCGGGATGGTTTCTCGACCGCAACAGCGACCATCCGGCTCGGCTGTATCTGAGTTTCGTGCTAACCGCCACGAACTACCTGGTGCTGCTGCTGGCGATTTTCTTGAGTGCGTTCAGCCTGCCCAACGACATCAAGAACCGCACCATCTACACGGTGGTTACGAAACCGGTACGAGCCTGGGAGATTGTCCTGGGACGGATCCTGGGATTCTGTGCGATCGGCACCCTGCTGCTTGCCGTCATGTGCCTGGCCAGCTACCTCTTCGTGCAGCGTGGATTACGGCACACGCACGATGTGGACCCGCAGCAACTCGTCACGGAAACGACCCAAGGTGACGGCGAGACACTCACCCTGCGCAAGGGGCAGACGTCGCTGAACAACTCCCATCGCCACGTCGTACAGGTTCGCGAGGACGGCCGAGTGGAGGTCCAGCCCACGCGTGACCACACGCACGAGGCAGTCTGCAGGACCCGATGGTGACACCGCGGGCCCCTTTCGGTTGGGTCCGGCGCGAGGGCTGTTGTTGGCGCGAGTCCCGGTACGGGGTCAGTTGCGTTTTCTGGATCGAGCGGGTAACCCGGGACAGGGAATCAACGTCGGGACCGAATGGAAGTATCGCAAGTACATCGAAGGCGGCACGCTCGCCGCCGCGATCTGGCGATTCGAGCAACTCGACGAGCGAGAATTTCCCGAAAGCGTTGCCGTTGGAACTGACGCTCGAGCTATTTCGCAGCCACAAGGGCGAGATCGACAAGCCGCTGACGGGCACGTTGGAGCTCGTCAAGCCGGCCCCGCTCGACGAAGAGGGCCTGCCGACAGCGGCGGACGGCGGTTGGCGAAGCATCGAGATCAGTTTTCCGGCGCGCGATTACGAAGTGATCCAACTGCAGATTCCGCGAAAGATCACCGCTCGTAACGCGCAAGGGAGTCGAGCAGGAAGTGGATATCTTCCGCGACCTGGTCGATCCGCAGACAGGCGCGTTGGAGGTCTGGATTCGCTGTCTCGACACGGAACAGTACTTTGGAATGGCCTCGGCCGATCTGTATCTGCGGGCGGCGAACCGCCCGTTCTGGGTGAACTTCGTCAAGGGATACGTGAGTATCTGGTTCCAGATGGTCGTCGTGACTTGCTTCGGTGTCGCGTTCAGCACGTTCTTGAGTGGGCCGGTCGCGATGTTGGCGACCTTGGCCGCCCTGGTGATGGGATTCTTCAAGGGCTTTGTCTTCGACGTCGCCAGCGGCGAGATGCCGGGCGGCGGACCGCTGGAATCGCTCGTTCGTCTGTTCACGCAGAAGAACCAGTTGGTGGAACTGGAGAAGGGGCTCGACACGACGGTCATTCAGCTGATCGACGGGATCTTCCTGCAAGTGATGCAGGCGGTCAGTTACGCGATGCCGGACTGTGGCAAGTTCAACACCAGCCGGTTTGTCGCCTACGGTTTTGACATCCCACACCGCGCTGATGGCACAGCACTTGGTGGTCACGTTGGCTTACGCCATGGTGCTCGCCACCGCCGGCTATTTCTTCTTCAAAACTCGAGAGATCGCGGCATGATTTCCCAGGCTTCGTTTGTTCGCAAAATCATCTACGGGGTGATCATTGCCCTGCTGCTGATTCCCATGTACCTGATCAGCCGCCCCGCCCTGCGTGACCCGCGGAACCCAGAGGGTCCTCGCACGGAAGGTGGCGTTCTGGCGCAACTGCGCAACGAACACCGTCTCTCGCAAGCCGTCCTGGGGGAGATCGACCCGGCGAGCGAATCCATGAAGCTCGCCACGTTGGGCATGCGTGGAATTGCCGCCAACCTCTTGTGGGAGCGAGCCAATCGATACAAGCGGGAACATGACTGGGACAGCTTGGCCGCCACGCTCAATCAGATCAGCAAACTCCAACCCAACTTCATCTCCGTCTGGCAGTTTCAAGGTTGGAACCTGGCCTACAATGTTTCGATCGAATTCGACGATTACCGTTCCCGGTATCACTGGATCAAACGCGGCATCGACTTCTTACGGGATGGGATTCGCTACAACTCGGAGGAACCGATTCTCGACTGGGAGATCGGCTGGACGTTCGGACACAAATTGGGCAAGGCAGACGAATACGTCCAGTACCGTCGGCTATTCCGCGAGGACAGCGACTATCACGACGATCTGTCGGCCAATATCAGCATGGATAATACCGTCGGCCCCGACAATCGGCCGGACAACTGGCTGGCCGGCCGACAGTGGTTCTTGAAAGGGGAAGAACTGGTCGAAAGCGGCGTTCCCATCCGCGGTCGCCTGGTCGACGACACCGGTAGGATCAAACGTGGTAAGACGCCGCTTCTGTTTCATTCGTATCCACCGAAATGGCTGATCAATCATGCGGTGGCGATCGAGGAAGAGGGCTATCTCGACGAGACGGCCCAATACGCATGGATGAAAGCCGGGGAACAGTGGAACGCGTACGGCGATCGTCCCATCCCAACATCCTACGGCTTCGCCATACGGCTCAATGACGGCGAGCGGCTGCAGAAAGAAGAGTCAACGTCTGGAGGAAGAGTTGAACCGGATGATCCCCGGTGTCCGTGAACAGGTGCGTGCCGAACGACGCGCTCGAACTCAGCGAAGAAGAACGGAAGCGCTCTGGATACACCGCGCCTGGAACGGACGATGGAACAGGCCGCGGCCGCCCGCAGCGCCGAACGGAAACTCAAAGTTCCTCTCGCAGATTTAGCCGATCGAACTCCGGCCGACCAACGCCGCGAAGTGCAACGTATCGTGCGGCAGGGCGAAGAAGCCGAATGCAACGGCGGAAGCCATTCGACTGTACCGAGATCAGGTGAACTACACCTATTGGAAACAACGCTGCGAGATCGAACAAACAGACACGGCCATTCAAGCCCGGAATCTCATTTACGAAGCGAATCAAGCCTATCGCGAAGCCGACCTGGAACAAATGCGGCAGAAGTACGAGCAGGCATGGGACGCTTGGGCCCAAATCTTCGATGAGTATCCGGACATGCTGGAAGATGCAACCGCCGAAGATCTCGTCGATGAAGTGAAACGCTACCAGTGGCTGCTGGCCCAAATGGAACTGCCTTGGCCGCCGCCAGGATTCAAACTGAAGAACCTCATGGAACGCTACGACGAAAGCTTTCCCAGCCGCGGCCTGGAAGAGGACAACTCGGCGGACCCGTCCGAAAGCGGCAATTGACCGAGGCGCCGCCCCACGACGCCCATGCGGTCGCCCTGGTGCCGGCGGATTCGGTTGCGGGGTCCGCATCCCGTTGTGCGGCGAATCAATGCCCGGCGTCGGTCTCACCTCGATTTCGACCCGACGCTTGCCTTCACGACGACGCATGGCAGCGTCTTTCCCCTCGGAACCTCTCCCGCTTGTTCAGATCCTGGAACACCGGCCGTCGGATCGCCGATTCGCCGATCGACAAATGCGGTCGGCGGTTTAGACTGGGGAAGAGCATGCGTTCTGTTTCTGAGTTTTTGTCTCTGAGCCTTCTTCAAGAGGAATCCTGCTAATGCGTATCGCCCAGGGATTGATTGGTCTCGTTGTCTCCTTTCTGATCTTCTCGACCGCCCCCGCTGCAGTCACCTTGACGTTCGACGCCGACACGGAGGGCTTCGTCTCCGATTTGGCCACCGCCGCCTGGTCCGACTACAACGGCGGTTCGCTCGCCATCTCGGCAAGCGGCGGTT
Source organism: uncultured Planctomycetaceae bacterium (assembly GCA_963776055.1). Lineage (GTDB taxonomy): Bacteria > Planctomycetota > Planctomycetia > Pirellulales > Pirellulaceae > CAVZLD01. The sequence goes on along the minus strand of CAVZLD010000012.1, from coordinate 66,780 downwards.
GGTCCGGTAACGGAGTCAAGCTGGACATTCCATCCAACCCGGAGCTCTGGGCCGAACTGCAGTCCGCCGTAGCCAACGGCGGAACGATCTCCTATGACGTGTTTATCGAGCCGAGCCGATGTGGCGACGTCGGCAGCCCCCGCGTGGTTTGAAACGGTGCAGATCGCCAACAGCGGCGGAACAGGTGGCTGGGATCAAGAAGTCATGTCGCTCGGCCTTACCGCGGATGATTGGCCGCTCACGTCGACGGTCACGGCGACACTCACTTCCGAGATTCTGTTCGGCGCCCCGGTGGCAGATGGCAATCTGCAGTTTGATCCCGTCGACGGTTGGTCTCAGCTATACCTGGGACTAAACAATGACGGAGACGGCGTCACGGATGCAACCGTCTACTTCGACAATCTGTCGATCATGGCTGTCCCGGAACCATCCGCGGCCACGCTCGCCCTGGCGATGCTCGGTGGTCTGATCGGTTTCGCGCGACGCCGTCGCTTCTGAGTCCTGCGACAACGCAGCACAACCGTACGGGGCATCCGGGGACTGTCCCAATCCCGTTCCGGGTCGGTCTCCGCTCCGTACCAAGAAACGGACTGCGTGTCGCAAGTCAGCTGTCCTGATTCCGTTCGAGCGTCGCCCGACACCGGCCAACCGGCGTGCCAACCCAGGCCGTCAGGGCTGGTGGACGAGAATCTCGCCCACGAAAGACTCCCCGGGACAGATTGCCAGCAGATACGTATTCCGTCCGTCCGCGATTGATACGGACCGAGTCACGACCACAGGGCTGCCGCCCCATCCCGGGACCACCGGCGCCAGATCAACCTGATGGTCGCCGGCCGGCAATTCCATGCGCAACACCTGGATCTTGTCGGGCAGGAGGCCCCAGCACCGCGTGTCAGCCGATTCGGTCGCCTCCCACGCAACGCCCAGGGCGGCAAATGCCAGGCTCGACGCCGAATTCACGCGGATATCGGCGGCCTCTTGTGCGCCGTACAAAACGCCCTTTTTTACGCAGCGACGTGCGCACCGCGCCGCCACGATCGTGGGAAACACCGTTTCGTACTGGCGGATCGCCAGGTTCGTGACATCGGTGATCGTCGTCGTCTGACCGACAAGCTTCTCGTCCACCCGGACCGCCAGCGATTGCACGCTGTTCGCTTGGGCCACGACCCTGGGGACCTTCACGGGCGCGATGTTGGGCGTCACGCCGCGGTCGCCGGCCTGATTCAGAATTTCACCGGCGATCAATAGTGCGGCGGAACTGGGCGTCTCAACCACCTCCTCCTTGTACGGTCCACGGCCGGTAAGAGCAAAGACATACAACACTCCATTTCCAGGTTGGGAATGTCGGCCATACTGCGCACGGTTCCAATCTTGCTGGCCGGCGTCAAAATCCGGTTGCCAACTGACCACCGCCGCATACGAGCGCTCCGCATCGTCATACTCCCGATGCGTGGCCTCCTGCAACATCCCGTAGACGTACGGTGCCAAAGCAACGCGGGGATAGTCCGCCTTGGGGTTCTCGCCTTGCTCGTCCGCACCGGCCGCGATGATCTGTTCCTGCTTGTCGATCATCTGTCGACTGTAGGCCAGCGCGTCCGTTCCGTCGTGCAACAGGTTATTGAGCGCCAGAAAAGCGCGGACCAACACTTTCTCGTAGTCTTCTCCCGCATACGCGCGCTGCTTGTCATCGGTCAGGTAGGAAAACGCCGTTTCGGCCAGATCCGCCTGTTCCAGTTCATCGAAGTGGTCGCGGACTTCGCGCAACGTTCGTTCGGCTGCAGCCGGCTCGCCCCGAGCCAGCTGCACCATCGCGTGCTCCAGCTTCAGAACGTCCTCATTGCCATCGCGCCGCTTCAGGCCGGCCATGATGAGCTGATCGGCCGATTCTAGATGCTGTCCGTAGAAGGCGGTCCGGATCCCGGTCACGCGTCGGGCATAGGTCGTGCAACCGGACGTCCCCAGAACAATCAACAGCAGAAGCAGCCCGAACCCACGGGCGGCGTTGGAGAAGACACGTGCTGCGGAACAAGACAACGTCATCGATCCGTGCGATAGATCCGCCGTGGCGAGGACTACCACGGCGACCACTTGGACTTGGCGCGGCTGATCCAGGAATGGTGATACGCCTTGCTCAACATCGCGGACTGCTTGTCTTGCTCACCTGATCGAATATCAACCAGCTCAAGAGTCAAAACGTAATCACGCTGATAGTCGTGGTTCTGCCGCGTCGTTCCTGAAGTCAACTTGGCAAACAGCAAGTAGTCGAACGGCTGCCCCTGCTGTTCCATCACCTGCGCGAAAGTACGCATGTGTTCCGGGACAAACAGTTCGTCGGGACGGACCCGCGTGGTGCGGAGCCCCGCATCCACGTATCGGCGGCTGATCGGCACGAATGTTTCAGATTCCAGCAGCCGAGCATCGATCTGCTCGTAGATCTGCTCTTTGAAGTCACCAATCTCCTCGGCCGTCTGGTTTTCCACTCCCACATAACAAACACGCATCTGCGGCGCGGGCAGTAGCTCCACCTCTCCCGTAATGGGAACCTGCGGAACGTGCCCATGCCGGGCGAGGAGCTTGCAGACCGCCTCGTCAATCAGCGTTTCGTACGTCTCCTGACCGGCGTGGTGACTTCCCACCATCTCGCGTTCTCCCGGCTGAATGACTCGCGCATACTGCGTTCCACGACAGCCGGAATAAAAAAGCACGATACCCAACGAGAAAACCATCAGCCGCAAAGCACTCGAGACTACTGGTCGTACCATCGGAATCCTTTCCCGCGAGAAACGTCAGCGCCGAGTGCCACCATTGGCAAACCGACGCTCGTCCTGCTGCTTCTTACATCGGCCGCCAGGCGACCGAATCTCGCGTCTTGTCCAGGCCGGCGGAAAGTGCCGTGACAGCAATGACAGCACCACCTCCGACACCAAGTCGGCAGAGATCAGGCTCACGCGGGGGCGGATGCAACTCAACTCGATGAGTGCTTACAGCGGCCAGCACGAGCGTGGCCGGACCGCGAGGATCATAGACGGGCGGATGCACTACAACAACGTCGGAATCCGCAACCGATCAACGTGTTCTGCGCGTCGTCGGCGAGGTAGGCCCGTTCCACGCCAGATGTTGCGATGCACCGGCTTTCGAGTCCGTGGAGACGATCACGGGAATGGCAGGAGAACATGAAGAAAAGGGGGGAAAGGGACAAGAAAAAACGGGAAGCGGGAAGAAGGAGAAGAAGAAGTTTGGAACGCGGATCGGAGATAGAGTGAACAACCGAGACAAGGGTCAGAGTTAGCGGCGGGGTTCGGAGCACAGACCGGAAACGGAAAAGTGGCCGGTACTCGAGACAGCTCCAAGCGGTGTCCCACCATCCGCGTTCATCCGCGACATCCGCCTTGTCCGCGTTCCGCTTCTCCATTCGAACGGCCGGTACTCGAGACAGCTCCAAGCGGTGTCCCACTATCCGCGTTCATCCGCGACATCCGCCTTGTCCGCGTTCCGCTTCTCCATTCGAACGGCCGGTGCATGAGACAGCTCCAAGCGGTGTCCCACCATCCGCGTTCATCCGCGACACCCGCCTTGTCGGCGTTCCCCTCCTCCGTCGGAGCGTAGTTCCCCCAAGCACTCCAGGACAACACTACGCATCCAGATCACGGACGGTCTGCAAGAGATGCTCCACCGATATTCCCAATTCTTTCATGACCGTCGGGCCGGGGCGCTGAGGCCAAACCGGTCGATGCCCACGACTCTGCCTTGAAGGCCGACGTACTTGTACCAGAGGCTACTGACACCCGCTTCGATGGCCACGCGACGCGTGCACTCGGTGGGGAGCACTTGTTGTTGATACTCAACCGGCTGTCGATCGAATCGCTCGCAGCAGGGCATCGAGACCACTCGCACGGAAGGCCCCAATTCGTGCGCTGCCGCCAAAGCCCACTGCAGTTCACTTCCGGTGGCGATCAGGATCGTCTTTAGCGTTTCGGTTTCCTTGCGCGCGACGTAGGCACCGCGTGCCACGCCTTGGCGTCTGGTTTCCACCGGCAGATCGTGAAGCGTAGGGACTTTTTGCCGTGTAAGCAGCAACGCGGTCGGACCATCACGACGCTGCAAGGCGGCAGTGAAAGCGCCGGCCACTTCCTCGGGATCGGCGGGGCGAATCACATCGAGGCCGGGAATCACGCGCAAACCGCTGCAGGTCTCTACCGGCTGGTGCGTCGGTCCATCCTCGCCGACGCCGACGGAATCGTGCGTGAAGATGTAGAGCACCGGCAGTTCGGCGAGTGCGGCCAGGCGAATGGCGGGCCGGAGGTAGTCGGCAAAGACGGCGAACGTGGCACCGGACGGCCGAAAGATTCCGTCGTAGGCCATACCGTTCAGAACCGCTCCCATCGCATGTTCGCGAATCCCGAACCAAAGATTGCGCCCGGTTCGATTCTGGCGGCTGAAATCGCCTCCCTCGCGAAGGTAATTCTTCGTGGAGCCAAACAGATCCGCGCTGCCGGTGACGAACTCCGGAACGGCCTTCGCGACTTGCTGAATCACGACACCGCCGGCGGACCGAGTCGCATCGCTGTAATCGGCGGCGAAGGGAGCGATGTTTTCCGACAGGTCATCCGGGGGCGTCTTGCCGCGACGGCAGTCGCGAGTTCCTGCGCTGATTGCGGATTCTTCTGCGACCAGTCTTGGAACGCCTTTTGCCACTGTTCGTATCGCTGCTGCAAAACCGCTCGATGACCAGCGAAGAACTCCGCGACGGCCGGCGAGACGTAGAACCGCTCCGTGGGCAATCCCAACCGCTCGCGTGCGGCGACGGCGTATTTTGCGCCGCCTTCGCCGTGCGCTTTCGCCGTTCCGGCTACTTCGGGGATCCCTCGACCAATTTCGGTCTTCGCCACAATCAGTTTTGGCCGCCCGTTATCGGCCGCTTTCGCTTTCTGCAAAGCATCGGCGACCGCCTGCAATTGATGGCCGTTGACCGTCGTGACGTCGAAACCATAGGCGGCAAACCGTGCTGCCGTGTCTTCGCTTTGCGTGACATCGGCCATCGCATCGAGCGTCACATCGTTGCAGTCGTAGATCAGAATCAGGTTATCCAACCCAAGGTGCCCTGCCAATGCGGCGGCTTCACTGGCAACTCCTTCCTGCAGACAGCCGTCACCGGCCAGAGCGATGACGTGGTAGTCGAACAATTGGTGCTCTGTCGTGTTGTAGCGGGCCGCCAGCATCTTCGCCGAAATCGCGTACCCGACGGCGTTCCCGACGCCTTGTCCGAGCGGCCCGGTGGTCGCCTCGACGCCCGGTGTCTCACCAAATTCGGGATGTCCTGGCGTGTGACTGCCGAGTTGTCGGAATTCGCGGATCTGTTCCAAGGGCAAATCGTAACCGGCCAAGTGCAGCCAGCTATAAAGAAACATGCTGCCGTGGCCGGCCGACAACACGAAACGGTCTCGATTCAGCCAACGTGGATCGGCAGGATGATAGCTCAACGCAGAACCGAACAGTACGGCGCCGATCTCCGCTGCTCCGAGGGGCAAGCCCAGATGCCCTGAACTGCACGCGTCAACCGCATCGATTGCCAATCCGCGAGCCATCGTGGCGGCTTGTGAAAGAAGCTCCTGGTTCATGCACGTCTCCAGCCCAAAGAGGAAGCGTTGCGGGCCGACGGGGGCGACCCGGCGTGGCGATCAGCTCCGACAACGAAACCCGCGAGTGTACCCCGAATGGGAGCGCAGCGTCAACGTACCGCTCCACCTCGGGCAACCGGACGAGAGCAGAGAATTCACTGGCGCTCCAAGCGACAAGAAACCGGCACTCCACAGCCGGCCTCCGGGTCACAGATCACGGCGAAGATTGACACCGGGCGACGAATTCTCGCTGACGTACCAGCGCATCCAGTCCGGCGTCGAATACTGATAGTTCTGCTTGGTGAGCGAGACCAATGCCTGCAAGACATCCTTGTTCTTCAGTGATCGCACGACGCGTTTCGGACCACCGCCGCCCACGCTCAGTCCGTTGAAACTTCCGGTGCCATCGCGAGACCCGCCAAAACTGGGACGGATATCGGCCGTGGGTCGAGTGATCGTTTCGTGTCGAGTGACGAGTGCGTGGATCAGCGGCAACACGGCGTCCGAATCGCCAAGCCGACCGAGAGCCACTGCCGCACGATTGACCATTTGATTGTTTTTGTGGCCAAGCGTCCGGGCAAACGCCTGGACGGCGTGTGTTCTGCCGTTCTCCCGCAAATAGTCGATCGCGCGCAACCGGTTCTCCAGATCCACATCTTCCAACGCAATCTGAATCAGAGCGGAGTACGCCTTCGCATGCGAAAAGCGCGCCAGCAAATCAATGTACATTTCGCGCACTTGCGCGTCCCGCTCCTCGCTCAGCAAGACTGCCAATCCGGGAATCGCCAGCGGGTCTTTGAGTTGTTGGAACTTCTCGCGCGCTTCCGCGTCACGGCGACCACCCAACCAGCCGCGCCACATTTTCAGATCGCGGCGCCAACGCTTCTCGGCTAACTCCGTTTCGCGTGCCTGTTCGAGGATGGCAACCTGTTGCGGCAAGCGCCAGGCACCCTGGTAACGGACGTACCCCTGTTGCTCCATCCAGTCCTGGGCCCGCACCCATTGACCGTCAATCAGCCCGTATCCCAGGATGCGGCGAGCGTCTTCGTGATCGGGTTGATGTCGCAATACCTGTTCCAGATGATGCAACCGCTGATCATTCAGCCCGTTTTCCTGACACCACGCAGCCATCGTCAAATGGCCTTTTGCCGTATCCGGCATCCGACGCAGCAGACCCGCATACTGGTTTTCCGGCGGCGATGGATCCACGACCTTACGAACCTGACGGGCCGTCAACTTGACCCGGCGCCGGACGAGAGCTTAACGATGTAGTACTGCACATCCGACTCTTCTTGTCCGGTCGGTACGCGAACTACGTCCCCGACCAGCTGTCCACCGTTTCGGAGCTGCACGATGGACGGTTCCGCCGCCAAGACAGACGGACACCACCAGCCGAGCAGACACCAGAACAGGAGCAAGCCATAGCGAAGCGTCGAAAACATGATCAGATCAGCGCGAACCCGCGGACGAAGTAGCTGCCGGTAACTCTTCTCTAGTTCATCTCATTATACGAAGCGATTGTCGGACGGCCGCGCGATTCCGATGGGGCCAGTGACATTTCGGTCGCCTCGCCGCAGCGTTCAGCGGTCGATCTCACGGAAGATCCCGTTTTTCCCGCCAGATCAGTCCAATCGGTCGATTCGGCCAGGCCGCGGACGATCGCGGCGGAAATCTGAGAAGCCGCGCCAGCATTCGCCGAAGCAGGCTTGCATCGCGTCCGAGGATCTCGCGAGCCTCGAGTCAAGACGCAGAACGGGGGGGCGGATTACAAGCCCAACAGCGGACCCGTTCGGTCGCTCCAGCAGAAGGCGGGGGAGCAGGCAAGAGGAGTCCTTGTTCCGGGAGTGTGCACGACCCGCCGCATGACGGACTCGTGCGACACCCCGGACTGGACCAATCGCGTGCGATCGGAATCCGCACGCAAGAGCACGAACTCCGTTCTCAATACATGTCGTAGTCACCACCGTGACCGGCCTTCTTCTTCTCTTCCTTGGGCTTTTCCGCGATCAGGGCATCGCTGGTCAGCAGCAGCGTGGCGACGCTGGCGGCATTCGCCAGAGCGGTGCGGGTCACCTTGGTGGGATCAATCACGCCGGCCGCGACCAGGTCTTCGTAGACGTCGGTCAGGGCGTTGTATCCCTGGTTGCCTTTCGCATCGGCGACCTTTTCGCAGACGATCCCGCCATCCTTGACCCGCGTTCTCGGCGATCATCGTCAGCGGAGCTCGGCAGGCTCGCAGGACGATCTGGTAGCCGACCTGCTCGTCGTGGCTGATGTCGCTGCCCGGCTTGACGGAGGCGAGCTGCTCGCAGCAGAGCCACTCCACCACCGGGCAGAATCCCTTCTTCGACGGCCGCTCGCGTGGCGTGCAGCGCATCCTCGACGCGGGCCTTCTTCTCCTTCATTTCGCTTTCGGTCGCCGCACCGACGTTGACCTTGGCCACGCCGCCGGCCAGCTTCGCCAGCCGTTCTTCCAGCTTCTCGCGATCGTAGTCGCTGGTCGTGTTCTCGATCTCGCGACGAATCTGGTCGATCCGACCCTTGATGTCGGAGCTCTTGCCAGCCCCTTCGATGATCGTCGTGTTGTCCTTGTCGATGATCACCTTCTTCGCACGCCCCAGGTCGGTAATCGGCAGCGTCTCGAGCTTCAGACCCAGGGCTTCGAACACGGCGGTGCCGCCGGTCAGAATCGCGATGTCCTCGAGCATCGCCTTGCGGCGATCGCCGTAGCCGGGCGCCTTGACCGCACAGCACTTGAAGGTGCCGCGCAGCCGGTTGATCACCAGCGTGGCCAGCGCCTCGCCCTCGATGTCCTCGGCCACGATCAACAGCGGCTTGGACTGCTGCACGATCGCCTCGAGCAGCGGCACCATGTCCTTGATGTTCGTGATCTTCTTCTCGAATACCAGCACGTAGCAGTCTTCCAGCACGCACTGCATGGTGTTCGGATCGGTGACGAAGTAGGGCGACAGGTAGCCGCGATCGAACTGCATTCCTTCGACCCATTCGACCTCCGTCTGCAGGCTCTTGCCTTCGTCGACCGTGATCACGCCATCCTTGCCGACCTTTTCCATGGCGTCGGACAGCAGCGAACCGATCTCACGATCGTTGTTCGCGGCGATCGAGCCGACGTTCGCCATCTCTTCCTTGCTCTTGATCTTGATCGACATCTTCTCGAGTTTTTCGGTGATGATCGGCAACGGCCTATTCGATGCCCCGCTTCATCTGGATCGGGTTGACGCCGGCGACGACGGCCTTGAGGCCCTCGTTGAAGATCGCCTCGGCCATCACGGTCGCGGTCGTGGTCCCGTCGCCGGCGACGTCGCTCGTCTTGCTGGCGACTTCGCGCACCATTCGGGCGCCGATGTTCTCGTAGACGTCTTCCAGATCGATCTCTTTGGCCACGGTCACGCCGTCTTTGGTGACGGTCGGCGAACCGAAGCTCTTCTGCAGAATGACGTTGCGACCCTTGGGGCCGAGCGTCACCTTGACCGCCCTGGCCAGTTTCGAGACGCCTCGTCGAATCGCTTCGCGGGCCTCTTGGTCGAATGCAATGATCTTTGCCATGGACTTTGTATCTCCTCAGACAAATTTCAGTGGATCGGCTCGGTGAGCCGAATGATTCGGATTTTGTTTCTGTAGCGTGAAAGCTCGAGTTCGGGCCCCCTTCTCGGGAAGCCACTTGGCGATCGTCCGCGGCTCGCTGGTCGGCCCCGACCGAGTCCGGGTTGCACGCTCCTGCGGCCGTCGCGTCCGGCTCCCCTCGACTACTCCAACACCGCGAGGATCTCGTCCTCACGCATCAACAACAGCTCGTCGTCGCCCACCTTGAATGTTTCCCCGGCGTAGCTGTTGAAAATCACACGGTCGCCCACTTTGACCTGCAGTTTGCCGCGTGAACCATCCTCCAACAGACGTCCGTCCCCAACGCTCACCATCTGCCCGCGTGACGGCTTGTCCTTCGCCGAATCGGGCAGCACGATCCCGCCGGCGGTCGTGGTTTCCGCATCCTCACGCTCCACCACGACGCGATCCCCGAGGGGTTGGAGTTTGACCTTCTTCTTCGCTTTGGTCGCTGTTGCCATCGACTATCACCTCCCGACACCAATTCAAACCATGGAATTACCAGTATTTCGCGATCTGCCGAGTCCACCGCGGTCGGCAGACTGACTGCCAAATGGGCGTACCGAGGCTCAGAGCTCGCCTTCTGGAGCAAACATCGGACCAAAACGAAAATGACGTACTAAGTCTGCTTTGGCAGAGAAGTTACAGACCAAGGGCCGGTCGTCGAGGAGGCCTCCGGAGGCCACGTTGGCAGCCTCAAGCGCGGGGGCCGACCGGCAACTGCCAATATGACAGCGAGGCCCCGGCGATCGACCCGGTGGCGGCAATGGGCGATCGACGGACGACTACCCGGGTGGTCGCCGGAACGGTTTCCTCACTCGTCGATTGTCGCGACCAGTCTCCTGCGCAGAATAGAACAGGCAGAAGGGGGATCAGTTCGCCCACGCCGTTGGGAATCCTCCAGTACTGCTCGCACGGGGTCCTCGCCCATCCGCCCCCGCGAGTCATTTTCGACGAGATCCATGCGCTATGCCGATTGAAGTTGCCTGTTCCTGCGGAAAATCGTTGCGAGTCCCGGATCAACTGGCCGGGAAAAAGGTGAAATGCCCGGCTTGCGGAACGCCCATCGCCGTCCCGGCATCCGCCGCGGCCGCGGATGGCGATGTCCCGATCCGCTTGCCGCTGCGAGTGTGGCAAGGCGCTGGCAGTCCCCTCTCGGTTGGCGGGCAAGACGATCAAGTGCCCGGCCTGTCGAGCAGCCGGTCCCGGTCCCCGCCGGCGAGCCCTCGCTGGACGGGAGCGACCAACCAGTCGTCCGGCGGAGTCGATGGCCTATCGGATGTCGACGGCGTCGCGAGCCTGCTGGATGAAGCCAACCTCACAGCTTCCGCCACCGGACGACGCTGTCCGGATTGTCGGACGGACATGCAGCCGGACGACGTGATTTGTGTGAACTGCGGATTCAACACGGAGACGGGACGCAAGCTGGGGACGCGCCGGACCGGACGCAAGGAGATTGCCAAGCCGATTGGGCCGTTTCAGGCCAAGTCGACCGGCGGAGGCAAGTACGCGGGCGTGCTGAAGGTCGTGGGCCTGCTGCTGTTGATTGGCGTCGCGGCGATCCTGGCGTTGCGGACAGCGGGCATCTGGCCCTGACCGGTCGCGCCCGCAGCGTGCCACGGGCCACCCGGGAAGCATCGCTTCTATGCCAAGCGTCGCAGAATGGCCTCCACGTCGTAGACACACCCGCCCCAGGTGCCGCCGCCGAGTTGCTGGAGCGCAGCCCACAGCCGGGTTTCGGCAGGCAGTTCCGGATCCGGGCTCAGACCCGGGTGTGCCGATCGCTGTTGCAGAACCAGCTCCGCCTGCTCCGGGCTCCAGCTCTGCTGCTCATCGCCCACCAAATCCACGCTCCCGATCAGTTGGCGGCGGTCGACTTCGATTCGAATCCGATCGCCGTCACGAAGCCGCCCGATTGGCCCGCCGGCCAGGGCTTCCGGCCCCACGTGTCCGATGCACGCCCCGGTGCTGACACCGGAAAAACGCGCATCGGTCACGACGGCGACTTCGTTTCCCCAGGGGATGTGTTTCAGGGCCGAGGTGATCTGATAGGTCTCTTCCATCCCGGACCCCATCGGTCCCCGGCCGATCAGCACCAGGATATCGCCCGGGCGGATAGGCCGGTCGCCCTGCCCCTTCAAGGCGGCCATCGCCTGCTGCTCTCGCGTGAAAACACGGCAGGGCCGGTCTTGCGATAGACTCCGTCGGCGTCCACGACGGCCGGATCGATCGCGGTCGCTTTGATCACCGCGCCTTGGGGACAGAGATTCCCGCGGGGGAAACAAACCGTACTGGTCATGCCCCGCCGAAGCGCTTCGGCCGGGGGCAGGATCACCTCATCCGGATCGACCTGGTCCACCGCGAAAAGATGTTCCCGCAGCCGGCGACGTCGGTCGCTGGCCTGCCACCAATCCAGAATCTGACCCAGCGACATGCCTGCAACGGTTTGCGCCTCAAGCCGCAGCAGCCCCAACTCGCGTAGATGGAGCATCACTTCCGGAACGCCTCCGGCCAGAAAGACTCGCACCGTCGGATGATTCACGGGTCCGTTGGGCAGCACGTCGACGATCCGCGGAACGCGACGGTTGATGGCGATCCAATCCTCGACCGTCGGGCGGGTCAGACCGGCCGAAAAAGCAATCGCAGGCAGATGCAGAAGTAAGTTGGTCGAGCCCCCGCAAGCCGCATGAACCGCCATGGCATTGTGAACCGAGTCGTCGGTCAGAATGCTCTCGGTTCGCTGCCGGCGCTGGATCATTTGCCAGAGCGCCCGTGCCGTCCGCTGTGCCATGTCGAGCCATATTGGTCTGTCCGCTCGGCGCCAGCGCGGCATGCGGCAACGTCAATCCCAGGGCTTCGCCTACCACCTGCGACGTGGCCGCGGTCCCCATAAACTGACAACCGCCGCCCGGTGAGGCACAGGCGCTACACCCGGCCCGCGCGGCCTCCTCGAGGCTGATCTTGCCGTGAGCGTATCGAGCGCCGATCGTCTGCACTTTGGCCGCGTCTTCGCCCACGCGGGGCGGCAGGGTAACACCTCCGGGAATCAAGGCGGTCGGCAATTCTGGCGTGGCGGCAAGCGCCATCATCATGGCCGGCAACCCCTTGTCACAGGTCGCGGCACCCAGGACCGCTTGACGCGTGGGCAACGACCGAATTTGTCGCCGAAACAGAGCCGCGGCATCATTGCGAAACGGAAGGCTATCGTACATCCCGGGTGTACCTTGCGTCCGCCCATCACAGGGATCGGTGCAAAAAGCAGCAAACGGAACGCCGCCCAGCCGTTTCAGTTCCAACGCGGCGGCCTGCACCAACAGGTTGACCTCCCAGTGTCCGGTGTGATAGCCCAGCGCGACCGGGGAACCGTCGGGTGCTCGAACGCCGCCGGCTGTGCTGAGGAGCAGGACCTGCGGCCCGAGCATGTCGCGTGCCGGCCAGCCCATTCCCGCATTCTGCGTCATCCCGAACAGATGCCCGCTGGGCCAGTGACGCAACATTTCGTCGGTTAGCGGCAGGGATCCTTCCGGACCAATCGCGGTGGTCTGCACATTGTCGAGTGTGCCCTCGGCCGACTCCAGAATATTCTCCATGCGATCGCATCTCCTTCTTCTGCGGCGGATCGACCGGTTCGTCGCCCTCCACCCAAGCATGTCAGGCGAGACGCCATTGTAGCCGCCGCGAGTGCGGATTCCGTCGTTGCCACTCGAGAAATTTGGGTACAATAGGAGTCCCGTCAGGATGGATCTCCGGTTCACGGAGCCCTGTCGCGCGAGGCCGGACAAGAGACGGTCATCTCCGCGCGGACCGGAGGATGCCTGGGCACTCAAACATGGGGGTTGGCAGCGATGAGATTCACGATCTGGGCATTGTTACCGCTCTTGTGGTCCTGGCACGGTTCGGCCGCTGCGGAGACCTGGGCGGAAAAGCTGGGATACCCGCCCGAGAAGCGTGTCCTGATTTTGCACGCCGACCATATGGGCGCGGCGTACGAAACCAACCGCGCCGGACAAAAACTACTCTCCGAGGGACTCGTCCAATCGGCTGGCGTGATGGTCCCCTGCCCGTGGTTCACGGACTTTGCCGAATGGTGCCGATCGCACGGTGACTGCGACGTAGGCATTTGCCTGACGCTGAACAGCCCGAGTCGGGCCTGTCGCTGGCGACCCTTGCTGGGGCCGATGGAAAGCGGCAGCTTGATCGACGCGGACGGTTACTTCTGGGCGACACCCCACCAAGTGGCAGCACGTGCGGACACGGAAGAGGTCGCCCGCGAACTGTCACAACAGGTCGAACGGGCCCGTGCCGCGGGCATCCAACCGACGCACTTGCTGCCGGCGATGGGCTCCCTGTTTATGCGACCCGATCTGCTGGAAGTCTACCTGCAGATCGCCGAACGATACTGGATTCCAGCCGTGGTAGTCGAGCTCACCCCGGAGCACATTCAGCGGTTTCAACAAGAGGGGTTTCCGTTTACGGAACAAACGCAAGACTTAATGCGCTCCTATCCGCTACCCAAATTGGATGAAGTGCGATTCCTGCCCGACGCGGACAGCTATGCGGCGAAGCGCGATGCATTGGTCAAGCTAGTCCAGGAATTGCCCCCAGGGCTGTGTCAAATCACCTTCGGACCGGCGGAAGCGAGCGACGCGTTGGCGGCCATTACGCCTCGCTGGCAACAGTTGGTCTGGGATGCGAAATTACTCCAGGATCCACTGGTTCGCGCGTTGTTCCAAAGCGAAGGTGTCCAGTTGACGAACTGGAAAGAGGTCATGCGGCGATTTCGCGAATCGACCGCTTCATCGATCCGGTGATCATCCGAGACCGGGTCCTACTCATCGAGGAGACGCCGTCGGAAGAACGCTCCCTGCTGCCCGGCGATGCCCGGAAGCTGCGGCGACTCGTTCGTTCATTCGGTTACGCAGAAAACGAGGGGAACAGGTGCAAAGATGTTCAAAAGTTCAGTACCCGTCGTCATGTGCCTGACGCTGTCGCTGGCCGGGTTTGCCTCGGCGCAAGACAGGACGGCCGCGAATCCCCCGCCGACGATCGCGCAACAACGACAAGAGGCACTGCAGTGGCTCGAGAGTTACGTCGGCGATGAGATCCTTCTCAAGCCCGACGACTTGTCCGCGTTGATCGAAAAGATCCGCGCCCTGCCCGAGGACGAATTCGCACAATGGTATCAGGAAACCCGGCGACTGCGGGCGATCCTGAAAAGCCCGGAATGGGAAGAGACGCGGGCTTGGCTGCGAGAATTCCTGGCCGTTCAGGCGATCTACAGTGATGAGGAGCTGAAGGAGTTCAAGGTCGACATCGCTCGAATGTCGCCGGCCGAGGTGATCAAAGTCCTCGAGCGGATACGTCGCAAGCATCAATCGCTGATCTGGATGCGGCAAGCTTCGGAGCGAAATCGACAAGCTGCACTGTCGCTACGCCAAGACCTGATGCAGCAACAACGGTCGGCTCCGGCCGCTTCATCAGGCGGGGCAGCCCGATTCGGCCCCGCCACCCGAACACCCGGCCCGCCGCGATCCACCTACTCCCAACGACGCAACTCCTACCGCAACAATATCAATATCTGGCCAGGGGGAGCAGGCTGGTATCGCTGGTAAGTGGCCCGCGGAGAGCTCCACGAGTCCTCCCCGAGACCGCTCGCCGCCCGTCGATGGGACGCGACCAACTCCCCCAGCCACGCAACAGGGGCCGCCCAAAGGACGGGGAGCCGCGGATCCACGGGCAGCAACGGCAGGGGGCACGCATGGCCTGTCCCGGCCTGACCCCCGCGTGCCCCAGCGCCGCCGAGTCGCGCCCCATGAGGGCACCGTCTGCCAGATTGTTGGGCAGCCGAAGTCCGCTCCGGCAGTACCCGACCTGCTCAAACCCACGAGTTTTGCTAGACTTCTCGCACATGTCATCGCAATGGCGCGTAATTTGCGGTAAGCGATGGACTTTCCATCCTTCTGGTTTCAAGAGGCACGGCGGAGAATCATGAAAAAGATTGAAGCGATTATTCGAGTTTCGAAGTTGGAACAGGTCAAAGAGGCTTTGTCGGAGAACGGTGTGCAGGGGATGACCGTCTCCGAAGTACGTGGTTTCGGACGCCAGAAGGGCCACAAAGAGGTGTATCGCGGGACGGAATACACCGTCGATTTCAACCCGAAAATCAAGGTGGAACTCGTCGTTTCCGACGCGGCCGCCGCCACGGCGACCCAAACGATTGTGGATGCCTGTAAGACGGGGGGCGTCGGCGACGGCAAGATCTTCGTATCGGACATCGAGCAAGTCGTTCGGATCCGCACCGGCGAAACAGGCGACGAGGCGGTATAGGAAGATTTAGAAAAAAGGGAAATCTGCGCGTGACTGTAAGGGCAATGCGCCCTTCGGGTCGATACCGGGTGAAGAGACCATCTGGTATGCGAGGAGCTTCATGCGCGTGCCCCACCTGACCGCCCTTTCGGACCCAGCCGATACCCGGCAAAACACGCGGCTTCGACGCCGGACTGGGGGAAAACCGTCTCCGGGGAGCATGGCAATGGTCTTGAGTGGCTACCGGTCCGACCGAGCGTATGACGAGATTTTTGATGGACGGGGCGAACCGCGAGACGCGAGTTCTCGATTCGTTCGTCGGCTGAGCACTTTGTCGGATGGGGAGTTGCAGCGTCAGCAGGAAGCGGCTGATCTGCACTTCCACAATGCCGGAATCACTTTCGCTGTCTACGGTCACGAGGACGGCACGGAGAAGGTCTGGCCGTTTGACCTCGTGCCGCGCATCATTGCGGGTCGGGAGTGGCAGACGATCGAGCGGGGACTGATTCAGCGGATTCAAGCGCTGAATCTGTTTATCGACGACGTGTACAACGGGCAGCGGATCGTGCGCGATCGCGTAGTTCCCGAGGATTTGCTCGAGACAGCCACGACACTGCGGCGGCCGTGCCTGGGGCATCATCCGCCGCATGGCGTCTGGTGTCACATCACGGGCGTCGACCTGGTGCGTGACCGGGATGGGCAGGTCTACGTACTGGAGGACAACCTGCGATGTCCGTCTGGCGTTTCTTATGTCCTGGAAAACCGGGAGGTCATGAAGCGCACATTTTCCCACATCTTCCAGGGGTTGTCGGTCGCGGCGATCGAAGACTATCCCGAGAAGCTGCTGAGCAACGTTACTCGACTGTGCCCCACCAGGCGTCTCCGATCCCACGGCGGTCCTGCTCACACCGGGCATCTACAATTCCGCCTATTTCGAGCACACTTTTCTCGCCCAGCAGATGGGCATTGAACTCGTGCAAGGCTCGGACCTGATCGTTGAAGACGGTTATGTGCAGATGCAAACGACGCACGGACTGCGGCGAGTGGATGTGATCTACCGGCGGATCGACGATGATTTTCTTGACCGGAAGTGCTTTCGTGCGGATTCCGGCCTGGGTGTCGATCATCTGATGGAGGCCTATCGGGCCGGACGCGTAACGCTGGCCAACGCGCCCGGGACGGGCGTGGCCGACGACAAGGCGGTCTATGCGTACGTACCGCAAATCATCAAGTACTACCTCGACGAGGAGCCGATTCTTCCGAACGTTCCCACCTATCTTTGTTCCGATCCGAAGCAACGGGAATACGTTCTGTCGCATCTCGATCAGCTAGTGGTGAAACCGACGAACGAGTCCGGCGGTTACGGAATCCTGATGGGTCCTCAGGCAACGCGGGCGGAGCGCGAGGCGTGTGCGCATTCGATTCGGGCGAATCCCCGCAATTACATTGCCCAACCGATGCTGACGCTCTCGACCGTGCCCACGATTGTCGGCGACGAGCTGCAGCCGCGACACGTTGACCTGCGTCCCTTTGTGCTCTGCGGAAAAGAGATCTACGTGCTGCCCGGCGGCTTGACTCGCGTCGCACTGCGAGAAGGTTCGATGGTCGTCAATTCGTCGCAGGGCGGCGGCAGCAAAGACACGTGGGTCCTGCCCAGTCGGTCGACGGCGCCGGACCGCCCCGCGGCCGCGGATACCTTCCAGACAAGCGTCGCGAGGGGATAAGCTCGATGCTGAGTCGTGTTGCGGATTCCGTCTACTGGATGGGGCGTTACGTGGAGCGGGCCGAGAATGTGGCCCGCTTTATGGACGTCAACTGTAATCTTGCCTTTGGTGGCGAGGGCACGATCGAAGAACAGTGGGCCCCGGTGGTCCACACCACCGGCGACGAGCAGCTTTTTCTCGAGCGATACGCGGAATTTAGCCGACCGAACGTGCTGCAGTTCCTGGCGTTTGATCGGGAGAACCCGAATTCGATCCTCTCGTGTGTGGAGCGAGCGCGGGAGAATGCTCGCACCATCCGCGACGTGATTTCCTCCGCCATGTGGGAAGAGTTGAACATCTTCTTCCATCTCGTGCGGGCGGCCGCCGGGCAGCCGAAAACGGCCGACGAAATCCATGTGTTCTGCAATCAAGTCAAACGCTCGAGCCACGTCCTGCTCGGAGCAACGGACGTCACGATGTGTCACAGCGAGGCCTGGCACTTCGGTCGACTGGGACGTTTGCTGGAGCGCGCGGACAAGACATCGCGGATTGTGGATGTTCAGTACTATCTGTTGCTGCCCGATCCCACAGACGTTGGCTCCTCGCTGGACATCGTCCGCTGGTCGGCCCTCTTGAAGTCCACCAGCGCATTGGAAATGTACCGGCGGGAGCACGGCCGGATCCTGCCGGAAAAGGTCGCGGACTATCTGATCCTTGACCGGCAATTCCCCCGTTCGGTTCGATTCTGCCTGATCAAGGCGCACGAATCCCTGCAAAGTGTGGCGGGCAGTGCCACCGGTACCTTTCGAACGCGGGCCGAACAACAGCTCGGTCGACTCCGTTCGGAAATGGATTACATGCGGATTGAAGAAGTCGTCGATCAGGGACTGCACGAATATATCGATGACTTGCAGACGCAACTCAATTCGGTGGGCGACGCAATCTACGAGGATTTCTTTCGGATCAAAACCATCGCGCAAAGCCAAACATCGGCCAACGTGGCGGTGTCGTGATCGGATTCGCCATGGTGACTTCCGGGATGCGGCCGCTACGGCTGTCCCGGTGTTTTCGTGTTTTCGGGCCCGAAAGTCGTTGTCTCGGCCCACCACACCGCCCTCGGTTGTCGGCAAGTTCCCAGACCTGCGCCATAGGCTGGGCAGCGGATGGGCTAGAAGCCCATTGTACGAGACAGGCTGGAAGCCTGTCCCACCGGCGGAAGCCTGTCCCACCGGCGGAAGCCTGTCCCACCGGCGGAAGCCTGGCCCACCGGCGGAAGCCTGGCCCACCGGCGGAAGCCTGGCTTACCGGCAAGAGACCGGTCCGGCGGCAAGAGCTTGGCCTGCC
The DNA here is from genome assembly GCA_963776055.1 of uncultured Planctomycetaceae bacterium. GTDB lineage: Bacteria > Planctomycetota > Planctomycetia > Pirellulales > Pirellulaceae > CAVZLD01. The sequence continues at coordinate 48,185 of CAVZLD010000012.1, read as the reverse complement.
GGCCCCGCTATGCGAGCGTCTCGATTGGGATGGACTTTCAGTCCGTCCCGTTACCTCCGGTGGGATGAACTTTCAGTCCGTCCCGTTGCCTCCGGTGGGATGAACTTTCCAGTCCGTCCCGTTGCCTCCGGTGGGATGGACTTCCAGTCCGTCCCGTTCGTTGGCCTTCCCAGGCCAACGTTTCTGCCTTCCGTCTCGCCCGCTGTGCGACGTTCTCCAACCCCGCACTCGGTCAGACCGTGGGTCTTGGTCGGAATCCAAAAGACCGTGGATCGGCGGTTTCGGCGAGGGCCGAGACCTTCGTCCAGCATTCCATCATGCATGGGAAGGTGTTTCTGGTGGGCAACTTCTGGGGAAGAATCCAACACGGGAGGGATTCCTGCAAAGGGGAACGAGAAACGATGATGTTACGGTACAATCGAAGCGATGGGGTCGCCGCCGGCCCCCGCAACTCGAACACGGTTCTTACGCATGGCCGCAACCTCCACTCCTTCCGATCGGGTGACATCTGGTTTTCCGCTCGACGGCTATTCCGTCAGCCGCGACACCTACGACGAGCTGTTACAGCCCGATGGGACCTTGCGCCCGCATTGCCGCAAGTTCTACAGCTCGCTGGAGGCATTGGGCGAAGCGGAATTCAGCCGCCGGTGGGCGCAGGCTCAGCAACTGCTCCGCGAAAACGGGATCGCCTATGGGGCCTACGGTGATCCGCAAGACGAGCCCCGCCCGTGGGAATTAGACGCCCTGCCGCTGTTGATCGCGGAAGCCGAATGGTGGACCGTGGCCGACGGTCTGAATCAGCGTGCGCGACTGATGAACCTGCTGCTGGCCGATCTGTACGGCCCCCAGGAACTGCTTCAACAAGGGCTCCTACCGCAAGAAGTCCTGTTTGGCCACAGCGGATTCCATCGTCCTTGCCACGGTCTGCCGGTTCCCCAGCAGTGTTACCTGACGATGTACGCCGCGGACATGGCTCGCTCACCCGACGGCCAATGGTGGGTGCTGGCCGACCGCACCGAGGCACCGTCCGGTGCCGGCTATGCCTTGGAAAACCGGATCGTGACTTCGCGCATGCTCCCTGGTACCTACCAGCAATGTTACGTGTATCGGCTGGCCGGGTATTTCATCGCGCTGCAACAGTCGCTCCGGGAGTTTGCCAATCACCACCGAGACAACCCGCGAATCGTGTTGTTGAGCGAGGGCCCGCAGAGTCGCAACTTTTTCGAGGACGCCTTCCTGGCTCGGTACCTCGGATACACGCTGGTCGAGGGCGGCGACTTGGCGGTACGAAACCAACAGGTGCTGGTGAAGACCCTCGGAGGGCTGCTGCCGGTCGACGTGATCTTGCGACGTCCCAACAGCGTCGACTGCGACTCCCTCGAGCTTGACCCGCATTCCTCTCAGGGCGTGGCGGGCTTGACCCGGGCGGTTCGCAACGGCCAGGTGACCGTCGTCAATGCGCTCGGAAGCGGGCTGGTCGAGTCCCCGATTCTGATGGCCTTTCTGCCGCGATTGTCCATCGCGTTGCTGGGAGAACCGTTGCGGATCCCCGGCGTGGCCACCTGGTGGTGTGGCGATAGTACATCCTTGCCCTATGTTCTCGGACGTCTGGACGAATTGGTCGTGAAACCCGCTTTTCGTCAACGGGGGCGGGAATACGAGTTCAATCAACGGCTGCAACAGATGTCGACGGACCAGTTGCGCGAGGTAATCCAGGCTCAACCGGCCGCCTTTGTCGCGCAGGAACAGGTCTACCGCTCGACCGCCCCCGTTTGGACGGGCGAAGCGGCTGTGCCGGGTTCGCAGATTGCGCTGCGCAGCTTTCCTGGCCCGTTCCGAGGACGGCTACTGGGTGATGCCCGGGGGTCTGACCCGGATTTCGTCCGACACGGAATCCTTGGAGCTGTCGGTCCAAGCCGGTGAACGGAGCAAGGATACATGGATCGTGGCGGACAGCCCGGTCCAACCGGTGACGCTGATGAACCGTCCGGATACCGGCATTGAGCTGCGGCGGAGCGGTGCCGAGCTGCCCAGTCGTGTGGCCGATAACCTGTTCTGGCTCGGCCGACATCTCGAACGAGCCGATGCCGCGGCGCGGCCTGCTGCGGACGATCGCCACACGATTGACCGGCGAACCGGATATCGACGGAGCGGCGGAGTTGCCGGTGCTGGTTCGCGTCGTTGGCCGATCAGGGCCAGATTGAACCGGGATTCGTCATTGACGGGATCCGCGAGCAGTTGCCGGCCATCGAACAGGTCTTGCCCCAGGCGGTTCTGGATGCCGGTCAGCCTGGCAGCTTGCGGTCGATCGTCACCCGGATGTTCCGCGTCGCTTCCCTCGTGCGGGACCGGATGTCGGTCGACAGCTGGCGGATCATTCACCGGATCGATCAACAGTGGGACGCACCGCTCTCACGACAGCCGAACATGAGCGACGTCGTCTCGATCACGAACCATCTGATCGTCGATCTGGCCGCCTTCAGCGGGCTCGCCACGGAGGGAATGACGCGCACACTGGGCTGGCGTTTCCTGGACGTCGGACAACGCCTGGAACGCGCAATCCAAACGGTGAATCTGCTGCGCAGTTGCTTCCGCCAGGAATCCGAGGCGCTCAATCCGGTGCTGGAGGCGGTGCTGGAGATCGCGGCCAGCCTGATGACCTACCGCTCGCGGTACCTGGCGAACCTCCAATTGGCCGCCGTGCTGGATCTCGTGTTGACCGACGAAAGCAATCCGCGGAGCGTCGCCTTTCAATTGGTGTCGATCGCCGACCACATCAACAATCTGCCGCGCGAACAGCCGCCCACCGTGTACGCTCCCGATCAACGAGCCGCGATGTCGCTGCTGCACACCGTACGAACGGCGGATATCCCCCTGCTCGCCGAGCTACACGTGCTGGGCGAGCATGAACACTTGAGAGAGATCCTGATGCAGTTGGCCATCGAATTGCCCCAACTCTCAGAAATGATCTCGCACCGCTACCTGATCCATGCCGGCCTGCCGCAACAACTGTCGGAAATCCAACCGGAGCTGCCGAGCCCATGAAGTACCAGATCACGCACACGACCCGTTACCACTACGGGGAGGTGATTCCGGTCTGCCACAACGCGGTGCGTCTTACGCCGCGCGAGGGCCCCGGCAGTATTGCGAAGAATTCCGGATGCAGATCCATCCCTCGCCAACCGCCTGTGATCAGCGACTGCGACTATTTCGGCAATGAGATTCAGTATTTTTCCATCCAGGAAGCGCATGACTCTCTGACGGTGACCACCAACAGTCGCGTGTTCGTCGCGTCGAACCTGCACCACGGCGAGCTGTTATCGCCCAGTTGGGAGTCGATTGCGCAGGCTCTGCCGCATGACCGTTCCGTCGAGGGACTGTCGGCCTACCAGTTTGCGTTCGATTCGGTGCATGTCCGCCGCAACCCCCTGCTGGCCGGCTACGCGCGTCAGTCGTTCTCCCCCGGGCGACCGATCCTGGAATCCGCCGTCGATCTGACCCGACGAATCTATGAGGAATTCCAGTACGATCCCTGGGCCACGACAGTGCACACTTCGCCGGAGGAAGCATTTCAACAGCGGCGCGGCGTCTGCCAGGATTTCGCGCACGTGCAGATCGGCTGCCTGCGATCGATCGGGTTGGCCGCGCGGTATGTGAGCGGCTATTTGCGGACGCTGCCTCCGCCGGGCCAACCGCGATTGATTGGCGTCGATGCGTCGCACGCCTGGCTCTCGCTGTACTGCGGCGAAATGGGCTGGATCGACCTGGATCCGACGAACAACACCATCCCCAGCCTGGATCACATAACCCTATCCTACGGAAGGGATTACAGCGACGTCTGCCCGATTAAGGGAGTCTTCACCGGTGGCGGACAACACGCCATGGCGGTCTCGGTGGATGTCGCTCCGGTCACAGGATGACGGTCGGCGATCGATGCCGAACGCGGCGGCGTCTTCCGCCGCGTGCCGCGTACCACACCCTGCCAACACGTGCTCCCCAAGCGGCGCGATTTCGTGCTAGAAGAACCGCATGGCCAAACTCACCGGATCCGTCACGACCTACCCCGCCCGAGCCTCGCTGGCTTGGTATGGCGGTCTGATCGTCATCGGAACCGCGCTGCTTACGACCCCCTGGGCGGTTCGGGCCGGTCGGCCCAAGATCAGCTTGCTGGATGCGTTCTTTACCTCGACGAGCGCCACCTGCGTTACCGGTCTGGCGGTTCGCTCCACCGAAACCGACTTCTCCCTGTTCGGCCAACTGGTGATCCTGGGCCTCATCCAACTGGGCGGCATCGGGATCATGACCGTTACGACGTTCGTGATGTTCCGTCTGGGAGGTCGGCAGAGTCTGCGACATCGCCTGGTGATTACGGAAACGTTGGGCGCCGATTCCAAGACGGACCTACGCTGGATTCTGCGGCACGTGATCACGATCACGCTGGCCCTGGAAGGGATCGGTGTCATCGCACTGTCCATTCGAAACCTGTTCGATCAACAACCTTTTCTTCCTGCGGTTTGGAACGCCGTGTTTCATTCGATCTCGGCCTTCTGCAACGCCGGTTTTTCGCTACACCACGACAGCTTGATCCGCTACCAGAGTGATCTGTGGGTCAACCTGGTGATTGGCACTCTGATTGTCTGCGGAGGCCTCGGGTTCCCGGTGCTGCTGGACCTGCGACGAGTCTGGCGCGAGCCCTGGCCGGACAGTTGGCTCCGCCTGCATTTGCATTCCAAATTCATGCTGATAGGAACAGCGGCGCTGCTGTTGCTGGGAGCGACCAGTTTCCTGATCCTCGAGTGGGACGGCGTGCTGATCGATCTCTCGCATCTGGCAGCGTCCGATGGTCGCGATGTTCCACTCGATCACCTGTCGGACCGCCGGATTCAACACGGTAGAGATCAGTGAACTCACGAATTCGATGTTGTTCCTCAGCATTCTGCTGATGATCATCGGCGCCGGTCCATGCTCGACCGCCGGAGGCCTGAAGGTTTCGACCGCCGCCGTGCTGATTGTGGACGCCTGGGCCACGTTTCGTGGACATTCGCGCGTGAACTACTTCCGGCGAACGATCCCGCGCCAGGTAGTCGAACGAGCCACGGCAACGACGATGCTCTTTGGCCTGGTCGCCGCATTTGCCCTGACCGTCCTGCTGCTGATCGAGCAATCGGATCAGCCCCACCTCAAGCGTCCGGCAGCCAGTTCATGGACGGACTGTTCGAAGTCATCTCCGCCTTGGGTACGGTGGGATTGACCACCGGCATTACCGAGACACTTAAGTGCTGGGGCACGGACGGTGATCATCGTCTTGATGCTGATCGGACGGCTGGGGCCGATCACGGTCTTCGTCGCCCTCTCACGAACGGAACGCAAGACATCCCTGGAATTCCCCAATGAGGAGCCGATGATTGGATAAGTGCGACAAGCACTGCCGCCGGCAGTCGGTGGACGTTTCGCCCGGATGATGGATCATCCGCTGCGGAGCGCTGTTGACGATGCGTCAGAGGCTCGCGCCATCGCGCTATTGAAAGAAGCGGTACTCGACGCCGTGATGGCGGTCTTTCCACGGGTCGCCCCACTCCCCACGGCATTTTCTTTCCACGAAGCACGGTAACGTGAACGATGGCTGACACAAAACACTTCATCGTGATTGGTCTCGGCTCCTTCGGTACGGCTCTGGCCGAGCGTCTGTGCAAAAACGGCTGCCGAGTCACCGGCGTCGATGCCGGCCGGGAACCGGTCGAAGAGCTGAAGGACATCTTATACGAGGCCATTATCGGTGACGCGACCGAGCGAGAAACACTGGAACACCTGGCGATGAAGGACGCCAAGGCGGTTTTCATTAGTCTGGGCGAAGACATCACCCAGTCGCTGTTGGCGACGCTGCACGCAAAGGAGCTCGGCGCATCACCGCATCATCGTCAAAGGCGTCACGCCCGAGCATGCGCGATTGCTCCGTTGCCTGGGAATCGATCGCGTCATCTTTCCCGAGACCGAAATTGCACGGGAGCTGGCAGACCAAATGACGTGGCCGAACATCATCGACTTTCTGCCGATCGATCCGGAGTACAGTTTCGTCGAGATCGCTGCGCCGGACCATTTTGCCGGACCACGCTCCAACAACTCGATCTGCGGCGCAAATTCGGCGTCTGGGTCGTGGGAATCAAAGATGCGCTATCCGGGAAACTCTCGATGTTCCCCGACGGCGACTTTCAACTCAGTCCGGATCAACTGCTGCTGCTGGTCGGCAAACAAACCGACGTCGAGAACTGCGGGAAGCGAGCTGAAACGCGGCTCGTGTGGATCGCACGGACATGTAGCGTTCGTGGCGAGTTCCTTCCGAGCGGACAGGGCGTCGAGAAACTCCAGGGAAGCAATTTTTGAAGTTGCACGACTGGACCGTTTGAGAATCCCTTTGCGGCTGAAATGTGGCATCGCATCGTAACCCGAAGCGTCCGTTTTGATGTTGTGCGTTTCGATCCATCTCAACCCGAAGCGTCCCTTCTGAAAGTTGCACGTTTCGATCCATCTCAACCCGAAGCGTCCGTTTTCGAAGTTCCCGCTTTCATCCATCTCAACCCGAAGCGTAAGCGAGGGAACACTTTCGAACCGTTGGGACGTGTCTCCCTCGCTGACGCTTCGGGTTAGGATTTCGCGGGCATTCCGCACATCGGAGGAGGAAAATCCGGAAATGTGCAACTTCAAAGAGCGTCAGCGAGGGAACACCTTCGACCCGTGAGAATGGGTCTCCCTCGCTGACGCTTCGGGTTAGGATTTCACGGGCTTTCCGCACAACGGAAGAGAGGAATCCGGGAAATGCAGCCTTTCCGAATGGACGCTTTGCGTTAGGATGCACGCCGAATGCGCACTTCAGAAGAAGCATACGCGTTCTCCAGTAAGATTTCCTGCACCGGCCGTTGTTCCTCGACGCCCGTCAGCCGCACGTCCAGGCCCTGGAACTTGAACGACAAGCGCCGGTGGTCGATCCCCAGGCAATGCAGAATCGTCGCGTTCAGATCGTGAATGTGGACCGGATCCTGGACGACGTTGTAGCTGAAATCGTCGGTCTCTCCGTAGACGACTCCTGGGCGGATTCCGCCTCCCGCCAGCCAGACGACGAAATTCCGCGGGTGATGATCGCGGCCGTAGTTTTCCCGCGTCAGGTTGCCCTGGCAATAGACCGTCCTGCCAAACTCGCCCCCCCAGACGACGAGCGTATCTTCCAGCAACCCTCGCTGCTTCAGGTCCTGGATCAAAGCCCAGCATGGCTGATCCACATCACGACACTGATTGGGCAGATCGCCGGCAACGTTGAAGTGTTGATCCCAGCCTCGGTGGAAGATCTGCACGAACCGCACCCCTCGTTCCGCCATCCGTCGCGCCAGCAGACAACTGGCGGCGAACGTACCCGGCTTCGTCACGTCCGGGCCGTACATCTCCAACACGTGGTCCGGCTCCTGGGACAGGTCGGTCAATTCCGGCACCGACGTCTGCATTCGAAACGCCATTTCGTACTGATCGATTCGAGCTTGCGTCTCGGGATCGCCGATCCGTTGCAGTGTCCGCTGATTGAACCGATTCAGCGCATCGAGCATCGTGCGGCGCGTCTGCGGACTGATCCCCGGGGGATTGGACAGAAACAGCACCGGATCTCCCTGAGACCGCAGCGCCACGCCCTGGTGTTCGCTCGGCAGAAATCCGGACCCCCACAGACGGTTGTACAGCGCCTGGGCCTCCTTCCGGCCGGTCCAGGTGGGAGTCATCACCACGAAGGAAGGGAGTTCTTCACTCAGCGAGCCCAACCCGTAGCTCAACCACGCTCCCAGACTGGCGCGACCCGGGCAACTGGTGTCCGGTGCAGATGTAGGTGATCGCCGGATCGTGATTGATCGCCTCGGTCCATACGGTTTTCAGAATCGCCAGGTCGTCCACCATCCGGCTGTGATACGGGCAACAACTCGCTGACCCAGGCACCGCTCTGCCCGTACTGTTGAAAACGGTACTTCGAGGGGGCCAACGGCAACGTGGACTGGCCGGACGTCATCGTGGTCAGCCGCTGTCCCATCTGAATGCTGGACATCGACCGCAGATCTTCGCCGAAGTGGTTCTCGATCAGTGGCTTGTAGTCGAACAGATCCAGCTGCGACGGCGCACCGGCCATGAACAGGTAGATCGCTCGTTTGGCGGTCGGCGCGAAGTGGGGCAGCTCGGGCAGGCCGCCTGCGGCCGCACGCGGTACGATCGGGCAGCAACGACGCCAGGGCGGCGGTGCCCAACCCCAGCGTGGTTCGACCAAAGAAATGGCGGCGCGTCATCGCCTGCCGGTACTGTTCATACGGATGTCATCACGAAAGCTCCCCGGGCCTTCAGTTCTTGTTGACCACTTCGTCCATGTTCAACACCATGTTGGCGATCACCGTCCAGGCGGCCAGGGAATCGACTTCTGCGATCGACTCCGGCATCGGCTGTTCCCCCACTTGCGTCAGGGCAACGGCCGCTTCGCGTTTCGCCTGGTAGGTGCTGTGATGCTTCTCATACTCCTGCACCAACTCCCGCAACTCCCACTCATCCGGATGCCGACCGGTACACTGCCGAAACATGTAGTCGGCCCGACCACGAACATCCGTCGCCTGCCTCGCGGATCGTCCGCTCGGCCAGTGCGCGAGCAGCTTCCAGATACTGTGGATCATTCAGCAGCAACAGCGCCTGCAGCGGCGTGTTCGTTCGTTCGCGTCGCACGACGCAGGATTCACGCGACGGTGCATCCAGCGTACTCATCTGCGGGGGCGGTGACGTGCGTTTGATGAACGTGTAGAGCGTCCGACGGTGCACTTTGTCCGCTCCCTTGTCCGCGACGAAGCGAACCGTGTTCGAACCCGAATACCCGACGGAAAACCACAGGCCATCGGGCTGAGGCGGTTTGACGCTTGGGCCGCCCATCTTTCGACGAGCAGCCCGCTGACCGCCAGCGCCTGATCTCGCAGCATTTCCGCATCCAACCGGTAACGGGGTCCGCGGGCCAGCAGCCGATTCTGCGGATCCCGCTGATACACCTCGGGCGTCACGCGCGAAGACTGGCGGTACGTCGCGGACATCACCATTCGCTTGATCGTCGCTTGAACATCCCATCCGTCTTCCTGAAACTGAACCGCCAGCCAATCCAACAACTGGGGATGGCTAGGAGCCTCGCCCTGCGAACCAAAATCCTCCGCCGTCTTCACGATGCCCGTTCCAAAGAACTGCTGCCAGAACCGATTCACCGCCACCCGGGCAGTCAGCGGATGCCGTGCATCGACCAGCCAGCGAGCCAATCCCAGCCGATCGACCGGCAGGTCTTCGTCCATCGGCGGCAAGGCCAACGGGCGTCCGCCGTGACAACTTCATCGCCTCGCTGATCGTACTCGCCCCGTTTCAAGTGATAAGCGGGACGCAGCTCCTTCCGCTCGCGCAAGATCAGCGTCGTCGGCAGCTGGCTTTCCTGCTGCTGACCGAGTTTCTTGCAGTTTCTTGAGCTGGTCGCGCGCGCTCCGTCAGTTCGCCGGCCAATGTGGCGACCTTCGCGCGGAAATAATCGCGCAGCTGCCGCTGCTGCGCCGCATCACGGGCGCGAACGGATCGGCGTGCAGCAACTGCAGAATCTCGGGCGGCAGGCCGCCGGGGTCTTTGCGGGCGAAATAGAAACCGGCTGCCCCGCCGTAGTTCATGATCTTGATCAACAGGTGGTTGTCGCCCTCCACCAGTTTCAGCTCGACCTGTTCCTGGTCCGCCGCGGCGCCGCGCGCCACGTCATGCGACAGCACCAACTCTCGTTCCAATAGACCTGATGCCGTCATCGCTGCCCAAGGAAACGGTGATCGGCTGTGCCGCCGAGGCGGTGATCTTGCGGTAAAGGAAATTCGACGCGGCCACGTTCGGAAGATCGCTGTGCACCTGACCGTCTTTCCATTCCGGTTGATGCTTCCATTGCAGCGATTTGTCCCCCACCGCAAAGGTAGCCTCCAGATCCACCGGCGAACCCTCCGGCCCGTGCGGTTCCTGCAGTTGAGCGCGGTCTCCCGGGAAAGGTCCCAGGACATACCAATCACCAAGCGTGACAGTCGATTCGGCGGCTACCGGCGTCGCCTCACGTACCTCCTGTTCCCAGACCGCTTGCTGCTGATCCACGGCGGGCCAGGGATCGCGTGAGACGTGTCTTGAGTGACGCAATCTGCGCGTCGAGTTCCGCCAAGTGCTGCTGTTGCTGCTCCGTCGCCACCCGCAGCACCGGAGCCGGATCCTTGGCGTTGCCGTCCAAGCGGATTGCCGTCCAGGCTGTTGAAAAAGGCAAACAGCGAGTAGAAATCGTTCATCGTCAACGAATCGTATTTGTGATCATGGCAGCGCGTGCACTCGAGGGTTAAGCCCATGAAGACGGTGCCTACGGTGACCACTCGATCCACCACGTTGCGAACGTAGACCTCTTCTTCGATCGAACCGCCTTCACTGGTTGTCACGTGACAGCGATTGAATCCGGTCGCAATCAACTGGTCCTTCGTCGGATCGGGTAACAGGTCGCCGGCCAGTTGTTCGATCACGAATTGATCGTACGGTTGATTTCGGTTGAACGAACGAACCACCCAATCGCGATACGGCCACATTTCGCGAAAGTTGTCCAAGTGCAGTCCGTGCGTATCGCCATACCGTGCGGCATCCAGCCAGAAGCGAGCCATATGTTCGCCGTAGTGCGGCGACCGCAACAGACGATCGACGACCTTCTCGTACGCATCGGGCGACTCGTCCGACAGAAACGCGTCGACTTCCGCCGGCGTGGGAGGAAGTCCGGTCAAGTCCAAGGTAACCCGACGGAGCAATGTAATCCGGTCGGCCTCAGGGGAAGGCGACAACCCTTCCCGCTCGAGCCGTGCCAGAATGAACCGGTCGATCGCATTTCGCGACCATGCGGTGATCCTGGACCGGCGGCAAATCCGGGCGTCGCGGCGGAATCAAGGACCAGTGCGCCTCGTAGGCGGCTCCCTGCTCAATCCACCGCCGGAGCTGCTCGATTTCGTCCGGCGTCAGACTCTTGCCCGAATCGGGCGGCGGCATCTGCTCGTAGGGGTCCTCGCTGACGATTCGTTCCCACACCAGACTCTCGTCCAGCTCCCCCGGAACAATCGCATACTCTTTCGCCGACTCCTCCAGGTCCAACCGAAGATCGGCCTCCCGACTCGCTTCGTCCGGACCATGACACTGAAAGCACTTGTCCGACAGAATCGGCCGGATCGAGCTGGCAAAATCGACCGCTTCCGGTCCAGGAGCTTCTGCCGCCCCGACAAACTGTGTCAGAGGAACGGCCCACAGGCCAGCCATTGCGAACAAGAAAAACATCACGCGCACCATCGTTGTGCCTCGCGTTGCCAAAGGTTCCTGAAAAGAGAGGACGGAGGAGCCGCCTTCGTGCCGCACTGCAGACCGCCCGAAGGCCACAGCAGCAGGTGCCTTCATTGTCGCTGGGAATCGACCAAATCTCAAGCGCTCACCCCACGTTCCACCAAAAGATCCCCCATCGCGTGGGATCGTTCCCCCGTCGCACGCAGTGCGCAACCCGAAGCGCCAGCGAAGGGGTCCGAGCGAATCACTCATCCACACCGAAAATACCCCAAGACAGCCCCTGAGCAGCGTACGCAACCGCCTTTCACGCGGGCGGAACGCGGAGTGGTTGCGTTCCTGGGTTGATTGCTGGGTTGGTTGCTGGGTTGGTTGCTGGGTTGCGCTGACCCCTTCGCTGGCGATTCGGGTTGGGGTGGGACACGAGGTAGCGCGACAGCGTTGCTGGCATGCCATCATCAACTGTACGGATGGCATTCAGGCCAAGCAACTTTTCTTATGAGTGGGAACCGAAACCACTTTTTGGAAGACGACACTGGCCGACGCTCGAGGCACGAATGGCAATCTCCTAGGGCAGAAAGCCCAGAGCCATCTTTTCCGAGGCGGGGAATCGATGCGTCTGCCGATTCAGATCGATCACAGTGCGACCTGTGCTTGGATCAGGAACTGGCCCAAGTGACCGTCGGAGACGCGCTGGACATCGCCTCCAATGGTCTGCTCGATGAACCGCGGGCGAAGCGAATACTGGAACGTGATCTTCGCCCGATGGCCATCGATCAGGTAGTTCAGGCCCAAGTCGTAATTAAACGCCGCATCATCCAGCCACTCGAGATTCTTGTGCGTGAAGGCGGCGAACGGCTGCAGCCTTCCGTGCGAGGGATGCAGGATCCAACTCGGCAAGACGTAGCCACCCTCCAAATAGAGAATTTCGCCAGTACCCATGAACGGCTGCCGATTGCCCGCACCGCTGATCGACGGTGTGATGCCCTGGGAAGCGAGAAACTCTGGCGAGCCGAGTATGCCGGTGTTCAAGATCCCGATATCTCGGTAGTAGTTGTCGCCATAGTCGAACACGTAGTAGACACTGTAAATCGTCATCGCCGCGCCTTGATCGCCGACCGGTGTGTCGAAGTAAACGTCGAACCCCAAAGCCAATTGACGCTGCGATTCGATCTGACCGTCCTGGTCCAGAATTCCGCTGGCTTCGGGATGAATATAGAAACCAGTTCCCAAGTTGAACACGCTCTTTGATCCAAGGTAGCTGCTTGTTTTATAGGGCAGCAGATTACGCCTCCTGATCCCATAACTGCCATTCCAAATAGCCGGCATAGGCCAAGTTGTCCGTGGCAATGTTCACGGCTCGTTCGTCATTTAATGCCGCGCGATTGTCCGCATTGAACGGATGGTTGATGGCCAGCCGGTAATCGAGTCTTCGGAACTTGCCCTTGGCGTACCATCCCAGTTGCCGCCCGAATTGATCGGTCAATTCGATATTGGGCCAATTGAAGACGGGGGCGTCCAACGTCATGAACTTCAGCGTACTGGCGTTACTCTTTCGCGATACGCCGTTCCAGTAATGCAGACCAGCTCCGACGCTGAGACTGAAATCACGACAATCGGACTGCGGAATCACGGCGTATTCGTTCCACACGTCATGGAAGAAAAGCTGAGGCTTTTTGCCGGCGCCGTATCCACCAATGCCGCCGGTACCCGAACCTCCGCCGTTGGTAAAGGTCTGATTGTTGATGCCAAAGTGCAGCAGAATCAGATACCGCTCGGTCAACTGAGCATACGAGAGAAAACGAGCTCGACGCAGCGCAATGTCCAGGGAACTGCTATTCAGATTCCCGTACGCGTCAACGGTTCCTGGATTGTTGTCCGTAAACGCGGTTTCTGCCTGCAGCCAGCTGAGGAAACGGATGTATTTCTTTCCTTCTGAATCCAGCACCAGCGTCATGCCGCGCCCGTAAGCCGAACTGTCGTCAGTACCAGCATCCTTCCTCTTGATCTCTTCCCGTATCTGCTCGATCGTGGGAATGCCCAATGCCGGGACCGGGGGTTCCGCTCGCCCGAAGCTGACGTCATTCGCGTAGGATGCCGGCTGGACCCAATTGGCCTCCGAACTCGCCGCAACCGGTGTCGACGCAACCGGGGCCGGTGCATCACTCGGCAATCTCACGAGATCCGTGGAGAGTGCATGTTGTACTGTGTCAGGAAAGACAGCACTGCTATCGGAATCACCGACCGAGAAATCAGGAAGTGCCTCCTCCGCCAGGACGACGGTTGAAGCCGTCAGGAAGAACGGGAGTGTCCACAGCCATGCAGTCGCGGCGCATGTCTTCACAAATTTCCTCATCATGAGATTGGCCACTCTTGCTACAAACGTAACACCCGGCCGTCAAGAAAATGGCAGCGACCGCCTGCGGGCTTCTTCGACGCCGAAAGGTGTCTTACTTGAGGCAGATGTGCCACTTGCATCGATTATCAGCGTTCGGCGGTGTGAGACGAACAGGACGGCCTGATCGGCCTATTCCAAGATCCGTTGCACGCGGATCGCCCGATCGACGTTGTGATTCTCGCCGGGCTCGAACGCCACCGGAATCGAACGGTCAATGATGTAGAACGCTCGGTGCCGCTTGATCTGCCCCGTATCACTGCCTAACTCGAGCCCCAGTTCATAGCCGGCGGCCTGGATCGCGTCCTTGGCGAGAACGGTACCTGTGGTGTCGACCCGCCCCAACGGATCCCGCGGAGTCCAGGGCAGCAATTCGAAATAGCCGACGGTAATCCAAACGGCATAGACATTGGAGTGCGTTGTCAGCAGGTTGCTCAACCGCTGCAGCTTGTGGTAGCGAAAATACGCGTTGCCCTCCGGATTGTTGTACGGGTGCACGATGTCGTTGAACTGGTCAGCATCCAACTGGAAGCTAAACAGTGGCTCGTCAGGATCACTCGGGCTCGGCCGCAGCAGCGTTGCCTCCACCGGGCTCTGCTTCAACGCATCGAGCGGCATCAGATCGGCGCTGGCCGCTGCACGAAAGGGCTGAGAATACAAGGCGGGCCGTTTGAGCGGATCCTTCGAGCCAATCATGCTGTCGCGAACTCGACTCCACGAGGTCGGCGTCGGATCCGGATCAATCGCCTTCCACACCACCTGGTCTTGGATCGTGTTGATGTTCACACGCCCCGGGTTCCGAAAGCGTGGCAGCCGGTTAAACGGCGTGCGAAGTTCACTCGTTTCGTAACCGAAAGGACTGACCAGACTGTTGACGTCCGCCGGCGGCGTGACGGCTTGAAACAGTCCGTTCTGGAGCCAGGTCTCCGTCCCGACAAAGGGTGAAGGCACTTCCAGGAAGTCGAAAATCCGCGCCAGGTCCGGCGATTCCTCCTCGTCAGTGGCACCCGAGGAGTGAAAGAAATTCAGCAGATGCCCAAACGGCGCCCGAAGGTTTTCATAGGGACTTCCTGACTCGCCTCCGCCACCGGTCCGCCGGAAATTGAACTCGTACGCCAGCCGCCACGGCGCACTGGATGGAACCAGGATCATCTCCAGCGGACTGGTGAAATCCCCGTTCTTCCAGGTCAGCCAGGCGTATGGTTTCTTGTCATTCACGTTCGGCTGAAAGCCACGGTCGTACCATTGATTGTGACGGCCCAGCGTCTCGTAACTGGGGCTCGAATCGGAACACGGCGTTGCGCCACCCGGTTGATACTGGAAATAGTGATCGTCTGGGTCGCGGCCGTCATCCAGTGTCTTGATGTTCTGATTCTCCGCGGCGAGCAAATCGATCCCGATCGAAGGGGTGCTGTATCCGTTCCACAACTCGGGAACGACAACATTCGACGGAATCGGACGGTTGCCCCACAGTGCGCGTCGCTGTCCAATTTGCCCCGCTTCTGCCGCATACAACGGTCCCCGCTCCAGCGAACCGCGTTGCCGCGGACCGATGAAATGCGGTGGCGCGTTGAAGAAAGGTTGGTCGTTGCCCTGACCAAGTGTCAGCCCTTCGGTCGGATCCATCGGATCAAATTCCCCAACGGGTTCGCTGTTGGGGTCGTCCGCGTACCGGGGTGCGTCCACATCCCAATCACTCGGCTCCCGATCCTCGCCATTGAACACGGTCAGGTCGATCGCCTGGCCGTCGACCGTAACGTAGGGATTCGTCATCGGATCGTAGGGCTGATTCGGATTTGCCAACCGCTGGAGCAGCGCGACACTGAATGTGGGAATCACGCCCGTCATCTGGTTACTGGCCGGCGTGCCGTCGGCGCAGCGGTCGGCCCTGCTTGTCATCCTCCGGCTGATCCGGCAACTCGTTGTGCCGGTAGTAACTTCCATCGGCACTATTTCCACCGTCGTTGTCGAGATCCGGAGTCTGGTAGTATCCCTGTCCCCCTTCCGTGTAATGCGGTTCGGATGCATTCAGTCCGATGTAGCGTTTGGGACTCCCGCTCGGCTCTCGCCATTCCCACCCCAAAGCAGCATCGTTGTCCGGCGGCTGCGCCGCGATGATCATCCCCAGATCAATCGGTCGTCGGCCGAAGCCACCGGCCAGGTAGTTGAACCGCAGTTCATTCGGACTGAGCTGAATGAACTGCTGCGAGGGCACAGAGGGATCACTGTCGGCCAAGCCGGTCCGGTTACGCGAACCGAGATGCGTTTGCCCCCGTGGCCCCAACACCGCGAATTCGCCGGGACGCAGGCGAGCGGACACGGCGGACTGGCTGTAGAAGTAACCTGGCGCCGGTGCTTGCCTTGTGAAGACCACAAAACGTGCCGCCGTCTCCCCGATCTGTGGCAAGTCACGGAGCAGCATCGATTCGTCATCGGGGTGGAATTCCAAATACGGATCGACGGCCGGTTTGGTCAGTGCCAACCGAGCGCGACGTAGGGCGTCCGATCCGGCCGCGAACTGCGGGTAAGGTGACTTTGCGATCGCGATCCGCCAGACCGGCGAATTTCCGGTCACCTTATCCAGCGCCAGCTCGCCGTTCTGGTACAAGTCATCCGGATCGGGCCGATTCACGTTCGGGTTTCCGGCACAATACAACTCGATGAACAGAGAGCCCTCAGGAACGCGGAACTGATCCAGATCCTCATCCGGTTCGACGTTGTTATCGGGATCCTGATCTTGATTGTCTTGCGGTCGGCGTTCTTGCGCGGTCCCCCCGCCTTCCGGTAGTTCCAGGTTCGTATCCCGCACGCGACGATCGTGGAAGGCGAGTGTTTCGGTGATCAGCAGTTCCGGAGACTCGCATCCCCAGACCATAGCGCGATCCGCCGTGCCGTCCTGCGTCTCGTAATTGTCGTCCACACTCCAGCCGTCTTCGTCGAACGGATCCAGATCGAATTCGAAGGGCGTCATTACGGCGTCGGGATCACGGAAATCGACCACATTCACGGCCCACTGCGCGATTCGTCGGGCCATGATCCGGCGCAGTTCGGCCGGCGACAGATTGGGATCCTCGCTAGTCGGCTCGAAGTCCGGTGACGCTTCGAGCGTCAGCATCATCAGGCAGTACAGGTGGCGCGCGTAGACCTGCCGCGAAAAGTACGGATTATTCTCATTGTTGAACTTGGTGAAGTGCGGGTCTCCCTGCGGCAAACTCGGCCATCGCCTGCAGGGGAGTGCCTTCCCAATAGCTGGTGAAACCGCGAGGAACTTCCAGCGGACGATTCACGTCCATCCGTCGGCCCATCCGCAGTTCATAGGGGACCATCAACTTGACCTGCTCCATCAGCAACTGTTCTTGATCCGCCTCTCCGTCGGCGAAGTCGTGTTCGCGCAAGATCGTTTCGACCATCGAGGCGGCCGTGGTGTTCACGCCGTAATCTTCGCGCCACTCTTCATTCGATGGTGCCGAGGTGACGACGGGAATCTCGTACGAATCGGTCGTGAATCGCCGCAGGGTGTTCGGGTCGGTCGTATCCAGCAGCGCGGCCAATCGCGCCGGCAGTGCGATCGAATTCATGTCATAGGCCCGCAGCAGCTTCTCCAGTTCGTCGATGCCGAAGATTTCATCTCCCGCTTGGGGAGAAAGCAGATTCGTCTCGTACGGGTCGTCCGGCAGCGCCCAATTGGGCGCGACGACAGCCGGGTGGCCGTTGCCGCTCAGGTAAACGCCCCCGACGCCGTGCAGATCAACGACATTTCGCGGATTCTGACGCGCGTCCCACCGTTTCATGAAGCTCAGTCGATCCGGTCCGGTTTCGCCCGGAACGCGCGCTGGATCGGTCAAGCCAGCGTACCGCTGAGCCTGCAACAGATCGAAATTCACTCCCGGAACGATGTCCAACCGAATGTCCGCCGGGCCGGTGCCCAATCCGCGTGTCACCTCGATCTCGGTCTTGCTGGTCGTGCCGGCGGGGATCCCCGTCAGCGGATTCCGCACCAGAGCGTATTGATCGGATCCATGCGCATTGACATTCAGTCGCCCATCCAGATCGACGCACAGCACGGCAAACAACGGTTTGTACATCCGTCCGTCATCCGTGACCTTGATCGGCGCCCCGAAATCGACCCAGACACTGTCGGGGTTCCCATCTCCATCGTTGTCGACATCCCAGGGACCGCTGACCAACGGCACGTTGTCTCGGATCTGGCCATTCGATTCGTCTTCCACGTCGTAGAAGTCAGGAATCCCATCGGGGTCCGGTCCATCGGGCAATCCATCGCCATCCGGATCGGTCAACAGCGTCAAGTTCCCACGGCTGTCCGACTGGTACGTCGCCGTCAAACTCGGGTTGCTTCCGGTAAAGAACGGATGCTCGTCGGGTTGCGGCAATGGTCGGGCAACAACGTACCGGCGCAAATCGTTCGCCAGCGGATTGTCCCAGCTAATCGGTTCGCCGGCGGCACCACCGGAGGGCACGAGGGGATTGCTGCCGTCGTCCAGGCGATGCATCCAATACCGAATCAGGTACGGTCGGTGGAACGAAGGAGTAACCGAAGTCCCGCCGGTCGGTACGTCCGCGAGAAAGAAGTTCTGGTAATCGACCGCATCCCAACTCTCGTCCCAGCCTCCGGCGGCGTCGAATGGCACAACAGTCGCTGGATTGGCGGGCGAGGGGTAGAAGGGCAAGTAGAAGGGATAATCGGGCAGCAGTGCCAACTCGAGCACCGGATCGGTGATCCCGGGATAGGGAACCTTGGCATCGAGAGCGCCGGGAGTCCCGTCTCGTACGGCCCCAGGGCCCGTCGTCTCACCGTTGAAATACCCGTCTCCCGTGCCGTTGAACGGCCGATCGTTGACCAGAAAACTCTGGCGAGCGCTCGGAAGGAACGGGGCACCGGTGTAGCCAGGTGGCTGGTCAAACGCTTCCACCAACAACGAATAGACCGTCGGGTCATTCAGACTCCGACGATAGCCGACGATCCGTGTACTCTGCCCGCGGCCCAGACCGTCGGTGATTGTCAGGACGCTGCCGCTGTAGTACCCCTCGGCGGGTGAGGGCGTTCCGATGACTTCCTGCAGGCTGAAATCAATCCGCAACAGACCGGTCGGCTCCGGCGCACCAGCGGGTTCGATGACCGATCGCAATACCTTGGAAGCGAAGCCGGCTCGACCGTACAGATCCCCCAGCAGATTGTGTCGGTACAACAGATCAGCGGGATTGCGTGTTCCCCGCAGCAGCATGTAGGCGGCGGAATTCAGTTCCTTCCGCGGACTGTCGCCGCGCAGTTCGTGCCGTGCGAAAGCTTTGGCGGCCGTCGTGTATTGCGTCGATACGACAATAAACGTCACGCCGATCAGGACGAACAAGACCAGCAGACTTAGGACAATCAGCAGCAGAATGCCGCGACGGCGTGGTATGCGTCGTGCCATCGGTCGGTTACTCGCTCTCTTCAATCGGTAGTCTCCTGCCCCTTAGGCGACCACCGGTAGCTTCCGGTCGAGGAATGGACAATGGACAGTGGAAAATGGACACTGAAAAATGGACACCACAGAGGACACAGTGAACACAGAGAGGACATACAGAGAGAAAAAAGGACATACAGTGTGGACTCACAGTGAGGACACTCGGTGGACACAGTGAATGCAGCAAGAGTGAAAGAGTGTCAGAGAGGAACTCCGTCACAGATTTTTTCGTGTGCTTGCTCCCCCGTTCGATGTCCTCGTTGTTCTCCTTCATGGCAGTTGTGGCGTTGATCAGTCGGTACTGTTACTGGGCGTAGACGGACGAGCGGTGGAGCCGAACCGTTTTTTCATAGACGGCCACGACGCCCCGCAGGTAAACCGCGTACAGGTTGCCTTGTCTGGCCGCGACAAACGTGTTTTGACCCATGGTCGTGGTACCCCAATCCGGTCCGTCCAAACTAACACTGCGGATGGTGTTATTCTGATCATCATCCTGCACCATCATCACTCGGTACCACTTCATATCGCGAATCAAGGTACTGTTCGGGTCCCTTTCGACGAGCAGAATCCAGTCTTTCTCACTCAGTGTATTCAGGCCGAATTCTCCAACGGGCGGGACCGTCGGCGACAACAAGACATCTTTGATCGGACCGGAAAGGTTGGCTTCGAGAACCTGCGCCGTGAGTTCCTCGGGAGGGTACGCCTCCAGGTTCCGTCGATGCAACACGGCCAGCGAGATCGCATACAAGCCGCTATTGACGAGGGGCTGGGGCACGGGCTGCGGTATGAAGTGGGATTGGGGCACAAACGTGGCGAGCCAGCTATAGCCACCACCGCTCACCATCCGATCCGTATCGAGATATTGAATGCGTGCGGGCAGCGTTGCGTCATCGGGTTGCACTACGTCCAGATCATCGTGCAGCAGAAACAGGTTTTCTGCCTGCGTTCGACTCATCAGGGCAGCCATGGGGTTCGCCGCGAAACCTGGTTGACTGAGCGCGTCCTTTTCGCGAACCATCGTCACCCGCGACGCCACGATCGGCGTTCCGTTCCCATAGGGAAAGCGATGGTAATTCGTGTCGTTGGGATTCGGACCAGACAGGGCGTGTGCCAACATGACCGGATCCAGGCAGAACGGGCCACCGCTCCATTGATCGCTGCTGCCCATCAGGGACGCGGGCGAAACGAGGTTTCCCAGGTCATCCATCCCGCGGACGCGAAACTCACGAAAGGCCCGTTTGCCAAACAACGCTTTGCGGTCTTGCTGCACACCTTGCGCGGCCTTGAAGTGGGCCAACGGAATCATCGCCGCCACACCGATCAGGCCGATCCCCACGATGCCGATCGAAATCATGATCTCCAGCAGGCTGATCCCCTGGCGATCGTTCCGACCGACACGGTGACGAGATCTCCCGAATGTGGATGCTCTGTTCCTGACCATCAGCGACCTCCCAAGCTCTGCCCCTGATCTGCGAGCTGGCGTGCGTAGAGGATCTTCTCGCGGAGGTCGACCAGCGGTAACCCACTGGTCGGCAGCCCCGCGTTGGGGCCGGTTGTCACGCGTCCGGAATGCGTATCGATCGTCAGCCACAGGTTGGTGGTGTCGGCCAGGTTGGCGTCGCCCAGCAGCGGATTGAGGACGTTTTCGGCGTGCACCTGGGTCGTGGCCAGGTTCTTGGTGATATCCTGACCGATCAGATCATCCCGCGCCAGCATCAAGCGGATGGGACCGGTAGGTCGTTCCACGACCACGGGCAAGAGGTTCTCGTGGGAGTCGGATCCATCGGCCGCAGGATGCATGGGATCCTCGTGGGACATCACGTAGTAAACGTACTGCACACCGCCGTCGGGACTGAACATGATCACCAGATCGTATTCCGGATCGATGACGCGAAACGCCGGCAGTGCCTCCCTCTCGGGGTCCATTGTGCCAACGGTGGAATAGCCAGATAAGGACAGGTCGATTCCTACGTTTCGGGGCAACTCCATCGCCGCAACGACGGACTTCGTCGGCCGACGGAAGACCTGGAACGGAACTCCTTCGTTCTTTCCGACGTACTTCTGCGGATGCCCCACCGGTTGCCCCCGGGTTCCATCCCAAGTCGGCGGCAACATGAATTCGATGCCGAACGGATCGGTGCCGACGCCTGGTGGAATACGATTGACGATCTGAAACCGGGGCCCACGGTAATTGAACTGAACGAAATCCCCCGGCTGGATCATTCGCAGCGATGAAGGGCAACTGCCTAACGGCTTGAACAGGGCGGTCCAGGTGGCCGGTTGCGGCGTACTCGGGTTCTGCACCACTAGCCGTGCCTCGAGAGTGTCGCCCGCGTACGGAGGTGGTTCCTCGGCGATGTACATCCGGTGGGCGGTGTACCACTGTTGTGCGGGATCGGTTTCTTCGTGCGCCACGCGTTCGATCCAAACGCCGACCGGTTTTCCACTTTGGACGGCTCGCGCCTGGGCGCCGGCGATGAACACATTCAATTGCCGAGCCGCCTCGCGTGCGCCCTGGCCCTTCAGCACCGGCTGCAGCATCGGCAGCAGGGCGCTGGTCATTAGCACGATGATACTGACCACGACCAGCAGCTCGGTGAGGGTCACACCCGATCGACGATAAGACGGTTCACGTTGCATATCAGCGGGCCACCAAGGAATGGTTATCCAAGTTATCGACGGATTCATTGCGCTGTGGATCGCCTTGCGCGATCCGCACTTCCCCGACGTTGGGGAACGCGTACGGATCGTTGGGGAAGGGAGCGGTCAGTGCGTAGTGCAACGGTTCTCCGTCGAGCAGATCGTCCATGACCAGATCAAACTGCTTATCCGATCCCGCGGAGACGACCAGCGGGAACATTTCGAACGGAAAATCGATCGCCCCTTGACGGTGTCGCGGGTCGACCAGCGCCGGATCAAACTGGTCCGGTAGTCGTTCCTCCGGCCCGCCCTGCAAGTTCGATCGGTATCCGGGCGCCCAGCGGAGCCAACGCAGGGGCGTGCCCCAGGCGTCCACGATCTCGGGCATTCCATCGCCGTCGGTATCCTGGATCTCGGTGTCTTTGAAAAACTGAAGAGCGGGACTATCACCGTCCTGCATCTGCGAGAGGATCAGGTACAGACATTCCGCTTGTTGATGCGTCCGCAGCTGCGTGACATCTCTCGTCTCCAACGCTTTCCAGTACGCGCGCCAGAGCCCGGTGCCTTGTCGCATGTCTCCGGAGCGATTCGCCAAAGGCAGGTCCGTAATGTCGGTGTATCGGTCGGGGAGTTCTAATCGCATCATTTCCCGCAGCGCCAACAGTCGCAGAAAGGCGGTCTGTTGCCGCACGCCCATACTCTGCACAATACTGCGGCCCTGGCCGCTCAGTTTGTCCAGCGGAAACGGCTGCATCCGCCGTGTTCCATATTGCTCCCAACGCTCCATCAACAGCGCGTTGATCCGAGCGATCTGGGAACGCGTGCGGTCGACGCGTGCCGACTCTTGGGCACCGGACAGAGCGGTCAGGACGATTCCCGCCAGCAGCGCGATGATCGAGATCACGACCAACAGCTCGACCAGCGTAAAGGCCGCTTTCGGCCTACGTCGATCTACCGGTCGCAGTGGGACGAGCCCAGACCCGATCATGGGACGCGGTCCTCGAGTGTGCCTTCGGCAAAGTTGGTGATATTGTCGCGATGCGCCTTGTCCGGATACGGCCCACCGGGATAGACGTAACCGATCGGAAGATCCCCTTCCGACTGGGGACGCGTTGATTCGCCGAACATTCCGTCCAATCCGGCGCAGATAATCTGGTACTTGTCGGGCGAGGCGAACAGGCTGGCCTGTGTTTGCTGTGAGCTGAAATAGGGCCGGGGTGCCCAGAACTGCGGATCCCCCTGCCCATTCTGATCGCTCAAGGCAAAGTTGGGATTGGGTCCCATGCGCACGGTCAGTTGAGGATTCAGGGATGCTTGCACGTAGCGGGTGTGCACGTAGTACACGTACGGAACCTTGCTGCCAAACTTGGGATAGTATTCCGGAAAACCATCTTCGTCGTCATCGCGCAATCGGAGCTTGTCGAAGTCGAACAACGGTGTGGCCGGTACGTTTTGGAACTCGAGCAGGATCGCGGCGGGATTGCTCGCGTTCATGCCAGCCAATCGTTCTTGAGGTGACCGACCGTACAGCGGGTACTTCGGATTGTCGGCAAAGCCGCGAAGCCAGAAAAAGAGGGCCTCGGCGGGGTCCAGATTCCCGAACCAGGTTTCATCCAGTTGACCGGTCTTCGGATTGATCGGCAAATCGTCTGCCGCCCGGTAGCGGTGCAGGCGACTCAACACACTTCGAACATCGTTCATGTCGTACTGGACTTCGACCATGCTGAAATCCAGCGGGTATTCCACCTGGTACTGCGTCTTGAAAGCCTCCAGCGACTGGGAGAGTGAGGCGACTTCCGTCGTCACCGCCGCTTCCTGGACTGCGGCGCGGGCCATGCCGATCACGGGAATCAACAGCCCGATCAGGACGCCGATGATGGCGATCACCACGAGCAGTTCGACGAGCGTGAAGCCGCTTGGCGCGCCGCGGCGCACCGCCCTGAGTCGATCTCACGAACATCATCTCGATTCTCCTTTCTCTGCCCCCAAGGACAGACCTTTTTCCTTCTCTTCGCGAAAGCTACTACTGCGACAGGTTCGTGATCAAGCTGACCAACGGCAGGAACAAAGAAATCACGATAAAGCCGACCGCTCCGCCGAGAAACACGATCAGCAGCGGTTCCAACAGGCTCATCAAGCTGTCGGTCAACACGCGCACCTCTTCGTCGAACGTGTCGGCGACCTTGTACAGCATCGTATCCAATTCACCGGTCTCTTCACCGACGTCGATCATGTTCACGACCAGGTCGTCGGCCACGCGGCGATTCATTCGCAGCGACGTAGTACACACCCGCCAGCAGCGCGGCGGCGGCGGCCGTGGGAAAGGCGATGTGCATCATGCCCTTGAAGAAAAACAGCGGCGGTGCACGGCAGGACGGCGACACCAACCCAGAGTCCCAACGCGGCGGCGTTGAAGCCGGGCCGCGAGTATTCCTTCATCGGCTTGGCGATCGTTTCGCCTTCCCGAATCGATTCCGAGACTTTGGTGTACAGTCGTTCGAACATCGCGTTGCCGCAGGTTTCGCGCGTGATCTGCAGTCCTTCCAGAATCGGCACACCACTGGCAACCAGCGTTCCCAGGGTCCGTGTCGAACGGGCCATGGAGTTCTTTTCGATCAGCTGCCCGAAAACCGGCCAGTTCAGGGTGAACAGGTCCCATCCCATTCGTCCGGCTTTGAACTTCCGGATGATCTTCACGACCATGATCAGGCGCGATCGGAATTCCCGGGATCAGGAACCAGTAGGAGGCGACATTATGCGAGATGGCTGATCAACATCTTTGTCGCCGGGGGCAATTCGGTGTCAAAATCCTTGAAGATCGTTTCGAACGTCGGCACGATCTTGACCATGATGAATGCCAAGATGCAGACGGCCACCAAGACGACGACCGCCGGGTAGACCATCGCCCCTTTGACTTTGCGTTTGAGCGCTTCGGCGCGTTCTTTGAAGTCGGCCAGACGTTGCAGAATCACCTCCAGGGCACCGCCCGCCTCGCCGGCCTTGATCATGTTGACGTACAGGCGGTCGAACGCTTTGGGAGATTTCGCCATCGCTTCGGAGAGCGTGGATCCGCCCTCGATCTCTTCGCAGACGTCCATCAGCGAGTTTTTCAGTCGGCCCGGTTTGGCCTGTTCTTCCAGAATCCGCAGGCTTCGCAGAATCGGCATTCCCGCATCCTGCAGAATGGACAACTGTCGCGTGAACGTACAGAGATCCTTACTCTTGACCGAGCCGATGGCGAAGCTGCGTTTCTTGCCGTCCTTGCCCTTGCGATCCGCGGCTTTCCGGCCCTTCTTGACATGGATCTTCGTGACGAAGTAACCCATGTCGCGGATATACGTCTGGGCTTCGTCCTCGTTCTCCGCCTCGACGATATCGCGGATTTCCTGCCCTTTGGCGTCCATCGCCTCGAATTGATAGGTCGGCATCGGTCAGTCCTCGTCAGTCTCAGTGCCGAATGTGTTGCTTTCGCAAAATCGCTACGGTTTCCAGCTCGCAAATTCGAATACGAAATCCAATCTTCATCAAGCCGCTTCCAGAATCGTCTCGCGAATCACCTCATCCACGGTCGTCGTGCCTTCGTAGGCGAACATCAGCCCGGCTTCTCGCAAGCTGACCATACCGAAGCCGCGGGCGGCCTCGCGCAGTTCGTCGGTGGAGGCACCGTGCAGCACCATTTCCCGCAGGTGATCGTTGATGATCATCAGTTCGAACAGCCCCACTCGGCCCTTGTACCCGGTATTGTTGCATTTTTCGCAGCCGCGTCCGCGATAGAACGTCTTGTCGGCCAATCCCTGCGGCTCATGTCCAACTGCAGCAGGTGATCATCCGACAGTTCCATCGGCTCGCGACAAGCGCCGCAGATTCGGCGGACGAGCCGTTGTGCCAGAATCGCTTCCACGGTCGCCGTGATCAGGAACGGCGGAATGCCCATATCGCGGAGTCGCGTGATCGTGCTGGGCGCATCGTTCGTGTGCAGTGTGCTGAAGACGGTGTGACCGGTCAGCGAGGCCTGCACGGCAATTTCCGCCGTCTCCAAATCACGGATCTCGCCCACCAGGATCTTGTCCGGATCCTGTCGCAGGATCGACCGCAGACACTGCGCGAAGGTGTTTCCGATATCGGTGTCGATCGGGATTCTGCACGATCCCCTCGATTTCATATTCGACCGGGTCTTCCGTCGTGATCAGCTTGTCGGTAATGACATTCAGTTCACTGAGAGCCGAATAGAGTGTCGTGGTCTTACCGGAACCGGTGGGGCCGGTCACGAGGATGATCCCGTTCGGCTTGTGCATCACCTCGCGGAAGTTGGTCAACGTCCATTCATTCATGCCGACCTTGTTCAGGTCGAGCGACACGACGGATCGGTCGAGAACTCGCATCACGACGCTCTCGCCAAACATCGTCGGCAGGACACTGACGCGCAGGTCCACCGGATGCCCACCGACACTCAGCTCGATCCGACCGTCCTGCGGCAGACGTCGTTCGGCGATATCCAGGTTCGCCATGACTTTGATCCGGGTCGTGATCGCGAACGCCAGATGCCGGGGCGGCGGGACCATTTCGTACAACACACCGTCCGCCTTGATCCGGATCCGAAACTCATCCTCAAACGGCTCCAAGTGCACGTCGCTGGCGTGATCCTTGATCGCCAGCAGCAGGACCATATTCAGCAGTTTCCGGACGGGGGCGCTGTCGGCCAGCGCTTCGGCCCCCGTGATATCGATCGGCCCGTCTCCCGCCAACGACTCGGCCGCCCGTTCCAGCTCGCCGTCGCTTTCCAAGTCGCCGACCAGACTCTCAAAGGTCTCGGTCGACCCGGCGTAGAATCGCTCGAATGCGATGTTGATCTCGCGTTCCGTTGCCACCAGCAGCCGGATATCGTAGCCGAGAAACGTTCGCAGCTCGTCCTGAATCGCCAGGTTGTGCGGATCACAGGTGGCCAGCGGTCAGCGTGTCGCCTTCCAGTCGCACCGGGACCACCCGGTACAGCTGTGCCATCGGCTCGGTGATCAACTGCAACGCTTCCTCGTCGGGCTCGATCTCGCCCATTTTGACGACCTGCAGCCCCATCTGTTCGCCTAATGCGAGAGCCACTTGGTCGTCGGTCGCCAGGCCCATCTCTTCGGCGATTTTGCCGAGCAGTTCTCCCGGGTGGCGACGCTGCTCTTCCAGCAACATCTCCAACTGCTCATCGTTGATGAAGCCCATGTCCACCAGGATTTGTCCGATACGTCGAATCGCCATCGCAATCGCCAGTAAGTTCGTACAGCAGGGTTGTGGTTGCTTACGCCATCGGTTGTTGATTACCTAATCACCGCGGGCCGAATCCTCCACGTCCGTCTTCGTCATCAAACACGCCGCGTTGCGCGTTCGCGATCCGTTTGGCCAGGTCATCGGGAGATTGGGCCTTGACCAAGGCTTCTTCCGCCGTCACCTTTTCGTCACGCCACAGCTTGAACAGAAAGTCATCCATCAGGATCATTCCGTACTTGGCTCCGGTCTGGATCGAGGAGGTGATCCGGTAGGTCTTGTTTTCGCGAATCAAGTTTGCGATTCCGGGGGTCACGACCAGCAGCTCGTAGCCGGCGACGCGCCCCCCGCCGATCTTGGGCAGCAGCGTCTGCGCCAGGACCGCAATGATCGAGGTGGACAACTGCGTCCGAATCTGGTCCTGCTGATTCGTCGGAAACACGTCGATGATTCGGTTGATCGTGCTCTGGGCACTGCTGGTGTGCAGCGTCCCGAACACGACGTGTCCGGTTTCGGCCGCCGTAATCGCCGCCTCGATCGTCTCCAGGTCTCGCAATTCACCAACCAGAATCACGTCCGGATCCTGCCGCAACGCGCGCCGAATCGCCTCGGCGAAACTCGGGACGTCATTACCGACCTCGCGTTGGTTCACCGTCGACTTCTTGTGGTAATGGTAGAACTCGATCGGATCCTCGATCGTGATGATGTGGTGGTCGACGTTGTCGTTGATGTAGTTGACCATGCTGGCCAACGTCGTACTTTTCCCCGATCCGGTCGGACCGGTCACGAGGAACAGGCCGCGAGGCCGCATGCAAAGCTCGGCGACGACCTTCGGCAACCCGAGTTGCTCGAACGTCAACATGTCGTTGGGAATCTGTCGCAGGACCATCCCCACGTTGCCGCGTTGTTTAAAGATCGAAACGCGGAACCGTGCCTGGTCGCCGTAGGCGAAGCCAAAGTCGCTGCCCCCTCGTTCCTGGAGCTCCTGCTGACAGCGATCCGGCGTGATGCTCTTCATCAGCGCCTGCGTATCCTCCGGCTCCAGCACTTTCGTCTCCAGACGGCGCAACCGGCCGTGCAGACGAAACACCGGGGGCTGTCCCACCGCGATGTGGATGTCGCTGGCCCCCTGCTTGACACAGGCCGCCAACAGCTTGTCAATCAGAATCGTAGCCATGCCTCGTTTTCCGTTCCTGGTGCGCAGTTGGTTGGCTGCAAATCCATCATCGGGTACCCACCCTCTTGCCCGGCAACCTGCCGCAAGGGCGGAAGAAGAAACGGGCCAGACGCGCGGGTGCTCGAGACCGTGAATCTCGATTCAGCGAGATGATGCATGATGATGAATAGATGAGTTCGCCACTCGCCCCCGCCATGGCGCTGCCCGGCTGGCGGTGGATTATTCTCTTACCCCGTTCGGGAAACAAGCCAAAAGGCCTCGATGACCCGCTGACAGGCTCCATCCGACCGGAAATCCGCCGCCGTCAAGCGGCCTCCATCTTGTCCGCTTCGGTCCGCTTCGCCACGCGGAAGACCTCGTCCAGCGTGGTCACCCCACGCAGTGCCTTGGAAATTCCGTCCCGGTAAAGCGTCACCATCCCCCCGTCGATCGCCGCATCCCGCAACTCGCCCATCGGCGCGTTCTTGAGCATCAGCTCCCGGATCCGGGAATTCATCAACATCAGCTCGTAAATCCCGATCCGGCCCGCGGTATCCCCCTCCGTTGCAGGCACTGCAACCGCTGCCCTTCATGAAGGTCGCCTCCGCCGTCATCTCGGCCGAAATCCCGGCCGCTTCCAGTTCCCCATCCAGTGGGGTATACGGTTTCTTGCACTTCGTGCAGACGACCCGCAACAAACGTTGCGCCAGGACCGCCACCACGCTGCTGGCCACCAGATAGCCGGGTACGCCAATGTCGACCATCCGCACCAGCGCACTCGGCGCATCGTTCGTATGTAACGTACTGAAAACCAGGTGTCCAGTAAGGGAAGCCTGGATTCCCATCGATGCCGTCTCCATATCGCGCATCTCACCGACGAGAATGATATTTGGAGCTTGGCGCAACATGGAGCGAATGATGCGGGCGAAGTCGAGTCCGATACTGTGTCGAACCTCGACCTGATTGATCCCCGGCAGGTAGTACTCCACCGGGTCCTCCGCCGTGATGATTTTGCGATCCGGACGGTTCAGTTCGTTCAGGGCGGCGTAGAGCGTGGTCGTCTTGCCGGACCCCGTGGGACCGGTCACGAGGATGATCCCGTTGGGTCGGCGGATCAGGCCGTTGAATTTCACGTACGTTTCTTCGGACAAGCCCAGCTGCCGGACCCCCACCTTGATGTTGTCCTTGTCGAGCAGTCGCATCACGACGGACTGCCCGTGGGTAGTGGGAATCACACTGACTCGCAGATCGAGTTCCTTGTCGCCTGTTGTCAATTTGATTCGACCATCTTGCGTCCGTCGCCGTTCGGCGATATCCAATTTGGCGAGGATTTTGATGCGACTGAGGATCGCCCCCAGCAGGCGGCGGGGCGGACTATCTCGCTCGACCAACACGCCATCGATTCGGTAGCGGATCCGGACGCGGTCCTCGAACGGTTCGATGTGGATATCCGAGGCCCGCAACTGGACGGCCTCGCCGATCATCAACTGCACCAGTTTCACGACCGGGGCGCTGTTTTCATCGACGACCTCGGACGCCCCTGCGGCTCGTTTCATCTTCGGTTTCGGTGAAATCGATCGCCGTATCGGTGAACTCCTGCAGCATCGAGTCCGCGCTTTCGCCCTCAATCTGCCCGTAGTAGCGATTGATCGACTCGAGAATATTCTCGCGGGGAGCCAGCGCGATTTCGATCTGCCGGTTGAGGATGAAGCGGAGCTTATCGAACGTTTCCAGGTCGTACGGGTCGCTGACGATGACCCGCAGCACCTCGTCATCCAGCTCGTCCAGCGGGAGGATCGTATTCTCCCGTGCCACCGACTCCGGAACCAATTCGACCACGGTTGGCGAGATCGGGGTTTCGGAAAGATCGATGTACTCGAGATTGTGCTCCTCGGCCACCGCGCGCATCGACTTGCTCGCCGGTCGCGTAGCCGAGACTGACCAGCGCATCGCCCACGCCGATCCCCTGGTCGCTGGCGACCTCTTCGGCATGGGCCAATTGCTCTTTGCTGATCACCCCTTGGCGAATCAGAATTGTCGTAAATGCAGCCATGGCCTTGGGCCCTTTTTAATACACACATCCCGCCCAGGATACGGGCGGAGCTCGGTGGCCGGCAGACACACGGAAGTCGACGGACAAGTAGCAGTCCGGCTCCGGCCCGGGAGAAGAGGCGGGTCCCGCGAATGATTCTAGGCTAATTCATCCCCTGCACGATTGTCAATCGAATCAGGGCCGTTCAAGTTCCTGAACGGTTGCCCCATCTACCGGATTCCGGGGCGGACGAATGCACGGTGGGATGGCTGATGGCGTAACCCTCGATCCGCCCTTCCATCGCCACCAGGTCGCGCCAAAGGAGGCTGCGATGGCCCCCGAGCGGCCGGGTGGCCCTGTTTGACCAATCGCAGATTCACGAAATCCGTACCGGCGCCGGGCGTCGGACGTCACGCCGGGCGGATGATCGGACCGGCGGGTCGCTCGCCATCTTCCTAGGTCGAAATCGCGTCGCGCGCCGGGCCATGCTCCAGATCTGCCAGCAACGCCTGTTCTTCGCGAACGAAGAAGCGCTCCCCGGTCGCCAGATCCAGCAACCCCCGGATGCCCTCATCCGGGTCGTCACAACGTGCCATTCTGCGATTCGAGATCGCCAGCGTGAGATACTCTTCCGGCTTCAGCCAACGCCGAACGGAAGGGGTCTCGCGGGAAAGATCGATACGGCTGGTCGTTTTCATTGGGAACAGCTTTCCTACGGTCCAAAACCAAGGGTCGAATCCGTGAGCCGTCAGATCGTAAAAGCGGATTCGCTACTCTCCGCCGCAACCGAAAGACTCCTGGACCGGTTCGACTATAAGAGTCCTATTCGGCACAACGCGGCGTGAGCATGACCGCCCTCTTCTATAGTCGCCATTTCTTTTCACCACACAAGCCCCTCGATCAAGCGGCCAATTTCACACAACCTTAACAAGGCATTCCGGGGCACTGAAATTCCCGCGGATTTACAACGGATTCGTCGAACGCGGGTCATGGAATCGGTAGCCAATACCGCGAACCGTTTCTATTAAATTCGCATGGGCCCCGAGTTTCTTTCGCAACGCGCGGATGTGCACATCGATGGTGCGTTCCAGCACAATCGCATCGTCTCCCAGGGCCGCGTCGATCAGTTCGGCGCGGCTAAAAGCGCGCCCCCGATTGCGCACCAAAGTTTCCAGCAGAGCGAACTCACTTTTCGTAAGCGGCAGCTTCTGATCGCCGGCGGTCGCCTGATGGCTCTGTCGATCCACCACGATTCCCTGGGTCACAATCACCTCCCGATCGTCGGCTTGGGCTTCTTGCCGTCGCAACAGGGCTTTGATCCGCTGCAACAGGACATTGACACTAAACGGTTTCGTCACGTAGTCGTCAGCACCTACGCTGAAACCGACCAGCTGATCGACCTCTTCCGACTTCGCGGTCACCATCAGGATCAACACATCACGCGTAGCGGAGCTGGAGCGCAAGCGGCGGCAGACTTCGATCCCATCCAGTTCGGGAAGCATCACGTCGAGCAACACCAGATCGTGAGAAACCACGTGCGCCTGACGCAGCGCCGAGCGTCCGTCGCGCGCCACGGAAACGTCGTAGCCGGTCTGCGCGAGGTTATAGACCAGAACATCGACAAGGGCCGCGTCGTCTTCCACTACGAGAATGCGTTTCTTGGCCATGGACGTTCGGACTCCTCTCGGTAGAACAGGGTGGCCGGCAGGTGGCAAGCTCCGTCGTGGAATTGATAACGCGGAGCCCCCTTAGGGCGTGCTTGCCGCCGATCCGGCCGCTTTCTCCCGCAACAGTTTTCCCTGGTGTCGCATGATATCGCCGCGCACCAGATACACGACATCTTCGGCAATATTGGTCGCATGATCGGCAATCCGCTCCAACTGCCGGGCTACCGACAAGCAATGCAGCGCGGCCGCGATGTCTTTGGTCTGCTTCCGCATCGCCTGGTACAACTCGTCGACAACTTCCGCGTGCATCTGATCGACTTCGTCATCGGCCGCACCAACTTGCAAAGCGGCTTCTGGGTCGAGTCTCACAAGCGCATTCAACGACTCTCGGACCATCCGTTGTGCGGCCTGCGCCATCTCGGCCAGCGTCCTGGACAGCACAAAATCCTCCGCCGCTCGCAGCCCCTGACCGCGTTCCGCCATGTTCACTGCCAGATCGGCAATCCGCTCCAGGTCGTTATTGACTTTCAAGATCGTCGCCGTGCGCCGCAAATCAATCGCCACCGGCTGATGGAGCGCAAGCACCTTCAAGCACTCTTCCTCGATCCGCACCTCCTGCTGGTCGATCAATTCATCCGCATCGATCACTTCTGTCGCCAGCCGTTCGTCACGCGTCGACAGCGAGCGCCAGGCCTTCTCGATCATCGATTCGACGGAGGCTGACATACTGAGCAGTTGCTCTTCCAACGCTTCCAGATCGCGTTCGAGATGTTTCGACACGACTTCCCCCTTCCTGCCGCGTCTCTCTGCGGATCTCGCCCGGTTTTCTACCTGGAACGATATCCTAAGATGCGTTGGCAACGGAACCTAGAGCGGCCAAGTCCTTTTGGATGGAATTCATCAAGGATTCAAGTGGCGCTCATCCGTTCTTCACACACCATTTGTCTATTGAGTTCGTAGCAGGATCGTGCTGATGCCCGCCACGGTGCTTCGCCCCGGGTGGGTTCTTCTGGGGCAACTTCGGTTCCCGCTCGAGTCCTGTGTCCGACGGGTTACTTCACTGACTTTTGCGCCGCCAAGATTCTCAAGCAGCGGCATCGAGTCGTAACGCGATCGACTTCCGTTGGTCGTCCTGGCGGATTGGCCGCGCAACCACGAATGGTACTGGAGAACGTAACGATGCAACTTCGAACTCATCTGCTCGCGACCACCTGCCTGTTTGCGCTGGTCGGCAGCAACTGGGCTCAGGTCCAAGTGGACTCAGGCCTTCCCAGCTACCAACCGGTGTCGGGTGTGTCGGGCACGATCAAGAGCGTCGGGTCGGACACGATGAACAACATGATGACCCTGTGGACAGAGGGTTTTAAGACATTCTATCCGAACGTGAAAATTGAGATCGAGGGCAAGGGTTCCTCGACGGCGCCGATCGCCTTGATCGAGAACACGGCGACCTTTGGACCGATGAGTCGGGCGATGAAACCGACGGAGATCGACAAATTCCAACAGAAGTTTGGCTACAAGCCGATTCAGCTGGCGACCAGCATCGACATGTTGGCGATCTATGTCAACAAAGACAACGTGCTGAAGGGACTCACCTTGTCCCAAGCCGACGCGATCTTCTCCAGCACTCGAAAGCGCGGAGCGTCCGACATTCGGACGTGGGGTCAATTGGGGCTGTCGGGAGCGTGGTCCAATTCGCCGATCAGTCTGTACGGTCGTAATTCCGCGTCCGGCACATACGGGTACTTCAAGCAGGTCGTGCTGGACGACGGGGATTACAAGACGTCCGTCAAAGAGCAACCAGGAAGTGCCACCGTCGTCCAGGGCGTCGCCACGGACCGGTTTGGCATCGGCTATAGCGGCATCGGTTACAAGACCGCGGACGTTCGGGCGGTGCCGTTGGCGATAGAAGACGGCGACGATTATGTCGAAGCCGTCGCCGAGAACGCCTACGACGGCTCCTATCCGCTCGCCCGTCCGCTGCTGCTGAGCGTGAACTACAAGCCTGGCAGTGAACTGGATCCGTTGCGGCGCGAATTCATCCGCTTTGTGTACAGCAAACAGGGGCAGGAGAACGTGGTGAAGGACGGGTACTTCCCGGTCACCGCAGCCGTCGCTGCCCAGCAACTGGAGCAAGTGGGGATCAAGGTTCCCGTCGCCGCTTCACGGTAAAGAGAAGCCACGAGGACGTCGCCCAGGGAATGCGGGTTTCGGTCTGCCGCACTCAAGAGCGGAGCTTCGCATTCCCTCTTTTTCTTCCCGCAGGACCTCATGACGGAAGCCACCCCGAACCGACGCTTCACCGGACGTCAAGTCAAGCACCAGACTTCCTGGAGCGTGCGGCTGGCGGACCGAGTGAGTTCGGCCGTCATCACGGTTGGCGGAATCGGCACGATCGTCTGTGTGTCGCTGGTGTTTGTCCTGCTGCTGGCGGTCGTGATCCCCTTGTTTCAGTCCGCCGCGATTCGGTCGCCGGAAACGGTCCCCACGGCGCTCGGCGCGCAACAACCGCTCCAGGTCGGGCTGGACGAATATCGCGCGATCGGGTGGGCGTTATTCGCAGACGGACGGCTGATCGGTTTTCGTAGCGACACGGGCGAGGAGGTCTGGCGCACGGACCTGCTTCCCGACGAGCTGCGTGTGACCGCCAGTTCGCTCATTCCCACCGACGGCCACTTGGCCCTGGCACGCTCGGACGGCACGGTGCAGTTGCTCGACATCTCGTTCCAGACAACGTTTCTCGATGAGCAGCAGATCCCCGCGGATTTGGCGAGCCTGCAGGAGGGACAGATCGGCGCCTTGGGGGACGGGGTGGTGCAGGTAACACCTCAGGGACAATTTCGCCAGCAGACGATTGCCGTGGATCTTCGCGAACCGATGTCATGGGAGGGAGATCCGGGGGAAACCATTCAGGTCATTGCGCACCGGCTGGAATCGCAAGGCTTGACCTTGGCAACCCTCAGTGATGCAGGGCGTCTCGAGATCGGCGAGGTGCGGGAACGAAAGAACGTGCTGACGGGCGAGACCACGCGGCAGACAAAAATCCACCGGCTTCCGCTGGATCCGCATCAGAACCGCTGGCCTGCGCGCCTGATCGTCACGCGACGGGGCGAAAACCTGTACGCGATCTGGGAAGACGGCCGGTTGATCCGGTACGACACCGGCCAACCGGACGCTGCAACGGTCGTGGAAACCGTCGAACTCCTGGAGCCGGACTCCGCGGCGCGGGTCACCGCGGCCTGTCTGGCAATCGGTGACGAGACGCTGCTGGTCGGCGATAGTGCCGGTCATGTGCGGGCGTGGTTCCGCGTGCGTCACGCGAACGCGCGCACTTCCGACGGAACCTGGCTGCTGCCAGTCCACGACCTGCCGGTCGCACCATCCGCCGTCACGGGCTTGGCCACATCGCAGCGTAGCCGGATGTTGACCGCCGCGTACGACGACGGATCGATCCGCGTCTTTCACGCAACCACGGGTCAACTGTTGACGGAGACACAGCTTGGTCAATCGGATCGCGTCGATTGGGTCTTGATGGCACCGAAAGATGACGGCTTGCTGGCCTCCAGCAGCAAGCGTTTATGGCGTGCCGCGCTCGACCCCGCATTTCCTGAGGCCTCGTTTGCCTCGCTGATGCGTCCGATCTGGTACGAGGGATACGGCCACCCGGAGGTCGTCTGGCAGTCTTCCTTTGCGGGCGTCCAGTCGGAAATGAAGCTCGGCTTGATTCCGTTGATCTTCGGCACGATCAAAGCGACAGTCTACTCGATGTTGTTTGGTGCACCGATCGCCTTGCTGGCGGCGATCTACACCAGTGAATTTCTGCATCCTCGTTGGCGGACGAAGGTCAAGTCGGTGATCGAGATGATGGCCAGCCTTCCGAGCGTCGTGCTGGGTTTTCTCGGCGGGTTGGTGATTGCCCCCTTCGTCGAAGGATTCGTTCCGGCGGTCCTGTGTGCTTTCTTCACGATCCCCGTGTGCTTTCTGTTCGGGGCGTACCTTTGGCAGCAACTTTCTCGCACGCTCTCTTTGCGGCTGGCTCCTTGGCGGCTGGCCGGAGTCGCGGTGGCTTTGGTGCTGGGGATCCTCACCGCGCGATGGCTGGGGCCGTGGGTGGAAAGGCTGCTCTTCGCCGGCGACCTGTTTCTCTGGCTCGATCGACAGCAGGGTACAGGAACCGGGGCCTGGTTCCTGTTGTGGCTGCCTCTGTCGTGTCTGTTGGTGTCGCTGCTGGTGTTACGGTATGTGAATTCCTGGCTGTCGCAGATTTCATCGGGCTGGTCGCGTCGCAAGTTCGGTTGCATCAACTTGGCCAAATTCGCTTTCGCCGTGGTGTCCTCGATCCTGCTGGCGTTGCTTGTCTCCCAACTGCTCACTTCGGTGGGGCTAGATCCACGTGGAAAAGCGATCGGGACGTATGTTCAACGAAATGCTCTGGTGGTCGGTTTCGTGATGGGATTCGCGGTGATCCCGATCATCTACACGATCAGTGAAGATGCGCTCTCAACCGTGCCCCAGCATCTGCGATCCGCCTCTCTGGGATCCGGGGCCACGCGCTGGCAAACGGCAATGCGGGTCGTGATTCCGACGGCGATGAGCGGACTGTTTTCGGCGATGATGATCGGCTTGGGACGTGCCGTCGGCGAGACGATGATCGTCTTGATGGCGGCCGGAAACACGCCGGTCATGGATTGGAACATCTTCAACGGGTTCCGCACGCTGTCGGCCAACATTGCCGTGGAGCTTCCGGAGGCGGTTCGCGACAGTACGCACTACCGAACTCTGTTCTTGGCTGCGCTCACGTTGCTGCTGATGACCTTCGTGATCAACACGGTTGCGGAACTGGTTCGAATTCGTTTCCGGAGGCGTGCCGTCCAGCTGTGAGTCCCACAACCACACCACCGCCGACACCGTCTGCTCCGGCTGCCAGCAAGTCGGCCGCACGGAATGTGCGCCGCCGCGTGCGGGGATCGTCCGATGTCTTGTCACTGCTGGCGCAGGGTGAGCCGTTCATCTGGTTGACCGGCGGAGCGCTCATCCTCTGCCTGGTGATGATTCTTGCCCTGTTGGCTCTCGTGGCCTCCTTGGGATTAAGCACCTTTCGCCCCTCCCCCTTGTTGCAGTTGCAGCTGCATGACGGACGCACGTTGCTGGGCGAAGTGACGAAGACCGAGAGCTTTGATTTGACGACCGCGAAGCTGCTTAGCGAACCGCAGGAGTTGCGCGACCGCGTGGTCCAACAGCTCACCGAGGAATTGAGCGACGGTCTCGCAGGGTTGACTCAGCCGATGCAGCAGTCGCAGGCGGAGCACGACCGGCAGATCGCCGATTTGCAGCAACGAGTCGAGGAGACTCAGCAGCGTTGGCAACGGCTCGTCGAGAACACAACGGATGGAACCCTACCGCCCTTCTCGCGCCGCGACGAGATCGCGCAAATCGGTGGGGATGAGGCGTTGGTCAAGACTCGCAATGAACTCGAGTCGCTCCAGCGACGAATCGCGACGCTGCAACAGGAGCAGCAGCAGATCGCCTCGGCGGTGCAGTACTTCGACCAGCCGCAGCATCAGACCCTGGACGCGCTCAGATCCGCCGATCCGGAGACGCAGGCAATCGGTCTGTCGGCACTCCTGCAACGAGTTGCCAACGAACGCGGGGCAGCGGCCGTGCAACATCAACGGCAGATGCTGCGAACCGGCAACTACGAGCTGACAAACGAACATTTCCAATGGGTCACCGACTACGAAATCGCTCCCTCCGGAAGTTCCTACCCCGAATTGGCAACCACCGTCGAGCGTATTTCCTGGGGTCGGTTCTATGGAATCCCGCAGAAATTCACCATGCGGCAGCAGCGCGTCATCTCCCAGTCAGAACAACAGCTGGAACAGATGGTGGAGTTCTTGCGGCAGCATCGCGACCGGATTGGCACGGCCGATCCAGAACGCTTGGACCATCAACTGCAGAACCTGGAACGGGAATTGCTTGAACGGCGCGTCGCGGACGTCAAGACGTTTCTGGCGATGTTGCCGCAGCCGTCCGAGTCCAGCCCCCTGTCGCAGCTGGAAACGCGAACCGGCGAACTCCACCCCGCAAAAGAACTCGACGCGCAGGACGAAATCACCGCAGCCATCATGACCTGGGACGGCGCCTACGTCGCCTGGCAACAGTTCACTCGTCACCACGCCAACATACGCGCCCGATTTCACCAGCAGCAACAACTCGAAAAACACGATCTCGGAAAGCTGTACGCCCAGCAGGAACGGGACCGCTTGCGGGTTCGGCAAGCCGAGTTAGATACCGGCCTGTCGGTGATGGACAACGTACGTCTGCTGCTCGAATCGCATCACCAAACCGACCAAACGCGTCAAGAACAGACTCGCATCGAAGGGCTCGTCGACCTGATTCACCAGCGATTCGGTGACGCCAGCCCGGCCGCGGCGCTGGCGGTCGCGGCACAACAAGAGTGGTCCGAATCGATCCAAGAACAGCGGCAATCCCATCAGGAAACGATCGACCGCATCGACAGATGGATCCACGGACTGCCGCCCGACGTGCAAACCGCAGTCCAGCGATATGTCGAGACCGAGCGAACAGCGGCCGACCGATCGAGTGAAATTCAGGCGGAGATCGAATCCTTGAAGCAGGAGAACGCGCAATACCAACTGCACATGGTGACGGCCGACGGACAGACGAAGTCGCTGGCAGTGGCAGATATCGTTCGAGCTTACCTGGCCAATGCGACAACACGCTCGGAGAAGGCCGGCATTTACCTGTCCCGCTGGTGGGAGTTCCTCGTCGACGAGCCACGGGAAGCGAACAGCGAAGGCGGTGTGCTGCCGGCGATTTGGGGAACCGTGACGATGACGCTGATCATGTCACTGGCCGTCGTTCCCTTTGGTGTGCTCGCCTCCCTGTACCTGCGAGAATACGCCAAGTCGGGCGTGATTATCAGCGCGATCCGAATCGCGATCAACAATCTGGCGGGCGTGCCGAGTATCGTCTTTGGCGTCTTTGGGCTGGGGTTCTTCTGCTACATCATCGGGGCGTACCTTGACGGAGGGCCACGCAACGCCGGCTTCCAGCCGTTGCCTCCGCCCCGATGGTACGCCCTGTCCGGCTTCCTGGCGGTCGGCTCCCTGGTCGCTTTCCTGACCGGCCTGTTCAGCTTGACAGGACGCCACAGCGCGAAATCCACCTGGAAGCGTGGACTCGGATACGGCTCGCTCGGCCTCTGGTTCGTATCGCTCTCGCTACTCTGTTACCTGTTGATCAAGACCCCGCTATTCAACGGTTTTTACGAGGCGAACCTGCCCAATCCGTATTGGGGCAAGGGCGGAGTCCTGTGGGCCGCGCTGACACTCGCGCTGATGACGCTGCCCGTCGTGATTGTCGCCACCGAAGAAGCGCTCTCGGCCGTTCCCAACTCGATGCGGGAAGGCTCCTACGGCTGCGGCGCCAGCAAGTGGCAAACCATTCGTCGAATTGTGTTGCCGCAGGCTTTGCCGGGCATCATGACCGGGATGATTCTGGCGATGGCTCGAGGCGCTGGTGAAGTCGCACCGCTGATGCTGGTCGGCGCCGTGAAGATGGCGCCGGAATTGCCCTTGGACACCAGCTTTCCCTACTTGCATGGAAATCGCAGTTTCATGCATTTGGGTTTTCATATTTTCGACGTCGGGTTCCAAAGCCAGAACAGTGAGGCCGCCAAGCCGATGGTCTACACGACGACGCTGCTGTTGATCGTGATCATCACGCTCCTGAATCTGATGGCGGTCCAATTACGAGCGTATCTGCGGAAACGTTTTCTCGCGGGTCAGTTTTAGCCACCCTTCATCCCGATCCATGACCAAGATGAAAATGAACGCCGAAGCAGCCGCCGTTTCGTCCTATCACGGCGCAACAAACGTCCGGTCCGGTGAACCGGCGGAAGAGAATCGACTGCTGCGGATTGCTCGAGGCGAAACCGTCGATTCTGTAACGCACGAAGTCATTGAGACCGAGTCACCGGTTCTGGAAATTGACCAATTCAATCTTTGGTATGCGGCGAAGCAGGCGTTGTTTGACATTCACATGAATGTCGCCAGCGGCAAAGTGACGGCGTTAATCGGCCCGTCGGGCTGCGGCAAGTCGACTTTGCTGCGTTGCGTCAACCGCATGAACGACCTGATCGACACGGTACGGATTGAAGGCGACATGCGCCTGCTCGGCGACACCATCTACGGACGGACCGTCGACGTGATTGAACTGCGGAAGCGGATGGGAATGGTCTTCCAGAAGCCGAACCCTTTTCCGATGAGCGTCTTCGAGAACGTGGTCTACCCGCTGCGAATCGATGGCGTTCGAAACCGATCCGTGCTGGAGGAGGTCTGCGAACACAGCCTGCGCGGTGCCGCTCTGTGGGATGAAGTCAAAGACCGACTTCACGAAAGCGCGCTGAGCCTTTCCGGGAGGGCAACAGCAGCGGCTTTGCATTGCCCGCGCGATTGCCAGTGAGCCCGAAGTGCTGCTGCTGGACGAACCTTGCTCGGCCCTTGATCCGATCGCCACCGGCAAGATTGAGGATCTGATCGGGGAATTGCGCGGATCTTACTCGATCCTGATCGTAACCCACAACATGCAGCAAGCCTCACGAATCAGCGACTATACCGCCCTGATGTACCTGGGACGCATCTTGGAATACGGACCCACGGCCGATCTATTCACTCGCCCACGATTGCGAGAAACCGAAGACTACGTAACCGGCCGGTTCGGTTAGCGCACCGGGCGTCCGGCGCAGCGGGCGAATTACGAGGAACTCGGAAAATGATTCAACAAACCATGGCTCCTCAAAAAGTCCTGATCGTCGCCCATTCGTCGGAATCGCTCGAGCCGCTTGTGGCTCGACTACGCGATACCGACTGCTCCGTGGAATTCGCCACCACCGGCAGTGAAGGCTTGCGCCGCGCCGCCGAACATTCTCCCGAACTGGTGCTGATCGACGACCGCCTGCCCGACACCACACCGCTGGAGTTGACGATGCGCCTGCGGAGTCTGCTGGCCGAATCGCCTCCCGTGTTCCTGTTGACCGTTCCGGGGGCGGCCCCCAACCCGCTCCGAACCGAAGCCTCCGACGCAGACAAACGCGGGGGAATCACGCAACTCGTCGATCAGATCGTTGGCTTCCTCCATTCCGCACAACTCCGTTCCGCCCCTGCCGGTCCTTCGGACGGATGCGCGCTGCGTCTGGACCGCGGCCGACATCGAGCCTGGGTCGACGGCCAGTCACTGTACCTGACACCGACCGAGTTTCGTTTGCTGTGGGAACTCGCCCAGCGGCCTGGCTACGTACTATCGCGCAGCGAATTGACGAGGATGTGCAAAGGGTCAGAAACCGCGGTGCAGGTCCGCACGATCGACGCACACATCAAATCGATCCGACGAAAACTGAAAGATCGGGCCCACCTGATCGAAACCGTCCACGGCGTCGGATACCGCCTGCAAGAAGTCGAACCGGTGGTTGCCGATTGACCGTGGGCCGGGTGCCGCGACGACGAAAGCCCAAGAAGGGGCCCTTGTCGCTCGGTTCCCCTCCGAGCCGAGTCCCGGTGGAAAATACCGGAAAACGGGATCAAAGGGTGCCGGCAATCGTTGACACGCGATCTCTCAACCGTGATCATGCGGAGCTTGGAGAGGACTCGGAAGCGTATCATGCTCCGGCACTCGGAGAAGGTCCCTGACCTTGCCGAAACGCCGACCAGCGGCCTCCCCAAGTGCGGGGTCAGAGACCCTCACACAGCGGGAGTCGGAATCAGAGACTCTCGCACAGCGGGCGCGATTCAGAATCGCGCCCGGTCGTTTAAGTATCCGAGACATTTGAGCATCAGAGAAGACGTCAGTAGCGTTTCATCATTCGAGAGGTTTGCCGCCATGCGAGTACATCCGTTCCAGTTGATCTTGGCCGTGCTGTTTGTTGTCGGGACCGGTCCCCTGTTGTATGGACAGGCGCTGACCGGTGGCGTGCCGGATGCAGAATACGAGCCGCTGCACGCCTGGTATGACGTCAATCAATCGCTGGGGATCTGGGAGGGCCGTACGGACCAGTACGATGACGAGTTTCTCGTGGATGTGCGCGATCCGGACACCGGAAGTGGCGCACATCGAGGGAACAGCTACGGCACCAATCTCGAGACTTGGGCCCAATTTGACGACAAGGGTGGTGACTTCTGGCCGGACCGGGTCGGCGGGTTCACCGGCACGCAAAACGGCATGACGGTCTGGGAAGTCCGTAACGCGGCTGGCTGGGATGATTCAGAATGGCTGGACGGACGATGACTTAGTCGGCCTCGACGGCATCGGCTACGATGAAGGCTTCACCGTGATCATGGCGATGAACATTCACGAAGTCACGAGCTACAACAGCGTGTGGGACGGCGATCCGGTCGCCGCCAATGACGACACGCCGATCTTGAATGGGTCGACCTCCGCCTTCAATCAAGGGGCATCGGAATTCGAAGAGCCAGGTAAGGCTCTCTTGTGGTTGGATGCCGAAAGAGATGAAGAGACGGGGCCCGTGTGGGTAATGGACGCCGGAATCGAAATGGTGGCGGGCAATGTCACGCTCGATCAGTGGCAGGTCCACACGTTTGTGTACGCCGGCGAAGACAGTGCGCATTACGTCGATGGCGAATTGGCCGCGGCCGGCGATGCCGGCGATGGCGTGATGGGCAAGATCGACCTTTGGTCGACCGACGGTGGATGGCACCGCGCCGGAAACCTCGATTTCGCCGAAGGTCTGTTCTACGATGAAGTCGCTCTCCAGCGAAGACCGCGCCGGCATCGAGCAGTATCTCATCAACAAGTGGGGCATCGGCCCGTCCGTTCCCTGGGACTTTGACGGAGACGGGCAACTCGGTGTTGGCGACATGAACCTTCTGCTCACACAAGTTGACGCTGGTGCAAACGACTCGGCCTACGACATCACGGGCGATGGCTCGGTGGACCAAGCCGACATCACGTCCCTCATTTCCGACCCGGACAAGCTCAACAGCTATTCCGGTGACGTCAATCTCGATGGCAAATTTGACAGTGGCGACTTCGTGGAGGTCTTTGTGGCCGGTCAGTATGAAGACGAAACCATGGACAACTCCACGTGGGAGACCGGTGACTGGAACGGAGACCGCGAGTTCGACTCGACGGACTTCGTGACGGCGTTTATCGGAGGCGGCTATGAGCAAGGGCCGAGGGCTCTCCCGAGTGTCGCGGTCCCCGAACCCGGCAGTCTGGCCTTGTTGATCATGGGCCTGCTGGCTTTCGGCATCCGCCGTCGCCATCGCTGAGTACTTCCGGGGAAGTTCCGTCCAGACGGCGCGCTCGGCCTCGCAGGCGGGAGCTCAGCTCCCGCAATCGATCGGCCGTGGCGTAGTCCCGTTGTTCTTCACGATCGTTGGCCAAATCGTCCAACTCCCGGCTCGTGTCACGCAGGAGAGCCGGGAGCGGTGGTTCCGATGCGGAGACGGCATCCTCGCGGATCCCTGTCTCCGTCGGGTGGGCCGGTTGTACCCCCAGGACGATGTCCAATGCCTGCCTGAATTCCCCCTCGGTCGACGGTCCGCCGCCGACCGCACCGGTTCCCGAGCCTTCCAGCAGGGAACCAGCCAGGGGGTCGATCGACAGTGCTTGCCGCAATTGGGCGATTTCGCGCGCCTGAGCAGCCGCCTCCGGCAAAAGGCAACCGGCCTGACTTGGCGGCGAGGATCGGCCAAGATCGTCCGCCCGTTGTGACACGGGCGGCTGCCGAACTGGGGGCGAGACCAGGATCGGAGGCAACAACGGCAGCAACAATCCCGCAGTGACCAGCAATTGGGCAAACATGACGGCCTCCCTTCGGTCTGTGAGCAAACTGGTTAGGCGGACTATAATCCAGACCGCCAAATCGAGACTAGTGCGCATCGCACGGACATGGAGCGTTCCTGACGGTGTCTCTTCCGAGCAGAAGGGGCGACGAGACGCTAGGCGGTCGTGTTCCGCGCTGTAGTTCAGCTTCCCCCATCCGAGTGTCACTGTGGCTGTGTTACCCCACCACCGATTGAAGAAAGAGCTAGGCCTGTGGAACGTCTACGCCCTGGCCACCGGTACAACGCTGAGTGCCGGCTTCTTTCTGCTGCCCGGCCTGGCGGTCAGCGAAGCGGGTCCGGCGGTCCCG
This sequence comes from uncultured Planctomycetaceae bacterium, assembly GCA_963776055.1. Classification (GTDB taxonomy): domain Bacteria; phylum Planctomycetota; class Planctomycetia; order Pirellulales; family Pirellulaceae; genus CAVZLD01. The sequence goes on along the minus strand of CAVZLD010000012.1, from coordinate 4,038 downwards.
TTGGCGTACCTGATCGCGGCAATTCCGATGGTTCCGGCCATGTTCAGCATGATTGAACTGGCCACGGCGATGCCGCGAGCCGGCGGCGCCTACTATTTTCTCGATCGCAGTCTCGGACCGCTGATGGGGACCATCGGCGGGTTTGGCACCTGGTTGGCGCTGGTGCTGAAAACGGCGTTCGCTTTGATCGGGATGGGAGCCTATGCCAACCTGATTGCGTCGGAGCAGAACCGGTTTGCCGTGAACATCCCGGACACGATGCTCGCGGTCGCCTTCGCCCTGATCTTCTCGATCGTCAACCTCCGGGGTGCGAAGGGCGCCGCTGGTTTCCAGACGTTTCTGGTCAATTTTTTGCTGATTGTCCTGGCGGTATTCCTGACCGGACTGACCGGCATTCGCCCCGAAAATCTGACCGGTTTTTTGCGGGAGGGCCCCGAGGCGATCTTGTCCACGGCGGGGCTGGTCTACATCAGCTACGTGGGCATCACCAATGTGGCCAGCATTTCGGAAGAGGTCCGGGATCCGGAAAAGAATCTGCCTCGCGGCGTCATTCTGGCCTTGATAACGGCTGTCACGATCTACGCCCTGGGAACCCTGTTGATGGTGGGCGTTCTGGGCGCCGAGGCGATGGCCAACGAACATGAGGCCCACATCACGCCGGTCGCCGCGGCTGCGCGGGTCGTCTTTGGCGACTGGGGGGCGGTACTGCTGTCGGTGGCCGCCGTCTGTGCGTTTTCGTCGGTCGCCAATGCCGGCATCCTGGCCGCTTCTCGCTATCCCTTGGCGATGAGTCGCGATCACTTGCTGCCGGCGCAGTTCCGCCGCCTGACGGCCGGGGGCATGCCGATCAACGGGGTCCTAGTCACCGGCGGCGTGATCATTCTGCTGCTGCTGACGATGGACGTGAAGGCGATTGCGGAGTTGGCCAGTGCCTTTCAGTTGCTGCTGTTCGCCCTGCTGTCACTCGCCGTGATCATCATGCGCGAAAGTCACATCGAGTCGTACGATCCCGGCTACCGCTCGCCCTTTTATCCCTGGATGCAGCTGTTGGGCATCGCCGCGACATCGATTCTGATCATCGAGATGGGCACGGTCCCGCAGTTATTCTGTCTGGCGCTGATCGCGGTTGGCAGCCTCTGGTTCTATTTCTACGCACGGAAGCGGGTCAACCGGGACGGAGCGATCTACCACATCTTCGAACGCCTCGGTCAGCGACGTTACATGGGACTCGACGCCGAATTGCGCGGCATCATGAAGGAAAAGGGGCTGCGAGACGAGGATCCGTTCGACGAAATCGTGGCTCGGGCACAGGTGATCGAAGTCGAGTCGGAGGCCGATTTCGAGATCGTAGCGCGCCAGGCTGCGATGTTACTGGACGATCGCGTCCCGGAAACGCCTACCCATTTGCTGAGCGGGTTTCTGCGTGACAATCGGATCGGAACCACACCGGTCGCTGCCGGCGCCGCGCTGCCTCACCTGCGGATCGATGACCTCGAACACCCGGAGCTCGTGTTGGCCCGCTGCAAAACCGGGCTGCCAATCCAAGTCAGCGACGCGTTTGGCGAAAAAATGTTACCGGACCAGATCGTGTACGCGATCTTCTTCCTGGCAAGTCCGCAGGGGAACCCAGGACAGCATCTGCGGATTCTGGCCCAATTGGCCGGGCGCGTGGATGAGGATGAATTCATCGAGGGCTGGTTGGCGGCGGAAAACGATCAGCAGCTGAAGGAAACGCTGCTGCGCGAGGAACGCTTTATTTCGCTTGTGCTGACCGAGGAGCAGCCGAGCTGCGAATTGATTGGCCGACCACTGCGAGAGATGCATTGGCCGGCCCGCTGCCTGGTGGCGCTGGTGCATCGTCAGGATGTTACTTTTGTGCCCACGGCGAACACGACGCTGCATCACGGGGACCGCGTAACCTTGATCGGCGAATCGGACGTCATTCGACAGCTGTACGAGCGTTACCATCCGGCGATGCCTGAGATCGATTCGGATTCTTGACGCGGCCGCCCACGGCGCAGACAATTCCCACCCTTTTTTCCTGGTAAGTGGGGCTCCGCTGGTATCCACCACGCTCGCTGGATAGGATTGAGATGCTGCGTTAGCTGGGGTCCTGCATCGGTTGGCCCCAAGTCGTCGCAACCGGTGACGGTGGCGATCGTTGTCGAGAAAACTGAAAGCACAGCGTCTCCACGAACCGCACGGCGGATGGATTCCCCGGGTCAGGCAAGATCATTGTGCCTGATATCGCGCGTTTAGAAATCCGGTCCCTTTCGGCATGAAGAGACGGCCGTCGATGTACTCCCTACGGACGAGAAGGCGACGAAGATGGCTCCGCCGGATGCTGTGGAGTCTGACGCTCGCTGCCGTTCTGGTGGCACCGCGGTCCAGTGAGGCCGCGGATCCGCGATTCCTGGGGAACCTCGCCCTGTTGGACGAGGAACCCGTTGCGCAGCAATTGGAGCTTTCGACCGAACAACGCAACCAGGTACGCAGCCTGGTGAAGCGACGTGAGGCCGCCGCATTGGAGTTGGCCATTGCGGCGCGACAGCTTTCCCCCGCGGAACGACGACAGCAACTGGCGGAATTCGTCAACCGTTCCGAAGAGATGGCGCGTCAATTGCTTAAGCCGACACAGCAGCAGATGCTCGTACAGTGCCAACTGTCGCGTGATGGCCTGGAGGCTCTTGCGCGGGAGAATTCGCCGATCAACTGCCACTGGATGCGTCACAACAGCAACAACTTCAGCGCGTGTTGGACGAACGGACGCGTGAGCTGGCAGATGCGGACGAGTCGCAACAGGCGGTCGTGCGAGCGGTCTTTGAACGTCGACTCCAACAGGTACTGACGCCAGCGCAACGGAGCCGCTGGGAACAGATGTGCGGGGTGCAGCCGTCCGAAACAACGTTGCCTGCCGTGGGGGACTCGCCCACGGCTTCTCCGACCGCAGCAGCGAAGCCAACCGTCTCGTCAGCAGCGGCCGGAAACCCAGTGGCCGGTCCTTCGTCGGCGGTGCCCACGGCGACCGACGACGCAGACGACGGACTACTGTATTTCAATTTTCGATACGCGCCTTGGAAAGATGTGCTGGAATGGTTCGCCACAAAGGCAGATCTGTCTCTGATTCTGGAAGCACCGCCGCCGGGCACATTCAATTACAGTGACACGAAAGGTTACACCCCGGCCGAGACGATTGACCTGCTTAACAGCGTCTTGCTCACGAAAGGCTACACGCTCGTGCGACGCGAGCGGATGTTGCTGGTCATTAATCTCGAGGATGGCATCCCGCCCAATCTGGTCACCACGATCCCGGTGGACCAACTGGATCAGCGAGGAGCATATGAGCTGGTGCGGTGCCGTTTCCCGCTGGGGACCAGCGATCCCGCCATCGTGGAGGAAGAGCTGTCCAAGTTGATCGGTCCGCAAGGCGACATCCAGGTCCTGTCGCAAGCGAGACAGGTGGTCGTCACCGAAACCGCGGGCCGATTACGAACGGTGCGGGACGTGCTACGGTCCATGGAGGATCCGATGGCCAACGGAACCGGCCAGGTCCGCGCCGTTTTGCTCGAATACATCAACCTGGAAGATGCCTTCACGGTGATCCGTGAAATGCTGGGCCTGCCCGAAGATTTGAATGCAGCCCCCGACGGTTCGCTCCGCATGGCTGGCGACCCTTCCGGCCAGCGGATCATGCTCACCGGATCCCCGGACAGTGTTCGCCGCGTCACCGAGATCCTGCAATTGATCGACGTGCCGTCGTCGCGGCCCTATTTCCGGTGACGGGTTGCAGGCCACACCCCAACTCGAAGTCTACAGTGTACCCGACGCGGATTCGGAATCGGCGTTACAGGTTCTGCAGACCTTGTTGGCAGACGAACCCAGCGTGCGATTGGCCACCGACCCGCAAACCGGAAATCTCGTGGCTCTCGGCTTGCCGTCCCACCACGCAACGATTCAAGCAACATTGCAGCAAATGCAACGCGATGCGCAGCAGGTCGAAGTCTTGCGACTCAGGCTGATTGACCCTCAGGTGGCCGT
>CAVZLD010000011.1:0-586382 GCA_963776055.1 uncultured Planctomycetaceae bacterium | reverse complement strand
GTCGCGGATTTAGGGGGGCGCATCCTCGACGTGAACGTGCGGCTGACCATCGACCACTCCTACGTGGGGGACCTAACCGCCTATCTCGTGAGTCCGGCTGGGACACGCGTGCAACTCCTGGGAGGCTTGGCCGGACAAGGAGCCCACCTCGACGACACGCTGTTCGACGACGAAGCGGGGCAGAGCATCACGGAGGGTGTTGCGCCCTTCGATGACCCCAATGGCTATCGGCCCACTTCTCCGTTGGATGCCTTCGCCATGGAAAACCCCAACGGCCTATGGATGCTGCAGATCATCGATGGTCAGCCGCAGGATGTCGGACAGCTGATCCGATGGCAGATCGCACTGACGCACGGTGACCCAGCGGTTGTGACCGAGCCGGATGGGGCATACGCCTTTCAACGGGTCCCCCCCGGTGTCTGGGCGGTTCGCGTGCTGTCCCCGCCCGAGTGGACCTACGTCGCTCCCGAGGAAGGTGTGCGGATGGTGACCGTGCTGACGTCGGACGACAAGGCGGGAGAGAATTTCGGCTTGATCGATTTCATCCCACACGAGCCACGCGAAATTCACGTTCCCCACGTTGTCCTGATCCCGAACCGCCCGGATCAGGCGGTGGAGATCTTTGCGGAGGGAACCGCGCCTGCATTTGGGATCATCCTTCGCGGCAGATCGGCGATGGCCGTGGTGTGGCATCGGAGCCCGTCTTTTCGGGCGTCGATTACAGCGGTGGGATCTGGGACGCCTCCGCGTATATGACCTTTGGTGGCATGCTGCCTGATGCGCAGCAACTTTTCGACGGTGCGGTGGAGTTTGTGGACGCCAGCAATCCCATCACCACGGCGGGCTTGGCCGCAAAACTGCTCGTGGATACAACCGGCTTCACCGTTGGTACGTTCGACCTGAAGCTGGCTGGGACGGAATTTGGTGTCGACTCCGAGTTGATGGGGGCACCGGCGGATTTCTTCAATGGCACGATCCAGATTGCGCTGCCCGGTGACGCAAATCTGGATGGGATCTTCGATTCCAGCGATATGGTGCTCGTGTTTCAGTCGGGACACTACGAAGACAACGTGCCGGGCAATTCAGATTGGACGACCGGCGATTGGGATGGCGATGGTGACTTCACCAGCTTGGACATGGTGCTGGCCTTCCAGCAAGGCACTTACGAGACGGCTGCCGCGCCGGGCAGCGTAATGGGTGCCGTGCGTGGGGAGATTGCTGTGGCGCTGTTTGGTCGTCCCGGTCTGCCGGGCGCCGGGACGCTCGGCGCTGGGGCTGAGTCGCTGCCTGGTGAACACATCCCACAGTGGTCGACCGCCGCATTTCCCGCGCGGCCCACGCTCGGTACGGTGATTCTCGGGCGTTCGATGTTCGAATGGACCCGCCAGGATTCCGCTCTTCGGCGTGGGGCCAAGCCCGCGGCGGAGGCGGCCGATCGCGTGTGGCAGGATCTTCGGGAGGAGGGTGTCCTGGACTGGTTTGCCGAGCTATAGCCCGGTTTCTGCCAATCGCCGGCCACCGGGGCTGACGCCCTGCGCCTCGGAAAACAGGCTCCGGATCGTCCAGCGGCTGTCGAAGCTTCTGTGTTAGCTTTCGCCGACCGGTGCCTGACTCGGGCGTTGCCGGCGGGCGCCGTCACGGCGTGGACCGGGACGGAAGAGAATGAACGTCAGGTCGTCTGGTTTCGAGGGATGCCCGTCAATCGGATGGTCCATTCGGTCGCTGGCGAGTTGCGCAAGGTGACGGGCTGCTTGAGGAAGCGGCCCCTTACGAACGATCTCGACGATTTCCGTCAGTAGCAGGTTGTCGAACAGTCCATCACTACCGATCACGATCGTGTCGCGGACATGCATCTTTCGCCGAGAGCCGATCTCGATGTGAAAGTCTTCGGTACCGATGACGTTGGACACCAAATGGCGGTCCTCGTGGTGGATTGCCTCGTGTTCGTCCAGGATTCCGGCTTCCAAGGCGTAGCCAACCGGGGAGTGAGAGGTTGTGAGCAGTCGGATTTTCCCTCGATTGCCTAACAGCATGATCGAGGAATCACCGACGTGGTAGGTACGCAAGACCGGACCATCGACCTCGACGACTGCCATGGTAGTGGCTGCTCCGCCGCCGATCTCTAGGACTTGCCGGTTGGCCTTCTCGAAGGCATCCAGCACGATGGTTCGCAGCGGAGAGGGAGAATCGGATGCCGAGTCCAGGACGGACTGCAACGATTCGACCGCCGTCCTGGCCGCCACCTCGCCGCTCGCCATCCCCCCGCAACCGTCGGCCACGGCCAGCAATCCCGTTTCATCGCCGGCAGCCAGCAACGCGGCGACGTCTTCGTTCGAACTCTCCTTGCCCGGGCAACGCCGCGAGAAAACAGCGACTTGCCCCCCCGCAAAAGGCATGGTGCGCGGCTTGACATCATCCGCGTCGAGTACCAGAGTGCAAGGAGGAATGTCCGGCGTTTCCATGGTCTCATATCGCCCCTGGGTGCCGATCGCGAAATGGCGATTCTGAACGCGCTATTCTTCTAAATGCGATGCGCACCATGGGCAATAACTCCAGAAAGACGGGACGACACCCCAATTGCAGCGTTGGCAGGTATCTTTTGAACCCGCAATCTTCCACTTTTTCCGAGTGCGGCGATGGCACCAGGGGCAGTAACGCATGAAGGGCATCAGGACCTTTCGCTCGCATCGCGGGTTGTCACATCGATGCTCGTACCGTCGATCGGAGTAACTGCGCGTTGTGAGCGGTTCGAATCCTGCGCCGTAGCACCAGGGGCAGTAATGCCAGTCCAATTTCATTCCGCGATGACATCGAGGGCATTGTGCGGGAAAATTCGTTTCGTCGAATCGAAAATGAAGCTCGCGACCGCACCAGGGACAAGCCGACATCGATTCGGCCACCGGCCCACCGCAGCAGCCGCACGTATGGCGCATCTGCAGCAAACTGCCGAACTGACGCTGGAATTCCTGGTACCGAACACGCTTCCAGTCGGTTCGTTGCGTCGACCGCCCATTGGTTCGGTGTTTCACACGACCGTTGCGTGCCCGCGGCACTTTGATTCGCTGGTAAGCGGCCAGCATTTGGCCCGCATCGTAATAGCGTTCGCGGGCGTCCAGTTCCAGTGACTTTCGAATCAACTCGATCAGATCCGGGTAAATACGGCGCTGCAGATTCGCATATCCGGGGGGCGGCCAGTCATAGGGCCATTCGGGTAGAACACCGGAAAACATCCGGTAGAGGATCAACCCCAAGGAGAATACATCGGAACGAAAGGATGGCTTGCCCATCGCCTGTTCGGGGGCAATGTAGCCGACGGTCCCCGTTCCGGAGCCTTTCAGCGTACGGATTGCCACGCGGGCGATTCCGAAATCGGTCAGTCGCAGACGGTTGCCGGAGAAGATGAGAAAATTATCCGGCTTGATGTCGCAGTGAATGATCCGGTGTTCGTGCGCATAGGCGACTGCCGAAAGCATCTGATGGGTCAGCGACAACCCTGTCTCGAGTGACAACCGTCGCCGCAGGCGATCATGTAAGGTCATTTCGCCGAGTGCCGTGACGATGACGAGCTGATCACCAATGTAGTCGGCATACTTCAACGGTAGAATGTTGGGGTGCTCGAGTCGTGCCGCCACGCGGACTTCGTTCCGCAACGCGTCCATGGCGGTGCCGGTCAACAAGTGCCGGTAGGGGACCTTGAGCGCCACTCGAATGCCTTCGATAGTGTCCCGGGCTTGATAGACAATCGCAAACCCGCCCTCCCCCAGTCGACGCTCAATCACGTACTTGCCAAATCGCTGTCGAGCTTTCAGCATCTGATTCATATCTGCGCAATTTGTGGACGCGGCCCAGCCGCTTGGTGCGGCGATTCTGTCAGGGCTCACCGGCGCATCTGCCGCCTAGCCGCCCGTCGTTCTGTCGTCGGGGCTTCCGCAGCGGGGACGGCCCGACGAATCTCGAGAATCTCACGTGAAGACGCGGAATGTAGGAAAGTCATGGCCTCGGGGCAAGTGGAACTGGTCCCCATCTGTTCGAAACTGCGATGATCGTCTGTCGGAATTCGCAGGCGACCCTTCACCGCCCCGCAGGAATCGACTCCCTTTATGCTACTGTGGTCGACTCCTTTCGGATATAGGCGGCGGGGGCGGAGGTTCCACGGGGCCCGCTTGGCCACGGTTTCACGACCAAGCCGATGAAGTCTACTACCTGGCGAGCGGATCGGCAGCGGCGGCGAAGGCTCGTCGGGTACCGTTCGGCTGGCCCGATGTTGCGGAGACATCGGCGCGGGTCGCTGTCGCAGAGCGAATGTCCCCCGCAGCAACAGGCGGTCGAGCTCTCTGGGCCACGATGGGAACCGTCACGGGACCCGATCCCGTGTCCGTCCAAGAGCTATCTGAGCTTCGCACCGGCCTGGACCAGCCATGACGCCCAGACCGGCCGCCCAGCCAGACGCAATGGGGCAGGAAGAACGACGGAGCGAGGGGGCGATCGTGCTCCGATCGCCGGGCGGCGGTACCGCCACCCGATGGATCAGTGTCCCGCCTCCCTTGGCTTCCTAGTCGTCGTCGGTGGTCATGGTCCTCGTCGTGGTCATGGTCCTCGTCGTGGTCATGGTCCTCGTCCTCGTCCTCGTCCTCATCGTCCTCGATTTCCGCATCCCCATCCTCGTCGTCCTCATGCTCACGGCGTTCCATCTCTTCGCGTTCTTCCATCTCACGGCGTTCCATCTCTTCGCGTTCTTCCATCTCGCGGCGTTCCATCTCTTCGCGTTCTTCCATCTCGCGACGTTTCATCTCTTCGCGTTCGCGCTGTCCTTCGCGCTGTTCGTGGATGAACGCTTCCAATTGCTGGTTCAATTCGTCATGGGACCGTTCGACGAATTCGCCGAGACCGCGTTCCAGCCCTTCCATCCGCTCGGAGAAGTGCCGCTCCATTTCCTGCAATCGACGTCCGAGGACTTCTTCCATTTCGCGAGCGTGCTGTTCCGCCAAGGCTGACAATTCGCTGATTCGATGGTGTGCCTGGTCCATCGCGTGCGCCAGTTCTTCTGACCCACGGATGCGTCGTTCGATGTTGCCGACGGCTTCCTGGACCTGCCGAAGGGCGCGGGCAAAGTGCTCCGTTTCCGGGGCCTCGGGCGGACGGGGTCCGCGCCGCTCGGCGAGGATTTGACCTGCTCGCTCTTTGACGTGAGCGGCCAGATCTTGCATGCCGGCGGCCTGAAGGTGTTGGATTGCCTGTTCCACGTGTTCGATTCGTGCATCTGGCCCACGGTCGCGCGGACCACGGTCTTCCTCGGCCCGCGTACCGGCCTGTCGCCATTCAGAAAGAACTTGCCTCTCGATCTCGCGCGTCAGCCTTTCCGCTTCCTCGTGCCGTCCCTCTGATCGCAGTTGCGCGATCGTTCGTCCAATCCCTCGGACACTTCTTGCCCGTTCCTGTTCTGCCTCGCGTCTTGCGCGATTCATCATTTCGTCGCGTTCACGCCGCCGGTTCTCTTGCATCTCGCGTTCTTGCATCTCTCGCCGCGGTGGACCTTCCTGACTCCACAAGGAGGATCCGCAGAGTGCGATTAGCAGCGTGGGCAGGGCCACGCCAAGGGCGCGACGACCAGCGGGTTTTGTTAGGGACATCATCTTTCGGCACCTCCAAAATGCTCCGGGCAAACTCATCACCACAGTGACTATGATACACCGTTCGTTCCGGGATACACGGTGGGTCTCGGTGCGGCCGAGCCCCGAACTTGTGCGCCCGTGAAAAAAAACTGATAGAAAAGGCTGGCAGCCTGCCCAAGAAAAGGAAGCCAGACGCCTCGCGATGCCCATTTTCTTCGGGGTTTTCACCGCTGTGGGTTCAGACGCGGTTCCCCTTTGTCACGGCCATTTGGTGCGAGTGGACGAGTCGCTTTGGCCTGCCCGACCCCGCGCAGAACCACGCTCCGTCCTCTAAAATTCAGGGCGTCTGAGGCTCGGTGGGCGACAAGCAGCGACGGCGAACCGCGGAGCGTCGGTCATGATACTCTCGACCCGCATGGCCTGAGGGACGGCCGTGGGATTTTCCTCTTCTTCTTTTGCTCCTGGAGAAACGCGGATGACCGGACGGAATGCTCGAGAATGCTTGTTTGTGCGATGGGCCGCTATCTTCTGGCTCCTGCAAGGAGGGGTGCTGTTGGCGGCCGAGCGTCCCAATTTGTTGCTGATACTGACCGACGACCAGAGTTATGAAACCGTGCGAGCCTGGGGGCACACCGACATTGACACGCCTCATTTGGACCGGTTGGCGCAAGCAGGCTTCACCCTCACACATTCCTACAATATGGGAGCTTGGAACGGGGCCGTGTGCATTGCGAGCCGCACGATGCTCAACACTGGACGATTCCTGTGGGAGGCTCAGGGGGTCAGCGGTGCCCTGGAAGAGGAACGTCAGGAGGGCCGATTCTGGTCGGAGTACCTGCGGAGTCACGGGTACGACACGTACATGACGGGCAAGTGGCACGTCGCCGCCGACGCTCAGCAGGCTTTTGATACGACGCGGCACATCCGACCCGGAATGCCGAAGCAGACTCCGGAAGGGTACGATCGACCCGTCGAGGGCCAGCCGGATCTCTGGCAACCGTGGGACAAGAGCCGTGGCGGTTTCTGGGAGGGCGGAAAACACTGGAGTGAAGTGGTCGCCGACGATGCTGGGCAATTCCTGAATCAAGCATCAGAAAGCAACCGTCCCTTCTTCATGTACGTCGCCTTCAACGCGCCGCATGATCCGCGGCAATCACCCCAGTCTTATGTTGAGCAATATCCGCTGCAGCGCATCCAGATTCCGGCGGGTTATATTCCCGAGTATCCCTTTCACGAGGCAATCGGTTGTGGCCCGGGCTTGCGCGACGAGCGATTGGCGCCCTTCCCGCGCACCGAGTACGCCGTCCAAGTGCACCGGCAGGAATACTACGCCTTAATCAGTCACACGGACGCACAGATTGGACGGATTCTGGAGGCTTTGGAGCAGAATGGGCTCGATGAGAACACGTACGTGTTTTTGACCTCGGATCACGGCCTGGCAGTGGGGCATCACGGTCTGTTGGGAAAACAGAACATGTATGACCACAGCGTGCGCGTACCGTTGATCATCCGCGGCCCAGGAGTCCCCGCAGGCGTTCGAAACTCCACGCCGGTGTACATGCAAGACATCATGCCGACAACACTGGAGTTGGCGGGCATTGCGCCACCAGATCATGTTGACTTTCACAGCCTGATGCCGCTGGTACGGGGCGAAACGGTGGAACCGTACGATGCGATCTATGGGGCTTACCTACAGTTGCAGAGGATGGTGACCTGCAACGACTTCAAGTTGATCGTCTATCCGCGAGCGCGGCGAGTTCGGTTGTACGATCTACGCAACGACGCGCACGAGCTGCACGATTTATCGAACGAAGTGCAGCAGCAAGACAGAATTCGCGAACTGTTTGGACGTTTGCAGCAACTTCAGTTGGAAACAGGTGATACGCTGGACCTGACTGCGGCTTTTCCGCAAATGTAGAACTCCGAGGCGAAGTGCGTTTCCCCTCGGCACGTGGCATTCGCGCCGAGGCTTCTTCTGAGCAGAAAAGGCGGCGAGACGCTACCGAGAAATCTAGGCGCTCGAGGCGTGGCCCACTGGGATCGATCGGCAGTCGGACGCTTAATTGGCCGAAGACTCAAGTAAACCAGCTTCACGATTCATCTGGGCCAATTCAACGAGCAGGGCCTCGAGTTGCGTGAAATAGTCCACTTCCTTCAGTGATCCCTTTTGCTGTAGCAGTTGCTCGATCTGTTGTTCCAGCTCGTTCTGCCGAACGGTTTGTTCTTGCGTCAGGGCGGGGCGCTGTGACAGTCGCGTTAAGATGACCTGGTGTGCACGAAGCCCATCGGCAGAAATACCTTCCGACGCGGTTTTGGCGACACGAATTCCGCGAAAGAAATCGGCGGGTGTTCCGCGCCCATCTCCGTTGTCGTCCAGTAATGCGTGCTCGGTCGCGAGTCGATTGTCCTGTTCATAGAACCTCGCTGTGAGATGGGACGCGAGCAGGAATGTCTCGAGTAACGATATCGTTTCGTCATGGTCGAGATCCGCGGCCGGGTCGGTTAACGCCTGCGCAAAAAACCGCCGAATCGCGAAAAGTTTTGCTCGGCACCGCTCTGCGTCGCCGTGATCACGCAGCGGTCTACGGCGGCCAACGGTTGCAGGAACGCTCCGCTGCAGGACGCGGCGATCATGACCACCAAGGGACGTTGGATGTCCGTCACCCAGGCGGCTAACTCCTGCGCCGTGATATCCGGCCCGACGAGGTTGAATTTGGCGATGTCGTTGCGCCGGTTCCGTGGCCAATCAGTACCAGTATCAGCGGTGATGTTGCGATTGCGTCGTGACCTTGCAGGGCGATCCGTAGTTGCTCACGGTCTTCGACGGCACCCGGCTTTGCGCCGATGGTTTGCAACTTGTTGCCGAACGAATCGGCGAAGGCTTCCCACTTGTGGGCCCATTCGCGGAATTGTTCGCCGTACTCTGCTGTTCCCTCCGCACCGATCACGACCAAGATGGATGGCGGGATCTGATCGGCGACGAGCGTTCCGTGATGGAACGAGCAAAGGCTGAAGACGGTGGGGAAGAGGAAAGCGGGTAGGACACGAATCACGGTAGACCTTTCCAGCGTCTGAGGCCCCATTCAACGCACAGACAGGCGATCGCGAATAGGAAGACGGCAGGGTGGTGCCACAACGGTCTTGTCCAAGGTTCCGTTACGGCGATTTTGCGTTGGGGCAACTCGGCAATAAACGACTCGATCTGGTCGGGAGCCACCAACTCGCCTCCCGAATCCTTCGCCAACTGCTGCAAGAATGCGCGGTTGGTGGGTACTCGGCGAAATTCTTCGGCCGTCGGTTGCGCGGTCCAACCGGTGGGTCGCGCGGCCAAGGGGTCGCCTTCGGCGGTCGTGACGTGGGCGGTCACGCGGTACCCTCCTGTTTCACGACCGAAGAAGGTCGCGGTGTACAATCCGGGTTCCTGGTCGTTCGCTTCGGCCGTCAGGGGCGTTGTCTGGCCCGAGGGGGAGGTGACCGTCAGTCGCACGGAGGCCTCGTCATCCGGTCCAAATTCCGCATCGCGAACACGAACCTCCAGTTGATTCTGCAGCGGATTGGATGGGACGGCGTTCCGCTGCACCTCCACGCGCCGCGGCACATCAGCCACAAGCCATCGAACCGTTTGACGCCAGAAGATCGGCAGGTCATCTGGTTGTTCTTCTTGCCGCGACATCGACCAACGCCACAGATCGCCGGGCAGTAGTGCAGCCGAACGGCCTCGGCCGAACCGCTGTGTTACGAGCGCTGGTCGAGACTCGTCGTCTGCCGATCTGACCTCCGCCAGGAGAGTCGATCCGGGCTTGGTACCACCTGCACGACTAACCAATTCGAAGGCTGGCATCTGCTGCAACCGTTCTTGTTCGGCGGATTCTGTCAGTCGCAGACGAACCCAGGGCTCGAGGCGACCATCGCGGGTCAATTCCCATCGGTGGGGTCCGGTCGGAATTTGGCCGTCGATCGGATTCAGGTAGATCGGCAGGACGTCCGCCAACGGCGTCTTGTCATGCTGGCCATGGGCGAAAGAAGAAAGGCCGCCAAGCATCAGAAGGCCCCCGCCGCGCTGGCTGACGAATCGACGTAGAAGCAACTGTTGATCGGGCGAAAAGAAATTGGACTCAACGTCGTCCAGGATAATCGCGTCGTAGGCGTACAACTGATCCGCCGATTGGGGAAACCCGCTTCGCAGTTCTTCGGAATCGTCGACGCCCAGCCGTACAAAAACCGCTTGATCCCGTTGTTCCGACTGCTCGGGATCGCGGTTATCAAATCCTTCGAAAAGGCGATTGTTCGAGCCAATTCCGGTCTGGTCTCGGAAGACGAATCGCGGTTCCTTGTTTGCGATCCGCAGCAAGCCCACCAGTTCGACTTCCGGTTCCGACTGCAGGGCGCGGCGTAGAAACTTGAATTCCCAGTTCGGTCGACCGCCAACGTAGAGAATGCGAAACGGACCTCCACCGCGATCGACCAGCACGGTTTGCGAATTATTGGCCAGCGTTGCCTCGTCACCGCACTGCCCTTCGGCGAACGAGCGTGACTCGCGACGCAAGAAAACCTGCAGCTGATAAAACGAAGGCTCGGAACTGGAGGGACGAAAGCGGAATCGCTGGCGGAGGAGGCGCCCGTCTGACGGGGCGGGCAGTTCGCGCTGCTTCACAAGGCCACCGTCTGGATCCAACAAACGGATCACGAGTACTTCGTCCTCCAACCCCGTCGCAGCGACTTGCGCCTCGACCGTGGTCGGAGAGGATTCAAAGTTCGACTGGCTCACCGACACGTGCTCCAGTCGAAGGTCGCGAGGCTCCACCGGTTTCTCGCTGAGCACCGGGAAGATGGGGAATCCCCACTGAGCGATCTCCCGCGCCGTGGAAAGGCGATCCGTTGCATTGCCGTCGCTCATCAGGAGGACGCCCGACAAAGGTCGTGAGCGGTAACGTACGGCCAGTTCCGATAGGGCATGTGCTAACCGGGAACCGGTTTCGGAAAAGGTGACCGATGCGGCCGATTCGAGAGGGTCCAGTCGGTTGGCGAAACGATAAGTGCGAAGATCGAACTCTTTCGCAAGTCGGCGATGCCAGACGGAACTGGTCGGGTCCAGCCATTGGTTCAGTTGCGTCGTCGTCGGCGTATCACCCCGGTCCACGCGCATACTCTGGCTGTCGTCGACCAGTACCGCAAATAGATTGGCTCCCGGCTTGGCGCGAATTCCCGTGCGCAGTGGCTCGAGCAGACAGAGAGACAAAGCCAGGATTGCCAGCAATTTACTGACGAAGGCGATCCAGGCCGCAGCTGGCCGCGGTGTCGCCCGGCGATAGTTCCAGACCAACAGCCCCACCAGGATGGCGGTCAGCGCAGCGGTGGGCAGCATCCACGTGGGAGCACCCCATTGGAATTGACTGAGAATCATGGTGCCCGCCCCAGTTCTTCGTAGTATCGCCGCACGCGGTCGACGAAGACCTCGGGCACGGGATCTCGATCGACCGGTACGAGGGCATCCCGCGGCGCGGATTGGCGGAGCAGTTCTTCGATGACTCGATCCCGCAGCTCGTCCAGTGGTTCGGCGACCAGTTCACGCACGAGCGACCATTGGGGCGGCTGGGAATGTCGCTTCAAGTCATTCCGCAGATTTCGAGCACGGTCACGAATTCGTGCCGCCTCCTCCCGCAGTTCGGGATCCCCAACCAACGATTCAACATCGCGCAGACGCTCGGACCATTCGCGGTATTGGCCCCCCGTGATCGGACCGCTGCCCAACGACTCGGAGAAGGATTCCAGCCATCTGCCTGGGGCAAGATCCTGTTGCCGACTACCCTCGCGTGGTGAGCCCGGCGCATTCGGTTCTGCATCTTGTGACGTTTGCGCAGCGTCTTGCTCCGACCTGCTCGCCGCGGTTCTATCCGGGTCCCTTTCCGCCGTGGGGTCTGCCTCACTGGCAGCCGCCTGTCGCCATTCTTCCGCCAGTTGTTCGGCCAGTTGCTGCAGTTCGTCCGCCGCTCGCCGCAGGGCCTCGGTCTCACTTCCCAATCGATTCTCGGCGGCCTGATCCACGCGGCGGCGAAGCTGCTCGACACCCGAAGTGACCATTTCGTCTCGATCCAGCGCATCCTCTTGCTGGCCCGTTTCCCATAGCTCTTGCGTTTCCTCGAGAGTTTCCGGAAGCCGTTGTTGTTCGGCGTCGCGAAAGCCCTCGTACAGCTCTTCGGCCAGCAGTGGCTCGGCGGTCTCGGCCGCCTGGATCGTGGTTTGCATCTGCTGCAGCAGACTTTCGAGCCGGTCCTGCTGCTGTTCGAGCTGTTCCGAGATCGAAGGATCCGGTGTCGAAGCACGCAAGCCCGGCCCGCTTCGGGATTGTGCGTTGGCCATCTGCCGTGACAACTGCTGCTGGCCGGATTCCAGTTCCTGAGCCTGGCCGCGCATCTGCCGCAGGTCGTCGGCAAACCGCTCGGAGGTTCGTTCCCGCAGTTGTTCCCCGGTCTGTCGCAATTGCCGTTCCGCGCGGGTTCCCTGCGAGAGCGATTGCTGCACTTGTCCTTCCGACAATGCTTGCGTGCTTTGCTGCATTCGCTGGCGTGATTCGTCGAGCTGCTGGCGGGTGGACTGCATTTCCCGCTGGTTTTCCGACTGCGCAAGGTCCTGCCGCAACTCATCGGCATCGCGCAGCAGTTGCTCTTGTTGTTCGCGGAGTCTTTTCAACTGGCGCTGCAACTCATCCCTTTCCTCTTCCGGTGTCTGTTCCTGCAACGCGATCTGCTGTTGAAGCTGTTCATTGAGATCTTCTTGTCGGCGAGCCAGGTCGCGCAGGCGGCTGAGGGTGCGTGTCATTTCTTGTTCACGCTCCGACTGAGGCGCCTGGGCCTGCCGCTCCGTTTCGTAGCGATTCTGTTCGTTGTCGAGTTGCAGTTGCTGCAGCTGTTGCTGTCTCTGTTGGCTGGAGGCGGAGCGAGACGTGCTGGAAGAGTTTTGTCGTGTCCGGGCGACTTCGAATTCCCGCGCTTGAAGCTTCAGTAGGCCCTGGTAACTGGCTTGCTCGGCGGCAAGAGCCGGTTGGAGCGGTTCCCGGTCGGGAGCCGTGGCATCGGAAAGGTGCTGGGTGGCCTGCTGCATCGACTCGCGGACTTGTGCCACGTCGGCATCCGACGCGGTGTCGTCCGTGGAGGGGCGGAATTCCTCGAGTGCCTGCAGGGCATCCTGCTGTGCTTCAAGCAGCACGGTTGCGTCCTCCGACAAGCTCTCGAGCGGTGCCGGGCTAGTTTCCTGTCGGATCAAGTTCCACGTTGCGGCAATGATCTGTCGCTGCAGTTCCACTAGACGTTCGGCCGCCTCTTCGCCTTCGCTGGGCGATTGCTGCGAGGACGATGAACTGGTGTCGGCCGGTGCTTGGCCCTGCCGAAAAATCTCGTCGAAGTGCCGAACTTCCGCGAAGAATTGATCGCTGAATGAACGGCGCGGCTGCCCCTGTGCATCGAAGTCCTCCGCCCAGAAGTAATAGGCGACCAGGTCGTCGGGTTGTGCTTCGAGATTCTCAAAATCCAGCACATGCTTCAGGGACTGTGGTTCTGACGCAGGAGCGTCGCGCCCGAGAAGATGTTCCTGCATCGGCTGGCCGGGGCGCGTGTAGGTGATGCCATACCGGTGCACGCCGAAATCATCTTCGACGGAAGCGGCCAAAAGGAGCTCTTCCAATGGCGAGACTCGCATGTCGCGAGCCGCGAGCAGCTTCAACTCGGCCGGCCGATTGGGAATTGCCGTGAGCTGCAATGCGTACTCGGTGGGATTGGATCGTCCGGCGGAATCCTGTAAGTGGACTTTCCAGTGGCGGTCCTCCTGCAGCGTAACTGTCTGGTGATAAAGCAGCGGGTCCGCCGGGTCGACGGTCAACGCCACCGAGTCACCATCGTCTGACTCCAGCACCGCCGACTCCAACGGCTTGTTGACATGCAAGGTCCACGATACCTGGGAGCCCTCCACCGCCGTCACACGCCGCGTATCGGGAAAAGGCTGTTCGCCCAGCCCGGTATATTCCGGGTATCGCACGACCGCATCGGCTCGTGCCAAATCGGGGAAGTCAAAGACGCGGACTTGATATTCCTCGGATTGCTGCTTCCCGAAGCGAACGCGGTACGCAACATCGTCCCGAATCGAATTCGCCGTCGCGGTCCACACCGGATCATCCAGCAGACGGACCATCGGAACCAGGACTGGTTCGGCGTTCGGGGGGTGAACGATTAATGTGGCTTGCGGCGGGACCGTATCGCCGAAATGGGCAATTACGACGAGATGAGAACCTCTTTCGATCTCGGTATCGCCTGGCTCGAGGTGAACCAGAGCTGGCGGTGTTGGGACCTGAGAGACGACAGCCTGTGTTGCCACGGAGGGAAGAGGCATCTGCGTCAATTGAAGAATCAACCATCCCGCCGTCAGCAGGGCGATCACCCCAAGGCACCGTGTCGACCACAGACGCCACGTGGGTACGATGGTCCGCCAGTCGTAGATGGTGGCGTGCCGTCGCATCTCGCGCAGTAGCTGGGACTGCAGGTAACCGACCCGATCATCGGCGGTTGCCGCCTGCGGTGCCAGCGCGCTTAGCAGTCGTTGATTCAGTCCGGGAAAACACTGTTCGACCCGACGTGCCACATCAAGGGGCTTTCGATACGAGAGCAACGCTACGGCCACGGCAAGTACTACGCCCAGTAACAAGATGGTAGCCAAGGCCCAGCCCGCTACGGGGCCCAGGATTCGCTCCTGTTGGGCGGCCCCCATTGCCGCTATGGAAAGCAAAGCAATGACAACGCCCAGCAGCGTGAGCCACCGCCACTGCCGCTGGCTTTGCAGGCGTTTTCGCACACTTCGCAACCATTGCTGTAGGAGGGGATCCATCGTGGTTTATCCTGAAGTACGACTCGAAAGAAAGTCGGAAGTCGAAGAGGAGGATGGGGCCGTTGTCGTCATGCGATCGGGACTGCTGCCGGTTGGTTCTTCCGCGGAGTTTGTCGACGGCCGGCGACCGGCCAGGCGACCCGAGACCCAGGTCTCCAATCCCAGCAAAAGTAACGTCGTGACGATCAGCCACCGCCACACCTGTTGACGGGATTCCAAGGCGGTGTCGCGCTCCCGGCGCTCGAGCTGTTGCCGCTCTGCGGTTGTTACGACTTGGCCCAACGGAACTCCTAGTTGCTCCAGTTCCGCTTCGTCTAACGGTGAAGTGCGACTCTCGCGGGAGGACAGATTGACGGCAAACTCGTCAACGGTCTCGCCTTGCTGTATTCGGTAGATGCCCGGCTGCTGGGTATCTTCAAATGAGGGCGATTCCGTTGGCACGTCGATCGAAACGGTCTTGCCATCCGGTCGCGTGATCGTTACCGGCTGAGCGGTGGTTGGCAGGGGAATTGCCTGGCCCACGAAATAGTGGCTGACAAACGAAACCGGGTCCGCTAATTCGAGCATACCGGCCAGAAGTGGTACGAACTTCGTCGAGAGCGCGAGCTGACTCTCGTTGGGGGCCCAACTGGAGGTGAGTACCCAGATCCGGCCCGGTCCGTTGCGTTGCTCGATAAAAGCCGGATCGAAATCGTCGAAATCCGCCAACTCTTGCCAGGCATCTGTCTTTTCGGACGTCACTCGGCGATGGCTCCAGAAACGGATTTTCGTGAAATCGTTGTAGCGAGGATCGGCAAATGGTTCGAACAAGGGATGCTGAAAATCAATTCGATGCAGCATGCAGTAATCGTGGCTGGGTGCCTCCTCAACGGTCAGCGTTCCATCCTGTAGCAGGCTTCGCAAGCCTTCCACGCCGCGCGCGGAGGTTTCGCGCTGCAGCAGGACCAGGATGTGACCTCCCTCTAGAGAAAACCCCCGCAGTCGATTGGCCTGTTCCGGAGGCAACGATTGATCGACGATCACCAGTGGTGTGTTGCCTGGTCGCAGCGTCGATCGATCGGCCAGATCCGATGGGACCGACAGACGCACCGTGCGACCGGCCGTATCAAAGTTCGCGCGCCGCAGGAAGTACAGCGGCCTGTCCGGTGCATCGTCGTCGCGCCCAAGATACAGGATTTCGCGTTCGACCGGTTTGTGATGGGGAAGGAAAAGTTGATTGTCGAACGGGTGTGCGTCACCCACCAGCATCAGTCGTTGATGACGCGGGTGCCTTTTCAGGCGCACGAGACGAGTTTCGCCGGGAGGTACCTGGAACGATTCTTGAGCCGGCGTAGGATCACGTCCATCCAGGTCGCTCCAGATCAATTCGAATTGTCCGTCCGTGGAGTCCGCGGCATTGGACACTCGGATTCTGACGGAGTCATGTTCCGCGACGTCGCTGGAGGGTGGATTCTGCGCGGCAACCTGCCGTAGGCTGCCGTTGGAGCGAGATGTGGGGGTGACGCGACGCAGGTCCAAGCGGACATCCGCGGGCCATGCGAAGGTGGAAAGCGATTCCAGCTGGCTTCCTTGCTGTAGATCAGAAACCAGAATAATCGTGCCGCCCGCCGCCACGTTGGTCTCATCTGTTGCCGCCTGGGGGTGCGCAGAAAGTCGACGGCGGTCACCAGCGCCCGACCGAGGTTGGTCGCCTGCCAGGTTGGTTGCATCTGCTCTAGCCGGCTGACAGCCAAACCTGTTCGCTGTCGCATCGGAACCTGTTCCAGCGTCTCGAAAGGCAACACCCGCCGGACGTCCGCATCAAAGGCGAGGATTGCGAATCGATCCGAAGGATCGAGTTGCTCGATCACGCGGCGTGCAACACTCTTCGCTTGGGCCCAAAGCCCTTCTCGACGCATGCTGGCGCTCGTATCGAGCAACAACACGACTCGTTGGCCCGTGACGGGAGGATCGGTGACACGGAAGGAACGCACCAGCGGTCGGGCGAAGGCGATCGCCAAGAGAACGATCACGGTGGCGCGTAGCAGAAACAGCAGGATGTCATTCAACCGGGAACGCCGCGTCAATCTAGGCGGTGTGGGTGCAAGAAACATCAACGAGCTAAAGGCGTGTTCTCGTCGCGTTCGTTGCTGGATCAGATGAAACAGCAACGGCAGGCCCACCGCCAGAGCACCGAGAACGTATAACGGAGCAAGCAAACTCACGTGTTCTTTCTCCGGCTGGGCTGACGATTCTGCCTCCGGGAACTGGGGCGCAGAGCCCAGCGGGTCTGCATCGTCAGTAATTGAAAAAGCGCATCCTCCAGGCGTTGGTCGGTTCGCATTGGGGCCAAATGAACCCCCAGCTGTGCGCAGATCTGTTGCAACTGTTGCTGATGTTCTGAGAACCGCTGGCGATAGGACGCCCGTGCCGCATCTGGATCGAGAAAGACCTCACGCCCCGACTCCAGGTCGCGAAAGCGAGCGGCTTGTTCGTGCGGCAGGTCGATCTCGGCCGGGTCGAGTACGCGGAGGATAAGTACTTCATGGCCACGTGATCGGAGGTAACCCAGATGCGTGCGAAGTTCCTCCAGCGGTGTCAACAGGTCGGATATTAGAACAATCAGGCCTCGTTTGCGGACCAATCTTGCGATTTGCTCCAGCGGTGCGAGAAGATCGGTTGCACGGCCCTGCTCGGATCGCTCAAGCATCACGAGCAAGCGATGTCGGTGTCCCGGACGATAACGAGCCGGCAGGAAGTCCTGAAGTTGCTCATCAAACGTTACCAGCCCAACATTGTCCCTCTGTTGGATCAGGTGGTGTGCGAGTGTTGCCGCCAGGGTCCGGGCATAGTCTGCCTTGCTGTAAGACAACGACCCGTAAGTCATGGATCGGCTGAAGTCGACGAGCAAGTAACATCGTCGATTCGTCTCATCTTCGAATCGTTTCACGTAGTATCGGTCGGATCGGGCGAACAGTCTCCAGTCCAGGTAGCGTGGATCGTCACCGGGGGAATACTGACGATACTCGCTAAACTCTACCGAAAACCCATGGTAGGGGCTGCGGTGCAGTCCACGATAGAAGCCTTCCACCACGACGCGAGCGCACAGCGGCAAGTGCTTGATCCGCATGACGGCTGCGGCATCAATCCGTCCAACACCCGGGCGCGGCGTCTCGGTTTGCCCCGAGCGACGCGAAGCGAACTTTCGCGCGAAACTCACGTTGAGGCTCCCGCTGAAACCGTCTCCAGAAGTCGGTCAATGCAGTCGTCAACCGTCACGCCTTCCGCCTCCGCCCGATAGCCGACCAGAATTCGGTGACGGAGCGCCGGGTGGGCCAGATGGCGAATATCGTCGAACGTGGCATGAGCGCGCCCGTGCAGCAGCGCGCGTGCCTTGGCTCCAAGGACCAATGTTTGCGCCGCGCGCAGCCCTGCTCCCCAACTGACCCAGTCGCGAATGAACTCCGGTGCATTCGGCTCGCCGGGCCGACTGGCGGCCGCCAGTTGAACCGCGAAACGCGCGACATCTTCGGCGATGGGAACGCGACGGACGACGTCGTGCAGTCGTAGCACATCGGAGCCGGTGAACAGGGGGTGGATCGCTTCGGGCCGCTCGGCGGTCGTCTTCAGCACGACCGCCACTTCTTCGTCTTGCGGCAAGTAGTCGATCAGTACGTTGAACATAAACCGATCGAGTTGGGCTTCGGGCAGCGGATAGGTGCCCTCCATTTCGATCGGGTTTTGCGTGGCGAGCACGAAGAACGGTTTTTCCAGCGGGTAACTCACCCCGCCCACCGTGATCTGGTATTCCTGCATCGCCTCCAGCAGCGCGGCCTGCGTTTTCGGTGGGGTTCGATTGATTTCATCCGCCAGAATGACGTGCGCGAAGATCGGACCTTTGACGAACTGCATTTGCCGTCGTCCCTCCGGCGTTTCTTCGAGGATTTCCGTGCCGGTAATGTCCGCGGGCATGAGATCGGGCGTGAATTGGATCCGTCGAAATTCGAGATGAAAGATCTGCGCGATCGAGCGGACGAGCAGAGTCTTGGCCAGCCCTGGTGCTCCTGTAATCAAGCAGTGTCCGCCGGCGAAAAGTGCGATCAACAACTGTTCGATTACAGCCTTCTGACCGACAATGGTCTTTTCCAGCTCAGCGTGGATCTTGTCACGACTGGTTTGCAGCAACTCCACGGTGGCCCGTTCTTCTTCGTACGTCAGGGTTGATGCGGGCAAAACATTCTCCTTCCGATCGGATGTGTCGGTCGTTCTCCTGCGCATTTCAGAACCGGGCGAGGCTTTCGCCGGGCCGAAGGTCCGCCAAACAAATGGTCCAGCAGGCTCTTCGCCCCCCAGGGTGAGTCTTGGAATGCGCTCTAGTGAGTCATTGCGTAAGTGACGATATTGATTCCCAGTGGATACGCCTTCTTGACCGAGAATTCCTGGAAGTACCATTCGTTCTCGCTTTCCCGCTCCCACCCGTCGCCGAGATCCGTGTTGTGGCAAATGAAGACCATGATGCGATCTTGATGGTCACGAATCGCGCGGTAGTGGGGAATGCTGGTATCGGAGTCGTACCGTGGTTCCCAGGTGATTCCTCGATCTCGTCCCCACTGCGCGACATCGATGGAGGGAATCTGCGGCTTCTCCTGCAAATCATAGACACAATGAAAAATCTCGTGCGACAGTGGGACCTGCTCCGGTTCCTGATCGGGGAAGACGCGCCGCAGCTGTTCCCGAAGGTTTTGCCACTCGCTCTCGCCCCAGAAGTCGTCGATCATCAAGAAGCCGCCGTTCAACAGGTACCTTCGCAGCGCAATCACTTCGCTGTCATGGAAATACAACGCGCCTGGCTCAATCAGGTAAACAAACGGGTAATCGAACAATTGTTCATCGGTTAGTTCCAAGACCACCGGTTCGGGAGCAACTTTGAGGGAGGTTAGTTGCTGCAATCGCAACGAGAAATTGAGATCGCTGTCTGGGTAGTCGGTAGCCCAACCGCCGCCGCGGCCGCGACCACGTCCGTAGCCGCGCCGGCCGGAAAAGGAATCGTACCGGATTCGGACGAAGGTGAAGCAGTCCGTGGGAAATTCCGAATCCACGTCCCACTGGGGCACCCCATTTCGCGAGTACTCCCGATCAAACCGAGGCGATCGCCATCGCTGTGCCGTACCGGCGGCTACCACTAGGAAGAGCAGCAGCACGCCGATGACGAAGCGCCGTGCCTGTGCTTGCTGGTTCCATCGGCGGAATCTGTGGAGATCACGGCTGGCCATCGCAGTCCACCAGTTCGAGGAGTAGTTCTTGTGCGGCCCGGTACCGTGGTGCCGCTTCGAGCGCCAGCAAGACTTCGCGCCGCGCTTCGATCGGGGATCCCATTTGCTGCAGGCCTCGTGCCAGACGGTAGTGAGTTTGTGCGGGATCGGACGGATCCATTTGCAGTAAGGCTCGTTGCGCGGCGACCACGTCCTCCGGACGCTCCAACTGCTCGGCGGCGAGCGAGAGCATTTCATGACCGTCGGGATCCAGTGGGTTGACGGCCAGCATTCGCAACGCGTCGACGCGCAACCGTGTCCAGTCTTGTTCCGCTTTCGCCAGTTCCATCAACCGCTGGAAGGCGTCGACCGCATCACCATCCAATTCGGCAAGCTGGAGGAGGACGCGGCGCTCCGCCTCCGTCTGTTCCAGGTGCCGATAGACGGCCGCCAGTTGTCGCAAGGCATTGTCCGAAGAACGGTCGCTGGGAAAAAGCGAATGCAACCGCTCGAGTAATGCGGCGGCTTGTCGCCACTCCTCCTCGGCCACGCGTTGCCGTGCCACTTGCTGCATCAGCCAATAGTTGTTCGGATGCTCCGCCAGTAACGATTCGAGCTGCTGGCCGGACGCGTTCTCCAGCAGAGCGTCTTTCCGCCAATCCAGTTTTGGTGCGAGATCCTCGGCTTGTTGTCGCGCGAATCTCAGGAATTGTCGATCGACCAGCGCAGGTGGTCCGACGTAACGTTGCAGCGACTCTTCGATCGGCATTCCCACGGAGAGATCAACGAGGATCTGCCGCAAGATGTCCAGGCCATACTCCTGCAGCAGAAATTCGACCACCAGCGATGATTCGAAGTAGGCGAATTGCAGATGAGCCGGCGAAGCGGGGCGCAGGAACGCTCCACTCAACTGACTCACGGGAGTCAATTGGCCGTTGAGGATCATTTCGCGATACTCGGGTGTCATTTGCTGGCCCCAAGCGCTGTTTCGCTGACGTTCTTCGTACACCGAAATCCCTTCGCTCAGCCAGCGTGGCATCCGATTTCTCGTTTTCTGCAGCGTCACGACATGACAGAACTCATGCCACAAGACCGCTTGCCAATTCGAAGGATTGTCGCGATGCGCCGCCGGGGAGTTGACGGTAATCAGCTGCCCGAAACACACCCCGAGGTAGCCGGCACCGCCGGGCAAGCCAAAGGTTCGAATGGCAAAATCCTGTTGCCGCGGAAAGATCTCCACCGCGACCGTATCCGCCAGATCGACTTCGTATTTCGCACACAGCTCCGAACGAGCCGCCTGCAGGATCTCCATCACCTGGGATCCGTAGATCATTGCTTCTCGCGCGTTCATCCGCACTTCCAAGCCTTCGTGCGCAGGACTTGGAATCGATCCAGCTCGTCCTTGAGCGTCATCAGGTTGTAGGCCACCACGTTGTAGTTGTCCTGATCCTGAACGTCTTCCGCCAGTTGCCAGCCTTCTTGTTCCTCGCCCAAGCGTAGGAGGTCTTGCGCCAGCTGAAACTGCGCCGGCAGGAATTTCGGACGGAACTGTAAGGCGAGCCGTTGGTACCGCGCTCCCTCGGCGAAGCGGTACTTCTGAGAGAGCTTCCGTCCGATCAGATGATCCACCTCGGGATTGGTGGGCCAGGAGCTGAGGGCTGCCTTGCGAAGTTGCCGTTCGCCCTCGAAATGGCCCTGCAGATGGGCCAAGACCGCGTGGTACGCCCAGGCACGGGGCTCGAACAGATTGATTTCCAAGATCTGCTCGAGTATGGCCGCTGCTTCCGCATAGTGTTCGCCATCCACCAGTTGATCGACGTGCAGCAGAAGCGACGGAACATGCTTCGGATTTAGACGCAACGCCCGTTGCAACGCCACTGCCGTTCGAGCAGGATCGCTGTCGCGCCACGCAGTGGCCTCCATGTACGCAATTTGGGGATCCTCCGGTTCAAGCTCGGCGGCTGCCGTGAGGTTCTCCATCGCCAACGCCGCATCGCTTTTCGCGAGGGCCAGTTCCGCAATCGCGATGTAGACGGATGCGTCTTTTGGGTACCGCTGCCGCAGCGGATCATAGATCAATTCCAGAATTTTGCGTGAGTCTTCGCCTTGCAGTGCGAAGAAACGCCCGAGCGCGACCTGATCGCCGACGGAAGTAAAACGCCAAGGACTGCCGCGTACCAGCCGAAACAGTTGATCCAGCTGTTGCTCCGCTAACGCCGGTCGGTTGACTCGCTGGTAGATCTCGTGGCCCAGCAATCGCAGGCGGATGTGGCTCGCATAACGCTTCAACGCGGTTTCGTACGCTTGCTGCGCTTCCGAGTACCGGCCTCGTGTCAGCAGACAACGCAGCCACCACTCCGACCATTGCTCGTTCCAAACACCCCTGGCCACCTGATCCTCAGCGAGCTGCAGGCAGGCGTCATACTTCCCCGCGAAGTACAGCTTCTCCGCCGCCCGAGGGGTCGTGACTTGTGCTGGGGCCGAAACGGTTGACCGAGTGCCACAGATCGGAAGAAGACTCAGAAGAAGTCCCAGGAGAGCGGTTCGTGAGTGCGGGCACGCGGACAATCGTAGCAGGCGATCGACAGGAACCGTCGCGCCGTCCGGCCGGTGGCTCGCTTGCTGTTCCGTCATCACTCCCCCGCCAAAGATCCTGCACGGATTCGATGGAATCGAAAAAAATGGACGTCGCCCGACCATTTCGCGTCTGGCCGGCACTTCGCTTCCCCTCATGAGGAAATCTCGAGTGCGGACGAGCGGTCGAAAGTCCGGGATGTACGCTGTCAGGGATCCAAGCGGGCGGCGGTATTGTAGTCCCCTGTCTGCCCAGCGACAACTTTTCTTGGCATTCGAGTGAGAATGGGGGAGGTCTGTCGTATTCCCCATCGTTTGGACGCGGGTGCATGGGGGCGGGCCCGCGGGACCGAAATGCGGCTCGGTGGGACATGCTCAGAACCACGTTGTGTTACGCCCTGCCAGTTTGTGAGACGAACTGAGGTTCTGTCCCCAGTCGCCGACAAGTACGCTATCCTGAGAGAAAACCGTTGGCCCTTGTGCGGTGGAAAACGCATGCCGGACAACAGAAGCCCCACGCGTTTGACCGGAAAGTCCCGGATGATGGAAGTGTCCCATCCGTGCGTCTCGATTCTGAGGAAGCGGATCGAACCCGATCTGGTCCCTGGACGAAGGTGTAACGCGTCGTGAGCACAACCGACGATGCGCAATTGAAGGTATCCTGGCGCGTGATCCTGCAATGGACCGGGCTCTTGTGTGGACCATTGCTGGCGGTTCTGGCATTTAACAGCCTGCCGGCATCCTATGTTGGTCCCGGCGGGCAGCTGCATGAATTTACGGGGGCTGGGCGAGCAACACTGGCCTTGATGGTCTGGATGGCCGTCTGGTGGTTGAGTGAGGCGATCGATATCGCCATCACGGCACTGCTTCCGTTGGCGGCCTTTCCGTTGTGCGGCGTGGCCACGATGCCAGATGCGGCGGCCCCCTACGCCCACCCGTTGATCTTCTTGTTTTTCGGTGGGTTTTTGCTGTCGCTGGCGATGCGGCGCTGGGGCCTCGACCGGCGGATCGCTTTGTTGACGTTACGCCTGGTCGCCACCAGTCCTTCTCGGATGGTGTTGGGCTTCATGATTGCCACCGCCGTGTTGAGTGCTTTTGTATCAAATACCGCGACGGCGGCCATGATGTTGCCGATTGCCATGAGCGTCGTGCATCTGGCGCCAGAGGCGATGGACCGGTCCTGGGAACACTCGCCGATCAGAGCGCCGGCCGGACGAGGAGGCCAACTTTGCCCCTTGTTTGATGCTCGGAATCGCCTACGCGGCCTCCATTGGCGGCTTGGCCACGATCATCGGAACGCCTCCCAACGTGTTTCTCATCAGCTTTGTTCGAGATTCGATCGCCGCTCCCTATCGGACGGAGATCAGTTTCGTTCGGTGGATGATCGTCGGTGTGCCTTTGGCGATCCTGTTCCTTCCGCTCGTGTGGTATTTGTTAACACGCTGGCTGTTCCCGGTGGGACAACGGCCGATGCGTGCCGGACGTGATCTCGTGAAACGTGAGCTGAAGGCCCTGGGTCCAGCCAATGCGGGAGAGATCGCCACGTTCACTTTGTTTTTCATCACGGCCTCCCTGTGGATCTTCCGGCCGTTGTTGGTGCGCTGCTCTTGGCAGCACCAGGGGGTGACCGTCCGACCTTTGGCGGGTTTAACCGATGCGGGAATCGTGATGATCACGGCAATCGCAATGTTCGTGATTCCCATCAATCTACGAAGACGGCAATTCGTGATGGACTGGACCAGCGCTAAGGACCTGCCGTGGGGCGTATTGGTACTTTTCGGTGGCGGTTTGAGCCTTGCGACGGCCTGCCAAGTCAATGGCGTCGCCGAATTTCTCGGAAGCCTATCGGTCTACATCTCGGGAATACCGACACCGTTGCTGGTATTGAGTGTGACGACGGCGGTCATCTTCCTAACGGAACTCACCTCCAATACTGCGACGACGGCAACCCTTCTACCGGTGCTGGCGGCACTGGCGCCTGGGCTCGGGGTGCATCCTTACTTGTTGATTTTTCCCGCGGCGCTGGCTGCCAGCTGTGCGTTTATGCTTCCCGTCGCGACACCACCGAACGCGATCGTCTTTGCGTCAGGCCGAATTCGTATCGATCAGATGGCATGGGCCGGCTTCTGGTGCAACTTGATGGCGATCCTGCTGGTGACCGCCTTCTCGTTGCTGGTCATTCGACCTTGGCTGGCGCTGGAAATGACTGAGACAGGCTTGCCCTGACACCTATAATGGGTAGCCTACGCGGGGCAGCGATGCAAAGACGAAGTACGAGAAATGGAGAATGGAGACGTCAATGAGAATTTGGTTTTGGCTCGCGCTGCTGGCCTGGTGTGCCACCGCTTGGGGCGAAGAGGATGAGCTTCTCCAGCAACGGAAGTCGATTGGACAAGCTGTGCAGCCGTTCTCGCTGCAGGACTTCCGTGGTCGGCGTACTCCCTGGAGGATTTCCGTGAGCATCCCATCCTCGTCGTGGCCTTCCTGGGGACGGAGTGTCCTTTGGCCAAGCTGTATGCCCCTCGACTGGTGGCACTCGCCGAACAGTTTCAGCCGCAGGGAATTGGCTTCGTGGGGATCGACCCCAATTCGCAGGACTCGATGACGGAGTTGGCGGCCTACGCTCGCATCCACAAAATCCCGTTCCCACTGTTAAAGGATGTAGGCAATCGAGTTGCCGATCAGATGTCTGCCGGCCGAACGCCGGAAGTGATCGTGCTCGACGCCAAGAGATGCATCCGCTATCGCGGTCGCATCGACGACCAGTACGGCGTGGGTTACATCCGCGCCGAGCCCCAGCGGCAGGATTTGAAATTGGCCTTGGACCAGCTGCTGGCGGGGCAGCCGATTCAACAGCCGGTCACACCGGTTACCGGCTGTTTGATCGGGCGGGTCACGGAAACGGACGAATCTTCGTCGGTGACCTATGCCAATCGAATCGCGGGCCTGTTGCAGCGACGGTGCGTTGAGTGTCATCGAGCGGGCGACATCGCGCCATTCGCGCTGACGGAATACGATCAGGCTTCCGGGTGGGCGGAGATGATTGCCGAAGTGGTTCGCGAGGGTCGCATGCCACCGTGGCATGCCAGTCCTGAGTTCGGCCGATTTGCCAATGACCGCCGGCTTTCGGCAGAAGAACGGCAAGCGATCTTTGATTGGGTCGCGGCCGGGGCTCCGGAGGGCGATCCAGGTGACCTGCCGGCACCCCCGTCATTTGTCTCCGGGTGGCAATTGCCCCGCGAAGCCGGACCTGATTGTTCCCATGCGCGACCGACCGTACGAGGTGCCGGCGGAAGGAGTCGTGCAGTACGAATACTTCCGCGTGAATCCGGAGCTGACCGAGGATCGGTGGATCAAGCAGTCGAGGTGCTGCCGGGCAACCGCTCTGTGGTCCACCATATCCTGGTCTTTGCCGAATCGCCGCAGGGAGGGTTCAACGGGACGTGGCAGGCGGGGCGAGAGGGTTTCTGGCCGGTTACGTGCCGGGAGTCCGGTGCTTTGCCCTTTCCGGAAGGAATGGCCAAGTTCCTGCCGGCAGGGTCCACGCTGATCTTTCAAATGCACTACACCCCGGTCGGTTCCGTCCAGGAGGATCTGAGCCGCATCGGTTTCGTGTTCGTCGAACCGGAGCATGTTCGGCAGGAAGTACAGACTCGCAGTGCCTTTCAGCCCTATCTGCGTATTCCGCCCAACGAAGCGGACCATCTGGAGAAGACGCGGACCCGCTTGCCTTCGCCGGTCCAACTGCTCGCGTTGATGCCCCACCTCCATACCCGCGGAAAATCGTTCCGCTACTTGTCTCGCCTTCCGGAACAGGACGACTGGACAGTGCTGCTGGATGTTCCCGCGTATGACTTCAATTGGCAGACCGCTTACCGTCTGGCCGAACCGATGCCGCTGCCGGCCGGTACGGAAATCAAGTGCGAGGCCACCTACGACAATTCACCGGATAATCTCAACAACCCGGATCCCTCGGAAACCGTTCGGTGGGGCGAACAGACCTGGGAGGAGATGCTCATCGGGTATTTCGATGTGGCCTTTCCCGTGGATCCAGCCAAGCGACGATTGGGCAACGCGCGGCAAGCGGGACAGCCAGAGATTGTCGAAGAGTTGCGATTGCAGTTGGATCGAAACGAGGACGATCGATTGCAGTTGTCCGAGATGCCCCCGCCCTTGCAACGCCGATTTGCAGCCGCCGATCGCAACCAGGACGGTGTCCTGTCGGTGGAGGAAATTCGGTGGGCCTTGCGGCAGCGGGCAGCTCGCCGTCGATGACGACCCTTCCCCGCCTGGATGATCGACCCGCCGTTACGCACTGGCTCGCGGTTGCCGCTGACCGCCCGAGAAACGGAAGCTGCAGCACGCTGCGGCAGATCTGCGCCCGCTTGGTATGTGAGAGCGGTAGCGGCCTAGTCCTCCGCCTCTGACGCGATCGCTCCGCGGATTGTGAGGGGTCCGGGTGTGTCAAAAGCATGCCGGTCATGCCAAATGTCGACAGGCAGAGTCCGGTCGCTGTCTATCAGGCTTTCGCCAATCGTTACGACCGGTCACGGACGTGGCCGGAAGTTCTTTTGTGACGGTGGATCACCGGTCCGCTGTCGATCGCGACCGTTTCTCAGCCGAATTAGGATACAAATTGCACTCGCGCCTGTTCGGCAATCGAACGCGCGACGAAGAACCGTTCGGGAGCAACAGGCGGAACGTTGCTTCGACGGATCCTTCAGTATGCACGCCAGGAGGGCGAATCGATGAAGTTCGGAGGTTGGATTAGTGCAGCCGCGTGGCTCGGGCTGCTATCTTGGAACGCAGCCGAGGCACAGGAGCTTCTGCAGCCGTTGTCGGTGCAGAGCGCAGTGTCCACCAGTTCGCTCTTTTCCGATGGTCCTCTTGCTGTGACACCAGCTTGTACGTCGGTTGGTTGCCCCGCGGGTGTTTCGGTGGCCTGCGATCAGTCCGGCCCGATCGGTTGTGACGGTGCCGGCGCATCCTGTGCCTGCGGTGGTGGTCCGGCTGGCGCTCCCTGGAGTCTGCCGCAGCCGTGTTTGACGCAACATCTGGGGTTCAAGGTCGGTGGCTGGCTTCAGCAAGGTTTCACCGTGAACTCCGATCATCCCGCGGGAACCTTCAATGGGCCGGTGGCGACAAACGATTTGGATCGTGAGTATCAGATGAACCAGTTGTGGCTCTACATCTCGCGGCCGGCAGATAATGGCGGCTGTGGTTGGGCGTGGGGCGCACACATTGACATGTTGTATGGGACGGACTGGCGGTTCGGCATCAACAAAGGACTGGAAGACCGAATCAATGGATTCGATTTCCAGACGTACGGGATGGTGATCCCACAGATGTACCTGGAACTGGCCTACAACAAGCTTTCTGTGAAAATCGGGCACTTTGCCGCCATTCTCGATTACGAAGTAATCCCGGCTCCCTTCAATCCACTCTATTCGCATTCCTACTCGTATGGCTACACCGTCCCGCAGCTTGTGACCGGTGTCCTGGCGGATTACAAACTGACCGACCAATGGTCGTTTCAGGGAGGATTCCATCGGGGTTGGATGTTGTTCGAAGATAACAACGAAGACCTGGACTTCATGGGTGGCGTGAAGTGGAAGAGCCCCGAAGACTTGGCGTCGGTCGCCTACGCGATTTCAACCGGGACACAGGACCCGGCCGGTGAGCAGGATCGGTTTGTCTACAGCTTGGTAACTCAGCTGCAACTACTTGACGACCTTCGATACGTGCTGGTGCATAACCTGGGTCTGGAGAACAACGCGCTGCCGACCGGTCAGGATGCCGAGTGGTATGGATTGAACAACTACTTCCTGTATACGGTCAATCCAAAGTGGCAAGCCGTCCTGCGAGCGGAATGGTTGCGCGACGATGACGGTGCCCGAGTGGCCGGGCCGGGTAACATCCCCGGCGTGCGAGCGTTCGACGGGTTTGGGTACGCGGGAGACTTTTACGAGATCACGTTGGGTGCCAACTGGCGACCGAATGGAAATCTCGTCGTACGTCCGGAAATTCGCTGGGACTGGTTCGAAGGCCCCGCTGGACCGAGAGGCCTGCCGTTCGACGACGGCACCAGTGATGATCAACTGCTGTTTGCCGTAGATGCGGTGCTCACCTATTAGTGCGTGCCGCACGGGCATGTAGCGTTCATGGCGACGAGACGCCGCAGGAAATCGCTACGCCCGCATGACAAGCGTCCCCCCGGATACCGCCTGGAATATTTTCGATTCCCGCCCCGCGTGAACCGCGAATCAGCTGTCGGAGCGGGGTCTGGGGAATCCGGAGCGGCGCTGTCGAACCGCCAAATACAAACCGGCCACAATCGACAATAGATTGCTGGCCGGCTCCGGAACGGTGGCGATGGCGCGCGGGCCGAGTTCGTAGCCGCCTTCGTTGAACGCCGCAACAAAATCGAGCGTCGTGAAGTCACCGTCGGCATCCCAATCGCCCTCTTCCCATCCGGAGTTCTGCGGGATGGAATCTTCGTACTTGCCAAACTGAAACACCTGCACGAAATCAAGGCTCGAAAACTCGCCGTCCAGGTTGGCATCCCCGAGCCAGGTGTTCTTGATAATCGCGACCCAGTAATACTGGTCGTCGATATCCACGACACCATTGTTATCGACGTCGTACAGTGTATCGAGCGATTCGTCGAGGATCGCTTGCGTCAGCAGGTTGATATCCAGTGTGTCGATCTGGCCGTCGAAGTTGAAGTCACCAGGATCCCCAGCACCGATGGCCGACTGAAAGTGCGTCTTGAGACGATCCGCCGAAAGCGCCCGATCCCAGACGGCAAGCTCACTCAGTCGTCCCCTGAACTGATTTCCTGTGGCATCAAAGATGCCCCCGCCGCCAGCACGAAATGGCGAGGTGCCACTGCCATATGTTTCCGCTGCCGCCTGGTCTTGCGAGGCGACCAGGTCGCTATTCAAGTAGAGTCGCAACTGGTCCCCATCCCCAGAAACCGCGATGTGGTACCAATTCGATGCGGGTAGATCCGACACCGGGTCAAAGTTCCATTCCAATTGGCCTCCCCGCGCCGTCCAAAGCTGCAGTTGATTGGGTTGTGAGAACCCGAATTCAATGACATCATTCTGCCCCCAGATTCCCACGCGATCTTCCGTGCGCGGGTCTGGAAAGACCCAGCCCGACATCGTGAACTCGGCCAGGTCGCTCAGCACAGGGGCGTCCACCGAAAGATGGGTGTTCAGCCCGCCCACTTCGTACGAACCGGATGCAAACCCCATCCCTTCCAGCCGAGTACCATCCGCCAGTTCCGTGGGGCCCGAGAGTCCCAAACCGCCACCATGATAGGTGCCGTCCCAGGATGATCCGACCGCGCCGAGATTAGCCGCCGAAGGGGGAGCCGGATCGTTGAGCTTCCAGTAACCGAGCGGTCGGTCATCCAGGACCGACGTCGGATAGTCGGCCCATCCGCTGTGGGCTTGCAACAGGAGAATACATCCGGCCATCCGCGTAAGAATGATCGTTGTTCGTCGAGGGTGTCTCGCCATGGCATCTCCTCCTGATGGCTGCCGCGATTCGGGGCGTTTCGGGGGCGGCAGACAAAGAAACCTCGTCTCGACCCATACGATGTCAGTCAACGGCCGTCTATTGTACCGCGACCGGTCGAGTCGAAAACCGCTTTCCTTCCCGCCCCTAGAGATGCCGTACGATGTCCCGCTTCGGAATCAAGCGGGATTCCTCCGGATCGGAGATTTCGCAGGCCGACAGCCAGCGGGCTTTCAGTTCTTGGATCACCGGCGCCGGGATGCGATCGCCATTGCTGACATCCGGGATCTTGCCCCCTGCTCGGTGACGGTGTCCTCCTCCATACCCACAACCTTCCAGCGTTTTCTGCAAGAGCGCCGTGGCGTTGCCGCCCTGCTTGTCCGTCCGCACCGAAATTAGCAGATTGCCTTCAATGAGCGTGCCGCAGAAAACGCGATGAATCCCGCGGCAGCGCGCAATCAAGTCCGCAATTTCGCCCACGATTTCCGGGCCTTCGGCACGCGGCAACAGGCAGAATGCCGAGTCCGCAAAGACCCATGTTCCCTGGAGAGCCAATACGAGGTCGGCGTAGTAATCGCGGGACAATGGCGCGTTTTCAATTTCGGCGAGCAGACCCGGGTTCGATCGCTTCGTCAGCCAGGTCAAGGCGGAGCGGTCGACCGACGAATAGAAGGTCTCGCTGCCGCGCGTCTCCGTCTTCAACGCGTATAGCAGAGCCGTCGCCAACGCCTCACCGGGCTCGACCGCCTCGTTCTTCAGGTAGCTGGTGGCGATGCTGGCAGAAGCCGCGACGTGCGGTCGAATATCATGAAACGGAATCCGGGCACACTCCCCGGTGACGTGATGATCAATCACCGCCACCGGACGTGTGTCCGATCCGGCCAGCAGATGATTCGTCGCATCCAGCCCCGCATCCACAAGGATTACGGCTGTGCTCGGTTCCAGCGGGCGCAGTCCATCAACTCAATCGGCGGGTTCAGAAGTTCAACCATCTGTCGGTTCTCGGCGCGGACAATGTGCCCACCGCCGATCATGCGAACCGGTAGCTGCAATTTGCACTCGATCAAACGCATGATTGCCCAACCGGTACTGATCGCATCCGGATCAGGATTGTCGTGCGCGACGACCAGCGCTCGGTCAAACTCATGGATGACTTGCAGGAACCGAGTGGAACGACGTACCCGCGCCGGTCCGCGTGACGCTGCCGCGGCTCCCCCCGGATTCCGCCATTTCCGCCTCTCAACCACTGGTTGTCTCCATCGCTTTTCGAAATTGCCCTGCAACACGCCGCGAAATGATTGCGCGAAGTGCGCCTCCACTGCCCCTGTTTCTAGCGGCAACGCGCAGTTCCTTCCCCGGTTCATCTGTGACGGTGCGCAGCTACCAGTATCGATGGTTGGAAAAAAGCAATCAAGAGTTAGGCTGCCGTTCCGGGCCCGTGTCCTCCATTTTTCACCAAAAAGCTGCCGCGGGGTAAGTGAACAGACCTTGCCGTTTGCGGGGTTTTGCGAAGTTAACATAAGGCCCGATGCCGACCGGTTGATAAGGAAGATGTTGGTTGCGACTGGGAAACAAGAGGTCCGGTGGCCGGGGAATGAGGGTTGGGTGGCAGGGAATGAGGGTTGGGTGGCAGGGAATGAGGGTTGGGTGGCAGGGAATGAGGGTTGGGTGGCATGGGGAATGGAAAGTGGGGCACGCGGATCAGCTTATGTGAACGTGATCGGGCCCATGCCACGATTGGCCTCCTGCAACAGTGGTTGCCTGCTTCTCGGAACCGGATTCGTGGGCACTCGTTCTGCGCGTGGTCCAGGGACTCCAGTCTCGATTCATCCAGTCCGCGTTCATCCGCGTTATCCGCCCAGGTCCGCGTGCTCAATTGCCCCCGGTTTGATTCCCGACTAACTCCACTTCACATGTGGCGCCTCCCTTCCTGCGGACCAAGGCATCTCTTCGCCCCCAACCTCAAGAGAAAAACTGCACGGCACGGATGACGCACAGTGTCCGCCGCGCTATCATGTTTTTCTGAGGAACTTCTGCGGAAGCGTTGTCTGACAGGTTTTGGGCTACCCGAGTGAGAAGAATCCAAGGCGACCAGAGGGACGAACGAATGAAATTAATCGAGATGAGCTGCTGTTGTGTTCTGTCGCTGCTGATCGGTGGACTATTCTCTCGCGAAGCGTCAAGTGATGTCATCCCGCCTGTAACGGCGCCGACTGACGCCTTTTTTCATCTGGTCGACGAGGAAGATCGCGAAGCCGCTCGTCTGTTCTACGGTAAGCAGATCGATGTCCTGGGCATGCCGGTCGTCGCCTCAGGCCAAGTGGCAGACCTGGCGTTACACCGGACGTACGAGATCGTCACGCACATGCTGGCCGGACGTCCTGATCTGCTGCAGGCGATGGTGCGCAATCGCATGTACCTGATCGTGATCGGCAAGGATCAGCTTTACACCGATATGCCCGAGTATCGGAACCGTCCGAATCCAGACTATCTCAACGAACGCGTCCGTGGCACCGGGGGGCGACCTACAAGTTTTGGCGAGGAGAATCTGTTGAGTCTTCCGAGAGACCGTTATGACGACGAAAGCATCGCCATTCATGAGTTCTGTCACACGATTGACGGCACCCTGCGTTCGATCGATCCGACCTGGAAAACGCGGTTGCGTCGCACGTTTGACAACGCCAAAGCGAAGGGTTTGTTCCACAACACGTATGCGCAATCGAATGCGGGAGAATACTGGGCCGAGATGGCGCAGTCTTACTTTGACAGCAATCGCGTGAATAACTGGAACCACGGTCCGATTGGAACGCGCGAACAGTTGAAGGTGTACGATCCGGAAGGTTACGAGTTAGTGCGATCCGTGTTCCGACTTCCTCCCGAACAGGACTGGCGTTATGCGTATCTGCAGCCTTTGCCAACCGTTGCGACGCCACCGGAGGATCTTGGTTACGATCCGTACTACACCAAGTTCACGTGGGCCCGGGAGTTTCCGGTTGTCGGTCGATCGGCCAGCGACGCCGCGCTGCTAAGGGCCAACGATACGATTCGCAAGATGTTTGCCTACCGGCATGACATCCTGAAGGCGATGATCACCGAGGATCTGCGACTCGTGGTGCTGGGCGAGCAGGAGTCACTTTCCGATCTGCCGGAAGCGAAACCGTGGCGGAATCTTGGGGAGGTTGACCTCTTGTCCCGCACGCTGGGATACTCGCCCGCCACTCCGCTGATCGTTGTGGGGGAAGAAAATGTTCTGGCGGACCCGCGAACGGCGAATGGAAGTGGCAGCCACCTGATCCGTGAGTTCGCCAAGGCGCTCTATCACCTCACGGCTCATCGTCCGGTGGATCCGGACTGGGAGAATCGGGGACGGGAAGTTCAGCAGTATGAACTCCGTGTGCAACGCCTTGACGTCCGCTTTGACGAACAATTGCAGAAGACTTTCGCGCTGGCGATGGAGCAAGGGAAATGGAAAGGCACCGCGGCCCGTCACGACCGCGTTGCTTACTGGGCGGAAGGCGTCTTGGCCTACTTCGACGCGCAGGGGCAGGACGCGGCGCCATTGGACGCGAAGCATCCGATCCGAACACGCGAGCAGCTGCGCGAGTACGACTCAGAGCTGTTTCAGCTGGTTGAGCAGACGATGGGTTACGGCGGCCAAGTGGACTGGCGCTACAAACCGTAAGTCCGTCGCGGAAGACGGTCAGTTGGTTGTCGTAACAACAGTCTGGCCCCCGGTTGCTCGAATGAAACGAACATCGGATGGCGGCGAGTGGACCACCCGGCGTGGCAAACTCCGGATGAACAACTGCCGTAGCGCTCGATTCCACGCCCTTTGGTCCTACGCGCCGCCCTTCCCACTAGCGTCTCGTCGCCCGTTCCACGCGGAAGAAACGTAGCCACGCACGCTGCAGGTCCGTACGAACCGCACGCGGGCGTGCCACCCCATCGATCTGCGCAAGAACGCTCGGATGCTCAGGATTTCAGCGAGGGCCGCAGTTTCTCACGCAGGAATTTGGTGACGCGCTGCGGACTGACGATTCCCAAAATCGTTTCGTTCAGGCTTAAGACCGGCACGTGGCGAAAACCACTGACCGCCATCACGCACAGTGCCGCCCCGGCGGAATCGGTTTCCCGAACGAAGACGGGATCCGCAGTCATCACCTCGCGCACAGGTCGATCTCGAACTTGGTCGAATTCCAAAGCGACGTGGTACAGCACGTCGCGATCGGTGAAGACCCCCTGCAACTTGCCGTCCTCTTCGACCAGCAGACAAGCCACGTTCAGTTCCGCGAGTTGCTGGACCGCCTCCCGAACGGGGGTTTCCGGCGGTACGCTGGCAAACGGAGTGGACTGAATGTTCAAGACGCTGTCCTCGGCAAGGGCCCGTTCCAGCGGATCGTTGTATTGTTTCGGATCGTAGTTCTCGAGCGGATCGTTGAAATCGGCGCCTCGTCCTGATGATTTTGGATTCTGAGTCATGCTTACGCTCCTTCTCGTGTCTTCGAGTAGGGAGGAACGCCAACACGCTGCACCATAACCTGCTCGGGATAGTGATCGGCGATGTACTCCATCAAGCCCTTTTGTCCGGTGAGGGCCGCCACTTGACCGTCATTATTCAACACGCACAGGAAGCGGATGTTCTTGGTTTGCAAAGCGTCCAAAACATTGACCACGGCGTCCGAAGTCCCCACCGCTGGAAGGTTTGTGTCCATGTGCTTTTCGATCGGATCGTCGGACGCTCAGCTTTTCGCTGGCCACCAGTTGGGTCAACATGTTTTCGGTGAAAATCCCCACTGGTATTTGATCGGCGTCCACGACGATCACGCAACCCAGCCGCTGTTCTCGCATTCGTTCCACTGCCGTGCGTACCGTATCGCTCGGCGCAACGAGAATCGGCTCTCGCAAAGCCAGTTCGCTGACCGACTCGTTCATGATGTTTTCGTAAAGTCCCATCTCACCCATCCTGACAGATTCGAAGGAAGCCGAGGTTTGGGTTGCCGTCGAGGCAACGCCGCCGACAACTTACCACGTTCTCGCCGCAAAAAAAAGGAGTTCGCGGGTGCGATGGAGCGCAGGTGGGGTCGGGGACTCGGCGGGGGGAATCGGTTGTGGCCAATCCGTCCGGTGGGCTTTTCAAGACGTTGACGGCCGGGTGGCCGGTCGGGCCCCTGCCGTCACGAAGGTGCCGGTCCATGGGTCCGAAGGTATTCCTTCAGACGTACCTTCCGCGCCGTGTTCTCGGAAGACATATACCGCACCTTGCCAAAAACCGGCCGCTCTGGTCCCCAGGCCCGATCGTAGCGGCCCAACACCCAAAAGATACCGCTGTAGGAGTTGGGATTGCGCCGTCCAACGCAAAGCGGTTGTTCAGCTCGATCATGATCCGCAACGCCTCGCGAGGTGTTTGCGTCCATTCCAAGATCTTCTTGCCCCACAGCATGCGCAAGTAATTGTGGATTCTGCCTTCGCGCAAGAGTTGACGCTGGGCGGCATTCCACAGCGGGTCATGCGTATCGGCCTGCGAAAAATCCTGCAGATCATAGACGTACTCGCGGCGGTCTCGCACATGCTGTTGCAGTGTCCGCTGGGCCCAATCGGGTAAGGTTTCGAACTGATCGTAATCCTCCTCCTGCCAGCAACGGTTGTAGCCCAATTCTCGCCACGTGATCAGTTCATCCAGGAAAGCCTCCACGGGCGGGCTGGCACCCCACCAGCCTTCGCGACTGCCGGTCGCCTTGTCAGCGATTTGATCGATCTTCCAATGGTCCTGTCGCATCGTTTGCGAGAACACTTGATGGGCCGAGATATGGCCGAAATGCAGGTACGGCGAAAGCCCGCTGGCGCCGTCCGCATCGGGGTGGTTTCGCTGATCGTCATACTTTTCCAGTCGCTGACGAACAAAGGTACGCAGCTGCCGAACCGCCGCTTGACTACCGCCTGGAATCGGCGCCGGCGCGACGCTGTGGTCAATCGGCCATTGCTTGAGTGAGGTCGGATCGGTGGCCAGCGAGCCGGGGAGGGCCGGAGGCCAACGGGCGACGGTTTTCGCAGGCAGGGACTCCCACGGCGGAATTTGGCATCCGCGAAGTGGGTTCGCCACCGGTGGTTCTTCCAGGTGCGGCGCCAGTGACTTCTGCAGGAATCGGCGAAACGCGTGGGCCACGGGGAACACTCGGTCCGCCGCCCGCAGTGGCAGCAGACCGTTCGAGTCGACCAACTCGAATCGCACTGGCAATCGGGGAGCCACCGCCTGCATCATTCGCGGGAGAAAGAAACAGGGGAAATCATCCCCGATCACAACACAAGCGTGGCTTGCCAAGTCCTGCAACAGACCTCGGCCCGCCCCCGCACGCGGTTCCAAGTAGGCGTAGTATCCCACATTCTGATCGACCAGGTCTCGTTCGTTATCCGCCATACCTTGGATGACGAAATGGTGTAAGCGATCGCTCAGCCCATGGGTAGCCGCATCGCAGAGCCTCCAGCACCAACAATGGCCGCTGGAGTTCCTCCGACCACTCGACCGCGCACTGCAGGCTGAAGTTCCAGTGCGCGCGGCGGAAGGCCGTCATCCAATAGAGCACGAAGTCGCCGCCGCGCACGACGGGGGCATCGTTCATCATGCGAATACGAATCTTGGGCACACGTCGGCGACGAGGCATGATCGGTCTCTCCCCCGGGATGCATCTTCCCATTTATTGTCTGCTGCGCGGCCATGCGCGGACGATGGCTCCCCGGATTCACCGGGGCCGTCACGCATGCCGGACTCTCGATAGACGTACTGGGTCTTTCCCCCCGCAGCGGTCCATAGTAGGCAGGAATTGGGATCGGTCCGTCAAGCAGGGGCGTTGCCTTTTGCCAAGCGGCGGATCGCAGGTCCATTCCCCCCGCGCAGCTTCGACTTGGAGTGGGCCTATCGGGTGAGCTACGGGCACAGCCACCACAGTGGCTGCGTATTGGCGACGCCGCAAGCCCTCAAGGCGAGCATGCCGCTCCGCTGATCGGCTGCGCGAACAGCGTCCCGAGACGCGATTTTCGCTGGGATTCCCATCGGGTTTGGCGAAGTACGTACAATGGCAGTGTGCTGCTTGGGGGCAGCTCCCACCGGGGATTTTGTTTCACTCCATTGGAAACTTGGTGTCGTCGAGATGGGTTATCACTTGCGAAAGCACGAGGATGTACAGGAGGGCGTGCGGCGAATTGCCGCGGAGCAGATCCGGAAAGGGATGGGCGAGATTGACGATTGCACGATCGACCGACACGAAGTGGTCCATCTGCTGCGAAAACGCTGCAAGAAAGCTGCGCGGGCTCCTGCGGTTGGTTCGTCCGGTGTTGGATGATGTGTACGTTTCCGAGAACGTGTTCTTCCGCGATCTGTCTCGCGAACTTTCCTTTGTCCGAGACTCGCAGGCATTGGTCGAGGCATTTGATCGATTGGCCGAGGTGCCGGCCGACGTCCGCCCCTCGTCCGTGGCGTCTGTCCGCGATTACTTGACTCGCTTGCGAGAAGAGGTGGCGGGCGAAGAGGAGGAGTTGTCGCGCCGGCTCGAGCCTGTGCGGCAGTCTTTGCAGCAATCGCTTCTTCGCGTATCGAACTGGACGTTGCGCGACGGTGGATTTGACGCGGTTGAAGGAGGCTTGATGCAGAATTACCGCCGTGCTCGCAAAGCGATGCGTCACGCGTACGAAGCGGGAACTAGCGAGTATTTTCACGAGTGGCGCAAGCGAGTCAAATATCATTGGCATCATGCCCGACTGCTGCGGAATATTGGCCCGCGCCTGATGAAACCTCATCGGCGAATGGCGGCGGAATTGGGCGAACTGCTGGGGCAAGATCATGACTTGGCTGTGCTCAAGCAGCGACTGATTACGGCAGCCGAGTTGTCGGCCGTCGATCAACGACAACTTGTGATCGCTCTGATTGCGCAGCGACAGGAGCAATTGCAGACGCAAGCCAAATGGCTTGGCCAGCGTCTTCTGGCGGAGAAGCCGCGGCGACTGGCCGCGCGGTGGCGCGTCTACTGGCAGACCTGGGTATCGGAATCCACCGATTGCGCGTCGGTTCAGCAACAGGCCAACGAGCTGGCTGCCCGAGAGATGCCCTCCGCGAAGTAGCTGCCTGAAAACGGGGACGAGGCGTTCGGTGGTTCGCGAGGAGGTGAGTGCGGAAGATGGACCCGGAGCTATTCAGGTCGCTGGCGGTGTCGATCGGTTTGGGGTTGCTAGTCGGCCTGCAGCGAGAATGGAAGGCCTCCGAAATTGCTGGCATTCGGACCTTTCCGCTGGTGACATTGGCCGGCACGCTCTGTGCGATTCTGACGCCGGAATTTGGCGGTTTCTTTCCGGCGGCGGGGTTGTTGACGGTCTGCCTGCTGCTGATCCTGGGCAATCTCGCCAAATTCAGCCGACGACAGTTCGACCCCGGTTTGACCACCGAGATGGCGGCGGTGGTGATGTTCGGCGTCGGCTGCCTTCTGGGCGTGGGGCACATCAGTGAATCGATCGCGCTGGCCGGTGTCGTGGCCGTACTGTTGCACTGGAAGCGGCAGCTTCACGGTCTTGTCCAGCAGATTGGCGAG
Organism: uncultured Planctomycetaceae bacterium; assembly: GCA_963776055.1. Taxonomy (GTDB): domain Bacteria; phylum Planctomycetota; class Planctomycetia; order Pirellulales; family Pirellulaceae; genus CAVZLD01. Next base: position 547,991 of record CAVZLD010000011.1, on the reverse strand, counting down.
GAAGATTTTCGGGCGATCATGCAACTGGTCGTGGTCGCGCTGGTAATCTTGCCGGCACTGCCCAACCGCGTCTTCGGGCCCTTTGGCGTTCTGAATCCCTTCAAGATCTGGATGATCGTCGTCCTCATCGTCGGGATGAGTCTCGCCGGCTACGTTGCGTACAAGGTCTTGGCCCCCCGGACGGGGTCGTTGTTGGGGGGGATCCTGGGAGGCATCATTTCCAGCACCGCGACCACCGCAAGTTTCGCGCGGCAGGCGAAGGCGAGTCCCCCGTTGTCCGCGATGTCGCGCCTTCGTCATTCTGCTGGCGTCGACCGTCGTCAATGTGCGAATCCTGATTGAGATTGGTGTCGTTGCGCCCCGGCTGTTGTCACTGGCCGCTCCCCCCCTGTTGTTGATGCTTGCGATTATGGGCGTGCTTTCGCTGATCTGTTACGTGGGCCTCGGCCGGATGTCGACACAGCCATCGACATCGCACGAGAACCCCGCGCAACTACGAGCGGCACTTGCCTTTGCCGCCCTCTACTGCGTCGTGCTGTTGATCGTGGCGACGGCGGAATCGCGGTTTGGCTCCCAAGCCCTCTACCCGGTGGCACTGGTTTCCGGCCTGACGGACGTCGACGCGATTACGCTGTCGACCGCCGAACTGGTCCAGGCGGACCGGTTGGCTTCGACCACCGCCTGGCGTGTGATCTTGCTGGCGATGTTGTCGAACCTGTTCTTCAAAGCCGTGATTGCTGGACTGTTGGGAGGCTGGCCGCTCTTTCGACGTGTGGCTCTGCTGTTTGGCATCTGTCTCTTGAGCGGCGGATTGCTGCTTGCTTTCTGGCCCGATCTGCCGCTCGACGTTCCTCTGCAGTGAGGCTTGGCGATCGGGCGCACGCCGCTTACACTGAGTTCCATGATCGAGACGGATGTAATTCTGATTGGAGCGGGCCCCATTGGGTTGGAGATGGCCGTCGCCTTGCAGCAGGCGCAGATGGATTACGTTCATCTGGAAGCGCGACAAGTCGGCCACACAATCTCTTGGTTTCCGCGGCAGGCGCGGTTCTTCAGCTCCCCGGACCGGATTGCCATCTGCGGTGTCCCGTTGATGACGGTCGACCAATCCAAGGCGACGCGGGAAGAGTACTTGGCGTATTTGCTGGCGGTGCGCCAGCAGTTCCAACTTCCCATTCGCACGTATGAACGCGTGATTTCGATTCGCCCCTTGGGCGATGGAAAGAGTCGGCAATTCGACGTACTGACTCGGAAATCATCCGGTTCGGGCCAATACCGCGCACGCAAGGTCATTCTGACAATCGGCGACATGCATCGGCCGCGGTCGTTGCGTTACCCTGGACTGGCATCCGTTCCGGGAGCGGAGCGGGAGCATGTCTCGCATTACTTCGACGAGCCCCACCCGTATGTTGGGCAGCAGCTTCTGATCGTCGGGGGGCGAAACTCCGCGGTCGAGGCGGCGATTCGCTGCCACCGGGCCGGAGCGCATGTGTCACTCAGCTACCGGCGGGCGGAACTGGATTCGTCGATCAAGTACTGGCTCAAGCCCGAAATTGACTGGCTGATTCGCACCGGCGAGATTTCCTTCTTTCCCGGAACCGTCCCGATCGAGATTACCCCAACGGAAGTCCGATTGGCCGACGTGGACGAATCGTTCTGCCCGGACCTGGACGCGGCACATGCGACGGAAGTGCCGGCGGATTTTGTGTTACTGCTGGTCGGATACGAGATGGACAGCACGCTATTGGAAATGGCCGGTGTCGAGCTGCGCGGCGCGGCTCGCGCCCCCGTTCTAAACCCGGCCACAATGGAAACCAATCAGTCGGGGGTCTATGTGGCGGGGACCGCCGCTGGGGGAACGCAGCAGCGATTCAAGCTGTTCATCGAGAACTGTCACGCGCACGTCGCTCGGATTTTGCTCGACCTGGCGGGAATGCAGCCGCAGCACATCAATCCGCTCGCCTTTCACCAACAGCTGGAAGATCCGTTGGTCGCTGAGAGTTGATGCGCAGCGGATGATGATCCATCCATGAATTCTCTTCCGTGCGCCCTCGTGCTGTGTCAAGCGTACGAACGGGCGTGCCAAGCGGGACGACCGGGTGGGTCACGAAGCTTCCGCACGGGCAAAGCCCAGTGACACACGAACCGAAGTGAAAATCTCGACAAGCCCACCATTTCCATCGCCGCGCGACGCTACTTCCACCGCCATAAAACGCTGGCGAACGTCTTCGCGACTTCCGTTACCGGAAACGGCAACAGGCGCGCGGCCAGGGGCTTACGCGGCAGGTCGTCGGTCCGTGACTTGCGTGAGGGCGTCGGCGGGCAATGCCGCGGACGACATGACGCGCAGGTTCACGTCGCGCTGCGGGAAGGCGATCTCGATGTTCGCCTGCTTCAACCGTTGGAAGATCTGGGAATGGAGCGTGTGAATCGTCTGCAGCCGCACGTCCATCGTGGCCACGTAGGCACGAACTACCAGGGTCAAGGTGCTGTCTCCGAATCCTTCGAACGTGACCTGAGGAGCGGGATCTGTTAGCACGTTCGGATGTTGCTGGATAGTGGCCAGGAGAACCTCGCGTGCATGTTCCGGATCGGTGTGGTAGGCGACACCCACTTGAATCACGATTCGGTTCGTCGTATCCGAGAGGGTCCAGTTCAGTAAACGACCGGTGACGAGCTCCTTATTCGGCACGATCAACTCCTTTCGATCCCAGTTGGTCACCGTCGTCGCGCGGATCCGGATGTTGGTCACCGAGCCCGTAATGTCGCCCAGGGTGATGATGTCGCCCACGCGAATCGGACGCTCGAAGAGCAGGATCAGGCCGGAGACGAAATTGGCGAAGATCTCCTGGAGGCCGAAACCTAGCCCGACCGTGATTCCAGCGGCCAGCCATTGGATGCTGGACCAATCAACGTGCAAGGTCCGACAGGCGAGTAACAACCCGGTCAGGCCGACTAAGTAGTGCAGAATGACGGAAATCGCATGCCGCCCTCCCCTGTCGAACGGGAGTCGGTTCAATAGGGCGATTTCCAATAGCGCGGGCAGGTTCTTTCCCAGCGTGAAGGTGACCAGCAAAAGAACGACCGCGATCAGTCCGTGGCGGAGCGTTGTGAGAACGACTTTCGGATACTGTTGTCGGACGAGCGTCCCGTCCACATCCTCCGAAGTTACCGTCACATCGATCGTTTTCTCCCACAAGACCACTCGATCCAGCGCGCGCAGGGCGGGTAGCACGTCCGACCAAATAAACCAGCTGCTCGCCAGAATGCAGACGGTCAGTGCGTGTCGGAGCAGAACCTGCAACTTGCCGTGAATTGCGGAAAGGTCTGCCTGGTTATCCACTGCAGGGAGATTGACCGGAGATCCTGGGCCTTTTTCTGCTCCCTCGGCACCCTCGACGGCACGCAGCTGCCGGTCGCGTGCCTGTTGCATCGCCAGGGCGCGACGTCGGATCAGGAACCAGCGCGCCAGCAGAGCGTGCAACAAAATGATTGCCAGGACCACAGCAAGCGTTGTTTGCAGACGCAAGGCGAGTTGTTGTGCGGAGTAGTAGAAGCCAATGGCGGCCAGGATGGCCAGCAGCATCGGCACACCAACGGAAAGGGCGTACGCGACGTAACGGACACGACTCAACCAGCCCTGCGGGTCTCGCGCAATCGCCTCGCTCAGCAGATTCTCCTTGGAGTGGAGCAGGAAATGAGCGGAGTTGCTCAGCAGCAACATCAAAGTCAGAAAGGCCAGCCGGCCTACCGTGTGCGTTGCTGTGCCTTGATCGTAGATTTGGGCAAACAGGGTCAATCCGGCCAAGGGAATTCCCAACAGCGTGAACCACCAGATCTCGCGTCGAACCATGGCCAGCCCATGCACTGGCCAATCGAAAAAGACCTCCGCGATCCCTTCGCTGCGGCAGATCAGTCGAACGAACTCACTTAACCACAGTAAGACGGCGACGTATTGCAGCGTGGGACCGATCGCCAACGCCAGATCAGAAGCCGGGTCGGCCGTGGCGATCTGCCAACCGAAGTAATACAGCAGCAAAGGCCACTCGGCGGCGACCACCATCGCCAAGAGAATCGCCTCCACCGTCGGGCGAAAACGAACTCCGGCACTGCAGGATCGTGTTTCGCACAAGTCACTGATTCGTCGCCGCAGCCGCGCGTGAAATGTAATCAACAGGGCTGCGGACAGGAGGACGGCGATCGCGACCAAGGGACGCTTCCATGTGTGTAACCCAGAATCCCTGACCAGTGCCATCCAGGGACGCAGATTCGCCACGTGCAACAGGGTTTCGCCAGCATTGGTGAAATCGCCCAATTGGAGTGCGTCCGCACTGCGAATCCAAAGTACGTGCTCGTCGATGAAGTCCGCGAACTCTTCGGTTTCCTCGATCAGTCCGCGGTTGCTCACTTCCAGTTCGCTCAAGTCGACGAGATAGGCGTCGAGGTCATTGACCAGGCGGTCCATCAGGTCCCGCTTCGCAATCAAGAGTTCGCGAACCGTCTGTTCGAGATAGGCCCCATTGGCGTCGTTCGTGTCGGCGCACAGTGAGCGGAAGACCGTGGCCGTGGCGGCATCGATGTCGCCTAGAGCGCTTCGTTCTTCGTCCAGTTCCAGCCGGTCCAGGTTGGCCTGCGGCATTTCGCGGCCGACGAACCGAATGCGCGATTCGCAGATCGGAACCTGTGGCAATTGTTCTCGTTCGCGACGCAGCACCAGCCCGACTGTCGTCGAGTGCCCCGCTTTCTTTACCTTGTCTTCCGCCACCTGCACGTCTTTTCGCAGATCGTGTAGCAGTTTCTCGATCTGATTGACTTCCTGGGAGACGCAGCAATTCGTTCCGACAGGGCTTGTCGTTTTTCCGCAAGCGCCGCGTTGCGTTCGGCCAGATCCCGCAGGGCGGGATGCGCCATTTGCACCTGACGACGTGCTTCCCGCACCTGCCTTTCCGATTCCGCCGCCCGGCGTTGCGAGACCATCTGCTGCAAAGCCGCTACGGCTTTCTCGCAGGTGTTTTTTTCACGCTTGGCGAGATCGCGATCGAGCGGGAAGAATTCGGCCAGTAGATCAAGCCGTTGGGTTTCCGCTTTGAACAGGGCGAGTTGGCTTTTCAAGGCGAGGATGCGTGCTTCGACCTCCATTCGACGGGCGGCGGTCAGTTCGGCCGGCTCGCCCGCGGAGGGTGGGTTGGTCAGCTGCTTCTGTGCTTCCTCCAGCCGCTGTTTTGCCTCCTCGCTCAATTTCGCGAGTTCCCCTTTTCGGTCGCCGCGACGTTTGACAGTATCTTCCCGTTGCTTGAGGCGTTCCTGCGCTTCGGATAAGCTCGCTTCGGCCTCAGCGAGCTGCTGTTCTAGTTGAGTAATCGACGAATCCTCTGCCGGAACAGAAACCGCACTCTGCGGTGCCGCCAAGTTGGCCTTCGCCTTCGTCAGCAGCTCGGGCACCTGTTGGCCCTCCGCTTCATACTCCGCCGTGCGCTTGGCCGCCTCCTCCGCATTCGTCAGCCAATCCGCAGCCGCCTGCAGCCGCTTGAGCACTTCGGCTCGCGTTTCTTCCGTGAGCCCCTGGGCTTGCTTGATGGTGGTGACCGCCTCGCTGATCTGTTCTTTGGAAAGTGGCTTCCCGACCAAAGATTCGATCGGGCCCGTGTTGGCGGGGGGAGCGGCACTCGTTTCCAACGGGGCCGCCGACGACGGCTGCTCGTCGGCCGCAAAACTGCTCAGCTCGGCCGTGGCGTAGTCCGATTCCGTTGGTGCTTGCAGTGGAACCTGGGGTGCAGCCCCAGCATGTCCCTCGGTGGAAAGGCCAACAAACAGTAGCAGCAAAAGGTGTCGACTCCAGGGCCGGAGCGCTCGGGACAGCATGGCAGAACCTCGAAAGGTGCGGGATTTCTGTGGAGTGGGCGGGCAAGGATATCCGGACCCCGAGCCGGCGTCCAGATCGCTTGACGAACGGGAGAACGGCCGCCGTGGGCTGGTGTGACCAGGCGTGCTAGACTGTCCGCAGGTTCGAGGGGACATCGGGCATGTTTGAAATTGTCGAGCATACGGCGGACGTCGGGTTGCGGATCTCGGCCCCTGCCCTGGATCAGTTGCTCAATGAGGCTGCGCGGGCCCTGTTCACCTTGCTCGTGCCGAACGGCGCCGCGATGGTAAATGGCGAAGATGAGGGCGAGGAAGTCAAGTTCCTCCTGCCGAGCGCGTCCCCCGATGATCTTTTGGTCGATTGGCTGACGGAGTTGCTCTTCGTGTTCGAGTCGCGACACCTTCTGTTGCGAGATTTCGATGTGAAGATCGTTGCTGACGGATTGCAGGCGACAGTGCGCGGAGAAATGCTGGATTCGGCCCGACACGCGGTGGGGTACGAGATCAAGGCGGTGACTTACCATCGACTGAAAGTCGAACCCCAAGAAGATCATTGGGTTGCCGAAGTCGTATTGGATGTATGAACCCGAAGACATGAAGGAGCGGGGCCATGGCAGCCGAACCCTACGCGGGGCCGCTGGAGCAGGTGAGTGATGTCTGCTGGCGGATTCCGAAACGCTACAAGTCGGGAATGCAAGTCGACGGATTGATTTTTGCCGACGACCGCCTGATCCGCTCGATCGGAAAAGACCCCGCTCCGGAGCAGGTCGCGAATGTGGCGTTTCTGCCCGGCATTCAATACGCCAGCCTCGCGATGCCGGATATCCACTGGGGGTACGGTTTTTGCATTGGCGGCGTCTGTGCGACGGACCCGATCGAGGGTGGTGTCATTTCACCGGGAGGCGTCGGATACGATATCAATTGTGGTGTTCGCCTGGTTCGCTCGAATCTGACGCAGTCGGATGTGCAGCCGCACCTTTCCCAACTGGTCGACCAGCTGTTCCGGCAGGTCCCGACCGGAACGGGGCGCGGAGGTTCGTACCATTTCGGGCACGGGGAACTGCGGCAGTTGATGGACCAAGGACCGCGCGCCTTAGTGCCACGCGGGTTGGCGACCGAGCGGGATGTGGAATACACCGAAGGCCGCGGCTGCTTGGCCGGGGCGCGTCCGGATCTCGTCAGTGACCGAGCTCTCGACCGTGGCCATGATCAATGCGGCACACTCGGGTCAGGGAACCACTTTCTTGAGGTACAGGTCGTCGAGCGGATCCTCGATGCGGCCGCGGCCAATGCAATGCAACTGGAGGAAGGACAGATCTGCGCGATGATCCACTCCGGATCACGCGGGCTTGGATATCAGGTTTGCGACGATGCTTTGCGACGGTTGCGTGGTGTTCCCGCCAAGTACGGGATTGAGCTACCCGACCGGCAACTCGCCTGCGCGCCGATTCATAGCGATGAAGGGCAGCATTACCTGGGGGCGATGCGCGCGGCGGCCAACTTTGCCTGGTGCAACCGGCAACTGTTAATGTGGCAAGCACGGGAGGTCTTCGCGCAGGTGTTCGGGCGACCGTGGGAAGAATTGGGAATGGAGCTGCTTTATGATGTGGCCCACAACATCGCAAAGCCCGAACAGCACACGGTCGACGGGTGCAGCAAACAGGTATGGGTTCATCGCAAAGGGGCGACACGGGCCTTCCCGCCCCACCACCCAGAGATTCCGGACAGCTACGCCCCGATTGGTCAGCCGGTCTTGATCCCGGGCGATATGGGGCGAGCCAGTTGGATTCTGGTGGGGCAGCCGGGCAGTATGACGCAGACGTTCGGAAGCGCCTGCCACGGGGCGGGGCGCAGACTGAGTCGCCATGCGGCGGTCAAACAGGCCCGCGGACGACGAATCGATCAGGAACTCCGGCGGAACGGCGTCTATGCTCGGGCCCGCAGTCGAAAAGGGCTCGATGAAGAGCAACCAGACGCCTACAAGGATGTCGATCTCGTGGTCGATGTCGTGGACCGCGCCGGTCTGGCGCGCAAGGTCGCTCGATTGCGTCCCCTGGGTGTGATCAAGGGCTGATTCCCCCGCGAACGATCGGGGCTCGGGCGCGCTCGCAGAAACCTGTCGCGCTGGTGGCGATGTTTCTTTCGAGCAGAAAGGGTGACGAGACGCGACGGGCAGGTGCTGCGCGCTGCACGATCAACCGGCGCCGCCTTCCGATCGGGCGGGCACCTCGACCCAGAACCAGCCGCGGAGGTCTCCCTCCTGAAAACCGGTCGCTTGGTCGTCCGGATACTGCTCCGCCAGTGCATCCTGGACCTCCGGAATGAGTTCCTCTTTCGGACCGTGACAGAACGTGCACTGCGGCTTCAAGCGAATGGGCAGAAAGGCCCCCAATCGACCGTCCTCCAGATCGAGGAAGGTCGGTTCTGCTACTCGTTGCTCAATCAACGGAACGGCCCATGCCGGTGGTGTGTTGGCCGAATTCCGCAGGCGAAAGGAGGTTCGCCCGATCGAAACCCCATGCGTTTCGCCGACCAATCGCGGAATGCGCGGTGCCTCTTCCTTGCAGATCGGAATCGCGGCCGCTGGTCCGCCCTGCGCCATTCCGGCCATTAACCGGTTGAGCAACTGTTCCAATAGGTCGGTTTGCGCTTGCACGGCAATCTCACGCGGCGATGCCGCGGTTGAGTCCCTGGCCGAGGATTCGGCAGGCGTTGCGTCTCCGCCGTCACGGCACCCACCGACGATGGGAATTAGCAGCAAAATGATAGAAAACCATCGGAAACCTGTCTGCACGGAGACCGTCATGGATTCGTCCTTTCTGAGCGTATTGGGCAGCGATGTGATGAAGCGGAAAGTCGTAGAGAATTCTGCGGTCATGGAGGATCGGTTTCGGTGGCGGTGCACTTCATTGAGCCCATCGGCAAACACCTTTTGGGGCCTGAATTCCTGTGGCAGAGCAAAGGGCTTTCACTGTGGTTCGGTTGCGTCCGTCCGTGGGTGCACCAGAAAACGCGAGCGCCACTCACCAGCATGCCAAGCTCGCACCATCACTGCGCTGTCCGCCGCAATCGCAGCGCGATGTCATCATCAAACGGCGGAGTTTGGCAGGTCAGCACACCGCCATCGTGACGATAATCGTCGGCGTCGAGAACCACGCCCGTCTTCGTATCGATCCACTCGGCGTGCAAATCACCCTCGGGAATTTTGAGTTGGAGTGTTGCCTGCACGTTTTGGCGGCGATGCGAATTCAGGTTGTCCCCTTTTCCTGGCAAGGGCACGTGCAGGTAAACGGCATATTCCCTTGCGCGGTTGCTCAGCGCTGGCGACCAGCTGATCAGAGACCTTCCGAATCACGTCAGGATCGGGGCGCAGCGAGATCAGGTCAAATGACTCCAGAAAATCCTTCAAGATCCGCATCTGTTGACGCAGTGCGGGACTGCCCCCACCGGGGGATTGGTATTGCTGCAGTGTGCCATCGGGATGAGATGCCGTGAAGGAGTAATCCAAGTTGTTGTAAATCGCGCCGCCTGCCAGAAGAAAATCCCATCCTTCCGTGCGATAGACTAGATCATCTTGCCCGCGAAAACCGGTTTCATTTTCCCCAATCACCTTGTTCAGGCCGTAATTCATCGCGACGACATCCGGTGGATGGCAGTAATGAAAGTTGAAGATCGAAACCTGCGGATGCGGGTCTTCCACTTTCTTTCGGCCGTTTGCGATATTTAGCGAAATCAAGTGCTGTTGCGGAAACGACCGTTCGGTCTCCACGATCGCATCCACAATCCGATGTTGCCATGCTTGTGTTACACCGCCGAAGTATGGTTCGTTGCAGATTTCGTAGTAGAGATTCTCAAAATCCTGCAGTTCGGAAACGATCTTTCTTGTGACGGACAGATGGAGTTTTAGGAGGTCAGCGTGACGCAGCGTGTAGACTTCCTCGCGGGGGCAGGTACCGATTCCCTGGATGTTATTGCGAGCATTCATCGGCGAGGCCCGCCAGAGTTCATCGTTGTAGAACGGGCAGAACAAGGTGACTTCCACGATGATCCCCCGGTCGTGCGCGTGTCGGAGAAAGTCCTTCCATCGCGCAAAGTAGGCGGGATCCCATTGGGAGAGATCGAATTTATTACCGCCGTCAAAGTAGCCCGCTTCCTCGGATCGCCGCCAGGGACAGATGTAGCGGTTCGGTTTCGGGCCCAACGGATTCTCTGTGATGCCGAACGAACCCGGGATTTCGCGATACACGCCACTGAACGTGCGCGTGTGGTTTAAGCCTTGTCGGTGCAGTTCGTCCAGGTAGCGGACGTAGTCGAAATCCAGATTCAACAACGCTCCGTAGTGTTCTGCGGATGTGACCAGTACCGTCGGCTTGCCGTTCCACAGAAAGTAGTGTGGGTTATCGGGGTGCAGGCAGATCGGCCCGGCCGGTTCCGCGGCCACGATTTCCGCTGACAGCAGGATGCCGCACGCTAGGCTTGTGCAACAGATCGTGCTCAAGATGACAGACCGCATGATTCCAGTTCTCCGCCAGAGAGCTTTCGTGGAAGGTGAATGACATGCACCGGTGGCCGCCTGTCATCCAGACAGCGGCTGGAACCGGTGAGACCGTTTGGGAAGCCGCACGGCTTCCCGGCACCGTTCAGCGGTTCGATTTCGATTCTTGTTGGACGACCTCCACGCCGCAGAGCAGAGGTTGTCCTTGCTTCGCTTCGAAATCGATTCGAAGCGCGTCACCGATGGGGACATTACGGTACTGCTTGACCAGGATCTGTCTCGGTTTCCCGGTCTCGGCCACGATATCGAGGTCGCGGGCGACGAGCCGATTCTGCAGCCGAACGTCGAACACGCGAGTGCCTGCGGTCACGTCATCCGGTTCCGCGAAATAGAGCCGCACGATGTAATAGTCGGAGGGGGTTGACGTCTGCTCCTTTTCGGGAAAAGTCGCGTCGATCCGCAGCCGCGGAGTCTTCTTCTGGTCTTTGGAGGAGGCGGCGACGCGCTTTCCCGTTCCGCGGATGATGAAGGCCAGCGGGTTGCCAGCTTTCCAGTCGGCCCGGTCGATCACCGATTGAACAAGGGCCGACAGATCGGGAGTCTGCTGTGCCTCTTCCGCTGCGCCCTCCGTGGTCCATGGCTCGGGCGCCCAACGGACTTCTGCCTCCGTGCGACTGCGCGAGGATACGTTCTTCGGAGTCTCGGTAAACCGGGCCGCTTTCCCGGAGTCCTCGGCGGCAATCAGCAACTCGGTTTCCTCGGACGATGTTTCATCGCAGGTAAACTGAATCGTGGCACGGCGAATCTTGGTACCACGTGGGATGCCGACCTGATCGAATCGCACGCCAATCATCTGCGCCGCCTGGTCCGTGACCAGCTCCAGGTCGCTGCTGGAAAGGTTAATCGAACCATCCGGCTGTTCCTCGGCGTCATCGTCCGTGTGCTGCACGGTAAACAGGCCGGGTGGGTCTTTGCTCAAGCCAATCTGCATCGGAATTGTGACGCGTTGCAGATTGGTGACACCGGAAGCCGCGACCCACGACAGGCCAGAACCACGCATGTTGAGCGAATTCTGGATCCAGTATGCGGGATTCTCTGCCTCAACCTTCACGGCCAAATCGACCGACTGCCCGCCCACGAATGGGTATTCCATCCACAAAGTCCGGTCGGGCCCCATCCGGTCGCCGGGGGCCCCGAAATTGATTCCCAGTCGTCGGACGCGGGACCCTTTCGACGCCAGACTCGCGACATGGTTAACGGTCCACATATCCAGAAGCGGCATATGCACCAGGGCCAGCGAGGTTTGATTCTGGTATCCGCAACTGCAGGTGCGGGTGTAATCGGGTGCATTGAGGACACCGTTGGCCACGACAAGATTGGAGGTGCAGCCCGATTTGAAGCCACCGAGATTGGCTGTGCCACTGAGCGAATCCAAATCATAGAAACCTGCTGCTCCGGAGCGAAACGTGAGCAGGTTTTCACTGGCGACGATGCTGTTGCAGCCGTAGGCGCGACAGACCTGCCAGGCTTGCGGTTCCCCCGTAATCGGGTTCTTGATCTGTTTGGGCTTACCGTCCAGCAGGTTAAACGCACCCGCCGACAATTGGTAGGAATTGGCGTTCGTCAGAATCGTGTCGTGGTGCAGGATGCACGGTCCGGAGTAGTTGCGGTCCTCTTCACGCCACTTGACGTCACCCGTATCCCCCTGATACACGGCCATCCCGGCACCGATCTCGGTGGACAGGCGGTCGGAGGCGGCTGCGCCGGCTTGCAGCAAGAGGTGGAATTCCTCGGAGTAACTCAGCCAAGTGCCAAAAATCCGCTCGGACACTTCCCAAACGGGCTGACCGGTCTTCGCATCCACGGCCACGATTCGATAGGTGTCGGGGGAGGCCTGCCCGCGACGTTTCAGTTTGTCTTCAACCGGCAGAGGCAACTTGTCGAGGCAGAAAACTTTTCCATCGCCGGCGACAATGCCATTGTGCAGGAAGCTGTAGCGAGCCGGGAGTTCCCAGATCACTTCTCCGGTCTGCCGGTTGAACGCGACGAGTCCGGCACTGGCGGATACGTCGAAGCTTTTCGATCCGTACCCGGCTTGATTGCGACCCAGTTTCGAGTCCGTTTCGTCAAACTTCAAATCATACCGTTCCCGGTATTCGGCGAAACCTGCGCCCCCCAACAGAACATCTTGATAGATACCGATGAAGCCCCAATCTCGATCCTCGTCGGCCGCATCTTGAGGTAGTGAAATCACGCGGAGTAGCTCGCCCGTGGCGGCGTCAAGCACCTGGCAGTCAGACTGCACGACCACATAGACTTCCTCGTCTGTTGCGACAAAATTGGTGCCGCGCCCATTCGCGCCGGGAATGTGGACCTGGTTGTACGCTGTATCGAGTGGTGTGTCTTGATAGGTATTGTCGTAGTAGATGTCAAAAGTGCCCAGATTCTCGAAGTCGTGCTTCCACAAGACGCGCCCGGTGTAGACGTCTCGACAACTGATCGAATTCATTCCCTCAATGAACAGCCGTCCACCGACGACCTGCTCTGGCGGCCCGTGGCCGTGTCGTGGCAAAACATCCAGATTGGAGCTGCCGCCAAACCACAGCAAGCCCAGCGGGGCCATTACGAGGTGATCGTCAGATTTCACGGTATTGGCAATGTCACCGTACTGGTGCGTCCAATCCGCGGCGCCCTCGAGGGCGCCCTCGCGGCGTGTGAGCAGGTATTCGGAACCCCTTGCCAGCTTGGCTTTCGACAACTTCGCTTGCAGAACGGCCTGCGCGAACGGGCGCTGTTGATCCAGCGGCAACAAGGGTACCAGCAGGCCGCCGTAGGGGCGAACTGACTGGTAGATTCGGTCAAATTCTTGCGGGTTTTTTGCGAGTACAGACGATACGTCGGCACCGAGGACGATCAGGTTCGCCAGGTACGGTGGCAGTCCAAAGGACCGGGGTGTGCCGAGCTGGACGGTGACACGAGTTCCATACAGTCCGGCTTGATCGAAAGCCTGTTGTAGCCTGGTGACACGCCCCGGATCCGAATCGATGGCCACCAGGTGAAAATTCGACTGTTCCACAAAGGCCTGCAGAAGTCCTTCGTCCTCCAACCCAAACCAGACCGCATACCCGTCGTCAATTCCCACGTCGGCCAGCAGCGTTTCCGCCCGCGCTCGGTCAACCTCCGCCACCGGTAACGGTTTGGCAGCGTCCTCGATCGGATTCGCCGTGACGGCTTCGGCCCCAAAAGACATGATCTGTCCGTCGAGTGTGACGGCGAACAAGCGATCGGCACCGGCCAGCAGCCTTTGTACGGACCCCTCCACCGGCAGTGTCCAGGCGACCCGCGGAGCAGTTTTTGTCGAGGTTGGCAAGTCGATTGCCGTGATCTGTTGCTGCCCGGCCGCATACAGGCGGTTGCCGGCCTGGATTACGTCTCCCCGACCATCCGCCTCAAGCTCCCACGCGACGTTCTTGTCGGAATCGTACGCTCGAATCATCTGCTTGGGGCCGTTGGACTCGGCCGTGAAGAGGAAGGATTCCCCCAGCACCGGTTCGTTCGTCGTGAAATCGGTTTTCGCCCCGGATGCAAGATCGAACGCGCGCACGCCCCGTTGCCGGGTGTGCAGAAAGAACTCGTTTTTTCGGGCCATCACCAGCGAGCCGCCGTTACCCTTGCCCCCATCGTTGAGCTTGTAGTGCACCAACTCGCCTGTACTGCGGTCAAACACGGCGGGGACACTTCTTCCGCCGGGAACGATCAGAAAGTTGTCGCACGCCGCCAGGGCGCCCTGCGGCGCCACTCCGGCGAACGACGGGGCGCTGTGAGGCTGCTCAATGTACGTGGCCGAGGTCTTGTCGTTCACCCAGATGACGTCGCCCGACTGTGCGTCCAAAGCGTAAATGAACGTCCCCATGAAAGGCCAGATGCTGGCCGCGAAATAGATGCGGTCGTCGACCAGGACCGGTCCGCCGCGCGCTGGCCAGGCGGAGATCAATCGGCGGTTGCCCAGCACATGGGTGGATGCCGGTCCACCGCGGTGCCGCCAGCGGACCTGTCCACTTGCTGCTTCGACACAATAAAGATAGCCATCGTCACTCGTGAAGTAGACCGCGTCGCGATGGGCCACCGGAGGAAATCGCACGGGGCCGCCCGTAAAAAACGTCCACAACACGCTTCCGTCGCGGACGTCCAACGCCACCACTTTGTCTCGGTCATTAAAGCCGATAAACATCCGGCCGTCCTTGACGATCGGTTCGAAGAGGCGATCGTACGGCATCATGTCGTTATTCAGCGGATCATCCCACACCTGCACGCGCGGCGAGTAGACACGGGTCCACTGGGCGTGCAGTTGATCCGGCAGCGCATCCTGGGAGGCGGCTGTCCGACCGGCGTCGTACCGCCACATCGGCCAGTCGCTGGCTGAGCTCTCGAAGGCATGAAAAAACAGCAGAAGTGGAACGGCCGCGATGATGCATCTCAGGAACCTTGGCATGTAGAGACTCTCTCCTGCTTTTCTTGGGGGATCACTCTGGGGGAACGGATTCCGGACCACCGCCGTTTCGGTGAATGTCCGTCGGTCTTTCCAAGGCGTTCGAATCCCGCTCGCCGATTCGCAAGCCGAAGTCGCCTCAGAAAAGGCCCAGCAGCGCAGAAGCTTTCCGCCGAAAGCCTGCTGGCCATTGTAAACCGGAAGCTGGGACGTTGGGAATCGCTTGTCGCAGCGGATCTTGGGTCGGGGTCCGGCTCGATCTTCCGGTCAGGCTCCCGCGATCGGCCCGCTCGCAGCGGATTGACCGGGCGGTCAGCTCACATGCTCGGGAAGATTTTTGGAAGCCCGTGAGACTTCCCACTTGAACGGAGCAGCCTTGCCCCGCCGCAAGGCTCGCTGCACAGGGTAGCGAACCAATCCCACGATCGGCAGTCGCAGCAGACAACAGACCTTGCTGATGAGCCCCTCCGCACGGAGGCATTCGGTCAGTTTCTGCCGGACCAGGTTTCGTCCTTGGCCGTGCAAACGGCCTTGTTCAACCAGCTGAGGGCACTCGCGAGACAGTTGGTCCAGGCTCATCAAGTGCCTTCGTTCGATCCGCGCGAATTCCGACAGCGTGTAAGGCATGTGGTAGACGATGGCGTCCGATTCCACCTGCCAGTGCTCTCTTCCGGCGACCAGGCTGACCCAGGTGTCCTCGGCCGCCAGGATTTCGGGCATGCGGGCAAGGCCCAACTCCTTCATCCGTCTCGAGAACGCCGCGCGCCGCAAGGCGTACGTCCGCCCGACAATCCACGTTTGTTCGCGGTCCGGTTGGGTGACCGCGGCGACGAAGCGGTGCCAGGCAGAGAGACTCTTGCGGTAGGGGACCGAACGTGCTCCCACGAGGATCCACCGCGGACCTTCCTCGAGCGCGGCCACTAACTGAGGGAGCACAGCGGGCCCCAGCAGAATATCCGCATCGGTGAAGACCGCAATGTCATACTTGGCTTCCTGATACAACCGGTTCCAGGCGTGCGTCTTGCCGGCTCGAGACTCCCGAATCAGGCGCACGCGAGAGTCCTTCCGGGCGGCCCGCATGACCTCCTCGACCGTCGCGTCGGTCGATCCGTTATCGCAGACAATAACCTCCGCTGACCACTCTGCCGGGATCTGGGCGATGATCGACAGCAGCGTGCGGCCGATCGTTTGGCTTTCGTTACGCGCGGGAATTAGAATCGAGACGCCAGACATAGTGCGACAATCAGCCGAAGACGGCGATCCAATGCGGTTGACGCGAGGGAAACGAGGGCATACGACGCCATCGTTCTATATTCTGGGTCGGGCGGAGCCGGTCCGCGAACATTCGCATGCTCCAGACGCCGGGGGAACTCGAGCGTACTCGCCGATTCTTGGGACCGCAACGATTGTGCGGGACAACAAGATGGGGTTCCAAGAACACGAACGTGCTCAGACAGGAACTCGTTTCGACTCGAGTGGCTCCCGTGCCAGGGCGATCAGCGTCAGGAATCGATCCTCCAGCGGCGTTCCCCACTCGGATTGCTCCACTTCATCGATTGCCTCCGCCTCTGCCTCCGCAGTGCGATGGGGGGCCGGGGGCGGGTTATTTAACCGATTGATGACCAGCAACGCGTCCACGGCCGAAGCGTATCCGTCGCCATCTACGTCGATCAGGTGCCGCGGCGGATTCTCGGAATCGGCCAGCGAACGAGCACCATGCCGGTTGAGATCATTGATGATCAGCAATGCGTCGAGCGCGGTGACCAAGCCATCTTCGTTGACATCTTCCGGTTGTTCCTCGTGTTGCAGCGGTGCGATGTTCAACGTCAGCGAGTCCACCTGCCAGCGATCGGCGGGAATCGGATCAGGCACTCCCGCGAGTTGGATCACGTGGTTCGGCTCATCGGCTGGATCGATCGCGAACACCACCGCGCCCTTCCGGCGCGCTCGAAAGCCGATCTGGAACAGCAGCTGTTCGTCGGCACGGACCGTTGTCGTTGTGGATCGACCACCGACCTCATCGATCTGACCGATCTGCACCTGACCGCTCTCTTGATTCCGAAATCCCTCCGCATGAACGATGTTGCCCGTGGGCGTGACGAACTGGGCAGAGAAGGTCAGGTCGACGTAGGCGGCCGCCACACCGGTTCCGGATGGACGAGGATCTTGCACGTATACATTGAGCGTGAACGGGTCCCCAATGCGCAGCCGCGAACCCGGGTCTTCCGCCGGATGGACGACTTCCATCCGCAACCGAACGCGTCCCTCCTCCTCTTGTGCCGCCTCGACCTGAATCGTGACCAGGGCCGCAGCGCGTCGACCGAGCGCATCCTGAATTTCGTACGCAAAAGACTCTCGTCCGACGAAGCCTGGACGCGGCGAATAACGCAACGTCGTAAGGTCACCATGAACACGGGCCTGGCCGCCCTGGTCGGGGTTGCCGACGTGTTGCACGGTCAGCAGCCCCTGACCTTGGTCATTGGCGAGTACGTACAGTGTCAAGTCCCGCGTACCGGCGGGCACGCGAAACGTGTCGTCGCGCGCCACGATCGGCTCGACCTGCACCGGCTGCTCGACATGAAACGCGTAGTCCTCGACCTCACCTGCATCCGCCGAGCCGGTCCAAGACAGGCCGGTCTGTCGGGAGAAGCGAAAGCGGGCGAACACGGATCCTGGTTCGCAGCCAATCGGCACTTCGACGGGAAGAGAATTCGCGCCGCCCGCGAGGCTGACGTCCTGCAGGATGTGCTCCGCCGGGTCGGACCAGTCTCCATCTCGGTTCCAGTCGATCCAGGCCTGTAATCGACCGGGTTGGGACGCAGTCACCTGCAGCGACGCCGTGTCCCCCGGTCGCAAGGGCGACAGCAGGTGGACTCCGTCTTCGTCGTCGCCGCGTAAGTCGTCCCCGGTTGCCTGCACATCAGGCTGCCCGTCAAATTCCTGATCGACCGAAGCACCCAAGTGAAAACCGGTTTCGATCTTGTGCCGCGCTCCCGAGTTCGCCGCCGCCGTGGGATAGGGCAGCGGCGCATCCCCGTAATCGAAATCCGCGGATGGTGTTACGTCGGCCCGACAACCCACTGTCGCGGACGAGAAACACCCATGCATTGGCGTCAGCCACGAATTGGGAACGGTGGGAAACCCCAACAGGCCGAGCACACGTTGGCCGAATCACCATTGCGGACGGGAGCAGCGACGGCGTTGTAGTCGGGACGCGAACTGCCAGGATTCTGGAGCACGGCGGAGAACACTTCGTAGACGTCGGCGTCGGCGGGAACGTGTGCGCCCAGAGAAAGAACGGGATTCGATAGTTGTCGGCCTGACCGGGATCACCGTGCCCCGATCCGCGGCCGCCATGGTCGGCCGTCAGCAAGATGGCCGTCTTCCCCTGCAGGGCCGTGGTCTCGACGGTCTGAAGGAGTTGCCCCAGGTAGCCATCGATACGCTGCACGGCCGCATTCCAAGACTCCGAACCCCAACCGGAGTTGTGCCCGGCAGCATCCGGATCGACCAGATGCAGAAAGCTGTATGTAAAGCGTTGGTCGGCCAACTCCTGAACATATCGATCCACAAGTTGGCGGCTGTCGCTGTGGAGCACGAAGGTATCGATCTTGTCCGGTCCGTTATCTCCGCCGGTTGCGTCGACATCGGCCGCGCCGTGTGCCGCATCATAGGAAAGATCAAACAATGAAAATTTGCTCTTGCCGGTGAAAAGCCCGGTCGCTCCGCCTCGATCGTGGACCACGTCAAAGACACTGGCGATGTAATCCACTTGGGGATGATTCGAGTGTAGTGTCACACCAGCCGGTGGATCCGAGTTGCTGGTCCAGTTGTGGTGCACCGTAGAAGATTGGCCGCGTGGCGCCAGCACCGGTCGCCCGGTCAACATGGAAGCATGGTTGGGCAACGTATTGGTCAGGCTATAGTCGGTCCGGGCGTTGGTCGTCGAGGTACCATCTCGGGCAAGACGCTGGAAGTTGGGCAGGAACGGAGAAGCCCCCGAGTCCGCCATCAGCGGTTCCAGCCAACGAGACCCCAGGCCATCAACGCTGATATGGATCAGGTGATCGACCGCCAGCAACTGCCGCGGTTCCAGCGTCTCGAAGGTCCTCCGGCGGGACCCATTTCGCCGCCACGAACGTACCACGTCTGCTCCGTCTCCTGTCGGTCGTTGCCGGTGTCGAATGCGGGAAAGCACTCCCGCGACACGCGGTCGTCGGCGTGTCCTCCCGGTCTGAAGACAAGTGTAACCGTGAAACGCGAAACGGAACAGGGAAAAGAGAAAAGTCGACTCAGCGCGCCGAGGAGCTGAACGGCAATACGCGCTGAGCCGACTGGTGCGAGAAGTGAGACTTGGCGAGGGTTGGTGAAAACAGAGGAAGAAGTGAGGAGCGAGTGGGAAGTGGCAACGGCTCAGGCGTGGCGATGGTTGGTACCGAAGCCGCTGTCGATCTCCGCGCGGCTCATCGAATTATCAAAGATCGCAGCTCGCATAGTTGGACGCCTCCTCGGTGACCTTCCAGAAGCTCGTCGCTGCTGTGGTTGGCACGACCTGTTGGATGATTTTCGGTAGGTCATTCGGGCTACGTCGGCGTCCGACTTCGTTCCAAGGACCCATCGCCTCCGCCTCGGGCATCACCTCGTAGATCTGGTTCAACATGGTTTGGGCCAGGTCACGCACTTTGCCCGCGGGAGTCTCGCGGAGGATCGTCTTGGCGGTTCGCGTCAGCCGTAGCAGCGCGGCCCGCAGACGGATTTTCTCCTCGAGTGCCTCTTCCGCATCAATCACCAGTTCGCTGACCGGTACGCGCAGTGCCTTTTGCCAAACGTACAGCTGGGACAACGTCAGATCTCGCGTCTCATCCTCCTCCTGACGCAGACGCTGCATGCCAACGTGAGCCCGTCGGGAGACGGTCTTCAGCGAGACTCCTTCGCGCTGCCGAATGGTCCGGATGCGGTGCCAGCGAGTCGGCACTCGGCTGCTTTTCCCGTTCCCGTTCAATCTGCCATTGGAATGGGCGTTCGTATCCATCATTGGTTCCTCCGCGGCAAGTGAAGTCCGTTCCCCAGACGGTCGACTCGCTTTTCCGCCGCGTCTTAGCGGGAATCAGGAGCGGTTCGGGCCGTAAGCCGACCATCTGTCGTCGCCCGCCGCAGCAGACGACGACAGATCTTGGTTCGGCCAGGGGTTGCTTCTCTGCTCTGTAGGTAACGCGGGTTTTGTCAAGTCAGCCCGCCAGAAATCTCGGCCGACGGCAGATCCGATCGAGGAAGTTGACCCGAAATGGGAGGAAACTGTTTACAATGACAACTTCCCGAAAACGTGGCCGGATTGATTTTGCTGGCACCCCAAGCATTCTGCGGGATGGTCGGTTGATGGCGGAAACGAATGACACGACGAGCATCTTGGCCGCGCTGGCCCGCGGAGAGACACGGGACGCGCACCAGCTGGCGGAAACGGTGTACACCGAACTCCGCCAATTGGCGGCCATCTACCTGGCCCGCGAAAACCCGGGGCACCTGCTGCAGCCGACGGCGTTGGTCCACGAAGTCTTTCTGAAACTGGCGCGGCAGGAAGACGTCTCCTGGCAGGGCAAGTCGCACTTTCTCGCGATCGGTGCACAGGCCATGCGACGAATTCTGGTCGACCAAGCGCAAGCGCGACTCTCCCAGAAACGGGGCGGGAAAGGTCGCCGTGTGGAACTGCAGGAGCACTTCGTGATTTCCACCGAGCGGATGGACGACGTGTTGGCTTTGGATGAGTCGATCCGGAAACTCGAGGAACTGGACCCGGTCGACGCGAAGATCGTCGAACTCCGCTTCTTTGCGGGGATGAACATGGACGAAATCTCCGAAGCCGTGGGGAAGCCCAAACGGACGGTGGAGCGGAAGTGGACGGCGATCCGTGCCTGGCTGCGACGCGAACTCTCGGAGGAGCAGGCGCCGTGACGTCCGATCGCCACCAGAGGGCGATGCAGCTTTTTCTGCAGGTCTGCGAACTGCCGGAAAAAGAGCGGCACGCGTTTCTCGAACAGGCCTGCCAGGGCGATCGAGAACTTCGCCGAGAAGTGCAATCGCTGTTGGCGCACCATTCGACGGCCACGATCTCGACAAAACCGAACGTGTTGACGACCAAGCGGCCCACCGGCCACCGGACGCGCGTTCTTTCCCGGTACTTGCCCCGAATTCGGCCACGGCTGCCCAGTTGGTGGCCAATTCTGGCGGGGCTGCTGCTGCTGGCGTTGCTGGCCCTGATCTGGAAATGGGTCGAGAACGGCGTACGGCAACAACTGACCCAGAGTATGGAAGAACGTCTGGAAATGGTCGTGCGGGCGAATGTCACGGCGCTAGACAATTGGTTCACGACAGAAAAGGAATCCGTCGAATCCTCGGCGCAGAACCCGGAGCTGATCCGCCAAGTGGCGCAACTCGTCCGCGACAGCAATTCAGCGATCTCGACGGTGGATTTGCGAAACCGACTGATTGACTCGGACGCCGCGCGACGACTTCGAGATATTCTCGAACCGACAGAGGATCAGGCCGGAGAGTTGGGAGTTGTCATCATTCGATTTGACGGTCTGACGCTCATGCACGAGGATGCATCCCGTGTTGGTGGAACGATTCGTCCTGAATTCCGCGAAGCCTTGGAGCGCGTGGTTGCGGGAGAGACCATTCTGCTGCGTCCTTCGCTACGTGTTCCGCAAGTCGTCGGCTACGACACCGAGAAGGAAGGACCGATCACCGCCCTGATCACACCGGTCGCTGGCGAAGACGGTGGCGTGCAAGCCGTACTGGGGTTTGCCATCCAGGCGGATGAGGAACTATCGACCGTTCTCAAGACGGCGACAATCGTCGAGGGCGGTGAGAACTATGCGTTCTTCGGAGACCGAATTGTTCTGTCCAGTCGGCATCCAGCGGCTGAGCTGAGCCCACTGCTGAATCAGGCCGACACGCCCGCCGCCAATTCGCCCTTGGCCGACCCGGTCGCGTTGGCTCCCCATGCCCGGGCGGAGGAGTCAGCCGAGGATGCGCAGACGGTCGGTCGTCCAGCGGTCCCTCCCGTCGCGAACGTCGCCGGTCCGGAAGATGCCGAACGTCAGGACGCCAGACCAGATGACCCAGAGGGTGCGGTCCGCGTGGCAAGCGAAGAGACCTGCCAACGGAACATGCTAGGCTACCGGAACTACTGCGGACAGGAAGTGATCGCTGCTTGGCGGTGGTTGCCCCAGCACGGGTTTGGCGTGGCCACGGAAGTGTCCAAGCGTATAGCCTATGCACCATTGGCCTACGTGACCAAGGCGTTCCGCTGGCTGTTCGCCGCCGTCAGCCTGCTGACTTTGGCGACATTTCTCTCCACGCTTTCTGTGGCTCACCTCCGCAATCGCGCACACACCGCGCAGCAACTAGGGCCCTACACGCTGCAAGAGCTTGTCGGACAGGGGGGAATGGGTAAAGTCTATCGCGCAAGGCACGCACTCTTGCGACGACCGACGGCGGTCAAACTGCTCGAGGGCGAACACGCCGACCCGGCTTCCGTGCAACGCTTCGAACGCGAGGTCCAATGGACCAGCGAACTGACTCACCCGAACACGATTCAGATCTATGACTTTGGCCGCTCACCGGAGGGGATTTTCTATTACGCGATGGAGTTCCTGGAGGGACCGACGTTGGCCAAACTCGTCGCGATGGATTCGCCCGTTCCTGTTGCGCGAACGGTTCATATTCTGCGTCAGGTCTGCGGCTCGCTCCGCGAAGCGCATCATCAAGGCCTGGTGCATCGCGATATTAAACCGCAGAACATCATGCTCTGTTGCCGCGGTGGGATGTACGATTTTGTCAAAGTCCTCGACTTCGGCCTCGTGAAGCAGTTTTCTGCCCCCGGCGACCAACTGACGCGTGCGGCGACAATTAGCGGAACTCCCGCCTATATTGCCCCGGAACGAGTGGATTCGCCCGACACGCTGGATGGGCGGAGTGATCTTTATTCGCTGGGGGCCGTCGCGTTCTACCTGCTTACCGGACAGGAGGTGTTCCAAGGTAAGAACGCCGTCGATGTGCTGGTGCGAGCCCTGCAAGACGATGTGCCGCGTCCCAGCTCGATGAGCACCTGCTCCATTCCGACAGCGCTCGATGATCTGGTCGTCCAATGCTTGAAGAAAGAACCGTCGGAACGACCCGAGACTGTCGATGACGTGTTGCACGCTCTGGATCGCATTGCTGAATCCGTCCCCTGGTCTGCCTCGCAAGCGAAAGCGTGGTGGCAGGAGCACTGGAGCGTTCAACAAGTCCCCTCCGCCGATGACTCGGATCGTGCATCGGCGACCGAAAAGACTCTCCCGGCCCGTCGCTAATGTTGCGCAGCGACGATCGATCCAGCCCACGACTCGCGCGGAAGCCGGATCCTTCTGAATCAACAGCGATCGCATGAAGAAAGCCTGCTGAGGGGCCGAAGTATCTATTGAACGTTCGTTGGTGCGCTGTGATGGCATGAACTGCGCAGCGCAATCCCTCGGGACCGACAATGTGTGACTTGGGGCTTTGGGTAATTTATTCGCAGGGTCGTCTCGAACGGGGCTTGCCCTTGTAACCTTCGCCGACCTCGTCGGACTGTTAAGGAAAGCGTGACCATGGTGCGGCTTGTTGTTTCTATCGGTGTCTCGGTCCTCGTCGCCATCGGCGGCGGAGGTCCGCTGAGTTTTGGTTCATCACGAGCGTCGGGTGCCGACTTCGCGGTGGACCCGCCAGCGAGCACGTTTTCCGTGGAGGAGGCCACGACAGGAGGAATTTTCAACACGATTGCCCCGTGCGCATTGCAGTGTTCCGGTGCCTGCACGCCGCACGAGTCAGATCCTTGTGCCTTCTGCCAGCCAACGTGTGTGTCACCGACGGATGGCAATGCCTTGCGGGGCCCGTGCGGGCATGATGCGTGTGGCGCGCGATTGATGGGCGTCTTGGCGCCCAGTAATCTTCAGTTTGATCACTTCGTCAGTCCCATGACGAACCCATTCTACTTCGAGGACCCGCGGACGCTCACGGAAGTGCGCACCATTCTCTTTCGGCACAAAGTCCCGCTGCCGGTCGGAGGTGGGAATGTCGAGGCGGCAGCCGTTCAATTGCGGGCTGCGCTGACCGATCGGCTGTCGGTGATTGTCACGAAGGATGGTTTCCTGACTTCGTCGAACTCGGTTGTCGACGATGGCTGGATCGATGTGAATGCAGGCCTGAAATACAACCTCTACGTGAATCCGTGCCGCCGAACGCTGCTGAGCGGTGGCGTGACCTACGAACTGCCGGTCGGCAGTTCGCGCGCCTTGCAAGGCAACGGCGACGGGATGTTTAACATTTTTCTGACCGGTACGACCCAGTGTTGGGGATGGAACGTGGTTGCGACGCGGGGTTTCCTCTTGCCCACGAACCACCACGACGAGAGCACGCTCTACTTCTCGTCGACGCATCTGGATCACCGGATTGCCTCGAGCAATTTCTTCTTCGTGATGGAAGGCAGTTGGTTCAACTACTTGGCTTCCGGCGATGGACCTATCGCCGGTTTCGAGGGCGGTGACCTGTTTAACTTTGGCGCCCGGGGTGTCACCGGCAACAATATTGTGACGGGAGCGTTCGGGTTGAAATACAAACCCGGACCGGCATCGGAATTCGGAATCGCGTGGGAAAAGCCGCTGTCGGGTCGTCGAGACGTGTTAGACAATCGGCTGCTGTTGGATTGGATTGTCCGGTACTAGTGCTTCGGCAGCGACCGCACGGTACGTCAATTGACCCTGCGGGGCTCCGGATTGTCATCAGTGTCTCGTGCTTGTGGATGGCGGCGCAGGAGGCCCAGACGAGACCCGATGATGGCAGTTCCGGAGCCCCCCTTTTTTCTTGCTGCTGACGAAGAGTCCGCACTTCCTGCATCACGGATCTGGCGAAAACGCCCGCCGTGCGACGGTCTCTGACCGCGCACTCTTCGGGATCGAAGGTCCGGTAGAATTGGGGCCCCCGCCGGTCGGTTGCGGCGGCGAGGTCGGCGACCTGCGCCCAGCGCTCCAGAAAGGTGCTCGGTCGTTCAGTTCGACTGTTTGATTTCGTGACAACGGCAGAAGATCCTGGATATCGACTACTTCCAAGAACGGGAGATACAACCACAGAGGACGCGAAGGGCACCGAGATAGAAGAAGGAGAAGATAGGAAGGGCAGGAAAATCAGCTCCTTCTACTTCGAACGCTTTCGTGCTCTATGCCCTCGGTGTACTCTGTGGTTCGCTTCAACCCGTTCGGCCACAGGAGCTTCCGTCTAGCTCCAAGTCAGACAGTCGAGTTAGGAATCCGCACTTCCTGCATCACGGATCCGCCGAAAACGCCCGCTGTGCGACGGTCTCTGACCGCGCACTCTTCGGGATCGAAGGTCCGGTAGAATTGGGGCCCCCGCCGGTCGGTTGCGGCGGCGAGGTCGGCGACCTGCGCCCAGCGCTCCAGAAAGGTGCTCGGTCGTTCAGTTCGACTGTTTGATTTCGTGACAACGGCAGAAGATCCTGGATATCGACTACTTCCAAGAACGGGAGATACAACCACAGAGGACGCGAAGGGCACCGAGATAGAAGAAGGAGAAGATAGGAAGGGCAGGAAAATCAGCTCCTTCTACTTCGAACGCTCTCGTGCTCTGTGCCCTCGGTGTACTCTGTGGTTCGCTTCAACCCGTTCGGCCACAGGAGCTTCCGTCTAGCTCCAAGTCAGACAGTCGAGTTAGGAGTCCGCACTTCCTGCATCACGGATCCGGCGAAAACTCTGCAGCAGTTCCTCTCCGACGAGTTTCATGGATTCGAAGACGTTTTCCGCGGATTCTCCCACAGCATCCTTGACCGGCTCATAGTCATCCATGAGCTTGTCAAGTCTTTCACGCGCTCGATCGTACTCTTCCTTCGCCTCGGACTTACCCAGGTGGATTTGCAGACCGATTTCGTCGCGCTGTTGTTTCAGACTACTAATAATTTCTGCCAGCAGACTCTTCGTGTCGGACATGGAATTGTCTCCGTTCTGAGAGAGGTTAGGAAGGTCAGAGCATCGACATCATAGCGGTTGCGGCTCGGGGTGGAAGGCACCCGGGTGCAAGGATTGGGATGCTCGTATCGCGTCAAGTCTCCCTTCTCGGGCTGACTCGCACCCGGCTTCAACGGTCGCGTCTCACCGGATCGGCCGCCGCGCACTGGCAGAGTCGGTAGCCCCCGAATTTCGGGTGGGGAAGAAGGACGAGCCGGACCCGAAAGGTTCCGCTCGTCAAGCGAGGTCACCCAATACCCCTTCTGCACAAAACTCCGGCTTGCCGAAGCTTTCCAATGGATGGCCGAACGCGTGGGCCAGCGTCATCAGCAGACGATTATGTGGCACTCGTTCATACTGGAGCGACCGTCCCATCCGAAGACCGGGGGCATTCCCCAGCAGCACGAAGGGGATGTTGTCCAGCGTGTGGGAGTTCCCCTTCCCGAGTTCATTCGTCCATACGATCAACGTGTGATCCAGCAGACTTCCGTCGCCGCCTGGTTCGGGCGTTGCCGAAAGTCGTTCTGCCAGATGAGCCAGCTGTTGACAAAACCATCGATTGATTTGCGTCAGCTTCTGTTGCGCCGCGGTATTGCTGTCCGGCTCATGCGACAGCTCATGGTGGGCTTCTTTGATGTCGATCCAATCCATCCGAGCCTGACCGACGGAGTTTGTGTACTGCAGCGAGGCCACACGGGCCTGATCGGCCATAAAGCTGCTGACCAGCAACTCGATCTGCATGTCACTGAGTGCTGGAATATTGTCGTTGTGGTTCTTGATTCCGTCCTGCAGTACCGGCGCGTGTTGGCGGGCAGTGTCTTTGCTGTGGGATTGCAAGTCACGCTCCAATTGGCCGACGAGCGATTCGTGTTCCTCCAGCAAATGTCGGTCCTCGACACTTACCGCCGCGCGTACGACCCGCAGGTCGTCCTGCAGGCGATCCAGTACGCTTTGCAGGCTTTCGCGGTCCTGCATCTGCCCGTAGAGCTTTGCGAACATTTGGTAGGGATCATCAATCGGTGCGACCGGTTTATTGGGTCCGGAATAGACCATCCGAGTCCAGGGGTCGGCCCGGTGCGGGACGGCTACACCGAACTCCAGGGAACCGAAGCGCGTTCGGGTTTCGTCGGAAGCCTGCAGAAAGTTGCGGATTTCTTGATCGATCGAGATGCCGCTTGCCCAGCCCGCCGGTGTGTGGGAACCTCCCTGGATGTTGCCGGGGAACAATTCGATGCCGGTCAGCAGGCAACTCATGCCTCGCATGTGATTGTCGCCGTCTCCTCGCACGCGATTGCTGATGCCCTGCAGTACGAGCAATTGGTTCCGAAACGGCTCCAGTGGCGTGAGAATTTCCTTCAGCGAGAAATTGGCACCCGCCTCGTCCGGCCAGAAGTCCGAGGGGACAATTCCATTCGGGCTGAAGACAATCACGAGTCGCTGCTTCCGCGCCGGGGGAGCCGCCAGCCCCAGGCTGGGCAGGTTGAGCACGAACGGCAGTGCACCCGCAGAGACACCGAGCTCTCTCAAAAAGCGACGACGTGTCCGAAGCCTACTCATTGCTCTGCCTCTCTGGCTCAAATCCCCTGCGTCGTGAGCCGATAACGCTGCTTAGGAATCGCTGGCCGGCCGAGCGGTCGCTCGCAGAATGTCCACCAGCAATTGCTGAATATTGTAATCGCTTGCCGCAAACGAGCGAGTCAATTCCTGTAGTTGATCCGGGCCGAAAGCTGCCACGGGTTGCTTGACCAGATGATGGAACAATTGCTCCACGAACCATGCCTGCGTCTCGGAGCTGTCGGCCAGGAATTCCGCCAATTGTCGAGCGCCCTCAAAGCGGACTTGCTCGCCCCCCAAGGTCTTGTAGGACCCGCTGGCATCGATTGGACGTTGCTTTTCTGTCATCCGGAACCTTCCCACCGCATCGTAGTGCTCCAGACTGAAACCGAATGGGTTGATCAATTCGTGACAGTTCTGGCAAGCGATCGGTTGTGTTTGGAAGGTGACACGCTCGCGAGTCGTCATCTCGGGGTCAAACGTTTCATCGAGCGGCGTGACGGCGATGGGCGGTGGCTTCAGCGAGCGTCCGAGCAGACTGCGGACAATGAACACGCCACGATGGATCGGTGAGGTCGACTTGTGATAGGAAAGGTTGGCCATCAGGTAAGGGTGAGTCAACACACCGGCCCACTGTTGTTGGTCGAGCGACACACGCTGAAACGGTTGCGGCCGTTCCACCTCGATCCCGTAGAAATCCGCGATCCGCTCGTTCACAAAAAGATCTGGCGATAGCAGAAGCTGACGGAAGTCGGACTCCTCACTCCAGACGATGGCATCCAAAAACAAGTCGAGCGACATCCGTAGGTCCGATGCGGTCGCCTGATCGAACGCAGGAAAGACACTCTCGTCTTTGGTGATTGCTTCCACCCGGTCGACTTTCAGCCATTGGTGCAGGAATTGGCGCAGCTTGGCGTGAGTCCGAGGATCGGACAGCATGCGTTGCGTTTGATACGCGATCTTCTCGTCCGCCGCGATTCGGTCTTCGGCGGCGGCTTCCAGTAATTCGCGGTCCGGCAGCGAATCCCACAGGCCAAAGGCCAGCCGCTCCGCAATCCGGTAGTTGTCGGCGGGCTCGCCACCGACGCCGAGATACAAGAACCGGGGCGATTTGAGTACCAGCAGCACGACACGCTTCACGGCCAATTCCGGATCGTCAACGCTGTCGAACAGATCGTCGACAAAGAATTTCTGTTGTTCTGCCGAAAGGGGACGTCGAAAAGCACGCTCCGCGAAGCGATGGCAAAACTTCCGCAGACAGGTGGCGCGGTCCTTGGCATCCGCCTTGCACCCCGAGAGTGACTCCAGGTTGTCCTGGACCTTTCCCGCGATCTCCAGGGCTGCCATCGTGGTGGCCTGGTCCCATTCGGCGGACACGGAAGTGCCACGCGGATAGCCGACACTGCTGTCATCCGGGGGAAACTCGGTTTCCACGACCATCCCCTGGGGGTACCAACCGGGCGTCAAATTCCGCGTCGGGATCACTTCCCAATCGCGTTGGGGGGGCCGCCATTGCAGCACGACGGACGCTGTGTCGTCCTTGAACTTGAAGTGGTCTAAACGCAGCGGGTAGACTCGCCCGCCGAGCAATCGAAGTGCTGCTTCGTATTCAGTCTGGTCGCCGGATCGAACCCAGGCGTCGACCAGGGGGGTCGTCCGGTCGTTCAACCATAGCCGAGCGCCATTTTCCGTTGTGAGGCGAAACTCGTAATCGCCCGCGTCCTCGACGATCAAGCCGCCTTGCCAGCGGATGGCGAATTCTTCCGCCGGGACCTTGTCCGCCGCCGGGCTGTCTGTGCCAAATTCGAAACGGATCTGCGGGTCGATTCGTTCGAACGCCAGCTCGGAATCCCGAAAGCGGCGCGAAGGGAAATAACGCCCCTGAATTCCGCGCTCCTCCTTCGCCGTGGCCTGCCCCCAGAAGGTTGCGAACAGGTCGGCCACGCTGTTCTGGTACTGATTGACGGTCAACCGGGCGAGTTCGATTCGTGGGGGAGCGTTCCGCGCGGGCTTCCGTGGTGTAAAACGCTTCGTAGATGTATTCCGCCACGCGACGCGCGTCCTCCCCACTGCATTCTTCCGGGCGCCTTCCGGCATTGTCTGATCGATGATTTCCGTCAGATCATCCAGCGATCGGTCACCGTGCAGCGGCTCTGCGTATTCCTCCTCCACTCCTTCGCCAGCGTTTCCATGACACCGAGCACAAACCGCTTGGTAGAGCTCGTGGCCGTGTGAATCGGTCTCTGCCGACTCCCCCCGTGACACGAAAGCGATAGCAAGGGCCACGGCCGGCAGCATGGCAAACGCCGCGAAACTCGTGAATCGGAAGACTCCTGGTGGGTGGTAGGGAATCGCAGTCATGAACAGAAGACCTCCGCAGTCGTGACACCTCCGTCGCGGCGCCAGAGTGGCGAGGGCGGGACCGCTCGATCGTGACTCGACGGCACCGCGTCAGAGGGAACAGGGTCGTGTCGCGTCAGAACTCGGTTGTGGGGGTGTGGGTGACACAGGACTTCGCCTGTGGCTTCGTGCCGGGTAGGCGTGGGAGCACCGGCAGAGTCAGCGGCCGCCGATTTTTGGCTGTGAGACAGCAGCAGGTGCGACTGCGGGGTCGGTGTGCCCAACCACCATCACTGTAAACGGTCTGGCGGGGCCTGCAAGTCCCTGCGGCGGCCGCCGAAGGCCCGCAGGCTCTCGGCAGTTGAGGCTCGTGCCGCTCCCCCGAGCCTCATCGCGAGCCTCACAAACGGGGGCATCGGTTGCCGCTGCCAATGCGGCACCCAACGATTCCCTTGGTTCGCGTGCCAAGCAGCCAAACGATAACAGACTGCTATACTGTTGCGTCTGTCTTCCCATCGGATCGGCCGCCTCCGGCCCGGCCCGCTGTCGTTGAAATGAAAACCTCGGAGAATCCGCGCATGCATCGATTCAGAAACCTGTTCGTCGGTTGTGGGATGATCGGTCTCTTCTGCTTCGGAGCGGGAGTTGCCGAAGCACAGCAGGAAGCCGCCTCGGTCGCCACCGAATCTGCGGAACGCTTGCCGACCCCGGGAACGGTGGTGATCGATGCGTCACGCCGCGAGCTGATTCTTTCAGCAAAGGTGCAGTTCCCGGAAGGCAAGCCATGCATCAATGAGTATGGGCAGCGAGTGCAAGCGTTTGCCGGCTGCAGCCGGGCGGCGGGCGGCGACGCAAAGATGGCCAACTATTTCGTTTTTCTCGTGGATGTGGAAGCCGAGGAAGTATACGAAGGACTGTTGCGTTTGGGCTGCCGTCCGCAGGTCGACTGCAGTATTCAGGAAGGTCGACGCCGCGGTGGACTGACGACGAGCACGGTCCCCGAGGATTATCTGCAGGGCGATCCGGTTGTACTCTCCGTGTTCTGGGAAGAATCTGGCAAGTGGGTCGAGAAGGCTTACGATAGTTTTGTCACGGAGCAGATCGAAGTGAACGGACAGGCCGTGACGAAGCCCTGGACGCCGCACTTTGTGTTTCACGGCAGCGGCGATACACATTCCGCCGGCACCGGTTGCATCGCCTGTCCCTGTGACTGCCCCGGGGGACTGATTGCCGACAATCGATTTCCCATTTACGATCCCAAGCCAATGGTGCGTTTCGACATGGCCAAGGCACCTCCCGCCGGCACCCAGGTCTACGTGCGCATTCGTCCCATCTCGTCTACGCCCTGATACCATGCCGCGATTCTCTGTCTATCTTTGTGTGACGGCGATCCTGGTGGGGGTTGCCGCAGTGGATGCATCCGAGCCGGAAGTGCTCGGACGGCATGAGGACAACGTGTACGCTCTCGCTTTCTCGCCCGACGGGCGCTGGTTGGCCAGTGCGTCGGGCGATAACAGCGTGGCGGTCTGGGAACTCGCCAGCCGGCGACGAGTCGTGCAGATGCGGCAAACGGGGCCGGTGTACACGGTCGCGTTTCATCCCGCCGGCCGTCAAATCGCGACCGGGGCGGGTGACGGACTCTTGTCGCGATGGTCGGTCCCGTCGGGAGCAAAGATCGCGGAAGCGCGCGAGCACAAAGATGCACTGTATTGCCTTGCATTCGCACCGGACGGCCAGACGATCGCCACCGGCGGCGGCAACGGTAACGGAGGTGATACGGTTGGCAGATTGTGGAACACGGCCGAACTGCGAGTCGTGCGAGAGTTCCCGGGTCATAGTCGTTCGATCTACGGATTGGCGTTTGCACCCGAGGGAAGATTATTGGCGACAGCCAGCAGCGACAAGACGATTCGATTATGGGATCTCTCCACGGATACAGTCCGCATTCTGAAGGGGCACACCAGTGATGTCTATCGCTGCAGCTTTTCGCCAGACGGAAAGCATCTCGCAACGGCCAGCCAGGATGCTTCTGTGCGCGTTTGGTCGCTCCGCGATGGGCAACTGTTGTCAACTCTCGCCGGAGGTCGCGATCCGCTCTACGCCGCCATGTTTTCGCCGGACGGTCAACATTTGATGTGTGTCGGCGATGATTGCCTGTTGCGTGTGTGGGGCAGTTCGACGCTTTCGCTTCAACTGGAAGAGAAGCCTTCGCGCGAAGCATTGTATGCGCTGGCCATTTCGCCGGATGGTCGCCAGTTGGCGTTGGCCGGGGCTGATGCCGCCATCTATTTGCAGGAGTTGCCTGCGACGGCGGACACCGATCGATCGGAGTAACGGGGGCGCACGGAGTTGCGGCTTGCGACGCGGGCCCAACCACCGTGGGACTGCCTGGCTTCGCGTTCTGCGGGTGATTGTGGGAAACCGTCCGGATTCTTCCGATTCCGCGAGAAAGGGGCGTCAGCAAGTTCGGGAGAAGAATGCCTGGCTGCAACTTCAACGCAAACTCTTCCGGTTGGATTGGTCGTTAACGGTGCTGGGATCGGAGGGCCGATCGATCGGTCAACTTGTTGATTCGTTCACTGGTTGACGAACCGATGGAAGCTACCAGGCGACTGCGCAGAAGGCGATTCTGGCGCGGCAAGAGATGTCGGTTACTCAAGATGAGGGATATAGGGGTAACGGATGGCTACTCCACGATCGATGAAAAGCCAGATCGGTTTGCCGCTGGCCATACTGCTGCTGGCATGTGCGGTTAGTTATGCCCAAGACCCCAATGCGGCAGGCGGTTCGGTGGAACGGCCGGCTGACCCGATGACGGTAGTGAAAGCCTGCCCGGCCTGTGGCGGACAACCGGCCAGTACCGCGGCGAAAGCACCGGGTCGTACGACCTGCTGTTGTGGGCATGTCGTGGATTGGAGCAAGGTACCGTTTTCGATTCGTCCGATGGCCCGTCCCGGACACTTCTACGCGCCCCCGGCAGGTCCGGCGTACTTTTCGTTAACGGATCAATTGACAGACACTTGTCGCGAGGCGATGCCGAAATCGGGCTACGGCCCGTTTGCTCTGATGCCGCCTTCTTTTTTTGACGCGGATTTCCGCTATGTCGATGGCGTGCCGCAAGCGGAACGCACGCTGGTGGAGGAGCTGAAGCGCATACCGTGCGGCGACTGCCTCTTGTTCAGCACGGGGGGAAATGCGTGGGCTCGCTTCATGAACGAGCACAACAGTCGTCTGACGGAGGCGGACAACAGCTACACGTTGGCGCGGACGCGAGCCTTCGGAGATTTGTCGTTTGGTGATATGGCACGAGTGTTCGGCGAGTATATTTGGGCCGATTCATTTTCGGAGGAGTTGTCTCCCTTGCCGATCGATGTCAACCGCGGCGATATTCTGAACTTGTTTCTGGATTTGAATTTAGTCGAGTTCCAGGGAAGTCCTGTCGTGTTACGTCTTGGACGACAGGAATTGTTGTTCGGCTCGCAACGTCTGGTCTCGACACTCGACTGGGCGAACACGCGGCGGACCTTTGAAGGCGCGCGCGTCATGCGGCGCGGAGAAAAATGGGACTTCGACGCGTTCTTTGTTCAGTTCGTGCCTGCTCTGCCAAGCGAATTCGACCGGCCGGATGAAGACCAGGATTTCGCCGGCGCCTGGTTGACGTACCGACCCCAAAAGGGACGCTTCCTGGATTTGTATTACCTATACCTGGATAACTCGAACAATGTCGTACAACAAGGGATCGAACGGGCGCCGTTTGAAGCACACACGTTCGGCTCCCGCTGGGCGGGTGACTATGAAGGTTATCTCTGGGATACCGAATTGACGATGCAGTTGGGCGACCGAGGCCCAGCCGATCTGGTCGCGGGCGCCGCGACGGCCGGCTTGGGGCGGAAGTTCAAGAACGCTCCTTTTTCGCCGGCCGTTTGGCTGTACTACGATTACGCTAGCGGTGACGCCGACCCGAATGCCGGTGACTACAACACGTTCAATCAGTTGTATCCCTTCGGACACTTCTATCTTGGCTGGCTTGATCTTGTTGGTCGCCAGAATATCCATGATGCCAATGCGCATCTGGTGCTTCATCCCAATCACTGGATCACGGTGTTGGCACAGTACCATCACTTCTGGCTGAACCACCGTCAGGACGCGCTGTACAACGTCGGTGGAATCGCAATCCGCCGAGATCCGACCGGCGCAGCCGGCAATAACGTGGGGGACGAAGTGGACTTGATTGTGAATTTTCACCTCGGCCGCTATTCGGACATTATGGTCGGCTACTCCAAGCTGTATGGTGGCGGATTCCTTGAGCAAACCAGTGGCAATGGATTGGCGGACGATGCCGAACTGCTGCATCTGATGTTTCAGCAGAAATGGTGATCCGCTGCGAGGCGTGTGAACTCGGTCACCCGCATGTCTTCAATCGGTGATTCGAGGCCAGAAGCGTCTGACGCGGTCACACATCCGATGGACGATGGGCGATGGCTCTTCGGTGATTCGGTGCGTCAACTGCCTTTGGCCTGGAGCGCATCTCAAAACCGTGATTGGGAAGGCGAGGCTCCGGCCGAGCCTGGGTTTCTCGCGTCTTCGGCTCGGCCGGAGCCTCGCCCTCCCGGTTTTGAAACCGCCTTGACAAAGATGCCACTCCCGCCGGCGGCCCTTTTCTCTCGGCACTGCTTGCGTGCCTTCCCAGGGTCTCTGATAATCGAGGACCGGCGATCCGTTCCTGCAAACAAGGAGAATCCTCCATGCGTCCATCGATACTCGTCCCGCTTGGCCCGGCTCTACTGTGGTTCTTGACAGGATTTCTTCCGACGAATGCCGAAGCGCAGTTCGGAGGTCTTCTGCCCCGAGTTCCGCCGCGAGCGAACGCGATTGTCGTGCTCAACGTGGAGAAGATCCTGCAGTCTCCTCTGTCGCAACGAGACAACTGGGCAGCGGACCGGCAACAGGCACACGCCTCCGGCTTGACCATGTTGCCACTGGATGCGAATCAGTTCGTGATGGCGGCGCAGTTCGACTACGAATTCATGCAGCCGACTTGGGAGGTTGCCTTGCTGAATCTGCAGGACGACGTGTCGACGGTGGAGATTGCCGCCGCACGAAATGGACAGGTTGATCGCATTGCAGATCGCAACGCGGTGATCCTGCCGACCGATGCCTGCCTGGTGCAACTGGCGAAGACAACCGTAGGTGTGATGCGGCCTGCCAATCGGCAGAATGTGGCAAACTGGTTACGACAGACCGATTCGACGGGCGCGCAGCCCGACCTGTCGCCATACCTGAGTGAGTCGGTGAACTTTGCCGTCAAGGGTGGGACGCCGATCATCATGGCGATGGATCTTCACGATGTCATCTCGCCCGAGATGGTTGTGGCTCGAATCGACAAGATGGAATCGCTCAAGGGCGTCGAAATCGACGCGCGTCAGGTGGCGGAAGCCGTTTCCAGTGTCCGGGGGATTGCCCTGGGGATTACGGTTAACGAGCGGATCGTCGGGCGGATCAAAGTGGATTTTGAGCAGGATGTCAGCGCGCTGGCAAAAGTCGCGAAACCATTGCTGCTGGAAGTGATGGCGAATCAATCCGCGATGATTGATGACTTCGAGCAATGGGAGCCGCGTGTCTCGGCCAAGCAGATCTCTATTGGTGGTACGCTGAGTGCTAGTGCGTTGCAGCGGATCAGCAGTCTGTTCGCGGCTCCTCCGAAGCTGACGGGATCGGCGCCGGCGACCGCCAACTCGGGCGGCCAGGACTCCGATAGCCTGAAAAAGTTGGCATCGCAGCAGTATTTCAAGTCGGTGGTCGGTTTGGTGGATGACCTGCGGCAGAAGCCCGATACGACCGGCGTGAAGACGATGGGACAGGTCGGCATTTGGTTTGGCAAGTACGCTCGAAGAATTGATGAACTGCCCATCCTGAATGTCGATCCGGACCTGCTCGATTACGGGGCTTTCGTTGCATCGGCACTCCGTCAGGCCGAATCGACGCTCCGCGGGTCCGGGGGACGGGCCCGTGTCGCTTCCTTGAATGTTCCCACGCAGTACGATGTGTCGGGCGCGTATCGGGGTGGCTACGGACGGTGGGGCGCCTACGGAGGTTATGGGGCGGTGACCTATCAGGAGGATTTGCGAGCGATGCAGCAGGCCCGCACGCAGATCCGCACCGAAGAACGCGTCAGCAGTTCTGCCTCCGCTCGGGACATCATACAGCAGGTGAACGAAGCGACGGCCGACGTGCGCCGAGCGATGACGCAGAAGTACCAAGCCGAGTTTTAGGGCGTCTGTGATGCTGCTGTTTTTTCGCATGGGATTCGGCGTCGCTATGCTCTACTTCGGTGCCACGCTGATCGGATTCAACTTCGGTGGTAACTTCGCCCTCTTCCCCGCCGCCACGGCCGATTTCTTCGGCAATCGGAACGTGGGACGAAATTATGGCTGGGTCTTCAGCGCCTCCGGCGTGGGCGGGATCGTCGGTCCGGTGCTGGGCGGACTGTTCAGCGATGCGGCGACCGGCAGTTTTCGTTACGGTTGGGTCGAATCCCTGGTCAACAGTGTGGCGCCCAAGCTGGGCGCGATTTTCGGCGTGGCCGGTCACGACACGCGCCTGGATCCTTGGCTCGTTCCGTTCGTGATTGCCGGTGTCGCCTGCCTGGCTGCGGCGGTAATTGCGCTGCTGCTGAAGCCGCCGGCACATGACGGTGCATCGGCTGAGTAGAGCGCACTCCGACGGACGATCCGAGGAAAGACGGGTTCGAGCAGCATGGGGCTGGACGGGTCCGCATCGATTTGGTCTGCCCGCTGCGGCCGTACTCCGGACCGTGACGGCGCCGTGTTGCGTAGGCCGCCTCCAGGAAGCGGTCGGCCCAAAACCTCGGCAGATCTGGGCAGGACATTCAGTTCGGGGTTCTTGCAGGGACGACGGACACGTGGCTACACTCTGAGCTTCGAAGGTTCCCCACGACGCTGCAAGGAACGCCTGTTTATCTTGCCCTGAAGACGGTTGTTCGACCCGTCTTGCGTCTTTCCACCGTATCCATTGCCGGCTGCTCCCAGTGCCGGCCGCTTCGAGGAGATGCCGTATGTCCGACAAGACGCCAATCACTGTGGCCCGAGGGGACGGAATCGGGCCCGAAATCATGGCCGCCACGCTGCACGTGCTGCAGTCTGCCGGGGCTGCGCTCGAGATGGAAGAGATCCAGATTGGCGAAAGCGCATATCTCGCGGGGCATTCGTCCGGAATTCCGCCCGAAGCGTGGGAGTCACTGCGGCGCACCAAGGTTTTTCTGAAAGCGCCGATTACCACCCCGCAGGGAGGCGGCTACAAGAGCCTGAACGTGACGGTTCGCAAAACGTTGGGGTTGTATGCGAATGTGCGACCATGCATCGCGTACCATCCATACGTGGAAACGAAGCACCCAGGCATGAATCTGGTGATTGTGCGTGAGAACGAGGAGGACACGTACGCCGGAATCGAACACCAGCAAACCGACGAAGTCACGCAATGCTTGAAGCTGATCAGCCAGCCTGGGTGCGAGCGGATCTGCCGATTCGCGTTCGATTATGCCGAACGCAATAATCGCAAGAAAGTGACCTGTTTCACCAAGGACAATATCATGAAATTGACCGATGGCTTGTTCCATCGGGTGTTTGATGAAGTGGCCGCTGACTACCCGGATATGGAGGCGGAACACTGGATCGTGGATATCGGCGCCGCAAAAATGGCGGATACGCCCACCGCGTTCGATGTGATTGTGATGCCGAATCTGTACGGAGATATCCTCTCGGATGTCGCCGCCCAGATCGCCGGTTCCGTCGGACTTGCGGGCTCGGCCAACGTCGGCGAAGGGTTTGCCATGTTCGAGGCGATTCACGGTTCGGCGCCGCGCCGCGCGGGCCAGAATCTTGCCAATCCGTCCGGACTACTGCACGGGGCGATCATGATGCTGGTCCACATCGGCCAGCCCGAGGTGGCTACGCGGATTCACAACGCCTGGCTAAGAACGATTGAGGATGGGATCCACACGTACGATATTTTCACGGAGGCCCATTCGCAGGAGAAAGTGGGAACGCGGGAGTTTGCCGAAGCGATTGCCGCACGCCTGGGCCAGCAGCCCCAGCAGATGGAACCGGTGAAGTATTCCGCTACGCCTCCCGGAGCCGCTGAGGCACGCCTGCACGTCGCCCGCCGACCGGCCGCGCAGAAGACGCTGCTGGGCGTAGACGTGTTTCTGCATGATCGCCAGTCATCGCCCGACGAACTCGGGGCCAAGATGGAGGCCGCCAGCACCGATGCATTGCGGATCGCCATGATCTCCAATCGCGGGGTGAAGACCTGGCCCGGTGGATTTCCCGAGACCTTCTGTTCGGACCACTGGCGATGCCGTTTCAAGGGCGCCACCGAAGGTGCCGTTCTATCCAACCAGGACGTAATCGAGCTGCTCAGCCGGTTGCATAAAGCGGGCCTGGACTTCATTAAGACGGAACACCTCTACGCTCTCGATGGCCGTCCGGTGTATTCGCTTGGACAAGGCGAATAAGGTGCATCAGGTGGCTGAGCTCGCAACGCGAGTGCAGGCCCGCCAGGATGGTGATCGTGTGGCAGCCCGAGAAGCTGGGTGGGCTTGCGCTACGCTGGCTGAGCTAACCCTGCCAGGGTCTGGTGGGCTTGCGCTACGCTGAGCCCACCCTACGACGACACCAGGCGCACCACGACTTATGCTGCGCTGAGCACTTTAACTTGCGTTATGCTGCCCACGCGAAAGCGACCACAAGAATTCACGATGCGGGTTGCCTGTAAGGGAAACGGGCGCGCATTGTACTGGAGGGCTATTCGCGTTCCGACGGGGCCTGGCGCTGTTCGTCGGTCAATTCCAGCAGCGTCAATATTTCGCCGTTGCGGTGGGCGACGTCCAGCGTAACTTCGTCGCCACGCTTCAGACTTCGAAGAAACTGACGGACCGGCGGATTCTCAACACTGTTGATGACGACGCGTTTGTCGACGAGCGACTCGGCGTCAGTGGCTTGGCTGTGATCCCATTGCCGAACCACCTGCTTGACGTGAAGCACGATCGACTCATCACGAACTTGCAACACGTTTCCACGAACCAGGCCCGCGAAGGAGGCGGCCGCGTCGGGCAGCGGCATTCGACGCGCGGGACGATCCCGCTGCGGCCGATTGGGAATCGCGTTGATCCATCCGGACACGTAGGAATCAAATACACGAACGTGCGCCCAGCTGTCGGCATTCTCTTCAATGAACTTCAGGTGCCGCTCGTTCGTTTGGTATTGATCGTGCGCTGCGCGGCTGCGGAAAACAACGTGCAGAGCGACGTCGAAATCACGGTCATTCACGTCGCGGTCCAGGTCGGCTGCGATCACGCCGACGGAAAAGTGCACGGTGCCTTCGTGTCCAGAAAGATACTCTCGGCAGGCCTGAACGAGCTTCCTCTGGTTGGCTGGCGAGTCCTCCTTCAGGTCGAAGAACACGATGTGGGCTAGGGGAGTCGGCTCCGCAGAATAGGCGACCGGGGCGCTTCCCAACAAGATGGACGCTAGGATAAAGAAAGGGCAGCGGCGCATGACGACGTCTCCGAAAAAGATTTGACCTGGCAGTTTTGCCTACTATTGTGTAACGAATTGACGGCTGCCGCAATCACCGTGGTCCCCCGTTTCATCTATGACCGTCTCCGAACGCATTCGCTCGACCGTTAGCCCTGTCCGTGATTCGTCCGATCGACGATTTCTGCTGGGAACGGTGCTCGCGTTGTTGGCTGGTATCGCCTGCGGGTTGTTCTGGGGGGAACGTTGTGCTCCCTTGATGAAGCTGGGCGACATCTTCGTGGGCTTGCTCCAGATGACGGTGTTGCCCTACATCGTCTGCTCCCTGATTGGCAACATCGGGCAGTTGTCGATCCGCCAAAGTCGCAACACCGCCTTTTTTGGGGCGATTTTTCTGTTGCTGCTGTGGACCGTGGGGCTGTCGGGAATCTTCCTTCTGCCGCAGGCACTGCCCGAGTGGCGCTCGGCATCGTTTTTCAGTCGGAGCATGATTGAGTCGCCCGATGCGGTGAACTTGGTGGAATTGTTTATTCCGCACAACATTTTTCACGCTCTCGCCTCCAACCTCGTGCCGGCCGTTGTCGTCTTTTCGATTGCCGTGGGTGCGGCCGTGATGCGCATGGAGGACGAAGGGAAGCTTCCCCTTCTGTCCCTGTTGAGGACGTTGGCTCGAACCTTGGCTGACGTGAACCTGTTCATACTTCGATTTACGCCGCTGGGGATCTTCGCGATCGTCGCGGCAACGGCGGGGACGATGCAGCCGGAAGAGTTCGGCCGTGTCCAGGCGTACCTGATCCTCCAGACCGCGATTGTGTTTCTGTTGGCATTCGTGATTCTGCCGGGACTCGTTGCCTGCTGCACGGAATTCAGCTATCGCGAAGTGATGCGCCGTTCGCGCACGGCAATGATTGCTGCATTCGCAACCGGC
The DNA here is from genome assembly GCA_963776055.1 of uncultured Planctomycetaceae bacterium. Classification (GTDB taxonomy): domain Bacteria; phylum Planctomycetota; class Planctomycetia; order Pirellulales; family Pirellulaceae; genus CAVZLD01. Next base: position 507,736 of record CAVZLD010000011.1, on the reverse strand, counting down.
AAAGTGCTTGCCGTGTTACCGCTGCTAATCGAGACGGCGGAGGAGATGTTTTGCGTCGGCGATCAGGAACAGGACCACCGTACCCCGTCGATCGATGCGCTCATCCCGCTGGCCTATCCGTTTCCGCATCTCGGGAAGCTCTCGAGCTTGATCTTCGTCCCTTTTGCGGCCTGGTACGCCGGCACACCCATGTCGCTGCAGCAGTATCCGGCTTTTCTGGCAGGTGGTCTGGTGAGTTATTTTGGCAGCCCGCTGGTTGCCGTGCCATTCTTGTTGAATATTGAACACATCCCCGCGGATACCTTCCAGCTCTTCATAGCGGCTGGTGTCTATTCGACCCGTTTGGGCGATCTGCTGGGGGTCATGCATCTGCTCGTACTGACCCTTCTCACGGTGAGCGCAATTCAAGGTACCTTCCGCATCCGACCGGTTCGCTTGGTCTTGCTGGCCGGCATCTCCTTGGCTTTGACGCTCGGCATCATGGAGGCCGTGCATCTCTACCTCAGTCGGTCCGTCGCAGGAACCTATGACAAAGATGAAGTAATCGCCAACATGCAGTTGCTGTTGCACAAGTCCCCAGCGGTTGTGCACCGGACGGTGCCGATGCGGGGGGAGTCGGTTCGTCCGCGTAGTCTGGATGAGATTCATCAATCCGGTGTGCTGCGAGTAGGATATCGAATGGACAATCTTCCATTCTCGTTCTTCAACCGTCGGGGCGAGTTGGTCGGACTGGATGCCGATGCAGCCCATTTACTTGCCCGAGAATTGGGGGTTGATCTGGAGTTCATCCCGTTCCGGTCGGATCGACTGGCGAAACAACTGGACCACGGCGACTTCGATATCGCGATGTCCGGCGTGCCGATGACAACGACGAATCTCGAGCAAATGAGCATGTCGGCTTCCTACCTGGATTTGACGTTGGCCTTTGTTGTCCCGGATTGGCGTCGCCGAGAGTTCAGAGACTTGCAGGCGATGCGGCAAATGGAGCGGCTGACGATTGCCGTGCCGGATAACAAGACTCGCTACCTGCGAAACGCGCTCGCCGAGGTGTTGCCGCAGGCGGAGGTCATCCCGGTCCAGTCGACACGGGATGTGTTGCAGGGCAAGTACCCCCGTGTCGATGCGGTATTGAGCACCGCCGAAGCCGGTTCCGTCTGGACGCTGCTCTATCCCGAATTCGCCGTGGTCGTTCCCCCTTCGCGCATCGTGCGCATTCCCGTCGGATATGCGGTTCCACGGGGTAACCCCGACTTGGTGGACTTCCTCAGTCGCTGGGTGGAATTGAAGGTCAAAGGAGGCCAGATTCAGTTGCTGTACGAGCATTGGATCCTGGGCGAGACGGCTCGTTCGCCGAAACGGCGCTGGTGCATCGCACGCGATGTCCTGGGCTGGATCGATTAGGGCGAGTGTTCTGTGCGCCGAAGGCTTCTGCCGAGAAACCGGATATGACCGAGCCGATTTCATCCGCCGCAGAGCGTCGTGCTTCGTCAAAATGCAAACGGCGGGGTGTGTGCCTCTGGCCTTGACAGTGACGTCGCGTGACAGCCCACGAAGGATCCCATTCGGCGTGCCCCCACGGCCGGGACACGAGCGGAAAGACTTCGCGACGCAAAAACTCCCGAGAAGGTCGTTTCTTTTCGATTCTCCGCCGCTAAAATACGCAGGTTTCCCGGGGAAAGCCGGGGGGGGATTCGTTACAGCGGAAGTGATGCAGGAGTGGGATGCGATGCGTTGGAAGGGAAGGCGGCAGAGCGAGAATGTGGAGGATCGGCGAAGCGCGGCTCCCGTGCTGGTCGGTGGGGGACTCATGGCGATCGTCCTGGCGGTGATCGTGGTCCTGATGGGCGGTGACCCCGCACCGCTGCTCGACAATGTGGGGCAACAGGCCGCAGTGCCGGCGGGTCCCGCCGCGGCCACTGGCGCGCAGGATGAGATGTCCGAGTTTGTCAGGGTGGTGCTGGCCGACACGGAGGATGTCTGGCACGCGATCTTTCAAGACCAGGGGCGGACTTACAAGGAGCCCCATCTGGTCCTGTTCACCGGTTCCGTGCGTTCCGCCTGCGGGTTCACCAATGCGGCGGTGGGACCGTTTTACTGTCCGGCCGACGGAAAACTGTACATCGATCTGAGTTTCTACGAAGAATTGCGATCCCGCTTCCATGCGCCCGGCGATTTCGCCCAGGCCTATGTGATCGCGCATGAAGTGGGCCATCACGTGCAGAATCTGCTGGGAATCAGCAATCAAGTGAATGCGATGCGGGGGCAGCTTAGCGACGAAGAATTCAACGAACTGTCCGTGCGCATGGAATTACAGGCGGACTTTTTCGCCGGCGTGTGGGCCCATCATGCCCAGAAGATGAAAGGCATTCTCGAGCGTGGCGACCTGGAGGAAGCACTCAACGCCGCGTCGGCCATCGGTGACGATCGACTGCAGATGCAAGCGCAAGGGTACGTCGTGCCGGAGTCCTTCACCCACGGTACGTCCGCGCAACGTGCCAAGTGGTTCAGCCTGGGATTGAAGACCGGTGAGATGTCCCAAGGGGATACATTCTCGGCCCGCAACCTCTAACTCGTGCGTTCGCTTGCGTCCCTGGAGCTCCTGTCTACGGTAACCTTCCCAGCCGCCGCAGGTGGGCTTCCCAGAGGTTGAGCGAGACCCACGCTTCTGCCAAGACGCCCGGTCGGATCCCGTAATAACCGGTCATCAGGTGAGTCTCTTCAAGCATTGCGCTCAGCTGTCGGTCATATTCGGGAGACGCAATGACGAGTGGGACATGGATGTCGACAGGCATCTGTGTCGCGAAGCCGACCTGTTCGTGACGCCGCAAATACCAAGGCAACGGCCAGTAGTAAGGATCTTTCCACAGAACCGTCGCCCGCAAGGGCCTCCCGTCAGTCTGTGCCGCGGCCAACTGGTCGACATCCCGCGCAAGTCGTTGGACGTCGTCCAGTGACTGGGCGTAGACATAGGGGTTTCGTGGGTCGGCCGGAAGGACAAAGCTTGCGCGGTACGCTTGCCAACCCAAATGGCCGCTCAACACGAGCATTGTCAGCGTCAGGCCGAGGCGGCTCCACCAGGTTCTCCCCTGCTGCCACAGGATGGTCACCCCCACGCCCGCCAACAGAATCAAGCTCCAGAGAAACTGCAGCAGGCACCAGGGAGTTTTGTACGAGATCCCACTGTAGATGACCACCAGGGCGATCGCAAAGACGCTCAGCCAGCGCACGAGCGACGGACACGCCTCGTTGGGCAGTGCTTGTGGGCGCGCCCAAGCCGTTGCGGCGGCGATGATGGCAAGGAACAGGATCAGGCTCTCCGACCACCAAGGGCCGTCGGAAACCTGCCAGGCGGTTAATCGGTGCAAATAGAAATACCACGGATGAATGTGTGGGGAAGCTCCTCCGGCGCGCTGCAGCCAAGGCAAGTACGTCAGGATTCCGTCCCACGGCCCGCGCGGATTGTCTCCGAACGAAGATTGCAGCAAGACGGTTACAATCACCGCCACTGTGCAGCCCGCCAGCAGATGAACCGGCCGGAAATAGAATCGTGTTTCCGCCGGCGTATGGCTGCGTCTGTTGTGCAAGACAACGGCCAGCGTCGCCAATCCGGCGGCCGCATAGGACAGAATCGCCGTTTCCTTGGTTGCTTGCATCAGTCCCAGACCTGCTCCCGCTGCCAGGCACCAGGCCACTTGCCCGGTACGTGCGTATCGCCAGGCGGCGGCGAGCGTGGCACACGAGAAAAAGACGAGTAGCATCTCGTGAATGTAGTATCGGCTGTAGAAGACCATCGCCGGAGATATCGCGAAGAACACCGCCGCCACGACGGCGGAAGCCTTGCCCAAACCGTCACCAAGCAAGATGAGGGCCAGAATCAACGCGCTTCCAAAAAACACCGGAACAACTCGGAAAGTGCTTTCACTCGTCTCCGCGAACGAGGCGGGCCGACTTAGCCAGACCGCTGGCAGAGTCGCATAACTCAGGGTGGGACCGTGGAACTCGTCCGGGTCATATCGATACCCCGATCCCAGCCACAACTGCTCAAATCGGGCGGCTTGCACGGCCTCGTCGGCATGCATTGGCCGCTTGGTGAGGGCGGGAAGCCGAAATAAGAGCGACCCTCCCGCGACAAACAGGATCGCTGCGGTCATAATGTTCGACAGTTTCACGTCGCGGGTCCCCTGCCCTTGTCTGCCCGATGATGGCCCGGCCCCCCGCGGCGTGGTAGCACGCCGTCCCCGGCCTCGCACAGAATCACACCGGTTGCTGGTCCGGCGCTGGACCAGAATCTGTCTTTCGGTTATCACGACAAAATGGAAGTGCCCGTAGTATCGGATGCCCCGTCCGGCTCGTCCATGGTGGGCCAAATCGCATTTACGGTCGTCCTGCCTGCTTACAATGAATCGAAGCGGTTGCCTCCCTTTCTGCAACAGATTCGGCCGTATTGCCAGCGGCAGTTCGCCGAACAATACGAAGTGATCGTCGTGGACGACGGAAGTTCCGACGGAATGCGGGAACAGTTGGCGGTGATCGCACAATCGTGGTCGCAATTGAAGTGTCTGCCCTTGCCGCATCGAGGAAAAGGAAGTGCGGTACGAGAGGGAATGCTGGCCGCGCGGGGGGAACTGTTGCTGTTTGCCGATGCCGATGGGGCCACGCCAATCGAAGAATCGGATCGGTTGCGTGCCGCGATCGAACAGGGGGCGGATATCGCCGTCGGCTCGCGACTGCTGTCGGGCTCGGGTATCGAGCGACGCAGAAGCTGGTCACGCGGCGTGATGGGCCGAACCTTCTCCCTCGTCACGAGCCTTCTCTTGCGATTGCCGGTACAGGATACACAATGTGGATTCAAAATGTTCCGGCGAGAAGCGGGAAGACGACTTTTTGGCATGGCGCGTGAAAATGGCTACCTGTTCGATCTGGAGTTGTTGATGCTGGCCCAGGGCCAAGGGTACCAAATCGCTGAAGTCCCCGTGAACTGGTCCGAGCAACCGGGAGGGCATTTTCATTGGGTGCGAGAGTCGTGGAGCGTTGCCTCCGGACTGCGACGGTTGCGTCGCCGTCGCACAGAGTCAATGTCCGCAGAGGATGTTCATTCTCCTATTTGATTTTGGATGCGTACACAGAGGAAGGAAATCGAGATGTTCCCGCGATGGGTCCTGTTCCTGATGGCGGTGGTGACGGCTTCGCCTGTCCCGGCCGCGGAAACGAAAGTTCCACTGCAAGTCGATGTTCCCCAGGAAGTGCTGGCCGGGACGCCACCGGATGTTCTGATGATGTTGTTTCCCGGGTTGGTGATGCTGAAGGCGGAAGATATGCCTTCGGTGATGGTCCCCGAAGGTACGGTCAATGTGGCCAAGAAAAAGCCGATCTCTGCGAGCGACGAAAACCCGATTCTGGGAGAGCTGAAGTTTGTCACCGACGGAGAGAAGGAAGGTAGTGAGTCGACTTTCGTCGAATTGGCACCCGGGAAGCAGTGGGTACAGATCGATCTGCAGGAGCCGTGTGAGATTTATGCCGTCTGCGTGTGGCATTTCTTTCGCGAAGGACGAAGTTACCACGACGTCCTCGTGCAGGTTTCCAACGACCCTAAGTTCGAAAAGGAAGTTCAGATCCTCTACAGCAACGACCAAGATAATTCCCTCGGCTTCGGCATCGGCAAGAAGCGACCTTATATCGAGACCAATCTCGGAATCACGATCGACGCGAAAGGCGTGAAGGGGCGATACGTCCGACTGTACTCGCAAGGAAATACCGCCAACGAGTTGAATCACTACGTGGAAGTCGAAGTTCACGGAAAACCCGTCCAGTAGCCTCGAGGAGATTTTGCATGTCCCATCAACGAACATCACTCACGACCTCTTCCACATGCGATGGTCTTTCGCGTCGGAATTTCCTCGCCTCGGCGGGCGCGGTGGCAAGTTGGTCTGTGCTGAAACCGAATCTGGTGCACGGCTACGCGGCAAACAGCAAAGTCAAGATCGGCTTGATCGGTTGCGGAGGTCGCGGATCCTGGATTGCCGATCTGTTTCAGCAGCACGGTGGCTACGAGTTGGTGGCGGTCGCGGATTATTTTCAGGACCGAGTGGATGCGGCCGGAGAGAAATTGAATGTCGCCGCCGCTCAACGCTTTACCGGGTTGGCTGGCTACGAACGCCTGCTGGAACAGGACCTGGATGCGGTCGTCATCGAATCACCGCCCTATTTCCATCCTCAGCAAGCTCAGCAGGCTGTGGACGCGGGTAAGCATGTCTACCTGGCCAAGCCGATCGCCGTCGATGTCCCAGGTTGTCAGTCCGTTGCACAGAGCGGCCAGAAGGCGACCCAGAAAGGACTCTGTTTCCTGGTCGATTTCCAGACACGAGCCGACGAGTTCTTCGTAGAGGCTTTGCAGCGGGTCCACGCCGGAGCGATTGGCCAGTTTGCCTTCGGAGAGTCCACCTATCACGCCGGTATTCCCTGGCTCGGCCAGTTGCAGTACGCCCGCGAAGGCCAAGCCAATCCGGAAAGCCGACTGCGCCCTGGGGACTCGATCGCGAATTGTCCGGTGACATCATCACGGAACAGAATATCCATACGATCGACGTCGCGAGCTGGATCATGGGACAGCCGCCGGTTGCTGCGTACGGCACCGGCGGGCGAAAACTGCGCGATGTGGGGTCCTGTTGGGATACGTTCAGTGTCACCTTTCAGTATCCCGACAACGTAGGGATCGCTTTCAGCTCGCGCCAGTTCCAAGGTCACGGTACGCAGCCCGAAGGAATTCGCAACCGAATGTTCGGGACCGATGGCGTGTTGGAAACCGCTTACGGTGGCGACGTGTTGATTCGGGGAAAGAACTTCTGGCGCGGCGGTAAATCCCCCGGGATTTACAAAGACGGAGCGGTCAACAACATCGCGACGTTCCACGCGAGCATCCAATCGGGCGACCATAGCAATCCCACCGTGGCGGAAAGCGTCCGCAGTAATCTCGTGACGATTCTGGGACGGACTGCCGCCTATCGTGGTGAAGTCGTGACGTGGGATGCGCTGATGAACGATGACCAGCAGTTCACGCCCGATCTGAAAGGGCTCAAGAGCTGACCGTATTGTTACAAACGAAGCAGAGCGCAACATTACTGCGCTGCCAGCGGCACGAGCCTCAATGCCAGGTCGACGGCGGCGAAGAGGCTGTCGGGACGCGCGATTCCCTGCCAAGCGATGTCTCCGGCGGTTCCGTGGTCGACACTGGTGCGAATGATCGGCAGGCCCAAAGTTGTGTTGACCGCCGAATCGAAGGCCAACGCTTTGACCGGGATGTGACCCTGGTCATGATACATGCAGATGAACGCGTCGGTTGACTGTCGTTTGTCGGGCAGGAAAGCGGTGTCGGGAGGCAGTGGCCCCTCCACATAGATTCCTTGTCGTCGGGCGGCTGCGATGGCTGGGATGATGATCGTCTCCTCCTCCCGGTTACCGAACAACCCGTGTTCCCCGGCGTGCGGGTTCAAGCCGCACACAACCAATCGCGGCTCGCGCCCGCGGATGCGGTGTAATGCCGTAGCCGTGAGCTGAATTACCTCCAAGATGCGCCGTTCGTTCAGCAGAGCGGGCACTTCCGCATACCCGACATGCACGGTGACGAAGCTGCATGTGATTGCGTCCGAATACTGCATCATGCACCAGCGCGTGGTGGCCGTCTGTTGCGCGAAAATCTCGGTGTGGCCCGGAAAATGGATTCCCGCGGCGTGCAGGGCTTCCTTGTTGATCGGAGCGGTCACGACGGCCGCCACGCGAGCCGCCTGAGCTGCTTTGATGGCGGCCAGGATGTAGGCGTAGCTGGCGCGACCGGTGTCCGCATGGAATTGACCGGGCGTGACCTTTCGCGGGTCGATTCCCCCCAAATCGAGCACGCAAGGGGACCCGATATCCGTCCCTTGCCGCCAGGAAGCTGCCGGTAAGACCTCGAAATCGTCGGGCCACCCACACTGCCGAGCGACGCGGTGGAGGGTCGCCGCGTCGCCGAAGATCATCGGCGAGCAACGCTGACAGAGTGCCTCGCACCGCATCAAATGCAGACAAACTTCGGGACCGACACCGGCCGGATCTCCCATCGTGACGGCAATGACCGGCTTCTCTTCGGCGGGAGCAGACATTAACCTAGCTTCGGCAATTCGTATCCGGCACGCCGTGGTCGGTCGAGCAGCTGGTTGGCTTCTTCACAGTCTGAGAATCGCTCGGCAACCGGATCCCAGGCCAATTTCTGACCCACCCGCCCGACGTCGCGGACGATGTTCACCAGATAGCAGAGCGTCGTGGCGCGCTGGCCGATCTCGATGTCCGCAGTACACCGTTGGCGGCTCTTGATACACTCGATCCAATTCTCGATATGGTACGACGTTTCGGGCCGCTGATTGGGACCAGGATTCTCCGGCGCGGGAAAGATCACTCGGGTTGCTGGCAATCTTGTTGCGATTGATTTCGATCTTCCCGTCTTCTCCTACGAAAATCGCTCCCAAGCCAGGACCTCGATCGCCATCCAGGTGCAGACGCAGTTCCGTTCCGCTCTCGAACCACATCCGCATCTTCGCGCGGGGGCCGGCCAAATCGGCCATCCCGTGATAGTCGGCACCCGTGTCCTCGTCACCGGTCAATCCGACGACAACACCGCCGACCGTTTCCCGTCCCTGGAAACGACCGGTCTTGCGCTCCGCGACCGGTTCCTCCAGCAGCACGGCGACCGGCCCGGTGTCGTCCGTTCCCAGGGCTCGGTTGATTTGGTCGTACGAATGCGTCCCCCAACCGGTGACTCCGAAGCAAAGTCCGCCTCCGTCATAGTCCCACCAGCAGCCCATCCGCCTTGGAGTTGTGGATCCCACGGGCGAAGTTCCGCCTGGTTGGTCCAGGTATCCCACCACGGTTCCACCGGCCCGGTGACGTCCGCCGTGGAGGTCTTCGTCCACCGGAAGGGTCCTACGAAGTTGGGAGCCAGCACGGTGTTGATTTTGCCAATCGCGCCGTTCTTCACCAGATCGCTGGCCCAATTGTTGATCGGCATCGAACGTTGTTGTGTCCCCACTTGCGTGACGCGATCGTAATGCCGTGCCGCATTGACCATGGCACGTCCCTCGGCAATCGTCAAGCTCATCGGCTTTTCGATGTACACATCCATTCCCATCTGCATGGCGAGGATCGTAATCCATGCGCGAGCATGTGTTGTCGTCTCGATCATCACGGCATCGAGCTTCTCCTGCTCGATCATCTGGCGGAAATCTTCGTAGACGCCCCAGGTCTCCTCTCCCGAAAGCTCCTGCGCGTATTTTTCGGCGCGGTCAAGGACGCAATCGCAGGCAGCTACGACACGAAACCCTTTGACGTCTGCGGCTTCGCGAATCACGCGGGCCCTTCCGCCGCAGCCAATCACACCGACGCGGACTGTTTCGCTGGGTGGTGTCGCGTTGTCACGTCCCAGTACGTGAGCGGGCAGGAAATAGGGCGTGCCGCGGCAGCCGCACCCGCCCGCAAAACCTGACGTCGAGTCCATTGGGAGTGGGACATCGAGAAGCTCCTTGCGATAGGTGGGAAGGAATTCGGGGTGGGAGGAATCTGCTAACGGGGCGGATCGTCGATCCGAATCCGCAAATTTCGAAACTGAACCTTCATCGGTGGTCCGGGATGCATCTGGAGCGCAAGAATCCCGCGGCCGGCTGCCAGTTTTTCGTGGTGGTCCATGGCTTCGGCCATCAGGACACCGTTGATCTCCAAACGAATCTGTTCTCCGCGAGCCACAACGCGATAGTCGTTCCATTCGCCGGGCCGGATCCTCCGGAGCAGTTCGGCTGGGTCGCCGAGTTGCGTGACGTGCCGCGTGCCATCGGCGTCAATGACGACTCGTTGTCCTCGCAGCGCAATGCCGCCCCGCGTGTGTTCGAATAGCGCGCCGGTCCACTCGCCCGCTGCGTCCATATCAGCCTGATACCCGTTCGTGTCCCAATCGGGAAGCTCGCGACTTCGGAACTGAATACCCGAATTGCCCCCGACCAATCGATACTCCAGCCGAAGTTCGAAGTCGCCCGGCTTGCCACCCCGCCAGAACAGGTAGTTGTGCTTTTGACAAGGTTTCTCGGCGGTACTCTCGGCCGTGATCGCACCGTCTTCGACGAACCACCAACCGGGTTTTCCTTCCCAGCCCGTCAGGTCTCGGCCGTTGAACATCGCCACGAAGCCGTCTTCCACGGGAACCGGTTCCCCTGGCACGGCCGCACGAGGGGAGAGTGGGAGGGTATTCAGCGGAAGTGCCAGGAACAGAGCCAGCCAGCCACGGGAATCCATCGAAGTTCCTCCGGCGAAAGGTGATGATCGCCATCGTAACAGACGGGATCGGCGACTGACAACTCTTTCTGCGCTGGTCCGATGGTGTACGATATCGAAAGACCCGTGCCCGCGGGAACGGCGGACCGGAGAGCATGACATCGGAGACCCGAAAATGATGAAATTCCAAGGTTGTTCGGCCATCACGTGCCTCTTTTGTTTCTTGTGGGGGAGCCTGCCCATGTCCGGTCGTAATTGCACTGATGCCGCGGAACGTGACTTTGGCCAGGACGTTCAGTTTCTGAGCCGACATGTGGATACGATCGTGTTGGGACAGGATGCGCGAGGCCCGCGCGTGGCGGTCGTGCCGGCCTACCAGGGCCGCGTGATGACGTCCACGGCGAACGGAGACCGAGGTACGAGTTACGGGTGGATTGCCTATGACCATATTGCGTCCGGCGTCAACTCCCCGCATATCAACGTGTACGGTGGCGAGGAAAGATTCTGGCTCGGTCCTGAAGGGGGGCAGTTCAGTATCTTCTTTCCACCCGGCGTTGAATTCACGCTGGAGAACTGGCAGACCCCCTCGCTGATCGACACGGTTGCCTATGAACAAGTACGGGCTGATGATCGTCGTGCGGTTTTTCGCCATGAAGCGGAACTGATGAACTATTCGCAAGCGAAATTCCACATTCGGATTGAGAGAGAAGTCGTCTTGTTGACCCGCAAAGAATTGACCGACCGATTGGAAACGACTCTGCCGGACGTACCGTTCGTGGCCTATGAGACGCGCAATCGCGTGACAAACATCGGATCGGAGGCCTGGTCGAAACGCACAGGGTTACTCTCGATCTGGCTGCTGGGAATGTACAAACACGGACCGAGAACGACCGTCGTAATTCCGTTTCAGCAGGGAGATGTGGCCGAGCGAGGGAGCATTGTCAACGACGAGTATTTCGGCAAGGTACCGGCCGATCGCCTGCGAGTCGCCGATGGCGTACTGTTCTTTTCCGGAGACGGGCAGTATCGCAGCAAGATAGGGTTGAGTCCGCGCCGGGCAACGAACCGTTGTGGCAGCTATGACGCGGAGCGCGGTGTACTAACCTGTGTGCTGTACAATCAGCCAGTTGCCGGGGAAACCGACTACGTGAACTCGATGTGGGAGATTCAGCGGGAGCCATTTGCCGGCGATGCGATCAACAGCTACAACGACGGTCCGCCCGCGCCCGGAGCCAAGCCGCTGGGTCCGTTCTACGAATTGGAGACGTCAAGTCCGGCGTTGGCCCTCCAACCTGGCCAGACCGCGGAACACACACAGGTGACCTGCCATTGGGAGGGCGCGCGCCGAGACCATGGATCCCTTGGCGAAACGCCTGTTTACCGTTTCCCTGCGGGAAATTCAGGACGCTTTACAGCAAAAGTAGAGTATGTATAGTTGCCCAGCCCAAGCCCTCGAGCGATCAACCGTCTGGGATCTGGCGGTTGCCGGGGGCTAGTGAAGGAGCGTGGCGGCGCAATCATGAAGCGGACGATGGGACCTTTCCCCATTTGGCCTAGAACAACAGGAGCCGTAGCGAGGTCCGTTGCGGCTCGAAAGGAGATGGCATCGATGCAAAGCACCCCCCCCTCAAAAGTTGAATGTTCCTTGGCTGTCGTCGAACATGAGTTGGCGCGGTTAAGCAAGGATTGGTTGTGGTTTTTTCTGCTCGGCGTTCTGCTGATCGTGTGTGGCACCGTCGCGATCGGCTATCCGGTCTTTTCCTCCGCCGCCTTAGTGCTGGTTCTGGGGGCGATCCTGTTGATCGGTGGAATTGCCACCATCATTGGAGCATTCTGGGCAGGACGGTGGAGTGCGTTCTTGCTGCAGTTGCTGGTCGGGATCCTGTACGTCATGGCGGGGCTCGCGATTCGCGACTCACCGCTGGAAGCGAAGGGATTTCTGACACTGTTCATCGCCGCCTTCTTCATCTTAGTGGGAACGTTTCGAGTTGTTGTTTCCCTCGTCGAGCGTTTTCCCCAGTGGGGATGGGCCCTGCTGAACGGTGTAGTCACGCTAATTGCGGGAATCATCATTTACGATGCCTTTCCGAGCAGTGCGCTTTGGGTCATCGGATTGCTGGTAGGAATTGAGTTGATCCTGAACGGATGGACTTGGGTGATGCTGGCGATGTCGATCCGACAATTGAATCAGCCGACACAAGAAGTGACAAAGGAGGCGTGAGATGAGTTGGCGGTCTGTAGGTTTCATGATGCTCGCGACAGGAATCAGTCTCAGTGCGCAAGCGGTTGTTGCGGCGGAAAGCAGCGGTCCGATGGACCAACAGGCACGCAAATTCATTCAACAGTATCTGGACGAAGTGCGGCCGGTCGAGATTCGCGTGAATCAAGCCTGGTGGGAAGCGAATACTTCCGGAAGGAATGAGGATTTTGCCCGAAAGGAGCAGGTCGAGAATGAACTGAATGGTCTCCTCTCGGATAAGACCACCTTCGCGCGACTGAAGGCACTTCACGAAGGTGAGCTGGCCGACGCGTTGTTGCACCGGCAGATTGACGTTCTGTACCTGCAGTACTTGGGAAAACAGGTGTCCTCCGACCTCCTTCGACGGATGACCGCCAAGGCGAATCAGATTGAGCAAGCCTTCAATTTGTTCCGGGCGGAGGTCGGAGACGAGGAGCTTACCGACAGTGAGGTCCGCAAGACATTGTCTACATCGACCGACAGTGCGGTGCGGCGCGAGGTGTGGGAGGCCAGCAAGGCCGTCGGGAAAAGTGTGGAAGCCGACCTTCGCGAGCTGGTAGCGTTGCGAAACCAGGCGGCCCAGCAACTGGGCTTTTCCGATTACCATACCCTGCAACTGCGGTTGAACGAGCAGGATCCGGCGGAAGTGATGGCCCTCTTCGATCAGTTAGACCAGCTCACTCGAGAACCCTTTCGCCAAGCCAAGGCGGAGATAGATCGGCGTCTGGCCGAGCGGTACGCGATCACCGTTGATCAGCTGCGCCCCTGGCACTACCACGATCCGTTTTTCCAAGAGCCACCCAAGGTGTATGAGACCGACGTGGACGCGGTCTTTCGACAGGTCGATGTACCGCAGATCTGTCAGGACTTCTACGACGGAATCGGTCTTCCGATCCAGGAAGTTCTACAGCGAAGCGACCTGTTCGAGCGTCCGGGAAAGAGCCCGCACGCGTTCTGCACCGACATTGACCGGGAAGGCGACGTTCGTGTCCTCGCGAATATCGTCCCCACCGAGTACTGGATGAGTACGATGCTCCACGAATTGGGGCATGCGGTCTACAGCAGTCGATTCATTCCTGAATCCGTTCCGTACGTATTGCGCAGCGACGCCCACATCCTATGTACCGAGGGGGTCGCGATGATGTTCGAACGGTTTGCCAAGAGCTCCCAATGGCTGGCGGCGATGGGAGTGGAAGTGCCGGATCCGGTGGCGTTCGACCGCGCGGCTCGGCAAATGCGGCGCGACCAATTGCTGATCTTCTCGCGATGGTGTCAGGTGATGCTCCGATTCGAGCGCGCAATGTATACCGATCCGCAGCAAGATTTGAACAAGCTGTGGTGGGATCTGGTGGAACGTTACCAGGAGGTGCGTCGACCGGAGAACCGTGACGCACCCGACTATGCCAGCAAGATCCACGTCGTTTCGGCGCCGGCGTACTACCACAACTACATGATGGGAGAATTGTTCGCCTGTCAATTGCACGCCGCGATTGTCCGCGAACTGCTGGACGCAGAGGATCCCGCCCACGCCGTCTATGCGCACGACCCCCGCGTCGGCAGCTTCTTGAAGGAACGAGTCTTCGCGCACGGGCGCGTCATGGCGTGGAACGAAATGACGCGGCGAGCAACCGGCGCGACACTGCAAGCCCAGGCTTTTGCGGCGGAGCTGAAATCCTCGGACTGACGCGGGCTCAGACCACTTTGCTGAAGCCCGGCATGGCGACCGGGTATTCCCCCTCCGCGTCCGCCGCTACCGGCGGCGGGGAGTCCCAGGTGAGCTTGTCCAGGCCGGGGGCCAGTTCCAGGCGGGATTTCCACGCTTCCTCCCAGGTAACCAATCGGCCTGATTCCGCCGCCATTCGACCCAAGATCCCCGTCATCGCGGCGTAAGCGCACCGCTGGGTCTCGTTGTACGGCTTGTTGGTGCGAATGGCGTCGAACAACAGGTCGTGCTCTGCCTGATACGCGTCACAGGGGGGGCCTTGGTATTGCCAGATCAATTTGTCGTCGCTGGGCTGGTGCCCGCGATAGAGCCGCGGTTCCGGCTGGCCTTCTCCGAGTACGGCCGAGCCGGTTGCACCGTGAATCTGGTCGCCAAAGAAGCCCCAGCAGTTTGCCATGTGGCGGCCCTGTGCGAACAACCGCGTGCCGTCGGGGAAATGGTATTCCACGGCGTAGTGGTCGAATAACTGATCCGGCTCGCTGCGCACCTGCCGGCCGCCCTGCCCTTGTGCCGCGACCGGCCAGGCGTCCTTGCACCAACAGCAAATATCCAAATTGTGGATCAGCCAATCGAGCAAGAAACTACCGTTCACCCAGGTGAAACAACTGTAGTTCCGGATTTGATGAGCCAGTTCACTCATGCCGTCCTGCGCAGACTCAAGCCTACCGGACCGTGCTCGCGGTACGCCCAACAGGTGATCAAATCACCGATCGCCCCGCCATGGAGTTGTGCCACCGCTTCCTCCAGCGGTCGATAATGGCGGCTCATCAAGCCGCCGGCGATCTTCAAGTTCTTCTGCGCGGCGCTTTCGCCCGCCTGAATCACTCGATGAATCCCGGGAACATCGACGGCAAATGATTTTTCCATAAACACGTGCCGCCCCTGCTCTACGGCATATTCCAAGTGCAACGGGCGAAAGGCGGGTGGCGTGGCGAGCAAGACGACGTCACCGGGGTCGAGTGAATCAATTGCTTGGCGATACCCATCGAAGCCGACAAATTGTCGCTCCGCCGGCACGTCGACTTGATCGGCGAAGCGGGTCGAGAGTTGCTTGTGGCTGTTCCGGACCCGGTCTTCGAACACGTCGGCCAGCGCCCACAGTTTCGTGGGGCCTTCCGTGGAAAGTGCGTTAGCCGCCGCACCGGTCCCGCGTCCGCCACAACCGATGAGTGCCACTTTGATCGTGTGACTCTCGCCCGCATAGCTGCGCGCCTGAATCGCATTGGCCAACGCCGCGCCGGCAATCGCTCCGCCGGATGTCTGAAGGAACTGACGACGGGATGCACCGCGTTGGCGATTACCCATTTCTTGTGACATTGAATGGTCCTTTCACTTTGGGGGAACAGTGATGTTGGTCACCTGGCGAGGAAAGGATGTTGGCGGTTTGATACGTCGCTCCACAAGAGCCTTCGCAGCAATGCGCCAGCGGTCCGTGTGAGGTGGTAGGTTGGTGTGGTGTTGTTGTTCGTAGTGTAGTGGCTTGGCGTGAGGCGGGGGGCTTAAGTGTCAAAGTTTGGCAGGGCGAGTTTCGCTCGTGTCGCGAGTGCAAGCCCGCCGGTTGAAGGGTTTTCAAAAGGGACTGGTGGGCTTGCGATTCGCTGAGCCCATCCTACGTCCCTACAGACTGGTCGCTACCGTTCTGGTGCGCTGGGATCGTCTCGCAGCGGCACAAATCCGTTCTACTGAATCGCTCCCTTGATTTCGCTGTACTCGGTCATGCTTTCCTCTTGGGCCGCATCCAGATCGTATTGATCGGCTTCCTCCAGCGATGGTTTGGTCAAAGGTCGGACAACGCGTATCCCGACGAAATCCGCGTCCGTGTGGTACCAGATGCTCTGCGGAAGTTGAGGGTCTTGGGCCTTCCAATCCGAGCTGGATGTAACACGGGCCGCGGAACGCAACATCTCCGGGTCATCCAACCAGGACCCGCCGCGCACGATGCGCGGGTAGATTTTCTTCGGGACCTGGACCGGATCTTTGAGAGGTCCGGGGCCGAGTTGCCCGTATCCTTCCTCCGAGTACGTCCCCAGGACCCACTCGGCCACGTTCCCGTGTATGTCGTGCAGACCCCATGCGTTGGCCTTCTTCTGGCCGATCTCCTGGTAGGACTCGTCGCTGTTGTCGAAGTACCAGGCGTAGTCATCCAGGTCCGCGGCATCGTCCCCGAAACTGTAGGCGGTGGTAGTCCCGGCGCGGCAGGCGTACTCCCATTCGGCTTCGGTGGGCAGGCGATAATAGCGGCCGGTCTTCGCCGACAGCCACTTGCAGTACATCTTGGCGGCGAGTTGGGTCATGCAGACCGCGGGGCGTCGATCACGGCCCATCCCGAAGGTCATGTCCTGATAGGGCTTTGTGGGAATCGTAATCGCGTCTGCCAACTCGTCGTATTTTGTCGATTCCTGTCCCAATACCTGGCGTCTTTGCTTGTGCAGGCCCATCGCCCACAGTTCATATTCATCCCAGGTCACTTCATGTTTTCCCATCCAGAAGGGGGAAATCTGCACTTCGACTTGGGGCCCTTCATCTTCGACGCGATCTTCCTCATCGGTGGGGCTGCCCATCAGGAACTTGCCGCCCGGAATCGGAACCATCTCGAACTTCGCATCCGATCCGGGAATCGTTTCAGTATACGGCTTCATTTCGGCTTCCGTGGTTGCATTGGAATCGGGAACCGCGGATGGCTCCAACATCCACTGCACCGGTGGCGTCCAGGTTGGTGTGTCCTTAACCGCTTCTGCCGCCGACAGGCAGGCTGGCGAGTGACAATACAACGACACTAGTGCGGCCAAAAGGATGCATCGACTGCAAGAGTAAACCGAGGCCTGCTTCAAGTGAATCCAACGCAGCAACATCATCGGGCTCCTGGGAAAGCGGTCTGCTTGACACCAACGAGGGAATGGCTGCACATGCTAACTTGGCGATCGGTGCAGAACAAGATCACCTGGTCTCCTTCCCTCCCTGACCCCACGCGTTCCGGCGTGCTCCGGATGGAATCTCGCGGCCGAACTGGCGAGTTTCTTGGGGCACGAAACGACCCGCCATCATCGCCGTTGCAGGAGGAACCGAAAGTGCCCCGAGTCAAATCGCTGGCAGCGATGGATGACTCTTCGCCACGCGGATTCCTTCGATCTTCGGCCGGCTGCGCGTCGGCGGCGGCATTCGGAACCCGCTCGCGGCAGCACAGCGCCCACGCGGCCCGGGCCCCGTGGATTCGCATCGGCATGATGGGCGGCGACCGAATTCGTTCGGGAGCCGCAGCGTCGAATGGGCGGCCGGGGAAGGATTGGAGATCGATTGCCTTGTGTGCAATGTGCGAAGATCGCGCGCAGGACAGCCGCAAATCGCTTGCCGCGCAGGTGCCTGATCATCTGGCTGTCGACGATCAAGGCTTTGCCGGTTTCGACGGGCAACGGCACGTAAAGGGAACTTGCCATGTCTTGCCGATTCCGTGTGCTTCCAAGTCTCACCCGTTGTGCGCGAAGAGCCAATTCGCGTGGGAGGCAGATCTTGGTCGAGAAGCTGCACGGAAGAAAGGAGCCGGCCGAATGGTGTTGCGGGCCGGAGCCAGAGATGGCCGACTTCGCCACGCCGCCCCGACGATTCCCAAGGCGAACGGTAGCGACCCGTTACCGCCGCCAGAGATCACGCAACGTACGTAACCGGTTTCCAATAGAGAGAAGGACGCGAAGCGATGGGCAAAGTCAGCATTGGTGTCAACCTGGAATTCGTTCGTCATCAAGATCGGCCGTTCGAATGGGGCGTCGAGAAGGCCGGCCGAACTTGGCTACGAGTACGTCGAACCGATGGTGCATTGGGGACGCGAACTATTGAGCGAGGCGGGCTACTTTCACAGCGTTTCGATGCTCGATGATCCGTATCGGATTCGGCGAACGTGTGAAAAATATGGCGTTCGATTATCCGGGCTCTCCGCCCACACGCCGCTCTGCAAACCGGAAATCGGCACGGAATACCTGAAGCAAGCGATCCGCTTTGCAGCCGAATGCGGCGCCCCGGTCGTCAACACGGATGAAGGCCCCAAACCGCCGTGGACCACCAGCGAGGAAGACCATGTACTGATGCGTTACGTGCTACAAGAAGCATGTGCCGTAGCGGAACCGCGGCAGATTCTGCTCGGCCTGGAGATGCACCAGCAGTACAGCAAGACGGTCGATGGCTTGGATCGAATCTACGAACTGGTGGAATCTCCCGTACTGGGGATCAACTTCGATACGGGAAACAGCTATCTGGGCGGGGAGGATCCATTGCGTTGGCTTGAGCACACTCTCGATCGACTTGTCCACGTGCATGCCAAAGACATTACCGTCCAACAGTCCGACGCCGAACGCGGCAAAGTGACCGGTACCCCGGTCGGTTGCGCTTGTGGGGAGGGTGTGATCGATTGGGCGAAAGTCATCCAGATCTGTCAGCGTGCCCCACGCGACCTCGTGTTGAGTGTTGAGTGTGGGACGGTGGAACAGGCGGAACGAAGTATCCAGCATTTGAAGCCGCTGTTGGCGTGATCGCGCGGACCTTGCGGCAAGCAAGTGGTCGCCATTTTGGAGTGGGCTCAACGCAACGGAAGCCCACTAGGTACCGCACGAACTCGCGGAAGTCGCCCAGCGTTTTTGGCGTGACATCAGCGGAAGATGTGGTGGGCATGCGCTCGCGTTGCGAGCTGTGCCCACCCTACTGGTTACCGAGCTGTGCCCATCGGCAGTACTGGGAGCAGCTTGTTGGATCTAGCTGCAAGACCGGTCGGAGCGCACCAACGGACGTCAACCTGGATGAATCGGAGGCTCAATACCATGTTTTTGTGTCGTCGGGAAACGATCGTCAGTACGCCCCGCAGAACATGGCCGCGGAGGGCCCTGCTGGGAGCCTGGGTCGCTTGCGTTGTCGCGAGTGTTCCCCCGGGTAGCGCTTGGGGTGCGAGCCCGCTGAAGATTCAGCAGGACTCCTCGGTGATTACCGTCATGCGCGGTGATCAGCCGGTGCTCAGCTACCGTTACGGTGATGTGCCCTTCAAGCCGTATGCGGACCGGTTCCTTTCTCCCGCGGGACGCAACGTACTGCGCAATGCGCCCGCGGATCATCTTCATCATCACGGACTGATGTTCGGGCTGATGGTAGACGACGTGGATTTCTGGGGGGAGTTTCCTGATCAGTCTCCCGGGATACAGCGTTCGCGAACATTGGAATTACTGACCACCGGCGGTCAGGTGGATCCATCGAGTGTCGGATTTCGACAACAAATCGATTGGCGGACGGTCGACGGGAAGTCCCTCGCCGAGGAAGAACGAACGCTGACTGTCTTTGACGCCGAGGACTTGCCCGCTTCCATTTTGAGCTGGCATGGTGTCATCAAGCCGGCGGCGGGTCGTTCCTCTGTGACCTTGTCGGGGGAGCACTATTTCGGCCTCGGAATGCGATTCGTCGAATCGATGGATCAGGGCGGCGAATTTCTGTATTCCAAGGACGCACCGGGAGAGGTGGTCCGCGGTCAGGAACGCGTTACACGCGGCCGTTGGTGTGCGCTACGAGCTTCGGCGGCGGGGGGTCCGGTGACGGTGGCGGTGTTTGACCATCCGTCGAACCCGCGACACCCTGCAACACATTTCACGATGCCGGCCCCGTTCGCTTACATCGCGGCCACGTTGAACGTGTGGCGAGAACCGCTTGCAATATCGGACGAGAGTCCACTGGATGTGCGATATGGCGTGGCCCTCTGGGATGGCCACCAGGACGGAGAGTCCATCCAGCGGCTCTATCAACGTTGGGTCGCCTGGGAAGACGCCTCGAAGCGGTCGGCTCGGTGATCCGCAATACGAATTTCAAGGACGTTTGCCACCATCCGTGCTCCCATGTTCCTCGGTTTCCTCTCTGGCGGCTGCGGCATGGAAGATGGGCTCAGGCAACCGCCGGTTCACTGGGTTCGGTTGTCGTCGCGGTCTCCTCTTGCCGCGGCGCGCGAATTCGGTCGATGGCCCCCACCAGCAGCTCTTTGGCGTCCATCATCAAGCTGAAGAGCGTGGGCACGAGCAGCAGCGTAAACAGCGTAGAGATCAACAAACCTCCCAGCACCACACTGCCCAAGCCACGATAGAGTTCGCTGCCAGCGCCGGGAAACAGCACGAGCGGAAGCAACCCGAGGACGGTCGTGATCGTTGTCATGAAGATCGGTCGAATTCGCGTTGCCACGCTCGCCAAGATCGCCTCCCGGTGTCCCATTTCGTCCTCGCGCATGTGATTCAGCGATTGATGGACAATCAGGATCGGATTGTTCACCACGGTGCCGATCAGAATGACGAACCCGAGCATCGTCAGGACATCCAACTGTTGCAGGGTCTGGCCGGTGGCGTTGAGGAACAGATTCAGCAGATGAAGCCCCAGGATGCCGCCGACGGCCCCCAGCGGCACCGTCAGGATGATGACCAACGGATAGAGCCAGGACTCGAACAAAGCGGCCATCAACAGATAGGTGATCAGCAACGCCAGCACGACATTGAATCGCAGGGCCAGCCAGGTGTCGCGGAGTTTATCGGCGGTGCCCGCCAGGTCAACGCGATAGCCGCCCTGTAACTGGCCGCTGTCGATCAGCGGCTGAACGACTTGGCTGCGGATCGTATTCATCGCGTCTTCCAAGGCCATCTCAGGCGGGGGCGAAACTTCGATCGTAATCGCCCGCACGCGCTCGCGATGATTGATTTGTTCCGGACCGCCGGTCAGCGTGACGTCGGCCAACGCGGCCAGTGGCACCAATTGCCCGCTGGGCGTGGCGATCGGGAGGGCTTGGACATCCTGGTAACTGTGGGCGTATTGCTCCTGGCCCACAATGGTCAGGTCGATTTCATCGCCTTTGTAGAAGTAGTCTCCCGCGTAGGCTCCGTCGATCAACGCGTTGACCGCGTAACCGAGATCGCTGGTGGTGACGCCCATTTGAGCCATTTGCAGCAGCTTCGGTCGGATGTGGGTCTCGGGGGTCGATTTGTCGAGGCTCGGAATCGGTCGAGCTTGTGTCCCCAGTGGCATCACCTGCTGCACGCCGCCCATGATTTGCGGGCCCAACTGTTCGATCAGTTTGTTCAGATCGGGACCGGTCGTTTCGATCTCGATGGTCCGTCCGGCGGAGAGTCCTTGCTCGAAGAGGCTGGACTGCTTGGCCACGGCGAACGTGCCCGGCAACTGTCCGGCTGCTTGCTGAATGATCGGGACGAGTTCACCTGCGCGGAGCGGATCCAATGCGCGTACGCCGATGAACACCTGACGACCTCGCGCGACGAAAAAGAAGTCCTCGATGACCGGAGTAGCTGGCCGACTCGACGCCATAGCTGCCGGGTTCACGTCGCAGTAGGGGCTCAATCGAGCTTCCACGGTTTTGCCCATCGCCATCATTTCGTTCAGGTTGTAACCGGGCGGCGGCAGCACGATCCCGAAGACCAGATTGCGGTTGCCCATCGGCAGGTATTCGACCTTGGGCCAAAGTAGGTATCCCGACACGATCGAACCAGCGACCAGCAACACGACGACCGCCAAACGCCGCAAGAGGCCGCGTTGTACCCAGTCATTGGTTCGGACAACGATTTGGGTGAAGCTGCCTGCCAGACTGGTGATCGGCTGGATGATGGCATGGTCGAGCCCCGCTAGTCGATGGAGTTTCGAAGACGTCGGTGGGGCAACGTGAGGCTCGCCTTCCACGGGTTCGTCCCGTGTTCCAAACAATCGGGCGGCCGCCGTCGGAATCACAGACATGGAAACGACCAACGACAGGCCAACCGCGGCACTGATCGCCAAGGCGATATCGCGGAATAACTGCCCGGCCTCTTCCTGAATGAAAACGATCGGCAGGAAGACGGCGATCGTCGTCAAAGTAGAAGATGCGATCGCTCCCCAGACCTCCTGCGTGCCTTTGACGGCGGCGACGAAGGGCGGTTCTCCGGCGGAATGTCGACGGTAGATGTTCTCCAGGACGACGACCGCGTTGTCGACCAGCATGCCGACGGCAAAAGCCAGTCCAGCCAAACTGACAACGTTTAACGAGCGACCGAGAAGCCCCAGCACCAGGAAGGATCCAATCAGGCTGGTCGGAATCGCCAGTCCGACGACCAACGCGCCCGCGCGAACCAGAATCCGGCTCCGACGATGATCGCCAAGCAAACCATGAACAGCCACGGCGAGAGGTAGGCCGCGGCGACCGCCGTGAGCACGATCATCGGAATGGCAATCAATGACCGTACGCCGAGATGCAGAAACATCATCAGCACGACCATCGTCAGCGCACCGCCGATGAAGATATTCTGTTGGACGAGATTGACGGAGGAATAAATGTACTCGGTTTCGTCGTACACCTGTGTTAGATGCAGACCCATCGGGTTCAGGATCTCGGCGTTCAATTCGCGATTGACTGCTCGTAATCCGGCCATCACGTCCAGTACGTTGGCCCCGGTCTCGCGTAGAGCATTGATCGCGATGCTCTCCTCACCGAATCTCCGTACGACGCCGTCCGGTTTCTTGAAACCTCTGCGCACTTCGGCCACGTCGCCCACGTACACCGGCGCACCGTCACGGACGGCCAGCAGTTGGTCCGCCACCTGCTGCTCGCTGCGGAATTGCCCCAAGGTGCGCGTGACCCAGCGGCGTTTTCCTTCCCAGTAGTCTCCCGCCGACGTATCCTGATTCTGGTTGGCCAATACACTTCGGATGTCGCTGATCGTCAGCCTTCGGGCGGCCAGTGCCTGCGGATTGACGATGACTTGCAGCTCATCTTCCAGACCGCCGATCACATTCGACTGCGAAACACCCGAAACACGCTCGAAGCGGGCTTCGATCTCGTTTTCCGCGAATCGACGGAGCTTGGTGACATCCAAATCAGGCGGGGGAAGCAACTCCTGAAACGTCGGATCCTGTTCCGCGAGTTGTCGTAGCCGCAGCATCGCCAGGCCGACACTGTGCGCTTGCTCCACGGTCTGCAGCGATTCCCCCAGGTGCGGATACCGCTGTCGGAACGATTGCCGCTCTTTTTCCGTCGGAAGTCGGGGGCTCAGTATGAACCAGGCGATGGGCGTGTCGTTTGCGTTCGCGGTGCTGATCACCGGACGGTCGGCGTCGGCCGGATACTCGCGTACCTGCTCCAGGCGACTGATCACATCGACGACCGCCTTTTCCATGTTGGATCCGACCTGGAATTCCAGAATGATCCGACCGACGGAATCCATGCTTTCGGAGGACATCTTGCGGACGCCTTCGACGCCCTTAAGTTGTTCCTCTTGCTCAATGATGATCTCCTGCTCGACCTCCTGCGGGCTGGCTCCGGGCCAACGGGTATCGATCGAAATCGTCGGGGTCTGGACCTCCGGGGTGAGTTGCATGGGCATGCGCGTCAGCGCAACGACCCCGAACAAGGCCACCAGCAGGACACCCACGCTGACTTTGACCGGATTTCGCACGAAGGAGTCAATCAGCCACATAAGTCATCTCGCTGTTGTTGGATGTCGCGGCCTTCGTCGCAGGCAGCACCGAAGTGGATGCGACGAGAATATGGATCTTACAGATCGTTAGCGGGGGGCGGCTCGCCGGCAGGCACCGGCCAAGTCACGACTGACGGTTTGTTGGGAAGTGGCGGAATAATGCGTTCGTTGCCACGAACGACAACCAAGTCGTCTGGCTGCAGCACATAATCTTCCAGATCCACGTCGTCGATCACCTGAACCTGGTCGCCGACCGCAATCCCCAGCCGTACCAAGACTCGCTGGACTGCGGCCTGATGCATTTGCACACCGCTCTGCGGGTTGGTTTCTGTCTGCACGGTGTCGGCAGGGATTACCCAAAGGAAAGGCGTGCCGCCTAGAACGATCGCGTCTTTGGGTACCAGCAAGACGTGTTGTGGTTGGCCGATCGAAAACGTCACGCGCGCAAGCATTCCGGCCTTGAGCAATGCTTGACCATCCTGAATCGAGTTTTCCAAGCGAACCTTCACGCGAAAGGTCCGGGATCGCACGTCCGCTTGGGGGACCACCAGGGCCACTTCTCCGGTTAAGGTCGGCTGTGCCAGTGCGGGGATTTCGACGCGAGCCGTTGCTCCCACCTGAATATGCCGGATCTGGTTCTCCATCACATGGACTTCGACGTCCACTTCATCCAGGGCGATGATCTCCGCCACTGCCTCGCCTTGCTGGACCCATTGGCCGACTTCGGTGTGTTCGGCCGTAACGTAACCGGGAAACCGAGCCACGATCGTGTGCTTCGAGATCTGGTCCTGCAGCTTCTCGATCTGCGCGGCTTGGATGTCGACCTGCGCTCGGGCCGCGGCGATTCGTTCCGGACGGGGGCCCTCCTTCACCAGGTTGTAGGCCGCTTCCGATTCGTTGAACAACTCATCTGCGCAACGAAGCGGAGACCGCCTCTTGCAGATTCTCTTGGGAAACCGTGCGCTGCTGGCGAAAAAGAGCCTCCGTTCGTTTGCGACGTTCGACCAAATACTCCTTCTGCGCACGGGTCGCTTCCAGCCGTGCCTTCGCCTGAAGAAGCTCATCCGGGCGAGAACCATTGACCAATTCCTCTAACTCGCTCTCCCGCAGCCGCAATTCGGCTTGCGACGCCTGGAGTTCGAGCTCAATCGTCTTCGTCAGCAGCTTGGCTAGCGTCTGACCCGCCTCGACACGGTCTCCTTCGTTGATCGGAAACTCAATCACTCGACCATCCACGGCACTGCCCACGACAGCCGTGCGAATCGGCACGATCGTGCCCACATACTCCTGTCCGGCCGCCAACGCCTGTGCTCGAACCGGTGACACGTCGACTAACGCCGGTCCGCCGAACTGTGCCCGCGTCTGCGACGGGGCAACGCACAGAAGAACACCCACCAGGATCCAGTAATTCGAGCGGGCGGTTCGGACCACGTGCGAAAATGGGCGAACGGACGAGGGGCGAAAAGCAGGTCCGCCGTCCGGGACACCAGACGGGCTTGGCCACGCTCTGGCGGCCCACGCAGATCCACTGATGGCGAGGGCATGGGTCGGTCTAGCGGTGATGGGAAGCCTTGCCCACAGTCGCTGCTTGTTCATTCTATTCCGCTTTCTCTACCGTGAATGGTGGGCCAAGGAAACCGCGGGAGACCCGAGATTCTGGTTGACACGTTCCAGCAGGCTCCTCAGCGTCTGTTGCTGCTCGTTGGATAGCCCCTCGGTTGCCCGTGCCCGAACGCGCCGCGCACACTCAATAATTTTGACCCAAGCGTCTGCGGCAGGCGGGCCCAGACGAATGATCTTCTTCCGCCGATCGTGGGCACACGCCTCCCGGCTGATCCAGCCGTCGCGCTCCATCCGGTCCAGGATTCCCACCAGCGTGGGCGGCTCAATCATCATGCGAGTCGCTAACTCGACCTGCGACAGATCGCCCTCCAGCACTAACCATCCGAGGACCTGTGTCTGGCGAAACGTAATCCCGTGCGGCATCAGCTCATCGTTCAGCGCCTTCTGGTAGGCCGCCGCGCCCAGCGTCATCCAGTAACCAACGCTCTGCTCAAAATCGTACTGCAGCATCTTTCCGCTCTTACCGGCATCACGCCGACCTGCTCGTTAGCCTGCTAATGATTAGTCTTCAAAACTCTAGTGGTTAGCGAATATGGTGTCAAGTTGGTCGAGTGGGGTGAGTGGGGTAAATGGATTGCCGTCAGTCTTCGCAAAAGGACGGTAGAACCCGATCCTTCGCTTGAACTCTCAAGCTTGCTTTCCAACGGCTCCGAAGTCACCAACGA
The DNA here is from genome assembly GCA_963776055.1 of uncultured Planctomycetaceae bacterium. Lineage (GTDB taxonomy): Bacteria > Planctomycetota > Planctomycetia > Pirellulales > Pirellulaceae > CAVZLD01. The sequence continues at coordinate 481,732 of CAVZLD010000011.1, read as the reverse complement.
ATCATCGAATTCCGGTGCTGCCGTGGGCGGTGGGGTTGCCCCGCCGTCGAGCTCCGTGGGGGGGCGGCGTGGTGACCGGTGAAGGCGGCCGAAGTCGGCTCGACGACACCAAGGAAGGTGGAATGCAGAAATCCCGGACGGATTTTGCCGGGGCGACGGGGCAGGATGCCAGCCCGTTTGCCGCCCAACTCTTGATGGTCGTCCTCGCGGCGGCATGCCTGAGCGGTCCGGCGTGTCATCGCGCGCACTATCGTCGGCAGGCGGATGCGGAAGCCACGGCGATTATCGACGAGAAGCTCAACGATCCCCGATGGATGTTGCCGCGGACGACGATCGAGGTCGATTCGCGTTCTCGGATGTATGATCCGTTCGATCCGGATCGGCCACCGATGCCGCCGGACGACCCTGCCTCGCACGAATTGATGCATTGCGTAGATGGGAAGCCCAACTATCCGCATTGGGGAAAGGACGGAACGACGCAGCAAATCGAAGGCCCCATCTGGCGGGAGAACCTGCCATTGGATGACCGGGGCGTGTTGCGGCTGGACCTGGAAGCGGCTTTGCAGTTGTCGCTGCTGCATTCGCCGGATTATCAGGAAGCGTACGAATCCCTGTACCTGTCGGCCTTGGACGTGAGTGCCGAGCGATTTCGCTTCGACGCGCAGCTATTTGGTGGCAGCGACGTTTTCTATCGTACATCGGGCCGCGACCGGGGGTTGCCGCGGAGCCGTCTGACCGTGGATTCGGACTTGGCGGCGCGGAAGGCGTTTATTGCCGGGGGCAACCTGGTCGTGAACTTCGCCAACAGTCTGATTTGGGACTTCCACGGGACTGATTCAAACGCTGCTTTTAGTCTGTTGGATTTCTCGCTCGTACAGCCGTTGTTGCGGGAAGCCGGTCGCGACCGTGTGCTGACGCGATTGACTCTGGCCGAACGGCAATTGTTGGCGAACGTTCGTGAGATGGAACGTTTCCGGCGAGGTTTCTATCTTGATTTGGCGACCGGCACCGGAGGCAGTCGCGGGCCGCAGCGACTTGGTGGCCTGTTTGGTGGGTCTGGGCTCGAGGGCTTCACGGGAGTTGGCGGTGGTTTTGGCGGCGTCGGTGGGATCTTTGGGGGGGCCGGCGGCGTACAGTCTGTCCAGGTGGGCGGGTTCCTTGGTTTGTTGCAGGACCAGCAGAACATTCGCAACCAGCGCACGAGCATCGCCGGATTGCGGTCGAACGTTTCGCAGTTCCAACAGACGTTGAAGGAGAACCTGCGCAGGATTCCCGATGACCCCACGGAGGTGGTCCGCAACCGTTTGCAGATTGCGCAGGCGCGACAGAACCTGTTCAATCAGGAGTTCTCGCTGGCCAGTGCGCAGGCAGCCTATCAAGCGCGGGTGGACGAATTGAAGATTGAATTGGGGCTGCCACCGCATATTTCGGTTGAGGTCGAGGATCCACTGCTGGATCGCTTCAACCTGCTGGATGCTTCGATCGTGCCACTACAGGACTATGTCAGCAGCCTGACGCAGACGGTAGGCGAGATCAACGAGCAGATTCTCGCGGCAGTTTCCTATGTGGAAGTGGATGGACGGCGCGAGGCACACATCGAATGGACCGAGGAATTGGCGCGTGCTCTGGAACAGTTGGCTGCCTCGCTGGATGAGATCGAGTCGATCCGCGACCAATTGCTCGCTGATAACTTGCCTCGGGCGGAGGAGGACATCGAGCGGTTGCGGCAGTCGCTGCCAAAACGACGCGAAACGTTGAAACACCTGAATCAGAAGTACCCCCGCGTCATTGGCCCGCGAGAGCAGATGCAGGTCGTCGCGCAGACGCGTCTGCCGGCATCGATCGATCCAATGATTCTCAATGCCGAACGGCTGGAAACTCTGGATCAAACGCTCCAAGAAGACTTCGCCCGACTGGAGAAACAGCTGGCAGCCTATGGACCGCAAATGGAGCAGGTCCGAATAGCCTTGGACCAGATTCTGACGGGGGCGGTTGATACGTCCGAGGCGTCACTCTACGAACAGCTCGAAAACAATGTGATCTTCGCGATTCCTGGGCTGTTGGCCAGCCTGAACTCCGACTTGCTGGATCTGTCGCTCGTCCAAGCGCACGCCCGGTCCGATTCGATCGACTTGGTCCCGGTGGATCTCGACATGAGCTTGGCACTGGGCGTGGCTGCGCTGAATCGTCGAGACTGGATGAACGCTCGAGCGGCGTTGGTCGACACGTGGCGGGCCATTGCCTTTGTGGCGAATGACTTAGAGGCCTTTCTGAACCTTGTCGCCGAGGGCGATCTGGGAACGGTCGGCGACAATCCGATGGATTTTCGGACGACGCGTGGGAATTTGCGAATCGGCATGGAATTTGACGCACCCTTCACGCGATTGCTGGAACGGAATACCTACCGGCAGGTGTTGATTGACTACCAGCAAGCGCGCCGTTCCTACTACCAGTACGTTGACCGCGTGTCGCAGGGCCTGCGAAACACACTGCGTTCGCTGGACCTGAACGAGTTGAACTTCGAAACCCGGCGACTGGCGGTACTGTCGGCGATCGAGCAGATCGTGTTGAACGACGAGATTCGGACCCTGGACGAGGAGCGGGGCGTGGCGCAAGGAGTGACCGCCGCGCGTGACATCGTGCAGGCCCTAAGCGATTTGCAGGATGCACAAGATGCTTTCATGGGCGTCTGGATCACCTACGAGGTGAATCGCCGATTCCTGGACTTCAACCTGGGAACCATGCAGTTGGACGAAAAAGGGCTGTGGATCGATCCCGGTCCCGTCCGCGGGGGCGAACCACCGTACGTTGCCGCGCACTGTGGTGGGCCGAGCAACTTGGAGCTGGCCCCCGGCGACCTGCTTTGGCAGGAATCGGAATTGGAGGAGCTGCCCCCGGTGGAGCCGCACCTGGAGATCCCTTCCGCCCATCGAACGCCGCATCGCACCGAGATGCCGCCGCTCATCCGCCTGCCGATGGCGGCCGCTTCTGGCTAGTACGTGTCGCCGGGACGGAGCGCGTGCGTGGCACCGTTTCTTCCGCCGAGCAGAAAGGGCGACGAGTCGCTACAGGGAAGTGCTACACGCTGTACCGCCGCTGCCGGATTGAGGTGTGGGCTGTCTTTCCACCGAGCAGGTCGACCGCTGCGGCGCTCCTGCCCAGTGTTGGGACGGGAAAGGTCGGCCGGATGCCTGATTTGGCCAACCGTGGTGACGATTCCGACTCGATTTCCGCGGCCGCCCCATTTGTGCTAGATCCAAAACCGCCTCGGGTGGCTATAATCGATCAGGTATCGGAAACCGTCTGCCTGCCGGGGTAGCCTACTGAGCTTACTCGAGGGTTCCCCCGCGGGGGGGCACTCGGCTGCCCCACGGATGTGATGGTTTCTTGCCGCCCCGACCGATCGAGGGGACCGAACGTGCAAGTGCATGGAAGTCCTCTGCCCGCCCGATCCTCCCCCCTGACCCTCATTGGCGAGTAACGACCATGGACCCGGTATGGAAAACGCTGCGTGGCACGTCGTGCCGTAGACGGCCTTCTCGAGACGGAATCGCCTTGCGCCCGCTGCTTCTGGGGCTTTTGCTGGTCGGTGTGGTCCTATCCGTATGGTGGTTTCGCCAGGGAGGCAGGACCGTTTCGCGTGAGACCCCGCTGATGGCGGAGGTGGTTCGGGGGCCGTATGAGCACGTCGTGTTGGAACAGGGCGAGGTGGAGAGTTCCAACAACGTGGAGGTGCGCTGTGAGGTGAAGAATCAGAGCGGGGGCAATAGTCCCGCGACGACGATTCTCGATGTGATTCCGGAGGGAACGACCGTCGAGAAAGGGGATTGGCTGATCACGTTCGATTCCCGCGCCTTGGAGAATGAACGGATGCAGCAGACGATCGCCGTGAAGACCAGCCAGACGCTGGTCATTGAGGCGAAAGCCGCCTACGACACGGCGGTCATGTCGCTTCGCGAGTATCTCGAAGGAACGTACCTGCAGGAACGAAAAACGTACGAAAACGAAATCTTCGTGGCGGAGGAGGACCTGAAGAAGGCGGAGCTGACGTTCGACTCCATCAAGCGGTCCGTGACTCGTGGCCTCGTCTCGCCACTGCAACTTCAGGGCGAACAATTCCGCGTCGATGCAGCTCGGAAAGTACTGGAATTGACCCGGCAGAAACTTCAGGTGTTGGACGACTTCACGAAGGAAAAGATGCTTACGCAGTTCAACAGTGATATCGAAGCGACCAAAATCAAGTGGGAAAACGAGCAGGCAAGTTACCAGGAAGAACTGAATCGGCTCCAAGAGATCGAAGAGCAGATTGCGCTTTGTACGGTTACGGCTCCCCAGAGCGGGCAGGTCGTTTACGCCAATGTGATGAGTAGTCGCAGCGGCAGTGAATTCGTTGTCGAGGCGGGAGCGGCGGTTCGCGAACGGCAGGAAATCATTCGCTTGCCGGATCCGAAGAACATGCAGGTCGTTTCCAATATTAACGAGTCACGGATCAATTTGATCAAGGAGGGAATGCGGGCGACCGTGAAGCTCGACGCCTTGGGCGACGAGCTGTTTTCGGGTTCGGTTACCAAGGTGAATAAGTACGCCGAAGCGGGGAACTGGTGGAGCTCGACAGCCAAGGAATACGGGACCACCATCAAGATCGACAATCCTCCGCCCCAGATCCGTTCCGGTCTCACAGCGGAGGTCCGAATTCACGTGGAAGAATCCGATGATGTGCTGCAAGTTCCCGTCCAAGCGATTCTGGAACACGAGGGCCGGACGTTCTGCCTGGTCAAGCAGGACGATTCGTACGTGACCTGTCCGGTGGTAATTGAGTCGAGTAATGACAAAATGGTGGCACTCGAGGATTCTTCCGGCAGTCCGCTTCAGGCAAACGCCCAAGTTGTACTCAACCCACGGCAGTATCGGGACTGGATGGACCTGCCCGCAGCCGTGGCGCCCACCGCCGTCGCCGCACGACCGCGCCGAACGCGGTCGAATCGACAGAAGCGTCGGTTACATCGGAGGTGGCGGCCACATCGGAAACAAGCGTTGTGGCTGAGTCGTTGCCGGACGTCCAGCGAGCCGGGGCGGCCGAGTCTGCGGCGAAAAAGGGAGGTTGAGGCAGATTGTTCTGGCTGCGCACTCTGCAACTCGGCGTAAAGAGCCTGCTCCTGCATCCGCTGCGGTCGCTGCTGACGATGGTGGGGATCTGCATCGGCGTCTGGGCGGTGATCTGCCTCCTGGCGATCGGTGAAGGAATCAGTCGCCAGGCACAAAAGCAAATCGAAGGGCTCGGGGCCGATAACATCATCGTCCGTTCCATCAAGCCGGTCAGTGTGCCGGGCGACGGCGGTAATAGCTTCATTCTGCCCTACGGCTTGCTGCGGGAAGATTACGACCTGCTCGTCGAGACGATTCCCACCGTGCGCGGAGCGATTCCGATTCGCGAGATGCGACGGGAGATACGGTACCGAGATCGAACGGTCGACGGACGACTCGTGGGCTGCACGCCCGAATACGCCGAGGTCACTCGTTTGTATGTCGAACGAGGCCATTTCATTACCGACGCGGAAGTGATTCAGCACCAGAATCACTGCGTACTGGCGGCGAAGGTGGCGGAGAAACTGTTTCCGTACGAGGACCCGTTGGGCGCACCATCTACATTCAGGACCACGACGATTATTACCTCGTGGTCGGCGTCTTGAAGCACCGCGATCCCACGGCCGCGATCGGCGGTTCGCTCGAAGCCCAAGATTTCGCCAATGATGTGTACGTGCCCATCAGTACGATGCGGAAGCGAATCGGCGATACGATCGTGGTCCGTCGCAGTGGATCACGCGAGGGGGAGTCGGTTGAGCTGAATCAGATTACACTGCGGATCGACAGCGTAGATAACGTGATGAACACCGCGAAGCTGGTCGAGCGAACGCTGGAAAAGAATCACGGCAAACTGGGGGATACGACCGTGGTCGTGCCCAAGGAACTGCTCGACCAGGCCCGCAATACGCGGATCATGTTCATCATGTTCATGGGAGTCATCGCCGGAGTTTCGCTGGTTGTGGGTGGCATCGGCATCATGAACATCATGCTGGCAACCGTTACGGAGAGGACACGTGAGATTGGTATCCGCCGCGCTCTGGGTGCTCGACGATCGGATATCATTCGACAGTTTCTGATCGAGACGATCGTGCTCTCGGCGCTGGGTGGTGTGACGGGGATCGTGCTGGGCTACGCGGTGAAGCCCGGTTACTACGCGCTCCGTGCGTTGGCCGACCGATACCTTCCTTCGCTAATGGCTGGCTTGCCGGTCGTGGTGCGCGAAATGGAACCGGTGATTGTGCCGTTTTCGATTCCCTTGTCATTCGGAATTGCCGTGGGGATTGGTGTGCTGTTCGGAATCTATCCGGCGATTCGCGCTGCACAGATGGACCCGATCGAAGCACTTCGACACGAGTAACCGGCTTGGTCCCCTCGGGAAGGTGTCCAGTTCATCCCCGAACGGAGAAGGCCATTGGGATGAGGAGTTGCCAATCATGAGTCATTACTCGCGCCGTGGTTTTTTGCAAGCGTCCTGTGCGGCGCTCCTGTCGAGTCCCGGTCTATCGAGCGATGCTGCCGGTCAGGCGGTGGTGGCTCCCTCCGCCGAAACGCAAGTTGAGATTCTGAATCCACGGAATCGTACGCCGTTATCGTTCATCATCGATGACTCGACCTGCCTCGTGAACATGGGGCATTTCTGCATGCCGCAGTTCGCTCAGGCGTGGCCCGAACAGCCAGCCTATCGCAAGCCGTGGAAGACGTGGCCGCGCGAGATCCCTGACACATTCGTGCGGGAGTTTGGAGAATGGTGCGCGGAGCACGGAGTGCGAGGAAAATACAGCATCGTACCGTTCCCGGCCTGCGTCGGCTGGTTGGATCGCGAACTTCCCGGCTGGTCGCGGGGCGAATTACGCGCATCGTTGAAGTTGGTCCGCGAATTGATGGTCCCTCACTGGGACATTCATCCCGAGATGATTACGCACACGCGGGTGATCGACCTGAAGACCGGTCGACCGCGGGAACCGGTCAGTGCGGCGACAATGGAAAACTCTTTTCCGCAGACAGAGATCAGCGTTGACCAGTTGGCGGCTTACCTGGCCTACGCTTTGCGGATTCTTCAGAATTGTGACCTGCCGTGCGAGGGAATCACGACGCCCGGCGGTTTTGGAAATCGCGTGAAGGCACAACTGCCCCAGGCCGTGTTTGAGGCCGTGCGCGACGTGTATCGGGTGGAGTTGCCGCACTATTTCAAGTATGTCTCCGTCGACGAGGAGGGCACTCAGCCCACGTTGGAGCACATGGGCGAACCGAATTCGCTCGACCCACGTGTCACGGTTAGTGTTCCCGCCGGCACGGGAGACTGGTTTGGCGGTTGGGATGGGGATGAGGTGAGTCAGCCGGAGAAGTACGCCAATCCATCCGCTACGAGCGGCCGCATGGTCGAACTGATCGAACGTGGCGAACCGGCCGTCATGCTCTGTCACTGGCCCGGGATGTACACGCACGGCTCGCAAGCAGGTTTCGCCGCTTTTCGGCAGGTTGTGGAAGCACTCGAGCAGCGGTTTCCGTCACAGACGCTGTGGATGAAGCCCAGCGAAATTGCACGCTATTGGGCGGCGAAGGAACTCACCAAACGGAAACGGAATAGCACTGAACTGCGGCTGTCTGCCCCCTTCGCTTGCGCCCGGTTCACGCTGAAGTTGCCCCGTGTTCAACTGACGACAACTCCACGCCAAGTGATCGAGGGTCGCGCACATCGGCTCGACGAAGTGTCGGATTGGGCCGACCTGATGCCCCATCGATGGTGTCGCGATGGGGACTCGATCCTGGTCTGCGTGGATCTTCCGGCGGGGCAGTCTTCGATCGAGTGGGGCTAGTGCGTGTCGCACGGATGTGTCCCAATCCTGTTCGGCACACGAGTTGTATGGGCCAAGGCGAGCGCATCGCGCGGGTCGCTCCCGAAGGGACCGAGCCACGGCCCACCAGCATCCGACACGGTTGCTCGAACATCCGCATCCGGTCCGGATTGGTTCGATGCGCGCTGTGCCAGACCGTCGCCGCATTCTGGTGGGCCAACGCTCGGCTTGTTCTCCGCAATCCGCCACATCTTGGACTCGCTAGGGCCCATCCTACCACTGGCTCAGCAAATCCCGTGCCGAACGGGATTGGATGTGTCCCGTTCGGGGCGACGTTTCTTTCGACCAAAAAGGGCGACGAGACGCTACCAGGAAGTGCTACTCGCTGTCGTCACTTCGATTTCCGCGGATATCTGTTAAGATCAATGGATACGTCGGTTGGAGGCGGTCCGCCGACCACGAATTGGGCGATCGCCCGGACGCGGGTCATCGGGATCGGCCGGTCGCCATCCATCTCTGCGAAGGGAGACGCATGATGTTGCCGGGACAGCTGGACGCGGCCACTCTGGATCGATTGAGGGAATTGATCGAGGCCAATTTCAACGCACGGGATGCGCTTTATGTTGCGGCGGAATCGCTTGAGGACGATGATTACGTCCACGTCTGTATTCGCTTAGCCGATTCTCTGGCCGGCCACGCAGCCGAATTGCAACAGGTTGTCGCTGCGGCGGGAGACCATCCGCCCGGCCCGAATGCGAGTCTGCTGGAACCAAAGTGGGACTTTGAGCAAGCGAAGGCAGAATCCGGTTCCGAAGGCATCTTGGCGATCGCGGAACGGACCGAGCGTGATCTGCGGCAAGGGTATGACCGCGTGCTAGAGGTGACCTGCGACCGAGACGCCGAAGGGATCCTCGATCGACAGCGCAGCGCCGTGGAATTTGGCGAGCAGGTTCTGCGCTGCATCTTGCGCGGCAACCGGATGCCCGCGTTCGAACGGCGTTCCGCCAAGTAACGGCCCCCCAGACCGTGCCACGGTCCTCCGGACTGCCTTCCCGCGGGACCTTGCCTCCGGACTGTTTTTGCGTGGGACCTTCCTCCGGATGATCCCGTACGACGGTCTTCCCAGACCGTCCTTCTCTATTTGCCTTAGACTGCCCTGCCCTCTGCCTTTTCTCTCTCCTCTTTTCCCGCTGCTCTCTCATTCAAATCCCGCGGGCACGGGCGGCAGGTCGCCGGTCAGAACCAGGGGTGTCTGCCGCCCAGCTTGGGAGGCATCGAACGGTTGAAAACCGATTTCTCGAGCCGGGGAGTCCGGTGGAAGGCGGAAGTCATCGTGTTGCGGGTCCAGGAATTGCGGGTCGGCGACGATCGAATGCGCATCTTGCCCGCGTTGTTCCTGCCACTGCTGCAGCGTCAAGTTGCCGGGGAACAGGACCTCTTTTCCCGCATGCCAGTAGAGGTTGTGGTCCATGCGGAAGTTGTCATCTTTCCAATTCGATCCGAGCAGAGGGCTGTCGTTATCCCACAGAACGATGTTTCGCTCGAAGAAAAACGAGATATGTTCTTCGGTTCGCGTCCGCTGTAACTGATGCTCTCCGCCGTAGGCGAGAATATTGTTCTCGATCCGGTTCTCTTTGCCATAGTGTTGATGGAACCCACCGCGCGAGCAGCGGTACACGAGGTTATTCCGCATGACCACTCCTGTTGAGCCTTCATCGGTGTACAGCCCCCACCCTCCGTAATCGTAAGAAACCACGTCGTGGAAATGGTTGTCGTGAATGACGGTTCCTGGCGAGATTCCCAACGTATAGATGCAGCCCATGTCGCTCAACACGCCCTGTCCGATCGAGTGTGCGTGATTGAAGCCGAGATCGTTGTGGTGGGCGTCACTGTGCCGATAGCCCCAGACCCAGCCCAACGAGAACGCCGAATAATAGAAATCGAAGACGTCGTTGTATTGGATTACGTTATAGGGAGAGTGCCCGACCCAGACGCCGATTCCGGCGGAATGGAGCCTGCCGCCGTGGGCAATGAGGCAGTTCTTCACGGTATGGTGCGATACCCGAGCCTCTTCGTCCGTCGCGGCGCTCAGTGTATCACCCCACTCGGAGGGAAGCGCATTGCCGATCTTGATGCCGCCGGCGCCGAGATCGACGAGTTCGCAGTTCTCGACGCGATTGTGTCGACAGCCCGCACCGAATGCGAGCGCATATTCGCCAGTGTGTCGAATGGCGCAGCCATCCAACGTAATGTGTCGAGTCGCCTGCGCGGCGACCGCTGCGCCAAGGTTGATTTCCGCCTGGGGAAAGGACTGGCCTTCGGGGGGTGTAATCCAATTGCTATGTGCGAAGGTTAATCCCCGCAGCTCGATATGTTGGACCCAGCGGCGCCGTTCCACGTCGCCTTTGAAGAGGGCCAGGTACCGAAGTCGCGGTGCCACAACGATTGTTTCGGATGGCGTTTCGCCGGCTCGTGGCAGATACGTCAGTTGCCCGCTGTTGCGATCCAAATACCACTCGCCAGGGTCCTGAAGGGCTTCTCGGACGTTTGTCAGGAAGAAACGATGCCCTTTATGAAATTGGGCCCAGGAACTGTTACCGGCTGTATGTCCGGCGAGTGTCACGACGTGCGTTGTGGAGTCGACCGATGCGATGGGGATTCGGGACGCGGTCCAGGAGTGAAACACGACGACTTCGACATCGTTCAGCGGAGACCAAGTCGGATCGATCTGACCTGCGGTGAAGCCGAACCGGTCATGTCCCCGTCCGCCGGCCTGCGGGGATGGTGACTGCGTGTTCGCGATTTGAAAGTAGCCATGCTTGGGCCATCGTGGTCGGAAGCGGCGCTGATCGTTGACAAACAGCTGTACAAACCGCCAGTCCCCGGAGGCGACGTCGGCAAGCTGCAGCTGCCATCTGCCCTGCTCGCCGATCTCCCAACCGGTCAATCGCCGGCCACCGCTAAGGACCGGGCGTTCGTCCCGGTAGGCTCGATAGATCACGGGGGCGGTGGGGGTTCCCGAGTCTTCTGGGCCGAAGAGGATCGGCTGATCCAGCCAATACGTCCCGCCGCGAATGGCAACCACGATCGGCCGCTCCCGGTCAGGCTCTTCCGCAAGCAGTTCACGCACGGCGCGCTGGGCTCGAGAGAGTGACGCCATGGGGCCATCGGTGCGCTCTGCGTTGGGGTCCAGCAATCGACCGGACCATTCGTCATTGCCATGGGGGGCTACGAAGAAATCCGGGTCCTGCGCTGCGCAAAAACCTGCGTGAAAAAGAAGCAGCCAAGAGACGCAAGCGAGAGCCAACAGCCGAACGCAGTCTGAGCGGTGTGACATCATCCGTTCTCCAGAATTCGGGGGGGACCTTCCACTGACAGGGAAGGTGTCGTTCGCGGGGGCGGGGCTATTTCGGCGCAAAGAGGAACATCTGCCGCAACTCCTCCGTGGACGGTTGGCGACCATATTCGCAGATTTCGAAGGCCTCGGCAGCGGTCACTTGGGAGCCGGCTTGTTCGCCGTAGGTTTTCACCAATTGATCTCGGAAGCGGTCGGCTGTGGATGCGAATCGTCGGCGAAAAGCTTTCTCCACTTGTTGCTTGCGAGCGGCGCGTTGTTCGTCCGTGTCCAATTTCAGATCACCCCCATTGCACCCACCCTCAAAAAACTGAGATTCCAGTGCCTCGACGCAGGCGAGCTTCTTTGGCAGGACATCGTCGACGGCGACCACCACATCGGCGGCGAACGGATTTGGTTTTTCAAAGCGATCTTCAAAATACATGAACACCGGGTTCGTCTTCAGTGCCGGTGTATCCGGACAATAGAAGGGCACGGTGACCATATAGCCCGCATCTTGAACCAGCATCGCCACATTGCGATGATCCGGGTGGTAGTCGTTCTGGCGATGGCACATCACCAGATCGGCGCGCCAATTGCGAATCAGCCGCGTAATCGTCTTTCGGTTGTCGAGTGTGGGCAGAACTTCCCCGTCGTGGATGTCCAGAACTTCCGTTTCGATACCCAGGATCTGGGCGCACCGTTGCACTTCCGCCGTGCGTCGCAAGGCGAGCGGGCCGCCCGCCATCAGCCAATGTCCAATGTCGCCGTTGGTGACGGACACGAACTTCACGTGATGCCCTTGAGCGGCCCATTTCGCGGCTACTCCGCCCGCCTTCATTTCACAATCATCCGGATGAGCCCCAAAACAGATGATCCTCAGTTGTCCATCCTCGGCCTGGTCGAACGGTGACATCAAGTTCCGGTCCTCGGCGGCTGATGCAATGTGTTCGCTGGTGCCCGGCAACGTGGGGCTGACCAGGAGCATGGTGCAACCAACGAGAATCCAGATCCATCCTGCAGGTCGAAGAGGTTCCATCGCTATTCCTCTCATGATGATGAGTGTGTGGGAGGTCGGAGCGTCATCGGATCGATCGCCATTTTATTCCCTTCCGCGCGGCAAATGAAGCCGGACGAGAGTCCTGCCTACGGAAAACACGCGGGATGGCACATTGTGCCGCAGGCGTGATAACTGCCGCGCGTCGGTTCGCGGGCCCTCGCTCTCAAAACGCGTGGCGGTCGATCATCCTCCCGCCGTTCGCGCCGATCGATTGCTGGTTCGGAGTGCCGCCCGATGGTATAAAGGCCGAGGAAACGATTGTCGGGTCAATCGCCGGGGGTAGAAGGCGTTCGATTCGGGACTTTCCATATTCCTGTGGCGCGGCGAATCGTCTGCGGGAGGCAACGCGAAACCGGGAGATTCCCGGACTCCCGTGGATGGTCGTTGATTCCCTGTGCCGCCGTCAGTAACTGGAGCGGGATGATGGCGAGGAATTCGTCACTGTGCAGTCGGCGGCAGTTTCTCGGTGCGGCGGCCGGTAGCGGAATCGGGTCTGTCTTGCCACGCGCGAGTCGGGGAGCGGTGGCCGTGCCGGATCGACCACGCTGGCGGATCGGCATCTATACTCGTCCGTGGGATCAGTGGGATTATCGTGTTGCCCTGGATGCGATTGCGGAGAGCGGTTATCGCTATACCGGTTTGATGACCACGAAATCGGCTGGGCGGAACCTGGTGATCGACGCGACCTTGTCGCTGTCGGAGGCACAGAACGTCGGACGGGAAGTGACGCAGCGCGGCTTGACCGTTACTTCCGTCTACGGCGGCGGGATTCCGGTCGACCGCTCGCTTCAGGCCGGTGTCGATGGAATGAAGCGGCTGATCGATAACTGCTCCGCGGCGGGGGCGGATTCACTGTTGATGGGCGGCATCGGCCAACCTGATCTGTACGACCGCTACTTTGCGGCGATCGCCGAATGCTGTGACCATGCAGCGCGGCAGAATCTGGCGATTACGATCAAGCCACACGGGGGGCTGAACGCGACAGGAAAACAATGTCGGAAGTGCATCGAGTCGGTGGGGCATCCGAACTTCAGCTTGTGGTATGACCCGGGCAATATCTACTATTACTCGCAGGGTGCTCTCGACCCGGTCGACGATGCGCCTGATGTTGCCGGACTGGTTCGCGTCGGTATGTGCATCAAGGATTTTCAGCTTCGACGAGAAGAAGAGCGGCACGATTCCGGATGTGATGATTACGCCCGGTCAGGGAATGGTCGATTTTGCCGCGGTCTTACGAGAGTTGATCCGCGGCGGTTTTCAATCGGGCGATCTGGTGGTCGAGACGGTAGCCCCGGGCAATCCTCGGGAGATCCTTGCCCAGGCGCGCCAAGCGCGTGAGTATGTCGAGCAGCTTGTGCGGCAGGTCTCCGGTTGACCCGGTTTCAGCCCCATCGTTCGCGATGCACTCGGTCTTCCCGGTATCGATCTTCCGTCTCCGGGAACTCGGCGGGATATCCGACGGGGATGAGGCTGTGCGGCACGATGTTCTCAGGCAGTTGGAAGAGCCGACGATAGCCCTCGACACTTTTCTCTTGCGGGTAGATTCCCGTCCAGACGGCGCCGAGACCAATGGCGTGAGCGGCGAGCAGCAGATTCTGGACGGCAGCACTGCAATCCTGCGGCCAGAACCCCGGGGCTTGTTCCAGTTCGAGATCGGCACAGACGAGAATTGCCAGAGGAGCATCCTTCGTCATTTCAGCGTTCGGATTGTTGGCGGCGATTTCCGACAGGACGGATTGGTCCGTGATGACAACAAAGTGCCAGGGCTGTGCGTTCATCGCACTCGGTGCCATCATGGCAGCCGCCAAGAGCTTCTGCAGTTGTTCTGCCGAGATCGATTGATCGTCGTACTTGCGAATACTGCGGCGGTTTTGAATTGCATCCCAAATATCCATTGTGCGGATTCCTTTGACTGGTCGTGGGCGGAGTCCATCTGCTTCTGCCGGAAACAGACCGGGCCGTTCTTTACTCCTCACCATTCTTGCAATTATAGTGGGCAATGGTAGACGGGCTGTCCGTCGCAGGCCACTTCGGGCGGATCGTGGAACCGGGACGCGCACCGGTCCACGGTGAGCAGCACGCGTCCGTTTCGCCGATTCTCGATTCAGACTGGACTCGGGATGCGAGCCGTTGGCTGGTTGCACGATCCGCTCTTTCGGGCGCACGACACCGGGCACAGTCATGTGGAGTGTGCGGAACGGCTGGCGGTGATTCTGCAGGAACTTCGGCGTGACGAACTGTTGGGTCGGCTGCAGCCGCTCTCTTTTCGTCCCGCGAGTTGGGAGCAGATCGCCCTCGTGCACGATCCCGCCTACATTGATGTTGTGCGGATGATGTGTGATGAGCAGTTCTCGTACATCGGTTCCGAGGATACAAGGATCTGTCCGTTCAGTGCCGATGTGGCGGCGCTGGCGGTTGGGGCGGTTTTGCGAGCCTGCGACGCGGTGATGAACGAGGAGATCGAGCGGGCGTTCTGCGCCGTTCGGCCGCCGGGGCATCATGCGGAATACGACCGGTGCTCGGTTTTTGTCTGTTCAACAATGTCGCCCTCGGCGCGGAGTACCTTATCCGTCACTACGGAATCTCGCGGATCGCGATCGTCGATCTGGATGCTCATCATGGAAACGGCACGCAGCACTGTTTTGAGGCACGCAGGAACGTGTTGTACATCAGCCTGCACGAGCGTTTGGCTTCCTTACCGTTTCCGGGAACCGGCGAATCCAGCGAAATCGGGATTGGTCCAGGGGAGGGCTACACGTTGAATATTCCGCTGGAACGTGGCAGTCGCGAAGAGGCGTACTTCACGGCGATGGAGCGGATCGTGCTGCCGGCGTTGGAAGGTTACCGCCCCGACGTGCTACTGATCAGCGCGGGATTCGACGCGTTGTCCGGGGATCCACTCTGTCATCTGGCCCTTCGACCGAAGTCCTATGCGACGATCACGCGTTACCTGACGCAAGCGGCAGATCAACTGACTGCTGGGCGAATCATCAGTGTGCTCGAGGGTGGCTATGACCTGGCACAACTCGGCCCGGCGGTCGCCGCGCATGTCAAGGCGTTGTTGGCGGTGGGATCCGCAGAGAATTTCGTGGGGCACGGTAGCGACGGATGAGGGGGAGTGCCCGGGCAGCGGCCCACGGGACTGTTTACGCGGCGATGAGACGAAGACGATGACCGTAGTTCTCGGCATATCAGCCTACTATCACGATTCGGCAGCGGCTCTTGTCGAGGATGGGCGGATCGTCGCTGCGGCGCAGGAAGAGCGGTTTTCACGCCAAAAAAATGACGCACGGTTTCCCCAGCTGGCGATCGAGAGTTGCTTGCAACAGGCCGGTCGGGATGTATCACAGATCGATCATGTGTGCTTCTACGACAAGCCGTTGAAAAAGTTTGAACGACTGCTGGAAACCTACTTGGCGTTTGCGCCACGTGGCCTCCGCTCTTTTTTGCAATCGATGCCGTTGTGGCTTGATCATAAACTGTTTCTACCCCGAGAGATTCGCCGCGGTTTGTCCGACGTGTACGATCGGCGCATCCTGTTTGCGGAACATCATGAATCCCACGCGGCCAGTGCGTTCTTCCCGTCCCCCTTCGAAGAGGCGGCGATTCTGACTGTCGATGGTGTGGGCGAATGGGCCACGGCTGAGCTTTGGTGTCGGGTCGGGCCATCGTATTTGCCTGAGCCATGAGCTGCAATTTCCGCATTCACTGGGCTTGCTGTATGCCGCGTTCACTTCGTTCTGCGGTTTTGCTGTGAACTCGGGCGAATACAAACTGATGGGGCTGGCGCCTTACGGCCATCCCCGGTATGCGGATCGGATTCGCGAAGAATTGGTGGAGCTGCGTCCCGATGGTTCACTGCGATTGGATCAGTCCTACTTCAATTACTGCCAGGGACTGACGATGACGTCGCCCAAGTTCGAGCGGTTGTTCGACGGGCCACCACGCTGCCGTGAAGCACCCCTGACGCAACGTGAGATGGATCTGGCCGCTTCGATTCAGGTTGTGACGGAGGAAGTGTTGTTGCAGGCCGCTTGTTATGTCCACGCACAGACGAAGCAGCGAAACTTGTGCCTGGCCGGCGGCGTAGCGCTCAACTGCGTCGCGAATGCTCGCCTGTTGCGCGAAGGACCGTTCGAGAAGATCTGGATCCAGCCGGCGGCGGGAGATGCGGGTGGCGCGCTAGGAGCGGCCTTGTTTACCTGGCACCAGCTCTTGGGAAGGCCGCGCGAACTTCAGACGCCCGACGGTCAGCAAGGAACACTGCTCGGCCCATCTTTTCCGAGCGAGCACGTCCGCCGCGTGTTGGATGGACTGGGAGCCAGCTACGAGTACTTCGAGGACGACGAACGGTTGTGCCAACACGTGGCGCAATTGCTGGTCGAACAACAAGTGGTCGGTTGGATGCAAGGGCGGATGGAGTTTGGACCGCGGGCCCTCGGTGCACGCAGCATTCTGGCGGACCCGCGGAGTCCCACGATGCGAGATCGACTGAACCGCCAGGTCAAAGGCCGCGAGTCGTTCCGACCTTTCGCACCCGCCGTGTTAAGCGACCGGGCCGATGAATATTTCGAGATGCCGCGGGGAAAGCACAACCGCTACATGCAGTGGGTTGCAGGGATTGCTGCGGAAAAGCAACTGGACGTGGCAGAGGATCAAGTGCAAGGTCTGGAGAAGCTGGCTCTGGTTCGATCAGTGATTCCCGCCGTTACGCACGTGGATCGGACAGCGCGCGTGCAAGTTGTGGCTGCCAGTGACGATCGTCGCTTTCGCGGATTGCTGCTGGCATTCGAAGAGCGTACCGATTGTCCCGTCCTGCTGAATACCAGCTTTAACGTGCGCGACGAACCGATCGTCTGTTCGCCGGAGGATGCGTTCCGATGTTTCCTGACGACCGGAATCGACACGCTGGTGATCGAAAACTGCGTGCTCCGCAAGGATGAGAATTCGGCGCCGGATAGCGAAAGAGATACCGACGTAAAGCCGCAGTCGCGACCGCCAGCGACGATGCTCGCGCACCGCCCGACCCTCCCCTCCGCGAAACAACTCCTCGGCTTTCATATCACGTGGTTCCTTGTTTTCTGTTTGCTAGGTATGGCTTGGCAGCGGGCAGATGCTCGAAGCTGGGCGTTTGGCAGTCTGCTGGCCGCGATGCTGATTCCCGCCATCGGCTGGCTCTACCCGCCCGCTTCCCAGGTGTTGTACTTGGCCCTGGCATGGCTCAGTTACCCGATCGGTTGGGTTGTGTCCCGAGTACTTCTGGTGCTTGTGTTTTTCTTGGTCGTCACGCCGATCGGACTGTTGCTGCGAATGGTGCACTATGACCCTTTGAAGATCCACGACCGCTCTGCGGCCGACTCCTATTGGCAACGGCGCGATCCGCCCGCATCCCCGGAACAGTCTTTCCGGCAGTACTAGGACACGACGAATGACAGGCTGGCTACACGCTACAATTCGTTGGCTCTCCCATCCGCGGCAATTCGCATGTTGCCATTCCGGAAGGATGGGTGGGAAGAAGTGAAACAGCCTGGAGGACGATGGAATGGGATGGCTTGGAAGGTCATCGCCCGCATGCCAGAGGGCGGGTTAAGCCCCCCCTTTGCCTGCGAAAAAAGCGTTGATGGATCGAGAGAAGAACGTGCCGAATCGAATTGGTCCCGCCCCCCCATTTTTTTGAGAGATCGAGAAATGACGCCCGTCCCTTTTTCGAAGAAGGAACCGGACTTTTCGCAGCGAGCGCAGGAACGACAGCCGGGCGTCGTTGCGGAATTCATGGACTTCTTGGTGCACAACAAGAAATGGTGGTTGACGCCGATTCTGGTAGTCTTGCTGCTCCTGGCAGGGCTCGTCGTGCTGGGAGGAACCGGTGCCGCACCATTCATCTACGCGCTCTTCTGAGTCGATTCGAACCTGTTGCGGATCCCAGGCAATCGTTTGGCCCGACAGGCGAATAGCGTCGCGGCGGAAACAGCCGATTATTCCGCCGAGGAAGAAGGGACACCGTCGATGTGGCAGTCCTGACAACGAACCGTGTGAATGTCGTGCTGACTGAATTTGGAATTGTACGACGTATCCATCCGTCGAACATCCAGGCCGCAGTGCGAGTCCGCAGGGTGGCAGTCTCGACACGAATCCCGGGCGTTCACGGCGTGACTCTGGTGGCAGTCGAGACAGCTCAAGTCGGCATGCACGCCCCGTGGTGTGCGGTCGTCGCCCGTCCCGGCCACGTGATTCACCAACGGAGCATGGCACTGGTAGCAGATCCGCACTCGTGGATCATCGGTGATCGTTACCGGTTGTGACGCGTCAGTTACTCGGAGGCTTGGAAGAAGGGCCGTCGCGAAGAAACGTCGCTCACGTCGGTCATAGAACCCGGAACGGGCTGGAAGATCACTTTCCACGCGCGGTGCCGCGGACGCGGAAGGGTCGACAACCGTGTGTTGCGCGGGATGAATTTGATGGCAGGCCAGGCAGGGAATCGTCGGATCGTCGCGTCGCGCCGGCTCTTTCATTTGCCAGGGGCCTTGCGTGTCGATGGGTGTCACGAGGTCATGAATCGTGCCGGCAAAGAACATACCGTGACACCGCAAGCAATCGTCATTCAGGAGCAGTCGTTTGTTGTGGCGCCGATCCAAAAAAATGGAGGCGTAACTCACGGCGTGACCGCTGCGCTGCCAATCCTGCGCCTCCTCCGGGTGGCAATCCCGACAGCGGTCGTGGAGCTGTAGCCGGTCCGCTTCGGACAGCTTGATCGCTTCGCGCACGGCAGCATGGCCTGGTGCAAGTTCGATCTGCCGCTCGCGGCGGAATTGTTCCCAACGTGCCCGCACTTCCTCCGAGTGACAATCGCCACAGGATAAGTCGGCGTGCGGGTTGTCCGCTGCGATGACTTGGGAGTGGGCGACGAGGATTACGAGTGCGTACAGGAGCACGCTTCGCCAGCCCGCTCGAAGAGGCCCCTGGCGCCCATTCGGAAGGCGGCGTCCGGCAGACGACTTCGGTGGTTCCCGCGTTCCGGTTCATTCGACCACCTGTCATCTCGAATCACGCCTCTTCTTGCTTCAGCGGAACCGGCCGGTCTTCCATTCCCGTGTGATGTAATCCGACACCCAGTAGCCGAGGGCGAGGATCGTCAGCACCGGATTGAACCCACCGTTGGTAACATGCAGGCTTCCGTCGGCTACGAAGAGATTGTCGATCTCGTGCAATTGCCCGAAGCGGTTGGTGACGGAAGTCTGCGGGTCGTCCCCCATGCGGCAGGTGCCCGCCTGGTGCTGGCCTCCACTGACGCCCCGGCCGGGCAGCGTGATCCAGGTGCGAAAGGCACCGGACTCCAGCAGCCACTGCTGCGCCTTGGAGGCGATGAACTGACTGATTTCCAGATCCTGTGGATGCCGCCTTCCGGAAATCTTCGCGATGGGGATTCCCCAGTGGTCAGTCAGGCTCGGATCGACTTCCACGCGCGCTTCGAACACGGGCATTTCCTGGACGGGGCCCTTGACGCTCATCGAACGGCGGTAGAAGTGTCGCTGGTATTCCTTGTGTTCCATTCCCCAAGATGCCGCGCCGGGTGGTCGGCGTTTCGCGAACAGGTAAGGAAGGCGGATGAACTCGTTGGCCAGCATCGCTCCGCCCGTCAGACCCGGGTTGCTGTGGTTAAAGTCGCAGATCGCGACGGTAGCGCCGGCTCCGATATCGTCGTAGACCTCTTCCTCCAGCAGGCCATAACATCCCGGGTAGGCATGTCCTTGCAGATTGCGTCCGACCCAATCGTGCCGATTGCCGGCTCCGTGGGGAAAGAGGCGGCTGCGTGAGTTCAGCAGCAGCCGGGCGGTCTCTGTGGCCGACGCCGCGACGACGACCAGGTCGGCCGGCTGAAACTGTGGCTGATCGTCCGCGTCGAAGTAATGCACACCGGTCGCCCGGCCGTGATCGTCGATTTCCACGCGAGCGACAACCGATTGAGTCAAGACCTGACAGTTGCCGGTGGCAATCGCTCGCGGAATGACCGTGTTGTGCGTGCCGTTCTTGGCGTTTACTTCGCAGGCAAAGCCGACGCAGTACCGGCATCCGATGCAGGAGGGGCGATTATCGTGGGGAACCGAGTTCCGCAACATCGGGATGGGAAACGGATGGAACCCCAACCGCTTCGCGGAACTCGCCAGAATGCGCCCTTCCTGATTGAAAGGAAATGGAGGCATGGGCTGCGGTTTGCGACGCGGAGGAGCGAACGGGTTCTGCCGATCATCCCCGGCAACGCCAATCTCCCATTCGGCTCGCTCGTAACACGGTTCCAAATCGTCGTACGAAATCGGCCAATCTTCGAGCGTAGATCCTTCGACCGTACCGTAGGTGGAACGCATCCGAAAATCTTGGGGCATGAAGCGCCAAGCCATCGCACCATAGCTGACGGTGCCGGATCCGACGCAGGCCGCATTGTTTCCGTAGCCCGGTTCGCTTGGGCGCACGACCCGCCATGATCCATCAGGATTTTGAATGCGCCTGCGGTGCCGTTGGTCATCCGGGCCGAACGCATTGCCCAGAACGGTTGTTCGCTGACTGATCAGCTCGTCGTGGTCATGTTCCTCGAAGCTGGGCCAGCCTCCCCGTTCGAACAGGATCACGGTCAGGCCCGCTTCACTCAACTGCTTGGCGACGACGCCTCCCCCTGCCCCGGCGCCCACCACGACGGCGTTAACCCGTCTTGCGGCCATGATCAGGAGTCCTCCCGAGGACGATGTCGGCCGATGATCTGCGGGTAGTCCAGCTGCAGCATGCGATAGCTGACGTAATCTCGGTTCCCGCCGTGACGCGGACTTCCGTAAAAACCCTGCAACGAATGATCTCGAACCAGGCGGAAAAATGCGGCGGCCGAGGCCTCCCGCCAAGTAACGCCCGGCGCCGAATTCGATTCGAGCCTTTTCAGCACTTCCGTTTGTTCTGTCCCGGTCAACTTCAGGAAATCTTGACCAAATAACGCCCGCGACGTCTCTTGCAATCCAACCAGTCCGCGGCGGTACGTCTCCTGGTGGCCCTGGTAGTGGCCGACCAACTGGCGATCGATGAAGTGCACCACCCCCGCGTCATGCCCTCCGGCATCTTGATCACCGGGGATGATCTGCTCCGCGATCGCATCGACCAGTTGCGCCTCCTGGTTGGTGAAGAACTGCCACCAGCGGGGTTCGGCACCATCGGTGGCCGAACAGGCGGCCGCGCCGAAACCCGCGGAGATGCCCACGACAAACTCACGGCGATCCAACGGATTTCGTTGGTTCATGCGACAGCCTCTTCCGGGTCCCAACAGATTTCAAATCCGTTCTCCGTGAGCCACGCAATTACCTCGTCCGGTGAACGGGAATCACAAACCGGGAATTGTTCGCCAGCATGCTGCTCCGCGTCGTTGGCTCCGTATCCCCCCGGAGCTGTGGAACTGCCGGCGCTCATCTGCGTGATGCAGATCTGGGCGAGTTGATTTCGCAACGCCACCGGCTCGCGCGTAGAAAGCACCAAATGCGCATCGGGGAATTCTTGACGCAACACACAGTACAAGGAGATCATTGTTGGATCGCTGATCGGGTTGCGAATCGTAAACCCTTCGGGCGCCTCATGAATTCGCGGCAGGCTGAAACTGAGGCGTACGTCAGGGAACCGCGACCGGAGGTAGTGGCCGTGTCGAACCAAAGCGGTCAGGTCTTCCCACGGCTCGTTCAATCCGAGCAGCACGCCCAGACCGAGGCGTCCCATTCCCGCTTCGGCTGCGCGATCCAACGCTTCCAGCCGCCAGTCGAAAGCCGCTTTGCTGCCGCGCGGATGGTACAGCGGGTACAACTGCTCGTTGTAGGTCTCCTGGTACAGCGTGACGGAGCTGGCGCCGGCTTCGACCAAAGCTCGATACCCGCTGACCGACTGCGCGGCAATCTCGACCCCCACGGAAAGCCCTTCGTTTCGCAGCGGACGAATGATGTCCGTGAGGTAGTCGGGTGACACCAACCGGGGAAAATCGCCCGCGACCAGCAGCAGGTGGTGAAACCCTCGCGCCATCAGGATCCGCGCCTGTTGCCAGGCCTGCTCGGCGGTCAGATGCGAGCGAGCGGTTTGCTCCGTGTATCGGAAGCCGCAATAGGAACAGTAGTTCGTGCAGTAATTGGAGAGATACAGCGGTGCGTACAGCACCATCGTCCGGCGTACGGTTGGCGGGGCAACATCGTCGGAAGGGGCGACCGCCCCGCACTGTGGCTGCCGAGTTCGCAGAGTCGCCTGTCGAATCAGTTCGTCCGGATCCTCCGGTGCGACGATCGGATCCGCTCCCTCGTGCGACTCGAAAATGGCATGCCGCGGCCCACGCGGAATCGAGGTGTGACGCAGCGCAAGTTGGCCTGCCATGGCATCCAGTACTGCCAGAAACTGTCGATCCTCGGCTGACACCTTGCCGGCCCGGCGCCCCAGACATTGGTAACGCCAGCGGTCCAGTTTCTCGGCGATTTCCCGTCCGGCGGTCGCTGGGGCGGGAGACGATGGATCGAGCAATCCCAGCGCCAGCGCTAGGGTTTCTAAGCGAATCTCCGCGTGCTCATCGGTTCGACGGATCCAATCGCGAAGGGCATCGAGTCGATCATCTTGGACCAGCATGGGAAAGGAAACATCCTCTGCCTGAAACGAAAGATGGGGGCCCCGGGGTACCGGATACAGCCAACAGGCCTCCGAAACCACCGATCCTACGCCCACGCTGCCGCTCTGACAAGTGTCTTCCCCCGGGTGGTTAATCGCCTCCCATCGCGCTCATCGAACTCCGGGAGACGGCATCTGGCGCCGCTACCGAGACCGCCGGCGGGCCCTCGACTTGGGGCGCGTGGAAATCGAGTGGCCATGGTCCGTCCAGGGGGCACCACCGGTTGCGGATCGGTGGCCCGCATGCCGAGTAACCGCTGCGATCGCGGCGAGTGGAACCGCACGGAAAACGGTTCCTGATTTGATGTCACCGTCGGACGCGGATCGATCTGGGGGGATCCCCGTCAAGTAGTCTTCGCACTCGATCTTCGAATGCGGATCAGTTGGATTATGATCAGGAGCAGCACTGCGCCAACGACAGCGGCGACCAGGTCCTCCAGGCTCACCGCAATCTCCGCCCACCCCAGATCGATCCCCAGAAGATGGAACAAGGAGCCTCCGAGCACTGCCCCGACCAGTCCGAGAGCCAAATTCGACCAGCGGCCGAACCCTGCCTTGCTGCCGGTGATGATTAATCCGGTGAACGATCCGGCGAGGGCCCCGATGACGAGCCACACGATGACTTTGGATGCGGTAATCAAATCGATTCTCCCGGGAGAAAAGGGAAGCGGATACGGAAATGGGGACAACGAACCGACTGTTGTGCAAAGGTTACCCAGGTCGTGTAATATTACGTTCCGAGAAAGGATCTGCGGGAATTTGCGGCCAGACCGTGCGGTGGAGATTTCTTACAGGATGCGAGTTACCGAGGTCGATCCAAGCGACGATTTCGGTCCCGGCTGCGATGTGCCGCAGGAGATTCTTATCTCGAGATCCTGGAGTGAGTTTTCCTAATGATCCGTTTCCCTAAGCACGTCCGTTCCCAACTTGATGATCTGCATCCTGACTCGATTGAGGCCGGTCAGATCCATCTCTGGAAGATCTGTCTGGCGGAGCATCCGCTCCCGTTGGAGCAGCTGCGAGGATGGCTGTCGGCCGCGGAACGTGATCGTGCGTCGCGGTTCGTGTTGGAATCCCAGGTGGATCGGTACACGACCTGTCGGGCTGCGGTGCGGCAGATCTTGGGACAGTACTTGGGTCGGCGACCGGAGAAGATCCAGATCGAGATTCGGCCCGATGGAAAACCGGTCCTGGCCGATGATGCCAACCGCCTGGGCCTGCAGTTCAATCTCTCGCATTCGGGAGATCTGGCACTGCTCGGAATCGCGTGGGGCGTGGAGGTCGGTGTCGATGTGGAGCGACTGCGCGCGATTAGCGGCTTTGACAGGATGGTCCAACGGTGTTTAGAACGGACCGAACGGGAACAGGTTCTGCGCAGCCCGCCCGCCGATCGTGTCCGCCACTTCCTGCGATTTTGGACGCACAAGGAGGCCTACCTGAAGATGTTTGGCGTGGGGCTTCGCCGGAGTCTGCAGGATGTGGTAATGGACCTCCAAGCACCGCCCTACTGGCGCACCGTCAGTCATCGCCAACTGTTTCCCACCGAACGCGCGGTTTCGCTGGTCGAGCTGGCGCCGGAGGACGGGTTTGTCGGAGCCATCGCGTGGGCATCCAGCGGTGCCTGCGAGCCGGCCTACTTCAGCTGGAGTGATCTGACCTACCAACAACGGCAACCGTCACGACAAGCGGCCTCAGAGAAGCGTCGAGAGAGGAGGGAATGTTTCCGATGAACAATGGCACGCCACCGGCGGGAGGTAGCGATGAGCGGACCTTGCGAAGTGTCTCGGCGGACGAGATTCAAGATTGGCTGATCGCGTATTTGTCGGAACAGATGCAGGTTCCCGCCGATTCGATTGACGTTGCGGCTCCCTTTGACTCGCTGGCCGTCGATTCTGCCACAGCGATCGGAATGACCGGGGACCTGGAGCAGTGGCTGGGCACGACCATCGACCCTACGATCTTGTATGACTACCCGACGATTGAGCAGATTGCCGACCATCTGGCCAGCAACTGAACGATCTCTTCTGCTTCCTCCCGACAACTCGCGTGTTCGCTCACCATGGACAAATCTACCGCTCCGATCGCGGTGGTCGGTCTCGGCTGTCGCTTTGCCGCGGTGTCGAGTCCGGCGGCCTTCTGGAAACTATTAGTGCAAGGCGTCGACGCGGTCACCGAGGTTCCGCGGGAGCGCTGGGATGTCGATGCGGTCTACGACCCGGAGCCGGCCACTCCCGGTAAGATGAATTCTCGCTGGGGGAGTTTTCTGGAGCGGATCGAGGATTTCGACCACGGATTCTTCGGGATTTCTGGCCGCGAGGCAGAACGGATGGACCCCCAGCAGCGTCTGCTGTTGGAGGTGGCGTGGGAAGCACTGGAACACGCAGGGATTCCCGCGGACACTTTGCCCCACACCGCAACGGGAGTCTTTGTTGGCATCAGCAATTGCGACTACGCGCGGCTCCTCTTTCGTGGTCTGGAATCCCTGAATGCGTACAGCGCTACCGGGACCAGCTTGGCGGTCGCGGCCAACCGCGTGAGTTACGCGCTCAACCTGCGTGGCCCCAGTCTGGCCGTCGACACCGCCTGTTCCTCCGCACTGGTCGCCACCCACTTGGCCTGTCGGAGTCTGCATCAACGGGAGTCGGATCTGGCACTCGTGGGAGGCGTGAACTTGGTCCTGACGCCCGAGGGCAGCGTCACTTTTTCCCAGGCACGCATGCTTGCCTCGGACGGGCGCTGCAAGTCCTTCGATGAGGCTGCCGATGGGTACGTCCGTGGCGAAGGCTGCGGAATCGTGGTTCTGAAACGCCTGACAGACGCACAACGGGACGGAGACCGCATCTTGGCTGTCGTGCGGGGCTCCGCAGTGAATCAGGATGGATTAACGAACGGCTTGGTTGCCCCCAACGGCCCGTCGCAGCAGGAGGTGATTCGGGCCGCCCTGCGCCAGGCAAGCGTAACGCCCACCGACATCGAATACGTCGAGGCCCAGGGAACCGGTACGGCGCTGGGAGATTCGATTGAAATCGGTGCGCTCCAAGCCGTGCTCCTGCCAAACCGTACGGCCGAATTCCCGCTGCGAGTTGGATCGGTCAAAACAAACATCGGACATCTGGAAGCTGCCTCCGGAATCGCCGCGCTGATGAAAGTCTTCCTGTCGATGGCGCATGAGAAGATTCCGCCTCACCTCCACCTGAAGAAATTGAACTCTTACATCCGTCAGCGGGATGGGCTGATGGAATTTCCGCAAGAGCCACTCGATTGGATATCGCGCAGGGGAAAACGGCTTGCGGGCGTCAGTGCCTTCGGTTTCGGCGGTACGAATTGCCACTTAATCGTGGGGGATATCGAAGCGGAGGTCGTGCCTTGCCTCGGCGATCAGCGTCGCTCGGCAGGCATGGCTTCACGGCCGCGTCATATGCTGGCTGTCTCGGCGCGGGATCCGTGGTCGTTGGCCCGCCTCGCCGAGCGTTATGCAACAGACTGGGAACATCAGGCAAACGTTGATCCGGCGGATTATTGCTACTCGGTCAATTCGGGGCGTTCGCAACTGAAACTGCGGCGAACGGTCACGGGCAACTCCGCCCAGGAAATGATCGATCAGTTGCGCGTTATCGCTTCCGGTGAGACCGCGGCGAGCGCCGAATCGTCTCGCACGCGCCGCCGCAATAAGTTGGCCTTTCTGTTTACCGGTCAGGGATCGCAATACGCCGGCATGGGTCGTTTGCTGTACGAGACACAACCGGTCTACCGCGCGTCCCTCGACCAATGCGTCGAGATTCTCCGCGGGGAGAATGTGGACTTGCTCAAGCTACTGTTTCCGCGCGATCATGGCGCGGACGCGATCGATCAGACGGAGCATACGCAGCCGGTTTTGTTCGCGGCGGAATGGGCGCTGTATCAGCTCTGGAAATCGTGGGGGATGCAGCCGTCCTTTGCGATGGGCCACAGCGTCGGCGAATATGTTGCTGCCTGTGCCGCGGGTGTGTTTTCACTCGAAGATGGCCTGCGCTTGATCTCCGGACGTGCGCGGCTGATGCATTCGCTGCCACAGGATGGTGCCATGCTCGCGGTTGCTGCTGCGGCTGACGTGGTCCAGCCGTTGGTCGAAGCCTATCCGCAGGAACTGGCGGTCGCTGCCTACAACAGTCCATGCCAGACCGTTCTTTCGGGAAGTCGAGAAGCGATCGATCGTGTCGAAGCAGCCCTGCGAGCGAAACGGGTGCGATCGACTCGGTTAACGGTCTCCCATGCGTTCCACTCGCCGCTGATGGATCCGATCCTGGCGGAGTTCGAGGCGATGTTTTCTGGCGTTGCGCTGCACCCGCCGAAGTTTCCGATCGCATCCAACTTGACCGGCGAATTTGCGGGGCCGGAGATGCAGACGCCGGAGTACTGGTGCCGGCATCTCCGCAGGCCAGTTCAGTTTGTTTCCTCGATCACCTTGCTGCAGAAGAAAGGAGCCAACCTGTTTCTGGAGATCGGTCCGCAACCAGTGCTTACCGCCTTGGGTCTGCGCCACCATCAAGGATCGTGATCGAATCTGGCTATCGAGCCTCCGTCGTGGCCAGAGATGATTGGGAAACACTACTCAAGTCTTTGGGCGAGATTTTCGAAGCCGGCGTGCGTGTCGATTGGAACGGGTTCGATCGGGGGTATTCCCGCCGGCGAGTGGATCTGCCCACCTATCCCTTCCATCGTTCTCGTTGTTGGGCACCGGATACGATCGACCTCACCGCCCCGCTGCCCAAAGAGATCGCCCGAAGTCCCAGGCTGGCGGCCAGTGTATTCGAATTGCAGCAACGACTCGAGCGAGAGGCCAAGGAGTGGTTTCCTCCGGTTGTTTGGCGCGAGACATCGCGGCTGGGTAAGCCTCGGTCGGCTGATTCCGAGCAGGAACCGGTCTGGCTCGTGATCGGCTCTCCTTCGCCATTGCGAGAGGGTTTGGCAGCGAAGTTGCGTGAGCGATCCCAGCAATGCGTCGTCGCGGGCCTGTCCGAAGAGCCTTCGAGAAACAACGACGAGGCTACGTTGCGACGAGATGATCCGCAGCAGTTCGATCGATTACTGCCCGAGCTGAAACTATCGGCTAAACGGCCCCTGCAGGGAGTCATTCTGCTGGCGCCGGCGGACGAGACACCACCGCAAGAGACGGCTGTTTCAATACCGACGGCTTGCGAAACAGCCCTGTACCTGACGCAATCGCTCCAGCGGGTGCCGGATCAGGCTCCGCAACTGTATTTCGTGACGCAAGGCGGGCAGGAACCGTTGGCGGATCGCGCGGAAGCGCTTCCGGCGGAGGCGGCGTTGTGGGGTCTGGGACGCATGATCGCGGCGGAACTACCGCGTTGGAAGTGCACTCGCATCGACCTGGACCCGGTCGATACCGATCCGGCAGCAAGTTTGTTTGGCGAGATCTGGGTGCCGGATCAGCAGCGCGAGATCGCGCTTCGCGGCACTCGGCGTTTCACTTCGCGAGTTGTGCCGCCGTCCGACTCTCGCGAGATGCAGCAGGCACGACAGCAAATTCTCCAGGCGAGGCCGGCGGAACAGTCTCGCCTGGTCCTGGAGATCGTCGCGGGACAAGTGGGGAAGATCCTCGGCACGAATCCAACAGCGATTGACCGTGAGCAACCACTGGCCGAGATGGGACTCGACTCGCTAATGGGAGTTGAGCTGAAGAATGCGATTGAAGCCGCACTTCGAATCGAGATTCCTCTGGAGCAATTTACGGCGGAGACATCGGTTCGTGACCTCTGCGCAGCGGTTGAAGATGTACTGGGCGTCGCCGGAACGCAAGTAGCGGATCCGTTAGTGGCGGAGCCGGAGACCTCGGCGCCGGCCAAGTCGATCGACGAAATCGAGTCCGGTGACTATGACATTCGCCAGTTTCCGGAAATTCGCGACCTGCAGCAACGGCTAACCATCTTCCAGACACTCGGAATTGAAAATCCCTTTTTTGACGTGCACGAAGGCGTGACGGCGGACACGACCGTGATCGACGGTCGCGAGATGATCAACTTCGCCAGCTACAACTACTTGGGGAGCTCCGGAGCGCCGGAGGTCAGTGCGGCGGCGAAGGAGGCGGTTGAGCAGTTCGGGACGAGCGTTTCGGCCAGCCGCGTGGTGTCGGGGGAGAAGACGATTCACCGCGAACTGGAGGCCGCCATCGCCCGTTTCTTGGGTGCGGAAGATGCCGTCGTGTTCGTGGGCGGGCATTCCACGAACGAAACGACGATCGGCCATCTGCTGAAGCCGAGGGACCTGATTCTGCACGATGAACTATCGCACAACAGTATTATCCAAGGCTGTCTGTTGTCGGAGTCCCAACGGCGTGCGTTTCCGCACAACGATTTTGAAGCCTGCGAAAAGATGTTGCGCGAAATGCGTGGCAATTACGGCCGAGTAATGATCGTCGTCGAGGGCGTCTATAGCATGGACGGCGATTACCCGGACCTGCCGCGTTTCGTCGATTTGCGGGATCGATATAAGGCCATGCTCTTCGTCGACGAGGCTCATTCAATCGGTACGCTGGGCGCGACCGGCCACGGGATTGTCGAGCATTTTGGGATGCGGGCCGACCAGGTCGATCTGTTGATGGGAACACTCAGCAAGTCATTCGGCAGTTGCGGCGGCTACATTGCCGGCTGCAAAGAACTCGTGATGTACCTGAAATACACCGCCCCAGGGTTTGTGTATAGCGTCGGCCTCTCACCGCCCAATGCCGCGGCCGCCCTGGCAGCCATTCGCCGGGTCGAACAACATCCGGAAATTGTGCAGCGGTGTATCGAGAATTCGTCCTTGTTCCTCAAGCTGGCCAAACAGCGGGGCCTGGACACCGGCACTAGCAATAATACGCCCGTCGTGCCGGTGATCATTGGCAATTCCATGGTTGCGCTGATGCTCTCCCGGCGGTTGCACGCACGGGGGATCAACGTGCAACCGATTCTGCACCCGGCTGTCGAGGAAAAGGCGGCACGCTTGCGGTTCTTCATCACAAGCGAGCATTCGGCCGAACAGATTCGCAGCACGGTCGCCGCCACGGCCGAGGAGCTGGAACAGCTCAAGCAGTCTGTCTAAGGCAAGTTTTTCGGCAAGAAATGCTACGCCCCGGCGAATAAGATGTAGGAGGTCCATTCCGCCAACAGCTCGCTTGGCGACAGAAAGGGTGGTGATTGGAATGCAGCCGAATACTTGGGCGATGATCTGCCATTTGTCGGGTCTCTTGGGATACTTGGGGAATGGTATCGGGAGCATTGTGGGGCCGCTCGTTTTTTGGCTGATCAAGAAGGACGAGATGCCGACGGTCGACGCGCACGGAAAAGAGGCCCTGAATTTCAATATTTCGGTGATGATTTACTATCTGGTGCTGATTGTCGCTACGATCGTCACCTTCGGGTTCGGCGCGATTCTGACGATACCGTTGATGTTCGTTCTGGCGATCTTTCACTTCGTTTGTGTGGTAGTCGCATCGGTGAAGGCGAACCAAGGAGAATTCTATCGGTACCCGATGTGCCTGCGAATTGTCACTTGAAAGCATTTCGCACCCGTGGCGACAACTTTCGGCCGCGAATAACGCCGTGTTCCTTGCCACGATGTCCGAGGAGTTTCTTGTCGGAGATTGTCGTCAGGCTGAAAACGAAACACGCGCCCGATGCTCCGGGCGCGTGTTTCGTTCTTTCTCAGAAGCAGGGGTCACATCCCCGCTTGGGCGACCATCTCTTCCACGACGCGATGTCGGACACCTCCCTGATCGAGCAGGTTTTGGCTGAGTGCCTGCCGTTGTTGCGGAGAGGGCGCAACACCATACAGCGACGTGTACACACCCGACAATGTACTGCTGCGGATCATTGCGGTAGCGATCGTAATACTCGCTACTACTGAGGATCGCCACGCGCACATCGCGGATCGAACCGCCACGATTGAGATGGCCCTGCCATGTGGAGAGCTCGCGCTGCTGGGGGCACGGCCCAAGAGCTTGACAAAGGTGTCGGTGATATGGTCGTAAGGCAGGGGATTCGACGGGGGCGGGAACCCGCTGGATGGCGGTGGGGTGATCGCCGGTGGTGGCAGAAGCGGCGGGAGTTGTGTCACGGACCCCTGCAGCAGAAGATCTACGGAGAGCCCGGTTTGGCTGATCGTGACCGGCACGGGAGCCGGTGTGCCGAGAACCTGGCTGCCGCGATCCAATACGCGAGCGTCCAAGGCGTAGCGATGATCCGCCTTGAGATTTTGCGGAAGGGCCAGCAACTGATAGGTCGCTGGCAGCTGGAACGGCCCGGCCATCGTCTGTTCGCCAACGACGACGTCCGTCCACTGCGGATAGGTCACGTCTAACAGACGCACCGACAGAATCATGGTCGACGTCAGTACGAACGGTGTCTGCGTGTTGACTCGCCCCGAGATCATGCGTCCGATCTCGCTCCGGATCGGAAACTGCAGTGGTATGTTGACGAGTTGGCGAGTGCGAAAGTCCTGGACCAGCGTCATTACTCGTCCCTGCGCGTCCACACTCCGAACGAGTTCATTCGCGATGTCGACCAGTCTTCCATTCACGTAGCCGATTTTCTGTCCCGCCACGGCCGCAATCACATCGCCCGCTTCCAAGCCGGCCCGCTGCGCCACCGAATCGGGAAAGACCTGCGAGATTTGCAGCCCCGATGTCGTGTTCTGACCGATAATTCCGAGGACGTAACCGCCCGGCGGAACGCGACTCGTTTGAACGAGGGTGTTCTGCGCCGCGCCCACGGCCGCGATCAGGCCGATCAGGCCAAGGGACGTCGCACAACGCAGACCGTGAATAAGAAGGTGTCGATATTCACTTCGATGACAAATCATATTTACCTCATTTCACCGAATTCCAGCCCAGTCGGTCTCGTTGCATGATCAAGTCGCCGTGATGAAGCGGAAGAAATCCATCTTTCGCGACATCTGCTTGTCCATCTCGACTGAGAACATATTTCACGAATTCTGCTCGCAGTGGTTCCTGCAGCGCGTCACCGGACATTGGAATAGCTAGAACCAAGGGCCGCACGAGTGGGTATCTGCCTTCCGCGACCGCGCGATCATCCGTCGGCAGAATCGCCTCGCCATCGGGCCCGGCGATGGCCACGACGCGGACTTCATCCGGTCGGACCCGCGAAAGACTGACGATGCCGATGCCACCCCGATCCTTCGCGATTGCCTCGACGAGGGCGGCGTGGCTCGGATGGGTTTGAATTGGCTGCTGGGTCTCCTGCGCCATCAGGAACTGACGCAAGAACGTTCGTGTTCCGGATCTCTCGTTGTAACCGTGCAGGGAAATCGGTACCGAGGCCCAGTCACCGGATGTGCCGAGGTCAGCCCAAGTGCTCACGGTGCCGGCGTTCGCGGAACGTGCCAGAAACGCGCTCCCTTGTTCGCGCGAGAAGGGAGCGACCGGGTTATCCGGATGCACGACGACCGCCAACACATCATGCCCCACTTCAATGACGGCCAAGCGAGTGCCGAGCGACTGTTCGAACCGTTCTCGTTCCTCCTCCGTCACGGCGCGGCTGAGCATACCGATGCTCGAACCCTCCTTGGCTAATTCGGAAAGAGCCGTTTCCGATCCGTGACACGCGATTTGAATTTCAACGTCCGGATGTAACTTCTCGAACCGGTGTGCCCAGAGAGCGGCAAGCTGTCCCATCGTCCCGGCACCGGTCAGTTTCAGTGTGCCATCCATCGGCTGATCCGGGCAGTAATATTCCGCGGTGGGCTGCAGAACGACTCGCTGCTCCGCGCTCTGCGCCGGAACGCAAGCGATTCCCAACGCCAGTAGGATGATACTCCCGATGCGTGTCTTCCGTGTGTTCATCCATCACCTCACTTTGCTTCCTGTTCGTGATCCCATCGGACGGTGTCCGGTGTTCGAAGCCCTGGTGAAAAACCCCATCCACGCGCCTTCCGTGGGGGCGCGAGCAGGTCTCCGTCCGATCTGTTGGCGACCATGGTAACCACCCGGAGTAATCTCGCAAAGGCGAAGCTTGGGCGTCTTGGGGGAAGCTGCGTACTGCTCAGCACTTGTTGGCACGGCGGTGGCCGAGGCCGTGTGGATACTGCAAGGGGCAGAGCCCGTGCCACCCAGTCCCAGCATCAGGCGGTGGCAAAGCACTCGTGTTCTGCGGCGATTCGACGGGCGGTCTTCCCAGCCTTCTGGAAGAACTTCCTGAGCATCACGCGTCACGGCGATTCTGTATCAGCCGGTGCAGGCACGCGTCAGAAGAACCGTTTGACTAGTTCTACCAGCCCCCAGCCGGAGAGCATGCCGAGTACGTACGTTCCAAGAATCAGGAAGATTTTGGAAATATTCGCAGACCAGAAGAGAAACGACACTTCCGTCGTCGCCAGATTCTGAATTGCGAACGCCACGACGAGAATCAGCAGCAGGACGGCGAATGTGCCGGTGATGTAACGCATCATACGGTCTCCCGGGGTTTCGGGCATTTGGCTTACGGCGATCTCTCGCGCCGGCCTAACGCTTGACCGCGATTCCCAACGTGGACCGGGCTCGTTCACGGATTTCGACGCGTCGCTCGGCGGGAATCGCGAAGTAATTGAGAGTTCGAAACGGGTAAATGTGAGATTCGAGAAAGCCCTCGCAGCTC
Organism: uncultured Planctomycetaceae bacterium; assembly: GCA_963776055.1. GTDB lineage: Bacteria > Planctomycetota > Planctomycetia > Pirellulales > Pirellulaceae > CAVZLD01. The sequence continues at coordinate 448,162 of CAVZLD010000011.1, read as the reverse complement.
AACGGCGGTCCGTCATGGGGCACTCGATTCGGTACCAGGATTTCATAGTTGCGAGTCGCAAACCAAGTGAACAGATCGGAGACCCGGTCGGCCAAGCGTCCCTTGCCTTGATGGCCACTTTCGAACAGTACTACGGGCCGTTCACGAGCGATTAGGTCGGGTGCCCCTCGAAGCACGCCCAGCTCGGCTCCTTCCACGTCGATCTTGATCACTTCCACCGACAGCGATGGCGGCAGAAGAGTGTCGAGACGACGCATCGGTACGCGGATTTCGCGAACATCCGCAGGGGATCCGTTGCGGAGCAGCAACGAACTGTAGCCGGGCTGTCGAGTATGGAGATAGAAAGGAACTTCGCCATCTGTTTCGCCGACGGCGCACTGATGGACTTCGACGTGACTGAATTGTTGACCAAGTCGGGCTGCCTTGTCAGGGTCCGCCTCGATCGCGATGATCTTCAGGTGCGGATGGCGTTGTCGGACCTGAGCGACGACCGATCCGATGTGAGCTCCCACATCCACGAAGGCTGCCGACGGTTGGCACAATCGCGATAGCAACAGCATGGCACAGGCGTCCTGGCAGATCGTTCCGCCACGCTCTGGGTTGGTGCGCATCATCTCCCAGAGCTCTCGCAGTTGACGCCCTCGCAGCAACGAATGACCCCAAGGGGTCCCCAGGAGCGTCTGTTTGAGGCGCTGCAGATCCAAGGCCCAGCCTCCTGCTCGTGCTGGATGCAAACGAGATTCCTTCGCAAGGCTGGGTCAGTTTGACGGCCGATGCGCCCTGGATCAAGACCGATCGGACGAGGCGAAAAGAAAAGCTCCGATGACCCCGTGGAATGGCGGGGCACCGGAGCGCCAAAAGGTCAGATTCGAATTTGGCCGGACGCTGGGTTCGGCGTCCGCGGCGACCGAAATCGCCCATCCACGCTACCGTCGTCGCCGCGACAACAGCAGCAGTCCCCCCAGCAACAGCAGGCCCAACGAACTCGGCTCGGGTACAGCGTGAGCGACCATCGCCTCCACACGGAAGCCGACCGGGTTGGGATCTGGCCCAAAGTTTTCCATCACGAAGGTCAGCGTATTCAGCCCTTCGAGGAATGTGTCGCCTTCGGCCACTGAGATACTAAACGGGGTCAGTTCGACAAAGCTCCCGACTTGGGCGTTCCCGGTCGGTTCTCCGTTGAGCAGTATTTCCGATCCCGCGTTGTCGACCGACCAAAGACCGGTGATCACGGTGCTAGCTGCATCCATGCCGCTTAGATCGAACGTCGTCTCGAAAGCGTACGGCCCCGGGTCGGCCACAGCCCCCGGATCATTCGGAGCGATCCACCGCGAGGAGCCGGTTTGCTGGATCCACGGCGGAGAGGGCGGCGAAGCGATCGCCGTTGCCGGCGAAGGCGTTCCGTCAGGCGCAATCGTCATGACGTAGTGTGGGTCAGCGACCCCATCAGCCAGCGGCACCCCCATTTCGTCGACGCCCGTGTTGAACAATCCCGGAATCGGGACCGTGCCCAACGGGGCCGCCCGACCATACGTGCGGTCGACACGCAGTCCCGTGGGACCGGGAGCATCGCCGCCGTTTTCTACCTGGAATGTCAACGTGTTGACACCATCCAGCAACGTGGCGCCCGCCGCCTGCGCGGAGGCGGAGTTCAAGCCGAACCAGGAGGTTGCCCCGAATCCTTGTGTCGCGGCCGCCGGGATGGCAACATCATTGAGCAGCAGAGCGGGGCCTGAGTCATCCGTCGCCCACCATCCGGAGATCGAGGCGTTCTGAGGATCCATTCCCGTCAGATCGAATGTTGTTTCGTAGGCATACAGACCGGGTTCGCCATTCGCGTCATTGCCCGGATCCACCGGACTGATCCACCGCGATCCCTCGGTGTTCGCCAACCAGGGCGGGATGGGAAACCCGTCGTCGGGAACGGTTTCGTCTGGCACGGCGCCGAGCGGACTGATGACAATCGAGTAGTGCGGATCGTCGACCGAATCGCCGAGAGCCACGCCGGCGTCATTCACTCCCGTGTTGTAGAGAGACGAAATGGGCATGGCCGCCCACGCGGGGCTCAGCCATCCGAGAAGAAGCATGCTGCACGCGATCCGTAGCATGGCCTTTGCGAGACTTGCTTCCCGAGAAGAGCTCGAAGCTGTATTCATTAATTCCCTCCGCTCAAAAGGTGTGCCGATCGAGGTGGCGCCGAGCGGGTTCGGACGAACCTCCGCGCCGTTACACAGCGTAAGGTGGCACCTTGAGCGGGTCAATCAGTTGCCGGGCCACTCGATCGATTTGACGGTTCAGTTCCTTGAACGCGCGGGAACGTTCAGAAAGCGGCTCAGCGCATCGGGCAATTCTTCGTAAGTGAGCATCCGGCTGTAGTCGAACAGACCGGAAAGGGCGCGAGAAGAGACGGGATAGCCCATCTCCTCCAAGATGGCAATGGGGTTCAGACCTCCAATCACCACCGATCCGATCCGTCCTGGACTGCTCGGAAGACCCAGGACCGGTTGTCCCGGCAAGCCCACCTCCACGAAGGCCCCCAGTCCGACGGCGGACAGTCGGTCTGCCAACTGAAGCACAATCTTTCGACTGTCCTCGGGCATCTCGCGAAAACTGGCGCCAATCAACCCGGTGCCGTCTCGAATCGCTCCCATATAGTCCGTCATGCCGCTGCGAATGAAGACCTCCAACGGATCGATCGTTGTCCCGTCGTAGTGAATCATCTCCACAAAACGCAGCGGTTTGCCGTCGCGCAATTGCAGCAAGCCGCCGAAACGAGAGGTCGTTGGCACGCCGTGTTTTAGGAGGACACCGTTCAGCGTGATCGAGCAGACCGTGCAGAAGCCGACCTTGTCGGTTGGGACCGTCAAGTTGCCGACCGTCTCCCCCGGCCCCAGGAGGGCGACTCGGTTGCCCATCGCATATCCGCCGGCGAACACACGGCAGACCTCGTCAAGGCAGCGAGCCAAGTGTTGCGGACTGACCATCGACGTGTTCACGACGACTTCGCCCGTGCGGGTTGCCAGATCAAAGGTCATGGCATAGGTCATCTGGTCGATCTTGGCCGAAAGATAGCCGACCCGTTCGAGGGACTGAATGGCGCGGAGTTCTTCGCGCCCCTTGGCGGTGATGACCCGCCCTCGTCTTCCGTGCGCCGCCGTCAGCCCTTCCGCATCCAGTTGGCTCAAGTACAGCCGCACCGTCCGCTCGCTCAAATGGACACCATTCGCGCGGAGGCCTTCGGAAAGTCGTGCGGAGTTGACCGGGTCCGTGGCATGCTCCAGCACATGCAGAATGGCATTTCGGTTTCGCGCAATTTTCTCCATCGCCCGCGCTCCTCCCTCTCTCCGGCCGTTCGTCGCGGCAGTCGCCAGCGGAAGATTGCCGCCGACCGGCATCTTACGGCATTTTTCCGCCTCGGACAGCGCTCCAATTGCCAGAATAGTTTTCACTTCGGCATAACTGCCGTTCAATTTGCCCGCCGAAAATGACCACGATAAAAGGCATGCAGGATATTTCTGCGAAATATGTTAATATTGTGGGCTGGATCAGGGGCGACCGTTGGTCGATAAGGGGAGTTTAGCGGCATTCGGATGCCGTTTGTATTACATCGGATTACCATTGGGAAGGACGGGATGATGATTCAGCTGAGCCGGCAAAATGACGCGTTGGGGACTGCCAATCGGGCCAATCCAGCGGAGTCGGGTCTCTGTACGCTCTGCCGCGCCGACTGCAAGGGAAAGTGTGAAACCTGGCTGGGAAGCATGATGGGGCGGCGGCTGCTCTATCCCCGTGATTTCGGGACGATCACCGCCGGCAGTGCCAACACCACCCACGTGGGCGTCAATTATGACGCGCTCCGCGTGCAAGGCTTTCTTTACGGCGCGCACGGCGTTCCCGCCGGATTGTCGAACAGCCCCGATGACTGTGTATTCCCCAACGTGAGCGTCGAGACGGAGTTCGGCACGCGGTTCAAGACGAAGTCACGCGTCCCGTTGATGACCGGGGCCCTGGGTTCGACCTTTATCGCTGCCAAGTACTGGGAGTCGTTCGCCGCGGGGGCTGCGCTGGTCGGTTTCCCGATCGTTGTCGGTGAGAACGTAGTAGGTGTCGATCGGCAATCCGTTTTGGCGAACGGCCGCATTCAGAAGGCGCCCGAGTTGGATCGCCGCGTGGATACCTTCCTGCGCTATTACGATGGCTACGGGACCGTCATTGTGCAGCTGAATGTCGAGGACACGCGGAATGGTGTCGCTGAGTACGTGGTGGATAAGTACGGTGACAAGGTCGTCATCGAACTGAAATGGGGACAGGGCGCAAAGGATATCGGAGGCGAGATCCAGGTCACGACCTACGACTACGCGATGTTTCTCAAGGAACGAGGCTACGTCGTTGATCCCGATCCGACGCATCCCGGCGTGAAGGAAGCGTTCGAACACAATGCGATTCGTGCTTTTGCCCGCCACAGTCGCCTTGGTTACACCAACCTGGACTCCTCCGATGCTGTGCAGGCAAACTTCATGGAAAGCGTCAAGCATCTTCGCGAGTTGGGTTACTCACGCGTCACGCTCAAGACCGGATCCTATGGCATGGAAGCTCTGGCGCTGGCGATCAAACTTGCCAGTGAGGCAGAACTGGATCTGCTGACGATTGACGGTTCCGGTGGCGGGACCGGGATGAGCCCCTGGAACATGATGGATTGCTGGGGCGTGCCTTCCGTTCTACTACATGCGAAGGCCTACGAGTATGCACAACTGCTCGCCGATCAGGGGAAGCCTGTTGTCGATCTCGCGTTTGCCGGTGGTTTGGCGCGCGAAGATCACATTTTCAAAGCCCTGGCGTTGGGTGCACCGTATGCCAAGCTGATCTGCATGGGGCGTTCGCTGATGATTCCTGGCTTCGTCGGATCGAATGTGGAAGGTGTGCTGAAGGGCGAGGAGCGAGAGGTGATTGTCGACGGTCATCTCGTGCGAAGTGACAAAGTGCATGGCAATTGGGACAAACTTCCTTCCGCAGTCCGTGAGATTGGCCATTCTGCCGATGAGATCTTTGCCGGATACTACGATGTCCAGGACAAAGTCGGCAAAGATGAGATGAAGAACATTCCCTTTGGGGCCATCGCGATCTGGACCCTGTGCGATAAGCTGGCCGCCGGGCTGCAACAGTTGATGGCGGGTGCGCGGAAGTTCTCCCTCTCGGAAATCGTGCGCACGGATATCGCGTCCGCAAACCGCGAAACGGAGCGCGAAACGAAAATCCCCTTCATCACCGATGCGGGCGATGAGGCTGCCCGGAAGATTCTTGCCGGTTGAGTGTTTCGGCTTACTCACACCAAGGCCTCACCGGCGACCGCGTTTCGGCGCCGGTGAGGCGTGTGTTACCATAGAAGCGATCTCTGACCAGCAACCGGTTCTCATGGACGCACGCCTCTGGTGCGAATGATCGCTGCCCGACTTGCCCCGGGGGCTCGCAGAGGACTTTGGATCCGGCCCCAGGTTCTTGTGCATCGAAAGCGGTTCACGGCGCCGGGGTATCCTCGGCGTAGTCGATCAACCTCGCTTTGAGTTGCGCAACCGTCTCCGTAAGAGCGGGATCCGCCGCCCGGTTGTCGGTTTCCCGCGGGTCGGTCTGTAGATCGTACAACTGTTCACCTCGCTTTCCGCCATCCCACATGGTGTAGCGCCATCGGGCGGTTCGAATGCTGAATCCGTGGTAGCGCCCGCGGCGGACTTGCGTGAACGCCGCATCTTTGACCGTTCGTGTTGGATCTTGCAGAACGGGGACCAGACTGCAACCGTCCAGGTAATCGGGGACCGGCAGCCCCGCCAACTCGGCGAGTGTGGGATACAGGTCCACGAGTTCGGCCAGTGATTCGGTGACACGGCCGTTCCCCGCCATTCCCGGGGCGGCCACGATCAGAGGGATTCGCGCGGAATTCTCGAAGAGGCTCATCTTCTGCCAGAGTCCATGCTCGTACATGTGATAACCATGATCGCTGGTGATGACGACGATCGTTTTCTCCTGCAATCCGAGGCGGTCTATGCATCCAGTACTCGACCCATCTGCGCGTCCATGAATGTGATCGACGCCCAGTACGCTTGAATCGCCTCGCGTCGGAGCGCATCGGTCATCGCTTCCTGCTCTTTTTTCTGGCTGGCATAAGCGGCTTCGGGGATCCGCTGCCGATCATCGTCGGAGAGCGGGGGAAGAGAAATCGTATCCAGCGGGTAGAGGCCGAAATACTTCTTGGGTGCGACATAGGGAGTGTGGGGGCGAAAATTGCCGACCGCGAGAAAGAACGGACGGTCCTTGTAGTCTTCCAACAAACTGATCGCGGCGGTTGCCACGAGCCCGTCCGTCTGCTCCTCATCGGCGCCATCCGCCGCCAGCCAACTGAGCGTTCCTCCGTAACTGCCCGGGACGAGTGTAAACACCTTGTGCTCTTCCGCCTTGTCACGACCTGCCGGGTTGACAACGGAGTCCCAGGATTCGGAGTCGTCCAGTCCACTGGTGCCGATCTGACCGGGTACCCCATAGTGATACAACTTGCCAACCCGAGCGACCGCGTATCCGTGTTGGCGAAACAGCTGAGGCATCGTAATCGTCTCGGGGATGAACTCGCGGAAATGGGGCGTCGGGGTGTAGTCGGTGGAGAAGCGGCCGGCCCGAGGGTTCCGCAAAACTCGCGTTGCGTTCGGCCGCCGCCCGGTCAAGAACGAAGAACGACTGGGGCTGCAGAGCGGCAAATTGGCAGTAGGCTCGTTCGAAGCGGACGCCGTGCCCTGCCAACCGATCGATGTTGGGCGACCGGACTTGCGAATGGCCGTAGCAATGCAAGTCACCATTCAGGTCATCGGCGATCAGGAAGAGGATATTTGGCTGGTCGGCCGCGGTCCCACGCGGGAAGTCCCACGAGTAAGGTGAACAGGACGCGGCCCAACGGCCTCAGAACGCGGGAAAAGTCGGGCACCGGCATTTGCTTTCCTTGTGGCTGCATCAGCGGTTCTCCGAAAGGTGGGAACGGTTCTCGATTTCGTACCATAGGGTCTGATGCGAGGGGCCGATGGCGAAGTGGCTTACTCCGCTTCGAATATCGACGGGCACTTCACCCTGGGGATGACCACGCCCGTCGAGAGCGCGGACGGCGCCGGCCACGGCAGCTCGAGTTCCGCGGCCACGCCGTTGATCATCGCCGGTCCCCGGCCCCACTGCGTTCCGACGGACGTGCGATCGGCGTTCCACTGCATACCTTGATTCTGGGCAGAACCGACAGCGGCCAGCAGCAGTCGCGATGAGCTCTCCAGCGGTTCTCCGTCCAGGCTCGTGAGTACCAAGACGCCGTAGTCGCGGTCCAGGGAACCGAACTTCACGCGGACACTACCCAGTCGGACCTCTCGTCCACCCACCATCCCCCACACGGCGCGCGTGCGGGTACGTCAACCCGCACGATAGCGCGTTGCGGGTCGGTCGCATCCCATACGATGCGGTTGTCCGGAGTAGAAAGCCTTTTCGAGGAGGTGACGGATACGGGAGTTTGTGTCGACAACTGCGCGTCGACGCCAATTCGTTGGTGGAATGCTTGTTGGGGCGAGAGGAGGTGGTCGGCCGAGCTGGCCAGCTGCTGCTGCAACGGTGGGACGTCAGCACGCCGAAACAGGTGCGCACACGCCGTCAGCAAAGCCAGTTTTGCCGGTTGACCATTGAAGGAGAAATATCGCTGCACTTGATCGGTCGTCCAATTGTCCTGGCTGCTGTGATATTGAAAGAAGAACACGCCATCCCAGTCCTGTAGGGCGGCGATCAATGCGGCGAAGGGGACGACACTGGCTGCGTAATCATGCGGGTCGGGGATATTCCATTCGGACAGCGTGAAGGGACGATCGACCAGCCGCCAGGAGCGCGGCTCAGCAGTGCGTCGCCGTCGGGCATCGCCTCCATCGGCGTATTGACGATCATCCAGTCCGCCGGATCCCAGGGGCGACGAGGAAATCGTGGATGTTGCCAATAGGCGTGAATGTCGGCGTAATCGCATGTTTCCGCGACGATCTCCGGGTTGTGGTAATTGATCTGAGACGCCGTAATCGGAATGCGCACACCCAGATCCTGCTTGAGGAACGTGACCATCTCGCGAATGAATGACTTTTCGGTATCGATCATGAACTGTTTTGCATCCGCGATCGCGATTTCACTCCAGCCTTCGGTGGGGATGCCAATCGTTTTCGCTTCCAGCGACTGACCGGCGGGGAGCACGAGCCATTCTCCACCTTGTTGCAGCGAAACGCCGGCCAGCGAAAAATCCACGGGATCTCCACCGAACTTGAAACAGATCCGGGCTTGTTCCCCGACATCGGGAGCAACGCGAAACACGCGGTGTACCTGCTGCCATTGGGGTGTGAGCTGCAGAGACTGTTGGAATCCCACGCTGCTCCAGTTTGGTGAGCCCTGGTGGGAGACGTCGACGTACAGTTGCGCGGGGCTACTGCCCTGGCCCAAAAAGAGAGCGTGTAGATCCGACCTGCTTGCAAAGAGAGATTCGGGAGCTGAAGCTCCTGATCGCTCACAGCCGGTGCTTCTCCGCGAACCTCCAATGTCATGGCTGGCATGTCCGCCGTAGGACCGGCTTGGCCAAAGCGAGGAACCACCGGGAACTGACCGCTTTGCCGCAATCGCCACGGCCCCCGAGACTCATCCCAGGTCAGCGAGTCGACGATCGTCTTCTGCAGTGGTTCGTTGTTCCCGCCCCAGGCCGCTGTCAGTTGTTCTGTATTGGGGTAACGATCTGCCAGCCAGCGATTCCATTGTGACTGGAACTCGGCTCGATACGGATCCGGCAAGGTCGCGGCCAGACTTGGCCCCGTTTTGCTGAAGGAATTCTCATTCGTGATTTCGATCATCGCGAAGCCGGGATCGTCCGTCCGCGGATTTGCCGGTAGGGATTTCGATGTGTCAGGTACTCGCGGCAGAAACGTCGGAAGGCATTTTGCATCCGCGGTTCGAAATACGACAGATACTTGCTGCACCTGACAGCATACGGCAGGCCTTCCATCGCGAAGCCCTCCTCCTCGAGGAGAGTCCGTCCCACGTGGAGGTTCAGGTTCACATAAATGCCGTGACGGTGCAGTTGATCCAGGAAATAGTGCAGACGATCGATCTGTTCCGAATCAAGGGTTCGTTGGCCATTCACAACCGGTCCCCAGATTCCGCGCGGAGCGTTGGCTGTGTCGTGATGGTGAATTCGCAGGCCATTGACTCCCCATCTTGCCAGATGGGCGGCCACTTTTTCGGCATCGGCATGCGTCGGGAAGTTGCCGCCAAAGCACGTATTAACGCCCCAAAATCAAATTCGTCCACGGTCGGTCGCGAAGTGACCGTCGTCGATCCGGAGAACCCATCCGCGCCGGCCGGTTGAGGAGACAAATTGGACAAGTTGGTCACCGACGGCGAAACATCGTCACCGGAATATCGTTCCGCGGCGCCAACGCGGAAAGCCAACAACACAAGCAAAGCAACGTGACGAAGGCTTTTCATTTGAGTGTGCCCATGATGCGGGAAAGGACGGTACCTGGTAGTCGTCGGTGCATAGTCAACGAGTTGGCTGCGGCCGGGCATCGCTTGGCTCGGCTTCAACCGATGCTACGATCGACTGAAGAAACGGGGCGAGCACATCGTAGTGTCCCCCGTTCTCGCTTCTCGGCCACGACTTCCCGGCGCGGGCTGCCACGATATCGAGGGACGGCAGCACGAGAATCAGGCTGTCGTAGAGGCCCCACGACCAATACGCATCTCGCGGAACCTCGGCAATCGTTCCGTCGGCGTTGTTCCACCACAATAATCCGTAGTGCCGCGCAGCGGCGCCATACGTTTGTGGATCGCGCACCGGGAGCAGTTCATGCCCCGGGGGCGTTTGCCACGCCAGATCGACGTATTCCGAAGGCAGAATCTGCCGCCCCTGCCATTGTCCGCGCCGCAGCATCAGATAACCGATCCGCGCCATCGCGTCGACATTCGCCGAGATGCCAGAACCGAACTCGCGTCGTGGAATCTGCCGGATCATCTCCGGACGGTAGGCGTTCTTCCGCCAAACCAGATCCGCTCGTTGGATCCCGATCGGCGTGAAGACGCGGTCGAACATCCATTCCTGCAAATCGCGTCCGTAGGCCAGCGTAATGCATTCGGCCAGCCAGTTCGGCCCCGAATCGCTATAGTCCCATTGGCTTCCGGGGCGAAATAGTAAACGCGTGTAGCCACCGGGTTTCTCAAATCCGGCCGTCTGGGATGCAAGGTGAAGAATGGAAATCTCGGACAACCACCCGGTCTGTGCATTCTCTTGTGGCGGAACGCCAAGCGTCGAATGATGCTGACGTGCCCTGTCCATCAGACGAACCTTCTGATCACCGATCGCCACGCCTAAGGCAATGGAGCCGAATGACTTGGTCGTTGACTTGAGGTCATATCTCTGGCGAGCGTCACCCCAGGCAAGCACGAGTTTTCCGCCCCGAATGATATAGCCCGACCCGCCTCCGCGCAACGCATATGCTTGGGACGCCCGGAGTTGTACCGGATCCAGCCCGACTTGACTCGGGCTCACTTGTTGCCAATCCGGCACGGGCCAAACGACACCACCGTGCTCTTGGTCGACCGGCGTCGTCGTTCCGCCAATCGACGTAGGATCATCAGCGCTGATCGAGACGCATAGCAGCATGAAGAGTGAGCAACCACGACTTCGGAATGTCATCGACAACCTTTCTGAAAAGGCACGGTCTGAAGGCGGAGCCCACGCGAGTCTCTCCACGATATATGGTGAGCCATCGAGTATCCGTCTTCAAGCGGGCTCTTTGCGGCGCATAATGGGACCTGTCGATAACTTACTGACCGTTGGGTGCGAAATCGGTGAGGTCGAAGATGCATTTACGCTACGGTAGCGAGTCCGATTGGGAGCCAGCCGTCAGGTGGCTGATCCGTTGCCTGATGATGGCCGTCTGTGCGCTGACATGCCTGCGGGAATCGCCGACGATTGGCTCCGAGACGCAAAAAATGTTTCGCGCCGGCGCCTCGGCGATGGAGATCACCCCACAGAAGTTACCGGTGATTGTGAATGGCGGATTCGCCGAGGCACAAAGCAGGCAGGTCCATGATCCGCTGTATGCCCGTTGCCTTGTTCTGGATGACGGGCAGGAACAGATCGCGATCGCCATGATCGACAGTTGCGTAATTCCCCAGAAATTGCTTGATGAGGCAAAGGCGCTGACACATCAGGCCACAGGACTGCGGATCGATCGGATGCTCATCGCCGCAACACACTGTCACTCGGCGCCGTCGGTCATGGGCGTTCTGGGCAGCAGTGTGGACGAAGAGTATGCGAAGTGGTTGCCGGGAAAGATCGCGGCGGGAATTACCGAGGCATACCGGCATCGGACGCCCGCGCGCATTGGCTGGGCGGTAGGTACGGATCCCAAGAATGTGTTCTGTCGGCGTTTCGTGATGAAGCCGGGCCGCGCAAAAACGAATCGCTTTAGTGGCATGAAGGACGATCGGTGCAGATGAACCCCGGATATCAAAACCCGGATGCAGTGCACCGGACGGGGCCGGTCGACACGGATGTTTCGGTGATTTCTGTGCAAACTCGCAGCGGTCAACCGCTGGCCGTGCTGGGGAATTACTCGACCCATTACGCCGGAGCACCGGCGATTTCAGCCGACTATTTTGGCGTTTTCTGCCAGCGCATTGCGCAGTTGCTCGCGACAGAGGGGGCTCCGCCATCCTTCGTCGCCATCATGTCAAACGGCACGAGTGGTGACGCCAACTGTTGCGATTTTGTCAATCCTCCACGGAAATTCGACCGGCACACCGTTGGCGAGGATGTCGCCCAAGCTGCCTGGGAGGCATATCAAAACATTGCGTATTTCGATTGGGTCCCGATCGTGATGTCGGAACGGATGTTGACGCTGCAAGTGCGCCTGCCGAATCGCGAGGAGGTGCGGGCGGCGAGTGAGTTCCTTCGCGACAAGGACCTTGATCCACCGCGGTCGGTGGAGGAAGTCTATGCGCGCGAAACGATGATTCTGGATGCATCTCCTGCGGAACGGCATCTCAAGCTGCAAGCGATCCGCTTGGGAGAACTGGCGATCACCGCCATGCCGAACGAAGCCTACGGGACGACCGGTTTGGCCATCAAGCGGGATAGTCCGTTGCAGCCCACCTTGAACATCTCGATGGCGAACGGCTACTTCGGATACATTCCTCCCCCGGACCAGTTTCCTTTGGGGGGGTACACCACGTGGCGGGCACGCAGCAGCTGTCTGGAGGTGCAAGCGGAGCCGAAGATCCGAGCGGCTTTGCTGCAACTGCTGACGCTTGTTGCCGGGGAGCGAAGCGAAGCGGTCACGGTCGAATCACCGGATGGATGATTTGTGGCCGGGCCCGGCAGGGCAAACGGTGTAACCGCCTTGTTTCTTCGCGCGATTGCTTCTCAGCTGAGTGTCCACGGTTTGCGCATGGGACGCGACATCATCGCGTTGGCGTCATCATCATTCAGGAAGAGTTCTTTTTCCGGGTCCCACTTCAGCAGCTTGCGCCGTCGAATCGCGATGTTGGCCAAATGGCAAATGGTGGCCACGCGGTGTCCGATATCTACCGGAAAATACGGATCCTTGCGGCTCTTGACACAATCCAAAAAATCACGGTGTTCGCCGCCAGGGTTCGTGTACAGGTGGACCTCGTCATCACCGATCACGGAGTTGAGGATTTCCTCGGAGCTGGCCTCCAGTCTCCCCCGCCAACCTCGATTGCCGACCCAGCCTTCCGTCCCCACGAACTTGATGCTCGGATCGCCGGGCTTGCAGGTCATGACCACTCCGTTGGCGTACCGATACGTGACATCGTAATCTTTGACGGTGTTGTACAGTCCCCCTTCCCAGTGCGTGCCGGTTCCCTCCACTTCCATCGGGCCGCTCCGTTCCGTGTCATTGGCCCATTGCGCGGTGTCGAACAGATGCGTTCCCCAATCGCAAATGACGCCGCCGGAGTAATCCCACACCCAGCGAAAGTTGTAATGTACTCCGTCGGGAGTGTAGGGAGCCTCCGGTGCGGGTCCCAGCCACATGTCGAAATCCAACTCGGGAGGGATGGGCTGCGGCGTGGCATCACCCGGCCGTAACGGCTGCTTGGGTAGAATCACCTCGATTCGTTCCAGCCTGCCAATTCGACCGTTCCGAACCAGTTCGGCCATGTGGTGATAGACCGGTACGGCTCGATCCTCCGTGCTCGTCTGAAAGACCTTGTCATGTTCGCGTACCGTCTGGACGAGGATTTTTCCTTGGTCGATCGTCAGCGTCGGCTTTTCGCATTGCACGTCCTTCCCGGCCTTGATCGCCATTACGCTCATCGGCACATGCCAATGATCGGGCGTCGAGATCATCACGGCATCGATGTCGGGTCTCGCCAGGATCTCGCGAAAGTCCTTGGTTGTGCCGCAATCGGTGTTGCCGTACTCTTCATCGACTCTCTTTTTTGCCTCGGCCAAGTGGTTACTATCGACATCACAGACGGCCACGATTTGGGCGTCCGGCTGTTGCAGGTAAAACCGCAGGTTCCAGTGAGTGCCGTGGCTTCCCGTTCCGATGAGCGCGACGGTGATTTTTTCACTTGGGGCAACCGCATTTTGTCCCCCGAGTACGGTAGCCGGAACAAAATATGGCGCGGCCAGCAAAGCGGTACCTGCTTTACTGCTCTGCCGCAGGAAAGCTCTTCGATGCAAATGTTGGCGCTGCATGCTCTACCCTTTCGTTCCTAAGCCTAGTGTTGTGCGGCAGTATTGCAGGCTCTCCTCCAGGTCGAATTTCTGCTGCGCCTGCTCGGCTTCCGCGGTGGCGCCGTCCTGCGGGCGTCCCGGCGGCAGCGTGTACTCCTTGCCTCGTCTGGCCATCGCGACGAACCGGGCGAATTCGTGCGCCCGTGCCTTGGGAAAACGGGACCAGATTTCGGGTTTCAAGTACGGTAGTTCACTGGCCCACTTGTATGAGATGATCTCCAGCACGAACGGAGTCTGGGGGCAGAGTTGGCGAAACCGATTCACGTAGGCCGGCCAATCGACGAGGCCCTCGCCCATGTTGGCCCACATCGCTTTCGCTCCATCTTGCGTTTCCCATACGACAGTGTCACGGATGCCGGTGGTCAGAGCGTACGGACCAAGGATCTCCAGGTTGACCATGGGATCTTCCATGGTCCATGTCGCGTTGCCTGGATCCATCGTGGCACCGACGAAACTTGGCCCGGCGGCCTTGATCAAGTTGACCAATTCCCAGGCCTGCATGTCGCCCGCGTGGTTTTCGACCGCGATCTTTACGTTCGCCTCTTCGGCCTCGGTGCGGACCTCTTGGAGTACACGGACCATTTGGTCGATGTGACGTTCAATCCCTCCGTCCCCTTCCCGATCGCGGCGGCTACCCAGATAGCACCGAGCAACAGTGCATCCGAGTTGTTTGGCGATTCGCACAAGCAGTCGAGCGTGATCCGCGGCCTTGCCCCATTTCTGTGCGTTGTACGAATTCGACGTTGGGCAAATGCTGCCGGTTCCGACCTGCAGCTCGACGCCGGCTTGCTGCGCCTGATCGCGGATCTTCTTCAGGTAGTCCGCTTCGAGGCTTTCGTAGACGTCCAAATCAGATAGCAAGAGAGTATCGACATCTTGACTGGCGGCATATTCGATCAGTTGGGGTGCCTTCCAATCGAACGCGCGAATCGAGAAGTTATCGAAGCCCAACTTGATCGGGCCCGCTGCTTCTTCACCGAATCCGCGATGGGGTACGGCCAGTGTGGCGGCACCAAGAGCTGCCATGGATTCAAGGAATCTGCGTCGGTTCCACTTGCCCATTTGGTCGGTCATCTTGTCCTCACTTGGCTAGTGCGTGTCGCACGGACATGAAGCGTTGGTGGCGACGTCCCTTCCGAGCAGCAAGGGCGACGAAACACCACGGAGAAAGGCGATACGCTGGAAATCAAAAAGTGCTTGATAGAACCGTATTCCAAGGCGTCTACTTCGGAGAGGCTTTGCAGTGCTCCATTTGCTGGTCTCCATGTCGCTTGAGGTTGTCGGTAGCAATGCATTCGGCAGACCCCCTCGAAGCGAGACGGTTATGCGCGTTGATAACATCCTGCTGCACGTGGGCTCGAAAACTGCCAAACCTTCTGGTCCGATTGATCTCGGCGCAGCCAATGCCGCCGGTTGACCACCGGAAGCCCGGATCTTCTCGGCTTCGCGTTGCTCGCCGAGGCTCACCGGACGCGCAGGGTTGAAGAAAAAATCTCGAAGTCGCAAGTCTTCTCTCGCCTGCGCCCGGCCCGTTTCTACTGTCCGGCGCGACTGAGGAAAACAAACGTTCCTTTCTTGTTTCCCACAATCACATCGGGCGTCCGGTCCGTGTTCAAATCCGTGGCGGCCACTTGTGTGCCGACCCCGGAGTCGTCGTCAATTTGGTGGGGGATGAAACGAACGCCTTGCGGTCCGTCGCGTTGCAGTTCGAACCAGAAGATCACGGCCGGCGCGTTTGGTTCCACATCCCCTTCGGGGCCGTGAGCCCAAAAACGTTTGCCGGTCAGAATGTCTTTCTGTCCGTCACCGTTCATGTCAATCAACTGAAAAGCGTGCAACTGGCTGATTCGTAGCGCAGCGGAGTCCAGGTCCGGTTGTGGGGATAGGATCTCGTGCTGTTGAAAGCTGATTTCCCCGGAATTGTTGCGCTGCTGTTGGTGCCAGACCAGTCCGTATTGATGGCAGTGCCAGGCGCTGATGACGTCATTCAATCCATCGCCATCGACGTCGTACACCAGGATTTGGGCTGCGGCTTCGGCGAACTTGTAGGGATGCTGAATCCAGGGGTTTCCGGTTTCGGGATTGGCGGGCTGTTCCCACCAGCAGGCGGATTCCAGGATGTCGACTCGCCCGTCGCCGTTAATGTCACCGATCCCCGTCCCGTGCGTGTATCGTTGGTAGCTTCCCTTGGTGCTGACCGGATGAAAAACCCATTCTTGCTCGGGCTGCGTTGGATCCCACGTTCCATATCCCAGGTAACCGTCGATGTTGAAGACCAGATCGGGGCGTCCATCGCCGTTCACATCACCCCAAACGGGAGACTCGTTGCCGACATTCTTTAGGGCGGGGTGTGCTCTCCATGCCTGCTCCTTTCCGGCGGGGTTCTCGTACCAGGAGGCGTCCTTGCCCGGCCAGGGCACATAGAGAATGTCGGCCCAGCCGTCGCCATTGAAATCGTCAGCGAATGTCAGGAAATTGTCGGAGTAGTTCTTCGGGTCAAATTCTTCGGCCGGGCGGACTTCATGACGCTCTTCGAAGTCCGGGCCGGCATACCAGTAGGGCCCCGAGACGACGTCTGGATTGCCGTCGCGATTGAAATCGGCGTAGTAAGCACCCTCGCACAGGAACTTGTCACTCAAGTGCAGTTTTTGATAGGAGATCGCCGATGTCTGGGCGACGGCAAACGAACCGCAGAAGGCGGCCAAAAGGATTGTCCACGGAAACCAGGTTCTCAGCATCTTCGGTACTCCTTCTCTGCATGGCAGATTCCCAAAGCCGACGGGCGCAGCCTGCATGGCACGGTGGTCAAATCAGCGGTTTTCATACGCAGAACACTCACCAGATTGTAGCTGCGATTCGGTAGGTCGGAAACGGACCGGCGTCCAGCGCGCGGCCGCTTGCCAACAGGGGGCGGTTTGACCGGCTTATGGTAGGTTGTTTTCTGGTCCGGTTCCAACGGAAAGGGGAATGGAAAACTGATTTGCGTGGCGTTATGCTAAGAGGCACTACCCCAGGGTGGTCCCACCTACTAGGTGCCGTGTTCGCCGATCGCGAGCGGCCCTTCACAAGCTTCTGGCGATAGGTCTACATGAAACTTCGCGGGGCGGCAGCTGCCTGATGAGGAAATGTCCCCCACGAAACGTACAAATTGTCCGTTAAGGCTCGACAGTCCTCCGCGAGTGCTGCGGGAATTCGTCGGGCCGGTGCCAACACCGGAGAACTCCCATGTCTCGATCGCAACGAAGAATTCCTCGACGTCGATTTCTCAAAACGGCGGCGCAGGCGAGTGCCCTGTTTATGGCGCCTCAGATCATTCCCAGTTCCGCCCTGGGGCGAGACGGTGCCGTGGCGCCGAGCGAGCGGATTCTGTTGGGTGGCATTGGGATCGGCCGGCGGGGTTCCTATGACCTGGGCTGTTTTCTGGAACAGCCAGACGTGCAGTTCGTTGCGGTCTGCGATGTCAAAGAAGCACGTCGCACGGCGATCAAGAAGGTGGCCGATTCGAAGAACGGCAACCAGGACTGTGCCACGTATCGTGACTTCCGCGATTTGTTGGATCAGGACCACATTGATGCCGTGCTCATCGCCACGGGGCCGAATTGGCACGCGACCGCGTCGGTTCTGGCAGCACAGGCCGGCAAAGACATCTATTGTGAAAAGCCGTGCACGAAGAACATTTCCCAAAGCCTGATTCTGGCCGACACGATCCGACGAACCGGTCGGGTGTTCCAGGCAGGAACGCAGCGCAGGAATCTGCCACATTTTGCCTTTGCTTGTGAATTGGCGAGCAGCGGCCGACTGGGAAGACTGCAGAAGGTTTTCGCGCATCCCGCCGGCATGACGGCCAAGATGAGTGGTTGGAAACCGGCCGAGCCGGAGCCGCCGAAGGAGGAAGTGGATTGGGATCTATATCTTGGCCCCGCCGCATGGCGTCCCTTCAACAAGGCTTTGCTCGATGGTTTCAACTTCGAAAAAGGCGGCGGACTTGTCGGCGGCGGAGTGCTTGAATGGGGTTCCCACTGTGTCGACCTGTGTCAATGGGCGAACAATGCCGATGACACGGCACCCGTGGAATACAATCCGCCGGAAGACGGACAGATCATCGCCCGATATGCTAACGGTGTGGAACTGATTCTTCGAGAAAAGGACTGGCTGCCGTTGGGATCCTGCCCGGTGCGATTCGAAGGAGATCAAGGCTGGGTGGAAACCGGTGACAGTGGAAAGCTGGTGTTGAGCTCCCCAGCGCTACTGGCCGGGCGAAAGGTTGCCGAGATCGGCGGGTATCCGGCCACATTCCATGTGCGGGACTTTCTGGATTGCGTGAAGTCCCGCGGAAAGCCTCTCGCGGATGCCGAGGTTGCATGTTATTCCCATATCGCCTGCCACGGCGCAAATATTGCCCTCTTCCTGGGCCGAAAGCTGAACTACGACACGAAGACGCATGCCTTCGTCGATGACGAACAGGCCAATCGGCTTCGGTCGGAAGCGCTGCGGGAGCCGTGGCGCATCTAAGGGAAAGAAACGGAGATGTTTGGGCTCCCGCAGGCCCTCGGCTCGTTGATCGCACAACTATCCATAGGATCATCCCCATGCTCAGAATTTCGTACGCCCTGCTGTCCGCCCTGCTGGCGGTGACTCTGCTTACTTGCTCGTCCGTGTCAGTTCAGGCGGCCGATCAGCAGGAACAACCTCTGCTGGAAGTACTGCAATCCGACGCGGCACCCGCCGAGAAGGCGATTACCTGCAAACAACTGGCGGTGTACGGGACTCCGGAATCGGTTCCCGCTCTTGCTGCCTTGCTGCCCGATCCGGAGCTTGCCTCCTGGGCTCGGATCGCCTTGGAAGTGATACCGGGGGCCGCGGCGGACGAAGCCCTACGCGAAGCGATGAAGGATCTCGATGGTCGATTGCTGATCGGCGTGATCAATTCCATTGGAGTGCGCCGTGATGCACAAGCGGTGAATGCGTTGGCCGAACGACTCAACGACTCGGATCCGGACGTCGCTGCCGCCGCTGCGGTAACGCTGGGCAAAATTGCGGACGAGGCGGCGATCGCGCAGCTTCAGCAGACGCTCCCCAATGCTTCCCCGGACATTCGGTCGTCGGTTGCCCAGGGATGTCTTTTGAGTGCGGAATCGCTCATGTCGCAGGGCAAGAATGCGGCAGCAGCGCAGTTGTACGATCAAGTTCGTGAAACGCAAGTGTCGCAACAGCGATTCTTGGAAGCCACTCGCGGTGCGATCCTGGCGCGTGGCTCCGAAGGCGTGCCGTTGCTCTTGGAACTGTTGCAGTCCACGGATCAACGGAATCACGCGATGGGCCTTTCGGTCGCTCGAGAATTACAGGGCGAAACTGTCACAGGGGCTCTGCTGACCGAGATCGAGCGAACCTCGCCGCAGCGACAGGCGAATCTGCTGTTGGCTTTGGCGGATCGGGGCGACGCCAGCTCCTTGCCAGCCGTACTGTCGATTGCCAAGAACGGGTCGACGGAGGCTCGCACCGCTGCGCTGAACGTCGTCCGACGGTTGGGGGACGCCTCCTGTGTTGCGGACCTGTTGGAGATTGCCGCCGAAGATGACGCGGAAGTGGCCCAGGCGGCGAAGGCCACCCTGGAAAATCTGCCGGGGCAGGAAGTGAATGACGCGCTCGTCGCACGAATGGATCAGGCGCAAGGGAAAGTTCGGCGGGTGCTGTTGGAACTGGTCGGTCTGCGCCGGATCCCGGCGGTACCGGCACTTCTGAAGGCCGCTGATGATCCCGATGATCAGATCCGAGTGGCGGCTTTGGCGGCCTTGGGCGAGACCGTCGGGCTGGAGGATCTTGATGTGCTGCTCAACCGAGTTGTCAAGCCGAGCAAGGGCGACACGGCCGCTGCCACGCAGGCTCTTCGCGCGGCCAGTGTGCGTATGCCGGATCGAGAAGCGTGCGCGGAAAAACTGGCGACCGCGATGGAAGACGCACCGCTCGATGCGCAACGCACGATCCTGGAGTCTCTGAGCGCCATGGGAGGTCCTCGAGCGTTACAGGCCATGCGGTCCGCTGCGATGAGTGCTCAGCCCGAACTGCAGGATACGGCCAGTCAGTTGCTCGGCGGATGGATGACCGTCGATGCCGGCCCGGTGCTGCTGGAACTGGCCAAGACGGCCGACGATGGCCGCTACCAGGTACGCGCCGTCCGAGGTTACATCCGCTTGGCTCGACAGTTTACGATGCCGGAAGAAGACCGAGTGACGATGTGCCGCGAAGCAATGCAAGTTGCGCAGCGAGATGTGGACAAGAAGCTAGTGCTGGAAGTTTTGGAGCGGTACCCAAGTCGGGGGACCTTGAAGTTGGCGATTGAGGCAGCGAAGGATCCTGCGCTCAAGGATGACGCCGAACGAGTGACGCTTGCGATTGCCCAAGCGGTTGGCGGAACGAGCGATGTCCAGGAGCTGCTGAAGTTGATCGGGCAGACGCCCGTGCGGCTGGAGATCGTGAAGGCGGAATACGGTTCTGGCAACCAATGGACCGATGTGACGTCGGTGCTGCAGAAACACGAACATGATCTGCCGCTGATCGTGCTCCCGTCGACATCCTACAACGCCAGCTTCGGCGGCGACCCAACGCCGAGCGTTCGCAAGCAATTGAAGATCCAATACCGGATTGACGGAAAAGCCAGCCAGATCACGTTGCCGGAGAACGCGGCCATCCTGTTACCCAAACCGTGACCTACACGGCGCACACGGGAGCCAGACACGCTTGCCGAAGGTTTGTGCCAGATTCAGTGAACAGTTTGCGTGCCCGACTGATTTTTCGGAGACTCCGCCCCGTCTCCCCTCGCGGTCGAGACGGGACGAACAATGCGCACTACTTCACGGAAAAGAGGCACGCATCCGTCAATTGGAGTCTTGGCAAGGCACTAATAGTGGTCGTAGACGCTGACATCGAGCACCACGAAGTTTGTGGTTCCCGGAGCTCCCAGATAGAGCTTGACGTACTTCGCGTTCCCCTCGAAGTTGCCGATGTAGCGGACGACATAGATGGGGACATTTTGCATAGTGTCCTCAGGTGCTTCGGCAACCGGTTTCAGGATGGCCCGCGTGGTCTTTCGACTGAGCGCAAGCCAGTCCGACTCGGATAAACGATCAGCGACCACGGGATTCCCTTCATCGTCCCGTAGTTGCAGAACTTGGCAGAAATAGGGGATCTTCAGTCCCTGGGCCCACTCCTGCTCGATCGTGAAGACATCCTTGTACCAGATCTCCCAACCAGATTGGTCACCGCGTTTGCCCGTCGCGTCGAGCACTTGGAAGGGACCGGCGTCATAGCCGCGACGGTTTTCATTTTCGAATTCTTCGATCTGTTTCTGAAGGTCGCGCGTTGGGTCAAAGGAAAGCGTTTTGAGACGCACAAAGTGTCTTTGTTTGGGTGGTCGTTTCTCGGGCGGCATGACGCATTTCTTCTGAGCCGCCACGAATGCTTCTTGAAGCGGTGACATCTCAATCGGCTGTTCGGGGCCGGTTTCGGCCGCGCACGTGGTCACGGCAAGGCACAGAAGTGTGGGCAGGCACGCGAGCGTTGCTCTTCGATGGCTGTGATCGCAGATTGCGCGGATTGATCTTTCCGGATGGCCGTATGGAAAAAGGTGCATCGGGTTCTCCCTTGAGTGATCTATGGGGGGACGATTGTGAACGGAATGGCCGGCAGTAATGCCAATGATCCTCGACGTGGATTCCGGCGATTCGCGGGACCGCTGCCGCCGGCGCGACGCGCCGAGGCGGCGAAAATCAGATTTCCCTGCAGACCCGCTTGGACCTTCTCCGCGTCGCCGAACCACTCGACGGTCCCGATCCGCTGGTCAAATGATACTTTGCCCACAGCGACACCGTCCACCGGACGGCAGTTCGGATTCGATCCTGTTACCCTTCTCTTCCGCCAAGCGATTTCGCCCAGGCACGTGGGATTCCTTTTCGCAGCTCTTTCATTGCCTTGGATCCCGCAGAATCCTTGGCCAGGTTCTTGCGTTCAAACGGATCCGTATGGTGGTCGTACAGCTCCTCTGATCCGTCACGATATTGGATATAGCGATGCTGCTGGTTGCGTGCGGAGAAGACCTGTTCTTCGTAGACGGTGATGGCAGGACGGTTCCAGGCGGTTTCGGGATTCTCCAGGATCTTACGCAGACTTCGCCCGTCGAGAGGTTGGGGAGGCGTGCGGAGACGGCAATAGTCGACAAAAGTCGGGTAGAGATCGACCAGGGTCACCGTTGCCGCCGTCCGCTGGCCCGCGTTTCGACGATGGGGTAGGCGGATGGCAAGCGGCACGCGCGCCGCTGCCTCCCACAGCGTTGATTTTTCGAAATGGTTTTTTTCGCCACAGTGGTATCCGTTGTCGGATGTGATCACTACCAGAGTGTTCGACGTATGGGGACTTTCATCGAGAGCGTCCAGAACACGCCCGATTGACCAATCAGCGAAACTTGTGCACGCGAGGTAGCCCCACACAATCTGGCGCCAATGCTCCGGATGCGTTTGTCCGGTCTTCTCCCACCGCTCTCCCCAGATCTTGGTGAGGGCGATGCCGGCGGCCGGAATGTCGGTCAGATCATCTTCCGACCATCCAGGCGGTGGTATCTGGATCTGTTGCTTGTCGTACTGTTGGAAGAACCGTCGCGGTGCGGTAAAGGGCGTATGAGGGCGCCAAAGACCAAGCATCAGAAAGAACGGTGTGTCCTGTGGCTGACGCAGAAAATCGATCGCCGCGTCCGCATTCACCACGTCGGGAAAGTCATGGTCGGGACCGGACCAAGGACCGGCGCCCCACCATTTCCCCGCCAGTTGATCAGCCGCAGGCAGAAACGGTCCGAATCCGCCCCGATGTGTCGGGGCATTGTCCCATGCAGCGCGTTCGTGTTCGCGGCCAATTTCGCAGTGAAACAGTTTTCCGGCGCCCCAGGTGACATAGCCGCTTTGGCGGAAGGATTCCGGAAGCGATTCGACATTGGCCATCGCCGGCTTTTGCCACGGATCGCTGCCATTCAGGTAGGCGCCTGTGCGAAACGGGTACTGCCCGCTCAGAAAGGCGGCTCGCGACGGGACGCAGGCGGGAGCCGCACAGTAGGCATGCTCAAACAGCACGGCCGTTTCCAGAAATGCATCGAGATGTGGCGTCTGCACGCCTGGATAACGGCCGTCGATTACGTAGTCATTCAGGTCATCGGCAACGATGAAAAGCACATTCGGAGGCGTCGTGTCCGCTGACGTTGCGGTGAATGGCAGCAGCAACGTGAGCAACGGGAGCATGACGGTCGCCTTCCTTCTGCAGACGACGTGCGTCAGACGCGGTCCGGAGCCGGAACGACGTACGGCGCTCGGTACTCGCGGGTAAGCATCGCATTTGCCGCATCATTGTCGAGGAACGTCTCCGCCTTGGGGTCAAAACGCAACAGTGGTCCGATCGAGAAAGGCGTTCGCGCCAGATCGACGCCGTAGGCTTCCGTCTTCTCGACGATTCGCTCGAGCGTTGCCACGTTGTCGTCCAGACTCTTGATCTGGCCGACCATCTGCTTCAGCTCATCCACCGTGACTTTGTGATCTTCCCCCAAGTAGTAGGAGATATTGCCCAAATGACTCATTCCGGCCGAAAGGTGACCGCAGAGTGCGTCCGAGTTCAATTGCGATGGATCGTTCGCCTGCACGGCATCCAGAAAGTTGCCGAAATGGTTGGCACTTCCCTTGAACTCCTTCGTCATCTTGCCGTCCGGATCGAATGCGGCCGAATACCCATACTGGGACTGGACCACGTATCCCTCGGTGCCGTAGGAAATCACGCCAACCTTGGCACCCAAGACGGCGGGTGTGTCGAGTCCGTAGGTTTCGAAGACGATGCACTTATCGCCGTAATCGAAGATCGTCGTCTCAATGTTGCCCGTATCCCCGGCGTCCCGGAAGGTGGGGTCCTTCTTCTCGACGTCGTAGCCGAGTCGACCGCCCCAGGTGATGACCGAATCGGGAAGACGGTTGATTCCGAGGTGCCAACGAGCGATATCCGTCTGATGAGGGCCTTGGTTTCCGAGGTCACCATTGCCATACATCCGCTGCCAGTGCCAATCGTAGTGGAACTTCGGTCGTGTCACGGGCGCGATCGGAGCCGGACCGCTCCAGATGTCGTAGTCGATCTCTTGGGGAACTTCATAGGTTCCCAAAGGTCCGATCGACTTGCGTCGTCGATAACACAGGCCACGTGCAAATTTCACGACGCCGATTCCACCGTCGTGAATGAACTTGACGGCGTTGATGTTCGAAGGATTGGAACGACATTGCGTTCCGACCTGGCAACATAACTTGTACTTCGTCGCTGCGGCGACAAGTGCCTGGCCCTCGTGGATATTGTGAGAGACCGGCTTCTCGAGATAGCAATGTTTGCCGGCTTGCATCGCCCAAACACCACAGAGCGCGTGCCAATGATTCGTGGAGGCGTTGCTGACAATATCGACGGCGGGATCATCCAAAGCTCGCCGCATGTCCGTAACAAACTTTGGTCGTACGCCGTTCTGTTTCTCCGCGATCGCGTCGCATCTCTCTTCTTTCGTCGAATCCGGGTCACAGAGATAGCGAATCTCCGTCCGCGGGTCTTTCAGCCATTCGCTGCAATGACTTCCCCAACCGCGACCGCCAATTCCGACGACGCAGACGCCCAGCTTATCGTTGGGGCCGGACTGCGCCCGAACCGGTTGTGAAGATGGGCCGAGCATCCCCACCGATGCCGCCCCGGCGGCGGTGATGGCGAGCATCGATTCTTCGAGAAAACGTCGTCTAGAAACGTCAGTCATCGATTTCTCCCGAATGCATAACGTTGGGTGTTCGTGGCAGTGGATTCGGCCCCGCGCAGTGTAGCTTTTCGCGGTCGGGCCCGCACCGACGATGATAATCCTCGGCGATCGCTCCGTCCATGGATTGCCGGGAAGATTTGTCGTTCCCGCAGCGGGAATCGCACCGCGGTAAAGACTGCCGAGCAGACCGGTTGCACTACGGTGGGGGAGTCGGATCGACCCGCACGATCGCTTCGGACCATTCGCAGAGTTCCCATTGGTTCCAGGCGACATCGGCGGTGAGCACGTACTGGCCGGGCGGTGTGTCGCGAGGGATAGAAATGCCGAGGGAGATGGCGCCCTCCATCCTCGCGGGGATTCGCACCGTGTCGATGGGGTTGGGATCGAGTTGCCAACCGGTGGGCAGATGTAGCTTGACAGTAAACTGATGTTCGCCGGGCGAGTGATTCAGGATACGAAGCGACAGTTGAGTCGCGTCGCCAGGATGCAGCGCACAAGCGTAGGGGTAGAATCGAGCCCAACCTTCGTCGATGCCATAATTGGGATCGTCCCAGGGAAACAGGCTTTGCAGAAGGTCTTCCCGCTGTTTCAGGTTCTCTCGCATCCGTGTTCGCTGCTCACGAGAGAACCGAAAGGCCGGTTCGACGTGTTGGTTTATCAGCAGCGCATCAGGGGCTTCCTGCTCCAGGAGTTCCAGGCACGCCAGAAAGCCGTTCCCCTCACGCACAATGTTGCGGTTCTGCAAACAATAGTCGTCGATTCCGCACGGCGTGAAAGAATCGCCGATAAAGAAGATCTGCTCGCCACTGTCCCGCGTGACCAACAGCGCGTCGTGGTATAACGTCTGTCCGGGAAAATAGAACAGCGCCAGTTCGAATTCTTTCCATCGCCATTTCGTTCCCGATTCTGCGCGACCGGAAACGTGCACCGGGTTCCGTGTCAGACACGGCAAGCGGTAGGATCCGGGATTCTGTAAGAGATCCCAGTTTCGACGGGACGCGTGGACAGTGGCCCCCGTCTCGCGTACCAGATTTGCAACTTGATCCGTGTGATCGTCGTGGTAGTGAGTAATAAAGACATGCTCAATGAAAGTCAATTGACCCGCTGCTTGGAGTTCCTTTAAGCGATCGATGATCTGCTGACTTCCGCAATCGATCAGAAAACCGGACCGGTCGGCCGAGAGCAGCAGCCGCGAATTATTCAGTGGCACGATCCAGGAAGGCAGATCCGCAAACGTCTCGGCTTGTGCCATCAGATCCAGCTTGGCGTCGGCACCCAACACGCGTGCCGCCTTGGTCTGGATGTGGTCCATTCCGAAATACCAACGCAATGCGTCGGTTGCCAGATAATTGCGATAGAGGGCTTGAAGCCTGGCAAGCAGGCGGTCGATCGCTGCTATCGGATCGTGAATGACCGGCCCGCGACTGGGAATCATCAACGTAGGTTTTTCTGCTGCGATCCGACGCAGACTGGCGACCAAATCACCCAAGCGTCCGGCGTAACCGTGGTAACCGCCCACTTTGGCTGCGGGAATCGCCATCTGCAAACTGTAGAGATCCAGCAGCTTGCCGTCGCCGTAGATCAGATCACCCGGGAAGGCGATCCGGTGGCCGTCCAGATCGACCAGGTAGGTCACGGATCCCTGGGTGTAGCCCGGCGTTGCGAGGACGCGAATCGGCAATCCCTGCCAAGTGATGGTTTCTTCGTCCTGCACGAACCTTGTCACGGCGATTGGCTCCGTCAGGACCTTCGTCGTCTGTTGTGCGTAATCGTGGTACCGGGCGTTTGTGAAGTGGTCCCAGAAGGCCTGCACATCGGAGAAGAGGTCGGCTTCACTCTGGGGTGCGATAACCTGCGCCCCGTGCCGAATCAGCGATCGTCCGGCCCACACAACGTCGCGCCGATGATGCGTGAAAAGTACCGTGTCGACTTCCGCGGCGTTTTCGGCGGATCTCCGTAGATGGCCAACCGATGACCATGGCGCTCCAGCAACACGCCGTTGGTCGGACCGAGCAGAACCTGGAGATCCTTGAGCTTCTCGATCGGCAGCGGATTTGCCGCCCCAGCCAGCGATACGCTCAGCAGGAAAACGGCACAAAACAGCAGCAAGCAGGGAAGCGGCGTGGGCGCCTTCATATTTTGACTCCGCGCAACGTTCGGCTGAGAATATCTGGCAAAGCAGGATCGGGCACAATCCTGTTCGGCACACGACCTGTAGGGTGGCGCCAAGGCGAGCGCAGGCGCGGGATGCTCCCCAAGGGACCGAGCCGCGGCCCACCAGAATTCGACACAGTATCTCGATCATTCGCATCCGGTCCTGATCGGTTCGATGTGCGCTGTGCCGGACCGCCACCGCATTCTGGTGGGCCACCGCTCGGCTTGTTCTCCGCAATCCGCCACATCTTGGACTCGCTGAGGCCCACCCTACAACTCTCGTGCCGACCTTCGGATCGGGCATGATGTTGCACAAAGGCGGACGCATGTCCGGAACGCCGCGAGGTGGCGAGTCCTGAGGGCGACCGGGGGCCGTACGTCGACTGTTTTCTACTGACGGGTGAGTTCACGCTGAAATATCAGAACGCCGCAGGATCAAGGATCACGTGTTTGATCGACTGACGCCGGTACGTATACGTGATATGGACTTTCGCGTCCGTGGCCTGCACCACAGCGGGATAGGAGTACTCTCCCTTTGCCCGTTCGAGTGTCAGAATTGGCGACCATTCTTCGCCGTCGTGAGATAGCGCGACGTTCAACAGATTTCGGCCGGATGGAAACGCGCCACGGCGCACTGTGTGATTGTAAACCAGGAGTTGTCGGCCATCCTGCAGCGTGACGGCATCCGTGCCGGCATTGGGGTTCGGCAGCGGTGTCGCCGTAAGCTCGCTCCATGTGTTGCCGTTGTCCTCGGACCAGGTTTGGGCAACCACGCTCTGCTTGGTCCGACAGAGCATTTGCAGGCGACCGTCGGGATAGGTCAGAATGCTAGGCTGAATGGCGGCGAAGCGTGTTCCGTCGTTGATCGGACCGATTACTTTCCAAGTTCTTCCCAGATCTTCCGTCCGTTCCAGATGCACTCGCCAGCCGTGATGTTCGGTACTGGATGGGCAAAGAATGGTGCCATCACGTAGTTGGATGGGCTTGTTTTTGACCGGACCGATCAGATGACCTACGGCTTCGTCCTGCCCCAACTTGACCGGCTCCGACCAGGATTTGCCATCGTCGGATGAGGTGACCTGCATGCCCCACCAACGGTCCGGACTTGGTCCCACTTTGTAGAACAGCAGCAGTGGTCCTTGTTGGGGCTGAAACAAGACCGGGTTCCAACAGGGATAGCGTAGTTCCGGGGACTGGACGCCGTTGACGACTTCGATCGGGGGACTCCACGTGTTGTCGACCCGGCGGGAAACCCAGATTCCCACGTCAGGAAACTTCTCGCCGGTGCCGCCAAACCAGGCGGCGACCATTCCCGACGGTGTCTCGACGATCGTGGATGCGTGGCACTCCGGGGTCGGTCGATTCTCCAACGGGTAGATCAGTTTCCCTTGCAGGTAGCCCCTTTGTCCGGGAACGGCCGGAGCCGGGATCTCCCATTCGGCGGCAGTTGCGGCTGATCCGAACGCGACGACCACCATCAATCGAAGTAAAGTGTGCATCCTGTGGCCTTTCTGCAAAGGGGCGTGTTGGAATGATCATAGCGCAACCACTGGACCAGCGCGCCCGCGGCAAGCCCGATTCGGTGCATTCCCTGTCTGTTTTGCCAGGGCTGCGTTCAGACTCGTGCTTTGTCGTAGCGTGATTCTGGGATGGGGTGCCACTGGGTGGCTGACGCAGCGCGCGAGGCGCCCTGCCCTGACGGATCGCTTTAGTATCCCATAGTTCCGTTCGCCGACAACATGCTGCATGGGAAAACAAGGGGCATGCTTCTGCCACGCCTTCGGAGGACTCGGTACAATGATGGGCTGCTTCATTCCGGACCTCTCAGCAGAAGGAATTTTCCATGGGTACGATGCGTTGTTGCGGGATCGCGGTCTGGTGTGTTTCCGGCTTGGTCGGTTGGCATGCATCGGCGAGTGCGGACGTTGGTGTGGGGGCGGCCTGCCCGACGCAGGCCGAAGTGTTTTTCGATGGGACTCGCCAGATGCTCGATGACAAATGGACCTATTGGGAGGGACCTCGCTTCAGCTCCTCTCTGCCGATCAAATGGCAAATCGTCCCCGATCCAATCGATGATGGGACGGTCATGGTCAGCAGCGATCCGGCGGGGGCCGGCGGCAAATACGGGGCCGCCGATCTCGTAACCAAACAGAAGTTTCGTGACTTCCGCCTGCATGTGGAGTTTCTCATTCCCAAGCCGGGAGGAAACAGTGGGGTGTACCTGCAGAACCGCTACGAAATCCAGATCCTGGACGGTGATCGTACGAAGCACGGTCTTGCTGCCGTGATCAATGAAACCGAGTCACCCTATGAGGCGTACAACGGGGTCGGTAAATGGAATGCATACGACATCAAGTTTCGGGCCGCGAGGTTCAGGGATGGCCAGCGAGTAGAGAAAGCGATGCTGACGATGTACTTCAACGGAAAGAAAGTCCATCACAACCAAACCATCAATCAGGTGTGGGGTGGTCCGAACTCCGGAATCGACGGCGGAAACGACGGTGGCAAAGGCATCACGGATACACCGGGCGGTCTCAAGCTACAATGCGAAGGTCATGATGTCCTGTTCCGGAATATTTGGATTCAGCAGCTGGAGCTGATGGACGCCGATACGGATTTCGACAAGACCGAATGATGGTTCCGGCCATCCAATCCAAGCATCGCTCCCGTCAGTCGGCATGCGCTCGCGTTGCGAGTTGTGCCCAGCCCACTCCGTCAGTGCGGTGCACTCCGTCTTGAGTGGTGCGCCTCCTCTCGTCGGGAGGCTCAGCCCAGCGCAAGCGAAACCTGGTGGGCATGCGCTTGCGTTGCGAGCCGTGCCCACCCTACGGTTTACAGGGTGTGTGAGCGGAGGCCGACGCGGGGCACTCTTCCGCGCACGCTCCTTGATCCCCCGGCTGAATGCCTCCTGGCACGCTCAATTCGCCGTGCCAGCTGAACCGATATCCAGCTTGGTCCATTTCCTGCCAGACAGTCTCTGCAATGCTTCGTCGGTTACCATCCCGTTATCCTTGATCACCAGCGATTGCAACTCGGGCATGGCGAGGATCTTGTCGACGGCCGCGTCCGACACACTCGTTGTTCGAATCGACAACTCTTTCAATTGGGGCAGTGTGGCGATGCGATCGACCGTGGCGTCCGTCATCTGGGAAATGGACCAGATATCCAGCACTTCGAGCGACTTGAGCGCTTCCAGATTCTGCAGTCCAGCGTCGCTGATCGAGTCGAGTTCGTGCAGATAGAGTCGCTGCAGGTGTGGCAGATCCTGAAACACTTCCATTGCTCGATCATCCACGGACGGCAAATCGCGAAGTTTGAGTCGTTCGAGGTTCATTCCCTTGAGTGCCAAGACGCCGTCTGAGCCAAGTCCTTGGCAACGAAAGATCTCGAGTTCCTTCAGGGTGCCCAGTTTGGCGATTTCCTGTCCCGCCTGACTCGTGACACCAAAATCCTGCATCAGCAATGAACTGAGCGTCTGATTCTGCGCAAGACACTCCATCCCGTAATCTGTCACCGTCGTGCTGCGGTGCTTCAGTGCGGCAAGTTTGGGCAACGTTCCCACGGTTTCCATCGTCAGGTCACCGGCCTCCATGTTTCCGCGAAGATCCAAGAGACGCAGGTTTTGCAGCTTCGCCAGATGGCTGGTACCCAGGTCATTGAAGCGGCACTGTATCAGCGACAGTCGCTCCAATTGGTCCAGCGTGCAGATGATCTTCATGGCGCCGTTGGTCATATTCGTGTTATACGACAGGTCGAGATTTTTCAGCTGGGGGAACGACGTGACGATCAATTCGACAGTCGCGTCACCGATGACGGAGTTTGTCACAGCCAAGGTTTTCAGATTCTTCAGACCGGCTAGTTGCGCGGCCATTTCGTCATTCAAAGAGCGATAATTGAGAATCCGCAGAGTTTCGAGGTCGGTGAGTCGACCGAGGGTCACGATATCGTCGGCCGTCATGGCGGAACCGTCGAGGATCTCAATTTCGGTCAGCAAGTTGCCGGGCGCGATGACGTGCGTGTTGCGGCCCAAGCGATCGAGGATCTCGATGGCCGCCGTCACATCCTCTGCGCTGGCGGTTGCGACACGTTGGCTACGCTGCGCTTCCGGTTTGGCGACCGTGCCGTTCGTCGAACCTGGTTCCGCCGCCCCACGATCGCTCTTCGGGGCCGGGCAGCCAGACAGACAGAGAGCCGCGAGGACCCAAGCGGCGAGAACACTCGTTGAGATTCGGGAACCGTTCATTGTGCGCTGATACTCCCTTGGAATGGAAAAGCTGTGGGGGCACAGCATGCCGTGCCCCCACAGCTCGAATTCAGGACCTGACTCGCCACCCCTTACGAAGAATGACCGGCGAAGGATGTGCTTGCCGATTCATCTTTCCGCTTGGAGACGAAGCCAACTCGCTACCTACGTCTTGGCCGGCACTTGTCAGGCGGTGACGGCGCTTTCCAAACGATAGCCTTCCGGATAAACCGGCTTGATCAAGTCGGCGACGCCGGGGGTCTTGAGGTCAGCGAGATTCGTTACCTTCAGATTCTCGGCATCCCACTCGATCTTTTCACCCCAATCGCCCATCGCGCCGTTCTCGCCGCCCTTGGCTGCTGCCCAGACGGCCAGGTTGCCCAACAGGATCGTTTCCGTCAATGGCCCCGCTCGATCGACGAAGTTGGATTTGCAGATCTTCGGATCGCCTTCGGCCAGTGCGCGGAACAGCTCGTACATATTATTCAGATCGTTGTTCCCCTTGTTCACGGCTTTCTCGAAATCTACCGTGGCCTTGGAGACGCCCTTCAACTCGTACCGTCCGCAGTAATCGTCGCTGCTGTAGAAGGCGCCCTTGTCGCCAACGATCATCACGCCGCTGTCGGACACGCTGTTGATACCCCACTTGCTGAAGACTTCCTGTGGCGGCTTGTTGCCCTTACGGTCATACCACCAGGCCGGAATGGCCGGCCGCTCGGAAGTCTCGGGAAACTGGAACTCGATGATCGAGCTCGCGGGGAAGCTGTCGTAGTCATGACCGGATGTCTTGGCAACCACCGAGACCGGATCGCGCAAGCCGCAGGAGGCGAAGGGTACGGTGACCTGGTGGCAGGCCATGTCACCCAACGCACCGCTGCCGAAGTCCCACCAGCCGCGCCACTGGAAGCTGTGATAGAGGCCGGGCCAGTACTCACGCTCGGGAGCAACACCGAGCCAGTTTTTCCAATCGAGCCGTTCGAGATCTCGCTCAATTTGCCGCTGCTTGGAGGCGATGATGCGCTCGGCACCGTCCGGATTCTCTTGCTTCGCCTGCGCTGCAAACTTTTCCATCGTCATGCGGCGATTCGGCCCTTGCACCAGATCGGACGGTTCGACCAGATGTAGACTTCCTGCAACGTACCGAGGACGCCCGACTGGAGCTGTGCAATCGCTTCCCGCGAAGAATCCAGAGCGGTGCCCTGGTTGCCCATCTGCGTGCAGACGCCCGTTTCGGCGGCGACTTGCGCCAGAAGTCGTGCTTCGAAAATCGTGCGTGTCAGTGGTTTCTGCGTGTAACAACTGATGCCCATCCGCATGGCATCCAGCGTTGCCGGTGCATGCATGTGGTCCGGTGTGCTGATGGTCGCAATCTGCGCGTTCTCGCCGTGCTTGGCCAACATTTCGCGGTAATCGGTGAATCGCTCGGCGTCCTTAAAGCCCTCGGCGTTTCCCTTTCCCTCGAGCGTGTTACGGTCGACGTCGCAGATGGCAATCACGTTGCCGAATTGCGCCGCATTGTTGGAATCGCTTCCTCCTTTACCGCCCACTCCAATGCAAACGACATTTGGCTTTTCATTGGGAGATTGACTGAGGGCCCTGCGGCTGCCAGCCGCGACGAAATAGCCCGCGCCAACGGCGGACGTGGTCTTGAGGAACGTACGACGTGTTGTTTTCGACATGGTCTTTTCCTTCTGGTGGATGCAAGTGCTACAAAGGCTGTGTCAACGCGGAAGAACTGTTTCGAGGGTTGAAGCGATCGGCATGTCCATGAAGCGCAATTTGTGTTGCGGTCGTCCCGAAACGGCGAAAACGAACACGGTCGTACGGTGTGCGAGTCCGTGCGTCGTTACGCGGAACAGTGGCTTCGACACGGGGGGCTTCAACGCAGGGGACAAGCCCCGGTTTCTCACCGGCCATCCCGTGCACGGATAGCGGCGAATCAGGTGGGATAAATCTGCCCGAAGTCTTTACGAGCCCCTCGATTATAACGCCCTGGCCCCGGGGATTGCAACGGGCGAAATGGGGGCCCTCGAGGGCGATTGGTTTCAACAATTGACGGATGGGGACGGCGAGAAAACGGAACGAATCTGCGGCTTGGGCGGAGCCGAATCCGGCAGGAAAATCGCTCGGATCACTCGTGCCGCAACGCTTCGATTGGATCCATACGAGCGGCTTGTCGCGCCGGGAAGACACCAAACACGAGTCCCACGCCGACCGAGATGATGAGTGCCAGTGCGACCGACCAAGGAGCGATTCGCGGTTCGAGCGTTTGGACGATTGCGGGCAAGCTGTTGGGAGAAACGGAGGACAAGAGAGCCCGCAAAGTTCGAAAGATCGGATCACACATGAGCCCAAACAGTACGCCCAGCAGTCCCCCGCTGGCAGTCAAGACGATCGTCTCCGTCAGAAACTGCTGAATGATGTCGCGTCGCTTGGCTCCCAGCGCCCGTCGAACGCCAATTTCGCGCGTTCGTTCCGTGACCGTGGCGAGCATGATGTTCATGATTCCGATTCCTCCTACAAGCAGGGAGATACCGGCGATAATGACCAGCAGCACATTGAACATCGCCCGCGTCTTCTCCGCTTGATTGAGTAGCTCCTTCGGGACCACAACGGCAAAGTCATCGTTCTCATGAAACTTCTCCAGCAGCGCCCCCACCACACTGGCCGTCGCGTCGACTTCTTCCACATCATCGACGGTCAACGTGATTTGGCTCAATTCGACAACCTCACCCCCGAAACTGCCGGAGCGGCGGTTGACAACCATGTCGCCGATCCGTTTCTCCAGCGTGCGTAGTGGCGCGTAGGCGTCCAGACTGTAGTCGCGGGCTTCCAGGCTGCCGCCGATTGCCGCGGATGCACTGCGAGGCTTTGTCTGTCCTACGACCACGTAGACTTCGTTGCCCACTCGCACGCTCCGGCCGATTGGGTCCTCGTATCGAAACAGGATGCGCGCTGTCTGGTCTGCCAGCACAATCACGTTGTCGCCGCGATCACGGACGTTGAGCCATCGTCCGCGAGAGATACTCAGTCGATTCAGCTCGAGGTACTCCTCGGTACATCCCACGAGTTTTGCGTCAACGAGTCGATCATCCATGCGAATCTCTCGTCGAATTTCGCGCATGGGGATCGCTCGACGGAGGTTGGGCAGATTGGAGAGAATCCGTTGGTAATCCTCCCGAAGAAGCCCATACGTGATAATGGGACTGGTGTTTTCTTTCGAGTCGGACGAGGGTTTGACACTGCGCACAATGATGTTTGTCGCACCCAGTTCTTTGATCTGTTGTTGGGCCTGGTAACTGACACCTTCTCCCATGGCGACCAGCCAGATGACGGTGCTTGTGCCGATGAAGATTCCCAGAGCGGCCAGGCCAGCGCGCAGTTTTTGAAGAAACAGACTCTGCAGACCCAACTTGAGCGTCTGAAAGAAAGAGCCGTTCACTGGGCCGGTTTCCCCTGTGGCTCGGATGGCTTTCCGTCCCCCTGTGGAGGTTTCGCAGCCGGTGCCGTTTTTATCGGTGCGACCTCGGCCGGCTTGTCCGCGGGTTGTTCCTGGGGCGGTTGGACTTCGCCCTCGGGACGTGGCGGTTTTTTGTTGGAGTTGCTGCGCGACGGGCCTGTCGGTGTCTCCCCTGCTTGTTGCGGATCTTTTCGCGTGGGAGTGTTCTGCTGGGCGAACTCCGCCTCCTCCACAAAGTCGCGTGGATTCAGTACGACCTGTTCGCCTGCCTCCAGTCCCGCCTCGACCACGATGAACTGATCGTTGCTATCGCCCAATGTCAGTGCGCGTTTCTCAAGACCCGTCTGGGCATCGACCCAACAGTAGAGCTGTTGGTCGATTCCTATGACGGCGGCGACCGGAATGCTGAGCACATTGGAGTGTCGAACCACTGTGATCTCGACATCCGCGCTCATGCCCGGACGAAGTCCCCCGCGGGAGTCTAATCTGACAATCGCGTCGAATCTGCGCACGTTCCCATCCCACCAGCCGGATGGAGAAGCCTGCGTTGCCACGGAAACGAGCTCCCCGCTGTAGGTATTGTCCTGCACTTCGATGCGCGCGGGCATTCCTGGCTTCAGTCGCTTGACCTTTGATTCGTGAACGCCAACTCTGACCTGCATCTTTCCGAGGTCGGGGATGACGAGGAGCGTTTGTTGTTCCCGGACGGTGGCACCTTCTTCGATCTCCGGCTGGTTCTTCCACTCGGCCGCTTCAGGGTAGATGACCATTCCGGAAGATTCCGCCCGGATGTTGCAGTTCTGAAGCTGCTCCTTTTCCCGCAGAAGGCGCGCTTCCTCCAGCTTGAGAGATTCCGTGTCGGAGGCCAGTTTTGCCTCGGCGGCCGTCAAAGCGCCCTGCAACTCTTCAAGTGTCTTTACTTTCGTATAGTTTTCCAGCACGTGCAGTTTCTTCTGCGCCAGTTCGAGAACTTTTCTCGCCGACTCAACACGGAATTGTTCGCCCTGCAACTGCAAGGGCGAGACCAATCCTCGGGACACAGAACGTCGAATTGAGTCGTAGGCCAGTTCGGCTTTTTTGAGTTCTTCCTCCGCCACGAAGATTTCGTTCTCGAAGGTTTTGCGCTCCTGCTCGTACGTTCCCTCGAGGTATTCGATAATGCTGATCTTCGCCACCGAAACATCGCTCTCTGATTTGATCTTAGTGGACAGGGCAGTCTCGTACGTAATCCGCTTCTGGCTGATGTTGTCTTCAATGGTGGAAGAATCCAGGCGGACCAGTTCGTCACCTGGCTGGACCTCCGTGCCATCTTCGATAATCCAGAGAATGGTACTGCCGCCCTTGACTGTGCATTTGATCTCCTTATTCGTCGCGCTTTCCAAGGCGCCCTGTTCCGTCACGGTGACAACGACATCTCCCATGGTGACCTGGTGAGTCAGCATGTTCACCGGCTTCTTCGACGATCCCCGCTGCAGGACCCAAGCTCCCAAACCGATCAAGACAGCGATCACTGCAAGCGAAAGCACGGCGATCTTCCACCACGAACGCCGTTGGTCCGTCGGCACCGGAGTCGCTGCCGTTGCTGTCGGCGTCGCGACCTGCGGTCGTTCGGGACGGTATGTTTTGGATTCCAGATCGAGTGACATAGCTACGACTTCCGTCCGGGGTTCTGTCAGGACTCACCTGCACAGCACAAACAGGCCTGTCGGTTGTGTCGGCGAGTGGATCGTGTCGAGGGTCACTGCTCTCCGCGATTGGCGTGCGCAAACGCCCCGCAATCCCCTCCACTGGATTCTATCCCGGAAGGTCCATGCCGGTCCATCGTCAATCGCGGGCTTGCTGTATCGATTTGTAACTGGATCCGATCGTTGAGAACGCAAGAACCGGAAGAAGGGCCAGATTATTGGCCTGTTACGTCGACGAGCGAAAGGAGATGCGAGGCTAAAATAAAAGCGCCCGGCGGTCCCGGAAGAGGTACCACGCGGAACCTGGGCCGCCGGAGCGCAGGGAGTTGCGTGGATGTTGGACCAAATTGTAATCTCGGATGGAGAGCAGGTCTGTTGCGTTTGTGTATCCAACGTGTACGATCCGAAGGCACCACGTCCCACGGATTGATTTGTAAATATTTCCATTGTGGTTCGATTCGGATCGGATGTTTCATTCGCGAGCGTTACCGATCACGACATTTCTGAGCCAGGCAATGCTCCACTCGGGCAGGGCCAGCTTGTGCGAATCCGGCAACCGCCCCAGGGATTCGAGAGCACTTCAATGCGCCCTCCGTGTCGCGCGAGGATACGTTGAACCAGGGCGAGACCGAGACCGACGCCGTGATCGTTCTCTTCACTTCGCAGGCGTATGAATGGTTCCAATACACGCCCTCGCTCGGCATCCGGAATACCGCTTCCGTCGTCGTCAACATCAATCTGCACCGCCGCATCCTGGCGGGTTGCCGTGAGCGTAACTCGATTGCGCGCGTAACGCGCGGCGTTATCCAGCAAATTGTTCAGGACTCGCACCAGACCGGCTCGATCGGCGTACACTGGCTGAATCTCTTCTGAGGAGCCGTCCTCGACCTCGAAGCGGATCGATGGATGCAGAGTGGCGAATTTGGGGATCAGCGAATCCAGGACGTTGGTCAGGGCGATCCATTCGCCTTCCAACGGTAAGTCTGTGGTTTCCATGCGCACATAACTGAGCAATTCGCTCACGAGACTGTTCAATTCCTCCGTGGCCGCATCCAGCGAATCCAGCCGCTGCTGCCGTTGTGCATCGTCCTTCGCCGAACGAATGAGTTCGATGGCGAATTGCATCCGAGTGAGGGGAGTCCGTAGTTCATGCGACACCGCTTGCAGCAGTTCACGTTGCGTCCGCACGAGTGTTTCGGTGCGCTCGGCCATATTGTTAAAGGCCTGCGCCAAGGGTCTTGCCGACCGAACGCGTCGTTCATCAACCCGAGCGCTTAGGTCACCAGCGGCGATCGCCTTCGCCGCATTCTCCACGGTGCGCAACTGTCGTGCGACGGGACGAAGCAAGAAAGCAATTGCCAAACCGGCCAACAGCAAGGTCAGGGCGAGAGTCGTTGTCAGTGCCCTTCGTTCGACGCGAGCGAAACTGGGAAAGGGGCCAAATCGAAGAAACTGGTCATCGCGCCGCAAGGGCGTGATCACGAAGAACCGCTCCTCGTCCTCGTTACCGTAAAAAACGACGTCTTCGCCCAATGCAATCCGCTGCTGTTCATAACGCGGAACTCTTGACCGGGGGACAATCTCGACGGGAAAGTCAAAACGCTCCTGTAACCCAGCCAGTACGGATTCTTGTTCTTCCCCGGTGGCTTTTCGTAGCCTCGAGACGGCCAGTCGCACGCCGCCGGAAAGACTTGCTTCGATATGCGTATAGGTCGGAAGCGCACCCAGAATTGCCACGTCTTGGCCGTTGGATAGTGGGGAGGCAACCATGCCGCCCCCACTCCTTACCGATGTAGAAGACGACGTCCTCGCCATTTCGAATGCGACGCTGGGCGTTGGGAGGCAATGTCGCTAGTTCCGCAATGCCGATAGGGCAATCGAAACGCTCCCCCAAACCCTTCACCGCATCCGCTCGATCTGCGACGCGAACTGCGTCCAGTTCCTCGGCGACCAGTCGGACACCGCCGCCATGCGCTTCTTCGATGACATCACTGGTTTCGGAAGCGTAGTACCGTTCCGAAGCGATGCCGTAGATGTACCACGCCAGAAATAGAATGAAGAGCACACCGAGATAAAAGCGAAGGAAAAGCCGGGTCATGGTTCCACAGACAAAATATAACCGACGCCTCGGACGGACTTGATGCATTGCGGGCGCACCGGATCGTCGCCCAGCTTCTTTCGTAACCGGGAGATCCGCAGATCGATCGATCGGTCAATGCCGTCGTATTCGATTCCATGGATCTGTTGGTAAATGGTGCTGCGGCTGAGTGTCCGGCCAGCGTTTTCTGCTAACAGTTCGAGAAGATCGAATTCCGCCGTCGTGAGGTCGACCGTCGCCCCGTGGATCTGCACCAGACGGCGAGCGGGATCGACCAGCAGCGAACCGACGCGAATGGACGGCTTCGGTCCGTCCTGATCGGCCGACGTCGCCCGGCGCAGGTGCGATCGAAGCCGGGCTAAGAGGGCACGCGGCCGAACCGGCTTGGCCATGTAATCGTCCGCGCCGACCTCCAGCCCCATGACCTCGTCCACCTCTTCGCCTCGGGCTGTCAGCATGATGATCGCACCCTGAAAACGTGCCCGTACTTCGCGGCAAACCGCGAAGCCATCCTTCCCGGGAAGATTCACATCCAACACGATGGCGTCCGGGTGTTCTTGCAGGATCCGGTGGATCGCCTTGTCACCGCGCCCTTCCACCGAGACGTCGAAGCCGTGCGGTGCCAGAAAATCGGCGACCATCGCGGCGAGCGACAGGTCATCCTCGACCAGCAGAATGTGATGGCGATGCGATTCGTGGGACATGCAGCGGACCGAACGGGAGATTGGGTGCGCGGTTGGCGACGCCACGCGGCGATACTGCCGCCGGCAGCTCGAGCGCCGCCTTACCGCAGGGGTGCGGGCGACACGGATCCTCTGATTCTATCGTCCTCGTATGCGAAGGTCTGCGATTCGTCTGTAACCGTTTGTATCCTGCGGTCCGGCGGACTGACGCGTTGGGGCCGTACGCTTCGGTCCTTCGGCATGCGACACCGACTTCGTGGGCCACCCCGTTAAGGCCACTCCACTCGAACGGTTACCAGAGACCACGCCGGCACGGGGATGGGACCCTCAACGCGTTCGCACGCCTGTTCACTCGTGTCACTGATCCACATCTGTTTCTGACCACCACCCGACCAGATCAGGTGCGCATTCTGGGGCTGGTTGGAGACACCGAGGAGTCGGACGATCACTGCTTTGCCATCGTCACTGGGTTTTAGGCTGGTTACGAGGATGTCGGTCGGATCGATGCGCAGCAAAGACTCGCCAACGGGGGCAACCCCGTGCCCGGGAACGGCCACGAGTGGCTGATGGCATCCGGTGGCAAACCGCGTGATCTCCGCATCCGTGTGTCGGCCGGTGTGCGGACGCAGTACATAGCGGAACATGACCGGGCCCGTCTGGTAGGCGCGGTAGTTTGTGCCCCAGTGGTTGTTCATCGCCCAGGAATAGATCTTCTGGGTGGGTTCGATCGTCTTCCGCCAGACGTTGGGATCCGACTGAGAATTCAGCAGAGTGGCGGTAATTCCGCCGACCTGAACGAGTGGTGCGTCCAGCGTGATCCAAGTCACTCCGAAATCATCGTTGGTGACATCGGCCCATCGTCCCACCGTGAGCCAATTCTTGCAGGCGCTCGGGATCTGGTCTTTTTCAGGTTGAATGACTCCAAGCGGAACATCCAGGCGCAAGTCGCCGCCGGGAACGTGAAAGGGAAAGGCAAAGTTCACGCTTTCTTTGCCCTCGCGCGCGTGGTAACTATCTGCTTCGATTCGCTTCTTATCGACCGTGTTGATCAGTTCCACGTGGTCGGCACCGGCGATCATTCGGATTTCGCGCGTCAGATGGTGACAGCCCGGCGCGGTGGAATCGACCAGCAGCGACGCAACCAGTGGTCCTCGGTCGCCCACCCGTACGCCGACCGGGCCATCGCGTTGGATCTCCTGCGGATTATCGCCCACCAGATACAGGTAATCGTTGAGGTTGTGCCCGCTGTCACGGTCGGCCAGATTGACCGGAATATCATGCGCCACGAATTCGGCGATTCCTCCGGTTTGCGGATCGATCTGCAACCGTAATTTTCCGTTGGCCAGTCTTTGCTCCGTAGCAGTAGCAGGATCGGCTACGGTGGCGGAGCCATGGCGAGAAATACGTAAGCGTCGGCCAGAAAAGGGCAACAAGTCACGGACTAGCACGGCCAGTTCACCACTGGCCAAGCGTTGTGCGGCCAAAGCGTTTCCTTGTTCGTCCGTTACCGCATCTCCCGCATGAGAAAGCTCCCGCGACAGCAGGACAACTTCGGAACGCGGCCACGAGGTCGTGTTATAGAGATCGACGAGGCAGAATCCTTTCCCGGTGGGATGTGGACCGATCGCCTCGGCTGCGAGATAGCTGGCGCGGTTCTCGGCAGCTTCGTTCAGCAGTTGGCGGGACTGGAGGTTGGCCGCCGTGGCATAGGACTGCTTGATATTCCACTGATCCACGGTGAAAGGGTTCGCGGGTTGGGAGATGCTACAGTGGGCTCCCCAGGTGTGCTCGGAATACAGCAGAACGTTTTGCCAGGCTCGTTGAAACCTTGCGCGGATAACGATCGGCGTTCAGCATTGTCCACAGCGCTTCCGCCTGTGTCAGTCTTTCCGAACTGGCACGGTTCATGGCTGTTTCGGCCGCCGATGAGCCCGCGCCATCTTCCCAGTACGGTGTCCAGTCGCCGCGCATTTCTGGCAACTGTTCGCCGTATCGTGCTTCGAACGCCTGAAACGCCTCGCTTGTGGATGCAATCACGAACCGCGGGGATTCATGATTCGCGTTCCATTCTTTGACGAAGTCGCAGATTGTTGCGTCGGGGACGGCGTTGTCGCCGTGCCCTGCCCAACGCAGGTAGGCGATATCGAAGGGATAAGCGCGCGTCTCCAATCCGTGGCAGAACTCTTCGACAAACTCGGACGACAGTTTTCCGTAGAGGTGCGACGTGGCATAGCCACGGAACGGAATCCACACGAGGACGCGGCTCGTTTCGTCGGGTCCGACCCACCAGAAAGGCCTGTTTTCCCACTGCACGAGGATGTCACCCATTCGATCGAAATAGTTCGGAGCGACGGAGAAGTAGCGGATGCCCGCCTGGTTCATTGCCGTGACCGTTCCCCAGGTGTAGCCGGGAACATCGCTGATCATGGCGGAATCGATCGGAACGCCGGTCTGCTTACTCAGGTTCGCAGCATACTGAAACAGTCGCACGAGTTCCTCGGGTCGGCAGAGGCCAGTGAGTTCGTTCAGGTACATTCCGTGAAGGGCAACCTGGCCTTGCTTTACGGCGTCAAAGAACTCGTCGCGATGCTGCGGCGGCAGGCGTTCCAGGAATAGATTAGCCGCCCAGGCGACCTCCACATTCCAGATGAAACGAGAACCTTTCGGGTAGTCTGACGTGCGGTGCGCTGCAGCGATGCCCTGCAGTAGGTTGTAGATTTGTTTGTCTTCAATATCGGTTTGGATCGCGGTGTAGCCAATGTCCGTGTGAGAGTGTGGCAGAATGTAGAAGGTCATCCGGCGCGCGGCCGGCACTTCGATCACGTTCTTGGCGACCGTTTCTCCATGGACGGATATCTCCACTTCCAGGGTTTGCGGTTCGTCGTCCGCTGGAATCGTGTACGGCAGCTCGTGCGTCCCAAAAGGAACTCGTACTTTCCTCGGCTCCTGGTCGGCGAGCCGAACGACGCAGGGTATCACCTCGGCATAGGGAGAGGATATCGAAAGCAACAGCGGTCGGTCTCGTCGGTCGCCGTGCCGACTGATGATCGGTAGCGTTTGTGCGTGAAGTTCCAGTCGGTCGGGAGATTTGTCGGAGCCGGTCGTGACAAAGAACTCCAGGTTTCCCCCTCCCACGTTCCGGGACCGTCCAGGCAGGACGGACGTGACCTGCCAACGGACGTATCGGGCCGTTTTCGGTGGGAAAGTCGACCAGGTCGTCGCACCCGGTTCGTCGATGTGATGAACCTTGACGCGGCCCAGCTCACTGCGAAAATCAGCGGCGTGGCTGAAGACCAGCTCCGATTCGGCGATCGTGTCCGGTGTGTTTCGCTGCACATGCCGAAATGCGGTGACCGGCCGCGCCGCTCCCAAATCAAATTCGATGAACGTTTCTTGCCCCAGCCCGTGGGATGCGTATTCGCGATTCGTGCGATCGCCTGTCGCCGATGGCAGGATGTTCTCTACCTCATAGCCGCCACCAGGAAATGCCTTCGCGGCGGTTTGAATCGCGGCGGTGGTGGTGGTCAGACGAGTGTATTCCGCGGCTTTTGTCGTTGGCGGGCATGTTCCGAACACAATCGTGACGGCCAATAGTAGTACCGAAGCAAGAGGGATACGCATGCAAGAGACCCCGTGGAAAACAACTGGCGGGTAAGGACAGGCGGGAATGTTTCAAGAGCCCCAGGATTGCTCGATTTCTTCCAATGATCTTCCCTTCGTTTCGGGCATTTGCCAGAACACGAACAGGAAACCCAGAAAACTGAAAGCACAATATATCCAGAACGTCTTGGCGGGACCGATCGCGGGAGAGTCATTCAGCATCGGAAATGACTGCGCCACCAGATAACAAGTACTCCAGATGACGAACGTAGCGACCGACATGGCACGCCCCCGCACTCGCGTAGGAAAAATTTCGGAACAGACAATCCAGGGGATGGGTCCCAGGGCCATGGCAAAAGCGGCAATGAACAGGAGGATGGCGGCCAGCAAAGGGCGGCCTCCTTGCTGCACAAAGAACATCCAACCGGTGGCCCCGAGCGCGATCACTTGCACGGCGAGCCCCACCAAGAGCAAGGGCCGGCGTCCCGCCTTGTCGACGAAGGCCAGAGCGACGAAAGTGAACAGGACGTTCACCAGGCCGATGATGACCGATGCGGTGAAGGCATTCTGCACTCCCGCCCCCGCGGTCGTCATGATTTTCGTCGAATAGTACATGATTGCGTTGATGCCGCTCAGTTGTGAGACTGCCATGAGCACAGCGGCAAGCAGCAGGGGACGCCACAGCCGGCCACGAAATAGCTCGAGGAAACTTGCCTCCTCGTGTTCCAGCGCCTGCCGGATCGCTTGCGTTTCTGCCGCCGCGTGCTGCTCACCACCTACGCCGGCGAGAATGGCCTGCGCCTCAGCATCCCGCCGTGTCGACAGCAGCCACCGAGGACTTTCTGGTGCGAGAAAGAGCAACGCCAGCAGCAGGGTGGCCGGGATCACCTCGGCAAAGAACATCCAGCGCCATCCGTTTTCGGTGTTCCAGGTCTCGTCACCCAAGCCCTGGATCTGCGCGTTGATTAGCAGTGTGACAAAGATCCCAATCACGATCCCCATCTGAAACAACGCCCCCAGGCGGCCACGCCGGGCCGCCGGTGCAAGTTCTGCGATGTAGACCGGACAGACCATCGAGGACGCCCCAATTCCGACTCCGCCGATGCTGCGGGCGACCAGGAATTGAAAGAACGTGTGCGGAATCGACGAAAGGATGCCGGATACAGCGTAAAGAACGGCGCAGCCAAACAGCACTTTGCGGCGTCCCCATCGGTCACTCAGAAACCCGGCGCACATTGCGCCCGGGATGCAGCCCAGTATGGCGCTCGCCCCCGCCATGCCTTCCTGCGGCGGTGTCAATTCGAAATGTGCCGTCAAGTACCGATTCGCACCGTTAATGACTGCCGTGTCATAGCCAAAGAGGAATCCGCCGAGTGCTGTCACCAGCGTCACGAGCATCAGCAGTCCGGTTCTATGCCGTGGGGGGCCTTGACCTTCGAGTTTTTGTGACATGAGAGCTTCCTGTCGGGCGGTCCGCCCGCGGACTAACCGGTTGACGATTCTGCCGCGGGGCAGCAAATTGTGTGTACATCGTATCAAATCAAGGCGCTCGGCAAGAGACCGGTCGCCCGGGAAGCATTGTTGCCATGCCGCTCTACTCATCTACTCTCCAAAGCCTTCGCAAAGTCTTTCTGCAAGCCTTCGTCGTTCACGATATCGCGGAACCACTGGTCTCGTTTGATGATTGGACCGACGTGGACAAGGTCCGCGAAGTCATGGAGGCGCAACGGCTTGAGGTTGTGGGAGTGCGCCAAGCGGGGCGCGTCAAGGGGTACTTGGAACGAAAGCAATTGGGGACCGGCACCTGCGGCCGTTACGTTCAACCGTTTGACGAACGGCAGGTGATTCTTGACTCGTCAACCTTGGCGGAGCTCGTCCCTCGATTGAAAGAACAACGCCGCCTGTTCGTTTCGATTCTAGGGCGAGTCGGCGCGATCGTGAGTCGTAGCGATCTACAGAAGCCGCCGGTGCGAATGTGGCTCTTCGGAATGGTGACGTTGATCGAGATCCGCTTTCGCCGCTTGATCGACCAACAGTATCCGGAAGGGCAATGGCGAGAATTCCTTTCGGAAGGCCGGGTCCAGAAGGCGGAGTTGCTCCTGGCGGAGCGACAGCGGCGTCAGCAAGAATTGAACCTCTTGGATTGCCTGCAATTGTCAGACAAGGCACAAATCGTTGCTCGCAGCGCAGAACTGCGAAGTATGACCCGGTTTGCATCCCGTCGGCAGGTGGAAGAGGCTGGCAAGATGCTTGAGAAACTCAGGAATAATCTGGCGCATTCGCAGGACATCATTGCGCACGACTGGGACACGATCGTGTCGCTCTC
The DNA here is from genome assembly GCA_963776055.1 of uncultured Planctomycetaceae bacterium. Taxonomy (GTDB): domain Bacteria; phylum Planctomycetota; class Planctomycetia; order Pirellulales; family Pirellulaceae; genus CAVZLD01. The sequence continues at coordinate 403,296 of CAVZLD010000011.1, read as the reverse complement.
CGAGCAGCTTGATGCAGTTCTGGAAGGTGCGACAAGTCACACCGCTTCCCCGAGGAGGTCTATCCGTGCAGACGAGCCCGAATTCGGACAGTAAGGTCACACGACGGAGCTTCTTGCGCAAAGCATCCACCTGCGCTGCGGCGCCGATCATTATTCCCCGTCATGTGCTCGGATCACTGCATGCCGCGAGTGCGAATGAACAAATCGTCTTGGGGATTGTCGGCATGGGTGAGCGAGGTAATCAGCTACTGGAGAACATTCCCGAGTCGGGGCGAGTTGCCGCGATCTGCGACGCCGATGCGAGGAAAACGGCCGCCGCACAGAAGCGACATCGAGCCAAATGGTCGATCTACAAAGACTATCGTAAGATGCTGGATCAGCAGGATCTGGATGCCGTGATTGTCTGTTGCTGTGACCACCATCACGTGCTGGCCAGTATTCTTGCCTGTCAAGCGGGCCGAGATGTGTACTGCGAAAAGCCGTTGTCGATCTACATTCAAGAAGGACGGAGCCTGGTAAGCGCGGCACGCAAGTATGGCCGAATTGTGCAGACCGGTACGCAGCAGCGAACGATGGAAAGGAATCGATTTGCCTGTGAGTTCGTTCGCGATGGAGGTATCGGCCGAATCCGCGTCGTCGAATGCGTCAACTTCAAAGCTCCGATTCCTTATCCGGCCGAAGGACTGCCGAAGGAATCGGTCCCGGCCGGTGTGGATTGGGATCTGTGGCAGGGGCAGGCTCCGCAACATCCGTTCAACCAGCAGCTGTTTTCGCACTGGACCGATGGAATGGAAGGCTGGTGGGGGAACTGGCGCGAGTACTCCAATTCGCAATTGACCGGTTTGGGCGCTCATGCGTTCGACATGGTGCAGTACGCACTCGGAATGGACGAAAGTGGTCCGGTCGAGCTCTGGCCAGTAGAGGAAGGACCCGACGCCAGGATTCACTTTCGTTACGCCAGCGGCGTTGAGGTGCGACTACGCTTTCCCGATCAGGAGCCATATCGCGGACCAAGATTGGGAGCGATCTTCGTTGGGGAAGACTGCAAGATGGAGATCAATCGCAATAAATTCACCACGAACCCACCGGATTTCGTCAAGAATCCGCCCGATCCTGCGCTGGCTGCAAAGTGGGAGGGCGATGGCTGGATAGCCAAAGGGCACGTTCAAAACTGGTTCGATTGTATTAAAACGGCGCACGGCCCCATGCCGACGTGGAGATTGGACATCGAACGGCCACCGTCTGCCAGTTGCTCGTTATCACAAAGCAGCTCGGTCGACGGCTGCAATGGGATCCTGAGGCAGAGCAATTTGTCAATGATGCGGAAGCGAACCAATTGTTGGACCGGCCACGGCGCACTGGCTGGGAGCTTCCGAAGATCGCGTGAAAAGCTGATCGAAAACGCACCACGCGGCAGCGGTCGTGAAAGAAACGCTGTGTGGCGTGTAGCGTAGGCGACTCGTACTCACGCTTACGACAAGTGCGGTTCAACACTGGATGAAGTCATGCTTCGTCGCCCCTCGGGTCTGCTTTCCCACCTCGGATTCGTAGATTCGTTCATGCGTACGACGGTGTTGATTCCCTTGCTGTTGCTTGCTTTTGGCCTTGGCAAGCCCCGCCCTCTACGCTGGAAGCAATAAGCTGTGATTCACTTGCAGGGTTGACATGCGGGGCAAGCATAAATCCGGCGAGCCCCCAGAATCCAGGATTCAATCTCGCCGGCACACTGCGAACACACTTTGCGCTGATAGATTCGTAATCGTTCCTGCTTGTTCATTCGGCTGCGCGGCTTACCGACATCGGCCGGGTCGGCGATGATAATCCGATTGTGACGCACGCCGATTCTCAGCAGCGAGACAAGTGTGTCCCACAGTTGATCGAACTCACTTCGGGAAAGTGTTTTTCCTGGCGCTCCGGATGGATGCCGAGCAGATGTAACGCTTCACAGCGGTAGACATTGCCGACTCCGGCAATGACGGATTGATTCAGCAAGAGAGTTCCGATGGCTGCGCGGCTTTGACGGACGTGATCCCACGAACCCTGGGGATCAGCATCCGCACGCAATGGGTCGGCTCCCAAGCGACTGCGGATGTTGTTCCATTGCTGCTGCGAAATGAGTTCGCATCGATTCGGGCCATTCAGATCGAAAGCATGGGTCTTGCCAATCACACGTAGTCGAACTTGTCCACGAGGTGCCGGAACCGACGCCGAGTGCAGGTGGAATTTGCCGTACAAGCCCAGGTGAATGTGTAGGAAGCGGCCCGCTGCCCACTCGTAACAGAGATGCTTGCCGTGCGCGTCAATTGCTTTGAGAAGACGTCCGTCGAGTTGCCTGGCGCCTTCGGCAAATCGTCCCTGGGGAGACGATACGGCAAGACGTTGACCGACAAACGCGTCGCGATGGTCTCGTGCCGTTCGGTGGATTGTATGTCCTTCCGGCATCCTTCGTCCGTTCGGTGGAGGCAAGAAATGAGTGGGCGGACGGGGCGCGAAAAGGCACGCAACGGACCTGTCGCGTCCCGTCCGCGGAACGATTCTGTTGGCTGGGAGATTGTAGTATCGAGGTCGCAGAATTGTAATTGTGGAAGGGTTCGGTCGAGTTGTTGGGCCGTGTTCGTTGTTGGGCCGTGTTTGTTGGTGGGCTTGCGCTTATCGCTGAGCCCACCACTCGTCAATCGCTCAGCGCCGCGCAAATCCATCCGATCCAACCGGCTGAACACGACGGGTGGCGAACACCATTCACACGGCGCGAGCGCCCACCCGATTCGGCGTCCAAGCGACGATGCCGGAAGACGCGATCGCCCTGTCGTTTCTTCGATGCCGCCACGGTCAGTTGATCGATCAACGTTTTGGCTTGAGGTGGTGTCGCCAAACGGTCGTTCAGCGCCGATTCCGTTTGGGTGGTTTGGACGGCACACTACCATCCCACTCGCCCCCGTTCGCCGAGCACGATCCGCCCCGGAATCATGCTCGGTCGTTCCGGATCACGACCAGCCAGTCCTGATCGGCGTCGTCCGGCGGATTTCCGAGAGAGACTTCCCGCCCGCCGGAGACTTTCCGCACCGAACCTTCCGCCAACTCGCCACCGGTCCGTGGGTTGAACCACATCACCTCGTAGTCACCGTCTACGTCACGCAGATCCAGCATTCTTGTTCCACCCTTGGGGAGATAAACCAGGTACGTGTCGTTCGTCTTGGCAAAGCAATAGGCGGAATTGTCGTGCTTTACGTTTCCAATCAACTGGTCCTGGTTCTGCATCTCCCAGAACGGGATCTCGTGCTGATGAAAGAACTCGATCGCGATCCGTCCATAATCCCAACTTCGATCGCGGCTGCGCCAGTCTTCGCACAGCAGATCGTTTTCGGAAAACTGGTAGCCGAAGTAATACTCACATCCGGCTCCCCCGCCCATCAGGGTGCCCCAAAGCGTATCCTGCCGGACTTCGTGTTCCGTGTAGATCATCTTGCCGGATCGGTCTCGGCCGTCAAAACCCTGATAGCCGAGGTCAGGGCACTGTCCGTGCGCAGCCGAACCGGATTCGTCGAACGCTACGACCCAGGGCTTTCCGACCTGCGCGGATGCCGAGACCCACCGGACCGTGTCAGAATGCGTGTTCTTGATGTGGCTGTTCTGTAATGATGTGCCAGCAAGCTTGGATTGCTGGCCGAGGAGGGGCTTGTAGACCTTCGTCTGCTGGTCGGGAAAGGTATGAACGACGATCGGATGATCGTACGGATCCATCGCCGCGATGTAATCGATCATCGCTTTCTGTTGGGCTGTGGTCTGTGTATTCTCTTCCCCCAGATTCCAGTTCAGCGCCAAGTTGTGGGCAAACCGAGCGACCATTTCTCGGCAGTACAGTTTGCGTTGCGAACCGAGATTGCCGCCATCCAGCGACTCGGCAACCATCCCGCCGCCCTGGCCGCGACGGTGATCGTCGTTTTCTGTTTCTTGCATCTTGAAGTGCAAGTACATTCCTCGATGCGTTCCGTGGTCAAAAAGAATGCCCCACTGATCCAATTTGCTGCAGTCGTAATGCAGTTTGTCGTCACGCTGAATGAACGGCCACACGTTGTCGCCATCCCCTCCGGCGTTGTACGTTAGAAACGAGAACGCGTTGCAGCCTTTTTGCGAGAGATAGTTGACCGCACCAATCAGGCCCTTGCCGCGGCCGTCCTTCCAGGTGGGGTCACCCGCTTGCCAATCGCGGACGTGGGGCGCCCAGGATTTGAGCGGTGCCTTGTCCGGCTTACCGGCAATCGTGTTGTCGAAGTCCGAGTAGGCCAGGAGCGTTTCCGGGGCGTCAGCGCCGATCTTCAGAAAATACTGGCCGGACCCGGCGAACTGCAGGTAGTGTTTGCCGACGTATTGCAGGCAACCATGTGCTCGCAGATCGCGCTGCTGCTTGTCGCTCGGTTCGATTTTGATCATTCCCGTCTTCCCATGAAGCGGCTCGACCGGATTGGCGGCAATGTCGGAGTCCAGGGCGGCGAGGACGCCTTGCTGGAATTCCATTTCGTACTGCCATTGACCGGTTCGATCCGGAGCGAAGTGAGCGCGCCATTTTGTTCCTGATTCGGCGGAGCTGTTCGCAGCGTCGCCGTCCGCCGCAAAATACCCGGGCACGACGTACGTGATTCCGTCGGCGTGCGAGAACTTGACGTTCATCCGGTAGTCAGTAAACGGGTTCGGCTGATTGTCCTGCTCGTGTGCGTAGGGTCCGTCGGCTGTGAGCGTGACTTTGTGCCACGTTTTCAACTCCCCCGTCACAGCCACCGACCCGTCTCCATCGGGTTGTCGCGGTTCGATCAGTGGCGTGGTACTGGAAGGACGCGTCGGACTGTCGATCGGAGTGGAAGGTGCTGCAGCTTGCTGCGCGGAACGGTCTGCTTGTTTGGCCAGGAACGGCTTGGCCAATTCGCGGGTTTCGTCGTCGGCAGGTTCGAACTGGATGGCGGCCCATCGGGCCCGACTATGCTCCTGTCCATCCTCGGAGGCGATCTGTGATTGCACGGCGACTATTGCTCCTTCCGTGATCCGGATATCCTTCCACGTCTTGTGAAAGGCTGGCCCCTCCTCGTAGGTCTGCTGGCTCAAGGGGCAAGTGAATTCTCCAATGGTGACGTCGCCGATCATCAATCGGTAAGTGGACTTGCCATCGCTTTCGCCAACGGCTTGCAGGGTTACGTGATAGGTACCGCTGGGGTATGGAAAAGCGCGTGTCGCTTTCGCACTCTGGTTGCGATCGGGATTGATCGCCAGCCATTTGTCGCGGTCCAGGTAGTACTTGGAGCCTGTGATGTCGAACGTTCTTGCTGGCATGAACAGGGCGGCTGCCGCGTCCTGCGGGACGTTCTGCGCATCTTTGTCGAGATTCTCTTGGATCCAGTGTGCCAGTGTTGAGCTGCCTTGCCCGTAGCCGCCAGGCAAGGGACGCAGGTCACGCGTTTCGATGGCGGGAGGATCACCCCAATGGGGCGGGAATGGTTTCTTCGCCGGAACGAATGCGAACGCAGTCGGCAAGGCGCCCAAGTGCATTAACGGATCGGGCCCGACTCCTTCCGGACGCACGAACTCACGATCCTTGGTCATGATCCACTTGTCAAACTCAAACCCGTCTTCCCGCATCGAAAACTGAATCTCGTATTCCCCGGCCTTGGGGATATCCAAGTAGATTTTGTAGGGCTCGCCGCAATGCTCTTGTTGCGTGCGCTGTTTGCTCTCCCAACGCCACGTTTTCTTGCCTTGGCACCACTGCAGACGCTGCCCGGTTTCTGGCCATTCTCCGTTGATTCCAACGTGCAGGCCATTGTCCTCCGAACCGGTCGAATAGGCCCGGACCCAGACGTAGTAGCGACCGGGCTGCGTAAAGTGCACCTTGTAGTGCAGCACGGCCATCTTGCCGGCGGTGGGCGAAAAATTCTCACCTTGGATCAACCGATCGCCGTGGGTGCGACGCGTATCGGGCAAAACCTCGACGTACGCCCCTCCACTCGCCCCGGCGACGTGCGATGGGTCGCCATCCGGTTGAATGTCAGGGATTTGTTCCGCCGTTGTCAGGTGAAAAGCTCGCTTCTCTGTCGCCGTCTGTTGATAAAAGTGTTCCGCCTCGACGGCCACGAGCCCGTCCTTCTCCAAAAAGACGACGCTCGCGTCCACCAGGGGAGTTACACCGTCCGCCCAGACCATCGAGTTTGCTAGGAGGATCGAAAGCAAGGACAACATTCGCTGTGAGTGGCCAGAAAGACGTGTGTTCATCTGCTTGTTTTCCCTTCTATGGTTTGGTCATCATATTCCGAGTTGCCACGCGCTGATCGATCTGCAGTTCGAGTTCAGTTGCCGTGACTTGCTGTCGATTGTGCCATGCGGTACCGACCTGCTCCGTGCGCCGGAATCGTTGCCGTGAACCGGTCGACATAAAGGCCCAAGTCCTTTCCCGCCCAAAGGTCTTGCAGGTGATATGCTCCGTGCATTTTTCCTGAGAGAAATGGAACGAAATCTCCTGCGGATTCTGGCCGATGTTGAACGGCGCCAGGTATTTGACGCCGTCATCGGAGGCGTCCGCGATCCAGGTGACGCTGGTGTCGCTCTTGCACACCGAGTGATTGTGCCGGCTGTGCTGGTTGAGTGCAAGCACTTCCGCGTTCGAAATCAAACGCAGTGCGAAAGAACCGGATTCCGGGAGATGGCCCCCGAACATCAGCGGCGAACGAAAGATGCACCAGAGAGTCATCCGAGTGTACTGCTCATCGCGACTGAAATTCGTGGAGCGGGCTTCCCCGACCTCGCCGCGGATGCCAATTTGCCGAGCGGCAGCATATCTGGGTCCGGCCGGTGCCCAGGAGTGACATAGGGTGCCCAAGTGACGCAACGATCCCACTGTTTTTCGAGTGCTTCCCAATCATTTGCGAAGTCGAAGGAGATTCGCCAGAATTGGCGTGGCGACGTAAATTGTGGACATTGAGTTCAGCACGGAACAGGTGGTGGACTGGATCGCTCCAGAGAACGTGGCCAGCAGGATTCCCGTCAAGAAGCTGCGGACGAACTCCTTGATCAGGAGAATGTAGGTTGCGTTGGCCGCGTCGTTCTGCTTCGCAACGCTCCCTCCGGTTCGTTCGACTGTTCGATTTCGTGACAACGACAGAAGATCCCGAATATCAAGTACTTCCAAGAACGGGAGGCACAACCACAGAGGACACGAAGGGCACCGAGACACAACAAGGGGAAGATTGGAAGGACATGAAGATCAGCTCCTTCTATTTCGAATGCTCTCGTGCTCTGTGCCCGCGGTGTTCTCTGTGATTCGCTTCAACTCGGCCGGCCACAAGAGCCTCCGTCTAGCTCCAAGTCAGACAGTTGCGTTAGGAAACCGGTTTACTAGCGAAGAAGATTCGACCCGCCACGACGACAATGAACGACAACAACAGGTTGAGGTAGCTGGCGAAAAGCATGCCCATTTGTGCATGACAAAGGTCCTTTGCTGCCAAGATCTTTTTGGATCAGCTCTCCAACAACTCGAAAGCGGTATACACCTGGGAAGTGAGCAGATAGGGAATGAACAGCCAGACCGGGAGTCCAGCAGAACAACGGCAGGGGCACCATCGGCATAGAAGGACTCTGCCGCGAATCTCACGGTTCTCTCGTGACGATGGCTAGAGTTTCTCGCCGCAGAATTTGCAGTAGACGGCGTCGGAGTCGTGACCTTCGGACATGCATTCGGGGCACACTTGCGTGGTAAGGACTTTTCCGCGACTCTGTGCCAGTTCTGCGGAGACAATACCGGTGGGGATAATGATCATGCAGTAACCGAGGATCATCATACAAGCGGCGAGCGACTTTCCGATGGCAGTCGTTGGCGAAACATCACCGTAGCCCACGGTTGTCATCGTGACAATTGCCCAGTACATGCTTTCCGGAATCGAGTCGAATCCACTGGCGACCGAGTGTCCTTCTGAGTCCACGCGGCGTCCCTCGATCAGATGCATTGTGGCTCCCACAATCACGATGGCGATCAACACGAAGGATAAGAAGACGGCCACTTTTGCTCGAGCGGCCCAGATCGCCTGGCGCAAAGCGATCGCTTCGGACAGCATGTGCGCGAGCTTGAAGATTCGGAAGGCACGCAACAGTCGCAAGGCGCGAATCACTGCCAGTCGCTGTGCCGTTGGCTGTGTCTGGAACAAGGGCAGAATCGTCATGTACGTCGGGATGATCGCCAGCAGATCGACAATGCCATAGAAACTGAAGATGTATCGGAGTGGCCGACGGGCACACAGGATTCTCACGCCATACTCAATGGTGAACAGAACCGTGAAGAACCACTCCGCTGAAATCAACAGTTTCGGATATCTCTGGCGAATCGAGTCGACACTCTCGCACATGACGACCAGAACGCTCAGCAGAATGGCGATCAACAGCAGCACATCGAAGAGCTTACCGGCGGGGGTATCCGCTTCGAAAATGACTTCGTACCAGTGTTCACGCCAAGATGCTGGCCGTCCACGGTCGACGGCTTTGGCTCTGGGCATCGCCAGTCTCCCTTGCGATGGTTCCAGCAGAAATCCGGCTTACCCTTGGACCGCCTTTTCGGTTGTCTCGGGTGCGGTCCAGATCCGGTAGCGGACTTCCAGGCCCTTGGGCACGTAAATGACGACCGGAAGGCGACTGTTGTATGGGATCAGCAATGGGGTGGCTGGTACAAACTTCTCGACTTGGGGCGTCCCTTCCGGCACAGCCATCAGCGTGCTGGCTGTGACTCCTGGCCCGGTGACTTTGTAGTAGGTGTAGCCCCATCCCTTCAACGGTCGTGGCTCGATCTTGTTCCCCAATCGCAGCAAATTGACTCCGTCAGTCAACATCGTCTTGCCGACGATAATTTCGACTTGGAAGCCTTCCTCCTCACCGCGTTCCTTGTGAGGCAATACGATGACAAACCGCTCCATCCCCTCCTCCGCCGAGGGAAAGGCTTTGAGCTGTGGGTGTTCTGCACCGAATGCCGAGAGGCTCGCGGCAAGTGTCAGTATGGTCACTCCGATGATCGTCATGCCGTTCACGCTGGGGCATCCTCCCTGTGTCGTGGAACTGTCGTTCTGTGGATAGGCCGCAGGTACATCGTAAGGACGGATTGTACCATTAGCCCACCACTACCGGAACTCATTTCGCCGCCGGTCCGGACGGCTGCTTGCTCAACGAACCACCGGTGGAACCGGTGGTGGCCCCGGTCAGGAGGAAAGCTGTGCCCGAGCACTCGCCCTGGTCATCGTGTCGGAGGTTGTCGGAGCACGAGTCGAATGGCCACCCAGGGAATCAGGAAGAAACAGCCAATTACGAGTTTCGTTAGACCCATTCCGCAGTAGTGAATGATCTGCAGGCGGTCCCTCGGAATTCCCAAAAGACGGCTGTGGACGTCGTACACAAGGTTACCTGCCAAAGTGACGGTCCCGAACCAGAACAGCAGCAGCAGAAAGCCAAGCAGGGCACAGCGCAGCAGAATCTTGGCGAGCGTTTCCCAGAATTCACGCGTCGGATCGGAAGTGGGCATTACCATAGTGAAACAGTATAACAGATGGCAATGACGCGTCGCGACAGCGACTGGAGCAGGAGGCGACGTCGTAACCGGGGACCGGCACGGCTGGCTTCGTGACGACTCGGCAGCCTCGATTCCAGCGCGAGATGGAATCAATGAAGGGATAGAATCATGCAACGTGATGTGCAAATTTGGCCGACCACATGGGGGATGGTCGTGCTGTTTCTTGGTCTGGTCGGCAGCGCAGCATCGATAGGGGCGGAGCACCGGGTTACGTCCCCGGATGGCAGTGTGGTCGTTACGGTTTCCGACGAGGAGGGACTGCGCTATCGAGTGGATGTGGATGGACAACCGGTGTTGGATGCGTCCGCTTTGGGCTTGGAGTTTGACAATGGTGTGAGCTTAGGGCGCACGACGCAAATCGCGATTGCAGAACGGTCGGATCACGACGGGAGCTGGGAAAACGCCTTTGGCAAACGACGCATCGTGCGCGATCACTGGAATCAACTGGCTTTGCAGTTGAATGATCCGCAAGTCTCGGATTCCTCGTATGGATTGCTTGTGCGTGTCTTCGATGATGGCGTGGCTTTCCGCTACACCCTGCCGGCGGATTGGGATTCGGGCGAAGTTGTTCTAACGCGAGAATTAACGGAGTTTGCCTTTCACGAAGACTATCGTTGTTGGGCCGGAGAACCCTCGAAATGCGCCGAGAACCAGTATCCGGAGTGCACACTGAGCACGATTCCACAGTTTCGTGGCGATGGCGAGTTCGACCAGCAGCCCTACCTGAGTGTTCTGCCACTGCTCGTCCAGACACCGAATTGTTACGTGGCCGTGGCTGAGTCGGATCTTCTGGACTGGGCCGGCATCTTCCTGACGGGCAGCGGGTCATCTACGGTGCGCGTCACCTTGGCAGATCGCAATGACGGTCGCGGATGCGTCGTCGCACAGCCTCCTTGTTCCAGTCCGTGGCGTGTCTTGATGATCGCTCGGACTTCCGCGGAGTTGATCTCTTCCGATTTGATTGCGACCTTGGCGACTCCCTGCCGCTTAGATGACACGGCGTGGATCAAGCCCGGGATATCTGCTTGGGATGCGTGGTGGACCGGCCAAAACCCCTACCTTCCGGAGTATGAAGGTGTCTTATGTCGAGGCGATACGCGATCGCACAAGGAGTACATCGATTTTGCGGCGGAAATGGGGTGGTCCTACCAGCTTGTCGATTGGTACTGGTACAAGAACATGAGCAGCCACGCTGTCGCACTGAACCTGGGAGGCGAACAGCCATCCTTGCCACCAGTTGATTTTGCGAAGAGCATGCCCTACATCGATTTGCCGACCATCTTGGCCCACGCCAAGAAAAAGGGAATTCGTCCGTTGATCTGGCTCCACTCCTACGATCTGCATCGCTACGGAATCGATCGTGCGTGCGGCTATTTCGCCGGCCTGGGAGCCGCCGGTTTGAAGATTGACTTTATGAACAGCGACAGCCAGGAGACGGTGCAGTGGTACGTGGAAGTGATTCAGACGGCGGCAAAACACCGCCTGCTGATCAATTTCCATGGAGCGTACAAGCCGACCGGACTGGCGCAGGACCTGGCCCAATTACATCACGCAAGAAGGTGTCTTGGGAAATGAGTACAACAAGCTGCAGAGTGATACCTGTTCCCCGCGGCATACCATCACGCTGCCCTTTACGCGCGGGTTGCTGGGGCCGATGGACTTCACTCCGGGCGGGTTCTTGAATCGGACGGCCGCGGAATTTCAGATCACGCAACCGGCGGAGGTGATCGGCAGTCGGTCCCGGCAACTGGCCATGGCGGTAGTCTACGAGAGTCCCCTGCTGGTGCTCTGCGATCGCCCGATCCACTATCGAGGGGCGCCCGGAATCGAGTTCTTCCGTGGACTGCCGACCGTATGGGATGAGACCGTGGTGTGCGCGGCCGAAGTCGCGGAGCACGTCGTCATCGCGCGGCGTTCCGGAGACCGTTGGTGGCTGGCCGCGATGAACGGCGAAGAGCCCTTGGAGCTGGCCGTTCGCCTTGATTTCCTTCGTTCCGGGACATGGTCGCTGCGCAGCTTCGCGGATACGCCGGATTCCGGTGAGCGGCCGACGGAACTGGCAGAAACCACCCGTGTTGTGTCCGGCGGCGAAACCCTGAAGCTTCGGTTGGTCACCACCGGAGGCTTCGCCGGGGTCTTCGCGCCGGCAAATGAGAATTTTCCGTAGCGGATCGACCGCAACGTAGCACGAAAACCTGATCTTCCCCGGAGACAGACTCTCAAATGCCCACTGACATTACCCTGCTGACCCGCCTTCCCGCTGCCTGGATCCTCATGGTGGCGCAAGCGTTGCTCATTGTCACATGGTCGATTGCCAGTCTCGCGCAGGCGGCCGATCGGCCGAACGTCGTTTGGATCGTATCCGAGGACAATTCGATCCATTATTTGCGACACTTCTTCGCCGGTGGTGCAGCCGCACCGAATATCGAACGACTTGCCGCGCATGGCCTGACGTATGATCACGCTTTCTCCAACGCTCCTGTCTGCTCTGTGGCTCGAACAACGCTGGCCACCGCTTGCTACGGTCCGCGAATTGGTACGCAGTATCATCGACGGTATCGGCTCGCTCCCATGCCGCAAGGTTTGCGGATGTTCCCCGCCTATTTGCGTGAGGCAGGATACTACACCACGAACAACAGCAAGAAGGACTACAACGCGGTCGAAGGCAGTGGCGTGTGGGACGAATCGTCCCGGACCGCTTCGTGGCGCGACCGGCCGGATGCCCAGCAGCCGTTCTTCCACATGGAGTCTCATGCGCAGTCGCACGAAAGCTCGCTGCATTTCCAGCAGAACCGATTGGCCAAGGAAAAGACGTCGACAGATCCCGCCTCGGTGCAATTGGCCGACTATCACCCGGATACCCCGATGTTTCGGTACACGCACGCTCGGTATCTGGACCGCATGACGGCGATCGACGCCATCGTGGGGCGACACAGTTGCGAAACTCGACGAAGACGGGTTGCTGGAAGACACGTTCGTATTCTACTTCGGTGACCACGGGGGTGTGCTTCCGCGCAGCAAAGGATACCTGTATGACTGTGGACTGCACGTGCCGTTAGTGATTCGGATTCCTCAGAACTTCGCGCATCTTGTGGATGGTGAATACGGGGCACGAATCCAAGGGTTTGTCAGTTTTGTCGACTTCGGACCGACCGTGTTGCGATTGGCCGGCCTCGACGCGCCGCAGCAGGTGGATGGCCGAGCATTTCTGGGTGGGGGCGTGACGACGAGCCAGGTCAACGCGCGGGATGAATCGTTTGGTTATGCCGATCGCTTTGATGAGAAGTACGATTTCGTCCGATCGATTCGTAAAGGCAAGTTTCAATACATTCGCAGCTATCAGCCGTATCTGCCGGATGGCCTCAATAATAACTACCGCTACAAGAATCTTGCCTATGCCGAATGGCGCGAGCTGTTCCAGGCCGATGAACTGAGCGGCACGCAGAAACAGTTCTTTGAACCGAAAAGTGTCGAATCGCTATACGACTGCGACGCGGATCCGCACCAGGTTCATAATCTGGCCGATGACCCGGCTTACGCTGACGTTCTGATCGATCTTCGACGCCAACTGCAGTCCAAGCTGAAGCAGTGGCCCGACCTGAGCTTTTATCCCGAGAGCTACTTGCTTGAACAGGCGATGGATGCCCCGGTCGCCTTTGGACAACAGCATCGGGCGGAGATCGCCGCTCTTGTCGACATCGCTGACCTGGCACTGATTCCCTTTCCCGAGGCAGAAGCGTCACTCCGAAACGCGCTTCGCTCAGAAGACGCCATCGTTCGCTACTGGGCAGCGATGGTCTGTGCGGCCTTTGGTGACCACGCGCGAAGCCTTGCCGAGGAGGCGAAGCCGTTGCTGCGAGATGAGGCATCCACCGTGCGAATCCGTGCGGCGGAGTTTCTCGGCTTGCTCGGAGCGATCAATCCACAGCCGGTCCTTGTCGAGATTGTGAATACAACGCCCAATCCGGTAGTCGCAACCGAGGCGCTGAACTCGGTGGTCTGGTTTCGCGACTTCTTCGGGGATCGGTATCCGGTAACTCGAGCGGACTTCCATCCGATTGCCTCGGGGGCCGACATTGCCGATCGGCTGAACTATATCGCAGGCGAGCCCTACCCCCCGAAGAAACCCGCGCGATAGAACCTGCTTGGAAACGAAGGCGAACGCATCGAAGATGATACATCGGCCGTGACAGAGGAGTCACGGCACGCCTGCCAGGTCTGGAGCGACAAGCCGCTTCGTCGCTACGGTGTCGAATGACGCTCACCGATTGCCACGCGGTTGAGGCACCGGCGGCGGATAGCGAGCCAAGATGGCTTTCAGCGTCGCGACCATTTCCGGATGCTCATCCGCCAGGTTCTTGGTTTCCAACGGGTCTGTTTCGTAGTCATAGAGTTCGTACTCGGCTTCGTCGTTGGATGGTCCCCTGTTTTTCCATTCCACCAGGCGATAGCGTTCCGTGCGGATAGCGCGACCAAGCTTTCGCCGCGGATAGGCATGGTAAGCATGGTCGCGGACGCGCACGCGGGGATCCTTGAGCACGGGAACCATGCTCACGCCGTCGATCGACGGCGGGCCGGATGGTGCTGGTAACCCCGCCAACTCGGTCAGCGTGGGAAAAATGTCAACCGTCTCGGTCAACTGCCGGGTTGTCGTACCGGGTTGTGTGACGCCGGGAGCGACAAACAGAATCGGAATGCGGTTGGCCTGCTCGTAGTTGGTGTGTTTTGTCCAGATGCCAAGGTCACCCAGGTGAAAACCGTGATCGCCCCAAAGCACGATGATCGTGGATTCCGATAGCTGCAGTCGATCCAACTCGTCGATCACTTTTCCGATCTGCGCATCGACAAAGCTCGTACTGGCATAGTATCCATGAATCAGGCGTCGTTTTAGCGGATCCTCGATTGGGCCTCGTTCCGGAACCGGTCGATAGTTCGTGATTTCGCCACCTCGTTTTCCCGCCACAGTCGGTGCACCCGCGGGCAGTTCCTCGAACTCGGGCATCGGCAACTTGTCTGGGTCGTGGAGATCCCAATACTTCTTGGGTGCGCTGAAGGGGAGGTGCGGGCGCGAAACCCCACGGCGATCAGGAAGGGGAAACCGTCCTGTTCGCGGCGGCTCTTCGCAGCTTGCAGCCGGGACACCGCTTCCGCGGCCACGCGACCGTCGGCATAAGCTTCGTCGGGCACGTCGGGTGACTCGAACGCCGCCCCGCGCGGCAGTGCCCCGATTTGGCCCAGCTTCTGGTTGGTAAAATACGCCTCCTCGCGCGTCAGCTTTCCCCCCTCGGTGCTCTTGGGGTCCACGTACTCAATCACCTTTTCGTGAAAATGCGGACGAAGAAACGATGCCGGGTCGCCCTGGTTTCCATGTCCGATGTGAAACACCTTTCCGAGAGATTCCGTCTGGTAACCATGCTTCGCAAAATGCTGCGGCATCGTGACGGCTTCGGGAATGAGCTCGCGCAGTTGACTGCCCAGGTGATACAGTCCGGTCGACGTCGAATGGGCTCCCAGCATCAGTGTGAATCGTGATGGGGCGCAGACCGCTTGATTGCAATAGGCCAAGTCAAACCGCATTCCTCGTTCTGCCAATGCATCGATGCACGGAGTCTTTGCCAACGCGTCACCGTAGCATCCGAGTGCCGGTTTCAGATCGTCAACCAGGATCAACAGTACGTTGGGTGATCCGGCCGCGAATGTCACGGCGTGGCTGGCCAGGGTGATCACGCAAGCTAGAAACCCCCAGGCGATCGAGGCATGGCGCGCCATCTTCCTAAGTCCTTTTCACAGAAAGATCCAATCGACAAGCAGATCGCGTGGTGGCGGGACCGCGCTATTCCACCCTCCCCTCCGCGATTTCCGGAAGACTTGTGCGATACGGTCGCGCGATCGGTTCCGCCGGCAGGTCGACCGATACCGGTAGTCCGAACTCGGCCGGGTTCCCACCTGCAATGCGGACATCTTCCAGGACCTGTTCGTAATTGCGTCGCCAGTCGACAAAGCCAACACGGTTGAGCCAGACGGGATGCTTGTGGTGTTGCAGGGCCAGGCCGGCATAGTCATACCAGTGCCGTGCCGCATCGACGAGCCGGTGGATCGCTTGCGACTGCGAGTCGGGGTCAGAAGTCGCACGAAAAACGGCCAGATGCGTGGCGCCGCGAATCTTGTCGGCGAAATAGTGGCCCAGGTGAGCGACGATCCGGATATCTGTGACCGTGCGCTCGAACTCTTTCGTGGTCGGTTCGATTTGATACAGCGGACCGACCGCCCGACCGGCATGCTCGTCGAGACGGTCGGCCACCTGGAAAGGTGTGCGCCGTCCGGATGGCTCGGGCTGCTGGCGCAACTTGACGTACTCCGGAATCGACAGGCAGTTGCTGTTGGCGTGAGGTGGAAGCGTAATGAAACGGTTCACGTCGTGAAAGCCGGTTTCTGTTCGCGCGTAATTCGGATTGCTCTCGCAGCCTTCGATGTACCACTGAAAATCGAGCGATCCCCAATGGAAGCCGGTGGTGATTGGGTAGATCATGGAGGCATTCTGCCACGCGTTAAGAAGAATTTCCGCGTCCTGAACGGGAAGGGAGAAGCGATCGGCCAGAATGCCGACCAACCGACTTTGCTCGAGATCCGGATCATAGCCAAAGCGGCCCCACAGCATCCATTGGTACCAGTGTTTGTCAATTTCCAGTTTCCGCGGTGGGTGCGTGTTGCGATCGAGAAACTCGCGACCCCAGATCCATTGATCCGAGCCGAAATAGTACCCCTGCGATACATCGTGCGGAATGTTCTTGATGAACTCGCGGACGAAGCGCGGAGCACCCCAGCGGAAATAGTAGACATCGTCATTGCGCAACGTCCAAATGGTTTTCAGATTCCCAAGATCCTTGACGAAGTCATGGTGATACGGTTGCGTGGTGGCGCTGTAAACGTGTGCCTTGGCGTACTTGAAGCTGAAAATGAAATCGACGTTTGCTTGATCAATCAGTGGCTGAAACGTGCGCGAGATCTCGCTCGCTTTGGCCATGTGCTGACGATGGATGAACGTGATCTTGCGATCGGGCTGCTCCCGGGCGGCATCCATCACGCCCTGGCCGTAGGTTGCCATCGCCCAGTCTTCCTTTTCCTGGAAACCGACGTTCGGCATGTTCTCGCCCGTGGTCAAGCCCACGCCGGCGAGGTCGGGGTAAGTGCGAAAACACTGGGCCACACTCTTGCGGAAGTAGTCGACGGTCGTTGGATTCCGGTAGTCGTCCGTGATGCCATATTGGCCCGCGGTTCCGTCGGTGAAGATGTTCCATGTGACAATGTAGAAGTCGACATTCCGTGACTTCCCGTAAGCCATCACTTTCCGCCAGAATGCAATCTTCTCTTCGATCGTCATCTTCTTGACGACTTCGACATCTTGCAGAATGGTATCGCTGACGAAGCCTTTCCCGTTGAGGGAATAGTATTCATCCCATTTCGCCTGCGAACGCCAGACGTCATCAAGAGCGATATTCGGATACTCCGGAACACGGACGAGAGATGGGAAGGGATGAAGGCTCCAGAGGGACACGAAGTTGTAGCGATAGCGGGCCAGAGTGTCGATGTATTCCTGCCAGAAGTCGAAACTCCACATCTCTGGGATGTTCATCTGTGCCGAGTCGCAGACATCCGTGTAACTTGGCGTGCGAACGTCCAAGGGAATGTTG
Source organism: uncultured Planctomycetaceae bacterium (assembly GCA_963776055.1). Classification (GTDB taxonomy): domain Bacteria; phylum Planctomycetota; class Planctomycetia; order Pirellulales; family Pirellulaceae; genus CAVZLD01. The sequence continues at coordinate 386,016 of CAVZLD010000011.1, read as the reverse complement.
AATTTCGTTCCTCGCATTGGCATGTGCGGGTTATGTGTTTCCGCTGTGACGTGGTTGATTCCGTGAGCACGAATGATTTCGGCCACTTCCAGGCCACCGTAAAGCAGCCCGGCCGGATCGACGGCCCGGATCTGTATTTGCCGACCGCCATCGACCTCTTGTGTTGCGATGCAGAAGCCCTCGCGATGGAGATTCTGCTGCTGGTCGCTGGGCACGAGCTGCAGCACAATCTGCCAGTCCCCTTCGACGCTGCCGCGCTGGATCGCCGCGCGAAGCTCGCTGGCTGCAAATTCCGCCTGCGGACTGTTGTCCTGCGGTTGCACGTGAACGTCTGCAGGACAGCTGTTCAAGCCGAGACACAAGATCGTGATCGAGCAAGCCAAGTAGCGAATCGTGTTCAAGTGGGGACTCCCTGTGTCAAGCGTTGGGAACATCAGGATTTCGTGGGGCACGTACGGTTTTGTGCGAATGTCTTCTGGACTGTGGGATCAATGACGACGGCGCTATCCATGGTTGCACTTCGAAGATAACGCGGCGGTAGTCTGTCAGCGAGACAATGTCATTGTGGTCGTGCAACTCCAGTACCAAGTAAGGCTGCTTACCCCCGGAGTCATCCGGCAGATGAAAGGAGCAGCAGCTGGTATGCTGGCCTTCGATTGGCGGCAGATCGTTCCGATAGCGACCGGCCTCCGGGTAAAAATACCAGGAATACGACAGCGCGTCACCATCCGGATCGGACGATGCCGAGGCGTCGAGTGTTACGTCGGTCCTTCCGCACACTCGCCGGATCAGGATGCGGTCCGAGTGATCTCCATCGATCGCGCACAATATCAGACGCGAGCCGTCGGTCGATTTTCCTTCGCCGACATCGGCCAGGCCGTACCTTTGCTGACCGGCGTGCACGATCGAATGGAGGAAATCGGCGGAAGGCCAGTTGTCGGCATGCAGTCGTAGATTGGCCTCCACTTGTGCGTATCCGTCAATCAACTTGTGAAAGAGCTCAGGATGCACGACTTGCTTGAAAGATGTTTTGGCCGTCTCATTCAAAAACTTGCCGGTGACCGCCAGCAGTCCCTCCAGTTCGAACTCATTGCAGTTCACCAACATATGAGTCATCTGCTGTTCTTCGTCCGGCTCGTTTCCCATATCGGCCAGAATGATCAAACGAGGCCGTTGCGTTTCGTCTGCTCGCAGTGTTCGAGCAGCCTGGGCCTGAACAGAGAAAGGCACGCCGAACGCCAACGCCACGGATAGGATGCGACCAACGATACAACGCATGCGACCACCCTTTCGGTCAAAAAAGGGTTCACGATCTGGATACGAAAGGGTGTAGTCGCTGGAGCGGGCAGTGTCAACTATCAACAACAGAGTGCGACGCGGGGGATGGCTCCGCAGGAGCCTCGTACCGGTATCGAAGATTCATGTGTGGGCATCGGGGTAACCTTCCAAGCACCGCGAACGATTCATCATGAGCCTTGCGGTGTGGATCCGCGAAACCGCGTCTTCGCATCGGTGGATTTGAAATGTCTTCGCTTGAAATCGGGATCGGAGCACGATAAGCTGGCCAGCAGCCATCGGCCATTCGTGTCGACGTCTTGTTGCCGTGCAGCAGATGCCGGTCAAGGGCTTTGTTCCGACAGTTTCCGACAGAAGCTTGTCACCATGAGAGAGAGGTCATCCGTGAATAGCAAATTCCACGTCGTGAAGCGGTCGCTTCACAGAAGGGTAGCTGCTGCCAGCTGGTGTGCTTTGCTCCTGTTGCTGGTGAGCGTGACCAGTGCTCAGACAACGTTGTTTGTCGAAGATTTTAATACCCCTGGCAGCGGGACTCGTTATGAGCTGCTGCGAGAATACTACGAAATCACGCAGCCGAATAATTTGTGGACGACGGTGCCCAATCAGCTTCCGGGTGAGAATGTGATCGTCTACCTGGAGCCCGGCGATCAGTATCTTGATGGATCACCAGTTCCCGCGCGACGAGCGACGTTCTTTGCAGATAATGATTTGGGAGATCAGACGTTCGGCGTCGATCTGACGGAGGAGGGATTTGCGCTGTTCGACGCCGCGATCCAATGGGCGACCGAAACGGACGGCACTACGCCTCTATCGATCAATTTCGTGATTGACGATGATTCACCCGAGGAAATCAATAACCTGGATGTGACGCTGGTGGAGCGACTTCGTGATCAGGGCCACGAAGTCATCGTCACGAATCCGAACATCCCGCCGGACGATGCGGATGACCTGATTTTCATGGCTTCCCATGATGACGGTTCGGCCGTCGGCGGGATGGACCCGGGCTTCAAGGAAACGGACATTCCCTTGGTGTCCGGTTTCTTTCACGCTGCCAATCCACTGGGATTCGGAAGTGAACGCGGCGAGAATACCAACGGAACGTATGAGTTGCAGATTGTCGACGCCTCGCATCCCTTGGCGGCCGGCTTTTCACAGGGAATCGTGCAGGTCGTCGATGACGCCGCGGCCAGGCAGCGACTGACGCGCGTCACTCGCGGCAGCATCGCGCCGGATGCGAAGATCGTGGCCACGTTGCCCGGCGTTGAAGTCGATGTTCCCGGGGATTTTCTGAATTTCGAGGGGGACGGCTACCTGCGTGGTGGACACTGCACGTGGAATAATGCGCCCGAAGCGGGACAACCTCGGGGCTGGCAGACGATCACGCCGATCAACACGACCGCCGTCGACAACCCGCAATTGGTCTTGGATCTGGCGGCCATGGGTGATTTGGATCTGATCGGCGGGCCCTACGAGAATCCGGTCGATAACCCGGATAACTTTGACTACATCCGGGTGCTGACGGATGATAACCTCGACGGAGAGTTTGATGTCTTGACCGAGTTCCTGGCGGTGGATGAACTCGACAGCGATTTCTACGGATTCCTGGCTGCCGAGGACGGCACGATTCTGTACACGGAATTCCAAACATTGACCTTCGATCTTCCCTCGGCCACGGCACTGAATCTGCGAATCGATGTCTTCACGGATGCGGCCGAATGAGCGGGTGGGGATCGATCACATTCGCGTGATCGGGGAAGGGAATCTGCTTCCCGGCGACTTCAATGCAGATGGCCTGCTGGATGCAATCGATATCGATCTGTTGACCGCTGCCGTGGGCGGTGACGATCTGAAATTCGACTTGAACAGCGACGGTTTTGTAACGGATGCGGACCGAGACGTTTGGGTTATCGATCTTCGCAAGACCTGGTACGGCGATGCTGATATGGACGGCCTGTTTTCGTCGGCAGATTTTGTGTCCGTTTTCGTGATCGGGAAGTACGAGGACGACGTCGACGGGAATTCCACCTGGGGAGAAGGCGACTGGGATGGCGACGGTGACTTTACCAGCGGCGACTTCGTCCGAGCGTTTGTGGACGGCGGATACGAATTGGGACCGCGTGAGGAAGTGAATGCTGTACCGGAGCCAACCACGTTGAAGTTGTTGATCCTCGCGGGGCTATTGATCGTACCACGTCGACGCGGGTAGTCGACGACAAGTCATCCGACGAGATTTCCAACACCGAGTATCGCCTGCCAGCGTCGGTGATGGAGGTCGCCGGCGAGGAGAGTCGCCCTGCCGGAGTGGGATGGTCTTCCAGGCCGTCCCATTTCATGGCCTTCCAGGCCATGTCTACTTCTGCGCTTCTCCGCGGGCTGCCTTTCCGAATGTGATGGGAATCGAGAATGGGTGGGCTTGCGTTTCGCTGCCCCTACGAACTTCTGGGCGCTGCGATGGGTGGAGCTTGGTTCATCAGTTGAGCCGCTCTGACCAACCAGCGAACACCCGTTTGTGCATCAATCGTTTGCACTAAACAAGGTACTCCGAGCGGCATTCGAAATGGCGACAACGGCCGGGTGCTTCAATCGTCGTTCAATCGAGATGGCGTAGAACCGTTCCTTGATCGTTGGGATCCGCCCCACGACTTGCACGCTGTACTGGCGGCAGACTTCCCGTTCGATCGCTGACGGCGCAACGAAAAGTCCCTCACCGGCCTGGCCGAATACTTTGAGCACAGCGCTATCCTCAAACTCATGCATCACTCGCGGTTGCAGATCCAACTCGTCGAACCACTGTTCCAATGTGCGCCGCAATGACGTGTTCTGGGTCGGTAGCAGCATCGGTGCCTGGGCGAGCGACTTTGGAAAGGTCCGCTTGTATTTGCGCGTCAGATCGGTCGTTCCAAATACGGTGACTCCGCATTCGCCCAGCAGATGATTGAAGGCGCGAACATGCGTGTCCGGGTTCAGCGGGGAATCTGCGAGTACGAGATCCAGCCGGTGGATTGCCAGATCCCCCAGCAATCCGTTAAGTTTTCCTTCATAGCAGATGAGTTGCACATGCTCATCCAAAGCAAGAGCTGGCTTGAGTAACCGATAGACGACGAGCTTGGGCAAGACATCGGGCACGCCCACGGAAAGACGCAAGCGATCTACCGAGGGACGTCCCTGAAGAACATCGGTCAACTCACGCCCCAGGGAAAAAATCTCGTCGGCGTACCGATACACCGTTTGCCCTGTTTCCGTCAGTACCATGGACCGCCCGGTGCGAAGGAACAGGTCGGTGCCGACCGCTTTTTCCAGGGTCTTGATCTGGCTGCTCAGGGTGGGTTGGGCTAAATGCAACGCCTGGGCGGCTCGCGAGATGTTTCCCTCGCGCCACCATCCAGAAGTACAGCAGGTGATGGTAGTTGAGCCACTCCACAAATCGCGCCCTATACAGAAAGTGAATATCAAGTGAACGAAATATCTGTATTTTATATCGCTGGGCAGCTCCCTAGAACAGGGTAACGAGGCGTGGCAACCATCGCTGCGCTTTCGGCGGATACGGCTTGGAGCAAAGCGAAGCGGGGCGAACGGCGCTACGAGATGGGTACAAGGGGACTGAGATGCGAATTTCGATCGTCGACCGGTCAGACCAGCTGGAACCGTCCCTCCGGGAGTTTGCGGAGCGGAGGGTCCGATTCGCGTTGTCTCGGTTCGGTACCAGAATCCGGCACATCACCCTGGTGATCACGGACGAGAACGGACCTCGAGGGGGGATCGACAAACAATGCCGAATGGCAATCAAGCTGCGGCGGCTGCCCGATGTCGTCGTGACCTGCGATGATGTATCCCTGGAAGCCTGCCTGGCTCGCACGGCGGAACGAGCAGGACGGGCCGTTGCCCGCGTGACCGAACGGATCCGATCGCTGGATCGCGATCGGCCCTCGTTCGTTTAGTTCATTTTGGACCGTCGAAGGACCCTGTTATGCTTTTGGAAGCGAATCCCAGCTGTGCTTTGCAGAAAGAAATCGCCGATCTGAACGGTCTGCTGCATCGAATCGTCTGCGAGATCGCCGGTCTGGATGTCGTCCAAACCGTCGAAGTCCTCTACGACTTATCCAATCAACGTCGAAACGGGCAGCCGGGCGCCGACGATCAACTACGGCAAATGGTGCAGTCGCTGGATGAGGACCACCTGCGTGTCGTGATCCGGGCCTTCAGCCTGAGCTTGGATGTCGCGAATCTCGCCGAGGATCGGCAGCGAATCCGTGTGCTCCGACAGCGGGCGGCCGCCACGTATCCCTATTCGCGGGGCGAGTCGATCGAGGAGGCGTTCCAGCAACTGAAGGCTGCCGGCAAGACCGCCCAGGATGTGCAGCAGCTGCTGGATCATCTGAAGATCGAACTGGTCTTCACCGCTCACCCGACGGAGGCGAAACGGCGTTCCGTGCGCAGCAAATTGCGCCGCATTCGCACGACGCTCAATGAAGCTCACGAGGGGCAACTTGCAAGTGAGCGAGACCGGGATCGCAAGTTGATCCGCGCCGAGCTTACGAAGCTTTGGCTGACCGACTTCATTCGCCCCTGGCGACCGACCGTGTTGCAGGAGGTCAAACGGGGATTGTCTTTTAAACCGGCGCTCTGGGATTTGCTGCCGCAGATTCAGGCAGAGATCCGGGAGGCATTGTCCAAATCTTTTCCCGATCATGTGTTCCAGGTACCGCCCTGCGTGACCTTCGGATCTTGGATTGGCGGCGACCGTGATGGCCACCCGGATGTCACTGCCGAAGTGACGGAACAAACGATTCTTTGGCTTCGCCAAGCGGCTCTCGAATTCCACCTGCAAGCCTGGCAGAAACTGTCGGATTCCCTCAGTCTATCGAAACGGCAGACGGAGATGGACCGTGAGTGTGAGCGGCGGATTCAGGCGGCTTGCGACCAATGGCGACCGATCCCACCACGCGTGAATCAGATTCCGCCCGACGAGATCTGTCGCCGTTGGCTTGCCGTCATTGGCTGGCGGCTCGAACAAACGCAGCGGCACGGACTTGACGGAGAAGATACCGAGGGAGCGTACGAATCGCCGGCCGAACTCGATGGCGACGTGTGTGTGCTGCGCGATGTGGTAGCCTCCGCAGACCACGGCGAAATGCTTGCCGACGAGGTCACCGTCTGGCTCGACCAGATCCGCACGTTCGGCTTCCATCTTGCGCGCCTGGATGTGCGGCAGGATTCGCGGCAATACGCACTCGTGATGGATGAAATCCTCCGAGCAAGTCAGATCAGTGGCGACTTGTCGCAGCTTCCCGAAGAGGACCGACAACGACGGCTGGTCGAGACTCTGTCAGAATCGATGGACTTCGACTCGCTGTGGGAAGATCTTTCCGAAGACGCACGTGAGACGATTTCGCTGTTTCGCTTACTGCACAAGATCGTAGCCAGGTGGGGCCCGCAGGCGCTCGGCGGCCACGTCGTCAGTATGACCCATTCGGCGAGCGACATTCTCGCCGTGCTGTGGTTGTGGCATCATGCCGACCCGAATAATGGGGGAGATTCCGACGGTCCCAACCCACTGCTTTCGGTGATTCCGCTATTCGAGACGATCGACGATCTGCATCGAGCGCCCGAGATTCTCGATGACCTGCTCACGTTACCGGTCTACCGCGAATACTTGCGACACCAGGGCGACCGTCAAACGGTGATGCTCGGCTACTCCGACAGCACAAAGGACGGCGGCTATCTGGCAGCCTGCTGGTCGTTGTACGAAGCCCAACAACATCTGCATGCGCTGGCGGCGCGCAGAGGAGTTCGGCTCACGTTCTTTCACGGACGCGGCGGATCACTCGGACGCGGTGGCGGACCGACGGGACGCAGTATCCGATCGCTGCCGGCCAGAACCTTCGATGGCTCCCTCCGGTTGACCGAGCAGGGCGAAGTGCTGGCCGACCGCTACGACGATCCGCGGATCGCGCACCGTCACTTGGAGCAGGTGATTTGGTCGTCGCTGCTCGCCAGCGGGCTTCCGGCCCCCAACGTGCCACAGGAATGGTACCAGCTGTTGCAGGGATGTGCGGATCGCTCCTACCGAGCCTACCGAGATCTGGTGGAGCAGCCGGGGTTTGTGGAGTTCTTTCGTCAAGCGACGCCCATTTCCGAGGTCGAGCAACTTCCCATCGGATCTCGCCCGGCCCGCCGGCAGGGCGGTCATCAGCTGAGCGATTTGCGAGCGATTCCCTGGGTCTTCTCCTGGACGCAGTCACGGTGCCTGATCCCCGCCTGGTACGGCCTCGGTACCGCTCTGCCCACCGAGGAGACAGACCCAAAGTTGCTGAAAACGGTGCAAGCGATGTACCAGGAGTGGCCCTTTTTCCGCGCCACCATCGACAACGCGGAACTCGCTCTGGCCAAAGCCGATCTGGAGATCGCCGCTCTCTACGCGGCGCTTGCCGAGACCGGGCAGCATGCGGGCTCCATCGCTAAGCTGATCGCCGACGAGTTTCTCCGCACAAAAGAACGCCTCCTGACCGTGACCGGCAAAGACCAACTGCTCGACGGAATCCCGTGGCTGCAAGAATCGATTCGAGTTCGGAATCGATACATCGATCCACTCAACCTCATTCAAGTCGAGTTGCTTCGCCGACTGGGCGAATGCCCCGCGACGGATGCTGCCCGAGAGGAAGAGCTGAGACATTTGATGCGGCTGACGATCAACGGTCTCGCGTCTGGCATGCGGACCAGCGGGTAGATCGCAGCTTTCCGCCGCGACAACCGTTCGGTACTCGCTCCCCAGGAATTCGCGCTAATCGCGGTCTTCCTCCGGCTTGCCGAACCATAGCCACACTCCTTGACCGACGCGGGGATCTTCCGCCGAGAGTGCGCCCTTGCCGGCGATTTCGTAGCCCACGAGCCCAGCCGCTTCGGCCCACTGCCGCATTTGCTCCGGACGACGAAGGGCAACGAATTGCTCCCACCTGTCTGCCTCGCTGCCACGAAGCTTTTCTTGCCGACTGCGGATCAGCTCCCTGGTTGCCGCTCGCGGATAGCCGCTGCCGGCTCCTCCGCCAATCATTGCCTTTCCACCAGGCCGCAGCACACGCTCAACTTCGCGCAAACCTCGCACCGGATCGCTCCAAAAGAAAATCGAACCACGGCTGATGACCAGATCGACACTGGCATCCGGAAAGGGTAACTCCTCCGCCACACCAACGACAGCGAACAAACGGTCCTCCAGGCTCTTCTCTCGAGCAATTTTCAACCCCCGCTGCATCGCCTGAGCATCAGGGTCCAGCATCACCACCGGATGACCGGTTGCCTCGATCAGCGGAATCGCAACTTGTCCCCGGCCCGCCCCCAGATCGACCCAGAACCCAGGTTTCGGCGCACAGTACTGGAGAACATCTTGCACCACGTACGGATACCGACTCGGCAGCGCCTGTTCACTGCGAATGTCACTCGGCGCACGCGGCTCCTGACTCCGTGCAGGGAAAACAACAGCGACCGTTGCCAGGATGCCGAGACAAATCGAGAAGCTTCGAGTTGGCACGACCGATTCCTCCCCGTCGTACGCTTGCTGACTGGCAGGCAAAGAGAGGGCGGATGAAGGATCCGCCCTCTCTTCGGACTGCAAACATTATGCGCATATGCGCTAAAAGGAGTCAACGCCGCCGCCGACGCGCCCAAGGGTTGGCGATCGATGGGAGGCTTGCTCGCGCGCGGAGCGGATTTCGCAACCCGCCGGAATTCGTGCAGCGCCGGGGGATGAGTCGGCCTTTTCGAAGTCTTACAATGGAAGCCCGACCGGCGAACTGCGCAGTGGCAATCGCCGGACGACGGCATCCGCGCATCCGGTGGTCGCCGTCGACGCTGGAGTTCCTTCTCGTCAAAGGTTGGCTTTCATGCGAATTGCGCTGTGCTGCACGGTTTTGTGGTTGATGGGTGGATCGTCCGTGTCCTTTGCCGAGCCGGACATCCTGGTGGCGGACTTCGAATCGGAGACCTACGGCGACTGGCAGGTGGAGGGAGCGGCGTTCGGGCCCGGTCCGGCTCAGGGCAAGCTGCCCGGGCAAATGAATGTGACCGGCTATCAGGGAAAGCGGCTGGTCAACAGCTTTTATGAAGGCGACGGCTCGACCGGTCGATTGACTTCTCCCCCGCTGCGAATCGATCGCAAGTACATGACCTTTCTGCTAGGTGGCGGTGGTCATGTGCAGAAAACGTGTATCCAACTCCTGGTGGACGAGAAGGTGATCCGGTCGGCTGTCGGTCCCAATACGGAACCCGGTGGCAGCGAAGAACTGACGCTGCATGTTTGGGACGTTTCCGAGTTCCTCGGCAAGATGGCGACGATTCAAATTGTGGATGAGGCGACCGGTGGATGGGGCCACATCAATGTGGACCAAATCCAACTGACGGATGAAAAGCCAAAGGTCCCCGAATTTGCAACTCGAGAATGGGAATTCACCGTCGACAAGCAGTTCCTCGTGATTCCGATTCAAAATGGTGCGAAGCAGACGCAGTTGACGTTGGAAGTTGACGGGCAGCCGATCCGACACTACGACACCGAACTGGCCGTCAGCCCGGAGACGGTCGACTGGTACGCCTATTTCACGATCGACTCTTACCGCGGCGCCACGGCACGGGTGAAGGTGACTGCCGGGACGGAAGAGGGTTTTGCGTTGATCCGTCAGGCCGACACCGTTCCGGGCTCCGCGCAGTGGTACTCCGAACCGCTTCGGCCGCAGTTTCGCTTCTCCCAGGCTGTCGGCTGGAACAACGATCCGAACGGCATGGTGTACTACGACGGGGAGTGGCACCTCTTTCTGCAGCACAATCCGGTGGGCTGGAAGTGGGGCAATATGACTTGGGCGCACGCGGTCAGTCCGGACCTGGTGCACTGGAAACAGTTGCCCCATGTGCTGTTTCCGAAGACGATGGCCTCCGGTGCCTGTTTCTCGGGGGGCGCGGTGGTCGACTACCGGAACACGGGCGGTTTTCAAACCGGTGACGAGAATGTGATCGTTGCCTTCCTGACCGACACCGGCGCGGGAGAAGCGTTGGCTTACAGCAACGACCGTGGTCGAACCTTCACCTGGTACGAACACAATCCGGTCGTCCGTCATCGCGGTCGTGACCCCAAGGTGATTTGGTACTCGTACGACGAGAACGACACCGTATTGAATGAGGAAGCGCACAATGTGGGGGGCCACTGGGTCATGGCCGTCTATGACGAGCACGATACGCATAAGCAGAACATTGCATTTTACACATCGGTTGACCTGAAGAATTGGGACGAACAAAGCCATTTGCCCGGGTACTTTGAGTGCCCCGAGATTTTCGAGCTTCCGGTTCCGGGTGACCCGGAACGCTCGCGTTGGGTCGTTTTCGCGGCGGATGCGCGGTACGCCTTGGGGCAATTCGATGGCAGAACGTTTACTCCGGATCACGAGGGGAAGCACCGCGTGCACTACGGATCGTACTACGCGTCGCAAACCTTCAGCCAGCCGCCGAAGGGCCGGCGGATCCAGATCGGCTGGGCTCGAATCGAGATGCCCAACATGCCGTTCAATCAGGCCTTTACCTTTCCCCATCAACTGACATTGCGAAAAACCGAAGATGGAATCCGTCTGTTTGCCGAACCCATTCCGGAGATCGAGAAACTGTACCTCGAGCGCCACGTCGCGGAAAACCGACAGCTGGAGCCGGGCCAAGCCTTCGAGCTTCCTCTGCGGGCCGAGTTGTTTGATCTCCATGCATCGTTCGAACTGGGCGACGCAGAACGCGTGGGGTTGGAGTTTGGTGGACACCGTGTCGTGTACGATGCCAAGGCGCAGCAGTTGAACGAAGCCCCGCTGAAGCCGATCGATGGCCGAATTCATCTCCAGATTCTCGCCGATCGGCCGATCGTTGAGGTCTGTGGCAACGAAGGGCGAGTGTACATCACCGCGCCGCGCAATTCAGGCGAGCAGAGCGAGACGATCAAGGCCTTCGCCGAAGGCGGCAATGCTCGGCTGATCCGCGCGGACTTGCACCGACTTCAGTCGATCTGGGAGCACCTTCAGCCGTAGCCCACCGATTCACGGGGCCATCGAGCGTTGTCGAGCGGAGCTGGCCGTTTCGGCGGGCGGCGGGGCTGCTTCTTCGACGGATGTCGCCGCCGATGAACTTGCGGGACCTCTCTCGGCGACGACGCGGAATCCCACGTGAAATACCTTCTGGTAGGAGCGGTAGCCGAAACGAGTGGAAGCGTGTGCGTCCTGCGGCAGGTCGCGCCAGGAGCCACCGCGCACCGGTTTTCGAGTGGCTTCGTCGCCGTATTGTCCCAGCGTCCATTCGGCAACATTGCCGTGCATGTCATAAATTCCGAACGGGTTCGCGCGAAGGAGCCGACCGGCGCAGTAACGAGGAATCCATCGTTGTACCGATCATCGCGCGCAACCAGGTCGGGCGGTTGAGGCGTCCACGATTCGGTAGCCAGTCGCCGCAAGGAGCGGTCAGCCAAGTTGGCATAGGGGGCGTAATCAGACGATTCCGATCCAAACCAGAACGGTGTCGAACAGCCGGCGCGGCAGGCATATTCCCACTCCAACTCGCTCGGCAAACGCACACGCCAGCCGGTCCGCTCGGAAAGTTCCCGGCAGAACGAGTTGGCCTCTTCCCACGACACGCGAACGACAGGCTGGTCCGGAGAGTTTAGAGGCCACCCGAGGTACTCCTCGCTGAAAATCCAGGAGCCCCGGTGTTCGAAGCGACTGTCGTGCGAAGGCACGATTTGTGCATATTGACGGTTCGTGACTTCGTGGCATCCGATCCACAACGGCCCTTCGCTCCTCGGATTCGCTGCGTCCGCGCGAGTGGGAAGTCTTGTGAGCCGCAGTGTAATTCCATGGCCCAACTGGAGGTCCACCATATTCTCAGGCGGATGGACCGACGCCTTCGCCGATCGTGGTGCATCGATGGATGGCTGTTGCCGCGACGTGACCTGCCGGTGTTCATCGCTCGTCGCGCGGATCTGCGCTCGTGATGCATCATCCTTCGTCGTCGGCGGCAGCGTCTGCAAATCACCCCCAAACGGTGCATCACCATGCACGATCGTTTCCCCGTCATCAGCTCTTCCGCCATACAGCGCCTGCAAGTCACATCGCAGCCGAGCCTGGTCGTTACGAATCCCGGCGAATTCACTCCACGTGCCGTGGCAGGGCGCATTCAGATCGATCCAAGTGATGAGACGATCCCACGCCTCCGCATTCAACTGCACACCATGATGTCCTTTCATGAGCATTTGGATCAGTCGCGATGTGTCGGCATGAAACTCCATCGGAGGCAACAGGTGCAGATCGCTTTCCAACCCCCCGACGCGAATCTGCTTGCGCAAGGCCAGATAACTTGTGGAAAACAGCCCCGAGTATTTTCGAATGAGTTCTTCCCTCGGCACGTGCTCGACGCGGACCAGGTCGGGTTCACCGTGCCGGTAGGCCCACACGACGTCGGAATTGTTGCGCAGGTCAGATAGTTCCGTCCCATCATCGCGTGGCGAACCGTCGTGACAGCCAATACAGTATTTGTCCAGAACCGGTTGGACTTCTCGCGCGAACGAAAAACCGCGGGTTGGTCCATACCAGGGAGTAATCGATTCGGGTTCCTTGCCGGAGGCAATCGTTGGACCGATGGCGGCCAATGGGACGCCCCGATTATCCTCATGGCACCCCGTACAACTGCGCGTCTCGCCTGGCATCACTGTGAGCCAACTGCGCATCAGTTGGACCGCTTTTCCTTCGGCATCCAGTGGTTGCAGGGAGAGGGGAGTCTTGGCCGGTACGCGGAAGCAGGCCGAACCATCCGCTTCGACAGGTACCGTTCCGAGGACCTGTTTGACCTCCCAGGGCCCGTCGGTACCGACTCGGTGCTGGATCCCCGCGAGTTCCTGGAATGCGAAGTGATAGGTGAACACGCGCAGACGCTTCACTGTTCCGCGCGGAATCCCCTCGAGCCCGGGACCGTGATAGATGTCGGCCAGAAATACCGTTCCCTCGTTGCGATCCGGTTCACTTCGATCGGGGATGATGGGAGGTCGACGCCGGGGTCGCAGAGGAACGGGTTCCAACAGAGCGCGACCTTCTTCTTCCTTAAGCAGAACCAGGTTATCGAACACGTCGACCAGGTAGATGCCCCACAGTGAATCCGGTGTGGGTTTGCACGAGACAAGGAAATACTTTTCGCTCAGCGGAATTGGATGCAGAAACTTAGGCCACGAGTGTTGCGTCAGTTTATCCTCGATCAGCGGCTGGATCTTGCCGAAGCGGTTGGAGATCCGCTGTACGGCACCCTCGGTTTCAAACCGCCCGCGAGACCGATCAAACAGAATCATCTCGCCGGCGCGACCTACGTGATGTCCGGTGACGATGCCCACGAACCGGCTGGGATCGTTGGGGATCGGTTGCGCGTGAAAAATCGCGTTGGGCCAGTAGGAATTGGAACCGTAGAACTCATCTTGCCCGCTGCCGTCCGGGTTCATTGTGAACAGCACGCGATTCCATACGTGAGGCGTGTCTGTGTAATCCCAGCGAAGGTAGAGGATCTGGCCGTCGGGCGTAACCGTCGGATTGTAAGTATGGTCCTGTTCGAATGCGAGCTGGCGAATCGCGGTACCGTCCGCCTTCATCTTGTACATCATGCCGACAATCACACCCGTATTACAGGGCACGCCCTGGAGCGGTGCCGTCGAGACCAGCGCGATCTCGCCGTTGGGGAGCCAACAGGGATCGTAGAAATGGATTTCGGGGCGATCGCGAGGTGTTACCTGTCGCAGGCGGGAGCCGTCCGAGTGGATTTCGAAGACATGCCACTTGTCATGGCTACCCGGCATGGAGAACAGCAGTCGTTCGGCATCCCAGTGAAGATCGAGGTCCTTCAGTAGTCGCCGACCTTCCGGCCGGTAGAGAGTGGTGACCGTGCCGCTGGGAGCGACCGGTGACAGCACGCAGATTTCGTTGTCCCAATTCCGCGGTTGTTCGATTCCCGGATTGCATTTCGAGCTTTGTCGTGGATACCCCAAGTATTCCGAAACACCATATCCGCGTCCCATGGCACGGCGTGGATCACCGTGCGGCACGCGACGCACCAGCAACAATCGATCCAAGTCAAGCAAGGGGTTCGCCGTCAATGCGCGGAAGCGAAGCGACGTAATCGACTCTGCTAGTTCTCACAATCCGGGCGTGCAAATCACGATCGCTGGAGCTGTCCACCGATGGCGCCTGCTGCCGTTCACGGAAATCGCTCGTCGCATCCAGCCATTGCGATGCCAGGTCGTCGAGATCCGTCAGGTACTTGGCGGCATTGGGGTACTCTGCGCCGAACTCAGATTGAAGGTCTTCGATGGCATCCCGCAGGTTTTGGAAATCCTGGGGATGAATCGAGCGAGCCACAGCGTGGATCTTGCGGCTGTGGTGGTAGATCGCTCGCACGCGTTCCAGTGATGCTCGATCCGTAACAGCCGCTGCCAGCAGACGTGCCTGTTGTTGAAGAGCGGTCACGCGACCGCATGCGTCTGCGTAACGCAGGGCTAACTCCTTCCAGTCCCCAGGTGTCCAATCTTCCTCCAGCAACCGGTCTTCTTGTTCCCACTTCATCTGTTGCCGCGGAGTTTCGTGCGAGAAATCGAGGGCAAGACGCGTCCAGAGATCCAATCGCGCAGCGCCAGCGGCGTCGGTTACGTGGAAACGAACAGCACCTTTTGGCGCACCGGACGGCGCGTCCTGCGGTTTCGGATCAACCGTTGTGGCAAAATGGTGCGGTTGATAATAGTACGGTTGGGCCAGTTGATACGTTTCGGGATTCACCCAGTCATCAATCCCAATTGACGCTTCGAACCGCTGCGTATCCGGTGGAATGCGAATGCGGATCTTCCCCGGCGCTTGCACATTGATTCCGTGTTGGTATTCCTGATCGGCGATGCGCAGAGGCGGATCGACTCGCGACCGAAGGCTGCAGTCAACCGTATGAAAGCCCTGCTGCAAATCGAGATGACCTTCTGAGCAGACGAGCGTCGCCGTGCCATTGCTATCGATCAGTCGAGGAGCGATCCAATCGGCCGCACCATATTCCGCGTCCGGCGCACCGGTCACATATAAGTAGATTTCGTCGACGCCTTCTAAAGCAACCGAGATTGGCGCTGCCGGCTGCCGGCCGCGAACGACATCACCGTGAAACGACACCGTTGGCTTGATTCGCTTGCCGGCCTGTTCGTCTGCGATCAGCGCGGCACGCGACGCCAGCATGGAATCCCACCAAGTCTCCCTTTGCACATACCGCAGGACGGGTGTTTGTTCAATTTGGTAGGGAGGAGCTGCGGAGCAAAGCGAAATCGGCAGCAGCAAGACGAGGACGTACTTGGGGAGAGGTTTGCTGAGCATTCCATAACTCTTCAATGATCGTTTCCGAAATCAAGAGCCCAATCCATCGGCCAGCCACACAGCCCTCTCAAAGCTCGAGGGAAGAGCCGGAGAAGCGTACTGTGTGTTCGTCGACCGCGGCCCAATGGAAGCCAAACACGCGCGACGCCCAAAAGCGAGTGAGCGACGTGCAATGGCCAATTGCCTGCCGCGCCGCAGTTCGTTCGCCGGTGGCGACAAGAGTCCATGATAGCCTTTCCGCGGGGCGTTGGGGGCATGCGTCGGTCGATTCGCAGGTCGGCCGATCTGCACTTCCCGCTGAACTCAACGAGCTCTCCTGAGTACGGGCCCCTTCGACGCGACGAACGGGAGTACTTTGTCACCGACCCATAGCCGAGTTTGCGGATGCGCTCGGATTGAGATGTGCGCACGGCAACACGATAATGGGGCGGCATCCAATATTCCTTGGAAAGAATGGATGTTCACCGTATTGGTATTTGATGGGAGATCTTGTACATGAACGACCCGCAGCGGCTCAAGCCACTCGCAGCCACATGGCTGTTTCTGTTTACCGTCTTCCCACTGACCGAATGCCGTGGATCAGGTCAGGATCTGTCGGCACAGGAGCGTGTTCGAGCGAACCGTATGGAGCTGTCTCAGGATTGGAGTGTGCGGCAAATTGCACCGTGCGAAAAACTGGACGCCGCGATTCTGGTCGAGGCGTCGCAAGACTCGCTGCCAGAATCTTGGTTACCGGTCGACACGATGCCGAGGATGGTCCACGATGTGCTACTTGACCACCGGCGAATCGAGACGCCCTGGCTGCCGGGAAAGGCGGCTGCCTGCCAGTGGGTCGCCGACCAGGACTGGGTTTATGCCGTTCGGTTTGACGCGAATCCGCAAACGAGCCGGTCTTTCCTGCGGTTCGAGGGGCTGGACACGATCGTCGACATCTATTTCAACGACGAGAAGATTGCCACACACTGCAATATGTATCTTCCGTTGCGAGTGGATGTCAGCGGACTGCTGAGGGCACGCAACACGTTAGTGATCCATTTTCACTCCGTCTTCCGTGAGCAGGACGGGAAGCGAACAACCGTGTCGCGGTTGGGGGCCCGCATTGATCAGCGAGTCCGTCGACCGAAGCAGAACTACGGGAATTACCTGGGTCCGCAACCGTCTTTTTCACGCGTTGGTGTGTTTGGACGTGTCTTCCTGGAATCGCCGGGTTATCTCGAGCTCTCAGAGATCACGACGGATGTTTCTCTGGACGAATCGCTGACTCGTGGAACCGTGACGGTCGATTTGAGCGGCCGCTCGTTTGGTGCCCCAGAGGCAGAGATTCACCTTCAATTGACACCGATGCCGAACGGCCATGCTCTGGCCGAGACGCATCAGAATCTTCCCATCCAGCAGGAACGCTGGGCGACGCGAATCCTTCTTTCCGTGAAGGACCCAGAGCTCTGGTGGCCTCGCGGCTACGGGGACCAGCCGTTGTATCGGCTGGAAATATCGCTTTTGGCGGGCGGGCAGCTGCAGCAGCGAATCGAGCGGACGGTCGGCTTTCGGCGGGTTACCATGCCGCAGCGTCTACATTTTGAAGTCAACGGCGTGCCGTTGCGGCTCTGGGGTGCCGATTGGGTAACACCGCATTGGCACACCGCCGTCTGGGATTCTCCTCGAGCGGCGCAGTTGTTCAAGATGGCGGAACACGCGAACTTCAACGCGTTTCGCGTGTGGGGAGTCGTGGAAGCGCCCCCAAACGAGTTTTACGAAATGGCGGCCGAGCGTGGTTTCCTGCTGTGGCAGGACTTCACCGATCTGCCGCTCGCGGCCGATGATCAGAGTCGTGAGATCTGTCGCCAGGAGGCAACTGCCACGATCCGTCGATTGAAGCACTACCCATCGATCATCGCCTGGTGCGGCGGCAACGAAGCCGCCATGTGGCATCATCAGGAGTTTCAGGGGCAGCTGGCGGATCGAGGTGAATGGCCCGGCCTGATCGCCGCCGAAGATGTTGGCAAGATTTGCCGCGAATTGGACCCCGCGCGTTATTATCAGCCCAGTTCACCGTTCTTTGGGATCGATCCCAACGACCCGCAGGAGGGCAATACGCACGGCTACACAAATATGTGGTGGGTGCCGGGATACGATTTTTTGAACTTTGCCAGCGAAGATACTCGGATCGCCGCCCCACCGCTGCATAGCCTGAAGCGTTTCATGGAACCGCAGGATATCTGGCCAGCCGATTACTCGCCAATCTATACGCACGGCGATGTCGACCCTTTTCCCAAATCCTGGCGGAAATACACAACCGGTAGCAGCTGGAAAAAAACCGGTCCGGTTGAACTCTTCTACGATGCGACCGATGCCGATTCGCTCGTCTTTCGCCTGGGGATGGCCGAGTCGCTTTACTATCAGGAAACCATCGAACGCCAGCGGCGCGGACGCGCGGCCACCGATCCGACCAGGCGGCGGCGTTGCGGCGGATATCTCGTCTGGAAATTCAATGATTCCTGGCCTCAGATCTACAGTGGGAAGGTCGACTACTTCCTTGAACCGTATCACGTCTACTATCAGCTTCGGCGGTCTTTCGCGCCCGTCGCCTTGTCTTTCGACAAGGGAAGCTACATCCATGTCTGGGTTGTCAACGACACCCCTCAACCAGTTCGTGGCACCGTGCAGATCCAACTCTTTCATCCGCAACGCAATGAGATTCGAAAAACGATCACCCGCAAGGTACAAACAGCACCGGACCAGTCGGAGGTGGTCGTGCGGCTCGACCAGGCCGGTATCGGTACATTCCGTCGAGAGCATATTCTGTATGCCTCGCTGCGCGACGAGGTGGGGCAGTTGCTGGCGGAAGCCTTCTGTTACGGAGACATTGAGCGCCGAATGCAGTTCCCGAACGCTCGGCTAGAATTGCGCGTGGAGGATGGTGTGCTGCAGATCACGAGCGACCAATTTGCCCGGGCAGTTCATCTGTCCGGCGATGCGGATGGCGACGAATTTGGCTGGTTTTTCGAAGATAATTACTTTGATTTGATGCCAGGGGTTCCCAAGACGGTTCGTGTGCTGGGCCAGCACTCGCATGGCCAGGTAACCGCCAAGGCCTACTATTCGCCCCACGAAACGACCGTTTCCTGGTCCCGCTGATCGAAGAGGCACGGTTCGCACACGGCGAAGGCCACTGCGGCGGCGGGGCATTGCGGAAGGGCCCCGTTCGCCCGGTGCCGACCGGTCCTGACGGGATCAGGGAGATTGGAAAGGCGGCTGCCGTGTCGGCTCGATCTCCTTTTCACGCATCATTTTACGAAGGGGCAGATCCGCCGTCTTTTCGCCACCGGTAACAGGAATTGCGGCAAAGAACCGTCATCCTTCGGATTCCTGACGTTGACTCTAGCGAAATTGGCGCGTCCGATCCAACGATTCGCCCGCGGCGGTGCGATCGCGTACTATATTCCAAAACCGGACCGGTTTTGCAGGCAGACGGCCCACCACGGGTTTCGGGGCTCGTTACGATCTGTTCGGTAGGCTGCCGGATTCACGGAAACCCACGCATGTTGGTACGCAAGATCTCTCATGAACTTCGACCTAAACAATTGGCAGGAAATTGAGATTCGCCGATCCTTCTTCCTGATTGCCATCGCCGCCGTGCTGCTGGCCATCGTCGGCTACACATCGATCTACACCGTGCAAGCGGAATCGCAGGGGGTCGTACTCCGATTCGGGAGATGGGTCAAGACCGTCGATCCCGGCTTGCGATTCAAACTCCCCTTCGGGATCGACCGCGTACAGATCGTTCAAGTGAAACGTCAGATGAAGCAGGAGTTTGGCTTCGGCACCCAGGGTGCTACGAATGCGATGCAGTATTCCGGCGATTCCAATGAGCGGGAAGATGAACGGAGTATGGTTACCGGCGATCTGAACGCGGCAACCGTCGAATGGATTATCCAGTATCGAATCATCGATCCAAAGCTGTTCCTATTTAAAGTCCGCGATCCCGGTAACACGCTGCGAGATCTTTCCGAGTCGGTAATGCGCACCGTGGTGGGCGATCGCACGGTGGATGAAGTAATTACCGTTGGAAGGCAGGAGATTGAGGGCGAGGCACGCAATCAGCTGCAGAGTCTTGTCGACAGAGTATGAGTTGGGTCTGAGCATTGACCAGGTGCAACTCAAGAACGTCAATCCTCCGCTGCCGGTCCAGCCTTCATTCAATGAGGTCAACCAGGTGCAGCAGGAACGAGAAAGAATGATTAACGTGGCAAACGGGGAATACAACAAGGTTGTTCCCCGTGCCAGCGGCGAAGCCGAACAAAAGAAGCAGGCCGCCGAGGGTTACGCGATGAAACGCGTCAACGAAGCGGAAGGCGATGTGTCGCGATTCAATGCCGTGCTGGCCGAATACTTGAAGGCTCCCGAAGTGACGAAACGACGAATCTATATCGAAACGATGCGAGAGGTGGTTCCACGACTGGGCAAGAAGATCATCATCGATGATCAAGCGAACCAGATCCTGCCCCTGCTCCAGTTGACACCTGATGTGCAAAGGAGCGGACGATGAAGAATTTCCCCTTTCAGATCTGGATCCTGTTTCTCGTCGTGGGGGCGGTGTTGCTATTCGCCGCCGCCTATACGGTTTCCGAAACCGAGCAGGTGATTATCACCCAATTCGGCAAACCGGTTGGCGAACCGGTCAGTGACGCTGGTCTGCATTTCAAAGTTCCCTTCATCCAGGAGATTACACGCATCGAAAAGCGGATCCTGGAGTGGGATGGACGCCCCAACGAAATGCCGACGAAAGACAAGACCTACATCGTCGTGGACACGTTTGGTCGGTGGCGGATTACAGATGCAAAGCAGTACTTCCTGCGATTGCGGGACGAACGCAGCGCCCAGTCGCGGCTCGATGACATTCTGGGCAGCGAAACGCGCAATGCAATCGCCAAGCATGAACTGATCGAAGTCATCCGCACGACGAAGGACCGGCAACCGGCACAGGATGCGATTTTGGTCGACGCTCCTGGCAATATTGGGGTCCTTTATCCGATCCGGATTGGAAAGGCCGGGATCGAGCGAGAGATCTTCGACGAAGCCAAAGCAAAGCTGGAAGATTTCGGTATCGAACTGCTCGACATTCGGTTCAAACGCATTAACTACAATGACAGTGTCCGCAGGCGGATTTATGAGCGGATGATCAGTGAACGGCAACAGATTGCGGAGCGATTTCGGTCCGAGGGCGCAGGGGAGGCGGCGAAGATTCTCGGCAAGAAGGAACGTGATCTGTTGAAAATCGAGTCCGAGGCTTACAAAAGCGTGCAGGAAATTCGAGGGGCTGCCGACGCAGAGGCGACCGAAATCTACGCGAGTGCCTACAACCAGAGCCCTGAGGCGGTCGCGTTCTACGAA
Source organism: uncultured Planctomycetaceae bacterium (assembly GCA_963776055.1). Taxonomy (GTDB): domain Bacteria; phylum Planctomycetota; class Planctomycetia; order Pirellulales; family Pirellulaceae; genus CAVZLD01. Next base: position 364,939 of record CAVZLD010000011.1, on the reverse strand, counting down.
TTCATCAAGACGATGGAAACGTACCAAGAGATGCTCGACGAACAGAGCACGCTCATCCTAACCACGGACAGCGACATCTTTCAGTACTTGAAAAATGTCGAAAAGCCAACGAAATAGCGGCGGCCGGAGCGATCGACAGTCCGGACATTTGGCCGCCATCGCGTAGGCGTCACAGTGTCCAGGGTGTGCGCATCGGACGTTTCACCATCGCACGTGCTCGATCACTTCCTCCGGTGATCTGTTGCTTCGTTGGATCCCATGTAATCCTTTCCCCCGTGCGAACGGCGATGTCGCAGAGGTGACTCATGACATCCGAACGCACGGCGTCTTCGACCGGACTGCTGGCGAGCTCTCGGGAACGAATGGAATCGGCCAAGCCGCGGATGTGCCGGGCCCCGTTCTGTTGATGGTTGTTGCCTGGTATGTCGCTTGGCAGGATCTCCGCGGGAAATGCACGCAGCGAACTGCGTGTCAATTCTAACCGCCCGTCGGTTCCAATGAACTTCGTGCTGTCGGAACCTGTGACGAAGGTGATCTTTACGCCGTCGGCCATCTGCAGACTCATCTTCCAGTCGTAGACCGTGTCGTAGAGACCTTCTGTGGGAACCACGCCCGTTCCTTCCACGGTGTACGGACCGAATTGGTCACCATCGTAACACCAGACGAGAATATCCAGCGGATGAGCCCCCCATCCTCCTAGGTAACCGATCGATTGATCGTAGATCCAATAGGTTCCCGGGGGCTTGCAGCGATCGAGCGTGTACGGGACTTTCGGTGCTGGCCCGAGCCACATTTCGTAATCGAATCCGGTGGGAACCGGAGCTTCTGCCACGGAGCCGCCACCGCCGCCGTTGGGAGCTTGCACTTCGATCGCCTTCAATTGCCCCAGCTTGCCACTGCGGACAAGTTCGCGACCGATCCGTTGGTGGACCGCTTCCCTTTGCTGCGTGCCATACTGAAAGATCCGCTTTTGTTCCGTGAACACTTTGCGGCACTGCAAATCTTGCTCGATTGTTAGGCCGAGCGGCTTCTCGACGTACGCGTCCTTGCCCGCCTTCGCGGCCAGGAGGGCAATCGGTACGTGCCAATGATCGGGCGTGGCAATGATTACCCCGTCAATGTCTTGCCGATCGAGGATTTCACGGAAGTCGGCGTATGCAGTCCCTTGAATGGCCGCCGCGGCCGACTCGCGTTTCTGCGCATAGCAGTCGGCGACAGCCAGACTCTGAATCTGTGGGATCGCCCTGAATGGCGTTCATCAAGAACGTGCCTCGGCCGCCCACGCCGATGTGCCCGAGCGTGACCCTACGCACTCGGCGGGACCGCGCCACGTCCCAAGACGGAGGACGGCACGATCATCGGAGCTGCCACGCCAGCCGCTGCCGCAGCACATCCAGCCCTCAATATGTCTCGACGTGACACTTTCCGCGAATTCATCGGGTTGGCTCCTTGTTCATCCTGCGAACATGCGAACAGAAAAACGGCGATCCAAGGCAGCATCGATTGTACGGTTCCGGCCGTCATCCAACAATTCGGCACTCCGCCCTTCTCGGATGCTGATTGCGTTCTTCTTGCGACCGCAGGAACACTTTCGCGTGGTAGGGAAGTACGTTGAGCGATGCTATGGCCAATGACGCATCACGGTTTCATCGAATTTCGCCGGCATATGAGTGGCGGATCGGATTCCTGCACCACAGAGCCCACCGAGGGCACTCCGTGTGCGATTCGTCTGTGCTCACTGTTGAGCCTGTGGTGAGCCACTGTACCAGCACGGAGCGTGACGTTTCGGCAATTCCATCGCAATCGCACTCGGCACTCTGTTGCTACTGGACCTCTAAAGTGGTACGTCAGCGGCTCTATTCCCCCTACTTCGGGCTACGCGATTCCCGCACGTCGGAGATGCTGGAACGGTGCGGGATCGGGCCGTTGCCCCGCAGCCGCGACGATCGGTCCGGGTGAAGTGGGACATGGTGGCCTTTCTGAACGATACGGCCGGAGCGTATGATGAGCGGCAGCAGCGCGATGGCCCGCCGAGAATTTGATTCAATGCCGTCTGGTCAATATGTATCGGGCGGGAATCGAGGAGACTTGCTCCGCGATTCAGGGCGATCGTGATCCTGTGCTTGCGGCCAAACGGGGCAGCGCAGCCGGCAGATGTTGATCGCGCGTTACGAATCGGCTCGAACGGGTCGGGCAATTGACACGACGTAGATTCCAATGAGGTCATGATGGATCGAACGAAACACGCTTTGGGCCTCTTCGCCCATCCGGATGATGCGGAACTACTGTGTGCCGGGACACTGGCCCTGTTGCATCAGGCCGGTTGGCAGGTTTCGATTGCGACCTTTTCGCCCGGAGACAAAGGTACGGCAACTCAGACGCGCGATCAGATCAGTGCCATTCGAAAGGAGGAAGCACGCCGGGCTGCCGGTGTCCTGAACGGTGGCTATTTCTGTCTGGATTGCGAGGATCTTTACATCCTGTACGACCGGCACACGATCAATAAGGCCACAGCGCTTATGCGGCGGCTTCAGCCGACGATCGTCTTCACCTGCAGTCCGGCCGATTACATGGTGGATCACGAAATGACCAGTCGCCTGGTTCGCACTGCCTGTTTTGCCTGTGGGATCAAGAACATGGAGGTCGATGAGCCGCCCTTCGAGCCGGTGCCTTTTCTCTACTACTGCGATGCCATCGAATGTAAAGACATCCTCGGTCGCGATATTTTCCCTGCGACTCTCGTCGACGTGACGAGCGTGATGGACCTCAAGGAACGGATGCTCTGCTGTCACGCGAGTCAACGGGAATGGCTTCGTTTGCATCACGGCATCGACGAGTATGTCGACGCGATGAAGATGTTCGCGGCCCAGCGTGGGGCGCTGGTGGGAGCCAAAGCGGCAGAGGGGTTCCGCCAGCACCTGGGCCACGGCTTCCCGCAAGAGAATATTCTTGCCGATGCGCTGCCGGAGTACGTTCGCGGGAAAGGAGGAGAATCAGATGCCTAGGAAACAGAGTATCTTGGCCCCGGAGTGGTGGGATTTTACGACACTGGAAGACGATCTGCTGAACGATGCCGCTCGGCTGACAGAGCGCGATCTGCAGCAAATGTCGCGAGACGGATTTCGCGTCGTGTTCTATGACTCCTTGGAGGATTTTTATCTGGCAGAGGCGCTGGAGTACATTGACGCATGGAAACAGGCCACGGCCGAACAACCCGTGGGAATCTGCGGACCGATTGGGCCCACCGAGCAATTGCCGTTGGTTGCGCGTTTGGTAAACAGCCTCGAGCTGAATCTGCGGTACGCGCACTTCTGGGGGATGGACGAATGGGTTATCGACGGCCGCGAAGTACCACGGGAACACCCGTTGTCTTTTGAGAAGGCCGACCGGGAGCTCTGCTTTGATCGCATTGACGACGGATTGAAGATGCCGGAGTCGAACCTGCACTTCCCCCGCGCTGACACGCAGGCACTACATCGACAGTTGGCAAGGTGTGCGGTGTGCGGTGATGCAAGGCGGCCAAGGTGACATCAAGCACTGGGCCTTCAATGATCCCGTGAAGCGGGAAGGTCCCTTACGAACACGAGCCGCCCAGTGCCCAGCAGTACCGTCAACTTTCGACGCGGATCGTCGACTTGCATCCGGTGACAGTAATGCAAAATGCGCGAACCAGCGGAGGCGGTGTCGTCACGGGAGTCCCGACCCAAGCGATCACAGTTGGCCCGGTCCAGACCTGGCAGGCCGAAAAGGTATCGATCTGGCAGGCGGGATTTCACGATAACCCGTTTGGAATGCGTCTGACTACCTTGATGCTCGGAAAATGCATTGTCGATTCGTCCGTCCCGATGTCACTGTTAGCGGAACATCCGAACGTCCAATTCAACTTCTACCGGCACGGCTTGGGAACGTGCGATGTCGAGATGCACTAGGAAAGTGGATTGAAATGCACACGTCCTTAGACATCCCAGTCGATTTGGCAGCCCGCACACTGCGTACAGCTCAACATCGCGTTTGTCTCTGGGTTGCGCGGAAAGGTCTTCTGCTCGGGTTGGAATTCCAGCATCAATCCAGTCGCATTGCGCATTTGCCAAGTGAAAGGGGCGGCCGTAGCGTACAATCATCGAATCATTCAGGCATCTGCAAAGCTTTCGAGGATCGTCGATGCAATTTCCCCGATACATGATCGTGTTCAGTCTGTTCCTGATGGTGGACAGCATTCTCGCTCAGGCTGATCGGCCCCGATTGGCTGTTTTGACCGACATCGGCGGTGATCCGGACGATACGCAATCGATGGTTCGGCTGATGGTCTACGCCAATGAGTTCGAAATCGAAGCGTTGATTGCCAGTGCATCGGGAACGAGAGGCGAATTGAAGGAGGCCATAACTCGTCCGGATCTCATTTTACAGGTGCTTGATGCCTACGAAGAAGTGTTGCCCAATCTTCGGCAGCATGACACAGGTTGGCCCGATGCGGATCAGCTGCGATCACGCGTTGTCTCTGGAAATCGATATCGCGAACGCCAAGCGATTGGTGCCGAGCATGATACTCCAGCGTCTCGGTTGTTGGTGGAACAGATCGATGCGGGGTCCCCCGAGCGTCCCTTGAATATTGCGATTTGGGGAGGGCAAACGGATTTCGCCCAAGCGATCTGGCGCGTCAAACAAGAGCGCGGACGCGCGGGCTTTCAGGAATTTGCACGGAAATTCCGGGTGTATGACATCCAGGATCAAGATGGGATCGCCGATTGGATGCGCGAAGAATTTCCGGGCATGTATTACATTCTGGCGCGAGCACCTGCGGGGCGGGACAGACGTGAGGGAACCTATCGAGGCATGTACCTGACCGGCGACGAATCGTTGACCAGCCGAGATTGGATCGAACGACACGTGCGTGCCATGGGCCCCTTGGGGCAACTGTATCCCGTAAGGACAGCAACCGCGCCGAATCGACATGGCTGTTTGAAAGAAGGCGATACACCGTCGTGGTTCTTCTTCTTGCCACTCGGCGGCAACCAACCCAATGATCCATCACGGCCCGGTTGGGGCGGTCGGTTTCAGCGGGCACCGGACGGTTGGTTTCGCGACCTGACTGCTTCTGATACGCTGGATCCGCGGACTACGGTAAGTCGGTGGCGTCCCGTTTTTCAAGCTGATTTCGCCAAACGCATGCGTTGGTGCCTACCGCCAAAGGAATCCAACGACGATTAATCATCCCGGACGGCGGGTGCTCCCGACATCCGTTCGGCAGCGGGACTCCAAGGTGGCAAGACAGCCTCGTTTGCGCCTCTCGAAGTGGCACATTTGGCATGCATCGTAACCGGAAACCTAAGCGAGTGAATCGGTTGCGGCGACCGCTCAAGATCCTTCGCTGACGCTTCTTGAAGTTGCGCATTTGGCGTGTATCCTAACCCGAAGCGTAAGCGAGGGAACACGTTAGACGCGTTAGGATGTGTCTCTACCTCGCTGACGCTGCGGGTTAGGATGTCTCGGGCTTTCCGCACAACGGAAGAGGGGAACTCGGGAAAGGCGCAACTTTAAAACTGACGCTTCGGGTTGAGATGGATCGAAACGCGCAATTTCAAAGCGGACGCTTTCGGTTACGATGAGATGCGACATTTCGGCGGAAAAGGCATTCCGACAGGGCCCGGTGCGCAACTTCACAATTTGCGCCGTGGCCCACCGAACGAAGAGCGGCAAGGCAGATGGCGCACCGATTGTAACGCACCGTAACGAGTCGAAGACATCACCCTTTTGTACTTGCAGAAGATGTGACGATGCGGAATAGTCTCAAGTAGCAGAATCTGTTGGTCGTCGGTTTGGAGCCTTTTCAGTAGTGCTGAACGTCTGTTGGAGATCATGTCGCAACCTGACCCCGTAACGATCGCGCGCCGGCATGATCTGGACGCACTTCGTGCCGTCGCCATGCTGCTGGGAATTGTTCTGCACGGAACACTTTCGTTCATTCCGATTGTGGCCGCGATTTGGGCGGTCCAGGATTCGCAGCCGAATTTCTTCTTCGGCGTCATTCTGGCGTCATTGCACGGGTTTCGAATGCCGCTGTTCTTTTTGATCAGTGGATTCTTCACAGCGATGCTGTGGCGAAAACGTGGACTCCCATCTCTGCTATGGCACCGTTTTCGGCGAATTTTCTTGCCGATGATCCTGGGGCTGTTGACGATAATTCCTGCAACCTGGATCGTGTCGGCTTACGTGAAATCGGCCGGTCGGTCGAGCGACGCTGCAAGTGCGCAAAGGAGGCGTTCGGTGGATCCATCGGCGGACCGACCGGACGGTTCTGGGGATCCAACTGTTGCATCGATCAATCAGGGGGCCGCGGTCGACCCGACTCAGAACGGTAACGCTTTCATACCGGTCGCCCGTGACGCGTTGAATCTATGGGAAGCGGCCGCGCTAGGAGATGTCGATTCTTTGGCCGCGCTACTTGAAAGGAAATGTGGATGTCAATCAGCGCAGCCCCCTCGGATCGACCGCGCTCCACGGAGCGGTACTTTTCGGCCGCGCGGACGCTGCCAAGATGCTGCTCGAGGCTGGTGCCGACGCGAATGCAGTGGACGGACGTGGCAATCGATCCGTGGATCTACTCTACACGCCCTGGCAGCAGACGCAGTTGGTGGCCGGCCTCGTTGGCGTGCCTGTGAAGCAGCAGGAGGTGCAGCGCGGTCGCCAGCAAATTGCAGAGACGCTTGGTGAACCGTTCGACAATCAGTCAGCGGGGCAGTTTGCCATGGCGGGAACGACACGTTTGGCCGGTGTGATCGCATTTGTAAAACACTTCCCTGTGATGGGACACCTTTGGTTCCTATGGTTTCTGTGTTGGCTGGTGCTTGGGTTTTCGATCTGTGTCACGGTAGGCTCGCGACTCGGGTTGCCGCACGTGCCCCCTCGTTGGATTCTCTCCGACTGGCGCTATGCGTGGCTGATTCCGCTGACCGTGGTGCCCCAGTACTTAATGGGGCAGGGCGATTACGCTTTCGGCCCGGATACGTCGCTGGGGATCCTGCCGACGCCGGTCGTGCTTGGCTACTATGCGATCTTCTTCGGATTCGGCGCACTGTACTACGATGCCGATGACAGCGCCGGCAGCGTCGGTCGACGATGGTGGATTGCATTGCCCTTGGCACTGCTGCTTGTTTTTCCCGTCGGGCTGATCAACTGCTTCGCAAGAGGCGGGATTCGGCCGCGCGCTGTCAGTGGTGTCGCAGGTCACCTACGCCTGGCTCCTGACTTTTGGGTTGATGGGGCTCTTCCGGTTACTGTTCTGGCGCGAAAGCAGAGTGATGCGATACATCTCGGATTCTTCGTATTGGCTGTACCTCGCGCATATCCCGTTGATTATCTACGTCCAATACTGCGTTCGTGACTGGTCCCTTTCGGCGTGGTTGAAACTCCCGATCGTCTGTTGTGTCACCAGCGGAATCCTGCTGCTGAGTTATCAGCTTTTTGTTCGGTACACACCGATCGGCACACTGCTTAACGGGCGACGGCAAAGGCCTGGCGCCCATCGAGCGTCGGTCACCGCAGAGCGATTCGGAGGCGATGCAGCCGATTCGGCGTTGCCGTACAGCCCCGAGAGTTGACCCGCGACGTATTCGGGGGCGCTTTCTGGCGGACTTCCTCGACTACACACCCCAGAGCGTTACCATTGGGGCCCTGGAGACGACCGATCCGGTGGCCATTCGCCAATCGCTGACGGACCGATTCATGACTGCGGCATCGGAGAACCGCTCCGCGCAACCTTGATACGGTTGATGGACGCCACCAAGATTCGAGATGAAAAGTGCCTCGCCTTTCCCAGGAACGGTTTTGAAATGGCTGCTATTCCACTCGTTCCAGCAGGTACCAGGTGCAAATCGATTCGCCGATGGGGATGGTGGCTTGGCCTGTCAGGATGGGCACCCGTATCGCCTTCCCGCCGCGTCGACCGGTTACGGAGAGCGGCGTCACCTGGATCTGTGTTGCCCCGTCGAGCAGCCCGGATAGCGTCACTCGGCCGGTGACCGGTTCGATCAGTGCGGGACCATGCCCCCAAGCGGCCAACGTCTGGCGATCTTCCTGCCACTGAATTCCCGCGTTGGTTGCCAAAGCCGTTGTGGTCAGAATCCACCGGTTCGCCCGAGGGATCTCTCGATCGTCGACCGAACTAAGTTGGATTGCGGCAAACCGATTCTCCAGGTCCGCGGCCAGATTCCTCGTCCGGCGGTTTGACTCCCCGAGATACCCGATCAACGCTTGTGTTGCTGGAGTGTCCACAACAATGACCCCACGTTGCTCTGCCGCATCGTACCACCCCAACTCGCTCGTGTCCGACTCGATTCGATTGGGATCGGCCTCGGGCGGAAACTCGGAAGCAGGTGTGCCGTCTAACGTGAACCGAGTGGCGTGCATAAGCGGCGTGCTGCGTGCAAATCGAGGTGTGAAGAACGGCCTCATTTCGGATCGGTCCGCTCGCAGCAGCTCGATCAATTGCTCATGCGTGTACGACCGCAGGACCAATTCCTGTGCCGCGGCGACGTCCTGTCGATGCCACATTGGTGCGCAGGCCGCAATTTGAGTCACCTTGACCGGATCGACACTCATATCGAACCAAGTCCCTTCGGGAAACCCCTCTGCCTTGACCATCGCGCCCCGATCGTAGCAGAACCAGTAGATCCCGTCCCAATCCTGCAACATCGCGTAAGCCGTCAACGAGGGAATCCCCTCGCAAGCGTACTCGTGCGGAAACGGGTGATTCGTCTCGGAGATTGTGAAAGGCAGGCCCTGCACCGGCGAGCGGGCGAATTGAATAATCGTGGAATCCCAGGGGTCGTTGACCATCGGTGTGTTTCGGATTTTCGTCCCGTCGCCGATCTGAGGGTGCTGCCAATAACCGTGTCCGTCGATGAAGTCGAACTGCATGTTGGCCTCGATGTGCGCGTAGCCGCAGAAGCCATCGTTGTGATCGGCTGTGCCGATGATCATCGATTCGACTCCGAGCTCTTCCTTCAACAACCGCCGCATGTCCGCGAAGAAACGTTCTTCCAATTCGAAGTAGAACTGTGCTTCCGCGTGAAAACGATCTGTCGAGGCGGCAGCGAACTGATCGGGTGACAAGCAGGAAATCGAAGCGCCGGCTGCGATTCCTGCCTCTTTTCGCCAGCGATTCAACGTCTCCTCGGAATACCGCGAAACAATCCATTGGTTCCACTGATCGGTCAACTCTTCCGCGTAGGAAACCGGAATCGGCGACCAAGTTCCCGGGTGGGGTTCGTCACGCCCCATCAGCCGCCCGTTGACCCACCCCTCGAGTAACGAATTCTCATTCACCAGCTCGACGCACAACACGGCTGGTTCGTGGCGGTATTCCTTACCGGTAAAACGGTTGCGATGCGTGAGCAGTCTTCGCGCGTAGTCTTGCTGCAGCTCCAACAGTCGTGGATTGAAGTACGTGGCCGATTTTCCAAAATACAGGGGGCCGAAGTCTCGCACGCCATCCCCCGGCTTGTATTTGCGGAATACATTCAAGTTCAAGTTGGTATAGATTCCGCGCTGCTTCAGTTGGTAGACGAGATAGTCGAATCGTTCGAGGTTCTCCGCGTCCAGGTGTTGCGTATCGTCGCGGCCTTGATCAATTGCACTTCGTCCCCAATTGGAATCCAGGCCGTGGAACCGCACGCAGTTGATACCCATCCGCGCCAAGTCGGCCGCCATCGCTTCGGCTTGCTGCCGGTCGGGAAAGCAATAGCCAGCCGTGATGTTGACTCCCCAGATGCGAAGCCGGTCGCCTTCCGCCGTCTTCAGGCGTCCCTCCTTTACGTGAACAAAACCGCTACGTCCCGCGGGCGGATGGAGAAAGCGTGAAAATCCCACGGCCGGCGGTTCCGTCGTGCTCCCAGTCGATCGGACAGGCGACGAGTGCCACTCGCTCGATGGTCTTCGGTGACTGGGCCCGACCGGTGGAAAGCAACGAACACCCGGCCGCTGTGAGCGAACAGTAAAACACGAACGGAGACCACGGAACGACCCTTTCTGCTTCAGTCGGAAGAAGCGCAGTATCTCACAATCATTTTTCGAATACAAAACCTGTTGCGAATCGCATGTCGAGAGAATCCGTCCCGACTTGAATGTTCCGGTTCGGAACCGCGTTGCGGCGGCCCGTCAGGCCTGTCAAGATGGCATCCTGAGGAATCAGAGAGATCGAAAGGAAAGGTGAAGCGAAGGAGAACATTCATGAGATATGTCTGCTGCACCGTTTGCGCTCTGGTGTGGGGCCTGGTCGGCTGGGCACTGGCAGCCGAATCGAAGCCGAATGTGATTGTGATCTTGTCAGACGATCAAGGATGGGGCGACCTGAGCGTTCACGGAAACACGGACCTTCGCACGCCAAATATCGATTCCCTTGCCAAAGACGGGGCGATGTTTGAACGTTTCTTCGTCTGCCCGGTCTGTTCGCCGACACGCGCTGAATTCCTGACCGGCCGGTATCATCCGCGCGGCGGCGTGTTCAGCACGAGCGCCGGTGGCGAACGACTCGATTTGGACGAGACAACGATTGCGCAGACATTTCAAGCCGCCGGTTACGCTACGGGGGCATTCGGCAAATGGCACAATGGATCACAGCCTCCGTATCATCCAAATAACCGCGGATTCGAGGAGTACTACGGTTTCTGCTCCGGCCATTGGGGACAATACTTCAGTCCCATGCTGGAACACAACGGAACGCTCGTTCGTGGCCACGGTTTCATCATTGATGATCTCACAGACCACGCCATGAAGTTCATGGAACAGCATCGTGACCGGCCGTTTTTCTGTTACGTGCCGTTCAATACTCCCCATTCCCCGATGCAGGTCCCCGATTCGTTTTACGACCGATTCGCCTCAGCAGGACCTGACGCAGCGCGGAAGGCAGGATGGGAACGTTCTGCACACCAAAGCCGCCTTGGCAATGTGCGAGAACATTGATTGGAATGTGGGACGTATTCTTCAAAAGCTGGAGGAGTTGCAGCTGACCGACAATACGATCGTGGTCTACTTCAGCGACAATGGCCCCAACGGCTGGCGGTGGAATGGCGGAATGAAAGGTCGCAAGGGTTCCACCGACGAAGGGGGCGTTCGAGTGCCTTGCCTCGTCCGGTGGCCTGCCGCAATCCGGCCCGGAACGCGGATCGCCCCGATCTCCGCCGCAATTGACCTGCTGCCGACCTTGAGTGATCTGGCGGGGATTCGGCCGATCGGCGACAAACCGTTGGACGGAATCAGTCTTCGACCGTTGCTCGTAAACAGTTCGGCGGAAGATACCGTCGACGGCGCGAAGGATGCGGTGGCCCGATCGGATGTTGTTCCATTTTTGGCGCGGGAAACTGAGTGTGCGGACGCAGCAATACCGGCTCGACGCGAAGGGGGCACTGTTTGACATGCTTCAGGATCCCGAGCAACGGAAGAACATTCGTCCGCAGCAGCCCCAGGTTGCGCAGCGTTTGCAGGCGGCGGCGGACCAGTGGCGCCGCGAAGTGGCGACGCAACTGGACAAACAGGCTCGCCCGTTCCCCGTTGGCTACGCGACGTCGTTGATCACCTGGTTGCCAGCCCGCGACGGTGTCCCTCACGGTGATGTGAAGCGCAGTAATCGGTTTCCGAATTGCTCCTATTTCACCAACTGGACCAAGACCTCCGACAGCATTACGTGGGATGTTGAAGTGTTGACGCCGGGTCGATACGAGGTGGGCCTCTGGTACACCTGTCCAGCTGACGCGACGGGGGCGGTTGTTCAAGCGGCTTTCCGAAACGCAGAAGTCAGCGCACCGATTCAGGAGGCTCACGATCCCCCGGCGATCGGAGCGCAAGAGGATCGAGTCCCACGAGGTGAGTCGTACGTCAAGGATTTTCGGCCGATGCCGCTGGGAACGCTCGACTTGGCAGCCGGTCGCGGTGACCTGACACTGACCGCACTCGACGTACCAGGCCCGACCGTTGCGGAGATCCGGTACGTCACACTGAAACAGTGGGAACATCGAATCACTCTGAGCTGCAAGACCGCCGCGAGGTGCCGCGGATTCCGGAAATGAGCAGTCGACATGGGCTGACCGGTTGACGCACGGCTTGCAGATTCCTAGAGTTTTTGTGGGAGGACCCTTCGTCATGATGCCCCGTTCTTTTGCCAGATCAATCCTCCTTGGGACTTTTCTGCTCAGTTCCTTTTGCCTGTCGCCCATTCGGTGCGTTCATGGCCAGGAACCAGATGCGAGCGCCGAGGCGTACGAACTGACAGAGGAAGTCATTGACCATCTTGGCATTACGAATCCCGACAAGTTGAGTGCGGCAACGAAGCGAGCGCTGCAATGGCCGCATGTCGGTAATGAGTGGTATATCCAGTTTCAGGTCCAAGACTTGAAGGGAGACCTGGCGTATGAAGAAGGTGTTGTGCGCCGCGACCCGAGCGGTCTGATTCGGCATAATGGCAAGTACTACATCTGGTATTCCCGGAGCACCGGCCCCAGCCAGGGGTTTGGCGGCGATGTGCAGAACGAAAAAGTGTGGCCCTGGGATCGATGTGATATCTGGTACGCCACGTCCGTCGATGGGTGGACGTGGAAAGAGGAAGGAATCGCCGTGCCTCGCGGCAAAAAGGGGGCTTACGACGATCGATCTGTGTTCACCGTCGAAATCATGGTGCACGACGGAATGTATTATTTCTGTTACCAAACAGTGAAATCACCTTACACCGTCCGAGTGAAGAATCAGGTCGGCCTGGCATGGGCTTCGTCACCTGACGGACCATGGACGAAGAGTGAAGAGCCGATCCTTAGCCCGGCCGATAATGGGATTTGGAAAGGAACGGAACAGAACCGTTTTCTTGTGATCAAGAAAGGCGATTTCGATAGCCACAAAGTTCATGACCCCTGCATCCTGCCGTATCGCGGGAAGTTCTATCTCTACTACAAAGGGTGAGCAGATGGGTGAGGAGATCACCTTCGGTGGTCGTCAAATCCGTCACGGAGTCGCGATCGCCGATGATCCACGCGGCCCATACCTGAAGTCCCCCTACAATCCGATCAGCAATAGTGGGCACGAAGTCGTCGTTTGGCCGTACCAGGGCGGCATTGCCTCTCTGATTACCACGGACGGGCCAGAACGTAATACGCTGCAATGGGCACCGGACGGAATCCATTTCGAAATCAAAGCACATATCCGAGACGCGCCGCACGCGATCGGATTGAACCGTTCGGCGGACAATGAAAAGGAACCGACCGAGATCCTGCGGTGGGGGCTGACGCACGAATACAAGACCGGGGATTATCAGTATATCCGGCGGTTTTCCTCGCATCGTGTGGCACACCACACAGCGAAAGGTGAAGAGCAAGGCCCGTAGCGATCACACGGGGAACGCTCACCTCTGCGCAGCACGCTCTCCCGGAACCGCAGCAGAACTCCCGCTGTGTCCTGCTGCTGGTCCTGAAGTGAGTTCCCCGTGTGCTGTGATTCGAGCCAGGTCTCGTTCCTTCTATCCGTGTTTGGCGAGTCACAGAATCCGCTCGCTGGTCTTGTGAAGAATCGCGACACGCTGACGACAACGTTGCCAACGCTTGGCTTCCCAAGAGCCATCTGACACGCTACGCTCGATGCCAGCGGCGTGCCAACCATGGTCGTGCGTCGCCGTGCAATCTGCGAACTTGTCGCACGGCAAGTGTATGCTCGGTTTGCGATCTCTCGCGTTTGTTTGAGAGGGAGTGGGTGCGATGTCTCTGCGGCTCATATCAATGCCCGCCTTGCCGCTGGCCGCGGTGTGCGTGTTGTGTGCAAGTGAACCCGGTCGCGCCGAACTGCCGGATCAGGCGTTGGACGCCGCCAAGCACGCCACCTCTTTCTTGACGGAACAGGTCAGTACGCACGGGGGGTACCTGTGGCGTTACTCGGCCGATCTTCAACGGCGGGAAGGCGAAGGCGTCGTCGATACGGAAACCGTGTGGGTCCAACCGCCGGGAACACCGTCGGTGGGCGAATCGTTCCTGCGGCTCTACGAGGCCACCGGCGACCCGCAGTTTCTGGACGCCGCTCGCGCAGCAGGTGAAGCACTACGGCTGGGCAGATGCGTTCCGGTGGCTGGCAAGCGATGGTGGAATTCGAACCCGAACGACGCCGGAAATGGGCCTACCGCACCGATCCGCCACGAAAGAAAGCCAAAGATCAATCCAGCCTGGATGACGACAAGACCCAATCGGCCTTGCGATTCGTCATGCAGTTGGATCGGGCTCTGGATTTCCACGATCAAGGCGTGCACGAGATGGCTCTCTACGCGCTTGGAGGGACTTCTTGATCGAGGGCAACTTCCCAACGGTGGCTTTCCCCAAGTCTGGACCAGCGAGAAGGTCGAACCATCTGTAACGCCACGGCAGCGAGCCGGCTATCCGGACTCTTGGTCAAGGGTTTACCCCGGCCACCAGCAGTACTGGCAGCAATTTACACTCAACGACAACCTTGCCCCCGATGTGCTTCGCACTCTTTTCCTGGCCCACGAGATCTATCACGCGTCGGACGCATCCCCCGATAAGCCATCCCGCTATCTTGCGGCTGCGCTGAAGCTTGCCGACTCGCTGTTGCTGGCCCAAATGCCGGACCCTCAACCGGCTTGGGCACAACAATACAATGTTGCGATGCAACCCATGTGGGCACGCAAGTTTGAGCCTCCCGCCATCTGCGGTGGTGAATCCCAGGGGATTATCGAAGCGCTTCTGTTCGTTTCTTCCCGTACCGGCGACCGCAAGTACCTCGCGCCGTTATCCAAGGCATTGGATTATCTCGACGCATCCGAGTTGCCGAACGGTCGGCTGGCACGCTTCTACGAACTGCGGACAAATCGTCCGCTGTACTTCACGCAGGACTACGTCTTGACGTACGATGGCACCGATGCACCGACGCATTATTCTTTCGAGGTGCCGAGTCGCATTGACAGGCTTCGAAGGGAATTCTCGCAACTCATGGCGCAGCCGAATGAGCGTTCATCCTCGCTACCAGCACACCGTCGTTCGGTCAGTGATGCAGCCGTTCGAAGCGTTTTGGCGGAGTTAGATGATCGCGGCGCTTGGATCACGGACGATGGACTGCGGTATCACAAGAAGCCGGGGCCGGTAATCGATATGCGTATCGCGGTGCAAAACCTGAACCTGCTGGCCGATTACCTGGCGGAGCAGCGCGATTCCAAGGCCGCGGTCCCTCCCGGCGTAACGTTGCCTCAGATGTGGGAAGTCAGTCCTCCACTGATTGCCCCGGAACGACGTCAGAATCAGCCGAGCCACGCACAAAAGGACCCGACGATTGTCTTTCATGACAACCGTTGGCATGTGTTCATGACCGTGAAACTTCCCGACAGATCGGCGATCGAATACTGTTCGTTCGCCGACTGGCGAGATGCCGACGCGTCGGCTCGAACAATCC
This sequence comes from uncultured Planctomycetaceae bacterium, assembly GCA_963776055.1. Lineage (GTDB taxonomy): Bacteria > Planctomycetota > Planctomycetia > Pirellulales > Pirellulaceae > CAVZLD01. Next base: position 349,510 of record CAVZLD010000011.1, on the reverse strand, counting down.
TTCGCGTCAGTGACAGCGCTTATTACTGTGCCCCCCAGGTGTTCTTTTTCCAGCCGCACAACAAGTGGTACCTGATTTATCAGATGGGGGTGCCGGGCCAAGACAAGATGTGGGTTGCCTACTCCACAACGGAGAGTATTGCGGATCCCGCCACCTGGACCCAAGCGCAGCCCATTCTCGATGGGGGACCAGACGATCATCGCACGGTCGGAGGACTGGACTACTGGATTATTTGCGATGATCAGCGCCGTTCTTGTTTTTCACCAGCCTCGATGGAAACATGTGGCGGATGTCGACGGATATCGCCAGCTTTCCGATCGGGTTTGACGACTGCCAGCTCGCACTGAAGGCGCAGATCTTCGAGGCAAGTCACACGTATCGGCTGAAAGATTCGTCCCAGTATCTGACGGTTATCGAAGAAAATGGTCGACGTTTCTATAAGGCGTACATTGCGGATCGGCTGGACGGGGAATGGACGCCGATAGCCGACACCGAAGAACGACCTTTCGCGAGTGCCGCAATATTCGTCCGGCCGCGGGCGTATCCATGTGGACCGATAATGTAAGTCATGGCGAGCTGATTCGTGACGGTGTGGATCAGACGATGACGATCGACCCGGCCAACCTGACGATTCGTTTTTCAGGGAATGCTGGAACGAGACAAGTCCGACAAAGGCTACGGCAGGTTCCAATGGCGGATCGGGATCTTGACGCCCGCTGCTCCCGATTAGGCGCCCCGGCATTTTTGCTGGCAACGCTGATCGGCCACCGAACACAAAGCCCGTTTGATAGAATACAATCAGAGCAGATGGTCATCGTCCGGCTGTCACGGAGAAGCAGCATGCGCAAAAAGAACGCACTCTCTCGGCGCGAGTTCGTGGCCGGTGCATCCGGGCTGGTCGTCGCCGGCGCCGCGATGCTTCCGACCGCTCAAGGCGGTCCCCAAATCGGTTCCGCTTTGGCAATCCACGGAGGCACGAAGGCGGTCCGACATGCGGTCGTCGCAAAGCCTCGATGGGGTGAACGCGAGCGTCGGCAGCTCGACGAAATGCTGCGGCAGTCGTCGCTTTTTTACTGGAAGGGACCGCAGACCGAGCTGTTGAAGCAACGATTTCGCGAAGTCTGCCCGGTCGAGTATGTGCAAACCTGTTCGTCGGGGACGGCGGCGATTCACGCCGCCGTGGCGGCGGCCGGGATTGGCTTGGGGGATGAGGTGATTACTTCCCCCGTGACCGATATCGGAACGGTGATTGGTGTCATCTACCAGCAAGCCGTACCGGTATTTGCTGACCTGGGTCGAGGTACACACACCCTCGATGTAGTCGACGTTGAGCGCCGCATCACGCCGAAAACCAAAGCGATCATTGCTGTTCACCTGGCGGGCAATCCTTGTGATCTCGATGCCCTGCGCGACCCTCGCAGACCGGCACCAACTGGTTCTGATCGAGGATTGTTGCCAGGCGTGGGGAGCCAGGTACCGTGGTCGACCGATCGGCACCGTTGGAGATATTGGCTGCTTTTCGCTACAGGACTCGAAACATATCACCTGCGGCGATGGCGGCATGGTTGGCTCGAGTGACAAACGTTTCGGCCCTTTGCTGCAGAAGTATTGTGACAAGGGTGGGGACCGCGTGAAATGGGGGGGCTTCGACGGGTTTGCCACGAACTATCGCATGAGCGAGCCACAGGCTGCGGTGGCTGCTGCCCAACTGACGCGACTGGAAGAAATCGTCGCCCAACGTAACCGTCTGGGGACACTACTGACCGAGAAGATCACCGACGTGCCCGGAATTCTACCGCACGAGGTTCACCCCGAAGACCGCTCCGCTTACTGGTTCTACTTCTTTCGCTTGCGACCGAGTGAATTGCGATGTAGCCGATCGGAATTCACCAAGGCGTTGTTGGCCGAGGGAGCTTCTGTGCAGGGCGGTTACATCAAAGTACCGCTGTATGGCGAACCGGTCTTTCGTGATCATGCCTTCTTCGCTGGTCGTTGGCCGGTCAAGGAGATGGGTTTGACCGACATGGATTTCAGCCGGCACAAGTGCCCGCGTGCCGAGTCCATGTTGACCGAAGGAATTCGCGTTCCGATCTACGAATCGATGACCGAGGAGTACATCCTTGACGTGGCCGAGGCGATTCGCAAAGTGGCCCGCCACTTTGCGGTGTGAGTTACCACAATCCCGTTCAGGAAAAGGGACCGTCCTATGAATCAGCCAAAGAAGAACCGCCGCGAGTTCTTGGCAACGGTTGGATCTGCGAGTGCCGCATCGATCGTTACGGGCTCTGCCCTTTCTGTCGTCGGACGCGCCGCCGAGAGCCAGGGTAAGCTGGCGATTGATGGCGGAACTCCGGTGCGGAAGACGCCGCTTCACCACCAGCCTTACGGCCCGCAGTTCTACAACGAAACCGAAAAACGCGAACTCCTGGAAGTACTCGAATCGCGACGGCCCTTTCGCTGGTGGAATAGCGACTCGAAAGTGCTGGAGTTCGAAGAAGCCTACGCAAAGCACATCGGCACGAAGTATGCGCTCGGCGTGACCTCCGGAACAACGGCGCTGTCAACCGCATTGGCCGCGTTGGAAATCGGGCCTGGTGACGAAGTCATCCTGCCGGCATGGACATGGTACGCCGACTACGACACCGTCGTTCTGGCGGGGGCATTGCCGGTGTTTGCCGAGGTGGATGCATCGCTGAATATCGATCCGAACGATATTGAATCCAGGATTACGCCCCGCACGAAAGCGATCATTGCGGTAAGCCTTCAGGGGTGTCCGGCAGACATGGACCCGATTCTGACCATCGCGCGGAAACACAATCTACGCGTGCTGGAAGATTTTTCCCAGTGTGTGGGCGGTCGTTACCGAGGCAAGTATCTGGGCTCGATGGGCGACATTGGCATCAGCAGCTTTCAGGAGAGCAAAACGATTACCGCCGGGGAAGGCGGCGCGGTCGTTACCAACGACGCCGAAGCTGTTCGAGCGTGCGGCGCGCGCTCACGATGTTGGCGTCCTGCGCTCTCCCTACGAAGAACGGCTCGGTGGAGGTGCGTTGGCCGGTTTCGCCGCCTCCAATTACCGAATGAACGAATTCACGGGCGCGATTCTCAAAGCGCAGGAGCAGGACCTGGATACGATTTGTGCGGCAGTGCGCAGCCACACCCGGAAGAGTGCGCGAAGGAATTGCCGACCTGCCCGGCCTGCAATTGCGGAAGACACCCGACCTGGAAGGAGACTTGGGCGTCACGGTCTTCCTGGATCTTGGAAACCGACCTCAACGAGATCGTTTTCTTCGCGGCACTGCGCGCCGAGGGCATTAGTGCCTCCGGGCCCGGTGGCTCGGTGATTCTGCCGATCGATGCACGCGTAGAACAAAAGCAGACGGTCCACCCCGATTGGCCCAGCTTCAACACGCCGCACGGAAAGGCGATGCGCTACGGCGCGGACTGTTGCCCGAGAACGATTGACATCATCGGGCGGATGGGGGGGGTGATCATGGATCCGAATTTCACCGACGATGACGTGAGCGATATCATTGCCGCGATTCGCAAGGTCTATTCGGCAATGCATAGCGGTTAGAAATACGCAGGACAACCCGGGGCTGTTGGCAGGACTGCAGCGTGCACATCGGACAGTGCCCGGGCCAGATGATGCAGGAGCGAGTAGTGTCATGAAAGAGCAATTGACACGACGTGGGTTTGTAAGGGCCGCAGCGGCTGGTTCCGCCGCTCTGAGCTGGTGGGGTAGCAAAAGATTCGTTGGGAGCGGGCACCGCTACAGCAGCGGACAAGCCGGCTCTTCTCGGAGGCACACCGGTGCACGAGGGCGGCTGGCCACCATGGCCGGAGTGGCGCGAGTCGTGGGAACCGGAGATCCTGAAGGTCTTGCGCAGTGGACGCTGGTGCTGCTCCGACGGCGGCCGGCAGGTTGCGGAGTTCGAGACCGCTTACGCAAAACTGCACGGCGCAAAACGCTGCGTCGCCACACCCAGCGGCACGACGGCGCTGATTACCGCTTTGCATGTCATCGGCGTGGATGCGGGCGATGAAGTGATTACATCGCCCTACACCTTTGTTGCGACCTACAACGCGGTTCTGGTGCACAAAGCCCTACCGGTTTTTGCCGACACCGATCCGGAAACAATGACCATGGATCCGGCTTCCATTGAAAGTCGGATTACCGAGCGAACGCGCGCGATTCTGCCGGTACATATTTATGGCATGCCGTGTGATATGGATCCGATCCGCGAAGTGGCACAGAAGCACAATCTCGCGGTAGTGGAGGATGCGTGCCAGGCTTGGCTTGGGGAATACAAAGGTCGCAAGTGCGGCACGTTAGGCGATCTGGCTTGCTTCAGCTTTCAGAATTCCAAGCATATTCCCTCTGGCGACGGCGGCGCAATCACGGGCGATAGCGATGAACTGATCGACCGTTGCCTGTCGTATCACAACTGTGGGCGTTCGTACGGAACTCACCGGGGCAGCGGCAGCTTCAGTCGCGGCGTCAACTATCGGATGACCCACTATCAGGCCGCCATGCTGCTGCAGCAAATCGATAAACTTGTCGCCGAAACCGAACGTCGCCGTCAGAACGCCGATTACCTGACCGCCGGGTTGCAGCAGATCCCCGGGATCCAGCCGGCACGTCTCCCCGAAAACAGCCGGGCCGTTTGGCATCTCTATGCCTTCCGGTACGATGCGGGCCAGTTCCACGGCCTGCCGCGCAGCCAGTTCATCCGGGCGATGGCGGCCGAGGGAATCCCGTGCGGCAGCGGATATACCGAACAGTATTACGATGGCTTGCTCGACGAAGCGATCAACTCGCGTGGATTTCAACGACTGTTTGGATCCGAACGGCTCAAAGCCTACCGCGACAGTTTTCAGGAACTACAAGGAAACAAGACAGTCTGTGAAACGAATGTCGGAATATTCCAAAGTCTCCTGCTGGCTGACCGTCGAGACATGGACCACATCATCGAAGCCGTTCACAGAATACCAGCGGCACAGTGCGGCACTGGCCCAGCGAGTTCTAGCAGCCTGTCGAAAAAGCGGAGAAGACTCCCATGACACGTGGATCGCAGATTCTCTCGCCGCCGACTGCTGGGGCAAGCGTTGGGGGCTGCTACGGCAGCGGTAGCCCTGCCGGGATGCCCCGCTCCGAATAGGAACCGCGGTTCGGCGACGACGAGTCCGAATGATCAAATCGGTGTGGGGATCATCGGCTGCGGTCGGCGCAATGGGCAACTCGTGATTGGAAAGGGAGGCCAAGGGAAGTTGCCTCCGGATGCTCGCATCGTGGCCGTGGCGGATGTGAATGCCAAGCGAGCCAACCAGTGGTCTGCTAAGTACAATGCCCCGCTTTCGCCGATTACCGTGAGTTGCTGGATCGTCAAGGAAGTCGATGTTGTAATCTACGCTACTCCCGAGCATTGGCATTATCTGCCGTGTATTCATGCCGCGCAAGCCGGAAAGGACATGTACGGCGAACAGCCTTTGAGCCACACGATTCGCGAAGGTCGTGTCATGGCGACGCCGTTCGTAAGTACAACCGCGTGTTCCAAACGGGCGAACAGCAGCGATCACACCCGATGACGCGCAAGGCAGTCGAACTGATCCTCAACGGGCGAATTGGCAAAGTACAGTCCGTCATCGGCTACAACTACCCGAGCCCGTATGAGTGCAATTTTCCCGCCCAGCCAATTCCCGAGTGGCTCGATTGGGACCGATGGTGCGGCCCGAACGAAGTTGTGCCCTACCACACGGAGTTGTATCTTTCGCGAATCCCCTACACGCGGGAGAACTATCCGGCACAGCCGGCCGAAAAGTACACGACCGGTCCGGGCTGGATGTCGTTTCGACCCTACTCGGGCGGTGAGCTGGCCAATTGGGGTTGCCACGGTTTGAGCATGGTTCAGTGGGCACTCGGAATGGATCGCAGTGGACCGGTGGAAATCTGAGTCGATCCAGCGGAGAAACTGCCGGAGGTGATCTACGACCACCCCGAGACACGCGATCGCGGCGACTCGCTCTGTAGCAAATCGATCATCCATTACAAGTACGCCAACGGAGTCGAACTGACACTCAGCGGAACCGAAAGTCGCTTAGGTGGCGGAGCAACCTTCATCGGCGACCGAGGAAAGATCACGATCTTCCGCGAAGGCTACGAGTGCGACCCCAAAGGACTGGACGAAGAGCCACTTCCCGCAGACGCTGTTCGCGTCTATCGGAACGACCACCACATGGGCAACTTCTTCCGATGTGTTCGTTCACGGAAAGACCCAATCATGGATGTGGAAAGCGCACATCGCGTTGCGACGCTGTGCCACCTGGGAAACATCGCCCGTTGGGTCGGACGCCCGCTCAAATGGGATCCCGAGCAAGAAATCTTCCCTGGGGATGATCAGGCAAACCAGTATCTCGATATCCCGCGACGCAAAGGATATGAACTGCCCGACATAGTCTAGAGGGCATCTCACAAAGAAGACCGGGGCTGCGGAGGCGACGAAAAAGGGAGGCAGGTCGGAATCGCGGAGACCATTGGTCGGCTTTTCGGCGAAGTCAGAGACTCGGCATCAGCCCTCGGAGGTCCATGGGCTGGAGGTTTCTGGGCTGGAAGCCTACGGTCCGAGGCAGGCTGGAAGCCTGTCGCACGGGCTCGCTGTGCGAGGAGCTCGGCTTCAAGCTTGACGAAAAAGAAAGACGTCACTCCTCGGGAATTCAAAGATGATGAATCAACTTTTCGGCATATCAGACGGGTCGCATTCTTCTGCGGCATACTGATGATGGGGCTGCGTTTCGCGAGCAGCAGAACAAGATCCTGCGGCTGCGGCGCCGACGGTCGCGAAGACCCCAGCTCTGCCGAATGCTGCAGAACCTTCGTTCGGTATTTTTCCTCGAATGCCCCGACCGGAATGTCCCATGCCGTGGTGGTCCAAGGATTGCCGCTGGTGTACACGCGGCAACTGTTGCCACTCGATCGCGAAGGAAACCTGATCGGGAAGGCAGTTGCCGAGGAACAGGTCGAAGCAGGTTCTGGCAAACTTGAAATCGGTTCTGGCAAGCACCGGTTCCGGACTCGATCAACTCGTTCGAGTGAACGTTTACGCTCTGTCGCATCCAACAGCCGAATGGCTGCTGACGAACTTGCAGAACGAATCGACGCCAGCGTCCGTCCGGTGACGACGGTCATTCTGACCCCGTTGCCTCATCGCGAAGCTCTGGTGGCAGTGGATGCGATCGCCGTTGCTGCCGACAGTCGAGCCAACCGTATCACTCAGAAAAATGCGACGCGGTGGTGGGTAACTCGGACGTTGCCGATGCGGCGATCCTGCCAAGCGGCGGTGTTGCGTATTTTTCCGGTCAGCCAGAAACCGGGGACTGGCAGTGTCGGCCGTCGTTCGCTCGCTATCCACTCTGCTGGCAAGACTCAAGCAACTCGGACTTGCGCCGGAGCATATCGTTCAGTTGAAAGTGTTTCTTGCACCGGCCTCATCGGCAGAAGATGCATTGCGCCGAGATCCAGCGGCTCTTCCCGGATCAACTCACTCCACCGGTCATCTTTGTCGAATGGATCGCCTCGGTGCCCGTCGAGATTGAATTGATCGCCCAGTTGCCATTGCCGAATTCAGCGGCCGATCCGGTTCAGCACTACGATCCGCCCGAGGTGCATCGCTCCCCCTCGTTCAGTCGCATAGCTTTGGTGCGAACCGAACGACAGATTCACATCTCCGGTCTCTCGGCCCGAAAGGCGGGCAATGGCGAAGCCCAGGCCCGCGACCTGTTTGAGCAAATCGATGTGATGCTGCAGCAGACCGGCAGCGACCGGCAACATTTAGCCAAAGCAACCTATTTCGTAACCGATGACGATTCCAGCAGAGGGCTTGACCGAGCTCGTCGCGATTTTCTAGATCCGGATCACCCACCTGCCGCCTCCAAGGTGACGGTGCATGCCGTTGGAATTCCGGAACGCACGCTGTCCATCGACATGATTGCCGTAGGCACCCAAGATTAAATAGTGGAACAAAACCATGAACAGACGGTTCGCTTTTCGATGTCACCGGTCAGTATTTCGCACGGAATGTGTGACACGTTGGCCAGCTTATCATCGCATCTCTTGCTTCGACAGTTCACTGCCATGCTCTTCGTCCTTTCCGTTGCCGCTGGATCAGTCTCAGCCGCGGAACGTGCAAAACCGCTGCGTGCTGGAATGATCGGCTTAACAACTTCCCATGTGACTCGCCTTCACGAATTGCTGAATGATCCGGACGCCCGCGGCCCTTTGGCGGATGTGCAAGTCGTTGCGGGATTTACCGGGCGTGCATGCCGGACAATCCGTCGAGCTGGGACCGGCGAGAACAGTACACCGAAGAGCTTCGCGAACGCGGAGTGAAGATTTACGACACGATCGAGGAAATCTTGCAGCACGTTGATGTCGTACTGCTGGAGGAAGTGGATGGACGCCCGCATCTGGAGTGGGCTCGGCCGGTGATCGAGGCGGGCAAACCGCTATTTGTTGACAAGCCGCTTGCAGGTTCACTGGCAGATTGCATCGAGCTTTTTCGATTGGCCAAGGAGAAGCAAGTCCCCTGCTTTTCCAGCTCATCGCTGCGGTTCAGTTCGCGGATTCCAGGAGGCCGGCACCGGCGAGTTCGGAGTTTGGCGTCATCCAGCGTTGCACGGCGTGGAGTCCGATGAGCATCGAACCGCATCATCCTGATCTTTTCTGGTACGGGATCCATGGTTGCGAAATCCTCTTCACGATTATGGGACCGGGCTGCAAGACCGTTACGCGTGAGGCCAATGATCGCGTCGTGGGCCTGTGGGCCGATGGCCGGCAAGGCACCTTTGTCGGTCAAAAGGGATACGGGGCCGAGGTCGTAGGCAGCAAGAAGAGTGGTAGTGCCGGCAGCTACGAAGGTTATGAACCACTGGTGATCGAGATCTGCAAATTCTTCCAAACCGGCACCCCGCCGGTCACGATGGAAGAAACGCTCGAGATCTACACCTTCATGGAAGCCGCGGACGCAAGTAAACGAGCCGGTGGCAAGCCGGTCAGCATGGACGAGGTCTTTCAAAAGGCGGTGCAGGCGCAGAGGGGCCGTCGCGCAGGTAAGCGATTGCCTGGTCAGGGCTGCGATCTGGGAGCGGGTGCCGCTGGCGACACCAGTGCCGTCCCTCCCCATACGTGCGATCGCCGCATTGGCGAGGTCAATGGCACGCCGTTCCTCTTTCCGATCGAGCAACCGTTCACGGTTCCCTTCGCGTTTGGCCAAGGGGACAGCTCCCGGTGAACGGTTGCCCGTGGCGAAGTCATCCTTAATGTGTCATCGCGTAGATCGCGATATTCAGCGCCAGCTTCTTGCCATCCTCTGGACTTACGCCACGGCCAACGTTGCAGCGATTGTCCATCGCGAATGCGCAGCAGAGACCGTTTTCGCACATCACGGCTACCATTCGTCCACGGAAGAAAAGAGCCTCCAAACGGACATCACGGTTCTCGTGCAGGTTGCGAACCCGCTCGATTCGATAAAACGTTCGGTAAATCGGATGATCGTACGGTAGCACCTCGACTTCTCGATCGGGAAACACGCGTGACAGTTCTCGACGCCAGGCGATCGGAAAGGCGGGTTCGTGCAACAGCCCGATGCAAAGAGGAATCCACCATGCTCGAAGTATGTCCGTAGAATGCTCCAGATCCTGTTCGGAGAATACGAAATCGTTGTGCCCATTCATGAACAGGAACGGCGTATCAAACAGCTCCGGATCATCGATCGTGAGCTTCTTCTCATCTCGAACCGGCACGGTGGTCACGCGCGCAACGAGCTGCACCATATTGCGCCCCACGTCACCGCAGTCGCCACCCCGATTCTCTCCGAAACGCAGTCTTCCCACGGAAAAAGTCGGCGATCGTTCTCGGGGCGGCTGAGCGGGCAACATGCTCCCGAGCGTTGAGCGTTAACCCGATGCCAACATGAGACCTCGATTTGTCAGAAATGCGTTCCGCATCTTATGTAAGGCTCCAGTGTTTCCGGGCTCCCCAGTCCACGCACAGGCAGGCCAGCAGCAGCAGCATGATCCATGCGTTGATCCCGATCGGCCTCCGCGCTGGTTGCTTCCGCAACCGTGAATATCATTCGACTTGATCTGGTCCAGAGTTGACTGGCCTGCTGGTATTCCTCTGATCGGATTGTCAATCCGCCACTCAAGTTTGACCATTGGCGCAGATGATCCAGCCCTCGCGCCGTCTGTAACAGTTCGCTGTCGATATCGCGAATATCCAGCGACCGTTCGCTGAGAATGGACTCGGATCGATCCTGCACGGAAGCACGATAGACGCCGGGTTGCTGAGGCGGAAGGTGACTTCGGTCGCCTCGCCCGGAGCCAGTTCGATGGCACGTTGCAGGATGAGCTGCTTTGCGGCACTCGCCAGTTTCAGTAGGTACTGTTCTTTCGTGTTCGACTGAGTGGCGAGGGTCGGAGCGTCGTTGCACAATCGAGTTGGATCGGGTGATTGGGCTGGAGTCGCTGATCGGGAAGATGAAGTGTCATCTGATCTCGGCTTCCCTCCGCAAGATAACGCAAGAACTGCTGCCAGAACCGATCGTAATGCTTCACGTTGCTTTCTTTGGCGAGTCGCCAACGCCAAAGATCCTGGGTGCAGATCGACTGCCGATAGGCCGGCCCCGTAACGCTGCGACGCAATCAAGGCCGGTTTGTCGACGTAGACGACGACTGGGCTCCCGTCGTGCGCCGCTACCGCCCAGACTCGAGCGCCCGGCTTTACGGAATCCACTGTGCGCAGTTCCTGAATCGCGGTAGCTTCTCCCAAGCCGCACGGTGATCAGCCGTCTCACTGATTTGGAACACGGAGTGTGACAACGCAGCTCGTGTGAGGCGCAGTCGGAATGGTCGGTCTGCCCCGATCTGCGAGCCATCAACGAAAAACGCACGGGAAGCAATTGTTCCAGGCGACTTTGCCGCCACGAGCATCAAAAGTCGTGGACCACCGATCAGCAAAATACCTCCACCAAGTTCGCCACAGAACTGGCCAGAAGCTCCTGCTGCTCGGCGGACAGGTCTTCGGGGCGCAGGTCCGAGAGAATCGCCACGTGGTAGGAGCTGAGTTCTTCCATCGCTGCGGGGAAACCCCCGGCGAGATTCTCCTGTCCACGGAGTTCTGCACGAATTTGCGATCCGCTTGCGGCACGGCTCAAACCGGTGGTCCGGATCGTGGGGTCCTCGGCGACCGCAACGCGAATGAACTTGTAATCCCACGTGAGACCGCCCTGGACAAATAGCACGCGGATTTCGCCATCGTTACAACACGCACCGCAACGGATGCCTCCCGGCCAGCACAGCGGACCGCCGGGTCCGCGGGCGGCAGCAGCTTCACGCTGTACGAATGAAACCCTTCCTTCGGCTCTGTTACGGGCAGACTCTCTTGCCAGACGCGGGCTGCCTTACCGGGTGACACTGGCTTTTCACTAACCAGTTGTCCGTCACGGAAAAGTGTCAAGGTCAAATGGTATGTCCTCGACCGTCTCACTCTTGCGCAATTGGACGGCAACAGCAAATTCCTGCTGCGGAAGAACGACTGGCGGAGCCGTTCACGTGGTCCAGCGACAGCACCTTCGCTCCGGTATCTTCACCGAACGCAATCGCAAAGAATGGAACGCGATTCTCCACCAACGCGATGGCCCCTCGTTCATTTTCTGACGTGACCGTGGAATTCCATCCGTCAATGCGACGACGGCCAAAGGAGGTTTCGCCTGCTGGACAACCGCTTGCACGATGGCCCGCGATAGGTTGGTTTGCCGACCATCTGGGACGGCTGTCACGATTCCGCGACCGTCCGTGTTAGAACCTGCTCCGCAAATAGGACCGCCTCCACTTTCCATCCCGCATCTTGCAGAACCGGTAAGAGATCTGTCCGCAACAAGTCGATCGCTTGATTCCACCGACTTTCGATCTGGTCTGCCAGGGCCATGCTTCCGCTGCGATCGATCAGCACGGCCACGCGATCACGCGGTGCCGTCTCCGCCTCGGATATCTCGCTGAACAGGCCGAGCCGCAAGCAGCAGCAGAATCAACAATGCCAGACTGCGAGCAACCGTCAGGACGCCAATCCGCCGCCACGCGACTGCCCGCCGCCGGTTGCTCCAGACGAACGCCACCATCACGAGTGCGGCAAGGGGCAGCCCCACCGCCAAGATCCAACCCGATTCGAAGATGATTTGCCCGATCATTGTTCCGAGAGTTTTTCGAAATACTGCTCGATCGCGCGTCGATAGGCCGGTGGCAATCGCGAAAGATCGATCGCACGAGTTTCCGGACCGATTGTTCCTTCTTCTACCTCTGACACTTGTTCGTGGTTCAGTCGCTCCAACTGACGAATCATCTCTCGAACGGTCTGCGGGTCGATCAAGAATTCGGGTTCCTCCAGTTGTTGCGTTAGCTGACTAATCAGCTCCTCACTTCGTTGGTTGCCTCCGTACAATGAGGAGAGGCCGGTCAGCAGATTCGCGCTTCCCTCGCGGGTTAGTTGCCGCCGATCCTGGGCGGATTCTCCCTGGACGCTTTTTGGCCGGCGGCCTCCAACTGTCGGAGGCCCTGCGCGATTGCCTGTTCCGGGGTCGGTTGCCACCCGTCCGCTTCCCGCCGTCGCTCTCTGATCCGAGCATCCGCATCAAACGCCTGGGCGACCTGTTGCAAGCTTCTGCGCTAGTCCGCCAGCCGACCGCTTCGCTCCTGCCCGGTTTGCCTGGCTGCCCTAGTCCTTGGCATTGTGCCCCCATCTGTTTCATGCTTTGTTCGCTCAGCGACTCCCGCAACTCCTCGCTAAAGAACTCGCTGCTCGGCATTTCCTCGGCGATCTGCTTCATTTTTTGTGCCGTGTTCTGAACTTGTCCGCCAGCTTCTTGCCTTGTCCGGGTGTCAATCCTTTCTGCTGGCACTGCTTCAATTGGGCGATTTGTTGGTCGAGTGCCTGACGCAGTTGATGGGCAATCGCCAACTGATTCCACAGTTGTTGCTCATTCAGGAATCGTCGAGCCGCTGCAGTGCATCGGCCGCACGGCCGGCATCTTGTCTCGCGTTACTGTTTCCACCGGCAAGCGACTGTGCCGTGCGGTCCATTGCGGACTGCACTTGCGAGCATTCCCCTTGAGAACGGGAAAAGCAGACGGGTTTTTCTCGAGTATTCCTGCAAGTCCTGGTTCAACTGTTCCTGCTCTTCCGCGAGTTGGGGAAGACTGTCCGTGTTTCGTGGGTTCGCCTGTTTCTCAAGATTCCGCTCTGCCAGAAGCGTTTCCTGCACAAACTCCCTTGCCGCCTCGCAATTCCGCCTCTCGTTGCGCTAAAGCGCTGGCCGTCTGATCAATCGGCTGAGGTTCATTTTCAGCCGCACGGACGATCCGGTTCTCAGGCGGGTTTTCCGGCTGCGATTGCGCGACGGCTCGTTGTACGGCCTGCACCATTTCTTTGCGAGAAGTGACGAGTTCATCCAATGCCGACTTCTGATTTTGCTTGGCGATCGGAACGCGATCATCGAGTAAGGAGCGTTCCGCATGCTTCAAAGAGGACGCGGCGTTCTGCAAACGTGACTCTGGCGAATCTGTAATCCGCCGAGCTGTTTTGGCTTACCAGCTCCGCGGCCAAATGACTCGCCTCTTTTCGCAAGTCGGCCTCCTCGTTGTGCCAGTTTGCGTAGCTGCTGTTTCCGAGCAGTGGCGGATGCGCCGGTGCCACGGGCCTGATGATCTGTTTCCCGCATGATGTTGTTTTGCCGCTCAATCATCGACGTAAGCTGCTGCAGTTGCTTGAACTGCTTTGCTCGGCAGTTCTTCGCGTAACCTGTTTTCGCTCGTCGCGCAGCGGCATTACTTCCACGAAGTAGACTTCCGATTCGTAGGTGGCACCATCTTCCGTGGTCGCCCGTGCATAATACCGCACGACGTCCCATGGCTCGGCCTTACCGCCCGTGGAGAGAGCTCTGGGTGGAAGACGGCATACGAGGGATTTTGGGGGCGGCGGTAATGGATGCCGCACCTCGTCAGATCCGTTTGTTGCCGTGAACCATTCGACGGATGAGAGAGGGCGATTTGCCGCTGCTTCAATGCGCAACGGAATCACGTCCAAGGCCGTCACCCGAAGGTCTCTTCCGGGATCACTGATTCGCACGTCGGCCCATGGGTCTTCCTCCTCCGCATTTCTCGGCAGCGTCCGCGCCAAAGTCGTTCCCTTCCGGACTCAGACGGTGGGATTTCCCATGGCGTATCACTTGTCGGAGAAGTCGGATGGTCGAGCGAGGTGAGGATCAACTTGCTGCCACGGTTGGAAATAGGAATAGAAGAGCGTCGTCAGCAACAACGCCACAGTGAATATCCCGGCAGGAAGCAGGGCGTCCCGCGGCGAAAAGGGAAGCGAAACCTGCTGTCGTCTGATGACTTGGTTCGTCTGCTTTCCCCATCTGATACGACGTATTCGTGGAGTTGTGGATCGCGATTGTGCTTCAGGAACACCAAAGTGTTCAAACGGTCCATCAAGGACGGATGGTTTCGCTCAATCGCCGCAGCCAATTCCGGATCCTGGTGAGGCGAATCCATTCCAGCCAGTGTCACTACGGCGACGACAACCCAGACCAGTAAGGCCGTCAACAACACGATCGCGAGACTGGCAGCAAACCCGCGACGCTTGTGATCCAACCGGTCCACATGCCGATTCCCAGTAACAGGACGAGCAAAGTTGTCACGGTCGCCAATTTCGCGGTCCGCCGAAGAAACAGCAGCCATCGGCGGCGGGTCGATGCCTGCCCAATGATCTGTTTCGCCGTCGGGTGCAGATTCTTCATGCCTGCTCCTTTCCGATCGAGAGCCAGATCGTCTCCGTCATCAGCACCAATGGCGCCCGCGAGAATCAGCCACCACCAGATTCTTTTGTCGCAGGATCGACGGAGCTCGCAAGGGAAGTCAGTCGAACGTTTCGATTTCGCGGGACGAATCGAGCTCCTCGGTTGGCCGTTTCCATGATTCGAGTACATCGGGAGTCGCCGAGAAGTCGAAGCTGAGACTCCAGCGGCGAGGGATTGACCGCCAACACTCCTTCCATTTCGGGTGCGCCATCATAGCGCAGTGCGAACAGTCCGGGCTGATCGGGCACCGAGAATCTCGCCTGCCCGTCTTCCACCTCGACCGATCGTTCCATTGGCCCATTCGTTTCCTCGAGGTGCTCGCCAGCTGCAATTGGCGAGCCGCCCGCCCCGGAGGGATCTTCCACATGCACGTTGCTCCAGGCTCGCATTGGATTCGCGTAACGTGTCTTCGGCCTGCGCAGTGGTTCAGGCATCGATCCAGAGAAGGGGATGAAGGTCGGATGCAAGGCCCAATCCGTCTCGGAACGATCGAGCGAAAATCCCAGGACAAGCAGGCGTCCCGTCGTCTTCCTGCAGATCGAACATGCAGTGGGTCGCCATCCGCCGAGAAAAGTAACGGGACCGCGCGGTCGACTTGCAGACTCCGATGGCGAAGCACGGTGATTTCGGTTAAATCGCCGAAATCCGTCGATTGAAACGCTTGGAAGATCGGATGCTCCATGAACACGTAACGGAATTGTCTCGACAACGAGTCTCGCGTGGAATCGGGCCGTAGCTGATCTTCACTTCCCGCAGAAATTTGCGGCAGCCGGCGTCTCCTGATCAACTAACAAAAAGACTCCTCGCCCATCGCTGAAGGAATTCGCGAACGAGATCGGCATACCTGGGCGAATCCAGGTAGCTGGCAGCGACCAAGACGTCCTCCAACTCGGACTGCACCTCATCGGCCAGCGGGAAATCGGGACGCTCCAGGAACGTGGCAACCCATCGCCCACGCATCACATCTGGCGAAAACGCGGTTCGCAAGAACGTGGAATCGGTCAATATGCCGACGCGTCCTTCGTGCACGGGCGGCAGGCTGAAAAGAAAACTCGGTCATCACCGGGAAGTGCGTCCTGCGAATCTCTCCACACCAATCTGCCCCGCCACCCATTCCCGCGGGTCGGCCTCCCATTCTGCCTGGAGGGTAACTGTCTCCGGCTGCCCGTCCAAAGATACGTCTCGTTCCCGCCACCTCCGCTCCATTGACGCGATAAACCAACCGCACGCTGCGCGTGAGGCCCTTGATGATAGAGTGTGACCGACGACTTCACGAAGCAACGTGGCCCACGAAATTCCCAGTTGGCGAGTGGTTCGGCAGAGTGCCACGTTGTGGGATTCGACTGGTGGGTACTCGGGAAGAGTGACGGTGACGTTCTGCAAGAATGGAGGGGAATTCTTACCTTCGCTCCACTGGTTATCCTGGCTATCGCCCAGCAGGATGATCCGTCGCTCCTTTCCCAGTGATTGCTGCAATAGCCGGTCTGCCATGCGGAATGCGGCCAGATACGATCCTCTCTGGTGTGAAGCGGCCACCCCTTGCAGTCGCTCGATTGCCTCTCCTCGATCGTCACCGAAATTCACCAGAACTCGCGGCTGGTTTGTGACCTCGACTACGGCGATCTGTGTCTCTCCCGCTGCGTCTCGCAACTGCTGAAGGATTTCGCTCCCGCGCATTCTCGAATCCGTTGGCCGCTTGGTGGCTGAGCGTATTGTCGAGGATATAGACGCGACTTTCCTGGATGACAACTTCCTCTTCTGTCGGCAGGAACGGCCAGGCAAATGCCGCCACCAACAACAGGAGTCCCAGCAGCCGCAACAATAGCAGTGGCCAGTTCTGAGGCCGGAGCCATCGGCGCCGCGCCACCGGTTGATCCTCCAGGAATTGCAGGGCACTGAAGCGAACCAAACTGCGGGTCCTCGCGGCGTCGCAAGTGTAGCCAAATGGGAACCACGATCGCCAAGGCGCCGAGCCACGCGAGAGGGTAAAGGAACGCGATACTCACAGCTTTCGCTTCCTTTCCGCGAGAAACATCGACCAGTGCTTCCCAGGGAGCCTGGTCGGTGGCAACCTGGCAGTACGGCATTTCCAGCGCGCGAAACTGTTCCGGTGCTGGTCCATGAAGTCGTGCGAAATCGCTCCAAATATCGCTCCCGCACCGCCTGGGGAGTGACATTGCGACGGTCGCCTGATTCCAGATCCTGGAATACCGCCGAATTCTGCGAAGGGAAAGTCTATTTCGTCACGATCCAGTGTTTGAAAGACCAGGCACTCATGCCCCAGGAACCGCAGTTCCTGCAGTGCCGTCGGTCAGACTTTCTGCCGGCTCCAACAAGTCCGTGAACAGCAACACAATGCTGCGGCGATGGATCACTCGCGCCGCTCGCTGAAGCAAGATGCGCCAGGCAGGGTCCCCCTGCGGGCACCACCGCCTGCAGATGCTGCAGGATCAAGCCGAACTGACTCGGTTTCTGCGACGGTCGAATCAGAATGTCACCGCTCGCCTCAGTTTCCTGCGCCAACAACCCCACGGCATCGTTCTGGCGGAGCAACATCCAAGTCAGAGCCGCTGCCAGCGTGCGGGCCACCTCCAGCTTCGATCCCCAGGCGGCGTCGCCCTGGTACGACATCGAGGCGCTGCTGTCGCACACAATGTAGATGCGGACGTTCGTTTCCTGGGTGTAAAGTTTGACGTACAGCCGATCGCTGCGAGCGAACAAGTCGCCAATCGAGGTGCCGCAAATCATCTCCGGGCTGATAGTCGCGATATTCGCTGAATTCGACGCTCAGCCCGTGAAACGTACTCTTATGGATCCCCTGCAAGAACGCCTTCCACCAGGTAACGGGCTTTCAGATCAAGCCCACTCAGCGCGGTCAGAGACTCGCGGGTCAAACCAGCTGACCAGATCGGGAGGTTTCGTATCGGCCGCCATGATCGCTACCGCTGACCGTTGACGGGAGTCTGTGCCAGCACGTGGGCGACGATGTCATCGGTCGACTGGCCATCCGCGTCGGCATGGAAACTGCGAATGATGCGGTGACGCAATACGAGGGGCGCGACCGCTGCTACATCTTCACATGCCACATTGAATCTTCCTTGACAGGCGGCCCGGGCGCGACCGGCCAGAATCAGGTTCTGGCTCGCCCGCGGACTCGCACCCCAGCGGACCCAGCGCTTGACCATTTCATCCGCGCCCGGCGACTGCGGACGGGTTGCCCGTACCAGCCGCGCAGCATAGTCCACCACATTCGGTGCCGCGGGAATGATTGCGACCGCCTCGCGAAAGGCAAGGATCTCGTCTCGTGTCACCGCGCACGTCAGGCGTTCTAACGGAGTGTAAGAATGCTGCTGAATGATCTCTCGCTCTTGTTCCAAACTAGGATACTCGATCCGGATCTGAAAGAGGAACCGATCAAGTTGCGCTTCCGGTAGTGGGTAGGTGCCTTCCTGTTCGATCGGATTCTGCGTGGCGACGACGAAAAACGGTTCCTCCAATTCATACGTATGCCCGGAAACCGTAACCGTCTTCTCCTGCATCGCCTCCAGCAAAGCCGCTTGTGTTTTGGGAGGTGTGCGATTGATCTCGTCGGCCAGCAGCAATTGGGTGAAGACCGGCCCGCGCGTGAAGACAAACTTGCGACGACCGCTGGGATCTTTCTGAAGAATCACCGTGCCGGTGATGTCAGCGGGCATCAGGTCCGGGGTGAATTGAACGCGGCAGAAAGCCAATTCCAACACGCGCGCTAACGCCCGTACGAGCAGGGTTTTTCCGAGTCCTGGAACCCCTTCGATCAGGCAATGCCCACGTGTCAGCAGAGCGTACAAGGTGGCGTTGAACCGTCTCTTGCTGTCCCACAACGCACTTTTCGACTTGTTGCTGGACGTCCGCCACCTTCGCCGGAAGTCGCTTGGAGGATCTTCGCCAGATCCGCTCGCGGTGGTGGTTCCGGGCCCGGGGCCGCCGCGCGCGTCGGTGCGTTCGTTCTTCGCCGTCCATCCGATTCTCCCGTTCGTTCGCCAGTGGATGCGTCCACCGGATTTCGAGATGCTCGTTGGCATAGTCTACCGGTGATCTCTCGCGGGTCCAGTCAGGAAAATCGATTCGGACGGGCGGCGTCTCTTTCGCTGTAAGCATGGGCTCCTTACATCCAGTCGTAACACCATCCTCGTCGCATCCACTCTCACATCCTACGCCGTCAAGCTGCACCGTGACCGGCTGATCGTTAAAGTTCTCCACGACCCAGCTGCCATCCGTGTACAAGTACAGTGCCACTTGGTTCGGAGCTTTCAGGTCGTGGCCGAATGGATTCAAGAGCGGTTGCCGGATGGCATGCAGTTCGGGTTGCGACAGTTCGAGAAGCGACTTCGGGTCACTCTGAACCGGCAGAACGCGGAGATTGGCGGCATTCAGCGGCACGCTGCCCTCGAGTCGCTTCGCCAGTCCGTCGGTCACGAGAATCGGAATGCCTCGAGCGATCAGCTTGGGAGAGTCTTGCGATAGGTTCGGATCTTTCAGGGCGTGCACCGAAAAAAAGGCCGCCTTCGCATCTTTGGGAAACTCGTGGCAAGGCACTAACGGAACCCCCAGCATCCCGACGAAATCGAACACGCGCGATTCCTGCTCCGGGTGGCTGTTGGGGGGCTTGTAGGCGGCCACGCCGATCGCCTTCCGATCGGTGACTGCTTCGGACACCTGCAGCAGTTCAGGGATCAAGGGGCGAAGGACTTGCATGTTTGCCGGGCCCGTCTCCTGCAACAACGATCCGTAGCAGAACAACACGGATTCTTTTGCTCCCGCCAACACCGTTTGTCGCGCCTGCTCAATGTACGTAGCCTCGGTTGTTCCGTAGGGATCGAACCAACCGCCACCACACTTGTTTCCACCGATACCGCCAAGCCAACGCATGATGAAATAGGCTTCGTACTGGGGCGTCCCACCCCAGCGTGCGTCGTTGTAGTCACGCGTTTCGGTACCGACCCAGATGCGATCGAAGTCCGCGGTCTGACGGACGACCTCATATCCGCGTTCATGGAACCGATCGTACCACTGGGGATACTTGATGATCAGCTTGACGCTTCGGGTTCACACGCTTGCGGCGGCCAGGACTTGTTCTCGTGAGAGTTGCACCATGAGTTCGCAGCGGTAATCCTCCCAGGTGGTTCCCGACGACCGGATAGGTTTTCTCGCCGATCGTTACGGTCTGTGCCTGGCGGGCCGTGTCGCAGTCGCCGCACTCGCAGTCGGTAAACCAGAAATCGTCGATCATGATCTCGTCAAACAACCCGGCCGTGTACTCGAAGATCTCTTGCACGCGATCCTGCGTGGCGGGATCCGTATAGCAGGAAATCACATTCCATCCGGTGGATTGTTTGCCCACACCTGTCGGAGTGATGCAACCGACCACGTCAATCCCCGCGGCGAGAAACCGCTGTTTGGCGAGCTGCAGATTCTCACGCTCGCAAGAAAGCCGTCGCGAAAGCTCTCGATATAGACTTTGGTTACGGCCGTTTTCTTGCACCAGTCAATCGCGGCGGTGATCCCTGTTTCGGATCCCAGGTAATCCCGGACCTGTTGAGCGGTGAAGAGCGTGGAGAACCGGTGGACGTTCTCTTGGGCTTTCGCGAGTTGCCACAATTTGGTTCTGGCCACCGCGGGCGAATTCGGTATCGGCTGCCTGCACACCCGTTGCCATGGCGAATGCAATGGCGCCAGTAGAGAAGCTTTCAATCGCATCATTTCGTTCCTCCCTTCTTCTTGTTGTCGTGATTTCTTCCCTCGGTCCATTCGGCCATGGCCGGTAAGACCGTGGGCAGATTCCAATGATGTTTCTACGAAGGATACGCAGGACATCCGAGTGAGGGTGCGGATCTACTGAGTTCGTTCACTCGACAGGGGAACTGGTCTTCCGGAGGCAACGCGAAAACGGGGAGATTGCCGGACTCCGGTTGGTCGTCCTGGTACCTTCACTGTCTGCCATCAGTAGACGGATTGTAGCCTGGAGCGAAGTCGATCGTGACCTTGCACAGAAGAATGGCACTACGTCGCCACCGTGGAGAACGCTCTGCTCCCCTCTCGAGCTTCGTCACGAGGCCAGAACCCCTCGTTCTTGCGGATTTCGGACACGGACCGTTGGGAGTCCCGCATGCATTCCCGGATAATGCTGGAGTCGTACCTGGCCGTTTGTACATCCGTTCACTTCGGGTCCCGCTCGGCGGCGGGGCAAGAAGGGCCCGTTCCTGCGCTGGAGAAGCAGTACCGGAGGCGTCCAACTCGTCTCGTTGCCGCTCGGAGTGCTTGCGTCTGTGCGAAGTTGCGGCTGAATGGGGTCGATCGCTGCCAAGAGCGTTTCCTCCGCGTAAACCAAGCTGCTGCAGGAGTGGAAAATGGGGGTTCTCGCTCGGAGCCCGCGAACGGCGTAGCATTCATTCCCGAAAACGGCCTCGATTGATGGAAAGGGCGATCGAATGACAGTCACGACAGACGTCTCGATCTACGGCGGCATCCCATGCGGCCCTCGGCGGTTTCCCGCCGTCGGTTTCTTGAAGTCGGCGACGATCGCGGGAGTCGGCTGGTCGATCCTGCCCTCGCGGCTTGCGAGCGGGCCCTGGTGCCCCAAGCAACAAGCTGAACGTTGCCCTGATCGGTGTCGGCGGTAGGGGCGCGAGCACATTATGGGGCGGTGAAAGGCGAGAATGTCGTCGCCCTCTGCGATGTGAGTGAACGAGCCCTGGCCGCGGCGGCCGAGGTGTTTCCCGATGCCAAGCATTACGTCGACTGGCGAAAATGTCTCGAACAGACAGGACATCGACGCGGTTGTCTGCAGCACAACGGACCACACGCATGCCTTCATTTCCAATTGGGCCATCAATCGCGGCATGCATGTCTATTGCGAAAAGCCGCTGGCCAATACGGTCGAAGAAGCGCGCGTCGTACGTGCCAACTATCTGAAGAACAGCGACAAGGTGGCCACTCAAGTTGGTATGCAGCGTCGCGCAACCCCAACTTTGACCGCGTGCGCGAGGCCGTCTTGGATGGAGCGGTTGGCACGCTACGACACGCGCACGTGTGGGGCAATCGGCGGCATGACAAGACGGCTTATCTTCCCGCCGCCGGCGATCCACCGCCCGATCTGCACTACGATCTGTGGATCGGCCCCTCTCCGTGGCATCCGTACAACCCCGGCTATTTCGGCGGTTGCCTGAAGTGGAATATGTACTGGGATTTCGGGAGTTGGCAGGTGGGCGACATGGGAAGCCACACGATGGACCTGGCATGGAACGCGATCGATGCAGAATTGCCGACTGCCGCCGAGGCCCATGGTGACCCGGTCAATCCGGATGTCGCGCCGAGTGCGCTGACCATGACTTTCGAGCATCCGGGGAATGACTGGCGACCGGCGATCAAGGTCACCTGGTACCAGGGGGCTCACAAACCGGAGAGCCTGGCCGGCGGCGTCCCCACGCGACCCGGCCACGGGGTCTTGTTCGAGGGCGATCAAGCCTGTCTCGTGGCCGACTTCGGCAAACACGAGTTCTTTCCCGCGAGACCAAGCCGCTGGCATGGCGCACTACAAGCCGCGCCCGGAAGACGAACGGATCCCGCCGATGGGAGGGTTTCAGCAGCAGTGGGTCAACGCATGCAAGGGATCTCTGAAGACCTCCAGTGACTTCGACTACAGTGGTACGATGATTGAACAACTGCTGCTGGGTTTAGTCGCGTTCCGTGTCGGCAAACGGATTGAGTACGACGGTACGGCCGGACGCGTCACGAATCATCCGGACGCGAACGCCCTGTTGAGCCGAAAGTACCGCGACGGCTGGACGCTCGATGGTTGATGGTCGTGTTGAGCGGCAGAAAGCGAGCAGCTTGGTCCCGTGCCGGATACTGCCTTGGTGTTTTGTCACAACGGAGAAGTGGGGTGCCACGAACTCTGCCAGTCGCCGAAGCTACCGACCGTGTGCCATCATCCCATTGGCAGATCCCGTGGTAGTTAGTTCGAAGATCTCGCTGTGACAAAACACTCTCCGCTGGGTACTTCCTATGCTCCATTCCAACTGCCGATCGAGAAGTAGCCGGCATCGCAGCATGCTCCTTCTCGTAACAGCCATTTTCTTCGTCCCACTGGCTCATCACGCTCAAGCCGATGATGCCGATGTGAGACCTGCCGAGATCGTTGTTGTGGACGATGATACGGGTCGCGGGGTTCCGCTGGTCGAATTGACCACCGTCAATGAGTTGCGATTTGTGACCGACAATGCGGGACGCATCGCGCTGCGCGAGCCAGGTTGGGTGGCCGAACCCATCTTCTTTTCTGTGCGAAGTCATGGCTACGAGTTTCCGGCTGACGGATTCGGCTATCGAGGGACCAAGCTGAAACTGACGCCGGGCGTGCCCGGCGACAGTGCGAATCGAACGGCGAAACATTGCCGAGCGACTTTATCGGATGACCGGCGAAGGTCTCTTTCGCGACAGTGTATTGCTCGGATACCGGGAGCCCAGTACTGCTCCGTTGGGTGCGGGCAAAGTCGCCGGGCAAGATTCCGCTTTCGCGATTCCGTATCGTGGGAAGTTCTACTGGTTCTGGGGTGACACTTCCCGAATGGCTTACCCACTCGGTCATTTCTGGATGGCGGGAGCCACAGCGGAGTTAACAGAATCCGGTGGGCTCAATCCTGCGGAGGGCATTCTGCTGAAGTACTTCGTGGATGAATCGGGATTTAGTCGTCCGATGTGCCGACTTGGCGTGGAGCGGGGAGTGATCTGGGCGGACGGGTTCGCGACGGTCATCGATGATTCCCACCAGGAGCGACTGGTCTGTCATTACGCGCACATGGAGTCACTCGAGAAGATGATCGGACACGGCCTGGCGATCTTCGACGACGAGCGTGAAGAATTTCAACGTATGGCGGAATTTGACATGCAGGATCTGTGGCGCTGGCCGGCCCAAGCACATCCGGTCCATCACCAGATTGGCGGCCGCGATTATCTCCTCCTCGGTGAAGTCTATCCCACGGTCCGGGTTCCCGCGACGCTGCGAGATTTCACCGACCCGGCAAGTTACGAAAGCTGGACTTGCTTGCAGCCAGGATCGTCGCTAGAGGACCCCAAACCGGATCGCGGGGCAGACCAACAGTTACGGTGGAGTTGGCAGAAGAACACGCCGCCGGTCGATCACAAGGTCGAAGCAAGACTCATCCGAGCCGGGCTCATCCGACGTGATGAGGCGCGCGGTCAACCGGTTGATGCCGACACCGGAACGCCTATTCAATTGCATCGTGGTTCCGTCAATTGGAACGAATTCCGGAACTGTTGGATTATGATTGCTTGCCAAAAAGGTGGCACTTCGAACCTTGGTGAGATTTGGTACGCCGAAGCACCGGAGCCAACCGGCCCCTGGCGACGAGCGAAAAGGGTCGTGACTCACGAACAATACAGCTTCTATAATCCCGTGCATCATCCATTCCTTGACGAACAAGGCGGGCGACAGATCTACTTTGAGGGCACGTATACCAGGACATTCTCCGGCAATCCGACGGCGACACCCCGCTATGACTACAATCAGATCATGTATCGACTGGATCTGCAGGATCCGAGACTGAGGCCGGTGCACGCGGAACTCGAATGATTCCGAGCGGGCGTAAAAACGCCGTAACACGTCGCTTTCCAATCCGGGTGGCCTGGCTTTGTTGACGTTGGTTTCCACGTTACGATACACGATGTGCAGAAGCGTGAGTTTGGCAACGCGCAAGCCCAACAGCGATGCTGGTCTCACCATGTTTTCCGCAAATAGAACGCCCAACCGTCTGGGGATTGGCGATTTGCCGACACACGTGCGTGGAGCGCGACGTGCCTGTCTCGACTTTTCGCGTCTTTGATTTCGTCGACTTCATCAAGAATGGACCAGCCCAACGATGCAGAAGATCCGCAATCGGCTGTTGAATACAGTGGACAGGTACGGTGACGCGCCTTTTCGCCGGCGAACATTCCGGGTTGCCTCTGGCCGTGCTGCGTTGGCACTGCTGATCGGCTGCGCCGCCGCCGGGTCCGTCCTGGGCAATCCGGCTCTTGAAGGCTACGCCGACTATGCAGCATTTCGAGCGCAAGTCGACGAGTTGGAAGAATCGGACGTCTGTTCCGTTTCGTCTCTCGGGAAAACTCTCGGTGGCCGCGATGTCCTGCTGCTGACGATCGGGACAGGGGCAGCCGATGAGAAGCCGGCACTGCTGATCGTCGGGAACGTGCACGAGCCGCTGTTGGCTGGCTCCGAGCTGGCGATCCGCATTGCCCAGCGTCTGACAGCGACAGTATGACGCAGAGCGACGAAGTGCAAGGAAATCTTGGGGAAATACACGTGCTACATCATTCCCAGGCCGAATCCCGGATGGCAGCGAACGGCTGTTCGGTCCCCCCTGGCGCGAGCGTGCCGGCAACGACCGGCCGACCGATGATGACCGTGATTTTGCAGTGGGGGAAGATCCCCCCAACGATCTCAATGGTGACGGATGGATCACCATGATGCGAGTCTCGGACGAAACCGGCCCCTACATGCTGCATGCCGAAGACGAACGTGTGCTGATTCAAGCTGACCCGAAGAAGAACGAGCGCGGCCAGTTCCAGCTCTACAGGAAGGCACGGATGAGGATCAGGACGAGAAGTGGAACGAGGATGGCGGCGACGGCGTTTCGCTGAATCGCAACTTCCCATTTCGCTATCCGCATCTGGAGGTTGCTGCTGGACCGCATGCCGTGTCCGAGCCAGAAACGCGGATGATTGCCGACTTTGCCTTCGACCATCCGAATATCGCCATCGTGTTCTCGTTCACGCCGGAAGACAATTTGATGCATCCGTGGAAATCCGATTCGTCGAATGACGGCAAGAGGATCCCCACGAAGGTCCTGTCGGACGATGCACCCTACTTCGATTTTCTCGCGACGCGCTACCAGGAAATCCGGACGGGGAAGGACGCCCCACCGTCTCCCACGGGAGCCGGTTCTTTCTCGGAGTGGGCCTACTTTCATTACGGTCGCTGGTCGTTCGCCGCTCGCGGGTGGTGGCCACCCAAGGTCGAAGTCAAGCCGGACGAGGAACGGGCTCCAGACGTCGACAAAGCTTCCGCGGAGGATCCACCAGATGACGACAGCCAGTCAACCCTGCCGACGAATCCGCAAGCGGAAGATTCGGTTCCCGCCAAGAAGAACGCGGCGCCGAAGGCAGCCAAGATGATCGGGGCGCCGAGCAAGTGGCCGCGCTCCGTTGGATGGACGAGCGCGGGCATTGACGGGTTCGTTCCCTGGACAGCGATCGAGCATCCCGACTTTCCGGACAAGAAGGTCGAGGTCGGTGGATTCAAACCGTTCTACCGCCTGAATCCGCCGGCCGAAAGCTCGACGAACTCGCCGACGAGCATCTGTCTTTTCTGCATGAACTTGCCGGACTGATGCCGGTCGTCAAGATCCAGTCGACCAAAGTGGACACGCTGGGGGCGGGCGTCTATCGGGTTGTCGCGGAGATCGCCAACGTGGGATATCTGCCCACGACCAGCAAGATGGGCGAGCGTTCGAGGCAAGCCTATCCGCTGCAAATCGAGTTCCAGCTGCCGGCCGAGACCCAATTCATTCAAGGACCCGCGCGGCGGCGTCTGGAGCGACTGTCCGGTAACGGAGGCCACAGCGAACAGACCTGGATTGTGCGGACGGCCGACCAACAACCCGTCACAGGAAAGCTGCGTGTGTGGGCTCCCGCCGTGGGAACCGACGAAGTCAGCATCCACCTGAATCAACAGCCGTGAGATCCGGGCAGCAGGCCGCCGAAGATCGCTCGAATTTCTGGCTGCGAGACACTGGAACACACAAAATGCACGCACCGTATCGTACGTTACATCGTTTCTGGCTGCAGCACTCGTCGCTATCTGGCTGCAGCTCCTCCGGCAACGCGGCCGAACAGCAGCCGTACAAGGCGATGGGCGCACCAGCCCACCCTCAGGTTGTCGCCCGCTGGAATCGTTACCACGATCATGCGGAGGCCACGCAGCTGATGCAGCAACTCGCGCACGCCCACGCCGACCGCGCTCGGTTGAAAAGCCTGGGCAAGTCGTACGGCGGACGCGACATGTGGGTGCTGACGATCACCAACTTTGGCCAAGGCGAGGAAGAACACAAGGCAGGCTTCTGGATCGACGGCGGCATTCACGCCAACGAAATCCAGGGCACGGAGGTCGCACTCTACACGGCCTGGTACCTCCTGGAGATGTACGACCAGAACGCCGAAATGCAAGAAACTGGTCGATGATCGAGTCTTTTACATCTTGCCGATGCTGAGCCCCGACTCGCGAGACGCCCATTTCTACGAGCCGAACACGACCAGCTCACCCCGTGCCGGCCAACGGCCGGTTGATGACGACCGCGATGGCCGCGTCGATGAAGACGGACCGGACGACCTCAACAATGATGGCCACATCACGCAGATGCGACGGCGCGATCCGAACGGCCGGTGGAAGCCGAACCCGGATTTCCCCCACGCCATGATCCGGGTAAAGGAAGGAGAAAAAGGCGAGTACACCCTGCTCGGATCCGAGGGAATCGACAACGACGGCGACGGCCGAGTAAACGAGGATGGCGACGGGTACTACGACCCCAATCGCGATTGGGGCTGGAATTGGCAACCCTCGTACGTACAAGGAGGTGCGTACCGTTATCCGTTTTCGATTCTCGAAAACCGCCAGGCTGCCGATTTCGTCGCGCAGCACCCTAATATCGCCGGGCGCAGAGCTACCACAACACCGGCGGGATGATCCTGCGGGGCCCCGGGGCCAAGACCGATCGCTTTGAGTCGGCCGATGTGCGCGTGCTGGATGCGATCGGCAAACAGGGCGAAAAGATGCTGCCCGGCTACCGCTACATGAATGTGGCCGAAGATCTGTACGAAGTATTTGGCGGCGAGATCGACTGGTTCTACTACATGCAGGGCGTGTTTGCCTTCACCAACGAGTTGTTCACGACGCTTCAACTACTACCGCAACAACGAGCGGTCCGGCGATACTTGCGTGAGTCATTCAACAAGTACCTGTTGTTGGGCGAAGGATACGTTCCATGGGAAGAGGTCACGCACCCGATCTACGGCACGGTTGAAGTGGGGGGGCAGAAGAAGAACTGGGGACGACAACCACCTTCGTTTTTGCTCGAGGAAGAATGCCATCGAAATATGGCCTTCACGCTCTATCACGCAGACCAGATGCCTGTCGTACGAGTCCAAGCGATTGAAGTCAAAACGCTGGATGGCGGTCTTCGATCAAGTTACGGCAATCGTGGAAAACGAGAAACTGATCCCCACCCATGCGGCGATTGACGTGCGCAACAAGATTACGCCACCCGACGTCGTCTCGCTGACGGGAGACGATGTCGAGGTCATTCTGGGAATGACCTCGTCCGAGCCGTTCTTTCAGCGACCGCGACCGCAGCGTCGCGATCCGGCTCGCATCAAACTGAGACACGATCGGCGGCCACGACCAAGTCTACGTCCGCTGGTTAGTCAAGGGCCACGGCCCATATCGCGTGACCATCGAGTCGGTCAAGGGCGGCCAACATCAAGCGAGCAGCGAATAGAGCTCGGCAGAGTTCCGGGAGAGACCAACCTTTTCGTGCAGGCTCTCTCTGTCATCCGGGAACCTGCGTCTCCTGTCATCGAACTTCCTGCTGCTTTGCCCAGTCGAGCAATTCCTCAATGGCCATGCCCAGTACGCCGGCGGATCCCCGAAAACGATTGGATCCTCTCGGCTGATTGTCACGGGACCACCATTCGTGGAAATCCCTCGTGCTTCACCACGCGCGAAACCATCGGTCGAAGCTCTTGATAGGCATCTTCGACAAGACCATTTCGGATTAGCTCTCGGATCATCCGGCCACCAAACCAACACCAATCCCCGCCATTCTGATAACTGTACGGTTTCATGGACGGATTCTTGAATGAGCCAGCTGGATACGTGGGGTACACGGTCAGTCCGATCGATGCGGCGCCCGCCGCGCGCACATTGGTCCGCATCTGCTCGAGCGACGCCTTGATCTCGGCTTTCGTCAGCAAACCAGCTTCTATCGCCACAGCCGTGCCGCCATGGTAGAAGACTGCGGCTTCATCAAAATCTGCCGGAAACGGTGAACCCTCCAGATAGAGGTGCGGGATGAACTTGCGTTGTTCCGCATTCCACAGATGAGTGCGAATGCTCTGCTTCAGATCGTCACGTATTGAAATCCAGTCGCTCGACGCCTTTTGATCTTCCAGCAGTGACACATAGTCGTTCAGCGCGATGAGCAGCATGGCGTTATCGTAAATATCGATCGCACGATGTGAGGTGGCATCCAGTTCCACTCCCCATTTGTGTTCGGGCTGAACGTCTCCCCAGTCCATCGTGGTTGCGCCCCAAGCCAGTTTGTGCGTAGGATCAAACCGCTGCGTCAAAACATATCGCAGCGCGTTGGCAAGGCGATCTGTGACCAGAACGCCGTCGATCTTCTCGGACAGGATCGACCGATCACCGGTCACGCGCACGAACTTGGCAATTGCCTGCACGAGCGATGATTCCTGATCGGTTTCGACCGTGTTCTTGTGCGCCAATAGCCCCGGAGCCAGCGGCGAACGGCGGTATTGGTAGCCCACGTTGGCCTGAGCTTGCGGGATATAGCCGTCCACAATGTTGCCGTCCGCGCCTTGGAACTGGAAGAACGTTAGTAGGCTGTCGCGCAGCACGTCCGCCTCGTTCACTTCCAGCGCGAGTTCCAGGAAAGTGTTGAGGTCACGAATCCAGACTTCGTCGTAACCGCCGCCGGCGGTCAATCCCGTTCCGAGCAGCTTCCGTGCCTTGTCCAAAACGGCCGGCAATTCCCGATCGCCGAGGATCGCCTGGGCCAAATCGCGCCGAGTATCCTGATAGACGCCGATTTCGGCGATGGGGATGGTTTCAAAGCCGGGCTGATGGAACAGTGGGTTATCGGGCTGACAATTGAATTCGCAATCCGGCAACTCGACGTTGTGCTGTACATCCAGGTTTTCTGGTGCGCGCCGGTAGAGCTCCAGGCAGCGAAGAGCCCGATTGTTTCGGATGTAGTTGCGATTCGCGTCCTCCTGCAGACTTGCCAGCTCTGGGTACTCGTGCAGATAGAGCCCGCGGTCGATCCGCTTGTCATCCAGGGCCGACGATACGGACTCGCGCCACCGCTTTTCGCTCCAAGGTGTGCAGCTGACCATGGCAGCACAGTCCACGAACAGATTGTTTTCGATCCGGTTATCCTTGCC
This sequence comes from uncultured Planctomycetaceae bacterium, assembly GCA_963776055.1. Classification (GTDB taxonomy): domain Bacteria; phylum Planctomycetota; class Planctomycetia; order Pirellulales; family Pirellulaceae; genus CAVZLD01. Next base: position 319,317 of record CAVZLD010000011.1, on the reverse strand, counting down.
GCCATGAATTTGCACGCCGCCGAACCCAACCTTTCCGGCGGAACAACGCTCGAAGAGATTCCCATGAACCCAAGTGCCGCAGATCGCGTCGTCCAATCGAATGGCACACTGGCCGCATTTGGGTTCGTCGCCCACGCCCTGCCAATGGCCAATGTGATGCCAGTAGTTGTAGCGAATGACGTTGCCGCGGTAGGTCGGGTTTCCCCACATGTCGAGTCCACCCTGGTCGTCGGACTCCATCACCACGTTGTAGATTTCGTTGTATTCGATCGTGTGATCATTGCCGCCCAACCGAATGGCACTGCTCAGAATGTCGTGCAGTCGACAATGCCGAATGCGGTTTCCTGCACCATTCAAGACAATGGCGGGAGTGTACGTGTGGTCGATACGCGATAGGTTGTGGATCTCGCAGTTCTCAATCAGGTGACCGCCAGGTGTTAATGTCTTTCGGTTGCCACCAGACATCACGATGCCACCGCGTCCCATCGAGCCCAGATTGCAGGACATCACAGTGTGCTGCTCTCCTCCGCCGATCTCCATGGCATTGCCCGCGAACTGGCGGATCGTACAGCCGGCAAATACACACCGCGAGCCTCCCTGCAGCCGAATCGCATCGGCGCTTCCCAGTTCCCACGTAAACCCTTCGAAGCGAACATTGGCGACATTTTCCAGGCGAAGCATTTCGGATGGGAAGGTCGAGATTTCCACTTCCGCCTTGGTGGGATCGGACGGCGGGTACATCAAGATCCGTCCGTTGGCACGATCCATGTACCACTCGCCGGGCGTGTCGAGCTCACTGAGAGCATGGAAGGCGTAGAACGGCGCACCGATGCTGAAGCCATAGTTGTGCCACGGCTTGGCGAGCGTAATCACGCGCTTCTGCGGGTCGATTTCGGCAACCCGCTCGTAGGAATCTGCCCAATCCCAGAACCAATAGCCGTAGAGCAACAAATCGGGTTCGTCCTTCCATTTGCTGGGCAAATCTCCTTCGTAGCGAAAGATCCCGCTCTTGCTGCCCTGCCGGTCGTACCCTTTCGTTCCGTCCTTTACAACGACATCCGCGATTCGCAGAAAACCCTCGTTCGGCCCGCGAGCCGGTTGCAGGGCTTTTCCGTCGAAGAACAACTCGTGAGCTGGATGCGTCCGGAATCCGTTACCGCTGGCAAATCCGCCCAGCTGCAGCGGCAACGGGTTAACGATCCCCGCATCCTGCAGGTCGAAATACCATAACTTGCCGATCGAGTCTCGGGGTAGTAAGGGATACGCATCGGAGTCGGTTAACTTCTGCCAACCTTTCAGCCGCACTCCGCCGCGAAACCGCACCGCTTCTCCGGGAGCTGCACAATAACGCGTTGCATCGTCTTCCGGTGCGGAATCCTCCGCGGTCAAATGCAGGGTCTCGGTCACCCTGTATTCACCGCCGTGCACCTGAACACAGATGCTGCCCTGCGGTGAAGATCTGTCGCGTCGAATCCTTCGGACCTCATCCCGCGCACGTTCCAGACTGGCAAACGGCTCGTCGGACGTTCCCGCTGCTCGATCATCACCCTCCGGCGAAACATGGATCGTCAATCCGGGAGCGGGCACGGGCGGCAGTTGCGTCCGTGTGCGGACGGATTCCCGCCGCGGTAGGGGCTTGATCACCTCGCCTGCCGCGGGCGAGCACAGGCACCCCAGGGTGCCAAAACAGCCTAGAGCGCAAACGAGATGGGTCAGCAGATTCACGATGGAAAATGCGTCGGGCCGTTGTCGACGTCGTGTCCGTATCATGCGAGATCCTTTGCTTCCGTTGGGCATTTTCGAGTGGGATGTTGCAATGGGTGGGGCGGCGCATGCCAGCGTCGGTTCGATCCGTGATCGCGCCACCCTAGTATGGTCGTTTTGCGGCGTGGATTCGTGCGTGAAACAGGGTGGATTCCAATTCCCTAATCCGATGTTGGGCCGGCTCTTCGCTGAGTCCACTCTGCGAAGAGCCTCTGCGAGTGAAGAGCGCAGTCGCCTGAGCTCCTTCCTGTCGGCTGCGTGGAACCCATCGCCCGGTGATAAGCGTTCTTTACGTCGGGACAAAACCGCAACGCGATATTCCAGAAATGCTGGACATCCGCGCCCAGGTGGATAAACTGTCGGTTTGGAACCGTACGGAGAAAGCGCTGGAAGTCCACGCTGTCAAATATCACGTTTGAGCTTTGAATCGCAAACTGGGGAAAGTACTGATGCACACCAAACGTTTTTTGAGTGTTGTCGCGACACTGGTCGTGGCAGTTGCGATGGGCACGGTCCATGCGCAATCGACCGTGTTCCACTACAGCTATTCGACGGATAACGCACTACCGACCATTGTCGACCAAAGTGCTGCGGGAAACAACGCGACTGCCGGCCCATTGGCTGTTCTTTCCACGGATGTTCCGACGATCGGCGTTCCGGCGGGTTCCGGAAACGCGTCGTTCGATTCCTCCGACGCGACTGCCGCGCAGGACAATCAGGCCGGCGCGGCCACGGATGCGGTCTCGCTGCTGACGAACGCGGCCATCGAAGCCGCGGGCGGTTTTACTTACGAGACTTGGTTCAAATGGAATGGTGCTGGTGCGGTCAATTCGATCATTGACTACGCGGGCACAGACAAGTTGATCATCGACGTGCGAGATGGGGCGAGCACAACGCTGGCCATGCGTATGGATCCCAATGACTTGGCGATCGGTGAAGTCAATGCGAATGAGTGGAATTACGTCGCTTTCGTCTTTGACACAACGGGCAACACGGTGGTCGATGGCGCAATCACGGGGCAGGCGACTGGATATCTCAACAGCCTTGCCCCCGTCGATTTGGGGGAAGCGACAAAGTCCAGCTTTGGCGACTCTCTTGCCCGATCGATTGGCATTGGTCAACACCCCATCGGCTTCCCTCTCGATTACTTCGATGGGTCCGTTTACGAAACGAAAGTTTCGCTCGGGGCCCTCGGTCCCAATGAACTGCAGTTCGTACCGGAGCCGGGCTCGCTGTTGATGCTCGTCAGTGGTATGTTGCTCCTGTCGATGTGGCGTCGCAGGTGATGCTTCGCTGAGATCGACAACGCAACCGCGGCAGCCGGTTCGTTTTGGCATCGACATTTGGGGCACATTCGCGGCCATGGGCCGGCCGGTTTGTGCCCCCCTGACATGGTGGTCAGGAAGAAAAACGAAATGATCATCGCGAAGGATCGGCTTGCCGGACATCGGCGGCCAAGAGGTCTTGCAGCAGCGGTTTTCAAGAGCAGAGTTCTTTTGGGTGTCTGTCTGCTGGGCCTTGTCGGACATGCACCGCGAACGCACGCGGGCATCAAGTTCTTTCCCGACCGGCCCAATGTACTAGCGTTCGCTGCGCAGGAAGCTCGGTTTGTGCGTATCGCGATCGTCGCTGGATCCGGCAGTCAACCCTGCATTGACGAGTTGGAAGTATACGGCGATCCGAGCGATGAGAACTTGGCGCTGGCGTCGCGAGGCTCCAAGGCCACCGCGTCCTCGTGTATCGCGGGTTATTCGATTCATCGAATCGAGCATCTGAACGACGGCCGCTACGGCAATCGGCGCAGTTGGATCGCCGCCGGTCACGCTGACGAATGGGCGCAAGTCGAACTGGCCCGAGTGGAGCGTGTAGCGCAGGTTGTTTTCTCTCGCGATCGGGAGGGCTCGTTTCGCGATCGCTTGCCTCGCATTGTTGAAGTCCAGCTTTCGCTCGACGGACAGCGTTGGCAGACCGTCTGCCGCGTCGAGGGGGAATTGCCACCCGCGGCCCACAACCTCCGTGATGTGCCTCTCGCGAAGTTGCCGAATCCGTTTACTTGGGATGCCATCCTGCGCTACGCTTTTCTTTGTGAGCGCGACACGTGGCGGCGAATGAATGCCACCGACCATCTTTCGCCATTGCGGACCGAGCGGCCAGCCCTGCCAGGTGGGGCACCCTATTGGAGTCAGATTGCGAAGCGTGACGCGCTCGATCGCGTGCTGACCCAAATGGAGGAAATGGGTCAGCGGCTCGCCGCGAAGGGTCTGGATGTGACATCGGAGCAGCGGGCGGTGGTCGAGTTTCGGCGCCGCACGGCGAAACTGTCACGGGCAGCGGACGACCCACGGAGCGAGGCGCTGTTGCTCGACGTGCGAATGGCCAAACGGGAGCTGATGCTGCGCGATCCCGATCTGGCCCCTCTGCAGCGGATCCTGTTCGCGAAGCGGCACCCTTACTTAGCGTCGCACAACTACAGCGACGTGCTGGACTCCCAGTTCTTGCCGGGAGGCGGGATTTGTGTCCTGGAGATTCCGCGACGGGGTGATCGACTGGACCCCGCCGCAGCGCATGTCAGCACCTTGTTCGATTCAAGTAATGGAATCGCCCGCGATCCAATCACCGATTTCCGCGCCGAGAAGGTGTATTTCGCCTACCGTCCGAACGCCAGCAAGTCACCGGAGGCCGCCAGTTACTGGCACCTCTGGGAAATGAACGTCGACGGCAGCGCACCGCGACGGCTAACTGATGGGCCATTCCATGACTACTTCCCCTGCCCTTTACCGGACCGCGGGATTGCGTTCATCACCACGCGCTGCAGGTCTCGCTTTCTTTGTTGGCGACCGCAGGCGTTTGTGCTCTTCCGTATCGGTCCCGATAGTGACACACCTGTACCACTATCGTTTGCGAATCTCAGCGAATGGACGCCCGCGGTAATGAGGGATGGGCGGGTCCTCTGGACGCGATCCGAGTACGTTGACAAGGGGGCCAACTTTGGACACACGCTGTGGGCGATCCACCCGGATGGCACTCACCCCGAGTTGATCTTTGGCAACAACACGAACAACTGCTACATGAATGCGCACGAAGTGCCCGGGACCAACGAATTGTGCTGCACGCTGGTCTCGCACGGCGGCGACCACAACGGCCCCATCGGATTGATCGACCTCAGCAAGGCGCCGTTTGATCCGGCGGCCATTACGAACATCACCCCCGACATCGCACCACAGTACGACATGAACTGGCTGCGGGCGGAGTGCTTTCGGGACCCGATTCCGATCGCGCGCGACTATTTCCTCGTCAGCCATGCACCGGCCGATCATTTCGGGTTGTACGTGATCGATCGTTACGGCAATCGGGAATTGCTGTACATGGATCCCCAGATTGGAGCTATGCGGCCGCGTCCGCTGCAATCGGTCAAGTCACCGCCCGCCATGGCGGCCCAGGAACGGATTCCGGATAGCGAGCAGGGCCAATTCACGGTCGCGAACATCTATGAAGGCCTGCCCCCGTCGCTTTCTCCTGGCAGGGTGAAATACTTGCGCGTTTGCCAGGAGGTCCGCTCCGAGTTGGAATCGCTGTCGAACGGTGAGTATCGCAAAGACCATGAACCGTTCATGGACTTCTACGCCACACCCGTTCACTTGGTCAACGGACCGAATGGCTGGCCAAGTTATGTGGCAAAAGCGTCGCTGGGATTGGCACACGTAGAGCAGGATGGTTCGGCGAATTTCTACGCCCCGTCGGGAAAAGTACTCTACTTCCAAGCATTGGATGAAGATTTCAACGAGTTGCAGCGAATGAGGAGCGTCATTCAGCTGCAGCCTGGCGAACGGCGCAGTTGCGTGGGATGCCACGAAGATCGCAAATCTCCGGCCCCCCTTCAGCGGACCATCGCTGCGCGGCGTGCGCCCGAGCAACTGCAACCGCCACCGTGGGGAACGGAACCGTTCGCGTACGAGGCGATCGTGCAACCGGTGTGGGACGCCCACTGCGTGCGCTGTCACGACGCTTCGGATGAGCAAGACATCAACCTGGCCGGAACGCACGATGAGCAACTCGTACCTGCCTCATACCGAACACTCATCGAAGGAGCCTGGATCCACTACTTCGACTGGGGCTACGCCGTGCGGCATCACAAGGCGGAGGCCGCCAGCTTTGGCACGCTCAAGAGTCGATTGTTCGATCTGCTCGACGCCGGGCACTACGATGTGAAACTCTCGCGGGAAGAGTTGCGACGGGTCAAGTGTTGGATCGACCTGAACTGCCCGCTCTGGCCCAACTACATCTATCGCCCCGAACGTCTCGGGCAGAACCACACTACTTCCTCGTTCATCCCCTGAGCCACCGCTGCGAGGCAGGGCCTCGCCGGAAGGTTCTGCGCGGCCTGCCACACGGATTCACCATTCCACAAGCGAGATGCGGATCGCGACGGCGTACCGTTTTGCCGTATCCAAGAGGAGTACCATCATGCGACGAACCATTCTTGCCGGTCTTTGCCTGCTGCCCGTTGCCTCGGCTGCACTTGCCGAAACTCCTTCGCCAAACATCGTGTATTTGATGGCGGACGAGCTGGGCTACTATGAACCGTCGTACATGGGCAATCCGAATATCAAGACACCGAATCTGGATCGCATGGCGGCCGCTGGCATTCGTTTCAATAATCTGTTCGCCGGTTCGTCCGTCTGTGCGCCCACGCGATGTTGCTTCTTGACCGGCAAGCACAGCGGTCATACTTCGGTTCGCGTCAACGGTGGAGGAACGCCGTTGCGTGCGGAGGAGGAAACGATCGCTTCGATGCTCAAGCAGAAAGGCTACGCCACCGGCGGTTTCGGCAAGTGGGGTTGCGGCGGCCGCGATTCCACCGGCGTACCCGAACAGCACGGCTTCGATGTCTTTCTGGGCTACTACGATCAGGTTCACGCCCACAGCTACTACCCGCCGTACATCCTCCGCAACAGCGAAGAGGTCCCGCTGGAAGGCAACCGCGGCCTGAGCGATGGCGAGACCTACTCGCACTACGTCATCTTCGAGGGGGCCGTCGACTTCATCCGGCAGCACAAGGACGAGCCGTTCTTCTGCTACCTGCCGGTCACGCCGCCGCACGGCGCGTTTGACATCCCCGATTCGGATCCGGCCTGGGCCATTTACCAGGACAAGCCCTGGCCCGAGTCGGCACGCCGATACGCCGCCATGGTCACGATGATCGACCGACAGCTTGGCGAATTGCTGGCGCCTGCTGGAGCAACTTGGAATTGCGAAGGATACGCTGGTCATGTTCAGCGGCGATAATGGCGGGGCCGACTACTTCGCATCCGCCGATTACCCTCGCGGCATCCACGGCGCGAACAAGCACCCGCAGACCGGTGTGGAGTATCGCGGCAAGAAAGGGCAACCTCTACGAAGGGGGACTGCGAATTCCCTTCGTCGCCTATTGGCCGGGCAAGATCGCCCCCGGGCAGGTTTCCGACCACCTCTGCTACTTTCCGGACATCCTGCCGACCATCGCCGAGGTGACCGGTACCACGCCGCCAGCCGATATCGACGGGATCTCGATCCTGCCCACGCTGATTGGCGAAGAAGCGGCCGGTCATCCGCAGCAGCAGCACGAGTATCTGTATTGGGAAATCGGCGGTTGGACGGCGATTCGCCAAGGCGACTGGCGCGCCGTCCAGCCGAAAGGTGCTGCCGATTGGGAACTGTACGATCTGCGCGTCGGATCCCAGCGAGTCGAACAATCTGGCGGACCAGCATCCGGAAATGCTCGACCGGCTGAAAGCAGTGGGCTGCCGCCGCGCACGAACCTGCGGTGGAAGGAACCTTCTCCACCACGGAACGGCACGAACGAGACCGCCGTGCCAAATACGGCAAGCAGGACGATACAGACATTGGAAGCCACGCCCGGCGGCGTTCGCCGGAGGGGACAAGGCAATCGGGCCGCTCACACGCTGCCGACGAAAGGTGCGTTGTCAAACAAAGACTGGAGCATCGCTCGGGTCAGCAGTGAGAATACGGGCAACCGAAAATTCGCTCGCAACGCGATCGATGGCGATCCGAATACAGTCTGGCATTCCCGTTTCTGCAGGAGATCGACCTGCACCGCATCCGCACGAACTCGTAATCGACCTGGGCGCTCGCCATACGCTGCGCGGCCTGCGCTACCTGGCGCGTCAGGACACCGGCTGGAACGGCACGATTCGCGACTTGGAGATTTCGGTCAGCGACGATCCCGAATCCTTCGGCCAGGCAATCGTGAAGGCCACGCTGAAAAAGACACACGATCCGCAAGAAATCACTTTTGAGCCGACCGTGGGCCGTTACGTCCAAGTCCGCGCCCTGTCAGAAGTCAACGGTGGTCCCTGGGCTAGCGCTGCCGAGATCGGTTTGATCGGCGAATGAACCATGTCGGTTGTGGCACGGGCCTGAGCGTGCTTCGCTACAGCTTTGTCTTCGAATTGGGGGCCACCGGCCCATGCCAGTGCCGGAGCTACCAACCATGTGTCTTCGTCTCACGGATACAGCCAGTGAGCCCCTGCTTCTCAGCGGTCACAAGACACGCACGCCGACTTTCGCTTGATCCTTCCGTTGCGACGCGCCACCGCTTGAATGATCCATCTCGATGCCATCTCAGGGGATGCCAATCGTGGCGGTCCCCATGGTAAGATATCGAACTGTTCTTTGGCAGTCGGATGAGGGGGGGAGACGCCCTACGGACTTATTAAGAACAGAACGAGACGCATCGACACTGTCGTGACTTTGCGGAGACCGTCGTGTGACGAATCCGCCACGGCCGCTCGTTACCAAGAGACTCTCAGAGAAAAGGTCGATTACCATGAAACCATTGTTTTCACGTCGTACAGCCTTGCGCCTCGGTGCCGCCGCCACTGCGAGTGCCGTATTGCCGCTGGACGCTTGGGCAGCATCGGACAAACGTCGTGTTGTCGTCTGGTCGGAAGGGACGGCACCGAAAGATGTTTATCCGCAGGACATCAATGGAGCGATTGCCGAGGGACTGAAGAAGTCACTGACGGATTGGGAGGTTGTTCTGGCAGACATCGATGATCCCGATCAGGGCGTCAGCGAAGAATTACTCAAGCAGACGGACGTGTTGATGTGGTGGGGACACAAGCGTCATCGAGAGGTCAAGAATGCCCTTGTCGACGCCATTTTCAAACGCGTCTACGAAGACGGAATGGGCTTCATCTCCCTTCACTCATCGCATTTCGCCAAGCCATACAAGCGATTGATGGGAACTGCGTGCAGCTGGGGTGAGTACAAGGCGGATGGAACTTCCGCGAAGGTTTTCGTGAAAGAACCGGACCATCCGATTTGCAAAGGTGTCAAGGACTTTGAGCTGCCGAAGATCGAGCGTTACGGCGAGCCGTTTGCCGTGCCGACACCGGATGCCGTTCCGCTGGATGGCGAGTACACAAAACCGGACGGAACGAAGGCACCAGGTCGCATGGGACTGTGTTGGACGATCGGCAAAGGTCGGGTGTTCTATTTCACGCCCGGACACGAAACTTACGATGATTTCTTCCGGCCGGAAGTGCAGTTGATCATGCAGAATGCCGTCAATTGGGCGGCCGGTCCGTGATGGCAGCAGGCACAAGGACAGGGGAAGTCCCGTTCGGCACGTGCTTTGTCGACAGAATGGCTGGATCGAGTTTGCTGGTGGGCTTGCTCCCACAAAGCTCAGAGGCTACGGAAAGCCCGCCCATCCGAGAGAATGCTCGGTGAAGCTCAGTTGAGCGTCTCTGCCGTTCCAATGGCACGGTGATTCGTGCAGCGGCAGAGGATCGCGTGGAGACTTTCACTCCAGCAAATGCCGCGGTTCGTCGCGGGCCATTTCAAGTATCTTCGTCGACGGTATCATCTTCGACGGGGCAAACGTGACCCCGTCGGCCCCTATGGGGTGCCTGGCCGCAGTCGGGACGAACGCCCCTGGGACCAGCGGCGAAGACCGCGCAAGCGTCCCATGCTTTCGGGGAAGTAATTGGGGGGGAGCGACTTCCAGTGATCTGCATATCGAGCCTTCTGTGCATCGCGCCATCCGGTACGCAGCGTGACGCATTTCCTGCCGAACCATCTCCTCGAGCAGTTTCTCAGCGATCAGTTGGTGACCCATCGATTCGGGGGTGCACGTGATCGATCAACTCATCGTCGCCGGGAATTCCGCCCGCGGCCTCTTCCTCAAACACTCGACGAACATCCAGCAGCGGTGTCTTCGTCTGTCTTGCCGTACGTAACGTGATCTCGTGCATTCGTTCGAGCATGCGCAAGGGACAGATGTCTTCGTCTTTGGCGCGGAGGTATTCTGCTTTCGCTTGGCGAACCTTTCCCATCGCATCATAGACCTTGGCCATGAGGAAAGTGGGCGTCCGCGTGACGATCGTCAATCGCCAGAGCCTGTTGGAGTAGTGCGGCCTTTCTGTCCAACTGAGTCCCATTCCATGCGCTTTGGCCTCCTTCCAAAGCTGGGTGAAGGCGTCTTTCTTGTCTTGGGGGAGTGACTGCTGGTTCTCGGTCTTGAAGGGAGGTGAGTCTCGAAGATTGGAAACCGGATTGATGATCATGATCGGCACATCCGCCTGATTGGCCAGGCGCACCAAGCGCCGCAAATTCAGCTCAAAGTGCTCGATGACTCCCATCTCGCCATGGATCGTCACGGTGATATTTTTCCAATCCACCGCGGTAATCGAGCAGGGCGTCGACCTCTGCCGACTAAGGTCGTCCGCGATGCCGCTCTGCTGGGCGCAGATTCCTCTCGGACCATCGACCGCAAGTTCCACATCAGGCCATAGATCCGAAGGCCGGTGAGTCGGTGATTGCAGATGTTTCAATACGCGGCGGCACTCGCTTGATTTGTGGGTACGTCCGGTCCTCCAGAAACTCGTTGTGACCGGTGTAGAGCGACCAACAGGTCGGGGTCATATGTCAGGACTTCCCGCATGATGGGCAGCAGTCGAAAGCTGGCGTAAGACACGCCTCCGCAATTGACCACTTCCCAGTCTCGACTTGGATCGGCTGCGTCGAGGCTCAACTCCAGCCACGTCGTGAAGGAGGTTTCGATCGAATACGGCCGCCCTTGGACGGTCGAGCCACCGAGGCAAAAGATGCGGAATTCGGAAGCATCCTTCGTGGCGGCGAATGATTCCGGTTGGAAAAATGCCTGCCGCGATTTGGGGATCTCGTACCGATCGGCCCGCTCGTTGAGCACGAAAAGCGGTCTCACCTCACTGAAGACAATGAAGGGATCCTCCAAGTCCGCTAGCTTGTCCCCAGTCGGTCAGTCGCAGGATGCCTTCCAGCAACAGGATTGCGGCGAAGCCGAGAAGCACGGCCATCAGACGGAAGAGGAAAGGCCGCAATCGGCCGAGACGGTGGGCTCTTAGCCTGTTGGAAGGGCATCAACGTTGTCGCATGATTCTGCGAGTCGAGCGGTCACTGGCTGATCCGCAAACCTGAATCCTAATGCCGCAATCGACTATGTCAACGACCGGAATGGACGGCGGATCACGGCCTGCGTGCCCGCGCGTACCTTGCGATCGCGGAGATCGTGGCGACCGGATCGGCCGAAAACGCGGGGGCGTCGACGCAGACCGAGAGGGTGTCGGCGTGCCTGGCTCATCGCCCGGAGAATTTGAGCGTTTTGCCCGTTTCTCGCGTTACCCATGTACCAGGTTTCGGGGTTAAAGTTGCGGAGAATGTCCGTTGACACTCGCCGTCCGGCGTCATTTTTCATCATAATGGGCGCACAGTCGAGGGCGTGATCCAGCCGGTTGCACCGTCCGGTGGATGGCGGGCGAGGGCTTTTGAACGGCGAAGGACTGCATCCATGTCAATGAACGTTGGCACGGCCCTGCCCATTCGCCAATCGCTCCAGTCCGATACTGTATAGTACCCAGTCTTCCTAGGATTACAGGTTGGGCCATGCTTCGAAAATCCATTTCGCAGGTGACCATTCCGCCACTTTTTCGCAAGGCCGCCGCGGCGATCTCTGTGTTCTATGCGTTGCGGCGCTCGTCGTCGCCATCTCGACCCTGACGCGGGGCGGCACCGGTCAGCAGCCCTACGTGTTTTACACGGTGAACACGACCGATTTGCCGTTTGTCGTGACCGAACGTGGCAGTCTCGAGAGCCAGGTCGAAACGACGATCACCTGCCAGGTGGAAAACGTGACGGTCGACCGCAGCGGCAACGCCGGGACACAGATCATCTACATTGTCCCCAATGGAAGTGCGGTCAAGAAGGATGACCTGTTAGTGGAGTTTGACTCGGCGACGATTCGGGATCGCCTGGATACTCAGACCTTGGCTTACCAGAAGGCCATCTCCGCCAAAACGCAGGCCGTCGCGAAATACAACAACCAGCTCATTCAAAACGAAACGGCCGTGTCGCAAGCCGAGTTGGAGGTGGAGCTGGCTGAGATTGCGCAAGAAATGTACATCGACCCGGACGACGGGACACTGCAGCTCGCCGTTGAAGAGATTGAACGCCAAGTCGACGACGCCAAGAACACCACCCTGGAAGCTCGCGCCGCTCTGGAGTTGGCGAAGGTGGACCGAGCGGGCATCAAGGAACTCTTCAAACTGGGATATCGTGGAAAAAGTGATCTCGACCAGTCCCGTCTGGCGTACCTGCAGGCCGAAGACAAATTGGCATCCTCGGTCAACCGGATGAAGACCTATCAGGCCAACCGTCGAAAACTGACGCGGTTTGAGGGGAGGATGGAGCAGAAACGGCTGAAGGGCGCTGTGGAAACTGCGATCCGCGATCTGAAGCAGGTCCATGAACGACAATGATTCCCTGGCGGAGCAGGCGCGGGCGGCCAAGGAAGAGGCGGAAAATGCCGAGGAGAAGGAAAAGGAGCGACTGGATCGAGTCGAAACAGCAGTTGGCCAACTGTCTGATTTACGCGCCTCACGATGGCATGGTCGTCTATGCCCGCGACCGACGCGGGTCCGTGGAGATCTTTGAAGGTGCGATCGTGCGTGAGCGGCAAGAGATCCTGAACCTTCCGGATCTCTCCAGGATGGAAGTCAAGACGCAAGTCCACGAGGCGGTCTTGGATCAAGTTCAGGCCAGGGTTGCCGACGACGGTTCGAGTGGATGCGTTTCCCGATCAAGTCTATCGAGCCGTTGTCGACAAGGTGGGCGTCGTGCCTTCGTCGGACTCGCGGCTTCTTTGGTGGCGGAAGCGTGAAGACATACGAGACGGTCGTGCACTTGGTCGATGAAGTTGAAAACCTCAAGCCCGGGATGACCGCCGTCGTCAACATGCACGTTGATAAGATCGAGGACGTGTTGGCCGTGCCGGTGCAGGCCATCGTCCAAGCGAATCGGGAAACTTGGTGCTACGTCGGGACGGACGATGGCGTGGAACGGCGCGATATCAAGATTGGACGGTCGAACGACAAGTTTGTTCATGTCCAGGAGGGGCTTGGCGAAGGCGATCGGGTCGTATTGAACCCGATGGACATCTTCGAGGAGAATGAACGCGAGACGAATGAGATTTCACCGGAATCGGGCGTTCCCGAGATGCCGGAATCGCTTGCTGGCGTCGGATTCGATGCTCCTCCGGCGACCGGTGCCCCCTGGTCAAGCACCGGGGCAGCCGGGAGCGGCACGTCCGGAGCGGCCTGGCTTCGGAGGGGATCCGTCGCGCGGTGGCGGCGCCGCTCGATTTCCATCCGGTCCTTCCGCGGAAGCGGGTCCACCACCGGGGATGCGAGCTGGGCCCGGACGTGGCCCGGGCGGCGAGCGACCTCGGGGGGCGGTGCCCCGGAGCCGGAGGCCAGCGGGAGGGCCAGCGACCGCGCGGTGGTCCGGGCGGAGGTGGTCCGGCGCGGAGGTGGCGGGCGTGGCCCAGGGGCTCCTTCCCCCTCCTGAAGACCAGGCATTGCCGACGGTTTTCTAGTCTGCCGGGCGCCGTCGGTGGATACTCAAAGTAGATTGCCATCATCGTGGAGCGAAGTGGCCTCTCCCGGGTGGCGTGAAAGTACGCCTCCTTCCGTGTGGCGTGGGCCACGTGAGTGAATTCGCGTTTTGTGAACTGATGAGCACGCGGCCCATCGCCATCGAATTCGGGCTGACTGTCCTATGTGGTGGAACACGATCAAAGTCGGGATCAAGAATCTCATGCTGCACAAGCTTCGCAGCTTGCTGACAGTGCTGGGAGTGATTCTTGGGGCGGGCTCGGTGATCGCGATGCTGGCCATCGGCGAAGGCTCCAAACGTGAAGCTCTGGAGCAGATTCGCCAGCTGGGAGCCAACAACATCATTGTGCGAAGCGTCAAGCCGGGCCAGAGGCGGGGCGGGGAGGAGGATTCGAGCTACGTCAACGCAACAGCAAAACATGGTCCTGGAATATGGCCTGCAGTACAAAGACTTGGAACGCCTGAAGGCAACGCTGCCGACCATCACCGACGCGATTCCCATTTCCCTGATCACACAGCCTGCCTCTCAAGAAGAGCGGCAAATCCCCAATGCCCGGATTCTGGGTATCACCCCTGAATACCGACGCGTGAAGAACGTTCGACTGCGCCGCGGGCGTTTTATCACGGTTCCGGACCTGCGCAACACAGCCAATGTCGCCGTTCTCGGGGCGGGGGCTGCACAACGTCTGTTCCGGTTCAAAGATCCGATCGGACAGCCGGTGCTGCTTGGCGAAGATGTCTACCGAGTCATCGGCGTCCTGGCCAGCCAAAGCAGCGGAAACGCGACTCCGGGTGCGGTCGGACAGCAGGACCTCAACGACGACATTTACATTCCGCTGTCCTGTGCGAAGAATCGTTTCGGAGAAATCCAATCCATCAGCAGCGCAGGCAGCCGGGCCTTTGAGCGAACCCAGCTGAACGAGATCACTCTGCAGATTGCGGACTCCGACGCTCGTCAGTCAGACGGCGGGAATGGTCCGCAAGATCATGGAGCAAAGCCACCCCAACAAAGACGATTTTCGATTGGTCATTCCCTTGGAACTGCTGCGCCGAGCGGAAGAAGAGAAGCGAATCTGGAACATCGTGCTCGGTTCCATCGCGGGCATTTCCCTGCTCGTCGGTGGGATTGGAATCATGAACATCATGTTGGCCAGTGTCACCGAACGAACGCGCGAGATTGGTGTGCGGCGAGCACTCGGGTGCGAAGCGACGAGACATCACGTTTCAGTTTCTGATTGAAACCGTCCTGCTTTCCTCATGCGGTGGCATTCTGGGGGTCGTGTTTGGAATTGGCATTCCGATCATCGTGAGTCATTTTTCGGACATTGAGACCGTAGTGCAGTGGTGGTCCGTGACACTGGCGTTCAGCATCTCCGTTGGCATCGGGATCGTCTTTGGCCTCTACCCAGCTCGGCGTGCCGCGTTGATGGATCCGATCGAAGCCTTGCGTCACGAGTAAGAATGATTCCCGGCGCGGGTGAGTTTGCGGGCCGGATGGTGCATGATGTTCAGTCGACTTATTCCGCCCACTTTGCTTGCTGCTGGCGCTGGCGATGCTGATTGTCGGCTTCTCCTTGATCGCCGGCAGTGGACCCGAGGACAGCGTGCAGCTTCATCAGGCACGGGCGCAAGGCGATGAATTGTACGTGGATGCCCTGGAAGCGGATCTTCGCGAGAAGCGAATCAAGCGTTACGCGCTCATCGCATGCTTGCTGCTCGGTAGCGGCCTGATGACCCTCACGGCGTTCGGTTCCATGCACAACCGCGCTGCGTGAGTGAGCCGGCGATCCTCTCCGCCTTCTGGATGCCTCCCATTCTCTCTTGGCGGAACTCTTTTCTTAAGGCTCAGATTCCCTCGATGCCGAAAAGTCATCTGGATCGTGCGCTGCCGCGGAATTCTAGCCCGAATGATGCATGGCTGCAAGCACGCGATAACTCGAGACATTGGCGATCGTCATCGAGAAGGCTCGAAAACAGCGGGCCGATCGGATCACACGCGACGGGTGATGAATCATCCGGGCGAGCGCGAATCAGTCGGTGGAATAGCAGGCTTAGCTGTCAAGCCAGCGCAATGAAGGATCGGCGAGTGGTGCCGCAAGTTGTGCTGGCAAGGAGTGCGGAATGTTCGACGCTGCGACAACGAGCGCTATTGGCCGTTGCTGATAGCTGTCATCGCGAGCGCACTGTTGACCGGCTGTACGCGAGACCATTATCGGGTGCGAGCGGACGAGGATGCGTATCTGGCACTGCACGAAAAAGCGGACTGCACGCCATGGGTTCCACCCGAGCAACTTCTCGGTCTATCCCCACCCGCAGTCTCGATTGTACGACCCGTCACCGGTCAATGATCCTTGCTTGCCGATGCCCGCCCCGCAACTGTACGCCTACCAGTTGCCGAAGCTCCCCGAGCGGGACTCCGGGCGATTTGCTCCCAACCGGCCGAAGCGGCTACCCGAACCGGAGTCTGTGCCATTGCCGGAATCCGGACTCGGAACCGGAGCAGCTGCCGGCACCATCGGACCCCGTCGGAGATTCAGCCTGTCACCTATGAAGAGCCGGTACTGCGTCGATTGGCTGCGGCGGATCAGCTTGCGCCACCGGACGACATCCCGAAAGACCGATCCGATGACCTGCCACCGGACGACCGATCAACGGACGAGTTGGCGTTGCCCGAAAACGCACCGCAGGTCGCTGCCGATGCGCTGGACGAGGAGCAGGACGATGAGGTAAATGCTGCGACCGGTCTGCGGCGAGTTCCCATTGACCCGATCCTATTGGGAATCCATTCCGGCTGACTGTCGACGCCGGATGTTCGAATTCGAGAGCGTGGTCGAAGAGTATCGGGCCACCTACGGGGCAGAGCCCCAACCGGCGGACCTGGATGATTCACCGCGTCTCGCATTGGAAGACATCATCGCCTTAACGCTTCTGAACAGCCGTGAGTACCAGGCAGCCAAAGAAACGCTCTATCGCGTCTCGCTGGCCTTGATGCTGGCCCGATTCGACTACGAGCTCAAGCCGACTGCGGGTGGAAACAGGACGGCGACGAACTACACGCACAATCGGTCCGACGGCATCACGGTGGACCGGTGGACGATTGGCCCGACCGCCTTTGGCGTTGACAAGGTGCTGTACACCGGCGGCGACATTCTGGCCCGCTTCGCCAATGAAGTCGTGCTGACCTTCAACGGTCCGCGAGGTTTTGCGACGGACGTGAGTTCCGATCTGTTCTTCGAGTTCTTCCAGACGATCTTCCAATGGGATGGGGAACTGGAGGGACTGACCCAAGCGGAACGTGATCTCGTATACGCAGCACGAGACTTTGCCCGGTTTCGCAAAGATCTGTTCGTGCAGCAAGCCAGTCGATACTACAACTTGATCCTCGATTTTCGGCGGGTCGAGATCGACAGTCAGAACTACTTTACGCTTGTGCGCGAGTTCGATCAACGCGCGGTGGAGTACCGCGGTGGATTCACATCGCGAATCGACCTCGATCAGATCGAACAGCAGGTCATTAATGGGCGACGCAACCTGCTGAACACCTGCACGTCGCTGGAAAACTCGCTGGACGACCTGAAGCTTCGGATTGGCCTGCCGACCGAGCAGCTCATCAACCTGGATCTTTCTGAGCTGGATATGTTGACGAGTCGGGACGAGCTCTCCGTGAATGCGGAGTTGATCGGCGTGTCCGGACTCGACTCGCAACCGAAATGCAATCCGAGGCTCCGGAACGCGCCACGCTCTTGAGCGCCGGAGGAGTGCTGCTCGAGAGAATGTTGGAGTCAAGTCGGATCCGCACCCGTCTTGGTGAGCAGCCGCCCGATATCGCCCCGTTAGAAGAGACGCGGCTTCGACTGCAAATTCAGGCGGCGGCGTTGGATGTGGAGGAAGCCCAACGGGAACTCACAACCGAACTGGAAGAGTCACCGACCCAAACGACCGTCCTGCAACGCCGCGCGGACCTGGTGGATGAACTGCTGAAACAGATTGATCTGCAAATTAGCCTCTATTCCCGAATCACGGATGACGAAAGACCTGGCGAATCAGGAAGCTGCCCAGCTGCAGGAGTTGCGTGACCGGCAGGAGGCTCTGCGAAGTCGCTTTGAACAGTTGATTGCGGAAGAACGACTCGAACTGCTCGAACAGCTCGTTGTCGATGTCGAACAACTGCAGCGTACGCTGGAGGCGAAGGCAGCAGAGCTGGATCGAGCGATCGGGCGCGGTGATCAAGCGGCAACACCCGAACAGATTCTGCAGGAGACCCTGACGCAGACAACCAGAGCTGCTGCGGGTGAGCGAAGGCTATTTGGTCAGCTCCGAAAGTGGCCTTGTCCCGATCCGCATTGAGATGGACGACGCCATGATGACGGCGCTAGTCCAGCGATTCGACTTGATCAACGAACGAGGTGCATTAGCTGATAGCTGGCGGCAGATTAAGCTCGCCGCCGATGATCTCAAATCCATACTCAATCTCAGCGCATCGCAGTCACTCACGAATCGTACGAGACGAGATGATGATCCCTTCAATTTCAGTTTGGACGACAGTACGACTTCGGTACGGGCAACCCTCGACCTGCCGTTCAACCGCCGAATACAGCGCAATCGATTTCGCCAAGCGTTGTTTGACTATCAGGCGGCGTTGCGGCGATTAAGTCAGGCGGAAGATGACATCAAGCTGTCTGTCCGCCGTGAGTTGCGGACGCTGGCATTTGGCTCGTGAGCAATACGTCAATCAGGTGGCCAGTACCGCGTTGGCTTTCGAAAGAGTCGTGAGTACGGAACTGGAACTGCGGATCGGTAGTGCGACGTCTCGTGATTTTCTAGAAGCCCAGAACGCGTATGCCGATTCGCTGAATGGTGTTGCCAGTGTACACATCGGGTATATCGTCGGGCGCCTGCAACTGTTCCTTGACCTGGAATCGCTGACGGTTGGTGACGATGGATTCTGGGATGATCTGTATGATGACCAGTACCAGCCGCAACCGAGCTATCAAATGCCCGGCTATGCTCTGCCCGGATACGGGGAACTCCACCCACGTCTACGGTACTCGCATAAGTTGAGGCGGATGCTTTGCGTACCCACCGGAACTTCCATGATTCACTCCCCCGCGACG
This sequence comes from uncultured Planctomycetaceae bacterium, assembly GCA_963776055.1. Taxonomy (GTDB): domain Bacteria; phylum Planctomycetota; class Planctomycetia; order Pirellulales; family Pirellulaceae; genus CAVZLD01. Next base: position 300,506 of record CAVZLD010000011.1, on the reverse strand, counting down.
GTCGATGATCCCAAGGCGACCGAGTCGGCGGATGCCGATCCGTAGGGCGGAAAAGGGGACGCAGCTCATTTCTATCGTGCGTCGCTTGCCGCCGGAGTTAATTTGGGAACTCGGCCGGTACGGTGATGGATACTTCTCCCGTAGCCGCCCACTCGGCACCGCGTAGATAGGTTGTGACAAAACTACCCTCGCGAATCTGCGGGACGGCGTGGCCGAGCACCGTGTGGAAGATACGGCCCTTGCCCCAAGTGATCGTCATCAACATTGGCTCCTCGTGCCCCGTTCCTTGGTTGTCCTTGGAAGAATGGGCCGTGGCGAGAATGGTTACGTTTTGCGCCGGCCCGCGCAAGAAGGCGTACATTTCATCCGGCCCGTGCAGGAAGGTTTTCGGCAGCCCTTTCGTGATCGGATGCTCGGAATGGCGCACTGTGATCAGGAACTCCTCCTGCCTGCCGTGACCGCCTCCTTTGCCCTTGGAGTCATCGCGGATTACGTTGCCCTGCTGGTCCATGTACAGATAGGGACCGCTCGTTTCATTGCGCCCACCCCACCCCCCGATGCCAATCATCTCGTTGTATGCCCTCCAATCGGGCCAGGCATTGTCGGCTGCGTGGTAGATCACCACTCCTCCGCCTTCGGCAACAAACTCCTCAAAGGCGACTTCTGTTTTTCGTGGCCACGCGTCGGCCCCGTACCCATTGTTGACGACAACGAGCTGATACGGGGCAAAATCCGGCTGATAGCCACTCATATCTTCGCCCTTCTTCGGGCAGGTTGACACGTCGACGGTGAATCGCCCGCACACCTCCATCATTTCTTTGAGAACCGGAGTCGTCTCCATCCAGCGATGGTTATTCTGTCCATCCACAATCAGCGTCTTGATTGGGTCGGCGGCGTGACTGAACGAGCATAGGCTCAATAGGAAGATCGTCGCCAGTGCGGCAAAGAGTCGGTCGATGGCGGGGATTCGCAGGCCGGTCGAGAAAAATGATTGTGTTGCGTGTTGCATCAGTTCGTTCTCCCAGAGAAGAGTGTCAGGCACCGCTGTCAGTCATATCATCCCCCGCGGACTCAATCAACGTCTGTGCCAATTGCCCGGCGGAAAGTGGAGTCTTACCACTGAGGTTACAGGGAGCACAGAGGGTTGATCTCGGAAGAATCTTTTCGGTGTCTCCTGTGCCCTCGGTGGTACAGGAACCTCTCCCGCTGCGTCTCCCCCCTCGATTTACCCTCTCGTGCTCATTATCGAAGAGGCGCCTCCACGGGGCGAGGAGTCTCTTGACCGTTGTCGAATCCCTTCGCTCAATTGGGCGACTCGATTCGAATCACAAACATCTGCCGCGTGCCGTCGCCGGCAATACCAGGGACGAGTATCGCATCATTCGTGCGATTCCAGCGGGGAGCAGGGTCAATCCGGATGTCACCGCGATATAGTCCTTTGCCAAGTCCATCACTGCGAGCGTGGGCACCGTCTGTTCGCTGGTATACCACGTAATAGTTCTTGTTGCCCTTCTTGTAGCCGTTAACAAACCGGTCGCCGTCCGGCGATAACGCGATATCACCCTCTGGATCAGGAAAGATCTCCGGCGTACCCAAACGCCCAACGACCTGTTGCCGGTCCACATCGTACAGAATTTGATTCTTGCCCCGTCGCCCGATCAGCAGATTGCCTTCGGCCCATTCGGGATGTCCGCCGATATGCATCGCGTGCAGAGTCAAGCCGGTTCCATCCGCTCGAATGGAGCACGGTGTGTTGATCCGCACACCTGATTGGCCATCCCATCCTCCACGAACAAAGAAGTAAACTCGATCGCCGCCACGATTCCACAGCGTGTGGTTGATGAACAGCGCCGTGTCTTCATGATATGCATTACGCTGCTTCAGTTGTTCGGCGAGCTGACGATAGGACACAAGCAAGCGTCGTTCGCCTGTCGCAATGTTCACCAGAAAGATCCCGTCATTATTCGGTGCATTATCGTCCCTCGACCAGTCCAGCGCCCCGGGTAGCCGGTGACCAGCCGCAGACGGGCCAGTCGACCGTAGTTCAGACCGAGGAACGCTCCGCCCTGTTGAGCAATGCCGGCGTTTCCGATGGGCTTGTCATCGTACCGAAATTCCCGTACACGCTTTTTTTGCTCGACGTCATAAAGGACAGCGAACACTTGGCCGGTCTTCACATCTCGATCGTTGAAGAAGAACTGTGTTTCGGGTGCTTCCGGGTTCCAGTAGAACATCGATCCTTGCTGTGGATTCCAGGCGTGAGTCCGATCCACCGCAAGAATTCTGTGGTTCTGCTCCGTATCGATTAGAATGATGGAGGCGGCTTCCTCGGGCATCGGCATCCGGTCGATCGTGGCGATTTCCATCCCGAGGATATATCTACCACTGGCATTCCACGGGATCGTCTGACACTGACCGATATAGCCGAAGAAATGGTGCTTGGGTCCGGATGTGATCTGTTTGGTTTTCAAAACCAGCGCTGGTGATTCTGCCCCCCCTCCGGTCGAAAATACCACGGCCAGGACGCAGCATGCCATCGCGCCGGCTGGAGCAAGCTTCCGAGATGTCATTCCGTTTCTCCTCATCAATCACCTGATTTCGGCCAGCCGGATCTGTTGGGAATGCGCTCGCCTCGTCTCGCCGTGCCACCCCACAGCCTGCCGACTTGTGCGCAGAATGCCCTCCCGGTCCATCGTCGTGCGTAGCTGTGCCCAGCGGAGCGCAAGCCCACTATATTCTCTACTCGTGATCGCGACTTAGTCGCTCAGCTTCTGACTCGGCGCGCGGCGCCGATCAGGACGCACAGCGCGATGAATGTGGCCAGGATGCCACCAGGCTCGGGTACGGCCTGAACAGCACCTGGAAACGGGACCCGTTCGTAACCGCCGTCGGCGAAGGCAGCCACGAAATCACCACTGTCAAAAATCAGGTCGGCATTCCAATCCCCTTCCGCCCAACTTGCATGTTCCCCCGTCTCGTACTTACCGGCGACAAAGACCGCAACGAAATCCGAACTATCAAAAGACCCGTTCAGGTCAACATCACCTACGAAGACCTTTTTCAATTCATGCAGCCACATGATTCGATCTCCGTCGTGGTCTACGACACCGTCTCCGTTTAGATCGAATTCTGGGGGATCGTTGCCCTCCGCAATCGCTGCTGCCTGCAGATCGAGATCTCCCGCATCCAGGGCGCCGTTTCCGTTGTAGTCGCCGGTGATGACGTCGGTTGTGTAGTAGCGAATATCGTCAACATTGATGTGGCCCCAGCCACTCGTGTTGTAATCGTAGATGCGAAGTCGGACCGTCTCGCCCACGAAATCAGATGCGTCCCAGCGAATAAAATGCATGGCTTCGTTCGCCAACCCGGTGGAGGCAAACAGTACCTCCCAGTCACCTGGGGCGACCTCGCGTTCGAGATTGACGGTTGTCGGACCGGTTGCATCCGCGGGGGGTAAATTGGTTTCGGGGTCCCAGGACGGGTCCCACGGATGATCGCCACCACCGACCAGAAGGTCAAAATGAGCCCCCGTAGCCAATGCAAAGGGGGCGGTTTCGACGATGCCAATCGGTCCGTCGCCTTGCGTACCGCCCCGCACGTAATCCGCACTGGGATAGTTCTCGAAAGTTCCGACAAAATAATCGCCGCGGATCCCTGTGCCGTAAGGGGCTACGTAGGCGGCGTTGCGAAAGAGTGGATTGTCATGCAAGGTGGGCTGGCTGTCGAAGGCGGTTCCTTCCACGACGCCAAATCCACCCAGCGTTCCATCCTCGAACGTCCATGCATTTACCAGCCCACGCGGCGCGCTTTCCCCGAGGATCTTGATGACTTCCGGACCTCCCAGACGTATCGCTTCGATCTCATCTCCGGACAGAGCTTGATCAAAAACAAAGGCGTTATCAATATCGCCCGACCAGAACTCACCGTAAACCGGATTGCCACCAATCTTCAGGTTGCGTGTGCTGGTTCCGAATGCTGTAAGGGATTCGAACGGTTCATCATCAACGTAGATCGTCATTAATTGGTCAAGATTGTCGTACACAACCGCCAAGAAGATCCATTCATCACGCTGATCGTCAACGGGGGTTGTGAAGCCAAGCGGTCCATTGCCAGTGAAACCCGTCCAACGATAGGTGATGTCACCTGCTCCTTCGCCATCGCCTCGCAGATCCGTTCCGAGGCCACGATCCCAGCCGCCGTCGTCGTGCGCCAACATCTGCCGAACGTCCTCCGTTGTGTCGCTGTAGATTCTGGCCCAAGCTCCCATCGTCAACTGGGGTGCTTCCTCCGGATCGACACTCAATGGCGTTTGAAGGTAGGCCGTGACCGGCATTCCGAATTGGAAGTAGCCCAGGTTGTCGACAGCACCACCGGTCGATCTGGATACCGGGCTTCCCACAATCGTTGCGTGGTTACCGTTGCCGCTGGAATCTGTCGGAAGGCCATCGTCAAACGTATACAGACCTACGAGGTCGCCGTAACCCGCCGTCGCGCTGATCAGAATTACGAAAAGTGTACATAGTGTGAGACGTGAGCAAACCAGCCAGGTAGCCATGATGTCACCCCCTAGGAAATTGAATCGAGCGAACCCACAATCGATGACTTATCGTTGCGCGAGGAGAAAGCCAGCACACTTTCGTCCCCGTGTTCACGCGGAGTTTCGTGCCGAATTCAGTCGAGTGTGACACGGATGCCGATCTCGTGACCCAATGGCTTCCATCTCCATCCGGTTCCGTCAAGGAGGACTATCAATTCTCAGACGCTAATCCTGTGTCGAAGTGTCGCGGTTGTTTGCGGCAGGCGCAGCGGCGTGCCACATGGATTGCCAATACTGTTGATCCGTCTCGTAAACGTCAATGGGATCACCCGGGCGATAGTCTGATCCCAAAATACCGTACCGTTTCATTTCCCGAACGTATTCCGGCTCTGGTTGAAAACCAGGCAGGTTGAACCGTCCGATGGTTGCCAAGTAGTTTTGCATGTCCTGAACACTGGCTAGTAGCGTCAGGAAGTCGGCGTCCTGCGTGCTGGAAAACACTGTTCCACAGACTTCAAGGCCCCCCGCGTCGCGGGTCAATGGTGCCCGTAACAGCAAGGATTTGTGGGGCCGAGTCAGATTGAAGAGAATGTGCCTCGAAAACTGGAGACGCGGATCGGCATACGCTTTCATCCAAGAGCGTGAGCCAATCCGGTGCACATCGTCATACGGTGTAACCCAGGGTGGTGTCCAGTGTCTCGGTGCCCCTTCGCCGTACGCGAGGTGATGTAGACGCAGGCCCAAGTTATCCGCGGGGTGGCGCGGCAGTTGAAGGTCCTGTGTGTGACACGACGCGCAGCGCCGCTCCAGCACTTCGCCGGCCGCTCGTACGCTCGGCCAGTCGTCGAAATCCGGCTCCGTCTTTGTTTCGTATTGCAGCGTCGCGTAGGGACCGATCATGCCGCTCCCCAAGGCGGCGTACGTGCCCGGAAATGTTGCTCCTGCGTCGATCCACAGCTTCATGATTCGCAGCTCGCTGAATGAGAGCTGGACGTCATGGTGGGATGCCCTCAGTTTGTTCAGCAGAGGGCTGGCGGAGCTGCCGATCTTGTAAGGGGGATAATTTCCCCGCGCCAGGTCGCGTCCGTCGGCCATCTGTAGCCGAGCGGAAAGCGTGAAATAGCTATGCGTGAACATGGGGCCCTGGTCGCCACTCAGCAGAACGCCCCCGGCGTACTGGTCAATGTCATGACACGGTAGGCAGTGCTTGTCGAGGATCGGCTGAATGTCCCGCGGATAGTCAAAAATCTCGGGAGTGTTGGGGATCGGTGCGATGCGGGATGGCGCACGTTGAAGTGCCTCCGTCGTGGCGACGGCAGGCGGCGCGATGGTCCGCGGTTCATGACAGCCGATACAGGTCGTGACTTCGCCAGGCATCACGGTCAGGAAGCTGAGCATCCGTTTGACAGCAAGGTTCTCTTCATCCAAAGCCACGAGCTGCAGGCTGCGCAGCGGGGGAAGATGCATGTTGACCGAGCCGTCCGCTTCCACGGGGACCGTTCCCAGCACACGATTGAGACTGTACGAACCTCCGTAACTGATGGGATCCATCGAACCGGTGAAATTCACTGGCTTGGGCAGGTTCTCCAAGACCAGCAGCTTCTTAATGGCGCCTCGCGGGATGTCGGCCATATTTCGGCCCAAATACACATTCTGCACGATCAACTGGCCTTGGTCTTGTGAGAGATCGGTGCGCGCAGGAATGGCGGGCTCTCGATGTCGCGGGCGAAGCGGTCGAGGTTCGTGCAGCCAAGCTCCACCCCGGGAAAGCTCGGCGGGCAATCGGTAGAGTTCACGGGTTCGGCCGGTACCATCCATGATCAATAAACGGGTGTCCTCGGCCACAAGAATGGCATTCGAATGGAGAGCGTACGGATCACGAAACTCCGCGTGCGAGTCGAGCATTGCCTGGGCGGAGAGGCTATCGGGCCCGGCATTCGTCTTCACTAGCGAAACGCGGCCTCGGTGCTCCGACTGCCCGTGATTGGGCGAATTGATCATCAGGATATTCGCCGTACCCGAAATGGGTTTTGCGTCGAGAAATACGTCACCCGGAAACTGGTTCCCGTAATAGGTCATCTGCGCCGTGCCGTCGGGATTCATGACCCACAGGTGGTGGAAGTGTTCGCGGGATCGATCCACGTACTCCCACCGCGTATACAGGACTCGACCATCGGGTAGGACCCAGGGAGTATTGTCTTGTTCGATGTTGGACGACAACATGCGGATGTTCCTTCCGTCGCCGTCGCACCGGTGCAGCGTGGCTACTTGCGAGTACCAGCACGGAACCCAACGCTGAGCGCGCGTGGAGCAGAAGATGATTCCCCCGTCTGGCAAGTACGTGGGCTCCACATCATCGAACGGACCATCGGTCAGTTGCTTCAGGCCGGAACCATCGCAATGTATTTCGTAGAGATGAAAGTAGTCAGATCCGCCTCTTCGCCAGGAGAAAAGGACCCGTTTGCCGTCGTAATGAACTTGCGGATCGCGTACGGCCCCCTCCGCGTCGGACACCAACCGCACGAGTTCTTGCGTCTTCAGATTCAGTTTGCATAGATACCCGCGCGATCCGTATGCTTTGTCCTTTACATCGGCGATTCTGTACCCGAGGTTCTCATACCAATGCGGTCCTTTGGGCTGTCGGACTGCGAAGATGACTTCGTCGATCTCTCGCACGTGTTCCGCGAAGTCTGCTCGGCCAATCGACGCCGGCGCCGCGATGGGTAAGACGAACGTGACCAGAGCCACGATCCTTGGGACCGCCGCAAGGTGCTTCGTGCACCGCTCGGGCTTCGTTGATCGATCCCCTTGACTGCTCATTGCCTTCTCCAAGCCTCTGCCTCGTGCAACCGGCGCTGCCCTTTACGTCTCGTTCGAGGTGACCCCACTCTGGTCATGAAACGGATCGCACTAGAGCAAAGCTGATTGTACCCCACCGGCAGGCCGCCATTCAACGAAGCAATAGTCGTTTGGCTGGCGGTCTTTTCACGCAAGCCGTGATGAAATACGAATTGAGGCTGGCGCCGGCGGCTAGGAGTCTTTCCCAAAACGCCAATTCCTGCGACTCGTTTCCCTCCCGCTCGCAGGAGAGCGGGCTCAAGGAGACGCCACGCCGCCCGAGTGATGGCAAACCTGGACCAGGAGAACCGTAACGCCGAAGTTGTTACAATATCGCTGCCGATCAGGAGCAGACGGAATATTTTGTTTTTGTTCCCATGCGGATGTGATGATGCCAGGCGAATCCTCCAGTCGGGCGGGTCGGAGCGAAGGCCAACCGGTGGGCAGCGAGAACTTGTTGCTCGACTTGAGCCTCCGTCATGACATCACAGCGCAGGACATCGCCGCTTTGTACCGTCGGTTAGCTCAGCGAATGCATCCAGACCACGGCGGTGATGTGGTGGCGTTTCGGCGTCTGCAACGCGAGTACGAGGCCGCGATCAGTCGCTTGGCAACGCGACGGTCATCGGCCAATTTCGTTTTGCCCGGCCACCCCGGTCCTGCGTCACGTCGACCTTCATCGCGCGTTGTCACGGTTGGTGTAGTACTGACCGTGGCGTTTCTGGCGTTCGTGCGTTACTGGCTGGGACCTTGGGAGAGCGCGGCGATTTTGGGGATGGGGGTCGGCTTTCTGATTCTGGCAGGCATTCCGGTGCTGTTGGCGGCCTGCCGGCCGGGCTTGGCCGCAGTACTGATGGTGGTGATCACCTTGATGGCAACCGCCGTGCTCGGCTGCGTAATCGCGAGTGGTGCGTTGCGCGAAGCAATTCATCCGATCGGCGCCGAAAAGGCGAATACTTTCCAGCATCTGATGACGTGGCTCGTGACCGGATTCGCTACCCTGGCCTTGATGGCGGGAATTCTCGGGTTTTTATTCTCCGCCTCAGATCACGAGATATGAGTTTATTCTGCGACACGTTTTCTCGAAAGGTGGAACCATTCACTACTTTCACTTCCAGGCAAATTGTGGCGCGTGCCTTGGCGGGTCTCGATACGCCGCGAACAGCTGTTGGGCCATTGGCCGTGCACTACTGCGCGGTCTTGCGGGAGTAAGCATTCGCCGCTACACAACCGACCCAAACGTGTTGGCCAAGAGTGTGGCACGCTACTACGAAACGTTTCGACCGGACGCGGTTTGGATTTCTGCCGACACTTGGGTCAGCGCCGAAGCGATGGGGGCCCGCGTACAGTTTCCCGGACGACGATCAACCGATGTGTGGCACCGGCGAGCCACTTGTACAGAACGCCCGAGACATTGACGATCTCCCGCCGCCCCATCGGAGCTCGCAGGGGCGCTGGCCGATCATGCTGGAATCGGTACGTCAGGTCCGGCGCCTTCTGGGCGAGGACGTGTTCATTGTTGCCTGTTTTGACCAGTTTCCATTCTCGCTGGCCTGCGCGGCGTTGGGTACCAATCAACTCATGCTCAAGCTGGTGGACGACCGGTCACTGGTATTGGCCCTGCTGGAAAGATGCAGTGAATACACTGTCGCCTATGCCCGTGCACTCGGCGAAGTGGGAGCCGACATGCTGAGCGGCGGTGATTCGCCAGCCGGATTGATAGGTCCGAAAACGTATCGCGAGGTTGCCTTGCCGTACGAAAAGCGGGTGATTGAACAGATCCGATTGCACTACGCGGGCCCCGTTTCGCTGCACATTTGCGGAAATGCTACGCCCCTGTTGGCCGACATGGCGACGTCGGGGGCGGACGTCTTGGAACTGGAACACCAAGTGGATCTGGCCGAAGCCTGTCGAACGGTTGAGCCGGACGTTGCGATCTGGGGAAACCTCGATCCGGTGCGGGTCCTGGCGCAGGGAAGACCGGATGATGTGCGTCGGGCGGCGGGCGAGGCACTGACTGCCGTTGGCGAAAGCGGCCACCGCAGGTTCATTCTCAGCAGCGGATGTACGTTGGCAATGGAGACCCCGACCCAGAATCTCCACGCACTTGTGCAAGCTGCCGCGAGCGGTGTGGAAGACTCTTCTGCGAGGTGATTGATGTCCAAGAATGATTTTCGCGTGTTGATTCTGGGGGCCGGTTGGGTTTCGACTCAACATGCCGCTGCCTACAAGGCGAATCCACACACACGAGTGGTCGCGATCTCTGATATCTCGCTCGCGAACGCCAAACGCCGCGTGGATCAAGCGGACTTGACCGATGTCGCGACATACGACGATCTCGCACAAGCCTTGGATCATCCTGATGTCGATGTCGTTTCGATCTGTACACCGCAGCACGTCCACTGTCAGCACGCGATCGCTGCCGCTCGCGCTGGCAAGCATTTGGTGATCGAAAAGCCTGTCGCGAATAGTCTCGAGGAGCTGACAACGAATGATGTCGGCTGTGGACGAGGCCGGCGTACAAACGGTGGTAAGCTTTGTGCTTCGTTGGAATCCGCTGTTTTGTGCTCTGAAACGGAGAATCGCCGACGGCGGCATTGGTCGTCCGTACTACGTCGAAACCGACTACCTCAGTCACAATGGCAGTTGGTGGTCCGGCTGGAACGACGCTCGAACCGTGGAGCAAGGAGTGAGTGCCATGCTCGTGGGCGGCTGCCACGCGGTGGATGCTCTGCGATGGTTTGCGGCAGAGGGCGAATTTGAGGCTGCCCGGCCAGTTGAAGTGTATGCTGTCAGCGGTGGTTACCGTAAGGGAAGCACCCGCGAGTACAATCCGATTTCCAACTCGTTTCGGGAAGATGCTCCACCGATGGAGTACGATGGATTGGAAGTGGCGTTCGTGAGGTTTGACAACGGAGCCATCGGGAAGATCAGTGTCAACGCTGATTGTATCATGCCGTATCGCTTCCCGATCCGCATCTTTGGCGATCGTGGTACTGTGTTTGACCATCGAGTGTTTTCGCCGGACGCCGTGGGTCAGCCCGATTGGAACGAGTTGAACAGAAATCCAACCGGACTCAAGCGATGTCAGTCACCATCCCTTTCAGGCCGAGATCGACCATTTCGTGGAATGCCTTCAAACCGGCCACGCATCTCACTGCAATCTGGCCGACGCGGCATGGACGCATCAGGTCGTCTTTGCGGCCCAGGAATGCTACCGAACCGGTACCCCCTGCCGCATCGGAAACTGACTGTCAGGTCTTCGTGTTCGTCTAGAACCGACTGTGGATTCTGACACGACAGAAGATCAGATAATCTTCCAAGAACGGGATGAAACCACAGAGGACACGAGGGCACCGAGATAAAACGGGAACAGCCTGAAGAATACTTCGTCTCTGTGTCCCCTGTGGTCCTCTGTCGTACAAACGGCCCACCCTTTGCCTCTCTCCCGGATGTTCTTCGGCTGGCAACTATGATCCCATCCACAGGCCAATCGGCGAGAACCACGAGCATGACGGCGAACCAGTCGCGGCGCGACCAACGATCGCTACGTGAGTGGAATCGGAGAAAACCCAACACGGCTCCCGTGGGACAACCATACCGGCAATACGCCATCGGCAGAACAGCGAGGTGGCCAAACCTACGATCGCAATCGAGATCGTGGCCCAGCCCGCGACGCGAAATACCCACGCGTCAAAAGGTTCAATATCGACCAGGCTAAAGGGCAGTGACAGCATCGCGACGATCACACACCAGATCAAGAGTATACCGGGAATCCAGCCTCAGCGCACGGACCAGTCCACGAGGTAACGAAAGAGTCCACCGGAAACGTCTCTTCAGGATTTGCTGCGCTGCACCATGAGGACACAGATGCGTGCAGTAGGTGTTTCGCCCCGTCGTGACAGGCATGACGAGAGCGGCAACGGCCAGCAACAGCAATCCACCGGCTCCCGCCCAAGGAACACCATTTCGTGCCCAGCCCGCCAGCATCGCTTGGGAAAGTATGTCACCTTGAATGAGTCCCAGATATCCGATCAAAACCAACTGAAAGACAACTGCGCAGTGTTCGATTTCCGCGAAGTCGCGTCAGCGAAATCGTCACTCCCAGGAGGATCACGGCTGCCGTGCCCAAATCGCGTACAGTCCAATGGGAAAACGGGTCGCCGTTTTTTCGATGTGCGATCTTCGCTTGACGATGCTGACTCGGCGGCGTCCACGATTCCCTCTGCCACGGCCATGCTGGTCATCGTGGCACCGGAAACACCTTCGACTTCCGCCTCTTGCAGATCGAGGTCGGCAAGCTCTTCCAAGCCCAGATCATTGAAGAGTCGTAAGAAAGTAATCGTCCTCTCGGACGTAAGCAACGTACTCCGCATTGTCGTAGCTTTGACCCAGACGAATGCCAATGACGCGTCCATCGGTACCGAATCCAATCAGGGTATCCGTGGGGCCTTGGTAACCAATGATCTGGTCGGCACAGGGCGATGTTCGGAGGATGGTACCGATCTCTTGGCCCTGCTCGTCATCAACACGCCATAACGAGGAATAGACCGGATCCTGTCGGCAGGAATCAGCCGATGGAAAGAAGTGTCGGGCATGTTCCATTGGGAGTGGATCAGGGAACCGAAGCGACGGCTGTCCGCCACCCAGGCGGTAGATGATCGATTCGCGAATTGCAAGACTGGTCAACGTTGCTCCCGGACACGCCATCGACCGGAGTCTTCGTCGCGGCCTCGTTCCAAGTCAAACCGCGGTAGGATCTCCAGAACGTGGAGTCCTGTCGGACTTGGTCCAGATGCTCCCGCGTATCGCCGCTCGCCAGAATGTCGATGCCCACGATGCGATCATCGGATGAGAACGCAATCAAGGTATTCGTTGGCCCGGAGAATCCAATCACGTGGTCGCTGTCGGGCGATGTCTGCAGGACATATCCCAGTTGTTCTTCCCGAAGCGTCATGGATTTCTTGGCCGCTTTTTCCCCGCGCATCCTCGTCGACCGATTCTGCCGTGGGAAAGAACTTACGCACTTGCGACAGCCTGAGTCGTGCCGGCAAACGATCCGGTTGGCTCGCCGAAATCCTAGAGTGCTGAACGCGAATCAGCACAAGAACGAAGACAAAGAGCAACACTCGCACCAGGTGGAGCGAAATCCGACGCCGTCGCTGTCGCCCGCCGGTACCCGGTCACTCATGGACTCTCACAATCTGCACGGCATCGGAATGCACGATGCCACCGGAATCTTCGGTCGAAACTACCGCGGAAACGGTCTCGCCCTCATGCAATTCGAACTGCCCAAGCGAGACGAAGCCATCCTCTTCCGGCGGGTGTGGTCATGTTCAGTCTGAGATCGACAGTTTGGTCGTCCGACCGAACCGAGACGGGAACCCGTACACCGCGGTTTTCATGCGGCTGATAGGCGAGTCGGACTTCAAAGACGGCCCGTTGCGGGCACTTTCGCTTCAAAGCGGATACTTGCGTTGCTGTTTTCTCCCGCATACAGGTAATTCCAGCCAACATATCCTTTCAGCCCGGTCCCTTCGGTCCAGTTCCCCGTCTTGATCGCCTGCGTATCGTCGATGACCAGCCCCTCGAGCTTCGCGGGATCCATCCCCGTCAGCGGACCATGCGATCCGGCGAGCGGAAGGGCATCGACCGGAATGATGAATTCGTCCGCGGATGTTCTCTCGATGAGCCTTGCCGGGCAACTTCAGCAACTGGTCCATCTCATCCCAGTAGCTTGTATACACTTCACGGGGCCCGCATTCATGAGTAATGCAGATACTCGCAGCGCGTCCCACGACTTCACCCATCATGCCGCAGGTCTTCATCACGCGAGTGGTTCCCAGTGCTTCGTGCGTGACGCTGATGCACCGCCCCGCCATGAAACAGATTATCGATGTTACGTGAATAGAAACATCGATAGGGCACCGGATACCCGTAAGCTGCGGTCAATCCTGCGATCGTGAACGGCAATCGAAATGAACGGATTGTCGGGATACTTCTTGGCATACTGCTGCTTGGGATAGTGGAGATCGATCGACCAGGTGCTGGGAACGCAGCCGTCTGGAAAATCGACCTTTGCCACGATGTCCTCCTGGGTGAGGATGACGTCGCCCATCAGTCGTCGTGACTCGCGTGGACCTCCGATGAACGCGACCCAGGTCAAGTACGCGTTCTTGATGTTCCGCGGCGCCGTCGCCATTCTTCATCGCGTTGAACGCGCCGAAGACGGCTCGAAGATTCCAGTCACGAATGCTCTCGGCCTCCGTAATCGGATTCTTGTCGAAGCCGCCCTCCCAGAACCATTCACCATGATGGTTGCGAGGGTAGGGAAAATCTTTCATCGATAAATCCAGGGCCCACGGAGTCTCCGGGAATGCGACCGGCTCATTGCGCTCGTCCCAGGCCCACATGTTGCTCATGCCCATCCGGCCTTTTGGCGTCATTTCCCAATCGGCCCCTGCCAGCACGCCGATCGTCGCGTGGCCGGTGCAATCCGCATAGAGTTTTGCCTCAAATCGTTCGCGGTCACCAGTACGAGTGTCGAAAGTGTAGACGCCTGTGATCCTGTTTTCATCACAATCCACTTTGTAGGCGTGATGATTCAAGAACAGATCGATGTTCTTCTCCGCAGCGACGATTGCCATCTTCCGGCTGTCTTCGAACTCCTCGTACCGTCCGGGGGATTTTGACGCATTGTCGCTGAACTCGGTCACAATCTCACCGATCCGAGGATACTTGCCACGGCGGATCAGCCCTCGCGACCAGACACGCACTTCACTCGAACCATTCCCGCCGAGCACGGGGCGATTCTGGATCAAGGCAACTTTGCATCCCATGCGTGCTGCCGAGATGGCCGCTCCCATGCCGGAATAGCCGCCACCCACGACGACCAGGTCGTAGCCGGCTCGTCGGGTTGGTTCCTCGGGAAGCCCCAACAACTTCCGTCGCCACTGGGGCAGGATCGCGGAGGTGTTCGGGGGCGTTTCCTTTTCTTTCGTGAACAGGATCGCGTCACAACGACCGTCGAAGCCTGTCAAGTCATGCAGGGCGACGACCACGTTCGTGTCTGTAATCTGGACCCGTCCGCCGTCGTGCCAAAACCATTCGGCACCGCGCGTGCCAAAATCTTCCTGTAGCGGCGCTCCGTTGACTAACACTTGAAAGCGACCGGGTTGGCCAGCAGCGTTCCACTGGGCGACCCAGTCTTTCGTGCGAACGAACACGCGGTATTCCCCGGTTTCCGGGAATGCGACGCTGGTCTTCGCGTCGTCCACCGGTCGCCCCAGTCCGTGCGCCAACAGGTAGGGTGACCCCATGTTCTCGATAAACTGCGTGTCGAGTTTCCAGCCACCGTGTGAGTCAAAACTCTCTGTCTCAAGCAATACCTGTTGGCCAGAGGCTGGTGATATTAGGCACACGATCAATGAGAGCCACGCGAGTGATTTCGGTGAAAAGTTCATGGCTTGGTCTCGTTCCTCATGCGTCCCTTGTGGGCGGTTTGTTGATCCCGTCAGAATCGATGAAGTGGATGTTCCATTTGATTCCGTGTTCATCAGCAGGGCACGTCAGCCTTGCTCAGCATATCAAATCCGCACACGCGATGCATGATGTGCGGCTAGCTCACCAAGCATGAGGTGACGGACGAATTCCGCGATGGCGGAGTCGGAGACGCACGCATAGCGGCCAGTGGGACAGGCTTCCAGCCTGTCTCGTACCGTGGGCTTCCAGCCTACGCACTACGCAGCGCACAGTAGACCTCTCTGACTTCGGTAAAATCACCGACCGGTCGTCTCCTCGATTCCGACCAGAGGTGGTGCGCGGGAACGTCGGCCTGGAAGGCCAACGAACGGGACGGACTGGAAGTCCATCCCACCGTCGCCCGACGCCCTGCCCAGCGTCAATCCACCTCTCTGACTTCGCCAAAATCCCGAGAAGCAACAAGAAGCGGAAAATCAGTTGGCCAATTCGGCGGCCAGCAACCGCACCACGCTGTTGACTGGTTCCCAGGCTGCCGCCTGGGAACGAATCGAATGGATGGATCCGTTGCCGGCGAGCCGTCATCGCCTTTCCGTGGTCTGGCCGGTAAAACGGTTGTACGTCGGCAACGTTCTTTTGTCGTTCGAGAGGGGGGCGGAATGCACGCTCCTCAATCACACCGCCAGCCACAGTGGCGAAACCCGACGTCGTTCCTCGCCGTAGGTTGCGGGTGTCAAAATCGTTGACAGTCAAACAGCCGGCGTTTAGACTCCAAAAGGCTATTGCGAGTTTCTATTGACCGCAAACGGGGCACGCTCGTGAAGACAGGCGAACGAGTGTCAGAAGCAGTGATCGATCGCGAGTAGTCCAACTCATCTTTGGCAGTTGATGGTCCGCGGTCGTCGGTCTTGTGCCTCATCTATCTCTCTGTCTGAGGTTGATTTCCCATGATGCCAAAGAACGTACCCTTGCGCCTGGTTTGGATCGGAGCAGTGTGTCTTGTGCTGGTGCTCCCAGCCAATGCCATCCATGGGAGTCATACGCTGGATTTGTCGTACGATCCTGACACGGGTGGATTGACGATAGCTCCCGGAGAGTTTCACAGGTTGGAAATCGCGTCCGCTGGGGGTCTTTTCACGGGCCCTCCCAGCGTGGCGGTCACCGAGTTCTTCGAAGGCTATCTCTCCGTTTTTCCTCGATCCGCGGAGCCACTGGCGCTGGGATCCGTTCTTCCAACGGGTTTGACTTTCGATGATCTGAGCCAGGATTTGTGCGTCGAGGCAGTGCGTGATTATCAGCAATGGAATCCGCCTGTCCTATACGACGTCGTGCGTCTGAACGGACAGGTGCTGCATGCTGAGCCTGTCTCGTGCTCGAGGCCGCCGCGGGTATTTCCGCCCTTTTCTGGTGAGCGCACGGGAATCTTGCAGTACGAATCGGCAACCGGCGACTTGCGACTCCGCTCCCAGACGCCCATCACCGCATTGAACATCAATTCCACGAGCGAACTCTTCACCGGAACAGCAAGAGAGGGAGTCTTCGTTTCGTGGATCGATGTAAATCGTCCCGATAAACTGTTCAAGTTAGAGAACGCCGGCATGGTGTCGCTTGACTACGGTCCCATCATGGAACCCGGATTGACGAACAACGAATTCTTATCGGACATCTGCATTTCTGGTGCATGGCTAGGCGGCGGTTATGTCGATCTCGACTATGCCTACCCCAATGCGGGCACCGTGCCGATTCCAACCTGCGATGGAAACAGCCGTCCTGCGGAGGTGGAGATCAAGGTGGAGTACAACACAACAAATGGTGAAGTGGCCATTCGCGCCGCGGATCTGCTGACGCCACCCGTCCCGCCCGGGGCTGCGGCGGCCGAGGAAGCGATGCTGATGACGACACTCGACATGCGGTCGTCGAGTGGCATCTTCACGGGGGGCACGACTCAGAATCTCGACGGACCGTACGATCAGCAGTCGCCTTTTCGAATCTTAAAACAGGATCGAGAAGGCTTCGCCTCCGTCAATTTCGGGCCAATTCTCGCGAAGGGTCTGACGCAGGAGTTCGTGGAACAGGACGTGACTTTGGACGTGACGTTTTTTAATCGAAGTACCCTGCGGGGTGTTGAAGTCGTGACCGTGCCCGAGCCAAGCGGCTTCGTCTGGCTGCTTGCGGCAACAGGACTGATGGCTCGGGTCAGACGGCGCCGCACGTAGTTGTCCTTGTGCGTCTTTCCACTAATCTGCGGATTCGGCCGCCAAATAGCGCACCACGCTTTGCGCGAAGAGGACAGCCACCAGCGCCGACGACCAGGTGATCACAAAGATGCCGGCCCAAATCCCGTCCAGGCCGAAATCCCAAACGTGAGTGGCGAGCCAGAAGATCATGACGGGCGCCACAATCTGGCGAAACAGACCGATCCACAGGGCAAAGGCCGGCTTCTTCAGACCCTGAAGCACCGATGTGTTGACGAACAGAAGGACGTAGGCGTATTCGATGAACGCCGCGATTCGCAGGTAATGGGCGCCGGTGGCTACGACGGCAACATCGTCAGTAAACCGTTGCATCAGGAACTCCGCCCCGAAGTAGAGCAGGATCGCGCCCGTTGCTGCCATGAATCCCCCATAGGTCAGGGCCGTGTGTACCGTTTGCCGCACTCGATCGTAGTGACCCGCGCCGCCATTCTGGGCGGCCAGGGTCAGGCATGCCGTATTCAGGCCGATCGTCGGCAATAGCACGAGCTGTTCAATTCGCGTCGCTACGCCGTAAGCCGCCACGGCTTCCTGCCCGAAATAGCTGAGGAAGTAGGTGATCACGAAAATCCCTAGAGCGACCGTCATCATGTTCAGGCTGGCGGGAATCCCCTGGCCCATGATTGCGGCCAAGATTCGCCGGTCCGGTCGGTAGTGCGCAGCCGCGCTCCGTGCGAGCACTCCGGTGGCCCAGGCCCGCCGGTACAAGTAGATCAGGCCACACACCTGCACCAGAATGGTGGCCGCCGCGATACCGCTCATCCCCATGGCCGGCAGGCCGAAACCTCCATACAGGAACCACGGATCGAGAAAGATGTTCGCGACCGTTGCCACCATCAGATAGTTGCGAAACGAAAACATGTCTCCCTGTGCGTTCAGAATCCCGTTGAGCATGAACACGTGCAGCACGACCGGCATTCCCGCCAGAATCACGAACATGTAGTCCAGGCAGATCCGCAGGTATTCGTCGGTCGCTCCCAGCAATCGAAACAGCGCCGGAACCGTGCTGTAACCCACCGCCATGATTGCGGAGGCTACCAACAAACTGAGAATCAGTCCCTGACTAGCGATGCGTGCCGCCTGGCGACGATCGCCAGCACCGAGTGCGTTGCCCATCAACGCCGTGGTGCCGGTGGAGAAGCCCATACCCATCGCCAGCATCAGGAAGAAGATGGGAAAGGACAGCGAGAGAGCGGCCAGGCCATCTGTAGAATAGCGCCCCGCCCAAAACGTATCCACCACGTTGTACAGTGTGTTGAAGAAGAAACCCACGGAAGCGGGAATCGCCAACCGGCGGATCAGTTGCGGAATCGGCGCTGTAGTCAGGTCGTTGCTCGACCGCGTCGTTTTACTCAAACGAAAATTCCTCAAACGGAGTTGTCAGGAAGGAATAGATCTCGGATAGCGTGGAGTCCATTGGAAGCAATTGGGACCTGGTGTGGAAGAGGCTCCCCGGGCTCACCCCCCAGCGCCAGCGAAGGGGTCCG
Organism: uncultured Planctomycetaceae bacterium; assembly: GCA_963776055.1. Lineage (GTDB taxonomy): Bacteria > Planctomycetota > Planctomycetia > Pirellulales > Pirellulaceae > CAVZLD01. Next base: position 281,913 of record CAVZLD010000011.1, on the reverse strand, counting down.
GCAAGCAACATCGATCACCCTCCAACCCGAAAGCCGCCAGCGAAGGGGTCCGGCAAGCAACATCGGTCAGCGTCGATGTCGACCGAGATCATGGCAGGGAGCCTCCGCGCCTGTAGCGAAGGGGTCCGGCAAGCAAACATCGATCAGCGTCGAATTCGAAGCGCCAGCCGAGCAACATCGACCAGCGTCGCGGTCGACCGATACCATGGCACGTATCGCGCCTTGGCAATCGGCACCCTTTCGTGAGGGCACCTTCGCGCTGCTGGTATCCTATCGGGGAATGGCGGGGTTGGGCTGACCCCTTCGCTGGCGCTTCGGGTTGGGTGATGGCGGGGTTGGGCTGACCCCTTCGCTGGCGCTTCGGGTTGGGGCGAACGACAACCGTCGTTTTGCGCGTTGCGGTTGAGGATTCATTATGATAGGAGATCGTGGAATTCAGGCGGCTCAGCGTTTCATGGTTGCATGTTTCCCAATGAGACCGCTGGGCAGTGCAACCTTGGATTGATGAAGGCGGCAAGCATCCGTGCCCGATTATGAGGAATTCAATTCCTCCAGTGAAAACAGGATAGCAATCATGGCATACAATGACCTGCGATTAGCGATTGGTCTAGGCTTTCTTTTGTTCCCCTGGACCGCAGCCGGAGAGATTCCTGATCATCCGCAACATGTGTTGGCGGTGCAGCCTTCGGCGCCTCCGATTGCTCGGCCATTCAGCTTGCACGATGTGCGATTATCGGATGGGCCGTTCAAGACCGGTCAGGAGATTGCAGTCCAATACTTGCTGAGCCTGGAACCGGATCGGTTGCTGGCGAATTTTCGCACCGAAGCTGGCCTGGAGCCAAAGGCGAGGCACTATGGTGGCTGGGAGTCCCGGGGGGTTTCTGGTCATAGCGGCGGGCATTATCTGAGTGCGTGCAGCTTGGCTTACGCCGCGACCGGTGATCAACGGTTTCTCGAACGCGTGCGCTACATTGTTTCCGAACTGGCCGCGTGTCAACAGGCCAACGGCAACGGTTATGTTTCAGCCATTCCGAACGGCAAGCGAGTCTATGCCGAGATTGCGGCTGGTGATATCCGCTCAGCCGGTTTCGATCTTAACGGCTGCTGGGTGCCCAATTACACGATGCACAAGCTGCTGGCCGGGCTGCGAGACGCGTACCGGCTGTGTGGAAACCGTCAGGCTCTGGAAGTCTCACGGAAGCTTGCCGACTGGTTTGAAAGGACGCATGCCGGCCTGTCGGAAGAACAAATGCAACAGATTCTCGTGGCCGAGCATGGCGGGCTCAATGAAACGTTCGCCGACCTCTATGCTGACACGGGCGATGAACGCTACCTGCAGCTTTCTCGACGGTTTCATCACAAGGCCATCTTGGAGCCGTTGGCGCAAGGCAAAGACATCCTTCCGGGTAAACACGCGAACACACAGTTTCCCAAGATCATCGGTGTCGCGGCCCGCTACGAATTAACCGGGGAGGAACACGACCGCGAGATTGCGGATTTCTTTTGGGACCGAGTTGTGCATCATCACAGCTATGTCACAGGGGGTAACTGCGACCAAGAGCATTTCGGCCCACCAGACCAACTGAACGACCGCCTGAGTACGATGACGACGGAATCGTGCAATGTCTACAACATGCTGAAACTCACAACCCACATCTTCGGGTGGAACCCGACGGCCGATGTGGCAGATTTCTACGAACGGGCGCTGCTGAATCACATGCGTGGTACGCAGCATTCCGACGGACGAGTGATCTACAACCTGTCACTACATCCGGGGCACTTCAAGGAGTACCAATCGCTTTTCGACGGGTTTACCTGTTGTGTTGGTACCGGGATGGAGAACCACGTCAAGTACGGGGAAGCGATCTACTTTCACGACGATGACGGGATCTGGGTCAATCTGTTCATTGCCTCCGAAGTGAATTGGCGGGAACGTGGCGTCACACTGCGACAGGAGACGACTTGGCCGCTGAGCGATCGCAGCCGACTAACCGTCGAGTGCCAACAGGCACAAGAGGAATTCACCTTGCGAATTCGGCACCCCTTTTGGGCGGGGCAACGTTTCGCCGTGTCGGTCAATGGATCGCCCCAATCGGCAACGACCGATTCACACGGTTACCTGACACTCCGGCGAAACTGGAAATCGGGCGACGCTGTGGAAATCGATCTGCCAATGTCCTTGCGGACGGAGTCGATGCCGGATAACGCCGAACGGATTGCCGTCTTCTATGGCCCGACTCTCCTCGCGGCCGACCTGGGGCCGGTCGATGATCCGGAGGCAGCCGAAGCGTTGTACGTGCCGGTGCTTGTGGCCAAAGGACGGCCCGTATCCGATTGGGTGAAGCCGACTTCTCTGGCGGAACGAAAATTTCGCACTGCCAATGTTGGCCGGCCACGTGATGTAGCGCTTGTGCCCTTCTACAGCTTGCATGATCGCCGGTATACCGTCTATCTGGATCTCTACACGGACGAGCAATGGAAAATGCGCGAAGCTGACTTGCGTGCCGCGCAAGAGCGAGAGCAGGAATTGGCAAAGAGAACTGTCGATATCCTCCGGATCGGCGAGATGCAACCCGAACGCGACCATAACTTGCAGAGCGAGAACAGCCGCACCGGCGACAGCCAAGGTCGGAAGTGGCGCGATGCGACCGAGGGCGGATGGTTTTCGTTTGAGATGTTGGTGGACGCTGATACTGCCCACCAACTTCAATGCACGTATTGGGGAGGAGAAACGGGGCGACGAGTCTTTGACATCCTCATCGATGATCAGAAGCTGGCCGACACAGAGGCTGTTGCAGAACAAGCCGGGCGAGTTCTTGGAAATGGATTACGCCATTCCTGCGGAACTGACGCGTGGCAAGTCGAAAGTGGTTGTGCGGTTTCAGTCGCATTCCGATGCATGGGCCGGCGGGCTGTTTGGCTGCCGGATGCTACGTCCGGCTGACTGATGCTACTGCTGTTCCAGCTGCGCTTTCCACTGGGCGGCGAGTTCCTGCAGAGCTTGGCCGGTGTATTCCTTCCACAGATCCTCGCTGTATCGGCCTTCGCGCGCGGCTGCATTCAATTGCTCGACGATTTCCTTGCTGCGGTTCTGCGTGACCCAGTTGAGGAAATTCGCGCTCACGCGGTAGCTGGCGTCATATTGTGCTCGAGCGACGTTTCTGCCCGTGATGTCGGCGCCGCGTGTCTCGGGTTCGTAGAGAAACCAGCGGATATAGTCGGCGATTCCTTCGACTAACCAACCGGGCGTTCGCGCGACTTGAGATCCAGCACGCCGCGCGCGGCCGTACTGCTGCACGACGTGGACTAATTCGTGGACAATCGCCCCTTTGGCTTCGCCGTCGAGATTCTGCCTCATCCAGCTTGCCGCGCAGCGCACGCGCGTCCCGCCGGTTGCTGCCACACCGCGCATCCGTTCGCTGAAGGTAATCGTGACCATCCGGGGAGCTTCATAACCTTCGCTCGGCAACATCTTCACGATCTTCGGATACCATTGCCGGATGACGGGCGCTGAGTTCGTCGTGCGCCCACTGCGTGAGATCGGGGGTTTCGGTCGTGTCGATCGTAATCAGGTACGTCCCCCTGTCGACGTCGACGACTTCACGCCGTGGCTCCGGAGGCAGCGGCGTGATTGGCTCTCGCGGTCGGCCATCATCTACGTCGATTTCGCTATAAAACGTATTGCCGAATGGATCGCGGGCTTCGGTGCGGGCGATGTCGAACAGCAGATAGCGATACTTCCCAAGAGAGCCTCCTGAGTCGGAGATGCTGACACCGTACTGGCCGCCACTGTTGCGCTCCTGAGGCCGTGTGTCGATGCTGGCAACGCGTTTCCACCCACACTTTTCCGGATCCATGCCGTACTTCGGAAGCGGATTGAATCCCTCCGCGTTTCCCTCGGCGGCGAAGAGTTCATACACCTGTGGGCCGCGCGAACTAGCGTGCCACGAATAAGTGTTGATCTTGCGCAGGTCGGTAGCAGACCCCAGGTCGATCAGCAGCCGACCACCCCGAGTACCAGCACCGAAAAAGAAGTTGTTCGCGGGGTGATCTTCGTCGGTAGGGAGCTGGCCGTCGTGCAGAGTCTCGACGTCGCCGCCGTTGGGGTCCCTCCGGCCATCCACGATGGCGAACTTGGCGGTGGTGGCTGCATCGTTTCTTGCCGGTGGCGCAACTCTTTCGAATTGGAATTCTGACGTAGCGGCTTCATTGCTGTTGCGTTCGGCAACAATCTGGATTTCGCCAGATGAAACCATCGCAAATTGCAGTACAAAGAAGACTGCCACGACCAAAGCAATGTGAGTTCTCATGCGTTCCTCGATTTGCTGCGTGTTGTACGACTCTTCACCAATGTACCGTAATTCCGACTCTCTGTTCGTCATTCGTGCTGCCTCCGCGAGGACCGATATAGGGATCGTCCAACCTTCCAAGGGGAGTTTGGGAAACGGGGCTTCTCCGTACCCAAGGAACCGATAGCGATCCGCGAGGCGCCGGACATGGCAGGGGCAAATCTGGAACACGCCCCGACCGTGGTCCCCTTGTCGTTGGTCTTGTAGCCTGAGCGGGTGTGATTTGGGGTGATCGACCGATTCTGCACTCCTTGCCTGGCGAGCGGGATCACCGCGTGATCCGGTCCGTCCGTCAGGAGGGAACTGCGCGGGGGTGTGATCTTCGCAGAAAACCGGCCCATCCACCGAAGTCGGGATCGATCTTCGTTGGACTCCACAACTTGGCGTTGATTCGCCATCCCGCGACCGGTTACCCTGGCGATGATACGAAGCCTTATGTCGGTGCGTCAACGGAGTCCACTCGCTCAACACCACGGTATGGGGTCGTGTCAGGTCAGTGAGAAAGAGCGTGGTGCCAAAGAGCGTGGTACCATGCCACGACGCGAATCCACTCGGAAAATGAAATGGCGGTTTCATGAATCTGGCATCCATCGCCGTCGTCGTCCATATTGCGATCGAGGTGATCTTGATGATTCGCGTTGCGACGCGTCCGCACCGTGATCCGGCTTCGCGGATCGCGTGGTTAGCGGTGATTGCCGCTCTGCCGGTCGTTGGGATTCTGGCTTACCTTCTAGTAGGTGAAACTAACATCGGCCATCGGCGCATTGCGCGGATGAGGAAGGTGCTCCAAGGAATGCCAGGCGTGGCGAAAGTCCGGCCAGGTGAGGAGGACAATGCCCGAGCCGATGTGCCGGACCGGTACCAGCACCTGTTCGACACTGGTAGATCGATCAGTGGATTCGATTCGATCGGCGGCAATTCCGCGCGATTGATGGCCGATTCAAACGCCACGATCGACTCGATGGTGGCGGATATTGATGCCGCCTCCGATCACGTGCACTTGCTGTTCTACATCTGGCTGCCGGACAACAATGGAATGAAGGTGGTCGAGGCGCTCGAGCGCGCCGCGCTCCGAGGCGTAAAATGCCGGGCGATGGCGGATGATTTAGGCTCGCGGACGATGATCCACTCGCCGCATTGGAAACAGATGCAGCAGGCGGGAGTCCACGTCGCTCGCGCGTTACCGCTCGGAAATCCGCTGTTGCGACCGCTGCACGGGCGGATCGATCTGCGGAACCATCGCAAAATCCTGATCATCGACGGGCAGATCACGTATTGCGGCAGCCAGAACTGTGCCGATCCGGAATTCTTGGTCAAGGCGAAGTTTGCACCATGGGTGGATGCCGTGATTCGCCTGGAAGGACCGATTGTCCGGCAGAACCAGCATCTGTTTGCCAGCGATTGGATGAGTTACGCTGAAGAAGATATTGACGCTTTACTACAGACGCCGATTCCGTCGCCCCAATCGGGGTTTCCGGCCCAGGTGATTGCAACGGGCCCGACGATGCGCTACTCGGCCATGCCCGAGATGTTTGAGACGCTCTTTCATGCGGCGCGGCACGAGCTGGTCATATCGACACCGTACTATATACCGGACGAATCCATGCAGAACGCGCTTTGCGCGGCGGGCTGGCGAGGTGTCGACACGACAATCATCTTTCCGGCACGAAATGACTCCTGGATTGTGGGTGGAGCCAGTCGAAGCTACTACCAGGACTTGCTCAAAGCGGGTGTGCAGATCTACGAGTACGTCGGCGGCCTGTTGCACACCAAGTCATTGACGTTGGATGGTGAGATTACATTAATCGGCTCGGCAAATATGGACCGACGCAGTTTCGATTTGAATTACGAGAATAATATTCTGTTGTACGATCCGGACCTGACTGCAGCTGTGCGAGCGCGACAAGGGGAGTACCTTGCCCGTTCACGACTCGTGACTCGCGAAACGGTTGATTCGTGGTCTTTGGCGACGCGTGGCTGGAACAATACGCTCGCCATGCTGGGCCCGGTATTGTAACGATGTCCCGCTTGGGACGGCGGCAACGAATGAACGCTCGCCCCAGCATTTTTGGCCGCGCGTGTTCTCTAAAGGACCACCGATGGAGGGTCTCCAGTGGGCCGGTGTTGAAATCGCTTGCGGCTTAGCTCTGTTGCTCTTTGGCGGCGAGATGTTGGTCCGCGGCGCTGCTCGATTAGCCGACGCCATGCGGATCCCACCGCTGCTCATCGGTTTGACGGTTGTTGCCTTCGGCACCAGCGCCAGAACTGGCTGTCTCGTTGCAATCCTGTCTTGCGGGAGAGGCCGATATCGCTTTGGGAAATATCGTCGGCAGTAACATCTTGAATGTGCTGCTGATCCTGGGACTCTCGGCCTTCATCGTCCCACTGGTCGTGTCGAGTGATTTGATTCGACGGGACGTGCCACTCATGATTCTGGCATCGCTTCTGGTGCTGGCGTTTGGTCTCGATGGAAAGATCGGGCGCTCGGATGGATTCCTGTTCTTTGGTGGTTTGCTGGCGTATACGTACTGGTGCGTTCGCCAAAGCCGCCGGGAAAGCCAAGCAGTTCTGGCGGAATTTGCCCAAGCGACTCCGCAAGCTGTTCAGGGAGTGCAAGCCAAGCTCCGCCAGATCGGTTTGGTGGTCGGTGGCGTCGTGCTTCTGGGCTTGGGATCCGCATGGTTGGTGAGCGGCGCGGTGACCGTCGCCGAAGCACTGGGCATAAGTCAGCTGATTATTGGCCTGACGATCGTGGCGGCCGGGACCTCCCTGCCGGAGGCGGTTACGTCGATTGTGGCGGCTTGCCGAGGGGAACGGGACATCGCGGTGGGCAACGTCATCGGCAGCAACCTGTTTAACATTCTCGGTGTGCTGGGTGTGACGAGCTTGATTGCGCCGCGGGGCGTGACCGTGTCACCGGTGGCGATGCGTTTCGACATTCCGGTCATGATCGCGGTGGCGATCGCTTGCCTGCCGATCGTCTTTACCGGCAACCGAATCTCACGCGCGGAAGGCGGCCTGTTTTGCCTCTATTATGCCGCGTATACTCTTTATCTTGTGTTGGACGCGACAGGTAACGACTTCAGTCGCACGCTCGCCGATGTGATGATCGTGTTTGTCATCCCTTTGACCGTCATCACGCTGGCCATTGCCGTGCTGCGAAGCTTGCCGCGCGGTCAACCTCTGGGAGACCTGACCCGCCCCTGTGACCATCGCAGCAAAGGCGATGAGGCGCTCCAGCGAAGTGTACGCGCTGCTGCCCACAACCTTGAAAAGCAGCCAGGCGCCCGTCATCATAAATGCCCGGCGCAGCGAAAACGACAATCGAACAGGAATCTGCGAGCGAATCCAGTGAAAGGACCGGCCATGAATCGACGCAAGATGTTGCTTACGCTGGGACTTGGCGCGACCGGTGGGGCCCTGCCAGCTTGGGGGCAGGAACCTTCGACCGGGGAAGCCACCGATCGTGCTACGCGCGGGCTGCCCACCCTGACGATTACCGATATCCGATGCATGCGCGTGAAAAACCTCTGTGTCGTCAAGGTCATGACCAGCGAGCCGGGGCTGATTGGATTGGGCTGCGCTACCTACCAGCAACGGCCGATGACAGTCGAGACAGCGGTGCAAGAGTATCTTCGTCCGTTCGCCGTCGGACGGTGTGCCGATAACATCGAGGACCTCTGGCAGACCGCCTACACGTCGTCCTACTGGCGGAATGGTCCGGTGCTCAACAACGCCCTCAGTGGGCTCGATCAAGCGCTCTGGGATATTAAGGGCAAGCGGGCTGGTATGCCGGTCTACCAGCTTCTGGGTGGGAAATGCCGGTTCGCCGTCGATACCTACAAGCACTGCAGTGGCCGCGATTTTCAGGAGCTGGAAGACCGCGTGAAGCAGGCAATCGACGAAGGTTTTCGGCACGTCCGGATCCAATTGGGTGATTACGGATCGCCACATTTGGCCGGCGACGCTGATTTCAAGGCGGCCGGCTTCGGCGCACCCGCGGACCGACTGCTGGATGTCAAACCCTATCTTCGTGCTGTGCCGCGCATGTTCGAGCACATTCGGACGACTTGTGGCGAGGAGATTGAGCTCGCGCACGACATCCACGAGCGCGTGCAGCCGTTGGATGCGATCCAGTTGGTCAAACAGTTGGAGCAGTACCATCCCTTTTTCGTCGAGGACCCCTTCCCCACCGAGGTCAACGAACAGTATCTTCCGCTGCTGCGTCAGCAAACGGCCACCCCGATCGCGGTCGGCGAGTTGTTCAACAACCCGGACGAATGGATCGATCTGATCACGAATCGATGGATCGATTTCATCCGCGTGCACATCTCACAGACCGGTGGACTCTCCGTCGCGCGGAAAATTGCGGCGCTGGCGGAGTGGTTTGGTGTTCGCTCGGCTTGGCATGGCCCCGGTGATGTTTCGCCGATAGGACACGCCGCGAATGCCCATCTCGACCTGGCGATTCACAACTTCGGAATCCAGGAATTTGTGACTTTCCCGGATGAACTTCGCGAGATTTTTCCCGGTTGCCCGACGATGAAAGATGGCTATATGTACGTGCGTGAAGCCCCGGGGCTTGGCGTGGATATTAACGAGTCGCTGGCGGCCAAGGCCGGTGCCTGGGGTACCGGTCGGGGCAGCTGGTTACCGCTGCGCAAGCAGGACGGCACCAGTGTTCGGCCGTAGAGCGCATCTCCACACGGGGCGCGGCTCCCGGCGAGCCGAGATTTCGTTTACAAAATGGTGGCGCTGGAGCTTTGCGCTTTCCGATTGAGGTTCCGCAATGTGTTCCGATCTTCTCCTGCCTTCTCAACAGTCTGGCTCGCGTGCTACCGTTATGCCGCCGGCCAGACGCGAACGAGATGCAGCAAGGAGCACTTGCGAGATTCCCGCCAAAACGCACTCCGATCGAACTTACAGGACACTCTACCGATGTTTTTCGTTGGCTTCCATGAGCGAATGAGGGCAAACTCAATGGCCAGACGGCAGTTTTCAGAGAGCACCGTTCGATTCACAACCGCGGTCCACTTGGCGTGGATCACGTTCTCGTTGTTACCCGCTGGAAATGCGTTGACTGCGCAGGATGGTGCTTCATCGCCACGGTGGTTTGAGCGTTCTGTCGTCGGGATGGAGGTCGGGCCCACGGGAGCCCAGTTCGGATCCAGTGATCCCAGTGATACGCGCTACTGCCAGAAATGGGATGGGCGAGAGATTGTCAAAGCGTGTGTCGAGGCCAACTCGGAGTATCTCGTACTGTGGCTTCGCGATGGTGACTATGCATACTACAACTCCAGCCTACTGCCGAAGGCACCCGGTTTGGGAGATCGCGATCCGCTGCGTGAGGCGTTGACGGAAGCCGAGAAGCACGATCTGCCAATCATTTCGTATTGCGTCGTCCAGCAGGGAGGACTTTTTCTGACGGCGCACCCCGAGTGGCAGATGCGCGGGGCTGACGGCGAGGCGATCGGCCGCTTCTGTTTCAATTCCGGCTATCTGGAAGCGATGAAACAGATTGTGGCCGAACAACTGGCATACGGTATCGATGGATTCCACATCGACATGCTCGATCAGGGCTTCGGAAAGCCGTACGGATGTTGGTGCGGCACGTGCCGCGCGATGTTCCGAGAACGCTATGGACACGACATGCCGAACGGAGCAACCTGGGATGCCCATTGGGATGAGATGCTGCAGTTCCGCTACGACACGAGCGAACGATTTGAAAAGCAGCTGGTTGCCTACATTCGATCTCTCCATCCTGAGGCGACCGTCGATTACAACTACCACGGTAGCCCGCCATTCTCCTTCGAGGTAGGCCAACGCCCGGTGCAGCACGCGGGCAACGCGGACTTTGTTACCGGTGAAACGGGCGTTTGGGGGTTCAGTGCCCTCGGGGTGGGCTTGAATGCCGAGTTCTATCGTGCTTCGACGCCGGGATTGCCGTTTCAGATAGCGATTCAGCGCGGTGTGCGGATGTATCATGATCAAACGACAAGGCCGCTCCACGATATGCGATGGGAAACACTGTTGCTGTTGGCGCATGGAGCCTTCGTTACGATGATCGATAAGACCGCATTCGACGGTGGACTTGATCCGGAGGCCTACGATCGAATCGGCCGTGTTCTGGGCGAAGCTCGTGCAAAGCGCAAGCACTTTGAACAGCCACCGGCTTACGATATCGGACTCTACTTCAGTAGCCGCACGCGTGACTGGGTCGGGCGGGAAGAACCCGGCAGGTACTTCCAGAGTTTTCTGGGCGCGCACCAGGCGTGCGTGATGCAGCATCTACAGTTCGGCGTGCTCTTGGATGAGAATGTCTCGCTCGCCAAGTTAAGACAATTTCCTGTCATTTGTCTGCCGAATGCGGCAATCCTATCACACCGCGAAGTGAAGTTGCTACGTGAATTCGTGCATTCGGGAGGGAGACTGCTGGTCACAGGACAGACGGGCCAATTCGGTTCCCTTGGTCAACCGTTGGAACAGTCCGTATTGACAGAGATGATCGGCGCGCGGGTCGGCGCGTCGGCTGGATTCGGATGACAATTGGGTCGGGCTTGCTGCGGCAGGGTCATCCCCCGACCCGACCAACCACCTGGTGGACGACCTGCGACCGGATTGGCCCTTCCTCGTGATGGGGCCAGCGACGGTCTATGAACCGACCACCGCCCAGACGTTTGGCAAGTTGTACCAACCAGACCGCACGAAGCGACAACAACAAGGCAAGATGGGAACGGAATGGCCAATGAGTGCCGGTAATGAGGTGGGACCGGCCGTGCTCATTAACAAGTTCGGCCAGGGCATCGTCGTGACGTGCGCAGCATCACCGGACTACGCTGCGGCCAGCGAGTACTCACTGGTAGAGGATCGCATTCTCTTTCGCAATCTCTTTCGCGCACTGCACCCGCCACGCCGTGTTCGGATCGCAGCCCCGTCGAATGTCGAGTCGATTGTCACGGACGATCGCAGTTCACAGACGTTGCGCATTCATTTTCTTGCTTACCATCCCACCCCTCGCACCACACCACCAAAGAACCGTCCTTACGTGCTGCCGGGCATGATCGAGGACAAGCCCATCTTTCGAGTGTCCGTTGTCACGACCGAACCGTTTCAAAAAGTGGAGGCACTCCATCCCCAGACCAGCATTCTGACGCGTCAGAATCGAATCGAGGCCACGATCGAGGATATCCACGAAGTTCTCATCGTCCACTACTGAACGATGGATCGTTCCCTGGCTGATGGCTTCGAGCAACCGGCGGGAGTTTGGTGATCAAGGGCATCCACGCCAACCTGTGGAGTGTATTGCTGATGTAACAGGTAGTGTACTGTTTGCGATCGGATGCGTGACGGAGGGCGGAAAGAGTGAATTTCCAGCGGCAATCTCAAAGCAGTTCTCTGCACCGCAGGGAAATGATCGGGGCACTGGCCGTAGCGCTCGGGAGTGGTCCCGGAATCCTCCACGAACTCATGGCGGGGGAACCGTCGCCACCGCGTTCGACAAGAATGGCCAGGGTCACGAACGTCGGTGGTGTCCCGACGCTGGTCGTTGACGATGTTCCGATTCATACCGCGACGTTTGAAACGTACGCGCCACGGCCGCGTTACTTTCAACAATTTGCCGAGGCCGGCACGAGAGTGTTTGGCTTCAGCACCAATGCGGCGGCCTGCGACTATGGTCATTCGAGCGATACATGGATCGATGAATCGACGTGGGATTATTCCCAGTTTGAACAGCGGGCAGCGATGGTTCTGGCGGCTGATCCCCGTGCCCTGCTCTTGCCGCGAGTCAATCTTGGTACACCTCGTTGGTGGTTGGACCGCCATCCCGCTGAGCTCGAGCGATTTGCTGACGGCTCGACCGTCCCCACCGGACAGAACCCGACCTTGCCGTCAGATCGTGGCTTCCCAAGTTTTGCTTCTGCCAAGTGGAGACAGGCGATTGGAGTAGCTCTGACACGTCTGATTGAGCATGTGAAGCAGACCCGATTCGGGCCGCGAGTGATCGGATGGTGCCTCGCCGGTGGGCACACGGAAGAATGGTATCACTGGGGCTGCAACACACCTTTACGACCTGGCTATAGCGAAGCAACTCAACAGGCTTTTTGTGCTTGGCTGCGTAAAAAGTACAGGCACGATCGTGCGTTGCAAGATGCGTGGAGCGATCCGGAAGCAACACTCGATTCGGCCCAGGTGCCCACGGCAGCTGAGCGACTCAAGCCGCACGCCAGTGGATTCCGCGACCCGGCGACTCAGATGCAGGTGATCGACTTCTATCAATTCTGGAGCGAGTTGATCCCCGAAACGATCGACTATTTCGCCCGCGTTGCCCGTCAAGCAACAGAGGGACGACATGTCATCGGTGCTTTTTACGGTTACATGTACGAATTTGCAGGAGACCCCGAATTCGGCCACAACGCCGTTTCGCGACTGATCCGTAGTCCGAACATCGACTTTATGGCGGTCACGGCAAGCTACTTCCATCGGCAGGCGGCGCTGGGCTGCGACTATCAACGGTCACCCGCTGCATCCCTCGCTTTGCATGGAAAGCTCTGGTACCACGACAACGACGTCGTGTCCTACCGTGCCAAGCGACTGATGACGGAGCGTGGATTTCGTGACGATGCCGATTGGACTCGCAATCAGTCTCTGCAACTCAAACTGCTGGGATACACTCCAACGCCGAACGCGACCCACGCGATGTACCGACGCGGATGGGGATTTGCCATGTGTCGGGGCATGCATCACGCCTGGTTTGACCTGCATGACGGCTATTTTGACGCGCCGGACCTGATGAAGGAGGTTGAGCGATTGAATGTGCTGAGTACTGACCCGCGCCTCGCGAATCGAACATCGATCTCCGAGATTCTTATTGTTGCGGACGAGGCCTCCTGTGCATACGCCAATCCACGCAGCGATCTGCTCAAACGCGTTCTTCGCGAACCACAGAATCAGCTCACGCGAATTGGCGCACCGTGTGATCACGTACTGCTGAGTGATCTTCCGCTTGTCGACTTTCAGCGATATCGGCTCATCCTGTTCATGAACTGTTACCACGTGGATCAACAGCAAAGGGACGCGATCTCGCGATGGAAGCAATCCGGCAAACACTTGGCCTGGTTCGGTACGCCGGGCTGGTTCCTAGGACATACGCGCTCGCTTGATCAAATGGAATCGCTAACCGGATTCCGTTTTCACATTCCGCCCGATGAAACGACGCCGGTGCGACTGCCCGACAGCGAATCGACCACGCAGGAATGGTCGATCGGTCCTGGAGCCGCGCCTGTGGCAACGCGGGCGTTCGGCGACTGGACGTCGCACTATGCCGCGGAACCGGCGATCGGCTCTGCCGGCTTCCGGCGGCTCGCAGAAGAAGCCGGAGTGCATTGCTTTGCGGCAGCCGGTGACGTGCTGTACGCCAGCGAATCACTGCTTGTGCTTCACGCAGCAGATTCCGGGCGACGGGAGATCAGACTTCCGGTGACGGCAAACGTAGTCGATCTGGTGAAGGGCACCGAATGGACTTCGGTCGCGCGTCTCGCAATTCAGCTCGAAATGGCCGAGACGTGTCTGCTGCATTGGCTGCCGTGTCCGCAACGAACAGCTAATCCGACAGTGCATGGTGACACGTGAGTTTCGCAATGAATTCTTTCGACAGCTCAATTCCCTTCTTCTCGCAATACTGCAGGATCTCATTCGCCAACGAGGTGTTCAAGTGATAGTGCTGCACGGATTTGTTGAGTTCGAGGAAACCTAGACGGTTCACCATTTCGGGGGCAGCCTTTCCCTCAATGATCGGAGCGTGGAGCGTGCAATTGGTGAAACGCGTTCCCAGTGAGCTGTTTACGGAATTGAAAGTATCTGCGGCCTGCTGCACGTTCGGTTGGAGGTGACAGTCGGCGAAACGTAATTCACCTCGCAAACGCACTGCGAAGATCGTATTCACGGTACATCGATCCATGGATACGCTCGCGACACAGTTCTGTAGAGCGACACACACGTTCTCGCAGTTTGTGATGCAGATCTGAGGATACAGAGCGACGTCATCGATATAGTCGACGTCAGCGTCTGCGCCGATCAACAGATGGACCTGTCGCGTGTCGTTTGCAGTGTGCGGAGTGATTTGCTCGAGCTGTACGTTGTCGCAGGTCAGTTGGCAGTTCGGCTGGAATCGGCTGCCATCGTAGAAACCGTTCCCCTGCACGGTGTAGTGGTATGGATTCGCGATGCGAATCAGGCGCACGCCCTGTTTTCGTCCTTCGACTGCGATGTTGCGAAACTCCACTCGGCGGGGAAAAAACAACCGCGCGTTGTCTTCGGTCATGGAAAAGGGAACGATATCCATCAACCAGCACGGCGAGCGCGATTCGGGAACCGCATGGTAGTCGATGGTCATATCTGCGATTTGGATGCTGCGCAAAACCAATCGGGTATTGATAGTTGAAATTGCCGGGTTGGTATGAAAGCACTGACGCTTTCTGTGTGCCATTGGGTTTCATCGTGCAGCCGCGGAGACGAATGCGTCCATCCCATTTGGCCCCGTAATCGCGCCGGAAACTAATGAATGTATTTCCGTGGCGCGTGGTATTGTCGACAAAAAGATCGCCTCCGCCGGTCACGGTGATTCCTTTGAAGCCGATCGTGCAGTCGCTGATGTACAGATTCCAGCAATGGAAATGCACGTCAACTCGGTTGAGCCGACAATTTTCGAGCCGGAAGTTCTTGTTGAGATTTGTGCCGAAGACGCCCCAAGCCACCCAGCCTGCTTCCGCCGTCAGGTTCCGAAAGGTGCAATGGAGCATGCGGGCGCCGCCGATCCCGTATGTTCCATGCTGGACAGCTTTCGTCTTGTCACGGCGGTTCTTTTCCCATGGCATCGCGCGGATATTCTCGAGTGTCACGTCATAAACGCCGCTGAGGACATAGAAACCGCTGCGTGGCTCAAGCGAGTTGTCGCGTCTACCTTGCTCCAGGCCCATCCACTGCTGGCGAATGATGGTGCGGCTACGCTGTATCAAGATTCCGTGCTGATGGTATCCGGGAGAATTGTCATTTGGCGTATCGCCCGAGAAATGGAAGCCACCCCCCTCTATCACAAGGTAGTTGTCATTACATGGCGTAGCGGTAACGGAGGTGAAGTCCTGAAATGGCCAGGCGATGTCACCAATGATGCGTCCTTCCTCTTCCACGTAAAAGAATTCCTCGCGCGCCCAGCCTCGCTTTGAGTAGTTCGCTCCGGCACGTATTCCGATGCGGTCCGCTGCATCCACGACCGTAATCAGACATCCCGCGTAAGGTGCCAATTCGGGGATGATTTGTACGCCAGGTCGAAGTTGGTCCAGGAGTGCCACCTTTGTTTTTTGATCCAGCGTCAGAGTCTGTTGAGGCTGGTCATTGCGCACCACGAACCGCGGTATTCGTTTGTCGTTGAACCGTTCATCCACGTGCATGGTCGTTCTGCCCCAATACACGTTCGTCGTGATCGGGATATTGTTCGTTTGTTTGATCCAGAAGTGCCCGCTCAGGTTGATGACTGGGATGCCGCGCTCATTGGCATATTCGTGGGCCCGCTTGATCTGCTCGCCATCATCGTGGATGCCATCACTGACGGACCCGAACATCCGATAGTTGACCGCTTCGTTTTCCAGCAGCTGCGCCACCAGGCCGTTGGGCAGCGGAATGATGTCGGCGTCATTCGGTGGAGTCCCTTCGTCGCGTTGCTCGATGCGATACAGGGCTCCGCCGCCGTCGCCCGGTTGGTGGAATCCGGCGGTTTTCACCAACTCCCCGACGGCAGGCGTATTCCAGGACTTCAGAGCATCCGTCGTAGAACAGCTCAGAACCTCTCTGGGCGCAGCGATCGCTGCGTTGTCGGGAGCTTCTTGAGCCAGCGTGGTTCGGGCAAACTGAGCCAGAAGCACACCGCCTGTTCCCATTCCGGCCAGAGCCTTACGTCGGGAGCAGATACGATGCGTTGGTTCTTGGGACATGCTGACCTCCTGGTGAATGCCGGGCTCGGTGGGAAGCGGTTCGCGAACGGTCGGCTGCGCATCGCCGATGTGCCGCGGTCCCAGAGGTCCGCGGGCGGGCTGCTTGGCGCTACTGCACGCCGACGCAGTGAATATAGCGAGTTCCGACCAGGAAGATCCTGCCGTCGGCAAATGCGGGCGAGGCGTGGTTGGGGTCGCCCAGGTCGTTGATCGCCAGAACTTGGAAACTGTCGCCCGCCTGGATGACATAGCTGACCCCCGCGGAGGCGAAGTACAATCGCCCGGCGCCATCGGCGACGGGGCTGGCCCAGGTGCTGGTCAGGCGATCGAGCCGTTCGGCGTACACTTGCTCGCCGTTATCGACCCGCCAGACCTTCAATACATTGGGCCGATGCAGCCGATACACCCGTTCGTCGACGATGATCGGCGAACCGATCCCCTCGGGTACCAGGTTCACGCGCCACCGGATATGCGACTGCGTGACGTCTCCCGAACCGGTCGGATCGACCGCCACACCCGGCCCGCCGCGACCGCTGTCGCAGTAGACTATTCCGGAGCCGAAGGCTGCGGAGGCGGCATCGCCGGCTCCGCGACACCACCACAGCAGCTTACCGGTTCCTGGATCGAGACTCTGGACTCCTCGGTCCGATTCACTGATTGCGGACGCGACCACGATCAGTTGCCTCTGACCACCGACGTCGATACATGCGGGCGTGCTATGCCCGAATCCGGTCTGCGGCAAGGGGGTTTCCCATCGTATTGAGCCATCACCCTTGTCAAAGGCCACCATCTTCGAGTCGCTCTGCTCGGCCATCGCGCATAGCATGAATAGGGAGTCTTGGAACAAGACCGGGCTGCTGCCAATCGTCACATCAAAAGTGAAAGGGATGATCTCTTTTCGCCACACCACGCGGCCCTGAAAATCGCACGCCGCGATGACCGACGATCCGAACACGACATAGACGAGTTCTCCATCCGTGGCCGGCGTCGGCGCCGCGTAGCCGCCTCCTGGGCCGCTGCGAAAATCTGTACGCAACCACGGTCCCGGCGGAATGGTCACATCCCAGAGTCTCTGGCCATCCTTCGCGGAATAGCACAAGACATGGTGCTCGGGAATCACCTTGGTGCGGTCCTGGACCGATTCGGGCCATTGGACAGTGCACACGAACACACGGCCACGGGACACAATCGGACTCGCGTGGCCCTCGCCAACTAAGGGCGACTTCCACAATACGTTCTCGTCCTCCGGCCCGCCCCATCGAAGTGGCCAGTCGCCTTGTCGCGCATGGCCCAACCCGGTTGGTCCGCGAAACTGCGGCCAGTCTTCGCCGGTTGCCGCGGAGACCAGCAGCAGGATAGCCAACCCGGCGATGTACAACCGGCTATCTTTCACACCTGGAAAACGAAACAACGCCATGTGGTTACTCCCATAATGGCCGGCTGCGTGACCTCCTGGTAGAAGAGGGGCGGGGTGAGGGCGACCGCGTCCCTTACCCAAAGCCTCTCCCGCAAGCAAACGGGAGAGACGACGAAGGTTTCGAGGGTTTGCTTTCAACGCAAAACTCGTCTACGTGAGAAGGCGCTAGGGAACCGTCCAGAGCGTTACCGAGTCCTGGTCCTTGATGAAGATGCGGTTGCCGGAAACAACCGGGTGCGCATACGCTCCTCCATCGGAAACCTGATAGCGAGCCAGCTGCTTGTATTGATCGCCCGGGCCAAAAACCGTCAGCTCACCACTGGGGATCAACGCAAACAGCACCGACCCGGCGTCAACCAACGAGCCATAACCTCCGCGTCCCCCACCGCGACGCCGGCCGCCACCGCGACCGCCTTGCTCTTGGCCTGTTGAGCTGCTGGCGCTTGCGCCTAACGGAGCAGTCCAGACCATCTCGCCGTCCTCGGCCTTGATACAGAACAGACTGTTCGTCGTGGAGATTCCGAGGACCAGGCCATCCTTGACCACGGGCGTGTTGAACTGCACCGAGTTATCGGCGTGGCTCCAAAGTGCACTCAAGCCGAGTTGCGATCCCTGCATCTGGATCTTCTCGGCCGTTATCCCTCGGGTCGGCCCGGCATAAATCAGGGTCTGATCATGGACGATGGGAGTTGCTGCGTTGTACCGTCCCTGGGCGTACGGAATCTCCCAGAGCAGTTGGCCGTCGGCGACCGCCAGGGCCACCATCTTCTCCGCCGTGGGCGAAAGGATCGCCTGCGTGTCGCCGAGCATCATCAGCACCGGGGAAGCATAGGCAGGACCGTCCCCGGTCCATTCCCATTTCTTGTCGCCGGTCGCCAAGTCGTAGGCGACGATTCCGCCTTCGCGTTCGCTTCCGACGGCGACGATACAGAGGCCCTTCAGGACAATCGGTGAACTGGACGTCGCAAACCTTGGCACCGAACCGAGATAGTCTTCGTTGCGCCACAGCAATTTTCCGGAGTCAGCCGCCAGGCAGGAGAGAGTGCCCTGAACGCCTAGCGTTACGATCTTTCCTTCTGCCACTGTCGGTGAGCTTCTCGGTCCCGAGAATCCGGACGCTGGTCCCCGAACGGCTTCGGCCTCGTACTTGTCCTGCCAAAGCTCCTCGCCGGTGGAGGCCGTGAGGCACCGGAGCACTTCGTTTCCGTCCTGTCTAGAAAAAACATACAGCTTGTCGTCGACGAGAGCCGGCGTGGCAACTCCATCGCCTACCGAAGTCTTCCATGTCTCTGCCAGTTCCGTCGGCCATGTTGCCGGCGCTTCAAAACTGGTGGCCTTGCCATCTCGCCCAGGGCCGCGCCACTGCGGCCAGTCCTGCGCGATGGCCGCAGTGGACGCTCCCAATACCGCCAAAAACACCGACAATCGTACCCATTGTTCCACCGTTCGCATGATCACCACTCCTCATTCGACTGTTTCTGTTGGACAGATTCCACGGGCAGCACAACCCATTGCGACGATTGGCCACATATCATGGCGAAGCCTGGAAATGTGACAGTTCGATGATCCGTTGGGGCCGGCCCGCATTGTAACGAGAAACCAGCTCCAGCTCGATGAGTCGAGATTATCCCCAAGGGTGAACCGCTCCCGCGTGGTTTGGTTTCGATAATTCCCGGAGTTCTGTACGACCTCGGTGTCGCTGCCACGGTGGCGAAGACACTCGTTAGACTGTGGTATTCGTCAATCATGCCAGTGTCCAACAAAAACCGTCTGCCACGAAGTCCAGCCGTTCGATGTAATGGGGCGATGCTGATCGATGGCAGGCACGACCAACCTTTCGGGCGGACAAGCCGATGAAGATTCGATTTTGGCTTTGGATTGTGGTCGCGATCCTCTCCACGACCAGCACGGTGGGATCAGTGCGTTGTGCGTTGGCCGACGCCAACTTACCGATCGGCGTGCACGCAGTGTGGGACTTAGAAAAGGCGCATCACGACACCACGCCCACGCGCGAACGCGTATCGATCAATGGCCTGTGGCGATGGCAGCCGGCGGACACGAATCGTGACCAAGTGCCACACGACGCTTGGGGGTTCTTCAAGGTTCCCGGGTGCTGGCCGGGGATCACAGATTATCTGCAGAAGGACTGCCAAACCGTTCACGTGCATCCCCGTTGGCAAGCCCGGAACCTAGGCACGGTGACAGCGGCCTGGTACGAACGCGAGATCACGATTCCGGCCACGTGGAGCGACCGGCGAATTGCCTTTCACGCCGAATGTTTGAACTCCTATGTGGCCGTTCACCTGGACGGAAAGCAGGTGGGCGAGGGGCGGTTCCCCACAGCCGAAGTGGATCTCACCTCCGCATGTCGCCTGGGGCAGAAGCAAGTTCTGAGCTTGCTGGTTGTGGCCATGCCACTGCGGGGCGTGATGTTGTCCTATCACGACACAAACTCGGCCCGCCAAGTGAAGGGATCTGTGGCCCGACGTGGCCTGTGTGGCGACGTGTACCTCAGCGCCACGCCACCACGTGCTCGCTTGGGAGACGTCAAGGTGGACACTTCCGTCCGCAACTGGCAGATCACCGTCGATACCGGGCTGTTCGATCTCTCGCCGAATTCACGCTACGCAATACGAACCCGCGTCCACGAGAATGGCCGCCAACTGCAGGAATTCATGAGCGAGATGTTTCGCGGGAGCGATCTTCACGATGGGCGGATGGCACTTCAGCGAGCCTGGCACCCGGAAAAACTCTGGGACATTCATACGCCGGAAAACCAATTCGAGCTGACTGTATCGCTGGTCGATGCGACCGGCAACGAGCTGGATCGAAGTCACCCAGTGCGGTTTGGTTTCCGCGAGTTTTGGATCGATGGCCGTGACTTCTATTTGAACGGTTCACGCATTTTTTTGTCCGCCGTGCCGTTGGACAATGCCCAGGTCGGCGCGGCTTGGGCCACGTACGAAGGCGCCCGCGAGAGTCTTCGTCGCCTGCAGAGTTTCGGCATCAATGCCGTCTACACGCACAACTATGGCTGCGAGCCAGGATCGCATCTGAGCTTCGCGGAGATCTTGCGGGCCGCCGACGACCTGGGAATGCTCGTCTCTCTGTCGCAGCCGCATTTTTCACATTACGACTGGGAACCTGCCGACAGCTGACAAGACGAACGGCTACGCCCAGCACGCGGAGTTCTATGTCCGCTTGGCGCAAAACCATCCGTCCGTGGTGATGTACTCGATGAGTCACAATGCGACCGGGTATAGCGAGGACATGAACCCGGACATGATCGATGGAATCCATAGCCCTCGGACGGAATGGTCTCAAAGAAATGCTCGACGAGCACTTCGTGCCGAGGCGATCGTCGAGCAAACTCGATCCAAGTCGCATCATCTACCACCATGCTTCCGGCAACCTGAGCTCGATGCACACGAGCAACTTCTATCCCAACTGGGTTCCGATCCAGGAGATGTCGGACTGGTTCGAGCATTGGGCAACGGAGGGGATCAAGCCGTTCTTTACGTGCGAGTACGGTGCACCCTTCATGTGGGATTGGGCGATGTTTCGCGGATGGTATCAAGGACAACGCAGTTTCGGCAGTGCCGTTGCTCCCGTGGGATTTCTGTCTGGCCGAATGGAACGCCCAGTTTCTGGGAGACCAGGCATTCGAAATCAGCGAGCAAGAGAAGGCTAATCTGCGGTGGGAAGCGGCACAATTCCAGAACCGGAAACCTGTGGCACCGCTGGGACTATCCCCATCGTTTGGGGTCGCGCGATTTTCCGCGATCGCTATTCGGTGTTGTCCGCGTACTTGACGGATAACTGGCGTGCGTTTCGAACCTGGGGCGTGTCCGCTATCTCACCGTGGGAGCACGGTGTGTATCTGGAAGTTGCGTCCCGAGCATGGATCGCAATCGCCGGGTCGAGTTGACAACCGATTGGCAAAACCTCCAGCGACCGGGGTTCAGCCCCGATTACCTGCAAGAGCGTTACGAGCGCATGGACCTGGCTTACGAAGAAGGTGACTGGGTCGCCACTCCAGCGGCAGATGCCATGTACCGGAACAATCGCCCGCTGACTGGCGTACCTTGCCGGCAAGCCAAGCCGCTTCACGAGCAAGGACCACAACTTCCTGCCCGGTGAAACCGTCGAGAAACAGATCATCGTGATCAATAATTCCCGCGTCGCCGTGACGGCAGACTGCAGCTGGACATTGCAGTTGCCTCGGGCGCAGTCGGGCAGCAAACAAGTGACCGTCGCCGCCGGCGAACAGACACGTATACCGCTACGTTGGAAGCTACCCGAAGTCTTGGCGCCGGGTGATTATCCGCTGACGATGAAAGCTCGGCTTCAGTCAAGCCGTGTGGCGGCGGAGTCCGCGTCAGATTCCGAGGATACGCAAACCGATGCGCTGGCCATTCATGTGATGGAACATCCGCAACCGCTCCATCTGAATGCGCGAATCGCACTGTTTGACCCGCAGGGCGAAACACGCCAGCTCATGAACAAGCTGGGTGTTTCCTGCGTGGACGTCCGGGCTGATGCGGACCTGTCAGAATACGATCTGTTGATTGTCGGCAAGGCCGCATTGACACGCGATGGCCCCGCGCCTGACATCGCTCGCGTTCGGGACGGAATGAAGGTGGTCGTTTTTGAGCAGACATCGGAAGCGTTGGAGCAGCGTTTGGGCTTTCGCGTGCAGGAGTATGGATTGCGACAATTGTTTCCGCGCGTGCCCGAACATCCCTACCTGGCCGGGCTCAACGATCATCAGTTGCGTGATTGGCGCGGTGCATCGACAATCCTTCCGGCCAGGCTGAAGTACGAGCTCAGCGACGAAGTACAACGGCTCGCCTGTCGTCTCATGGTGCGGCCTGGAAGTACCGCGGCTTTGGCGATGCGGCAACCGCGGCAATGTGGCCTCTGTACTCATTGAAAAGCCGGCAATTGGCGACTTTCTTTCCCTCACCGACGGGGGATTCAGTTTGCAATACAGCCCTCTGCTCGAGTACCGAGAGGGAAGTGGGTTGATCCTGTTCTGTCAAATGGACGTAACCGGACGTACAGAAGAGGAACCAGCGGCAGATCGACTCGTCCGCAATATTTTGTCGTCCGTGTGCCAATCTTCCGCTTCCACATGTCCCACGCGGAAAGCCGTTTACGTCGGTATGGCGGAAGGTAGATCCCACCTCGCACTTGCCGGTATTTCTTCCGCGACCTACCGAGGAGGCGCGCTGTCATCCGATCAGGTGCTCGTCGTCGGGCGTGGTGGAGGGCAAGCGCTTAAGGAACATGCTGCGGCCATCGCTTCCTGGTTGAAAGAGGGCGGTCATATGCTGGCTTTCGAGCTTGACGAGAGGGAGGCAAACGAGTTTCTCCCCACGCCGATCCGCACCACGGAACGGGAATATATTGCCGCCAGATTCCCGTCACCCGCGCTTGACTCGCTCCTGATGGGTGTAGGGCCGGCCGATGTCCACAACCGCGATCCCCGCAAACTGCCGCTCATCACCGGCGGAGCCCAGATCCTCGGGAATGGCGTTCTGGCGCAAGCCGAGGACCGACATGTTGTCTTCTGTCAGTTGGTCCCCTTCGCGTGTCTTGGAGCGCGCGACGAGCCGAAGATGGTCGTGAGTGGCCAAGATTCCGCGGAGGGCCGGTACAACGCTCTGTTGACGATGGGCACACTACCCTGGTGCCAGTTGGGGCAAAAGATCCAGGCCGGCGAAGTGGGCAAGACGTACACGTTCACTGCCTCCGTAAAAGCGCTCGTTCGGCCGGTCACCGTTCGCCTGGAGATCCAACGTGCCGGTCCGCCCTGGGACCGCGTGGGGCAAGGGAACGACGTCGCTCTGCCTCTTGATACGTGGACCGATTTGCAGGTCACGTTTCCCGTCGATCAGTCGTATCCCGAGGGCTGGTTGGCCCAAATTCACTGCGCATCGCCCGGATCTCAAATTCGAGCGGATGCATTTCAACTGTACGAGGGCGAGTACGTCGAGCAGCGCGAGGGTGCTGGGACTGCGGATTCGGAGAATCTTCTCGTCAATCCCGGTTTCGAAGAAGGCACCGAACCGTGGCTTTTTTCCTGGCGGACGGAGCAACAGAATCTGAGAAAGACATTTCGTAGATCATCGGTGCTCGTGTCACGTCTGTTGGCCAATATGGGCGTCCGTGCTTCGACCCCCTTACTTTCCCGCTTCTCGACACCGACGAGCGAAATTCCTGAAGAGCCGGTCACTAAGGATGGCGATCGCACCTTCGCCCGGAAGATGGAGTAGCGGTTTGTATGTCGACACACCCCAGGAATGGGATGATCCTTACCGGTTCTTCCGTTGGTGATCCCAGGCACACTCGGGAGATCAAATAAGCTCCGGGAAGCTCGACATTTCGGCTTCCGTGGCCGTCCGCGAACCTGGAAATCAAGTCGTGCGCATTTCCAGATCGGGGGCGAGGTTCCCACCGAGCCGAGAGTGCGCCAAAATACGGCCGGCAGGGCCTTGCCCTCCCGGGATGAGGTTTTGAAATGGCTCGAAACGAGGAGACGTGAAGAAGATGAGTGCCAGAGTATTCGCCATGCTGGCCGTCCTGCCAGTCGTTTTGTTTGCCACGGCCGACCGTCTGTTGAGCGGCCAAGAGAACAGCCCGAAGCCGAACATCATCCTGATTCTTGCGGACGATATGGGCATCGATTCGGTGTCGGCGATGAATGACAAGCTGGGTCTCGAGACACCGGCGATCGACCGGTTAGTCAGCGAAGGGATGAGCTTCACCGATGCGCATTCGACGTCCGGCGTTTGTTCTCCCACTCGTTACAGTGTTTTGACCGGCCGATACAACTGGCGTTCTCGACTCAAGCAAGGGATCGTCGGCAAATGGGAACGCCCGTTAATCGAAGACAAGCGGCTGACACTGCCCGAGATGTTGCGCGAGCAAGGCTACGCCACAACGATGATTGGCAAGTGGCATCTTGGATGGCACTGGCCGAAGAAGGGCGGAGGGACAACCGAGAAGCTTGGCGAGATCGACTTTACGGCGCCGGTCAGCGGCGGGCCCAACGATCATGGATTCGACGATTACTTCGGCGATGACGTTCCCAATTGGCCACCCTATGTTTGGCGGAAAAACGAGCAGCTGCTGGGCGAATTGACATCCCAGATGAAAAGTGGAGCCATGCTTGGGGTGTCTGCCGGACCGGCGGTGGATGATTGGGATTTTCGTGCCGTCCTGAAGGAATATGGGAGGCGGTGTGCCCAGCACATTCGCCACCGCAGCGAAGTGGAACAACCGTTCTTCCTCTTTTTCGCCATGCCCTCCCCTCACACGCCCATCGCACCGCACGAGGAGTACCGCGGCCGGACGGGGATCAGTGAATATGCGGATTTCCTGGTGCAGACCGACGCCATCATCGGCCAACTACTTCGGGCGTTGGACGAATCGGGGCTCACGGAGAATACGCTTGTCATCTTCACGTGTGACAATGGAACGTCGCCGAAGGCGGATTTCGCCACGCTCGATGCCGGAGGAGTTCACCTCAACGAACACTGGCGAGGTTGGAAGGCCGATGCCTACGAAGGCGGTCATCGTGTTCCCTTCGTTGTCCGTTGGCCCGGGCAGATCGAGGAGGCGGCCGGAGCCACCAGACCATCACGCTGGCCGATATCATGGCGACCTGTGCCGAGGTTGTAGATTACGAATTGCCAGCCAACGCGGCCGAAGACAGCGTGAGTCTGCTGACGACGTTGCGCGGCAAAGGAACTCCCGAACCGTTGCATCACATCGTTGTACATCATTCGGCTTCGGGGCATTTCGCGGTGCGCAAGGGCGAGTGGAAGTTGTTGCTGTGTCGTGGTTCGGGTGGTTGGAGTCCGCCCCGGGAGTCGGCGGCGGCTCAACAAGGTCTGCCGTTGATGCAGCTCTATGATCTGGCGGACGACCCGAAGGAAACGAGGAACCTCTACGAACGGCACACAGAAAAGGTCACGGAATTGATCGACGATCTCGCCCTGCACATTCCAGGATGGCCGGACTACTCCCGGCCCACGGCAATCCAACGATGGCTGGCCCAACACCATCGCCGCACCGCTGCTGGAGCAATTCCCCCAACTCGCAGATCCACAGAAACAATGAGGCTCGCCGTGGTAACAACTACAGCGCGTAGCACTTCCCTGTAGCGTCTTGTCGCCCTCTGTGCGCTGGATGTCTTTGTCTGCATGACGCGCTGTTGATAGAGTCGCCGCTGACTGAGTGCAAGCGAACAGGGTGGCGCTGGACAGTCACCTAGACAGAATCCGCAGGATGCGTCAAGCCGCTCTGGAAGAAGATCGACTCGTCCGACTGACACCCGACAGCAAGGGAGGTTGACTGTTTTCCTGTCTTTTTACGTCTTCTCCTACAAGACTTGCGCCACGGAATGACGGCCGACGGTGCCAGTGATACGCGCCGTTTCTCGAAAAATTAGCGCGTTTCCCGAGGTCCATGACGGCCGATTTCCTTCCTTGCAGTATTCCACGCACTGCCGCGCGTCGTCCACCGTTCCCAAGCCGGCATTGATGCAGATGTACGGCTCGGCCCCAATGATCTTGCAATAGCGAAAAAATTCGTGCTTGCCAAAACGGTTTGATTCCAACTCGGCCCAGGCATGATCGGGGCGAACAGGCCTCAAGTCGCGGCGGCTCCATTTTAGACGACACGTTGGAATATTGTCCTGGCTGCCGCCGAGCCACGTACGAAAACGCCGTCCGAGGCGCTGGTCGAGCGGTATCGAATCCTGGGCAGAAGCCGAGGAAATCCGTGAGGTCGACTGGGGGGCGTGGGGGCAGTTCCTGCTGGAGCAGTTCGCCGACTTGCCAACCGTCGTGAGCACTGCGCCGTGGTGGATGTGACCGGGCTTGGTGCTCTGTCTCCGGCCGGATTCGATTCGCAGTGTCTTTCGCCCATTTGCTGAAGGTTTGCAGGGCCGATACGGTCGGCTGTTTGGGGGTGTCAGCTTGTTGGTTTTCACCGTGGCTGTGACGCTCGCAGGACTTGGGCTATCCGGCTTTATGCTCCAACGATTGTAAGCAACGTAGCCAAGGCGTGGTCCATCGCCCGGATCCGCAAGATGGCGGGGGAAATTGCCGATCTCGCCGCGAGAGATGCACGTGTGGGAAATTCCCCGCCATCGGCCTCGACTTGTTGCGAGACCTAGGTAGAAGTCGTATTCTCCACATACTGTGACGGACGGCGGTCGCCGCCATTTCTCTCCAGAGACGATCGCTCAGACGAATCTCGTGAAGAGATCACCACAATCTACTACGTGGCATCATATCGTTGCCATTCTCTTTCCTGTTGTGCAAAGGAGCACGAAATGACACGAGTTCAAGGGTTGTCGGTACTATCGCTCGCGCTGTTGTTGGGGACGCTTTTCGTGGCGACGGCTGAAGCACAGGCTCCCGGAGGCGGCCGGCGCGGCCTGGGTATGGCGGGGCGCGGCGGTCTGCTGGGCTTGCTGCGCGTTGAGCAAGTGCGCGACGAATTGAAACTGAGTGAGGAGCAGCAGACGAAGGTGCAGGAGGTCATGGAGAAGCTTGGCGGAGAGATGCGAGAGCAGTTTGCGGCCCTGCGGGAGATCGACGACCGCGATCAACGGCGGGCAAAGATGACGGAGTTGACCGAGCAGAACGACCAAAAAGTCCGTGAAGAGCTTCGCAACGTTTTGGACAGAGAACAGAACATGCGGCTCTATCAGATTCGCATGCAAGTCCGTCCTGTCGCCGACAGTTTGGCCAATCGGTGGGTCGCGCGGCGACTGGAGCTAACGGAAGAACAAACCCAAGAAGCCGCTAAAATCGTGGAGGAATCTCGATCGAAACAGATGGAACTCCTTGGCTCGATGCGCGACGCAACGCAGGAACAGCGGATGGAGGCTTGGCAGAAGGTTCGCACGATGCGTACGGAAGCTGATGAGAAGGCTCTGGCGCTGCTGACATCTGAGCAGCGAGAGTCCTTCGCGAGTATGAAAGGCGAGAAGATCGAACTGCCCATGCTGGGGCGCCAGCGGTAATCGCCTGAACGACGACGTGGTTCACTTCACACCAAAACAGTACAGGTGCGTGTCATAGCGGAGATAGAGTCGCCCGCCGGAAACGACCGGATGAGCCCAACTGGGGCCCTCGCCGTCGACCTTCACTTTCCCGCTCACCAGGAGTTCTGCGGGTGAGCAGTTGGCCAGTGCGGCTTGTCCGTCGTTTTCGCTAAACAGATACAGCATGTCGTCGGCGAAGCAGAGCGAACCTTTGCCCACTGCCCTTTCGTTCCACTGCTGCTCTCCGGTTCTGAGATCAAGGCAGGTCCAGCCGGCACTGTGGTTTCCGTAAATGTGTCCTTCATGAATTACATACCCACCGTGATGGCAAACAAGCTTCTTGGTGGTCCAGGCGACATCGGCCGCCACCGAGTCGTTCTCCATTTTCAGCTTGAGGCAGATGCCACCTTGCCCGTAGCCGTTCGCCCAGAATATATGTCCGTCGGAGTAGGCTGGCGTGGGGCAGTTCGCCGTGTTTCCCGATGACCAGTCGTTGGACCAAAGCGTATTCCCACGAGCTGCGTCGACGGCAAAAATTCCTTTGCTGGTCCCCGTCACGATCATCGTTTGACCTTGATACGAAACGACGATGCACGAACCGTACTCGGGTCCCGCGTCAAAGCCGGAACTCTTCCAGATCGTCTCACCGTTGGTTTTGTCCAAAGCAACGATACAACTCTCGCCACCAGGCTTGAAAATGGCCATGTTCTCGTAGATCAGCACGGACTCGGCGTAGCCCCAACCACCCGGCTTGCCGCCGAATTCTTTGGCCTGGCGAGACCACTTTCTTTCGCCGTTGGATGTATCGTAGCAACCGATGAGACCATTCCCGTTGAGCAGGTACAGGTTCCCTTCGTCAATGACGGGAGTGGCACGCGAGCCATCCGGGCCGCCGCGCGCTCGGCCATGATCCGCTTGCCAGAGCAACTGTCCGTCCCAGTCCAAGGCGGAGATCATCAGCTTTTCGTCCACATCGCCCGTGATATAGATTTTTCCCGCGACGACGGCCACGCTCGAGAATCCCTTGCCAATTTCATCGACCTGCCAAAGTAGCTGCGGCCCTTCTTCCGGCCACTGCTTCAGCAGCCCTGTGTCGAGCGACTTTCCATCACGATTCGGGCCGAGCCAACCGGGCCAGTCCGATTCGGCAGCCACCGCCAGCGAAGTGATGGTGGTCAACAGACACACAGAAATAATGGTCCTCGTCATGACGGAAATTCCTTCAATTGTGCGGAATGATAGATGCCGAAAGGAAAGGCCGGAAGTGGAGGCATGTGACAGGCGCAACGCCTTGCAGGCCGAGAGCCGAATCGGTGGCATTCTACCCGATTTGCTCACTTAGCGGTGAGCTGTTCCGCGGCAACAAACGCCACCCAAACCATTCGTACAGCACCGGCAGTAGGAAGTCTGACCTGGAAAACATAGCCGGCAGCACCAAAGCCACTGGCGTTACCCGCCGTGGCGACTACATCGTCGAGTGAAAGGCGATACTTCTGAAGCCACTCCGGATGAACAAGCACTTGATACTGTCGGATTTCTCCTCCAAAAACCTCCACGTGCGCGAAGCCTTGCTTGGCCCGCAGCCGGCGTTGCAATGCCCCGTCGGCGATCGTCTGCAACTCCATGGGCGACACGGTTTCCGGTGAGAGCGCGAGCATGAGCAGGCGGCTCGTGGAGGGCGCCAGCGGCGTTCAGTCGGGGAAAATCAACGCCTTCGGGTAGATCTGGGCCAAGCTGGGCAAGCCGTCCCGCCGTCAGTTGCCGGGCATCCAGCACCTCCGTTCTTGCCTCGAGAATCGCAGTAACCACCGAGAGTCCCGCAACGGACGAAGACCGAAATGTCTCGATGCGGCTGACGAGTGCACCGCAGTGAACCGGCTACAACGGCGAGAAGATCTAGCCATCCGACGAATCAACAGGCTGGGCTGCGTTCATCACATCTTCGGCGATGGTCGTTACATTGACCGCAGCCAACAGTGATCCAGCGATGCTGCGTTCCAATTCTGCGTGAGCGCGTCGCAGCGACGCCGTTTGATCAAGCACGCGGGCGCGTGTCGTCAAATACTGTGTCGTGGTTTGCAGCACGAGAAGATAGCCTGCCCCGCCATCTTCGTAACCTCGTCGTGCGATTTGAATCGCTTCGTTTAGTGAAGGGATGACTTGTGTTTCCAGTATCGCTAACCCACGCCGCGTTTGCTGTAGTCTGGTCACGGCTGTCCGCACTTCTTCCGCGATTTGATCATGGACTGCATCACGATTACTGACCGCCTGCCGCCATTCTGCGTGGGCTCGCATACGCCCGCCCTGATTCCGATTGAAGATGGGGACGTCGAAGCGAATTCCTGGTCCCACTTCGTAGCCTTTGTCACCCTTCTGATTAGCGTCCACTACGCCGTCGACGCGCCAGAAGAGCCAGCGGGCCAATTGACTGCGCCGGCAGGTAACCTCGACATTCCAGGCTGCGGGCGCATGTCGGGGCGCGTGGCCAGAGCTCGTTCGACCAGCAGAGATTCGTCCGGTATCGGGGCAATCGGAGGGGAAATTAGAATGTCGTCAATCGGCTGCTGGTTGTATGGCATGCCGGTCAACGTGTGCAGTCGGTTGCGCGTGGCATCCACATCTTGCCGAAGCAGCGCGAGGTTTGCCTGGGCTGTGATCACGTCGATGCGCGCCTGACGGGCCTCCAGTTCTCCAATGTCGCCACCCTCCAGCCGTTTCCTGGTGAGCGCATCAATCTCCTCGCGAATCTGAAGAGCCTCCTCGGCCAACCGCAATTGTTCGACAGCCAGCGCAAAATCGGCGTGGGCAACGCGAACGTCTCGAACTAGTGTCAAGCCATTCTGAACTAGGCCATTCGCCACTCGATGATAATCAGCATGCGCGATTGCCTCACGATGTGGGCGCAATAGGAATGCTTCGACGGGCAGATACAATGTCCATTCCCATTGCTTCACGCCCACAGGAAGGTAATGCGTAAGGTTGGGGTTGGTCAGTAGGCCGGCCTGGATCCAGTCGCCTTGCGCCATGCCCAGTTGCGCGAGTGCCGCCTGAAACAGCTTATTGTTTCCGAGCGCTAACATAACCAGCGCATCTTCGTCAAGCACATCCTGTGCCGGTAAATCCCGGAACGGATCGTTTTCGTCGGTGCGCTGTCGGGTGCCAACGCCTTCTCATAGGATATCCGCTGAAACACCTCCGGGCGGACAGCATCGGTTGGACAGCAATCCACCGAGCCCTGGCAACCAGATAGCGAAAACAGACCCAGCGTCAGCAGGTATACCAAGTGCCGATGCCCATCACGGGCCGCTTTCCTTGGCCGCTGCTGCCGGCAGCCACCGGCAGTCCAGGTCGTTGCGTTGCAGAATTTCAAGATGAACGCCTCAATCCGTGCGAATCGATTCGCCAGCGGCGGTTGTCTGACTCGCCCAAATCGGTCAGAAATCTGGAATAAACGGATCACCCGTCATTCGTGTATCGACCGGTTCGCTTCACGTCACGATTTTCTGCAGCACATCCGCACTAACCGTTGCCACCGTCACACTTTCCGGTACGCCTTCGATTGTCGGCCGAGGCTTGGGGCGTGCGCGAAGGCACGGGACTGACTCGTCATCGCTGCGATTGTTGCCCAGAGAGCTTGAAACACAGCGTGTCATCCCGCCGAGACCCGCTCAGCATCCTTTGGCTGCTGCGCAGCCGAGGGCGCTCCCCAATTCACCGTGCCGCCACAAAGGCCCAACTGCCAAGGGTCGTGCCGGATCATTGGCAGCGCAGCAGTCCATCGTCTCCTTCGCTCTGCAGGCAATATTGGCACGGTCTCCCTTCGCGCGGTTTCGCGCTCTGCGTCGGTATCCACCGACTGCGGCAGACTTCTGATGAACATACGCCCGCCGGTGGACGCCTCTCTGCTGTTCTTCGATGGACGGAACGTTCCCATCATCCGGCGATCAGCCCCCGTCGTCCCAAAGCGATCTAGTGATCGAGCCCCGACGAATGTCGGCGTAACGGAAAAGACTGCACCCGTACCGATTGGGCCCAAATCATCGGTGGCGAACGCGGCCGCCATGGAGGACAATGATCGGTATCGCAGCTGTTCCGTGAAATTGCGTTTGTACATGGTGCGCGGAGCGCGCAGGTCAGATGCTGTGCGATTTCGTCGCAAGAGGATGCATCGGATCATCATTAAATTTAACGCCTCCACCTGGGAAGCAATCGCATAGGGAGATATGTACTTTGACCAGATTCGATGTGCGGAGATCTCAATGGCTTGTGGCATACGGCTTCGCGTTGATGCTGACCGGTTGTGGGGTCAAAGACAGACAAACTCCGAAGAAGACGGAGCCCGCCAAGATCGAACATCCTTCGGAAGGCGATATTTACCGGATCATGCTGACACCCAAAGCGCAACAACGACTGCTGATCAGCACGGCACCAGTGGAACGACGGTCCGTCTCACGCACCCGCACAGTGGGCGGGTCGATTACGATTCCGGACGGAGCGGTCATTTCTGTGACTGCTCCACTCACCGGGACTTTGGAAAAGACCATGAGACTTGAAACGCTGACGGCGGGTCAAACGGTGGAAGCCAACCAGACCGTGTTCCTGTTGTCGCCTTTACTGGCGCCGGAGCGCGAAGTCCCTTCCGCCGCAGAACGCATTTCGATGGCGAACGCCCGGGCATCGTTGGTATCCTCCCAGATTACGGCCGACGGCGATGTTCAGCAGGCGAAGTCCCAGGTGGAAGCGGCACGGATTGCGTTAGAGAGAGCCCAGCGACTTTTCGCCGACAAAGTGGGCAGTCAGCGGGACGTGGACGACGCACAGGGGCGACTCGACCTGGCGCAGACATCTCTTGATGCGGCGGAAGCCCGGAAGCAGATGTTGGATGCTTTGACGTTGGACGTTGACTCCGTCGAAGCAGCACCAGTGCCAGTGCAGGCTCCGCAACAGGGGATACTCCGAAACGTTTCCTCGTCGGTTGGCCAAACTGTAACGGCTGGCTCGCCACTATTTGAAGTGGTGAGTCTCAAATCGATGTGGGTACGCGTCCCGATCTATCCCGGACTGCGAGTGGAGGTCGACCAGAAGCAGAACGCCATTCTGCGAAAGCTGGGACAGACGGAGGAATTTGTGGTGACTCATGTCGTTGTGCCGCCCAGCGCCGATTCGCTTGCGACCACCGTCGATTTGTTCTACGAGTTGCCCAACCCCGAAGGCCGCTTCTTTCCAGGAGAGCCGGTCGAAGTCGTGCTGCCTTTGGCAGGCGAAACAACGTCGCTGGTGCTACCGCGCGCGGCGATCCTCCGCGACATTCATGGCATCGCGTGGGTGTACGTCAATTCTGCGGAAAGTGAATTTCGCCGGCATCGGGTCGAAGTCGATTATACGACCGACGCGTTGGCCGTTCTCAGGGAAGGGCCTGCCGTCGGAAGCTTGGTTGTCGTTGACGGAGCGGCCGAGTTGTTTGGAACCGAATTCGGGGCCGGCAAATGAACGGGCTTGTTTCCACAGCACTGCAATTCCGAACGTTGGTGGTCGCCGCCGCGATCGTATTGATGGTGATCGGTATTCGAACGGCTGACGACGTTCCGCTAGATGTCTTTCCCGAATTTGCTCCGCCGAAAGTTGAGATTCAAACCGAAGCTCCCGGGCTATCTACCGAGGAAGTCGAGAGTCTCGTCACGGTTCCGATTGAGGATTCGCTCAATGGCATTCCCTATCTCGATCATGTCCGATCCAAATCGGTGCTCGGATTGTCGTCGATCCAACTTTTCTTTGCACGTGGCACCGACCTGATCATTGCCCGGCAGTTAGTACAAGAGCGATTGACACTGAGCGGGTCACGTCTTCCAAATGTCGTGAAGCCACCGGTGATCCTGCCACCGCTCTCGTCACTCAGCCGTGCCATGAAGATCGGGCTTTCGTCCGAGACCCTTTCGCAGATGGAGCTGACTGTTCTTTCCAAATGGACGATTCGTCCGCGACTGATGGCGGTACCCGGTGTTGCAAACGTCGCGATCTGGGGCGACTACGACAAACAGTTTCAAGTGTTGGTCAACCCGGATCGTCTGCGATCTCACGGCTTAACACTCAACTCGGTGATGGCATCGGTTGGCAAATCGGTCGATCCCATTTCCGGCGGATTTATCGATACGCCCAATCAGCGACTTGCGATCCGGCATCCGGCGGCGATTCGCAACGTGGAAGACCTGAAAGGTACGGTCGTGGCCATCCGCAATGGCGCCCCGCTGAGGCTGGGAGAAGTGTGCGATGTGCGAGTGGATTCACCGCCGCCGATTGGCGACGCGATTATCAATGATGTTCCAGGGATTCTGTTGATCGTTGAAAAGCAACCCTGGGCCAACACGTTGGATGTGACGCGCGGAGTCGAGGCGGCCATGGAACAGTTGACGCCGGCGCTGCCGGGCGTCGACGTCGACACGAAGATCTTTCGGCCGGCAACATTCATCGAACGGGCACTCCGTAACCTGGGGCATTCGTTGGTCGTTGGCTGCGTGCTGGTCATCATCGTCTTGGCTATATTCCTGTTCAATTGGCGGGCTGCCCTGATCAGCTCATTAGCCATTCCACTCTCGCTCGTCGCGGCTGTGATGGTGCTGTACTATCGTGGCGGGACGATCAACACCATGGTATTGGCGGGGCTGATCATTGCACTGGGGGAAGTAGTCGACGACGCGATTATTGATGTCGAGAACATACTTCGGCGGCTACGGCTTGAACCACTTGGCGGGACATCCGAAGTCGGCATTTCGCGTCGTTTTGGACGCGTCGATCGAAGTCCGCAGCGCGGTAGTGTACGCCACGCTGATCGTCGTGATGACGCTCATACCTGTGTTCTTTCTTCAAGGGCTGGCAGGTTCCTTCTTTCGGCCGTTGGCCGCCTCTTACATCCTTGCGATTCTCGCATCTCTGCTGGTTGCCTTGACCGTGACACCTGCGTTGTCACTCATCCTGTTGCCACAAACGGCCAATCGCGATCACCGCGAATCGCCGTTGACTGCGATTCTAAAGCGATGGTATTCGGCAATCCTGCCACCCTTGATTCGGCGTCCCACCATCGTCGCCATCTGTGCCTTTGTCGTGTTGATTACCGCTGGCGTCTTCGGGCAGTTTCTTGGCGAGGAGCTGATGCCGAAGTTCAAGGAAACTGACTTTCTGATGCATTGGGTGGAGAAACCCGGCATTGGGATCGAGGCGATGAATCGGATCACGATCGCTGCCAGCAAGGAATTGCGGGCGGTGGACGGCGTGAATAACTTTGGGTCGCATATCGGCCGCGCCGAGGTCGCCGACGAGGTGTATGGACCGAACTTCACCGAGCTATGGATCAGCATCGACCCGGATGTTGACTATGAAGACACCGTGGCCGCTGTCCAGGAGGTTGTCGACGGCTACCCAGGTCTTTATCGCGACTTGCTGACTTACCTAACGGAACGGATCAAGGAAGTATTGACCGGTTCCAGCGGTGCGATTGTTGTTCGTACCTTTGGCCCGAATCTCGACGGATTGCGAAGTACTTCCCAATCCGTGTCCGACGTAATGGCCGGGATCGACGGTGTGACCAACCTGAAGATCGAGCCGCAGGTGCTGATTCCGCAGATCGTGATTCAATTGAAACCGCATGCCGCCGCCCAGTTCGGATTGACGGCTGGCGACGTCCGTGCTGCTACGACGACCTTGGTACGAGGTACACAGGTGGGCGAGATCTTTGAAGAGCAAAAGATCTTTCGCGTGGTCGTCTGGGGCACTGACTCCGTACGCCGTGATGTGGACGCACTAGCCGAGTTAATGATCGACACGCCGTCGGGAGGTCAGGTGCCGCTGGGGGCCGTCGCGAGTATTTCGATTCAGCCAGCTGCTAACGCGATTCAGCGGGAAGGATCGTCGCGAAAATTGGATGTGACCTGCAACGTGGCAGGGCGCGATCTGGGAAGTGTCGCGAGGGAAATCGAAGAACGTGTGCTGCAGGAAGTGACGTTCCCACAAGGCTATCATCCTGAGTTTCTGGGCGAGTACGCGGAAGCCAAGGCGTCACGTCGCCGACTGCTGGGCATGACGGCGTTTTCATTGCTTGGCATTCTGCTTCTACTGCAATCCGACTTTGGATCTCTGCGATTGGTGCTTCTGATCTTCCTGACACTTCCCTTCGCCTTGGTGGGAGGGATTGCGGGAGCGTTTCTGTGCGGCGGAGTGATCTCACTCGGATCGTTGATTGGTTTTGTCACTGTCCTGGGTGTGGCCGCACGAAACGGGATCATGCTGATCGATCACTATCGGCATCTGCAACTCGAAGAGGGAGTCGCCTTCGGTCCGGAACTCGCTGATCCGCGGTGCATCCGAGCGTCTCGCACCGATTCTGATGACTGCTTTGACAACCGGCTTGGCACTGGTGCCGTTGGTCCTCACGGGAAACAAGCCCGGGCAGGAGATCGAGTACCCCATGGCATTCGTAATTCTCGGCGGGTTAGTGACATCGACATTGCTGAACCTGCTTGTACTTCCGCCGTTATTCGCGCGTTTCGGACGTGTCGAGTCGTTTTCAAGCCATTGTGACACGGCCAACTGACCAAGCCGCACTTCAGAATGTCAACCTTTCCTTACGCACCTCCGAAAACAAGCTATCCCGCCAACGCCGAGGATGGCACGATGAGGACTCCGATGAAGATGACCACTCGGAATGAACGAACGCCCTGTGTTGCCATTCTGGTTCTTCTCGCCACAGCGCAGAGCGCTGTGAATGCGCAGGACGAGGCTCGATGGTCCTGGCAGGAGCCGCACGCGAAGAGTCTTGCCGACCGGTGATCTGCAGTGGGCGCCGAAACCGTTCGAATTCCTGGCCGGGCGAATCGGTCCGCTATATCGACTTCGCTTCCGGCAACGATGCCCAGGATGGCCTCTCGAAGCAGACTCCGTGGAAGCACCACCCCTGGGATCCGCAAGCCAGCGGCAAGGCCAAGGCCTGCGAAGGCGTGCAGACATACGTCTTCAGGCAGGGCGTCGATTATCGCGGGGAACTGAATGCCAGTGAATCGGGCACGGCGACGGCACCGATCATCTTGACGCGGGATCCGACTTGGGGGCAAGGGCCGGCCGTACTTTGCGGCTCGGAGGCGGTAACAGATTGGAAGAAGGGCGCCGACAACTCGGTGATCCCCGACTCGGACGAGGTTTGGTACGTGGACCTGGACTGGGCGCCGCGTAAGGTCTGGATGCTGGACATGGACGGCGCCGTGACACGTATCCCCCTGGCCCGCACACCCAACTGGACGATTACCGATCCCGATGATATCAAGAGCCAGTGGTGGACGTGGAAAAACCCCAATAAGCCCTTTGATAACTACGCAACGCGGAACGGGCAACGCCGCCATCTGGCGTTTGACCCGGAACATATCAACACCGACATGCCGCAGGATTACTACGAGGGCGCGATTGTCTGGACCACCAAGGGTTGGGTAATGGGCAGCCCGTTTCCGGCCCGGGTCCTGGCGGTGGATCGCGAGCAGGGATCGCTGACTTTTCCTGGCCAATGGGGCGGCGGACCGTCCTACAAGATCATCCGCGGCTGCCGCTACTACCTGGAAGACAAACCCCAGTACCTAGACAGTCCTGGCGAGTTCTGGTTCGACAAGAACGGGAGCGGGGGCCGCCTGTACCTTCGCCTGCCCGGCGACCAGGATCCGAATCATGTCCGGGTCGAGGTGGCGAAACGCATTCGCATGATCGATAGCCGAGGATGAACCACGTACGCGTTCGGGGGCTCACATTTCGCTTTCCGAATACCTACTGGAACCTGACCGCCGCCCCTTACTGGGTTTCTCAAGAGAGTATCGACGTGGAACCCGGCTTGCGTGCGTCTGCTGGGCAGCGGAACCGACATCGAGGTCGCTCACTGTGTGTTTGAGCATGTCCACCGGGGTGTTCGCGTGAAAGCCATGGACCCGCAGGACGTGATCGACAAGGTGGCTGTAAGCGACAACTTGTTTGTCGAGAACGACGACGGAGCGGTGAGCCTGGAGGACGGCACGGTCTACAACACGCTGAAGCCTCCGATCGGCCGGCTCAACGATGTACAAGTCATGCGGAACAAGTTCGATCGAATCGGCATCCGCCCCGATCTGTTCGGCCAAGGCGGGGCCCTGGTGGTGAACTATGCCCGGACGGTCGAGGTGGCTGGCAATGTGTTCGACCGTGTCTGTGCCCAGGGCATCGACGTCCACGGGGCAAAGCAGAACCGCGCAGCAACGGACCGCCCCTTCACTCGCATCCTGATCCATCACAACAAGGCCGTGGATACGCTGCTGAACGTGGATGACTTTGGCGGCATCGAGACTTGGCAAGGAGGACCCGCCTACGTCTATTGCAACATCTCGGGCAACCCCGGTGGCTACCGTAATTGGGATCACGTGTTGAGCCCTGACACGGAAGACCGTTTTGGCCATGCGTATTACTTGGACGGGGCCTTCAAGAATTACTACTTCAACAACATCGCCTGGGGAAAGTCCGCGGGCCCGTCGGGAAGGCTCGCGAATACGTCGGCCTTCCAACAAATCATTAGTTATCAGAACACGTTTTTTAACAACACGCTCTACAACTTCGTGCGCGGCTCGCGGCGGCAGGCACCTCAAGCTGGCCGCGTCAAGTTCCTGGGCAACGTGTGGCAGAATATGGGACTGCGTGTCTTCCGCGATGCCGATCCGGCTCGCACTGCCGCGGCGGGCAACGAGGCCGATGCGGGACCCCGCCGCGACGAATATGCGATGGAAACGAACGCCTACGCGCGGAACGTTTTCTACGATGTGGGAGAGAGCTTTGGCGTCTTCGAACCTTCGGGCCGCTGGCACGAGTCGCTCGTGTCGTTCCGCGAGGCCTTGGAAGGCTATCAGCCACTGGCTGCCAGTGTCGGCGTGATGGCCGATACCTCGCC
The DNA here is from genome assembly GCA_963776055.1 of uncultured Planctomycetaceae bacterium. Classification (GTDB taxonomy): domain Bacteria; phylum Planctomycetota; class Planctomycetia; order Pirellulales; family Pirellulaceae; genus CAVZLD01. The sequence goes on along the minus strand of CAVZLD010000011.1, from coordinate 243,155 downwards.
GCTGCGCGACCCGGCCGCTCACGATTTCCGGCCATCCACCCATTCGGCAGCGCGCGGTTTCGGTGCAAGAGTCTTCGTGCCGTGGAGTCTCTACGCAACGGTCGGCGAATGGAACTTCACACCCATCCCGGCAGACCCCACACGGATTCTGGACGAGCACTGGTGCATGTCGCCGTACTATACGACGCGGGACGACTATTACCGGTTCCCCACGTACCCGCTTCGAGGCGTCAACATCACCTTGGCGGATTATCAGGACGGCCCGCTGGAGAATTGGACGGCCGGTGCCCTGCACTTCGATGGCGAGAAACAGTACGCAATCATCTCCAACGAGGACATCCAGCCGCACCGTCACGATGCAAGGCGATCGAGGCGACGAACCACCGCTCGTCAGTGGCGCGGAGCTGCGCAACCCGGAGATCCACACCTCCAACTTCCTGATCGAGGTGTACTTCCAGACGGAGCTTGCCGAAACCGACGCGGTGCTGATCCAGAAACAGGATGAGACCGGGTACTCGCTGCATGTGAACAAGAGGGGCAGCGTCGTCCTGGCCACAAAGTCCCTGGGCGAAACGAAAATCCTGGCCAGCCGCGGGATCGTTAACGACGGCCAGTGGCATCACGTGATGGCCGAGGCCGATCGTCTGGCGGGAACCTTTGCGATCTATATCGACGGCGAACGAGATTCTAGCGGAACTGGAATCGACGCGCGTGTCTCACTGGCCAATTCGGCCGACCTGTATGTGGGCGGTACGCCGCAAGGTCACCACCTAAGCGGGGCGATCGATTTTCTGCGGATCGCTCGTGGCACGCTGGCCGAAGCGCAGACGACGATTGATGAGCTTTACGACTGGCAGTTTCGGGGGCCATTCCTCGATGACTTCACCGGTCGCCCACGCGCAGGCGATGGCGGAGCGGCCGGCGCGCTGGACCGCGAATAGGTCGCATCTCGGCAGTTTCGAGGGAAACGCCGGTCGTCGGTCAAGCCGTCCTTGGTGCTGCCGACCAACTACTTTCGCGTGCCGATGCAAAACAGGTGGTCGAACCCGCGCAGAAACACCTGCCCGTCGCTGACAGCGGGGGAGGCATAACACGGCTCGCCCATCTCGAATCTCGCCACGCGTTTGAATTCCGGACGAGGTTGGATCACGTTGACTTGACCGTCGTCGTTAATGAAATAGACGAGCCCCTCGATCAATACCGGAGAGGCGTGGTGTTTTCCGAGCTTCTCTCGCCAGTACACCTTGCCCGTGGCGGCTCCGTAGCAGTAGGCGTTGCCACTGTTATTGATGCCGAGCAGATAATCGCCGGCCACAATCATGGACGGCACATACGGGTGCGCCTCGGTCTTCGCGCCAAGCCACGTGCGTGTCGGTAACATTGCCAGTTCCGTCCGGTCGGATCGCCAGTAAATGGCGTTTGGGCCAACTGCTGCTGATGAACACGAGATTCGCCTTCTCGCTGTACACCGGCGTGGCTACAAATTCCTGTGAAGGCCCATCCACGGTCCACAGTGGCTGCCCTGTCTCGGGATCAAAGCTGGTTACGCAGCGGTCGCCGCATTGGACTAACTGCATTCGCCCCGCCATTTCGCGGATTAGCGGGGCGCTGTAACTGATGCCTCTCTGTGTTCGATTGACTCGCCAGAGTGTCCGTCCGTCGTCGCGGCCGAGTGCGATCAAGAAGGAATCGCCTTTGCTATCCCCATCGACGATGACTTTATCGGCGAACAGCACCGGTTCGTTGCTGAACCCCCATTCTCCCTTGTGTGTTCCCGGCTGGACTCGCCACAATTGCTTTCCGTCGACCGGATCGTGCGCCGCCACTACGATGTTATCGCCGACTCGGAAGTTGGCATAGACGCGTGTACCGTCCGTGGCGGGGGTCCCGGAGGCGTAGCTGTTTTCGCGATTGATCTTCTCGAGCGGTCCATGCGCGACGACCTGCTGCCAGAGTAGTTTGCCCGTAGCGCGATCGAAACACAACAACATCCGATCCAATTTCTCGGGGACGGCCGTCGCCGTGTAGATTCGGTCGTCCCAGACGATGGGCGAGGCGTGCCCCACTCCTGGGACGGCCGTCTTCCAAATTGCATTGGCGACATCCCATTCTTTCGGAACGCCCTACTTCCAAGCTCGTTCCATCGGACCTTGGCCCACGCCAGTTAGGCCAATTCTCGGCTTCCAGGGGACCGGGCAAGCAGAACAAGCCCAGCAGCAGGCAAGGTAAGAACACAGCGCACAGATTCTGCCATTTCATGGGTGCAATTCACTTTCTTCTTCACAATGTACACAAGTCCACGTTATCGAAGTTGCCGTTGTAATACCGCATGTAGTTGACCTTGCGTTCAAGGGCGTTAATCACGTACCTGTTGAAATTGATCTTGGTGAACTTCTGCGCGCTACCGAGGCCGCCGGGGCTGAAGACGTTAATCTCCATCAGTTTGTCGCCTACGATGTCGAGGCCCACCAGGAACATGCCGTCCTGGACCAGTTTGGGCCGCACGATTTCCGCAATCTTCAAGTCCTTTTCCGTCACTTCGGCCGGTGCCAGCTTGCCACCGGCGTGAATATTGCTGCGCATGTCCCCGCCGGACCGCAAACGCCGGAATGCCGCGTACTTGCCTTTCACCTGCAATGGCCGTCCATTCATGACGAACAGTCGCATGTCACCTTCTTCGGCGGCCGGCAGGTATTGCTGGCAGATGACAAAACCGTCACGGCTGACCGCATCGATCATTTGATTTAAGTTGGGAATATCACTTTGATGGACCAGAAACACACTCGCCCCGCCAGAACCTTGCAGCGGTTTCAGGACACAGCGCCCCTCCTGCTTGGCAAACGCTCTGATTTCTTCGCGGTCGCGAGTAATGAGTGTACGGGGGCGCACTTCCTCGGGGAATAGCTGGAAGTACATCTTCGTCGAAGCCTTTGCCAAACCGTTGGGATCGTTCACCACGACCACTCCATGACGCATAGCGATCCGCCCGAATTCGGAACCGGTGCCGGAGGCCCAGGGGCGTGTGATGTAATCGTCCGATGGGACATTACGGAGCATGAGCACGTCCAGTTCATCCACGGTGATCCGCTGTCGTACTCCCTTTTCACCTTGCAGGTCTCGCAAGAACGTCGCCTGGGAACTGTATTTCTTGGCCGGCACCGAACGCGTCCGTGCACGAATGAACTCATCAGGATCATACGCCAGGTCGCCGACACCCATGAGGTAGGGCTCGTGGCCTTGTTTGTGGGCTTCGTGCGCCAGTCGTGTTGTCGTGAAACTGGGTTCTTCGGTCATCACGTCGTTAACAATAAATCCGATCTTCATGGATCACCCTTCTGGTTGATTAAACGTTACGGGAATTTCTTACGGATGCGACGAGATCTAGGACGCTGGCAAGCCAGCAGTCGTCGCGTTGCCTGACGGGCAAAGGCGCGGCGGTTCCACCAACTGCGCATGATTCTGCTGATCGGCGCACGATAGCTGGCTGAGCAACTCCTGCGCAAGATCCAACAGCGACGGCTCGACGTTGCCGAACACTTGCAGGCTTCCTGGCAGAAAACGCGGCGTACCGATGTCAGCAAGCATCGTGATCAGCCGGTCCAATTCGTCTTGTGTCTGCCGAAAGAGATGCGAAAGCGTAGCGTCCGCCAAGCGTTCCGTCGCGATCGAATTCAGCTGGCGTTTCAGCAGCAGAGGATCAACACTCAGGGGGCGGTACTGAAAGGCGGGTTCCTGCTGGCAGCCGCTCTCGAGGAATTCCTGCCAAGCGGACTCAGCGTTGATGGGCGTCACCTGCCATAACAGATTGAACCGGTCGGCCACCTCGGATAAATGACGATCAACCTCCCAGACGAGCTTGGGCACCGTTCGGCGCCCGAGAGCATAAAAATGCTGTGGGCGAACATTCGTCCGGTGCAGTGCGAACGCAAAAAAAGCTCTTTTCAGTCCCTTGCCAATTCCGCGATGCAACCGGCGTAACACGTCGGGGAAAACATCCCCGTCCTCTCCATCGCGATAGACCGGTAAGACCTCCAATCCAATCACGTGACAATTGATCCGGCGACAGTCAGCCAGTGACAACAGCACATGCGATCCGGGCGGACCAACGCGTCTCTGGGGCACGATATCGACCGCCGCCCGCTGGCCGTGCAGCGAGATCGTCTGCAGCGAGAACCGCATGGCGTCCACGGTTTTGGTCGAACGATGGGACGAGTACTCGTGGATGCGGAACTTCAGAGTAGGCAAAGTCCGCTGGCCTTTTGCCAGGTTCGGTCACGGCCGACACGGCAACGTCCGCAGCGGACCAGATTTCTACGATCAGGAACGCGCCAAACTGGTTGGCCGCGGTTTCGGCAACTCGGTGAACCAGTCGACGAAGCCCGCGGCGGACTGGCACATCACCGGGAGCATTCAGATACGCTGCCTCTCCATTGACGAATGTGCGGGTTCCGGCATCGAGACGCCGCGCGTTGCGGCGGTAAACACAAAGAAAAGGCAGCAGCCGATCTATGTTGATCACACCCCCACCGGGCAGATTGCGGCGCACCGGTTGGTTCCTGGTGAGTGCAGTGCAGACTTCTTCGATTAGATCCTCGGAGATCTCCTCGTTCTGGCTCGCCTGCTGTCGTTGATTCATCACGTCGCCCGCTGTTCTTTGCCTCCGCCTGCCCTTCACCAGGACGGGCCTAAACTCTACCAGAATTGCAGCACCGCGGGATAGATGTTCAGCGAAGCGTGGTAGGCGTTTGCCAATCGGCAGAGCGAGACTCCTCCAATCTGGGATCTCGGCAGGATCGGGCTCAGCAGAAGCTCCACCCGTCTAGGAAAAACGTCGTCCTGTAATGCTCGTGTCACATTGCTTTCGCGGCCAGGATTGGTAAAGTCACCGAAGGCGGCGACCGTGCTCCGTTTCGCTCCGTTCCGTGAACCCGACCACCGGCTTGGCCCTACCATGATTCAGGAGTTGACGCATGTACCTCTCTGCTTCTCACTCGCGCCTCCGCTTTGCGGCGTTGTTTGTTCTGTCTGTGGCGACAACTGCCGTTGCCGAAGAGGCGGCATGGATTTCGTTGTTTGATGGTAAGACGATGGAGGGCTGGGAAAGGGTGGGGAATGACAGAAGTGTCTGGGAAGTCCAGGATGGAGTGCTGAGTGGCTCGGGGCCAGCTTCGATGTTGGTCAGCACCCACGGACCGTACAAGAACTTTCGTTGTCGAGCAGAGATCATGATCAACGACGGCGGCAACTCCGGGCTTTACTTTCGCACCACAGCCCGCCCCGGGTTCTCCGATGGCTACGAGGCTCAGATCGACAGTACGCACACGGACCCGATTCGGACCGGGTCACTGTATGGTTTCTGCCACGTCTATGAGCAGCATGTCAAGCCCGATACATGGTTCACGTACGACCTTGAGGTCCGCGATGATGTGTGGCGCGGCCGCAAAGTAACCCGAATCAAGATTGGGATCGACGGTCACGAACTGTATGAATACCTCGACTTTGCGCTGACATTCAAAGAGGGATACTTCGCCCTCCAGCATCATGACCCCAACAGCAAAGTCAGCGTTCGCAAGGTGCTAGTCATGCCGCTGGCGGATTGATCGAGAACACGGAACGTCCGGCTCGAGACATTTCGCACTCGCAATCATGCATCTCACCGATTGTCATCCTCCCTTCTGCACAGAAAGCCCATCATGCACCGCAATTTCGCGTACCTGCCTGTGTTGTTGATCGCGCTGTCCGCGATCGCCTCCGCCGAGAAGACTGTCCTTGAAGAAGGTGACCGCTTGGCGATTATCGGTGACTCGATCACCGAACAGAAGCTTTACAGCAAGTTCATTGAGACCTATCTGCTTGCCTGCTGTCCCGATTTGGACATCCAGACGTTCCAATTTGGCTGGGGTGGCGAGCGAGCCCCCGGGTTTGCCAATCGGATGGAGAACGACCTGGTGCCGTGGGAACCGGACGTCGTGACGACATGCTATGGAATGAACGATGGCTCCTATCGTGCTTACGACGAGCAGATTGGCAAAACGTACGAAGACGGAATGCGGCGAATCATCGATCGAATGGTGCAGGCGGGCGCTGACCGTGGTGGTTGGCTCGCCGGGTGTCGTCGACAGCTTTACTTGGAATCGCAACAACCCCGACTTCGATCAGGTCTATAACGACAACCTGGAACATCTCGGGCAGATTGCCGCACAGCTTGCCAAAGAACACGCTTTGCCTTATGCCGATGTTTTTGGCGCGATGAAGAAGGCGATGGTTGCCGCTAAGTCTGATCTTGGCGAGGAGTATCCCGTGGCGGGCAACGATGGTGTTCATCCGGGTCCCAACGGGCACTTGTTGATGGCGTATGCATTTCTGAAATCACTGGGACTTGACGGTGACATTGGAACCGTGACAGTCGATCTGGCCACGGACGAAGCCATGGCCACCGACGGCCACAAAGTGTTAAGCAGCAAGGACGGAACAGTGCAAATCGAAAGCACTCGATATCCGTTCTGCTTCTTTGGCGGAGAGAAAGATCCCAATGGAACCGCCAGCATTTTGCCCTACGCGCCGTTCAATCAAGATCTGAACCGGTTTCTATTGAAGGTAAACGGTCTTTCCACCGCGCAGGCCGACGTAACCTTTGGGTCGACAACGAAGTCCTTTCGCAAGGAACAGTTAAGCACGGGAATCAACCTGGCGGACGAATTCATTGAAAATCCCTTTGTTCAGCCGTTCCATCAGGTGATGGACGAAGTCGGTCGTAAGCAGGCGATCGAAACAACGATGATTAAGGGGTTCATCACGAACTTTCGTCAGCTCCGAGGACCACTGGCCGAAGATCCGGAAGTCCAGTCGGCACTGGAAACGCTGCGCCGCGAAATGATCGACGTAGACAATGAGGCTCACGCCAAAGCAAAAGCAGCTGTCAAGCCGGTCCGCTATACATTGGTGATCAAGCCCAAATGAGGAGATGTTGTGAGCGCCAGGCACTACAAATCGATCGCCGCAGGGCTGTTCGTATCTTTCAGCGTGACTCTCTCGGCTGCCGAATTGCCCCAGGAGCCGATCGCCAGCGGTCCGTTCGAGCCCACCATGGATTCGCTGACCCACTACGTGTGTCCGGAGTGGATCCGTGACGCCAAATTTGGCATCTGGTCGCATTGGGGGCCACAGGCTGTGCCGATGGCCGGTGATTGGTATGCCAAACATATGTACGTGCAGAGCAATCCTCGCGGCCAGTATCAACATCACCTCTCGCACTTCGGTCATCCCTCCACAAGCGGCTGGAGAGACATCATTCCGTCGTGGCAAGGCCGGGAAGTGGGACTCCCGCCGCGCTTGATGGCGGTATACAAAGAGAAGCAGGAGACTCACGCCTCTCGAAGAACGGTTCGGAAATGGCTTCTCGCCACTATTCGACGACAAAATCGAAATACTGATCGGGAAAGGGTTCATCCTTTAGCTTGAAATGCCACCATTCCTCGGGCAGCGGCTCGAAACCGTGCCGGATCATCAGTGTCTGCAGAAGCATACGATGGGCACGTTGCGACGGCGACACAGACAAGCTGCCAAACCACGATCGCGGTCCAAAAAAATCCCACGGACTTCCCATGTCCAACTCCTGCGATGCTTCCGCGTCGAGTGCTACAATCGTCAGATCCACTGCGCTACCGCGTGAATGGGACGAGCGTTGGGCAATGTAACCTTCGCGAAACAGGTTCTGTTTCTCGACATTCGGGTAATACGCGGACTTCATGCTGGTGTCGTCAAGATTCTGGGCCCACCGTACAAAATGTGCTACTGCGCGTTGTGGCCGGTAAGCGTCGTAGACCTTCAGTCCCAATCCGAATGCCTTCAGTTCGTCTTGCACTTTTTTCAGTGCGTTCGCCGCGTCTTTGGTGATAATGCATTTCGGCGCGGCATAACCGTCGATTCGCTGCCCGATAAAATTGTCCTGCGAATGGTAGCGTATCTCCAGCTGAATATCCGGGACAACATCCTCGAGATACGTAAAACCGTCCGGCAAATCGCCGGCCAGCGAGTTTAGCCCGGGATTGGCACACAACACGAGCAGGACCACCGAGATTACGAAACGTCGCATAACTGCTACCTCATTCTCCCTTCGGTCACTCACTTGCCTTGGTTTGCCGATTACGTCACGCTGCAAAAAGACGATGCTCGTGTGCTACCGGCTCGTGACAGTTGCGGCATGCACGTGCATCCGACACAATGGGCAGATTGCAGTGTTCCCGTGCCAAGGATGGTCCACATCGGGATGTACGATTGGTGGGCCCAATCGATCACCAAATGAGTATGGATCCGTTTTTGGCTGACGACAAGAGTATGCCATGTCCCCCTGGGAGAACGACGATGGGAATCCGTTTGTTGCAGCGTGTCGTCGATGAAGCGCAATCATTCCTCGCGGCGTAGTTTCCTCAAGATCTCGGCGGCGGCTCTGGGGACAGCGGCGTTCGGCCGGCCGCTGATCTTGTCGGGTGCCGAGGCCGGCTCCACGGCCGCCAACAGCAAGCTGAACCTCGCGCTGGTCGGTTGCGGCGGGCAAGGACGCGGCGTGATGAGGGGCCTGCTCTCCGGCGGCGCAAATCTCGTGGCCCTGTGCGATCCGGATCAGGAAATGATCGACAAGGCCCGGGCCGATGCCTTCGCAATCCGGCGGCGAGGCGACCAAGAGCGCCAAGGCGTACGAGGACTATCGCCGGTTGCTCGACAACGCGTCAAGCTTCGACGCCGTACTGGTCGGCACGCCCGACCACTGGCACGCCCCCTTGTGCAAGGCGTTCATGAAGGCCGGCAAGCACGTCTACTGCGAGAAGCCGCTGACGCACAGCGTGGCCGAAGCCCGCGAACTCCGCGAGCTGTCGCGCACCTCGAACGTCGTCACCCAGATGGGCAACCAGGGCAGCGCCAGCGAGTCGCTGCGCCGCTGCACGGAGATCATCCGGGCCGGCGCGCTGGGCCAGATCCGCGAGATCTACCAGTGGGGCATCGGCGTCACTGCCAACGAAGGCAGCGCGGAGGGCGAAGATCCCGTTCCGCAAGGCTTCAACTGGGATCTGTGGGTCGGGCCGTCGGCCATGCGCCCGTTCAAGAAGGACGTCTATCATCCCTTCCGGTGGCGAAGCTGGTTCGACTTCGGCAACGGCGGCCTGGCCGATTTCTGCTGTCACGCGATCAATCTGCCCATGCGGGCGCTCGACCTGGGCTATCCCGAGAAGATCGTCGTCAACATGCAGGACGGCAAGCAGATCGCCGACAAGGCCGCGGTGGAGTTCCACTTCCCCGCGCGCGGCAACCTCCTGCCCGTCACGCTGCACTGGCAGGGAAGCGGCAAGCCTCCGGCCGAGGTGCTCCAGCCTCTGACCGACGTTTACGGGGACAAGGTGCCCAACGGCCTGCTGATCGTCGGCGAGAAGGGCTGCATCTACACCAGTCACTGGAACACGGGCGGCCTGATCCGCCTGCAAGGCGAGCCCCGCCTGAAGGACGTGCTCCACCACGAAGCCACCAAGGACATTCCCCAGACCCTTCCGCGGACCGCAGACCACGGCCAGGAATGGCTCGACGCCTGCCGCGGCGGACAGGGCAAGACCTTCTCCGACTTCGACATCGGCGGCAAGCTCACCGAGATCGGCCTGGCGGGCGTGGTCGGCGTCCGTGCCGGGCAGAGCCTGGACTGGGACGGCGAGAAGATGGAGGCCACCAACGTCCCCGAGGCCGCCCGGTTCGTTCATACCGAATACCGGACGAAATGGCTGACCTGATCCACTCGATGCTGAGCGCCCCGTTTCCTGTTTTCCAACAGGTCGTTGGACGCGCGAGGGACATCGGATGTCAGGCGACGAATGACCGGCGGCGGGCCATGCGCTGGTCTTGCGCAAACAGCCAGTCGACCGCCGCCGACACATCACTGGCGCCTGGTTGCGCGGCGACTTCGTAGAACCCCGTCTGAAAGACCATTACGATGTCTGCGCTGTCGAAATCGCCATCCTGGTTCCAGTCACCTTCATCGAACGTCGAGTTGTTGGCGAGACCGTCTTCATATTCGCCACGCTGAAAGACGATTACGATGTCGCTCGAGTCAAATACGCCGTCTTGGTTGACATCTCCGGGCTGACGTCCGGGCCGCCCCGGGCTGCCCAGCGGCTCGACGCTCGCCAGCCAGCCGGTAGCCGATGACCAGCGCGATAGATCAGCCGCCCGCGGGTTAATGACTTGCAGCGACTTTCCGCGTCCGTCTGTTCTGGCGTGCCACTCATCGTCAAATGCAACCGTCTGTACCAGAATTCCGAGGGCATCTCGAAGCTGAATCGTCTCTCCGCCGTTGCTAAGCTTGTTCCCACCGTCATCTTCCCGGTATTCTCCCGCAAGGAACGGAGTGGGACCGTACCGTTGTGTAAAGGCTGCTGCGTCCCGCGGCACCACAACGTGACCGCCCGGCTCGAGTGACATGTCAGGAAATGTAAAGTCGATTCCGTCGCTCAGTTCGACACCTTGCAATGCAAGTGTGCGATCACGCGAGATGTTGACGAGCTCGATGAACTCGAAATCCTCACTGTCTGTAAAACCGGCTGCCCGTTCTTCTGGCGAGGGATCAGGCGGATGGTACATTATCTCTTCGATCCGAAGTGGAAAAGACTGGACATCGAAAACGGCCTCCGACATCGCGCTCCACTTGCCGTCCTGAAAACTCCGCGCCCGCACCATCGTGTTGAGATCCAATGAAATGGGCTGCGTGTATGCCTCCGCCGTCGGGGAGATGCCGCGATTGGTGACGGTTCCCGCATCGAGTTCGGGTAGGATGAGCAGATCACTGTTGTTGGCCGTTTGGTTAAGACCTTGAATCGCCAGAATGTTCTGCCCCTCGTGGAGCAGGTGAAGGGCATCTCTCAGATCCAAGTCCTTGGTAGATGTTTGTGGCCGGGTGTATGTCGTAGCGGTCGAATTCCAGCTAATCTGCTCCGGCGCATTCGCTCGAGCGATTTCGTTGCCATTGAGATAAACAACGAACCCGTCGTCGAATCGCATGCGCAGTCGCATCCGGTCAAATGAATCCGGATGGTCGACTTGAAAGGCAATCCGCATGTAGACCGTACTGCTGTTTCCCTTCATCTCGGCTTCGATGTCGCCGGTCACCAAATCTTTGAAGCCTCCGGGTACCCTACCGAAACCCAATCCAATCGTCGATGTTGCCCACGCATCGTCGTCAAAATCATCGGCAATCCACTGATCTTGTTCGGAATCATCGGCAGGAATGAAGTACCGTGTGGCAGCTCCCATCTCCACCAAGGACGTCCAGTCGACCTGTTCTGCGCCAAGCCGAGGGTCACTTCCGTCGCGAGTGAACCAGATTTCCGTGGGAGCGGACAACGCGATTGGGGTGTCTGCAGAGAGCAAGCCACCAGGCGGATGGAAGTTGGGAGCTTGCAGGTCGGGGTAGAGTGGCGCGGGAACAATCCGATCGATATCCAGCGCGGCCTCCTGAAGCTGCCCCAACAGAATCTCCGTCCGCTGGGGAAGGAAGGTCTCTTGGATGTGTTTCAGCGCCTTCTGCCAGTCGGTCTTGGTATAGGGTGCCACGCGCCAGGTGTCACCCCACCGTGCCGATTCCGCGATGATCGCCAGATCGATTTCATCAATGCGCCGCTGCAAACGTTCCAGGGATGCTTCGGGAGTCAATGCCCCGTCGTGGAACAGATGGCGCTGCACGTGATCGGCAAATCGCAGCCGATATTCTGGATTGGTCATCAACTGCTGATGCAGCCACTGGGGATTACTTTGATCGAACGTATTCCCTGCCGGCCATGGCCCTAAGCGATTTTCCTCGACATCGAACAGTCCCCATTCTGCGTCGTGCACAAAGAACCGGAATCCTTCTCTGCTTTCCCGATTGCGGATGCCAAACCAGTTGTTGGCCATCGTGTTGTTGCCCCAGTCACTGATGGCGGCATCCAAATCACCGGTGTAGAAAAGCGTCAGAACGTAGTCAATCAAGTTGTCGACGTCCAACAACACAGAGATCTCGGGATTCTCAGTGCCGTCCGGATTACGACCTTGGATGCGGTAGTAGTCTGCGTCGTCCGCAAATCCTTCTTTGGCAATCTGCCAGAGTTCTTCCCAGGCAGCGAGATCGCCGTGGGTGGCTGCTGTGTGATGTGGAGCGGCTTCGGTCTTTACGACGTCGTAGTCGTCGCGGTCTCCTCCGAAATAGGAGGCACCGTAGTCCGCTCCTGGCCGTTCTTCGGTCTGATAAAGACCCCAGTACTGGCCATTCAGGTAAAGGTGATAAAAGCGGCTGCGTGTGCGCGGTTGCCCCAGATCGCCCTGCGTGTCGCGGGCGAATACGTCGCGCACCGCCGTGTGGTCGGGGCAAGCGTCGCCCGCCGCCGAGGGACAGAAATTCCAGGAAGGGATCGAATCAGCACGGAGATCGACCTTGTCAAACTCGTCTGCACCCTCCTCCCCAAACAGCGGATATCGGAGTTTGGACGCTCCATATTCGGTGCGAAAGAAGAGCCGAAAGGCGTGTTTTCGGTTCTCCCCGTTCCGACCGTAGCCCCCGCGCAGACGGAGGCCGGCATCAATTTGAAAGCCTTCCGTTTGATCCGCGTAAATCATCTCTACCGAGGCCGGGCGTTCCCAAAGGGATTCGTTGGCCCGAGAGGCTACACCGTTGACGTAGATCCCGGAAGTCCTGTCAAAGAGATGTTTCCGGTCAGTCACCAAAGAAATCGAGGGAATGTCGGTCAGTGCCTGTCGCAACTGCGGGCCATATTCCGGATGATCTACGATGTCCGGGTCCATTCCGTAATCGAGTTGTTGGGTTCCCACAGATCCTGAAGGCCATCCTTCCGGGGCGGATCCGTCAGCCGACTGTGTCAGAATGTCATCCAGAAACAGGTAACTGAACGTTCGTGTATCCGAAGGCAGCCAGCCGTCCCGGAAGGCTCTGACCCGGAGGATAGTAGTCTGGTTTACTTCGATCTGGAACCGCGTCGGATCCCAAGTGTTATCCGGCTCATGGACGATACCGTTGTCCATTGTCGGTACACTGCCGTCCGTTGTGTACACCAGCGTTCCCCCAACGGTCAGCGAACTCAACTCGACCTGCTGCGGTGTGTCATAGAATCCGTGGCTGACGCTGGCCTGCACGTCCGCCATTTGTCCCACGAACCCGTCGGTTCCGTTTGCGCGCCCCGGCGTCGTGGGAGCAAAAACATGATAGTCCTGAAACGATTCGATCGGGCCGCCGATCAATCCTGCCAATTCGGCGTTCAACAGGAAGTCGGGGTCATCACGCGAATCGTTCAGGCCGTGGACTGCCAGTACGTTCATTCCTTTCCGCAGGTCCAGTTGCGTACAATCCAAGTAGAGCGTTTCCCAGTCCAGTGGTGATCCCGTCAAGTCCCGTGCTCGCAGGGCGGAAGACTTCGTATGGGACCAAGCAGCTGCGTTTTGTCGGGCTACGAGATCGCCATTCAGATAGACGATGTATCCATCGTCGTACTGCATGCGCAACTGCAGCCAGTACCAGGCTGCTGGAGACTCAACTTCGAATGGAACTCGCACATAGGCCGTTGGCGTTCGATCCCACATCTGCTCTTCGACGCCCGTGTCGATGGCATGACGAATCTCGTTCTGTTTGTCGAATCCGAGTGTCCCGTGTCCGGGTTGCCAAGTCGAGTCGTCGAAACCGACCTCGGTCCAAGACTTGGATGCGTCTACCTTTACGCCCGGTGATGGCAAAAAGTATCGATAGGCAGAATCGAAGGCGACAAATGGTTCGGCCCGATCCAGCTGGGATAGGCCATAGGAGGCTCCGGTAGCTTGCGGGGGGAACGTCGGTGTGAATTCGGCGACCGCCGTCTGCCCGTCAGACGCGATTAGCGCCAGGTATTCACCATCACCATCCAGCTGGAAATTCGTGTGCAGTGCGCCGTCGGCGCCGACGTGATCTTTGCCCGAGGCGTACACCACCAAGTAATGACTGGGGGCAAGCATCACTTCGGGAAATTGCCACTTCTGCAGGTTCTGGGCGTCATCGGTCAAGTACCACCCTTCCAGCTGCGCCGCTTGATCCCCCGCGTTATACAGTTCGATCCAATCGGTGGCCTCTCCATCTTCATCCGTGAGGGCCGCTCGTGGGTCCGCTCCGAATTCTGTAATCACCAACTGGGCGTCCAGAACACGCCGAGATTCCAGGGATTCCATCAGCAGCCGACGCCGCGAATGTCTCCGCTTGCGCTGCAGCGTCTGCCATCCATCTCGGCTCGTCTTGGCTGGTCCGGTGGGCGTCTTTCTCTCCATGACCTTCTCCGATCAATCTCTTCGCTTGCGCCATGCCATTGGGCAGCCGGCTTAACCCCACATGCGAGAATCCGCTGCCATCTGTACCACATCTCGCGCTGCCTCGGATGGGAGTCGCTTGCACCCGGATGGATCACCGATCATTGGTGAAATGCGGTAACGTGTTGACAGCAAGCCAGTTACTGCAAATGCGGCATCCGAGAAATGCCCGAGAGCCGAGCTTACGATGATTCTGCGGGGAGTTGACCGTGGCCTGCGATCAGATTCCCGTGTCGATGAACGGTCTGCGTGACCGACTGTTCCTGAAGAAAGTTCTGCCACTCGATTCTTCCATTGAGAACCGGTCGGGACGAAGTCACTCGAATTCCCCTGGTCTTCAGGGATTGCAAGGCATTGGAGATATCCCCTCCCAGGACCCGCAGGCTGCCGGGTCCCAGGCCGGGAATCCGTTCGACGAGTTCTTCTTCCGATTCCACCTGAACAGGAATCTCCGCGACGGCTGGGATGCGTTCTACCCAATCCGGCCTTTCGCTGACACTCAGCTCCCACCGAATTCCGGCGATTCGGCAAGCGACGATACTCATCGACACATCGATCAACCCATCCGTTTCGCTGCGGAAACGAATCCAATGAAATGGATGCGGGCGGTATCGAAATCGGTTGTCCTCGCCGTGAAGCTGTGACGGATCATGTTCTTTGGAAAAATGATGGATCCACCAGTAGAAGTAGCCACCGGCGGATAACCGAAGCTGTTCACGCTGCGTGTCGTTGAGCAGCAACGCGGATAATTGGGAAACGAGCTGTTGTATCTGAGGTGACAGCGATAACTGCAACTCCGGGGGCGCGTGTTGTTCCCAGTTGCGAAACATCGCCACATAATTCGGTCCGCCTGCCTTGGCACCGGGGCCAACGGCCGAATGCTTCCACCCGCCAAATGGTTGACGCTGAACGATTGCCCCGGTGGTCGTACGATTGATGTAGGCATTTCCGACTTCGACCAGTTCTCGCCATCGCTGGATTTCATGGATGTCGAGAGAATGCAGGCCGCCGGTCAAGCCAAACTCGCTGTCGTTCTGTATTCGAATCGCTTCTTCCAAAGAATCGGCCGCGATCAGGCCGAGCACGGGGCCGAAGCATTCCGTGCGATGATACCAACTGCCCGGCTTGACCCCCAATCGGATCCCGGGCGACCACAGACAGGGGTTACCATGGATCATTCGAGGCTGCAGCAACCAGGATTCTCCCGGATCCAGCTGGGTCAGTGCCCGTTTTAGTTCCTGTCTTGGCTCGCGAATCAAGGGAGTCACATCTGCCGACAGATCCCAGGCTGACGCGACTCGAAGACTGGCAGCCGCATCTTTTAACTGGCTGCGGAATTGGTCGCTTTCGTACACAGCGCGCTCCACAATCGCCAAGCTTGTGGCCGAACACTTTTGCCCAGCGTGTCCGAAGGCGCCTCGAACAAGATCTTTCACGGCAAGGTCCAGATCGGCGGCGGAAGAGACAACCATGCTGTTCTTGCCGCTCGTTTCGGCGTACAGCCGCAGGTCGGGCCGCCACGACTGAAATAGTTTCGCCGTCTCGAAGGCTCCGGTCAGAATGACGATTCCGACCCGTTGATCGCGGATCAGTGATTCGCCTGCGGGGCCATCTTCCAACGGCAGAAACTGCAATACTTCCCGTGGTACACCGGCGTTCCACAGCTGACGCGCCAGGTGCCAAGCGGTCAACACGGTCTCGGGAGCAGGTTTGAGAATCACCGAGTTGCCCGCGATCAGGGCCGCCAGGCACCCGCCCGCGGGAATTGCGTAGGGAAAGTTCCATGGTGGAGTGACAAGCACGACGCCCACTGGCTGAGAGGTCGTCCCATCGTTCCAGCCTTCGGTGTCGAGCGATCGGGAATAGTATTCGGCGAAGTCGATCGCTTCGCTGACTTCCGCGTCGCCTTCCACGACCGATTTAGCCGCTTCGGCGATCATCACGCCGATCGTATCGCCCCGCTCGTTGGCGCTAATCGCGGCGAATCGTCGAAGGATCTCGGCACGTGCCGCCAGGCCACGCCCTTCCCAATCCGCTTGGGCTTTGGCAGCCGTTTGCAGCGCCTGCTCGACATGCTCGCCGCTGGCCAGACAATACTCATACAGTACGTGTCCGGGGCGCGACGGATCACGCCCTGGACATCGTGCGTCGGTCTCCTGTTCGTGTCCGTGCACCTGCACGGGAATCGTACCGAATTCGGTGTTTCGCAGGCGCTGGACTACGTTTCTGATCCAGACCCGATTCTCGGGGATCGAGAAGTCCGTATTCGAGACGTTACGAAACGCCTGGTCAGCCGCGGAAGGTGACGTCTGTTCGGATTCGCGGTTCTGCGTCCGCTGTGGCGTGTTGCTCAGTTGGGGATCCTTTGCCAAGGCACAGGCCTGGAGAAACATTTGGCTCTGCTGCTCCCATTCCGGCGAATGGACGGTCAGTCCGAAGAGCGAGCTAAGGAAGCTTCCCGGTTGCGTATTCTCATCGAAACGACGAACGAGATACGCGACCGCTGAGTCGAAGTCTGCGTCGTAGCAGACGGGAGCATAAACCAGTAGATCCCCTGTCTTTTCTCGGATCTCTTGGGCCTGTGAATTGGCCATGCCTTCGAGCATTTCGAAATCGACACGACGAGTCACGCCGTGCTTTTGTGCCAGCAGCAAGGCATAAGCAATGTCGAACAGGTTGTGACTCGCAATCCCCACGCGGACGGCGTCGGAGTTTTCTGGCCGGAGGGCGAAATCGACCATCCGCTTGAAGTTGGCATCACTCTCCACCTTGGTGTGGTATGGAGCTTGAGGCCATCCGCAAAGCGACGCCTCCACTTGCTCCATGGCGAGGTTGGCGCCCTTGACCAACCGAATTTTGATATCCGCACCACCCCGCTGAACTCGGCTGTGAGCCCACTTCGAGAGCAACTGTTGAACTGCGAAGGAATCCGGCAGGTAAGCTTGAAGGACGATTCCCGCAGGGAGACTCTGGAATTCGGGTTCGTCCAGAACGGACTGAAACACGTCAACCGTCAGATGCAGGTCGCGATATTCCTCCATGTCCAGATTGACGAAGCGGTGCTGACCATTGCCTGCTGCGATCGCCGCCCGGTACAAGATCCGTAAACGCTGCTTGGTCTCCTCGAGTGTCGTCTCGTAGCCCGTCAGGCTAATGTGGCTCACAATGGACGAGAGTTTGACGGAAACGTACCGGATCCCCGGTTCTTGGAGTCTTCGCGTGTAGATCTCCAGGCGGCGATCCGCTTCGGAGTCTCCCAGGACGGCCTCGCCCAATTGATTCAAGTTGACTCGAATTCCGTCCCGTTCCCGCTGTTTCAGATACTCCTGAAACGAACGGTCCTCGGCGGAAATAATCACATGGGCTGATTCGGCGCGAATCCGCTTTCGAATGATCGGCATTACCAAGGCAGGAAACCATTGGGCACACCAGGATCCCCAGCGGAGCAGATGTTGATCGAATCTGCTGAAATAGCGGGGAAATCCGTATTGGTCGATGAGCGACTCGAGGCACAGCGCTGCACGACTCGGACGCTTGATCCGCAGGACTTGATCGACCATGTCGAGTGTGAACTGCTTTCCCGCCGGATCATCGATCATCGCTGCGATCCGTGCCAGGCTCGCTCGATCCTTCGCGGTCTCGCGTTCTTGCGAGGCTTTCAGGATTTCCGCCGCGAGCTGAATTGCCTGGTGCGGAATACTGCTGGCGTCGGCTTTCGTGATCGCCCCCGGTAGACCTGTGGCCTCATGCATCCTCAAGACCCCCTCTTCGTTAGGAAACCGCGGCGGGCGTGATCCATCCTAGCGCCAAGTGCGACCATTGTGCGTGCAACGTACATTGCCCCCACAGGTTACAGTCTTTCCGATGATTCGATTTGGTGACGACACGCTCCTTGACTCGCGTTGTGGAGTGCTTGGATTTGTCGCGTGCGAATACGTCGTGTCTTTCACCTCACGATGCGCCGGCCCGCGTCATCGCCTACAATGATAAGCCCGCGAACGATTATCGCACAATCGGGCCAACCATTGTCGCGCACCACCGTCGCTATCCACGCACGTGGGGCGCCGTGATTTGCAGACTGCCGTCATTCGCTCCCGCCGGTGGACAGCGGCTGAGCGCGCGTGCCCTATGGAACGATCCGCCCTTGTTGCCGATTCGGGACGCGGCGGCGGCGAGGACCTCTCCTGCCGTGCATCGCGAGGTGGTGGCGCGTGCATCACGGTCGGACGTCGTGTCGTGCAATCGCTGTGGCAAGGAGTAGAATACGGGGGCTTCCCTGCTTGACGCTGAAGGCTCGACCGTCACATGGGATCGTATCCGTCAAGTCCTCCCCATGGCCTTGACCCAAACCACCAACAGGAGAAGAAAATGGATCGCCGGAAATTCCTCCAAACAAGCGGCCTCGGACTCGCCGCGGCTTCGCTGACGAAACTCCCTGGTTTTGCCGCGGAACTGGCCGACCAGAAGAAGCGAGTTGGGCTGATCGGGAGCGGATGGTATGGGAAAATTGACTTGCTGCGACTGATCCAGGTCGCCCCGGTCGAAGTGGTCTCGCTGTGCGACGTGGACAAGAAGATGCTGACCGAGGCGGCTGATATTGTGGCCGCACGCCAACTTTCGAAGAAAAGACCTCGCACCTACGGCGATTACCGTGAGATGCTCAAGGAGAAGGACTTGGACCTTGTGCTGATTGCCACGCCCGATCACTGGCACGCTCTGCCGATGATCGCGGCGGTGCAGTCCGGAGCCGACGTGTACGTGCAGAAGCCGATCGGCGTGGACGTTGTCGAATGCCAGGCCATGGTGGCTGCAGCGCGCAAGTACGAACGAGTCGTCCAGGTGGGAACGCAGCGTCGCAGCACGCCACACTTGTTCGAGGCCCGCGATCTGATCCAGGAAGGTCGCTTGGGGCCGGATCGGGCTGGTGGAAACCTATTGCTATGGGCGGCGCGGCATCAGCAATCCGCCCGACGTGCCGCCGCCGGAGAACCTCGACTTCGAGATGTGGACCGGCCCGGCACCGATGCGCCCGTTCAACAAGAGATCCATCCCGGAGGCTGGCGCAACTACATGGAGTACGGCAACGGCACGATTGGGGATATGGGAATTCACATGATCGACATGGTGCGCTGGATGATGGACCTGGGCTGGCCCAAGCGAGTCTCCTCCACCGGCGGCAACTACTTTCACCAAGAAGGCAAACCCAACATCCCCGACATGCAGACGGCCACCTTCGACTACGGCGATCTGCAGGTCACCTGGCAGCATCGCCACTTTGGCGAAAGACCGGATCCCAAAGTACTGGTGGGGCGCGAATTTCTACGGAGAAAAAGGAACGCTGAAGGCCAGTGTGTTCTCGTTTGACTTCATTCCGCTGGACGGAGGCAGCCCCATCCATCGTGAATGGAATGACGCCAATGCCAAGTACCCGGTCGACAGTGACAAGTATCCCGAAGACAAGACGGAAAAACGAATCGAGTATCACGTCGCGCCGGCGATCCGCGAACACATGAAGGACCTGCTGCAATGTACTGCCAGCCGGGAACGCCCCCGGGCGGATATCGCCGAGGGGAGCACGTCGACCAGCATGTGCGTGCTGGCGAATCTCTCGCTGCAATTGCAGCGGAGCCTGACCTGGGACGAGGCCAAAGGCCAAGTGGTCGGCGACGAAGAAGCCAACCAGCTGCTGGCACGTCCTTACCGAGCACCGTGGGTGCATCCGGTTCCGGATAAGGTGTGAATGACCAGGATCTGAGACGCGGGCCGGACGATCGCCGAGCTGGATTTCTATTGGATCAGGGTTCGCGCCAAGGCTGACCGTTCTCGTATCGCGTCAGCTTCTGGCGCAGTCGGGGTAACTGATCGATCTGCGACAGACTGCGTGGCGACCGTAATCGCCTGGTTTTGCCAGCGACTGCGCCTGTTCGTAATCTCCGGTTTCGGCGTAGGCCATGGCGACCGTTTCGGCGTGTTCGATGCTCTTGCGAGTTTGAAACACGGCCTTTGCCAGTTGTAGTGCACGCCGGCCGTCCCGCTGGCTCGCGTCGGGGCAAGTCGCCAAGAGATGGGCGAAAGCGTGCGTCAGGATCATGCTCTCCGGCAAGATCTCGCAAGCCTCTTCCAGCGCCGCCCGGGCGTCGGTGTAGCGCCCGGCGAGTCGTAGCGACCTGGCATGACGCATCCGCGCGACGCGATGCCGAGGATCGATTTCGATTGCGCGAACGTAATGGGAAACCGCCAACTCGCAGCGGCCGCTCTGGGCCAACACGTCGGCTAACCCCAGATGGGCGTCGAAGTACTTTGGGTCGGCCGCAATCGCATGTTGGAAGTGTTCGACAGCCTCCCGCACGTTTTCTTGTTCTGCCAGAAGGACTGCTAGATTGTAATGCGCGCGTGCGAAACAGGGCTTCCGACGGAGCGCCTCGCGGTAGTGCCCGATCGCGGCTTCTGTTTCGCCCATGAGTGCCAAGGCGGTCCCCAGATTCAGCTGCGCCGAAGCGCTCTCGGGCGCCGCCTCGAGCGCCCTCCGCAGGTCGTTCACCGCCATTTCCAGCTGCCCGGCCTTGCCGGCCGCTACGGCATGCTTCTCGTAGAAACGGGCGCCAGTGCGTAGTTGCCGCAACTCGGCCATTAACGGGTCATCGATCTGCGCCGGTATGTCGCCTCGCTGCTCCAAATGCAACTTGGCCTGATCCAGATCACCCAACCGTCGATAGACCATGGCCAGCGGATAGTGAATCGCGTTGGCACCGGGCTGCGCAACCAGCGCCGCTTCAAACCGCCGAATTGCCTCGGGAAAGTCCTGCCGTTCAGCGGCAATTTTTCCCAAGCCGACCAGTGCGACGGCACACGAAGGGGCTTCTTGCAGTGCTCGGTCAAACAGCGGCTGGGCGCGTTCTGAATTGCCGGTCGACAGGTGCGTCTCCGCCAAGTTTACCAGCGCCGGCACGGAATTCGGCTGCAATCGCACTGCCGTTTCCAATGGTGCAATCGCCTCCTTCGGCTCGTTGCGTGAATCGTAGATCATTCCCAGACAGTAGGCCCATCGAAAGTGTCGGGGCACCAACCGGTGCGCGTTGCGGTAGCAAACTTCGGCCGCATCAAAGAGTTGATAGGTGTGGTAGAGCATCCCCAGTTCGCCGTAGGCCGTGGCCAACTCGTCGGGCGGAACGTCCGACCGCTGCCGCAAGGTTGCCAACGCCGTATCGTGCCGGCGAATTTGTTCTCGGACTGCCGAGTCCACCACGCTAAGATCAGGCGAGGGAATCGGTATCCGTCGAGCGACTTCGGACTTGGCCAGGTCGGCTGTCGCGACCTCTGCGTCAGCGCCGTTCGCCTCGCCCTTCTTCGGTCTGCCTGCGACCGGATCTACGACGGCCTCCCGCGGCTTGCGGCTCGCTTCTGGCGACCGGGGGGTGGCCGGTGTTGAGTCCGATCCGCAACCGGCTGCCAGGATGAGCAGGACGCAGACCAAGAGGGCCAGCAGCGCACCCGGCAATAACCGCGGTGAGGTGGCGGGAGCATTCATTGTGGATCAAGCGGCACGCCGCTGCCCTGACGGAGGGAGGTGTAGGTATCAACCGGCAGACCGGTCCACTGTTCGGACCGCCCGTCCGGCCAGTCGACGCAGATCCTGCTCACCTCCACCGAGTCGCCCAGACCAATTTGGACGCGGGGATCGTTGGCGGAGCAGTAGCTGGCCGAAGTGCGAACGTAACGCCATAGCGTCGGCCCCGCGGCTCGATGAACGGCGACGCGTGCGCCGAGCATGTCGCGACCGCCGTCCTCGCTAAGCAATCGCAAACCGATCCAATGCTTGCGCTTGCCGATCTGGTTGATCAGCAAGCGTGGTGGACCGCAATTGTTGGTGATCAGCACGTCCACATCACCATCGTTATCCACGTCGCCGAAGGCCGCCCCGCGGCTCACCTCGGCCAGCTGGAAGACGGACCCCGCCGCATCCGTTACGTTCTTGAAACATCCCGTGCCGAGGTTGCGAAAGAGCTGATTCGGTTGATCCAGCGGGTAAGGATCCTTGGCCCGAGCGAGTGCCTCGACCGCCTGTACGGCTCCGTTGGCCACGAGGAGGTCAAGCCAACCGTCGTTGTCGTAATCGAACCAAGCGGTGCCGAAGGCCGTCAGGGGCTTGCTGGGCATTCCCAGACCGGTCACGTCGGAGCGGTCCTCGAACATGCCCGTTCCGTCATTGACGTAGATCGTGTTGGTTTCGCCCGCCAAGTGCGTCATGAACAGATCCCAGTCGCCGTCAGCGTCGAAATCGCCCGCATCCACCCCCATGCTTGCTTCCGAACTACCGTTTTGGTCCAACGCGCATCCGCCCAGCGGGGCCTCATCCGAGAACGTGCCATCCTGCTGGTTTATCCAAAGCTGGTTGGGACGTCCATCGTTCGCTACGTAGATGTCGATCCAATCGTCTCCATTGAAGTCCGCACATACGACGCCTAATCCGCTCCCGTATCGACGGACAATCCGCGATTTGGCCGACACGTCCTCGAAGGTTCCGTCACCCCGGTTGCGGAACAGGCGATCGGGCAGCGCATCGTAACTGAGCGGCCCGTTATAGTCCCGCCGGCCGGAGATGGTGAAGCACTCCTTGTGAGTCGCGTAGCTGAAATTCACGTACGTGCTGACGAACAGATCGAGCCATCCGTCGCGGTCGAAATCAAGGAAGGCTGCGGACGTACTGTAGCGCGGGTCATCCGTGCCCGTCTGCTCCGTCACGTCGCGGAATGTTCCATCGCCGTTGTTACGGAACATTTGATTGGGACCAAGGTTGGTCACGTAAACGTCGATCGCGCCGTCGTTGTCGAAGTCGCCAGTCGTCACGCCGATGCCGAAATGCGGGGCCACGATCCCGATCTGGTCAGTCACGTCGGTGAACCGCAATGCACGTGTGCCGTCGTCAGAAACTTGCAGATCATTGCGAAAGATGCGATCCACCAGTGGCAGCGGGCCTTGCGGCGGGAACGTTGCGTCCGAGAGCGTCTTGCCCTCCCCCAGCATCGTTCCCTGAACCAGGTAAACGTCCAAGTCGCCATCGTTGTCGTAGTCGAAGAGGCCGCAGCCGGCACACTTCACTTCACAGATGTAGAACTCCCCGGACATGCCGTTGAAGTGGACAAAGTCAAGCCCCGCGGCTGCCGCGACGTCGACGAACGGATCGCGCTGCCGCTCCGGTGCCGGATCCGCTTCTCCTGCCGCAAGCCCCGTCGGCCCCGGCATGGCATGGGAAGCAGGATCACGGTCCGACACGGCTGCCGAACCGTCGCAGCCAGCCACAGCAGCCATGACCAGCAGTCCGCCGCAACAAAGTCGCCAGCACCGCGGTTTGCGACTCCCCCGTCCTGGTGGCAGCAATGCAGCTCCAGCCGCGATACCGTGGCTCGCCCGGTCTGCCAGCGAACGATCTACTTCAGGGCCCAAGGAACGCTCCTCTGCATGACCTCACTGGGGAACGCGGCAATACGCCACAATAAGTTCTCAGAAAAATATAGCCCCCACCTCTACGCCGCAGACGACCGGAAACGGCTCCGCGGAAGGGGGCTCCGTGTTCTGCCGCTTTTCGCAGCCGGCGGGTGATAAGACGGTTGCCATTCCTGTCTGATTAATTAGCATAGGCAATATAGGCGTATTTTTGGCGACTGGTTGCCCAGGTAGTTAGGGGCTTCTGAGGTGTCGTGGTGGTTTGCACTGCGGCCGATGACTTGCTCAATTCAATGCGGCAACGACGTAGAAGCGTCCGGCGCGGGAGCGAATTCGTTCGTCGCCCGCGTGTCAAACATCACGAATTACATTTTTTATTTGACTCTTGAAAGGAGCTTTGCCCCAATGAAAATTTTTGCGAGAGTCGTGTCTGCGGCCCTCTGTGTAGCTGTGTTGATGATCGGCACGATCAACGCGCAGAGTATCTCCCTGAATTTCAGTGAGAACGTGGGGAACCAGCAATTCACGGGTGGTGAGATGATCGGCCCCCTTGCGACCGACAGCGCCACGTGGAACAACACGAACGATTACGGCGGTGCGCTCGAAGCGGGCACGATGACCAATCTGGTCGACGATAGCGGTGTCGACACCGGCGCCAGTGTCACTTGGGAATCGAGCAACGTCTGGTGGAACAGTGATGGCACGGGTGACGACGAGCACCGGATGGCGGTGGGTTATCTCGACGACGGGGAAACCGCCGATCCACCGGTTGGTCAGGGCGTGCAGATCACGTTCGAGAAATTCCCCTACGATGCCTACCGCGTCTACGGACTGCTCGCCAGTGATACGGGCGGTGCATACGACCCGGCAACTGGTGACGGTGGGCTGTATGACGCGCGAAACGTCCAGGTCAACGGCGAGTGGGTCTTTGGTGGTGACGAAACGACCGCAGCGCCGGCCTACAGTTCCATCGAGTCCTCGCTGGCGCTGGGCGGCGGTTTCTGGACGCAAGCTGACGGCGTGACTCGCGGCAATTACTGGGCGATCGACTCGACAGGTTCGACATTGACGATCGATAGTCTTGCTCGTTCGGGCGATGTGCGCGGTTCGATCACGGGCGTGATCATTCAGCCGATTCCCGAGCCGTCGACTCTGATCCTGACCGTGGTGGGCCTGCTGGGTCTGGTGCAGTACGGCCGCCGCCGTAGGTAAGGGCCCCACGCCCTAGATCGTAATGCAAGCCGGACGGGCGCAATCTGCGACGTCCGGCGAAGGGTGAATCAGCCGGATGAAACACCCGGCTACACCGCGTAGCACTTCTGGGTTGCTTGTCGTCGCCCTTTTTGCTCGGAAGCAGCATCGGCACGAGCGCTACATTTCCGTGCGACACGCACTAATTGGCCGGCTTGAGGCAGTAAAGGTACTTGTCGCTGCGCAGTAGTACGGATCCGCCTGGGAGCGGTACTGGCGACGCATTGAAGATCGAATCATCATCTTCCAACTGCGTGTGAGCCAGCAACTCGAACTCTGGCTGGGCCGCTACGACAAAGATCCCGTCTTCGCGGCTGGTGTAGTACAAGCGACCGCTGGCCAGCAAGGGCGAAGCGTAGATTCGGTCCGGCTTGGGGTCGAGGCGCGTCTCGTAGAGCAGTTCGCCGGTGGCTGCGTTCGCGCAGTAGAGCACGCCCCCTTGTTCCTTGGCCCAATAGAGGTGGCCGTCGTGGTACACCGGTGATGAGACGTTGGAGCCTTTGCCGATCTCCCACAATTTGTGTGACTCGGTCACATCGCCGCTTCCACCCGAGCGGATGGCAATCATCTTGCTGCGGCGGCCTCCCGTGGCGTACACGATCCCGTCTTGAACGGTAATCTGCGGACAAATGTAATCGTCGATGCCATCGCAACTCCAGAGCGGCTTGCCGCTTTCCGGGTCAAAGGCCAGGATCTTGCCCGCGATGGTGACGGCCATTTCATCTGCGCCATCGAGCGCCCGGTAGATGACCGGTGTATTCCATGACTCCTTCATCCCCGATTGCCGCCACACTTCGCTCCCATCCGACTTTCGCAAGGCGATCAGGTCACCGCTCTCCACACTGGCGTTCACGATGACCAGGTTTTTGTACAAGCTCGGTGAGTTTCCTGCGCCAAAAGCATGCGTGCCCCCGCCGCAGTTCGTTTCCCACATCAGTTCGCCCGTATGGTCGAACGCCAGCACGCCTGTTTCACCGAAAAAGATGTAGATCCCTGTCTCGTCGATGGCGGGTGTACTCGAAGCGTACCCGTGCGTGGCAACGCCCCAGGTATTGAATTCGTTCTTGTCCGACTGAGTTGGGACGTCCTTCTGCCACAAGATGCGTCCATTCGTTGCATCCATGCAAAACAAGTGGCGCACCAGGTCGGCTGGGTCACCTGGTGCTTCGCGGTCGATCCCGTAGCCGGTGTAGGCCGTCAAATAGATGCGGTTATCGAAAATGACAGGGCTGGACGCGCCGCGTCCCGGAAGTGAGGTCTTCCAGGCGACCGTCTCGTCGTCCCAACGCTCCGCTACTTTCGTTTCCGATGTTCTGCCATAATCCGAGCCGCGAAACTGTGTCCACTCTTCCGCTTGCATGATTGATGCCGCCATGGCGCAACTCAGACACAGGGCAAGTTGCAGAAAACGCTTGAACATTGTTGCATCTCCGACGATGTGGTAGCGGTGGGATTCGGTAGAATCCATACGGGTTGCGAGACAGGCGTCATCATGCCACTCCCGTGAGGTGAGTCAAGTACCGAGGCAGGTGAGGACCCGGACGAATGGTTCCCGTCCGGCGTCAGTGGCTCGGGAGGAGCCACGCCGGCCCGAATTTGCCGAAGTTGTTTTTCCCGCTTTCTTGAGGCAGGTGTATTATGCCGTTTTATCGGCTACGTGCTGCGGTCGTTTCTGCGACGGAGCGCGCCCGAGTTCTTTTCGGAAGACCGCGATCGATACGAAAGGCTGTAATGCAGCATACAGTAGCCCTCAGTTCCCTCTTTCTACTCCTGTCCGTCTCTTCGGTGCCGGCTCAGCGTCGAGGCGTGACTGCGCCCGCGAAGGCACCTGCAGGTATGATCGTCCACCGCGACCTGGCGTATGTCTCCCATGGGCATGATCGTCGGCGGCTTGATCTCTACTTGCCAGATGATGCCGCGAAACGGCCGTTGATTATCTGGATTCACGGCGGTGCGTTTCGCATGGGCAGCAAGGAAGGTGGCGTGCCGGTGGAGTATGTTGCCGCGGGATATGCAGTTGCGAGCGTGAATTACCGCTTAAGCCAACACGCCATCTTCCCCGCGCAGATCGAAGATTTGCGAGCTGCGGTGCGTTGGCTGCGTGCGAATGCAGAAACCTACCGCCTGGACGCAAATCGCTTCGGCGCGTGGGGCGCGTCTGCTGGCGGGCACCTGGCATCCATGCTCGGTACGACAGGCGACGTCGAGGTATTTTCCGTCGGGGAGCATCTGAATGTGTCCAGCAAGGTTCAGGCCGTCGTCGATTATTTCGGGCCGACGGACTTCCTTCAAATGGACGCGCAGCGCCTTCCGGACGGGATGGTGCACGACGCGGTCAATTCTCCGGAGTCCCAACTCATCGGTGGGCCGATTCAGGATGAGAAAGACCGCGTGGCACAAGCGAATCCGATCAGCTACGTGTCTAAGGGTGATCCGCCATTTCTGATTGTGCACGGAGATCAGGATCTCCTGGTACCTTATCAACAGAGCCTATTGCTGAAAGACGCTCTGGAGAAAGCGGGGGTGCCGGTTTCGTTTTACCGAGTACGGGGCGAAGGTCACGGCCGGTTCAGGGATCCCAACGTCGTTGAACGGACACGGGAATTCCTGGATCGAAATTTGAAGCCCGCAACCCGATAATGAGATGGGTCGCCTTTCTTCTTGGAGCTTGCGCATGATGACATCGCCCGACCATCGAATCTCTCGCCGCTCCGCGATTGCTGTGGGAGTAGCCGGTGTCACGAGTCTCGGAATGGACACGCTCGCGGGGGAAGCCGTTCGTGACGATGCGTTCACTCTGCGCGTGGATCCCGTTCCGCTGCACGCTCTATCCCCCTTTCTTTACATGCAGTTCATGGAACCGCTGGGTGCCACCGATGGCAGCGTCGAAGCGGCCTGGGACCACCGCACCAATCGTTGGCGGGATGATTTTGTGGGAGTGGTCAAGGACTTGTCGCCGACCATGTTCCGTTGGGGTGGTATTTTCGCGGACTACTATCGCTGGCGCGAGGGTGTAGGACCGCGTACCAGGCGGCCGCCCATGCACAACCTGTTGTGGGGTGGCATCGAATCGAACCAGGTGGGGACAGCGGAGTTTGTCGATCTCTGCAACCAAGTGTCGGCCGCTCCGCTGATGTGCGTCAATTTCGAATCGGATGGCCGCAAGCGATTCATGCGGTCGGGTGATCTGATTCGCACGGCAGATGCTCAGGAGGCGGCAGAATGGGTGGCTTACTGCAACGCCCCCTCGCACGCGCTGCGCCGCGAACATGGACACTCGGATCCGCTGCGGATTGGCTTGTGGCAACTCGGCAATGAAACATCGTACGACCGCCGTGGTTTCGACCTGGAAACCGCTGCCCGCAAGACCGAGGCGTATGCCAAGGCGATGCGCAAGGCCGATCCGACGATCGAGTTGATCGGCTGGGGCGATAGTGGTTGGGCGCCCCGGATGTGGGAGATCGCCGGCGAGCATTTGCAGTATCTCGCATTCCATCACATGTTTGACCCCGACGACGCGAAAGATCCCGTACTGCGCGACAACAAGTATCGCCATGATCCCGACCGAACATGGAATCAGCTGATGGGTGCCGTCGAAATTCACGAGCGAAAAATCCAAGAGATTCGCAACCAGCTTCCTAGCGACTCGATTCCGCTGGCGATGACGGAATGTCATTTTGCCATTCCCGGCCGTGATCGGTGCGATGTGCTTTCTTCGTGGGCTGCGGGCGTCTCGTACGCGCGGATGCTCAATGCGCACCAAAGGCATGGGGACCTATTGCAGATTGCGACGGCAGCTGATTTCTGTGGTAATCGGTGGCAGGTCAATGCGGTCATGTTGTCGACGCCACCCGGGCGTGGCAGATGCTATTTGATGCCAGTGGCTGAAGTGATGCGATTGTACAGGCATCACAGCGGTGATCGATTTCTGCGGATCGTGAAGCACCCGGACGGCCTCGATGTGACTGCCAGTCGCACGGAAGACCGCTTGTTTCTGCATGTCATCAATCTCCGACGACAGCAGGCTGTGCTTGCCGACATCGATCTCGGGGCTTTCCGCGCGAAATCAGCAAAGGCGTACGAGATATCCGCCGCTCCTGAGTTCGAAGTGACCGGTTTTCAATCGGTACGGCATCTTGCGCCGAAGGAGAAGTCGATTGACCTGACAAAGCGATGCGAGTTTCCCGCTGCTTCGGTGACCGTGATCGAATGTGATGGTGAGCGTGGTTCTTGTTGATCGATGCCACGCAAGCGACTTGATTGTCGTCAACCACGTCGAGAACATGTGTGCAGAGAAAAAGCCATGCACTCACTCCGCGAACTGTATCGAATGGGGATGGGACCGTCGAGTAGCCACACGATGGGACCTCATCTGGCCTGCCAGATATTTCGCGAACGGCATCCCCGTGCGGCGGCTTTTCGCGTGACGCTCTACGGAAGCCTTGCGGCGACCGGAAAAGGTCACTTGACCGATCGAGCGATTGCCGATGCCTTGGAGCCGATCCCAGTGAAAATTGAATGGCATCCCGAGATCACGCTCCCACAGCACCCGAATGGGATGATGATCGAAACGCTCGACTCGCGAGCAACCGTAGCTGATCGTTGGACTGTTTTCAGTACCGGGGGAGGCACCCTTCATGACGAGACCGGCCGCAGCATCCCCGAAACTTCGGACACGATCTACGATTTCCGCGATATGACGGAGTTGCTGGCGTGGTCGGAGCAGACCGGGCAGCCGCTGTGGCAGAAAGTAGACGACTGTGAAGGAGAATCAATCTGGGATTTTCTGCGAACGGTTTGGCAGTGCATGGGCGACACCATTGGCCGCGGTTTGCGAAACGAAACCGCCTTGCCGGGTCGGTTGCATCTGCAACGGAAAGCGTCCCGCGTATTCAGGCGTTCCCGCAGCCTGGGGCACGAGCAGGCCCGAACCAGCCGGGTCAGTGCGTTCGCTTTGGCATGCAGCGAAGAGAACGCTTCCGGCGGGAGAGTGATTACCGCACCTACCTGCGGAGCATGTGGCGTCTTGCCCGCCGTTCTGTACGATCTGGCAAGAACCGAGCAGCTCGACGAATTCGTCATTCTTCGTGCTCTTGCAACGGCCGGGTTGGTCGGCAACATTGCCAAACACAATGCCTCGATTTCCGGCGCCGAGGTCGGCTGTCAGGGCGAAGTCGGTGTGGCTTGCTCGATGGCCGCCGCGGCCATGGCACAGATTCTGGGGGGCAGCCCACCGCAGATTGAATACGCCGCCGAAATGGGTCTCGAACACCATCTGGGCCTGACTTGCGATCCGATTGACGGCCAGGTTCAAATTCCGTGTATCGAGCGAAATGCAATGGCGGCTCTTCGAGCACTCAACTGTGCAGAGTACTCGCTTTTGTCCGACGGACGGCACTACGTCTCCTTTGACCAGGTCGTCAGGACAATGCTCCGCACCGGAAAGGACCTGCCAAGTATTTATCGTGAGACATCGCTCGGCGGATTGGCCTCGCAGTTTTCCGAACAGCAACGCCCGGATGATACTCCTACAAAAGCTGACGAGCGATTGCAAGAATAGCACGCTTTGACATGTCCGTTCGGTCTCCCAACATTCCCACTTCATCGAGGATCATGATGCTGCACAAGTACACCCTCCTCCTGCTGGCGACCGTCGCTCTTGGAGTTGCCGCAACCTGTGGCAACGCAACAGCGAGTGATGAATCAACAAATGCTCGCTTTCAAGAGCTCGCGAAACGTTACGTCGACGAGTTTCCCGCCTTGTCACCCGTGTCCGCTACAAGCCTGGGCGATCACCGCTTTGACGGACAGCTTGACCAGGTCGATGACCAAGCTCGAGACCAGGAAGCCCGCTTCCTACGTCAATACCTGGCGGAGCTTGCCGCAATCGATCACGGAGAACTCTCGCGGGCGAACCAGGTTGATTTTTTCATGCTTCAGCACCAACTGCAGGCGCAGCTGTGGAATCTAGCGGTCCTCCAGGAGTGGGCATGGAATCCTCTCCACTACACCGGCATCACAGGAGACGCTGTCTATGGCCTCATGGCGCGAGAATTCGCCCCGATCGACGAGCGCCTACGAAGCGTCACTCAGCGACTCGAGCAATTTCCACAGTTCTTCGAGCAAGTTCGCTCGACGCTCGAGGCGGTCCGCGTGCCAAGAGTGCACGCGGAAACGGCCATGCAACAGAATCGCGGCGTATTGAGCATCCTGAAGAACATGGTGGAACCCCACTTGAGTACGTTGTCTGAAGCCGAGCGAGACCGCCTCGAGCGAGCGTTGTCGACGGCCCGTGTCGCGGTCGAGGCACATCAAGAATGGCTTGAGTCAGAGTTGCTGCCGAATGCCGCCGGAGATTTTCGTCTGGGTGAGGAACTGTTCGACCAGAAGCTCGCCTGGATACTCCAAAACTCGATGACACGGTCACGCATTCTCAGCCGCGCCAAACAGCAAGTTCGGGATCTTCACCGCCAAATGTATGACCTTGCCCGGGAGGTCTACCGTGCGCGGTATCCGCTCACGGAATTCCCGGACAGTCCATCGGCGGCATACCGGCGGGCCATCATCCGAGCCTGTCTCGAAATCGCATACGCCGAGCTACCTGATCGAGACGCCATCGTACAGGAAGCGGAGCACTCTCTGGAACTGGCCACGGAATTCATACGTTCCAAAGACCTCGTGACGATTCCACCGGATCCGCTGGAGATCATTGTCATGCCCGAGTTCCGCCGGGGAGTGAGCCTTGCCTATTGTGATTCGCCCGGCGTACTGGACGTGGGCCAGAAGACGTTCTACGCCGTGGCTCCACCGCCGAAGGACTGGACGGAGGAGCAAACTCGCTCGTTCCTGCGCGAATATAACTTGCGTTCGCTCCACAACCTGACAATTCACGAGGCAATGCCGGGACACTTTCTGCAATTGGCTCACTCCAATCGCTATCCGGGCAAACTACGGGCCGTGTTAGGTTCTGGAGCATTCATCGAGGGCTGGGCAGTCTACTCCGAATGGATGATGGTCGAAGAGGGCTTTCTCGACGGTGATCCGCTAATGCAACTGATTGTCCTGAAATGGTATCTCCGTGATGTGACGAACGCCCTCCTCGATCAGGCGGTTCACGTCGAGGGCATGACCGAGCAAGAAGGCATGAAGCTGCTGGTCGAAGACGCCTTCCAGGAAGAACGCGAGGCGGCAGGAAAATGGAAGCGTGCCCAGCTTACTTCGGCGCAGCTGTCGACCTACTTTGTGGGATATCTCGAGCACGTGGACCTTCGCCGAGAAGCAGAAGAAGCAACTTGGGGCGACCGGTTCGACCTGAAAACGTACCACGATCGAGTCCTTTCCTTCGGCTCCCCACCCGTTCCTTTCGTGCGAGCGTTGATGCTTGACCACGAGATTCCCGGAGCGGCGCAATCCCTTCGCAATTCGCACTAGCATCGGCCGCGCCGGGCGAGCAACCCGAAGCATCATCGAAAATGCGTGTGATCCTCCGGGAGGCCCAATCCGGGCGTGCGCATCGGACGCACGAGACAGCGGTCAGGGCTTGGCTTGTCCGCGAAACACTGCTCGTTCGGTTGTTGCACCCATCGTCAACTCCAACACGCCGCCAGCCACCAATTGTTGGTGGGTGAAGAACGGTGTCTCCAATTTCGTGCCGTTCAGTTGAGCCGACTGGATATAGATTCTGCTCGGGACCATTGTTGATCGCACGCACGGTGAATGCTCTTGCCGTCGCCCAGGCGAATCGACACTTCGTCGAACAGCGGACGACCAATGGAATAGGCGGGATCGCCCGGACAGAACGAGTAAAACCCCATCGCGTTGAGCAGATACCATGCCGACATCTGACCGCAGTCTTCATTGCCGGACAGACCATTGGGGTCGTTGAAGTAGAGCGTGGTCAGAATCTCGTCGACCAACTTCTGCGTTTTCCATGGCTGGCCCACGTAATTGTAGATGTGAGTGATGTGATGACTCGGTTCGTTGCCATGCGCGTATTGACCGATCAAGCCGGTGATGTCACTGGAGCTTTCGTCTCCCTCGATAGAGGAGTCCTCGGTGAAGAGTTGATCGAGCTTGCTGACAAACTTCTCGCGGCCGCCCATGAGGCTCCACGAGGCCGTCGACATCGTGCGGCACAAACCATGTCCACTGCCAGGCATTTCCCTCGGTGTATTCGTCCTTGCGGTGGCGCGAGAACTTCGGACTGAACGGTGATTTCCAGGACCCATCTTGATTCTTTCCACGCATGAATCCGGTTTGTGAGTCGAAGTACTGGCGGTACCGGCCGGCTCGCTCGCGGAATTTCGCCGCATCCTCGGTCTTGCCGAGATCCTCCGCCATTTCGGCAATGCACCAGTCGTTGTAGGCGTACTCGAGTGCCTTCGAAACGGACTCGTTCTCCAGATCGCAGGGGATGAATCCGAGAGTGTCGTTGTAATGCTTGGCCATCGCATTGAGTTTCTCGCGGACATCTGCGGATGGATAGAGAAAGCCCCCTTCCTGAAAATGTGCCGACTTGACGATGGCTTCGTACGCCTTGGCGACATCGTAGTCGCGAAGGCCCTTTTGATAGGCGTCGACGATCACCGGGACCGCGTGGTAGCCGATCATCGTACCGGTGTAATTGGCAGCCAATTCCCACTTCGGTAGTAGGCCACCTTGATCATAGTTCGATCAGCATGGTGCGAATGAATGCATTGTCCCGATCCGGATCGGTGATGGTCAGCAATGGATGAAAGGCACGGAAGGTGTCCCACAACGAGAAAACCGTGTACATGGGGCCGTTGTCTGCCTTGTGAATCCTTTGGTCGTGTCCCCGATAGCGTCCGTCGACATCCGTGAACAGATAGGGGCTCAGGGAAGTATGGTAGAGAGCGGTGTAGAAAATCGTTCGGTCATCGGCACTACCGCCCTTGACTTGAATCCGATCCAGTTGGTGCTGCCACGTGATTCGGGCGTTCTCGCGGACCCGGTCGAATTCCCAGTCAGGATTCTCCGACTCGAGGTTCATGCGCAGCTCCATCGTAATCGACCGCGGAGATGCCCACCTTGGCCTCGACGACGGGCGTCTCCGAGTCCGCGAACTGCAGCACGGCTTGCACATTGCCGGTCGCGACGGCCCAGTGCCCCGTCGCTTTCTGCCCGTTTTCGTACAGCGTGCAGGTGAACGGGCGACTGAATTTGGCGTGAAAATAGACGTGATGATTCCGAGCCCAACCACGAGTGCGTTTGTAGCCTTCGACTTCCGTATCATTGATCACCCGCAGTTCCGTGACCGGGTTTTGATGGCTATGAATGGTGTGCGCGAGGTCAATCACCAGGCCCGCCTTGGCGTTCCGAGCATACGTGTAGCGGTGAAAGCCGGCACGCGGCATTGCGGTGAGTTCGACGTCGATGTCATAATCGTCCAAGTGAACGCGGTAGTATCCCGGCTCCGCCTGTTCGGTTTCATGACGGAATCGGCTTCGGTAGCCTGCGTCGGGATTATCTTCCGGCCCAGGCACCGGTTTCACTTCGCCGCTGACCGGCATGAACAAGATGTCGCCCAAGTCTCCAATGCCCGTCCCGCTCAAGTGCGTGTGGCTGAAGCCAAGTATGGAGTGATCGCTGTGGTGATAACCCCCGCAAGCGTCCCAACCGTCGGTCCGCGTATCGGGGCTCAGCTGTACCATGCCATACGGAACGGTCGCTCCCGGGAACGTGTGACCGTGTCCTCCGGTTCCGAGGAACAGATTCACATCGCGTGTGTTATCCTCTGATCTGGCGATGGCGTTCGCCATGGCCAGCAGGGCGAGACATAGAGCGGCTTGGACTGTGCAGCGCGATACTGATTTCATGACAATATCCTGAGGTCGATCGATGGGGTGGAGGACTGGTACGTACGTGGCACTCAAAACGGTTGTACTGGGAGTCGATACAGACTTCAACTAGACGAGGTTCCGGGCTTTGGGGGTGGAACGCCGTCCAACGGGCGGGCTCTCCGCAGATACCGCATCCTACTGGTGACAAGTCAGACGCGCATGTGGGATAATTCTCCCTTCCAATGGGCTCTCGTACAGACCCGATCGTCAGTTTGGCAAACGGTTCCTTGTGCGACCGCGGCCCTACCGAAACCGTTCGCCAGGCGACATTTTCCTGACATCGTCCGCGTTCGCGCGGGTCGTACTCGGTACCTTCTCGGCGCAAGGATCGCTACATGCTTCGCTACCACCTCGCTGTGACGCTGTTGTTCCTGCCGTATTTCGCCGGGACCGACGCTGCCAAGGCGGAAACCGACTATGCGGGATTGGTGAATCCGCTGATCGGCACGGATTCGGAACCTGCTTTCTCGAATGGCAACACCTATCCCGCGGTCGCCACACCGTTTGGCATGACCTTCTGGACACCGCGTACCGGCGACGCAGACCGGGTGGATCTACCAGTACAAGGCGGAGCGTCTCCGGGGCTTCCAGGCCACGCACCAACCAAGTCCGTGGATGGGCGACTACGGTAACTTCTGCGTGATGCCGTTCACCGGCGTGGCATCGAGAGATTTGCCGACATCGGCGTTCTCGCATGACAGCGAGGAGTCGAAGGCGTATTACTACGGCGTGACGCTGGAAGACACCGGCATTCGCGCCGAGATGACGGCGACGACGCGCTGCGCGGCGATGCGTTTTCGGTACCCCGAGCAATCTCGGGCATGGGTCCACCTCGACGCGTACGCGCCTGGCAGCTTCGAGGCCGACCAGGAAGCCGGCATCGTCAAGGGCGTTGCGCGGGCCAATCGAGGTGGCGTGGCCGGTGATTTCGGGTGCCGCTTTGTCGCCCGCTTCGACGCGCCCATCCGATCGATCCACCGGTCCCCCGACGGCCATTGGGTCGCCGTCGAACTCGACCTTCCCGCATTCCCGCAGCGTGGAGGTTCAACTTGGAACTTCGTTTATCAGCCACGATCAGGCGACGATCGAATCTTGATCGGGAAATTGGCAAGAAGTCGTTCGACGAGATCATCGCTGCGAGCAAGGCGGAGTGGAACAAGCGGTTGGCCGTGATCGAGATTGAGGGTGCGACCGACGATCAACTGATCACGTTTTACTCCAACCTCTACCGTGCGTTGCTGTTCCCGCGGATCTTCTACGAGCAGAACCGGGCGGGCGAAATCGTGCACTACAGCCCTTACTCCGGCAAAGTCGAGCCGGGCGAGATGTATGCCGACAACGGATTCTGGGATACGTTTCGTGCGGTCTACCCGTTGCTCAGCATCATCGACCCGGAAATCAACGCATCGATGATTCGCGGCTGGATCAACGCTTACAAGGAAGGCGGCTGGTTTCCCAAGTGGGCGAGTCCCGGCTATCGCGATTGCATGATCGGCACGCATGTCGAGAGCGTTGTCGCCGACGCCTTGTGCAAGGGAATCGACGATTTCGACTTGGCGACCGCCGCCGAGGCGTCGATCAAGGACGCCACCGCCTTGAGCGACAATGGCGCCTATGGTCGCAAGGGGCTGGCAAGCTATCTTGAGCGAGGCTATGTCGCCTGCGACGAAACCGGCGAAGCGACAGCACGCACGCTGGAGTTTGCCTATGACGACTGGTGCGCCGCCCAGGTTTGCCGCCAGGCGGGACGGGACGACATCGTCCCGACAGTTGCTCGAGCGTTCGCAGAGCTACCGTAACGTCTTTGACCCCGAGGTCGGCCTGATGCGCGGCCGGCAGGCGGATGGCTCCTGGCGCCCTGACTTCCAAGCTGACGAGTGGGGCGGGCCATTCACCGAAGGGAGTTCGTGGCACTATAGCTGGAGCGTGCTGCATGACCTGCCGGGGCTGATCGAACTGATGGGTGGCGACGAGGCGTTTGTCGCGAAACTCGACGCGATGCTCGCCGCCGAACCCACTTTCGGCGTCGGCCATTACGGCGGTGTGATCCATGAAATGACAGAGATGGTCGCCTGCCGTATGGGGCAATACGCCCACGGAAACCAGCCGGTCCATCACGTCCTTTACCTTTACAACTTTGCCGGCGCTCCGTGGAAGACGGCAGCGCCGGTTCGCCAAGTCGTGGACACGCTCTACGGCCCTGGGCCGGACGGCTACTGCGGCGATGAGGACAACGGCCAGATGTCGGCTTGGTACCTGTTCAGCACGCTCGGGTTCTATCCCGTTTGCCCTGGCAAGCCGGGCTACGTGATCGGCAGCCCTCGGTTCCCCAAGGCGACGATTCATCTGCCCAGCGGGCGGGATTTTGTCATCGAGGCATCGGGTGTTTCGGACAAGGCGATTCACGTCGCCGAGGCGCAGACCTGGACGGTAAACCGCTGTCGCGTTCGTGGATCAAGCACGACGAAATCACCGCGGGAGGAACGCTGTCGTTCACGATGAGTGAGCAGCCGAATAAAGCGTGGGCCATGTCGCCCAAGGACCGGCCGTTCGGCGACTCGGCGAACTGACACAGGCACCGGTCAAATTCGTTACAAAATCAACGACTTAAGGGACGCAACATCATGAATCGATTCGAACGCTTACCCTTTGATCGTGGCCCTAGTCACCACTGCCTTGCTCTCTAGCGTCTCGCTGGCGGAGGAAGCAAGGAATTCTCCTCGAAACGCCCCCCCTTGCCGAGCGGTGCTTCACGAGCCCAGCGGTGGAGCAGACACTGCAAACGGTGAAAGCCAAGATCGCCGATGCCGAACTCGCTTGGATGTTCGAAAACTGCTACCCGAACACGCTGGATACGACCGTCGATTACGAGGTGATCGATGGGAAGCCCGATACGTTTGTCATTACCGGAGACATCGATGCGATGTGGCTCCGCGATTCGACGGCACAGGTATGGCCCTACCTGCCGTACGTGACGCGAGACGAGGAACTGCGATCGCTCATCGAGGGGCTGGTGCGTCGGCAGACCAAGTGCGTGCTGCTGGACCCCTACGCCAACGCGTTCTACAAGGACATGACGCGGAAGTCGGAATGGGAAGACGATCGTCCCAAGCTGCAAGCCGGGCGTTCACGAGCGGAAGTGGGAAATCGATTCGCTTTGCTACACCGTGCGGCTCGCCAATGCCTACTACCAGCGGACCGGCGATCGCTCCGATTTTCGACGAGGACTGGCGCCGCGCCATGCGGCTGATTGTCGAAACGTTCCGCACGGAACAACGCAAGGAAGGCACGCCCTACCGCTTCATCCGCCGAACGACGCAGATGATCGATGGCCCGCCCTTCGAGGGGACGGGACGTCCGGTCAAGCCCGTGGGCCTGATCGCTTCCTCCTTCCGGCCCAGCGACGACAGCACGTTGTTCCCCTTCCTTGTGCCATCCAACCTTTTCGCCGATCCAGTCGCTCCGGCAGCTCGAGACGATCTTCCGTGACAAGCTCGGCGACGACCCGTTCGCTGCAGAGTGCCGTTCGCTTGCCGACGAAGTGCAACAGGCGATCGACCAGTACGCGATTGTCGAGCACCTTGCTTTTGGCAAGATCTACGCCTACGAGGTCGATGGCTTCGGCAACCGCGTCCACTGGGACGACGCCAACGTGCCGAGCCTGATGTCGCTCGCCTACCTTGGCGTCCATTCGACAACCGATCCGATCTACCTGCGAACTCGCGCGTTCCTGCTGAGCGACCACAACCCTTACTACTTCCACGGAACCGCTGCAGTCGGGCAGGCGAGTCCGCACTCGGGCAAAGAACGCATCTGGCCGATGGGAATCATCCTGCGCGCAATGACCAGCACGTCCGACCAGGAGATCCTGCTGTGCCTGCGAATGCTCAAGCATACCCACGCCGACACCGGGATTCATGCACGAGGCGTTTCACAAAGACAACCCGAGCGACTACACACGCGATTGGTTCGCCTGGGCCAACACGCTGTTCGGCGAGCTGATCGTGCAGATCGACTCCGAGCGACCGCACCTGCTACGTAAGACACTGGACTGACCCAAATTACCTTGGCGTGACCGGGCACGTGCCGCACTCGTTGTCCTTTCCGAGAAAGATCTGTGATCGTCTGCAGATCCTACCCATGCCTCTTCTTTGGAACGGTTTCTTCACATGATCCTGAAAGCTATCCCGATCTTCCTGGCGTTTCTGGTGATGGGCGTCGCCGACGCCATGGCCCCGTTGTCCAACGAGGTGGAGAAAGGATTCGAAGTCAGCAAGTTCGTCGCCACGCTGTTGCCTTTCTTCGTGTTCCTCTCGTTCGCGATCTTCAGTGTGCCCGGGGGGCTGCTGGCGGGACAGATCGGCAAGAAGAACCTCCTGCTATTGGGGCTCGGGCTGAATGCCGTGGCCATGTTCATTCCGAGTGTGATGGAGCCGGGGTTTGCCCTGTTGCTGGCGTGCATCTTCGTCCTCGGGATTGGAACGACCTTCCTGCAGGTCGCCGGCAATCCGATCATGCGCGATGTCAGTCCTCCGGGGGCCTACAGCCGCAATCTGAGTTTTGCACAAGGGATCAAGGGGCTTGGCAGCACGTCCTCGGCATATCTCGTCAGTGGCGTGACCGCCATCGGCCTGTTTGGCGGGCTGTTCCAAGATATGGGGTGGCGTAGCTCATTTCCGGTGTTTTGCGCCTTGATGACGCTTACGTTCCTTCTGGTGGCGAGCCTGAAGATCGACGAGACCAAGCCCGAGACACCGCCCAGCATCGGAAGCAGTCTATCGCTGCTGAAGCGACCGATCTTCGCCCTCGCCGTTCTGGGTATTTTCCTGTATGTGGGAGCGGAGGTCTGCATGGGTCGCTTTTTGAAGCCCGTCCTGATGGGGGTTGGCTTTTCGGAGGCGAATGCCGGGACGTACGGTCCCGCCGCATTCTTTCTCCTACTGACGATCGGGCGTCTTCTGGGGGGAGCCATCCTGCTGGTCGTTTCGCCGTTACGCTGCTTTCAGGCGTCGGCCATGCTGGGCCTGGTTGGAGCCCTGTTGTTAATGTCAGGGTCACAGCCGCTTGCGGTGGCGGGAGTCGTTGCCGCCGGGTTGGGGTTCGCGAATATCTGGCCGATGTTGTTTTCGATTACGGTCGAGCACGAACCGGAACGCGCGAACGAACTCAGCGGGCTGATGTGCATGGCCATCTCCGGCGGCGCATTGGTTCCTCTGTTGATGGGTGGTCTGGCCGACGTGAAGTCCGTGGATTTCGCATTCGTCGTGCCAGCTGTGTGTTTCGCGTACCTGACGATTATCGCGCTGACGCAACCACGTCCGGCGGAGAAGTGATTTCTGCTGTTTTGATCCTTATTACGGTTTTCTATGGGGCCAACGTCGATGAATTGGCAATCTGATCAACGCGTCGTCCTAACGCTGGATGCGGGTGGGACCAACTTTGCTTTCTCCGCGATCCAAAGCGGCGGCGAGGTGTCCGAACCGGTCATCCTTTCGGCCGAGGCCAATGACCTGGAGGCAAGCCTCTCGAATATGATCGCCGGTTTCGAACAGCTGATCGAAAAGGCGCCTGCGAAACCGGTAGCGATCAGTTTTGCCTTCCCCGGACCGGCGGATTATCCGAACGGCATCATCTACAACGTGGGAAACCTGCCGGCGTATCGCGGCGGTGTGGCCGTGGGCCCGATGCTGACAGAACACTTCGGTATACCGGTGTTTATCAACAACGATGGGGATTTATTCGCTTACGGGGAGGCAATTGCCGGTTTGCTGCCGAAAGTGAATCTTCAGTTGGAACAGGCTGGAAGCCCCAAGCGGTACCGCAATCTGTTCGCCGTTACGCTCGGCACAGGCTTTGGGGGCGGCATTGTCCGAGACGGGCAACTCTTTATCGGCGACAATTCAGCGGCCGGGGAAATCTGGATCCTGCGCAATAAATTGGGGAGCAACGCCTTTGCCGAAGAGGGCGCCAGTATCCGGGCCGTCCAGGGGACGTACGCCGCCGCAGCGGGGATCGAGCCAGCCGCCGCTCCCTCGCCGGAAGCGATCTATCAGATCGGCATGGGGCGCGCCGAGGGCAACCGCGAAGCAGCCCGACAGGCTTACGCCACGCTCGGTGAAGTCGTCGGCGACGCACTTGCCAACGCACTGACGCTGATCGACGGCTTGGCCG
Organism: uncultured Planctomycetaceae bacterium; assembly: GCA_963776055.1. Taxonomy (GTDB): domain Bacteria; phylum Planctomycetota; class Planctomycetia; order Pirellulales; family Pirellulaceae; genus CAVZLD01. The sequence continues at coordinate 202,071 of CAVZLD010000011.1, read as the reverse complement.
TCATCGGCGGTGGACTTGCCGGGGCAGCGTCCCTGTTCATGCCCCGGTTGATCGAAGAGATGAACGGCACAATCTGCAAGTACAACGGCGAGAAACTGCCGCGTCTGGTCCAACGAGTTTACGATCTGACGCAAGAAGACCAGCTCGCGGAGTTCCTCGGCGGGCAATCGAAAGAGATTGCCGTGCCACGCTCCGACCGCAAGATCCTCTGCGATCCGTTGTCGCGACTCGGCATTGGGGTCTCGGAACTCACAACGAACCGTGCCGTCGCGATCGGCGCCTACGCCTACGCCCTCCAACAATTGGATTCTCTTTCGCCCTAGCCAATGAGGAGTACACCATGTCGTTCCCTTCCCGCCGACTTCGAAGACACCACGCGAAGGTGTTTGCCGTGCTCGCTTGCTCCATGATGGTCGCATCCACCGGAGTCGCTTGGGCTCAACCCGGCGAAGCGCGTCTGCCCGGCGATCTGCAGCTGGAAAAAGAACCTTTGGCGGCCGACGACTTCGAGAAGAACGCTCTCGTTGTTCTCTCCGAGATTCTTGCGAATCAGCGATTTCGCAACGTTCCACAGCACGACGGTCGGTTACTGCGAATCATGGCCCAGTCCATCGGCGCCAAGCATGTGATTGAGCTTGGTACCTCGACTGGCTACTCCGGAATTTGGTTTGGCTTGGCCCTCAGAACCACAGGAGGAAAGCTGACGACGTACGAGATCGACGCCGAGCGCGCCGCGGTCGCCCGCGGGAACTTCCAGCGTGCTGGGCTGGAGGACGTGATCACGCTGGTGCAAGGCGACGCCCACGAAGAAGTCACCAAGCTGACCGGAACCATCGACATCGTATTCTTGGATGCCGACAAGGAAGGGTACGTGGACTACCTGGAAAAACTTCTCCCGCTGCTACGTCCGGGGGGCCTGATTCTGGCCCACAACATCAACCCGCGAATGGCTGACCCTGACTACATGCGCGCGATTACTACAAATCCCAACTTGGAAACCGTAGTCCGAGGTGGGATGGCAATCACCCTGAAAAAGAAGTGATCTTCATGAAGAATGCGTACATAGCTCTTGTCGCCGTGGCGGCCTGCGGAATCATCGTGGGGCTTGGCCGATCGGCCGAGGTGTCGGCCCCCGCGGAGCCGATGAGCGTTTGGTTCGTCCAACCCGCCAAATCGTTTCATGAATCCTGCCCGTTGGGCAATGGCCGCCTGGGCGCGATGGATTTTGGCGGAGTGGGCAAACAGCGGATCGTGCTCAACGAATCGTCCCTTTGGTCGGGCGGACCCTACGACGGCAATCGCGATGATGCCTACAAATGCCTCCCGGAGGTGCGCGAAAAACTATTCGCCGGCGACATCTCGGGGGCTGGCGCCGTTTTGCGCAAGAACTTCCGGTACGCCGACGGTGTGCGCGGTTGGGGCGATAAAGACCAATTCGGCTGCTACCAGACGTTGGGTGATTTGATTGTCGATTTCGACAACATCTCGGAGCCAAGACTCTCGTCGCCCAGTGGGCACGCACCCGGCGACGGCAAGGCCATCGAAAACACGGTCGACGACAATCCGGGATCGAAGTGGTGCGTGAACAACGGCAACACGCCTGTCATCTGGCAGATGGAGTTTCCCAGGCCGCAGACCGTCAACTCCTACGCCTTCACCAGTGGCGACGACATGCCAGAACGTGACCCGCGGTCGTGGGTGTTGGAAGGTTCGGCGGACGGTACTACCTGGACCGAGGTAGACCGCCATGCTCTGGATAAACCATTCGAGCGCCGCCATCAGACGCAGACGTTTGCTGATCGCCCGCCCCGCAGCATTTCGCTGGTACCGGTTTACGTTCGCGCCACGGCCGATTGGTAGCTTTCAGCTCGCGGAGATTCGTTTGGCCGGTGCCGTCAAGCCGCTGCGCGCGGTCGGCGACGGCTACCGCCGAGATCTTGATCTGATGCAAGGCGTGGCGCGCACGCAGTACCAGCGGAAAGGTGTGACCTACACTCGTGAGCTACTCGTGTCCAAGCCCGGCGAGGTGATTGCGTTGCATCTTCAGGCCGACAAACCGGGTGCGCTTTCGTTCACGGCCGCCTTGGCGCGGCGGCATGATGCGACCACCCGCGCCGAAGGTGGCTTGCATGTGCTCGAAGGCCAACTGTCGTTCAACAAGCCCGGCGGGGGCGGCAAAGGCATGCGTTTTGCAGCCCTGCTGGGCGCACATGCCATCGGAGGCGAAGTCTCCGCCACGGATGACGGCCTGGTCATCGAACGGGCCGACGAAGTGACGTTAATCGTATCTGCCGGCACGAACTGGAAGGACACGGAGTTTCCAGCGCGGACCCGTCGTCGGCTCGAGGCGGCATTGGCCAAACCGTTCGCCGCAATTCGGCAAGCGGCCGTGGCCGATCACCGACGCCTGATGGAGCGTTGCCAGTTGACCTTGCCGGAAGGGTCAAACTCGAAACTGCCCACGCCCGACCGAGTGAAGGCAGCCGAGACGACCGCCGATCCCGCGCTGGCGGCGTTGTATTTCCAGTTCGGGCGGCACCTGGTCGTCAGCGGCTCGCGGCCCGATTCCCCGTTGCCAACGAACCTGCAAGGCATCTGGGCCGAAGAATACGACACCCCCTGGCGCGGCGACTTCCACAGCAACATCAATCTGCAGATGAACTACTGGCCCGTGGAACCGGCCAATCTGTCGGACTGCCACCTGCCGCTGTTGCGATTCATCGACAGCGTGGCGCAGGAAGGGGAAAAGACGGCGAAGGCTTACTTCAACGCCCCCGGATGGATGGCAAATCACACGCAGAATCCGTGGTATGACACGGCCCCGAGTTTCCTGCCCGCCTGCATCGGCCCAACTTGTGGCGCGTGGCTCGCTCAACACATTTGGCTGCACTACGAGTTTACGAAGGATCAGGCTTTTCTACGCGAATTCTATCCCATCTTGCGGGCGCGAGCCAATTCATGCAAGCCGTGTTGGTCGAAGATCCAAAGACACACCAACTGGTGGTCGTGCCTTCCAACTCGCCTGAGAATAGTTATGCCTACACGGATCTCAACGGCAAGCGGCAGACGACGGCACTGTGCATCGGTTCGACCTTCGATCAGCAAATCACGCGCGATCTGCTGAAGAACACGGCTGCTGCGGCGCGTATCCTGGGCGTCGACGAGGACTTCGCCAGGAGCCTCGACGCGACTCGCGACAAACTCGCCCCCACTCGAGTGAACGCGGACGGCCGTATCATGGAATGGCAGCAAGATTTTGAAGAGACGGAGATCCATCACCGCCACTGCTCGCATCTGTGGGGCCTTTGCCCCGGCAGTGAGATCAATCCGAGCACCCCCGAGCTTTACCGCGGAGCCCGTTTGTCGCTGGAACGGCGCGGTGATGCCTCCACCGGGTGGAGCATGGCTTGGAAAGCCAATTTCTGGGCGCGCTTGCACGATGGCGACCGCGCGGAAAAGCTGTTGTCCATGCTCATCGGTCGCGGCGCTCCGAACCTGTTCTGTTTGCATGCGCCCTTCCAAATCGACGGTAATTTCGGCGGCTGCGCGGCGGTGGCCGAAATGCTGCTGCAAAGCCAGGAGACCACGACCGACGGTCAACCGGTGTTGGAACTGCTGCCCGCACTGCCAAAAGCGTGGCACAGCGGTCACGTTCACGGCCTTTGTGGCCGAGGAGGGTTTGTCGTGGACATCCAATGGAAAGACGGCGCCGTCACGAGCTACCGCATTGCGTCGAGCGAACCGCGTCCCGTGAAGATCAGGGTCAACGGTCACGACCAGATGATTCAGTCGAGCCAATTATAAGCGAGTCAGAATCACGAGCACTCAGTGCCCACGCATTTCCCGTCGCCGTTTCCTACAAAAAACGGGGGCGTTCGCCGCCACAAGTCTGCCAGCCTGGTATCTCGCGGAATGGGCGGATCGAACGCCTCGGGCTTGGGCCGCCACTCCACCGCCCAGCGAACAACTCCGGTTTAGGCTGGTCGGATGCGGAGGAATGGGAAAAGGTGATGCCAAGAAGGATTTCCCGTACGCAGAAGGCTACGCTGACTTTCGCAAACTCTTGGAACGGCAGGACATTGACGCGGTGATTTGCGCCCCGGTCGACCATTGGCATACGGTCGTGTCGATGGGCGCGATGATGGCCGGCAAGGACGTGTACTGTGAAAAGCCATTGACGTTAGCCATCGACGAGGGCAGACGGCTCGTTGACGTGCAGCGTGAGACCGGCCGGGTGTTGCAGACAGGTACGCAACAGCGCAGTCGTCGAAAGTTTCGCCTGGCATGTGACCTGGCCCGGAACGGTCGCATCGGCAAGATCGAGAGGGCCGAGGTTTGGCTGCCGGCCGGATTACGTGAGGGACCGTTCGCAACTGCGGCGGCGACAGATTTCGTCCCGTCCCGTGAACACGTTGCACGCCCTCGATGGCGATGGCGACCATCTTCAGCCACTTTCGGCAGTTGAGACGTTCGAGTATCCGCCATCTCTCACTTCCGACGAGCGCCGCTTGCATTGTCGATGGGATTACATCGATCGATTCACGGGCCACTCCGGCTCTTGAACTCCTGCTTGTCGATTCCGTACTGATTCATCTTTCGTAGTAATGTGCGTCGGCTCATGTCGGCTTGCCGCGCCGCATCGGCCACTCTGCCCCCATTCTGCTGCAGAACGGAACACAAGTAGTTCTTTTCAAACTGCTCGATCAGAGGAGTCAGGTTCTCCTGCAAGGGTTTGGAAGTATCGACAACGACCGGCGTTCCAGGCATGCCTTGCTGTTGAGTTAGTTCCCGGTTCCCGGCCACGTTTGTCGTCTGCAGCCTTTCGAAGTCGCGAGCCTTGAGTACGCGTTGTGGCCGCGCAAGTACCAGGCGTTCGCTAAAGTTCTCCAATTGCCGTACGTTGCCGGGCCACTCGTACTGCATCAACGCATCCAGAAAACTATCGGAAAACGTCGGCGGATCGAGGCCGTAGTGTTTTGCCAGTTGCTTGGTGAAATGTCCAAACAGAAACAGGATGTCCTCCGGACGTTCGCGCAGCGCGGGCACATTCATGCGGATGACGTCCAGGCGGTAGAACAGATCCTCGCGAAACTCGCCTTTGCTGACGGCCTGATCGAGCAAGACATTGGTGGCCGCGACGATCCGCACATCCACGTCGAACTCGATTTGACCGCCGACAGGACGAATCTGTTTTTCCTGCAACAGACGCAATAAGCTCTGCTGCGCCTCGGGAGGCATGTCCCCAATCTCATCCAGAAACAGAGTGCCCTTGTTGGCGCGCATCACCAAGCCTCTTTTCGAACGATCCGCACCGGTGAAAGCTCCCTTTTCGTGGCCGAAGAGTTCCGAGGTGATCAGGTCCGGCGGAATACTGGCGCAATTGGCCGCTACAAAGCGGCCGCGACGTTCCGATTGCCGGTGTAGCGCCCGGGCGAGCAACTCCTTGCCGGTGCCGGTCTCTCCCACGATCAAGACCGTTGCGTCCGCCATCGCGACGCGCGTGCAGAGGTCGAACAGCTCCCACATCCGTTCGCTGCGACTGAGGATCGACTCAAATCGCCCGCCCTTCTTGCGCAGGTGACCCAGGTCCTTCAGCCGCGGTAGGATCTGCTGTTTTTGCAGCGTCTCCTGGATCACTCTGCCAAGCGTCGCCGGAGACTGGTTGACAATCACATCGGTGACCCCGGCCAGGAAGTAACTCCGCACAGCAGCACCACTGGCCATCGGATCCCAAAGCAGTACATCGGTCAGCGGCCAGTCACGCAGTAACGCCAGGATGGCGCTGCGCGAGTGCGCGGCTTGATCGTCGCTGACGTGAATCACGAATAAACGTGGAGGCCGCGGAAAGTCCGTGTTGATCATGTCCGCGATCGACGGGACTCGCAACCATTCGATACCGTCGCCCAAGGTCGCGGGAGGGGCGGCGTCCAGACATGTCACAACAAGCGGTTTGTTCACGGTCGCAGCGGGTCGCAAGCGGCAGAGGGAGCGGTGAGATGAGTTTGAGACACGGATGTCCCAATATACGTCATTCCGGACCAATGAGACAACCGTGTCCCAAATAAGGGGACGTCGGTGTCACATCGGCGCCCCACCCTCGTGCGTCTCGCACGCACATCTCGCGTTCCTGGCGATGTTTCTTCCTCGCAGAAAGGCTGCCGAGACGTTACACGCAGGTGCAACGCGCTCGAGTCTATTTCCTGGCACGGTCTTTGCTCACTTAAGCTGTGTTACGCCGGATGGATGGATCGCCCAGCAGGGACACGGCGCGACACGGGCTGCCCAGCCGCTGGGCTAGGTCGAGCGGCCGAGCAGGAATTTCCCTCTCTGTTCGATGATTCGGCGGCGCGGCCGGCGGTGACGGCACAAGAGGCGGTGGGACAGGAGAGCAGTCCATTTGACGTCCGCGTCTTCCTCGGGTTGCCGCCTGTGCGGTGGGCGTCGGTTCCCGTTCGCTGCCGCCTGCGAATTTCGCGACGAAGAACGGCGGGTGTTGATTGTCCGTATACTACGCGAAAGGATTCGGCCCATCGGAATTGCCTTTCGCGTTCGTGGATCGACTCGAGGGAGAGTCGTGAGAGCCTGATGCGAGATGCACATCAACCATCCGACTTTGCAACCTGAGACGATGGTCAGCCGCCATTCAGGACACATTTTTTCGAGGAGGAGAATAGGACGATGGCACAAGAATCAATGGTTGCTCCTGAGGAGTCACAGGCCAAACGCACGGCCGAGGATGAAGTGCCAAAGCGGTATGCGCTCAATCCGGAAGGCCTGAAGATCACTCTGATCAGCTTGCATGGTCTGATTCGGGCGCAAGATTGCGAATTGGGACGCGATGCCGACACGGGCGGGCAGGTGAAATATGTGCTGGAATTGGCACGTGAACTGGCAGCTCAGCCCAATGTCCGCGAGGTGGAATTGCTGACGCGGCAAATCATCGATCCGAAAGTGGACGACGACTATGCCCGCTTGGAAGAACCGATTTCCGATGGAGCGAAGATCGTCCGAATTCCCTTCGGGCCGAAACGCTACTTGCGGAAGGAGTCCCTCTGGCCTTACCTGGAGATGTTTATCGATCAGACACTGGGCCATTTCAAGCGACACGGATTCCCGGACATCATTCACGGCCACTATGCCGATGCCGGCTACGCGGGTGCTCAACTGGCGCGACTACTGCATGTGCCTTACGTATTCACCGGCCACTCGCTGGGCCGAGTGAAACGACAACGGCTGTCTCTGGGCAAGACCGATACCGAGGGCATGGAGAAGAAGTACCGATTCACGACGCGGATCGAGGCAGAAGAAATAGCGTTGGAAACGGCATCGATGGTCGTCACGAGTACGAGTCAGGAGGTCCAGCAACAGTACGAGCTGTATGATCATTATGAACCTTCGCGGATGGAGGTCATTCCACCCGGCGTCGACTTGTCATTGTTCTCGCCGCTGAGCGAGGATTGGAAGAAGCCCGCAATTGCCGACCAATTAGAGTCGCTTCCTGAATCAACCCCAGAAGCCGATCATCTTGACTTTGGCGCGGCCGGACGAGCGGAAAAACCTGGAAACGTTAGTGCGGGTTTACGGCGAAAGTGAAGAACTGCAGGAATTGGCAAACCTGGTGATGATCATGGGGGCGCGTGATGATTTGCGAGGGTTGCCAGCGGGGCAGCAGGCAGTCATTAGCAACGTCATGTATCTGATCGATCTCTACGACCTTTATGGGAAAGTGGCCTATCCCAAATCACATGCGGCCAATGAGGTTCCCGAGTTGTATCGTCTGGCCGCTTCCACCAAGGGGGTCTTCATCAATCCCGCGTTGACGGAACCTTTCGGTTTAACTCTCTTGGAGGCGGGCGCCACGGGGTTGCCGCTGGTGGCGACGAATGACGGTGGACCTCGCGACATCATCGCCAACTGTCGCAACGGCTTGTTGGTGGATCCCCTGAACCGGGAAGCCATTGAGCACGCCCTGTTGCGAACGCTAACCGAGCCGGAACAATGGGCGGAGTGGTCCGCCAACGGCATCGAGGGGACGCGCAAGTACTATTCGTGGAGCAACCATGCCAAACGCTATTTGCGGGACCTGAGTGATATCCTGGAGCACTCGCCCGCGCCCGTGCTGGCATCCAAGCCGACATCGCGCCGCCTGCCGGAATTCGACCGATTGATCATCACCGATCTGGATAACACACTCACCGGCGACGACGATGCCCTGGCCGAGTTCATTGAGGTGATTCGCAGTCATAAATACGTCGGATTCGGCATTGCTACAGGCCGGCGTCTCGACAGTGCGATGGCATTAATTGAGCAATTGGGCCTGCCTCGCCCCGATCTGATCGATACCGATTGCGGAACGCAATTGCACTATGGCGAGCAACTCACGCCGGACCGCAGTTGGCACAAGTCCATCGGATTCGCCTGGCAGCCGAACGAGATTCGCAAAGTGCTGGACGACCTGCCAGGATTCTTTCCGCAAGAACCGGAGCACCAGTCCGAATTCAAGATTAGCTATGAAGTGGACACGAGCATTAGTCCCAGCGTTACTAGAGATCAAGAAGATCCTTCGCGAGGCGGGGGTGCGTGCTAAGGTTGTGATGTCGTTGGGGATGTTCTTGGACGTGATTCCGGTGCGGGGGGAAGCGATCTGTCGATGCGCCATCTCCTCTACAAATGGGGATTTGCCCCTGAGCACGTTCTGGTCGCGGGCGATTCGGGCAACGACGCGGGCATGCTGTTGGGCAGGACCTTGGGCGTAGTAGTCGGCAATCACAGTTCGGAATTGAATCGCCTTCGCAAACGGCCGCGCATCTACTTTGCGAATGCATCCCACGCCGCAGGAATCCTCGAGGGAATCAACTACTACAATTTCCTGGACAAGATCACCATTCCCAATGACCGGATCGAATGATAACCGCATGCCCACAGACCTCGATTACAGGGCGGACGTGACGCTGCAACGCCTGCAACCTCGATTGGACGAGGTGTGGCAGCGGACTTCGATCGATCCCGCGAAACGGCACCAATTCGAAGTCCGTTTGTCCGGACACTGGCATCCATTGTTCCGGTCGTTGTTCCAGCTATACGGCAACCGATACGATTTTTTCTATCACCTCCAGCAGATCCTCGTCACCGCTGCCCAAGCGTGGGCCGATCGTCCCGAGTCACTCTGCAAACTGGACCAGCGCCGAATCAACGAGCCGGATTGGTTTCAGTCCGAAAAGATCATCGGCGGTGCGTTGTACGTCGATCTGTTCAGCCAGAACCTCGGTCGATTGCGGGAACACGTTGGCTACTTCAAGGAGTTGGGGCTGACGTACCTGCATCTGATGCCATTGTTCGCCGTTCGCCCCGGCGACAGTGATGGAGGTTATGCGATCAGCAACTACCGTTCCGTCGATCCGCGGCTTGGCACAATCGACGACTTGCGAGGACTGACGGAAGATCTGCACGAAGCCGGCATTTGGCTGGTCTTGGATTTTGTGTTTAACCACACATCCGATGATCACCAATGGGCTCAAATGGCGCAGGCAGGCGAACGCGAGTATCAGGAGTTTTATCGCATCTTCCCGGATCGCACTGAGCCCGAACGGTACGAGCAGACTCTGCGGGAGATCTTCCCTACGGTGCGCCGCGGCAATTTCACCTGGCACGAAGGAATGCAGCAGTGGGTCTGGACGACCTTCAACAGCTTTCAGTGGGATCTGAACTACCACAATCCGGCCGTGTTCCAGGCGATGTTGGAAGAAATGTACTTCATCGCCAACACGGGTGTCGATATCCTGCGGCTGGATGCGGTCGCCTTCATCTGGAAACAATTGGGCACCGGTTGCGAGAACCTGCCCGAAGCACACACCTTGATTCAAAGCTTCAACCGCTTGGCTCGGATCGCCACCCCGGGATTGCTCTTCAAGTCCGAAGCGATCGTCCACCCGGATGAAGTCGTCAAGTATGTCAGCGAACAAGAGTGCCAGATTTCGTACAATCCCACATTGATGGCATTACTCTGGGAATCGCTGGCAACCACCAAGACTTCTCTATTGACGCGGACACTCAGCCATCGCTATCGCCTGCCAAAACACACCGCCTGGGTGAATTACTTACGCTGCCACGATGACATTGGCTGGACGTTCGACGATGCGGATGCGGCTGCCATTGGGATCAACGCCTACGATCACCGTCAGTTTCTGAACGATTTCTATACCGGCCAGTTTCCTGGCTCTTTCGCCCGCGGTGTTCCTTTCCAGGAGAATGTCGAGACAGGCGACATGCGAATCTCTGGTACGATGGCATCGCTGGCCGGCTTGGAACAAGCGATCGAGGAGGACAATGAAGAGCGGAGAGAATTGGCGATCCGCCGTATGATGTTGCTGCACGGCATTACGCTCAGCATCGGTGGAATTCCTCTGCTCTACCTTGGCGAAGAATGGGGTATGCTGAACGACTATGATTTCGTGAAAGACCCAGCCAAAGCAGGCGACTCGCGGTGGATTCATCGCCCGAAGATGCAGTGGGAGTTCCTGGAGGAATTGAATGACCATTTGGACTCCGGTAACGGCTCAATCCGCAAGCGGGTCTTCCGATCAACTCAGAAGATGATTGCGTTGCGGAAGAAGCTGCCTGCCCTGGCAGGGCAACATATGGAACTAGTGGCCACGAACAATGAACATGTTTTGGGCTACGTACGCACCAGGGATGCCAACCGAATGATCGTCCTGGCCAACTTTTCGGCTGCGTCCCAAGTCATCGATGGCAACCGAATGCGGACGGCGGGACTAGGCCGATTCTTCGAAGACATGATCGAGGATACGACCTACGCGACTTCCGAACCGCTGAAGCTCACGCCGTACCAGATCGTTTGGCTAAAGCGTGTTTGACACTGCCTCTCGGGTTTTCGCACAAGACCTTCTGATAAAATGAACAAGACTGCCGACAAGCGTGTACTGGCAACAGATCTGGACGGAACCTTGATTCCGCTGGACGGCAACCACCAAAATCAGGTGGATCTGAAAATTCTCGCTTCGCACGTTGCCGAGCGCGGGATGCTGTTGGTTTTTGTTACGGGTCGACATTTCGAGTCGGTACGGCAGGCAATCGATGAGTATGAGCTTCCACAGCCCGATTGGATTCTCTGTGATGTCGGGACGTCGGTGTTCGAGCGACAAGCATCGGGTGAATTCGATTTGGTGGAAGCCTATCAGAACCATCTCAGCCAACGGATTGCCTCGCTGCCGATTCAGCAGCTGACAGCACGGCTGGGGACAGTGGATGGGCTACGGATGCAGGAGCCCGAAAAGCAGGGACGCTTCAAACTGAGTTACTATGCTGATGCCTCCCGACTGAGTCATCTGGTTGGCGAAATCCAACAGGAACTGCATCGCGACGATGCGCCTTATTCCATCATCCACAGCGTCGATCCCTTCACTGGCGATGGTTTGATTGATCTCTTGCCGGCGGGCGTCTCGAAAGCGTACGCAATGGCATGGTGGACGGAGTACGTTGAACTGAATCCGAAGTCGATTATTTTCGCCGGAGATTCGGGAAATGATTGGGCGGCACTGACCGCCGGATATCAGGCAATCCTGGTCGGCAACGCGGATCGATCCCTCGCCCGGCAAGTTGCCCAATTGCATCAGGAACGAGGTTGGAAAGACCGGCTCCTTCTCGCATCCAACTCGGCGACAAGCGGCATTCTGGAAGGACTTGATTGGTTCGGGCGTTCGTCTCTCCGCGATTTCCCGGGGGACGAATCGTGACACGAACTCAGCAGAAGAAGGGGAAAGGATGAGTAACATACTGGAATCCATTCTGCAGATGCCGGTGCCCTTCAACATGATCGTGGTGATCGTCTTGATCGGCTCCGTGGCAGGGGTCATTACTACGGTGGTTCGGGAAATCCGCAAGTATGCCTGCCATCGAGAAGAAATGGAATTGAAACGAGAAATGCTCAGTCGCGGCCTGGAGGGAGACGAGATCGAGCAAGTGATGCGGGCCACCACGGCTCGTGCGAACCGGGTCGAGAAGTGAGCGGACTTGTCATGCCCCGCTGTCGGAACGGAAATGTTCGACGGGAGTGCCTTGCTACAAGATGATGGGGGCGCCAAACGACACGGGCATGGCGCGCGTAGTAGGGTATTCGTCGATTGCGGCAGAAGACGCCAGCCATCGCGGCGAATTCGTCTGGCCGGGGGGCCGACGCCCCGGTTCGAACCAATGGCCAGAAACCAGGGCGAGCACCCTTCGGCTAGTGCGTGTCGCATGAACATGTCGCGTTCATGGCGATGTGACTTTCGAGCAGAAAGGGCGACGAGATGCTACCGAGAAACTTACGCGCTGGGTAGTTCACGCGCTTTCGCCGAAGATTGCAGCGGGCCCGAATTCCGTCCGTCCTGCGCCAGACCATGAACAACGTGGGCTGCTCAATCGGTTCCCAGTCCTTCGTAGATGATCGCAAACAGTCGGTTCGCGAGAGTGTGCGATGAGGGAACTTGCTGACGGACAAAGATCTGGAAGAGCCGCTCTTCCGGCACCAACCGGAAATCGGTGCTGGCATAGCCCGCCCAGGAATACTGTGCTCGTTTTCGGGCTTCCTCGCCGGACCCGATCTGCACCTCGCCAATCGCAAATCCAAGACCGAAGCGAAAATCGCCGGCCACGCCGTCTAGCTGATCCGTAAACATCAGCTGGATCGTGTTGGGCTGCAATAGTCGCTTGCCATTGAATTGACCGTCATCGACAAGCATCTGGCAAAAGTTCGCGTAGTCCCCAACGGTTGAGATCAGACCACCTCCGCCGGACAGGAACGCAAAGCCGTCGTGAAACGGACTCGACGCAGCCTTATCCGCGATCGCTAGTTTTCCGTCCTGGATCAGATGGCAAGACGACAAACGGCCTCGCTTGCTCGTTGGAATGGAGAATCCTGTATCGATCATCTCCAGCGGTTCGAAAACCGCTTGCTGAAGATACTGATCGAGTGGTTTCCCCGACCAAATTTCGATGAGGCGTCCCAGTAGATCCGTGCTAAATCCGTACGTGAACCGCTCTCCAGGATGGTGATGAGCGGGGATTTGCGCGAGCGCCTCCGCCGCTTGTTGGATGTTCATGTCCGGGGGTAACATCGCCATGGGCGGCCGGTAGCTGCATTCCCGCGCGTTCATAATACTCAAGTGCACCTGGCTCACCATCGCCGTAGCTGTAGCCGGTCGTGTGTCGAAAAACGTCGCGGACTGTAATCGGACGTTTTGCTGGCACGATTCTCTGCGCGTCCTCTTCACCTTCCAATACACTGGTCTTGGCAAAGGCGGGAATAAATTGGGATACGGGGTCATCCAACTGAAACTTGCCCTGCTCCAACAACGTCATGGCGGCCACGGAAGTGACCGGCTTTGTCATGGAGTAGATGCGTAGCAACGTGTCGGCTTCAAATGACCTTGGATCTTCAATATCGCACACGCCGGCAGTTGCCAAGTGGCGGATTTTCCCGTCTTTGACGACCAGATGTACTCCTCCAGCAATCTCTCCCGCCTCGACCGCCGCATTGAGTTGAGACGTTGCTCGAGCAAGCGATGCGGGTGCGATTTCCCAACCAGAATTTCTAGGGGCATCATTCGCGGTGACTTCCCGCAACCGTGTCGCAATTCTTGGTCGCGCCTGCTTGATCTGCGTCAGATCAAGCTCGATGCCGATTAGGTCGCCGATCGTTCGGTAGTTTTGCTCCAACGCGGGTCCCCAATCCACTGACACCACGTCCAGCGGCGTTTCCCCTCGGCCGTTCTTGACGTCGGCCGGGGCTCCATGTTCGAGCAGCAATTCCACAATCTTCTGATGCGCGAAGAAGGAGGCAATATGCAGCGCCGTATTGCCGTCTCCGCCAGTGATCGAGACATCAGCGCCATTCCCGATCAGCAGTGTCACCATGTCGGTCTGTCCAAACGCCGCCGCCGTAGACAGTGGAGTCAATCCGCTACCTGGCTGCTTTGCATCGACCGACACACCATCCACCAACAGTCGTGCTACCTCTTCGCGATTGCCATCTGCCACAGCGCCCCAAATATCCGGCACATTCGAGGCGGACCTGCGGGGTTGCAGACGAGCTTGGGTGGCCGCATCCAGCCGGGCGCCTTTCGACAGGCAATACAGCTTGGAAGCCGTGCGGATGAGTAATTTGTCCCCCGCAACGGCGGGGCTTGCCAGGGTCAGTTCGTCGAGATCGTTTCGCTGGACGATCTCGAATTCTGGTCCAGGCTTCACAACATAAGTCAAGCCATCTTCGCTCAGGAAGAACAGATGTCCATTGAAGGCAAAGGGGGATGCCGTGAACGACCCGCGCGGCGCGAACCGCTGCTTGCCATAGATTTCTGCACCGGTCTTGGCGTCATGGCAGGTCAGAAACCCTCGATCGTAAAGCGTGTAAAGATAATCGCCGTAGACGATCTGCGACGGATTGTAGGGCGACGATTGGCCCTGATACCAGGCGATGTACTTGCTGTCTTCAAAACCTCCTTCCGGAGCAATGTCGCCGCTTCCTCCCGGTCGCACGGCAAACGTCGGCCGGTGAGCGTCCCCAATGTAGCCGGACGCAATGTAGCACAGACCGTGGGCGGCGAAGGGGGATGGGATGACGAGGTTCGACATCCGGCCGTCAAACTCCCAGAGTACCTTGCCGTCGAGCGAATAACTCCGGTTGCGGCTTTTGCCCGGCACCACGATCTCCGTCCGCAGCTCATTCTTCCAAACGAAGGGCGTAGCCCACGAATGCGTTTCATCGCGTGGTTTCCGCCAGCGCTGCTCGCCGGTTGCGGCATCGAACGCAGCAATCCAGGAATCCTCAAGGTTGTCGTAGACCACGATGACCTGACCGTCCTGAACGACAGGAGAACTTGCGGCGCCGTAATCGAAGAAAGTCTTCTTCGGCTCGAATTCCTGGGACCACAATGGCGTTCCGTCCAAGTCGTAACAGAACAGTCCTAAATCACCAAACAACACGTACAGCCGCTCACCGTCGGTCGTTGGTGTCTCCGATGCGTAGGTGCTCTTGGGATGGCGAGGCACTTTTGGTGGACCGGCATGGGCCTCCTTGGTCCAAACAGATGCACCGGTCTTCAGATCGAAACAATGCACCATCCAGTGATGCATGCCCTTTGCCGGTTCGCGTACGCCTTCCCCCAGGTAGAGCCCTTTGGTGGGCGTCAGGTTCTCGTCATCGCTGACAACACTCGTGAGAAAGACGCGTTCTCCCCATACAATGGGACAGGACCAACCCCACCCGAGTACATCGGTCGCCCAACGCACATTCTCGCTGGTCGTCCAGGTTGTTGGCAGGCTCGCGTTGTCAGCCGCCACACCGTCCGCATCGGGACCGCGAAAACGAGGCCAATGGTCCTGTGCCGGAACGGCCGTGGACAGACAAGCAATCGTCAGGAGTTGTAGGAGCGTACGAATCACGATCAATCCTCGTCGCAGTGAAGAAATGCTTTTGAAGTCGATATGACCTGCCGTCGAATGGAGCGGCCGATGTCTCACCTTTTAAGGGCATGTTCCACCAGGGGTGCTCACGTTCTCGAATCCTGCGTGGAGCAGTCCTTCGAAACGGATCGACATTCCGTGGAAAACGATGTCAGTTCGGTTTCCGGATCGTGGAAACGCGCTGGTCACGATCTTGCAGGTTCGAGTTTCCGTGAATTGTGGTGGCTTGGCAAGGCGGTTGTCCAGCGAAACGATGGGCCGAGACATGATTCACGGGCAGGGTGTCTCATGATCCTCCGGTGGCAACGCAAAAAAAGGGGGAGATTCCCGGACGCCCGTTGGTCGTCCTGGTTCATTAACGGCGCCGCCGTCAGTAAGATACCGGGACGCATTCGTGCGACAACAAACCTTTCATCTCAATCGACCGCCTCCAGTACTCAACGGACGGAATCCCATGCATCGCACCATTCGTCGGATCTCCTGGCTTGTTTGTTTCGTGAGCTTCAATGTTGCAGCAGGCGACAGCCCATCCTGGACTGAGCCCCTTGCTACGGTTTCGCAAACCAGACCGCTCACCCCGGTGGAACTTGTCGATCCGCTGATTGACACCCACAAGTCCCGATGGTTCTATTTCAACTCGGCCTGCCGCCCCTTCGGCATGGTCAGTCTGAGCCCGGACACGGATGTGAAAGGTTCGTGGGAATCAGGCTATCTCTACGACAGCAAGGCGATACGGTGCTTCAGTCATCTTCACGCCTGGCAACTCTCGGGAATCCCGGTCATGCCGCTTGTCGGTGAAATGATCGGACATCAAGGAATGGATGCCTACAAGTCGGCCTTCTCGCATGACAGTGAGGTGGTACGACCAGGCTACCACCAAGTGACTCTCGATCGTTACCAGATCACGGCGGAATTGACGTCTACCGCGCGCGTAGGGTTCCATCAGGTATCATTTTCCCGAGTCCGATAAGGCGCATGTCCTGTTTGACACCGGCGCGTTTCTCGCCCACCAGGCGATGCTTCAGAGCGAAGTCCGACGTGTCAACGTTCGGGAAATTGAAGGAGTCAGTTTGCTCGATAAGACCTCCCGGCGTCCCAAGCCCACGTCCGTCTTTTTCGTGGCCCGTTTCAGTCAACCGATGAAAGATTTCGGTGGATGGCGAAGGGAAGATGGGCAGGCATCCAAGACCGTCGTTGCTGGGCCGATGGAGCAGATCTCCGGCAAAGATGCTGGTGCCTTTGTGAGCTTCGCTTCGGATGGCAAGACCCCGTTGCTGATGAAGGTTTCCATCAGCTATTCATCGATCGACAACGCTCGTCGAAACATGCAGGCAGAGCTGGACCACTGGGATTTCGATCAGGTGGTCCGTGAATCGAAGCAGGAGTGGAATCAGGTTCTCTCCCGCATCATGGTAAAAGGTGGAACCAAGTCGCAACGCACCAAGTTCTATACGGACCTTTGGCGTTCGATGTTGGGCCGACGGATTGTCAGTGACGTGCAAGGAACTTACATGGATATGACGGGGGAAGTGCCGCAGATTCGCCAAGTCCCCATGGAGAAGGGGCAACCTCGTTTTCCTATGCACAATCACGATGCCTGGTGGGGCAGTCATTGGACACTCAATATCCTGTGGCCACTTCTCTGCCCCGATCACTACAGCAACATCCTCAACACCGGGATCACGTACTATGAGAATGGCGGCCTGATACCGCGCGGTCCATCCGGGGGCAACTACACCTGGGTGATGATCGGCGACTCTGCGGTTCCTGCCTACGCCGCGGCTCTGGCCAAGGGCATCCCTAGCTTCGATGCCGAGAAGGCGTATGCGGGGCTGATGAAGAACGCGCGTCCGGGGGGCTCGCGAGACTACGGCGGCTACGCGCGTAATACCAACGGCGTGGAGGCAACGCAGTGGTACCTCGACAAAGGCTATATCCCCTGGGGCAAGTTCGTCAACGGCGGACATGGCAAGGGTGTGAGTTCACTCACGCTCTATAACGCGTATCACGATTGGTGCTTGCGCAGATGGCCCAACTCCTAGGGAAGACCGAGGATGTTCCGGTCCTGCTCGAGCGCAGCCAAAACTACCGCAACGTCATCTGGCCCGAAAAGAAGTTTGCCTGGGTCCGCACTTCTGACGGCGGATGGAGAGAGAACTTCGCACCCGTGGCCGGAGAATTTGAGCAAGGTGGCTTCTGTGAGAGCAATGCGTCGATCTCCACCTTCTTTGTGCCGCATGATCCCGTGGGACTCGCTTCTCTGTTAGGCGGTGAACAAGCCGCAGCAGACCATCTGAATGGGATTCTTGCGGAAAGCCGAACCACAACGCTTTCTGCCCGGAGAAGCACACGGGCGTGGACATGCCTCCGCATGGGTCGATTACAGCAATCAAGATAGTTGCGGCATGGCCCATTACTTCAATCGCATCGGCTTTCCCTGGCTTAGCCAGAAATGGGTGCGGCGCGTCCATCAATTGGTCTTTTCCGATACGTCACCCTACGGAGGCTATAACGGTGACGAGGATCAAGGCCAGATGGGAGCCCTGAGTGCTCTGATGGCCATGGGACTTTTCCAATTCGACGGAGGCTGCGCCGTGCATCCGACCTACGACATCACCGCACCCGTTTTTGATCAAGGTTACGATTCACCTCGATCCGAATTGCTACCCTTCCGGACAAGCCCTTTACGATTGTGGCCCACAACCAAGCCCCGGAAAATGTCTACATCCAGAGCGCGATTCTCAACGGAGCGCCGCTGGATCGCTGTTGGTTGGATCACAAGACACTTATTCAGGGCGGCGTCTTGGAGCTTGAGCTCGGACCGCAACCGAATAAGAATTGGGGCGTGGAAAACAACCTGTCGCCGCATCCAACAGCAGAGAAAGCGGAATAGATCGCATTTCAGTGTCTTCCCGGAACGGCGGAGAAGGTTGCCTACGGTCGGATGAAAGGTCCGCGACGAATCGGTATTCTCACTTCCTTCGAAACAAAGCACGGAGCCGAAGATGTTCCGGACAGCCGGTATGGCCGACCGCTATCCGTTATTGCCGATCGCTTGCCGCCCAGATGGCCTTGATGGTTTCTTCTTGTCGCTGGCCTTTCGGGGGCGTCATGCTGGCCGTGTACTGTTCGAATCGCCGCAAGGGGAGTTGGAAGAAGCCATTGGGGTCCGTTTCGCGCACCCATTGATAGGCGTACTCGAGCCATTCATTGCGATAGGCCTCCGGCTGTTTGACGAACCAGTTGATTTCATCCCAGCCCCAGACATGGTACCGGTCCGATTCGCGGTATTGGCCGGGGTGATCGGAACTGCCGAAATTGTCGATCTCGACGATATAGGGCAAGGCCTCGCACGACCATCCGCTTGGCGTGCGGCCGCCGACGCTTCGACCATAGATGGAATCGCTGAATCCTTTTTCCAGGATCGCTTGGTAGGGCTTGCCTTTGACCGACTTGGGCCGGGAGGGAAACGAGTGGAGATCGAATAGAAGTTCGCCGTCATGGACGATACCACCGCTGGGAACATGGGCGTCGGCGAGCAGGATGTGACGTCGGGCGTGCTGTCTTGGCGTAACGGCGGAGACGGGCCATCATGTCGCGCCAGTGAACGTGGTCCTTGTCGCGGTCGTCCATGATTTCGACCTGGCCGAAGTGAATGGCTTCGAGTCCCATGTCGATCCACCGCTTTCCCACATAGACGAACCACATGCGGGTTTCCAGGCGGCTCATGTCCGGGACCGAAGCCCCTTTGCGCCAGTGGTCGACGCGATGGCCGACGGGATAGATCATGTCTTCATAGCGGAAATTCCGTACTTCGGGTTGGAGATCGAATTCCTCAAAAACGGAGGCGGGAATGGGAACGTTGTTCACATCGGTGGTGACAATCTCGAAGATGGCCCCTTGGAGAATGATGTCCGGATCCATCTCATGAATGCGTTTGACGAAAGGCTGCCTTTTTCGACCAGAGCGTCGATGCGCGATTCGCTGCCCCACATCCAGATGACGCGTCCGGCAAATTTGACGCCCGTGTTTCTGCATCATGCGCAAATCATCGTCCGCGGCCAGATGTAGCAAGGAGGCGACGGTGGCGCTCCGGGCCAGGTAGTTTTCCAATACAGAGCGCGAGATCTGGCCGTCGAAATGATAATCGATTTTGGGCCGGCCGGGATCGACGGCTGTTTCGGCGGCACCAGCGGAGAGCGGCACGATGTCAAGGAACGCCCCGACGACGCATGCGAAAAAACAATGCGACAGGTTCTGTCGAACGAGGTTGGAAAGCGCTTGGAACGACCTCATGGGATTGATCTCCGATCGTTGGGATCAGGCGAACGCACCGCTTGTCGGGAAGACTCCGGCAGACGGCCTTTCCAACCCGAATCAAATGGTGCTGTAAGCCTGGCGACGACATCCGCACAACGGCAGTGGCCCAACACGTTGTCGTACCGATCGTGCGCCGCAGCGTTCTGTAGCGTGAATCCACGCAGCCGAATCATCATACCTTCTCTCAAAGCGAGTTGCCGCGTGTGGGCACCTTTCTTCATCGAATGACATCCTTGCGTGACCGACTGCTTGTGTCTCACTGAGAATTGCGAAACGAGAGCTGGCTCTGCATCGCTTGTGATACGATTCGGCCAGCTCGCTTTGCAGTCCGATCCGCATTCTCACCTCTCACGGAGCTGATACAATAGTGCCTGCCACGTTGAGTGTAAGGTGAAGGGACACATGGGAACAACCACCTTGTGGAGTCTTGAAGAGACGCAGGAGGCGGAACACCAACTCGAATGCCTTAACGCGGATGAGGTTTCGTCGTCACTCCATTGTGCTCCCGCCGAGACACGCTATCGTGTTCACACCGATCGAGACAACAACACGGCGATCGCCGATCTTTCCATGGGAGGCGGCCACACCTTGAGCATGGGCACTTCACACGGCGACCGGTTCGGCTACGTCGGTGTGTTCAGTTCCGGGATCTTCGGAGCCTCTGGTCGCCGACCAGGACAGATTCAACCACTCGGCCCCCGTTTCGAAGAGCGACATGCGGCAGTACTCGTTAACGCCGAACGGAAACGCGACCTCCGCCTTTGTTGGTTTGCAACGGGAAAGGCTGACTTATTGTTGGAAACATCGTGCGCAACTGTCGAGATGCTGAAGCAGCATGGCTTCGATATCGGCTACAAGGAAACCAACGGCGGACACACATGGATTACCGGCGCGAGTACCTGCACGATTTCGCAGCCCAGTTATTCCGATAAGCGGTATTTACGTCATCATGGCACGCACTGCCCACGATCTGCGAAGAATCCCTTGAACAGCGAAATGTCTGACGAGAAATCAACCGCAAGATTCGGCACATTTGCCGGTGTGTTCACTCCCTGCACGTTGACCATCCTGGGCGTGATCATGTTCCTGCGCTGCGGCTATGTTGTCGGACAAGCGGGGATTCTGTGGGCGTTGGTCATTGTCGTTGCCTCTAAGGCGATCACATTCCTGACCAGTCTATCGCTGTCAGCGATCTCTACGAACACGTGCGTGAAGGGTGGTGGCGCGCACTACTTGATCAGCCGCAGCTTGGGTGTCGAGTTTGGTGGAGCGATCGGCGTGGTCTCGTCTTTATGGCGTGTGAAGCACCTGGTGCAGGCGATGAACAGTCTTTTTGTCAACGCATGGACCAATGGGCCGCAGGACTGCCACGCGTTGTCTTCGTGGACAGCATTGGTGGCATGTCGTTAGATTACTGACAGGCCAACAGAATTGGACCCGCATGAATAAGAAGCGACATCGCAAACGTCGGCGACCTCGATTTAGGCGTCAAACGCAAGCCGGCGCTCCACCAGGCACGGTCGACTGCCATCCAGAGTCGCCGCTGCCGGTCATTCACGTCACTGCCTTCAGCCGGGATCAACTCTTGGAGGAAGATGTACTGAACGTCGATCAGCTTCCCGACTATTTGCGCACGTATCAAGTCACCTGGATCCATGTTGACGGACTCGGTGACGCGGACATCATCAAGCGTCTGGGCGATCTGTTCGACTTGCACGCACTCGCTCTCGAGGACGTTGTCAACGTCCATCAGCGAGCCAAGGTGGAAGAATACGATGACCGGCTCTTCATTGTTTTGCGGATGGTTCGCAAAGGGGAACACGGCGAATCCGAACAGTTGAGTCTTTTTCTGGGACCGAACTTTGTGCTGACGTTACAGGATCTCGCGGATGATTGTCTCGATCCGGTGCGAGAGCGGATTCGCAAGAGCGGGGGACGGATGCGCGAGGCGACAGCGGACTATCTGGCGTATGCATTGATCGATGCCGTGGTCGACTCTTACTTTCAGATCGTGGAGGGCTTTGCAGATCGTTTGGACGCGTTGGAAGAGGAAATGTCTGTCGATCAGACACTCGAGTTGAATCACGACATTCACCTATTGCGCAATGAGTTGCTGCTCCTGCGACGTACCATCCGGCCTCATCGCGACGCCATTGACCAGCTCGTTCGCGATGAACATCCACTGATTCATGACGACACACGGGTGTTTTTGCGAGACTGCCACGACCACACCACCCAATTGATTGAGCTACTTGATGTCTACCGAGAATTGTGCTTCGGCCTGCGTGACTATTACCTGACAATGGTCAGTAACCGCACGAACGAAGTGATGAAAGTGTTAACGATCATCGCCACGATTTTTATCCCGCTCAGCTTCATTGCAGGCATCTATGGTATGAACTTCGACACGAATCTACCGGGCAACATGCCGGAGCTTCATAGGCCCTACGGCTATATTGCGGTCCTAGGAATGATGGCGTCCATTGGCATCGGATTGCTCTGTTACTTCCGCCGGAAGGGCTGGCTCGGTGCGACACGCTCACGATCGTAACCTACTCGAACACAACTTGTGGAAGCTTCCGTCTCTGGAGAACTTAGCGGTGACTTGACACCGCCATCGATTGCAGTGCTTGGCATACGTAGCTGCGCCGCATTCAGACCAGGTCGTCAACTTTCGTCGGGAGGACAACATGACGTGCGAACACGGGAAAACGGCAACACACGACGCATGGGTGAGTTTTGCGATGAACAAGGGCAGCATGATCCGTACCATGGCCGGATTGATTATGGTTGTTTGCTGCATGAGTGTTGCCGCCCGCAATATTCTGGCCGCGGAGTTCTATGTGGACAGCCAACACGGCTCGGACGAGGCTGCGGGCCGATCACGCGAGACCGCCTGGCAGTCGCTTGCACCGGTCAACGCGAACCACTTTCAACCCGGCGACAGAATCCTGCTCAAGGCTGGCTCGCGCTTTTCTGGGCAATTCAAGCCGCAAGGCTCGGGCGCACTTCATCGATGGTCAGCCCCGGCCAATCGTGATCGATCGATACGGAGAGGGACCCAGACCGCGAATCGACGGCCAAGGCGTCATGCCGGCGACGATTCACCTGTTCAATGTCGAGTATTGGGAAATCCGCAACCTCGAGATCACCAACCTGGGAGAAGATCGGCAGCCGAGACGCCGAGGCGTCCTGGTGGAGATCGAAGACTTCGGTACCGCTCACCATGTCCAACTGCACGATCTCTATATCCACGACGTCAACGGCAGCCTGGTCAAGAACGGCGTGGCGGCGGCAGTGCGATCAAGTGGCAAAACCGCGGCCGCAGAAAACGTTCGCGATTCGACGGCCTGCTGATCGAAGGATGCCACCTCGCCCGATGCGAGCGAAACGGCATCAATGCCGGCGGCTACACTCGCGGACTGACTGGTATCCGAGCCTCAATGTGGTGATTCGCGAACAACCTCTTGGAGCAGATTCCGGGGGATGGGATCGTGCCGATCGGATGCGACGGGGCCTTGGTCGAACACAACGTAATGCGTGACTGTCCTCGCCTCCTGCCCGAAGGAGAAGCGGCGGCCGGAATTTGGCCGTGGAGTTCCGACAACACCGTCATCCAATACAACGAAGTTTCCGATCACAAGGCGCCCTGGGACGCTCAAGGATTCGACTCCGACTGGAATTGCCGCAACACGACTAATCCAGTACAACTTCAGCCACGACAATGAGGGCGGGTTTCTGCTGATCTGCAACAACGGCGGCAGCAAGATGCCCCAGAACATCGGCAACATCGGCACCGTCGTTCGCTACAACATCAGCGTGAACGACGGTCTACGCCCGCGACCGACACCACGCAGAGGCATGTTCTCGCCGACCTTCCACATTAGTGGGCCTTGTCGTGACACGCAGATCTACAACAACCTGATCTACATCACGAAGAAGCCCGATCCCGAAATCGACCGCACACTGCTCGAAATGGACAACTGGGGCGGCCCCTGGCCGGAAAACACGACCTTCTGGAACAACATCTTCTACGCCGAAGAGCAGACATCGTACGAGTATGGTAAGGCGACCGGTACGGTATTCGACAGCAACCTCTATTTCGGAACGCATCAGAACCGACCGGAGGATCGAAGAGCGATCCTTGGCGATCCCCTGTTTGTCGGCTTCCCACGAGACGCGCAAGGACGCGACGGACTGAGACGATTTCGCCTCACGGCAGATTCTCCATGCATCGGCAGTGGCCGAAGAGTGCCGGGAGCGGCAGGTATGGATTTCTTCGAAACACCGCATCCGAGTGATCGAGCACCGTCGATCGGCCCCATCGAGTACCTTCCGCCTGCCCACCCGTGATCCGGAAGTGACGCTGCTCAACCGTTCGTCGGCGATTCACTTGCGGACGGATGGAACCAACGTCACAATCGAGGATTGCGTTTCATAGTTCGAAGGTTGTATCACTGAAGGGCGCATTCCATGAGAGATTCCATGAAGACGGTCTTCCTGGCCATTCTGATTCCATGCATTGGGGCTGGTTGTTTGAACGCAGCCGACGATTGGGACCAATTGGCCCGCACACCTCCCATGGGTTGGAACAGCTGGAACACGTTCCGCCTGAACATCAACGAGGATCTTGTCAAAAGTATCGCGAATACAATTGTCGAGAAGGGACTGAAAGATGCCGGATACGAGTACATCGTGATCGACGACGGTTGGCAGATTGCCCGTGACGAACATGGTAATATCATGGCCGATCCGGATAAGTTTCCTTCCGGTATCAAAGCCTTGGCAGACTATCTTCACGAGAAGGGCCTGAAGTTCGGTATCTATTCGGATGCAGGCTATCTCACGTGTGGAGGATTCCCCGGAAGTTTGGGCCACGAATACCAGGATGCTCGTCAATATGCCGCGTGGGGTGTGGATTACCTGAAGTACGATTGGTGTAACACCGGCAATCAAAGCGCACCGGACAGTTATCGATTGATGCGAAACGCACTCCGCACCGCTGGTCGGCCCGTCGTTTTTAGCATTTGTGAATGGGGTGTTTCCCAGCCCTGGACCTGGGCGCCGGAGGTTGGCAATCTGTGGCGAACTACGTTTGACATTCGTCCGTGTTGGGACTGTGGCGAGCAGACGCATTCCAACGGCGTCCAAGTTGAGAACTTCATTGGCTTCACGAAAATCCTGGATCAGCAAGTGGGACTGGAAGCCAGTGCCGGTCCCGGTCATTGGAATGATCCGGACATGCTTGAAGTTGGGAACGGCCAATTGACGTTTGACGAGAGCCAGGCTCACTTCAGTTTGTGGTGCATCTTGGCGGCACCGCTGATGTTGGGCAATGACCTACGCCACATGACGCCCGAGACGCTGGCGATCCTGACCAATCAGGATGTCATCGCCGTCAATCAGGACCCACTCGGACGCCAAGGACGCAAGGTCCGGGACGATGGTGATTTTGAGGTTTGGAGCAAAGAACTGTATGACGGCACCCGCGCCGTGGTCCTATTCAATCGTTCCCAACAGGAAGCACGAATCGGATTTCGGTGGGCCGAGATCGGAATCCCACAGCGTCTGGAGATGACCGTGACGGATCTGTGGGACACAACCAGATCGGCGAATTACCATGGCGCCTTCTCGTCCATGGTTCCTGCACATGGTGTGGTGATGGTGACCGTCCGTTAGAAGAGGATTTCCTACGATGACTCGAAGCTTCATCGCGACCTTCTTGTTCACGGTTTGCCTCTTCGCAACACGCGCCCAAACGGCAGACGTGAAGACATCACCGCACAACATGGCCACGCAAGCGGCCGAAGGCCTTTTGCAGCGGTTACTGCCCCAGCGGGCCGAGTCGATTTCTGTTCCAGGAAATCCCGCAGGCGAATGGCCAAGACGTGTTCGAGTTGGAAAGCGTGGGCAACGGTCGGATTCTGATCCGCGGCAACAATGGTGTCTCGATGGCCTCGGGACTCAACTGGTATTTGAAGCATTGCGCCCACTGCCAAGTCACTTGGCGATCGCGACAGTTGGACCTTCCCGACCCGCTGCCCAGCGTGCCGGAGAAGATCCGCATCGTCTCCCCGCACAAGTATCGCTACTACTTCAACTACTGCAGTTTCAGCTACACGATGGCCTACTGGGACTGGAACGAGTGGCAGCGGATGATCGATCTCATGGCACTGTACGGTGTGAACGCGCCGCTTTCGGTAACCGGTCAGGAGGGCGTATGGCGAGAAGTCGGCCGACGGTTTGGGCTTTCCAACGAACATCTGCAGGATTTCTTCGTCGGCCCTGGCTACCTGCCCTTCGGATGGATGGGTTGCATCGATCGCTGGGCCGGACCATTGCCCGACAGTTGGATTGACCGACATGTCGAACTGGAAAAGAAGATCGTCCAACGACAGCGGCAACTCGGCATGACGCCCATCCTGCAGGGCTTTACCGGTCATGCTCCGCGAGCGCTGAAGGACGTTTTCCCCGATGCCAAGATCGTGAAACTCAGCCCCTGGATTGACTTTGAACCGACCTATTTCATCGACCCGGACGATCCGCTATTCATCGAAGTGGGCCGAGTGTTCGTGGAGGAACAGACCAAGCTCTACGGAACCGATCACCTTTACGCCTCGGACACGTTCATCGAAATGCCGCCCACGAACAACGACCCGGCGTTCTTGCGAGCCATGGGCGGATCCATCCATCGGGCCATGAGCGAGGCCGACCCCGAGGCGATTTGGGTGCTGCAAGGCTGGCTGTTTGTCAACGCTCCGCAGTTCTGGAAACCGCCGCAAGCCGAGGCCCTGCTGCGAAGCGTGTCCGCAAGACAAGCTTCTCGTCTTGGACCTTTTCTGCGAATCGCGGCCGGCTTGGCGTCTGACAAACGCCTTTTACGGTCAGCCGTGGGTCTGGTGCATTATCCAGAACTTCGGCGGCACGGTCAGCCTGCACGGTGGCTTGGATAACATGGCCCGAGATTTGAGCGCGGCGTCTGGAGCAACGCGGGAAGGCGAGCGGAAAGCTGTCGGGCATCGGCTTCATCATGGAGGGAATTGGCTGGAATCCGGTCGTCGACGAGTTTCAGTCGGACATGATCTGGCGCGACCAGACGCCCGAGATCGAAGAGTGGATCGAGGGATTCGTCCGACGTCGTTACGGGGCCGACGTGCCCGAGGCACAAGCCGCCTGGAAAACGCTCTACCGCACGGCCTATCAAAGGCCCGGGCGCCACGACAACCTGGCTGTCGTCCGACCCAAGATCGGACTCAACGGAACGCTGGAACACGAAATGCTCGCGGCCTGGAAGTCGCTGCTCGACAGCGCCGAGCGGCTGGCCGATCAAGACACGTATCAATTCGATCTGGTCAACGTGACGCGACAGGCCCTCGGAAGTCTCTCCGCCTTGTACTATCGTCAGATGATCGACGCCTTTCGACGATCAGGACCGCGAATCGCTCAAGACGGCCTCCGACAAGCTGCAGGGCCTGCTGCTGGATCTCGACACGCAACTCGGATCGCACGACGAATACCTGCTGGGCACATGGCTGGAACGGGCCAAACGTTGGGCGACCACGGAAGAAGAGCGGCGGCTCTACGAATGGAACGCCCGAACGATCATCACACTTTGGGGCAAGCCCTCCACACCGCTGGACGATTACTCCAATCGCCAATGGTCCGGCATGATGAGTAACTACTATGCCCCTCGTTGGCGGTTGTTCTATGAGGAACTCGATCGGACTTTGGCCGAGGGCGGAGATTGGGACGCCGCAGCGTTCGACCAAAAGGTCCGAGCTGGCAAGCCGAATGGGCTCGCCAAACCGAGAGCTTTCCCATCGAGGCAAACGGCCGCTGCCCGATCGAGGACGTCGAAATCGCTCTACGAGAAGTACCGAGCCGAATTCGACACCGATTTGGCCCAATCGCTGAAATCCGGTGTGCCCTATTTCGCCTTCGATCCGGACGACTATCCGGCCATCAAGAGTCTGACCACGGGCAAACCGGTCACCTGCGGCGCCGCGTTGCCGCCCTACCCGCCGGAACTGGCCAACGACGGTGTAGTCAACTTGCCCAACTCGTTCTGGGCTTGCGACGTCGAAGCGACCGGGCCGGAGTCGGCTTGGTGGTGTGTCGATCTCGAGCAGACGACAAGCGTCGGTCGCGTAGTCGTGGTCGGCTTCTACATGGACCGACGCAGCTACGGCTTCCTCGTGGAGGGCTCGCTCGACGGCGAGAACTGGTTCACCCTATCCGACCAGCGCAAGAACAGGAAACTCTCCACGATCGACGGTTACGAACTCAAGTTCACGCCCCAGAAAGATCCGCCACCTGCGTGTCACGCAACCACGCAACACCGCCAACTCGGGCCGTCATCTCATCGAGGTGATGGCGTTTGAGCGGTAGTGGCACGGAGCCCGGTGCACGGGCGAGCACAGCATTCCGACAGCTCAAACAAAGGACTTAACGATGACCCGGCTTTATTGTTGCGGGCTTACGATGATTTCGCTCGCCGTGGGCCTTGCTACGTGCCGCTCGACGGCGTTGGCCCAGCCGCCAGCAACTGAGCCCGCGCGAGGGGTTTCGTCATTTCACATTGGCAATAGCCTAACCGATACAGTCAATGGTTGGATGGAACCGTTGGCAGAGTCGGCTGGCAAGAAGTATCGCTATCATCGCTTCACCATTCCCGGCGCACCCACCGATTGGCTGTGGGATCATCCCGGCACCGGTTTTGGCGAGAATCGGCCGTTAGAAGCTTTTCAGGTCCTAGCACCGATCGACCATCTCGTAACACAGCCGTTTGCTGGCCACGGACGGTCGATTGACAATGAGGCCGAGTTTTCGGGCAAGTTTTTCGATGCCGCCCGCCAGTACACGCCCACTTGTCAGCTTTGGCTTTACGTGCAATGGCCGGGGGAAAAGTTCCAAGACAAATGGTCGAAGGGAACATCGGAGCTCGGTGGCCAGAAGATTGATATCGGCCAGCCGGCCAAGACCTGGCAGCAAGCCGTCGATAATCACGTGGCCTATATCGAACGAGTGATGAACGAGATGAATAAGGCGCGGGCCGACGAGATCAGGGCGGGCACGTGCCGGCCCGTCATGATCATCCCCGGCGGGCCGGCGTTGGCTCGACTGAAGACGGAGATCGAAGCGGGGAAAGTCCCTGGGCTAACGGATTTCTACAAAGTCATCTACGCCGGCCCGAACGATATGCACCTCTCCGACGCGGGCGCTTACCTGATCAGCCTTGTTCACTTCGCCTGCTTTTTCCGCGAAACTCCCGAAGGCAAAGTCACCAGTGCGCGATCGGGGCTCACCAATTCACAAGCCAGGCTGTTCCAACAGATCGCGTGGGAGACCGTCAAGTCGTACAAGTATGCCCGTAGTAAAAGCAATCGCTAGAAAACTGCCCAACTGGGTGGGGCTTACCAGCTCTCGTCGTATTTTGTCCACAACAGGTCGCCGAGATTCCAATAGGCTTCCGTTGCCTCAGAACATGCCTTGCGCGTGACTTCGGTCAAATAGACGCGGGCCTTAAGCGGGTCTTCGTCGATGAGCCGACATGCCGTTTGTGCAACTTCGCTTTGGGAAGCCAGGAATTTTTCCTGCAGCGGGTCGCGGACCTCGGCCACGTCGACACGCATGTCGCCCCACCGTTGGGCCGCGAGCGTGGCGGCGCGGTTGAAAGCCCACCAAGCAGCGCGTCGGCTGAAACCGGTCGTACGCCCGTCCGTCTGGAAATCCTGCGGCAAATCGGTGATTCCCGCATAGAGAGGTAGATAGGTTGTCGTCGCCGGATTCCCATATCCGAACCAACAAATGCCCCCAACCGGGTCCGGTAGCCAAGATCGAGATTGCGTCACCGTAACGTACATGCAGTACCAACGTGCCAAAGGCCTCTCTCCTCGCCAGCCCCAGCCGCCGTTGATGCGCAACAGCTTGTTCATGTCATACGGCATGAAAGGATTGGCCAGCGGACTCTTGACTGCTTTTCCTTCCTCGTCCGTCACCGTCAGATCTTTTACGACGTCATACTCCGTACCTTCGAACGTATCGCGAAAGATCTCCATGATCTTCTCCGGTCCCACGAGCTGTTCGGGTTTGACCGAGAAGGGGAATACATCACTGTTGGCATCCAATTGAAGCGATGGCGCCAATAGGTCGAGAACGCGCCACTCGCGGCGAGTGGCCGCAACGCTAGTTCGCCCCGTGGGGTTGTACGCCTCGTAGAATCGGAATGGTTGGCCGCGATCGGGGTTCCAGAAGTTCATCTTCTCTGCAACGTGGATCACGTTGTCCGACGCTAGAAACCGATCCCGCTCGGCGACATCGATTTCACCAATTCGAGCGGAATTGGCAACGACGCAAACATGGTCATCGGGAATTCGTTGGGCCACCCAAACGGCACCGACCTTCTCCGCGCCGGGCCCAATGATCTCCATCAGCCACACCTCCATGGGATCAGCAATCGTCAGCGCTTCGCCGGCATCACACCAGCCGTACTGCTCGATCAGTTTGCCGCCGATGCGAATCGCCTCACGCGCCGTCGTGGCCCGTTCGAGCATTAGGCGGGTGAGCGTTTCGCAGTCGATGAGTCCCTTTTTGCTAAGCATCTCATCGCGGCCGCCAAACGTGGATTCGCCGATGGCCAGCTGCCGCTCGTTCATGGCCGCGTAGGCGGGCGCCAAGTAGCCCAGGGTTGAAGGGACTTGGGGTATGCTTCCGGTCGGCTCCCGACCGTAGCTTTTCATGGGCCCGCTGTCATCGTCGCGACGCTTGGTCAGCAAACGCTCCGAGCCGGCCTGGTATGTCGCAGCTGGTATCACGAGGATCTGCGATCCCGTACGATGGCTGTCACACGTGTGCGACGTCAGGACCGAGCCGTCCGTAGACGCCTTCCTGCCCACCATGATCGAGGTGCATGCCGCAACATGAATAGAGCCAAAGCTCGACAAGAAACAAGATACCAGCACCGCGGCCATCATCGTGGATTTCTGCACGTTCAGTCTCCGTAATTCAGCAGTCTTCAGAAGTTAATTCGCCTTCGTTTCGAGAATCCGCATTGCCCTCGTCGCGTTTCACTCCGCTCCCTGCGCGTGCAACTCCGAAGCGATTCGCGCGTAGCGCAGACGTCCCTTTTGAATTCATGCGCTGTGCTCAAAGTGGGCCATTGCGAGTTTCACTTGAGCATCCAGGAGTTCCTGCTTTGGGACCACTTCGTTTACGATATTCTGGATCTGCGCTCGAGAGTATTCCGCTTCGGGATCACCGGGGTGCAATGCAATGACTTGCCTGTAAAGCCGAAGTGCGGAAGGCAAATCGTGTTCCGTGTAGTGCGCTGCGTACGCTGCGGAATATTGTCGATTTGCCTCAGTGCGTTCCGATTGGTTTATCATATCCATTGCTCCGTGTGCCATGCACTGCGGCGTGGCGAATGATGCTCAGGAGGCAACGCGAAAACAGTAGATTGTCAACTCCCGTTGGCCGTTCGAGTTTTGTAACCGCGCCGCCGTCAGTCATAGCAGATGTATTGCGTCTGACTCGCGCCTACCGCGTCTCCTTTTCACGGGCAGGCCGCCGCGGCCACCTGCGCTGATACGCACGAAAAAAGCCGATGAAGCAGAACACTCGCAAGTGTTTCGCCACATCGGTCTACTCGCGAGCGAGCCCCGCTAAACTCTGGCGGCTCTTTATCTCGAGCGCATCTCGCAACTGGGAGAACAAGGCTCCCGCCGAGCCAAGAGTTCTGAAAAAAACATGGCTCAGCAGGAACTTCACCCTCTTCGGATCGCGTCTTGAAACGCACTTTCGTCATCCGAAACGAGTCGTCTGCCAGACCGAGTCCAGCTGACGTTCTACCTGCAGTCGCAATTTTACTTCCGGCCGCGCGACGAAACAAGTTATATTGTTGACGTTGCGCAGTTGTTCGCAAGTATCTTGAGTGTCGGCTTTTCGAGTTGCGCACTTGGCGTGCATCCGAACCCGAAGCATCAGCGAGGGATCTTGACCAATCGGCGTAACTGATGCTCTCGCTGACGCTTCTTAGGATGCGAGGCAACATTTTTGGCCGAGAAACGATGCCCGAAGGGCCGAGTGCGAAACTTCAAGAAGGCGTCAAGCGAGGAAGACACACCCCAACGGCTCTAACGTGTTTCCTCGCTTACGCTTCGGGTTGAGATAGAGCGGAACGTGCAACTTCACAGAGCGCCAGCGAGGGCATCGGTTACGCCGACCGACCAAGATCTCGCGGTGACGCTTCGGGTTGCGATGCGATATTTCGGCCGAAAAGGTATCCGCCAGGGGCCAGACACGCAACATCCAAAGTGTCGCCCCTGGGGGAAGCTCGGTCCGTCGATGGCGCAGCAGGTTGTGAAATCGATCTTTGTCTTACAAGTACAACGGACGGTTATCTGCCCAAAGACGTGACCGTGGTCCTGTGGAATCACACGTTGCCTGTTACGCTACACGAGGCGACTTCGCATTCGCCATAGCGCGAATGCCCTAGCAGGAGCGCGGATGGTGTCCTGCACCAAGAAAGTTTGACCAGCAGCTTTTCAATTGATCTGGCGAGAAACCGTGAGAGGAGATCGAGCGCATTCATGGCAAAGTATCGACATAGAATCTTCGAAATGTACGAATTCCGCGAGGAAGCCACCCTTGCGCTGATGAAGACAACAGCTCCGGATGCGACGGAATCTACCGCCCCAGAGTCGTGGAGCCTCGAGTATCTGGCTGCCTCGCGCACATCGAGTGTGACGCGAGTCGAGTTCAAAGGGGCAGAGACATTCGATGAAAAGACGCTGAGCGTTCTCCGTGAAGATTTTTCACAACTCTCGGAGAGATTACCGAGGAACAGCCAGGTGCTGTTGGATTTCGTTGGCGTAAAGTCGTTTTGTGCTGCCTTCATCGATGAGCTGGTCTTATTCAACCAGAAACTGCGAATCAAGGGCAGCAGGATGGTGCTGTGTAACCTGGCTCCTTCGGCACGGGAGTTGTTTTTTTCCGCCCGTTCACCATAGCCGCGGTCACACGGAAATTGCGCATCGGAGATGCGTTCGTGGCCGTAAACATGCCCGACTTGCCAAGACGGGAGGGATCATTCACCGTCGCGTGCGAAGGCAATGACGCCTCGGATTCACCGGCACCATCCCGAAAACAAATGCAAGAGCAACGACTACGCAGCCTTTTGCTCAAAACTCCGAGGCGCTGGAGCGGTCGAAAAACAAGACTCTGCGTAAGCCGAGATCAAGCAACGACCAGGGTCTCCTGTTCGAAAGCATCTTTCAGCTGCAGATGCCAGGAAGTCGCGAAGCCCCTGAGCCATGGTTTGTGACAGCGTTCCGGCTGAACGGGAACCAAGTCTTCCCAAAACGGAGATCCGTCTAGTCGCTC
The DNA here is from genome assembly GCA_963776055.1 of uncultured Planctomycetaceae bacterium. Classification (GTDB taxonomy): domain Bacteria; phylum Planctomycetota; class Planctomycetia; order Pirellulales; family Pirellulaceae; genus CAVZLD01. The sequence goes on along the minus strand of CAVZLD010000011.1, from coordinate 168,909 downwards.
GAAACGCCGATTAGAGTGGCAGGCACACACAACCATTCTGCGGCGCCGAGCTTGAGTTCGTTCAAACCGAACTGGTCCAGCGTAGAAATCGAACTCGCATGTGGAGTGGCTTCCGTCTCGTAGACGAGCCAGCATGAGGCAGCATCGCAGACGGCAAAATACTCGTCATGATGCCACTGCTCCCCCGGAACACACAGGAAGGCCGGGCCAATCACCTCGTAGGCCGTTTGTCCCGAAGGAGTACTCAGGATCACGTTTTGCCGCTCGCTTGCTCCTTCCAGAATGTCGTAGACCACAAACTGGCTTAATCCGTCGGGAATCTCCGCCGGCGTTCCTTCATGAAGTCGCTGCGTTTGCGAGGCAAAGTAAGAAGCGTCGCCAACTGCGAATGTCTCGACCAAATCGCCCGCATCGCGAGAAACGCGAACTTTGAATCCCGGCCGCTCCTCCGCGGCTGGCGGAAACTCGTACCAACTGAAGAGAATTGCGGTCGGAGCATTCGGCTCTGAGCTGAGCTCCGTCGCGTACATTCGAGGGCCGACCAACGCCGTTTCCTGACGCCGGGGATCGATGACTGAATTCCATTCCACCGCGTGCTTGATCAGCTTGGAGGGCTCAGCACGGTGCAGGACCAGTGGTCGAAGCGACACTGGCTCCTTCTTAGCGGGTGCGGCGGAGAATAAAACGAGGCCAATGATCGCAGCAGCGACGAGAGCCCCAGCGGCGACAAATCGCATCGTGACTCGTTTTCTGCTCGTGCGTATACCGGAGGTCGTCAGGAGGCCCCACTGCTGGGGGCCGTCCTGGCATGGTCACTCGAAGGCCCGATTAGAGTTTCGGGAGAATTACCGTGTCGATGACGTGAATTACGCCGTTCTTGCACGCCACGTCAGCCTTAACAACCTTCGCGTCGTTAATGCTCACCTTACCGTCCGTCACTTTGACTTTGATCTCGGAACCCTGCGCGGTTTTGGCGGACGTTAGCTTGACGACATCTTTCGCCATCACATTCCCGGGAACCACGTGGTACTTCAAGATCGCGACGAGCTTCTCCTTGTTCTCTGGCTTGAGGAGGCTCTCAACGGTGCCTTCCGGCAACTTCTCGAAGGCCTTGTCGGTCGGAGCGAAGACCGTGAAAGGTCCTTTTCCGCTCAGCAAATCCACCAGGCCAGCGGCCTTCGCAGCAGCCACCAGGGTGGTGAATTTCCCCTCGACCGCGTTTTCGACGATGGTCTTGTCGCAGGTCCCGCAGCCCGCGAAGGCTTGCGTGTTCATGACGAGGCCGCTGAGTGCGACTAGCAAAACTACCATAACTTTCTTCATTCTCGATCTCCAGCTTTCGATGTGGTGATGGTGCGTTGTTCGCACCGTGAGTCTTCCCGACGTCCCAGACATGTTATGCTCGGATCGTGGATCGACCAGAGGAAATCTCGCAGATATTACCTGAAGGGCACGCGTTGTTGGAATTTGACCGAGTTTCGCGAAGGGTGCCGAAGCCAGAAAATAGCGCGGGGCATGCCATAGTGGCGCTTGGGGTGTTGGTGCCATCACTTCAGTCAAGACATTCTTGCGAGTTTATTAAACGCGGGCGATTCAAACGAGGCGGTTAAAGTAGTTTGCGGAGTTGCGGTTGTATGCTGGTTGGAAGCGGATTCGCGATTGATACGGCTGGCCGTGCCAAATAGGGAGCAACGGTCTTAGAAGTCGAATTTAGCCTGTACGGGCCCGATCAAGGTTCCCAGCAGGCGTCCTCGATTGTTGAAAGTGATCACTCCACTTCGAAATTTTCTTCACCATGACGAAAAAGAGAATGATCTACGCAGGTGTTGCCGCCGTCATCGTCGCTCTTGCCTACTTCGGTTGGAAACTAACGGCAAGAGGTGCGTATGAATCCGCCACATACACCGCATTGGAATCGGATGGTCCATTCGAAATCCGAGAGTATGAGGACCTGATGATGGTAACAACCAGGATGCGATTCGAATCGCAAGGCAACGATGGCAGCTTTACGCGACTATTTCGGTACATTAGTGGTGCCAACGATGATCAGCAAAAAGTGTCGATGACGACACCAGTCTTCATGGAGCCTGAAAGCCGACGACTCCCAGGGCCAGATGGGATTTGTGATCCCGAAAGAAGTGGCGAAGCAACACATTCCCGAACCGGCCGATGATGACGTCCACATCCGAAGACGTGAAGGCGGAAGATTCGCCGTTATTCGATTCAATGGGCGATTGAATCCGGACGCGATCGATGCAGGCGGACGCGCAATTGCGCGAGTGGGCGGCCGATAGAGGATTGATCAGCGACGGCGATGCTGAGTTGGCAGGTTACGATCCTCCCTGGACACCCGGCCCATGGCGACGCAACGAACTCCTCATTCGACTGAAATAGACGAGCGGACGGAGCCGATCGCGCGGCACAGCGGCCCATCAACGGGCGGCATGGTAGCGATCCCGTCGGCTGTTGGGAAATGAAAGAACGTCGATAGCCGCCGTGCTTTCTGCCACCATGGCAAGACCCGTAGGCGGCCATTCGATTATACTGGCGGCGCCGTCCTGTTTCGAAGGCCAGCTGCTTGCCAGCTTTCGGTCCCATCTCTCGAATGAGCGGAGTCTTCCATGCGAACTCTGGCTTCTTATACAGTCGTTATCTTGTTCAGTTCGGGCGTGTCCGCTGCGCAGCCGACGAACGCGGAACTCGAGAAACAGGCAGAGCGCTGCCACCAGCTGCTCCTGCGTTCCGTGGTCGATTTCTACCTCCCGCACTGCGTAGACACCAAGCATGGCGGATACCTGGAGCAGTTGGATGTCGAAGGGAATTTCGCTTCGGGTCACGGCAAGTTTCTCACGCTGCAAGCAAGGCAGCTCTGGCTGTTCAGTGTGCTGGCGTCACACGGTATCCACCAGGCCGAAGCGCTGGCAGCCGCGAACTCGGGGTACACGTTTCTCCAGGCTCACTTTCGCGATCGACAACATGGAGGGTATTTCAGTCGCGTGTCCGACGATGGCGCCCTCACCGACCCGCGAAAGCACGCCTATCACAATGCATTCGTCATCTACGGTTTGGCGGCGTACTACCGTGCCAGCGGAAATGATAAAGCTCTACGGGACGCCCTGGAACTCTTCGACGTGCTCGAAGCAAATTCCTATGACCGACAACACGGTGGCTATCAGGAATTCTTCTATGCGGACTGGACGCCAATCACCGACCCAAACGAATCGACGTACGTCGGAGCCATTGGCACAAAGACCTACAATACACACTTGCATTTACTGGAGGCGTTCAGTGAATTGGTGCGGGTATCACCGCAACCGAAAATCCAGCGTCGACTGGCCGAGTTGATTACGATCAACAGCGTGACCGTCCGGCATTCAAAGCACGCATGCAACATCGATGGTTGGATGCGCGATTGGACGCGCATTGAGCAACCGCAGAACCTGCGTGCCAGTTATGGTCATGACGTGGAGTGCGCGTGGCTTGTCCTCGACGCGGCCCGTGCCTTGGAATTGCCGATCGATCCCTTGCGCGGCTGGGCCGTGTCGCTGGTCAACTACAGTCTGCGTCACGGTTACGACCCAATGCATGGGGGCTTCTACAACAGCGGCCCGATCGGCAGCAGTGCGGACGACCAACAGAAAGTATGGTGGGTTGAAAGCGAGGCGATTGTCTCGATGCTGGAGATGTACGCCCTGACCGGAAACCCCCGTTACTATCGCGCCTTCTTGTCAACTCTCGACTTTATCGAACAGCATCAGGTCGCCGCGGAGGGTAGCTGGTGGGCAGTCAGCGGTGCCGACGGATCCATCCTTGACAACACGCCACGAACATCCACCTGGCAAGGAGGATATCACAATGGCAGAGCCCTGTTGCGGTGCCGTGAGATCCTAAAACAGCTCGCGCAGAAGTAGAAACGCGCACCGGAACCATGCGACGCTGCAGCAATTCCCGCGATCGACTTCCACTCTCACGCAGCAATCCACCGTATGGTACGCGGCGACGAGTGATCTGGTGCAGCAAAGATCCATCCTGCGGTGGCGAGAATATCGCCCGATCAACCAGAAACGATCGCGACCAATGCCAGGAGAAGGGTTGTCCACCTATGAAAGCAATTCAGCTTACCGTCGTGCTGGTCTGTTCTGCAGCGCAAGGAATCTGTGCGGATGCGACGCAGCATCCTTTCCACCATATCAATACAGCCTTCGAGAATGCTTCTCCCTTGTGGTGGGAAGTGGATCCGGAGGGCGTTGTGCATGTCCATCTGGTTTACGATCAGGAGCGTCAAGCCCCGAATCGTGCAAACGGGCATTGGAACTTTCGAATCGATGCGGAATCGGGAGCGGATCTGACGATCCTGCTGGGCCCGTTTGCCAACATCTATAACGGCAAGCTGGGTACGGCAGTTCGCGAACCGACGACCGCCTTCATCTCCGATGATGGCCAGCAGTGGCGGGCAGTCAAGATGGAATATGTTGAGCCGGATCGCAGAATGTTGCGTGTTCACATGAATGGCCCCTCGCTGCACGTAGCTCGCTTGGAGCCCTACGGCATCTCCGACTTGGAGAAACTCGAAGCCGATATCAGCGGACACGAGATGGTTGCGATCACCCCGATCGGCAACACCGTAGAAGGTCGCCCGTTGGAAATGATCCGCGTGGGATCGACCGATGCCCCGCATCGCGTTCTGATTCGAGCTCGGGCGCATTCCTGGGAGCCGGGCGGCAATTGGGTCGTTGAGGGGCTGATTCGTCGTCTGCTGCAAGATGACGAGCAGGCGAAGCAGTGCCGGGCGGCCTACTGCCTGTACGTGATGCCGATGGCCAACAAGGACGGTGTCGCACGCGGACGGACGCGATTCAATATGAATGGGAAAGACCTCAATCGGGACTGGCTGCAACCGGCTGATCCAACGCTTGTCCCCGAAAACGCGGCGCTCGAAGAATGGCTCGAAGCGATGATCCAGCGAGGCCAGCGTCCCGATCTTGCCATTGACTTTCATAACGATGCCTGGGGCAAACTGCATTTCGCTCGTTCGGAGACCGACGATCCAAAATGGGCAGGCTATCTGGCAAAACTACAACGGTTTGAAGAAACATTGCGAGCACATTCCTGTTTCACCGAAGGCAGTTCGACCGGGATCTCTCCAACCTTCGCCGGAGGACTGCAGCAACGGTACGGAATTCCTGCGTGCATCCACGAATTGAACGCCGACTGGATCGCCGGCTTGGATGATTTCCCAACCGCTGCCAATTGGAGAAAATACGGAGAGCAGCTGAGCGGCGTCTTTCGCAAATACTTCAAGCCGTGACGATGAAAGAAACGGGGAAATCCCTTGAGCATGCCGCAGGAACGCCGGATTCAGGAGACGGTTGCGAACCTCATTCCGGAGCCACCTACCGTCTTGGCTCGACACACTACGAATACCGGTGAAATTCAACTCCAACGCCGCTTGCTGGTAGATGGAGAAGACGTATTTGAGATCATCGCCGATGGTGTTTTTCTGATGTCGAGTCAATCGCATTGGGGCGAACAGGTCCTGGCTCAGCAAGCGCTCATGGAAATCGAACAGCAGGTGCCCACTGATCGTCGCGTGTTGATTGGCGGTCTAGGGATGGGGTTCACCTTGCAAGAAACACTCGCGCACGCTGTCAGCAAGGTTGATATCGTCGAAATCAGTGACCATGTTATCGATTGGAATCGCCGGTACTTCACCCGACTGAACAACAGGGCCCTGTCCGACCCCCGAGCCCAACTGATCCAAGATGACCTTCATTCTGTCCTGCATCAGACAAAGCCCGCCAGCTACGCTGCCATTATCTTGGATGTCGACAATGGACCATCTTGGTTGGCGCACGACCAGAATGCCCGGCTGTACACGGACCCGTCTTTGGCAGCCTGGTCCACCCTGCTCGTGCCAAACGGCGTTCTCGCCGTCTGGTCGGCGCAAAGAGAGCCTGATTTCATGGAGCAGATGAAGCGGCATTTCCGGAATGTTGCGGAAATTGCCGTACCTCTGCCCAATGCAAAAGGCCGAATCGGGAGTGACTACGTATATCGAGGAACACGCTGCTAGAACGCATCACAGATCACATTCATATGCGCCCTGCAGAAATCAGGGGGCTCGCATCCCACGATCTCGTTGGGCCGAGATGCCACATTCGAAATTGATATTCGTGACGATCAGGCATCCGAATAGCTGGCGAAAAAGAGCCGCCTGGAAAGAGACAAATTCCTGTCTGCAATTCCTCGACTGCGGTGCACACGCTCTTGGGAAACGCGTGAGTACAGGGGGCTCGTGGAAGAACGGAAGAGGACCAACCAGGAGTATATCGAGGTCGAACTATCGGGTTTGTTATTCTCTGGTTTTTGGAACCGTAGAAGCATATCATAATGATGCGACAGGTAGACGCGTAGAATTAAATACCGTGCGAATGACCGCCCCGTTGTTAATGCTCTATGACGACCGTTGGGAGCATGCGTGGCGGCCCCGGTGAACCCGGGGAGGTGTGATCCGCACAGCACGCATCGGAGCCTTCGCGACCAGAAAGGTAACCAGTCATGACGAATCAGCAAATCCTCGACGGCAGTTGGACTTACTTGAAAGGGCACATCCAGGAAGCGTGGGGGCAGATCACGGACAATGACTTGCAGAAAGTAAAAGGGGATGTCCAACAGATCGTCGGACTTATCCAGGAAAGAACGGGAGAGGCTCGCGAGCAGATCGAAGCAAAACTCAGCGCCATGAAGGCTCGCGCGAGTGCCCAGGCCAGGGAAGCGTGCGGCAGCGTCCAGCACGGATACGCACAGGCAGAAGCAGCAGTGCAGCAGCGACCAGTCGAATCGGTGGCGATTGCATTTGGCAGCGGACTGATCGCCGGCATTATCGTCGGTTTGATGTTGCGACCACGGTAGATGCCATGGCTTTCCAACGAATGAGGAAAGCGCGATGATTGTATTGGAAAGTCTTGAGCGTGCCTCGCTTGGCTACGGATCGTTGGAACGGACTGGGGGTGAGAATTGCTTCGGCACTTGGCCGGTTAGCGACTTCAAGAACTCGACAACAGCTGCTGCCTCGTCGTCACTAAGTCGATTTCCCAGCTGGACGTCTGCCATGACTTGTACCGCCTTCGGCAGTCCAGCGATTGACCCGTCATGAAAATATGGCCCCGTTTTGGCGATGTTGCGCAGCATTGGAACGCGGAACACGGATTTATCTGCTTCCTGCTGCGTGTCCTCGAAACGGCCTAGGTCAACCGTCTTGGAACCTGTCACGGTCCAATACTCTTTCTCGATGCCAAATTTGTGCATCGAGTTGCCACCGAGCAATGTACCAGCGTGACAATCCGCGCAACCGATCTCGATGAACGCCGAAAGCCCCTTCTTCTGTTGGGCGGTCAGGGCGTTACTGTCACCGGTCAAGAACTTGTCGAAAGCGGCCGGCGTCGTCAGGGTGTCTTCGTAGGCCGCGATTGCTCGACCATAGTTGGCCGTCGAGACCGGTTCTGCGTCGGTCGGGTAGGCTTGGCGAAATGCAGCCGCGTACTGCAACTGCGTGAGAAGTTGAACGGCAGCTTCACGCGACGGCAATCCCATCGAACCGGTGAGCGATCTCTCCGCCTGTTCTGCTCCTGACTTTCTGTTTCCGGTCCACCGGAGCGTCGGCTGCTGCGTCGCATTAAACACGGTTTGGGAGTTACGCTTTGTCAATTCCCCCGTAGCTCTGCGCGAAAACACTCGCCGATCAGCACCGTAGTCCTCGGTACGATGACAGCTCGCACACGATGTATTTCCGTCCGCCGAGATTCGCTCGTCCCAAAACAATGCCCGCCCGAGTACGACGTCCGGGCGACCAAGCGTTGCGTCACGAGCTACTGCGACCACACCAAAAAGCTCATTCGCGTCCGCACGCAGTTGGTCATCATCTCCGCAGACACCGTGTGCCCCCAGACTGCTTATCGCGGCGATGGCAGCCACTATTCCCGCGATCTTGTTGCATGGAACGGTGAACATCTCGACTCCTTCAGTTGAGCCCCAAGTTGGAAGTGTCGATCACGTGTGACCGGCACGCGCTCCTGAATCTTTGTCGGCAGCCGGTAAATTCATGCCGCGATGTGCCAATATACCTGAAACACGTGCGGGCCGCCGACTTCTTTTTTGTTCGCACGGTGATCGGTTGCCGTATTCCCGCCGACAGACAGGACGTTCACCCAACCTCACTCACCATGACCGACGGTATTCCATCGTGCAGGGTCTTCTTCCTGCAGCCAGGCAATGATTCGGCCCGGATCACCTGTCAATCGATCTCACTGTCAGTCCTAATGGACTTCTTGCCATCCCTGACTGTGCATCTCACTGACTCGCTGCACTGGTGTGATTGGCCGATGTTTTCCGAAACACTAGTAGCATCCGATCTTCTGTGGTCACCGGTTGTCGTGACACGAAGGTGAATCCGGCGGAGGTCATCTCGTGCATCACGGTCTCAACCGGGATCTTGCGCTGATGGCTGGCTTCGCGCCTCGACAGAGTCGCTTCAGCCGTTCGGTCGAGTACGAAAACATGACCAGAAGGATCCAGTTTTGCTTGAATTGCGCCGAGCAGCGTTTCGGCGTGAAAGAGTAGGTGATACGTGTCGAGGAAGAACACGGCGTCAATGGTTTCCAGATCGAGGGGGATATTTCCGTTTTCGGTAAGAATGGACGGCAAGGAAACACCAGCGGGAGCCTTTGGTCGCTCGTCTTTCTGCGTCGCCCATTCCTCAAGAACAACGTCCACTCCCGATCCGGTGGCGTGCTGCATGATGGGCCCAATTAGTTCGCGTGCCTGCCCGAGTGCGACGAACACGGGATGCTCAAATCTCGACTGAACGGATAGGATTTGAGCGAGCGTTTCTTCGAGGTCCAAGCTGAGCGGGAGATCGGGGTCCGAGCCGGGGTGATCCGCATCGAGAGGACGTTGGAAAACGAGTACGAACTGGTCATCCGCAGGCCAGCAGTCTTCCAGACAACCGAAGTAGGCAAACCCCGCCTCGCGAGCTTCTCGGACCACGGTTGTTTCGGCGATCCAGAAGTGTTGTTCCGACCGTTTTTCCCGCGGCACCCAGTCCTGCAAGGTACCCAGGCGGCGGTCGACAATCACCAGATATCCGCCCGGCTTCAAGGATCGCCACAGCCCCGCGAGCATTGCTTGAGGCTCGCTGAAATGGTGGTACACGTAGTGCATGAACGCCATGTCCACCGAATCAGCCGGTAGTGCAGGATCATCGTTTGCCCCCAGCACAGGGCACAACTGCGGCAGGTTCTTTTCCGCAGCTTGTTCCTTCAGTTTCTCTACTTTGCCCTTTGCGATTTCCTCCGCATAGACTTTTCCGCCAGTGCCTACTGCTGCAGCGAACACCCAGCTATCGCGTCCCTCGCCGGCGCCGATGTCTGCAACGGTCGCACCTTCCCCGACTCCAAGTCTCATCAGAATGGCGCGCAGCGCGTCCTCGCGCTTGTTGGCTCGGGATTCCGCATCGTCACGTCGCTCCTGGTCCGGATTCGCCGGAACTTGCTTGTTCTCCTGTGATCGATCCTCCGTCGCCGACTCAAGTTGGGCTGTGCTCTGCGCGCACAAGGACGCGCTAAAAAACAAGGTCACCAGCGCGGCCGCAATCATTCGTTCAGCAATCGTCTGCATGTCAGTGCTCCAAAATAGGTTGTCAACTGTCGATCCCCTCGCGCGGTGCGGTTGGTTTACAAATCGTCCACACCTGCCGATTCCCCTGCCGATTCCCCTGCCGATTCCCCTGCCGATTCCCCTGCCGATTCCCCTGCCGATTCCCCTGCCAATTCCCCTGCCAATTCCCCTGCCAATTACTGGCCCTTTGGACCGCAGGTCAACCGGCGAACAGATCGGCTTGGTCGGGAAAGAGTTCTTCGTTATTCCTGTCGCACCGCCTTGTATGCAAGGCTTGTGCCGTCTCCGCGTAGCAACGTGCGATCGTTGGGCTGGCACACGCGATTCGTGCGGTAAGGTAGCACAAACGCTGATCGCAACTCAGGCCCATGTTGGCGCGCCTGCGATCCATCCGATTGTCGCACGGGATATCGCTTGTTTCGGTACCTACTGCCTTGCTTGGCTGTTGCAGTAATGCAATCATATCATTGCATGGAGTGCATTAATGCAATTGCGTGCGTCTTTGCCGGCGGCCTGGCGAATCGCTCCGCTTGCTGCATCGTACCAGATTGCAAGAAGGCATCCATTTTTGGCCGAGGTTGGCTCAAGGGTTGCTACGTTCGGGTTGTAAAAGCCCCGCGAGTGCCGGTCTCTTCTCGACCACTCGCAGAAAGGGAGAGCGGCATGAGTGATACATCCGAGAGGCAAGTCCAGGACGTGATACTCGACTCGATTGCGGATGGAGTGTTCACCGTGGATGGTGACTGGAATGTGACCTCATTCAATCGGGCGGCGGAGGAGATTACGGGCATCGCGCGCGAAAAGGCGATCGGTCAGAAATGTTTTGATGTACTGCGAGCGAACATCTGCCAGAACAGTTGCGGCTTACGAGAAACGATGGAGAGTGGGCGCCGAATCGTGGACCGACGGATCAACATTCTCAATCACCAAGGCGAAAAGGTCCCCGTCAGTATTAGCACCTCCACGTTGCGCGACGAAGATGGCAACGCGGTTGGCGGTGTAGAAACATTTCGCGATCTATCGGCTATTGAGCGACTGCGTAAGGAGATCGACGAGCGGTACACGTTTCAGGACATCATCAGTAAGAACCATCAGATCCGACGAATCCTTGATATTCTTCCCGACATTGCTGCCAGCGAGAGCACGGTGTTGATCGAGGGGCCCACCGGTTCTGGCAAGGAGCTGCTGGCGAAAGCGATTCACAATTTGAGTCGGCGAGGCAGACGAGCATTCGTCGCCGTAAACTGTGGTGCCCTGCCCGACACCTTGCTGGAATCGGAGCTGTTTGGCTACAAGAAGGGGGCCTTCACCGATGCCAAACGGGACAAACCGGGGCGATTTGCTCGCGCGGAAAAGGGGACGTTGTTCTTGGACGAGATCAGCGACATCTCGACCGCGCTGCAGATTCGGCTGCTCAGAGTCCTGCAGGAAAGAGAGTACGAACCGTTGGGCGCGACTGCCACGGTCAAAGCCGACGTACGAGTGATTGCGGCCACCAATCGGCCTCTCGCTGGTCAGGTGGCTCGCGGCGTCTTCCGCGAGGATCTGTACTATCGGATGAATGTTGTGAGAATCGCTCTACCGCCCCTGACCCAGCGGCGCGAAGATATTCCGTTGTTGGCCAGCCATTTCATTCACCAATTCAATGCGGAGCAGGGAAAACGTATTGAGGGTATTTCCGACGAGGCACTCGCCCTGATAATGCAACATTCATTTCCGGGGAATGTACGGGAACTTCGCAACATCATTGAGCGAGCGATGGTCCTTTGTCGTGGCGACCTGATTGAGGCGTCATGTCTTCCCGAGGATTTGTGCGTTGACCAGGGAGTTCGCGGCACGGACAATTCCGCGGATTCATCTAGCCCGCTTCCTGCCGCCGAGTCGGCTGCCATTGTGGCGACATTGAGTCGCTACAATGGCCATCGCGGAAAGACCGCCGGCGCGTTAGGTATCGACAAGAGCACACTCTGGCGAAAGATGAAGAAATACCGCATCGCCTACCCGTGATTCTGCGGCTTGCATGTTGCCGCCGTGGAGTCAGCCACGTCGTTTGCTCGGGCCTGTCTCTTGGCAAACAGTAGGGGAAAGACGATGTCGCTCGTGCAGCAGGGGATCCAAACCGAAAAAAAGAGAAACACTCCCACGGCGACATAAGTCGAAATGCTTCGCTGCGGCCCCATCGCCATCATCGTATGGAACAACGAGGCCCAAGTACTCAGCAACATGTGGCCGGCATGGGGAAACTTGGTGCTCGGCCAACGATACCCGGCCAAAATCCCGATCGCGGCCAAGGGGTTGACTAACCACCATTTCTCAACGAAACCCAAGTGGATCCCACGATTCGGCAAACCGAGCAGCGACTCACCCACGTAGGGGATCACGCAGTCGCTCAACGTCGCGATTCCTACCGCGCCCACGTATCCGACGAGGATCGCTGCCCATGGATCACGGCGGCTGTGGAGCGTATACATGGCCGTTGTCACCAACGCACTCAGGAAAACGTGCATGGGGTGAAGACTCCAAAAGAGCCCCACGGCGACCGATCGCGGCACGGCCGCCACCGCGAGTCCAATCATGATCGCCACGCCCGAAATAGCGCCCAAGATCGTAAAGGGCGCGTGCCCCTTCAACTCGATCCCAATATTCACCGCCGCATGAGATGCGCTCGTGGTCGCAGCTTGCTGGAGTCCCTGCGCAGTATCGCCTGCGATTCTTGCACAGGGAGCTGACTTGGGGGATCTGTGCGTCGGCACCGTTCTCATCGCTCACGACCTTTTCGCGAGGTAGCCTCATCTGGCTCCGCCCTGCCCCGGACATAGAATCCGGATCGATAGCAGATGGGCGATCAGAAGTGCAAACGCCGCGCCGTTTTTCGCCTGCCGTCGATGATTTCCGGAGGTCGCCGACCTGGCCAGATCAGCCCATCGTCTGATCGCTTCTGACGGTCGCCGGGCGTTGCCGTTGCACGTACCAGGTCGTTGCGTGATTGCGAATCTGCAACCTGCCACGTGTGCCAACCATTCAGCTGGTCATGACGGTACTCGGATCATCGAACGCAGATGGGCCCGAGTGCCGATCACTTGGTGACGCACACCGCGCCGTTCGCGTTCTAGCTCGAAATCCTACATCGCTGCGAGAGACAACTCGAACGAAGCACCGTGATTCCGGGGCGGCTCCGGCGGCTTCCTAGGTTGTCGTCGCTGATGGGCAATCCGGGTCATTGCCCTGCTCCGTAAACACGCGGTATCGCCAATAAGGAGCCGGGTTGAGCAGAATTTTTCCCGTTCCTTCGAATACGCGCACAAATCCTTCCCCGGAAGTGAACCGCCCAAAGAAATTCTTGGTTGATCGCTGCACCTTGAACGATACATCACCGGTCCGGCAGATCACGTACTTGCCTTCTGTCGCGATTCTCTTCTTGCCGTCCAGAGAAATCTCTTGCACGGGCCCGCGTGTCGTGACGACGACCTTGCCATGTCCCTTGACCTTCGTCTGCAAATACACCGGGCCTTCGCCGGCCCAAAGCGAGGTTAACATGCTTTCTCGGTGGTAGCTTACACTCACATCTCCCTCCGAAGCCCAGTACGCTCCACGTTCCAGAATCCATGATTCGCCCTTGAGGTCGAGAACATGAAAACCACCCAGGCTGGACTCGAGCGTAATCACGCCGGTACCGAAATAGGTGGGGCGGTAGATTGCTTCGTCGGCAAGCAGCGATTTAATCGCTCCTCCGAGCGACGGTAAGAGTCGTGAATGGATGCCAATATCACCTTCCAGGTAGCTGAGGGCTCCGGCCTCCACCCGAACCATTTCGTTATTCAGGTGGATGTCGACGTACCGCGTGCCTTCTAGTTCATGGATCTTGAATTCGGCCATCGGTTTGCCTGCTCGTTCCTAGACGTCCTGCAGTTTCTTCACGGGCTGTTGGCAGCGAAGGCAGGTGTGAAATGTAGTGCTTCTCTGACACTCAATTGATCGTTCGCGTCCGAATATGTTAACGCCCAACAACTGAAGCAAGTAACCACCTACAGCGAATGCGCCCACCGCAAAGGCGGCAGCCCTCGCGAAGGACTGGAAATACCAGACCATGGCGGCGGCGGCAAGGATCAGCACCAACCAGGCGGGCCAGTAACCGTCCTCTGGTTCAGCATACACCGCTGGCGGTTCTTCCTTCTCTGCAGCCGCATCACACACACCGCAGACCAGCTTTCCGTAGTAATCGCAATGCTGATTGACGCACTGCAACTGCGTGTCCGCGGGAAGTAAGCGGGCACGACAATGGAAGCAGTAAAAACTCTGACACGTAGGGCAGTAGTACGCGTCGGCATCGACCCGCGATCCACAGACGGGACATTTCTCAACATCTCCACGTCGCTGTGGTACGTCTGTCGAAATGCCGCACGCCTCATCCTGCGGCTCTTCGCTGACGGTTTCCTCTTGTTGTGACATGGCAATACTCTTGCTGCGATTCAGGTCGTGATGGACGGAGAATAGGGTCGCCGGCGCAAGACCACCGCAAAGGCATCCCGCCTCGTGACGCGAGTGAACGATCGACCGCTGCGCCGTCAATGATCCCGGGCGGCCATTGCCCGTACAGCAGCCAATGATCGTCTCGAAAACCGAGTCCCCTAAGCTTAGTTATGCTAGGCGGGAATGTCCATTTGTGGAAAAGGAATTCCGATGTCGAGACACGGCCGAACGCCAACCAGCGGGTGGACGATGACCGACAGGAAGGCCCCGGTTGTTCGGCAAGCGATTGACGTGACCATCGGTGGATGGCCTGCTATCACCTCAACGGACGAGCTGCCGAAATGGAGCGGATGGCGCACATGGGGAAATGGCACCCCCCGCGGGCAACGAAGATCCTGCCTTTGGCTTCTGTATCGCTCTTCGTGCTGCGCTGTCCCGATTCTCGGCAATGACCTCCTTTCCTCCGCCCTACTTCGCCCCGACCGAGTCCCATACCTTTCCCACACGCCATGCGGATGCCGACCGAGCCATTTTCGGCTGGGGTAGATCTGGCTGTCCTGTCGATATGGAGGATTACAGACGCGGCTACCCAATGGAGGCATTCGCGGCGATAGCTGGATGGTCGGAAAGACGAAAATGAAGCTTTTTGCCGGGTTTTCCTCAGCGATTGGGCAAGCAACGGCCGCGGTCGGCCGTCTCCAATCCCAGTTGCTGTGTCACTTCCGGTCTCCGCGTTCCACGATACTGCCCCGGCAATCGCCGCGTTTCTTGCGGCGAGGCCTCATCTTCACCTGGTTCGCCTTCTTGGCTGCCCTGCAGTTGAGCACGGGACTGGCAGCCTCCCTCACGCCGCATCGCGTGAGGGCCGAGTCCACCGGCGCATCGACACTGAAGCGACTGCCCGACCTGGCTCTCCATCATGCGGCAGCTTCCAAGTCGGACCGTCCATCACCCGACTCAACATCACCGCAGCCCTTGCCTTCCCACTCGAGCAGTGATTCGAAAGTGGAAAGCCTGGAGTCTGGCCTGCGTGAACTGAAAGAAGTAGTCGAGCGTCAATCAGCGAAAGACGCCGATCAGGCGGCGAACCGGATCGAAGTTGGCGGAGCCGTTCGGTTTCAGTATGCCCTGGAAGATTACAACGCAGGCAACCGAGATCGAGGCGGCGACCTCGATTTCGATATCTTCCGCCTCGACCTCGATGGAACCGTGGGTGGCGTCAAGCTCTCCGCTCAATATCGATGGTTCCAATATATGGACGTGATTCACCATGCCTGGGTAGGTTACCCGCACAACGAGCATTTCCAGGCCCAGGTCGGTATTACCCGAGTTCCCTTCGGCAATCTGCCCTACAACTCCCATAACTTCTTCTTCAGTAGCGGTTTTTACGTCGGTCTGGAAGACAATTACGATGCCGGAATCAAGCTCATCGGCCAAGACGAACAGCACGACCTTCGAGTCGCATTCTTCGTCACCGACGAGATGGGCGGCATCGATGGATTTGTCGACAATCGAACAGACCGATATGCGTACGACCTGGTCGGCATCCGCACAGTGGGGGAAGGTTTGTTTAGCCCCCCCGCAATCGAAATCGCCGAGCAGAACAGCATCAGCATGCGCTACGCCTACAAATGGAAGCTCGCCACAGTCGGTGGTTCGCTTCTCTACGGTGACTTACGCGACCGTACACAATCCGTGGGCGATCGATTGGCCTACGCAGTGCATTTGAACAGCACGATCGATCGTTGGAACCTGCAATTGCAGTATACGGACTACGATTACGATGCCGGTGATTCTGGACTCTTGGTCGTCGGGGCATACAGCTTCTTTGATACGATACCAGCAGAAGCACGACTCTATACCTGCAATCTCGCGTATAGCTGGCCAGTCCAATGGGGGCCGATCAGCCAGCTGATGTTCTACAACGACTACAACATCATGACCGACAAATCAGGTGGCCTGAACGAGAACACGATTCTAAACGTCAGCGGTGTCGCAGTTACAGCGGGAGGATTGTACACCTACTTTGATCTGCTTTCTGCAACGAACCAACCGTTTGTTGGCAGTAGTATGGCCGCCGACGACGAAGATTGGAACACTCGTCTCAACATCAACGTCGGCTTCTATTTCTAGTCCAGCCGATTCTCAGCCAGCTCGTACGAAATTCTGCGAGCTTGTTTCCGTGGAGATGCCTGCCCGCCAAGGTGCAGGTTGGTGGGAAGCGTGTTCGTGTACCTGAACCCCCGAACGAGCAAACGGTGACGGCCGTATGGCAGCCGCTGCGGGATTCCGCGTCCAATCGGGGCAAGAAGGTGGACTGACTCCGACTCCGCCCGGGCAGAACATAAAGTGGGAGCCCCCTTCTAGCAGAGGCTGCCAACTCAAGGGCGAAATGACTTGACGCAACGACCAGGGGATGGTCATATTGGCCGGGGCTCCGGAAATGCCGCTCCGCGCGCTGTGTGGCGCATCAGTAACCGAGACCGTCTCGATTCCGGTAGTCTTTTGATTGTGCATTCACTACCTCCGCAAGCATGTGCCGATTTCTCTTTCGCGTGGCATGCCGCTTGGCGTGTCTCGTGCGAATTGTTCCGAACGGACTTCAGACATTGTGCTCTTCAACTGCAATACTTCGTGCGTCATGAAGCCGCATCAGTGGAATACTAACGTGACTGCCAAACGGAAAATCGGGGTCGGAATGGCTCGCTTCAGGATCAGGTCGGGGAATGCGACGGGGCCGATCGAACAGACGACGGATAGTCCAAGATTCGCCGCGCTCAAACTCCGTCGAATTGTCACTCTTGCACTGATCTTGTTCCCCGTTCTGGGAATCGGCAACGCAAGGTGTGTGTTGGCGCGATTCGCGGAGCCGGCGCAGGCGCGAGCTGCGGACGAACAGTCGGTCAGACAGCACTTGGACGCGGAGATGGGGGAATTGGCAGGGGAATCGGCAGGGGAATCGACAGAGGAATCGACAGAGGAATCGACAGAGGAAGCGACAGAGGAATCGACAGAGGAATCGACAGAGGAAGCGACAGAGGAAGCGACAGAGGAAGCGACAGAGGAATCGACAGAGGAAGTCGACAGAGGAAGCGACAGAGGAAGCGACAGAGGAAGCGACAGAGGAAGCGACAGAGGAAGCGACAGAGGAAGCGACAGAGGAAGCAGACAGAGGAAGCAACAGAGGAAGCAACAGAGGAAGCAACAGAGGAAGCAACAGAGGAAGCAACAGAGGAAGCAACAGAGGAAGCAACAGAGGAAGCAACAGAGGAAGCAACAGAGGAAGCAACAGAGGAAGCAACAGAGGAAGCAACAGAGGAAGCAACAGAGGAAGCAACAGAGGCGGAGCAGGAAGAGAAGGCAGAGGCGGTAAACGAAGAACCGATGGCGGAGGAGAAGCAGAGCGGGGAGCAGGCGGAAGTCGCCGCAGTAGAAGCGACGGAGCAACACGGTCTGACGCAGGAACCTTTAGTACTCTACTGCTGGCCGGGTTATGTTCCCGAATCGGTCACGGCCGCTTTTGCGAAGGAAACGGGGATTCGCGTGCTGCGCGAGTACTACAACACGAATGAGGAATTGCTCCGTAACCGGCTCGTTGGGCGGCGCTACGACTTAATTCAGCCGAGCGACTACGCGGTGGAGGCATTGATCAAGCGCAACGCCCTGCAGCCTATTCGGCGCGATAGGATACCGAATTTAAAGAATCTCGACCCACATTTCCGTCGACTCCCGCACGATCCCGAGGCAGCCTACAGCGTTCCGTGGCTTGCAGGTACCGTTGGGATTGTCGTGAATACGGAACGCGTCAAGGAGCCTGTCCTCGGATATGGAGATGTATTCTCGGGAAAGTACCGAGGGCGAATTGTCGCGTTGAGTGATGCTCGGGAATGGCTCGGCTGGGCGCTTTGCTACCTTGGTTTACCAGTCAATGAAGTGAATCCCGAAGTGTTACAAAAGGTTAAGACGGTTTGGGAGGAGTGGATGCCGCAGGTGTCGGAGTTCGATTCGGATACTGCGGCCCGGGTCATGCTCAGTGGAAACGCCGATATTGCGATCACATGGAGCGGTGACGCGGGCACCCTTCTGAAGCGGTCACCTGCCTACCAATACGTGTTGCCGAAGGAGGGAGCGCACCGCTACATCGATTGCCTCGCCATTCCGCGGGGTGCTCCTCACCAGGCTGCGGCGGAGCAGTTCATCAACTTTATTCTGCGGCCGGAAATCAGCCTGATGATTTCGGCTGAGATTCCTTTCACCAATCCGAACCAGGAGGCTTTCCAACGGCTTTCCGAGGCAGAACGCTCGAACCCGGCCAGCTATCCACAGGGCGATCCCGATCTACGGACCTTTCGAGCGATCGGAGATATGGTGGAGCAGGTGGAGAAACTTTACAACGACCTGCGTTTTCGCCCCGCGACGGATTAAACTGGACCACTGCCGGGAGAATATCTCAATGACAAACCAGTTCAGCTCCGCCTGGATTCCTCTCGCGAAGAGCACCAGCCACCACGATTTCCTCGCGTTCAACGGGATGCCGCAACCGTGATTTCGATTTACGACTTACCGCTCGGACCTCTGATCACCGTAACCGCCGTAATCTTTGTCGGCTACTGCTGGTTAGGGTGTATCTTCCTTCGTCCGTTTCTGCGTCTATTTGTGAGGAGTCGGCGCGGCTCGAATGAGGTCGTGGGTCACGTCCTTTCCTGTTTTGGCGTCTTCTATGGACTCCTGCTGGGTTTGATCGCCGTCGCTTCCTACCAGAACATGACAGATGTCGAAAACAACATCGCGCGAGAGGTTGCCGCACTGGATGCACTGAATCAGGACGTCAGCACCTATCCAGCGCCGCACGGACAGAATCTGCGTTGGCTGTTGCGCGATTACTGCCGCTACGTGTACAAGTACGCCTGGAACGACTATTCCCGGGGCGAGATCCCGTCTGGTGAGCAAACTCGTATTTCCGCATTCCACGAACGGCTCCTCGCTTTCGAGCCGCAAACCGAGACTCAGAAGATCGTGCATGCCGAAACGATCCGCCAGTTCAATGTTTTCTTGGAGAGCCATCGGGTTCGTGAGAATTCCATCACGACAGGAATCCCGGCGGTCATGTGGTATGTCGTGTTCGTTGGGGCACTTCTCAACATCGCTTTGATTTGGCTGTTTGACATGAAGTTCGTAACGCAATTGTTTCTTGGAGGAATCCTTGCTTTCTTCCTGGGAACGATGATCATGCTCATCGGAGTGATGGATCGTCCATTTCAAGGCGACGTGAGTGTCTCATCGGAACCGTTCAAAATCCTCTACTGGGCTAAGATGCGAGACTGACAGAATTCCATGCTTTCGAACGCCATGCATGATCGTCGTTCCGACTCGGATTCGCCAATTTCTCGTCGAGATTTTCTTGGGCGGGTCAACGCGTCACTCGTTGGTGCCAGCTGCGCGGGAAGTGCGGTATTGACGTCGGGTTGTCGGCCTGAAGTGAAGAAGGAAAATACCATCCGTGTCGGGATCCTCCATTCCCAAACCGGAACGATGGCCATCAGCGAAACGTCACTTCGCGACATCGAACTGTTTGCCATCGAAGAAATCAACGCTCAGGGAGGAGTCCTTGGGCAAATGCTCGAACCGGTCGTGGAGGATCCCCGTTCGCGATTCGAAGATCTATTTCCGAAACGTGCGCTGAAGTTACTGGTAGAGGAAGAAGTCGTCGTCGTATTTGGCTGCTGGACATCGGCGAGCCGGAAGGCGGTATTGCCCGTCTTTGAGCAAACGGATGGGCTGCTTTTCTATCCGGTGCAGTACGAGGGTAATGAGTGTTCTCCGAATATCGTCTACACGGGGTCGGTTCCCAACCAGCAGATGCTTCCGGCGCTAGACTGGCTCCGCAGTCTTTCCGGTGGTTCCAAACGCCGATTCTTCCTCCTGGGATCAGACTATGTTTTTCCGTGGACTCTGAGTCATGTGATCACCCAACATTTCGAAGCGACGTATCCGGACACGGAGATCGTCGGGAAACGGTACACCCCCTTTGGGCACCGCGATTATGAAGAGGTCATACGTGAGATTGTGGCCAGTGAAGCGGACGTGGTGGTCAATATGATCAACGGCGATAGTAATCTGCACTTCTACAACGAATTGCAGCGACAAGGAATCTCCGCCGCCGACCTTCCCGTACTCGCGACCAGCATCGGCGAGGATGAACTCCGCGGATTACTGCCGGAGACAGTGGAAGGACACCTGGCGGCCAGCAACTACTTTCAGTCGATTGATTCTCCGCGTAATCGCCTGTTGGTCTCAGGTTTTCAGCAGGAGTATGGGGAAGACCGAGTATTGAGTGACCCGATGGAGGCGGCTTACGTGGCCGTTCACTTGTGGAAAATCGCCGTCGAACTTGCTGGCTCCGCCGATCCGAGTTCCGTCCGCGCCGCGCTTGCGAATGGGATTCAATTCGATGCGCCGGGGGGCACCGTTTCCCTTAATCCCCGGAACCAGCATCTGACGAAACGCTGCCGAGTGGGCAGGATTCGTTCCGATCGACAGTTCGACATCGTCTACGAAGCGCCGCGTGTCCTCGCGCCGGACCCCTTCCCCCAAAACGCCTTCCCCGGTTGGCGTTGCGACTGGACAGATGACGGACTGGTCGAAGGAGAGCCGGTGCCAATCAAGCCTTGACGCTGTGCCTCCCGTTTGATGGTCGTCAAACGAGACAACGAGTCAAGCGATCGAGCAACAAGGGAATGGCCCCAAGCACGAACAGCAACCACCCACCAGGCTCCGGCACCATTACCGCATCCGTCCGATGGCCCTGCTCATACCCACCGCCGACGAATGCCGCCATCATGTCACTACTGTTGAAGAGGCCATCTCCGTTCCAATCGCCTTCCGCCCAGCCCGCTGAGTCCTCCCTTTCGTATTTCCCCGCAGTGAAAACCTGCACCATGTCGTTGCTGTCGAACTGCAGATCAAGATTGGCGTCGCCAAGGTACGTATTCATTTTTTCCGAATCTGTGACAAGTGCCCGGAGGTCGCCCTCGTCCACCATTCCGTCCGCATTCACGTCAAATACCTGTTCGTCGCTCCCCACGATGATCTTACCAATCAGCAAATCAATGTCCGTCAAGTCGACATCTCCGTCTGCGTTGAAGTCGAACGCCGGCAATTCGGGCACCACCGAATCGATAATGGATCGCAGCGACCGGAATCCACCGCTGCCGTATCCCGAGTCGGTATAGAGAATCTCCCACCGTTCGTAGTTGGCGCCTGCGACACCGTTGATGATGGCGAGATGCGGAATTAGGCCCTCACTGTAGAGCCAGAAAACATCTCCGAAGGTGTCGTCGAGGACGAACTCCAGCCCGTACGCCTCGGCGAACTGACTGACGGCCGGGGCATTGCGGTTGTCAACACTAATCGGAACCAGATGCACAGGCACGCCGCTGGGGTTGCCACCCGCCTCGGCATAATACTCCGCTATTTCCGGATGCAATTCGGAAGCAGCAACTTGGCAGTGGCCACACCAATACGCGAAAAAATCCAGCAGCACAACGCTGCCTTCGTAGTCGTACAAGTTGACACTCTCATCTGCCTGTTGATCATGCTTGGGTAGATGAAAATCCGGCGCAACATCACCGACCGCCAATATACCGTCTTGGGCGGATGCAACTGTGGTGGCATACCCGATCAGAAGCCATGCGACGCACAATAATCGATGAGCCATGATGACAAGCCTTCCTTCTGCAAATGCGGAAGAACGCAATCTCGTGCGTTGGAAAGCGCATACGCCCGAGTTGACTACAACTCCATTGTCATTCCAAGATGGGCCCGTGGCAAGTCACAGGGCAGGATGCATTCCGGCGGCATGTCATAATCCAAACAGCTCCGGCAACCACAGCGTGAGCGGCGGCCAATAGGTAATTAGAATCAGGGCGGCAAACATCGCGAGGAAGAAAGGTATCATCGGACGGGTCACCTTGGCGATGGAAGTCTTTCCCACGCCACAGCCCACAAACAGACAGGTCCCAACCGGCGGAGTGCAAAGTCCAATACAGAGGTTCGCGATCAGAATGATCCCAAAATGAATGGGATCGATGCCGATACTGATAGCGACCGGCAAGAAAATCGGTGTGAAAATCAGCACGGCTGGGGTCATGTCCATGAATGTGCCAACGAACAGCAGCAGCAGATTGATGAACAACAATATGAGGATCGGGTTATCCGTAATCGCCAGCAACGCGGCGCTAACTGACTGAGGAATGTTCTGGTATGCCAGCGCCCAGCTCATTGCTTGACTCGTACCAATCAACAGAAAAATGACCGACGTGGTAATGCCTGTCTTGAGACATATTCGAGGTAGCGATGACCAAGCAACTTCTCGATACACGAAAACCGCTAGGACGAAAGCGTACAACACAGCGATCGCCGCAGCTTCGGTGGCGGAAAACGCTCCTCCCAGAATGCCCGCTAACACGATCACAATCAGCACGAGACTGGGAATCGCGCCCCATGCGGCCTGCAGCGTTTCGGTCCAGGTAACACGGTCGCCTGCTTCCCGTTCCCCCCGGGAACTCAAGAGCCGACACACCAGCATGATGGCCAACCCCACGCTAATTCCAGGCAGGATCCCACCCACGAACATTGCCGCAACGGATATGTTTCCGGCCACTACCGCGAAGACGATCATGATGTTGCTCGGAGGAATAATCAAACCGGTCGTGGCAGCGGACGTGGTCAGTGCCACGCTGTAGTCGCGGTCGTAACCTCTGCGGATCATTTCGGGGATCATCATTCCCCCGATGGACGACACGGCTGCCGTGGCTGATCCCGAAATGGCACCGAACATCATGCATGTCAGCGTATTCACATACGCCAGCCCTCCTGGAAAGCGACCGACCAGCGCCGATGCGAAGTCAATCAATCGACGAGCCATTCCCCCTTCACCCATCAACATTCCTGCCAGGATGAAGAACGGAATTGCGAGCAGGGGAAAACTCGCGATCCCCGTACTCATCCGTTGCGCAACAATGTAGTTCGCTGGCACATCGCCCAGGGACACAATCGTCAACAGGGCGGAAATCCCAATTGCGATTGCGATCGGGACATGCATCGCCAAGAGGACCAGAAAACTGACGACCAGAATGGCAAGTTGTGCCTCCATGGGCTACGGCGCCTCCCGTCGCAAGTCCACGTCGTTCGACGGGAGGGCTTCACTGCTGGAGCACAAGTTCACGAGCCGTTCCAGGCAGAACGCGATAATGAACAGGCCACTCACGGGCACTGCCAAATAGACATACCCCATTCGGATCCCCAGCGCTGGCGTGACCTGTCCAGACTGCAGCGTTTCCGTCACCAATACATAGCCACCACACACCATCGCCGAAGTGGTAAACGCCATGATCAGAACCTGTACGATAATCGCCAGGAGCCTCTGCGCGCTGGGATCGAGCTTGTTCACGAAATAATCAAGGCCAAGGTGTTCATCACGACTGAACGCAACGGCCGCCCCAAGCAGCGCGACCCAGATTAAGAGAAACGTCGCGACCTCTTCCGTCCATCGGCTCGGCGCACCGAGGATGAAACGTGTACAGATGCCCCACAATACATCCAGCACTAAGGCCGCTACGATCAGCACAACAAACTGTTCCAGAAGCCAGGTGAGCTGCCGCTTGACGTGAACAACCGTACTCCACATGTGCAATCACTCCATCTCTTGGATCCGCCGGATCAATTCGCCAACGCTCGTGCCCTTGTAGCTCTCGTGCATCGCCGACACTTGCTGTGCGAAAAGTGATTTATCCGGGTAATAAATGTGAACGCCCTCCCGCTCGACGGCCTGCAGCACCTCTTTGCTCTTTCGTTTCCATAGTTCACGCTGATAAACCGACGATTCATTCGCGGCCTCCTGCACGGCATGTTGCACGTGAGAAGGGAGCGACTCCCAGATCTTCTGGCTCATCAGCAAGAGGTCCGGCACACGCGCATGCTCATCCATCGTCAAGTGTTTGCACACTTCAAAGTGGCGATTGGAATAGAAGCTGGGCGTGTTGTTTTCGGCGCCATCGACCATTTTCTGCTGCAGCGCCGTGTACAACTCTCCCCAGGGAATGGGCGTCGGTGATCCGCCCAGGGCTTCGACCATATCCATCGCCGTCTTGCTCTTCTGCACTCGTATTTTGAGCCCCTGAAGGTCGCTGGGTGTCATGACGGGCGTGCTGATCGTATAGAAACTGCGCGCGCCTGCGTCGTAGTAACAGAGCCCGTGTAAGCCCACAGATTCTCCCTGTGAGAGCAATTGCTGACCGATGTCGCTTTCGACGACTTTCCAGAAGTGTTCGTCGTCACGAAACGCATAGGGCACACCGAAGATGGCCATATCCGGAACAAAGCTCTCGATAGGCGCTGATGACGTTTTTGTCATCGCCAAGGCACCTCGTTGTAGTTGCTCGATGCACTCCGTCTCTGTGCCAAGCTGACCGTTGGGAAAGATCTCCAGCCTGACCGTTCCCTTGGACTTTTCGTGAAGTCGCTCGGCCATGTACATCATCGCTTGATGCACCGGATGGTTCTGATCGAGGCTGTGAGCCAGTTTCAATACCGTGATCGAATCCGTTTCCTTGGTTCTGGTTGCGTACAACCCACGCAAAGCCCGCTGTCGCGACCAACACGCCAACGAGCAATCCCGTCAAGAAGAAGGATGCGGCTTTACTCACGATGATTCTCCTCCGCTTTTCAACCGATCAATGGCGACGGCCAACAGGATCACGAGTCCTTTGACGACCTGTTGCCAGAAAGGAGAAACGTTTAACAGGACTAAGCCGCTGTTGAGAACGCCGATGATCAGGCATCCAATTACGGTGCCCCCAATGGATCCGCGACCACCGGACAGTGATGTGCCACCGATGACAACGGCGGCGATACTATCCAGTTCGTAGCCGGTGCCAGCATTCGGCTGGGCTGAATCCAGCCGCGAGGTGACGATCAGACCCGGCGACTGCTGACAGGCCACCCGCCAGAGTGTAGATCTGTCGCTTGATCCGGTCGACATCCAGTCCGGAAAGCCGCGCCGCCTGCTCGTTGCCGCCCACGGCATAGATGTAGCGGCCAAACCGAGTCTTATTCGTCACGATCATGAACGCGATCGCCAACAACCCCGCAATCCACACCGGAACGGGGACACCCAGAAAGCTGGCGGTGCCAATCATCGCAAACGACGGCCCCAGGCCGGTAATCGGAAAGCCCTTGGTCCACAGCATGGTCAAGCCGCGGGCGATGCTGAGCATACCGAGCGTCGCAACGAATGGTGGAATGCGAACGCGAGTGATCATCTGGCCGTTAAACCACCCCAGGAGCATGCCGACCGCGAGCCCTGCGAGGATGCCACCGCCCACGGTGAACTCCAGTTGAATGTCCAGCCATGGGATCGGCACCGGATTCTTGATCAGACCGGCTGTGATGGCACCCGCCAGTGCCAGGATCAGATCCCACCGACAAATCGATGCCACCTGCGATGATGATCATCGTCATGCCAATCGACAGACAGACGTTCACCGAAATCTGCCGCATGATATTCCAACCGTTGGCGGCGGTCAGAAATCGATCGGACAGCAGACTCATCGCAGTGACCATCAGCACCAGCACCAGCAGCGATTGGAAACGACTGCATGAATTTCACCATGGCTTTCGTCAAATCACGCATGAGTCGTTGCCTCCGCCTGAAAACCGGGAACAGCGGCCTGCATCAGATTCTCTTCCGTCGCCTGCTTCTCGGCGGAACTCGGCCGTCTTTCGGCCTTCGCACATCACCATCATGCGATCGGATATTCCCAAAAGTCTCGGGAAGTTCTGACGACACGACAACAATCGCCATGCCTTGTTGTTTCAGGTGATCGATCAGCGCGTAGATCTCCCGCTTGGCATTCACGTCGATTCCGCGAGTCGGTTCGTCGAGCAACAGCACGCGGGGTTTCGTACTGAGCACTCTGCCCAACACTACTTTCTGCTGATTCCCGCCGCTCAAGGTACTGGCGGTATGATGCACCGATGGCGTTTTGATCGACAATCGGTCGATGTAGATCCTGGGCATGCTGCTGCTTCAAGCCGTCGATTGAGGAACGCAAACGACTCGATCAGGCCGATGTTCGACAGACTGATGTTGTTCTCGACACTCATCGCCAAGACCAAGCCTTGCTCCTTGCGATCTTCGGGCACAAGTCCAATGCCATGACGCATCGCGAGCATGCGGGCGATCGCAAGTCACAGCGTTTCGCCGAGGATCGAGACAGATCCGCTGGTCGTTTGTCGGATGAAGTCCGAAGATGGATTCCAGAAGTTCGGTGCGTCCGGCCCCCATCAAACCGAAGATCCCCAGCACCTCGCCGGCAGCAACAGAAAAGGAAACATTGTCGACCAACAATCGCTCGCCAACCGCTCGATCGCTGACTGAGCGAATCGACTCGTAGGACTTCTTCGCCGATCTTCGCGACACTCTGATCGTACATTTCGCTGAGGTCACGACCCACCATCAGGCGCACAATCGTCTTCCTGTCTCGTATCGCCTGTCACCACGGTATCGACCAACTTGCCGTCGCGGAGGACGGTGATCCGATCGGTGATCCGCAAGAGTTCGTCCAGCTTGTGCGAGACATAGACGATTGCGATTCCCTCTCGTCGCAATGAGTCGATCAGCTGAAACAAGCACCTCGACTTCGGAATCACTGATCGCCGAAGTCGGTTCGTCCATGAAAATGACGCGAGCCTGGGAGTTCAGCGCCTTGGCGATCTCCACGATCTGCTGTTGCCCGACCCGCAGACGTGTTCACGCGAGCTCGAGGATCGATTGACGGGTCGAGTGGTGCCAGCAGTTCCCTGCACCGCTGATTCTGCGATTTCGCATCGATCAGCCCGGTTGTGCCGAGTATCTCGCGTCCGAGAAAGATGTTTTCGGCGACCGACAGATAGGGGATCAGGTTCAGTTCCTGATAGACGATACAAATGCGTTGGTTCAGCGCCTCGCTGGTATTGGCGAAATGCACCGGCTGACCATCCAGAAGTATCTCGCCTTCGGTTGGTTGCTGTGCTCCGGCAAGGATATGCATCAGCGTTGTCTTGCCAGCCCCGTTTTCTCCGATCAATCCGTGAACTTCACCAGCG
This sequence comes from uncultured Planctomycetaceae bacterium, assembly GCA_963776055.1. Classification (GTDB taxonomy): domain Bacteria; phylum Planctomycetota; class Planctomycetia; order Pirellulales; family Pirellulaceae; genus CAVZLD01. The sequence goes on along the minus strand of CAVZLD010000011.1, from coordinate 141,618 downwards.
CGAAGATCAAAGTCCACTCTGTCCAGCGCCAGCACGCCGGGGAACTTCTTGACGATGCCCCGGCCCGACAGACACCGGTATCGCAGTTGGCGAAGTCGCGTTCATTCCGTCGACTCCATTGCCTTGATTGTCCTCAGCTGAACGGGAATCAGCTTGAGTGGCGTGAATCCATCGTTGTCTCGCACTTCGCCGCAGCCGACGAACTCGACGATGGCTCCAACGACAAGCTGATCGCGAATCGGGCGGATCACTTCCGATTCACAGCGTTTGTTCAATTCCGCCGACAACCGGTTGAAGTCCTGGGAGTTGGGAAAATCATCCACGTTGACCAAGCCAGTCGCATCTCGAACCGCATTGCTCACGAGAATGCCGATTTCGAGCACAACCCGTTGCGGATGGACCGTCAATGATCAATCGGCATTCGTCCTCATTGACGCTTTCGATCTGCCCGCGTCCTCGCAGAAAGAAGAATGTTGGTCCGCCCAGTCCGACTTCTCGCCCAAACTCTTTTCGGGCGCCGCTGGCATCCGTCGCGGCCAGCGCCAACACGTCGTCGACGGTGGCTGCATTCTCGATGGCCTCCGGAAGTCGTTCGGTCCACAGCGACTCAATGAACGTGTCGATGTCGGGCGGTGATGTAGCTGTCTCCGGCGCCGGCATGGGAATCCGACATGAGCGTGCGAACCCGTGGCGGGAGTCATCATGCTGATCCGAGCTTGCGAATTCGAACCAGTGGAAAAAAGTAGAGCAACACGCAGGCGGCTAGCCGCGCAGATCGCCAGTCGAGCGGATTTCTGCAGCGTCATTACTCTTTCTTCCCAAAGCCCGTGAACTTGTCGATATTCTGAGCGTTGACCAGATCGACATTCACTGGAATCTTCTGTGGGAAGTCGCGTTTTCCATTCGCCAGATACTCGTGCGCGAATTCCGCGGACGTCTTGGCCATCAGTTTCGGGTACTGCATGACGGTCGCGGCGATCTTTCCGTCGGCGATCGATTGCACAACATCGGCCGATCCGTCGTAGCCGAAGATCTTGATTTGATCTGCTTTCCCTGCTCCCAGCAACGCCTGATACGCGCCCATGGCCATCGCATCGTTGCCACAGAATACGGCCGAGATATCGTCGTGCGACTGCAGCATCGACTCCATGACCTCCAACGCCTTATTGCGATCAAAATCGGCGGCTTGCTGAGCGACCATCTTCAAGCCTTCGTACCGATCCACCACACTGTGAAACCCTTTCGAGCGGTTCCAGGTGTTGTTGTCTCCGACCAATCCCAACAATTCGACGTATTTCCCTTCCTTGCCGACCTGTTCGACGAAGTACTTTCCCAGCTCGACGCAGCCGGAATAGTTGTCGGACAACAGCTGCGCGGTCGCGGCGTCGGTGGAGTTGATTTCACGGTCAATGCAGAATACCGGAATGCCAGCTTCCTTCGCACGTTTGACATTTGCGACGGAACCGTCCGCATCGGTCGGGTTGAAAAGAATGGCTCCGTACCCGGCCGCGATGACGTTGTCGAAGTGAGCGGCTTCTTTGGACGTATCGTTTTGCGAGTCAAACAAAGTCGCTTCGTAGCCCAGCTCGATCGCCCGATCGCGAGCCGTTTCGCCCAGCACGACAAACCATGGATTGTTCAGCGTGGAAATCACGACGGCAATTCTTCGTTTGGCCGAGGACTCGGCTTGTCGGTCGGCCGCAGTCAAGTCCTGCTGTCCCGGCGGCTGCTGGAATCTCCGTCTCGGCCACGATCTGCCCCAGAGTTGGATGGCGAGCATCCGACCAGGCTCCCGCACAATTGCGACGATCACCAATACTGCGGCGCATGAGAAGCTGATTCGGAATGGGCGTCGTGTGATCATGGAATACTCCTTATTCGGTTCATAGCAGCACGCGTTCGACAGCTCGCTTCCAACCCGCGTAACAGGCGTCGGCGGTTTCTGCAGTTACTTGGCGCAAGTAACGTTCGGCACTGACCGGTGGCTCCATTTGTCCGATCGACGGCACCTCTGCACCGATCGCTCCACACATCACCGCGCCCAGCGGCGACGATTCGGCCACCAGGCTCGTTCGCACTTCCGCGTCGATCATGTCCGCAGTGAATTGCATCAGAAATTCGATTGGACTGGTCGCGCCGCCGTCAGCGTGAAGTACACCGCGTGGAACACCCGTTTGCTCGCTGCATCATTTCCAGCACATCTCGCACTTGATAGGCGATGGACTCCAAGGCGGCTCGAACGACATGGGCTCGCGTCGCGTGAGCCGTCATGCCCACGATCGCCGCTCGTGCGTCGGCCGACCAATAGGGAGCACTCAAACCGGCAAAGGCAGGTACCAGATAAACGCCCGCGTTGTTTTCAACCGACTCGGCAAGGCCCTGCGTTTCCTCGGACGATCCGATCATCTGCAACTGATCCCGCAGCCATTCGATCGTTGCGGCGGAATAGCTGATGATTCCTTCCAGACAATAAGTCGGCCGCCCGATCGATCACCCATGCAATCGTGGCCACCGTTCCCTTGTTCGGCTTGGCAATATTCTCGCCCAACATTCAACAGCAGCGACGAACCGGTGCCGAAAGTGACTTTGGTATCGCCGACGCTGGTGACATCCCAAGGCAAACAACGATGCCTGCGAGTCTCCCATCACTCCGCGAATCGGAATCGGCGATTCCAACGCACCCTCGACGTCCGTTGTGCCAAAACTTGCATTCGAGTCGCGAATCTCTGCGAGCGCCGACGGCGGCACCTGAAACAATTCGCACAACGATTCGCTCCAGCCAAGTTCCTGAATGTCGTACAACAGCGTGCGACAGGCGTTCGTGTGATCGGTGGCAAAGACTTGTCCGCCGCGTCAGCCGATAGATCAGGTAGGTGTCGATCGTACCCACGAACGCCGTGCCGTTCGCCAATCCCTGTCGAATCGCGGGAACGTTCTCCGACAGCCACCGCACTTTGGAGGCCGAAAAGTAAGTGTCGATCACCAAGCCTGTCCGGCGACGCACGCATGGCTTCTTGCTGGTCGGCCTTCAGCTGATCACAAATTCCGTCGCCACGGCGGCATTGCCAGACGATCGCGTTGTGCAGCGGCCTTCCGGTCGCTCGATCAAAGACAACGACGGTCTCTCGCTGGTTCGTAATGCTCAAGCGACTGGGCTCGCGGATATTCGGCGGCAACCTCCTGGACGACCGCCAAGTGTGTTCTGCCAGATTTCTTCGGCGTCATGTTCCACCCAGCCCGGCTGGGGGTAGATCTGCTGATGATCTTTCGAGGCCTTTGCCAGACAGCTTCGCCAGCCGCATTGAAAATCAACGCCTTGGTGGCCGAAGTGCTTTGGTCAATGGCGAGAACGTAAGTCATGAGAACCACCCAGCCGTCTGCGAGACCTTGGCGATCATTTGGACCGCGATAGTTTCTTGTCGGATCGACAGCAGATGTTCCGCGACGCTGGCCAACCCTTCCATGGAAATTCCGTAGTGACGAAAGATATCCGATTGACTGCCGGTCACCGTGTACTCGTCGGGAATGCCAACGGCCTTGAAGCCGACCGATACGCCGGCTTCCAGAATGACCGAGGCACACGCATCACCCAGCCCGCCAGCGGTCATGTGTTCTTCAACGGTCACGACCGCCTGACAGTCCCGTGCCGATTGCAGCACGACATCAACGTCGAGCGGCTTGATGGAATGCATGCTGACGACACGAGCCGACACGCCGGTTCGACTTCAGTCGTTCGGCCGCCAGCAAAGCGTGAATGACCGTTTCGCCAGTGGCGATAAACGCAACGTCCTTCCCTTCGCGAATGATCCTCGCCTCGCCGATCGCAAAATCGTCGTTGGCTCGCGGCAGGTCATACATCGCGGCTTTGCCGAAATCGAACATAAATGGGCCGAGTCTGCGCGGCAGCCGCCTGGATCGCCTGAGTCGTTTCGAAATTGTCGGCGGGTACCACGATGTCGATGTTGTGAATCGCCCGCAGCACCGCCAGATCGTGGATCGAATGATGGGTTGAGCCGAGTGCACCGTAACTGACGCCAGCACTGATGCCGATCACCTTGACCGGATTATCCGAATAGCAAACGTCGTTCTTGATCTGCTCCAGCGCGCGAGCGGTAAGGAAGCAAGCGGGGGACACGGCAAACGGAATCTTACCGGCCGCAGCGAGTCCCGCGGAAACACCGACCAGATTCTGCTCGGCAATTCCGACTTCGACGATCTGTTGGGGAAGTTCATTCGCAAACGGGACCAGTTTGCCCGAACCGCGCGAGTCGCTTGTCACGACCAGCACGTTGCGATTCTCGCGCGCGAGCGACAGCACCGTCTTGGCAAAGATCTCCAAGTTCGCCTCGCCCTTCTTCAGCTGCAACTGTTCCAACAACGCGAGCGCGTCATCGACTGAACATGCTGGGGGCAGGAGCACTCACAATTCGACCCACCTGCGCGTGAATGTGACTGTCGATCTCTTCGATCGCCTGTGCGTATTCTTCGTCGTTCGGCACTCCATGGTGCCATTTGACCATTCGCTTCCATGAAGCTGACGCCTTTGCCTTTGATGGTGTTCGCGATCACGACGGTGGGGCGGCCTTCGACGGGAGAGTCGGTCAGAGCAGCCGTGAGCTCTTCCAAATTGTGACCGTCGACAGTCCGCACGGTCCAGCCGAACGAGGTGAATTTGTCGTCGATCGGCGAATTGTCGCAGACGTCGCGCGTTGGTCCGGTGATCTGCAGTGTGTTGTAGTCGATGATCGCCGTCAGGTTGTCGAGTTGGTGATGTGCCGCGCACATCGCTGCCTCCCAATTCGATCCTTCCGCTAATTCCCCGTCACCCAACAAAGTGAAAACACGAAAGTTGGCTCCGTCCAGTTTTCCGGCCAGTGCCATACCCACGCAAATGGGACAACCCATGCCCCAATGCACCCGTATTCTGCTCGATGCCCGGAATCTTGCGAGTCGGATGCCCGACAAAGTGAGATTGGTATCGGCATAGCGATTCGAGTTCGGATTCGTCAAAGAAGCCTTGATCCGCCAGCACGACAAAAAGCGCCTCGACCGAATGCCCCTTGCTTTGGATGTAGCGATCTCGCTGCGGGTCACCGAATGTTTGAGGCGTGACATTCAAGACTCGGTTGTACAGCACATTCAGAATGTCGACGCACGACAAACTGCCGCCCGTGTGTCCCGCTCCTGCATGCTTGATGTACTGCAGAATCCTGCGGCGATATTGCCATGACTTGAGTGCCAGTTGCTCATTCGAAATGTCGATCATCGCTCGGCACCGTGATGGTAAACGTCCCAGCCCAGGTAGTTTTCAAACGCCTCCGTCAAGGCTGCAGCAGTATGCGACTGATTCATTACCACATGATGCTCAAACCCATTCCGGCAGACGTAATGCAGCAATCCCTGCAAATCGGACACGTGAGCGACCGCACGATTGCCAAACGTTTCGAGTGCATCGTCCGTCAACAGCCCTTCGCCCACATAGGCTCGAATGCGTCCGTTCGCATCATCCGTTGTCAGTCGACCAAAAGTTAGCGGCCCAGATGGCGTTCGTCCGGCCAGTGCGCCGTAAGTATTCTGATCGCCAACAATCGTGCCCAAAATCGGCGCCGTCGAAATCTCGATATCGTGCAAAAAGGACTTGGCCCAATTGCCGCAGTGGAACAGCACGCATTTGTCGGGGTCATCCGCGTAGTTGTTGTTCCAGTCGACCAGAGCGCTCGGCGAATCTCCCGCCAGTTGCATGGCGTACATCGTTAGCACGCCCGTGACGTCGACCTCGCAGGCACTGGGCATGAATCCCTCACTCATCATGCTCATGACCGTGCAGACATTGCAGCCAAAGTTCTGCTGCATCGAGGTCCAGCACTGAATCGCCGTGGCATGGAGCGAGTTCTCCTCCATCCAATTGGACAGATCACGCCCAGTTTCGCCATCTGAACCAACGATTCGCGTGGCACGCCAGCCGATGCCGCGTAGGCCTCGATTTCTTCGATCTTCGCCTTCACCGCCACATCGTCGGCTGTCATGCGTTTTGCGATGCCAAGAAACTCAGAAAGATCGACCGTGGTAACGCTGATTCCGTTTCGCTCCAGGATCTTCTCGCTATAGCGAACCGTATTGAATGCTGCTGGTCGAGCTCCCACCGCACCCAATCGGACGCCCGCCAATCCCTTGACCACACGGCAGACCTGCACAAAGCGAAGGAGATCCTCGCGAAAGGAATCGGTCGTCGGCCGAATCGTATGTCGGTCTGTCAGCGAGAAAGGAATACCGGCTTGAACCAGGTTGTTACAGACGGAAATCTTGCCGCAGAAGGCGTCACGACGATCAGCCGGAGTCAGTTTGTCCAGGTCGTCGGGGTAGGCCTGCACGAGCACGGGAACTTTCAGATCTGCCAGCTTCAGCGTATCGGCGACGCCCTTTTCGTCGCCAAAATTTGGCAACACAACCAAGACGCCGTCCATTTCGTCGCGGTGTTGCTTAAACAAATCGGCACATCTGCGAGCCTCGGCATGTGTTTCGACACCGCCCAGCTTCGACTGGTCCGTCGTTAGAGCGATCGGCTGGAAACCCAGCTTTTCGCATAGCTGAAAAATGTCGTCGCGTGCCTCGGCAACGAGATGGTCGGGGAAGAAGTCCCGGTTGCCGAAAATGATTCCGAGAGTGCTAGGCATCTGAGTTCGTTATCCATGGAGGGATAAGCGGGTGTCGCAACGTAACTTGGTAGCCATTAGAATCAAGGAATGCAAGGGGTCTATCTCGATTCTGGTGCAGACTGCGCGTATACTTGCGCCGCATCAAGGACCCAGCTTGAATCCGGTCCACCCCATGAAGCACTTTAACCCCAACCGACCGCGATTTGCCCCCTACGGTTTCTCGTGCGAGACGTGGAAGCCCCAAGCGATGTCGCGAGCCGATCAACACGACGAGGTCGAGTTGAACTACCTGCCGGAAGGATCATTGACTTACCTGATGGGCGGTCGGCGGGTCTTGGTGCCGGCGCAACGTCTTACGGTTTTCTGGGCCACCGTTCCCCACCAGATTGTGGAATATGAAGGTCAGTCGCCCTACTACGTGGCAACGATTCCGTTCGCCTGGTTTTTGAAGTGGGGAATTCCCAGCCAACTTCATATGCGAATTCTGCATTGGGAAATCGTCGTGGACTCGGCGCGGTGCGAGCCAGCGCAAGAACGATTCATGTTCGAGCAGTGGATTCATGATGTAGAGGACGAGTCATTAGCACCTGCGGTCGCACTGGAGATGCAGGCCCGGCTGCTCCGTATGGCGAGACACCTGACCGATGCACCACGAAGCAACGATTCGCAGCTGCCGGTACAACTGGAGTCGCAAGACAAGGCCGAGCAGATGGCTTGCCATATCTCTCGCAGCTACGGCGAAAGACTGACAATCCCGCAAATCGCGGCAGAAGTTGGCTTACATCCGGATTATGCCGCGACGCTTTTCAAAAAGACATACGGCACAACGATCGTAAACTTCATCACCCGTCATCGAATCGCTCATGCACAGCGATTATTGCTTTCGACGGACGATCAGATTATCGCCGTCGCCGCCAACTCGGGCTTCGACTCGCTGTCGCGTTTCAATCGCGCATTTAAGCAGCTGACCGGCATGACACCGCGCGAATACCGGAAAACGCGAAGATATTAGCGAGTTGCGGAGAAAACCCAGATTCATTCTCTCGCCGCAAGTTGCTGAGCAGCGTTCGAAACTTCCCGTTGCGAACTCGCTCTAATCCAGTTCCCTTAGGCCCTGAACGATCTCCGGCGATACTTCGAAGACAGTACCGTGTCGCATGCCCTGCGGCAGAGACAGCCGTTCGGAGTCTTCCGTCCAGTGCACCAAGTCTTTGGAAACGACCAAGCCAAATGCCCCTTTCCGGTATTTGTCGAAGTAGACGTGCCACAGCGATCCGATCTTGATCGCTGTCGGGCCTTCCGCCCAGTAATCCCCGGTCATGGGCTCACTCGGGTCGCCGTAGGGCCCGACCGCCCGATCGGCGAAGGCAATGCGGATGTTCTTCTGCGGCGGGAACGGTTTATTCGTTTCATCTTTCATGAGCAGAGCATACCGCCGTCCATCCTGCACGATCGCCGCGTCAATCACATTGAACCCGCGGTCGTAGAGCAGACGCGTCTCGCTCAATGAGCGAAAGTCCTTCGTTGTCACGTAATAGATGCGATGGTTCCGGCCCGGTTCGGGCGGTCCACTGTTGCTCTGGTTATCGGTTTCCGGAAATCGTCCGGGGATCGTGGTGGACCAGCAGATCACGTACTGCTCGTTCGCCGCATCATAGAACAACTCGGGGGCCCAACAATTCTGTGCGTCCGGCTCGTCTTCCATGACCCCGAGATACTGCTGCGCAGACCAATGAATGAGGTCCTTGGAGGAAGCATACCCGATCCCACGTTCATTCCAGCTAACCGTCCACACCAGGTGGAACGTTCCATCGGGTCCACGCTGGATCGAAGGGTCGCGCATCAGCTTGTCTTTGCCGGCCTGAGGTTGTAGCAAAGATTCGCCTCGGTGAAGGGCGGCCCAAGTGTAACCATCCGTACTGTGAGCCAGATGCAGGCCATCTTCGCCGTTATTCACGAAATAGGAGAATAGATAGTGCCGCGTCCCGGTTCCTGGAAGATCTGCGGCGTGCGTAGAATGAATCCACACAATGACCAAAAACAACGTACAGCAGAAGCGTTTCATATCAAGGTCTCCCCTTCTCCGGTTGAAAGCCTTGTCCGCCATGCCACGCCATTATTCCTCGTGATGCACACTGGAACAACACCAGAGGCGCAAGGGCTCGAAGGGACAGCGGCCGCTCGTCAGATCACGCAGTAACGTTCAGCAGCGGACATGCTTTGGGAAAGAGCGACGGATCGCGGGGCGCCGAATTGCCGGTCCCAGCTCTTCGTCGTAGAATCAGGCTCGGTGATTCTCACTGGATTTCCGTGCGGCGAATGACGCCGGGCGACCTCCGAGGACCCGAGTTGTTTCCGCTTCGCGTGGCTCGCCGAGCCCCGTTGGCTGCGCAGACTTGAATAGGAGAGACTTTCCGGTGCGAGTCTTCTTGTTCCAAAGTCCTTTCTGTTTACGTCGTGACCGCTCCCGTCTCCAGTATCCTGGTTTTGTTTCGTGAGGACCAATTCCGTGTACCGCTTCGCAACCCCGGCGAAATGCGCTGCTACAACCGCTCGTAACCGCGTTTCCTGTGCCGCTCAGGCGGTTTTCGTGGTGTGCTCTCTCGTACTCGTTTCCACCGATTCACACGCGGAAGAACTTGAATCTGGCTGCGTACTTTCCGCGGAGATCTTTCGGCCGCATGTCGACCGATTCCTTCAGCTGGACGAGGAGCGTGTCGTCAATCAGGTATCCAACGCCGAGGCCTTCGATTGGATGCAGCGAAACATTCCGTACTTGGACTGTCCCGACGAAGAACTGGAAGAAATCTACTACTTCCGCTGGTGGACGTTCCGTAAGCACATCAAGCACACAGAAGATGGCTTCGTGATCACGGAGTTTCTCACGCCAGTCGGCCACGCAGGAACGCACAACACGATCAGTTGCGCATTAGGGCACCATCTCTATGAGGGACGGTGGCTGCACGATCAAGGCTATCTGAACGATTACATTCAGTTTTGGCTGCGGGGGAATCACGGCGGACCACAGCCGCACCTTCACCGTTACAGTAACTGGATTGCAGACGCAGTGTTCGCGCGATCCTTGGTTCATCCGAATGACGCTTTTCTGGTCGAGAACCTGCAGAGTCTCGTCGAGGATTACCGGCGGTGGGAGCAAGAAAAGCAGTGTGACGATGGCCTCTTCTGGCAATATGATGTACGGGATGGCATGGAGGAATCGATCAGCGGTTCGCGATCAGCGAAGAATCAGCGGCCCACAATCAATAGCTACATGTACGCCAATGCCCAGGCGATTGCCAGGATCGCGACGATAGCGGGGCGCCGTGACCTCGCGGCCGCGTATGCGGCGAAGGCCACGCGACTCAAATATCTCGTACAAGAACGTTTGTGGGATGCCGAAGCGTGTTTCTTCAAAGTCCGCCTCGAAGACGGTTCCCTCTCGGATGCCCGCGAGCAGATTGGATACATCCCCTGGTATTTCTCTCTTCCCGATCCGGGTTATGAGTCTGCCTGGCAACAACTGACTGACCCGCAAGGATTCTTTGCGCCGTGCGGGATCACGACAGCCGAGCAACGCCATCCAGGTTTCCGCACGCACGGAACCGGGCGCAGTTGCGAGTGGGACGGCGCCGTCTGGCCGTTTGCCACCTCTCAGACATTGGTGGCAATGTCGAATCTGTTGCGCAACTACCGGCAGAGCGACGTCAGTCGAGCTGACTACTACGAGGCACTGCAAACCTACGCACGCTCACATCATTTTGGCGACAATCCCTATATCGGCGAATACTTGGATGAACAAACGGGAGACTGGTTGAAGGGAGAATCGGAACGAAGCCGGCACTACAATCATTCCACATTTGCTGACCTCGTGATTACGGGCCTTGTCGGGTTGCAGCCCCAGTCGGATGACGTAATCGAAGTCGATCCCTTGATTCCCGCCAACCGCTGGGATTGGTTCTGCTTGGATCATCTCCTGTATCATGGAAGAACGTGTACGATCATCTGGGACAAAACGGGAGAGCGATACAAGAAGGGGCCCGGCTTACGGCTGTTTGCCGACGGAGAAGAGATCGCCGTGGCCAGCCAATTGCAGCGTTTGACGGTCACACTGAAACCGCTGCACCGCTCCTCCCCGTGAGCAACTCGGACGGCCTCGGAAGCCCATTTGTCTGTATGCGATCGGCAAATCGAAGGCCGCCTCCACTCCGTCACTGAACTTCCAAGACGCAGGTTCCCGCGACAGGAGCTTCGAGCACCCAACGGTCTCCCAGCTGCCGGGCAGCCACCGGTTTTCCATCTGCCAAGATCTTTGCCGTTGGTTCGTGCAATGGCAATTCCACTCGAGCGGTCACGCCTTCGGGCAAAGTAACCTGCAGTCTGAATCGTGGGGTCGTCGTCCACTTCACAGCGATAGGCCCACGCGGCGTGGGGACCTTTCCTTCCGCAGCGTCGAGCGAACCGGGATGGGGTCGGATCCGGGCCTGCTGCCATCCAGGGGTCAGCGGCTGTACGCCGAGAACATATCGGGGCAGCAGGTTGGCCGGCGCCGCGCCCCAGGCATGGTTCCAATCCTGGTTGGGCTTGTACTTCAGGTCCCACGCCTCCCAGGTGATCGTTGTGCCGCTTTCCACCATGTGTCGCCAACTGCGATCGCCGGCTGCGGTGATCAGGTCGATCGCTTCTGCGCCTGCACCGTGCTCAAACAGCCCTTCGAGCAAGTACTGCGCTGCGTAGACGGAGCAAGCCATACCGCGTTCCGTCAGCCAACGGACGACGTGCGATTGATGTGTCTCGGGAACGAGTCCGAAGGCGAGCGGGAACAGATTTGCATGCAGTGATACATGATCGGTGTTCTCACCGTCGCGATACAAGCCTCGCTGGCGGTCAAACAACTTCTCTTGGAACAAAGTGCCTACCCGCTGCGCACGATCCGAGTATTCAGCCGCGTCATCCTGTTCATCAAGCACCGCGGCGATTTCGGCCATCTGTGTCAGCGCCCGGAGATGAAAGGCGTTGACAACCGTGTTGACTGGCGTAAAGACGTAACCATCTCGTTCCCCTTTGGGCCAGTCGACGATGTCATCGCGTTTCATGTGTTGCGGCCCGCTTTGAACAAACCCCGTGGTGCCAACCCGATTCAACAGAAGCTTGGATTGCAGCGCCGTGTAGTGCTCTGCGAGCCACTGCCGATCGCCGGTGTGCATCCAATCCGCATACGCCATAAAGACCATGTGTGGCGCCCATTCCGTTGGCCAGGTCGGGTATTTCATCAGCCACTCGAAAGTATCCCGAGCCATCTGGATATCGTTGTCCGTCGTGTAATGACTGAGTTGGTTCAAGTAGGCGTCGGCTTCATACGGAATTCGTTCACGATCGCCATCCACATAGACGCCGGCAAACGTCGTCGCTTTGATGGAATACCGACAGAGATCCCAGATGCGATTGAGCATCTCATCGGAACACTCGAACGAAGCCGCTTCGTCATCCCAAGTGGACGAAAACGCGGCTTGGCGGCGGATGTGCTCCGGATGCAACTCGCTCGGCCATCCCTCGATCTCGACCCAGCGAAATGGCAAGACGACATCCCATTCGGAGGGAGTGAGTACCGCGGGAGGATGCTTCTCCGTTGCCTGCTCCGTATTCCGAGGGTCCGCGGCCGGCGCGGCCGTTACCGGCTGCCCGCCACGCAACGTCACTTCGGCGCGCGCATCGCGCACGGTTCCCCGCGGCTTCCGATCGACGCGTCCGGAAGCCAGCGACTCGCCGAAATGCACGGTAACCGTTGCAGATACGCCCGTCGGCGCGGTCAGGCGCACGTTACCAAAGGCAACCCGCTGAAAATCAACGAGAAACACGCCGGGAGCCACTTCGGTGATCTGCGACGGCGCCTGGGAAACAAGATGTGTGGGCGCAGAGGTGACCGGAGTAGCGCAGGAAAGCACAAGGGACACAAGTAGAAGAAGAACACTTTTTTGCATGGTTGTTCACCTGGCGTGCGAGTCGGTTAGCACGGTATTGTCGGCCGGGATAAGTTGGGCGGGCCGCGGGACCGTTGCCGAGTAGTAATAGATCACTTGGGCACCATAATCGCTGAGCGAAATCAGTTGCGGAAGCTCGGTCCGTTCCAGCAGGTTTTCCAGTCCCCGCGAAGTCGACCTGGTGCGCCGGTCCATCAGCAGTATGGACTCCGAGATCGTTCCATTTTGACTTTTCGCAGCGGCATCCGTCAACTCGTACGATCTCCGCCTACGCGCCAAACGAGAAGTGGTACAATCGCCGAATCGGAGCGACCGATTGGTGGTTGCGCGGTGAAAGGGCCAGGACGACCAACCGAAGTCCAAAACCGCTCGGCTCAATGCTCTTTTCTGGGCGCTTTGGCGGCGCAACCGGGGATAGGTGGATACCGCAACGGGGGTCCGTCGGGGGATGGTTTTAGGGATGACTTGTTTCGCGATCGGGGAGCAGCCAGCCTTCCGGGAAAATTCCATTCAGGAGATGATTCATGAAGATGAAAACCAAGTTTGCTTCACCTCCACGCATCAGTACGTCCGTGTCCCGTCGAAGCTTCATGACCGGGACAGGCGTGGGGCTCGCCGCTTTTGCGATCGTACCGCGTCACGTGCTTGGCGGTCCCGGATATGTTGCTCCCAGTGAACAACCGGTCGTCGCTGGTGTTGGAATCGGTGGTGTTGGGCATGGCCAAATCCAATCGTGCGGAAAAGCCGGTTTTCACGTCGGCGTTCTTTGTGACGTCGATGACGTGAAGGCACAGCCAACCTACAATCTGTTCTCGCAAGCCAGACGATATCGCGACTTTCGCGAGATGTTCGACAACGAGGCAGATAAGATCGATGCGGTATATTGCGGCACACCCGATCACACACATGCACTGATCTCGATGGCGGCACTGAAGGCGGGGAAACATGTGCTGACAGTGAAGCCACTGACGCGCACGATCTGGGAGGGTCGTGTGCTGGCCGAAGCCGCCGCGAAAGCAGGGGTCATGACACAGATGACGGCTTCGCCGGCTTCCACCGAACAGGGCTGTCGAACGTGTGAAATGATCTGGGACGGGATCATCGGCGATGTGGAAGAGGTCCACATCTGGTCCAACCGACCACTCTGGCCTCACGGCATGGAGCGACCTGACTGGACTGATCCCGTGCCGGAAACATTCGACTGGGATCTGTGGTTGGGACCCGCCCCCCGCCGACCCTTTGCGAATACTTGGCCAACCGGTTCCCTGCCGCTCGAACAGACCAACAGCCGTGGTGTTCCATCGGCCGTCTATCACCCGTGGAACTTCCGCGGCTGGTACGATTTTGGCACAGGTGCGTTGGGTGACATGGGTTGCCACCACTGGAATACCCCACGCCGGGCGCTAAAGCTAGGGCATCCGAAGGCAGTGAGTGCTTCCTCCACAAAAATCATGAAAGAGTCTTGGCCATTGGCTTCCGTGATCACCTACGAATTCGCTGCTCGCGAAGACATGCCACCCGTGAAGATCGTGTGGTACGACGGCGGTTTGAAACCGCCAAGACCTGTAGAAATGGAAGCAGGTCGTGACATGCCCCAAGACGGTATCATCTACAGGGGAAGCAAAGGGGTCATGATTGCTACGGGGGCCGGCGGTATTCCCCGGCTGCTGCCGGAAGAAAAGATGCAAGCCTACAACATGCCGCCCAAAACACTCACACGTCGCAGCGGCATTTATGGCGAGTGGTACGAGGCCGTGGCGACCGGTGGCGAGAAGCCGAGTGAAAGCTGGGACGAATGTGCCGTTCCCCTCACGGAACTGGTGCTGCTCGGCTGCATTGCCGTTCGCACAGGCGGCTATCTCGTGTGGGACGGTCCCAAGATGCGTTTCACCAATTCCGACCATGCCAACACGCTCCTCAAGCCGGACTATCAGAATGGCTGGAAACTGATGTGAGGGGGAGTTGGAATGGACGACAAGAGCGTGGGGATGATCGGCCTGGGACTGATGGGTACGGCATTGACGGAGCGTTTGCTGGACGCGGGTTACGCCGTCTTGGTTCATAACCGGACGCGAGAGAAAGCCGATCCGCTGCTGGCTCGCGGGGCTCGCTGGGCGGACAACCCGTTGGGGGTTTGCGATCGTGTCGTGATCAGTCTTTATACGACCGATACGGTCGAAGAGGTGCTCCATCAATTGGGGGACGCCCTGCGGCCCGGACAGATTCTGATCGACACGACGACCGGAGAACCCGAGCAAACCGCCGCACTTGGTGCCCGGCTGGCCGAACGGGGTGTGCGGTACTTGGATGCACCGATCTCCGGTTCCAGCGAGCAAACTCGGCGCCGCGAGGTGACCACGATTGTGGGGGGAGCCCGTGAGGCGTTCGACGCCTGTCGCGATCTGTTCGATTGCTGGTCGCCCCAGACGATTTACGCCGGTCCCTCGGGCAGCGGCGCGAAAATGAAGCTGGTCAGCAACCTGGTATTGGGATTAAACCGAGTTGCCCTGGCCGAGGGGCTCGTGTTTGCCGAGGCCATCGGGCTGGATCTCCAGGCTGCTTTGGAAGTCTTGATGGGCAGTATGTCCCATTCGCGCATCATGGACACCAAAGGCAAAAAAATGGTCGAAGGTGACTTTCGCACTCAGGCGCGACTCTCGCAGCACCTAAAGGATGTGCGTCTGATCCTCGAAGCGGCAACGGACAACGGGCAGCCACTGCCGCTCAGCACCACGCATTGCCAACTGCTGGAAGCCGCGGTAGCCGCCGGACTAGGCGACCAGGACAATAGCGCTGTCATCGAGGCCCTTCGGGGATGCCGAAAGACGCTTCCAGGTCCGGAGGACTCATCGGCTACTGGAGAGATCGGCTGATGCTGCTGGCCGCCTCTCCAACAGGTCTGCACTGGATCGACATGCTGGTCGTCGTCGGTTACCTGATCAGCGTGACGACCGTTGGCGTGTGGGTCGGCCGCAGCGTCTCGGGACTGAGCGACTTCTTTATGCCGCGCCGGTTCGGAAAAGGCATGATGATCATGCATGCCTTCGGCACCGGAACCGCATCGGACCAGGCGGTCACCGTCGCGGCCGCAACGTTCAAGGGAGGCCTGAGTGGGATCTGGTATCAATGGCTGTGGCTGTTCGTTACACCGTTCTACTGGCTGATCGCGCCGATCTTCCGCCGGTTCCGTGCAGTCACCACGGCCGACGTTTATGAATTGCGTTTTGACCGCAGCGTCGCAGTCCTCTTCGCCCTGGTCGGAATCGCCAACATGAGCGTCAAGATTGGGCTGATGCTCAAAGGTGCCGGTGTGCTCATCGAATCGGCTACCGGAACTTGGATCGACACGGAACTGGCAATTCTTGCCGTCACGGTGATGTTTGTTCTGTATGGAGCAGCGGGTGGACTGGCAGCGGCGATCGTGACCGACTATGCCCAGGGCATCTTGACGATTCTGTTTTCGGTTATGCTGCTGCCGTTCATCCTGAACGCGGTCGGGGGAATGCAGGGAGTGCGCGACACGATCACGGACCCGCATATGCTATCGCTGGTTGCGCCGGGCAAAGTGACGTGGTTCTTTGTCGTCATGATGTCTCTCCAGGCGCTGGTGGGCATCGTGGCCCAGCCGTTCATCATGGGCGTGTGCGCTGCGGGCAAAACCGAGTGGGAAGGCCGTGTTGGTTTCACAGTTGGCAACCTAGTCAAACGAATCTGTACGATTGCCTGGTCGCTGACGGCGATTGCGGCGGTGGCGTGGTACCTGCAACGCGGCGTCGAACTGGCATCGGTCGACCCTGATCATATCTATGGCGACGTCGCGCAGACCTTTCTGCCGAGGGTAGCGCCCGGCGTGCTGGGTCTGTTCTTGGCTGCGGTCTTGGCGGGAGTGATGAGTTCCTGCGATGCCTTCATGGTCTCCAGTGCGGCCCTATTTACCGAGAACGTGTACAAGCCGACCGTGCCGGGACGCACGGAAACGCATTACGTGTGGATCGGTCGGCTGACCTCCGTCCTGGTGGTCGCGGGCGGAGTGGTGTTTGCCTTGTGGGTTCCCACCGTTGTCAAGGCGTTGGAGATTTGGTTCATGATCGCTCCCATGATGGGGCTGGTCTTCTGGATCGGTTTCCTCTGGCGACGATTAACGGTTCTCGGCGCATGGGCGACCACACTCACCGGTTTCACGATGTGGTGGCTCTCGACACAAGCTTCGTTTATTGACGCGGTCGCTCGACTGCCTGTCTCGCAATCGTGGCGGTTGCTGTGGACGGAGAACGGCAAGACGACACTGTACATGCCTTGGCAGATTCTGCTATACATGACCACGGCGGTCGCGTCTGGCGTCGTCGTCAGTCTCTGCACGCGGCAAGTGTCCCGGGAAAAACTGGATCGCTTCTACTCGCTGAGCCGCACCCCGGTCGCGCCGCGCGAGCAGTTGACCGAGCCATGCAGGTTGCCCGCTTCCACCGCCCCCGCAACGCGAGCCATGTTGCTGGAAGCGGCCGGGTTGGAAATCCCGTTACCTTCCAAAACATCTGTCGCCGGCTTTTTCGCCGTGTGGGTGTGTGTTGCGGCGATGATTGGCGGCTTCCTTTCGATTGTCTCATGAGAAGAAATGTCTTCTTCCGAATCCTGTTGCGCCAAGCCGTAGGCGTCGGCTCATCAAGCCGTGTCAGGCACTTCGTTCATCCTCAAGGAGATTCTCCATGACACAACATACGCGCAGGGCATTCCTCAAGCAGGCCGGCGCCGGATCCGCCTGTGCCACGGCGTTGGCCTGGACGGCAAGCATGCACGCTGCCAACGCCAACGATCGGGTCAGGCTGGGCCTCATCGGTTGCGGCGGACGGGGAGCCAGTTTGGCCGGCGCCTTTGCCGAGATTGCTGACATCGCGTGCGTCTGCGACCCCGACGAGTCGCGACGCAGTGGAATCCAGGCCAAAGTCAACGCCAAACGCTCCGTCGACGATCTGCGCCGCATTCTGGACGATCGAGAGATCGACGCCGTCGTTGTGGCGACGCCCGATCATTGGCATGCTCCGATCGCGATCATGGCGTGTGATGCCGGCAAACACGTGTACGTGGAGAAGCCCCAGAGTCACAACCTGTTGGAAAGCCGGCTACTGCTGGACGCCGCCCGCCGGAACCGAGTGGTCGTGCAGCAGGGTACCCAAAGCCGCTCGAATCCATTCGTGGCCAATGCCGTCCAGTTGCTTCGCGAAGGGATCATTGGTGACGTATTGGTCGCCAAGGCCTGGAACATCCAGCGCCGACCAAACATCGGGCACGAACAACCCAGCGACCCGCCAGCCGGGCTCAATTACGACATGTGGGTCGGGCCGGCCGAATTTGTCCCGTACCAGAAGAATCGTTTCCATTACAGTTGGCACTGGTGGTACAACTTCGGCACCGGCGATATCGGAAACGACGGCACGCACGAGATCGACTACGCCCGTTGGGGCTTGGGCGTCGAAGGGCTACCGAGCGTGGCAATGGGTCTGGGCGGCAAATACGCAATGGATGATGACCAGCAGTTTCCCGACACGGCCACTTGCGTCTTTGAGTGGCCGGGCGACGGAGAAGTCGGCAACCGGCGGCAGTTGATCTTCGAAATGCGGTTGTGGTCAACCAACTACCCCTTCAACTGCGATAGCGGTGTCGAGTTCTACGGGTCCGCTGGACGAATGATGCTCAGCAAACGCGGAAAGCTGGAGGTCTACGCCGATCGCAACCAACGCATCGAGGACGCGAGGCCGAAGAAACCGCCGACGCTGATCGGAAACCACCAAGCCGATTTTGTCGACGCGATTCGCGCCGGGCGCAGACCCAATGCCGATGTCGCGATCGGTCACGACTCCGTGGCGCTGGTTCATCTGGGCAACGTCGCCGTGCGGTTGGGGCGATCGTTACAAGTGGATCCGCAAAAAGAGCAGATCGCCGACGACCAGGAAGCCAACTCCCTGTTATCCCGCAACTATCGCGAAGGCGGACACTGGGCGATTCCCAAAGGAGTTCCCTCATGAGACACTGCACAGCATGTTTTTCCGGTGGGACTGCCTCCGGTGTGATCTTGTTGCTGGGGTTGGTCGCCCACGCGGCGGATCCACGGCCCGAAATTGTCTTTCAACAGCAACCTGGACGGATCGTCGTCACTGTGGCCGATCAGCCGATCGCCACCTACGTGTACGCCGACGACACGATCTTGCGTCCCTATTTCACACACGTTCATGGACCGGACGGCATTCAACTCACGCGAAACTTCCCACCGATCGACGGCCAGGACGCCACAGATCATGCCACGATGCACCCCGGCATCTGGATGGCTTTTGGAGATCTGGACGGGACGGATGTCTGGCGGAACAAGGGGCGCGTCGTCCACGAGACGTTCATCGAACCACCGACCGGCAGTCCCGGCAAGGGAACTTTTTCTGTGCGGAATCGCTACGAGACGGCCGATGGCCAACTGATCTGCCGCGAGGTTGGCAGGCGAACGTTCCTGGTCCGTCCGACCGGTTACCTCCTGCTCTGGGACTCAACCTTCTCGGCCGATCAGCAATTCTATTTTGGAGATCAGGAGGAAATGGGGCTGGGGCTCCGCATGGCAACACCCCTCGCCGTGAAGAGCGAAAAAGGCGGTCGCATACTGGACAGTGAAGGTCGCCAGAACGAGACCGCGATTTGGGGCAAGACCGCCAAGTGGTGCGACTACAGTGGCCCCATCGACGGCAAGTTTGCGGGAATTGCCATCATGCCGCACCCGAATAACTTCCGGCCATGCTGGTGGCACACACGCGACTACGGCTTTCTGGTCGCCAACCCGTTTGGCCGAGCAGCATTCCGTGCCGGACCAAGCAGCAAGTTAGTCGTCGAACCCGATACTCCCCTCCGTTTGCGTTTTGGCGTCCTGATCCATGTGAACTCGACCGAGGCGGACCTTGATTTGTCGGCAGCCTATCGAGACTATCTGCGATTGTTGCAATCGTCAAAGCATCCTCTCGAAACCGGGGCGTAGACTTGCCGTCCGGTGAAGTAGCGGCCAGATCGAATCCTCCGTGGTGTACGTCGGAGCATCCTGTTTAACAAATAGCTCACCCGCAATTTCGTCCGGCGCGATCAGCGAGCCCAGCTAGAGACGCGAGAATTCGCAATGTTCCGATGCAGACCCTTCTCGCTTTCACCGGCGGAAGCAATTCTTACGAGAAACGTCGCCTGCCGAAAGCAACTATTTGGAAGGTGTGCATTCGACGTGCATCCTAAGCCGAAGCGTACGCTGTGAAGCTGCGCGTTTCGACGCATCTCAACCCGAAGCGCCAGTTTTGAAGTTGCACGTTTCGATCTTTCTCAACCCGAAGCGTAAGCGAGGGAACACTTTAGAATCGTTGGGACGCGTCTCCCTCG
The DNA here is from genome assembly GCA_963776055.1 of uncultured Planctomycetaceae bacterium. GTDB lineage: Bacteria > Planctomycetota > Planctomycetia > Pirellulales > Pirellulaceae > CAVZLD01. The sequence continues at coordinate 121,589 of CAVZLD010000011.1, read as the reverse complement.
CTGACGCTTCGGGTTAGGATTTCGCGGGCATTCCGCACAGCGGAGGAGGGAAATTCGGAAATGTGCAACTTTAAAGAGCGTAAGCGAGGGAACACCTCTGACCCGTTGGGATGTGTCCCCCTCGCTGACGCTTCGGGTTAGGATTTCACGGGCTTGCCGCACAGGGGAAGAGGAGACTTCAGGAAATGCGCAACTTCATCAAGCGATTGCGCGGCACCCGTTCGAGTCTCCGCCCGGCCGTTTCCCTCTGCGCTCTTCATAGCCATAGAGAAAACAGAGCTACTGCGATGCGTTTGGATTACCGGTTGGCGGCGGGGCATGATCTTCTTCGAGGGGTGGGCCAAGGACCTCTTCGAAGATCGGCTTCAGGGCTCGAGCCCAGATCTCGTAGCCGGGTTCTGCGAGGTGTAGGCCGTCGGAGGAAACACCGGGCAGAAGACGGCCCGTGGAGTCGGCCAACTGATCGTTGATGTTGACGAAACGAATCTGCTTCCCGTCGGCCAGCGTCTCGATCCGCTCGTTGATTTGCTGGATCGCGAACGCGAGGTCCATGTTTTGCGATCGCGGAAACAGCGCCGTCAGGATGATCGTCGCCTGCGGAACAGATTCTCGGAATTCATGGAGGATCGCCTCGATGCCCTGGACAACTTCTTCTACTTTCTCGTCGTCTGCACGACCGCGCCACGGTAGGTTGTTCGTTCCCGCCTGAAGAACGACCACCTTGGGTGAGACGCCGTCCAGTTCTCCGTTTTGCATCCGCCAAAGGATATGGTGTGTGTTGTCTCCGCCCCAAGCGAAATTGGCGGCGTTCCAGCCTTGGAAGTTTCTCCTCCAATGAGCCAGCAATTCCGGGAAGTCGGTGGCTCCCCAACGTCGCGTGATGGAATCACCTTGAAAATAGATGTCGATTCGGCCCTGTTTTGTTTTCGCCAGCAGTTGCTCGTGAGCAATCTTGGAATTCTCATCGCGGCGAGGTATCGGAGCGTGGGAGGAAGCTGAAGTCGCGTTCCGAAGCGACTCGTAAACCGCATCAAAAACCGGTTTGGGTCTGCGCTGGCGATCGAACAGCAGCGGGTAGTTCACCCGCCGCCAGGGGAAGTAATTGAGCCAGCTTTGGCCATCGTGCAGGTTCCAGAACGAGACTCGTTCAATGATGTCACTGTATTCGTCGAACAGCCTGAACAGCTCGACATACTGTTCGATCTGCTTCTGCTGAATTTCATCCGGAATTCCGTCCTTGTAGGGATCGTATGTCGCCAGTTCATCTCGATACTCGCCGTCGTCAGCCCACCAACGGCCTCGTGTGACCACATCAATATCCAGTTCGGAAACGACGACTTTCACATTCAACTTTCGCAGTTGGTCGAATGTTTCGCGAAGCTGAGGAACCGAATCGTCGCCCAGTTCAAAGTGGCCCTGCATCCCGTAGGCATCGACCGGAGCTCCCCGTCGCCTCAGTTGCGTCAACAGTTCGATCAGCTTCTCCCGCTTACCCGGCTTGTGGCCGTTGTAGTCGTTGTAGATCAACAGAGCATCCGGATCATGGGCCCGCGCGGTCTTGAATGCGGTGACAAGAAAATCGATACCGGTCGTGCGGGAGTATACCGAATCGCGAGCAAGCCCTCGGCCCCGTCGCCAATGGCTTCGTTGACGACGTCCCACATGGTCACGGCGTCGGCGTACCGCGGGACCAGGGTGTTGATGTGATCTTCGATTCGACGTAATAGCGTTTCGCGCGACACCGGACCTCCCTGTTCCTGCTTCATCCACTCATCTGTCCGATCATCCTTTGCCCACACAAGACAGTGACCAACGACTTCGAGTTTGTTCGCGCGGGCAAAGTCGACGAAGCGGTCGGTGGGAGCAAGGTTCCATTCGTTTTCGGCCGGATGGATACTTTGCGGCTTCATGCAGTTTTCGGGCGTCAGGATTTCAAATTGCTGCCGGATCAAGTCGACATCTTCAGAATTCTGTAGCACGAAGTGGCTCACACCCACACCGATCTGGAAGCGGTCGCCGGCAGCCTCTTTCAGTGACCTACCATCGGGTCCCGCATTCGGCGAAACACTTGCCCCTTTGTCTTCGGACCAGTGTGATTCCGCCCAGCGGATGAACGGTTGCACGTTCGGGCCATCCGTGTGACCACCGTCGTGCTGACGCCAGGCAAGTACACCATCGAGCAGATCGACGTTGACGCCGGGCATCTTCTCCTTCATGTAATCGTCACTGCGGCCCAGGTCACGTGCTCCGAGTAGTCGGAAAGCTGGCTGCGCCGCCACGGCTGCCATGAAGCTGCCCTGATGATCTAACCAGTGTGCGTCACCCTTTTCGGGGATACCGTGGCTGATGAACGTCAGCCGCGGGGCGCAAAGGGCGAGCGTCAGATGCGAATCCACCGGCAGGTCGGCGGCGGTAAGACGTCCGAATGATGACTCGTCCGCCGCGTACTTCAGATAATTCCCAGACATCCAATGATAGGCGCCCGATCCCGCCAGATTCTCCAGGCTCTCGCCGAAGTTGCGACGATACAGTGCGGTCCCGCCAGCACCGGAAGATGCAATCAACCCCATGGCGAATCGCTGGTCGAACGCCATCGCGACCAAGGCCGCTTTTCCGTAACGTGAGACGCCCGCGATTCCAACTCGTCGTGCATCGACTTTCGGCACCGTCTCGAGGTAGTCCAGCGCCCGGGAGGCTCCCCAACCCCACGCTCGCAGTGCGCCCCACTGATCAGGCTGGCGTGGTTGGCCCCGGTTGGTGAGTCCAATGATGCCGCGAGTCAGGCCGGCTCCGGTGGGCTCCGCGTCAGGATCAGCGTTTGGCCCGAAACGTCTCGGCTGCCATCCACCCGCGTCGTCCTGAATCGTCGACGGATTCAGCGTCGCGCATCCCCAGCCGGCGGCAATCAGCATGTCTTGTTTGGATGGGGGGCGAGCCCCATTGTCGCGTTGGCGAACACGATTGAAGTTGAAGCGATCGAGATCGAACGGTGTCCAGCCAAAACTCATGAGTACCGGAACCGGCCCCTTGGCATCCTTCGGCAACGTTAACGACATCGCGATGTTGACCGTGATCTCGGGGCACGCGGAGTGATCGACGACGCCGACCAGTTCCCACTGGACGCACGGCTGCTCCGCGGCTCGGACCTCCCGTTTCTGCCGCACCTCCCATTGGACCTCCGGAACATTTGCCGGAATGCGACCGTAAACCTCGCGTTCCAGCAACTCGACGATTTCTGGACGACGGGTTTTCCACCATTGCTCGGCCGTCCCTACCGTCTCGCCGGCTATTGTCGTAAGAGCTGCCGGCAGTTCCGGGTACGGGTTCGCCTTTGCCTCGTCGTAGTTCGCGTAGTTCGGCGAGTCTTCATTCGAACTCCGGCCGGGGCGGAGTCTCGTGATCCCGAGCTGTGCCATCATGTTGCGGTGATCTTCTTCGGTCGTGAAGATGACCGGTGCTGGCCCAAACGTGGAGCTGGCACGTGCCTTAAATTCTCCGGCTGGGGCATCCGACGACTGTTGTGCGCGCGATGCATCCGTTAACAGACCAATCGCGACAAGTAGGCACAGAAAGTAAGGTTGTCTGGCGACAAGGTGGGAGTGGCTATTCATCTTCGCTGAAAACATCTCGTGCATCTCGTAGTTTGAACAAGAAACATCAGGCTCGCGACGCCCGCGGCACGTGGCCACTGGGGGCTTCATCTGCCTGCCGTGTATCTCAACTTTTGATATCCAACACGGGCGTGTCCGGAAAGGCGTCGATGCTCTCGATCTCAATCACATTGCCCTTCACGGAAATGACTTTACAGCGTGTCATGGCGATCAAGTTCGGGCGGACGGGCGAATGAGTGGCAAATACACCGGTCAATGGATTGTCGGAGTTGCCTCGCGGGTGGACTTGGAGAATCGATCGTTTCTCAGGCGTATCATTCCGGTCGAACCACCACAGCACCCAAATCTCCGACTGCTTCTCCATCCGCAACAGGCCGGGTTCATACTTCTTATCCAGGACAATGGTCGTCTTGCCATCCGCTTTCCGAACGTAGCCAATGGGATGCACTATAAATTCCTTCGCTTTCTCTTCCTCGTCGCCGAGTGACACGGTGCAGGCCGCGGCCAAGAATGCGAGAAATACCACAGAAAACAGGGGGCTCGAGGACTGTTGCATTGCAGATTCTCCGTCGAAAAAATGCGTGGGAGTCGGAAAGCAACACTGTCGGGATCTCTTTTTCAGCTCGCCACAAACTTTTTGTTCTGCGTTCCGTTCTGAAGCAGTGCAGACGCCAGGCGGGTGAGATGAAGCATCGACGAAAGGCTGGTCAAGGCTGTTTCAGCCGAGAATCAGCGAATACACCGCGTACGCAAAGGCGACAGCTGCCAAGCCAAGTGCGCCGCTTGCATTTGCCTTGCGCCTTTCGCATCTGTTGCTCCAGTACTGACAAGCGGTCTTGGAGCTTCGTAATGTCTAAGCGATCCTGATCCGACATGACAGTCCTTTCCGACAGTCCTAGTGACTAGGTCCGCCGCAAGCTGGGGCGGCGTGGTTGTCTTCTCGGCTACTTCACTGATCACTGGTTCGTCGCGCCCGTGCCAAATCGGACGGTCTTGCGGCACGATCTTCGATTACGATGCCTTCCATGTTAGCCCAGAATGCCCGCGCAAGCGAGTCGATGCCTATTCCAAACACGCGACGACAGGTGACATCAGACTGCCCGGGGAAGACAGAAAGCCTCCATCCCCGACCCGTTTACGGTGTCGGGAAAGGGGGCAATTTGGCTGCGGACCGGATGAACGAAAACGAGGGCGGCGGGTGCGTACGTTTTCTCCGTGGATAGAATTCGCAAATGGGGAGATGATTGGGACACACAATGCTAAAATCGGAAGACAATCGTACCAGCCGTCACTAGGAGTCAATGTCGTGATGAAACGTCTTTCACTTTCGGGTCTCTTCCTCGTTCTGGCATCGGCTACTTCCCTTTCGATTGCGAGGTCGGGTGAAGTTTCCCCAGCGGCCGCTGCCGAGCCGGCCGCACATTCTCGTGATCCACACAGATCAGCATCGGATCGACTGCCTGGGCGCCTATGGCAATCCAGATGTAGAGACTCCCCACATCGATCGGCTCGCCCAAGACGGCGTACGTTTTGAGAACAGCTTCTGCCCCTTTCCTGTCTGTACACCGTCGCGTTATTCACTGCTTTCGGGCCGCTACGTCCACGACCATCGGGGCTGGGACAATCGCAGCACACTTGCGCCCGAGATCGCCACGTTCCCGAAAATCTTGCGCCAGGCTGGATACACCACGAAGGCGGTTGGCAAAATGCATTTCACGCCAACCTACCTCGACGTCGGCTTCGACGAGATGCTCCTGTCCGAACAGGATGGGCCGGGTCGCTGGGACGACGACTATCACCGGCATCTGATGCGGCACGGGCTGGTTGATCGCAACGATCTGGAAGATCAACGGGCCGAGTATCGCCGCAACGCCCCGGAGGAGTATTGGGAGACATGCGGTGCCCTGGTGTCCAATCTGCCTGAGGAGCACCACTCGACGACCTGGATCGGCGATCGAGCACTGGAGACGATCGAGGAGTGGGAACCGAACCAGCCCAGCCTGTTGATGATCGGGTTTATCAAACCGCATCATCCGTTCGATCCGCCGGCACCTTGGGATCGGATGTACGACCCCGAGCAGCTTACGCTGTTGCCGGGTTGGACGGAACAGTGTTTGCCGCGAGACTTGGCTTACAACCGCGGCTATTTCCCACATAGAGAGCTTACCGAGGTCCGCGTGCGGCGAGCGATGGCCTACTACTACGCGACGATCTCGCAGATCGACGCACAAGTGGGTCGCATGATCGACGCGCTCCAAGCCAAGGGACTTTACGACGACTGCCTGATCGTCTTCACCTCGGACCACGGCGAGTACTTAGGCTTCCACCATCTGCTCTTGAAGCAGAACCTCATGTACGATCCGCTGGTCAAGGTGCCGCTGATTATCAAATGGCCGGGTGGGGAGCGAGCCGGCACCGCGAGCCGGCAACTGGTGAGCAACATCGACCTGGCGCCAACGCTCTGTCGGGCGGCTGGCTGCCAGCGGGATCCGGCCATGAAGGGCATCGATCTATCCAACGACACCGATGGGCACCGCTACGTTTTCGCCGAGGATCGGCTGGGCAAGACGGTCATGGTGCGTTCGGCTACCGAGAAGCTCATCCTCACGCCGAAGGGCCACCAGGACGTCTTCTTCAACCTCGAGGCGGATCCCTTAGAGCTAGCCAATCTCTACGACGCCCCTGGATATGGCGACCGAATCAAGCGGCTGGAGGCGGTGCTCGATGACTGGCGGTGTAAGGAGACTTCTCCCAAACCGCACCAGGACGACAACGCACAGCAGATCGATCGGCCCAACGTTCCGCCGCGGGATTCCAAGCAGCGGGAAACAATTATTGAGTATTACGATGAGCAAATGACAACAGGAGAAAGGTGACTGCTCGACCGGGTTAGTCGAGCAGTCGACAATCGTAAGCCCCAATAATTCCTGTTACCGCAGCGCCACGGGCTCCGATCCCGTTCGAGGAGTGGGGTCCAGGTCGAACCGATCGAGATTCATTACCTTGTTCCAGACGGCTACAAAGTCGTCCACGAACTTCTGCTGCGATTCATCAGAAGCGTAAACTTCCGCGATCGCTCGAAGTTGCGAGTTCGAACCAAAGACCAGGTCGACTCGTGACCCCGTCCATTTCAACTCACCCGTTTCACGATCTCGTCCTTCGAAGAAGTGCTCGCACATCGGCGATTTCCGCCACTCCGTGCGCATGTCCAGCAAGTTCACGAAGAAGTCATTCGTCAACGTCCCAGGTCGCTTCGTAAAGACGCCAAGTTGGGGGAAACCCGAGTTCGTGCTGAGAACCCGCATCCCGCCGAGAAGCACGGTCATTTCCGGGGCCGTGAGCGTGAGCAGATGGGCTCGATCGACCAGTAACTCTTCCGCAGGCCGGTCGTGCTCGTGGCCGAAGTAATTCCGGAATCCGTCCGTGGTCGGTTCCAGTACGGCAAAAGCCTCCACGTCAGTCATCTGTTGCGACGCGTCGGTACGCCCGGGCGACGAAGGGGACCTGCACATCGTGCCCGGCCTTCTTTGCCGCTTCCTCGACGGCAGCACACCCGCCTAACACAATCAAATCCGCAAGCGAGACCTTCTTGCGACCGGTCTGCGAGCTGTTGAAATCTCGTTGGATGGACTCGAGCGTCTGCAAGACCTTCGCGAGTTCGTCCGGTTTGTTGACTTCCCAGTCCTTCTGCGGTGCTAAGCGAATGCGGGCCCCGTTGGCTCCACCCCGTTTATCGGTCCCGCGGAACGTCGACGCCGATGCCCAAGCGGTTGAAACCAGTTGCGAAATGGACAGCCCCGATGCGAGAAGCTTGCCTTTAAGCGCCGCGATGTCCCTCTCCCCGATCAATTCGTGATCGACTTGGGGCACGGGGTCCTGCCATACCTGCGGTGCAGCAACCCACGGGCCGAGGCACCGCGAAACGGGTCCCATGTCCCGGTGAATCAGCTTGTACCACGCCTTGGCGAAAGCTGCATCAAATGCGTCCGGGTTCTCGTGAAATCGCTTCGAGATCGGTCGATAAACCGGGTCCTCCTTCAGCGCGATGTCCGTCGTGAACATCATTGGTGCATGGTACTTCGTTGGATCGTGAGCGTCCGGCACGGACTCTTGAGCGGCGGCGTCCTTCGGAGTCCACTGCCACGCACCGCCCGGACTCTTCACCAGTTCCCACTCGTAGCCGAACAGGTTGTCAAAGTACCCTGTCGACCATTGCGTCGGGGTCGAAGTCCAAGCTCCTTCCAGTCCGCTCGTGATCGTGTCCCCCGCATTGCCCTTTCCATAAGTATTCTTCCAACCCAGGCCTTGTTCCTCGAGGCTCGCTCCCTCAGGCTCCGGGCCCACGTACTGTCCCGGGTCGGCCACGCCATGAGCCTTGCCAAGAGTGTGCCCGCCAGCAATGAGCGCCACGGTTTCTTCGTCATTCATCGCCATGCGGAGAAATGTTTCCCGAATGGCCTGGCCTGCGGCAAGCGGATCCGGCTTCCCCTTCGGCCCCTGCGGATTGACATAAATTAAGCCCATCTGCGTGGCACCGAGCGGATTCTCGAGATCCCTCTCACCTTCGTAGCGTTTGCCGCCTAGCCATTCGCTTTCCGGCCCCCAGTAAATGTCCGTCTCCGGCTCCCAAACATCTTCACGTCCAAAAGCGAAACCAAACGTCTTGAAACCCATCGACTCGAGGGGCAGTTACCGCTGAACACCATCAGATCGGCCCAGGAGATTCTTCGCCCGTATTTCTGCTTCACCGGCCAGAGCAACCGACGAGCCTTGTCAAGGTTGGCATTGTCGGGCCAACTGTTGAGAGGTGCGAAACGCTGTGAGCCGGAGCCGGCGCCGCCGCGACCATCGGCGACGCGGTACGTGCCAGCACTGTGCCAAGCCATCCGAATCAACAGCGGGCCATAATGACCATAGTCGGCGGGCCACCAGTCCTGTGATGTCGTCATTGCCTCCATGACGTCCTTCTTCAAGGCTTCGACATCGAGTTTTTGGAACTCCTCGGTGTAGTCGAAGTCTTCTCCCATCGGGTTGCTCAAAGCCGAATTCTGATGAAGGATCTGCAGATTCAACTGATTCGGCCACCAGTCTCCATTCGAATAGGCCCCAGCGGCGGTGTGCCTCTCCGATGGCGGGAGATGGGTTCCACCGATCACCGGACACTCGGCAGCGGTTGCGAGGTTCTTTTCCTGCGGCCCCGCCGTTTGCGGGTCCTGGGCGGACACCAAAGTGGCGATGCACAGCACCGCGAAGCTCGTGATTACCTGGGCGAAGTGAGTTGTCGTGGCCATCATTCCTCCTCCGGATTGGCGTTGCAGCACGCCGGTCAAGATCTCGTACGTCTCGTCGCTGCCCCATGTGCCTGGTTACGGTCTGCTCATGGCTCTTACCCCATCTCATCCAATGCTTCTTTATACCTTATATTAGGTGCCTGCTTAGCCGGGGCAATGGCGAGCTGCCATTTGCAGACCCAAAAACCAACCCACATTGGTTTGCAGCTGATAATTACACTTGACCCCACATACCCTAGCCTAAATGAGGCAATCCCATGAAGAATCGACTCCTCACGAAACACTCATTTGGCGTGGTCTTGCAACTGGCAACCTGCAGTATTGCTCTCTCGGCCGCAGCAAAGCCGGAACACCTGGTGGTCGGGGAAGGATTCGTCGACCCGATCGGATTCCATGACGCGACGCCAACGTTCTCCTGGAAACTGCCACCGGGAACCGAGCTCCAAACCGGCTACCAGATCGAAGTGCGAGACATCCGCGCTGACAAGTTGGTTTGGGATAGCGGATGGGTGGATTCCGCGCAATCCGTCTTCGTTCCGTACGGTGGTGAGCCACTCAATTCGCGTCAGCAACTGAGTTGGCGAGTCAGGTTCCGTGACGAGACCGAAAACGACGTCGGACTGGAGTCTTGCGGCGAAATTCGAGATCGGCTTGTTATCCTCGCGGGATTGGATCGCCCCGTGGATCCGCGTCGCCGGGCAGGCAGACCCTAACCTGGAACGCGTTGCCTATCTGCGCGGTGAGTTCCCGTTGAGAAACGAGATCACGCAAGCACGTCTCTACGTCACCGCCCGTGGACTCTGCGAAGTCTATCTGAACGGACAGCAAGTCGGCCAAGATGCGATGACTCCTGGTTGGACTTCCTATGGAAACCGTATCGATACACTGACCTACGACGTGACCGAACTCGTGACAAACGGAAAGAATGCGATCGGCGCAATGTTGGGCTACGGATGGTATGCCGGACGCATCGGATGGACGGATGGCCGGAACCTGTATGGGAAGATCCCCGAAGTACTGCTGCAATTGGAGATCACTTACCAAGACGGCGAGTCGGAGACCATCGTCGGTAGCGATACATGGAAAGGAACGATCGACGGTCCCCTTCGCTCGTCGAGTATCTACGATGGCGAAACGTACGACGCCCACAATGAAATGCCTGGTTGGAACGAGGTCGAGTTCGATGACAGCCAATGGAGTCCCGTTGTCACCAATTCCGATTTGGGAACGGCGAAATTGGAACCGAAGCCGTTTCCCGCCCGTGCGTGTCACGGAAACTCGGAAGACAGTCAAGATCACCGAGCCGGAGCTTGGCCGATTCGTGTTCGATCTTGGGCAGAACATGGTGGGCTGGCCGTTGCTCAACATTCCAGTGGAGAAGGATCAGACGATCACCATTCGTTTTGCCGAGATGCTAAAACAAGATGGCACGATGTACACCGAGAATTACCGCACGGCGAAATCGATTGATTTCTATACGGCAGCCGAGAACTGGAACAACGTCTTGGCACCCACGGTTTACATTTCATGGCTTTCGGTATGTTGAGCTTTCTGGTCTCGCCGACGGGGCAGTGCCACAATCGGATTGGGTTCAAGGGCTGGTGCTCCATTCGGACCTCATGCGAATCGGCTCCTTTGCAGCCTCGCATCCCAAGTTGAATCAGCTGCAAAGCAATATCACGTGGGGACAACGTGGCAACTTTCTTGACATTCCCACCGATTGTCCGCAGCGTGACGAGCGATTGGGGTGGACCGGCGACGTGCAGGCTTTCTGTCCAACGTCCATGTTTAACTACGATTGTCATGCATTCTGGAAAAGTTGGCTTCGGTCGATGCGGGACGATCAGTTCCCGGACGGCCGTATTCCGCACGTGATTCCGGACGTGCTGAAAAACGATGGTGGCAGTCCAGGGTGGATGGATGCCGCGACAATCATTCCCTGGCAGGTGTATGTGCGAACGGGGGATCGCGAGGTGCTGGCGGAAAACTATCGGATGATGCAACAGCTGGTGGGTTGGTATCGCAAACAGTCTCACGATGGTCTGATCAAGAACATCGGGGGGTTCGGCGACTGGCTGCAGCCTTATGCAACGGAGAATAAAGGCGATACTCCCACCGCACTGCTGGGCACAGCCTTCTATGCTCACAGCGTCCAATTGCTCGCGAATTCCGCTCGCGTGCTAGGCATGGCATCGGATGCGACAACATACAACGATGAAGCCGTGCGGGCAAAGCAGGCGTTTGCGGAACACTATTTCGATGCCGAAGGAAAGCTGCAAAACGCACCGGAGACGCAAACTGCCTACATCTTGGCAATCGCATTCGACTTGGTTCCGGACGCGATCCAGGAACGGGCGGCAGGCCATCTGGCGCGTCTGATCGGAGAAGCCGATGGGCATTTACGGACCGGTTTTCTGGGAACGCCTTACATCACCCAAGTACTGGATCAGACCAACCACCGCCCCTTGGCTTTTTCATTGTTATTCAAGGAGACCTATCCGTCCTGGTTCTTTTCGATCAACCAAGGTGCGACAACGATGTGGGAACGTTGGAACAGCTATAGCCATCAAGATGGTTTCGGCGACGTTGCCATGAATTCGTTCAACCATTACGCCTACGGAGCAATCGGGCAATGGATGTATGAACGCATCGCAGGCCTGGCACCGGATCCGACTCACCCTGGGTACAAACACTTCTTTGTTCGCCCGATCGTCGGGGGCCCGCTTACATCGGCCCACGCCGAACTGGAAACGGCGTATGGTAAGGCGTTCAGCGGTTGGACGAAGCAAGGCGAGACACTGCAAATGCGCGTTACCGTCCCACCCAATACGACTGCGACGATCATTTTCCCCAACAAACGGCCTGCGGAAACCGTAACAGCCGGGACGTACCGCTTTGAATGCCCCATGGCCACCTCGGCTCCATGAGGACAACAACCTCCTCCCTTCGCAATCAGCAACCACTGGGGGAGCCGGTAGTCCGAGGAGGGCCCTAAGGAGCAAAGAAGTCGGCGACTACGCGTATCCTGTTGGTCGTAAGTGTCGCCGGTGCCCGGTTCGGCAGATGAAATCATGATTCGTGATTGCACGTCACACGAAGAGACATGTCAGGAAGGCTCAGGCCCAGGACGAACATGAAGACCAGGTACTTCAGGATGGACGCTGTCGTGCGATGATGAGCTGTGATTTCCCGTGGCAAGTGACGCAATGGTTCGATCGACGGGGCGTACTCGCGAGATTGTCCCGCCTCTTACGGAGCGCGACCGATGAGACTTTGCTCAAACGTTGTCCTATTTTGTTTGATCTCGATAGCGACGCGACAGTCAGCCGCCGATTACGTCTGGATCGAGGGGGAGCGGCCGGTTGCCACGCCCGGACTCGAAGCGGTGGATGGCGAGTCGCCACCGGAGTTGTTTGGCTTTTCCGCTTGGGGTCGCACGTCGATTATTTCCGGCACGGAAATGCTACACGTGAATCTCTCGAGTAGTGATGCGGAGAAATTCCTGTCGAAAGTGGGACTCGTCTTCGCGTACGACTTCACCACTGACGAGGCCGATCAACAAAACGTCTGGGCCAGGATTGGCTACGAGTGGGTTCGGAGCGATTTTCAGTGGCGGATCGACGGCGGGCCTTGGCAACTCTGCTCGCGACACACGCCGACGACGAACATCCAGCCCTTGCAGACGTGGAACGAACTGGCTTGGATTCGCCTGGGGCAGGTCGATCTGGCGGCCGGAAAGCATCGCTTCGAGACCCGGCACTACGCGTATCGGGAGATCGATTCCCGCGGCAACGAAAGTACGGCTCGCATCCTGCATATGCTCGATGCGGTCTGCATCACGCCAGATGCGTTTCGCCCCAACGGCAAATGGAAGCCGGACGATGCGTTTCAAGATGAGACGGACCGTGAAGCGGCCCAACACGTCTTTCCCGTGAACGCCGGCGATGGATCGGCCCAGCGAGTGGAAACCGTATTCGACGGCCGGTGGACCACGGCGGCTTGGGACGAGAATGACGTGACGGATGAAACGCGCCTGCAGCCCACAACCGAATTGCCCAATTTGGAGGCACTGGCCTGGTACAGCTACCAGGTGCCCAACGACCGCGACGCTGTGCGACCGGAGATGAGCTTCTCGCACCGGTACCTCGTTCGCACGCGGTTTGACGTACCCGCATCGCTGCAACGACGCGGTTTTGTCCTCGACTTCCAGAACCTCAATCTCACCGCAAGCGTCTTCGTAAACGGCCACCTTTGCGGGTTCTCGAAAGACCACAGCACTGCCTGGCAGTGTGACATCACGCCCGCCGTAAGGCCGGGTCGAAATCAACGAACTGGTTGTGGTGCTCAAGGATGCCTACTATGGGCTCAGTACCAAGTATGCCGACGGGGCCGCCAGAGAAATCGGCCCGCGGTGGTTTTGGAACTTACCGCGGGGCATGATTTCACACATGTCGGGTGGCCAGCACTTGGATATGCCCACCGCCTGGGACACACGCACGGGCATTCTCGAACCGGTGACGCTGATCGTGGTCGGTCCAACCTACACCGCCGACGTATTCTGCAAGCCGTCGGTCGAATCAAAACAGCTCGGCTTGGACGTCACACTGCACAACCCTGGTGATCGAGCCGCGCAGATCCAGGTGGAAAACGAAGTCATCCCGTGGAACGGTGGTCACGGCGGAGATGCCCAAAAAACATTCGCCCCGCAGATGTTGACCATCGCTGCTCGCGGATCCAAGACAATCGAACTCAAGGAACCGTGGGCCGATCCCGTTCTCTGGTGGCCTGATCGACCGCACCTGTACTGGGTCGTCACGACCTTGAAGCGTGACGGCGAGGTGATCGACGTGAAACGCACCCGGTTCGGCTTTCGCCAGTGGACCTGGGACAGCCATATGTTCACCCTCAATGGTGTGAAATGGCCAATGTGGGCCGATACCAACTACACCAACAGTCCACAGGAATTCGTGGAACTTTGCCAAACAAGCCACATGAACCAGATGCGTTACTGGCGTCAAGGGATGTGGGCTGGCATGACGCGGCGACAAGTGCTGGACTACTTCGACGAAACGGGGATGCTCGTGCGCAGCAGCGGCGTGTTCGACGGCCAGGCGGCCAACTATGGCGGTGGGTTGCGTGTCCCCGACACCTCACAGCCGAAAGACGAACGCGGCCGATATCCGCTGAAAGCGAAGCCGGAGCTGTTCGACAATTGGAAGCAGCAGATGACCGCTTGGCTGCGCGAAGAACGAAACCACCCCTGTATCTACGTCTGGTCGGTGGAGAATGAAATCGCGTACATCAATTCGAATAACCTGGGACAGTGGCGCGAGGTGGAGCCGGCCCTGCGCGACGCGGTGGAACACGTTATGCGAGTGGATCCCACGCGTCCCGCCATGGTGGACGGCGGCAATGCACTACGCGACGAATCGCTGCCGGTCAACGGCGCGCACTATACCGAATTCATGGGTGTTGATTTTCGCGACTTCCCCGACGCCGCCTATACCCGCGAGCATTTCTACAACACGTTGCAGCGTGACGCGTGGCGAATGGTGCCCGACCGACCGATCATGAAGGGCGAAGTCTATTTCGCCAGCGGCTACTCGACCGACCGCTTTGCCACGATCGGTGGCGACCGCTGCTTCATCGGCGTCGGACAAACGATGGAGGCCCGAGGACTGTGGGCCAAAATGCTCTCGGAAGGCTATCGTTGGGCGGAGGTATCCAGTTGGCATTTCTGGATGACCCACAGCGATCGACAGTACTACAACAGCTGGAGCCCCGTGGCCGTCCTCTGCCGACAGTGGAACTGGACCTTCGGCGCCGGCAACACGATTCAGCGGACGCTCAAGGTGTTCAACAACACGCGCCATGCGGACCCCATTGAAGTGCGCTGGGCGGTCGAGGTGGGCGGCCGAGAGATCGCCGGCCAGTCCCGGCAGTTGGATCTGCCGCCCGGCGAAGCGGAGGAGTTCGTCGTGGACTTCAAGGTTCCGATCGTCACCGCGCGGACGGAAGGCCGGTTCCTTCTGACCGCGAGCCGCAAAGGGCAAGCGGTTTTTCACGACGAGAAGCCGCTTGCCGTCATCGCGCCAAAAGCGATTGTGAAACCGTCCTTATCAAAAGAGCAACTAGCCGTTTTCGATCCGCGCGGCACCGTCAAAGCTTACCTGACCGCACGCGACATTCCTTTCACAGCAATGAACCGGCCCGACCAGGTGCCGATGACCGCGAAAGTCGTCGTGTTGGGAACGGATGCTGTTCCGGCGGAGTTGGCGGCCGACCCGTTCTGCTATCGCTACGCCCTGGAAGGCCGGCGAGTCATCGTGCTGGATCAGGCTCATCCACTGCGCTACCAGGCGATTCCCGCTGACCTGTCACCGACAGACTACGCCGGCCGTTTCGGTTTCGCCGAAGATCTGGGGCACCCCGCCTTTAATGGTTTGGAGCAAACCGACTTCTTTACCTGGGGTAATGACCACCTGCTCTATCGCAATGCCTACCGCAAGGCTTCCAAAGGCGGACGTAGCCTGCTGCAGTGCGATGATCGGCTCAGTTGCACGGCGCTGATCGAATCGCCGGTTGGCGATGGGCTGTTGTTGCTCAGCCAACTGGCCATCGGCGAGCGACTGCCGTCACTCGCGGTCGCCCAAGCGGTCTTCCATAATCTTCTGAACTACGCCACCGACTACGTCCCTGTGCGAAAGGCGACGTACGCAGCGCTCGCGGCAGATGGTCCCGAGGCTCGACTGCTCGATTCCCTGAATCTGAAATACGACCTGGTGTCATCGCCGCTCGATACGCTGCGGGGTAACGGCATTGCCGTGGTGAAGGCGACCTCGGCCAACCTACGGCAACTAGCCGCCGAGAATGCGCAGGTGCAGGCGTTCTGCCAACGGGGCGGCTGGCTGGTTCTATGGGGACTCACTCCCGACGGACTGGCCGACTACAACCGGATCGTCGGTCACGAACACGTCATCCGGCCGTTCCAGATGGAACGCGTGCTGCTGAGCATTCCGCGCGACCCCTTGACCGCCGGGCTGACCTTGCGCGACGTTGTAATGGACACCGGCGAAAAAGTCTTCGGCTGGATGGCCTTGAATTGGCCGGATGAAGAGGCATTCGAGTACATCGTCGACCACACCGACATTGCCCCGTTCGCCAAGCTCCCCACGCCCGAAGAGCTGGGAAAAGAACCCGATCGAGCCGTCAAGGGCAGTGACCACTGGCCGGCGAATCTGACCAACGGATTCACGGCGGACGACACGTGGCGATTTACCTACTCCATCATCCTCGACGCCGGGCACAAAACGAAATGGACCATGGATCTGCCAAAGGAGGAGGAACTGGTCAGCCTCAAGATTAAGATCAACCAGATCTATCACAAGATTACCAAGATCCATCTTTACGTGGACGACGATCCCGAACCGGTCGTTGCTGAGCTGCGTCCCGACGGCACGATGCAGGAAGTACCGCTGGCCGGCAAGCGAGGCAAACGCATCACCTTCGAGATCGCCGACTGGGAGGAAACCGGGACACAGAACGTGATCGGAATCGATAACCTTTGGCTGTATGTCAAACGCGACGAAGAGTACCTGAAAAGCACCAGGCCGTTGCTGAACATCGGTGGGCTGATGCGCTACAACCGGGGCAAAGGCGGCATTGTACTGAATCAACTGAACATTCTCGATCGAGAGAAACTGCCCCTGAACAAACGCAAGAAAGCCAACATCACCAAGGCGGTGTTGGCCAACATGGGCGCCGTGTTCGCCGGGGCGAAGACGATTGTCGCGGGAGCCGGTCTGCAATACGAACCGGTACGCATCCCCGACGCCCGCTTCAATGCCTTCGTCAACCAGTCCGGACATCCGAAATGGTTCCCGGGCCCTGGCGACCTGAGCAAGATGCCGGTCGGAAACCAGGTTTTCGCGAACGTAGACTACCATTTGTCCGACTTCTCGACGTCGCCTGTGCCAACCGTCTTCATGCTCAAGGGAAGCGGCAGCGAAGTTCAGGATACGGAAGTCGAAAGCATTGAGGTGAGTCGCCCGGCCGACGCGTTGTTTTTCCTGCACACCTTTCACCCCAGCGGCTCGATTGGAAACTGGCAACGGCAACACGACGAGGCAATTCGCCGGCGTCGTGAGCAACCCGAGCCACCGATCGTATTCCAGTACGTAGTCCATTACGCCAATGGCCAGCAGACCATTGTGCCGGTTGTCTGGCGAAGCGGTGTGGGACCCTGGGTCAGCAAGGCACCTGCGGCGTTGCCCGCCGCCGCCATCGCCTGGACCGGTCCGCTCAGCGATGACGAACAGGCAGCTGTCTATTCGATGCAGTGGAACAACCCCGATCCGGACGTTCCGATCCAGAGCATCGACATCGTCTCCAGCCCCGATGGCCCGAAGTGGGGAGCTCCCGCCGTGTTTGCCATTACGACCGCCAGGGCGCAGAAATGATCCGTTTCCGAACCTAGCCCGAACAACTTTCGACACGAGGAGACCGGTATGTATTTCCGAATCTGCCTGCTGACTGTGGCGACGACTTGCCTGTCTTGGGCCTGTGCCGTTGCCCAGTCACCATTCTCACCGGCCGGTTTCCATGGGCTCGACATGAATCTGGGCAATCTTTACCGACTGTCGAATGCGAAGACACGTTCGATCAGCCCAGAGAATATCACCGGCGAAAAAGCCAAGGGCGGCATGTCAACCGACGGTCCTGCCCTACAGGCCGCCCGGGATCTAGGCCAGGGCTGGAAGGTCTCGCCTTACGTCCATGTTCCGGGCAAGAGCACCTTCACGCTTGGTGAAATCAACGGCTCAGGTGCGATCCAGCAAATCTGGATGACTCCAGCCCCGATCGGGAAGACCCGGTCGTTCGTCCTCCGCTTCTACTGGGACGGTGAGCAGGAGCCGTCGGTCGAGGTGCCGATGGGTGACTTCTTCGGCTGCGGTTGGGGCTCGTACTGCCAAATCAACTCCCTGCCGGTATGCGTCAACCCGGGCAGCGCGTTCAACTGCTACTGGACGATGCCGTTCCGCAAGGGCGCCAAGATCACGCTGGAGAACCTGGATGACCAGCAGATGACGATCTACTACCAGATCAACTACACGTTGACCGACGTGCCCGCCGACGCCGCCTACTTTCACGCCCAGTTCCGCCGAGTCGAAAAACTCAAGGCGAAGGACGTCTATACGATTCTCGACGGCGTTCGCGGTCGCGGCCACTATGTGGGCACCTACATGGCCTGGGAAGTGCGCAGCCCGGGCTGGTGGGGTGAAGGAGAGATCAAGTTCTTCATGGATGGCGATCAGGAGTTCCCCACGATCTGCGGCACCGGAACGGAAGACTACTTCTGCGGTTCGTACGGTTTTCACCATCCCGAGACCAAGCTCTACCAGACCTACAGCACACCCCACGCCGGGTTGCCTCAGGTGCTTCCGCCCGATGTCGTCGGCCAGCCGGGCCAACGGTTTGGGCTCTACCGCTGGCACATTGCCGATCCGGTCCGTTTCGAGAAGGACTTGAAGGTGACCATGCAGGCCCTGGGATGGATGCAGGACGGATCGGGTCGCTATCTGCCCCTAGAAGATGACATCGCATCGGTGGCCTACTGGTATCAGTCGGAGCCCCATGCGACGTTTCCGACTTTGCCCAAAGTGGAGCAGTTGCGAGTGAAGCCGCTCCAGGTCGCAGTCCCCAAGTGACTGCCCCGAGTCACGAACGCTACCGATCCGTACGACACGTGACAGGGCTGAAGATCGGGGGTGTCGCTGGCTTTGCTGGTCGTTTTCGCCTGGATCGTACTGATTCCGTGGGCCACCGGCTCACGCCGTGGGACGATGAGACGGGTTACCAAGGTTTGACACCGGCAAATTCAGTGGCACACAAGCGAAAGTTGGAATCTTGAAAAAGCACGAGGTGACTTCTGTGTGCCTTGGCGTAGCGCCGTTGTGTGCTACGCATCCTTGATTCCTGCCGGATCACGTAAGATCTTTCATCGACTTGACCGGAATATCTTTGGCGTCAGGTGTAGCCAAGGGCGGCCATTTCGAGTTGTCCAGTCGGTAGCCCACGTCGGAGACGAGCGGCCAGACGATCGGAGCCAGACAAAGCACAGCCGCTTGGAATCCCTGCAGCGTGGCGCCCAGGTTGCCCGTGTGGGCCGAATTGTCCGCCTCGTTTTCGATCACGAACGGCCCTTCGAAACCCCCGTTCCATCAGCGTTTCCAGAAAGCCGCGCCAGTCCATGCTGTCGTTGCCCCCAAATCCCGGCAACATCGGTTCGTAATGATGCCGGTCCCATTCGTGGGCCGGAATCGGCACGCCCGCCTGTTCTGCCAGCTCCGCCTTGACGGTCTGCATCGGGTAGAGAGCTCCCCAATGAATGCGGCCAGGTGAGCGAAGATTTCGGGTACCTTTCACGTGAACGCGGTGGATGCGGTTCATGTCGGAGGCACGGATGACGTCGCTCGGGTCAATGTTCTGCCAGACATCATGAGAGGGATCATAGGTCTCGCCATGCGCCGGGCTGGGGATCAGCGCATACATCAATTTGCGGGCGGCCAAACAGCCAGGAAGATTATTGTAAGTGGTGGGGACCGTTGCCGGACACCATCCTTCCATCGGGCAGTTCTCGTAGATAACCGTGACCCCAAGGTCGGCCGCATACTTGATGATGGGACCAAACACCTTGGCGTATTCCTCGAGGTTCTTCTCGAAACCGCCGTCCTGGACCCCCAGTTCATGGTTGTAACCAACAAAGGTCCCCACCTTCACATCGTTGTCGTCACCGCCGCAGAGGTGGGCGATGCGGATCAGTTTCAAGCAAGTGATCCTGGTTCTTGACCCGCTGGGCAGGGTCGCCGCCAATCAGGTTTTCGTAAGCGCCCACCGAGAATCTGAGCCCCTCGCGATTGCAGGTGTCGATCAGTTGCTGGGCTTGATCGGGCCCGAACTGGTCGTAATCCAGGTGCGTCGCCACATGATCGGTCCGGGTACCATCCCTCCGGAACACACAGAGTTCCATGCCCTGGGCGCCAATGTTCTTGGTGTGTTCGATGACTTGGTCGAGCGTGTAGCGCGGGAAAGGCCGAGGTCATGACCCAGATCGGATTATTCATCAAGGCGAGTCCTTTACTAAGATTACTGGAACTAAATCGCCGACTTTGCAGAAACGTCGGACCGGATGTTCTCGCATTCTATTTCGGATCAACGGTTCTGAAAACGTGACATCCCCAATCCCGTTCGGCACGGGATTGGCTAGCCAGTTGTAGGGTGGGCCCGAGCGAGTCCAAGATGTGGCGGATTGCGGAGGACAAGCCGAGCGCTGGCCCACCAGAATGCGGCGACGGTCTGGCTCAGCACGCATCGAACCCATCCGGACCGGATGCGGATGTTCGAGAAACCGGGTCGGATGCTGGTGGGCCGTGGCTCGGTCCCTTCGGGAGCGACCCGCGCGATGCGGTCTCGCCTTGGCCCATCTACAACTCGTGTGCCGAACAGGATTGTGACATCCCCGAATGAGTTGGCAAATACTGCCCCCAGCGGTTCCGCTATGGGAAAGATCCGAGAATACTCAGAGCCACACGGACCAAAACGGCCTCCGAAACGCCTGCGGCATCATGGTGAAAAACGCTGTGAGTTCAACAATGCGGGTACCATTTGCCACTCCGGACGACCAACCGCCAATCTACCTGTACGATTTTGACCGTGACCCGATCAACAAACGTCACGCTGTGTCCGCTTCACGCAATATTCCATGAGCGATTGGCGTCTCCTGGAAGGTGCCCTCAGCTTTCCCATGAACGCATTTCCGTCCCCGAGGGGCACGGCCACGGAATCTTGCGCACTCGCCACCAGGCGAGATATGCCACCTCCCTTTCGCCGTTTGACATCACGTCTGTCCATGGCGACAATCCAGACCGCGAACATTACGATCGCATTTGACTGACAAGCGGTATCTTTTGACTCTGCCATCTCCTCGAATTCAGGGACCTTCCCATGCTCAGGCCACTGGCCGGTTGCTGCTTGATCGCCACTTTCTCCACGGTCCTGGCGATGGGGATCGAAGGTGCGACCGCGGATACCACCGCTGACAAAGTAACACTCGTCGACAATGGCCGGCCGAATGCGACCATCGTGATCGCGCAGAACCCCACGCCATCAGCAAATTTTGCGGCTTGGGAACTACGCTATCACATCCGGCGCATCACCGGCGTCGATTTGCCGATTGTTGATGACAGTCAGACGGTTACCGGCAATCGCATTCTTGTGGGCCACAGCCGAGTGACCGAGGCTCTTGGCATCCATGTGGGTGATTTTGATCCGCTGGAATATCGCATCGCAGATCGAACCCGGCACAATTGTCTTACTTGGAAGCGACTGGCAGGATACTCCTGCCAATCGCGCCGAAGCGGGCCGTTCGGTTTCGGGCTATACACTCCAGTCCGCCCGACAGGTGGTGAATTACCATCAGGTCACCGATGGCTTCGGACCAAACTCGATGGAGTTACCCGGCCTGTTTGACGAACAGGGCACCTGCTACGCGGTTTACGATTTTCTGGAGCGATTCTGTGCTGTCCGCTGGTATGGGCCGACTGCCCTGAATATCGTTTCTCCCTCCACGAAGACGCTCTCTGTAACGACTGCCACGTTGCAGCGCAGCAAGGACCTCAAGCTGGTGGACGGTTTCGGTGGCACTTGGCCCATTATTTATCAACAGTGGAATCAACCCAATCAGGATGAATTGGCTGTGTTTCACCGTCGTCTTCGCGCCGGGGGTGAAAGATGGTCGGCAAACCACACGATCAACGAAGCAACGATGGCGCCGCCGGACGGTATCTTCAGCAACCCGAGCTTCAAGGCTGCCAACTCAGGTACTCAGCTTTGCTATACAAACCCCCAACTTATCAACGCGGTGGCTCAGCTCGCGATTGCCTACTTCGACGGCGACTACACCGGCAAGAAATTGCCCGCCGGCATTCAGGCGATGGGCGACCACATGGCATTCGTACCCTATGATAATGCGGCGTGGTGCAACTGCAGCGACTGTACGGCGATGCTGAAGGTCAGCCGCCAGGATACCCGAGGGGCCGGCCTGTTTTCCAGAGCCTCGGACAGCTATTACATATTCAACTTCGTCAACGAGGTTGCGAAGATCGTCGGCAAGGTACACCCCGACAAATACATCGCACCTCTGGCCTACATGGGCTATTACTACAAGCCACTGAATTTGCCGCTCGAGCCAAACATCAGCGTTGCGCCATGCATGCACACCTGTTACACCTACGTGCCGAGTATGTTCAACAATGACCTGGCTGGCTACAAGGAATGGGTCATCGATGCGCAGCAGACAGGGCGGCCGCTGTATCTGTGGAATTATTTTCACCACCCGATGGAACCGGCGGTCATTGGTGGTTGGCACTGCTTCCCCGCGTTTATCCCGCATGCCGTCTCGACCGAGGTCAAGCGGTATATCAACGACGGTGTCTCGGGCGTCTACCTATGTGGTATCGGTCAGCAGCTTGACTACTACATCTACATGAAGACCGCCTTCGATGTGACCACCGATTGCGATGCGCTGATGGATGAATTCTTCACCCGTTACTTCGGCGCAGCCGGCGACCCGTTGCAAAAGTTCTATCTGCGGATCGAGCAAATCCACAAGACGGAAGGCGTCATGGGTACGAACCCGCAAGTTTCGTGGGAAAGGCTGGGGACACCCGCTCGGATGGGCGAATTGGAGGGCTATATCCAGCAGGCAATGGCCCTTTCGAAGAATGCTTTGCCGACGATCCAGCAACGCGTCAGCACTTGGAAAATCGGCGTGTGGGATTACATGAAGGCCGGTTTTGATGCGTATGCGGGCGCGGGAAAGTGATCTTTCGCTGGCCGATTCGGCAACTGGTAATCCCCCCGTCCAACGCCCGTAACACGGCTGGCAGCGTCTCGTTGCCCTTGCTGCTCGGAAGAAACACCGCCACGAACGCTGTATCTCAGCGCGACGCACACTAGCGTGAGGCGGAGAGAATCTTGACGGCCACATCGCGCGTGAACGGCGGAATGACAAGTCGCAGCGGTTGTTCGGAGACCGTGATGGACTGCTCGCTGATCACCTTGCCCGTTCGCGTGTTCCACCATTGCACACCGTAGCGGCCACGCGCCAGTCCCCACAGATCGATCTGGCCATCCTTCCACTCCTCGGGGATTTCCTTGCGGACCACGAGGTTTTCGAAATTAGCGCGAGGATCGAATACCCACAGGTAAGCCCGATCGCGGCCGACCAAGCCGTGTGTGCGTAATCGCGAATCCACGGCGCGCACGTTCGCCGCTTGCAAGTCCGCGGTGGTCCAGGGAATGTCGCGCAAAAAAGTCGGCCAGGGGGCGATAGTGCGAGTAGTGATTTCGCTGATCCAGACGCTCCCACCACCAGAACATGGCGGTGCCCGAGGCACCGGACAAGGCGGACGCCCACAGTCCGTTGTGAAAATCGACGACTTCCGGGCTTTCCTTCATCGCGTCGGTCGGTTGCCAATCGGGATTCGCTAATCCGAATTCTCCGCTATCAAGGCCGGCTTACGGATACCGCGTCGCCGGATTTCAGTGGCATTGCCCAGCGCGGCGGCCACCTCGTCAACGTACTTTCGGTTCGGGATGGGCCGCAGATAGAAATGCGTATCGACGATATCCAAGTGGGAGTGCCGCCAATTGCGCGGCGATGGATGCCAGGTGCTGGTCGAGCGCAAGTGACCGTAGATGTCGATCCGCTCGAGGTATTCACCCAGTTCCTCATAAAAGCGATCTGTGGGCAGATTCGGATCCTGTTCGTTGAAGTACTCCCAGGTAACCACAGCCGTCGAATAACCCCAGCGGGCTACCGCGTAGCGCATGAACTGCTTGGCATCATCAATCGCCCGCTGGTATTCAATGGTTTGCTCGTCCTGCAAGGAACTCATGTACAGATCGCGAGTGAGCAGGCACAATTGAAGGTAGATTCGATGCTGCTGCGCAGACGCGACGATTTGGTCGAGCATGAAACAGTCGACCGGATTGTAGAAACCGCGTACGTTTCGATTGACGTCCGCTTCCCACAATAGCTCGGGGCCCCCGCTCGTTTCCCTGAGCGACAGTGCATCCAGCCAGGCCGCCCCCCTGCCCTGCAGCTGCACGGTCGTCCGCCCCAGCCAGAATTCGTCAGCGCCGGTGGTGAAATCCAAGCGAAATGTCTGCCACTGCCCGCTGGAGCCGGACGTGATCGGAGTTTTCAGTTCGTGTCGGCCGATGCTCACTTGGACGCGGTTCTCGGGTTCCGTCTTGATGCGTCCGGTCAGGGTGTATTCTGTTCGAGGCCGCAAGGCAACGAAGTGCGTAGGAGCAACGGAAAGATTGGCGCCCTTGCCGTCGGTTAGTTGCAGGCACTTTCGACCGGATTCCTCCGCCCTCGGTAACGGCACGATCGGTGGGTGCCAATCCCATGATCTTCCCCATGCGCTCTTGCGGGCTTCAATTGCGAGCGCCCAATCATGACAACACGTCCAGATTCGTAGCCAATTGGCGCCATTGGACGATAGTTGTTGGAAGATCTCTTCCGCCTTGGGCAGCGTCACGTATTGGCTTTCGCCGATGAACGACAGGTTCTGTCCAATGGGAAAATATGGCAGACCGTTGGCGAACTCAAAGAACCGCGGGTCCTGGCGACTGACGCGGACGAAGCCAGGGCATTCCGACTTCGTGCAGCGAAACTCGACCTCCGCGGACTTCGCCAGCCCATCGCCATCGCGCAGTTCTGCAACGACTCGGTACGGACCGACTTCCACTGGCGCAAAGCGGGCCTTCCAGGCGGGCTGGCCCAAGGGGTACATCCACGCCGCGGCACGGCCCGACTTGGGAACCATTCTCCGTTCGTATTGCTGAGCCCAAAAGGCGGGCAGTCTGCACGTTTGCCCTGCAGGTGTTCGGATCACCAAGGTCAAATCCACCTGCCCTGGATCAAACGGATTCGCGTACTGCCGCGGCAGTGCGATGCTGAACTCGATCAGCCCGTACTGTTCCGTTTGAGGCGCGAGGACCGCCAGTCCCAACGGCGGTTCAACGGCTTCGGACTCCGCCCGCATGTCGCCCAGACCAACGAAAAGGCTCAGCGTGCAAACCACCGCCGCGATCCTGTAAAAGTGGTTTTGCATATCGCTCTCCAATCCAACTGTCGTCGGGCTACTGCCGCTCTGCGGGGCGATTGGCGTTCGCGGCACGCTTGGCCCTGCCCTGCGCGACGCGTTTCGTGCGGAGACAGTCTTTCCGCGGCAAGATCTTGACAGTACGCCTCGATGGCCGTGTAGCCCGATTGCATCACCTGGCGGTGGTCGGACTCGTCGTCAGTGTTCAGCCCGTGGGCTTCTTCCCAAACATCCGGCATGCCGTCCTGGTCCGCATCCTTCGGTGGCAGCAGTGGCGGTGGCTCCTCGATGGCTTCTTCCGTCTCCGGACGCCCCCATCTGCCCGTTCCGGTGCGCACTTCCCGGACGATCCGCCGAGTGACTGTGTCGCGCGGAAAGCAGCCAGCCCATTGCAGCACAAGTTCGTAGGCCGCCTCGGGCGAGTGCGTGGCAACTTTCGCGACGGGGAATTCTGCTGCTGCTTTTCGCCCATGTCCCGCGTAGTATCTTAAGCCGGGCAGACGGTCCGCCTCGGCCCAAGGATCCTGAATGGTCCCTACTCCTTCGATGAAGTTGTCTCGCAAATAGTAGGCAACATCGCCGCGGAAGCAGAACGGAAAAATCTTTGGGTCACTGGGGCCGCGCTTGTAGTAATTGCCAACTAGGTTGAAGCCGCGGTCGTTCGGCTCGTGGCCTTCATGGGAAAGCCCGTCGCGGAAGTTGTAGATCACGTTATTTCGCACGTCGGCCGGTCCGTTCGCAATGGCCGGACAGCGCCGAGCATGGTGAGCAAAGAGATTGTGATGAATCGATATACGCTGTCCGCCCGGTCCGCTGATCAGTCCGTAATTGTGCCTGCCTTCGGGATGACCGACGACATCCGATTCCTCGATCGTGCACCATTGCACCGTAACGTCCCGGGCGCTATAGATGTCAATTGTCTCGTCACACGCCCAGGAGCACGTCACGTGATCCAGCATCACGCGGTTGGCTTGTGAAAACTGGATGGCATCGCCACCACTTCCTCGGGCTGCGGGAGGCCGAACGCGCAGAAATTGCACCAGCACATCCTCGATTGGCTGCGGCGGATGGTAGCGCGTTGAGAGCATCCCGGCGATGGTGATACCTGCGCCAGGTGCGGTTTGTCCCATGATGCTGATCTGACCATGTTCGATGACCACGTCGCCCGGAATCACGCCGCTGATGTCGAATACGACCATTCGTGGTCCTTCGGCGCGACAGGCAGCCTGCAGACTTCCCGGACCCTCGCGACCCAGGTTCGTCACTTTCATCACGCGACCGCCCCGACCGCCGATGCTTGTCGCTCCAAACCCCTCCGCTCCTGGAAACGCTGGAAGCCCGTCGTCAGCATGTGCCGCAGTCGCCGCAACCAGCAGAACGAGCACGCGAAGGAAGTTCCGATTGCGTTTCATGGCGAAGACCTCATTTCGACGGGGCAACACGGCGGCAACACGGCCGCTTGCCGGATTATGCCCCTTCCCTACTCTCGTTGTCCAGCGAAGCGGCGATTTCCAACCCCATCCTGAGAAGGCGAAGCTCCTGCGCCATATTTCTTGGCGAACTCTCGGCTCGACGCGGGCCTCCCCCTCCCGGTTCTGTAATGTGCTCTAGGGTCAGAGTTCTTCCTCGTAGTACACTACCGGACCTCACCTTTTTCCGCCCCCTCGCGTGCGGCAGTGGACAAGGCACACGAAACTACTTCACTGGAGACGGCACTCGCAATGACTTACCACCCAACCACATTTGTTCCAGCAAGGACAATGATACTCTCCATCGCGATTGGCTGCGGCGCGTGGACCTGGCCGACTGAACGGGTGCGTGCCGAAAATGCACCGGACGTCCCGCGGATCGACAGTGTTGTGATGGCTGCGGACCAGCCACATGCAATCGATCCGGCGATCATCTGGTACGACGATTTCGACGATGACAGGCAGCAGGATCGCTACGCGGAGAAAAGTGGGGAAACGACCGATGCGGTTTGTTTTGGCGAAAGCGGCAAATCGCTTCGCATGCACTACCCGAAAGGTAATCAGGGCATCGGAGGGCGGAAGGTTTTCTTCGGAGACTCGCCGACCTATCCGGCGAAGACGGCTCGCCGCGGCGAGACGTTTACCGATGTCTACTGGCGATTTTATGTCAAACACCAACACGGCTGGACGGGGGGAGGCCCGGCTAAATTATCCCGCGCCACCAGTCTTGTCCCGCCAGGCTGGCGGCAGGCCATGATCGCCCACGTATGGAGCAGCGGTGAGGCGCTCACGTTGGACCCCGCGACGGGAGTCCGCGGTGATCAAGTCGTCACCACAAAGTACAACGATTTCGACAACCTGAAGTGGCTGGGGAATCGGCCGGCTTCCCAGTTCAAGCTTCATAGCACAGCCGAGTCCGGCCGTTGGGTTTGCGTGGAAGCCCGGACAAAACTGAATACACCCGGCAATCGCGATGGTTTGAACCAGTTGTGGATCGATGGTCATCTTGAGGCGGAGCGCCGCAATCTGGACTGGCGTGGCAGCTACACCGCACATGGCATCAACGCCGTTTTCTTGGAGGCCTACTGGAATCGCGGCTCGCCGGTCGACCAATCGCGCTGGATCGACAACTTCGTGATCTCGACAGCGCCCATCGGCCCGGTGGTTTGCCCACCAAATCCTGTCTTGATCAAAACGCCCTATCGCGGACCGGGAAAGGCGCAAGCGTGGGAGGTTCAGGTTGCCACCGATACATTGGGCGAAAAGATCGTGTGGGAATCGAGGCGGGTGACCACATCGGACCGTATCCGAGTGGGAAGGGACACGGGGCGATTCGTCGGTTTGCTTTCCGGCAACGAGCGACTGGAATCGTCTCGCATCTACCACGTGCGCGTTCGTCAGCAAAGCGACGCCGGTCGGTGGTCCGCCTGGAGCACGTGGCATCAGCCTTTCAAAACCTCCGAACGATCATGAGAGCGCGTCTATCGCGATGTGAGTTCCTTCAACTTGCGGTAGACTACGGTGTCGTCGGCCGAACCGTGGAATTCGAGTGGGAAGAATTGGTTCTTTGAACTGTGCATCAAACCCCACGACGCTCCGTTGGCCACGCACAGTTCCGCAGCCCGCACGGCTGTCTCGCCCAGCTTATCATCCTCGTTGCATACGATCGGCTTGTCATGTTTCTGGAGTGCTGCAACACGGTCCGGAATGTCCTCCACGTCCGTACCATTGAAGTGGATGAGCAGAAAGTCGACAGCCGCGGCCAATCTGTCGGAATAGCGTCCGTGCCCCAACCCGCTGGTCGAGACGAGTAGGTCGGGTGCGGCGCTCTTTGCCAGCCGTAGGAGTTCCAACTCGCCCTCCACCGAACGCAGAATCCGGTGATCGTACCCGCCATGATCGAACTCGTTGGCGATCTCTAGCACCACGTTACGGAAGCCCGCGCGACGAATCCAATCCACGACGTTCACAAGCCCACTTCGCACAGCAGCCTCGTCTTGGAGAACCTGATCCTGCCGCTGATAGAAACAGCCAAGGATGACGACGAGCCCATGTTGGTCACACGTGTCGATCACTCGACCTACGCGTGCGAGGTATGGCTCGCGCAGTGACCCGTCAGGGTCGAAGGCCGAGTTGAGTGCGCCTTCGTAACCGGGCATACCACCTTGAAGACATATCGTGAAAGCACGGACGCCGTGCGCCGCATAATCCGGAACCTGTGCTAGGAATCGGTCCGTATTCGCCTCGGCGTCGAAGTCGGCACGATGCCGATCTTCGAAGACCGAGTTGACCATGCGGACATTGATGAGCAGCCCCTCGGCCCGAGTTCCCGGATACGTCACGCGATCGTTGATCTGCCATCGGCCGTCGACAATCGAGACATGCGTCCGCCGCTCGCTCGATTCTTCCGCTGCGAGGCAATTCGAAATGAAGAGGGCCAGCAGCAAGGCCTGCGCGTGCATGATCGAAAGCTGCGGAAACCAAACCGCGTTGCCCATGTTCCATCCCCCGGCCAAGCCATCAGTTGAAATGAAACAGCGGCAAGCGATCGCCCGCCGCGTGACCACATTCATCTCTGCATACCGTTTGTTGGACCTCGCGGGCCGAGCGACGGTGAGCTGCGAAACGCGGCGTTTAGTCCTCCGGCAGCGGCTGCCCCTTCGTTTCGGGAGCCCATATCAGAGCCACCATGCCAAGCAGAAAGATCACGGACATCAGCGTGGCGACCGTTCGGAACGGCATCAACGTGGTCAAGTAACCGAACAGGGCGGGAGCTGGTGCAGCGAGATATCGCACCGTGTTGTAGCAGAAACCCACTCCCGTTCCGCGCAACCGAGTGGGGAAGAGCTCCGGGAAGTAGATCGAATACCCCGCGAAAACCGAGAGCGTAGCAAAGCCCAACATCGGTAGCATCCAGTACACGTCGGACGGGCTATCGAGAAAATTGAACACGAACACCACGACGAACAGGCACAGCACGAACGAGCCCAAGAAGGCCAGCCGCCGGCTGAACATGGAAGCCGCCCACGTGAAGACCATCATCCCAAGAAATGCGCCCGCATCCTGCAACGCCGTGCCCCAACCGCGGACCTGATCGATCGTCTGCTCCGGTGCGCCCTTCAAGGCTTCGCTGATCAATTCCGGAGAAAAGAAAGCGATGCCCCACAGGCCAATCATGCCGGCAAGCCCGAGCATCAGGCCGACCAGCGAGTTCCGGCGCCACCGCTTATCGCGAAAAAGATCGGCAATCGATCCCACATGTTTTGAACCACCCTCCATGGCTGCTCGTGCCTTGGCCTGCCTCCACGATTCGGGTTCGCGCAACACAAGAATCATCGGGATGACCAGGATGGCAGGGAGAATTCCGACAAAGAACAAGACTCGCCAGCCGGAATACTCACCCCAGTAGGCAACCTGGCTTGGGGGAATCGCAAGGCTGATCAGCGAACCGGTGATGTTGCCGGTGGCCGATAGAGCCTGCAGCGAACCAAGCGCGACCGCTCGAAAATCACCGGGTACGCTTTCCGCCACCAGAGTCGTGGCCGCGCCGAACATGCCCCCCACACCCAAGCCGACCAGGAACCGGTAGATAATGAACTGCTCCCATGATTGCGCAAGACCGGAAAGCCCGGTAAAGCCGGAGTAGACCAGGAGCGTGAGAATCATCGTCTTCACGCGCCCGTATTTGTCACTCATCATGCCAAAGATGATCCCGCCCGTCGCCCAGCCGAGGATCATGGCGGTCGTCGCCCACCCACTGTACTTTCTGACCAGGTTCGCAACGCGTTCCTTGACCTCCGCGCTGCTGTTTTGCCCGGAGTCGGATACGGCCGGTGCTTCCGCGGGGTCAGCCGCCTCGAGCTGCTGACTAACCAACTCGGTCAACGCCGGTTGGCGAGCCAGAATGAACAGCCGCTGGTCCATGCAATCGAAGAGCCACCCGCACGACGCGATGATAACAACGAGCCAGTGGTAGAAGGTCACGTCTTTGAAGATACCCCCGCGGCCGGGGACCGGTTCTGCTTCGGGACTGTTCATGTGGTTCCTGGAGGGGCTGGGCGCTGCGAGGACTTCCAAGGAGACCACATTGTTTGGGAGCGAAGCTGCGAGGTCAAGCCGGTTCCGGTGCTTTTTCATCGGGCAGGCGACAGAGTCTCCGCGGCATCGGACACCACAACGCAAGGCACCCGCCCACCGTAGCGATTACTCCACCCTGGGCAGTCCTTTCGATGCTTGGCAGACCATCCGATGGCACCCTACAGCACGCAGCACTTCCCTGTAGCGGCTCCTCGCCCTTTCTGCCCGGAAGAAACGTCGCCGCGAACGCCACCCGTCCGTGCGACACGCCTTAGCCCCGCGCAGATCCAGGAAGACCACGCACGATGGATTGCCGACCGGTACATATTGGTCCGTAAACTCAAGCCTTCCCGTTTCTCGGTTCACGCGAAAGACCGCAATGTTGTCAGCTCGTTGATTGCAGGAGTACAGAAATCCTCCCGTCGGGTCGAACTCGAAGCTGCGAGGATAGTTTCCACGAGTCCATTCGTGATCTACGAACGTCAATTTGCCCTCGGGCCCGACAGCAAAAATCCCAATACTGTCGTGCAGCCGATTCCCCGCGTACACGTGCTTCCCATCCGCCGATACGAGAATCTCGGAGCAGAACGTGCTTCCCGCGAAGCCCGGTGGAAGTGACGAAATCGTCTGCCGCTCAGTTAATCGCCCATTCTTCTCGTCGTACTCGAAGAAAACGATCGTCGCACCTTCCTCCTGAATCGAGTAGACCCAACGACGATGGGGGTGGAAATCGAAATGACGCGGACCGTCTCCCGGCGGCAGCGCGACGGAATGCCACTCGTTGGGAGTCAGCACGCCTTCTCGATCATCAAATTTCCAGACGAATATTCGATCCAGACCCAAGTCCACGTGGAGGATGAATTGGCCGGACGGGTCCGCCTGAATCATGTGTGCGTGTGTTCTATCGTGTCCACTGAATGCAAAGCTGCCGGGGGGAGCATGAGTCGCTGTCGTCGGGCCAATCGTGCCTGCGTCTTCCTTTACATCGGTCGCCTCGCCCAAGCTTCCGTCCGCTCGAATTGGCAAGACGGCAACGGAACCGCCAAAGTAATTGGCAACCAACAGAAACCGACCGCTGGGGTGGAGACTGACGTAGGTTGGCCCAGCTCCACCAGACAACACGCTATTCATCAGTCTCAGATTCCCGTCCGTCGGGTCGATCGCAAACGAACTTACCGTGCCTTGCCCATCCTCGCCCACTCGATCCGTCTCGTTTGCCGAATAGAGTCGGCTGCCGGTTGTGTTGACCGCGAGATGACTCGGGCTTGTTCCCATCTCGTAGACATTCTTGGGTGTCAGCGCGCCGCTGGTTCGATCCACATCGAAAACGTGGATTCCGCGCCCGTTTCCCGGTGGCAAGTCCACCTGTGTAGGCAACGTACCGCGGAGCGGCGAGCTGAAAGTCCCGACATAGGCCACGAGCGGGCGACCGACGTCGGCCGCGCGCGTGGGCGACCGTTCACCGGCCAACGGTGCCAAGCCCACCAGTACGACAAACGAGAACAGGACCGATCGTCGAAGAAGGTCGAATCGAATCATGTTTTGTATCCGTAATTGGTTAAGAGCAAGCTCTGGCAGAAAGTAATCGTCAGGTCGGATTCGTGCTGTCCTGCGAAACGTCCCGGTCTTGCGAATCCAACGTCTCCCAGCGTCGACCGGCGCTCGACCATAACGCCCCGACGGCCTTCTCGATGAAATAGAGATCGCCTCGGCACCATGGCACATCGACGAAGCCTGCTTGCTTCTCTGCGTTCAGTTGCTCGATGAATAGTCCGCCCACAAAGAGGGAACGGGCAAAATGCGGTGGATTGGTGTAGTTCTCGCCACCCATCAAACGGTCGCCAAAGGCCATGTACCACGTTTCCCGTTCCGCACGATAGTCGCGAAGTCGCACCGACGCGTCCGGCGCGTGTTCGCGCACGGCCCGCGCCACTGAAGGAACGAGATCAACGTAGCGTGGGAGCTTGAATACATGCAAATGCGATGTGGTCGAATGCGTCGGATGAACGAAGGCCGGATTCACACGTTCGAGATTGATTCGCCGCTCAAGGAGTTCACGGCAGCGAGGCCAACCCGCTTTCCATGCCGTGTCATCGCCCACCAGACGGGCGAGTCGCAGGTAGCCGATAACCGCAGCCAAGTCGGCGTTCAGATGCTCCGCCTCGTCATTTGCATAATCGGTCCTGTAGATATCGAAGGGATAGGATTGCGTCAGTAGCGGCGCGATACGTTTCGTCACTTCCGGCCAAGTCCGTTCCGCCTCCGCAGCGTCCTCGGCATAGTGGCAGTATGCCCACAGCCCGTAGATCCCGAAAGCATCCTGCGCTTTGCCAGAGCCCTTGATGCGCAATTCCTCGGGCACCGCGTACGACGTCCGACTCGTTCCCGTTTCGTTTCGATAGCCTTCGATCGAGTAGGGCGGACAACGCTTAAGCTCTCGCTTCAAAAGAGCCTTCGTCTCGTCGGCCAGCAATGGTGACAGGTAAGGCAAAGCGATCGATAGCGCGTAGAACACTTCATCAGGATGATTGAAGTAAACCTCGTAGTTACTGATTCCCAGCGTGTGTTGAAAAGCCTGGTAGGGAAAACCTTCGACAAACTGCCCGACATGATTGTCGAGTTTCCTTTGCAAGCGCCGCAAGTGTTGTTGTTGGGCTGCTCGTTGTCGCACCGGAGCCTGTTCGATGACACGCTGCAGATCCGCGTCCGCGAGTGTGACGGGATCCCGATACGTGGTGCTGGAATCTTGGGATACAACGTTTTGAGCGCTGGTCGGTACGCTCACCAATAGCAGGACCGTGCCCAACGCGCTCCACGATGCAACCTGACGACGGGCCCGGATCCAACAACTCGCCATCGTGCGCGCAACCGCCACAACGTTGTGCTCGATGAGATCGTTTCCACGGTGCGCCCCCCTGCTTGTAGATCTCACCATGACCAATGGGCGATTGCTTCGATAACACGGCTGTCTATTGTCCTTCCAAGCACAGTACCTGCGACCCAACGGCGTAATACACGTGGTCACCCACAACGGATGCGATCGCCCGCGCCGGCCCGTGCCACTCATTGACAATCCCGTAGGGTTGGCCCGCTTCGCGAGCCCGTGCGCGTCCTTCTTGTCCCCATCCAAACGTCGCAGGTCCGTAGAACCCACCGTAGGTGTCACGTTTCCCCCAGAGGTTTTCACACCTCCCTGTTTCTAAATCTCATGGCACCGAGATACCCCTGGTGGTTGGAGAACAGCCAACGCGGTGATACAGACAGCGTCTGCGTCTCGTCGCCGATCAAATTGAACTGCCCCCAAGGCATATCCTTTCGACCACTCGCCGCACGGCCATCCGTGGATTCGTAACCGTGCTTGACAAGATGAACGCGCCCGGTGTGAGGTCCAACTTGCCGAGCCCCGTGTAAGATCTCACTTCACTCCCACCATCCCAAACACCATAAGCGGTCCGCAGTAGCACGTATGTCTCGAGCGAACGCGGGTTGTAACAAGGTGGCGAGGGGGGATTGTGCAGTCCTCCCGTGTAGAGGATCGGTGCGGTCCATGTCTCGATGCCATCCGTCACGCGAAATGCATAGAAGGTCTGTTCCTGCGGGTTGCGGGCGAGGTAATCGATGATGAACTGCTGCTCGTCATCGATGCTTTCGATCGTTGCGGGAATATAGCGATCATCCTCGCCTGTCGACCCGGTTCGATCTAAGAGCATGCGCTCATGCGTCGTGAGTGTTTCGTGGAAACCCCGCACAGGGTTCGTCGTATAGATTGCCAGGCCGCCGACGATCACCGGGAAGTAGTCCCGGATACTCAGGCCGTGCAATTTGCGAGACTTCCAGAGACATTCTCCGGTTTCCAAATCCAGACAATAGGCGTGCATGTCCTCGGAAGCGAACAGCACGCGTCGTCCGTCCGCGGACAGGGATGCTGTGGTGAGGATCCGGTCACCCGTCGAATGCTTCCACACAAGCGAACCGTCGTCGGCATTCAGCGCATAAAAGAGTCCATCACGGCTGCCAAAGAGTACTCGCCCTGCGAAAACGAGCGGCGAAACCCAGATTCCCTCACCTGCCTCAAAGGACCAAAGCTCTTCACCGTCCGAGGCGCGCACGGCGTAGAGATGACAGTCCATCGATCCAAAGTAGAGCACCCCATCGTGGAGCATGGGCGAGTGGCCAATCGCTCCCGCGGTCCGGAAGGCCCAGACCCGTGTCCCTGTGGTCGCATTCCAGGCATACATCTGGCCTCCATACGTGCCGAGGAACGCAAGGCCGTCGCCAACGATGACCTCAGCACGAGGCCCCGTCAGTTCTTCGTATAGCTCTTTCCGCCAAATGAGTTTCAGCGGCGGTTGGGGAAACTGAGGGTAGAATCCAGGCCGCCGAACGTCGCCGTGCAGCGTCGGCCAACTCTTGCCGTCATTGCGACCTGGCTCGGCGCCGCAAACGGCGGCGGTGATCGCCGCAGCGAGGATGACCGCCAAGCGAAATTGCGGTTTCCGGTTTCGGCGCATCAATGCAACCTGATTCGCGCATAGTGCATGCGATTGCCCGTTTGCCCGAATATGTCCAGCGATTCTGATGGCAAACATCCAGCGCGGACTGTGTTCGTGAAAAAACTGGCCAGGGGGAATCGCAGGTTCACCACCGATGGCGTACTCAGCGCACCTTCCGGGCCCACTTCTACAAGTTGGTTTCTGGAGATACTCTTGCCAGCTCCGTCCACACCCTGGACGTAACAGAAGACCCACAATCGGCCATCCGGCGTCACGTGAAATCGACCTCTCCCTGGAAGTAGTCTACTGTTCCCTTCGCGTGACTCCAGTACACTTGTGCGGTAAGCGATCTTGCCCTTCCGCACATTGGCATACTCCAAGGCATGTCGCTGCCGGGCTTCTGGGAAGAAGTGATTCTGTAATCGAACGTCCAAAGCGGTTTCGCTCCAGAGTAAGGAGACATCGCCGCTGGGGTGCACAAACAGATCGTTGGGGAAAAGGCTTCCCGCCGTCGATTGGCAGTTTGAGACCTCGATCCAGTCATGGAACTCACCCGTCGTGATATCATCGCTCCATGTGTAGTACAGTTGCCGAAAAACGTAGTCCCATTCACGACCGGTCAGATCGCGTTTGTATTCCAGCCACTCCCGATTCGGCTCGACGATATCCGTCACTCCAAAAACGAATACGCGGCGGTCGTCCAAGGCTACCGTGGGATAGCAGATCCGCAAAGGTTTGCCTGCGGCGTCTCGCGGCCAATGCAGCTTGCCCCCGGCGGACCACTTTGCGTCGCGATCGCGAAAGGTCCATTCCGCGTGTGTGTAATCCACGTTCTGCAAGAGTATCATCTCGCGATTCTTGCCATCGACAGCAAAACTTCGATAGGAGTGCTCCGTGAATCGTGGTTCGCCGTCCCACGTCGGCACGAATCGCTCGGGCTGATCACTCAGAGAATCTGCACCGAATTGAAGTATCTCCGGTAGCGACGGACCAGAGTACGTATCGGGCGGTGTCTGTGTGGGATTCACTGACAGCAGTATGCTCTCACCGGGAATGACCCCCAGGGGGCTCGGTTCGCGCGTTCGTCGCTTCGATTGGTAGACGCGTTTCCAACCGCGTTCATCGCGAATGAAGAGCGAAGGCACGCAGTTGTTCAATGGCTTCGCCATTTCAATGGTGTGCAGGCCCGACGCGAAGACGCGGTCGCCGTCCCGCACGATACAAGTATTGCCGAAACACCACATCGGACCGGCGCCGTTGTTGGCGGGTTCAAAAGCGTAGACTTCTTCTTCGATTTCTACAAAGGGCCCGTCGCGGCTTACCGGTTCAGCGGCAGTTGCAGCGTCGATAAGAACAGCGGCGAAGACAGAAAACAAAGTGGAAACCGTCAATAGATTGTTGAGCCACTTCATCCGCAGTTCCTTAAAGAGGGGTATCGCCTCCGTTGCGATTCGACTCGACATTGCGACCCATTCAACTCCGCCTCCGTTCAGGCAGGTGAAATGACCGAGCGCGATTCTGATCAATCGGAGTCTCGATTTCCGAGCACGCGAATTTTGATATTGCGATATTCCGTGCGGGAGGTGTGATCTTGAAGGCAGATGTGGCCTCGTGCCGGCGGACTGAGAAAGTGCTTCATGTTTTTGAACTTACTATTGGCGACGCGCTTCTTCCAGTCGGCACTGCCCAATTCGTATTCCACAACCTTCACGCCATTGAGCCAATGCTCGATGTGTCCTTTCCTGGCCAGAACGCGGACTTCGTTCCACTCGCCACGCGGGCGCGAGACATCACGAACAGGAGCATACAGGTCGTAACAGGCACCCGCTAACTGCGTGGCAATTCGATCGGGGTAAGCGGCGTTATCGAGCACCTGCATCTCCGGTCCGGTATGCCAAGATGTCACGGCATCTTCGGAGGCCCTCAGGATAACGCCGCTGTTGCCGGCGCGGTCGACCACTTTCCACTCCAGCTTCAGTTCGAAGTCGTCGTACTGCTTGCGCGTGACGATGTCGTCACCGCCGCCTGCACCTTTGCCTCCCGCACCACCGGTAGCACGCACAAGCGCCTCGTCGATCACCTGCCAGCCTGGGGGCATGCGGTCCATCTTGTAGCCGCGCCAGCCATCGGTCGTCTTGCCATCAAACAGCAGTTCCCATCCGGCTTGCTTCTCGGCTTCGGTTAGTGAGTTCGTTTCGGCAACAGCCACGGAGGCAAGAAACATGGCAATCGCTGCGAACCAAATGGGAGTTCGTGTCTTCATCGGGTGGGCCCCTTCGAGTGGAAACGATGGTCCGGGCATTCGAGCCGCATTTCAAAACCGTGATTCGGGAAGGCGAGGCTCCGGCCGCGCCGAGGATGCGGAAAGCCTCAGGCTCGGCCGGAGCCTCGCCCGCCCGGTTTTGAAACCGCCTCTAAACTTCCGAACGTCTATGATACCAGTCGGGGTAATTCGGAACGATCCGTAACAGGTCGTAACGAGTGTTGTTTCGACAGCACGATCCGGTGGTTGAAACAAATGCGACGGACGGTGCCAACGTTGCATGACCACCAAGGCGTCACGCTGGTTGCGTCCAAACCGTTTCAGCAAGTCCCAGGCAAACGGCCTCCGTTGTCAAGCCACGGGAATCGTTGACATGGGGTCCAGACGTGCTATTATGATGATGGTGAGTTCGCGTAGGGCAAATCGCGTTGGCTTCAGTAGCCTCCGTCGCGGCCGTATGCGGTCGAGTTTTTTTCGCTCTGGTGGCCCGCTCATCGTCTCGCGCCACCGACGCGAGGCAATTGTTATGGACAAGGAGCCTCGCCGTGTGTGCTCGAGAAATTCGGCCCTCTACTTTCTGCCCAATGACTGAGATGGATCGCCGCCGCTTTCTGGCGCTGGCAGGGATGTCGGGCGTTGCGCTCAAGTTCGGCGCCGGGAATCCGGAAAGTCTCGTGCTTGCCAACGAGCAGATTCCCACCGAAGCGCCGCGAATTCGCGTTTTGTTCGTCGGCCCCAAAGAGCAAGAGTATTGGATGAGTTGGCCCGGGGCAGCGTTCGACCACGAGACGTTTCAGGTCGAATGCAGCAAGACGCTCGCCAGCGGCGCCAGCGAGTTGGACGTCCAATTAGAGATCAATCCGGTGCCGATTCACGAACCGGAAAGCATCGAACGCGAACTCAAGTACATCGCGGAAAGCCCGCCCGACGGATTAATACTTGGTTGTGATGCACATCGATTCGTGGCCGCGCAGTCCGCAGCATGGCGAAAGAATGCGCCGAATTGCCAAAGATCGTGTTCAGCCCGTTGGGAACTTCTCTGCTCGGTCGCCACAAGACGGTAGAAGATCTGCCCGGCACCTTCATTGCGGCCACCCCGGATCATACCTGGCTGGCCACCGGTCTGCGCTTGCTCAAGACGGTCTGGAGCGTCCGGCAAACGCGAATCTGTGTGATCTCGGATTTACACCAAGGCGATCATCTCGCGGGCAAGCTGGGCAGCACGCTCCATTACGTTCCCTTGACCCGTTGGACTGATACATACGAAAAGATAGAGGTCACGCCGGAGGTCAAAGAGATCGCCAAGCAGTACGGGATCGCGGCCCAAGATATTGTCGAGCCGGAGATGGAGGATCTGCTCAACTCGGCCAAGAATTACTGTGTCGCCCGACGAATCATGGAGACGGAGAATTGCCAAGGCATTTCCGTCAACTGCGCACAGCTTGTCGGCGAACGACGCGTTAGTTGTGGGATGTGCCTGGCCTGGTCGAAGCTGCTCGATGAGGGGTGCCTGGGAGGCTGTGACGCAGATGCCGATGCAGCCGTTTCGCTGCTACTCTCCATGCAGTTGTTCGATCGGCCCGGTTTCATGCAGGATCCCGCCGTGAACACGATCAACAATACCTTGGTGGCTTCCCACTGCACATGTGCCAGGAAGCTGCTGGGTTACGACCAGCCGCCCCTTGCGTTTTCCTTGCGCAGTCACTACGAGTCGAATACGGGTGTGGCCGTGCAGGTGTTCTGGCCCAAGGATCAGGAAGTCACCATCTTTCGCTATCAACGGCCGGATACGATGTTGATTGGGACAGGGCGAGTCCTTGACAATGTGCAGACAACGACCTCCGGAGGTTG
The DNA here is from genome assembly GCA_963776055.1 of uncultured Planctomycetaceae bacterium. Lineage (GTDB taxonomy): Bacteria > Planctomycetota > Planctomycetia > Pirellulales > Pirellulaceae > CAVZLD01. The sequence continues at coordinate 82,359 of CAVZLD010000011.1, read as the reverse complement.
TCGCACAGCCATCGAAATCGAGCTGGACGGGATCGCCGACCCGCGCGACGTCCGGAGTTATCATCAGGTTGTGGTGTGCGGCAAGTTCGACCGGATGCTCAAAGCTTTCAGTCAGATCGCAGATCTCAAGACGGAAAGCATCTAGAGCGTGTCCCACAGACAACATCGCGTTCGTAGCGGTGTTTCTTCCAAGCCGATGGGGCGACCGGCCAGCCACCACAGCTGAGTGCGACGCGCTGTAGTGCGTAGTTCGCGTCTCGTCGCAGCGAAGTCCGGGGAACGGAAGACCTCATCCGTCCGCCGCTGCGAGCGGATGGGGAAGACGATGTCGCCCCTCGGGGGAATGTCCGCACTGCGGCGGCAACTACGAAGAGAACCTCGAGCGGCAATCGCAGCGAGCACATATCCTTGGCCCCCCCCACCGAAGCCATAGCTGTGCAGGCCGGCCCCTAAGACAAAGTTCACGCCATACCACGCCATCACGACCAGCGAAAAGCAAAGGACCGACAGGGCGGCCAGCCCAAAATCTTGGACCCAACCCGCATAGCGGGCGTGCAGCACGGCCAAGTAACCCAGCAAGGCCACCAGCGCCCAGACTTCTTTCGGGTCCCAGCCCCAGAATCGCCCCCACGAATAGTCGGCCCAAACGCCGCCAAGGATCGTGCCGGCAGCGAGTAACAGAACACCCGCTTGGATCGCCTTGTACGTGAAACGTGTCAGACTGCCGACCGCAGGCGAATCGGCTGAGCCCACCAGACAGTAACCCAAGGTGATATTGCCGATTCCCAGCGCTAACGCAAAAGCTGCGTAGCTGAGAGTGATCGTCATGACGTGGATGACAAGCCAGAAATTGCTCCGCAGTACCGGTTGCAGCGGACGCAGGCTGGGGTCGAGTGCGGCCGGACAATTGTCCGCCAGAATCAGGGCCACCGTCGCCACAGCAGTCGCCGCCGTCAGAATATAACGCTTGCGATAGATCAGCTCGAATAGAAGGCCAAACAGGGCAACTCCCAAGCCGAGGTAGACCACCGACTCATACATGTTCGTGACGGGGGCTCGGCCCGAAATCGCTATCCGCATGCCAAACCCGACGATCATCGCGACGAGACCGCCTGCAAAGGCGATCCAGCCCAACCCATAGAACAGTTTCCACTGCGTCCCCATGTTCAGCAGCAGGCAGAGGAACGCCGCCAGCATAAAGACCCAGGCAAAGCGAAACGGGACCCAGCGGTTATAGGTCACCTCCCAATCGATCGTGCGCTGACGAGGATAAACGGGCGACATGCGACCAAGATCCTCCACCGTGGTGATGAACGCCGAAGAGGCACCGTTGAAGTCAGCGGGCGAGCTCTCGAAGTAGGCGGTCCTCACTCGCTGCAGTTGCTCCCTGGCTTGTCGCAGTTTGCCTGTCGGATCGGTCGTGTCATCCCACGGCGTCGTGATCAGTTGGGCAACAGAGATCCACTCGGGATTGTCACTCGAATCAGCCGGAAGAATGACCAGTCTGCGTCCCATCCGATGGTCCTGGTATGACCAATATTTGTCAGCCAGTTGCAGCGATTTTTGCTCCAGCGTGGTCAGGCCATCCTGCCGCTTGCCAAGTAACTCGTGGGCCCAGCGCAGGAACGGTAGCGAATTGCCCAGCTCGACAAAGTCCACCACCGCCTTGCTCAGATCCAGCGGCGAGATGTACTTCTGGTCGGCGGCCAAGCCCAGCGCATCGCGCAGCGCGAGGAAATCGACGCGAAGCAGAGGGGCCCGATCCCACTTGTCGGGCTCGTACATCCGATAGTATTCGGCACGCCATGCTGCGCTCGCGCCCATCAGGGGATTGATGGGTCGCCCCCAGCCAGGCCACTCCAACAGCATGGCCAAGTAGAACGTGGGCGGCTCGAGATTCTGTGCGCTTTCCGGATCCGGCATCCGGACGCGATTGCTGAGCGTCCGGGTTGTTTCCCAAGCCAGCGTGTCGAAGGGCTTAGGTCGTCCGCCTTCCAGGACCGGCAAGTGACGCCAGCTGTCCCACTCAAAGGTCGGTTCCGCTCCGGCTTGCGTCCGGAACGCCGACAGAAGGAAAAGGAGCGTCGCGAGAATCGTGATCAGAGAGCGCATAAGGCAATCCTTGTCTGGGGCTGATTCCAAATGTACGGAGGGAGGCACGCTGCGGCCAGTAAAATATATTGGCGGCCCTTTCACGGCGCGCATAAAAATCTGGGCGAAGGTCGTGCCTATGCCGCTCCCGCGGAGGTCGGATGCGCGTTGGACTCGCCGCTCACCTGCTCGGCGGAAGACCGACTGCCCAAGGCCAATACGGGTACGCGTTGGAACACATAGGACCGCAGGTAGAACATGATCGCAATCCCCACGCACACCATCAGACTGCCGAGATACTTGAGGAATCGCCCGGGATCATAAGCAGCCGTCAAGACACTCACATCGGCGCCGCCAGGTTGCTTCACGGAAACTCGACTGATAAAACGTAAACTTGCCGTAGTCCAACGGTTCATTCATGGAGATCTCGCGGGTCTCGTCGATCATCCCGCAGGGTCGGTGACCCGTACGGTGCTCGCGAATGCTGCGTCGCCAACATGTCCCGGATTCAGACGCCGCGTGAATTCCTCGAGCTCCAGGCGGAAACCAAGCGGTAGCTGGTCGTAGCCGAAAGTAAACGCGACCGGCCCCTGCTCGGTTAGGATTCGCTGGAAGCCGTACTGCTGATCGTGTCGCTTGAGCCAGACCTGGCGTGTCTGGGAGTGCACTCGCACTTCGAGCAGCGCCGCGGCCTCGCCCTTCGCCGCTTCTCCCGGCGCCAACTCGACGGGGAGAAAACTCACTTCCCGCGCGCGTGAGGCAGGTGCTGCTGGATCAGCACACTGAACTCACTGCCCAAGGAAATTCGGTCACCCGACCGAACCGTACGCGCCTCCTGATACGAACCGCCGCGGGCCGTCCGACAGTACAGCGTCCCGTCGGGAGCCTGAACAAATGCGGCGCCGGCAGCCGGTTTGATCTGCGGGTGGTGATACCAGAACTTGACGGGAATGTGGACGCCGTGCACCGCATCGAGTGTCAACATCGGCAGCTTGGCGAAGGCGATTTGTCGACGAGGCTGATCCTCGCCCGGCATCTTGAGCTTCAGTTCCAGGAGCGGGTTTTTGGGCTGTTGGCTCCGCGAGAGAAACTTCCCTCCCACGCTGGGCTTCGCGTCCGGGAGGTATTCGGCAATTTCTACGACGATCCCGGAATCGCCAAGTGACACGGTCTTGCCCAAATACTCCTCCACGCTCACACGCTGCATGCGATCTTCGTGATGATCCTCGTAATGGATGGACAGGACGCCGACCTCGCCCAAATCCTCGACCGGTGGCTCCAGAAAATCCTGAACCATGGAGGCCACCGGGACGGGCCATAGATCATACCGAGTGGGACCGAGAACAACTTCGCCGCCAAACTGGTTGGCCGCGAGCCACTCCTGGTGGAGTGGACGGTCGTCGGGCCCTCGCAACTCCAATCGAAGCACGGCCCCCTCGTAGTCGAACGCGTCCTCCACCCAGTCCGTCCGTTCGCGGGCGTGCCGATAGAACTTCAAGATCTCTCAGACCGAAATCGTCGGACATGCCAAAGTCCAACTCTCGCCCCTCCGGCCAATCGACCGGCCCCGGGTCAAACGTGAACTCGGTTGCCATCTGCCCGCGGTCGGATCTGCCGCAGCGCCGTAATCCGACTGCGATTCAGTCATCAGAATCTGGTCCGCGTGCTGCCCCTCCTGTAATGAAATCTGACCGTCGATGCCGAACAGAAAGGTCTGAACCGATCCGACAAGGAGCACGAGTAATCCGGCGTGGGTCACGACGAAGCCGGTTTGACTTCGCTTCCACGGAAACCGCACCGTGGTAGCCGCCAGGATGTTGATCCCCAGCGCCGCCAACAGCCCCAGAAACCAAGGGCTGCCGTAGACATACCACTGGGCCAACTCGCGCCCGTGGCGAGCCTCCAAAATAGTGGCCCAGGCCAGAACGCCCGCAAGCAGGACGATCAGCGTTACCGCAAGCACCAGCGATGCCAGCGTCCGATGCACAAGCTTCAGCATTTTTGAGCCCAACAGATCGACCGGAGATGAAAAAGGGGGTGATCGTTCACCCTGGCGACGCCGCGCCGCGTCTGCTGCCAACGGCAACTTCGCCGGGAGCTTACGGAGCACAAGGCGCAGCGAGACACTGGCTTCAGGGGGTATCACCACTTGGTCAATGTGAGTCTACCGGGTGTCTGGGAGGGCAGCAATGTCGTTTGGTGCCGACCCAGCGGACATCGTCATCGCGGCCCGCCCGGCGTCGCACGTCGGCAGACAGCGGCCCCACCAGCGGGTTCCCTTTGGCCCCTGCTACGGCACCGCGATCGTGACCTTGTGCCGAGCCATCTCGATGATCTTGGGGTCGAAGGGCTGCTGAGGCAGAATCTCTTGCACGATGTGCGGCGCCACAGACCGGTATCGCAGTTGGGCCGCAACGGTGATCCGACCGGACAAATTGGCTGGCAAGCGTGCCAGCACCTGGTCGCTTGTGAAGCCCTTGGGGGGAATCGTACGCTTCCAGAGAAAACCGTCCATTTCCCACGGTTTATAGGTCGCTCGCCCCTCACGATCGGCAGCGATCGCCCCGAATTGAATCGACTCCTCAAGGATTTCGCCGTGGGCGTCAAGACCTCCGTGGCGGTAGACAACGTTTCCCTTCGTCGTCAAGAACCTGTAGTTCCACCCACATCTGACGCAACTCGGTCACACCGGTGGGCAGGTTATGCCCCGCGCCCACATTGTGCACGAGAACTTCAACGGGGACCTCTCGCTTCGTACTCAGTCGTGGGGGTACCTTCAACTCGATCCGTGCAGCACTTTGCAAGCGTGCCACCGCCATTTGGGCGTGCTGCGGTCCATCCGCAAGGTGGTCGGCGTTGGCATTGCCGCCGACGAACCAATGGGGAAAGATATCCCGAGTTGGTCCGTTGATCGCCGATTGACCGCGCACTTGCACCGGCTGAAGCGTGCGGGCAACGGTGGTCGCATCTTCCACGCTGCGCATATGACAATCCTGGCATTGGATCCCTCGCTCGGCGTAAACGCTCGACTTCCACTCGCCGTAGGTATGCTCAATCCGCAGTCCACCGACGGGGTGAATCACGGTATGGCAACTGGCACAGAATTCGGACTTCGCGAAGAAGTCGCGCTTTTCTCCGGTATGGGCACGGTTCTCGAGAACGTCTCCCGAATGTCCGAACTTCACGCGTCCCGGCTGCAGCTTGGAACGAGGCATTGCCCGGTTCCTGCCATGGCCCCTCGGCTCCCGTCAGCTGGGAGATCTGGTGGCAGACGTCGCACGTCACGCCCGCCTTGGCCTCGTGCGGAAGCTCGTCTTCTGGTGTCGCGGGAATTAGGGCGGAGACGACGCCCGCAGGCGAATGGCACCCTGAACAGTACGTGTAGACCTTTTCGCCCGCTTCTTGACGAGCGATCACTGCCAGATTTCGGTACAAGGGATCAACGTGGGCCGCGGAATGCATCGATCCTTGCACTTCTTGCAACTGACGCGGGTGACAAATGGCACAATCCGGGTTCAGAAAGAACGCGTCCACGTCAGCCGGTTCGCCGTCGGCGGTTTCCACGAGTGTATAGCCAAACGGTCCCTCGGGTGGAGTTGCGGGCTCGGCGGCTCGCGAATGCGCTGCAGGCCATACGGTCAGCCACGCAAGGCAGACGCCCATCCTCGCCCTTCGATTCGTTGCCATTCGCAGGCTCTCCTTCATTGGTCGTATTCGATGCGCACACTCTCGGCGGCCAATCCACTGCCGGGGCAGGTCTCATGCGGTCAGGCTTTGACGATGCGCCACGACGATGCCGACCAGCAGACCCAAGCCAATGCATACGGCGATCGCACCGCCAAAGGTGACGAACCGCAGGAAGTTTCGCGGCGGGACGACGGCCTGCAGCTCTTCCAGCCGCCCTTCACGACGCAATCGTTCGTAGTAGTCAGCCCGCTCTTCGCGCAGTTCTTCTTCGCTGACCATCCCCACGAACATCGAAAGATCCATCGGGAATTTCTCCGGACGGATGTGGGTGTTGTAGAAGTGAATGGCGAAGACAAAACCCGTCGCCAGCAAGGCTTGCGTGGAGTGGATCACTTTGGCGAAGTTCAACGTCTTGCCCGGCAGCACACTCGTGAAGAGTTCGGGGAACCAGAGAATCAGACCGGTAAACCCGATAATGACGATGTCCGCCATTGCTCCGAAGATATCGATCTTTTCCCAATAGGCCCAGCGTTCGTAGGAGGGCTTCGGGCCGAGCCCCACGAACCATCGCATCGTCTTCACAAAGTCGCTCAAGTCTCGCCAATTCGGAATCGGCGAATCACCGCCGAAGGCGACTGCACGCATACTGCCGACAATGCGCGGCTTGGTAGCCATCCGATAGATCACCCACAACACGTACAGCAACAGATAGGCGATGTTGACCAGCCCAAAAATCCGGTGCCAGAGTCCCGTCGTCGAGAACCCACCCAGCAGGTTCGCCAGCATCTGGGCCCAGTCGGTGTGGCTGTATTTGAGCGGCAGGCCGGTGAGGGTGAGCCCCAGGAACGAGACGAGTAACGCGACGTGGGCCATGCGGTGGAATGACGAGAATCGCACGTAGGCGATCTCGCCGGGAACCAAACCTTTGGGACGCGGATGCTTCCGCAAATCGATGAGCACTGCGGATAAACCACAGTGCGGAATGTAAGGTAAAGACGCCGATGGTGCCCAACAGCAGCGTCATCAGCGTGACGTACACCGCGTGCAAGATACGGATCGCGTTGTGCATCGCGATGGTTTGCGTGTGGGTCAAAGTCCGCAAAGTTCGGCGGTGCTTCTGGGTGGCAGCTCTCGGCAGGTCGCCAGGCGATTCTCGGCAGCCACCGGTGAATTCGTCAGCGGAGATCGGCACGATATCGTGGTCACCGTGGCAATCGGCACAGTTCGCTGCCGGACCGTAACCGAGGTTGGTCAACTCGCCGTGCATGCTCATTGCGAATATCGCTGCTGCAGATCACTCGTGGCAGTCGCCGCACCGATTGGACAACTGCTGCCGGAATAGCGTCGACGCGGGATGGGGCAGATCGTGTCCCCGAGTGACAGTCGATGCAGTTGGGAGTTCGTTTTACGTTTCCGCCGGGTGCGGCCCGATCGCTCTCCTGACCGACTGCCGTTGCTTCGACCGTGCACGCTTTGCTGCAACCGTTCGTGGATGAAGCGGTGGCACTGGGAGCAGGTCTCGGCAACCTTGGAGACGTGCAACATCGACTGCGGCTGCCTCCGCTGAGAAGATTCCGTGGGAACCATGGCAGCTGGTGCAGACCGCCGTCACCAGCAATCCCGATTCGCTCAGCCCCAGCCCGTGGACGCTCTGCGCATACGTCTTCAGGCTCTCTGCGTGACAGCGTCCGCAGAAGGGAACGATGTCCGCAGGTGATTCCAGTGGGCGAAACCCGTCCTCGATCCGCGTGGGCCTCAGGCTCGTTGAGTGTCTCGGCATTGCCCCCGTGGCAGTCGCTTGCACCGCAGGCCCTTCTGCCAGTGAGCATCTCCCGCGAAGTGGTCGGTCGTGATGTACAGATGCTGGGTGTCGTCCTTCCACCGATCCGGGTCGCCATGGCACGTCGCGCAGGCCGATGCTTCCGCCTCGCTGACATCCTGAGCCATCGCAGATGCATCGAGCCGCACGAGGACGGCGATCAGGAAGAGAACAGTGACTCGTGCAAGCGTATTCATTCCACATTCCTGCCGGATTCCAGGCACCGGGCTCTCGGGCCTCGCATCGGCCCAGGGCGTGGCGAAGGAGGACGGCTTGGGGCCAGCTTTCCACCGGAAACAGGGCTACTCCGAGGGGTCCAATGGCGCCGGCAACTCGAGCTGCAAATCTTCGATCTTCAGCTCCTGCGCCAGCGACAACAGTTGTTCGACCAGCGACCGCGTGATGGCGTCCGCGTAGTGAATATTGTGTACTCCGTTACTGACGCGGAGGAAATTCAGGTCATACTGCAGATCATCTCCAGTTGTCGAGAAATCGCGGCGAGCCGATCGGCAGGAAGCTCGGCTGAGCCGACCGCCGCGCGCACCTGCTCCATGGCCGCTTCGATCTCCGCAAGTGAATCCCGCAGATCATCATGATAGACGCTCAGCCGATCTGCGGCCGTCGCATCATGACAATCCAGGCAGGTGTCCATCGATGCCTTCCAAAGCACACTTCCGGTTGCCGAGACTTCCTTGATCCGATGGCACGACGAGCAGTCAATCCGTGCCACGGTCATGCGGCTGAGCCGCGAGTGAACCGTTCGGGCACCGATTCCTTCGAGCATTTGCACTTGTTCATGATGATGACCGGGATGGCAGGTGGCACAATCCGAAGCCGCATTGGCGACCAGGTTTTCGTCCAGCGTATGTTGAATGGTCAGGTGACATGAAAGGCATTCGACATGGTGGTCCGTCACGTGAGTCTGGTGGATGAACACGTGGTCATCAATGCGTTTCAGATCGTCCTCGCGGTTGTGACAGACCCCACACCGCTCGAGTGGCACCTCACCGTTTCCACGAATCAGGTCGCGCATGGCATTTGGCACAATTCACACCGCCGCTCGTAGGCCAGGTTCGTGGTCGAACATGACGCCTCCTCCCAGGTCGTACTGCTGCTCAGGAATCTGGTGACACCGCGTGCAGGCCCCCAGCCCCTCGTTCAGGTGGACCTCCTTGAAATGGCAGAGATAACACGTGCTGGTCGTAACCGTCATGTGTGATCCCTGGACGATCTGACTGTGGCAACTCGTGCATCGCAACTGTTTCCCGCGCTGGACATTCAGCAGGTGAGGTGCGTGGTCGAAGGGAACGCCCTCGAACTCCAACCTGCCCGAAAGTAATCGCACTTCGTGACAGCCAGACCGGAGACAACTGGCATCGGAAATCTCGGCCGCCGGACGGGGCCCCGCCGAATCGGTCACGTATTTGGCCAACTGCACGAGACCCGCCATTTTTCCTCGCACCTTTTCACCGACGCCGGGAGGAAAATGGCACTTGATGCAGGAGACGTCTTTGTGACTCGAATGCTGCCAGGAGACGTAATAGGGCTCCATGATATGACAACTTCGGCAGAACTGGGGCCGCGACGTGTACCATCCCGAGAACCCGACCGCCACGCCGCCCAGGAGGGCCAACGTCCCCACGAGGGCCACCAGTCGAGCCAACAGCCAACGAAACATCTGTCCTCGCGTGGCATGCTCTGGCCACCATCCCTCGAACCACGACCGGTGTGGTGGAAGCGTCTGTTTCCGAGGGCGGTGGCTCTCGGCGCGCCGAAGGTTCTTCTTTCATCGCATCACTTTCCGAGCGAGGCCAACAAGCTCCATGCCAACAGCGACAGCCCCAGCAGCAGCAGCAGATAGACCGCCACGACGATCAACCTCAGCTGCCGTCGTTCCGGAGCCGTGACCAATTCGAGTCGCCCTTCGCGACGCAAACGTTCCAGATACTCCGGACGGGCACGCTGCAGGTGCTGCTCGCTCACCATTCCGGTCACGAGCGACAAGTCCATGGGAAACTTTTCCGGACGGAGGTGGGTATTGAACAGGTGAATCAGCAACAACAACCCGGTTCCCAACAACGAAACCTCGGAATGCAGAACGGCCGCCACGTTCAAGCTCCAGCCAGGCAAGATCCTGCAGAATACGTTGGGCAGCCACAACATCAATCCGGGCAAGACAATCGCTGCCGTCACCAGGTAGATCGCCCAATAGTCGAATTTTTCCCAGTACGTCCACCGCTCGAACCGCGGTTTCGAGCCGGCCCCGAAAAACCAAAGCACCATTCTGCCCCATGTCCCGGATGTCGCGACCGTTGGGAATCAATCGAATCCGGGCCGAACAACAACGTCTTCCACTCGACGTGTTGCGAGCGGAGACGAAAGATCCGCCTCACGACGCTAAATCAGATGCAAACCGATGACCGTCAACAGGATCACGGCGAAGAAATGGTGACACACGCTCGTCGACTCAAATCCGCCCAGCGATCGAACGAAACTTGCGTGCCCACGGCTGGCCGCTGTATCGAATCGGCAGACCGGTGAAGATCAACCCCATCAGGGAGACGAGCAACAACAGATACCCCGTTCGTATCCTGCGGAGAGAAACGCACCACGGCGATTTGATCCGTGACGAAGGTCCTGTCGCGTCCATACCGGAGTGTGCTGAGCAGCGACCGGCCGTACCAGAGGATGGCATGCAGTAGAAAGAAGCCGAACAACAAATAGATCAACACGTCGATCCGACTGTAGAGATGGTGGAGTCCCGCGAATCGCCGTTCGTCCTTGTGATTGGCGTGCGGGTTGAATTCGGCGAAGTTCGCGACAGCATTCTCGTGACACTGCCGACAGGTTTCCAGGCGGTTCTCCGGGCTGAGCCGACTCTGTGGGTTGCTGATCGCCAACGTATCGTGCGCCCCATGACAATCCGAACACTTGGCGGCCGCCTCATACCCCAATTGCGTCAATTGACCGTGCATACTGACGTGATAACCCAGCAACAAATCGGCGTGGCAGTTGCCACACCGGTTGGGCAGTGTCAGGCGGTATCCTTCGGCAAGATGGTACGGTTCGTCATGTCCCTGATGACAATCGACACACCCCGGTTGCGGCTTTTTCGACTGTCCGTCCGCCAACGACTCCGGTCGCTCTCGGAGTGTCATTCGATTGCGCATGGACACTCTGGTTCAGACGTTCCTGAAGATATCGATGACATTCACCACACGTCTGCGCTACGCCGGAGCGATGCAGTGTCGAGCGACGATCGGCCGCATAGTAAATTCCGTGGGCTCCGTGGCAGTCTGCACACGCAGCCGTCACCAACAGCCCCGATTTCCACAGACCGCGCCCATGGATACTGGTGTTGTAGCTGGCAAGATAGTCCTCGTGGCAGCTTCCGCACAACTCGACCTGATGATTCAAATAGACCGGTGACTGGCTGTCCTCGACAGGTAACATGCGGTGCACATCCTGACCGTGGCAACGCAGGCAGTCGAGTGGCGTACCCGTTCCCAAGTCGCTCCGCACGCCGGCTGCATGATGCACACCTTTGTGCATCGCTGTCAGCTGGTCATGGTGGCAACTGCCACACGTCTCCCCCAGGTTCAGCGGATGCAGCGACGACAGCGGGTCGGAAGCCAATCGCATGTTGTGTACGGGATGACAGGCAAGACACGTCATGGGCGGGGACGTCGCCATGTCGCGTTCCGCGGCCTCCGCACCCGCTGCTTCCAACTCCGGCAGATCGACTCCCCGCCCCTCCCTGGCTGCCTGAGGAGCTCTGGTTTCGTCGGTTCGCGGTGCGCCACCGGGTATCTCGTTGGCAGAAACATCTGCCGCTGCCTCGGCGGATCCGATGGCTGCCTTCAGGACCTGCCCGTGGACGCCGGTCCAGAAATCGGCGACCGGATCGTGCTCGATGGACGGCTGAAAACCACGCATGTAGTCCAAGTCGGAGTGGCAATGACCACAGAAGGGGGCTACATCCGCCGGAGACCTAACGACGCGAAAGCCGTCCTCGACAGCGTGCGCCTCTCGCAGATTGACCGTGTCGGGGTTACCGCCGTGGCAATCGTGGCAGAGGATCTCCTTCTGCCAATGGATGTCGGCCTGCACGTGATCGGCGGTCACGTACAGATGCAGCGTATCCTGCTCCCATACGTCGCGATTGCCGTGACACGCAAAGCATTGATTCAGGTTCGTTGGCTCATCGGTTTCCTGCGCTGCAGCGACCACGGCCACAACAGACAACAGGATCACTCCCAACAAACTCTTTCGCAGCAACTCCATAACCCGAGTTCCGCTTCGACCGATCCCAGACCGCTGCCCATTTCGAGCTGGCCACAATACACCGCCCGTCCAGCCACATCGATGCGAGAAGAAGCCGGCCAGCGTCCCTGTAGGCGACGTTTGCCGGCACTAAAGCGACTGCCGTGACCTTGGCAAGCGTCTGCCACGTCGAGCAGATGGTTTTGCACACGAGCATGTCCAAACATACCCTAAAGCCAGACCCCAAAACAAGGACAAGATGGGTAGAAAGCGGAATGATTACGGGACGACGCGATTCCGGGAAAGCTACTGCTCGGTCCGCAACTCAGGAGGGGTCTCCGATTCCTTGTGGGCTTGCACCGTATGGCACTCAATGCACACATTCCCGGGAAGGATGCGCCAGATGGATCCCTTGACTTCCTGCTCTTCCTCAGGTGAGAGCGTCTTGGTCGTAGAGTACTTCTGCCCGACCTTCTCGTGTTCGCTGCCCGGCCCGTGGCAACTCTCGCAAGTGACTCCGGCTAGCGCAGCGGTTTTCGCTTGATTCACGTAGCCCGTCGGCTGCCCCATGCCTGTCGTGTGACACTTCAGACACTTTGGGTCCTTCCGGTACTCGGCCGTGAGAACGTCGAAGGCCTTAGCGTGCGCCGTTTTTTTCCACGAAGCGTACTGCTCGAAGTGGCAGGAGGCGCATCGCCTGCCCCCGATGTACTCCTGGTTCTCCGGAGGGTCAGCCGCGTTCGTCCTCCAACCTGCGAACCCCATCATGAGGACCAAGCCTCCCGACAGGAGACACATCGCCCCAGGAAACGCTTGCCGAAAAACCCTCACCGCCAGCTTCTTTCATCGGTTTCCTTCCTCGCATTGCACTTCGAGACAAGCCCACATCGTCAATGGCCCCTGCAGCGACTTGCTCCATGCCGCCCCGGCTCGCAGCCGCTGACAGGACCTCACGAGCTCAGGGTGTTCGAGTGTAACGCGCGCGCCATGCGACGGCAAACAAAAAGGGCCCACCTGTTGAGCATCGGGGTCCGTGGGAGATCCGAGATCGCCAGGTCGCTTCCGCCCGAGAGAGCAGCGGAATGCGCTCCGTGACGCCGGCCGATTTCCCGCCGGGAATCGGCCAAATCGCTGGACAAACGTCGATCTGCCTGATACCGTGTCCGCTCGATTGTCCTTCAGGCAAGAGTGATCGCAAGAACGAATTTGGAGGGGATTTTCCCGATGAGCAGATTCATCGCTATTTCGCTTTGTGTGAGTTGCGTGGGTTGTGGTGCAGACTATCAGCCTGCGAAGCGAGAAGCCCCCGTGTCAACCGTCCAGGACGTCAACCCGTCAGCCTCTGCCGTGGAATCGACGACCATGATGGAGGGCAATGACGTGGAGATGGCGGCCATCCGATTGACCGCCCCAGACACCTGGATCCGCCAGCAACCTCGAAACCAGTTTGTCACAACCGAGTTCAGTCTTCCGCGCACTGAGGGTGACGCGAACGACGGCCGTCTGACGATCAGTGTGGCCGGCGGGAGTATCGACGCCAACCTCGAGCGATGGCGGGGGCAATTCGAGGGCGACTTGACACGAGAGGTGGCGGAAGACCTGGAGATCGCCGGTGTGACGGTCAAGCTGCTCGACTGTTCGGGCACGTACAATGATCAGCCGGGCCCCTTTGCGCCAGGGGTTCCTCGCGAAGAATATCGCATGATGGGGGCGGTGATCCCCGTCGGGAGCCAATTGCACTTCGTCAAAGCCTACGGCCCCGAAAAGACGATGGCACAGTATGAGCCCTCGTTTCGTGCGTTTCTCCAAAGTCTGGAAGTGAAGTAATCACGGCCCCCGCTCGGTGCATTTGTTCGACTGTTCGATTTCGTGACAAGGACAAAGACCTGGTATTAACGACTTCCAAGAACGGGAGACACAACCACCGAGGACACGAAGGGCACCGAGACAAAACAAGGCGAAGACCGGAAGGGCATGAAAACCAGCTCCTTCCACTTCGAATGCCCTCGTGCTCTGTGCCCTCTGCGTTTTCTGTGGTTCGCTGCGACCCGGTCGGCCATAAGCGATTCCGTCTGTCCCAGTCAAACGGTCGAGTTAGGCAGCCCGCCGGCGCGGCTGGTTGAGTCCTCTGGCTTCGGCGGCCGGTGGGGACCTTCGGGGATCGACAAGTCGGCTTGGTCCGTCGGGACCAGCCCACGACGCCAACGATCAGCGCCCCCAACGTGGCCAGCGCCGCCCACCGGGCGTAGGCGGTCCATGGCCGCGGCAGTTGGCCCAATTCCACGCGGACGACATGCCCGGCCGGCAGAGGACCGTCGGCTGCTTCATAGACCCGCTCGCCGCTCTCGAGCTCTGTCGTCGACCCCAGATTGCAGGCCACCTCCTCAGGCCGCTCATGCGTGATCCGCACGCACATCGCATCACAAGGCAGATCCAACGGACGCTGCCAGACCCGATATCGTTCCTGGTTGGGGATCGTGTACATGAACTTCAACTCGCGACGTCCCGGTGTCCAGGGAATATCGGTCACCAGTCGATCGCCGGCAACCGAGAATCGCCGACCGTAGAACTCCTCGTAAAATGTCGCACGGTCAAAATCCATCGGGATGGCCAGCGCCAACGTTACCGGTTCGTCCGTATCACTCGTTGTCCGTCCCAACGTACGTGGTCGAAGTCGGGTTGTCGACCAACAGCGACTCCGTCACGCGTAGGGCTCCGGGTAATGGCCTGAATCGACGACCTCGTGTCGGCGAATCACGAGGGGATTCGGATGCTGAATCGACTCGCACACTTCGATCGTCGTCGCGGCACTCGGTCGAGCCGCCGTCAGTTGAAGGCGGGCACCCGGATAGTGAATGCCGGTACGATTCGCGCCTGGCAAGAAAAGGTATTCCGGGCCAACCGGCAGACCGGTGAATTCGAAATGGCCTGCGTGGTCCGTGTTCGTTTGGGCAAGCGGAACGAATTGGCCGTCTTGCCGCACGCGCAGGATTACTTCCGAATTCGGTTCCGGTGTCCCGCCCTGGGACGCGTTGACCACCGTGCCGTGAATCGTGCCCACACCCGCTTCGATCTGGCCCATCGCAACCCAGCTCAGCACCAGCATCGATGGTATGCTCAGCACCTTGTCCTCCCTCCTCGGCCGGTCAGGCCGCTCTCGACCCTTCGTCCCGCAGCACACGCTGCTCGTCCAACTGCGACTGCAGCGATTGAAGCTTCTTTTCGAGGCCGTGCTGCCATGTGGCCAGTCGCGCCAAGTACAGGACGACAGTCAGCCAGATTGCGACGTACGTCATCACCAAAGTCGCCATGATCGATCCTTCCCTCCTCCTGTAACGAAGATCCTTCGCCGCGTGCCACAGCGACTCAAACATTGACCTGCCGATGCAACTGATCCAACAGTCGCGCCGAGTGCAACTGAATTCGCCGACAGACGGTCAACGCGACGAAGAATGCGGTGAACGCGACGACCGTTATCAGCAACGTGGCACGCATTCCGCTCGTCATGGACGGCGAGACGGGATGGATGCCACGAAACCACCTGGTTGCCATGACGACCAGGGGATGTCGAGCGCGCCGAGGACGGCCAGAATGGCACCGATTCGAGCCCGCTGGTGCGGATCGTCCAGTCCCGCCCGGACGATCAGAATCCCGGAGTAGATGGCCCAGAGAATGAACGAGGTGGTCAATCGGGGATCCCACGTCCACCAGGCCCCCCAGGCCTCGTGTGCCCAAAACGACCCGGTGAGCAACGTCAAGCCGCAACAGAGCCAGCCCACTTCACTGGCCGCCTGAAACCACTCGTCCCACTTCAGGTCGCGCCCGATCAAGTAGCTCACACCCGCCGTCCCCATCGCCACGAATCCGATCAACCCAAGCCAGGCAACGGCGACGTGGACGTAGACAATCCGTTGGGCAGCTCCCATGGTCTGCTCGGACGGAGCTCCGATGAAGATGGCCCAAAGGGCGGTCCGCGAGCAGGCCCGCCAGCAGCAGGGCTCCCCCACAGGTCCACACGACAGGGCGCGGGTGTTCGGATTGCATGCACTAGTCCTCGATTGCGAATTCAAGAAGGACGGCACCAGCCGTCATGAAAATCACCGCGAACACACCGAGCAGGTTGATCCACCGCCACCACTCATCGCCGATCGGGCCTTGCGTCAACAGGTACGTCGCTTCGGCGGCCGCCAACACCACGGGGATGACCAGTGGCAGTACCATCAGCGTCAACAGGTTACCGCTCCGACCGATGGCGGTTGCCAAAGCACTCAACAGCGTACCCACCGATGTCAGACCCAGGTTGCCCAAGACAGCGACCAGCAGTATCTGCCAGGCACGTTCGCAGCAATGGCAGATCGGCAAGTAGGCCGAAAAGCGGGATGAGCAGGCACTGAAGAGCACCGAGGGCAACCATGTTGGCCAATAGTTTGGCCAGGTAGACGATCGTTGGGGAGACCGGGTAGAGCTTCAAGTTATCCCAGCACCCATCCGCGCGTTCCGAAGCAAACGAACGGTCAATCGCTGTCATTCCAGCGAACAGAATCGCCAGCCACAACAATCCTCCCACGATCCGCTGCTTCTGGTGAGGTAGCAGGTCCATTTGCATGCTGAAGACGAATGCGACCAAGATCCCGGTCACCAGCATCGTCGGGCCAGACGCGGCGTGCACGGAATTCCGTGATCACGTCTTTGTGAAAGATCCACCACAGGTGGGCCATCGCACTGTCCTTCTTGCGGTCACGCCGCACGGCACGTATCGCGCTCGATCGGAAACGATGAGAACGCGATTTGGCGACTGCTCGTCGAGTCGTCCGTCCTGCAAACGGAGGATTCGATCGGCGAGACCTTCGGTCTTCGCTGCATCGTGGGAGGCAAAGCAAAGCGTACGTCCATCGCACCGTGCCTTGGCCATCAACTCCCGTAACCATTGACTGCTGTCGTCATCCAGTGACGAGAAAGGTTCATCCAACAACACAATCGGCGGATCGTGAATCAGCGCCTGCGCGACGGCAACCCGTTGACGGATCCCCTGGGAGACCTGCAGGGGGCGATCGTCTGCGAACGAGGCCAGGGCAACACGATCGGAGCCATTCCTGGGCAAGCTGTTCGGGGGACGACAAATTCGTACATCCGCGCCGCAAAGACGAGATTCTCTTTCAATGTCAGTTGAGGATAGAGACGATGCTCGTGGGCCACGAGGCCCACCAGGTCGCCGAACGGGCATATTCCCCGTGCACTGATTTGCCAAACCACCTCAGCTCGCCGCGTGTGGGACGAACCAGGGCGGCCAGACAGCGAAGCAACGTGGTCTTGCCGGCGCCGTTGGCTCCGATCAGGCCCACACACTGGCCCGCCGGGATCTCCAGGTCGATTTGATCAAGAACGATGCGGTGCCGATACGACTTCGACAACTGCCGAGTGCAGATCGCGATCTCTTGCGGATATTCATTGTTCACGCGCAACAGAGCATCCTTTCATTCCGCAGCAACGCTCGCCGGCACGAGCTCTTCCACGGCCGATCCTCCTTGTCGCATGGCGAGCCGCGTCCGGCAGGCGTGTCTTCCGACCCGAACGCGGTCGCAACGGCAACAAACGCAGGACCGCCCCCAACCCCATGATCGCGCCTCCCCACCACAGCCAACAGATCATGGGATTCGAAACCAGCACCAATCGGACGCGCCCATCGCTCTCCCCGCGGAGCAAGATCGTGTAGAAGTCGCCCGACCAGGTGGAGTGGATCGCCACCTCGGTAGTCCACTGTTGCTGCAACAGATGGAAATGCTGCGCAGGACTCAATGTGGCCTCCACGTGGCCGTTGCGCGACACTTCCAGCTCGACTTCTGCAACCAGTTTGTCCACCTCTGCCCGCTGGCCGATCCGAACCAGACGAACGTCGTACCCTGACCATGTGACACACTGCCCCTCCGCCAGTACGAACTCTTGTTCGTGGTTTCCCAAGGAGGAGCCGGCGATGCCAATCGCCCCAGCGGCAAATCCCAGGTGGATGACAAAGCCGGCATACTGCTGATGTGCACCGCGGAGCGTTCGAGTGAGTCCGTTCCAGAGATTTCCGGGAGAGCGTTTCCATGAGTCAATCATCAGCGCGGCGAACAAGACCGCCACGGCAAGCACGGCAAGTCCCACGACGAGCAACTCAAGCCAGTATCCCAACCCGAACATCGCCAAGAGAAGCATGACGACGGTGGTCGGCGCGAGAGCCGCGGCACTCAGCGCCTGCCGTTGCACACGCGTGGGAGGTCCACCCCAGCGCAACAAGGGAGCGACCGCGGTCGTGGCCAAGAGAACCAAGCCGGTAGGCACCAAAACGTTGTTGTAGAATGCGGGCCCCACCATGATGAACTGCCCCAGCACGACCTTCGAAAGTGCTGTGCTCAGTGTGCCGGCAATCACCACGACGGATAAGAGACTGAACGCAATCGTCGAAAGCACGATCGCCGCCTCCCGGCTCAGGACGCTCGGAATCGGGTGATCGGGCCGTAGTTGCTTCCAGCGGAGCACGAGCAAACCTCCCCCGCCCATCCCCAATACCAGCAACAGCAGCAGGAACAGCCACCCAATCGGCGATGCACTGAAGGCATGCAGACTGCTGAAAATCCCGCTGCGTGTCAGGAACGTGGCGAAGTTGCAGAGCCCGAAGGTTGCGATCGCCAGCACGAGAGTTGTCTTCTTGAGGTTGCCCCGGTATTGCCAGGTCATCAGCGCATGAATGAAGGCGGTTCCGGTCAACCAGGGAATCAAAGAGCCGTTTTCCACGGGGTCCCAGGCCCAGTAACCGCCCCAGCCAAGCTCCTCGTACGACCATTGTGCCCCCAGCAAAATGCCTGTCCCCAGGGTGATCCAAGCTGCCAAGGCCCAGGGCCGACACTGCCGGATCCATCCGACCGACACCTCGTCCGCCAGCAGGGCCACCGTGGCCAGCGCGAAGGGAATCGTCCACAGGGCATATCCCAGGAAAATGACCGGCGGATGAATCAGCATCGCAGGATGCTGCAACAGCGGACTTAAACCGGCACCGTCTTGAGGTGGTGAAACACGTGGGTTCCATCGGGTCGGCAGCGAAGACCATGATCGCCACCAGGAAACAGACGTAACCCATTACCACACCGAACGCCGCTTCCCCCGCTTGGCTGGCCGACCGACGCGACGATCGCCAAAGCATGAGTGCCAGCACGGCGGTGAGCCAGGCCCACAACAAGAGTGAACCGGCTTGCCCCACCCAGAGCGCCGAAAGCGAGTAGTACCACGGCAATAGCCGGTTGGAGTACTGTGCCACGTAAGCGTACTCGAAGTCCTTGCGAACCAGGGCCCACGCCAGAAGGCACATCACGGCCGTGAGTGCGATCACGCTGGAAATCGCGGCAACCGCCCCCGCAATCCGCAAGCTTTGTTGGTTTCGCCGCCGACCCAGGAGACCGGCGCAAGCGGCAAACCCTGAGCCCACAAAGGCGCTCAGGAGACAAAGCTCCCCCAGAATTCTCATCGGGCCTCCTTGCCCCTCACGGACCGTGTGTCTGCCGTCGTGACCGTACGATCCTCCGCTTCGTACTTGCTGGCACAGCGAGTCAGCACCGTATCGCCGCTCAATACGCCACTCGGCTCGAAGCGACCTTCGACGACCACCTCCATGCCCTCGGCAAGGTTGTCCGGCAACCGCCCCGAGCAGGCCACGGGGAGACTCCCACGCGTACCGGCCAATGCGAACCGAGCCTGGCTTCGGTCAGCGGCAACGACCAATGTTCTGGGAGCCACCTTGCCACTGACACGAACTCGCTGGCCAGTAAACGCAGCTCGTTCCGTGCAAGCATTCGTCGACCGTCAGGAAGTACTTCCAGCTATCCGAGAGGCCGACGCAGGCCATATACACTGTCGCCGCCGCCACAATCGTCCCTCCGATCGCCAGCTTCTTGCCCGCCGTCATCAGGATCTCCTTTGGCGTCCACCTCCTACTCGTTGCTTGCGGGGTGGCCCGGTCCCCTGGGAGGTGGTGCGGCTCCTACGTGTTTGATTCGAAGGGAGGTGACGCCTCCCGCTGGCGAGGTCGTGCCGTTTCCCTTCGCCCTCGCTCGAGAGGGTCCAAGAGACGGAAGTCGTTCGAGAGTCCTTGCTCAAACGCCGCACGACCTCTTGGCCTGCAGGGGCAGGTCCGGGGCGTTGGGTCCGGACAGCGACCGGTCATGTGTCCCGAGGCGAAAACGGACCGTCCCCGAAGGGCCCCGCGGGAGGATTCTTAGCAGAATGCAAGATCGCCGTCAAAGTCGCTTTTCCACGTTGCTGCGGCGCGCAGCCGATGTCAATTCTGCACGCGGCTGCTGAGCGACTTTCAGCATGCCCCGTCCCGAGATCAACAACATGGGCAGAAGTGCCAGCCCGATGACCACCAGTTGGGTCATCCAGAAGATCAGCAAGCTCCGTCCCACTCCCTCGGCAGAGCCGTAGGCGTGCAAGCCGACTCCCAATTCGTTGACGCCGAACCAGGACCAACTGGTTACGATATTGCCGCCGACGGCGAGGATCGCCATTCCGCGTTGTTCGACCAGTCGACTCCAGCGCGCGTGGAGAACGAGCACGGTCCAGAGGACGATGATCAGCGCACCGTTTTCCTTGGGATCCCAGCCCCAGAAGCGCCCCCACGAGTCGTCCGCCCAGAGCCCGCCCAACACGGTGCCGACGAGGCTGAAGACGGCCGCAAAGCAGATCGAACCATAGATCATGCTGTCCAGGATCCGCTCCGTGTCCGAACTGAGATGCGGCCAACAGCCCATTGCCCAGCGTCTGGCGCCCTTCCCGGGACCCACGCAGGGCACGAGCCGAGAACACGACCGTCTTGCCCAGCATGTAGGTCAGCGAGACCAGTCCCAACAGCCCCGCCAGGAACACGGCAGAATAGCCGAGCGTGATCGTAAGGACGTGCACGGTCAACCAGAACTGCGTATCGAGAACCGCCTGCAGTACGCGAATCGTGTCGCCATCCGCCGCAAGAAGATGCGCGATGATCAGCGTACCGATTCCGGCCACCGAGGAGACAAAAGCACCGATTCCCAGCCGGAAGATGGTCTCCATCAGCAGCCCGATGGCAACGCATCCCCAACCGATGAACACGGCGGAAGAGTAGAGATTGGTCACAGGCGGGCGGCCCTGAGATCACGACGCGCGCAACCAGGGCAAAGGTGTGCAGCACAAAGGCCATCACGATCAGCCAGAAGGCAGCACTTCTCATCAACATCGACAATCGCGGAGATAGAACCGCTGACAGCCAGCCGAACGCAGTCAGCACCAGCGCCAGGAAGTAGAGCGGAACCAGGTGGAAAAAGGGGGCGACATGGTTGAAATAGGCTTCAAATCGGACGAGCCGCAAGTCCAACTCCGCCGGCGACTTCGTCGGCCAGCAGCCGCTCGTAATCGCTGACGGCCTGGTTGAAGGCTTGGCATCGTCCTGGGCATAGGCCTGGAACACGGCCGCCAGCTTGTCCGTGGCCGGCGCGGACGTTCCCTTGTGCAACAGCTCGTTCGCGTAGGCCTCGTTCCTGGCTACCGCATAGGCCATCCAAGGCTGCGTGGCGGGACCAGACGGCACGGCCAACGGAAGTTGCATGGACTGCAGGATACGGTTCCTCCGGGGAATTTCCTTCAGCAAACGCTGTGTGGCCGGATCGATCTCCGCGGCCGTGTCGGGCTTGTCGGCGTGGTCGACAATGCGGAGAGATTCGCTGGCAGTGGAAGCGGGTAGAAGGCTTCCGTCAGCGTGCGATAGCAGTCCACTCGTTCCGCAAGTTCCATGAGTTTCCGCTGCTGGAAGGTGCGCTGTTGTGGATCCTGCTGCTGGGCGAGTGCGATCAGTCTTCGGAATCGAACGGATTCCGGCCGGAATTCTTTCCAGGCAAAGCGGGCCCCCTTGCGCCGCTGAAGTCCCGAGTGCTTCCTGCAATTCCATGCTGTCGATGCGGAACACACGATGTTCCTTGGCAGCCTGTGGGCGACTGATGACGTCAAGCAGCCAGCGGATGGCGGGCTGCTTCTGGCCCGTCCGCGTCCACGAAGGTCTCCCGGTTCGAGATCATTCGCAGGCTGTTCCGGGCCAGCGTGTCGAAGGGCTTGATCCGGCCCTCGTACATCAGCGGCAGGGCTCCGAACCTTTCCAACTTCATCTGCGAATCGGGCGAACGGGCGGGCATGGCCTTGCTCGCCGCCCAGGCCGCAGCCAGTAGCACGACCGCCGAGACGGCCAGGATCTCGCCGCGTCGACCTGGCATCATCGAGGCGGCCCGACTCGTCGCGACCGAACCTGGTGTCCT
Organism: uncultured Planctomycetaceae bacterium; assembly: GCA_963776055.1. GTDB lineage: Bacteria > Planctomycetota > Planctomycetia > Pirellulales > Pirellulaceae > CAVZLD01. The sequence goes on along the minus strand of CAVZLD010000011.1, from coordinate 60,186 downwards.
GCTTCGTTCGCTCTTGCGCCTCTTTCAGGAATCGCACCAGGACCAGCAGAAAGTGGACCAGCATTCCTGTGGCCACGATCATGCAGGAAACGTACGGCAGCATCCACCCGGTGTTCTTGACGACATGTAACGTCGAGTATTCCCTGCCGCTGCGATCGATGTTGTACCCACTCTGATAGAACGTTTCGCCCGCATAGCGAAGTGGATTGTTCATCCAGATCTTGGCTTCAAAGTCAACGTTCCGCGAGGCATCCGTCAGTCGCACTCGGGAGGAGTAGTTCCTGGCCATGGCGGTGCCGGCATAATCGTCCTTGCGGACATCGAGCAAAGTCATCTCGTACGGCTTGACGGATTGCTTGAAGCGAAGCCCCAGCCGGAAGCGGCCGCCGCCGAAATCGACCGCATTCAAATCGGGTTGCGTCGCGGCGAAATGCTGGGAGACCAGGTAGGTCCCCAAGTCTTCTCCTTGTTCCTTGGACGTGAGCTTGACGTAGGCCGAGGCCAGATCGATACCGTCCCCGTTCGACCCCGCTCTTTGGCGGGGCCTCCCGGGCAACAAGACGTGTGCCGACTCCCTTCGTCGCCAGGTTGGCGCCCTGCGGCGGGGCAGCCTCCAGTTCGGAGTTCTTGTAGTACTGCAGTACTTCGATGTCAAACGTCAGATCATCAAGTTGCACCTTCTCGCCCTGGGCGAATCGTGTGAACTCGCCGTTCACTTCCATGGGAATGGCCAGGACGTCGTCGTGGTCCTGGCGCAAGGTGGTGACCGCCAGATCGACGGAGCGGATGTCTCGTGTGTAGTTGACCGTTTGTCCCTCCGTGAGCGTCATCTGCTGCTCGTCGGCATACTGGCTCACAAAGAACTCGCCGAACATCAGCAGAGCGACGCCGCCGTGCAGCAGGGCACTGCCCGGCGCGGTCGCGGTACAAGATCACGCAGGCAGCCAGCAGCACGAGAGCCGCGATCTGGCCCTGGATCAACTGGTAGAGGATGCGCAGTGACGAGTCCGTCAAAACCGCCGCCTCACCCTTCACGAAGATCCATCCCAGGACCAGGCTCAGAGCCAACGTCCCAGCGCCCAGCAGCTTCCAAGGCAACGATTCGCTGGCGACCAGAAGAGCGAATCGCGCGCACCAAACCGAAGAGGCAGGCCAGCCAGAGTCCGACGAGGCCGGCTCGGATCAGCAGCCAAAGCGTGGACCACTCGAGCAAGCGGCTTCCCCTGCACCCCGTACCGGTTGTGTCCCGACTCGATCACCAACCACGTCGTGGCCACCCCCGCCGCCAGGACCAGCAATCCCCATGCGAGCCGCGCGCCTCGAGCCTTCACTTGAAAACGCGCCACGAAAACCGCCACCAGATTGACGACCAGGGCAAGGCCGATCAGGGCACCACCCGGATACGGAAAACGACGCACGGCGAGCGATTCCCAGTCCGTCGAGGCGGCCCACGGGAACAGGGAAACCGGAAACAAGAGCTTCAGCTCGACCCAACACACCCAAGCGCGGAAGTAATCATTGACGACTTCCCAGATGTCCATCTGGACCTGTGCCAGCGTGCCCACCATGACGATGCCGATGGCCGCCAAGACAAGGACCACGGTCAGTCGGGGAGAGGCCAGGAAGTCCAGCACGCGTCCGACGGCGAGCCATGCCCAGGAGCTTGGTCTGCGGCGAGTCTGGCTGGGAGGAGACGGTTTCACGGCTTCGTTCCGGCTATTCTCAGTCGCCATCGGGCACGATGTCTGGAGGAAAAGTACTTGACCGATTCGACGAAAGCCTGGAAGCGGTCCTTTTCGCGCAAAGCCAGATCAGCGTCTCCCTTCAGATTGAACAACCACGTCTTTCCGTTGTGCATCGCGACAACGACGAGAATCGCTTGTCGGGGCTTGCATCCTCCGGGCCCACCGACTCGACGTAGTTTCCCTCCACGCCAGCGACCTGGATCGTTTGCAGCGTCTCGTCCAACTCTTCCTGCGTGATGGCACCCAATTGGACCTGTCGTCGCCAGCGATTGACGTTCAGTAAGAGCCGCTCGACAGTCCCGGGCATCGCCATGAAATTCACGTTCACTGCCCGATCGCCATCCTCCACACGAAAAGCCGCCTCGCGCACCCCTTCGGTCTCCACCGACGTCCAACCCTCCGGCACTTCGTACTCCCACGAGAACTCGTCGCAGGCCGCCCTCGGTGGACGCCAGAGGGCGAACCACTCGGATCCGAGGTCACGAACCGAACCGATTGCACAAACTGCTCAAATCGGTCTTTCTCCCGCTGAGCCAGCTCGGCGTCGCCCCACAGTTTGAAGAACCACGCCTTACCGTCTTGGAGGGCCATGACGGCCAGGATCGCCTGACGCGGCTCCGTTCCCTCGGGTCCCACGAGTTCGACATAGTCACCTTCGACGTCCCCCAGCTGGATTCGGCGGCGGGAATCGTCGAGTTCGGCTTGATCGATCTCTTCCAGTTGGATCTGACCGCGCCAGCGGTTCACATTCGGAAGTAGATCATTGCCACGGGCGATCAGATCGATGGCGGTAACCTCCAACTTGCCGGTCGCCATCCTGGATGACGAAGGCAGCCTTGCGCATGCCGCCTGCGTTGCCGGGCTCCCAGCCCTCCGGCACATCGTAGACCAAGCGCGTGCGGGCGAAGGCCGGCGGGGGAATCACCGCCGTGGGCCCCTCATCGGGCACCGACTCCGCTGTGCTTTCTTTCGGTTCCTGGTAGCGACGTGGTTCCTCTTGTCGCGTGCAACCGGCCAACGCGAAGGCCAAGAGACTTCCTGCGAAGGGCCGGACCAGATGATGGGCGCAGATTGAATTCATTTCGGCAAAATCTCTATATCGGATTTGGCTCTTAACTCCGCGATGTGCGACGCAAGCTTAACCTTCGATTCTTCCATCTGGAGATACTTCTTGATGAAATCTCGGACTTCCTCGTAGGGTGGGACGCCGGCCGAACTCCTGTCGGAGACCTTCAGTATGTGGTACCCGAATTTGGTTTCCACAACCTCGCTGACCGTGTCCTCATCAATCGTAAACGCCACTTGCTCGAATTCCTTGGGCATGAAACCCCTTTCGGATGCGACCGCAGGTCTCCTCCACCGGACGCGCTGTTGCAGTCGGAGTGCTCCTTGGCCATCTCGGCCAAATCCTTACCCTCCAAGATCTCCCGGTCGGATCTGTTCGGCCTTTTGCCGGGCCTGTTCCTTGCTCTCACGCGTCGCATTCGGATCGACTGCCACCAAGATATGGCTGACCCGGACGGACTCTTCTCGGGAGATAGCTCTCCGGGTTGCCTTCATACATCTGGCGGATCCGATCTTCCGGGATCTCGGGTTCGGTGATGCCATGTATTCGCAGGTATTCGTTCACATAGACCCGCTTTTTGGCAGACTCTCGGAGTTCCTCCATCGTGAGAGCCCTTTGTTCGATATACTTCTCCAATCCCTCTTTGCCTCCGTGTTTTTCCTCGAAGGATGCCAGTCTGTTGGGCAATCTTCTCCTCGAGGTTGTCAATCGTCAGTTTCTGGCTTTCCTGGATGATGAGCTGGTCACCGATCTGTTTGTCCAGCGCCTTGTCTCGCAACTGCCGCACCAGCTTCGGATTTTCCTTGCGCATGCCATATCTTCGAAATGACGCCAAGCTCCTGTTCCACCTCTGGCCTGAGTTGCTCCTCATAGATCGGTACTCCGTTCACGGTGGCAGCCATCTCTTTTGGCTCCGCCGCAATCGTTTCTGCGGCCCGTGTGGTCCCGGGGAAAGGGCTTATCAGACAGCCGGCCGCGACAGCGAGGGCCGAGAGAATCGACGAGCAACGGATCGTGCGTAACGGTCTCATGTCCTTCTCACAATCTCTGATCTTGACCAGTGTCTGTAACTTCATCGGAATCATCTCGAGCGGGAACGACCTGAGTCTCGTTCCTACTCCGCGAATGCGCTTGGCGAGCAGCCGGTCCGCGAACTATCTCACTTATACGCAAAAAGCTGCACTTGCCTACCTGCCCGCTATCCCGCCATGTTCAGAACATCGCCGCGGGCGGCGGACAGTCTCCGCGAAGCGTACACGGTCGCCGTCGCTTTACCGAATATGGACCTGACCGTGACTTGATTCGGAGTCAAACGTGAGGACCACCGGACGACGATTCTTCCATCGTCCCAGGAAGTAATCGTGCCATTTTCGTATCGGACGCTTCCGTTGGATTGCGAACCTCCCTCGCACGGCGGTTCCGGATCTCCTCGCGTAGACTCCGAAGCCACTGCCGCGGATCGTCACGACCCCGTTCCTTCCGGCGGCACGGTGGATGTGCACCGGACGGGATGGAACCGTTCCGTTGTTGTCGCCGAATGTGCCAAAATTGGCATTCACCAGGCCGTAGCCGAAGACAGAATCCCTGCCGACATTTCCCAAATCGGTGGCGGTCAATTGCAGGAGCCACCTCGCATCTTCGTTATCCACCAGTCCGTCCGCATTGAGGTCGAGCAAGCCGTTGGCCAGGTACAAGGCGGCGGTCCCACTCACAAACGGTGCTGCCTGGGACGTGCCACTTAATCTCCCGTAGATGCCGCCGGCAACGGTGGAGTAGATGTTGACGCCAGGCGCCGCCAGTTCGATCGCCTGACCCCACAGGCGAAAAGTGCGCTGGCGAGTCGAGCGGATCTGTTGCGGTCACGGCGATCACCGAATCGTAGGCTGCCGGATACGCCAGCCCCTCGGGGGTGAAGCTATTCCCGCCCGCCGCCACCAGCAGAACCCCCGCCTCACGGGCTGCATCGCAGGCTTCCTGCAGCGCTGTCTTGGCCGGGGCCTTGCACACTCAGATTGATGATATCGGCCCCATTGAGCACGGCCCATTCGATACCCGCGATGATCCAGTCCTCCATTCCAAATCCGGCTCCGTCGAGTACCTTGACGGCGAGGATTTGCGCCTGAGGGGCCACGCCGATCATCCCTCTGCCGTTCTCCTCGGCAGCAATGATCCCGGCCACATGAGTGCCGTGACTGGCAAAGCTATCATCAAAAGGGTCATTGTCATCGAATACGAAATCGTAGCCACCGGCGTAATTGCTCTCCAAATCGGGATGGGTGTAGTCAATTCCCGTATCCAGGATGGCGACCCTGATCCCGGCTCCTTTGTTTCCCTTTGCGTGGGCAACACTGGCGGAAATGTGCTGCACCCCCCAAGCGTTGCCGAGTTCCCGGGCGAGCGGACCTGTTGCCGCAATCGTATAGATGGCGTTTTCCTCGACGTAGGCAACGTCTCGGATTCTTCCTCAATCGCTCGATCTTCTCTTCCGGAAGAACGACCGTCATCGCCGGGAGCGAGCAGGTGATTGCGTCTTACCCTGCCCTCGGCCCGACGCACCATCGCTCGTTCAGCAGCTCCCGGCCGCTGTTTGAAACGAACAATCACCGATCGATCTGCGGAATGGGCCAGTTGAGGAAGGACGACCAACAAACTAATCGGCCAGTATCGGCAACTTCATGGGAATCATCACGAGCGGGGACTACCTGATTCTCTTCCTACGCAGCGAACGGGATGGGCCGGCATCCTGTCCGCGATCCGTCTCACTCCGTACGCAAAAGCCGCACTTGTTCACCTGCTGCGCGATCCCGACATGCCGCAAAACATTGTCGCTGGCCGCAGGACAGTCTCCGGGAGGAGGACACGGTCGCTGTCGCTTTGCCGTAGACGGACCGGACCGTGACTTGATTGGGAGTTAAGCGCGACGACCACCTGACGACGATTCTTCCATCGTCCCAGGAAGAAATCGTGCCGTTCACGTATTGGATCGTCACCCTTCCGCCTTGGACGGTCCTGAACCTTCCCCGCACGGCGGTTCCGGATCTCTTGGCATAGCCACCGAAACCGCTGCCGCGGATCGTGACCACCCCGTTCCTGCCGGCGGCGCGGTCGATGCGCACCCGGGGAACCACCGTGACCACCGTCGGGTTGCTCGCCAACTCCATCCTTCACCGCCCGGAGGCTGTAGTTCCCCGCAGGAGTGGTCTTGGGAATGGTGACTGCGAGCATCGCTTCGCCGAGGATGACGTCGGGCGTCAAGACGACCGAGGAACCATCGGCGCCGTCATTGCCACATTGGATTCATAGACGGTGTCACCGACGGAATTCGTGAACGCCGCACCTGCCAGCAAGCATCGTGGTGTCGGTGCCGGCAGGGATCACGGCCAGGTCCGTGCCGTAAACCGCCGGAGTCAGCGAGCCGGAGGCGGCGATGGGCGTCCGGGCGAAGCCGTGGCAGCCCCAGCAGTCGCTGTCGCCCGGCCCTGCATCCCTGCCCACATGGCCGTATCCCGCGTCCTCACCACCGACGACGATGCTGCCGATGTTCCCCGGCGCCGGCGAATCCGCCTGGATGCTATGGAGCGAATCAGGGCCGTGACAGTTTTCGCAGACGCGAATCGCCACCTCCTCAGGCCCGTGCGCGCTGTGGCACCACAGACAGTTCAAGGTTGCATCATGGTGGAGATCCGCGTTGTTTCGAATGAAAGGTGCGACGGGATCGTCTTCATCATGGCAATAGTTGCAGGCACCCGCGCCGTTGCCAAAGCGGTTGAGTGGAAGACCTTCCCCTTCGCTGGGAGCAGGTGTCGTCCGCGAGGGTGAATAGCTGGGTATGTAATGGCCATCGCCGATGCTGTCGACGATATCTCCATGACACGACGCACAATCGCCGCTCTGTGCCGCCGGCGTCGTGTGGTGCGGCACTCGACGTATGGCACGACGACACAATTCGTCACCACGCGTGAAGTTCGTGTCGTGGCAGCTAAAGCAGCTGTAGGTGGTGTCCGGTTGTCCGTCACCGTCTCCATCCGGGTCCGGGAACAATCGAGCCTGGGGGATCGGCTGGCCGTAGAGTGAATGGTGACGGTCCGAGATCCCGCTGTCGTGACAAACGCGGCAGTCCGCTTCGCACATCGCGCCGGTCACGACGTCCAACATGCCGATCGTCTGGTTCACCGGCGGAGCCGGGACGTCGTGCCAGCGATGGCCGGGCAGCAGCGACGCCATGCACGCCGTCGCCATCGCGAGGAGGGATTTGCTGCACATTTTTCTCCGAGCCCGCATCCAGTCGAAATCAGCAATACTTCGATTGGTTATTATGGTCTCGCGATCCGAAAAATGCCAGCAAAAAGGCACCCCTCCCTGGGCGACGCCGCAGATGCCCACCTCCTGAACGATCTCCGCGGTCGCAAGCCGATTGGCTTGCGACCGCAGCAGACGTCGCACGTAAAGACCGATCTTCCGCGTTATCTCGCCCGTCTCGTCGCGGCGGCCACAGCAGACGTCGCGTTGCCGAAGACGGATCTGATCGTGACGTGTCCCGGAGTGGACACGCGAGTTCCACTTGACGACGATTCTTCCATCTTCCCAGGAAGCAATCGTGCCGTTCTGGTACTTGATCACCGCTTTCCGGTTCTCGACGGTTCGGAACCTTCCTCTGACGGCCGTTCCGGATCGTTTGGCATAGCCACCGAAACCGCTGCCGCGGATCGTGACCACCCCGCTCCTGCCGGCGGCGCGATGGATGCGTGCCTTGGGAACGAACGGTGACGACCGTCGGATTGCTCGCGAACTCATCCTTGACCGCCCGGAGGCCGTAATTGCCCGCCGGAGTGGTGCCAGGAATCGTGACCGCAAGCATCCCTTCGTCAAAGATGATATCCGGTTCCAGCACGACCGAGGCCCCGTCCTCACTCGTCAGTGAGATATCGGACGTGTAGTCGATCGAGGCATCGGAGTTCGTCAACGCCGCACCCGCCACCAGCAACGTCGTGTCGGTGCCGGCCGTGACCACGGACCGGTCCGCAGCCGTACACCGTCGGGATCAGCGGCCCAGTACCCGGTGCGGTAGCCATCGTGATACCGGCGAAGCCGTGGCAGCCCCAGCAGTCGCTGTCGCCCGGCCCTGCATCTCGGCCTACGTGGCCGCATCCGGCGTCCTCACCACCCACGACGATGGTTCCGATATTCCCTTCTGCCGGGGAATCGGCCTGGATGTTATGCAGCGAGTCCGGTCCGTGACAGTTCTGGCAAGTGCGGAACGACGCGCCCGATCTTCATCGTGGCACCACGCACACCTTGCTCCCAGACCACCTTCGCCTGCCCGGCCCGCGTAGTGGTGGAGGTCGTGATTGTCACGGATGACCGCCAGATCCTGATCCGGATTGTCCGTATCGTGGCAGTAGTTGCAGGCACCCGCCCCGTTACCGTAGATGTTCAGCGGATCGCCCTCTCCGTCCCTCGACAACGGTGTCACGAGAGAAGGCTCATAGGTCGGGATGTAGTGACCATCGTCCATGTTGTCCACAATATCGCCGTGACACGCCACGCAGTCTCCCGAGCTGGCGGTCGGCCCCGAGTGGTGAACCGTGCCGCTCGGGCCGCGATCTGTTTCCCCCGATTTGTGGCAGGCGGTGCAATCCCGCTCCACCGTGAAGGTCGGTACCGTGGCAACTCAAGCAATTCAACGCGGTGTCCGGATTGCCGTCACCGTCCGTATCCGGGTAAGGGACTTCCTTGCCCTCTGCAATTGGCGAGTTGTAGAACAGATGGTGCCGGTCGGGAACGCCACTGTCGTGACAGGCCCGGCAGGCCTCCTCGGTCAAATCATCCAGATACACGTCCGGCAAGCCAAGCACCTGATTGACAGGTGGGGCAGGAATATCAGCCCACCCGGTACTGGCAAACAGAAGTGCCACGATCGTTATCGCAGCCAAGAATACATTGTTTCTGCACATGACTTGGCGTCCTCCCTCGCTTACCAGACCTCGCTCACCCGATGCGATGCGATACGTTAGTAGTGTTAAGAATCCCATGCGCCCGGTGGCACCACGGGACTCAACATCGTCAGACAAATGACGTGCGCGGTTCGAAAAAGAAGCCTCTCGAACCGCCGACCATGATTGAGTCACGAGATGACTGCCGAGACCTACTTGAGCGACATTGCACGATTTTCGCACCGCACTCATGTTGGAAGACACCGTCTTTTTCAGAGCAGGCAATCATGGTTTTCTTTAGACCGCAAATTCGAACCGTCCCACGTACTGCGTGGGATCAGCTTTTTGGTAGCGTCACATTAGCAAGGCGACGAAGAGTTGTCAACGAATTATTTACGCGACAACAAGAACAACGCAGATCTGGCCCGGAGTGCGAAACCACTTCGGAGCAAGGATGGTTCGCGAGGGAACCAGCAGAACAAGATGTACGCGGATCTTAGTGCCGGTGTGACGAAGATGCCGACCGGATGGCACGGCCCGGCGCGGTTTTCCCGCAAAGTTTGTGACCAGGCCCTGTTCAAGATTACCGGTCCTGCGGATCAGTAGGTCGTGCTGAAGCCGGTCAGGAACATGTGGGTCGTGCCACTGTTGTAGTCAGCCGACCAGTCCTGGTAGTCGTCGAAGAGATAGCGGAAATAGGTCGACACCTTACCGAATGCCAACCAGTCGACACCGGTCCTCACGCGCCACTGATCGACGTCGACGTCCGAATAGAAGGGCAAATCGGGCCAAGGTTCGAGCGGGTCGAATGCATTGCGGCTCTTGATGAACTCCACGCCTGTCGTGAAGGTCAACGTTGGCGACCAGACATGGCCGACGGTGAAGCTGGTGATTTGCCCATAGCCATCGTAGTTCCAATTCCGCACATCGCCGGTTTGAATCAGCGGGTCATCGCTGGGAAACGAAATGTCCTGATTGATGTGGTTCGAGTAGTGGCCATACCCTGCCGTCAGAGACCATCGGGGCGAAGGCGCATACCAGAACGTGCAACGTGACCGGGAAATTGTCTTCGTCGAACGTCGGCGATCTCCGAGTGATGGGAACGGTAGTCCTGACCGAAGGTGACGCTTGCCACGAAGTTGTCCGTGGGGATCCAAGTGCCGCCGATTTCAATGAGGTCTTCCTGATCTGGCAAACTTGTACTTGTGTAACCGATGTTCGAATTCACGGCGAAGAGCGGGTCTTTCGTCGCCCGGAATCTGTAGCGCACAAACGAATCCAGGGAGGAAGACCACCGGTAGGATGTGCCGACGCTTCCCAGAGAAATAGTCCGTCAGATCCTGGTCGTATACGGGACCCGGCGGTTCTTCTGGTATTTGCACAACGTAGGCGGCGAATTCCCTTTCAATCCGGCCCTGCTTCAGACCCCCGGTGATGGCGAGGCGTCGCAGCGCATGATAGCCGCGGAAAGGATGCCATTTGACCTCCGCGCCGACCGTCCTCCGGAAATAATCGATCGGGTGTCGGATTCCGTAAGGGGGAATGAGTGCCGTCTTCACTGCCAGGGCCGCTTCTTCCTGCGGGAGAAAGAACGGCACCGACTGATTTGTCTGGTTGTTCAGAGTGGCATAGGCGGTCAACTTGACTCCGTCGTAGGACCGGTTGGTCAATCGCATGTCGAAGCCGTAGGACTTTCGGTGCGTGTCGCGGAACTTATTGTGCGTGTCGCGGATGTAAGAGTTGGCGTAGAAATCGGTGCAGCCTCCCACGTCGACAGCCAACTTCAGTCGGTCGGCCTGGCTAAAGCCGTCCGGTACGACCGCGTAGGGCTCGATGCCGAAGTCGTAGATGTGGAAGTCGCCGTAATTGGCAAGCAGGAGTTGGTCGTCCTGGCTGAAGAACCGCATGGGACGCGAGTACTCCGCGCGAACCCGCCCCAAGTCCGCCTCGACCACCGGTTCGACCTTGACCGTCAGCCAGTCGATCCGCTGTTGTTGGCTGAGCACGTGGCACGTGCGGTTCGTCTCCTCCCGCGGGATTTGCGCAGTGCTGCACGGTGTTTGCCTGTCGCTCGCCAAACTTTCGAAACACGCGAAAATTGACTCGGGCCTTGACACGCTCCGTCAACCTGCCCGACAGCTCGTATCTCATATCCTGAATCCGGACGGCATAATCCTCTCCAACATCCAGGTCCTCGCCGACGATTTCTTCGGATGAGGTGATGTCACCCATGTTCGTGAGCGGTTGGTGGTCGAGCCGGTGCAGGAAGCGCTGGTAGTCGAGCTCCATGGAAAGCCACGGCCGAAAGTAGCTCATACTGACCTGCGTGCTCTCGTTATCCAGCCCGCTGGCTGTCAGGTCGACCGTCCGCGTACCGTCACTGGAAAGCCAATCGAGATCCCAGAACGGCGAGGAATCGACGCCTTCGTACTGGGCGACCACCGTGGGGCTTCCGTCGAGGCCCACTGCCCACCACCCCAGTCGCGCCGTCGTCTGTCGACGGAAGAGGGGCGCTGCCGCCGTCCAACCCGGCACCTCGTGCTAAACGATCGGCCGGGCCTGCTCGGGAGCTTGCCCGATGGCCTCGGCCTCCGGGATATCGCCTTGCGTCCTCGACGGCAATACCGGGAGGCCGATCGATGACCTCGGGCGGTTCATCGACAGGCAGACTGTACGCAACGCCTCGGATCCATGGGTCCTGTCGTCGCGGCATGTGCGCCCGGGCGCAGCGGATCCTGGAACAGCCCTTGCGCCAACGACCGACTCTCGTCTTCGTCCGCCGTGGCCTGCGGGCCGTCCGGTTCCAGCACGAGTCGCCGCAGATCCTGTTCGAACTCAAGATCAGTGGACCGAGGTGATCCCCAGACACTCGGGCCTTGCGCATGGCGCAGGTCGTCCACACCGGCGGCATCCAGACCGAACGTTGGAAGGCCGGTGTCGGAGCAGCAGTTTGCTGCTTCGAGAGAGCGAGAGGGGAAGGGCCGCCGGCGCGCTGGGCGCAGACGGGTCCCGCAACTCGGCGCGCTGCCGATTCCCGTCCTCCGCCAATACCACGCACGGCATCATGGCCAGAGCCATGATAGCCAGACAACGGCCCTTCATACGATGATCGCCCCCCCCGGTATGATCATGCGGTTCGTTTCGATGCTCAAAAAGCTTGCATATGACCTATCGAATTCCCTTGTTGAGACATTCCATTCCATACGGTAAATCGCTGCCGTGGACCTGGGCGTGGCACTGTGTGCAATCGGTGAACAGCGCTTGCCGGGTTATCGGATTCGTCGGACTGTTGGGATCCAGCGGGCCGCCACCCACATTCGTAAAGTCGTCATGAACGAAATGGCACCGCATACACTGAGGCGAGAGACCCTCGGTCGAGTGAATGGAGTGTCCCGAGTGGCATCGCAGGCAGAGGAAGGTCGTCGGCTGATGCAGCATATTGTTGGCCACCGCGCCGTGCGGTTCGTGGCAGTGAGAGCAGTTCTCGGTCACCGGTGGATGTTCATACGCGAACGGCCCCTCTTTCTCCGCATGGCACTCGAAGCAAACTCCGTTGACCGTCTCCGACTTGAGGTTTCCCTTGTTCTGGCCATGCGCATCATGGCAAGTGGAACAGACCATCTTGCCTTCGTTGATCGGGTGATGTGATGGCAAGGACGCCAAGCCGTAGATCTTCTCGTGGCACTTGTAGCATGTATCCGGCTCGTCCACGGACATCGGCAGTCGTTTCGGTCCTCGTCACGGACGTGTGACTGACCGTTACCACACGTGACAATTCCCTTTTGGGATGAGGATTGTGACAGTCGGTGCAGGCCACATCGTGTTGCTCGTGCGTCGACGAATGCCACGCCATCGTGGGAGATCCGTTGTGACACTTCAGGCAAAGATCTTTCCGAGCGACCATGCTCAATCCGCCCGTGTGGATTGTGGCAGGTCGTGCACCGGAACCCCATCACGCCGCCCACCTGATGAGGATGTGCGATCTGCTCGAGTTCCTGTTGTTCCGAGTGGCACCGATAGCAAGTCTGGGGTTCGTCGACGTGCATCGGAGGTCCATTCGGGGAATGGGGGTTGTGGCAGTCCGTGCACGCCACGTTGGCGGCGTTGTGCGCTGATGATTGCCACGTATTCATGTGTGCGTTGTCATGGCATTGCAGGCAAAGGTCTTTTCTCGTTTCCGCCAAGACATTGCCGTGAGGATTGTGGCAGGTCGAGCAGTTGAATTCCTCGGGATGGTTCGGGCACCTCGTGCGGCGCTCCACGCGGAACCTCGCGATGACATTGCGTGCACTCGAACTCGAAGGGCACTCCGATCTGATGCGGATGGACGATCTGCTCCATCCGCCGTGTATTCTCGTGACAGGCATAGCAGTCATCCGGCTCGACGGCGTTCAGATTGTGTGACGTCCCGCGAAGAGATCCCTCGACAGCTGGCTCGAGATCTTGATGGGCCGTGAGACGAACCGGCAGCGGAGGCTCATAGGGAGGTTTCTGATGCGTCAGACTGTCGACCGAGGGAGTGCCCGGTGGGACGTTGTAGTGGGCTCGGTGGCAGTCCGTGCAGGACAACCTGCTCGTGAGCATGGACCGATGTTCGCCACGTGCCCCCCGGGGCCGCAGGGCGAGCCGGGATTCCGCTCGGCATCCTCATGGCATTGAAGGCAAATCTCGGAACGCTCGGCTGGGCTGAGGATCCGGCCCGTCCTGCTGCCGACCTCGGGAGAACGGAAACTGAGAATCGAGTCGGCCTTCCGTCCCCCGATTCGCCAGATGCCGACTGGCCGCTCCGTGGCAGCTCTCGCAGTCTTGTTCGCGATGGACGTTATTCGCGAAGGCCCGCACATAGGTCTCGTGGCAGGTCTCGCAGAATTCGTCCATCCTCGACGAATTCCGCTCCTTCGACCTGGGGCAAGGCGACCTGGAGCATTGTCGAGCGAGGCCGGACTCCAGAATTGCGTTCTTTCGCTCCAACTGGCAGGCACTACCCGCGTCTCCTGCCAGGGCTGATGCGGCTTGGGCCAGCCTTCATCCGCATCGACCGATCGACTCCGAACCGTCGGCCGCGGCGAGCTGCAGGAGACCAGCCCCACCAGACACACGATCATGAGGGCCGACGTAAAGCACAGGATTCGGGCGGGTTCCCGTGACGGCACTTGCGACGAGCATGATCGGGCTTCCTTGCCATGGCGGAGCGGAGGGTTCGGGCGATTCCTGTCTCGCGGATCCGTGGGCCCCCCGGCAACCAACGGATCCGTCCTGCGCACGAAACCTGCGACAATCACGCGTCGCTCCGCGGTTTCCCCGAATGGCGTGTTGTATCCTGAAACACGGGAACCCGCAGGCTCGCGGCACGGCTTGCTTACCGTGTGGCAACGCTTGCTTGCTGTGCTGCGGTTCCCAGAATCACAAATTGCGGTCTCGCCTCGCGCTACCGACCCAGGTTGCCCTGCGTCTGGAGGACGACACTCGAAACCGGTATCGACTTTGCGGCTTGTAGCGCTTGAGGCTTTTGCACAGAAAATGCGGCATTTGCCTGTTGTGCGGAAACGCGGGCGATCCCCTGCGGCTACCTGGGCCGCGGCGAATGCCCCGGTGGGCTGCCATCTCCGCTGCGGCCTCTCCGCTTCGATGACCGGACCGAGCGTCAGCGCCTTGGTCGCCCGAGGTTGTTGGCGGGGCAGGGGACAGAGGGGCAGGCGACGGCTGATGGGCGGCCGCCTCGAGAAGGACCTTCGCCGTCTGTGCATGGCGGCCATCGGATGCGACGTCCAGGGCGGTTCGCCCGATCCGATCCGTGGCTCGGATATCGGCGCCCGCCGCGATCAGCAGCTTCACAACGGGAGTGTGACCGTTGGTGCACGCACACAGCAGCGGTGTCCATCCCACCGTGTCTCTCGTGTTGACGTCGGCACCCGCTTCGAGCAGCGTTTCCACCGCCTTCGTGTGGCCATAGTAGCACGCATTGCTTAGCGCGGTACCGCCGCAGTTGTGTCGGGCATTGACGTTGGCGCCGGATTTGATCAACAGCGAGACTATTTCCGGGCGTCCGGCGTAGATACGCGTGGCGTGCATCAAGGCGGTCCAGCCCCTTGCATCCGTTCAGATGGGGATCGGCCTTTGCCTCCAGAAGACATTGAACGACCTGCGTGTGGCCTCGCATCGCAGCCTGCATCAGCGAAGTCATGCCGTGCTCGCCCTTGGCATTGACGAGGGCACCGGCCTGGATCAACAGTTCCAGGTCCGCGCAATCGATCGCGGGCTTGGCTTTCGCAGCCAGGATCAATGCCGTGTTCCCGCGGTCATCCTTCGCATTGACATCGGCGCCAGAATCGACCAGTAGCTGGAGGACCTGACGGTCCCACCGATGCCAAACGGCGAGCATGAGCCATCGTCATTCCCTTGGTCGGGGAACGATTGGATCGGGCGTTGATGTTCGCTCCCGCCGCAAGCAGGCTCTTTACTCGATCGGGTTCGAAGTCACTGACGGCGATGCACAGATCCCTGTCCTGTCCCGAGAACGTTTTGCACGCGTAGTGGCCGGCATAACCGCTCCGACCCTCGGAGCCGCTTCCCCGATTGCCTTCCGATTCTGTCGGTGGGTTCGGTGGAGCGATGGCGTTCGGCAGGACCGCGGGCCCCGCGGCAGGCTCGCCGGCACTGAGCTGCAGGGCCACCGAAGCCCACGAGGTCCCAAGCACGATCGCCATCCCAATGCAGCCGAAGGATCTCATTCCGGTACTCCTCGCCTTAGTGACTCCGCGCTTCACGTTCGCTCTCGTCTCGCATGCTTCCAGTTTCGCTGCTGGCACTCGCCGGGTGAAGGGGCAACCCCGCTCCACATCGGTCTCGCCCAAGTCTCCGACGGTGAATCGCCATTGATCGACGGCCCATATGGATTAGACTGACCTACCGGAGTAAGAAAGCCGTGTCATGGTATTCGGAATTGCACCGGGGCATCCAGGGGAGCAGGTATGCGAAAGGTGGTCCACATCTCGTCATTTCTGATGGTGGCAATCGTAGGCACGGCGGCTGTCGCGACCTTCTGGCTGCGAGTCGATTTCGCCTTGGCCACGCCAAGCCTCCAAACTGCCTTTGTCTCTCAATATCCTAGCCTCCGAGAAACCCAGGCGAACAGCTGCGTGACCTGCCACATGCCCGTCGTCGAGGACGCTCTCAATGCCTATGGGCTCGACCTTCGGGAGGCCAAAATGAATTTTCGGGGGATTGAGGAACTCGACTCCGATGAAGACGGTCGCACGAACATCGAAGAAATCAGGGATGCAAGCTTCCCGGGCTCGCAGGCAGCCTATCCCGAGTACTACGTCTTTCACGTGAAATTCTCCGAGAAAGACCCCGAGCTTGGCAAGGTGCATTTCAACCATGAGATGCACACGATCAAGGAATCCTTTCTTTCCGCCGGCCGGTGTGACACCTGCCACAGCAAAGACCTCTTCCCCATGCGGTTCGATGACAATGTGCCCGTTCGGCACCTCGCGCATCAAATCTGCTGGCGCTGCCACGAGACGTCCGGCAGCAAGCTTGCTCCCAAGAATTGCACCGGATGCCATGTGGGAATTGACGAATACGCGGAGGATTTCAAAGGGCTCTTGGACTAACAGGATCCGATCGACTCTTGCGTGGGTCGGTGCGGAGCTGACAAGGAGACCTGCCATGCGGCGGATGACATGCACCCTGACCTTACTACTGGTGGCGGCGATCAGTTTCCCTCTTGCCGCACCTTCGCCGGCGGCCACCCTGCCCAATCCAGCAGAAGCCGTGGACAGCCCGGTACCCGAAGGTACCGCGGAAACCGCTGCGCCAGAATTCGACATCGACGTCCACGTCATTTTCAACAATCTCGATGTCGTCGAGATCGATCCCACGCTGCGAATCAACAAGCTGAAACTTGCGGGCAATCGCATCACGAATGCCAGTCTGGACGAGGTGCGACTGTTGGCCATGGTGAATCTGTTGAGCATCGAAGGAACTCAAATCACCAATGATGGCCTGGGAAACCTCAAGGGAATGACCAAGCTCCGGTCGCTGCGACTCTGGAGCCGGCGATTCACGGATTCCGCCCTGGTCTACCTCAAGGGACTGCCCGGACTCGAATCACTCGATCTGGAAGGAACGACCATCCAGGGTACGAAACTGGCACAACTTAGCGAGCTGACGACGCTGCGAACGCTCATTCTCGGCCCGTACGTTGAAGACGCCGCACTCGAGGCCCTCCGCAGCCTTCCCGCCCTGGAAGAACTGGACCTGCGGGCCTGCCACCACGTCAGCGAGGCAGGTCTGAAACAACTGGAAGTGCTGCAGAATCTGCGGGTCCTCTGGCTGCCAGTCCAGATCACCGAACTATCGGAACTTCGACTTCGCCAGGCACTGCCGAAGTGTGACGTGCGCCGGTAGACCGCTTTTTACTGGAAGCGGCCGCAGGCGGGTGCGTTCCGCAAGGACGCGTCGCGTTCGTGGCGACGTTGCTGTCGGGCAGAAAGGGCGAGGTTACCGGGAACTGTTACGCGCATGCCGAATCGGCGACATCGATGCCACAGAAGCGTCAGGCCGGCAAAGCACAGTAGCCATCCACCCGGCTCGGGCACCATCGCCACATCCGTCCGCGGCCCGATTTCGTAGCCGCCGTCGACGAATGCCTTGACCATGTCGCCGCTATCGAAGATGCCGTCGCCGTTCCAGTCGCCTTCGGCCCAGCCAGCGGCATTCTGCCGTCTCGTATTTGCCAGCCGCGAAGACTTGCACGAAATCCAACGAGTCGAACTCACCATTGAGATCCGCATCGCCGAACCACGTGTACTTCAAGTCCTTGACCCAGACGCGGTGGTCTTCCAGGTCAACGATGGAGTCACTATTGACATCAAAAATGGCATCCGGCAGCCACCATGGGATCTGCGGAGGAGGAAAACCTTGCAACGATGGCGACAAGCTCATCAATATCCTCCGCGCCCAACACGTCGTCCGCATCGAAGTCACCCAGAGGGGACGCCATCAGCGTGAGGCCCGCCGCCATCGGATCAAAACCCGTGGGAAACTGGGTCCACTGATTGTAGATGGTCGACGAGTCCGTGTTGCTAACCGCCAATGTCGATGAGATTAAGAGCGCATTCTTGAGATTCGCCCCCTTCAGGTTGGTAGTGGTGAGCGTCGAGGAATCCAGGTCGGCGCCGACAAGATTCTGACCACGAAGGTCCCAGTCGCTGAGATCATTTTCGGAAAGGTCGATCCCTCGCAGGTTCTGGGCCTGATAGCTGGCAGTGGAATAGAGCTGCTCCCTGGTGAAACCGCCAAAGGTCGTGTCGCGAAAGGAGGCTCCGGTCACCACGCGCATCGGTCAGATTGACGTTGGTGAGTGTCGACAAGTGCAAATTGGCATCGGTGAGATCCTGACCGCGGAGATCCCAACCGCGGAGGTTGTTCTCGGAGAGGTCGATCCGTTGCAGGTTCTGCGCCTGGTAGCTGGCGGTGGAGTAAAGCTGCTCCTTGGTAAAACCACCAAAGGTCGTGTCGCCGAAGGAGGCTCCGGTCACCAGGGCATCGGTCAGGTCGGCGTTGGTGAGCGTCGAGAAAGTCAGATAGGCGTCGGTAAGATCCTGGCCGCGGAGATCCCAGCCGCTGAGATCGTTGTCGGAAAGGTCGATCTGTTGCAGGTTCTGCGCCTGGTAGCTGGCCGTCGAGTAGAGCTGCTCCTTGGTGAATCCATCGAAGGTTGTGGAGCCGAAGGAGGCGCCGGTCACCACGGCATCGGTCAGGTCGACGTTGGCGAGCGATGAGAAATACAAGTAGGCGCCGGTAAGATCCTGACCGCGGAAATCCCAGTCGCTGAGATCGTTGTCGGAAAGGTCGATCCGTTGCAGATTCTGGGACTGGTAGCTGGCGGTCGAGTAGAGCTGTTCCTTGGTGAATCCATCGAAGGTTGTGGCACCGAAGGAGGCTCCGGTCACCACGGCATCGGTCAGGTCGACGTTGGCGAGCACCGAAAGGTACAAGTAGGCGTCACTGAGATTCTGACCACGGAAGTCCCAGCCGCTGAGGTCGTTGTCCGAAAGGTCGATCCATTGCAGGTCTTGGGCCTGATAGCTGGCGGTGGAGTAAAGCTGCTCCTTGGTAAAACCACCAGCTGTCGTGGCACCAAAGTAGGCCCCGGTCACGGCGGCATCCGGTCAGGTTCGCGTTGGCGAGCACCGACGAATACAGATAGGCGTCGGTGAGATCCTGGCCGCGGAGATCCCAGCCGCTGAGGTCATTGTCGGAAAGATCGATCCGCTGCAGGTTCTGCGCCTGGTAGCTGGCCGTCGAGTAGAGTTGCTCCTTCGTGAAACCGCCAAAGGTCGTGTCACCGAAGGCGGCCCCCGTCACCACGGCACCGGTCAGGTTCGCGTTGGTGAGCGTCGAAAAGTAGAAATCGGCATCAGTGAGATCCTGACCGCGGAAATCCCAGCCGCGAAGGTCGTTGTCGGAGAGGTCAATCCGTTGCAGATTCTGGGACTGGTAGCTGGCGGTGGAGTAAAGCTGCTCCTTCGTGAAACCACTCGACGTCGTGTCACCAAAGGAAGCTCCGGTCACCAAGGTGTTCGTCAGGTTGGTGTTGTCCAGCGTCGAGAGATACAAATCGGCGTTCGTGAGATTGGCGGCGGCCAGGTTGGCATCAGCAAGCGACGCGGAATACAGGTCGGCGCCGGTGAGATTCGCCCTCGACAGATTGACGCGGGTCAGCAGTGCCTCATCCAACCAGGCGGCCGTAAGGTTCGATGATTGAAAGCTGGATGCGTGCAGATTCACGCCGCTCAGATTCGCATACCGCAGGTCGATGGACTCCAACTGCACCCTCGGCCCCGGATCAATCCCCTCCGTGCCAGGAATCAGCTCCCCCGTATCCCATCGAAACACGTCCGCTCGGGTCGACGAGGCGGCGAAAAGTAAGCAAAAAGTCAGGATCGTCAATTGCCAGCGGGCAGCCATGGCGGGTCCCTTGGGCTCATCAGAAGGAAAGTCATAGATAGGCTTCCATTATCGTATCGCAGCGCAACCAAGGCAAGCATCGAGCAGACGATAGGGAACATTCCAATTGTGTCGGTGTACTCATACACTGCCGCGAGGGACCAGGTAGATCGACTTGCCGAAGGCCGCAAGAGACCTGGCAATCCCGGGTTTCTTCCGTTCAACCTCCCTTCCCGAACTGACCGCCTTGGCGGAAGATGGAGAAATGGCCGCTTTGACGGATCCCGGCGTAAACGATTACGATGCCGGCAGGTTTCATCCTCTTCCGGTTTCTCTGAGAAGCGACGGATTGTCCGTTCGACGGGAAGTGGAAACCAAACAAAGAAAAGAGACCGCAATGGGCGCTCGTCTGCCAATTCTCTGCAAGAGGGATCTTCGCTTGACAAGGTGGAGTTCAAAACCGCAGTTACTCAACGTTTTATGCTTGGGAGTTGTCAGCGTCGTGTCCTGTTGGCACTCCCACGAAGTTGCAGCAAAACCAGGCTGGGGCAACTGTACGGGATGCCACGGTCCGGCACTCTCGACCACACCGGCAGACGGCTCGACGTTGCAGTTCGGTGACGCGCTGATTGGCGAATCCGTCGATCGGACCTTGCGGATCACCAACACGGGCGACAACGACGGCGGCAGGTCGGTGAGGCTTTCGGGTGACTTTCCTGCTTCGGCTGGGCATTTCATTCTGGACGGGGAAACGCACTTCAGCAGACTCCGACGCAACTCGAATACGTCGCGCACGTACAGCTATACACCGACCAATCGCGGAACAGACAGCCAGGACATGACGGCAACGGCGGACGAGAGCTCCGACGGATATCCGGTGATCGAGGGTCGCTCGACGGTCACTTTTATCGGCCGCGGAGTGGCGCCGGTTGCGGAGGTCGATTCCGCCGCCTCGAATGCGGGACAAGTGCGCATTGGGACGACTGCCGCGAGTCAAATCATGGTTCGCAATCTGGGAGACGGAAATCTCTCGAATCGCGGCGCTATCAGCAATCTCCGAGGGGAAGTAACGGCAGCAACGGGAGCCTTTACGGGTCCAGCCGGAACCATTGACCTGCCGGACGACGCAAGCACGACGTTCGCCTATGATTTCACTCCGACGACACACGGCCCACAATCGAGTCCGATTGGATTGACGTTCTCCAATGGAAGCTTCGACGGTACGAACCAGGCACATACGGTCAGTGTGGAGCTGCTCGGTTCCGGCGTCGGACCGGAGTTCGACAGCTCTCCGGCTCCCGGCTCGATGATCGATTTCGGCGAGGTCACCACTGGCCAAACTGCTCTGCAGTCGTTGGTTGTTGAGAATGTTTCCCCAGACGGCAATCTGGTGGATTTGACCAACCTGACGCTGCTATCGCTGCAGCTCTCGGGCCCCGGATCGGATGCGTTTTCCGTGAGTTCGTTTACACCGGGAACCGTGCTGTCCGTCTCGGAGATGCTCTCTTTCGATTTGCTGTTTGCCCCGGAAGAAATGCGGGATGACTATCAGGCAACGTTAACTCTGACGACGGATCAAGACAATATTCTTGGCCTGCCAGGACAAGAGTATCTCTTTCAACTTGCGGGCACAACGACTAGCTCCTTGCGGGGCGATTTCAACTCAGATGGACGACTGAATGTTGTGGACATCGACCTCTTGACGGCGGAGGTAATCGCGGTCACACACAACCTCTTCTATGACCTGAATGGCGATGATCTGGTAGATCAGGCGGATCGCCAGATGTGGGCGAAAGATCTCAAGGGCACTTGGTTCGGCGACGCAAACCTGAATGGGGTCTTCGACTCGACAGATATGGTCGAAGTGTTTGTGGCCGGCAAGTATGAAACGGAGGCAGATGCCAGCTGGTCCGAAGGGGACTGGGACGGCGATGGCGTTTTCGACAGCGGCGACATGGTCGCAGCATTCGTCGACGGCGGGTACGAAATAGAGGCTGGGCCAAATGCCGCAACTGTGCCGGAACCGAGCGGATGGATTCTGTTGTCGCTGGCCACGCTCGGGCTCCTGACCGCGCGCGGAAAACGCCGACCACAGCGGGACGCAAGGCGCACATCGGTCTCCGGCTATCATCGCTGACCAGCACCGCGCAGGCGCAAGATTCCGCGTCTCGCAGCGTCCAAGGCCGCGCGGTGAGTGCATTCCTGCGCGCAAGACGGCGGCATCTGCCCCTCGATTCCCCGCTTGCGAATCCATCAGCTTGAACGCGAAAGCCACAAGCGATAGCCTGACCATTGCGGTATTCCAGCGTGCGAATCATTCGTTGGACGCTGCGAACCTACGTTCGCAAGAAACGGAGGACATCCGATGGGCGCAGAGTCGCGCGTTTTTTTCCTGCTTGCCATTCTGGCTGCGCCGATTGCAGCTGCGGACGATCTTCACATGGCAAACGCCGTGTTGGACGTAACGGTCGACACCGATAACGGTTGCCTTACGGTCAAATCGAAGCGGTTGAATCAGGCGGGAATTGTGAATGCGAAATTCTGCCGCAAGACAAAATCGGCGAAAGCCCGAAGCGTCTTCGACTCCATTTGGGGACCAGGATCGGAGATCCACGTGGCCCACGAGGACGGAAGTCACTGCTGGTTGCGGCTGTTTGCGCAACGGCCATTTCTGCACATTCAAACGTCGCTCCACAACGGCGATGAAGAACCGCTCGTCCTCCAATCGCTCGATGTGCTTGACATGGAAGTTCGCCTGGGAGATCAAACACTGGCCAGCTACGGAACCGGCGGACTTCGCGAAACGTCGCAGAAGATCGGCAGTTATTGCTTCCATGTGCTCGTGAACGGCCACACACGCAACGGCTTGGTTACCGCTTCGCTGACGCATGAGCGCGGTGTAGGTGTCTTCTTTCCGAGCCCCGGTTCTTCTGGCCCGGATGCACCAACGAGTCGATTAAAAGCGCGAATTGATTTCGGCCGTTTCCAGGTAAACACTGGCCAAACGCGCGACACCGACACGCTCCTGATCGGATTCTTCAATGATGCCCGTTTGGGGCTAGAGGAATACGCCAACGCAGTCGCCACACGCCAAGGGATCCAGCTCAAGGCGAGGCCGAACGTGTACTGCACCTGGTATCACGCCGGCGCCTCGAGTGAAGACGAGATCGCGCGGAACACGGAATTCGCCTCCGAACACCTCAAGCCCTTCGGCCTGAACGTGATCCAGATTGACGACAAATGGCAAGCCATCCTGCCGAAAGGATTCCAGCACCAGGGGAAGATACAGACGACCGGTCCCATCAAAGTGTTTGTGGACGCGCAGGGCAATTACCCCCATGGCATGCCCTACACAGCCGAGATGATCGCCTCGCACGGCATGACGCCAGGCATCTGGTTCATGCCGTTCGCGGGCAATTTCCGCAATCCTCATTTCGACCCACAGATCTTCGCCAAAAACCCCGATGGCACGCCCTTTCACGATTCTCGGTGGTCCGGCACGTGCCTCGATATGACGCAACCTCATGCCCAGGAGTTTCTGCACGAACGAGTAAAACGGATTTATGACTGGGGCTTCCGCTATTTCAAAATCGACGGCATGCACACCGGCATGCCTTCCAAGAATCTGTATGTACACACGGCATATCGGGACCAGGAATTTGGCCTACTGCACGATCCCCAGGCAACCCCCATCTCAGCTTATCGAAAAGGACTAACCCTTCTCCGCGATACAGCCCCCGAGGCTTTCGTGCTGGGCTGCAACGTTTCGCAGAACATGATGTGCATGGGACCGGCCTTTGGTCTGATCGACGGGATGCGCATTGGTCCGGACAACGGAGGTGCCGGCGGCGGCAAGTGGGCGGATGTCACGAGAGGTGCCTGGCACGCCACGAATCTCTACTTCCTTAATGGGCGAATTTGGCACAACGATCCCGACCCGGTCTACGTTCGCCCCTCGAACCCCTTATCTTCCGCTCGCTGGATGTGCTCGCACCTCGCCGTATCGGGCGGCATGCACACTTCCAGCGAGCAATACGGCCATCTGCCCGCCGAGCGACTTGGTCTGCTCCGCCGGTGTCTGCCGGGGCACGAACTGCCAGCCCGACCTGTCGACCTGTTCGAGACCGACCGGCCGCGGATCTGGCTTGTGCAAAACGACCGACTGATTGTGCTGGGCCTGTTCAACTGGAAGCAAAACGAAGCAGAAGAGATCCTCTATGACGTGGGAAAACTCGGCCTGGACAGCTCCCTTTCCTACGCGGCATTCGATTATTGGGAGAACAAGTTCGTTAACTCGATGCAAGGGATGTTGCGGCAGACGCTGCCCGGCGGAGCGTGTCGGGTGCTGGCCCTTCGACCCTCGGCGGAACACCCTCAGCTGTTGAGCACTTCGCGGCATATCACACAAGGCCTGATCGACGTAATCGACGAACGTTGGGACACCGCCACGAAGACGCTCACCGGGACAAGCAACGTCATCGGCAACGATCCCTACGAATTGAGGATTGCCTTTCCGGCCCAAGGCGCGTGGAATCCGATCGGGGCTACTGCGGACGGAGCTGAAATCCAGCTTGGCAAACAGACCGAGAGCGGTGTTCGGCTGCAGATTGACACGGCGCACAGCCAGACGGTTACCTGGACGATTCAGTTCAGAAACTAGATCGCCCTTCCACTTTCGGGTTCTGAAATGGGCTCTAGAATTCTCGTTGTGTGAAGACAGTGTGGCCCTTCACCAATCCGACCGCCATGAACACAACACAAGGCGAGGTGACAAATAGCCAGCAGGCAACGGGCCCCCCCTGAACAATCCAATCGTGCAAGGCAACGGCAGGTCCGACCTTCGCGAGCACAAACACGGACAATACGAAGTAGGCCACGAAGGCGAGGATACCCAGCAACACCGACGCAACCGCCCCGACAAATAGGCCGACCAGGCCACCAAGAACACGGAACTGCACAGCTTCTGCTCCTACGGGCGGCGGCGCGGTTCGTGAACCAGGGCGACCCACGGAAGTCCCGAAATCTCCCATCTTCGCGTTGCCTCTTGAGGACCATTCGCCACGCCGCAGTGATTGGAAAGAACGGCTCACAGGATACGAAAACCTAGGTTATCGTCGATTGGTTCCTGCAATTCGGCCGAGAACCCGACCGGAAGCGGCAACGGCGGCTCCGAGGCTATGTAATCTGCGAAACTGCCCTAGAATGGTCGTGTAGACTCGGATGAATGTTGCAACTGCCCCCAGATTCAAGGCTCCACCGCGCAGATGACCCATGAACGATCCAGCCGTAAGCGATTTGAACAATACAAGGCCGATTTTCACGCGAGCGACGGTCAGCGACGCGGCTCCAAGGCATTCGGTGGCCAGAAGAAACGCCGCGACCGCTCGGCGTTGGAACTCATTCGCAGCTTCCTGAAGCTGCTCCGCAGCCACCGAACCAGTGTGGCGTTCTCTTTAGCGACGCTGTCAACAGCCACACTGCTAGCCCTTATCCCTCCGGCCGCCACGAAGTTCGTCGTAGACAATGTGCTCGGTGGACAACCACTACCAGCGGCCGTTCCCGCTTGGGTGCCTCGAGAGCCTTGGCCACTGCTGCTGCTGATTACCGGTGTCGTCATTGCGATTTCGGCATTGAAGATTGCGCTCCAGATTTGGGGTCGCTGGCACGCAACACGCGTTACCAAACTGATTCAAATGTCCGTGCGCAAGCAGGTCATTGATCAGGCGATTCGGCTGCCCTTAAACCGGGTCCAGGAACTCAAGTCGGGTGGTGCTGCCAGTATTCTGCGTCAAGACGCCGGCAGTGTTGGCGATCTCGTCTTTGGGATGCTCTATAACCCCTGGCGGGCAGTCATCCAGCTTCTGGGTAGCCTGCTCATTCTGTCTTGGGTCGACTGGCGTCTGTTGCTGGGTGCATTGGTCCTCGTGCCTCTGGTTTACTTCACGCATCGAACTTGGATTAGTCGGATTCGACCGCAATTTCGTGGTGTGCGCGCTCAGCGAGAAGAGGTCGATGCCTGGACGACCGAAACGTTTGGTGGGATGCGCGTCGTGCGAGCGTTCAGCCGGCAGCGGACCGAAACCAACCGCATTATGCGCGGAAATCATACGATGGGTCGTCAAGAACTGTACGCTTGGTGGTGGATGCGAGCCGTCGAGATCGTGTGGGAGGCCCTGATCCCGATCGCCTCAGCCGCGTTGGTGGTCTATGGCGGTTGGCAGGTGCTGCAGGGCGATCTGACCTTGGGCGACTTGATGATGTTCATGGTTTACCTGTTGATGTTGCTGGGCCCGCTGGCCGTGCTGGCACAAAGCGCCGCTTCCTTTCAAAACAGCCTTTCCGGTTTCGATCGCGTCCTCGATCTGCTGGATGAGCCTCGCGAGATGGAAGCGATTGAGCCCACTTTCGCGATCCACAAAGAAGACTTTGACGGGCAGTTCTCATTTGAGCATGTAAGTTTCAGCTATCCAAACGCGGACACGCTGAGCCCTGGAAGATATCTGTCTGCGCGTCGAGCGGAGCGAAACGATCGCCTTGGTGGGCCCCAGCGGCGCCGGAAAGACCACTTTGTGCAATTTGATCGCGAGGTTCTACGATCCTACGAGCGGCCGCGTTTTATTGGACGGCCGCGATCTGTGCGAAATCGACCTGGAGAGCTACCGTCGTCTGATCGGTATCGTAGAGCAGGATGTCTTTCTGTTTGATGGAACCGTGGCCCAAAGCATCGGCTACGGCAGCCGCGATGCGACCGAGGAAGACATTCGCCGTGCAGCAGAGATTGCCAACGCGGCCGAATTCATTGCGGAATTGCCGGATGGGTACGAAACGCTGATCGGTGAGCGAGGAGTGAAGCTCAGTGGCGGCCAGCGGCAACGATTGGCGATCGCAAGAGCCGTTGTGGCCGATCCACCCGTCCTGATCATGGACGAGGCGACGAGCAACCTGGACACCGAAAGCGAGCGCATGATCCAAGCGAGCCTGGCCTTGCTGACGCATAATCGCACCTGCTTTGTTATCGCTCACCGACTCAGTACGATCGCCCACGCGGACCGAATCGTCGTGTTCGATTCGGGCCGCATCGTGGAAATCGGCACACACGAGTCGCTGATGTCCTCCAACGGCAAGTATCGCGAGATGGTCGAACTGCAGACCCGCCCGGTCCAGCGTGCATAGCCCGCCGGCACCGGTTGTACATAGAAAGCGACCCGCTTCCGATCGATGCGGCCAGCTACGGTCGGTGGACCGCATGGAGTGACAAACGCACGACTTTCGTCCTCCTGCAGTACGCATGCGGTCAAAGACAAGAAGTGTACGCCCAACCACTTTTTCGGCGGGCAGCACGCGCTGGCAGAGCCGGATGGCGCAGACCGTCTGTGCGTGGCGATTGGCGAGGCAAGTCCGGCTTAACGTCGTCTTCGCTCGGCGAACAAGAGGCCGAGTAGCGCAGCACTTGCCAACGTCAACGCGTGCGGTTCGGGAACGAACATGAGGTTCGGTCCAATCCGAGCGTCGTTGGAGGACGTCACGGTCGTGGGAAAGACTAAGGCACCGCTATTGAATTCGTACCGCGACTCGACATAGCTAATCGACGGATCGACGGTAAAGTCTACGAGCGTATCGTTGAGCATGCGGTCGTTCAGCGTCGGCGTCGGGTCGGCGATCGTGCCTTGCGGAGAGTAAAGGGTGACAACATAGTCCGAACCCGAAGTAACAACGGTATCCGGGACATCGATGAAGCGGAAATGATCACTTAGGGGAGCTGCCGTTCCGGCCGGTAGATCGCCACTGGTCAACAACGCCATATCGCTGAAGCGAAACAGTCCCAGCTCGTATCGGCCCTCGAAACCGTCATCGAGGTAATCGAACATGCCCAAGTGCGTTACTGTGAGGTCATCGTTAGCGGTGAAGCGCCAACCATTGACACTTTGCGGTGTGGCCGAACCGTCACCCGAAGACGAGGTGGGAACGGTAACGGCCATGGTGGCCGCTTGGGCGGAGACCGTAAGCAACGTGCCCGGCAGAAGCAGCAGAAGGGAGAGGTATCGGCAAATGGTGCTCGCCGATTTTGGATTCGCCTGAGGTTCCAGCATCGCGTTTGCATCGTCCGCGATTCGACGATCTCGCATTCGTCCAGTCATGGCCCAGCTCCCGACGGAAATTGCAGCGTGGTTTCTTCAGTGATTTCCCGTGGTGGCGCCCTTGAGGAACACCATCACATCAAATCAGCAGGAGCGAGCCACATCGTGAATGTGGCATTGGCGTTGCTCGACGTACCGATAGACGACATTCCATCGCGTCGATCAGGCTTGGTTCGTCCATTAGCCGCTCCTTGTCGCCAATCCCTCTTTTCTTATTACAAGTGCCTAGATTACCACCCCGCGCCTCGGGAAGCCATAGGACTCGCCCGCAAGACAACGATGATTGTGGCGCAGCAGGTGCGGTTGTTACGCTTCCGACGAACCGGAGGGGAAAGGAGTGCCCCGGAGGAACACTGCCGTGCCTTTATTTCGGCCACGCGCCAGTGCTCAGTGTGCGCCCAAGCACTCGGCTTGGGCGGAGTGGGGGCGTTAAACTCACTTGACATAGCAGCACCTGAATTCCGTTTCGAAGGACGGTCCATCCCTCGCATTGCCATCGATGCAATTACGGCACTGTCCCGCCACTGGACGAAGCGGGGGCCTGCATGCGGTGGTCTCCCGGGGCTTCTTCGTTGCCGGAGTTCCGCCTCTGGCTGCACCTCGCTTGGATCGACTGGGACCGATTTGACAAGTGGAGGATTGCGCATGGCGGCGACCGAGGATGGAGCTCGATTCAAAACCACGGCGAGCCCCAACGCCGCTCGTGGAGTCCATTCCAATGCAACCTTCCGTCCGGGCATCGGGCAATGAAGACGCATGCGAGCGTGACGCACATCCATGGCTCACGCTCACCTGATCCAGAAAAACTCCGAAAGGTGCTTGATTCGGCCCCCTTGCCCACGTGATAACACGCTCTGACAGGTTGGGGTGCCCAGCCTCCCGCGCGAACCGCAATTTGGAAGGGTGCCACTATGTTCCGGACGACGCAACCCAACGGATCGTGGCCTGCCCCAAGGCAGGACGGTGTCACAGGGCATACGTTCTCTTGCTCGCGTTGACAATGGCTGGCCGTGCCATGGCCCGAGGCGGCCATGGCAAGACGCCGCCGCGCAGAACCAGCGACTCGGGCGCGGTGTAAACATCCTCGGCTACGACCCGCTGTGGAAGTCGCCCACGAGGGCACGCTTCCAAACGCGGCACTTTCCTCCGATTAATGACTGCACGGCTATGGGCCAGGACGACCAACGCAAGTCCGGAACCTCTCGGCTCCACGTTCCGTCCTGAGGCACCCTGGGAGCGCAACCGCAAAGAGGACATCGCCAGGTGAAGACTGTGATGCAAAGGAGTATCAGCACGATGATCTCCGAAGCTGCTGTTTTGAAACTGCGCACGGGGCCCTTGGGCATTTCCTTTCTGCCAGAAATGCCGCATCGCATCCTAACCCGAAGCGTAAGTTTTGAAGTTGTCGCGTTTCGATCCATCTCAACCCGAAGCGTCAGCGAGGAAACACCTTCGACCCGTTGGGATGTGTCTCCCTCGCTGACGCTTCGGGTTAGGATTTTACGGGCTTTCCGCACAACGGAAGAAGGGAATTCGGGAAATGCGCAACTTCAAAGAGTGTCAGCGAGGGATTTTGATTGGTCGGCGCAACCAGTTCCCTCGCTTACGCTTCGGGTTAGGATGCACATCAAATTCGCGACTTCAGGAAGCAGCTGCGCGACTTCGAAAGAGTAGCTGCGCGACTTCAAAGAGCAGCTGCACGGACAAGGGCCGCCCTGATTTGCCGGGGCGGCCACGCATGCCAGACTCCTGGTGGTCGTCCTGGATCCTTGACGGCGCAGCGATCCATCATTGCCGGGTTGGCCGTTGCATTCTCGTTCCTCGGACTGCCACACGACACTTTGCTGGCAGCTACCGT
The DNA here is from genome assembly GCA_963776055.1 of uncultured Planctomycetaceae bacterium. Classification (GTDB taxonomy): domain Bacteria; phylum Planctomycetota; class Planctomycetia; order Pirellulales; family Pirellulaceae; genus CAVZLD01. The sequence continues at coordinate 30,490 of CAVZLD010000011.1, read as the reverse complement.
CAAGGTTTATCCGGCCCCTCCGGGCGAGGAACTTTCCACGGACTATTCCGTAAAGGTCGAAGGCCAGGATACGCCCGTATACCTGGCGAAGGTCGCGTCTGCCGATCCGCAGGCCCGCTGGAGTGCCATGGACGACAAGAAGAACTCGGCAGATTTCTTCGGGAGAACGTCCTTCGCCTACTTCGATTTGGAAGGGACCACGCGCATCCAGATCACCTGTCCGCATATCGTCCGTTCGGCCAAGGTTTTGCCCTCCTCCTACGGCATCAAGCCATCTATCCATGGCAAGGTGATCTCGATTCAACTGGACCAGCCGCGTCACCTGACCGTCGAAATCAACGGCACGTGGGCGAACGCGTTGCATCTATTCGGCAATCCGCTGGAGACGGATGCGCCCAGTCCGGACGATCCCAACGTCATCTACTACGGCCCTGGGATCCACGAGGTCGGCAGTCTTACGGTCCCCAGTGGAAAGATCGTTTACGTTGCAGGCGGCGCAGTCGTGCGGGGCGTGATCACACCCGACGAGACGTTCCGCATCAGCCGCTACAGCGGCCTGAAAAACTACGAGCCGACCTTCACTTTGCAAGGCGAGCGAATTGTCTTCCGTGGGCGCGGAATCGTGGACGGAAGCCATTGTACGACGCACGCGAAAAACATGCTTTTGGTTCGCGGCCAAGATATTCAGATCGAAGGCGTGATCCTGCGTGACTCCAGCACCTGGACGATCCCCATTCGCCGGTCCGACCGCGTGACCGTCAAGAATGTCAAACTGCTGGGCTACCGCGCCAACTCGGACGGTATTGATATCTGCAACAGCCGAGACGTAACTGTGGACGGTTGCTTCATCCGCACGCTTGACGACCTTATCGTCGTGAAATCAGACAAAGACCAAGGCGTGGTACGCAAGGTCGTGGCGAAGAACTGCGTGCTGTGGAACGAGGTTGCTCACGCGCTGAGCATCGGCGCGGAACTCCGCGAGAACGTAGACGACGTGCTGTTCACCAACTGCGATGTCATTCACGATTTGGGCCGCGAATGGACGCTCCGCGTGTACCATTGCGATTCGGCGCGCATCAGCAACATCCGCTTTGAGAACATCCGCATCGAGGAAACCAAGCGGCTGATTTCGCTATGGATTGGCAAAGCCGTCTGGACTCGTGATGAGGCTCGCGGGCACATTGACAACGTGATCTTCAAGGACATTCAGGCCGTCGGCAAAGAGCCTCGCGTGGAGATGACCGGCGCCAGCAAAACCAACGCCATCGAAAACGTGACATTGACCAATGTCGTCATCAACGGCAAGCCGTTGAAGCAAGAACAGGTCAAAACGAACGCGTTCGTGCGGAGCCTCAAGGTAATTCCCTAAACAGAGTCCCTCACGGAACAGCGCAACAGCGGAGCGGCAGCGGAGTGCTCTCCAGACAGGCACCGGAACTGACTCGTAGGCAACCGTTTTAAGGCCAGCAGTCACATGAGACGGGACGCCCCGCGGCAAACGCTCAGGGATCCGCCTTTCGTTCTGGCGTTTTGTCTCAGCAAGGTAACCGGGTGGTCTGCTCCCGAAAACCTGATCCGTGTATTATGGAAGTCGATGGATCTCTGCTTCATCCACCATCGGTGGGAGTCTCTGTTGACAACTGATGCATTTCCTTTCCGAAGGGATGATTGTATTTCCGACGGGTTCGAGCAACGAACTCTTGTTACGACGAAAGAGGATTGTGCCACGATGACAAATCACAACCGATGGAAAACGAAAGTTTGTCTTTGGTGTTCTTGTGACGGCGTTGTTGGTCGTACCCGCCACCGCGGCAGAAATTCCAAGTCAACTACCCGACCCGGATGGAAAGCCGGCCGACATGTCCCAACCGGTCAAGGTCTTCATCCTCCTAGGTCAATCCAACATGCTGGGCTTCGGACGGGTCGGCCCTGCTGACAAACAAGGCACTCTCGAATGGATGATCCACGAGAAGGGCAAGTATCAGCATCTGCTGGATCAAGAAGGGAAATGGACTGAGCGAAAGGACGTGCGCTATGTCCATGTGATGGATCAGCGTGGCGTGGACTACCGCAACATGGATCAGTTTGCGGACATGAAGAACGAATGGCTCACCGTGTCGGGCAACTTTGGACCGGAATTGGGCTTTGGACACGTCATGGGTTACCTGCTCGATGAACCGGTCCTCATCCTCAAGGCTTGTATTGGAAACCGCAGCCTGGGGTGGGACCTGCTGCCACCAGGAAGCGAGCAGTATGAGTTTGACGGCAGGACGTATGCGGGCTACAAGGACACCCCAGGCTCGTGGGTTGAAAGTGAGCCCAAGAAAGACGTCCCGTGGTACGCCGGCAGGCAGTACGACGCCGACACGAGTCACGCCAAGGCGGTTTTAGAGAACTTGGAGACGTATTACCCCGGCTACAAGGGACAGGGTTACGAGGTGGCCGGCTTTATCTTCTGGCAAGGGCACAAGGATCAGAATGCAGCCCACGCCAGCCGCTACGAACAGAACCTCGTGCGTTTCATTAAGACGCTGCGCGAGGATTTCAACGCACCCGACGCCAAGTTTGTCTCTGGCAACCATCGCCTTCGGCGGAGAAAGCCTGAGCGGACATGGCCTTACCGTCTGCAACGCGCAACTTGGGGTGGACGGCGACACGGATAACTATCCCGAGTTTCGAGGCAACGTGGACACCATCGACGCGCGACCGTTCTGGCGTGACAAAGAGGTCTCTCCCAGCGGCCAGGGTCACCACTACAACCACAATGCAGAAACTTACATGGAAGTCGGCGACGCGCTGGGGCGGGCGATGGCAGCATTGTTGTCGAACGAATGATCAGAACTTCCTGTCGCGTCCGCCGTCCCTACTGTACATCCATCAGCTCGGGATGTTCCTGCGAAGCTTCGATAGCGGCGATCGTCTCACGGACGGCCTTCGCCTTATCGAGGCTCAACTTCCGCGGGAAATTCTCCTCGCCCTCCTCGAAGCGATCGGCGATCTGCTCCAGTTCCGGAACGACCGACTCTGCGTGGGCGCCGTAGGTCGAGCAGAATGTTCAGTACTTCGGGCGTTCGCTTCTCGCTGGCCCAGGGATTTTGCGTTCGTATGTACTTCACGCACGCCTCGATTCCTCCTCGAACACGATGCTTGGCCAGGACACGGAGCCCCTCCATTCGAATTCCGTCGGCGAACATGATCCCGCTCGGAGCGGGATCGATGATTGCGCGATGGATCGCGGGCAAGAGTGGTCTGATTTCTTCGTAAGAGAGATTCTGATAGATCGAGCCGATGCTGCCTCGGGCGCGACCGTCCTCATTGCGGAGGCCCGCTCGAACGGCTGTATAGAGTGCCTCTCGATCGACGCCTTCGAGCGAGCGGCCGAGCATGCCGCCTCGCCGGTCGAACAGCGCAAAGCAGAGGTAGCGTTGCTCCATCCCTCGCGGATCATCTGTCGAAGGCCCCACAGCGAGCCGCTCCAAAAGTGCAGGAACGGCCGGTACGGCCGGATCGCCGATGGCTGCCAGCGCTTCAGCGGCTTTGACGCGCAACCAGAGATCCTCGTGCCGCAGGTTCTTCCGCAGAATCGGCACGGCCGGAGCGGCGTCGCGCCCAAACTTGGCGAGGGCCTGACAGGCGCCGTAGCGAGATGCGAGGGACGGCGACGCAAGCATCAGTGACAAGGGAGCGATGGGCTTCTCCCGACGTCGGGCGAGCGCCATTGCGGTGCGCTCGCGGACGACCGGCGACCAACTGCCGAGACGCGTCAGGAGCACCCGCTCGGTCAGATTGTCGTAGAAGCTGTTGCGGTCGCGATTGTTCCAGCCGTGGCCATCCACAATCAACGCCTGCGCTGCTGCGGGATCGAGTTGCGGTGCCATCGACCGCTGCTTGCCCGTTAGGTAGGTCTTTCGCAGCGGCATCGCATAGGCCAGCATGTAGGCGCCAGTGCAGTCCCAACCCGGGTACTTGTCGTTCGTCAATTGAGGCGGTCCCTGGTGCAGAAAGGTCCCGTCCCAAAGCCGGGCGAGGTCAAAGTACCAGGCGCCAAACTCCTGCATCCACGCTCCGGTCGCGTTGGGCCCGGACTGTGCCACGCCGGGCATTGACCAAAGAATGTTGAAGAAGTTGCCGGTGTGGCCCGTATCGCGTTCGGGACCGTGCGAGGCGACGCTCATTCGCGAGAAGAACTCGGCGCCATTCGGTTCATCCAGCAAGTTGAATAGGACGGCGGCCATGCCGCACTTGCCATTGTCCTCGTGCGTCTCGATCCAGGGGTGGTGATCGCCGTAGGGGACGGCACCCTTACCGATGTAGAAACGCATCAGCCGCGCGCTGCGTTCAATTGCCTGCTCCACTTCCGGGTCGTCCACACCAGCCTCGCGAGCAAGGATCAGCCCGATCGTCAGGGGCAGGCCCGGGGCGTTCATCATCCCGTAGCCGCCCAGACGCCCGTCGGGATTCGCGAAACGGTGTCCCCACGAACCGACGATGCTCTGCCCGTTCGCCGCTTCAAGTGCGAGACGCCGCAGTCCCAACATGACCGACTCGTCATCGGTCTCCATCACGTACTCGGAAAGCAACATGATGACGTAGCCGTAATACCAAGTCTGGAAGCTGTCCGCCGAGTAGTCCGCCGCCCATTGGGCTTCCCTTTCTACAAGCGGAAGGTATTCCGGTCTGCCGCAGGCCAACAGCGCGAGGGCGTTCAGGCTGCGCGTGATCGGATTGGCCCGGTAAGACGGGTCCGCAACACGCTGGGCCAGCGCATGGCAACCCTGCTCGAGAATGCGCTTCGATTTCGGACAGTTGTAAGGCGCGGTAGCGCTGTAGGTGCCCAGGATGGGCAGTTGCACGACGACGTGCTCCGTCTTCCCCGCCCGCCACCGGATTAGTGACAAGTTTCCGCCGCCTGCCTCCGATTCGGCCGCGGTAAGAGCCTTGCCCAGTTCGGTGCGTGGGTCGTAGGAAAACGGCTTGCCGCCGACTCCCAGGATCACGTCGCCGACGGCGAGGATTCCCGCCGGCGGGGGAATTCTCCTCCACCTCGGTGATCGCGATCTGCCGGGCATCCGTCGTGACGAGCTTATCACTGAACATCCACCCACGGGCTCCCGTGGCCCCGAGCGTCCAATCGTGATTCGCGCCCTCGGGGATCTTGTCACCCTGCGTGAAGTCCGGATGGGCCGTCGTGGCGGCACGTGCAGCTACCGGTGACGGCCCAGCGATCGAAGATAACACCGCCGTAGCGGCGACGGATGCGACAAACAACTCAATCTTGTTCATGAGAAACCTACTGAATGTATGATGTTGTAGATCGTGTATCTGCTATCCCGCCAACAGAAGACCCCAACATGCTTTGCCGTCAGGCCCCGATAACGCATACCGGCCGACATTTCCGCGCCCGCCCAGCGTCCGTGTCGATCCTGCCACCGGGATTGCAGATCGCGGCACCAGGGCGGCCCGCACGCGTTGGTCGCTCCAGATGATGCCATGTTGAGGTGAATAATCATGTCGAACTTCAGTATCCGGAAAACAGTCGCTTCAGAAGTTCCGCATCCAACTCGACCTGGGGACGGAAGGCGGGCGAGTCAAGGTACTGCAACAGGCTGTGCAGTAGTTGGCGGGCTTCCGGCATGTCCTGTTGACCGAGCAGATCGATGGCACAGATCAGCAGCTTGCCTTCGCCGACCTTTGTTTCAGCAATCAGTCCCAGTTTGTGGTTCCGTTCGAAGTTGTCGATCACCTGAACGATGGGAAGATAACCGGCAGGCGCATCATCCAGGATAATGGGACGCGAGTTCTTCACCAAGTGCCACCACTGCCAATTGCTGTGGAACTCCGTGGGGAACTCGGCCAAAGCAGTGGCTTTTGGATCGCAGAGTATACCGAGCGTACCGGGTGCCACTTCGACACCTACATCTTCGGCGTCGAGCCGAAATTGCCACGCCCCGGCTAGCGAGATGGAGTTCCCATCCGCCATCGTGGACTGCACGCGACCGACAAGGATAGTCGCCAGAACGAAAAATGGAATCGATTGTCTGATCATGATGGCGATCATGCAAAAGTCATCGACGGAAGGACCGTAGTCGTCATCTGCATGTGGTATTCTATCGCTCCGAGGCGCGGAATGCTCGCTGGTTGGACCGGAGCATATCGTCGCTTATCCTATTTCGCATGAATGGTCGAAAACCATCTCCATTTTCGCCGACATCTCGGACCAAGCGGTCTTCTCCTTGTGGAATGTGATGTTGGAGGCAGCCGAGCGTTCACTGGCGCAACGCGAATAGATTTGTGACGCAACATTTTTCACAAGGAGATCCGTCGGCTCTCCCCTCCGAACGATCGCAATCGGAAGCAGGCGGTTGATGATCAGGCCAGGGTCTGTTCGACAAGGCGCTGGTGTGGCTGGAGAAGCATCCGGCGTTCTCGCTCGACAAACCGTTTCCGATGTCGAAAGCTAGTGTCTTCCTATGTTCGGCAGCGTCAGGCGAGGCGAACGTGTGCGCCCCAACTCACCCCATCGATCGGATCTTGCACGTGGCCGCCGCAACCTGGGGCGGCTTCACTCCCAGATGAGGCGGGCAATACTCACCCCCCGATGAGGCCATTCCGCACTTGAGATGAACCAGTTTCCGGCTTCATCTCGGAATACCTCGGGGGCATGAGCGTCGATGATAGCCACCTCGTTGTCGAGTTCGAACTTGCGCGGATGATGGGATTGGTAGACGTACGTTTTGTGCTGGTATGCACCTTGAACGTCCTGGCGATCCCAGATTCCGTTCCATCCGCAGACAAAGAGATAAAAGGTGTCGTTGTGACGAACGACCGAAGGCGACTCCGGATCGACTCCCTGCTTCATTTCCAGAATCGGGCCTCGCTCTGTCCAAGTCTGGAAGTCATCAGAGGTCGCGAGCCGCACGTCGTGCACGCCACATACGATCAGATGATAAATGTCATTCCAGACGAAAACCTGCGGATCGCGCCACTTGGTGCGCCGCGCAAGTTTCCTTGGGGATTCCAATTACGGAGGTCATTTGACACGGCGTACCGAATGGGCGTCGGACCGTACACCATGTGAAAAAGACCGTTGCGATTCAGAATCCATGGTGCGTGAATCGCCGTCATTTCGTCCGGTCGTTCGGACGGCGGCAGGATCTTCCGTTGATCCTGCCAACTTCCTGCCCGTAGGACTTCTGTTAAAGGCCCGGGGGGCGCGATCGCGTGAAATAGGAGATGCTCGCCGGCGTGGACATTCGCAACGCCTGTCAACGGATGCGTGATCCCAAACGCGTGCCAGCGTCCGTTTTCGTCTCGGACGAGACAATGATCGTTCGGAACCCAATCTTCATAGAATTTTCCGGCAATCAGTTCCGCCGCATTCGGTCCCGGAAAGATATCACCGGCGGGCTGATAGACGTTGACGTACTCGCCGGCTACTCGGGGGACACTCAACTTGGTACTCTTCCCTACCGCAGACGGCTGCTCGTCGGCACACACAACTTCCAACGCAAGGAGGGATCCGATTGTGAGAATTAGCAGGATCTTGTTCATGTCGGGAAACCGGTTCTGTGCTGCAGGATGAAGGTTGGACGATCTCATGACCAAAGCGCCTTGCAATATCGGGATGACGAGGCTTCCGTCAAATATTCAATTGAGTATGAATCTTCCCACTGCGAATGATACAACAGTCCTCTGAAAGCTGGGACTGGCTGCGTGAATTGGACTCCTGTACCACGAACTGGTTTAAGGCGGAGTCGTGCATTCGCTCAAGGAAATTTGCCCGAAGTCGCGACTTCTATCGTACAAAAAGCCTGAAGCGCCGTCCCATTACCGTTTTGGTTGAGGTCAAAAAAACGATGAAGATGCTCTATCTGATTGCCACGATCGCCATGCTGCTCTCGAATCTCATGACGCTCAACGCGTTTGAAGTGGTGAAATTCAACCATCCGGGACTCACCTGTGATTTGGGGGTTGGCCTATGGGCCTGGCCGATGCCCATGGACTGGGACGGTGATGGCGATCTTGACCTGATTGTCTCGTGTCCCGACACACCTTACAACGGCGTCTATTTCTTCGAAAACACGGGAAATGACTTCAAACTGCCGCTCTTTAAGGCGGCAGTTCGCATCGACGACGGCATGAAGAACCCGCAGGTGTCTTACGTCGATCGTCAACCACGCATATTGATTCCCGGCAAAGAGTATATCGATTTCGTTGGTAGGGATTTCTTGCGTACGAAAGCGACGGACCCGCCCCCGATTCATGTGGGTGAAGGGCGCGTGCGTGCCAACCAGTGGAAGCTAACTGACTTCGATGGCGATGGTCTACTGGACCTTGTGCATGGTGTCGGGTTCTGGGGCGACTACGGTTGGGACGACGCCTTTGACAACCGCGGCAACTGGACTCGCGGCCCGCTGCACGGTTACGTGTACATCGCTCGCAACCGAGGGACGAATGATGCGCCACGGTATGAAATGCCCTATCGCCTTCAGACGATCGACCATAGAGATGTCGATGTCTACGGCATGCCATCCCCCAACTTCGCCGACTATGATGGCGACGGGGACCTGGATCTCATCTGCGGCGAGTTTCTGGATGGTTTCACGTACTTCCAGAACGTGGGGTCGCGAAGGAGCCCATCTACGAACGCGGTGCTTATTTGATAAACTCTGGCGTAAAGATCGCGATGCACGTTCAGATGATCACCCCCACGGCCATCGACTGGGATGGCGACGGCGATGTGGACCTGGTTTGCGGTGATGAGGATGGCCGCGTTGCGCTTGTGGAAAATACGGGCGCTTCTTGAGGGCGTTCCTATTTTCGATCAACCTGCCTATTTTCAGCAGGTTGCGGATGACCTGAAGTTTGGCGCGTTAGTCACGCCCTGCAGCGTGGATTGGGACGGCGACGGCGATGAAGACCTGGTCTGTGGTAACACGTCGGGAAACATCGGACTGATCGAGAATCTTGATGGCGGGGCTTCACCCCGATGGGCCCAGCCGGTGCTGCTGAAAGCCGATGGCAAAACGATCCATATCCAGGCAGGCCCGAACGGATCGATTCAAGGACCGTGCGAAGCCAAGTGGGGCTATACGGTTCCAACCGTGGCAGATTGGGACCACGACGGTCTGCATGATCTGATCGTGAACAGCATTTGGGGTAAGATCGTCTGGTTCAAGAACACGGGCAGCAGGACGAAGCCCGAGTTCGCACCCGAGCAGCCCGTTACGGTCGCCTGGGAAGGCACTCCTCCGAAGCCACCGTGGAACTGGTGGGACCCACAGCCCACAGATCTTGCCTCGCAGTGGCGCACGACACCGTGCGTCGTCGACTGGAACAAGGATGGCCTGAACGACCTGGTGATGCTGGATCATGAAGGCTATCTGGCGTTTTTCCAACGCGAGAAGCGCGGTGAAGACCTGATTCTGCTGCCGGGCAAGCGTGTTTTTCAAGGCGGCCGATTCGATAACAGGCAAACGCCGAGTGAAGGTGAGTCCGACGGTCTGCTGCGCCTCAACGACGGCGCAGCCGGCCGCTCAGGACGACGCAAGTTCTGCTTGATTGACTGGGATGGCGATGGCGATTCGGACTTGCTTGTTAACTCCCTCAACATCAATCTCCTGCGGAACACCGGAACGGAGAATGGCATGACCGTGTTTCAGGACATGGGCCCGCTGAGTGAGCGTCGACTGGCAGGCCATACGACCTCACCGACCGTGGTGGACTGGAACGGTGATGGAGTGCCCGATCTGCTCGCCGGTGCCGAGGATGGACGCTTCTATCACCTTCAAAACCCGCGTTCGGACTCGAAACTCGAGCAAGAGCCGGCTCCTTGATGTCGCGAGACGAATCGGAGTTCTCGGCCGCAAGAACCGATCTTGGCGGATCGTGCAACAGCCTACCTGCTGTTGCGGCAAGGAATGGTCCGTGGATGCACGTCGCGGTCGGCCTGCCGGCTGCTCGCGGGTGGCGAGCTTCTCCCCCATCGCGCCGACCACCTCGATCCCGATCGTGTGCGTCAATTCAATGTTTGGCTCTCTTTTCCGATTCGGTGCCGAAGCATCCGAGATAGGTGTTTTTTCGACTGCGCCTTGCGTTTTTTGAAGTTGCGCATTTCCCGAATTGCCCGCTTCCGTTGTGCGCAAAGGCTGCGAAATCCAAACTCGAAGCGTCAGCAAGGGAGACACATCCCAACGGCTCCAACGTGTTCCCTCGCTTACGCTTCGGGTTGAGATGAAGCGAAACGCGCAACTTCAAAACTTGTGCCTGGAGCGCGGCCAGTTCCTTTTCGCTCGGTTGCTGGCCCTCCGTGCGGGCCAGAATCAGCAACAGCGCAGGAGTCTCGTTCGGCACATCTTCGCAGGCACGAGGCCCGCGCGTGCCGTCAGGCCGAAACTGCGACGCGTACTCGGGTTCCCGCTCGCCGGGCTTGAGCGTGCACGTTGCAGCTGTTTTTCTGTGTGTCAGAGTCACCGAGCTGGTGACCAGCTGTTCCTGGCCACACGCCCCATCGCCTGCCGCGGGAACGGCAAGTTCCCGCCGTCATCCTGAGCTGGACCCACGGCCATGTGCAAAAAAGGCGATCAGGAAGTCAGCGAACGCCAACGACTGCATCTTCCAGGATTAGTCCTGCTCATCATTCGCATCAATTCATCGTTCGCTACCTGTGCGAGGCGATCCTCCTATTGACCGCGGCGCAGTTCGTGAACCAGGACGATCGATCGGAGTCTGGGGATTTCTTGTTTCCGCGCTCGCGCTCGACGGTAGATCTGCGTTGGACTACTTGACTTGAATCACGTTCTGGAGCCTTACGACGACAGTGTTGGGCCAGGCACGATTGTTGTAGATGCGCTGGGCCCGCATCACTGAGATTTCAAGGCCGGCCTCGGTCTGCCGGAAACGCGACTGCGGATCCGCATCGGGAGCGTACTCCAGTACCTTGTCGTTCTGTCCCAAGATGGAGATGGCGGTTTTGTCCGTGGCCCGCCAGCTCTTTAGGACGATTTCCTTGCGCTCGCCGCTCTTCCAGCGGTTCTTCCCCAGTGAACCCAGTCAGGAAGACATAGACCGATTGGCCATCTTGGGACTGCGTGTACCAGATCTTGCCTTCACCGATCACATCACAGGGACGGATCCCGTGGATAGCTTCGTCATTAATGAACATCCAAAGTCCCAACTCACGAAAGATGCGTTCCTGTTCAAAGGGGATCACGCCCGAGGGCTCAGGGCCGACATTGATCAGCAGATTGCCACCCTTGGCACGGGTCTCGATCAACATCTCAATTAGCTCTCCACCGGTCTTATAGTCTTCATTGGTCGGTTTGAACTGCCACTGAGTTCCTAGCGTGAAACAGGACTCCCACGGGCCGGGCATTGGCTCTGTCGGCAGCTTCTGCTCCGGCGTTTCCATTTCTCCGCGAGTCACAATACATTTGGGTTGCAGTACGTGCACATATTGCGTCAGCTCTTCCTTCTCTCCACCGTCAAAGAAAACGACATCGATTGGGCCATAGTTACCAAACAGCTCGTCGAGTTGTCTCTTGTTGTACGCCAGCAGAGCGTCCTGCTCCTTGCCCGAGGTTCTTACTCGGCGGACAGTTTCCCCCATCCGATGCAGAAAGAGAAAGTCTTCAGGTGAAAAATAGAACCCGACGCCGATTCCATGCCGGCGACACGCGTCGACATAATCCTTGACGACGTCTTTCCCGTAGGGAGTGTTCATGATGCTGAAATCGGTCGTCTTCGTATCCCACATACAGAAACCACTGTGATGCTTGGTGGTAAACACCATGTACTTCACTCCCGCGATCTTGGCGATTTCCATCCATTCATCGGGATCGTAGCGTTTCGGATAAAAGGTCTTGGGCAACTCATTGATGTAACGGTCCAGGTATTTCTCCGTCGCGCCCACCAGGGAGTGACTGATCACCGAACCCAACTGCGAATCGTGCGACCAATGCACAAACATACCCAGCCCCCAGTCCATGAATTCCGCTTCTCGGGCAGGATCGTTCAGGAGCGGGCCTTTGCTTCGAACGCCTGCAGCGTGGGAATCAGGAACAAGGACGAGGAAGAAAAGGCATGAGAGAAAATACACTCTTCGTGTCGCTTGCATGAAGGATCCTCCTGCGGTGAACTGTTTCGACTGCATCGTTTCCTCCCGAAGGTATTGGAGTTTTGAGGTAGAGCGCGAAGGAGCTCAACCGTCGCGGCCTGTTCCAAACCAGCCGAGTGTGGGTAGCTGGTCTAGAGGAAGTAATCCGCAATCTTGTCCAGAACCGTGTGGTCGGGCAAGGGTGTGACCAACGCGTCCCGCCAAGAAAACCTGAACGGCATGTGGTTCTATTGACGGCGGCATTGTCAATGAACCCGGACGACCAACGGAAGTCCGGACTTCCCCGCATGAACGGGACTTCTTGAGCGGCATTGAATATGTCGTGGTGAATAGACCGCGTAATGCGCACAGATGACGCTTTCGTAGAATCCACCGGCAGGGTCAAAACTGGCCAGTTTGTTTTCCAGTAGGCGGCCGTTATCACTCCGCCACGACTAACGAAGAAGCGGAAGCGGTCGAGCGATCGTTCTTCGACAGCTTAGCGTAGCCGCGTGTAGATGTGCTCTCCGACTTTCTCGCGGAGATGCTCAAGCCACCAGCGGATGCCGGGATCGTCTGCCGTTCCGTCGCCGCCAGGGCGATGATTTGGCCCTTGGGGCGGGACGCATTGCAGCCATGTGGATGCGAACATGTAGCCCTGGCCGCGATCCAGGTAACGGTCGGTTCTCGCGAGCATTTCGGCCTTCATCTCTGGTGTATACTCGCCAATACGGATGTAATTGTAGACTGCGGGGTCCTTGGAATAGGATCCCCAGTATTTGCTGCCCGTCCCTTCCGACTCAATATAGTACTTGTCGGGCAGATCCGAGCTACCGTGATGTAGCGAAAGGTCGGCGTTCCTTGGTGTATTCCTGCCGCTTGTGGCGATGACGCACTCCGGGTCGACGCGTTTGCCGGCTGCGATGAGAGCAAAATCGTCGAATTTCGCCATCTGCTCGTTGTTCACGTCGACCATCACGTTGCGGTAGCCGTTTTCTTTGAGCCATCGCACGGTGTTAGCGACCGCCTTCTCCGCATCGGCCTGTTCCCAGTTGTCCCAGCTTGCCTTCGAAGTGCTGTAGTAGAGCACGCCGACCAGCACGACCATGTCCCGCTCGGCGGCCGCTTCGATCAGGCGTCCCATCCGCACGGCGTACGTTGGATCGAGCGAGGAGTCGCGACGATAACCGCGAATGTCGCCGAAGCGCGAGCCCTGGAAGAAGACACTGAAGGTGTTCACTCCGTAGGACGCGAGTTGATCGAGGTGATCGATCAGCTCCTGTGTCTTTTCATCAGAAATGAGGGCGTTCGAAAGCCGCAGGCCCGTCACGAGCATTTGCCGCTCGCCGAGCCTCGTTCCCGTGTTGTCTTCGTGGACGGCAAAACGCTCCGTGGGCTTCCGCAGACGCAACAGCCAATCGTCACCGCCCGCGGGTACCGCAAGGCCTTTTCCGTCGTCAGTCGTTCCTCCAAAGCGCCGATCGAACGTGTTTCGAGCATCGATCCATTGGATGAGATAGGGCCCGTCGCCGATCCGTACGTCGACCGTCCCGCCGTCCTCCAGATAGACCAGGTATTCTCGTCCCGGCTCGGCCAAGCAGTACCCTCGGCTGACAAGGTCTTGCGCGGGTTGCATCCGATAATAGGGCACCGTCTCGAAGAAATCCCAAACACGATGGACGATATCGTGCCGCTGCTGAACACGGGCGTCCAATTCCAGTGTGCCGCTGAAGCCAGACGATGAGTTGCCGTCCATGTCGCCGAAGTTCAGCGCCGCGGCCGACATGCCGATCACGTATGCGTTCTTCCGGAGATCAGCATTCGTGTACGTCTCCTTGTGGTACATGTTCCCGGCCCAGAGTGTTTCCTGCGCGTAAAGCGGCTTCCGGCGGTGGTGGCTTTCGAGCAGTCCCCGGCTGAGCTTTGCGCGGTCGGTCGTCTTCGGCCCTTGGAGCACGCCGTAGGTCGACCAATCGGAATCGCGGTACGGATCGTCTCCCGTGCGGTTGTGAACAGCAAGCGGATGTCCGTACGGGTCGGTCCTGCGAATCGTCCGACCGAGTCGTTCGACGTCATCCGACGCAAGGTAGCTGCTGTTCGGTAGATTGGGCTCGGGCCCGGCAACGCTCAACAGGATGTTCCTGTAGGCCCCGATCCGCGCGAGCGTGTAACGGATGTAGAGCTCTTGGTCGTTCGCATCGCGGGGGAAGTCCGACGCCTTACCGAAAAAACCCGCGAAGGGGAAAACAGCGATCCCGCGCTGCGCAAGACGGTCGAGGATGGCCTCCATTTTGGCATACTCCGCGGGCCGCGGAACGCGTCGCTGGCGGTCCCAAAGGTCGGGTGTCTCCCATCCTGCGCCGCGTCCTTCACTCTCGCGATTCAGATAGTGGCTCGCGATCGAGAACATGTTGTAGCCCTGTGCCTCGGCCCAATCGAGCAACGCCATCCGCTTCTGGTCCGGCCAGTTCGACGCGAAGAACCGATCGCCGACGTGCAGACTGCGAATGATGCGATGACTCCCGCCGCGAAACCCGAACCACAAGGGGTTCGTGGCATCCACATCGATCATTCCCGAAAGCTGTGCGGCGATGCACTCGAACGTTCCGCCACCGGCCGTCGAGCCGTCGGACATCTCCATTTCGTATCGCCAGGTACCGAGAACATCGGGCATGAAACGCACCCGCCATCTGTTCGCCCCATCGTAAAAACCTGCGACGCGAGTCGTCTGGCCTTGCGGTGAAGTGAACGATGCGGCGAGATGCACATCGCGGAACGGGTCATCGTACGTCTTCGACACACGCAATGACGTCTCGAAACGACCCCACCGGCCCACGGTTCGTGCACCTGCCAATGCGTACGACGGCAGAAGTGTCGGCGTCAGACAAACGAGACTCCAAGCAGCCAGTATCGCGAATGGTTGCAGCTTCACAGATCGATCCTTGCAGATGAAGTGTTCGGTAGGGTTCGTGGCGACTGCTCTTCCGAGCAAGAAACGCAACGAGATACTACAGCGCATTGCGGAACGTCTACTTCGGAGGCCGTCCTGCAATGCGTTCTACTCGTGAAGCTCCTCTAGCAGCCGCACGGCCACCTCCACCAACTTCTCACCCGATCCGGCAGCACAGCGAGCGCTCTCGGGTTCGTAGTTCCCCTCCGCGTAACTGCGACGATCGGGGATGTAGCCGATGTTGTCGTTCGCCAATTCGACGACGAATGTATGTGGGAACGGCCGAGCGCTTCTTGATCGCGAGCCCCAATTCGACGAACACCTCTCCCGGCAGGCTGACCCAGGCAACTTCGCTGCCCAAGGCGATGGCTTGAACCTCAACGCGGTGAGGCCTTCCAGCTCGACCGGCCACGTCCAACGCGCGATAGGCCCGCACCAATTTCATGAAATTCGCACCGCGGTCGTCCTTTGTCGCCGCGAGGGTCTTTTTCGCCATTTCCACCTCGTCCTCCGTGATCTCGGGCAGAGCCAACTCGACCGTTTCCGCACTGGCGCGGATGGAGGTGTCGTGCAACGGCGCCAGGTTCTTGTACGCTTGTAGGATCGATGCACCCAGAATCGTGGCAATCCGATTCTGCTCGCCCGGCCCCTTGTTGGGCCACGCCCAGGAGAAATCGTAGTTATTGAGATTGCCGCACGGACCGTTGCCGACCAACGTCTGGTGATGCTCGCCGTGGTAATTGGCCAGCACGCGCGCCAGCGCACCGGGCCAATCAGCGCTGTACTTGCTGCCGCCGGTCGTGTCGGGGTGCATGGCGAAGTTGACGAATGTGGCAATCGATTCGGTATACCCTCGTGCTCCCGGTTGTTCGACGTACAGAATGCCCACTTCCGGGTCGGTCGGTCCGACCGGCATGACGATCTTCGGGTTCAACTTACCGGGATTCCAGCCGACCGTACCATCACGCATGAAGTAGCGTCGGTTGTAGGCCAAGTCATCGCATTGGCCCAGCGCCGCCTGAAGTTGAGCGGGCCGCAACTGCTCGGTGGCCAATCGTACGGTCTCTGCGATTCGATCCGGCAGGGCCTCGGTGTATTCGATCGCGAGTCGGTCTTGGCCGCCCATGTCGTCAACACGTGTGCTGCGTCGAGCCAATTCCGGTCCGGTATGGGCATGGGTGACAGAGATCATCACATGGCTACCGGGAATACCCGTCTGTTCTTCGATCTTCCGTCTCGCTTGCTCCGTGATTTCGCGTGTGACCGAGATGATGTCCAGCGTGACAAGTGCCATGCGTCGCTCGTCCTGCTGAATCACCAGAGCCTTGCTAAAGAGTGGATCCAGGACTCCGTCGGCCCCTCGCGCATGGTAATAGCCGGCCATCGGCGCGCCCAGTTGAGGCGTGATATCCACACGGGCCACGCCGGCTCGCAATGGTTCCGCGAAGCTGGAGCGAGTCATGGAAACCCCGGACGCGATGTGCATGCAAATCACGAGGACCCCCAAGGCTTGCCTGGACAGGATCTTGTTCATTTGAAGTCTCCCATGTTGGGGTTTGCTGCGATTGAACGATTTGGCGACGCCGGCGGGCACCCGATCGCCGTTCGCACTGCCCGGCCCACACTGGAAACAAACGATTGCCAGTTGCTCCTCCGCAGATGCAAGCCCGATGTGAAACGCGTATCGGATGAAAGCACGATCGATGCTACGGATCGATTGTCCTCATTCGCTATCGATCGCAGAAACAAACCACTACCTCGTCTGCCGCGTGGGCGTCGCGACCAATCTTGATCCTTGGCGGTCACATCCTACAGGGATTCACTCCAGACGACGTTGTCCGAGGCGTTCGCCTTTCGGGCGGCGGATCGGAGTATGCAACGCGCCGGATGCCTCCAGCTCGGTGAAGAGTTGGGCACGCATGGCTTCGATCTGGTCCTGGTAGGCCGGAACTGAAATCAGGTTGTGTCGCTCTACAGGGTCCGTTTTCAGGTCATAGAAGGCATCCTGATCCCAGATACCGTGGCAGTATACGAACTTGTACCGCTCGCTGCGGATCGCGAACAGCGTCGGCGTCGCGGGGAAGTTCCATTCCCAATGATACTCGTAGAGGATATGATCGCGCCACGGGATTTCATCGCCTTGCAGCAGAGGCAGGAAAGAAACACCGTCCATCTGCGCCGTCTCGGGCACCGTGCGGTTCATGGCCGCCATCAGCGTTGGCGCAATGTCGATGTTCTGAACCATCTGATCGATCTTTGTGCCGGCCTGAATGAAGGCTGGACAGCGGGCCAACAGCGGCACGCGGATCGATGTCTCGAAAGCATCACGCTTATCATAGAAGCCATGCTCACCCAGATGAAAACCGTTGTCCCCCATGTAGACCACGAGAGTCGACGCCGAGAGGTCATGCTCGTCGAGATAGTCGAGGATACGACCGATGTTCTCGTCCAGACCGTAAACTGATTCGCAGTAATTGTGATAAAACTTTTCAAAGTTCGGCACCGGGTCCTGATCGAACGGGCCGGTCTGCATGTGTTCGACGCCATGGATCGAGAAACGTCGATCGCGCACCCAGCGCGGCTGGGTCCGGTAGTTGCGTTCCGTGTTGGCCATCGTATCCGGGTAAGGAACGGGCTTCCCGGCATATCGCGCATTGTGGCGAGGCGCAGGCATGAAAGGATAATGCACCGCCTTGTAGGAGAGGTACAGGAAGCTGGGACGGTTGGCATCGCGCGACTTGAGCCATTCCAGCGCCTGGTCCGTCAGTAAATCGGCGTTGTACCCTTTCATCTGCCGGCGGCGGCCGTTGATGTTGAAGACCGGATCGATGTAATCACCCTGCCCCCGAAAACTGACCCAGTGATCAAAGCCCGGACGCGGTTCATCATGTTCGTGTCCCATGTGCCATTTGCCAATCAAGGCCGTCTGAACACCGTCGCCCTGAAGGTACTCTGGAAAGAAATGGATGCCTTCGGGCGTACCGCTCTGGTTGTCTACGATCTTGTGGTGATGCATGTATTGCCCGGTCAGAATCGAACCACGGCTGGGCGAACACAGCGACGTCGAGACAAAAGCATTTCGCAGGTGCGCGCCTTCCGCCGCTAAACGGTCCAAGTTCGGAGTTTCCAGGAAATCCGGCGCCTGCGGCATGCAACCCATGAAGTCATAGCGGTGGTCATCGCTGAGGATGAAGATCACATGCTCGACCGAGGCGGCTTGGCCTTCTCGCTCCTTCGGCGCGGCATGCGTCTGCATGCCGGATCCAACACAAAGCGCCAGCACCAGACCGCCCGCTAGAGACCACAGAATACTATTCACTGCGGCGCGGCGAATGGTGCTCCGGAGGGTACGCCAAACAGTAGATTCTCGGACTCCCGTTGGTCGTCCTGGTTCATTATCTGCGCCGCCGTCAATAAGAATTTGCTGGTAACAAGTCATAGACATCCCATTGTTTGCTCGATATCGATTCGTGAACTACGCCGCGAGACAAAGATCGCCCATCCTGGACGCATCCGGCAACGCCGCAAGCCCCTGTTGGTTGTGTGACATTGGGCATCGGATCGAAACCGTTGTCTCCGTAGAGCCCGTTTCAAGGTTCGACAGCAGATGAAACGGAGATGACCGCGAATGGGAATGCCAGGCGCTGACCGCAATCATCGCCACCGACTCAGATTCTGTCACGCCTCATTTTTCTCTTTTCTCCTCTGAACAGATGCACAGTCGTCGCAGTCCTTTTTTACCACACCACATGGCTTTCGGGTATTTCACGGTTCTCCGACGAGGTGTTGCAAGATCAGCTCGTCCTTGTCCGACTCCGCCTTGTCCGACTCCGCCTTGTCCGACTCCGCTTACGCTATCGCAACGTTCCGTGGGCGAATTCATGAGTCCCTTTTCCCCATTGAGTCGCGGAGCATGGGACTAGTGATCGCGACCAGAATCCGCCTTCAAACGTTTTTCGAACGTCAGCCCCAGATCAGTGATCTTATTTCGAAGTGTGCTGCGCGATCCCCAGAAGCTCGCTGGCTTGCGCCTGGTTGCCGCCGACATAGCCGAGCACTTCCGGAAGCAAGATGCGGTCGATTTCGCCGTGTAGTTTGTAATAGATATCCGGATGGTTTTCCGACAACAGCCCGTGAATGAATCGTCGAATGTTCTCAATCTCCAGCGGCGACGCAACGCGGTCGTCGGCGCCTGCACCAGGCCGCGACAGCTCGCAGGCAGGAAGTCGACCGTAAGTACTGGGCCCACGCTGCGGACCAAGGCGTGTTTCATGGCGCTCTGTAGTTCACGAATATTTCCCGGCCATTCGTACTGTTCGAGCGTCCGCATCGCTTGCGGCTCAATCGAGCGGACATTCTTTCCAAAGTCCCGATTGAAGAGTCGGATAAAATGCTCAACCAGCAGAGGAATATCATCGGTCCGCTCTCGAAGCGACGGCAGTTCAATCGTGAACACCTTCAGGCGATAATACAGATCCTGGCGAAAGTCGCCTTCTTCTACCATCGCCTCTAAGTCCTTATTGGTCGCTGCGATCACCCGCACGTCGACGCGAATCGTCTCGCTGCTTCCCACTCGCTCGAACGTGCCGTCCTGCAGCAGTCGCAGGACCTTTGCCTGCGTCGCGCTGGTCATATCACCGATCTCGTCCAAGAAGATCGTACCGCCATTAATCTGTTCAAATTTCCCGATGTGGCGTTTGTCGGCACCGGTAAAGGACCCCCGTTCATGGCCAAATAATTCGCTTTCCAGGAGTGGCTCCGGCAGGGCCGCACAATTGATCGCGAGAAAGGGCCCCTTGCTCCGACGACTGTGATGAAGGATGGCTCGCGCCACCATCTCCTTGCCTGTTCCACTTTCGCCCACAATCAGGACATTTACGTCTTGAATCGCCACACGGCCGATCGCCTTGTACACATCCTGCATCTTGGGCGAGTGGCCGACAATGTGGTCTGCGTTCGGGTCGTCGCTTTCATCGGCGAACGTGGCTGGCACTCGACTCATGCGGCTGATCTCCAGCGCCCGTTCGACTACGTCATTCAGCTTGTCGAATTCCACCGGCTTGAGCAGATAGTCGTATGCGCCGAGCTTCATCGCTTCGATGGCGGTTTCGGTGGTGGAGTACGCGGTGATCAGGATCACGGGAATCCTCGCATCGAATTGACGCATCTCCGCGAACGCGTCCAGGCCGGACATGTCTGGTAGTCGCACGTCCAAGATCACGGCGTCCGGTGAGTGCATACGCACCGCTTCGATGCCGGCCTCGGCTGTTTCAGCTGTCACGACTCGCAACTGGTCGGTTTCCAGACCTTTCTTGAGCGAATACAGCAGATTGGGCTCATCGTCGACAATCAGCAATGTTGGCATCGTCAGTCTTTCCGCCTTGGCAGCACATTCATCTCGGTCTCGCATCTTGGACAGAACACTCCGTTTCACGCGGGCCTTGCCGCGAGGGCAAGATGACCTCAAGTACAGCGCCCCCGCCTTCGCGGTCTTTTGCGGCAAGTTCTCCGCCGTGAGCGCGGATGATCCGCTGGCAAATGGCCAGGCCCAATCCAAGACCGGTATCTTTGGTGCTAAAAAACGGTTCGAAGATCCGGTTACGTTTTTCTTTCGGTAACCCCCGCCCATTATCCGCAACACGTAGGCACACATGCGGTTGGCTGACGCCATCACCGTCGAGGCCCATCCGTTCGCCATCGTCTCGGAGGGCCTCCACCCAAATCTTGCCTCCCGCCGGGACCGTATCCAGGGCGTTGAGCAGCAAATTGAGAATTACTTGTCGGAGCTGAGCGCCATCCGCCTCCACCGCAAGCTGCTCTTCCGCCAAACGACAGTCGATTGTGACGTTTCGTCGTTCTGCCTTACCGGATAACAGATCCACAGTCTGCCGGACGATGCTCGCGAGATCGGTTTCTTGCTTTTCTAATTTCGCTGGGCGAGCATAGTCCATGAACGTCTGCAGCAGAGTCTCCAGCCGGCTGATCTCCTCGTTCAAGACCTGCAAATCGCGAGAATCCAGCGTGGTATTGTGTCCGCAACGCACCGCGGACTGCACCAGGACCTTCATGCACATCAGCGGATTTCGCAATTCGTGAGCCAACCCGGCGGCGAGCTGTCCCACAGCCGCCAGTTGGTCGGCGCGCATCACCTCGCGATGCTGCTCGTGCAACTGCTCAACAACCGACGCGACCTGTGCGGAGACGTTCCCCAGCATCGTTTCCAGCTCCTCGACGCTGGGGTCCGCCAGGATGGCAATCGGGCCGACTACCTCATTCAACTTCCCCGCTACGTCGCGAATCGGTACGCTGAGTTGAAAGATCGAGCGATGGATCCCTCGAGCCACGCCATATCCTGCCACCAGGCCAGCGATCGCTCCGCAGGTGCCCAATAGCAACAGGGCCAAGACCAACCTGTTGGCCAGCGCTTTGTTGGTCTGATTGCTATCTTGCAGTTTCTGCTCGTTCAGAGACCAGGTATCTGTGAGCCGAGGTCAACACGTGCTTGCTGAGCACATCCTCGACGAGTGATTTGACGACATCGGGAGACTTCTGATCGGTTGACTCGTCGACGGTTGAGCGAAGAACGGTGAAAAACTCATCCAGCCGCTGATCGAGATCGATGACGAGAGCCTCTTCTCGCGGTGACGTCGATAGCTTTGCGGCTTGATCAAGCCGCGGCTCCACGTCGTGGACCATCTCGAGCGCACGCGCCAAATGCTGGCGATCATGCGATACCAGGTACCAATCGAGCTCGTGGCGAATATTCTGCACGCTGACTTCCAGTTGTTCCGCCGTGCGAACGCTGGAAACGTTGACGTCCAGGATATGGGAATTCCGCCGCTGCAATCGATACACGTACCACGCGGCCGAAACACCCAGCATCAACAGAAGCAGGCTCATCATGATACTGGTGAGCTTGATCGTGCTGCGGAAACCCATCCGAGGTGTCTTCATGCTGACGCGTGTCTTCATGCTGAGGTGTATGAAATCGAGCCACTGCGACTGAAAATGAGACAAACCTTGCCATCGCCTGGGTTCATTCTGCGCTAATCAGCGAGAGACAGCAAAGCCCATACCGTCGACAACCTGGTGGAACAGGCGGATGGCGAAAATGATCCGCCGTGACCGATTCTCTGACACCGTCGCACTTCGCGGAAACCGGAAACAGGCATCCAAGGCTCTCCTTTGAAAGCTACCCCCAGCTTCTTGCCGGTCATTTCTACTATTCCGCGCGAGATTTATCGACTTGGCACAGGTGATGCACTTGGTGCCGCTCGTCCATGCTTCCGCAAACGACTGGAATAAGGACCGCTGCCATGATGAGTGCCACGAGAACGAAAACCGAGAAAGTCGAGCCAGCGACTTGTCGGGAATCGGATGGCATCACAAAAGCTGGTCAATCCGGCGACACGCCCCCAAGGGGTCCGAGTACTTCCCGGCGACTCGAGCTGCAGGAAGAGATCGAACGAGCGCTGCACATTCGCTCACCGCATGTGCAGGTCCGAGTTCGATGGTTCCCTGTGCTGCTCGCCGTACTCGTGTGCATGACTCTTGTGCTGGCGGCAGTCGTATGGTGGCAGCTGTTGACCTGATCATGGCATTCCCCTTTCAAGCTGCACGGACAAGGAGGGTAACGTTCGAGGGATGGTCAATGGACGAATCCGTTGTACCCGGTGAGCACTACGACGCGACAACGGTAGTCGAGGGGTCCCAGCGCGGGCAGACTCGCTGACGGAGCGTCCCACTTGTCGTGCAGCGGGCGACCGATGTCCCCGGCCGCAATGCCACTGCCAGTGACCGCAGCGACAATCAACCCGGAGTAGAAGCGATGATAAAGACAAATCTCACGCGATGCAAAGAGCGAGTGCTGACCTTACGAAGGCGTCTGCGGGCGGAGGCAGGACGCATGGCCGTTGCTGCCTTAGAAAAATGCGGGGCCGAGCACCATGGCGATGTGTCGGCTACGGTTGTCCCCCTAGAGGACCTTGGGAATGAAAGTCTCGAGCGGGAGTCCATGCTGAGTTTGCTGGAGAGCAAGGAAGACATCCTCAAACAGATCGAAGTGGCACTACAGCGAATCGAAGATGGAGTCTACGGCGTATGCGAGCACTGCGGAGGAAGAATCCCTCAGGCTCGACTCCATGCGATTCCCTACACGATTCATTGTGTGAAATGCGCTTCGCAGATTGAAGTGGCATAAAGGTATCGATATGGACGGGCCCCACAACGAGAGCGCGCAGCACGATCATCTAACCGGTTGCCTCCTGCGCCTGTTTTGGATGATCCTCGGCCACGCGTTGCTGGCATTCTGCACGATCTCGATTCTCAGGGGAGATTCCAGCTTTCCTAGCTGGAAGGACGCCATTTACGGGGCCGTTGTTGTCGGCCTTCTGGCGGCTCGATTTGTAGATATTCAGTATTTCCAAGGCCGCACGGCCGACGGAGAGGCCGCTTCGATGATCGACTGGCGAAGCTACGCTCTCCGCGTCAGCGTGGCCTACGCAGGCCTGTGGCTTGCCGCGCATGCGATCGGTTACAGTGGACTTCTGTCCCTCGTATCCTAGCCTGGACACCATGCTCGGGACTTCGCCAGCGCGTGGGTCGCGAGTGGATCAAGCACTTGGCAGAGAAGCCTGTCGACATCGTTCCCGCATCCCGGAAAACATGCGATGCGGACATCGTCAAGACGACGCTTTGCTCTCTCATTGCGTAAGAAGAAAGGGAGTCTTGTGCGCCGGCAGAAGAGACAAGGAGAACGATCATGCAAAAACTCGTAAGCGGCGTTCACCATTTCCAGGAGAACGTCTTCCGCCAAAAACAGGCGTTGTTCCATCGATTGGCCCACGGCCAGCAACCGTTGGCGCTCTTCGTGACCTGTTCTGATTCTAGGATTGACCCATGTCTGCTCACGCAGACGCAGCCTGGAGAGTTGTTCATCCTGCGAAACGCTGGAAACATCGTGCCTCCCTACGGTCAAATGACGGGCGGGGAAGCGGCCACCATCGAGTACGCCGTTTGCGTGTTGAAAGTCAAAGACATCATTGTCTGCGGCCACTCGCACTGCGGGGCGATGGATGGATTGCTGCACCCGGAACAGCTCGGCGAACTGCCAGCCGTCCGTCAATGGCTCACCCATGCCGAATCCACAGCGAGAATCATCAAGGAAAACTATCAGCACATCACCGAAGCCGTACCGCGTCTCACCGCCACGGTCGAGGAGAATGTCCTGGTTCAACTGGAACACCTCCGCACCTATCCGCCGATCGCGGCGGCCTTGGCGCGCGATGAGCTGAAGCTGCATGGTTGGGTCTACGAATTCGAGACCGGCCAGGTGTTCGAATACGACCCCCGCCAGAGACAGTACCAGGTCGTGGGCCAAGGGCCGGCCCGGCAGCACGTATCGCACTCGGCAGCAGGAATCCGATGAGAACGGATTTGCCCGCGATTCGGTGATCCGCCATTCTGCAGGAGAAGAATGACTCAATGACAGGAAACGGCAAGGCTACGGAAGGACATCGGGTGAACTCCTACATCAAGCAAGATTTCTTGGCGTCAATCGTCGTCTTTTTGGTCGCCCTGCCCTTGTGCATGGGGATCGCGATTGCGTCGGGAGTGCCGGTTGCGGCAGGTCTGATCACCGGCATCGTTGGAGGAATCGTAGTTGGGTCCCTGGCCGGTTGCCCGCTGCAAGTAAGCGGGCCGGCGGCGGGTCTGACCGTGATCGTGTTCGAGATCGTCCAGCGGTTCGGTTTTGAGATGTTGGGCATCGTGGTTCTGATGGGCGGCACGATGCAGCTCGCTGCCGGCATTTTGAAACTCGGACAGTGGTTCCGCGCTGTCTCCCCCGCCGTCATCAAGGGGATGCTGGCCGGAATCGGAGTGCTGATCTTCGCCAGCCAGTTTCACGTGATGGTCGATGACAAGCCGAAGGGAAGTGGGCTGACGAACCTCTTAATGATTCCAGCCTCCGTTAGCAAGGCGATGACACGGCCCGACCTCGGCAGCACCGAGTTGCGACGTGCCAGAATGCAGTCGTTGAAGGAGATCGGTGAGTTGCACCGGCGGCAAGCGGCGATCGCCGAGCGGGTCATCGAACGAGTCCCGAACAATGTGTCGGTTGGGGAATTGTCACACGAATCGCCGAAGCAGAAAGATGCCGAAGCTCGCATCATGCCAGCCCTCCTCCGGGACCAACAAGCATTGACCGCGAAGGTCGAACAGGCCATCGACCGGATCGACGATTCGGAACGGCGCGTCGGTAATGGCGAAAAGTCCCAACAGATTATCGCCGCCTGCTTGCCGGCCATTGAAAAGT
The DNA here is from genome assembly GCA_963776055.1 of uncultured Planctomycetaceae bacterium. Classification (GTDB taxonomy): domain Bacteria; phylum Planctomycetota; class Planctomycetia; order Pirellulales; family Pirellulaceae; genus CAVZLD01. The sequence goes on along the minus strand of CAVZLD010000011.1, from coordinate 5,131 downwards.
CACGCATGGCGGGCCAGCAGTTGAGCGACGGCCTTAGTCGGACAGCCATCGAAGCTCAAACCGAAGCGGTGGCGGCGCTGGAGACGGTCTCCAACGCACTGAAAGACCATACACTCGCGGCCCATATCGGTATTCTGACAATCATTATCATCCTGCTATGGCAAGCCTTTGCTCCCCAGCAGATCCGGTTCGTGCCGGCTCCACTGGTGGCCGTCGTGATCGCGGCCTGCGGTGCGACGGTGATCAGCATGCCCGTCTTGTACGTTGAGGTTCCTGACAGTCTGTGGACGGAGATCCACTTTCCGACCTGGGTGTTATTGGCAGACGCCCCTTGGGCCGCGCTGTTTCAATCGGCGCTGGTGATTGCCGTCGTGGCGAGTGCGGAAACGCTGCTGTGCGCGACTGCAGTTGATCAAATGCACCAAGGTCCACGGACGCGCTACGATCGAGAACTCACCGCGCAGGGCGTCGGGAATATGATTTGCGGTGTCCTCGGTGCGTTGCCTATGACGGGAGTCATTGTGCGTTCCTCCGCCAACGTCCAGTCGGGAGGGCAGACCCGGTTGTCCGCCATTCTGCACGGCATGTGGCTGCTGCTGTTCGTTGTCCTTCTCGCCTCTTTGCTGAGGCTGATTCCCACCTCGGCGCTTGCTGCGATCCTGGTCTACACAGGCTACAAACTGGTGAATCCCAGGTCGATCAAAGAACTTGCCAGCTTCGGCTGGGGTGAGGTGGCGATCTACACGGTGACCGTCGTGACGATCGTGGTTGCCGATCTGCTGACGGGCGTCATCGCCGGTGTCGCCCTGGCCGCGGCCAAATTGCTGTACACCTTCTCGCATCTGACCACGGAACTGAGGGTCGATTCTGATACCGGGCGCACAATGCTCGACCTGCACGGGGCCGCGACGTTCGTACGCTTGCCTCGCTTGGCGAGCGAGCTCGAAAAGGTACCGGCGCGAGCGGAGTTGCACGTCGATTTTGAACACCTGGACTACATCGACCACGCGTGTCTCGACCTGCTGATGACCTGGGCCAGGCAACACGAAGCGACGGGCGGAAGGCTCGTGCTCGACTGGGAGTCGCTGCACGCACGGTTCCATCGAGAGAACGGCCGGCGGAACGTCGCGACCGCAAACACTTCTGACGATAGCCAAACGGTCGACGCCGATCCGGTCGTCTCGTAACGCAACCGTGAGCAGCCCGTCGAGCAACGATGAAGCCACCGGGAACATTCCCTCATGGTGAGGTGGGTCGCCCAAAGTTCGTCGCTTGCCTGCGGAATTCGTGATGTCCCCTTCACTTTTTCTCTGATATGCTGGGGCTGGACACGGCGACACAAGACGCTGAGGAGCAAACATGCGAAGTCAACGGTCTTTTGGCTGGCCCCTCGTCGCACTGTTCGCGATGTACAACGCCCCAATTCAGAGCAACCGCGCGATATGACGTCGAACCAGATTACGGCAACGTTTTCGATCGTAGCCGTAGACCCGGAAAGCCCCGGCTCGGCCGGAGCCTCGCCCTCCCGAATCACGGTTTTGAAATGCGGCTCAGTTCGACCGTTCGATTTCGCAACAACGACAAGAGATCCTGGATATCAAGTACTTCCAAACACGGGAGACACCACCACAGAGGACACGAACGGAACCGCGACAAGACAAGGGGAAGATCAGAAGGGCAGAAACATCAGCGAATTCTACTTCGAATGCTCTCGTGCTCTGTGCCCTCGGTGGTCTCTGTGGTTCGCTTCAACCCGGTCGGCCACAAGAGCTTTCGTCCAGCTTCAAGTCGGACAGTCGAGCGAGACCGAGTTGCTCTTCTCAGCTGGATATTCAGACGATCATTCGGCCATCGCGTCAGCGAAAGCTTTTCCGATTAGCGCCATGATCTTCGCGCTGCCCAGATAGTGGTAACCCGCGTTGGAGCATCCTTTCATAATCTCCCGATCTTTGGCCGAGAACACCGATTCCAAGTCTTTTTCAAGTCTCGCCTGGTCAGCCTCGGTGATGCCTTCGATCGCCGCGTCGACCGAGCCGTAATGTGGCTCGTTCGCGTCGCGCCCGTACTGGTCGTTCGCGTAGACGGCCAACAAGTTGTCGCCTATTTGGAGGTACTGCGTTTCCTCTTCCGTGAGCGGGATCGCGCGGTAATACGGCTCGTTCTTCCACCAGATATAGGTGTGGATCTTGTGGCCATTCAAATAGACGTGGAAGCCTTGCCGAGCAAGGATGCTCAGGCGATACGCCGCGTGGTCGAGGCCTTTGACGTGAAACTTCGTCCGCATCAGGAGAAATTCACCCTCGCCCCATGCGGAGTTATTCTTGACGGTCTTGCCGCCACGTTCCCAAGCGCCCTTTCCAATCGGCGCGTTGCCCTGCACCAGTTGGAATCATCGAAGCCGGGCGTCTGCCAGTTCTCCAACTTTTTCGGCAGAGTGATATCGCGAAAGCGTCGATCCGTATATTCCTTCAGCTTGTCCTGTTCCCGCTCGGCATTGAGTGAGACAAAACGCCAAGTTCGGGTTTCTGGTTTTGCGTTGTCGATCGGTCGCCAATAGTCTTCCCACCTGGAATCGTTGTCGACCAACCCCTCGGCAGTCATCGCGTGCGCCGTATCGATGATGCGGTTGTACTCGGCTTGTCTCGGCTGGGCTTCGACGATATCAAAATCCCAGAAGGGCGCGGTCTCGACGGCGACAACATTTCCTTCGAATTCCGGCATCGAAGCCGGGGCCCTCATCGCCTCGCGAAAGGCGGCTTGTTCGCCCGGTCCGCCGACGCCCATGACGCCGATCACGAAACGCATGTCCGGCGCATTGAGATCCTTGCGAACATCGCGAATGAAGTGGGCCAGCAGTTCGCTGTACAAAGCGTAGCGATGGGGATCATTTTGGGCGGGATAGGTCTCACGGTCGACCATGTCGTTCCAGCCTTGGAACCAGACGAAGCCGGCGATTTCGTAGCCTTCCTTTTGGTCGTAGACGGGGCAAACACGTTTGACATCGCCGAGGACCTGCTGGACATGCTCCATCATGAGACGATAATAGCGGCCGGTCGCCGCGGCCTTCTCTGCCTTGGCCTGCGCGATATCCACGCCTCGCTTCGTGAACGAGTCGAGTTGCTCCTGGGAGAATCGATACGGCCCGGCATCGGCGAGCGAAAATCGGTGTTGAGCGACTTGCCGCCCCAAGCGGCCTTAATGATCAGAATCGGCTCGTTCGTGAGCTTCTGCATGTAGATACCGAACGTGAACTCCGGGCCGATCTTGCCGCCGTCTTTTGTCGGGTCTTGGCGAGCTCCGTATCCGGTCGTCAGGTTCCCGTGACCTTCGCCAAATGTCTCCCATCCGGTGTAATACGAGATCCAGACATTCTCGCAGACGCGCGGCGAGCCATCGGAATTCCGCATCTCCGCCAGCAGAGGCGCCGTTTTCGGGTCCTTGCCGACGTAGTCGAACGTCTCGACCTTGGCGTGCCCCTCCATGTTCGATTGCCCCGCCAGGATGTAGACCTTGAGCGGTTCGGCAAGGGCGGCTTCGCAGATGCTGATCAAACTAATGACGGTTACGAATAAGAATGAGTTCTTCATAACTAGTTCTCTTCTGAGTGTCACGATGCAATTCGCTCGTCTGCTCGGCGTAATTGAGATTCAACACTTCTGTGCCTTCGAGGATCGTCGCCGCTTCAGCACCAAAGCCGCCTTGCAGATAGGGACTATCGTATACTGCCTTCGCCTCGAAAACGACAGGTCTTCCATCCAGTAGCGGCGACGCAAACTGGGAACTGGTAAACAAAATGTTCTCGATCTTCAGTGGCGGCGCGAGCATTCTTTTTGCACTCCGGGCCATTCGACGGAGTGAACCGCGCACCGTAGTTCACCCGTTCGAACGCCCTATTATCGAACGCAGAATTTTGCCTTTTGTGTGACCGCCGATCGGGAAGCGAGGCTTTTGCCGACCCAAGAGTTCGTGAGAGATCTAGCTCCGCTGGATTTTCGCCCTCTGAGTATGGGCTTGTGAAATGTGCTCCACGAACACGTACCTCACGCCACGCGCAATCAATTATGGGCAGTCTGTCCCACAGCGCTGCCATCTTGACCGCTCCGTCGATTCGATCTCGAACCGTTCTCTCCCTACTGCTCTTGTGCCACATTTGTGGCAACCCAATTCTTGAAGACACTCATGAATCTGCTACATTGATGCACTTACCGCATCGTGATTAACGCCTCGACTGTCGGCACTATAGGCCAAAGGTCCACGAAATGAAAACCTCGCTCTCTTGCTTGATCTTGGTCGTCGCATTCTCCTCGGTCGGCAACGCGGACCGGCAGCTCAAGGAATATGACAACGACATCAACTATGACGAAACCAAGGTTCCCCATTACGATCTTCCACCGTTGCTGGTAAGTGCGGAAGGCACGAAGATCACGACAGCGGATCAATGGCGCACCGTTCGCCGTCCGCAGATTGTGTCGCTATTCAGCAACATCGTGTACGGGTGCGTTCCGACTCCGGAATCCCCTATCCAAACTGAATACAAGGTGGAGGCCACCGACGAACGATTCATGGCGGGAAAGGCGGTTCGCAAGGAAGTCCGCATCCGATTCAGCAACGACAATGGCCAAGCCGACATCGTCATCCAGGTGATTACCCCGAACCAGGCAGCCAAGCCATTTCCCGCCATCATGAAGTTGGGGTCAGGCCCGATCGACGCAGCATTGGAACGGGGTTTCGCGTGCGTCGGCATTCAGTCATGACAACTTCGTGGGGCACAATGAAGTGAGTTTTGAAAACTCGATCCACCGACTATTCTTCCGCAAAGGGCAAAGTTTCCCGAAGGCCCGAGAATGGGGTGTGCTGTCTGCGATCGCTTGGGGGCACAGTCGTGTGTTGGACTATTTGGAAACCGATGACGATATCGATGCCGGGCGTGTAGCGATTATGGGGCACTCAAAGAACGGTAAGGCAGCCCTTTGGGCGGCTGCACAAGACGAACGTTTCGCGGCGGTGATCTCTGCCCAGTCGGGATGTGCGGGAGCGGCCTTGTGGCGACGACGCTCGGGTGAAACATTGCAGAAGATGGTCACACGGTTTCCCTACTGGCTCTGCCGCAACGCCTGGAAGTTCGTCAACC
>CAVZLD010000010.1:0-134542 GCA_963776055.1 uncultured Planctomycetaceae bacterium | reverse complement strand
GCGGGCCGGTGGGACAGGCTTCCAGCCTGTCTCGTAAGATGGGCTTCCAGCCCGTCTACTGCCCAATACTCGACGCAGATCTGTAACACCGCTGAAACTGCCGCCCCACGAGTCTCGCGGAATGCGGGGTCGGAGACCCTCGCACAGCGGGACGTTCCAAGCAGCACCACTGCACGAAAGGATTCGGGATCACAGCTGCCCGATCGCTTTCTTCAATCGCAGGTTCTCGATCACGCAATCGTAATGGGCATTCGATCGATTGCGTTCGGTTTCGGTCCGGAGCGATTCTGCCTCCAGGACCTCGCGGGCTGTGCCGGTGCCGGTGGCGTAGAGTCGCCGGGCCACGCGCAGGTTCTCTTCGGCCCGGCCAATGGCATCCTCGGCGACCTGGATTCGGCGAGCGGTTTCTTGCACGTTGAGCCACAGCGTTCGGATCTCGACTCGAATCGCCGACTCCAGATCGGCCCGCAGCCGCAGCAGCGCGTCGGCCCGTCGGTGGGCCGCCATCGCTCGATGACGGATCTGCCCGGCATCGAATGCTCGCCAGGAAGCGCCGACCACCGCCGACGCCAGGCCCTGGGGTGTCTCGTAGCGGTTCTCCTCAAACAGATACTCACCGGTCACGCCAAGTTGCAGGCCTTTTTCCGCCAGGATCGCGGCCGCCTCGTTCCGCGCGGCAGCCGCCTCGCATGCCAAGCGAGCCAACTCCTGACGCTGCTGGACTGCGATGGCCGTCAGCGTGTCCAAGTCTTCCGTTTCCGCCGGAACCGACAGCTCGGCCAGTTGAACGGGAGTGGCGAGCGGTCGTCCGAGGCGACGGTTGTAAGCCGCACGGGCGACGTCGAGTTGGTTCTCCGCTCGGATGGATGCATGTTGCGCATTGGCCAACGAGACTTGCGCGGCTAGGAGATCGTTCCGCGCGGTCAGGCCATGATTGAATCGTTTCTCGACTTCGTCGGCGTGGGCTTCCAAGCTGCGGATGGTGCTGTGGGCTACGTCCACTTCGCTCTGAGCTCGCAGCACCGCCAGGTACTCCTCGGCCACTTGAATCCGCAACTGGCTCTGTTCCATCGCGACGGTGGAACGAGCGGCCTGGACCCACGATTCTGCTGCGTCGATCTGCGAGGAGATTCGACCGCTTGTATACAACGGCAGCGTCACGGCGCTGCGGAAGCCGAACGCTTCCGACTGGGCGAAGGGAAGGCCCAATGGCGGAAGGCCGATCGTTGAGCGGTCAACAACCAGCGACCGTTCGTCTTGTCTTACGCGATACTGAGCCGACACTCCCAGATCGGGCCACCGTTCCGCGGTGGCGGCACACCGCAACGACTCGGCCTCCGCCACCGAAAAACGTGCAGCGGCGACTCGGTCTGCTGCGCGAAATGCAATCATCCAGGCGTCATCCAACGTCTCGGCCGGTTCGGCAAGGGCTTCGGGTCTCGGTGGTACTTCGGGATCGGGCAGTATCTCCGGTTCGGTCAGTTGTGCTGCCACCGGACGGACCTGGTCGAGCGGGGCCCGTGTCAGTTCACTGGCTGGTTCCACCGGCATCAAACGGCGAATGGGAGCTTCGCCCTGAACAGTGACTTGCCCACATCGCGGCGGTCAGGACAGCGACGAAAGCGCAATCACACGACGCGCCGGAAGCGATCGGCTGCCCGTCTCGGTGTGACTTGGGCTTGCCGCCAATTTTGGCCGGCTGTTGCAGATTGCCGGCGCAAGCAGCGGTTGGCTGAGCGGCGGTGAATTCGGAACGCAAAACATGCCGGATGGTGGAGCCGTTGCGGTGGTTGGAGGACACGGCACGTCGGACGACGGAGTCGATAAGCCTGACCAAGTCATGAGCCTTGGACCGAAGGCTGGTGTCCGGTGTCGCTCCTTTTGTGTCGGATGTCATTTGAGCGGACCTGGATGTTTTTCGTGCGCCGCAAATCTCCCTCGCTAATCGGCAATCACTGGCCAAGACGTACACTGTCTGGAACACGTCGCCAGGATGCCATGAAACGGCATCGCGCGATCAGGATGCAGCGACTGAAGCGAATGTAGTGACCGAAGTGGAAACCCATCCGCACCCAGGACGTGTTGGGAAACGGATACACGTTCCCACGATCTCCGTCGCACGGAGGTCGGAGACCCTTGCACAGCGGAGGTTTGTGTGCCACTGGCTTTGCCAGTGAGACGGTGGCACATGGTCGGTAGCTCCGGCACTGGCGGAGCCAGAGTGGCACACCATTCCGAGTTCCAGTCTGGACAAGGCACCAGTGCGGGCCGATCCGAGAACGCCAAGTGTTTTGCTGCAAGGTAGGAATAGGAAGTAACCATCCACGAGGCTGCAACACATGAGGCAAGATCCCTTCATGACACGACCGACTGTGACATCTGTATGGCCTGTCCTGGCTGTGGCTTTGCTGGCCGTATTTGGGATTTCTACTGCGTACCGATCCAAGACGGCTACCAAGCCGGTTATGACGCGAAGCGTGTCGACGGTCGGCAGCGACAATTCTCGTGTCTTCGCCGTGGGGCGCATCGAAGGCAGTCGTCCCAACGTCGAGCTTCGGTTCCAGGTGGCCGGGTGCGTGGACCAAGTGCTGGTGACGGAAGGCGAGATGGTGTCATCAGAACAGACTCTGCTTCGTCTGGATGACAGGGAGTTTCGCCAGGAGGTATCGCTCGCCGCAGCGGGAGTGCGTTTGGCGCAGGCAGAATACGAGCGACTGCAGAATGGCGCTCGCCCCCAGGAACGGAGGGAGGCTCAGTCGCTTTACGAGGCGAAATTGGCGGAGATGAAGAATGCCCAGATGATCTGGGACCGGATCCGCCAGCTACGGGCAGAAAACGCGATTGCGCAGCAAGAGGCCGACAACCGACTCGCGCAGCTCACGACCCTGGAGGCAGAGGTCGCCGCGGCCAAGGCGCGAGTGGACCTGGTTCAGGCACCCGCCCGCGAAGATGAACTACAGATGGCCGCCGCTCGCGTCGACGCGGCACAGGCCCGGCTGGAATTGGCCAAGATCCAACTCGATCGAATGCACCTCAAGTCACCCATCAATGGGTTGGTGCTGGAGGTGAATCTGGAAGCTGGCGAATTGACCGGACCAGAATCCGTCGATGCGGCCGTTGTGATCGCAGAAACCAGTCGGACTCGAGTCCGAGCGTTTGTCGAGGAACTGGATGCGGCGCGCGTTCACGTCGGCATGCCGGCAATCGTGGTTGCCGACGGACTTCCCGGACGTCAGTTCGAGGGCCGAGTGGTCCGGATGAGTCCTCACATGAGCCGCAAACGCCTGTGGACAGACCGGCCCGCGGAACGATTCGACACGAAGGTCCGCCAGCTTTGGATCGAATTGGAGGACGCGTCGGAACTCGTGCTTGGATTGCGAGTCGACGTCACCATTGAAGCGACGGGGACCGAGCCAATCGCGCCGAAGCTGTCACTCGTCCGGCCGCCGATGCATGGGCAGACGAGAGTCGGTGGGCACGAATCGGTTCTGCAGTAGGCCAGCTCTCACCGATCTGGGCCTGCGAGCTTCGGCCGGTTCCATCACGAAGCCACCGATTGTCGATCGCGTACTCCACCGCCGTCGACCGATCCGGAACCTGCAGCTTTTCAAGAATGTTGTGCACGTGGTTCTTGACGGTGTACAAAGAAACACACAGCTGCTTTGCGATCTGCTTGTTGCTCAGGCCTTCCGCAATCCAACGTAAGACCTCAAGCTCCCGCTTCGTCAGCAACGTATTTCTCATCCGTGACTTCCACCGGGCCTCGCGGGAAAAGCCAGCCAACTGATCGAACATCGATTCGACAATTAGCTGCGAGAAAAAACGCTGGCCGGCGAGAACAGTGCCAATCGCATCCCGCAGGTCCTGTACCGAAGACTCTTCGAGCACGAACCCGTGTGCTCCTGCCTCGACGCAAGTCAGCAGCGCCGCTTCGCTATGTTCCGACAGTCTGCGGCCCTGCACGAGCGCAATCAGTTTGGCGTCCGGAAAATGCTGACGCACGAAGCCTGTCAGCTCGACTGCCAGTTTTTGGGGAAGACTCAGATCCAACAACACAACGTTTGGCTGGATCGCGAGCAGCTGTTCCCGGTGGTCGGGGCGAACGTGATCAATGTCACTTGCCGCGTACTGATCTTCAGCGGAAAACGCTTGAACTAATAGCTGCCGAAGCAGACAGTTCTGATGAAGGAAAACCAACCGGACCGGTTCCTGCATCACTCGCTCCCAGATGTGAGCTCAAAGCCAACCTGACGACATCCCAACCGGACATGTGCCTCCCGTTTCGAAGAGGCCAATAACTTAACACGATTTTGGTCAAATGGGTAGATAAGGATGGATTTTACGGCAAAAATGTCTGCTGTGGGCGGGTGGCTGCATGAGCTTGGGTAGTGTGGATATCCTCGACAAGAGGGGGCTGATTGCCCGTCGAGGCAACGTATCAGATCCCAAGCTGCCCAGTATGCCGGATGTTTGGACAATCGATCAAGTTTTTTGACATGCCGCCGAAGGCCATGCCGGATGCCAGGTTTTGTTCTGCAGGAGTTTTCAGGGGTGAATCACTTTCTCACCCGCTGTGGGCGGGCCTCCCGTGGGATGGACTTCCACGTGGGACGGACTTCCAGTCCGTCCCGTTCGTTGGCCTTCCAGGCCGACATTCCCTCCCCGCTGTGCGCAGGTCTCCGACCCCGCACGCGGCGATGACCGGGGGTCTGTCGGAATCGGGGAGCTGTTGGTCGGCGGTTGCAGCGAGGTCAGAGATTTTCGCGGAGCGCTGGGTAGTAGACGGGCTAGAAGCCCATCTCACGGGACAGGCTGGAAGCCTGTCCCACGGTCGCAGCCCCACCGGCCCGCTTCAACGCCAATCCACATTTCTTGCCTGACACCTTCGAATCCAACCCGAAGCGCCAGCGAAGGGGTCAGCGTCACCCCACGGACGGCGTGAGATTCCCCAATGTGTGTTCCCGAGGGCGTGAAGGCCTGTTCGGCCGACTTCGAAGCGGAGTCAGTAGTTCTTGCCTGACCCCTTCGCTGGCGCTTCGGGTTCGTCGCGAAGTGAGAGACGTGATCGGATCGGCATCAGGTGCGTTGCTGAGTTGCTCGAACGAAAAAAGGCTGGGGGAACCTGGTCATGGTGGTTCTCCCAGCCTACGGATTACTGCGGTAGATTCGAGCGCGACTAAATGCCTAGGGACGAATAGGTGTTGGCGTGCTTCGAGCGAAGCGTCTGGAACGCCTTCCTAGGTCCTTCGATGCTCCGACAGCGTAATACGCAGAACAGCGCCGGGTGAGGTTCTTCGATGCCCTATCTCAAACACAACCATCCGATGCGCTGCCGAACAAGAAATCAGCCGCCAGACAATCAATCTCTCATAAGTCGAAATCGAGTCAGCCGTGGGACTCCACCATCTCACGGGGCACACCAGCCTTATCGCTACAACGATTGTTCGGCTGCGATGACGGCTCGGAAGCAGCCTCCGTCGACTGTGGCAGATGCACCTCCCGCTGTACTCTGGCCCACCGCATCACGGCGTCGCCGGGGATGCCGAACAGGCGAAGGGTGGTGGCTATGAACATCCGAGCATCGAGCCAGAAATTGGCTTTCTGAATGTATTCGAGATCCAGCTCGAGCTTGCGCCGCACGTCATCGAGATCTTGATCAGGCGGCAGATTGATCTGGGCGAGCCCCGTTACGCCAGGCAAGACTTGAAGACGCTTCTTGTAGTCGCGAATGGTATCGGAGAGGAATTCCGTGAACTCCGGTCGCTCCGGTCGTGGGCCGAACAGATCCATCTCGCCCCGAACCACATTCCAAAGTTGCGGCAATTCATCCATGTGTCGATCGCGAATGAATCGTCCGACTTTGGTAACTCGCGGGTCCCCGGGTACTGACCAGACCGCACCTGTCGACTTCTCGGCGTCGTTGCGCATCGTGCGGATCTTGTACATCTTGAAGTGCTTTCCATCCTTGCCGACGCGGATTTGGGAGAAGAACCCTGGCCCCTCCGAGGTCATCCGCATCATCGCCACCAGGACAGCGATCAAGGGAAGTGCGGGCAAGATCAAGATGCATCCGACGACGCGTGAGGCAGCTGGCTTCCAGCGAAAGTAGCTGGATGACACGACGACTTCCGTCCTCTGAGTCTGGCGAACTGGCTCTTCCAATTCGCCCGTCGCGTACGGGATCGCATCAATGCTTGATTCGATGAGGCTCACGGTGGCAACTCCTTGTCGGCATTCCTGCTTTATTGCGATATTCAGTTCTATTCTTGGTTCTTCAGTCATTGGCGAAACAAATTACCTTCGCCAACAGCTGGTTCATTCAGGCTTGTCTAGAAATGGTCTCAAACCGAGTTTTCGGGGGAGCCTCGCCCTCCCTTTTTCGAAATGTCTTCTGGTTCTTTGTCTTGTTTCTGATTTGCACTACGGCAGAGCCTCGTCAGGCAGTGGCCATGCGACTTTGAGGAAATCATTCAGGAAGCAATAACAGGGATCCGAGGATGTGCCGAGAACAGCGGCTCCCGACATCAATCCAGCGACCTGGACCTTAAACAGATTGGGGATCCCGGCGAACGAATGTCGCGGTTGATCCGTAGCACGCCAAGTCTCCCCGTCGCTCCATGCGTAGTACACTGACATCGGAGCGGCATGGACATCGGCGGTGCGGAAAACCAAGCCCCAGAAGCTGTCTCCAGCGTGCACGCCTTCCGTCAACTCACCGGCGCTCGCGCCGGCCTTTAAAGATTCCGGCCCGATTGGGATTTCCTCCCGCTCAGTGGATGCCTCGAAGTTCTGACCGTTATAGCAAATCTCAGGCGTGTGAACGGATATCGGACCAGCTGGGCCCACCAAAATGGCGACCTGAATTTGTTCTTGCGTTTTGTCGTTGACGTAAGTGCGAAAGACGTGCCCCGTACACTGCAGTGTATCCAGGACTTCCTGTGACACGTCATTGTCGGACTTCATCCGCCAGTCGCCGATGACGACCGGGATCTTTTCCAACATCGCTCCGCTGGCAACCGACTGAGATGGCATCCCCCAGCGATAGGTCCACCGCCCCTGAACCAAACCGCAGAACACGGTTGCCGCGAGGATCAAGACGATTGCTGATATAAGACGAAATGACATCAATATGGACGTTCCGGAGTCGCTAATTAGGAGTTGGCTAAAATGTAATCCATTGACCCCGAACACCATCCGTAGTGTTTCCAGAACTCGTTTAGCTTAACAGTGAATTCGTGGAATTCAAGGTTGGCTGCGTGGTTCGCCATTTGTCGCGCTAGATAAATAAAACTCCATAAAGAAGATTTACAATTGACAGCCTGCGTCGACAGGTCGGCCGGGGCATTGAACAGCTGGATGGTATGGTCTCTGAATCGACAAATCGGAGTTTCCGAATTCTTCTTGTATTTGCCCGTTGCCCCGCGGCCTGTTAATCCACGGGGGTCAAGGATCGCAGCTCCTGCAATAATTCTTGATCCCGGACAGTTAGTACTTGGGACTCGAGTCCCAGGGCGAGGGCACGCGTGAAGACCGCGAGCGCCTCGGTCGGCGAGCCAACCCGTAGTTGAGCGATTGCAAGCCGAAAAAGTACTCGCGGATCAGGTTGCGGTACGGCAACCAGATGTTGCAAAATCTGAACGGCTTCTTGCGGTTTGCCCATTTCCACGAGAATAAGGCTCTTTGTATCCAGTAGCGCCGGTTGCGGGCCGGCAATCTCAATTGCACGATCGATGTACTGCAAAGCCTGTTCCTGACTGCCAGGTTTTTGTCCCAACAGGGTGGCCAGGTTGTTGAGCACGATCGGTTGGTCGGGGCTCTGCTGGAGGAGTTCCTCTAGAATCGCGATGGCCTCGTCGTTTCGCCCCTGAACGGCACGGACCGTGGCGGCCATCGACGGCAAGAACGCGCCGTCTTCCACAGTTTCCGCGGCTTTCTGCCAGATCGGTTCCGTTCGGTCCCACACCGCTTGCTCTGGCTGTCCCACTGACAGGATGTCAGTCAACGCGAGCAGCGACCGGGCTGGCGGTAGCTCGTCCCCCAGGTCTTGAGGCAGGATCAGCTCGACCGCCTCGGCATGGCGACCTTGAAGTGCCAGCACTCTAGTCAGTTGGCTCAGTCGTTCCGGGGCAATCTCTGCCAGTTTGCGAAACCACGGTTCGGCGGCCTCATATTGTTGGGCCAGGAGGTACAACTGCCCGGCGGCATTGTACAGTCGTACGCGTTCGTTGGTCTGATCCGCCTCCAACGCTTGTTCCTGTTCGGCGGCGAAGCTCTCGATGTTCGAGGAGATTTCGTCGGCCTTCCCCGTCGCGATCAGCAAGCGAGTTTTTGCTTCGAGATTCAAGAGTCGCTCGGCCAACCCCGATGAAGCGGTGGCCTGATCAAGCTTTTCAAGCCACTCAGAAGCTCCTTCGGTGTTGCCATTTCGCAACAAGAAGTTCGTATAGGCAAACAGGATTCGCGGTACCGGAGTGGGTGACTGCACCAAGGCGTCGTACTGCTCTTCTGCCGCGGATAGATTTCCCTGTGTCTCGTGAATCGTCGCCAGCAGCAAGCGGTCGCTGGGGACGGGCGAGTCCGAGCTGGAAATTGCTTGTTCGAGAGCCTTGCGGGCTTCCGTCAGATTCTCGGAACCACCACGTTGCATTAACAGGACGGCACGCAACCTGAGATCTTCCGGTGCCTGTCCCGTGGTGGGATCCGACGTTGATCCCGGCGCGTCACCACCAATCAACTGTTGCACTTCCTGCCATTCTTCCTGACCACCGCGAGCAGCGAGCAGTAGCGCCAGCATCTGGCGAGCCGGTTTCAAGGCAGGATCGATCTCCAGTGCCTTTCGTAACTCTGCTTCGGCAACCGAGGAATCGTTGTTCAAACGCATCGCGGCGATTCGCAAGTGTGGAGCGGGGTTGCCCGGTTCGGCTTCGGCTGCCTTGTCGTACCATTTTTGGGCATCGTCCAGATTGCCGATCCGTTGATAGTCACGCGCCAGCAGCGTGGCGTGCTGCACGTTGGTGAGATTGCCGGTCACCTTTTCCATCTGTCGCAGTATCTTGGCGGCGAGCTCCAGATTCCTGGAGGCGCTGAAGCTGAAGAGCGCTTGCCACGGACCGAGTTGAGTCCGGTCGATCATGATTGCCTGCTTCAGCTGCTTTTCCGCATCAGCATCGCGGCCATTCAACAGGAACAATTGAGCGAGCCAAATCCGGGCATTGGCTTGTTCGGGTTGCTGTTCGACGAGTTGTTCGGCGCGCGCCAGTGCCTCGGGAAGGTGATCGGTCCTGGCGGCGATGGCTGTCGACAGAGTGGCAAGCGTGCGGGAGCTGAGCAAGTAATTCTGCAATTGCTCAACCAGAGCTTCTGCCTTGTCGTATTGCTCCGACCGATATAGCGCGGCAAGCTGTTGTTCAAAATTCTCCAGCCGGCGATCGCCCAATTCGATCGCTCGCTCGTAGGCGGTGGCGGCATCGGCGAACCGGCCGTGCCGCGCGAAGATTGCACCCTTGAGCACGTGGGCGGGGGGCCATCCCGGCAGGCGACTCTCGATCGCGCGCTGCAGTTGACCGGCGTCGACCAAGGCTTCTGTCGAAGGCTGATCCGGATCCGCCAGCAGTCGCCGCGCTCGAAAATAACGCCAGAAGATCCCGTCTCCGCCCTCAACTTCCTTGAGCTTCTGTTCCATTTCTTCCATCTTGGCCAGATTTCCCGTTTCCATTTCCAGTTGGACGAGGCTCCGTAGCACATCCAAGTTATCTGGTTGGTCATCGAGAATCTGTTGAAGCAAGTTCCGGGTCTCGTTCGGCTTACCGGCAGCGCGATTCAGATCCGCCAGGCGGCGTCGAATTTCATTCTTGCGGTCATTGGGCGCTTCGGCGAGAGCGCTGGAGGCCGCACCGATCGACAGATCAAGCCGTCCGCGAGCGGCCAACAGTTCGGATTCGAGCATCGACTTTGCCCAGTCTTCTGTCGACAGCGTCTGGAACTTCTCTCGCGCTTGATCGGCTTGGTCGGGCAAGCCCAATTGCTGATAGAGCAGCGTTAATCGATTCCAGAGTGTAGGATCTTCCGGGCCAAGCGATTCCGCTTCGTTCAGCTGCTTAATCGCTTCATCACGACCACCCTCCTCGGGAACCGCCAGAGCGCGAGCGGCCGCCAGCAGGTTGACTCGCCAGTCCTGAGGCTTCGCCGACTGAAAGTTCCGCAGCGCACGATCGAAAGATGACCAGTCACGTCCCTGTCTGGGTTGTGCGAGCTGTCGACTGAGCTCCAATTCGGCCAGTGTCAGCCATGCTTCCGGCCCTCCGCCGTCCTGAGTAGATTGCTCAATCAGCTCTGCGGCCCGTCGGTTGTTTCCCGATGCTTGCCAAGCGCGGGCTGCCAGAAAAGCGACTTCACCTTGATCTTTCCACAGACCGGCGGCTTCGGTCAGCGCCGTCGCTGCCTCTTCCCACTGTCGTAACAGAAGGTGAGCACGCCCTAAGGTTTTCAGCGTTTGATATCGCGTCAGCCTTTCCGCGTCGTCCGACGGCACACTCGGCAGCGAGCTGAGCAGGCGATCCATTTCGTTTACGACTTCCTCCGGCTTGTTTTCCGCCAGTAGGATGCGACCGTTCAGCAGCTCCACGGAGTTTTCGATATTCACCAAGTTGCGTTGCGTTTGGAACCACTTTCCCTGCCGCGCAACTTGAGTCGCTAACTTCTGTAGCTGATCGAGTTGCTCACGCGATTTCTCAAGATCATTGCGACCCAGATAAGTGTCGGCCAATTTCAGACGCAGTAACAGAATCTCTGACAGACTGGACTCTGGGAGTTCTCGAAGACCTTGCTCCCAAGTCTCAATCGCCTGATCGATCTTGTCTTGACTTTCGTACGCATTTCCGAGCCCCAGGAAGCTGCCGGGGGCCGGGGCATCCGCGGCTGTCGCCTTCGACAAAACCTCGATGCTCTTTTCCACCCAGGCGGCGGCCTGAGAAGGGTCCTCTTCCTGGCGACTGCGGGCCAATGCAGCATCGCCAGTCGCCTGCAAAAGCTCCGGGCTGTCGGCGAATTGCAGCGCCTTGCGCAGGTCATCATCCGCATCTGCCAAGTCGTAAGTTACGCGATAACGATGGCGCGCGAGCCAAGCTTCGGCATTCTCCTGATTGGCCTCGGCGGCGACCATCCGATCCATGGTCAGATCCGCGAGCGCGATCAACGATGGGTCATCTTTCTGCTCCGCTTTCCGTCGGCTTAACTGCGCGAAAGATAAGGCCAGCCCGATGTCATCTAGCTGACGCTGGTTAGCAGCCTGCAACGCCTTCCACGCTTCTTCTATTGATTCGGGCTTCCCTTCCTGTATCAATTGCATTTTCGCCATCGCTGTGACGCGCAAAGCGGTCGGATCGGTGGGATCCGCCTTCAGTAGCAATGTCGAAATCGAATCGGCTTCGTCGAAACGACCTAGTTCGCAGCAATCGCTCGGCCATTCCTTTCCAGATCTTCTGCTGTCGCGCCAGATCGTCGCCGACCATTCCCAGCGCCTGGTAAGACAATTCGACGCTGCGTTCTATTTCGGTATAGTTGGACGCGGACTTTCCATATGCCTCGGCCAGATCGACCCAGGCATCCGGATCCTGTGGATGGAACTGCAAGTAGCGGAAAAGATTTTCCGCCGCCGTTGACCACTCCTCGGCTTCCATCTGTTCCAGCGAGCGACCACGGTAGACACTCGGCCGTCAGATCACTCTGGCTCATGTACGCGCCATGCCATGACGCCACAGACAATGGCGCCGATGCCGAGGACGGCGGACAGCCAACGCCAGTTGACACGGAGTTTTGTTTTCTGCAGTTCTTTGGAGGCCGCCATTGTTTGTCCTGCGTTACGGGCCTGTCGGATAAGTTGTGATTCCGTCATGCCGATTCGATCGATCCTTTAAGAGATTCCAAGCAAGGACACATGAACGCGTCTCAGTCGGCGCCGAGAATCGGCCTTGCCGGATGGAAGTCCATCCTACGCATCAACCCCATAGCTGCCGTAAGAGTAGAGGTACTGACTACGGGAAGTGCCGTTCATCACGACGCCAATCGGATGGGTACATGTTTTTGCGAGACGGTCGTAGCTCTCGCGGACCTGCGACATGCGGCTATAGCCACGACGTGCACAGATCAGAATTGCATCGGCTTGCGATGTGAACAGCATGGCCTCACCCGCTGCCAGAATCGGGGGAGTGTCGACGACAATGTAACGGTACCGGCTTCGCAGTTCGGCAAACACGGAATCGAGCAACTCGATATCCAAGATTGAGTGGAGGTTCTTCCGTGCGTTCGCCGCTGACGAGCAAATCGAGATGTTTTTCGGCGTCACGTAAGATTGCTTCTTCGAGCTCGACTTTGCCGGTCAACACGTCGAGGAATCCGAATTCGGGATCGACGCCCATTAACTCCACCATATTCGGTTGGCGGAAATCTGCCTCAACCAACAGCACTTGTTCCTTGCAAGATTGAGCCAGACTGATTGCCAGTTGGATGGCAACGTGCGTCTTTCCCTCGCCGGAAATGGCGCTGGCGATCGCAATCATCTGCTTGTCACGGAAGTTCCTGGACAATCGCATGGTGGTACACAGGTGGTCGACACTTTCCTGGAAGAGAGTCAACTGTCGTCCCGCGTCGTTCGAGCCTGAGCTATTTGCTGAAGGCAGATAGCGGGGCAGCATGGCGATCTCCCCCACGACCTCGAGGTCCTGTTGTCGGATCCCCGTCGTGTCGGTAACGCGCTGGGCCAGGAGTTCCCAGACCGTCGCCAATGCCAATGGCAGGAACAAGCCACCGAAGCCAGCCAGCAGAAGAATTGGCGATGGACTGCCATCTGGCTTGGTCGCTGCCCTAGCCTCATCGACCTCTTCGACACGCGCCGGCGCAACTTCTTCCGTTTGCATCTGGACAATTCGATTGCTGATCTTTTCGAACACTTCCTCCTGTCGGCCCAGTTCTGCTCGGGCAAACTCCAAGTCGACAACGTCCGCCTGTGTTGCACCCGACATTTCCTTCTCGGCTTCCAATCGTTGCATCAGCTGCTCGCGCATGGAATACTTGCCATCCAGCATGGATTGCAGTTCGGCGATACGTTGTTCGTGGTCCGCCCGAACCCTGCTCCTGATCACATCTGCCGCTTCGATGCGAAATTCCTTCCGGAATTGCTCGAGCGATTGCTGACGCGCGTCAAGCTGCTGTTTCAACCGTTGATAGCCCGCCATCCGCGTCGCCGAAATCGCAGTCTTTTCCCAATTCTTGAGTTTGGCGGAAATCTCGGCAATCTCCTGTTTCAGTCCTAACACCGTGGGCTGAGATTCGGTGATTTGCTCGCAGTTCGTACTCGGGAATCTCTTCGTTGGGGGTCGTGTCAAGACGTTTCATCGCTGCCAATTCGGCCTTCGCGATCTCGATGTCGACATCCGTCTGAATCAGCAGATCGTGAACTGCCTGCAAAGGGCTCGCCGAATCGTACGAAATGCGAGAAGTCTCGAGGCCGCCCAAGGAGACGCCCGCCTTCCGAGCAAGATCGCGAACCTCATTTCGCATCTCGATTACCACCTTCTCTCGGCGTGCCTTCTCCTCATTCAGCATGCTGACGATTCCCTGAGAATTCATCCGATCGTATCGGCGATGGTAATTCATGTACGAACGCACGACTGCCTCGAGTACCTTCTTGGCAGTTTCCGGGTCCGGATCAGAGAACTGAATACCCACCAACTCGGATCCCGAGATGACGCCTGTCCGGATTCCCTTCTCGAGCCAAGCAAGTGGATCTTCCATCTCCTTAACTTTCGGAACATCTCGCATGATGTCCTCCACTGCGGGAGAAAGAATGGCCCGAGTCCGGAACAGTTGAAGCTGGGTCCGCAAGAAGACACCAGAGTTGCCGCGATCCTCAAAAACGATATGAGGTCGTCGAGCTTTGATTCGCAGCTTGGCCTCGGCGGAATACTGTGGTACTCGGTTCCACCAGATCGTACTTGCCGCCACTACGCCAATGAGGATGCCCAGCGGGATGGTCCATTTCCACCAACGAAGGTGCGTCGTCCAAACCAGTTGCAGAATCCGCCAGATGTTCGGCGTGTTGGCAGCGTTTGCTGCAGGTCGGGCCGACGATCCCACATTCGTACTTACTGGCTGCGGAATGATCCGGCCCTGAGTTCGCACGACTCTTGCAGGTGTTTGGCTGGAGGAATCTTGGTTACTCATATCAGTCCTTGGTCAGACAGGTACGCAAAGGAGGGGGTCGGCGAGGGAAATCGAATCTCGGATCGAATGGAAGGCTAACCAGACGGTTCGGTGCGATCGCGAAATACCGAAGTCGATTCGACGACATCGACTTCGACAAGCACCTTGTTTAGTAGCCACAGCACGATGCACAGCAAGCCAGCGGCGAAAGGAATCATGATGAACCCCGCAGCGTCGTGCGTGAATCGGTGAGCGGCTTCGGAACTAACTCGCTCCTGCAAAAGGCAAGTGGTTACGATGCGAGTGACGTTCGCAACGATCGCTACGGGAAGGATCGCCAGGATCAACAGCACACGCTTGATCCAGGACGTCCGCCACATCACGGCCAGGGCAAAGGCGAAGGCGGCGATCCCCAAGAAAATCCGCAGGCCCGAACAGGCTTCTGAGACACCATACACGTGATCGCCAATCCGGATGACGTTCGCCTCGGCAATGGCCGGTTCCCCCAGAGCAACCAGAATCATGCTGCCCAGATTGGTCGCCAACCGCTGCAGCGGTTGGCGCAACATCATCTCGACCCGATATGGCAATGGCATGGCGAACCAGAGAAAGAAGATCGAGGGCAGCGCCCACCAGAGGACTCGCCAGCCCCATAACGCCAGCACGACTCCGGCCACCCAGATCAGCAACGACCAAGTATCGACCGGGCCGTAGAAGAACTTGGCCGCCGTGAGCCGCACGGCAATGGCCAGCCCTACGACAATTAGGCCAGCGGTTAGTGCTGGGCGCACGCTCTTGGCCGGGTACACATCGCGCCGCAACCACAACAGCAAGATCGCGAGTGGCAGGACCAGGTAGCCGTGTGAGTAGTCCGGTTGCGTTTCCCAGAGATTGAACATTTCGATCAGGTTCGGCCAGTAGGCCCAGATTGCTCCGGCCAGCAGGATCGCGCCGCCGATCAGCAGTTCGCGAGTGGTTCCGAGCGGCGCTGCCGGCAGTGAGCCTGACGCCGAAGTCCAGCCTGCCGATCGGTTCTTGCCACCTGCCGGTTCCTTCGCACGCCCTTTGCCCCCAGACGGCTTGGAACTGTTTTTCTTACGTGTCATGGTGTTCTAGCTGTTCTTGGCTAGGTCTTTGTGATGATGGCGTTTGGTCGAAGGGACAAGATCGCGTAAATCTAATGAAACGCAAAAAGGGGCGCTTGTGCTTTATCACAGCCTTATTTTCGGGTTCGAGGTGATGGAAGGGCGAGGCTCCCGCCGAGCCGAAAACGGTTTTGTCGTCAATACTTTCGAGCGGCTCAGCAGGAGCTTCGCCCTCCGGAGGCAACCCCTATTTTCTTAGCTGTGACAAAGCGCCTGTGAAACGGGTGCGTAACGTTTCCAACTCTCGCCCTGCGCCGATTCTACGTTCGGTGCGCAGGCAGGTTCGTACCCCGTTCCTGATTTCGTCTTACCCCGCCATCCCCAGCGACTTGGCCGACTTGGTCATGCGATTGGTCTGCCGAGCGGTTTCGAGCACATCGCACATCCGACCAAAGTGAAACGTTTTTAGCAAGGTGACGAGCTTATCTTCCGTCTGGTGCAGGTTCACCCGATGTCGCCAGCGAGACACTTTGGATCCGGCCTGCAGGCGGGGTTGATCCGGGTCGATTTCCCAAGGATGGAGATAGAAGACGAACGGTCGGCCGGATGATTCGATCTTGCGCAGGCAGCGTACCGTCCAGGGCAAGGGATAGAGCCGAAAATAGCCGCCACCCGAAACCGGCAACTGCATCCCTGCCACACGCACGACCGCCGGCGGAAACTCCCAGATCGGGCCGGCGGCCGTCTGCACTTCGAAGATCTGTTGTGGAGCTCCCGGGATCCCGTATCGGTCGTGCCGTGCGGGAACCACGCTCGAATCGCTGGCAAAACCCTCTTCCGCCAGGATCTCCAACGCCCACGTGGAATCGCGTGTGATCGAGAACGAGGGGGCTCGATAGGTCGTAATCGGCTCGCCGATCTGGTCGGCCAAGATGTTCCGTGAATCCTGCAGGTCGCGACGAAACTCCGTCGGCGACATCCGATAAATCAGGTGGTGCCAATAGCTGTGGGAGCCAATCTCGTGCCCTGCCGCATAAATGTCACGCGCCAGATCGGGAAACCGATCGGCGACCCAGCCGAGAATGAAAGAAGGTCGCCTTCACCTGATGGGCGTCGAGGATCTCGAGCAATCGCATCGTATTGGGGACAACGCGTGAAGGATAGTCGCCCCAATCCCGTCGGTTGACATGGCGCTCAAATCCCGAAACTTGAAAATAGTCCTCGACGTCAATTGTTAAAGCGTGCAGCAATGTCCCCCCCAATCTGATTTCACAATTTCCTTCTTGTGCCTGCGGCGACCCGAAGACATGAACTGCGGGCCGTTAAGCTGGCGCGACTCCGTTCCCGTGGGTTGCGCATTCATCTGGCGATGACTTCCTCGCGACCCAAAGGCTCGTCGTAGCATCCGTGCTGTTTGGGGGTTCATCCCTGCGTGTCCTAATGGGTGATCACCTGGAACCCGTATTGTCGTCCGCGACCTGTCTTCCTTCAACGGTCCTACGGACTTAACCGACCGATTGGTGTGCTGAAGCACTGCCCATCGCAGAAGCCCTGTCGATTGGGGAAGTATTGCGGGCAGATTTTTCTCGGCAATTCACTTGGTTGCGGAAATTTTGTCAAGAAAACTTACAAGAGGGGGCAAATGGTCGTAGCGCCGTGATCGTTCGATAGTACTCACGAGTCCTTTCGCTCACCCGACGAGCCGCCCAGCGAAGAAAGCGGGAACGGACGCACCGCAGGACAGGTTTTCCTCGGATTCCATGTGAGGGCGCTCGGGATCGCTCCTTCGTCAAGGCTGATGATTGAATTCCCACCGGCTTTGCCAGCCCGGCGATCGCACGTGCTCCACAGCACCGGGCCCAGGGCTTTGCCCCTGGTTCAAGACCCCGGATCCAAGTCTTGGCGATGCACTGCTCCCCCGCTTTTCAACCCTCCAGCCCAATGTGGCCGTGTGGCTTTCAAGTCACAAGTTCATCGGAAGTTACAGCACGCTCACGCACCGCGGGAGCGTGCTGTAATGTCTTTTAGGCCAATAGCTTATAAACTGCACGACCTTCCAGGCGGAGGTGGGAGAGGGGACAAGAGACACGCTTATTCCTCATGATCGAGTTGAACTGCGTCCGGCGGGTGATCGATGCGCCTGCGTAAACTCCTGCAAAATGGGAGGTTCCAGGCCACGCGACCACCCGTGACGGAGCGTCGAGCGATCTTTTCAGGCGGAGGCAACGCCACTCGCTGCTGCTGTGCTCGCCTTGCCGGCCTCGCTTGGAATTAGAAGCGGTTCGTTCGATGTATGCGACTGAGGCCCGCCGCAAGAGAGTATCAAGAGTTATTTGGCTCTAATTTGTGCGGCGTGATGGTTGCCATTTCTGGCGCTGTGGCGATAATAGAATGATCAGAATAGGTGGTCTGGATGGCGTGCGAGGATTTCAAAGTTTGATGTTAGCTCGGACTCTCGCTTTTGTGACAGTT
The DNA here is from genome assembly GCA_963776055.1 of uncultured Planctomycetaceae bacterium. Classification (GTDB taxonomy): domain Bacteria; phylum Planctomycetota; class Planctomycetia; order Pirellulales; family Pirellulaceae; genus CAVZLD01. The sequence continues at coordinate 116,786 of CAVZLD010000010.1, read as the reverse complement.
ACTTGTGCATGCGTTGCCGCGTTCTGCGGTGTTGCGTCGGCAAGCGTTGTCACGCCTTCGCTGGCAGCGGGAGCAAGCCTGTCGCCAAGTCTTGGCATTCGAGGGATGGAACTTGACGCGGACTCGAACACATCGGCGTCTGGCACCCGCGAGAGAGTTTCCCAACTTGAGGAGCGGCGTCAAGCACGTCCGGACATCAGTCGTCTCTTGGGGGAGAAGGCTCTGCCGTCAGGCGGCAATTCTTCTAGCTCCTCTCCACCTTCCAGCGGCGTCGACGGACTAGCAGTCCACCAACTAGGAGACAGCCTTTGTGACGCCAACCAACCGAATGGTTGGTTTGGAGCTGTTGCCGATGCTTCAGTACCAGATCCACCAGTGTTTGGCTTTCTTCGACCGCCACGTTTGGGGCACTTCTGCGACCGGTGTTGATCCAATGAAGTGCTCTCAGTTCACGTTGATTCGAGATTGGTGAGATTGAAATGAAACATTATCTAGTGATTTATGTGTTTGGAGCGGTCCTTGCGACCGCCGGCGCAGTGAACGCGTCAGTCATTGCGGAGGGGCGGTTGGATGTGTCCACGGGGACGCTCGTGACAGATCCGGCTGATGAATGGACCGGGGCGACGTTCACGTGGAAAGTCGAAAAGCTCGGGGCCGGCGATCCATTCCCAGGGGCGTACCGATACACCTACACCTTCGATGAGGGTCAAGAAAGCTTCAATTTGAGCCACATGGTGGTTGAGGTCTCGGATTCGTTTACCGAAGAGAATATCCTCGCCTCCGACCCGAATGTACTTGAATTGAATGTCGACCCGCAGTCGCCGGACGGTGAAGACGGTGGGGAGGACGGATTGTATGGAATTAAGTGGGAGCAAGGTGGGCCCGCGTTCAGCGGAACGGTCACCACTTATCGGGAGCCAATCTGGGGTGATGTATTCCTAAAAGACGGGCAGCCCGATGCGTGGAACAGCGGCTACTTCCTTCCCGATCCCAACGATCCAGTCGTCTCGCCGTCAATCGAACTTGGGGATGGCTTGGTCGCGACTTTTTTTGACGAAAATGCCTACGGATGGGTTGCCGTTCCGGACACGAACGGCGAGGCTCCTCCCTTCAACGGTGTACCCGAACCCGGCTCATTGATCGTCTGGTCTGTGCTAGGGATCGTCGGACTCTGCGTTGCTCGCCAACGGCTGACGACATGATGACGTAGAGCGACCTGAGAACAGCTGCAAAAGTCAGAGCCGGCGTCTTCCGTCATCGGGGGCGCCGGCTCTTTTGTTCTGCAGCAGGTTTTCTCGATCTTCTGGGTTGCGAGGGCCCAGCCCTCAGTACGGCGGTGCGGATCTTCCGCTGGCTGCGATAGGGTCGAGCGTCGGAAGAGTCGACCTGATTGCAGCCACCTGTCCCCACACAGCGCCATTTCAGCCGTTCCGTGGAGCCAACTTGCCCCGCCGTGCGCTTATCTTCATAGCTCGCGGGTGGACCCGATGCTGCGTTCGGGGCAAGTTCGCAGGCTGTCTAGGATTCTGAACGGCTGCCCGTCGGATTTGGCGGCCCATACGGGATTTCGCGAGCATGCGGGTGTGCGGGTAATTCTGGGGTGAATGGCGCATCTGGGGAAAATGTGTTCAATATTCTTACAGCCGCCTTGCCCTGTATTGAACTGCGGGTTCTACTGGTTAGAGTGGTATTCGAGGCGGGGAATCGCCCGAGTACAGCGTGCGCCGAGAATGGTCCTCGATCGTTGGCAGTCGTATGCTGATTTCGACACACAAATGATGAAGACAACTGTGCGAAACATGAAGACATTGCTTGACTTCCGACGGCTCGTGTTTCTGTTCGGCGGACTGCTGTGTGTTCAACCATTGTTTGGTGATTTGGTTGTGGATGGGGTTGAGCAGTACTTGTTCGTGTCGGACGCTGTTCCTGGCCCGGACGAGGAATCTTGGACCGATTTGCCGATCATCGATCGGGCGAAGACGAACACAGCTGGAAATGTCAATGCGAGCCAAGATGTTGTCACTTACAGCGGTCCGTCAAGTACAGGTTCCAGTTGGGCGTCCGAGTTTGTGGTCGATGTTGATACATTGAGCGATTCGAGCGAGGGTTTTGATCTCGGTCGATCGAGATTCTCGATTGATTTCACGCTTAGCGTTCCGCGACCGTTCACTCTTGCGTTTGAAGGTACTGGCAGTTCGGCTGGTGCGACTGACGACAACAACATTTTCAGCTTCGAGCGGACGGATGTGCCGCAGGTAATCGAATCGGGGAAAGGCACTTACGCCGGCAGCGATAACGGTGTGCTCGCAGCAGGCAGCTACAGGCTCTTTCTCGATTCCCAAAGTATCAAATCTTCGGTTCTGACTCAACTTCCGGCTCGGCGACGCTCAACGTCTCGGCGGTGCCCGAGCCGTCCGCTTTCCAACTCATCGGTTTGATCGCTGGTGGTGGATTGTCGTTTGTTTGGGTACGGCGGTTCTTCGTACATCGCAACGGACTGGGTCGTAGTGGCAGGTAGAAGTCGATTATTCATCCGTCAGGTTTGGTAACATGTCAACTGCATCATTTGAATCTGCGAACGGTCACGCTTGCTAGCGCCGGTCCTGCTGCTTGCGACCGGCCATTCGTTCGCCTCGTTGGAGCGACAGATACAATCACTCTCCACTTCGACTGGCCGATTGGATACATCGTCCATTGCTGACGGTTTTGCCGGAGAGGGGTTCATCGGCCTTTTCGAACTCCCCTCCTCGGACAAGAGATCCGAGCAGGAACTTATATGAATATGTTCACGGTGTCGTTGTACGATGCCTTCGCCACGGTGCTACAGTTCGACATCAGTGGCCTCAAGGGAAAGGCCATTGATTCAGCCACCTTACAATTTGCGTTGAAAACGGATACATCACTGGAAATGGCACGGTGACGCCGGTCAATTTGACTTCGTTCGAGCCGCTGCGTGAGGGGTTCCTTGACTTCGAGTTCACGCCGACGAACCCGCTGGATGGCAAGGAAGTCGCGGCTGGGCTGGGCAGCAACAGCCTGCGACGTGAAGAGTCTTCTGCAGGATCGCATCGACGCTGACAAAGACTGGTTTGCCCTTCACTTGATGGCGGATTCCGCAATCTTGCTCACGGATACTTCTCCCTGATTTCGGGGATCCTCAGGCTGCCAACATTAGGCTGGTCGTGGAAGAATTAGTTGTGACTCAGACTCCCGAGCCGTCGACGTTGGCGATCTGGAGTATCCTCGGCGTTGCGTTGTTTCTCGGTCGCCGTCGAATGATCGGCTCAGTTGCTGGCTGACGGATCCGCACGAGAAGAATACACAAAGGGCACCGAGACCGCCGCAAGTGGCGCTCGGTGCCCTTCGCGTTTCTGCTGTTGCATTCATCCTGTACCAGCCCCTCACCTGATCCTGGCGACTTCCTTTTCTCGGCCTCACCAACCCGCCTCCACCAACCCGAAGCGCCAGCGAAGGGGTCCGCGTGACCCCACGATTACGCCCGGAATCCCCTCCAAATCGCAGCGTTCCTCCCGCACCGTCCACCGCACGGTATTCGGCTGACTTCGAGGTGAGTGACTTCGAAGTGGATGGTGGTTCTTGGCTGACCGCTTCGTCGACCGGTGGTTTTGGGCGGACCGGAAGTGTTCGGCTGGGCCCTTCGTCGACTGGTAGTGCTTGGCTGACCCCTTCGCTGGCGCTTCGGGTTGGTGGGGATGCAGGCAATGTGGCCCGCAATCTCGACCTAGATGACCCGCTTTGACATGGAGGGGCGATCGGGCTAAGCTTTGGATGCTCGTTCATCTTACTCGCGGGCCCCCGTTCGTGAGGTCCCCGAGAAAGGCAAACCGGTCGCGAGGCCGGGACGCAAAGCCACGGGTCTCGAAGCGAGATCGCCGGGCTACCGAAGGCTCACGTCATCTGAAATCGTCGTTTTTGTTCGTTTCCCACCGGAACATGGGGACGAGGCAACCGGATGAAAGTTGCGCTCGTGATGTTTCGTTGGTGAACATCTCGTGGCGATGAGGGGACTGTTGTCGAGGGAGAATAGGTCGAATGCAAGACGGGCGAGCTCTACCGCGATTCATCGAGTTAAGCACCACAGAGGATCCGCACCATGAGACGCCAGGTCGCCCGCCTTCTGTCCTCGATCGCCCGCCAGACCGGTTCTATTGCTCCCAGCCCCGCACGCCGCACGCGGTCTCACCGAGCCTCTGATGTGCTGCTGGACGTCGCTCAACTGGAAGACCGGATCCTGCTGAGTGCAACTCCCCTGTCGCCCGACATGCTCCCCGCCGAAGGGGAGGCTGATCTGCTATCCACCATCGAAGACATCGCTTCCGAGATGCCGGACGGGTGCGGCGTGTTCGTCGACTCGCTGTCGGTGGACGCGGATCTGCCGCTCGTTCCGGAAGACCTTGCCACGTTGCTCGGCCCGACCGAAGCCGATGACCAACCGTTGCCAGATGGGGCCGAGGCGCTGGAAGAGCATTCCGAAGGACACGAACACCGCCTTCTAGATCTTGATGGCAACGAATACCACGTCCTCACGAACCTGCCGACGCTGCAAGTCGAGGAATCCACCGTCGCCTCGAGTGACCCGCTGCCGGCCGAGTCGACCGTGCCGCTGACCGAAACATTCCAATTGCACAGTAACCTGGGTGCGAGCCATACGATCTATCTGGACTTCGATGGTCATGTCACCTCCGGCACGTCTTGGAACACCAGCTTCAACGGTGGCCAGGACATTGTCACGCCCGCCTATGACCTGGACGGCAACAAAGCCTCTTTCAGTGACGCCGAACTGCAGCGGATTCAATACATCTGGCAACGCGTGGCAGAAGACTTTATGCCATTTGATGTTGACGTGACCACGGACGACCCCGCCATTGATGCCCTGATCAAGAGTGGCAGCAGTGATTCGGATTGGGGCGTGCGCGTCGCCATTGGCGGCAGTAGTACCGAATGGTACGGCAACACGGCTGGTGGAGTCGCCTACACCGGTTCGTTCAATTGGTCGTCCGACACACCCGTGTTCGTCTTTACAGCGCAATTAGGTGGTGGTGCTGAAAAACCCACGGCGGAAGCGATCAGCCACGAAACCGGACACGCCCTCGGCCTGTCACACGACGGGCGGACTGACCCGAGCGAAACGTACTACCGGGGCCACGGCACAGGTGACACCGGTTGGGCACCCATCATGGGCAGCAGCTACTATAAGAATCTGACCCAATGGAGTCAGGGCGAATATCTGAACGCCAACAACAGCCAGGACGATCTGGCCATCATCACCAGCAACAATGGATTCGATTATCGGGTCGATGACTTCGGCGACACGAATTCGCAAGCCGCACTGCTGAGTGCCGACGGATCCACGCTGTACGGTTCCGGCATTATCGAGCGGACAACCGATGTGGATGTGTTTACCTTCAACACAAGCGGCGGCGATTTGACCTTGCAGGTCGATCCCGCGGACCGCGGCCCGAATCTCGACATCTTGGCATCACTATATGACGGCGTCGGTACGCTGGTGGCCTCATCCAACCCCATTGGCTACCTGAATGCGACGATCAATGCGACCGTCGCGGCAGGGCAATATTATTTGCACGTCTCTGGGTGTGGGCGAGGGTGATCCGTCCGGTACAGGCTATTCCGACTACGGCAGTCTGGGCCAGTACTTCATTGGTGGCACGTTTGCGCCGACGACGGACGATTACGTATCGATCGCTGCCACCGACGCCCATCACGTCGAAGGCGATTCCGGCAGCATGCCGCACACGTTTACTGTGACTCGCAGCGGCAACACGGGCCAAGCTACTACCGTCGACTACCATGTCACCGGTTCCGGTACGAATGCCGCCGACGCCACCGACTTATGGAACGGCACTTTGCCCAGCGGCACACTCTCCTTCGCGGCCGGCGAGACCAGCAAGACGATCACCATTCAGGTAGCCGGAGATGACCTGGTCGAGAGTGACGAGACGTACAGCGTTGTCCTTAGCAATGCGTCGGGATCAACCATCATCGGCACAAGCAGTGCCATGGGAACGATCTTGAACGACGATGTGCCGATCATTCCCGACAACCCCGGCATCACGGTGACACCCGTTTCCGGATTGGCCACCAGCGAAAAGGGAGCATCGGCGACTTTCAGCGTTGTTCTGGAAAGCCGTCCGGATGCCGACGTAATTGTTAGCCTGCTGTCTCTCGATACGACGGAAGGCAGGCTCGGCACCAATACGCTGGTCTTCACTGCCGCAAATTGGGATCGGGCCCAGAACGTCACCGTTTTCGGGGTCGATGACAATGTCCGCGATGGCAACGTGGACTACACGGTGCAGGTGACGGCAGAGAGTACGGATGCGAACTATCAGTCGCATTGATCCGGATGATGTCCAGTTGACGAATCAGGATAACGAAAAGGGCAAACCTGCCAAGAATACGACTGATTCCGATGACGGTGGCAAGCCGACGAAGAAAACACCCCCTGGGTTGAAGTAAGGGTGCCGTATTCGCTGACGACAGACGAGCGAATCCAAACACCGTAAACGCCGCCGTTGATCAATTGGTCGAATCGCTCGGCCGCGAGAATGCGAATGGCGGCGTTGTCGGCTGGCAATGGGCGTTCGAATTGCAGCACGAGTCAAACTCTCGTTCCCACGGAGCTGGTAATCCCTGGGCAGACTCGGACGGCTTCCGTCATGAATTTGCCAATGATCTGCTGGCCAACGCACTGGATTCGATCTACAAACGCGGTGACTCGGATCACGAGGCATAGCGGCCTCGCCGCACGAGTTTCGTGATCGGTCGCAAGACGCAGAGATCGGCAGCCAACCTTGCCTGAAGATGTGCCCTTCGGAACATTCTTCTCGTTCCCAGGCTCCCGCCTGGGAACGAGAGAAGCGAAAGGTGTAGGGTGGGCTTAGCGAAGCGCAAGCCCACCAATCCGCGGCGGGTTGCGCCTTCCATCATGGTGGGCTTGCGCTCGCTTTGCGAGCTGAGCCCACCCTACGTACTGTCCGCGCGGCACCTTCCCCGGGGCACGATTCCTGCGGCGCCGTCCATCTCGCGGTCTTCACCTGACTTCGACGTAGGCCGGTAGTACTCGGCTGACCCCTTCGCTCGCGCGTCGGGTTGGCGTGTATGGCTGACCCCGAGTTCTGAGTGGCAAACGCCGTCTCACCGAGTCTCTGATTTGCTGCTGGACGTTGCTCAACTCCGAGCGCAACAAGCCCCTGTCGCCCGACATGCTCTCTGCAGAGGGCGATACTAATCTGCTGTCCGCCATCGAAAGTGATTTCGCGTCGGAAATGCCGGATGGTTGCGGCGATTTCTTCTCTGATGGGAGCAATGGCCAACTCACCCCATAGGACGCGAGCGGCTGCCGGCAGATAATGGGTGCCTGTGTGCCACAGAAGATGGAGTAAACGCCGCACAGGAAATCCACTTTGCCATGAAGACATCACTGTGTCTCGCGATCGCCCTGTTGCCTCTTGGATGGGTGTGCACGGCGTTCGCCGAAGAACGTTCACAGGCCGAAGATCACAAGCAGATCAGCGGCATCTACCCGCACTTGGCTTACTTCAATGACGGATCCGAATGCGGCACGGGCGCGGTTGTGCCATGGGCCGATCGCCTGTGGGTGATTACGTACTCGCCGCATCAGCCCGGAGGCTCGACGGACAAGCTGTACGAAATCACCGCCGATCTGCAAATCACTGCGCGTTCCGAAAGTGTTGGCGGCACACCGGCCAACCGGATGATCCACCGCGAGTCAAACCATTTGCTGATCGGGCCGTACGTTATCGACTCCGAGCGAAATGTCCGTGTGATTCCGCCCGACAAGATGTTCGGTCGACTGACGGGAAATGCACGTCACCTGACCGATCCGACCAGGAAGATCTACTACGCGACGATGGAGGAGGGATTCTACGAGGTCGATCTGCAGTCGCTTGAAGTCACCGAACTGTTTCGCGACAATCAGCAACAGTTGTCAAACGACACGGAGGACAACAGCTCCGCGGAACGTCCGTTCAGCCAACTTGCCCGGCTATCACGGCAAGGGGCTTTATTCTGGTCAATCGCGCCTCGTCTACGCCAACAACGGCGAGGCGTCCCCCGAAGCTCGACGTCGGCCCGATGTCCCGTCCGGTTGCCTGGCCGAATGGGATGGAGCAGCGGATCGCTGGCGGATTGTCCGGCGGAATCAGTTCACCGAAGTCACGGGGCCGGGTGGCATTTACGGCAATCCCAAGCCCGAAACCGATCCGATCTGGTCCATTGGCTGGGACCACCGTTCGCTGCTGTTGATGCTGCTGGATGACGGCCGTTGGCACACCTATCGCTTGCCCAAGGCGAGCCACGCTTACGATGGAGCACACGGGTGGAACACCGAGTGGCCTCGCATTCGTGAGATCGGCGAAGAAGATCTCCTGATGACGATGCACGGAATGTTCTGGCGATTTCCGAAGTCGTTTTCATTTCGCAATTCGGCCGGGATTGCTCCCCGCTCAACCTATTTGAAAGTCGTCGGAGATTTCTGCCGATGGGGCGATCGCCTGGTGTTTGGCTGCGACGATTCGGCCAAGAGTGAGTTTTTGAACACGCGGCGGGCCAAGGGGAAACTGAAACCGCCCGGCCAATCGCATTCGAATCTCTGGTTCGTCCAGCCAGATACGCTCGATCAATTGGGGCCCCCGCTGGGCCGCGGCGCGGTGTGGATCAACGAGCCGGTCTCGGCGAACACGCCATCCGACCCGTTCTTGTTCGAAGGATTCACTTGCCGAGGTGCCCACATCGTGCACGATGCAGATCAGCCGGTTCGGTTTACCTTCGAGGTAGATCTGGCAGGTGACGGTCAGTGGAGCAGACTACGGGAGACCACCGTCCCGGCCAACTCGTACCAGTGGATGCCGTTTCCAGCAAGCGATCGCGGCGTCTGGGTGCGCGTGCGAACCAATCGAGACTGCGACAACGTTACTGTTCAGTTTTCTTGTCACAACGCGGATTCCCGACCAACGATCGCGGATTCCCGATTCGACGGCCTAGCACTGCCTGAAACAAGAGACTTGTCCGGTGGTCTTCTGCGCGTCCGCGGCGAAGGACTTAAGACGCTGGCCTTTGCCGCGACGACGGCAAGCGACGGCGTGGCAGACGAAACCGGATACTACGAACTGGATGGCAACCTGCAACTCAAACGTGTGGAGGACCAGTCCGCTTACGATTGGCTGGTCGATGCGGCTCCCGTGCCGACAGATATCCTCGAAATCGACGATGCGTCCGTCGTCTACGTCGACGACTCGGGAAACCGGTGGCGGCTGCCCAAGAGCGATTCGGCGTTTGACCAGGAAGGTCCGTTGGGAGCGGAACGATTGGATCGGGAGGTCGTGACCGAGCGAGACCTGTTCCACTGCCACGGAACCTTTTACGAACTGCCGGCGCGGAACGCGGGAGGATTCGCCAAAATCCGTCCGATTGCGACCAGCAACATGCGACTGAAAGATTACTGTTCCTATCGGGGCATGCTGGTGCTCAGCGGTGTTTCTCGGGATGCTCCCGCTGAAAACTCTCACATCATTCGTTCCGACGATAACAAGGTTGCTCTCTGGGTGGGCGCCGTCGATGACCTTTGGAAGGCGGGAAAACCGATCGGCCACGGCGGACCCTGGAAATCGACGGCCGTGTTGGCCGGAGAGGTCTCTGATCCGTACCTGATGACCGGTTACGATCGAAAGACACTTCAGCTTTGCCACGACGCAACCGCATCGGTTGGCTTCGCCGTCGAAGTGGATATCACAGGCCAAGGTGATTGGGTCCGGTATTTGACATGCGACGTGGCAACCGAAGAAACGTTCCACCACGAATTCCCGGAAGCCTTTGGGGCCTATTGGGTGCGAGTTACAGTAGACACAGCTTGCCACGCAACCGCTTGGCTAGAATACGAATGAAGCAGGCGGCTACACTCGCCGATTGTGCCGCCGAGGAAACGGCCTAGTGGGTGTCGCGCGGCCATGTAGCGTTCCTGGCACGCTGTGCGAGGGTCTCCGACCCCGCACTCGTCGGGGCCAAAGGTCTCGTAGAGTCAGGGAGACCTGCGGTCAGCGGTTTCGGCGAGGTCGGAGACCTTCGCCGAGCGTTCCGGAGACCTTCGCCGAGCTTTCCGGAGGCCTTCGCCGAGCGTTCCGGGGGCTTTCGCCGATCGTTCCGGAGGCCTTCGCCGATCGCCGGGGGCTTTCGCCGATCGCTCCAAGATCGCGCACTGTCTTGTCGCGCGGACATGTAGCGTTACTGGCGAAGTTTCTTCCGAGTACAAAGAGTGACGAGACGCTTCGGTGAAATGATGATACAACGCAAAGGCCACGATACCAGTAAGGATTAAAGCCTGACGTTTTGGGGGAAGGAAAGTGGTGAAGACATTCCAGCTTGGCTTTCTCATCGTAAGTTGGTGTTGCTCGACGTCACTGCAAGCCGCTTCCGACCGATCACCCAATGTAATCATCATCTTTGTCGATGATCAGGGGTACTACGATCTGAGTTGTTATGGCGCGTCCGAGGTGAGAACGCCGCGCATCGATGCGATGGCGAAGGCGGGGACTCGCTTTACGGACTACTACGCCGCAGCGCCGATTTGTAGCCCGTCGCGCGAGGTTTGCTAACAGGATGTTATCCACGCCGGGTAGGTAACGAGATCTGGGTGCATCGCGGAGATTCACAATCGGGTATTCATCCGGACGAACTGACGCTGCCAGAATTGCTGAGGGCCGGCGGCTATGCGACCGCCTGCATTGGCAAGTGGCATCTGGGATTCCGTGAGCCGTTCCTGCCACGCAATCAGGGATTCGATCACTATTTTGGGCTCCTGCACAATCTGGACGCGCTGGAGGTGGTCTATTTCGAGGATCAGGGAGGTGTTCCCCTGATGCGGAACGGCGATGTCGTGAAACGTCCTGCCGATCCCGCCGAACTAACACGGCTCTATACCGATGAAGCCATTGACTTCATCGAGAAGAACAAAGAAGGGCCGTTTTTTCTCTATCTGCCACACACCATGCTGCACACGCCGCTCGGCGTGAGCGAAGAATTCCAAGGCAGCTCCAACTGGGGCGAATATGGCGACGCGATTCAGGAATTGGATTACCACGTTGGCCGTATTTTTGATTCGTTGGAGAAGATGGACATCGATGGCAACACGATCGTTATCTACGCTTCTGACAATGGCCGTGGACCGGGACGGACACCGGCACAGAAGATTCGCGGACACAAGCTGTCGACTTACGAAGGCGGCATGCGTGTGCCAGCAATCGCGTGGGGGCCCGGGCTGGGTTTGCAGTCAGGCGTGGAATCGTCTGCGGTCGTTCGCGCGATGGATTGGTATCCGACGCTTGCCACCTTCGCGGGCATCAGCATTCCCGACGGCCGAGTGATCGACGGTCGTGACATCAGCCCGCTCCTGAGGGGTGAGAGCCAAATCGTGCCGCCTCCGGGAATGAAGAAATCGCTCAATGCTTCGGTCCCCTTGAGGCGTCGCTGGAATCCACCAGGCGAATGGGCGTCACTGATTAGCCGCAACGAATACAACGACGCCTTCTTCTATCACGGCAGCCAGGGCGCACTGGCCGCCGTGCGCTGGCGCAATTGGAAACTCTATTTGAACCCGAGCCTTGTACTGTATGACCTGGCGAAAGATCCCGGGGAGTCTCAACCAGCTCGCAATCGCGACGTCATGCGCAAGCTCCGCGGCATGGCGATTCTGTTTCAGGAGGAGATGCGGCTCGACGCTCGCCCTGCGGGAGACGCACGCAGTTGACGAAATTGCGACGACTTCCTGAGTGCACCAAGCCCTGAGAATCCACTTCGGCGCAGAAGCACGCTTGCTGCCCAACGAGCACACGGACTACTTGCGTGGTACCCAGGTCTCGGGAGCATTCAAAAGCAGGGGGTCATGAAAGACCGTAACGTTGTCACCCTGCTGCTCCATCCAGGCTTTCAGTTCGACGTCCAGTTCCGTTCGGATCGGAAGGAAGTGGTCTTGATCGGCCAGGTTGACTTGCTCCCGAGGGTCCTTTTCTAGGTCGTACAGCTCATACTCGGGACGGCCGTGGAAGCGCGCGATCGTTGCCGCGGCCTTGGTGTCGGTTTTGGCGAGCTCTTTCCATTCCTTGAAGTAATCGCCGGATGTCTCACGAAGCAGTAGATCAATGTGTGTCGTAAAGGCGAACTCCGGATGGGGGTTATAGATCAGCTTGTATCGTCTGGTTCGAATGCTGCGGCATGGATATACATTCATCTTTCGATCGCCGCTGTGCGTCGTGAAGAGGCGCTGCACGGTGAGATTGCGACTCACCTCGCAACACCGCGGCAAACGATCGACCGTCGATACCATTGGGAATCTCTCCGCCGGCGATGTCGATCAATGTTGGCAATAGATCGACCCAGCTCACCATGGCTGGCGTGCGTGAACCTGGCTTCGTGTTTCCGGGCCAAGAGATCACCAGTGGCACATGAATGCCTTCGTCATAGAGCGTCCATTTGCCGAACGGAAACTGTGCTCCGTGGTCACTGGAGAACACGAAGACGGTGTTTTCCGAAAGCTGCTTACGCGTCAGTGATCGAAGTTCCCCAAGATATGCATCGAAATCTTTGACTTCCTGAAGGTACCTGGATCGCTGAACGCGCGTCCGTGGCGTGTCAATCAGGTTTGGGGGCAGTGTCATCGTATTGGGATCTACAGTCGAATGGCTCGGCCAAGGTACATGCGGATTGGACGTGCCGACAAAAAGTGCCAACGGACGATCATCGCTCCTTTGTCGCAGGAATCTCTGGATGTTCTTGCGGATCTGGAGGATCTCCGGCTGCAAGTTGATCGTTTCGAATCCGAATTCACCTGCGCTCTTGCCGTGAGCGACCTTGCCAAACGCGGCCGTATGGTAACCGAGCTGATTAAGGATTCGGGGCAGTCGAAGAATGCCATCTCGCGGATACGTGTGATTCTCTTCGGCTCCATTTCGCGCAGGCATCAAGCCGGTCAGCAATGCGGCTCGACTGGGCGCACACGATGGGCTTGCCACAAACGCCGACTCAAACGTCGTTCCCTCGCGGGCAAGTCGGTCGATGGACGGAGTCTCGATGTTGGAGCCGCCATAAATCGGCAGATCACCCGCCGAAAGATCGTCGGCAAGGTAAACGACAATGTCAGGCCGTGTCGTTTCATTCGCCCGAGACGGCATCGCCATGACCGACACGAGTATCGATGTTGCGATTATGGGAAGTGACGAAAGCCAGGGAAAGGACATCTTCACTCCTTACAGGCTGTTGGTGAGAATTGTCTTTGTCTGCGGTATCCAGTTTGGCGACAACAACTTCGTCCGTGCAGAAGCACGCCTCTGATTCATTTGGTCGAAAACATCAGCCGGATGTCTTCCAGGATCAGGTAGAGGCAAGGAACGAGAACCAGGATGATGGCGGTAGCGAACAAAATTCCGAATCCTAATGAGATCGCCATCGGAATAATGTACTGGGCTTGCAAGGAGTCTTCAAACATGAGCGGCATGAGGCCACCGAACGTCGTCAGGGTCGTGAGCAAGATCGGTCGGAACCGGCGCAAACCCGCTTGCGAAATGGCTTCGAATGCCGAATGGTCTTTGCGGCGTCGATTGGCATAATCGATCATGATCAAAGAGTCGTTGATCACCACGCCAGATAAGGCGATCACGCCCATCAGGCTGACCAGCGACAGGTCGTATCCAAGGAGGATATGGCCGAGGACGGCGCCTACAATCCCGAACGGTATCGCGACCAGCACGATCAGCGGCTGGATGTAACCTCGAAAAGCGATCGCCAGCAAAGAATAGATCACTGCCAGCGCAAGCCCGAACGATCCCCACAAGGATGAAGTTGCGCGACGCATTTCCGCATTGCTTCCCTCGAAGCTCCAGGTGATGCCAGGAAAATCCTCGCGCAGCTGAGGTAGCTCTTCGTTCCGCAGCGCCTCAATGACTTGCGTAATGGCTCGCTTGGGTTCGATGTCCATAGAGACGTTGACCACCCGTCGGCCGTCGCGGCGGTTAATCGCTGTGAAGGCCTCGTCTATCTTCACATCCGCGACATCCAAGAGCGGAACTTCCGCACCACTTGGAGTGCGGATGATCAGGTCTTCCAGGTGATGGATATCTTCGCGTTGTTCTTCGGGCAATTTGACACGGACCTCAATCTCGTTCGTGCCGCGCAGCAAGCGAAGGGCGAGTGAGCCGAAGAACGCACCCCGTAGTTGCTCCCCCAGTTCTTCGTCGGTCAGGCCCAGTGCTTTGCCCTCCGGGCGAAGGCGAAAATCGTACTGCGCCTTGCCTTTGTTGTAGTTGTCGCTGACGTCACGGGCGTTGGAAAAACGCTTCGCACGCTCGACGAATGCCTGAGACGCTTTTTCCAGGACATTGATATCGCTGTGGCTCAGGTCGATGCTGATGTCTTGTCGGTACCCACCCGGCCCGCTTTCGGCTTCGAAGGTGACTTGGTCCACGCCTGGTAGGTCGCCGATCGAGTCTCGCCACAGCGCAATCACTTCATTGGCAGTCATATCGCGCTGATCCGGGGGCTTCATTACGATTTCTACATCGATGAAATCTTGCCCGCGGACGTTGGTCTTGATCCCTTCGGCCACCTCATACAGGTTGTGTTCTTCGAACATGCGCACGCTGGCCTCCGTCACCGCTCGGGCGATTTCGGCCGACTGATCCTGTGTCGTTCCGACGGGCATCCGCACGCCCGCTTCGATTTCGTCTGCAGAAACTTCGGGCATCAAGATCATGCCCATGTGGGCGCTGGTTGCGTAACCGCCCACCACGAGGAACAAGCCGACTGCCGTGCAGGCCGTGATATAACGAAATCGCAAACAGAAGATCAGCAGGGGCCCGTACACTATCTCCACGAAACGGTTGAACGCTCGGCTGAAGCCCTGTTGGCCATGATGCAGTTGCGCTCCCAGCCCACGTCGCTTCCGACCGCCAGCTCGGGCGTGAGCCAAGTGTGCCGGCAAAATGAATAGCGATTCGATCAGTGAAAGCGACAGCACAATGATCACGACGACGGGCAGTGGCGCCCAGAACTTGCCCGTCTCGCCAGGGATGAACATCAAAGGCACGAAGGCCGCGATGTTGGTCAGGATGCTGAACGTGACGGGCCCAGCGACCTCCCGCGTTCCGTCGATGGCAGCGACCTCGTAATCACTCTCGGTGTGCCGCTTTTCATAGACGTTCTCGCCTACCACGACTGCATCGTCGACCACGATTCCGAGCACGACCAGGAAGCCGAACAGGGAAATCATGTTGACGCTGACTCCAGCCAGCGGCAGCAGCAACAGTCCCCCGATGAACGAGACTGCCATGCCCATCATTACCCAGAAGGCCAGGCGGACTTCGAGAAACAGGGCCAGGATCAGCAAGACGATGACGACCGCCATCACGGCGTTTTCCAGCACCAGATTTAATCGCCGGCGAAACTCTTCCGCGTTGTTTCGATCAATCCTCCACTTTACGCCCGGCGGCAAGACCGTCTCGAATTCTCGCATGGTTTGCTCGACAGCCCTCGCGATGTCAATCGGCGACTGCGATCCCACGCGGTAGATGTCCAGTTCGACGGAGGGCGTTTGGCTGAACTGCGAGTGAAAGCCGACTTCTTCGAAGCCATCGCGAATTGTGGCAATATCCCCCAGCGTCACGAGCGGTCCGTCGCGGCCGGCCACGATCCCGATCTTGGCGAACTCATCCGCCCACTGCTTGCGAGCTTTGACGCGCAGCAGGATTTCTCCGGCACTCGTCTGCACAGAACCGGCCGCAACATCTTGACTGGAAGTTCTGATAATCTCTGCGACGGCAGGAAGCGTGAGCCCGTATTCGCGCAACCGCTGACGCGGGATTTCGACGTGCGTAACGTACTGCGGCACTCTACGTAGTTCTACTTGCGTGATCTGATCATTGGCCTGCAGCTGGTCGCGCAGTTGTTCGGCGAGCTTGCGGAGCGCCCAAACATCGATCGGACCGTAGATTGCGATCTGCATCGCTTCTCGCTGCTCGGACTGCAATCGCACTTCTGGCTGTTCTATCTCGTCGGGGAATGTGCGAATACGGTTGACGGCCTGATCGATATCCTGAAAAGCCTTCATTCGATTCTGGCCGGCCACAAGCTCAATCAGCACTGCGCCCCGACCTTCGCGCTTGGCTCGTAATCTCGCGAATCCCCTCCACACTCCGCACGGCTCCCTCGATCGGTCGCAAAATCCCCTGTTCTACCTCCGAGGGTGCGGCACCGGGATAGCCTACCCTGACCTCCACAATGTCCAGTTGAAACCGGGGAAAGACTTCCTTTTGAATCACAACGGCCGACCAAAGGCCGCCGCCGAGCAAAATCACCATCAGCAAGTTGGCAGCAATCGAGTTGCGCGCCATCCAAGCGATGGGGCCACTGCGTGCGTCGGTATTGTCTCGCTGCTGGCTCAATCCGTAGCCTCCCCGTTGGAGCGTTCGCTCGGGGTGGATGTGTCACCCACCTTGCGCAGTCCAACACCCTCGGCCACGGTAGCCAGTGTGGTGGTCACTACTTCTTCACCACTCGCTAATCCTTCCCGGATATAGGCATATTCGGCATCGCGGAATACGATGTCGGTCTCGCGGATCTCCAGCTTGCCGTCTTTCATCACCCAGACCGTACCACGGTCGCGCACATACTCGCGACTGAGGCGAACGACGTCCTCGATCGGTCGGCCCTCAATCTGTGCTTCGATCAAGGTGTCGAGAATCAGGGGCGGCGCATCGGATTTTTGTCCCAGCGGGTCGGGCGCAGTGATCAGAATGCGCGCCAACCGAGTCTGTTCGTCGAGTGTGCCAATCATTCTTGTGACGCGAGCTTGACGCTTCGCATCCGGGCCCCAGGCGTCCGAATTTCGCAGTGTGACCGCCGATCCTGGCTTCTCCGATTCGGGAAACTGTACCCAGCGCAAGCTCCGAACCGGGACAGCGGCCAGAACCCAGTATTCTTCGATTCCCACCAGCTGGCCAAGCTCATCGCCGGGGCTAACTTGGGAACCAACGTTGACGGAGCGATTCAGAATCTGCGCATCGAACGGCGCAAGACGCGCGACCGTTCCAAGTCCAACTTGGCCTGTTGTACGGCCGCCCTGGCTGCGCTGACCTGAGCCTGAATCGACGCGAACTGTGGCTCGCGCAGCACCAGCGCCCGGTTGGTCGCATCGATCGTCTCCTTCAGCAGGGCAAGCTCCTCCTTCGCAAGACTCTGCCGACCCTCCTCAATCTCCAACGATGCCTCCGCCTGCTGCAGTTCACTTTCGCGAATCGACAAGGCAATCTCAAAATCGGCCGGGTCGATGCGGAGCAGCAATTCGCCCTCGCGGATCATCCCACCTGGAACGAACTTTGGCGATAGCTCCATCACTTGCCCGCTGACGCGCGGACTGAGCACCATATCTTGGGCGGGCTCGACGCTTCCGAGCACGACCAGGCGAGGGGAGAACGTACCACGCTGGACGGTTACCGTTTCGACCAACGCTGCGGACTTGCGCGTCGCATCAATCTGTTGTGCGGTTGGTTCACTGCGGTTGATCACCACAATGCCGGCGCCCGATGCGGCGAGAATCGCGAGGCACGCGGTCGCGTTACCGACGGCTCTCAGCCAGCGTCGTTCGGGGTGCGGTGGGCTGGCATCATTCATCGATGTCGATCTCTCGAGCAGGATCCTCAGGTGGGGGCAGTCTGTGCAGATCGGAAGGTGACTCGAGCATATCGGCAGATGAGTTTGTTGGGTGCGAGGGCGAATCGGCAAGACCTTGCGGGCACGTGTCGAAACCTCCGGCCAACGCCAGGTATAGCCCGATGCGAATCAATCTCAGATCTAGTCTGGCGGACAGGGCCTCGCGTTGCAAGCGTTGCGCAGCCTGGATTGCGCTCAGGACATCCAGGTAGTCCGCATCGCCAATCAGATACTGTTTGACCAGTTGGTCGGAGGCCTGCTGGGCCAGGCTCACCTGGGCTTTGAGCCGTTCGATCCGCTGGATCTGATAACGTTCGCTTGCCAGGCTGTCTTCGACCTCGCGAAAGGCGTTCAAGATCGTCTGCCCGTATTCATCGAATCGCTGATAGACCAACGCCGTGGTGCGATCGACTTCGGCCCGCCGCTGGCCACCGTCCACAAGCGGGGCGATCAGCTGACTGCCGATCGAAAAAAACCAATCGCGGAACAGCGTCTCCGGGCTTTCCGCAGCATTGATTACCGAACCGGTCAGATTGATGCGGGGGTATTGAGCGCTTACGGCCGATGCCAGATCACGATCGGCCGCCACAAATGCCAAGTAGTCACGGCGGACGTCGGGCCGGCGAGTTAACAGTTCCGACGGCAATCCGGCATCCGGCAGCGGCGGCAGGATAGGCAGATCGGCTCCCGGGTCGTAGCTGGCCGCCTGCGGCAACTGCCCCAACAGTACCGCCAGTTGATGTTCCAGCAGTTCGATGCGCGCCTGAACAACCACCGCCTGCTCCAACGTCGACTCGACCAGCTGCCGCTGGCGGAGCACATCGGCGCTGCGAACAAACCCGCGGCCGAACCGCAACTCCTGCGCCTTCAAGCCGGTACGGTTGGTTTCGATTTGTTCGTCGAGCAGTTCTAGCTGAGCATGAGCTTCGATTAGAGAAAACCACGTGCGACAACCTCGGCGGCTAGCGAAAGTGCCACCGTGTGATAGTCCTCACATGTCGCTTCTGCTCGCAATCGCTCGGCTTCAACTCGTGATTGAATTTGCCCCCAAAGGTCCACCTGGTATGCCGCATCAAGTCCCCAGACAACCCCCGTTCGATCTGGCCCGCTGCCAAAGATGCTGTCAGTCGTAATGATGCCGTCGACGTCGGGGAAAAGGTCCGAGGCTTCGCGTCGCGCAACAGCTTGGGCGGCGCGAAGCCTTTGGAAGGCAACAGCAAGCGTCAAATTGTCACCAAGTGCTTGCTCCACCTGGCGGTTCAACGCCGGATCACCAAACGCCGTCCACCAGCGATCGTGCATTTCGACTTGCCCGGTCGCGGAAAACGGTAGCAGAGGACGGGTGGGAATCTCTCGTGTTGGCTGTCGATGGGCACACCCAACGAGACCCAAGAGCAAAGGCCAGGCGACAAGGCAACTACGTGATTGAATACGGAACAAGTTGAGTATACTCATGCCGCATGGTCTATCTTCAACCGTTGATCGGACAAGGCGATCGAGTCGATTTGCCGGCTGCTTTGCGAAGCCCTTTATTCGCCCGCATCGCAGGCACTGCTGTTGCCTTCGCAAGCACCGCTGTCGCCACCGCAAGCCGTATTCCAATGATGAGTTGGCCGACGACGAAGAGACCCCATCGGCCCCGGACACAGCCCCCCCAATCGTAAGTCGGCCCACGGACCCGACAGACTTGCCTGATATCGTGACAACGGGACAGGCCTGCCTGCCTTTAATGTCCGATGACGACGTTGCCGGGCAGAGAATTCGCGAAGACGGCCGTCGTTGACCGGGATCCGCGAGACAGTGTCAGAACGAATGAAGCGGGGCCGCGATGGAGATCGCCGCCGGTGGATCGCGAACGCCCCAGGCAAGACGCGTGATACTGGGGGGTTCGGGGGGGCTTGCGTAGTACCGGTTGCGGGCCATTCTTGCGATTCGTTCCGACGCGGCCGCACACCGGATCCCGCGTGCCGCGTTGTCTTTCTCTTGGATGGAACGCGGGTCACGGTCCTCCGCGCCTCATCGTCTCTCCGCAACCAGCGACAAGAAATCCGGACTGACGCTCCAGACCGAATCAGCAAATCATTGTTGTCCCTTGGATTGAGCGGTAAGCTGCTAGATGTCCAACAAGCCGGTTGCGGGCAACGTCGGACCGGCAAATTGTTTGACGAACAGAACTGCAACTTGATCGAAGTGATCGGCCTACTCGAAACGACGCGCATCACTTTTCCGACGAAGCGAATCGGAAGGAGGGATCAAGCATGTGCGCATCCATCGAGCGAGTATTGCTCAGCCCGGCAACCGAGGCGGAGCGGCTGTGGCAGGGGGCTCAAGAAGCATTTGGGAAGGCTGGGGATGGGATCGCTTATCTGAGCGAGGCCGTCGACTTGGGCGTCCGGGTCGTGGAGATCATGGTGGCCTGGCGCCTCGAGCCGGTGCGGGAGGAATTCCCCACCACAATCGCGAGCCTTCTGGAACCATCACCGCCGGAGGTAGTTCCATCTCGGGACTTCCTGAACGCACCGAAATCACTGCGGTTCATCGATGTGCTCGATTTGTTAAGCAATGTCAATCTGTCGTGCATCAGTCCCAAGCTTCACCATGGGTGGGAAGATCGATTCGCTTCATGCCGACGATCGCGGGTGCGCACTGAGAAGGTTACCAGTTTCTCACTAAGTGAGGATGAGCGTGACGCATTGATGTTGATCGGTGCATATCGAAATCGTATCTTCCTGCTGCCACCCCCGGTGGAAATCATCACGAAAGACGTACTGGATGCCTATCCAACTCTGCTGGCACTCGGCGAACGCCTCTTCCAATCGATGCCCACACCGGCGAATCAACTCGACGCGTCCGAGCCAGCGTGAGAACATTCGTGGCGTCTCATGAAGCAATACTTCGTCGACGAACAGGGTGATGCTCATCCCGCAAGTTCTCGCGAAGCGTTCTCGATCAACTTCATCCTGCCAGCGCAGCAATCGCGAAAGGAAGGTTACGGCAGTTTGGCACGAGGGAAGTGGAAAGCGGCCTGCTCAGCCAACCAGCAGGCCCACCGACGCGTGCAGGTCTGCAATACCGCGACGCCACGATATGGCGATGCTGCAATCTCTGATCGTTTCCGACGGAGAGCAGGGAAAGCCAGAAGTAACCATGGGGGCGAGGTTCGCAGGGCAGGAGCGTGTCCCAAGAGATAACCGGTTGGCCGGCATCGCTCAACGTCTCGTGGCATGTCATTTGCTGATGCTACTTGACGACGTAATCGAGAGGAGCGAATCCGTGAAGGTAGCGGTGCCAACTTTCGGAAATCGCGTGTCACCACGCTTTGATTGTGCCCCCGTCATTGCTATTTTGGAAATCGAGCGAGGTGAGATCGCGCATCGTGAGACCGTATCCACCTCGGCCTGGGGATCTGACAAACGAATCAAGATGCTGATTGAACGCGGAGTCAATGCGGTGGTTTGTGGCGGCGTAGATCGCGTATCCACGCAGTTGCTTGTCGATGCCGGCGTTGCGGTCTGCGCGGGCGTGAGCGGTGAAAGTGAGCAGGCGCTGAGGACCTTTCTGAAAGGTGATTCTCCCAGGGAAGCCGCGGAAGAGATTGCGGAATGACGGCCATGGGCTCATGCCGTGACGATGAGCGGTGCCCCACAACGCAGCCAGTGCGAGTTGTCACGCGGTCCTCCCGCAATGCATCGTCGGCGGGTGGCTGCGTACACTCGTAAAGCCTGGAGACGGATGTCATGAAACCCATCGTACTGAAATTTGTCGGCGGCGATTGGGACGGCAGATCGATGCGCAGCGACTCCTCAGATCAGGAGGAAGTGTTCCTGGCGATCGGCTGCTACGAGATGTCTCATCACGGCTCGGTCGGGAGTGAATGTGTGGGCCTCTCGGACGAGGCAGTCGCCTTTGCCCGACACCATGGGTGGGAAGCGGCGAAAGAAGCAAATCCAGAAGGTGGGCACCGATATCGGGTCTGTGAGTATCGAGAAACGGAAGCGGAGATTATCGTCACCTTAAAACACACTCATCCCCACACGTGACGAATCGCTTCCGAAGACCTGAACCATGGACAGAGCATGACCTCCGTTCCGCGTCATCGCCGATCATTCACGATGGACTGTGTTATCTCAACTTTGGACCCGGAACCGAATCTGCGCTTGTCGCGTGTGATGTGAAAACTGGCGAAGTGGTCTGGCGAGTAGAACCGCCCCAAAGTGCTGGACGATTTGGCTTCCCGGGCGGCTTTCCCGGTTTTGGCCCTCGCGGTGGTCGATCGCCGCGAGGCGAGCGGCGTGGGCCGCCGGGGCCAGGCCCGCCGACGGAGGCGTCGGGCGGATCGAGTGTTTTCGAGAACGCAGGTCGCTCGGGTGATTTCAGTGGCGAACAGGCCAATCGGACGGCCGATCCAGTCCGTGCCGCGCTTTGGGGATCAGACCGTCACCTTCCACGGGTCACGATACTCTTTGGTAACGTAGTGGTTGGCTTCTTCGTCGCCCACAACTTGATCCTTCTCGCCATCCCACTCAATGCTCCGACCGACCTCCCACGACACATTCATCAAGTGGCCAAGATTGGTCGCGTAGTGCCCCGTTCGAGCATCGGTCTCGGGCTGCGTCCGATTGCGGATGTGGTCCAGAAAGACTTGGGAATGCCGAGAATCATCGCCGGTCGAAACGATCTCTTCTTCCGCACTCAGTAGATATCCAGCTTCCGTTTGTGCTTTGTTTCCCTTCGGTTCTGGTGCGATCGAGATCCGGCTGCGGTCGAGCATCATCGTCGCTTCGGTACCGTAAAAGCACTTGGCGTGAGAACGTCGCACACGACGCGACCCCATTCGCATTGTGTACTGCAGCAGGAACCCATTCTTGGCGACCGGCCCAGGCCCAAACTCCATGATTGCACCGAACGTGTTGGGATAGTCGAAATTGTCTTGATAGGCGAAGTGTCCGCCCATCGCCGAAACCCGCTCAGGGTATTTCACGCCCATGGCCCAGTTCACAATGTCGAAATGGTGAACGCCCCAAGCAACTTGGTGCCCGCCGCCGGAGAGTCGGAACCAATCGTAGCCGTAATTGTAATAGATGTTGGGGTTGTAGCTCTGCATCGGAGCGGGACCAACGTAGAAGTCCCAATCGAGTTCCGGTGGCGGGTCGCAGTCGGCTGGGCTGCCGCGACCGGGTGCCCAGTAGGTGTGATCCCACACTTCGACCTCGCTGATCTCGCCTAATCGGCCTGCATGGATCATCTCGACTGCCTTGCGATAATGCTGCATGCTGTGCTGCTGCGTACCGATCTGGACGATGCGATCGTATTTGTTGGCTGCCTCGATGATGTACCTACCTTCGCCGATGGAATTACCAAGCGGTTTCTCCAAATACACATCTTTGCCAGCTTGGCAAGCGGCCACGGCGATTGGCACGTGCCAATGAGCTTGCGTAGCCACAATCACCGCATCAATCGTGGGATCATCCAGCAACCTGCGAAAATCGCTGTACGCGGCCACTCGGTTACCACCAGCCCGCTCGCGCCCTCGCGCAAGGTGATTCGAGTTGACATCGCACACCGCAACCATTCGTACGCCGGGACATTCCATGAAGCTGGGCATGACTTGGCCGCAGCCTCGAGCACCGCATCCAATCAAAGCCAAGTTGATGGTGCCGTTGGGACCGGGTTTGGCTTTCGCATCCGCGGCATACAGACTTCCGCCTGCCATCGCGCTGGCCGCAATTGCTCCACCTGCGCTCAGGAATTCACGTCGACTGGTTGTTCGTTCTGACACGATTTACTCTCCTGTCGTTGTAGACATACGACACGTTTGACTGCGGACCCATTTCAAGGACCAGAGAGATCTGGGACGAAGGGACAACAGTGTTTCCACCCGTCCGACCTCGATGGCAATCCAACCAGAATCGCTAACTTGGCGATGAACGCATAACCGGAAGGAGCTATGAATCCGGCAAGCTCAGATCCCTACGCTGGGGAGCACTTCGTCCGCTCTCCAGCGAAGTCTCCAACAGTTGCCTCAGTTCCGCGACAATCTTCGGATGCATGTGATACAGATTCCGCGTCTCACCGGGATCTGCTTCCAAATCGTATAACTGACCGGGCGCCTCGGGGGCCGTATCCGGCAACTGGTATTCACGCAGGAGTGAGTGAGACGCGTAGTTGTTTCCACCGGAACCCTGGTGTGCGAGGTACTTCCACTTGCCTTTTCGAAGAGCCAAGTATCTTGCGCCGCCAAAACCTTGTTGCAGAATATAAGGGCGAATGGGTTCTTCACCGTCACGCCCCAGCAGTGCCGGCAACATGCTGAAGCTGTCTTCCGCCGCCTGGTCAGGAATTGCCGCACCCACGATCTCGGCTACCGTGGCGAACACGTCGGTTAAGGATGTCAGTTGATCGGAGGTCGCTGCTGCGGCAACCTTTCCCGGCCAGCGAACGATCAGCGGAACCCGATGCCCGCCTTCCCAGTTGTCTCGTTTCATGCCTCGCCATGGCCTGGCGCCGTCATGCCCATGGTCGTGACGCATGTGATAAACGGTTGGCACTTCCGGGCCGTTGTCGCTCGAAAACATCACCAGGGTGCTGTCGGCAATTCCCAAATCGTCCAGCGTTCTCATCAACTCGCCGACGATCCAGTCAAGTTCACAAATGAAATCTCCGTGCGGACCGGATTTTGACCTGCCTTGGAACCGGGCACTGGGAAACGAGGGCAAGTGCACCGCCTGCGTCGAATGCAGTAAGAAAAATGGCTTGTCAGGTGTGTTCTCCACGTGGTGAACGAGAAACTGCTGGCTCCTTTCCAGAAACTTGAGGTCCACTTCCTCCAGATCAAAATCGGGCGCGACCATGCCGGGGCGATTGTCATTGGCATAGGGATGCTTCGGTAGCTTCGACCGATCGAGTTTGCCATCCGGTGGTACGGGAATTCGATCGCCTTCAATGAATGCGTACAGCCAGTCGGTCGTGGGGCAGCACGCCGTGCCAAAGAAATGATCGAAGCCACAATCGATCGGCCCGCCTTCAATCGCCCGCGAATAGTCGATTCGCTCGATCGCCTCGAGTCCTCCGTCGTGGATGGGAATGCCGTCCTTGATCGTAGAACGTCAACCCGATGTGCCACTTGCCAAAGCAGGCCGTGACGTAGCCTTGCTCACGCAACATCTGAGGCAGCGTCCGCCGGTCCGGAGCGATCAAAGACGGGCCACCGGCACCGGTAAAGACGCGTCCCCCCCGAGGGATCCGGAACGCCATTTGTCCTGTCATCAGGCTGTATCGAGTTGGAGTGCACACGGTGCAAGGACTGTGTGCATCGGTGAATCGCATCCCCTGCTGTGCAAGACGGTCAAGATTCGGCGTCGGGATCTTGGAGTCCGGGTTGTAGCAGCCAACATCACCGTAGCCCAAATCATCCGCGAGAATGAAGATGATGTTCGGCTGGTCCGCAACTGTTGCCGTAGCGATCGAAGAAGCCAGGAGTGCCGCGACAAGGAGGGAGACAAGTTGTGGTTGTGCTGAATTACTCAACGTGCAACTCCTGGAATGCAGTGTTCTCGTCCAGGGCAGTCACCGGCACGACTCGCCAAAGGATCCAGCGATAGGTGCCCAGTGAATCTCCGGAACGGGATCGGATGGAGGTTGCCTGAAAGGGGGAGGCCTTCCGGTTGGTCGTGTCAATCGTGGCGATCGGCGTGTATCGCTTTCGATCATCACTGGCGAACGCAGGGTCCTTCGCGGCGTTGCTGCCATACACCGTAAACCGCTGCGGACCACGGTTGTCGTTTTTGTTGACCGACCACGTGGTGATCGCGGTCACCGGTTGCGACTTGCCGAGATCGATCCGATACGCGCCGGAGAAGATGCCGTTGGCGAATACCGGCCCGTAGTCGTCGAATAATCTGCCATCCACCAAATTCGAAAGCGGCCGGTTGCTTGGTCTTCTGGTTTGCGGTGACCGCCTGCGGAGATGCTGCCGGCACGGATAGCCTCTGAAAACTGTCGGCAGATGCGACGGTTTCCAACGCCACGTAAGGAGCGTCATCGATTGTCACTGGAACCGCTTCTTGATTACGAACGACTCGCACCTGCAATGTTTGGTCACCGCATCCGCAGTACGCGTTCAAGAGATCACGCCCATTGCGAACGGTCGTACCATTGATTCCCTGAATCACATCATTGGCCACCAAGCCTGCTTTCGCGGCGATGCTGTCGGCCGGCACATCGCTCAAGACCACACCCGCATCTTGCTTGCTCACGCCGTAGGCGGAGAATTCTTCGTCGTTCAGCTCCTGTAACTGGGCACCGAGCCAAAACATCTTCCAGGGTGCGGAGGACCTTGCCGCGGCGGAGCCCTCGCCTGATCCCTCGTGGATGACCTTCAGTTCGGGAATCACCGGCGTTTTGGCGATCGCCCGGAGTGACGGCTTTTTCACGCCGAACTTGTCCATCGGAAAATTCTCGAAAACCAATTCGCAAACGCGGGCGAACCTTCCTTCACACGAAAATCACCACTGGCAGGATCGACGAACCGTGGGTCACCGACGACGGAATGTGACATCCCAGCCAAACTCAACAAACGCGTCCTTGATCTTCGGATCGCGCGAGTAGAACAGGTTGCTGTCGATTCGTTTTCCCTTGGCGATCTGGCTGGGCATTCGCGCACCGCGATGTGGGGCCATGAAGATATTGCTGAACACTTCATCTTGGCTGTGGTTGAACCAGACGTGCGGGTGGAAGCCGTTGTTGACAGTGATGTTATTCCAAGCGCGGCGTCGGAACCCTTCGCGAAGCTTCAGCCCGCCTGCGAGTAGCAGATTGTTGTAGATGTCGTAGTTCGAGGAGCCATCGTCGAGGTCAATGTCCCAGCCGTGGTCGCATCGCCAGCGGCTGTTGCGAATGACCGTCGTCTTCATGGCGTCCAAGAAGGGCAGCGTCGGATCTTCGTCGACCGCTTTCTGTGTCGCCGTCAGATGATCGCTTCGCCAGTAACGATCGCGGCCCCATGAATTGAAGGAGCCATGGTCATGCGTTTCCTGAACCGTATCAAAGACGTCACACCGCTCGATCAGATGCCCGCCCCAGGCACCGTCGCCGATGTTGATACCGGCGCGTGCGCAGTCATAAATGGAACAATCACGAACGGTGATACGTTGGGCCATTTCGATTTGCACGCCGGCCGGCTGTCGTTCGACACGGCCGATGCCGTGAATCAAGCAATCTTCGACCGACGAGTCCGCCGGGTAATTGTTCGTTTGGGGGCCCGGCGTGCGATCGATTTTCGATAAGTCATTTTTTTGACCGTATTCGAACAACGGATTGCGCACCGCCGTGGGATCACCAACGAAGCAAATGCCGCTGGCTCCCGTGTCGTGGATATGGCACCCCTTGATGAGGGTCCGGCGGTTGTAGTTGCTTACGAAGATCGCGTTGCCGCCGACCTGGTCGAACTGTGTATCGAGAATGCGGACGTCCTCGGTTCCCGACAGCAACAACGCACCACCGCGATAGATGGCCCAATCCGACCGCAGCATCGGTTCTTTGGTGTCCATGAACGTCCGCGCAGCATGGCGAACGACGAAACCTTGGAGTGTGATGAACTTGACCGGAGAAGCTTCGGTCCCGTGAAACTGAATCAGGTGCCGCAATCGCACCACTTCGATCCTCGCCGCCGCCAGATCGGTTCCGGCTTCTGGCTGGTAATACAGGGTTTGCTTTTCGGCGTCGTGGAACCATTCGCCGGCGCATCCAGTTCCTCGAAGATGTTTTCGACCATGCGATACTCTCGGTGCATACCCATTTGGCGGTTGTTTTGCCAACCGCCTTCGTAGGTCACGTTGCCGTCTGCATCCTTTCCCGTGATCCGGTAGTGGTAGCCACCCCAACGCGACCGATGCATCGCGTGGATGTACCCTCCGGCTGGATTGGCCCAACTCGTTGCCCGTTCCTTAGAAAACGCATCGGCGGCGATACCCTTGGTAGGCTTCGGTTTTCTTGCGTGCGTCGAAATTGGGATAGCGAGCCATTCGTTGATTGCGTCCGTCGACAAACAGTTGATCGATGACCAACCCTGGCTCTGTCTTCGCCATGAAGATGTCGATCGCGATACGGTTGCCATGTTAAGTCCAGTCTGGTTCCCCCGCTCAACACTGCGCCGCCTTCGTTCTCGGCCTGGTAGGTAATCGGGGCATCTGCCGTGCCGGAATCCGCGGCAGTGAAGACGAGCGTTTCGGGCAGATAGTAGACCCCGTCCGCGACGTGGACGGTGACCGGCTCCTGGCCAGCCGAAACACGTGCGAGCGTTTGTGCCTTCTGCAACGTAGCAACCGGCGCCGACCGAGTACCGGGAGTCCGCATCATTGCCGTGCGGGCTGACATACAGTTCCACCGCCAAGGCTGCTGGACTGGTCAACAGGAGCAGTACGATTGGGGAGGCGATGATCTTTTTCATGGTCATTGTTCTGGCCAGCTGTAAAACGTCCAACACAGGACTCCGTTTGATACGGAATACAAGAAAGCCGTCGAAATACGTTCTTTGATGGCCATCTTCGTGAGTTTGGATCAAGCGGATCGTCTTTGGATTTGGTGATGGCGAATATCGGGTGCCTCTTGGCGGTGCGGGCCACCAGCCTGCATTCACAGGCTGGCAGCCGGCTTCCAAGAGATTGCTTGTGCGTAGCGCGAATTCCTAAACTCGGCCGTACAGCGGGCCGAAGTTCTGGCAGGCTCGGAAATCGGCGCCTTCCAGGTTGTCGGTGCCGAAGGCGTTCCAGGCACTGGGACGAAACACGCGGCCTTCCGCAACATTATGCATGTAAACGGGAATGCGAAGGATCGACGCGAGCGTTATGAAGAGGTGTCCGACATGCCCGACCGTCATGACGCAGTGGTTCGCGCCCCAGTGATTCATCACTTCGTAGGTCGATGCGAAAGCACCCTTGCCGGTCAACGTTGGCGCGAACCACGTCGTCGGCCAAGTCGGGTTCGTGCGTCGGTCGAGCACATCGTGAATGTGATCGGGCAACTCGACCGTGTGACCTTCCGCGATCTGCAGTGCCGGCCCAAGTCCGGACACCAGATTGATACGCGTCATTGTCGCTGGCATTCCACCGCGCGTGCGATAACGTGTACTCATGCCACCACCGGGAAAATACTCCGTGATCGATGGGTGCCAAGTCGTTGCCTTCAGGCACCTCTCGACCTCCTCGTCGCTGATCTCCCAGAACGGTTTCATCGTCGGCTGGCCATCGGCACCGATCTGTTGCCCTGTTCCGTCGAGTGCCGCGGGACCGGAGTTGATCAGGTGCAATAATCCGTCTGCCGCGTGACCGCTGAGCTGGTAACCGTCACAAGCGCCGGCGACCGCATCGGGGCTCCAGTACGTCCGCAAATCGGCAAAGATCTGCGCCGTGTTGGTCAGTAAGTGACCAAGCAGCATCGTGGCGGCGTTGAGCGCGTCGTTCTCCGTGGCAACGATATACGGCGCACGTGTTCCGTTCCAGTCAAAGGAGGTATTAAGAATTGCTTCGAGAAAATCCCCGTTGGGGAAATGGTCCGTCCACTGCCGCTGGCCTTGGAAACCTGAAGCGATTGCTTGATGACCGTGGGCTTGTTCTTTCAGCCCCATTTCGGCAAGCTTCGGATTGCCGACCATGAGGTCGCGCGCGATCAACGCCATCTTCACGCAATCGGACCACTCGCTGTCCAGTTGCTCGCGCGAGCGTGTTTGGTCTTCGCTGTTGTAGTCGTCACCTTCCGGACAATTCTCTTTCACCCACGCGAGCGCCTGCTTGTATTCAGCCTGATCGAACTGCCCCTTTTTCATCCGCCCGAGGAACTCGCTCATGTCGATGTCCTCGACTCGCATGCCGAGCCATTTTTCCCAGAAAGCATAATCGACCATCGAGCCGGCAATACCCATGGAAGTTCCGCCCATCGACAGGTATGCTTTGCCCCGCATCAGCGCAACCGCCAATCCACATCGCGCGAAGTTGAGGATCTTTTCCTGGACGTCGGCCGGCATCGCTGCGTCACCGGCATCCTGCACATCACGTCCGTAGATGCCGAACGCCGGAATGCCTTTTTGCGTGTGGCCGGCAAGCACGGCGGCCAAGTAGACCGCGCCGGGCGCTCGGTGCCGTTGAAACCAAACACCGCCTTGGGGCGCAGCGGATCCATGTCCATCGTCTCCGATCCGTAACACCAACACGGCGTGACGGTCAGCGACACTCCCACGTTCTGCTGACGAAATTGATCGTCACACGCGGCGGCTTCCGCCACACCGCCGATGCACGTGTCGGCGATCACGCACGGCACCGACTCTCCGTTGGGATAACGAACATTGCCGGTGATCAAATCAGCAACCCGCTTGGCCAAGTTCATCGTCTGCTCTTCGAGCGACTCACGCACGCCACCGAGCCGTCCGTCGATGGTTGGGCGAATGCCGATTTTGGGTAGGTCGCCGCACCAGACGGTTGGAGAATTCTGGGTTTTCGTCATCCTGCAAAATCCTTTTCAAATGAATTCGGAGGAATCGCCGCAGCCACCACGAGCTGCGACGTTTGTGTGGCAGGCCATGGATCAGTGGATTGTCGTCAGGGGGATCCTCCTGATCGTTCAGGTCCCAGCCCGTGTAGGCTTCACTCGAATCTTCGCACCAAATATAATGCGACTTCGCCGGACAGGGGAATCACTGCAGAATAGCAGAATAATTCTCCGGAGCGAGAATAGAATGCGATGCGACGGCCGCAATTCGCGACATGCCGAGGAGACTTGGTACCCACGATGAGGCGGGAATCATGCCCTGCGATCGTTCTGCTGGTCGAGGCGTCTCGCGGCTGATAAAAAAGATGGTTCCTGATCCCTTAGTTGTCGAGTTTCCGATGGGATAAGATCGACGGCACAATCACGAAGCCCGAGGGGGAAATAGCTATGCAAGACGGTTCCTTGTTCGGCAAGTTCTTCATCTCGTATCTCCGCATTACGACTCTCTTGGTCATTCTGATCGGGCTGTATGGATGCTACACGATGCGTCAGTTTCACCTGGCGCAGACGGCGGAGAACCTCGAGACGCGCGCGCGAGTGATGCGCGAAACAGGTCACTCCATTGCTCGAGGAAGATGATCCGGCCGCCGTCGACAGGCTATCGAAGGATTTGGGCCGATTGATGAACACGCGGATCACCGTGATCCGCGAATCCGGTGAGGTCATTGGGGACACGGAAGAGGACCCGGCGATCATGGAAAACCATGCTGATCGTCCCGAAATCCGGCAAGCCCAGGCAGAAGGCATCGGACGCGCAACGCACTACAGCCGCACATTGGAAGAGGAACGAATGTACGTAGCCGTTGCAGTTGACCCAGACGCTGCCCCGCGGACGTTTCTGCGCACTTCCGTTGCCGTGCCCAGTATCAACAAGACACTCACGGCGTTGTATTTCGAATTCCTTTGGGGCGGATTGGTGATCGCCCTGCTAATTTCTGCCGTCAGTTACTGGCAATCGCTGAGGATTAGCCGCTTTCTGGCGACGACGCCGCACTGACACATCGGCAGATGACGAGAGGCAGTAGTCGCGGAAGCGACCCCGCAAGAAGTAAAGAGATCACGGGGGGCAGTTGTGCACACCACATTCTCTACAGTGCGACAGGCACTGCCCTGTAGTGCCTTGTCGCCCTTTGTGCTCGGAAGAAACATCGCCCGAAGGCGACATGTTTGTGCGAAACACACTAGCCGGAGAAACTCGTCATGCGTCAAATCCAGCTCAGCAGGCCAGAAGCCGTCTCGGCGTTCATTCATGAAGAGTTCGGCCGCCAAGATCGTCCAGGGTTCCGTTGCGGCGAATCTATTGGCAGTGCGCAGCGCTCATCCCGCCGGCAGTGACGTAATTCGAATCGGATTGGTGGGCTGTGGAGGACGCGGGTGCGGGGCCGCAATCCAAGCTCTCAACGCCGATAAGAATGCACGATTGATGGCCGTGGCAGACGCCTTCGAGGATCGTTTGCAACAGGGCTTGAACTCGATGCGGCGACAGCAGGACGTCAGCGACCGAATCGACGTCAATCCCGATCGTCAGTTCGTCGGATTCGACGGATACAAGGGCGTGATTGCATCGGGTGTGGATGTGGTTCTCTTGGCCACGCCACCGCACTTTCGGCCGCTGCATTTGAAGGCCTGCATCGAAGCGGGGAAGCACGCATTCGTGGAGAAGCCCGTGGCCGTGGATTGCCCGGGCGTTCGCTCCGTCCTGGAGACAACGAGAGCTGGCCCAAGAGAAGGGCCTCTGTATCGTCTCGGGTCTTAACTCACGATACTCATTCCGACGGCAGGAATTGATGAAGCGAATTCACGACGGCGCAATCGGCCAGATCAGTGCCTTGCACGCGGGTCGATACGGCGGTGGTGTTTGGGTGCGCGCAACGCAAGCCTGAAATGACGGAAATGGAATACCAGATGTCGAACTGGTACTACTTCACTTGGCTCTCGGGTGACTTCAATGTTGAGCAGTTCGTGCACCAATATGACCTGATTTCTTGGGCCATGAACGACGAGTATCCGATTCGATGCTACAGC
The DNA here is from genome assembly GCA_963776055.1 of uncultured Planctomycetaceae bacterium. Taxonomy (GTDB): domain Bacteria; phylum Planctomycetota; class Planctomycetia; order Pirellulales; family Pirellulaceae; genus CAVZLD01. The sequence continues at coordinate 84,467 of CAVZLD010000010.1, read as the reverse complement.
ACGGGAGGACGGCAAGCTCGAACCGGTCCGGACCACGGGCACATCTACGACCATTTCAGCAGTGTGTTCCACTATGCCAGTGACGCACAAGCATTCACGACAACGCGCCACCAGCTGGGCTGCGACAATGTCTCAGAATTCCTGATCGTGGGGACCAAGGGAACCGTCAAATCGTCGGGCGCAATTTGCAGATCACGGGCGAAAATGCTTGGCAGCCCGACGAGTCGCGCGAAAAGGATAGCCACCAACTCGAGCAGGATGCGTTCTTTGCCGCCCTGCGTGCCGGTCGAGTGATCAACAATGGCGATTACATGGCGAAGAGTACGCTGATGTCGATCATGGCGCGGATGAGTGCCTACACGGGTTCGACGCTCACCTGGGAACAGGTGTTGGCATCGACTCTCGACCTGTCTCCCGCACGATACGCATGGGATGCGGAACCGCCGGCATCCACGGTGGCAATTCCTGGCGTGACAAAGTTCATTTAAGCTGCATACCGTTTGCCCGCCCTGCCAGCATCGAAGATTGTGCTGCGTCCAACGACTTGTTGTGCCGGTGATGATTCTGGCTCAATCGCGAGGAGATGCCATTCATGACATATCGTTTCCAAGCCGACTTGATTGCACTCCGTCTGCTTTCCTGCGCTGTGATCGCCACGTTGATCGGCGTTGGTGAGAGTTCGATTTCGCGTGCTGCCGAGAAGCCGAATTTTGTCGTCATCTTCTGTGATGACCTGGGCTATGGTGATCTGGGGTGTTTCGGGCATCCCACGATCCGGACACCGCACCTGGACCGCATGGCCAGGGAGGGACAGAAATGGACCAATTTCTACGTGGGTGCCAGTGTTTGCACGCCCAGTCGCGCCGCGCTGCTTACGGGTCGTTTGCCGGTCCGTAACGGGATGATGTCCGCAAAGCGGCGTGTCCTGTTTCCCAATTCGAAGGGCGGGTTGCCCGCCAGTGAAATCACGATCGCCGAATCGCTCCAACAAGCAGGCTACGCGACGGCCGCTGTCGGAAAATGGCATTTGGGACATTTGCCACAGTACCTTCCAACAGCACATGGCTTCGATACCTATTGGGGAATCCCGTATTCCAACGATATGGACGGTCAGGCTGGTTTCCCCAACTATCGCACGACGGCACAAGGAAATGCCGATTACGTCGGCGCCGATCGAGCAATTCAACGTTCCCATCATTCACGACACGACGGAAGTGGAACGTCCGGCCAACCAGCACACGCTGACCGCTCGTTATACCGAGAAGGCAGTCGAGTTCATCACACAGCACCAGAGCGAACCGTTTTTTGTCTATCTTGCCCACAATCTGCCACACATTCCGCTCTATGCCGGTTCGCAGCATCGAGGCACCAGCCGTCGAGGTCTGTTTGGCGATGTTGTCGAAGAAATCGATGCAGGCGTGGGCGAGATCCTGGCGACGTTGAAACAGCTTGAGTTGGACAAGAAGACGTTGGTCGTGTTCACCTCGGATAACGGGCCATGGCTTCCTTTCCATACGCATGGTGGCTCGGCGGGGCTGTTGCGTGAAGGCAAAGGGACAACCTTTGAGGGCGGAATGCGTGAACCAACCCTGTTCTGGTGGCCGGGGAGAATTGAGCCCGGCGTGCAGATCGAAATGGGGGCCACGATGGATCTTCTGCCCACATTCTGTGCTTTGGCAGATGTCAAAGCCCCAACCGACAGAACACTCGACGGATACGATCTCTCACCGCTGCTGCTTGGCCAGACGGATGAAAGTGCTCGTGATCGCGTTTTCTATTGGCGTGAGGAAAAGCTCTGGGCGGTCCGCGTCGGTCCGTGGAAAGCACATTTCATCACGCAGGGTTGCTACGGAATCGGCCCCCAACGGGCTGAGCACGATCCTCCGGAGCTCTACCACTTGGAGCACGATCCCTCCGAGAAGTACAACGTTGCTGACGACCACCCGGAAGTGATCCAGAGGCTCGTCGCGATTGCCCGCGAACATCAATTGGGCCTGAAGCCGGTCGAGAATGAACTCACGAAATAGTCCGGCCCCGGAAAGGGTAGTAGAAACCTCTTGCGGACTTGCTTTGGCGCGGTGAACCAATTCGTTTGCGACGAGCATTTCGCTCGGCGTCCCGGCAGAACGTCAGGAAATACTCGGCACGGGGGACGGAAAAAGACTTGTTCTGCCGCAAAAAACGAAAGACGCTAGCGACACCCAAGCATCGATGGGGGGTTTATTCTGGAGCGGATTGCAAAAAATGAGCTGCACGAGGAACAATCAGAAGACAATGCCTGACCGCAATGTAACCCACGTGCTTGAGGCGCTGGAGAAGCGAGATCCGCTTGCCTCGGAGCAATTGCTGCCGCTTGTCTATGACGAGCTGCGTCGCCTGGCCGGCCAGAAAATGGCCCAGGAGGCTGCAGGGCATACGCTGCAGCCGACGGCACTCGTTCATGAGGCCTATCTACGACTCGTCGGCGGAGCCCCGGCCCGCTGGGAAAGCCGCGGGCACTTCTATGCCGCCGCCGCCGAGTCGATGCGTCGAGTTCTGATCGAGGCGGCCAGACGCAAGTCGAGCCAGAAGCGGGGCCGCGGTCGGCTGCGGATCGAATTCTCGGAGGACATCGCTCGCGACGAGCCCGCACCGCTGGAATCGCTGCTTGCGTTGGACGAGGCCCTGGAAAAACTGAAGACCGAAGATGCGGACTCCTTCGAACTGGTGATGCTGCGATATTTCGGAGGCCTGACCGTGGAGGAAGCCGCCGCCGCGATGGGGATCTCGGCCCGAACGGCCAAACGGTACTGGAGTTTTGCGCGAGCGTGGCTGCAACGTGAAATGGATCGAGACGGACAACGCGTTTCGGATAAGGCGGTGATTCTCCATGGCGATTGGACGCGAGAAAGCGATCTTCCTGAATGCTCTGGAATTTGAGACGGATTCGAAGCAGAGAGCATATCTCGACGATGCCTGTGGTAGCGACGCTGCTCTCCGCGCGGCGGTGGATGAATTGCTCACGGCTCATGGCCGGTCGACGGCTTTCTTGGACATGCTTCCCGATCCATGCGTGCAGTTGCGCCGGCAACTGCATCATGCCATCGCGGTCACCGAAGGCAGCCATTGTGTCTCGGGACCGCCTGACGATGACGCGAATCTCGCCGATCGCGAAGGCGATACGATTGGCAACTACCGGCTCATTCAGAGAATCGGTGAAGGGGGCTTCGGCCAAGTCTATGTGGCCGAACAGCAGCAACCGGTCCGCCGTCCTGTCGCGTTGAAATTGCTCAAGCCCGGGATGGGATCGCGCAGATCATTGCCCGTTTCGAAGCCGAGCGGCAGGCATTGGCGATGATGGATCACCCGCATATCGCCCGCGTGTTCGATGCCGGGACAACGACTGACGGACAGCCGTACTTTGTGATGGAACTCGTTCGCGGCGTACCGATTACCGACTTCTGCGAACAACGACGGCTGACAATTGGCCAGCGGATGGAGCTGTTCATCGATGTCTGTCAGGCGGTGCAGCACGCTCACCAGAAAGGCGTGATCCACCGCGACCTGAAGCCATCCAACGTGATGGTGACGCAGCACGATACAACGGCCGTAGTAAAGGTGATCGATTTCGGCGTCTCGAAAGCCATCGGAGAACCGCTCACGGAAAAGACCATCTACACGCGTTTCGCTCAGATGATCGGAACGCCGATGTACATGAGCCCCGAGCAAGCAGAAATGAATTCGCTGGATGTTGATACGCGCAGTGATGTGTATTCGCTGGGAGTATTGCTCTACGAACTGTTGACCGGCTCCACGCCGTTTGATCAGCGGCGAATGCAGACGGCTACCTTCGATGAACTCCGGCGAATTATTCGCGAGGAGGAACCGCCTCGTCCGAGTACCCGCGTGCCGACGCTGTCGCGAACCGACGCGACGCGACCGGCGCACCGGTTGTCGGAAGTGCAGCCGGTCGCAAGCATGCTGCGAGGCGAATTGGACTGGATTGTGTTGAAAGCATTGGAGAAAGACCGCCGACGTCGTTACGACAGTGCGGCTGATCTGGCACGGGATGTCCAGCGCTTTCTCGATCAGCAACCGATCACCGCCCGCCCTCCTTCCTCCTGGTATCGCATTCAAAAGTACGCGCAACGGAACAAGCTGACGTTCACCACAACGGCCCTGGTGTTGCTGGCACTCGTGACCGGAACGGCCGTCAGCACATGGCAGGCCGTTCGCGCGACACGAGCCTACGCGGAGGCCGACACGCTGCGGCAAGACGCGGTTGAATTCGCCGATCGACTCAAGGAAGCCAACGTGCTGCTGGATAGTGGGCGAGCCAACGCCGACCAACAACGCTGGCATCTCGCCTGGACGCAGTACACCCGGGCGACGCAGTTGCAACCGGATCATTATCTGACATGGTCCGGACGCGGCGCGCTCTACGCTCGATTGGGGGCGTGGCGATCCGCTGCGGAAGACTTCGCCACCGCATTGAAGCTGGGGGCACCCGCCAACAATCCCGGCTGGTGGGGCGTTCCGCAATTGTGCCTCTATGCCGACGATCAGCAGGCCTACCAGATGGTCTGCGCAGACGCTTCGCAGGCAGCTGGATGCGATTGATGACCCCGCCCTGACCGCCTCCGTGATCCGTAGCTTGCTGATGCGTCCGATTCCTTGGGCGGAAGCGCAGCCCTTGGCGGAGCGGATGGAGCAGTTGCTGAGTGGCCCTTACGCGCTCCCATGGGTCGTTACGACCCCGAGGACGGCCGGTTTTCGCCGGTGTCGCGGTCCCTGCCGAACGACACGGATGTCGCCAATTCGATGACGACCTATCTCCCGCCGCGACGGTTGGACCGTGGCTTTCCGAGCGGCAGGCCTGGCTCTCGACCACCCGGCGGACCGGGCTTCTACGGGCCACCGGCCCGCCCTCCCCCGCCGGGGCAGGACTTCCGTCGCTTCGGGGGCATGCCGCCCGAACCGGTTTGGTACATCGCCGGTTTGGCACACTTTCGGGCCGGTGCGATGCAGTTGTCCAACGAACGCCTGAATCCGCTCTTGCATTCGGATTCGCCGTTTCCCTGGACACGCTTTGCCCTGCCGGTCCAGGCGATGGCTTACCATTCGCTGGGCCAGACCGCCGCGGCGAAGACGACACTCCAGGCGGCCGAAGATGCCCTCGACGAATGGTGTTCCACGTTGCAGGACCAAGGCCTTGAGCAACTTCCGCTCCCCTGGTTCGATTTCCTCGAGTGCCTCCTTCTGTACCGCGAGGCTCACGAGCTGATTCAAGGTCAGCTTCCGCCGGAAGAGGAGAGACTTACGCAACTGGAACAGCACGCGCTGGCAACGCTGCGGAACAAATAGTCGGCGGGATTCCTCTTCGGCAGGAGGGAAAGTGGAATTGCCAGGGCTCCGGCAAACCGCAGTTCTGAAGTTGGCCCAAAAAGAAGCAGGAACACATAGGACGCAGATGAAGAGGAGTCCCTCGCCAGAAACTGTGCCCCTGCTGTGGCAGAGGCCTTCCCCGTGCTCGCCGACACCAACCCGAAGCGCCAGCGAAGGGGTCCAGCAAGCACCCCTGATCTTCGTCGAATTCTCGTCGAATTCTCATAGCACGCTTATCTGTGTTTGACGCACCACGTTGTGTTTAACGTACCACACTCTGGGTGACGCGTTGGGGGTGCACTGAGCTCCATTTGTGGGTTCAGTCGGCAAAACATGACGCAAACATAGGCCTTCTTTGGCACTGCTCTTTGAAGTTGCACGTTTCGATCTTTCAATCAACCCGAAACGTAAGCGAGGGAACAGCTTTCGAACCGTTGGGACGTGTCTCCCTCGCTGACGCTTCGGGTTAGGATTTCGTCGGGCTACTTCCCGCACATCTGGAGGATCGGGAAATTCGGAAACGTGCAACTTCAAAACTGGCGCTTCGGGTTGGGTTTGGAAGGTAGTTTCCGACGCTGGACATCGGTGGAAATCTCCGGGATTTTCTGTCACCCTTCCGGGATAGAATTCGCATGATGTTCTAACACCGGTTGTGCTTTTTCAGAAACGGGGCGGCGCCTCCCGGCCGGTTGCTCAAACACTTCGGAGAGACCCTATGCGACGGATGATTTGGCTTCGTGTCAGTTGGGCACTTGCGTCGGCGACGGTCGGGATGTTCCTCTTACCGCAAACGTATGCGCAACAGCCTGGAGCAGATTCCCCCAGGGACGCCCAGAATGGGCTGACGGTCAACACGCCAGCTGCCTTTCCGGGATACACGCTCATCGCCCCCATGAATTCGACCAGCACGTACTTGATCGACATGGAAGGTCGCATCGTCAACGAATGGAAGAGCGAATACACTCCCGCGCTCAGTGCCTATCTCCTGGAAAATGGACACTTGCTTCGTCCGTGTGCGGACCGCGGCTTCATGCAAGGCGGACCAGGAGCGGGCGGGCGGATCCAGGAATTTGACTGGGACGGAAACCTGGTCTGGGACTACAGTTTCGGCGATAGCAAGTTGCGTCCGCATCACGACATTTGTCGGCTTCCGAACGGCAACGTGCTGGTAGTGGCATCGGACCCCAGAACGCAAGAGGAAGCCATCGCCGCCGGGCGTCGTCCGGAAATCGCCCCGCAGCAACTGCTGCCCGAGTGCATCCTGGAAATCCAGCCGACCGGACCGACGACCGGAGAAATCGTCTGGCAGTGGCACGCGTGGGATCACCTTGTCCAGGACTTCGATAAAGCGAAGCCCAACTACGGGGACGTGTCGGAACATCCGGAGCTGATCGACGTGAACTTCAGCACCAACATGATGGACCGCATGATGCAGGATCCCCAGCAGCTCGCCCGACTGCGTTCGCTCGGCTATGTGGGAGGCGGCACGGCGGCGGTCACCGCAATCACCCGCCGAAGCTGACCCCGCTGATCCACCGTCACAGGTCCGAGGGCCAGATGGTCCACGATCTGCGATAAGCGACGACGGCCCGGGACGTGGCGGCCCAGGACGCGGCGGCCCGGCGTGGAGGGATGGGCGGGGATTGGATGCACGTCAATTCGGTCGACTACAACCCGAAGTTCGACCAGATCATGATCAGCGTGCACGAATTCAACGAGGTTTGGATTATCGATCACAGTACAACCACGGCGGAAGCACGCTCCCACGCGGGAGGTCGGTGCGGGAAAGGCGGTGATTTGCTCTACCGCTGGGGAAATCCGCGTGTGTACCGCAGTGGCTCCAATGCCGATCAGCGCCTGTTTGCCCAGCATCGTGCTCATTGGATCGCGGACGGACTGCCGGGAGCGGGGCATATGCTGGTCTTCAACAACGGAAATGGTCGGCCTGACGGCGCGTATTCGACGGTGGATGAAATTGTACTGCCCGTCAACAGCCAGGGGCTGTACGAAAAGGAGGAATATGTCGCGTTCGGACCCGAGCGAGCCAACTGGTCTTACTCCGCCCCCGACCCCTCCAGCTTCTTTTCCATGATGATCTCCGGCGCCCATCGATTGCCAAACGGCAACACATTCATCTGTTCCGGAAATCAGGCGATCCTGTTTGAAGTCACTCCGGCAGGAGAGACGGTCTGGCGATACAAACTCGTGGGCGGAGGACTTGACTTCGGCACCTGGCGGCATGCCTCGGCCCGGTGAGTTAGTGCCGGACTTTCTGCAGCGAACACTGGAAGTGTCCGACGCCCAGCGTGAGTCCCTGAGGCACTTCAGGCAGATGTTGATCAGAAGCTGACCGAATTGCTGACGGACGAGCAAGCCAAACAGCGCGACCAGCCCCGCCCGAATGCGCAATGCCATTTGGCCCTCCGGGCAGCTTTCGCCCGCCGCGTGTGGGAGAAGTGTTGCCGGCCATGCTTGCCGAAACCCTGGAGCTGACGAAGGCACAAACGGAGGAGCTGAAGCAGATTCAGCAGCAGGTCGACGATCAGCTGGCAAAAATCTGGACGGAAGATCAGAGAAACCGTCTTCAGGAAATGGAAAGGATGTTCGCTCGTGGTCCCCGGCTGGGACCTCCCCCCCGCGGCTTCCGCGGACCCGGAGATCCGGGGCGTGCCGGTGGTCGTCCCCGAGGACCAGGGTTCGGCGGACCAGGTGGTCGGCGTCCGGATGGGCCTCTTCCGAGGTCCGGGCCTCCCTGACTTCGGCGGTGGACCGCGTCCCGGTGGTCCTGGTGGCGGCCCCGGTGGTCCTGGTGGTCGGCCCCGGGGGAATCTTCTGCAGCTATCGATACGCAGCCGATTATCCGGGACTGGCCGGTAAGGAACTCGTTCCGGGGAAGAAATTGGAGGAGGTTGCGGCCGAGAATGATTTGCCCACGCCACCCCGTAGAGGTCGTGACGTGCCTCAGGTTCCACTTCGCAGGAGTTCCCAGAAATAGAATGCTCTCCCGCTGGAGGTGCCAACATTTCGCACGCCAACAACTGTTAAAGATGTCAGCACGTGTCTCACGGACGGCGGTCCGTGGGCTCATAGAGTTGCCCGTCACACGAAAGACTGCTGCAAGATGACCCTCTTCGAATCGTTCTTGTTTCCCGCAGATCTTGTGTTGGCCTACATCGGTCCGGGGGCCGGATTTGCTTTGGCGGGGTCGTTTCTGGCGGTATTTGGTGCGATCTTCTCTGCGCTTTCGATGATTCTGCTCTGGCCGATCCGTCGACTGACTCCGGCTTCTGTTTCGTAAGCGACCGCCGGGCAACCAGCGTTTCCGAGCGGGTCGTCCTCCTCGGCCTGGACGGACTCGATCACCGCCTGACGCAGCAGACTGCTTGGCGAGAGGGCAACTCCCCAATCTTGGCCGCCCTGCGCGACTCGGGCAGCTTCCATTCGCTCGGTAGCACGTTGCCCCCGATTTCGCCGGTCGCGTGGTCAACGTTCCAAACCGGCGTGAATCCCGGCAAGCACAACATCTTCGACTTCCTCACGCCCGACGAAAGACCTATCAGCCGAAACTCAGCTCTGTCGAAATCCGCCGTGCCGGTCACCGCATCGGCTGGGGGCGATTCCGATTGCCGCTAGCCGCCGACCCGACGTTCGCATGTTGCGTAAGAGCAAGCCATTCTGGAGTGTGCTCAGCGACTTACGGGATTTTCAACTGCATCATCCGTGTGCCGATCACGTTTCCTCCCGAGAAACTGCGCGGCGTGCAGCTGTCCGCGATGTGCGTTCCCGACCTGCGCGGCACGCAGGGAACGTTTTCCCAATACACAACCCGGACCCGCACGCGAGCAGGAAAAGACGGGCGGCGAGGTGCACTATGTCTCACGCGAAGAACGACCTCGTTTCCTGCGAACTGCTCGGGCCGCCCCATCCCACATCGCCGCAACGGGGAAACCTGACGATTCCCTTCACCGTGCGAATCACCAGTGAGCACGACGGCCACGCTGACGATCAATGGCGACACAGCACCACTTGATTCGCGGCGAGTACACCGACTGGATCACGGTCAAGTATCGCATCCGCTGGAGTCAGTCGGTGCGTGGTGTCTGCCGGTTCATGCTTCTCAACACGTCACCCGAATTTGATCTGTACGTCACGCCCATCAACATCGACCCCGAAAAACCTTCGATGGCGATCGGCTATCCGTCGGTGTATCCGATCTATCTCGCCAAGCGTCAGGGGCCGTACGCGACACTGGGTCTGGCGGAAGATACCTGGGGCCTGAGCGAACAGGTGCTGGAGGACGCCCATTTTTTTCAGCAATGTTCGGACATCGACAAGGAACGCGAAGCGATGTTCTTCGACGGCCTTGACAAAGTCCCGCAAGGGCTGTGTGTCTGTGTGTTTGACAGCACGGACCGAATGCAGCACATGTTCTGGCGGTATCTCGATGAGGCGCATCCGGCCCGGCCCGCTGACGTGCCCGCCGCGTTCCGAACGGCGATCGAAGATCTCTACGTTCGCATGGATGATCTGGTCGGGCGAACGATGCGGCGCTGCGACCGATGACGACACGCTGTTGATGGTCCTGTCCGACCATGGCTTCAACACGTTCCGCCGGGGCATCGATCTGAACCGCTGGCTGGAAGAGAATGGCTACCTGGTGGTCGATGAGGAAGCTCGCCGTAAGGACTATCTGGCAGGCGTCGATTGGTCGCGAACGAAGGCGTTCGCCATCGGTTTGACCGGGATCTTCCTGAATCTGCGGGGCAAGTTTGAACAGGGGATCGTCGATCCGGGCGAGGAAGCACAGGCTTGCGCGACGAAATCGCAGCCCGTCTCGGAAAGCTCACGGACCCCGTCATCGGGCAAGAGCGCGATCAAGCGGGTCTATCAAGCGGCGAAAGCCTATCGCGGCCCCTACAAGGACCATGCACCCGATCTGATCGTCGGTTATGCGGAGGGTTATCGCGTCTCCTGGGATGCCGCCATGGGACGCACGAGCCACGAAGTGTTTCACGACAACAAGAAAGCCTGGAGTGGCGATCATTGCGTTGATCCATCGGTTGTTCCGGGTGTGTTGTTCTGCAACCACGAGATCAAATCCGAATCGAACCGACTGCTTGACCTCGCTCCCACCGTGCTCGAACAGTTCGGCTGTCCGATCCCCGACTACATGGACGGTCGGCCGATGACCATCGGCCAGCGGAAATCGGGAAGAGGACGCAGCGATCATCGAAGCGGGAGGAGGTGAGAGGTCGCATGAGCCTCCCTACGCAAAACGGGATCACACGCAGAACGGCTCTGATCGGCGCTGCCGCAGCCGCCGGCACGGGAGCTCTCGCCGGCATCTCCTATTGGCTGGGAGGCGTGAACCGAGTTTCGCGGAGTCTCGCGAAAAAGGTGATCGTGATTGGCATCGACGGCATGGATCCACGGCTGTGTCGCCATCTGATGCGTGCCGGCCTGATGCCGAACCTGGCGAAAATGTCGGCCGCCGGCGGCTTCCGTGAGCTCGGCACCAGCATTCCGCCGCAGAGCCCGGTGGCCTGGTCGAACTTCATCAACGGATCGGGCCCCGGTTCTCACGGCATCTTCGACTTCATCCATCGCCATCCGCACGAACAGGGCGCAGCCGTTCTTCTCGGCGGCCGAAACCTTGCCGGGCGAGGGCGGGTTGGAACTTGGCGAGTATCGGTTGCAGCTGGATTTCTGGCCCTTCGATCACAAGCCGCCCGAAACCGTGCTCCGCCGACAGGGCGTGCCGTTCTGGGACTACCTCGATGCCAAACGGATCGCCTCCGTTTTCTATGACCTGCCGTCCAACTACCCGCCCAGCCCGTCCCAGTACGGCCACCACCGCTGTATTTGTGGCATGGGGACGCCCGACATCCTGGGAACGTACGGAACCTACCAGTATTTCGCCGAAGATGTGCCGGAAGGCGGACTGGAAGAAGGGGGCGGCAAGCGTTCGAAACTGAAGTTCGATGCTGATTCCGCCCGCGCCAAACTTGTTGGCCCGGAGAACAGTCTGCTCAAGTCGCCCGTTCCGATCACCGTCGAGTTCGACATCCATCGCGATCGCGTGTCGGATGCGGCGCTGTTGGAAATCCAGGGCAAGAAGATCATGCTCAAGCCCGGCCAGTGGAGCCGTTGGAGCAAGATCGATTTCGCATTGTCCACGCCCACACCGTTGCCGAGCCAGCATGCGAGTGGCATCTGCCGCTTCTACCTGCAGGAAGTCGCTCCCAACTTTCGACTGTACGTCACACCGATCAACGTGGACCCGTCGAGCCCGGCCGTTCAGCTTTCCGAACCAGCGGAGTTCATCCAGGATGTGTCCGATGACCTGGGCTTGTTCTATACGACGGGATTTCAGGAGGATCACAAGGCGCGATCCAACGGCATCTTCAACGACGATGAATTCCATCGGCAGGCAACGATGGTGCTCGAAGATCGATTGGCCCTGCTCGAATACGCCGTCGAGAACTACGACGATGGCTTGTTGTTCTTCTACTTCTCCAGCAGCGACCTGCAGTCACACATGTTCTGGTGGGATGCGGATGACAACCCGACTCATCCCACCCGTTCCACCCCCGAAGCCACCAGCCGCTTTCAGTACGTCAAAGATCTCTACCAGCGACTGGATAGCGGTCATCGGCGACATCCACGATCGCTATGGCGGCAAGGCGACGATCTTCGTGATGAGCGATCACGGTTTCGCGAACTTCGGTCGGCAGTTCAACTTGAATTCGTGGTTGCGCGACTTTGGATACTTGAATCCACGCGAATGCCACTCCATCCTCGCCGATTGTGATTGGACTAGAACACGAGCCTACGGTCTGGGCATTAACGGCCTGTACCTGAACCTCAAGGGTCGCGAGCGGGATGGGATTGTAGAACCGGGCGAGGAGCAGGAGAAATTGATCAAACAGTTGACTGCCCGCCTGCAAGCTGTGCGTGACTTCGACGGCCAGCAGGTGATCCGCAAAGTTTATCGGGCCAGTGAGATCTATACGGGCAGTGCAACAGAACTTGCGCCCGACCTGATCATCGGCTATGCGCGCGGCTATCGAGCATCGTGGGAGACATGCCTGGGTGAACTCACGCCCGACGTGCTGCTCGACAATCCCTCCGCCTGGGCCGCGGATCACTGTGCGGATGCCCTGGAAGTTCCCGGCATTATCTGCTGCAACGAGCCGTTCGCCGCGAAGAATCCATCACTCGTCGATATGGCACCATCGATCCTGCACAGGTTCGGTTTGGCCAAAGCAAGTACCATGACCGGCCATAGTATCTTCGAAACGTGACAAAGCACGTTGATTCATCCACCGCAAGAGGAAGTCGGAATGTCCAAGATTACGATTGAATCCAACCTGTACGAACGCGCTAGGAAAGCTGCTGCGAATGCAGGGTATAGCAGCGTCGAGGAACTGGTCGCCACGGCCATTGAAAATGAGTTGAAGCGTATTGGCGAAGAGCAGGCAGAAAGCCAGGTTTCCGATCAACTTCGTGGGCTGGGCTACATCGAGTGACGGCGATGCTGACGCAAATGATCGTTTGGCTCAACGCAATCGCCAACGCACTGGCTGCGTTCCTGCTGGCACCCATCGCCTGGGTACCGGGGTGGTTGTCCCTGACTGTCATTGCGGGTGTGACCGGAATCATCATGCTCGTGGTCTTCAAACACACCTCCAGCCAACAGGCGATCAAGCGAACACGGAACGGCCTGAAAGCCAATCTGCTGGCGTTGTCTCTTTTCAAGGAAGACATGCGCGTTGGGTTGCGCTGCCAAGGTCGCTCTGCTATGGGGAGCTGCGCGATTGGTGACATTGTCCCTCGTGCCGATGCTGGTCATGCTCGTGCCCATGTGCCTGATGCTGGGGCAACTGGCGCTGTGGTATCAGTGGCGGCCTTTGCATGTGGGTGAGGAGGCTGTGATCACCGTCCACCTTGCGAAAAGCGATGGCGATTCGCTGCCCGAAATCCAACTCGCCGCCCATCCGGGTGTCACAACGAGTGCAGGGCCCGTGCGTGTGCCCGCTCAACGAATGGTTTGCTGGAACGTCGCGGCCGTCGAAACGGGTTGCCACGAGTTAGCCTTTCAAATCGGCGACCAGACGGTCACCAAACAGATTGCTGTGAGTGATGGATTCATGCGCACAAGTCGGAAACGCCCGGAGTGGAACCTGACGGAGGTCGTGCTGCACCCGTGGGAACAACCGTTTCCGGCCAACTGCGCCCGTGCAGTCGATCGAAGCGGAGTTTCCTGAGCGATCCTCCTGGATTGCAGGCAGCCATTCGTGGCTGGCATCCTGGTTTCTCATCTCCATGGTGGCTGCTTTCGCGGCCCGTCCACTGCTGAACGTGCATATTTGAAAGAATTACCGAAGGCGGCGCAGCGAATGATCGAGGACGACCAACGGGAATCCGGCAATCGTCGGCCTGCCGTTGCTCTTGGAACACGTTTGGCCGCGCCGCAGTGAGTAGTCCGACGCGAGAAGCACGAATGCCACTTGATACCGAGGTCGTCATTGTTTCCGGTTTGCCCCGCTCCGGCACCTCCCTGATGATGCAAATGCTCGACCGGGGTGGCATCCCCGCCATGACCGACGAGATCCGCGAGGCAGACACCGATAATCCGCGCGGTTACTTTGAATTCGAACGGGTCAAACAGACAAAGGTGGATCCTTCCTGGCTGCCGGAGGCGCGTGGCAAGGCGGTGAAAATGGTCTCCTCGCTGCTGTATGATTTGCCGGACACGGAGTCGTACCGTGTCGTATTCATGGCGCGGGATATCCATGAAGTGCTGGAATCGCAGGAGAAGATGCTGAGTCGCCTGGGACGCCCCGCCGCCCCGACGGAACAAATGAAGAAGTCCTTTGCCATCCACCTGGATCGACTGTTTCAATGGTTGCCGCAACAGCGCCACCTGCGTTGGCTGCAAGTCAGCTACAATCGACTGCTGGCCGACCCGGACCCGGAAGTCCAGGCTATCTCCGCATTCCTGGATGAGCGGCCCGCGATCGATCGGATGCTGTCGGCCATCGATCGCTCACTCTATCGAAACCAAAGGAACAAAAAGCGTTCCTGACACCTTTGGGCGGTCGTTCGGAAACGTCACACGTCCATCGCCGCCGCTTGTCACGTGCTGTGCCGACGCCGGGCGGTACTCGTAACTTGCCAATCGTGTTCGCCAGCATCTGGAAAGCGGCCTCCATGATTCTTGAAGTTCGCGATCTGTGGCCTGCCTTCCTGGTGCGTTTGCGAATCATCCGGTCTTGGCCGGTGCTCGCCTTGCTCGCCTGGCTCGAGTCGTTCGGACTGCGGTATGCGCACGCCTGCATCTCGGTCTCGCCAGCTTTCTCGCAATACCTCGAGGCCATGGGGCGCCGACCCAAGCGGCTTACGGTGATCCCCAGCGGGGCCGACGCGGCTTTGGCGACCGTTGACGCAGCGTCAAGGCGGCGGCTTCGGAGCAGCCTGGGCGTTCAGGACAATCTCGTCTTCCTCTACACCGGCTCCTTCAATGAGGCCTATTCCATCAGTACACTGCTCGAAGCGGCCTGCCTGTCAACTCGGAAGTTGCCGCGAACAGCCTGGAAATTTGGCTGGAATCGCAGGCCTTGTTCGACAATGAAGAGTCGGCAGGATTGCGCTCGATGCTCCCGAGTCGCAGACCTGCCAGCCGGAGGAACTGTGGTGAACATGAGTAAATGGGTATTCGCCGGCGTCATTGGAATCGCCACGCTTGCCGGATCTGCGTTGGGCAACGAAAGCGATTTTGCCGCGCTGCGGCAGCAGGTGGCAGAGCGACTGGAGGCTTTTCGCGACCTGACTTCCAAGGCGAAGGAAACCGGCTTGGATGTCAGTCGCGAGCAAGTCACCATCACGACGGCCGAAATCTTCTTGTCCTACGCCGATTGGGACGTAAAACACCCGGATGCTCTGCAGGCGTCGATCGCGACATGGTGGCAGGTGCGTGAAAAGGCGGGGGAGATCAGCAGACAACTGCCGCTGCGCGAGATGCGAGACGTAATGCAGATTCTCGATAATGCCAGTCGCGAATTGACGGAGTTGATTGCACGGCCGTCATCGCGGCGTACTGTCCCGCGAACAGATTCCACATCACTGGTGTTGGCGGACGGCTACTTTCATTGCGATGGCCGACCAACGTTTCCTTCCTCCTTCATCTGGATGCCCGAGGAAGATCGGCTGCACAATGCCTACGGGGAAATCGGGGGAACATACATTGCACCGTCGAATCTTCAGCCGAACGGGGCCGGAGCAAGCATCCGTTATCGTCCGCAAGATTTGCACGAGCCGATGGGTTACGTGTTCTTGGGGCATAGCGGAATGCCTTCGTGGGTGCGGCGTCAACATCCGGAGATCGAGGTGGGAAGCCGCCACTTCACGGCGTACGATATCGATCATCCCGCCACGCGCGAGGTCTGGCGCGATCTACTGAGCGCAGCCGTCCCCAAATTCGCCGGCCGCAACATCCGTCAGGGCGGATATCTGCTGGCCAACGAGCCGCATTGGTTCTCGGCCTCCGGCGAATGGGATACGGGACCGGTATCTGATTACACGCAGGCGAAGTTTCGGACATGGCTGCAGGAGCAGCACCGTACGATTGGCCTTCTGAACCAGCTTTGGGATACTCAGTTTGCGTCTTTCGCCGACGTCGTAATTGACGTACCCGTTGACGCTGCGCTGCGAGGCACACCGATGTGGTACGACTGGTGCCGGTTCAACATGCACCGTGTCACGGATTGGTTCTCGTTCCTCAAGGCCGAGATTCGTCGGCATGATCCGCAGGCGAGAACGCACATCAAGCTGATCCCGAGCCATTTTGCCCGGGCGCACGCTCTCACGGACTGGATTTCGAGACCCTGGTGCGATTGCAGGAAATCATCGGCTGTGACGCGAAAATCGTGAATGCACCGACGCGCATTGAACCGGACGACTGGACCGATCGGTACGCCTGCGATTGGCGCGACCTGGCCATGTCCTACGATTTCTTCCGCTCGGTCAGCCCCGACAAGCTCCTGTTCGACAGCGAATTCCACGGCCTGAGTACGGTTCACTGGCGAGATCCAGATATGTCGCCCGAGTATGTTCGTTGCGTCTATTGGCTCGCTCATCTGCATGGCATGGGCATGAACCAGACTTGGTACTGGAGTCGCGATGTGAATGGTGCACCGAAGAAACAATCGGAAAGCGGATTTTACGCCTCGAACCTGACCATGCCCCGAGTGATGGATGCGTTTGGACGCACCATGAAGGAGTTGAACGCCTTTGCCACCGAAGTTGTTGCGTTGGCCACGCAACCGAAGCCGGTCCGTCTGTTCTACTCGGAAACCGCGGCGATCCAGGATGCTGAGTATATGGATCGAATGCACGAGTCTTATCAGTCACTGTATCATCAAGGTATTCCCTTGGGGTTCGTAACGGGGAAGATGCTGCAGGAAGCAAGTGACGCACAACTTCGGGAGTGGCCGGTTCTTGTCATTCCCCATGCGAATCACGTGACAGTCAGTGAACTCGATGCGCTATTGCGATACCGATCGCACAATGGCGATATGATCGTGATTGGACGCGATTGCCTGAGGAAGGACGAGTACGGTCGTCCGATGCCCAAGTCGCCGGCCGAAAGGGAACCATTGATGCGAGCGTCTGAGTTATCGGACGCAGCCTTGCAGGCAACACTCGCTGCCGTGCTGTCCCGCCGCGGGCTGATACCTCCCATCCGCGTGCTTGAATCCCACACCGCAGATCGCCTCGGTTGCATATGGCGAACCGCGCCCCGAGATGACGGGCATCTTTTGTTGGCCATCAACTTAGGAAAGACCGAGGCCCAACTGATGGTCGCCGGAACCCACAAGAACTGCCACGACTTGATCACGAATAGGCCGCAATCGGCGAACTTCCGTTTGCCGCCATTCGGTGTCAGGCTGCTGCAAGTGAGCCAGTAGCGAGTTGCCTGAGCAACGCGGGAGGAATGACTTCGACACTTTCGAAAGGGCGCGGCTTCTGCCGAGCCGCGGTTCTTCGCGCGGGTGACGGCTCGGCAGAAGCCTCCTCCCCACGACACTTGATTTGAAACGGGGAGGCGATGGTTCTCTTGCTAACGCTTTTTTCATTTGCGCGTTTCGCGCCATCTCAACCCGAAGCGTCAGCGAGGGACCACTTTCGCCCTGTTGGGATGTGTCTCCCTCGCTGACGCTTTTTGAAGTTGCAAGTTTCGATCTTTCTCAACCCGAAGCGTAAGCGAGGGAACACTTTCGAACCGTTGGGACGTGTCTCCCTCGCTGACGCTTCGGGTTAGGATTTCGCGGGCCTTCCGCACCACGGAAGAGGGGGATTTGATTTGTTGCAGCGGTAAGTGGCACACTCATTGGTCAGTTAGAAGAGACAGTGTCGTCCGGTTCGTAGGGTAACGTTCGCTGTCGAATTCCCAGGTTAATCTGTTTTCGGCGATGTCGCGCTTGTGCCATTTTCAAGCGGCGGGCCTGATGGATTCGTTCGGGCTGGCCGCGGTAGGCTCGCCTGCGGCTGGCACAATCGCGTTGATGCGAACTCGGCAGAGACTCTCCCCTTGCGGCGAAACCGATTACAATACGTGTCTCTACGCCTCGAAAAACAATCCCCCCAATCGCGCCGAGTCTGATTCGATGAACCTCCAGCATCTGGTCCTCTGCCACACGTTCGTAACGAGCCTGATGCTCGTTGCTTCGCAATCCTTTTCTGTTGTAGCGCGTGAGATCCACGTGGCAAAAACGGGCACCGCCCACGGAACGGGAGCCCAACAGGATCCCTTGCTTGAAATCAACCAGGCGGTTCAAGCGGCACAGCCGGGCGACATGATCACCGTCCACGCCGGAGCGTACCGCGAATGGGTCCGGCCGGTCCGTGGCGGCACAGGCCCAGATCGCCGGATTACGTTCCGCGCCGCGCCCGGTGAAACCGTCTGGATCAAGGGATCGGAGCAGGTTGATTCGTGGATCCACGAAGATAACGGTGTCTGGAGACTTGAGCTGCCCAACACGTACTTCGGCGACTACAACCCATTCGCCCTCAAGATCTCCGGTGGTTGGCTTAACTACGGACAGTGGCACCATCGCGGAGATGTCTATCGCAATGGAGAAGCGTTTTGCGAGAAACAAACCATCGAGGAGGTGATGCAGTCGGTACGGAGTTGGCATTGCCAAGTCGATGACGATCGAACCATCATTCGAGCAAATTTCGGCGACGACCATCCGAACACAGAGTTGACCGAAATCAACGTGCGCGAAAGTCTCTTCATGCCCGATGTCACGGGCCTGAAATATATCACGGTCGACGGATTTCACTTTGCGCATGCGGCAGCAAATTGGGCACCACCGGTGATTGAGCTGCAGACGGGCGCCATCGGTCCGCGAATGGGCAAGCATTGGATCATTCAGAACTGTACCGTCACCAACGCTCGTTGCGTTGGCATTATTTTGGGACAGGCTCCCGGAGTCGATTATGACGACATCGAAGCCTACGGTGACCATATCGTCCGTCACAATGTCATCCGTCGGTGCGGCCAGGCTGGGATTGCCGGACAAAAAGGTGCCACTCGCAGCCTCATCGCGAATAATCTGATCGAGGAGACGAACTATCGCAGGGAGTTCGGCGGCTGGGAAACGGCCGCCATCAAATTCCACAACAGCGTCGACACCGTGATCGAGGGTAATCTGATCCGAGGCGTTTTTCGACAGATACAAGGCGCTTTCGGAATCTGGATTGACTTTGGCAATCAAGGCGTTCGCATCACTGCGCAATATTATCTACGATACGGAAGCTGCGACTGTGTTTCTGGAGATGAACCACGGACCGACTCTCGTGGATCACAACATCCTGATCGGCCAGCCTGTCCGCAGCAACTCGGAAGCGACCGTTTTCGCCCATAACCTGTTTGTGGACTGCGGCTACGACTACACGCCGGATGTCGATCGTCAGTCAGGATTCTTTCGCCCGCACACCACCGTACCGGCGGGACGCAAGACTGGCACAGCACAGGATGACAAGTGGTTCAACAATCTCTTCGTGCGAACCGGTTTGGATTCGGTTCGGGATGCATCTGGCTACGTATCGGACTACAATTGTTTCCTGGAGGGAGCGAAGAAAAGCTCCTTTGGCGATCAACACAGCGTAGTCGACGGCCACATCGCCGGAGTTTCCGTAGCGAAGACGAAGCTCGGCGCCACGATCAACTTCTCCGTTAATGACGCGCCATTTCGCGATCCGCGGCCGCTGGTCAACGCAGAACTGGTGGGAGTCTTTCCGACCGTGGGACAAACCTTGGAGGATCGCGACGGTAATCCGATTACTTTGGATACCGACATTCAAGGAAATCGTTTTGCGCGACCTGTCGCCGGTCCACTCGCCACACTCAATCCGGGCGGCAATGTCGTGAATTGGTCATGGCACCCTACGGAGACGGATAGCACCCCTTGATCGCCAAGGCGAACGGTTGACGACCGTGGTCGGGTTGGCACCACAACTTTTCTGCGAGACACGGGCGAATCTCCAGCGGGAGTCTTGTTATGCGTTGGTTGGCCTTCCTGTTTTGCCTTCTTTTGCCAGCCGTGGAGGTGCGCTCGGAGGTCCTGTGTCCGCGCGTATTGAGCGAACACAACGCTGACGTCACGGACCTAAGACGTTTCCGCGAGTATCACCAGTGGAAAGATAAACGCGGGCAAGAGTTGGCCGTCGCCGTTTGGCAATACCTCTGCGATACGGAAACCGGCCTGTTTCACATGGACGCGATCACCGATGGCCCCGACCCCTGGAGTGAATACTCACTGGTCCGTGATCCAATCAAGCTGATGAACGTGTACAACGTTGGCTTCTGCGGCATTTTTGGACCCGTGATGGACGGCGTATTCCAGGGCGTTGGGTTCGAGCGGGGCCGGCGATTGGCGTCCCCAAGTGGGCGCATACGACGACCGAGGTCTGGTACGACGGTGGATGGCACTACTTTGACCTCGATGTCCGCGGCGCCTTGCAAAAACCGGATGGAACGATTGCCAGCGTGGCCGAGGCACAAACCGATCGTAAACTGTGGGTGAATCCGCAGCGACCGATCGATCCGTTCTTTCCCAAAGACGCCAACAAGGCGAAGGTATTCGAGATCTACCGCGATAGTCGGATCGAAAACTTCTATCGCTGGTTTCAAGCCGGGCATGTGATGGATTTCCGCCTCCGCCAGGGGGAAAGCTTCACGCGCTGGTGGCAGCCACAGGGCGGGAGATGGCATCACCTGCCTGCATTTAACACCAGCTTTGTCCGCAAGTTGTTGGAGGAGGAGCCGCTTGGCTACAAGTCAAACCATCCCGAGTTCTCGGTTTGGACGCAAGGCAATGGACTGTGGCGATACGCCCCAAACTTGACGGCTGCGAGCACCGATTTCCCCGACGGTGTGCGGCACGCGCGGAATCTGCAGCGCGGCGATGAGGGGCTCACGCTCACAGCAACCGGCGACGGTGCTGCCGTTTTCGAAGTGTTTACCCCGTGGATCATCGTACCTCAAGTCAATCAACTCGAAGATCCCAACGACGATGTGGAAGCATCGCTTGTGACCTTTGACGCCACCATGCCGATGTCCGTGTCGATCTCACTCGATCACGGTCGATCGTGGGAAGATGTCGCGACCGTGCCGCGGGGCCAACAGTCCGTCGACCTGACACCCTGGGTCAAAGGAACCTACGGATTTCTGCTGCAGTTTCACGCAGCGGGAAAAGCAGGCGATCTTGTGCTGCGCACTTTCACCGTCGAGACGTGGGTGCAGGTGGCCCCGATCAGTTTGCCTCGCCTCAAGAAGGGCCAAAACCGGTGCCGGTACGAAGTCGGCGACCGCTATGGCAAACCCACGGCGGCGATGTTCATTACGCCCAATGTCGCCGACCCGGAAGACCTGAGGAAGTACGTGCTCGAGATGCCCGACGATTATGACTTCGAGCGGAAAACCTCCCGTATTCGCGGAGATGTTGTACTCCAGCTGGAAGCACCCCAAGGTGCGCTGATCGATTGGTTCACCGCCGGTGCCAGTTTCATGACGCATCAAGGTCAAGGAGCAAGAGAAACTGATAACCGCATTGCCTACGCCACCGATCAACCAGCGAACTTCGAGCAGATCTACCAGGCGGATGTGCCAACCTGGGTCAACCACTGGCGGTATCAGTGGGACGAGGATGTGTTGCTTAGAGAACCCGCCAAAGTCGTGTTTATCCGCTATACGGGTGCGCCCGGACTGAACGTGATACGCGCCACTCTCCACCTGCGAAAACAGCAGCGAGCGGACACGGCAGTCGAGATCACGCACGGCTACAGAATCGCGAACGAACTGATCGAGAAAACGGTCTCCATGGCGCGACCGGGTGACTACACTGTGTTTGTCGACGGCGTGCCAGAGAACGTCTTCGTCCGGTTGTCCGTGCCATCGAGACGGAAGTGAGTTTCCGCGGAAGCACGGCAGCGATGTCCTATTGGCGGCGGCGCAGATAATGAACCAGGACGAATAACGGGAGTCCGGAAATCTCCTGTTTCGCGTGCCCGCCTGAGGACCATTCGCCGCGCCGCAGGGAATAAAAGTTGAATCGATCGAATCCCCAAGGGCGGCGACACCGTCCTGATGTAACGAGCCACGCCCATGTATCACATTCCACCGCGGCTTCTCGCCATTGCCATCCCGTTTGCTCTGATCGCCCCGATCGCGGCGGCCGACAATCCTGCGTGGGTCGACGCCATGCGGAAGGTCCACGCACAGAGCACTGGCACTCCGGGAGTTTTGATTCATTTGGGCGATTCGATCACCTATTCAATGGCCTACTTTGCTCCGCTGCAATTCTCAGCCAACGCAAAGATGCCGTCAGATTCGCGCCGAGCGTTACGGTTGATCGAGGGCTATATGAAGGAGGAATGCTTCCGCTGGAAAGGCCCGGACAAGGGCAACGATAGTGGAAAAACGGCCGCATGGGGCGCACAGAACATCGATCGCTGGATCACCGAACTCCAGCCCGAAATCGCGCTGATCATGTTCGGCTCGAACGACATTCGCTACGGCACGCTGGAGGCACACGAAAAGAACCTCCGCGAGTTGACGCGGAAATGCCTGGATCACAAAGTCGTCGTGATCCTCAGCACGATTCCGCCGATGCATGGCCACAACGAAGAGGTAAATCAAGCTGTCAAGCTGCAGCGGAAGGTCGCCGCCGACTTCAAGGTACCGCTGATTGATTTTTACGCCCATGTGATCAATCGCCGTCCGGACGACTGGAACGGTGCTCTGCCACAATTCGAGAGCTTCGAACAGTGGCAGGTGCCCACAATCATCAGCCGCGACGGTGTGCACCCTAGTTACCCCGACGCCTGGAAGGATGATTACACGGAAGACGGCCTGTGCCGCAACGGCAACCTGCTACGGACATACCTCACACTCATGGCGTACGCGGAGGTGATCGACGTCGTAGTCCATGGCCGCCCACCGGGTGTGGTGTCGCGGATCATTCTAGGCCCCGAGCCTCCGAAGCCGGCTGATTTACCATCGATCGAAGTTCGCCGCCCACGGTTCCAGCGCCCGCGGATGGTCGCTGGATATCGCCGCCACGGGAAAGTTGGTACCCGAGGGCCCCGTCGCTGCCACAGCCGACCGGGAACGTCATCGAAGTCAAAACGGTTCAGGGGCTTTACGCCGCCGTGGATCGCGTGAAGCCAGACGAGACAATTGTGATCGCCAAGGGCCTGTATCGGATGCCTCAGACCCTCCGCATTCACACCGACAATGTAGTGGTTCGCGGCAAGAGCGGCGACCGCACACAAGTTGTCCTCGACTTTTCCTCCTCACGCCACCACGAAGGTATCGCGATCAGTAACTGTGTGGGCGTTACGATCGCGGACCTGACCGTGGCCAATGTGCGGCAGAACGGTATCAAGATCGACTCGAACCTCGGCGTCGATCGCGTCACGATCCATAACATCCTCAGCCACAATGTTTGGCAACGACACATCAAGGGGCCCAAGGTCCCTGATGAGAATGGGCAGCCGGCCTTTGCCGAAGACTGCTATGTGCAGTATTGCCTGTTCTACAACGATCGTCCGAAACGGCAGGGCGACGAACCTTGGGAGGACGCCAATCTGGGGATGGGATTCAACTATGTTGGCGGTATCGACATCATGTGCGCTCGCGGATGGGTGATTCGCGACAATGTCTTTACGGGCATTCGTGGCAAGACGGGTACAGCCCGCGGTGCCATCTTCGTGTGGCACAACTCGACCGATTGTGTGATCGAGCGAAATATGGTTGTCGATTGCGACACCGGCATCTGTCTGGGCAATAGTAGTGCCCGGGGGGACCGCCGGCATGCCAACGGTTGTCTCGTGCGCAATAACTTCGTGGTCCGCTGCAGCGAAAGCAATGTTCTTGCAGACCATACCCGCGATTGTCGCATCATCCACAATACCGTTCACGATCCGTTGAACCGGATGGGACGACTGCTGCGCGTGGTCCACGCCAACGATGGACTAATCGTGGCCAATAATATCTTCAGTGGGCCTCGGATTGTCACCGAATACGGCGAAGGGAAAATCGAACTGCGAAACAACCTGATTCGCTCGGTCGCAGAGTACTTCGTCGATGCAACCCGAGGTGATCTCCATCTGACGGCCGCGGCCACCGACGCGATCGACCGCGCGACACCCACCCGTGACGTTGTAGACGACATCGACCAAGACCCCCGAGCAGTTCGCCCCGACCTGGGTGCCGACGAGTGGATGCCGACAACGCGATAAGTGTTTGGCTGAGCTGGTATGGCGAGGGTGGTAGGGGTGACACGGAGCGAGTTATGGAGTCGGCGGCCTGGAAGGCCGCGGTACGGGACGGTCTGGAAGACCGTCCCACGTGCTGGAAGACCGTCCCACGTGCTGGAAGACCGTCCACGCGCCGTTGCGCGCAGGCCGGTTGTTGAACGGTGGCCGTTCATTTGGCAATCAGTTGGATCGTGTGTCGATCCTTGCCTTGGATCTCAATCACCGTCGGTTCGGTTCGATCGTCGACTCGTCCGGGATTCGGTTTTCCGGTCACGACGTAACGGCCGGGCGGAATACTCTCAAAGGTAAACGTGCCATCGTCGCCAACGTTCGCCGACCCACCCCAACTGCCGATGGCACCGCCCGTCGCTGGGTCGGCCCCTTCTTCTTCGATTTCTACGATGTAATTCGACGTGATCGGTTCGCCATTGGCCGAGACCACGGAAACTTGCACCGTGCCCGTAGGCTGAAGCTTCAAGATGATCGGTGACTCACTCGTGTCATGCTCATTTAGCACCGAGTTGTAATAGTACTGGGGAGTGCGGCTGATAAACTTGATTCGTCCTTGCGGTACGTCACTCAGCAAAAACTCACCACGCTCGTCGCTGGTGTATTGGTGGGTGCCAGCGAGGCGATAGTGGTTTCCCTGGCGGTCTCGACAATTCGCAACGCGGATTGCAAGACCCGGTAACGGGGCATCGCGCTGGTCTGTTACTCGCACGATCGTGCTCACGGATCGGGCAAGCTGGAACTCAAGTTGCCGGTACGTTGATGCTGTGAAGGAGTGGTAATAGGCATCTTTTGACGCGAATCCGTCCGCTGCGACTATGATCTGATGAGTTCCCGCGGGAATCTGCGTGATCAGGAATTGGCCTTTGCCATCGCTCGTGCCGATGCTCTTGCTGTCGTCCTTTCCGATCGATATCGTAGCCCCTTCGATCGGAGCGCCCTCCAAGTCGACAACCGTTCCCCGGAGAGCGGCTCCCTGGTCCGCTGCGATTCCATTCGCTTCGAGCCGTTCATCAATCACCTTGATGTCGCCGGGAATCCGCAGCAAATCCCACTTGATTCGATCGGTCAGAAAAATGTTGAAGACCGTCAATGGCGAATCTCCTTCTTCGCCGGGTGGTAAGAGTCCTGCTTGGGCGTCGCGGAGATGTTGCCAGTTGCCCGGTATCCATACGACGAACTGCCAGTCGATGGCGTGCTGCTTGCCTTGATTGGCGATTCCGAGCCAGAAGCTGGTTTGCTCACCCTCGCGAACAACCAACTGCTTTCGTTTTGCGTCGACTTTGGCAAACAAGTCAATCGCCTCTTGCACATCGCGTGTTTGGCCTGAGTATTCGAAATGGTACTGCCCGCCCCCGAAAGGCGGCCCCTCCCACCAAGCAATCCGTGTCTTGAGATTGGCGAGCGGCAGCGAACCGCTTGGCAAACCGCGAATGTCCATCGGTTCATCTGCCCCGCCCGTTATCAAAGCGAATGCCGAGGAAGAGCACGCGAACAACAAGAATAAGGCCAAAGGATTTCGATTCGGCATGATGGAGCTCCTGGCGTTTTTCAGGAGGAGAGATTCTTGATCCGACGGAGTTCGTACTTTCATTTCACAGCCACACGGAACCGGCATCGCATGATGTCGTCGTAAATGACACAGTCGCTCCGCAGAGATCTCCTCTTCCGCTCGGCGGTGCCAAACTCGCACCACGCCCTGAAACCCGTTATAACCGCACGGGGGGATTGATGTGTACCGGGAAGTCTTGAATGAGCACGAACGTGTTGGGAAGACAAGCTTCCTGACAGCTTTTTGTGCGGCAATCTTTTGGGCTCCAGGGTTGGGCCGTCTCGCGGCTGCTTTCTGGCAAGGATTTGCGTACATGCGTTGCCCGCTGCGGTGCGTCGTTTTTCCATGCGTGGTCACCCTCTGGTTCGTAATGGGCCCGGCTGTTCTTGGTGGCGCGGCGAGATCGCCAGAGTTGACGGTCTATCCACCGCCCGATGGTTTGGCGGCATCGCCAAAGTACGAAATCCGCCTGTTTGATGGATCCACGTGGGTGGACACGTACGTCAACTTTGATGAGGCGCGCACCTCGGGCAGAGGCTCCCAGGATGAACCAGGAAAGACGTTCAGTTGGACCACATTTGAAGCAACCGGAGCCACTTTGGTGCGAGTGCGACGCATGGACGGTGCGTTTGATAAGGCGGTGATCCGGCCGCTGCGTTATAAGATCGAACCAGATCGGGTAGACGCCAACACGATCGAGTTCACCATCACTCCGGGACAGAAAGTGTCGGTCGAGTTCGACACCGAGATCAAGAATCGCTGTTGCGACGGGACATATGGCATTCCCTGTGTGAAAAACATCTTGATGGTCTTCGCCGATGCGAAAAGACACGCGTCGGCGTTGGAGGGAGTACCGCAGTCGGACATCTATCGCGTAGAGTCAGGTTGCCACGAGGTGCTGATGCGAGTTGAGGGAACGGGCCAACAGGCAGGCAAATGTACGATTGATGCCGCCGGTAAAAGCGTTGTCGTATTTGGACCCGGCGTGCACGATATCGGATATTGGCAGGTGCCGAATAGCATTGAACAGATTCACTTCGAGGGCGGCGCCGTTGTGTTTGGCAGTATCGACGTCATGCCAGAAGGACGAGAGCCGTTCTACGATCGCAAGACGATCTATCACGTGTATCGTAATGCGTGGCGTGAGGAATCGCTCCGCCCCACTTTCAAAATCACCGGACCCGGGATCCTGTCCGGCGCGAAGCTGCCGTGGCACCTCCGTAAGGATTTCACGCTATACCGGCGAACGACGATTGGTCGGCGCACGTCAAGCTTGTGCAACTCGCCGTGCCGAAAAGGTCACCTTTCAGGACGTGACGCTCGCCAACTCCCCTCATTGGACACTGGGCTTCCTCCACGACGACGACGATCGCACGAGCGGCGTGTTTGACAACTTCAAGATGGTCGCCGCCTGGACTTACAACAATGATGGCTTGCCCAACCCGACCGGCAAGGGCAGTACAATTCGCAATGCGTTCATTCATGCCGACGACGATGCACTGAAGATCTACAACAGCGGCTCGTCCATCCAGAATTGTGTCATTTGGCAAAGCAACAACGGTGCCGTCTTTCAATTCGGTTGGTTTCCCAAGACCTGCAGTAACGTTATGGTGTCGAACATCGATGTGATTCACTTCGAGAACTGGTACGGTGTCCATCAGGTCAACCGGGCGGTGTTCAACTACGCCAATGCCAGCGGCGCCGGAACGATTCGCGACATCCATTTCAGTAACATCCACATCGAAGGTAAGGTCCTGCGACTGTTCGGCTTTCACTGCGGCAACCAATCGATTCGAGATTTCACATTCACCAACCTGACGTGTGGCGGCATGGGAGTCGGTAACCTCGGCCCACCCGGTGCCAATTATTTCGTGGGTGATATCACCGACTGGACGTTTACCAATTTTGTGTTTGGGGGGACTCCCGTCGCCGATGCTTCGCAGGCGCAGTTTGATTACTCGGGAAAGGCGGGAAAGGGGTTTGTGTTCCACCGTCGCATTACGTCGGATCGGGCACAACAATAATGGCGGGGCGCACGGTCGGCAGAACCAGAACCGAATCGGTCACGCCAAGCGGTCAGTGACACTCGGCGGAACCAGATGTTTGTCGATACGATAAGGAGCGAAGACGTGAGACGAGCTGCAGGAGTTGTCGCAACGGTCGTGGCGCTTATGTCTCCCGCAATGGCCGAGAATTGGCCTGGATTTCGGGGACCCACAAGGCAGGGCGTGTCGCAGGAAAAGGATCTTCCGACACAGTGGACGTCGGAGCAAAACATTGCTTGGCACGTATCACTGCCGGGACGGGGATGGTCCTCGCCCATCGTGTGGGATGACCTGGTCTTCATCACGACAGCAACCAACGCGGGAGCCGACTGTCACGTCATGGCGTTGGATCGCCGCAGCGGCAAGCTGTTGTGGGATACGCAGGTCTTGCGCCAGAAGCCAGATCGAAAGGAAGGCAAGAACTCTTACGCCACGCCAACGCCCGTTACCGATGGAGAACGTGTGTGTGCGGTCTTTGGAGACGGGAGTGTCGTGGCGGTGGACTTCGATGGCCAACTGATCTGGACCAACCGCGAGGTCAAACACTACAGCCGACACGGGCTGGGGGCATCGCCGATCCTGTACAAGGATCGACTGATCATGGCCTACGACGGCAGCAACCGAGTCGCCGTCCCCGGAGATTGGCCCAACAACTCGGATGAAGAGCGTCTTGGATGGCAGATTCCTTGGGATCAGGCACAGATCGTGGCCCTGGATATCAAAACGGGAGAAAGGCGCTGGACGGCTCGGCGCGGTCTGTCACGCGTCGCTCACGCCTCGCCCAATATCTGGCAAGAGAACGGCGAAAGCCAACTCGTCAGCACCGCCGGTGACGTAATCCAAGGGTTCGATCCCGACACCGGGAAGCGACTTTGGACCGTCGAAAGCCAGGGCGAAGGAGTGGTACCGAGTATCGTCGTGGGCAAGGGTCTGCTCTTCACCTCGTCGGGATTCGAGGCTTCTACGATTCGGACAGTCCGAACCGGAGGAGAAGGTAATCTGACCGACACCCACATTGCCTGGGAGCAGGCGCTGGGACACCGACGCAACCATCGATGCTCTACATCGAACCGTATCTGTACGCTGTCAGCGATAACGGGATCGCCTCCTGTTACGAAGCAGATACGGGACGCGTTGTCTGGAAGAATCGCGTCGGAGGCAACCATTGCGCCTCTCCCGTCTACGCAGACGGAAAGATCTACACGCTCTCGGAGGCAGGAGAAACCGTCGTATTCGAAGCCGGACCGAAGTTCACGCTGATCGCCAGAAACTCGCTGAATGAACAATGTCAGGCTTCGATCGCGATCTCGCAGGGGAACCTTTTCATTCGCACGGCGCAACATCTGTATTGCGTGGGGCCGCAACCCGAATGATCTGGGTGTGTGGCGGTAGATTCGCAGAAGTCGGGCAATAACGGACGCTACGCCTTCCAGGAGTCACGAGCGGGGCGGCTGCGGAGGCGGTTCGCCTCGTCATCATCGACGAACGTTTCCGTGGCCGGATCGATCTGCAACTTGCGACCCAGGATCCAGGACAAAGCGGCTGCGTGGCACGCCACGTGGGAACGGCGCATCACCGTCGAATTGCAGACGGTCGGTTGCCGAGACTTCACGCTGTCAAAGAAATTGCGTGCGTGGGCCGAAACGTCGAGACCGCGCTCACGCTTCTGCGATTCGGCAGATTCACCAGCTAGTGACGCCGGTTCCCATACGATTTCGCCGCTGTCACCGGTTTCTACCCATCCCTCATCTCCCACGAAACGCACCGGACAAGTTCCCAGACGCGTGATGAATTTCGGATCGCGATTGCCAAACGGTTCGGTCAAGAAATCGAGCACGACCTCGACGCCGTTGGCGTAACGGCACACGATCTTGTCCGCAGCTGGCTCGTATTCGATTGGCATCGTGTCATCCGCTCGATGGGCCCATTGGCAGAGATCGAGGGTGTGAGCGCCCCAATCCAGCAACTGCGCCCCGGAGTCGAAGTCCCAGTAGCCGCGCCAGTCGCCTGCGACATACCCGGCGTTGTACTGCCTCCACGGTGCTGGGCCGAGCCAGAGATTCCAATCGACGACGTCCCGGTCCGGCGTCGGTTCGCCCGGCAGCCACTGCGTGCGAATCTGCGGGATGTAGACCGAGGCGAAGAGCGTCTGGAGTTTTCCCAACTTTCCGCTGTGAGCCAATTGGACGGCCTGCTGAAAGTTGGCCACGCTTCGCCGCTGCGTGCCGGCCTGAAATACACGACCGGTTCGCTTGATCGTCTCGTCCAGACGTTGGCAGAGTTCGATTGTCAGTCCGCACGGCTTCTCACTGTAGACGTCCTTTCCGGCTTCGGCGGCCAGCATCGAAGCCGGCGCGTGCCAGCGATCACCGGTGGCGATCAGCACGGCGTCGATGTCGTTTCGGTCCAGCAACTCGCGAAAATCACGAGTGATTCGGCAGTTCTGGTTTCCGTAATGCTGGTCGACGAGTGCCTTGCCGGCCTCACGACGGCTCGCCTGCACGTCGGCGATCATCACGCACTGCACATCCGGCATCTTCAAGATCGGTTGCATATCGTAAGTGCAGCGGGGTCCCATGCCGATCACGCCCAACGCAATCTTTTCGCTGGGTGCGACGCTCCCGTCGGCTCCCAGTACGCGGCCCGGCAGGATCGTCGGAATCGCAAACGCCGCGGCGATGGCGGTGGAATCTTGCAGAAACTGTCGCCGTGTAGAACGGGATCGTGACGTCATGGTGTTACTCCTGTCATCACTTGCGGTTCAACTTGCCTCCCAAAGGCAGGCGACGAAAAGTGGGACTTCTCTGCACGGGCCGTCGCGAAGAAGCTGTACTCGCCGTGCGGTCATTGGTCCTCGGTCAGACTCATGGCGGTGGAGCGGATCAGAACCGGTTCGTTGTTGCGTTTCAGGAGCTCGAAGTTGCAGATGCGGACGAGCGGGACGCCCATCTTGTCCACAGCCAACTGCTGCTTGCGATCGATCGACAGCAGCAGATGCGTACCGCGGAGGCTGAGATCTTCGAACGCCGCACCGGCCAGGCGAGTCTTCACGGAACGCATCACTCGCACGTAGTCCCGCTTGCGGAGTCTCTCCTCGCGGTAGGCCGCCAAGGCATCGATGCCGCGATAGACGGCTTCATCTTTGGCAGCCAGAGCGTCGTCCGGGCCGTTCCAGTATCCCCAGATGGTGAGGTACTCGTGATGCCGGCTGAGAATCGGATGGTCGTCGGGAGTCAACAAGCTTGCGTGGCTCTCGTATCGACTGTTGTCCACGAGCGTCAAGGAGATCGTGGAACGATGTCCGGTCATGTAGATCGCACGCGGATACGTTGTCTCGATTCCCTTGCGAGACAGTTCCATCGCGATCGAGAACTCTTCGAAGGGACTGTTGAAACCGTAGGCGAGAATGCGCGCTTCGCGCCGCACGAACGGATCGGCGTCCGGCAATTGCCCCACGCGGGAAACACGCCACACGAGATGCACATTGTCCTTGGTGATCGTTTCATACATCTGCTGGGATGTACTGATCTTCGTTCGCGGTGTGCGCCGCCATTTCTCCGGAAGGAAATAGTCGAACAGCATCGGATCCCGGCCCACGACCCACAAGGATCCCCCGGTACTTTCCACCTGGCCGTATACGTAATCCACGCCCATGATCGTGACCGGCATCAGCCCGGCGGGAAACTGCTGCTGTGTTTCAAATCGGCGAGCCTGGCGGATCAGATAATCGTGACGCTTCTTCGCACGCATCTGCGCTCCCGCGCGGGAGTCCGCTTCAATAGCTCGAAATCCACCAGGCCGTAATGCACTTTTCCGTCCCGGTCCCGCAGTAGCTGGCCGTCATCTTCGTGACCGGACGATGATGTGCTGAGGCTTGTTGTCACTGACCGTAAAGCCCTTTGTTTCCATCTCGTCCGATCGAGCGCTGAATCAGGTCCCCCAGTTGCTCGCGATTCAAGAGTTTCTGGCGAAAGGCTTCGGCGGAGTCGATCCCTTTCAACCATTCGTAGATCACGGCATAGTTGCGGTTCCAGTCGATTGCGATCTCGTCATGGTTCTGTTGAATCGCCTCGATCTTGTGCCGCCGTCGGCCCAGCTTCTCGCCGCGGACATACTTCCGCGGAACGTAGATGGCCAGTGGCTTGTGCGTATACAGTCGGCCGGGTGATTCGGCATGCGAGTTGCGCAGTTCGAGCACCAGGCTGAATTCCATGAAGGGGCTGTTGAATTCTGCGTCGCTATCGGTCGATCGCGTTTCACCGGGGATGTCCTGTCCCATCCGGTTCCATTTCACGATGATCTCTCTCGACTGCCCCTCCACCTCCTTCGTCATCACGCGATACAGGGCACTCGTTCCGGGCAACCGCGTGCTGTGGACTTCCATCCAGGCTTCGTCCGCCCAGTGGTTCTCGGGCATCAGGCACTTGATAAAGGGCAGGCCGTGCTCGGTAACGTACAGATCCGTCCCGTCCTCCATCCGCAGGTGAAGGTACTTGACGCCAAATACCGTGATCAGTGGCCGTGGCGCAAAATGGACCCGAATCCCTTCGATCTCTTTGATGGCATTCTGCATCGCAACAGATCCTCGATCGCTACTCTGCTAGTCGACCCGTGGCCACCAACCCGAAGCGCCAGCGAAGGGGTTCGGCCAACCCCGCTTCACCTCGGCCAACCCCGTTCACCTCAGCCAACCCCGTCTCACCTCGGCCAACCCCGCCTCACCTCAGCCAGCCCCGTCTCACCTCAGCCAACCCTTGCTTCACCTCGGCCAACCCCGTGCTTCACCTCGGCCAACCCTTGCTTCGCCTCGATACCGATCAAGTGGATCGCCGCATCCTGGCCATGGGGGGGCTGGCTATTGGAGCACCTTGCCGAGCAGACTGCTTGAGGGATCTCTCGCGGACCCCTTCGCTGGTTTCGAGGTGGACCCCTTCGCTGGCGCTTCGGGTTGGTGTTGTGGTTTTGAGGCGGACCCCTTCGCTGGCGCTTCGGGTTGGTGTTGTGGTTTCGAGGTGGACCCCTTCGCTGGCGCTTCGGGTTGGTGTGACCTTTGGTTTGCGGGGAGGCAACTTCGGGCGGAACGGATCAGCCCAGACGCGCCTTTTGGGCCGCCACCTGGGAGGTCAGCCGGGCTGGTACCTTGTCTCCGAACTTCGCGAGGAAGGCCTCTCCGTCCTCCAGGTCCTGCAGGAAGGCTTTTCGGTCAATCTTCATCAGTTCGGCGAAATCGTCGGCCGGAATGTCGAGGCCGGTGAGATCGAAATCGGCGGCTTTCGGCAGGTAGCCGATCGGCGTCTCCTCGGCTCCCACCTTGCCTTCGAGGCGATCGCACATCCACTTCAGCACGCGACTGTTTTCGCCATAGCCGGGCCAGAGGAATTGACCGTCGCGGCTGGTTCGGAACCAGTTCACGTAAAAGCAGGCGGGGGCATTCTTGCCGAGTTTGTCTCCCATCTCGAACCAGTGACTCCAGTAGTCGGCCATGTGGTAGCCGCAGAACGGAAGCATTGCGAACGGATCGCGGCGCAAAGCCTGCTGGACGTCCAGTGCCGCCGCCGTCGTTTCCGAGGCCGCCATCGCTCCCATGAAAACACCGTGATCGAAGTCCATGGCCTGAGCTACCAACGGCACGACGCGAGTGCGCCGTCCACCGAAGACAAAGATGTCGATCGGCACGCCCGCGGGATCTTCCCAGTCCTCACAGATCACCGGGCACTGGGCAGCTGGAGCGGTGAATCGAGCGTTGGGGTGCGCCGCATTGCGACCCGAATCGGGAGTCCACTCCTGCCCTTTCCAGTCAATCGCGTGTTCGCACGGTTCGTCGATGCCTTCCCACCAGATGTCGCCATCGTCGGTCAGGGCGCAGTTCGTGAAAATGCAGTTATCGCGAAGCGTCCGCATTGCCATCGGATTCGATTTCATGCTGGTTCCCGGGGCCACGCCAAAGAATCCAGCTTCGGGATTGATCGCATACAGGCGACCATCGGGGCCGATTTTCATCCAGGCGATGTCATCGCCGATGCACTCCGATTTCCAACCAGGAACCGTCGGCGTCAGCATCGCGAGGTTCGTCTTGCCACAGGCCGACGGAAACGCCGCGGCAATGTGGAAACGTTTTCCTTCCGGGTTGGTGAGTCGCAAGATCAACATGTGCTCGGCCATCCACCCTTCGGCTCGAGCCACTCGCGAAGCAATGCGGAGGGCGAGACACTTCTTGCCCAACAAAGCATTGCCGCCATAGCCGGACCCGTAGGACCAGATCAGGCTTTCCTCCGGAAAGTGCGCGATGTATTTTTCCTCGATCGGGGCGCAGGGCCACGGTACATCCTTCTGCCCTTTCTCCAGCGGCGCTCCAACCGAATGCAGGCAGGGGATAAACTCGCCGTCCTCGCCCAAAGCTTTTACCACATCGTCTCCGACGCGCGTCATGATCTGCATGTTCACGACGACGTAGGGAGAGTCGGTAATCTCGATGCCGATTTTTGAGATCGGCGATCCGATCGGTCCCATGGAGAACGGAATCACATACATCGTCCGTCCCTTCATGCAACCGTCGTACAACTTCGTCATCGTCTGCTTCAACTCCGACGGATCGATCCAATTGTTCGTCGGCCCCGCGTCTCCTTCTTTCAACGAGGCGATGTAGGTTCGATTCTCGACGCGCACCACGTCACTCGGATCGCTGCGGAACAGGTAGCTGTTCGGGCGCTTGTCGTCGGCCAACTTTGTCG
This sequence comes from uncultured Planctomycetaceae bacterium, assembly GCA_963776055.1. Classification (GTDB taxonomy): domain Bacteria; phylum Planctomycetota; class Planctomycetia; order Pirellulales; family Pirellulaceae; genus CAVZLD01. The sequence goes on along the minus strand of CAVZLD010000010.1, from coordinate 49,938 downwards.
CCATCCCCGTGTCGACCATCAGCTTCATCAGCCGAGAGTATTCCGCCCGCGAGCCTTCAACCCAGACGACCTCGTCGGGCTTGCACATCTTTTCGACTTCCGCCACCCACGCCAACAGTTTCTGATTGTTCGTTTTCACCGTCTCGGCTTTCCTTTATCCTGGGAATCGGCCAGATTTGTAGTTCCCAAATGTAGCAGAAACGCGGCTCAAGCAAAGTGATCTGACCGCCGCAAATCCGACTTTTCCCATTCCCAGAGGCGTGATTTCTCGTCATTATGCTCGCGGGTCTCGAGCGATCGCCGGGACGGGCGAGTTGCGAGTCAATCCAGGTGGAAAGCGCAAAAGAGGTACGCAATGGTAGGCAACCGAGTGACACGCCGCCGCTTTGCCCAAATCGTGGCTGGCAGCGGATGGCTTGCCGCACGCAGCCACGGTGGCACGGCAAGCCGGGCGGAGGAGGAAATCGTGTTCGGCGTCGTTACGGATGTTCACTACTGTGATGCCGACACGCAGGGCTCGCGGTACTATCGTGATTCGCTGGCGAAGCTGACAGCCTGCGTCGACGCGTTCAACACGAACGAAGATTCGCTTCGCCATTCAGCTGGGTGATCTGGTCGACCGAGGCTACCGCCACTTCGATCAGGTCCTCACCGTCTTCGATCGACTCCAGTGCGACCGCCACCATGTGCTGGGAAATCATGACTTTTCCGTGGAGCAACGACAGATCGAACGTGTCGCGGAAAAGCTGGGGATGCCACACCGCTATTACAGCTTTCGCCACGCCCAATGGCGATTCATTGTGTTGGATGGAAACGACCTGAGCCTTTTGGGTCGTCGGGCGGAGACACCGGAATACCAACAGGCCGAAGCACTATTGCAGATGTTGCGCGAGCAACGTGCATCCCATGCGCAGCCTTGGAACGGTGCGGTCGGCGGTGATCAGCTCGCGTGGTTGCAGCAACAACTTGCTGAGGCCGCACGGGAGAAGGAGAAGGTGATTGTCTTCTCTCACTTCCCCGCCTTTCCCGCGAATCCACACAACCTGTGGAACAATGCGGAAGTGATTCGGCTGCTCGAGAGTTACTCTTGCGTCGTGGCTTACCTGAATGGCCACAATCACGCCGGCCATTACGGGCGCCGTGGCGGAATACATTACGTGACGCTGCCCGGAATGGTGGAGACTCCGGACACGACAGCCTATGCCGTGGTCCAGCTAGGCATCGATCACATCACGATCACCGGTTTTGGCCGCACGCCCAGCCAACGGTTAACGCTGCGCACCATTTCGTAGGCAACGTGTCTTGCCGCGAAGCGGTTTCACAACTCCGCTCAGGTTACTCCGCAGATGATTCCACCAGCAAACGAAACGCCTGATTGCCACGTTCGCGGTCCTCGTGGAGTCGCTGCTTACTGATCCAGCTAACGATCATTCCGTGGCTCGGAAACACGGCCATTCCCTCCTGCCCGCCGTGGCCCAGGCAGGCATAGAAATCTTCGGGAACGTCCGGGAACCACAGCCGGCCATCGCGAGCCGTTCGGTTCAGCCACCACATCCAGCTATAGCCACCATTGTGATCGCACTGGTTTCCGCCTCCCCCGATCGAACGCACCGGATAGATCGTGTCATGCTGTACGCCGGCTGTACGGGGAATGGAGAGGGCCAACGGGTCGGTCACCGACAGCACAGCCAGATCCTTGCGTAACTGTTGCTTTCCCGCCCAATTGCCCTGGTGCAGAAACAGCAAGCCAAACCGGCAGAAGTCACGAGCCGACAAGCGAAACCTGCCGGTCTTGGCCTGCAAGATGTGCGGTGTGCCGTCTTCGAACTGCAGCGGTTTGGACAACAGCGGAGCGATCACTTTCGCTTCAGCCTGTTCCCACGGAACTCCGAACACGCGATTGATCAGCGTGTCCCAGAAAAACCCCATCGTCGCGTCATTGTAGTCATAGGCCGTGCCGGGTGCCTCGCGGTACCCAAGGCATGCCGTTTGAAAACCGAGATGACGGAAGGTCAACTGTTGATCTTTGTGGTCGGGGTTCTGACGTACCCTGGCATCGTCACTCCAGAAGGTTGCCACCGGAGTGTCGAGGCTCGGAAGCTTGCCGGTTGCGAGCGCCTGCATCAATAGGTAGCTGTACAGCGGCTTGAGGGCAGATGCTACATCGTGCGGTTCGCTGTAAGCTCCCCAGGAGTAGACCAGATACCCATCCCGCACGACGCAGCCCCGACCGCCGACGATCTTTCGAAAATCGTCGAGTCGTTCGACATGTAGTCCGCGATCGGCGGGGGATCTGCGTTGCCATTGCGCCGCCGGAAAGACGGAATCGCGGACCAAGTTGGACCGGTCGGCCGCCGTTCCGAATGTAGTCATCGTTGCCACGGATACGAAAACCGTACCGGCCATCATGAATCGAAAAGTGTTCCAAGTGTTCACGATGTCGGATCCCTGATGAGACGTTGTTATTTGAGCCAAAGACCGGCAAGGTAGCCGACGAAACTCACGCTGGTTGCCAGGACAACGCCCCAGCACAGATCCACCACGGTGACGATCCAGGGCCAGTCCTTGACCGTCGCGTGGTTCGTCAGGTCGTACGTTGCGTACGTGATCAATCCAAACAGGGCTCCCAACAGCAGCACTTTTCGGGTGGAGCCTGCCTGCAGGCCAGGCTGGATGACAAAGACCACCAAACCCAGAATGAAGAGCAGGTAGAAGGCAATAGCTGCCGTCCAATTCGGGGATGGTCGCATCAAATAGCCCAGATGCTTCTGGTAGAAGCTGCGGGCTACCCATCCAAGCCAAACCAGGTCGATCGCCAGGAAGGCCAACAAGGTCACGCCGTAGAGTCTCAGAAAATCTTTCATATTTCCGTGTCCGTTCGGAGTAGCGGAAGTCAGGCAGGCTTTCGTTACCTGCGCCGTTTCCAACGCATTGATTCCTCTTCCCACACTGGTTGCGAATTCGTGTAGCCTCGCTCAAAGGAAATCGACCCGATGGGAAGTGCACCGCCCTTCCCGTCTTCGCTTCCTTCGCTAGGGTAATCGATCTTGGGCCAAAAGTCGCCTGAGTACGTCGATTGCGAAACCAGGCGGGCAGTGGATGGCGCGGACGGCCGCGCGGCCGTCTTCTGCGGAATCGGGCTCGACATTCCCAGCGGCAGTTCTCCTCTTGCCAGAATTCGGTCACGATGCGAACCACGGTCGGGGGTTGTTTCGTTTTCAGCTTCGCTGCCGTCCTTGGATCTCACCAGGAAGGGTCATTCCCAAGCCGCAAGCCATCAGCAGGTAGCTGGGAACAAACAACCACCAGGAGAACTGTCCCGGGGGTGTACTTGCTCAATTCCTCCATGCCGCCAGTGACAGCACGGCAATCGCTGGTTGCAGGAATGCGGCCAATCCCAGTCCGGCGCCGATGACAAACACCGCCAAGCTGCTGGGCGAGAAGGAGATGGTCGCGGATGACCGTAGCGTCCAGAATCCCCAAGCAATAAAGAGTAACGAGATCAACGCCGGGCAAATCCAGGGGCCGAGCCAAACACTTGGGATCAGAAACAGAACGTCCCACTCCCACCATGATGTTGGCCAGCCCATGAGGACTTTCAACCAGAAGTAGTAGAACAGGTCCCAGACTCCGAAGATAAAGACGAATGCGGCGAAGGTGCGCGTGGCTGACGTACGATCAACCAGCAGCGCGACAGTCAGGATCATCACGACCGTCGCTGCTTCCCGACTGAGTTCGAGAACCGTATCGTACGAATCGAGAAACTGAAGTGGGAAAATCTCCAGCGGATTGCTGGCGTAATAGAGACGACGCATGTAGACCACGACGGCGGCTTCCAAAAGCGCCATCGCGACCGCATAAACGGTCAGAATCTTCACGGTGGACTTGTTGTTCATGGCTCTACGTTTCTTGGAAGGTTCCGTACGTTTCGGTTTGTGGCTCAGCTAGACATATGTCTGGACTTCGGCTTCACACTCCGGCAGACACAACGGAGGATCTGCGGATCATTTTTCCATTCTGGCTCATCAGCCGGCGGCGAAACGCGACATGTCGTCGGCGCGTGATTTCCACGAGAGGACGCCAAGCGAGCGAAGTCAGCCGCTGCCGAATCAGAAAATGCCAGAACAGATTCGATCGCTTGTAGAGATAGGACATCGCAAGATAGGGCGGCACACTCTGCCAATCTGACGGTCGGCGTTTCCAGATGGATGCGTGCGAGAAGATACGTCGATAACATCGCTCATAGCCTTCCGCAAGCTGCTCGACCGACATCCGCTTCGGCTGAAAGACGACGTGCGCGGTATCATAGAGATTCCAGTTGCGGTGCAGCAGTCGCCCCTCCGCCTCCATCTGGCGAAACAGAGGCGTACCGGGGTACGGCGTCATGATATGAAACGTCGCGCATTCCAAACGGTTCTCTTCGACCCACTGCATCGTCGTGTCGAACACATCGGCTCCATCCCGATCGAAACCGAGCACAAAGCTGCCATTCACCTGAATGCCGTGATCGTGCAGCAGTCGCACGCGCTGCGCGTAATCCTCGGTGGCGGGACTCTTCTTCTTGGCGGCGGTAATGTTCGAGTTGTTGAGCGACTCGAATCCCACAAAGACGCCGGTGCAGCCGGCCAGCGCCATATCGCGTACTAGTGTCGGATCGTTTGTCACATCGATCGACACGGCGGCACTCCAGATTTTCTCCAGCGGACGCAAGGCTTGGCAAAGCTGACGCAGATATTCCGGCCTGGAACCCAGGTTGTTGTCAGTGAAGACGGCGTAGGGTTGATCGTCTGCCTTCAACTCGGCCACAATTTGCTCGACATTCCGCGTCAGGTACGGCATATGCAGCCCTTGCGTCGCGAGATAACAGAATCCACAACGATTGTGGCAGCCCCGCGTCGCAATCAGGCTGGTGGTCGTCAGAAAGCTACGTCGTGGTAACAGGTCGCGGCGCGGCGGTGGGTCGTCGCGATAGGGCGTGGCGAACCCAGCTCGATAGACCGGCTTGAGCAGACCGCGATCGACATCGTCCAGAATCTCACCCCATAACTGAACGCCGTCGCCAATCGCCAGGGCATCTGCGTGCGGGGCGCACTCCTCGGGACAAGAGATCACATGCAGTCCGCCAAGTACGACCTTGGTCCCCTGTTCGCGATACCACCGGGCCAGTTCGAAGGCCCGTTCGGCGAAAGTCAAGTGGACAGTAATTCCGACAACCTCGGGCAGCGGATCGCACGGCGGTGGCCCTTGCAGCAGATTCTCATCCCAATAGCTGACTTCCCAGGTCTGCGGTGTGGCCGCCGCTACGGTTGTCAATGCGAGCGTCGGCGTGAGTACGTGTTTGCCGAAACTCGCATGCGGGTCCTTGGGATAGAACGGATTGATAAGCAACGCGCAGCGCCGCCGCACACTCCGGCCCCTGCCGGGTACATCAAGTTGTGGTGCGATCCGCATCGCTCGTGGCATCCACCTGTTGGCCATCAAGGCATTGTCCTTTGCAGTGCAAAGTATTCCGGGAAAAAAAGAGATCCGTCATGCAGGGGACCAGCCTCCGGACAAGCGTGGCCGTGGTGCGGTGGGTTGTGTTTCGAAGTGGGCGTCCGCGACAACTTGTTCGAGGACCCTGATGTATTCCGCAAAACGCTGTCGTCCAACGGCGGTAAGCCGGTACATCGTTTGCGGTCGTGCTCCCGTTGCGCCCTTCCACGTTTCCACCAGCCCCGCCTCGCTCAGGACAGCCAGGTGTCGACTGAGGTTGCCGTCGGTCAGTGTACAGAGCTGCTTGAGGTCGTTGAACAACAGGCCTTCCGCGTGCGCGGCCAGAGAGGCCAGGATTCCGAGCCGCGCTTTCTCGTGCAACACGCGGTCGAGACCCTCATAGCAAAACCGGCCCTCGACCGCGGGCAGTTCGTCTTGCTTGCGTTTTTCAGTCGCTCGCTTGCGACGCATGGGTTCGCTCCAAAAACCAGTACAAAATGGCAGCGCTCATCAATTGGCCTCCGCCAAAACTGATTCCCATCTGCCACGGAGAAAACGCACGGTCGCCTTGGCCCCAGAGCAGACAGATACAGCCTGCAAGGACGTAGAACGACCCCATCCAGAATACCTGCCGAGGCAGCAGCCGATACGAGGCAAAAATGCCAAGGCCAAAAACAAGCGACCACAATCCCGGCAACATCCACGCAACCTGCGGTGCTCCGCGATAGATGCAAGCCGTCAGCAGCGCTCCCACAACGATGCAAGGAAGGAATTGCTCAACGGCCAACAGCGTCATGTGCCGTGCTAATCCCTGACCGTCACTTCGCGCCCTCCAATACAACTCGGCCCCGGCCACGACCAGACTCACCGCCGCAACACCAACCCAAAGGCCAAGGTATCGTTCCAGCTCGCTCTCTGGCGATGGGACCCACCGCGACTGAAACGCCGCGGCCAGGATTCCCAAGGCACCGGAAAAGCCAACCGTAATCGAGCGATAGCCACGAAACACCTCGCTCCGCGCCATCTGTTGGCGGATCTCAGTGATCTGGGACAACGCTTCCTGGAGATCCATCGCGGCTTTCTCTTTTCGAAATTACGCAGTTGTCCCTGGGGGAGTCTCTCTTCGGCGGAATGGTCGCATTCATCCTAACCCGAAGCGTGAGTTTTGAAGTTGCGCGTTCCGATCTTTCTCAGCCCGAAGCGGAAGCGAGGGACACGTTAAACCCGGGGATGGGTCTCCCTCGCTTACGCTTCGGGTTAGGATTTCGCGGGTTTTCCGCACTACGGAGGAGGGGAATGCCGCGAAATGCGAACCCGAAGAGCGTAAGCGAGGGAGACACTTTCGAACCGTTGGAACGTGTTCCCTCGCTTACGCTTCGGGTTAGGATTTCGCGGGCATTCCGCCCATCGGAGGAGGGAAATTGGGAAATGTGCAACTTCAAAGAGCGTAAGCGAGGAATCTTGAACGGTCGCTGTATTCGATTCCCTCGCTGACGCTTCGGGTTGGGATGCACTTCGAATGCGCAACTTCACGACCTTCCCCTGTGGCGTTCATTACTTGCTTTGCAATGCAAAGTACTTGCTGGGTGCCTGTTTGTCAATGCCGAAGAACTTGGTCGCTGGGGTCAACAAGTCGGCAGCTGCGAGGGCGCCACCACGACCGTTCCACAGGCCATGCAGCGGAGTGGCGGCGGCTGGCGTTTTGTGAAATCATAGGAGGCATCCACGAAGAGCTTCTTCTTCAGCGGAAGCAGAAGCAGCAGACCCTCTCCTCTCGATGGGAAATCGATTGATGCGACGACTCTCTATCAGCCCATTCGCGGTTCTCCTGTTGCTCGTGAGTGCATCGCCCGTTTTCACGCAGGAACCCTCCCCGATTTTGCAGCCGCTTCCGCGCAGCACGCCCGAAGCACAGGGAGTTTCCTCGCCGGCGGTTCTCGAGTTTGTCGAGACGGCCGATCGCGAAGTCCGTTCGATGCACAGTTTCATCCTTGTCCGGCACGGGCATGTCGTCGCGGAAGCCTGGTGGAAGCCGGAGTCGGCCGAGAAGCCGCACGTCCTTTGGTCGCTGAGCAAGAGCTTCACTTCGACCGCCGTCGGACTGGCCGTCTCGGAAGGCAAGTTGTCGATTGACGACCCGGTGCTCCAGTTCTTTCCCGAGGACGCCCCTGCCGAGGTCTCTGCGAATTTAGAGGCGATGCGAGTTCGAGACCTGTTGACCATGTCGACCGGCCACCAGTCCGAAGTCAATCTGCGCAACGAACCCAACTGGATCAAAGCTTTTCTGGCTCATCCTGTACCACATAAACCCGGAACGCATTTCCAGTACAACACGCCGGCGACCTTCATGCAGTCGGCCATCGTGCAGAAGGTCACAGGTCAGACCGTGCTCGAGTATCTGCAACCTCGTCTTTTTGAGCCTTTGGGGATTGAGCCGCCGAGATGGGATGTGAATCCGCAAGGCATTTCGATTGGGGGCTACGGGTTGTACCTCAAGACCGAAGATATTGCCAAGTTCGGGCAACTCTATTTGCAGAAGGGGAAATGGCAGGGAAAACAGCTCATCCCCACGGAGTGGATCGAGCAGGCCACGTCGAAGCAGGTCTCCAATGGGAGCGATCCGACGAGAGACTGGGACCAAGGATACGGCTTCCAGTTTTGGCGTTGCCGTCACGACGGTTATCGTGGCGACGGCAAAGACGGGCAGTTCTGCATTGTTTTGCCGAAGTGGGACGCCGTGGTTGCCATTACGGCGAATACGGGTGACATGCAGGCAGAATTGAACGTCGTCTGGGACAAACTCCTGCCGGCCCTGCACGACCACCCACTACCAGCCGACGAGGCAAGCGTTGCGGAACTGAAATCCGCCGTCGAGAAACTCGAGGCGACCCGATAACGCTCCAGCCCCAGCGCCGGGGCGCGGCATGGAAGCGAGAGCCGCTGCCGGAAAACGATCGGTCACGGAATCGTGCTGCACGGCATACCTCTCTGTGGTAGGCTACTGGGCATCGTTTTCATTCGCAACACGCGATTGTTTCGACACCGCATTCACGCCACCGTCTCCTACCCACCTACGACATGGAGCCCATGATGTCCGTTCTTCACGAACTCTCCGGATGTGCTTGTTGTAGCATGAGTCGCCGCAGCTTCATCGCTGGTTGCGCAACGTGCGTTGGCGCCATGGTGATTCCGATGACGGGCAGTATTGCCGTAGCGGCAGGCCCGAAGAAGAAACGCATCCGAGTGCTCTACTCGCTGCATGCCGACGTTCAGCCACGACCCGATTGGCCCAACGTGGGTTTTGATTTCAACCCGGTCATGGAAAGGATGACGGCCGCGTTATCGGCCGGTTGTCCCGGATATCGAGTTCATTCCCACGATGGCAACGGGGCCGGAGCAAGCGCAGGCGATTTTGGAAAAGGACAAGACGGCCAACATTGACGGCTATGTCGTCATGCAGATGAACTGTTGGAACCGCGTCGTGCAGACGATGGTCGCGTCGGGCAAACCCGTGCTGTATGCCGATTTCCTGTACGCCGGAAGCGGCGGTTTCCTCGTCTACACTGCCGGCTTCCTACGCCAGGAGGCATCCAACTTCGGCTTCATCTCCTCGTCCCAGTTCGGCGACGTGGTCGAAGCAGCCAAGTGTTTCTCGACCATCGACAAGGCGGACGAGTTTGCCGCTGCGGTGGCCAAGGTGCGGATCGCGCAGACGCGAGCGGCTGGCAGCCAGGCTTGCAAGCCGGACGAGCTGGCGTTGCTCTCGCCGTCCGAATGGCAGGCGAAGATGAAGCAGTCGAAGATCCTGACCGTCGGCGGCGAAGGCTGGCGCGGACCGAAACCGGTGATCGAAGAACTTGGCGTACAGGTTGTCGAGATCCCGTATGCCGAAGTCAACGACGCCTGGAAGATGGCCGACAAGGAGAAGAGCCGCGAAGTGGCCGACATGTGGGAGAAACGGGCGACAAAGATCGCCGACGTTTCGCGAGAAACGCTCGAAACATCCGCCGCCATGTATCTTGGCCAAAAAGCCGTGCTCAAGAAACACGGTGCCGATGCGATCACGATCAACTGCCTCGGCGGATTCTACGGCGGTCACATCCATGCCTATCCGTGCCTCGGATTCCATCGAGCTGTGCAACGAAGGCGTGGTCGGGGCCTGTGAAAACGATCTGGTCTCCACGGCAACGATGGTGGCACTGAAGAACCTGACCGGCGGTCGGACCGGGTTCATCTCCGATCCGGTGATCGATATCGCCAAGCGGCAGATCATCTATGCCCACTGCGTGGCCTCGAATCGGGCCTTCGGACCGGATGGCAAGGAGAACCCGATCGAGATCCTCACCCATTCGGAAGATCGGCAAGGCGCATCGGTCCGGTCGCTGCTGCCGACCGGCTACATGACCACGACCGTCGAGTTGGGTGCGTTCTGCAAGGAGCTGTTGTTCCATCGCGGCAAGGCGGTCGACAATATCATCGAAGATCGCGCCTGCCGTACCAAGCTGGCAGTCGAACCGGACGGTGACATCGAGAAACTGTTCACCCAATGGGATCGGTTCGGCTGGCACCGCGTGACCGTCTACGGCGATCTCAAGGAACCGCTGTTCGAAATCGCCAAGATGCTGAAATGGAAGATCACCGAAGAGGCGTAGGGCAAGGAATTCCCTGAGCCAATCAGCCATTGAGGCGCTGGCCCCGGTTGCTCCCGCAAGAGACCGGGGCCGGCCGCCCGCAAGGCCAATTCGAAGTAGCGCTGTGGGAAGTGGTGCTGGCGAAGGCGCGGCGACGCGGTAGTCGAAACAGAGAGTGGTGCGACAGGCCGTGAGAGACCACCGATGATTCTGCACTGCGACATGGATGCGTTCTACGCCTCGGTTGAAGAGCGAGACCGTCCGGACCTGGTAGGCCATCCGGTGATTGTCGGCGGTTCGCCAGAGAAGCGAGGCGTGGTGGCGGCGGCCAATTATGTCGCCCGAGAATACGGCGTCCACAGTGCGATGCCCGCCACGACTGCCAGGCGGCTTTGTCCGCAAGGCATCTTCCTGCCTTCACGGATCCCCTACTATGCGGAAGTCTCCGGCCAGATCCGCGAGATCTTTGAGCGATTCACACCGCTCGTCGAACCTCTGTCTCTGGATGAGGCGTTTCTGGATGTCACCGGCAGCGAAGGCCTGTTCGGCCCCGCATTCCAGATCGGTCAGCAAATCAAGGAGATTGTTCGCACAGAAATCCGGTTGGTCGTCTCGGTCGGAATTGCCCCCAACAAATTCCTGGCGAAGATTGCCAGCGATCTGCAAAAGCCGGATGGCTTCGTGGTGGTGGAACCGGACGGTATGCAGGAGTTTCTCGATCCGCTGCCGGTGGAGCGTCTCTGGGGGGTTGGGCGTCAAGGCAGCAAGCTCCTTCAGCGATTGGGTATTCGAACCATCCGCCAACTGCGGCAATGGCCGATGGAGCTGCTCCAACACCACTTTGGCTCACATGGCGAGCACCTCTGGCAACTGGCCCACGGGATCGATGATCGCCGGGTTGTGCCCGAGCGCGAGGCGAAGTCGATCTCGCACGAAACGACATTCGACACGGATATCGATGATCCGGAGGTGCTGCGAGCCTGGCTGCTGGATCTGACGGAGCAAGTGGCCTGGCGGCTGCGACGGCATGGATTGCGCGGCCGAGCGGTCCAACTCAAGGTCCGCTTTGCCGACTTCTCCACGATCACCCGCTCACAGACCTTGCCAGAGCCTACGGACATCACGGACGAATTGTGGCAGGTAGCGGTTGCGATGCTCTGCGAGCGACTTCCCGCTCGCCATCTTCCTGTGCGTTTGTTGGGAATGGGCGTGGCCGGTTTGGACGCGTCCTGTGTGCGACAAGGATTCCTGTTCGACGAAGACGAGCGGGAGCGACAATCGGGCCTGGATGCAACGGGAGATCAGATCCGAGAGCGATTTGGCTCCGCCGCACTGCGTCGAGCGGCATCCCTGCCACCTCGGAGGAAGTCTCGGCCGGGTCATGAGGACGAGGGCCGATGAGCGGAGCGGCGTGACAGGCGATGGACCGCGGCGCGGTTTGTGGTACTCAGAAAGCAATATCACGGACCATGTCCACTCGTCTCACTGGCGGAGCGGAGTGGCACACTCGTAGCGTCCACGGCCAGTTGCTCTTCAAGTGCTCAAGCCTCGCGCCGAATGTGACGTACCGCCCGTTCGCTACTTCAGACGGTACCAGGGTAAACGGTGCAATGGCGCGTCAATCTCCAGCGTTGTTGGCCCCATGACCGTGGAACCGTCGTCGCCCTGCCACGTGCCAGGGGGAAAGGCTACCGTACGGTTGCGCGCCCCCTTTTCCATGACCGGGGCGACAAGGATTTTATCACCCAGTAGGAATTGGTCCTTCACATTTGCGTATCCTTGATGCGGGTACTCATACTCCAAGGTCCGGACCAGGGGTTCACCGGTTGTTGACGAGGCCTTGGCCATGGCCAGGATCTCTTGGCCCATGCGTTCGTGCAGCAGGGCCATGTCACGACAGATGGCCAGGTTCTCTTGGCTAAGCACACGCCAGGGTGCTACGGAGAACTGCATCATGGGCATCAGCGCTGAGCACTGCGCCGAACGCACGATCAGCTCTTGGTCCAGGGGCTTGTCCGGGTTGTCGTAGAAGTAGGAGTACTCGCCGCCGCCGATCATGTCCGGGCAGAGATAGGCATAGCCCATCAATCCCAGAGCCAGGGCGTCGGGAATGAGCTGCTGCAAGTCATTCCAGTTGTGGCCCTTGTCACGCAATCGCTGGGCCAGGGGCTGCCCGGCCATCTTCCAGCAGGCTCGGTATTCGTTGAGTTGGAAGGGCAGGCCCAATGCGGCCCAGCGTTCGGAAAAGGCATTGGGCGAGATGTCCGCATGGGCCTTGATATTTTCATCTCGATAGGCGGAAGCATCCCCGGCATCGAGTTTAAAGCCGTCCACACCGTACTCATCGACCAAGTAGGCCAAACGCTCCTGAAAGTACTTGACCGCTTCCGGATTCGTCAGGTCGAGTGACGCACTGTAGCCGTTCCACCAACGCTGCATGTAGGTGCCGCCCCGCTTGTCCTCGAGAAAGTAGCCCTTGCGGTTGAGCTTACGGAAGGTCTCGCTGTCAGGGCTAAAGTAGGGACAGATCCAGAGCATGACCGGGAAGCCTTGGTCGTGCAGCGTGTTCATCATGTCCTTGGGGTTGGAAAAGCGCCCGGGGTGAAACTCCCAGATGCCGTAGTCTTCCTGCCAGTTATCGTCGATCATGAGCACGCCGGCCGGAAAGTCGTGGGCCAGGATATCACGGGCGTATTCGCGGATGCGATCCTCACGCTGGTCGTAGATTAACTCGATCCAGGTGTTGTATTGGGGCTTCGTAAAGAGTTGTGCGTCTGGAATTTCTCCGGTGCTGGGGAAGTAGGTGCGGCTGACATAGCGAAAGACTTCGCAGAGCGTCTGGCCGTGCCGCCCGGTCTGAATCTCACCCGCGCGAGAGGTCACCGTCAGGACACGATCTTGGAACTCGAACTGGAAGGGTTCCTCGCACCAGACATAGCGTCCCTGGTTGGAGATCAGCAGCGGTTGGGCCTGGTTGCCCTTGGTATCGCCATACAAGTCCCGCCCAAAATCGGTCGCCCCAAAGGGCATGGCCCGCCCGTCCGTGACACAGCCGCCCCAGAACAGCTCGCCCTCCATTAGGGTGATGACTCGGGTGTCGGCCGAGGCAGTGAGTTGGAGTAGGCCGATTGCGAGACACACGACAGTGTTCTTCATTGCACTATGTCCTTATTCTCTTGTTCGGTGATCATGCGCGTTTTTACGGAATGGACAGGCAGGCAGACGGCAGCCAAACGACGATTGGCCATTCGATCGGACTTCCTGACGGCGGCGCAGTGAACGAACCGGGACGGCCCACGGGAGTCCGGGAATCTCCCGTTCTCGCGTTGCCTCCTGAGAATCATTCGTCATGCCGCAGTGAATCATCTTCGTGTCGATCGTAACCAGGTCCAGGGGATCACCGCAACTTTTCCTGACGCCGAAGCCAGATGGCTGAACAGTTGCCGGTCTTCGGGAACCGAATTCTCCTATGCAAGCCAACAAGCGACGTCAACGCGCCGCCTTTCGGTATCGACTTCCAGGTGCAGCGCGTCTCAGATTTCCATACGGCAAGTCTTGGAACTGCTGGACTTCCGCCCCGCCGAATCTCGCGGCGACTAGGTCAGAGGCGCATGTCCGATCCACGGATCAACGTCGCCACGTAGTCGTTCCTTCTCTGCCAACCTCGCCAAGAATACATTCCGTTGCTTCAAGTGCGAGGCGCAAGGCAATCACCTCGACCTCTGGGCCGCTGCGACGAATCAACGACTCGATGATGCAGTCGTTGATCTCTGCCGGAGAGTCCATCTTGAACCACCGCGCAACGTGCCCCCAACACCAAACCAACAGGAGAAGAGGAACCCGTACCTGCCACAAGCGATTCCGGACGTAAACCGGCGTCATCACCGCCGACACCTATTGACAAATCATCGTGACATTTGAGACGGCAAAATGATACACCGACCATTCGAGTTAGGCCTCGTAAGGCCGACCTTGGCGTGGATTCCGAGAATCGAAGGGATTACGGAAAATTTTCCAACTCATCGACCTGTGTGCCTTGCGGGAACGGGCCTGACGCCTAAAATATCGCGACTCGTTCTTTTCTCTATCGCGGATCGTTCGTCGGTGAAGATGAACGACGCGAATCGAGGGGAGTCGGCCGGTTTCTGAATCTGCGGGACCAAGAGCTCCGTACGCGGTCGAATCCAACGGAAGCCTCTCGTTGGACGGCACTTCGTCGTGGCACAGATTCTGGACTTCGGTGGATTTCTGCGCTACTGATTGAAGGAGAGCAAAATGGCTTTATGGACGGCTAACGGCTTGGCTTCAAGCATGGAGCGAGATCGATTGCTGGGTTTGTGTTGCGTGTTGGCCGGAGCGGCCTTGTGGCTTGCCACGCCGATCGCCTCAGCAGGCAGTTTACGGTCAATGTCTGCGACGGTAACAACCGATTCCCCAGGCGGCTCTTCCCTCGGCGACAGGGATACGCAGTCGATCGCGGGCGGTCAGTTTGGCGGACACGTTAGAGTCAATGCAACCACAGACCGCAAGTACTGCAGAAGAAGAGACCATTGGGAGTGCCTCGAAGGCTACGAAGTAGATGTGACGGCCAATGCGACTCTCAGCGCGAACGCTGTCATCGATCCAGACCAAAGCGGGTCGTTCGATGTGTGGATTGACCTGCGTGCGAAGATTGACGAACCCGGCAGCTTGAGAGATTTCCCGAATTGGCCAGCGACAGCTTCGTATCAGACAATCATTGATCTCGATTTGCCCGACGGAGGCAAGATCGCCTTTCTCGGTGATCAGCGGCCCAAAGTGTCTGGGAATGGGCACACCTTGACATGGACGGGAAGCACCTATCTCGGCAAGAGTCATTCTCTCACGACGTTCCGTAACTCTCGTGGTGGTAGCGTGATATGGACCACGTCTTTCGATAGTGATGGAAACCCGGTCTTCAGCCACGGAACGTCGACCAACCCGATTTCGCCAGCCGGCGAGGATAATGACCCTGAGACTGCGTTGGGCAATGAACCGGTGGAGGTGACAGGCGCGTGGCTCATCAGCGGCAACCAGTTCCTCGCACCGGTTGACGAAGGCTATGGAACGGAAGACCCCATCTATTTCGACGGGGTCAGCGACGAGCCCGATGAGCCGACAATGACTCGTTCCGCCGAGGGCTATGCCGTTGTTGGCATGGAAGGCACGCCGCAATTTGCCAGTTTTGGCATTCCGGACCTCGATCCGCAGCTTGGCTACCAGGTGGACATTGGGGATGTCACCCTGGATGTCGCGGGCAGCGAAGTGGTGGACTTCCTGACAACCAATGCGGAGGGAGTCACGACGTTCTTGGTTCGCGGTTTGGAGGAACAAACGACTGAGGGAATTCCAAACCTATTCAAGATGACCTTTGTTGAAGATGGCACTGCCGCGTTCTCCGTGTTCCCTTTGGTGCTCCCGATCGAGGGTGACTTCAACAAGAGCGGATTCTTGGATGCAGCCGATCTGGACCTGCAGGCCGCCGCGATGAACGATCCGAACGTGGACCTGGGTCTGTATGATGAAAACAAGGACGGCGTTGTGGATCAGACGGATCGCTGGATCTGGGTGCACGATCGTCTGGGCACGTGGATCGGCGACTCGGACGCCAATGGTCAGTTCGATAGCAGCGACTTTGTGCAGGTTTTTCAGGCGGGCACGTACGAAACAGAACAATACGCCGGCTGGTCTGAAGGCGACTGGAACGGCGACGGCATTTTCAACAGCGGCGACTTCGTCATCGCTTTCCAGGACGGCGGTTATGAAAAAGGACCGAGGATGAGTGTCGCGGCGGTGCCTGAGCCGCGTGGGTGGCTGTTGTTAGCACTGGGGCTGTCTCTCTGCCTGGTCGCAGGCCGGCGGCGGTGCCCCGTCTGACCGATTTTGGAACATTCTCTCCCGCGAATCTGTCGGAGGGCTGAACGCTCTAGCAACTGGAGGATCGTGTAGAATCGGTCAATCGAATGGTGCAACGAGGTGAGCGGAGACATGTCAGCTGTTGTTTGCCCACGACTGGGAACAGGTCGATTCCAGTGGAATGCTGGTGGCTGGTTCGGTTCCGTCGTTGGTGGTACTGCGTGGATGATCGTCACTGCTGGATTCCTGATCGTGAATCGGGAAGTTTCGGTTGCAGCCGTTCCAATTTCACTTGAGAAACCGTCTTCGGTCGAAGACGTCACGTCGGCGGATACTCTGGCCAGCCAAGAGCTTTCGCAACAACTTGATAGGGCATTGGCAGCGTTACCAGTGGAACAACGCGCGGCCTTCGTCTTGGCCGAAATCGAAGAATTACCCTATGCCGGTGACCGTGTAGAGATGACCGGCGAACGTTTGCTCATCAATGGCAAAGAAGTGCAGAGATATCGCGTTCCGGATGAGAGCTTGAAAACTCTTGGCGGTCAGGTGGGCGGGCAAGTCTCATATGAAGTAAACTCCGCCCATCGCGATTTGGTGGCGTACGACGGCTCTTCCGGTAGAGCACGCGCGGAGGGTGGTATTGAGGCAACCGTACCGGAACGTCATGTCTTCGTACTAGGCGACAATCGTGATCACTCGAAAGACAGCCGACATTTTGGCTCGATTCATATCGGGGATGTCGTCGGCTACGTCGATTACATCTACTGGCCCACGAGAATCCGACACGGTTTCTCGATCATTCGCATCCGATCCTGATCGATTCGATGCGCACTGTGCCCGACCGCGATCGCATTCCGGTGGGCTTCCGCTCGGCTTGTTCTCCGCAATCCGCCACATCTTGGACTCGCTGGGGCCCACCCTACAACTTGTGTGAGCACTTGCCCTTGCGCACGTCGGCCGATGAAGCCGACGTAGATTCGGAGCTGCCGTTTCTGGCGGCGACGTTGCGTGTCACGCCGCTGCAGCTTGGATGCCGAGTCCTGTAGGGTGGGCTCAGCGAAGCGCAAGCCCACCGTTTCGAGGCGCATGCATTCCATGGTGCGTGTGTGCCGTCGATCGCTTCTCGATACAGCTGGCGACGAGCGCTGTCCAGCCTGTCTGGTGGCTTGCGCCAAGTCCCTCACCTGTGTCGCCGTTGAAATACTCATGGAACAGAATCTCGCCGTGCCAGTCGCGCGACCCGCGTGGGCCTGGGGTCTTCCCGTGGCAGGGCCGCTCAGACATGTTGTCGGTGGGCAGGAAGAGGCGCGTCAGGCGTTGGTTCAGCTCGTCGCTAACTTCTTGCAGGTTCAGCATCCTGCCTGAACCTGTGGGGCATTCGACCCGGAAGGCGTCGCCAAAGAACTCGTGATATTTTTCTAGGGCCTCGATCAGAAGGTAGTTCGTGGGAAACCAGATCGGTCCGCGCCAGTTGCTGTTGCCGCCGAACATCGGGCTGTCGGACTCGCCAGCGACGTAGGCGATGTGGTGGGATTTTCCATCGAGCGGTAGCTCGAAGGGGTCCGTCTCGTGCCGCTTCGACAACGATCGGACGCCGAAGGGGGACAGGAACTCCGACTCGTCGAGCATCACCCGCAATACGCGCTTGAGTTTCTCCTCCGACGGAATAGCGAGCAGCATGCGATGGTTGCCGCTCTCGGAGCAGCGGGCGAGTGAAACGTGGCGGATCAGATCGAGACGGTACTGCAGGAACCAGCGCAGCCGTTGGTGGAACTCGGGCAGGCTGGCGACAAATTCCTCGTCGAGGATCTCCACCGCGATCAGCGGCAGCAGGCCCACCAGCGAATGGACGCGGAGCGGAAGGATTTGGTCATCGACATGCAGGTGGTCGTAGTAGAAGCCGTCCTCTTCATCCCACAGGCCGCTGCCGCCGTGGGTGTTGATGGCATCGGTGATCCGGACGAAGTGGTCGAGGAACTTCGAGGCCATCTCCTCGTAAACAGCGTCCTCTCGAGCGAGTTCCAAGGCGATCGATAGCATTGTGCCGCAATAGAAGGCCATCCAGGCGGTCCCGTCCGCCTGTTCGAGACGCGTGCCGGGTGGCAGGCCCTTCGAGCGATCGAACAGGCCAATGTTGTCCAGCCCGAGAAAGCCGCCGGCGAACACGTTGTCGCCGTTGTCGTCAACGCGGTTGACCCACCAAGTGAAGTTCAGCAACAACCGTTGGAATGCCTTGGCGAGGAACTCTCGGTCGCGTCCGCCAGGCGGGCCGGTCATCTGGTAAACGCGGTAGCACGCCCAGGCGTGGACCGGCGGATTGACGTCTTCGAATTCCCACTCGTAAGCCGGCAGCTGGCCGTTGGGGTGCATGTACCACTCGCGGAGCAGCACCAGCAGTTGCCGCTTGGCGAACTCCGGGTCAATGCGAGCCATCGGGATCATGTGGAACGCCAAGTCCCAGGCGGCGAACCAAGGGTACTCCCACTTGTCTGGCATCGACAGGACGTCGCGAGCGTAGAGGTGGCGCCACTCGTGATTGCGGCCCGCCCTGCGCGGACGCGGTGGCTCGGCCACATCGCGGTCGCCCTCCAGCCAGTCGGCGACGATGTAGTGGTAGAACTGTTTTGTCCAAAGCAGGCCGGCGTATGCCTGACGAGAAATGAGCCGCTGCTGCGGTTCAATCTGCCGGTCGATCACATGGTCGTAGAACGCGTCGGTCTCGGCGATGCGGGCGGAGAACGTCTCGTCGAATTCGACGCCGAACGGCTCATCAGACGCCTCATCGCCAACTGACATCCGGGCCGACACGGCACGGCTCTCGCCAGGCGGAA
This sequence comes from uncultured Planctomycetaceae bacterium, assembly GCA_963776055.1. Lineage (GTDB taxonomy): Bacteria > Planctomycetota > Planctomycetia > Pirellulales > Pirellulaceae > CAVZLD01. The sequence goes on along the minus strand of CAVZLD010000010.1, from coordinate 31,127 downwards.
TTCTTAGCCGATAGACAGCACCAACCTTTGTGCCGAACCGGTTGGGGTTCACCGCATCGCTGTCGCCGTCGACGACGTAGCGGTGGAACGAGTCTTTCGTGTAGGGCGTGACGGATGGCGTCTCGAACAGCAGTTCGGAATTGGTCTCGTTCTCCGTGAACAACATCTCCGCGGAGGCGCCGATCGGGATGCGGCCCGAACCAGATACGGAAGTCGCCGAGCGTTTCGTGCGACCCGACGACCAGCCCGTCGTCAACCGCTTCCATCCGCGGCTTCTGTGTGCAGCCCTCATGCGCGCAACCCCAAACCCACGTGTTGCGAAGCCAGAAGGTGGGCAGCAGCCAGAGGTTGGCCGGTTCCGGACCACGGTTGTAGGCCGTCAGCCGGATGAGCAGGTCGTCCGGCGTCCGTTTGGCGTACTCCACCTCAACGTCGAAATACCGTCGCTCGGCGAACACGCCTGTGTCGATGAGCTCGAACTCCCGATCGTGCAGCCCGCGACGGGCGTTCTCCTTGACCAGTCGGGAGTAGGGAAACTCCATCTGAGGGTAGCGGTACAGGGCCTTGGCGTAAGAATGCGTCGGCGTAGAGTCGAGATAGTAGTAGCACTCCTTGACGTCCTCGCCGTGGTTCCCCTCCGGACCGGTGAGCCCGAACAGCCGCTCTTTCAGGATCGGATCCTGCCCGTTCCACAGCGCCGGAGCAAAGCAGAGACGGCACTCGCGGTCGGTCCAGCCGAGCAGCCCGTCCTCTCCCCATCGATAGGCACGGCTGCGCGCGTGGTCGTGGGGGAAGTAGAACCACGCCTCGCCGTCAGGTGAGTAGTCTTCGCGGACGGTGCCCCACTGCCGCTCCGACAGGTAGGGCCCCCAGCGTTTCCAGTTCTGAGTCCTCGCCTTGTCTTCGGCCAAGCGGAGGTGCTCGGCGGTCAGATGTTTCTTTGGCATCTCACTCGGCTTCCATATGGATGACATGCTTCATGCCCGACCCAGGGTTGGCAAGCAACTGGTCGGCCTGTTCCAGCGGCCACCGATTGGTGATGAGGCCCCGTACCACGCTGGGCCACTTGTCCATGAGGCGACCCAAACGTGCAACGGCAGCGACGAACGATTCGGCCCCTGCGTTGACGGTGCCGAACAGCACTTGGTTCTTGAGCACTAAGTTCTTCATAATCGTGCCGGCCTCAATCTCGAACGGATGCTTGAACTACAACCAACGCCTGCGGTTGTTGATGTGCGTCGGATTGCTGACCTGCTTGAGCCTACGTTTCCGGCACGTCGTTCCGTGAGATCCAGCTCATAGATTGTTTGCAACCAACGCGAACAACTCCGCGGGACTCATTCCGGTTTCCTCGGCGATGGTGTCGAGGGTAGTGTTTGGCCCCGCGTCAATGCCATGCTGCTTCAGAATTGCTAACACGTCCGCGACACCCACTTCATGTTTGGCGCATAGCTCCTGCAATGTGAGTTTGCCCAAATCAGCGAGTCGGGTTTCCGGTTCAAACACATTCGCCGCCAACTCAAGCTTTCCCGTCGAACTGTTGCTGATCCAATCATGATGAAACAAGCAGCCCGTTACCGTTCCCGCGATAAAACCGGGCTCCAGAGAGACTGCATTCTTCTGCGCCGCGATCAAGCCGGTCCGCGGACGCGAGAAATCGCATTGACTTAGAATTAATCGTCCATTGGTTGCGCGGACGCAAGGAGCCCCCTTGCCGGGCAGATCCCAATCACTGAAGTGGCAGGCGTTCAGAATCACGGTTCCAGAGCCCTCATTGACCACCTGCTCGAGGGTTTCCTTGATCACCCAGAAACCACTATTTGAGATCTTCACTGGCCCCGTGTTTTCCGGTCCAATCTTGACGGTCGACATAAACTGACAATTGGAAAACTGAACACCCGCGTGCTTCTGCGATCGATTGACCTGAACCGCCACCGGCCCGATATCCGATCCAGATTGCGTCACGAGTGCGTTGCCGGGGCCATGACCAAAATCATCAAACAAAAAGCCCTGCTTGGCGAAGATCACGAAACAGTTGCTGATGTATTCCCAATCGGTGCGGCCGATTTTGAATCCAATCAGATTCTCTTTCAGATACGGCTGGAGAATGCTATTCCAGTAGGCGTCATCCCCTCCCTGGAACCCTTTGGGCGGCGACGGTAGCTTCGGCTCCAACCCGATGCGTTTCCAGAGGTTCGGGTTGAAGTGGACATTTTCCAGACGCCCCACATCGTAACATTGATCGATGTATATCCCGATGTTCAATGGGCAGGCGTACACATCGCGGATCACGTGCAGCTCGTTAACATGCGTGCCCGCGTCAATCGCACGGTAGGGATTGGTCATGGCCACGTCGATACCTGACACATCTGGCCGCGGATTTGAATCGTCCAAGGATACGGAATCACGTCGGGAGGCGCCTGCTGCTCAGGATAGTGAATCAATACATTTCTGACCGATGCATTGAAACCGAGGATAATTGCCGGTTCGGCCTCCGGGTTCCCTTTGCCTCCATAGATGTGCAACACGGTTCCGATGGGATGCATGGGATGGGGAATGCCGTCGTAGGTGCCCTTAAGCGTAACCCCCGCGGGCACGGTCAACGAGTCTTCCAGACGATAGCTTCCTGCCGGCAGAAAACAGATTCCCCCTTTTTCCACTGCCGCATTCAGCGCCTTCTGAACAGCCGGTGTGTCATCAACCTTGCCGTTTGCAAGGGCGCCATAATCCATGACGTTGACGCACTCGATGGGAGCCGCGGGAAGACCGGAGCAAGCCAACGCGACGGCCATGAACGTGAAAATCCTTCGCGTGAATTTCATCTCTATTTCCTTATGGTGAAGCGACGGGGTGTCAAGAATCAGCTCTGTCAGCGTCCATTATGATTGTCGACCGTCTTCCTGTACACCTTTTCCTTTTGTTCAACGGCCGCGATAGGACAAGTCCGAAGGGGCAAAGCAAACACCCCTGGCTCGACGAGTTGTGGAAGGGAGCCGGAGGGGGCGACGGGGCGGACCCCAATCAGGCTACTGCGCCCCGGTCTCATTCCGAAGACTCGGTGGTTACTCAAAGCGCGCGTCACAAAAAGCGTGAGTCGTGTGGACCGTTGCTGGGTTGCAAGGCGTGACGTCCGCCATGTGGTGCGCCTTTGAAGATGTCGCATTGATGGCTTCATCCGGTACCGGCTCTCTTCTCAGATTTCCGAATCGAGTTGCGCAATCGCCTCGCTGAGTATCGCGGCGGAAGCCCGGAGAGCCGCTATCTCATGGTTCGGCAGACTGCTCTCGACGATCCGATCAACTCCTGCTGAGGACACGATACAAGGCACACTGAGACACACATCCTGAAGGCCGAACTCGCCATCCAGCTTGGTCGACACGGTGAGAACACTTTTCTCCCCACGCAGAATCGCACCTGCAATGCGAACCAGTGCGAGCCCAACCGCGAAGCAGGTGGCCCCCTTGTAGTCGATGATGTGATAGGCAGAATCGCGTACCTTCTGCTCAATCTTGTTACGCTCCGCAGTCCAGTCGGGGCACTGCCCACAGATCGGACAGAATTCATCGATCGGTATGCCCGCGACATGCGTCATGGACCAAGCCGCGAATTCGGAATCGCCGTGCTCGCCCAAGATGTACGCATGCACGTTGTGGACGTCGACTCGACAATGCTCACTTAGGAAATGCCGGAGACGGGCGCTGTCCAAGACCGTTCCTGAGCCGAAGACTCGGCCTCGTTCGCTACCAGCACGGTGGATCGCGACGTAGGTCATTACGTCCACGGGGTTACTGACAATGAGCATCACGCCGCCCGAGTTGTGCTGGAGGACATCGTCAACGATGCTCCGCATGATGGCAGCGTTTCTCTGGAGAAGCTGCAGCCGCGTTTCACCGGGGCGCTGGGCAGTCCCAGCTGTGATCACGATCAGTTGGGCGTCACCGTAATCGGAAGGGGTCCCCTCTCGAATGGACACGGGAGGAAAAAATGGCTGTCCGTGGGCAAGGTCCAGCACCTGTCCTCGGGCAAGTTCCTTGTTCTGGTCGACGAGTACAATCTCGTCCGCCAGGCTGCTTTGTGCGAGGGCGTAGGCAAACGTCGATCCCACAGCTCCTGCACCGACGATAGCCACTTTCCTTCGGTGCGCTGATGTCATCCCTTCCTCCTTGCCAAACTTCTTATTGTACGCCGGTTACTTCTTGCCGAAACGACCGACCCAGATGCGGTTCACAATACCGGCGCCCAGCGCGTGGTCAACCTGTGCATTGGCGACCGCCTGCGTGATGTTGCCCAATACGGTCGTCTGCCGGTACGTCCGAGGAACCGCTTCCCGACGAGTTCCGGGTATCATCCTACCACCGAGTGGAGGCGTGGACGTCCTTGACCGTGCGGTTTCAGGGTCAACAGGTTGGGTCAAGATTTTACGGGTACCTCTCATGGGATAGCGACCAGCGAGCCTCTCCAAGGCATCGCGTCGGCCGCCGCAGCGGATCCTGTAAGAGCAGCTGTTCCACGTGACCATGAAGCACGAGACGAGTGCCCGTCCTACACCTCGCATCGGCAACACGGGCGTGAAGGAACTCAAGTCAACGCGCGAAGCGGAACACTTTGGTCTGAAAGCGTGTTGCTTTACATGGCGCGTGTCGCATGCTAGAAAGGCGGCTTCGAACTCATCTACTAGTTGTCGGAATCTGCACCGTGAGATCATCCGGTCGCCGAGCTTCGCTCAGCGTGCTTCTTCCGCGTTACGGATGCCTGCTGTTTCTGCTTTCGCCGCTTCTAGTCGGGTGCGAATCCGCCGAGCCACGAGGTAGTGGGCAATCATCGGGCGCGTCGCCATCAGGGCAGGAGAGCGTGGTCGTGCGGCTCGCCTACAACCGCTACATGATGTCGTCGTTCAGCGAAGCCCCGTCACCGCTGGAAGTGATCCAAGCGGAAGTCGCGCGACAGCACCCGAACATCAGCGTCGAGATGAGTTTTGTGCCTGAGTCCGTGCGCGGACATCACGATGCACTCGTGGTATGGATGATGGCCCAGGACGGAACAGTCGATATCTTCGGGCTTGATGCTCCCTGGGTGGCGGAGTTTGGCGCGGCGGGTTGGGCCGAATCGCTGGAGCCGCATCTTCCGGAACTCAGGGACAATTTCTTGCCGAGGGGACTGGATGTGTTCTCCTATCAAGGACAGTGCCTGGCCGTCCCGATTTGGACGAGCATTGGTGGGCTCTTCTGCCGAACCGATTTGCTCGAGCAAGCAGGGCTGTCTGAACCGCGCACCTACGACGAGTTGGCACAATATGCGAAGACGATTGTCGAACAGGAGCCGAAACTTGCTGGATTTGTGTGGCCGGGCGGTAAGGGAGAGGACTTGGTCCAGTCGTGGGCTGAGATTTTTCGAGGCTTCGGCGGCGAGTATTTCGATGAACGCGGCCGCTGTACCATCAACTCTCCGCAAGGCGTGAAGGCTTTGGAATTCATGACCATGCTGTTGCGCGATGGTCTCACCCCACGAGATGCCGTGGCTTGGAACTCCGAGCAGGCACGGGCTCGCTTCGCCAACGGCCAGGCCGTTTTCTTGCGACATAATCACGACCCGTTGATGTGGCTTGATGTTCCGACTCGATCTCAGATCGCAGGACGTTGGGCCTTCGTGCCGAGCCCTGCCCAGAAGTCGGGTCATGCCACGGGGATCACCGGCGGTTACGGTCTTGCGTTGAACCCGTTCAGCGATGCGCAAAGCGGCTCTGCGAGTCCTTCGAGTGATTGCCTCCCGGCCCGTGCAGAAAGCATTTGCTTTAGCTTGGGGACCCGTGCAACATTACCGGGGACTGTACGACGACCCCGACGTGTTGGCGGCCCACCCGCGGTTGGGAGAGTTGAAGGCCGTGCTGCCCACGGCATTTCCACGACCCCGTAGCGTTGACTATGCCCGCTTGAGCGACGTCCTCCAAGCAGAATTGCACGGCGCGTTGACCGGCATCAAGACGGCCCGCGTTGCGTTGGACAGCGCATGCAGACGGATCGACGCCTTTCACGCGTCGACGTCGACAGATACTCGCTGAGCGTTGGTTGCCAGTCGCGAGCTAGCCCCATGATCTCACGTCGACATCACCTTCGCCGACCCGTCGACCTTTCCGTGCTGTACATGCTGCCGGCGATCCTGGCCATCGCCGTGTTTCTTTACTTTCCGCTCGGCACGACTCTGATTTACAGTTTCTTCGACATACGGCACCGCATCGATCTCCAACCGGATGCATTCGTGGGCCTCGAGAACTATCGCCGTCTGTTTGCATCCGAGCCCTTCTGGCGATCGTTTGGCTTCACCCTCTATTTCACGGTGTGTGTCGTGGCGGGCGAGATGCTCTTGGGCCTGACCATGGCGCTGCTCGCCTTTCGCTCGGTGCGAAGCCTTGCGGGCATCATGCGATCCTTGATGGTCATCACCTGGGCAATTCCGCCAATCATTCATGCAGCGATCTGGAAGTGGCTGCTTAACGGCGACGCCGGATTGATCGGTGACTTGTTAGTTCGCTCGGGGATCGTCTCCCAGACGCCTCCGTTTCTATCCCATCCGTCGTGGGCGATGCATTGTGTGATCGTGGCGCAGATCTGGCGTGGGGCGGGGCTGACCGGCATCATGTTGTTGGGAGGACTGGCGATGATTCCCACGTCCGTTCTCGAGGCAGCGGCCATCGATGGGGCAACCCCCTGGCGGCGTTTCCGCACCGTGACTCTGCCGATGATGGCACCGGCCATTTTCGTGGTGTTGATGTTTCGCACGGTCGATGCTCTGAGGGCATTTGACATCATTTTTGGCCTGACCGGGGGCGGACCGGGATCGACGACGGAAGTGATCAGCTCGTTCACGTATCGGTTCTGCTTCTCCTACCTTCGTTACGGAGAAGGTTCTGCTTTTGCTATCGTGACGCTGATTCTCGTGATGGGTGTCAGCTTGGCATACGTTCGCCGAGTGATTCCTCACCTTTCGCTCCACCAGAATACCTAGACAACATGGCGCTGCGCAAGAAATCCCGAGACCCAGCGGTTGGTGGCCTGTTATTTCGACACGGCAGATCATCACGGACCGGGCGATGCCTTGGGTTTGTCATCGCCATGACATTTGTGTTCGGCTTTCAACTTGGGCCACTTTATTGGATCTTCATCACCTCACTGAAACCCGCGGGCACGGAATTCCAGCTGCCCGTAAGCTACTGGCCGAACGACATGACGCTGGATAACTACCGACAGGTCCTGTCACCCCAGTTCGCCCTTCCACACGCTCTACTCAATAGCCTGGTCGTCTCATCCTGTGTCACCGTAGGTGCCTTGACCTTGGCACTGCTGGCCGCCTTTGCCCTTGCCCATCTGAGATTTCGCTACAAGGTCCAGTCATTGCTACTCATGCAGTTGGCCGGAATGGCTCCACCAGTTGTCGTCCTCGTGCCCACATTCATGATTCTGCGAAAGCTGGGGTTACTTTCGACACTCACAGGTTTGATCTTGCCAAACATCGCCTACAACCTGCCCCTCAGTACGTGGCTTCTTACTGTGACCTTCGCGAGTATTCCTCGAGATTTGGTGGATGCAGCCCTGATTGATGGGCATCGGCCCCTGAGCATCCTCTGGCGAGTGATTCTGCCGCTGGCGATTCCCGGCCTGTTCTCTGCCGGTGTGTTGGCATTTGTAGGGTCGTGGGGCGAATTCATGCTTGCGTTTACGATCTCGATGGGTTTGACGCGGGCGGCAGACTGCGCCGGTGGCTATTCTGGGTTTCAGCCAGGCTTTCCAGCTGCAATGGGCCTGGGTCTCGGCGGGCATCGTGCTTTCCGTATTACCTCCCGTGTTCCTTGTCTTGCTGTTTCAACGACGTGTCGCCGAAGGTCTGACTGCGGGCGCCGTGAAGTATTGAAGTGAGGGTCGGTGATGTCCGAGGTGAGACTGGTCAATGTGGCCAAATACTATGGTCGACACCCAGCTGTAAAGGACGTGAGTATCACGTTTCACGACCGCAAGTTTACGGTAATTGTGGGGCCATCCGGGTGCGGCAAGTCGACTCTCTTGCGATTGATTGCGGGCCTGGAGCACCCGACCGAAGGTCAGATCTTCCTCGGGAATCGAAACGTCAACGAAGTTCCGGTCTGGCAACGCAATGTTGCCATGGTGTTTCAATCGTATGCGCTCTATCCCCACCTGACTGTCCGTGAGAACTTGGCCTTTCCGTTGCGAGCGAAAAAGCACAACCGGCAGCAAGTTGATCAACGCGTAAACGAGACGGTCCGCCGACTTGAGATCACTGATCTGCTGGATCGTCTGCCGCGTCAGCTTTCCGGTGGACAAATGCAGCGAGTGGCCATCGGACGCGCGATGGTGCGCCGTCCGGAAGCGTTTCTGATGGACGAACCCCTTTCGAATTTGGATGCCATCCTTCGTGTTGATATGCGGGCGGAAATCAAGCGTTTGCACCGTGAAGTTGAGGCAACCACGATTTACGTGACGCATGACCAGGAGGAGGCGTTGACGTTAGCGGAAACTCTGGTCGTGCTTCGCGAGGGCCGAATCGAACAACTGGGACCGCCGCAAGAGATCTACGATCGTCCTCGGACGGCGTTCGTTGCTGGCTTTCTGGGGAACCCACCCGCAAATCTTCTCGCCGCTCGGTACGACATCGGCAGCCGACAAATTCGGGGCCCCGACTTCCGCTACCATGTTCCAGCGGACCATGGGGTCCTGCCCGCATCGCAAGAGGTCTTGGTGGGAATCCGACCGGAGCACATTCGCCTTGTCCCGAAGCGGGTGGATTGTTGTTTTCTCGCCACCGGACGAGTTGACCTGACCGAGTCACTTGGTCGGCAGGTGCTCGTTACGGTCCTGATCGCTGACAAACGGATCAAGGCGTTCGCCCCAATCGACAGCGTGCCGCAAGTGGGACAGCCGGTTTGGCTGGATGTCGACCCGGACCGGTTGCTCTTGTTCGACAGACAATCAGGACAGCGTCTGTAGAACGCATTGCCCCCCTGTCCCCTTGAGAAGAGGGGTGGGGTGCAGAATCAGAGCCCCCTCAGAGGCCCTCGGCTTGCCCTCTCCCAGAGAGAGGGAGATCTTGAAGACACCCTCGGGTCGCTGTTCCGTAACCCCGTCCTGTGTCGTCTCAGGCGGTGATCCTCCGATGTAGGGTGGCCTTTCGCATCGGAAATGCGGCCGCGAACAGGTCGATTGACTTGCGCCAACTCGCTGGAGCTGCTGACGCATGGCCGATTGAATACGCTGACGGAGTTGCTTTCTTGCCGCTCGACCATCTTTCCGAGTATATCGAATCGGTTCGCCAAAGCTGACCCGGAGGGTCACGTCTTCGTTTGACTGCTGCAGGAATTGTAGCGTGGCAGCTCAGCCAGCGACGATTTTCGACAGAGCACCGCAACCACGACAGTGGATGACTCAAGGCGTGGGCGGAAAGCACGCCTCCCACCGCGGCGGGTAGAATTGTCAACTCATCCAGTTTTCCCGCAAACCATTCCGGGCTCCGCGACCAATGATCGAGACAAGCTTCGGCTCCTTCGACCTGCGCCGGATCGGGCTCGATCTTTCCTCCCGGGAAGAGTATCAAACACCGCCCCTCGGCCAGGTGACGAATCGCCGTTTTCATCTCGGTGCCGGAAATCCGTGATTCCTGCCGCAGTGTGATCAAATATCGGGATAGGTTCCCCATCGCATGCCAATAGGGTTGATCCTTCGCTACGACGCGCACGTCGCTACGGTGTAGGCAGGCGGACAGCGCAATCGCATCGTACAAGCCCGGGATGATTCGACACGATCAGCAGCGGTCCTCGGATGGGAATCTGTGTCACCCCTTGGACGACAACTGCGGGTACAACTCGCGGCAGAAGATCTCGGGAAGCAGTCGTGAAGCCGCGCCGCGCAACATCGGCGTCATAGGCAATCATTTGCTCGGCCACTGCCACTATCTTTTGGCCGAAGACGCCTCGGAGAATCCATGTCGGCAACAGACAGCTGGCCAACCCCAGGGCATCTCGCAGCTGCTGCAGCGAATGATCGGCCAACCACTCAGTGGCCGAACTCTCACGGAGGTGGACGCTGGCCGCGGTGCCCGACAAGGGCCCCATAGACAACGGAGCGGAACGGTTGAGGATCGCATTTCGCATGAAGAAGTCCAAAGGGACTGGTGCCTTCCTGCTCGGTGAAGCCGAGACGGCGAATCTCAGGTGCCGGTGATACTTACTTGGCATTCTCTAGGGGGCATCAATCGCGTGTGCTTTCAAGTCATCTAGATCGACGAACTCGAGCGCCAAATATGTGTCGCGGCCAGAATCACTGGGGGCGCGACGTCGGCCTCCAACGCTTCCTTCCACCGCTCGACGCACAGGCACCAACGATCTCCGTCCTTGAGGCCGCGAAAACCGAACTGCGGAACTGGCGAAATCAGGTCATTGCCTTGAGCAGCCGAAAACTGCAGAAACTCGTCGGTGACTTCCGCGCAGACGACGTGAAGGCCGGCATCGCCCTGACCCGTGTTGCAGCAGCCGTCCCGATAGAATCCGGTCATCGGCGCGGTGCCGCAGACCGCCAACTCACCTCCCAGGACATTCTTCGCACGCGACATGTTTGAATCCACCCAAATTAAGATTTTGCGAGTAAAGCTCCAGCGGGGCTCATCGGCCCGTGATCGCGGGGCGCGATGACCAGCTTTCGTGGCAAGCCAACAAACGTCGCTCAGGAGTCTTTCATCTGGAATTCCAAATCAAACTCAGCAGCACCCACGGTATCCACACGGAACAATGCGCACGTCTCAGCGTTCACGAACGACTTGAGATAGGGGTCGCGCGTCAGCAACAGCTCAGCCCAGTCGTCATGCTCCGTGCCACGCTCAATCAAGTCTGCGCGCCCCGTAGCGGTCACGGCTTCAATCTCCATCAGGTCGTCGGCCTTGTCCCGCCGAATATCGACGACCAACGCAACGTGATTGCATTGGCTCAGTAGCCGGTACTTTCGAGTTGCCATTGGCGTGGTGAAGACCGCGTGCCGGAGGTCTTCCGAAAAGGCGAAAGCCACGACGCACCATACGGCTGGCCTCCGCCCCCAACGCAAAGCACAGCGTATGGCTGTTCGTTGACCAAACGTTGGATCCGAACCTTCACAGACAGGCCGGAGCCTCCGCTGGGACCCTTCGCAGTTTCCCCTGTTTCCAGGATGGGTTCGTCAGGATTGTTCATGACATTCTCGTCGAATCGAAGGTTGAGAGAGACGGAGACGCTGCTTTGTGGAACGAGACGACTGAGTTGAGACTCTCCGAGTTGGCACGCCGCAAACCGCACTTATAGTAGCTATCGGCACGACTCTCAAGCAGTCATTTTCTTGTGGAGACCGCACGGTGACCCACAAAAATGTGACAACATTCTCGATTCGTAATCGCCTTGAAGAGCAATCGGCTTCATGACACGATTGGTCAACTTTCTACTCTACCAAGTGTGGGTTGGTTCTGTTGCGCGTTGGGATCGGCCTGGCACTTGCCCTGGCTCAGCATCTCCATCGCAGGGTGCCTAATTGTGAACGCCTTCACCGATCTGAAGGTTGGATCGCAGGCCAACGCGGATCGAATAGCCTTTGTTTCGCGACAGACGATCGAGAAAGTGCGAGAGGCTTGTCCTGACGTGGAGTGGCAGCTGCTGGTTTGTTTGGCGCGGTTCGCCGGCTTGAGGGCGCCCTCCGAGTCGCTGGAGCTTCGCTGGTCGGACGTCGACCGGGCAAACAAACGCCTGACCGTTACGAGTCCAAAGACCCGGAAGTAGGGCGAAGCATCTAGGGGCATTCCGTTGTTTGCCGTGGTTGAGCAGGCCCTGGCTGAGGCGTACGATCTGGCTGCCGAGGGTGCAGTCTACTGCATCACGCGTTATCGGTCGCAGGACGTGAATCTACGTACTCAACTGCTGCGGTTCATTTGCAAAGCGGGGGGCGAGGCGTGGGAGAAGCCCTGGCAGAATTTGCGCAGCAGTCGCGAAACAGAATTGGCTTGTGACTTTCCACAGACGACCAGAATCTAACGCTCCAGATCGATGCGCCACTCGGCATGGGATCAACAAGTCTGCACTCTTCATGGACAAAATCTCCGGTGCAAAATGCGAGCGGCCAGGTCTAACGAAGTGCCTCGGCACTTTGCGACGCGGTGATATACGCGTAGTGTGGCGGCTAGACCGTCTGGGGCGGTCAATGCGGCACCTGATCACACTGGTTGAGGATCTTCGCGAACGTGGCATCGGTTTTCGTTCGCTCAACAAAGGAGCGATCGACACGACCAGCGCTTCCGGCGAGTTGATTTTCAACATCTTCTCAGCCCTGGCCCAATTCGAACGCCGACTGATTCAGGAGCGGACGAAGGCCGGACTGGCGGCGGCCCACGCCCGCGGGCGCAGTGGGGGACGCCCGCGAATCGCGTCCGAAGAGCCCAGAGTCTTACTGGCGAAAAAGCTGCACGCCGATAAAAGCCTGGCAATCGACGACATCTGTAAGACCCTAAGGATTTCGCGATCGACCTTCTATCGGTACTTGCGACTCTGATGAGTGGCTGCGGAGAGTGTCACTTTTCGGTTGTTTCATGGGACAATTGGCGACGAAGGTACCGCCCGCCGCGGAGTGAATCGATGCGTCGCTCCGTTCTTCACGCCGCATCAACGGCAGCGTAGACCTTGCCCTTGGTCGTCAGCCACGCCACGTCATCCCGTTCGGCTCGTTCTTTGATCTCTTGAAGAAGCTGGATCGTCTCCGATTCGTAACATGGCTCGCTCGGGTCATCGGGCGGGATGACCATCTCGACTTCCACCGCGACAACGTACTTCTCCGTTTGAATCAGTCGTGTCCGCTTGATTCGCTCCCCAGCAATACGCATGTGATCAACCTCGATCAAAGAAATGCACGGTGACCAGTTTCGCGACACCACTTTGACGCAAAAGCGACCAAACTGCCTTGAATTCAGTGCCGTCGGGCAGACAGCTCCAAGCCTCGATCGCTGGATTGGGCTTTGCATCCGCGCGTGAGGTAATGAGCTCCGCATCCGGCAATCCAGCAACTACTTGCCACTCCATGATCCCTCGCTCTTCCAACCGCTCGGACGCATGGAGCCCAATAACGTACTTTTCCTCCGCGACGAGTCGACGGATTGTCTCGAAGAGCGGTTCCACTGGATCCTCCGTGCGTCACCGACCACTGCAGCCGTCGGCCTCTCGATCTCATTGTAACTTACGTCCCCCGGATGCCCCAGACTGCGTTATCCCGGCGGATTCTCGGGACTCGAACAGAACGAAGCAAAGCCAATCATTCACCGGATTTTTGGTCCGCCTCACGCAAGGTCTCCCCATCCGTTTGCGAGGGCTCTGCGGACAAGCAAGAACTGAGCACGTTCAGCAGGACGTCTGCCGGACAGCCGGCGCGGTACTTCCCACCTGACACCGAAAACTCGCATGTGGCATGCCCCTCGAACAACTCGATCCGAATCCGTCTGAAGGGGTTTCCCTCGATCGTGAGTGATCCGAGGCTGGCCGAGGCTGCGGGAGAGACGATACGGACGGATGGAGCAAGAGCTGCGCGGACTTCTGACCAGCGGTCAATTGACAGATCGAAAGGTGGTCCGAGCCGAGGAATGTCCACCACAATTCTTTCGATGTTGACTGAGTTGAGACAGGGTACAGGATCTGACCTGGCAAGGGTCCGTCGTCTCAAGATGAGCACGACGATGGGTGCCTGTAGGCTCCAAATCAATAGCAACACAAACAAGGGGAGCGAGACGACGACACCGATCCTCCAAGCATATGCCGTATTCGCCCCGCGTTGCGAAGACACCCACGAGATTCGCATTACTGCAGCTCGGCAGAGCCAATTTCGTTCGTCTGCCACCGCGTCCGCAGAACCCGGCCCCGACCGTTTTTTGGGAATCGTGTGAACCGCCATTTGTCAGTACCCCGATGGAGGTATTCGCGGCTGACAGATTCCGCACCGCAAGCCGAGCCCGTCGATCAACCCGGCGCGGCTCCGAGGTCACCTGGCCAGTCATCCTGGCGGAGGCGGGGCACGGCCAGGGACTCGCAGCGGTCCGTTTCTTTCAGGGTGGTTTTACGAGATCCGTGTGATACCTAGTTGTCCTGGCGACCAATTCCAATCCAACCGCGACATCGTTTTGCGCTTGTGAATGTCTTCGAAACGTCTTCGCCGTTTTCGACTTGAAATTGCGAGCAGGTAGATCTGCGAGTGGATCTCGAAATCGGCTCCTTCGTGCCTTGGCTGCGAAATGCAAAATGCTGCGCCTGGTCCGATCCTCACACAGACCCCATCCTTTCGGCTCGTGCCCAAATGAGCTACTCCCCCGTTTCCGCTGCGGGCCGCGTATTGATCAGCTGCTCGGCGCCGCGTTTCACGAGTGCCTGTTCCTGGATGAACACTCCGCCGCGGTCGATGGCGAGCTCGAAGCGCAGGCCGTCGTAGGCATCGAGATCGGGCCGGCGCCAGTCAAACACAACCTGGAAACGATGCCACCCCTGTTGGCGATCCCGATCGGTCGCTTCCCGCGGTCTGACGACTGGCGAGCCGAAGGTCCCCCGTTCCGGGACCAGCAGCCCGATCGTCACCATGTCACTTGCGCCGGCGAGGTCGCCGGAAGTCATGCGCCGGACGAACTCGTCGACGGTTTCTTGGGGTGAATCGATCCAAGCCAGCCTCGACGCCTTGGCGGCCTCGCGAAGTCCCGCCTCGGTGACGGCCGTCTCGTTCAGGCTGAGGCTTCGAAGCTTGGAAAACGAAGCCAACGTGTAAATGCTCGCGTCGGTGACTTCGGTTTCACCCAGTTTGAGTGTCTCGAGGTTCTTCAGCGGCGTTAGATGCTTGAGTCCGTCGTCGGTGACCAAGTTGCGACACAAGCACAGATGACGCAACGATTTCAGTGTAGCGAGATGCGACAGGGCATCATCGGTCAGCTTCGTATCGCCGATGTTGAGACGTTCAAGCTTGTCGAGCGACGCCAGATGCTGGAGTCCGGAGCCGACGATTTTCGTGCCGAACAAATTCAACTCGACAAGCTGGCTCAGCGAACCGAGTTGTTCCAGGTCACCATCCGAAACCTCCGTCTTGCTGAGGTCGAGCGATACGAGTTCGTGCATTTGTCCAATGATGGCCCAGTCCCCAGGCACCAAATCCACCTCCTTCAGACGCAGCGCGGTGATCCGTCCTTCGCCATCGCGCGTGTGGAGCGATCGGCGTCCCTTGCGAGGCGCCGGCAGCGTCTCCACGCGTTCGAGAAACTGCTCGATCGGAGGTTGTGTCTCGGCGTCGAGGACGCGAACCGGCTGAGAGTGCCGCGAGGGCTCTGGATCGGCAGGTTCCTGCGACTCGTTGGCCGGCGTCGCGGCGACGACCGTTTCGACCCCTCGCAATTGCACCACGCCGCCGTGGGGCGACATCGCGACAGATCGACGCGCCGCGTTGTCAGCACGGCGATGATTCACATCGAGCTGGTTGCCCAACGGGAGCGAATGGATGCAAACTGACTACCCAGAAGGCCAAAACTACGGTGTAAACTTGGCCAAGCATGAGAACCAACCTTTCGTCTGATGCTGAAAACGAAGTATGCCCCTTGTTTAACAGAGAGATCCCAGAGCATTCTACCGCCCTGACACCACATACCAACAACTGCAAGTTAGATTCACACGGACACCACCAGAAAACTCCCGCATCGGCCCGATGAGGCGAGATTCGCTGGCTTTCCCCTACTGTCAAAGCACTGTCATCGTAGCTCGTTGAGCGAAGCCGGCACTGTTCGAAGTGCGGAGTCTCAGAATTGTTGGATTTACGCTACAGCACTGGCACTCGCGATGCAATCTGATTGGCGAACGAAGCCGCTCTGTCGAATTGCCGTCCGAGGAATCAGCGGGCCACTTTGACCAGCAGCAACGGTCAGCCGACCACGATGACGATGAAGAAGCCGACCGCGAATGAGATCGGTCTGATCCGCACTACTTGATCCCCCATCGTCTCAGCAAGAACGCTCATTGCCTTCGGATGGCACGCCCTGCCTTCTTTCGCTCGTCGCAATGCAAATTGCCACCGCGTGCACTACGCAGGTCGACGTCGGCATCTCGGATTGGGCGGCGGAATCGTAGACGGTAATGCTTTCTTCTTGATTCGTGCGCTGCCAAAGAACCGTTGCCGATGCTCGCAGCGCACTGGAATCTACGGGTATTGTGTGATGAAATAGGGGCACATTCGGGCGCGAGCATCGATAGGGATAGACACTCCGGGGGACGGAGATCCCATGAGCATCCAGTTGGCAGTCACACCGTCGGGGCGAATCGTTGCCATCGAGTCGGCTCGAGAAGAGAACGAAGCGGCCGGCGGCCGAACGGATGCCGCCACCGATGAGCGATTGGAGAAGAGGATCGCCAAACGGTTCGCATGCTGTCAGGCCGAGGGACTGTTCGCGCTGGCGACCGAGCGGTGGGACCGGCCGCCCAACCCATCTTTCGCCTACTGGCGGGATTTCGCGGCGCGTTACCTGACGGATCTCTGCCACACGCCGGAAATTGCGGACGTGGAGGCCACGGAAGTGCCGCCGCCGAGTGTTGCGGAACTGGCCGCGATGCTCTTGAACGTTCCGCCCATGCAGGGCGCCGAATATCTCAACACGGAAGTTCTCGGCGATATCTGGGCGGACCTCGACGGCTGGTCGCGCCGCGAGGCGGCCGGCTACGACGACGGCCTGGCCGGGTTCCTGAAAGACCGGGCGACCCTGTGGCACCAAGTGGGACGAGTCTGCTTTCATCTGGCCGAGAATCGGCGCGATCCGGACTACCCGTTTGCGTTCCTGGCCACCTACGCACCCGGCTTGACCGCGGGGGCCCGCGTGCAGTACCAGCCGCTTGAGCAAGGCTTTGCGCGAGTATGCCGGCGCCAAAGAACAAGAAGGCGCTTGTCAAGTTGCTCTCGCCCGTTCAGCGAGCTTCGGAGAAAAGCGAACTCGCCAAACAACTGGTCGAATCGGGCGATCTCTACCAGCCGCTGGCGTGGACGCCGCGCGAGGCCTACCGGTTCCTCAAAGATATCCCGGTCTTGGAAGAGAGCGGCGTGCTGGTACGCATGCCCGATTGGTGGAAGAAACGGCCGCGGCCCCGCGTGGGCGTTACGATCGGAGACAAGAAACAGAAGAAGTTCGACGCCGACACGATGCTGGACTTCCGAGTGCAACTGGCCTTGGGCGACCAGGAGCTGACCCCCGCCGAGTGGCGCAAGTTGATGGCGGCCGAAGAGGGGCTCGTGTTGCTCAAAGGGCAATGGGTCGAAGTGGATCACGATCAGCTGGCCGAGGCGCTCGACCATTGGAAGAAGGTCGAGCAGCACGCGCACGACGGGCTGTCGTTCGTCGAAGGCATGCGGCTGTTGGCCGGCGCCCCCACGGAGCTGACCGATGAAGCGGACGGCGACGCGGAACGCCAGTGGTCGTTCGTCCATGCCGGCAAATGGCTCGGCCAAGTGCTCGACGGCCTCCGCAGCCCGGAAAGCCTGGCGGAAATCAAGCCGGGCACCGGCCTGAAGGCGACGTTGCGCAAGTACCAGGAAGTCGGCGTCGGCTGGCTGTGGTTCCTTTCCCGCCTGGGGCTGGGAGCGTGTCTGGCCGACGACATGGGACTCGGCAAGACGGTTCAGGTGCTGGCCCTGCTGGCGGCGTTGAAGAAGAAGCGCGGTGCGAAACCGTCGCTGTTGGTCGTGCCGGCGTCGCTGTTGGCCAATTGGAAATCGGAAATGCAGCGATTCACGCCGACGCTCCGTGCCAAGTTCGTCCACCCTTCCGAAACCCCCAAAGACGAGCTGACGCGGATGGCACGACGGCCGGACCGGGCCGTCCAGGACACCGATGTCGTGCTGACCACCTACGCCATGCTCCAGCGGCAGTCGTGGCTGCTGGACGTCTCCTGGCAGCTGGCCGTGATCGACGAAGCCCAGGCCATCAAGAACCCGGCGGCGCGGCAGACGAAGGCCGTCAAACGGATTCAAGCGGAAGCCCGCATCGCCCTGACCGGCACGCCGGTCGAAAACCGTCTGTCGGACCTCTGGTCGCTGTTCGATTTCCTCTGCCCGGGACTGTTGGGTTCGCAGAAGAAGTTCAAGGAGTTCGTCAAGGTTTTGAATGCCCGCGAGCACCAACGTTACGCGCCGCTGCGCAAGCTGGTCCAGCCGTATATCCTCCGGCGGCTGAAGACGGACAAACGGATCATCTCCGACCTGCCCGACAAGACCGAAGTCCGAGCGTTCTGCGGTCTCGGCAAGCGACAGGCGGTGCTCTACGCCAAGATGGTCGACGAAATGGCCGACGCCCTGGAGAATCTGGACGGCATGCAGCGGCGCGGCTTGGTGCTGGCCTACCTGATGCGATTCAAGCAGCTCTGCAACCACCCCAGCCAACTCCTGGGCGACGGACAATTCCGCCCGGAAGACAGCGGCAAGTTCTCTCGGCTGTCCGAGATCTGCGAGGAGATTGCGTCGCGGCAGGAAAAGGCACTCGTGTTCACGCAGTTCCGAGAAATGACCGAACCGCTGGCAGGGTTCCTGGCCGAGGTGTTCGGGCGTGGCGGCCTGGTGCTGCACGGGACCACCGCCGTAAAACGCCGGAAGAAACTCGTCGACCAATTCCAACGAGACGACGGCCCCCCGTTCTTTGTGCTGTCGCTGAAAGCGGGCGGCACGGGGCTCAACCTGACCCAGGCCTCGCACGTGATTCACTTCGACCGCTGGTGGAATCCGGCCGTCGAAAACCAGGCCACCGACCGTGCGTTCCGAATCGGACAACACCGCAACGTCCTGGTCCACAAGTTCGTCTGCCGCGGCACGATCGAGGAGAAAATCGACGAACTGATCGAAGAGAAGACGCAACTGGCGACGGATGTCCTGGAGGGCGGAGCGGAGAAGATGCTGACCGAGATGAGCGATGCCGAACTGATCCGGCTGGTTGCTCTCGACGTGGACCGGGCAAGTGTGTGAAAATGGGCTCGCTCGCAATGCGCGGCAGCGCGAGCACGACCTATCGCAAGGAGGAGGTTGGACATGGCGTGGAATGGATACGGTTGGCGGCCGTACGTCCCCGTGGCGCAACGCCGCGCCCGGGCTCGGCGGAAAATGGATGCCCTTCGCAAGAAGGGAGTCGACATCCAGCCCGTCGAGATCGAGGGACGCAAGATCGCCAAGACCTTCTGGGGCGAGGCCTGGTGCGACCACTTGGAGTCGTTCAGCGACTACGCCAACCGGTTGCCGCGCGGCCGCACGTACGTCCGCAACGGCTCGGTCTGCCACCTGGAGATCAAGAAAGGCGAGATCCTGGCCAAAGTGGCCGGGTCGGAACTCTATAACCTGCGGATTCGCATCAAGACCCTGCCGGCAAAGAAATGGACCGCCATCAAACGGCGGTGCGCCGGCCAGGTGGGTTCCCTGCTGGAGTTGCTGCAGGGCAAACTCTCCGATCATGTGATGGAGGTCGTCACGGACCGCAAGGAGGGCCTGTTCCCGCTGCCCCGGGAGATCTCGCTGAACTGCGATTGCCCCGACTGGGCCGTCATGTGCAAGCATGTGGCGGCGGTGCTCTACGGCGTGGGGGCCCGTCTCGACCAGACGCCCGAACTTCTGTTCAAGCTTCGCGGCGTCGACCACGAGGAACTGATTGCGTCCGACGCCGAAGCGGCCGTATCGGCTGCCACTTCCCGCAGCAAATCAAAGCGGTTGGCTGACGGAGAGCTGTCGGACGTATTCGGCATCGACCTGGACACGTCCGACGACTCGGGCGTAGCGAGCCCGCCGCGCAAGAGGAGTCCGCGACGAACGAAGACCGGCACGCCCCGCAAGAAGGCGGCGAAGAAGAAAACCGTCACGAGGAACCCATCCCGGAAGACGAAGAAGAAAGCGGCCAAGAAGACCACGAAGAAGAAGGCGCGTCCCAAAACGGCTGCAAAGAAAAAGGAAGCCGCGACCAAGAAACGGCGGCAGAAGTCGACGAAGCCGAGAACGAAAAAGAAGACCGCCAAGAAGAAGACGGCATCCCGAAGATCGGCTGGCAAGCCGCGGTAACCTGCCGGGTCCCTGACACGCTCCGGCTCGCGGACATCTTCACCTTGGACGTGCGAGACTTCTGTTTTCCTGGCGAAATGAGGGTGTCATGTTCGCCATCCATCTGGGATGAGCGAGCGACGGATCCGGCGCTACGAACATCGGTGCACATGGCCGATGCTCGTAGCTCTCCGCGCGACGGGCGTTTTCATCTGGATTGGCCGCAGAGTTGATGCATCTCGCGTGGCCCACCTGGGTTAGAAACACAGGCACAGTGCGCCCGACGAAACCCCAATGGCAGGGCATAAACGCCAATGGCACGGTATATACCGTGCCATCAGGGAGACTGAATCGTCGTAAGTCCAATACGCCCGGCAGGATTCGAACCTGCAACCCTCGGTTCCGAAGACCGACGCCGGCGAATCAAAACCGGCTGAATTCAAACAACTTAGGAGGACTGCCGGACGAGCTGGGAGTGATGGGGGAGTGCGCGAGCGGCCTGAATTGTCTTTCGGCGGCGCTCGATGACAGCGAAGATGCTGACACCCTCAGCTACGTGGTTCACGCTTGGCCCCATCTTCAGCCGCATATTCGAGCGGCGGTGGTGACACTGATTGACGCTGCCCTTCGTTAAACGAAGTGCAATCGATACAACCACGGCGTCGGGCGAGCTGATTTTCAACATCTTCTCCGCCTTGGCTCAATTCGAGCGACGGCTGATTCAGGAGCGAACCAAGGCGGGACTTGCCGCAGCACGCGCCGGGGTCGCAACGGCGGTCGGCCAAGACTCATGGCTGATGACGCCAAGGTCGTTTTGGCCAAAAGGCTGCACACAGACCATTGGCTCAGCATCGACGATATCTGCAAGAGCCTGCGGATTTCGCGGTCAACGTACTATCGCTACGTCAGGCTCCGAGACTCGTCGTCGGCTCAAGGCGGTGAAAACAACGGTCAGCCGGCGTCATGAGGTGCCCTGTGTGCTCCCCCGACCCTCGCAAAGGCCCTTGAACGATGAAAACCCAAGGACGAATGGCCGTGATCGTCGCCCCGAAGGCTCCTTTCTATGCCTGGCCACTGCTGTTTCTGGAGAAAGAGCCGCCCAACTGCAACCGCGAAGACTTCCGCACCGTCTTCCTACTTCCGGAGCGCGAACGATGTCGACGAAGCCCTTGAATCAGTCTACCCCGACATTTTCGCGAGATGTCGCAGTCGTGGATCAATGCTCCCGGACTGTGGCTGCCGCTTGAGACTTTGGAGTCATTTCACGACTGGTTCGAGGTTCAGTTGGTGAAACGAGTCATCGAGGCTGCGCCGGGTGAGGTTCTTCACGCAACGCGGTGACGACTGAGAGTCTGGCCGAGACAGGCCAGAATTCGGTCGATTGACGGAGCAACCGGATTCTAACAGGTTCGGCGTCTTACGACTCGCCAGCCGGTCTGCTCTAGAATGCCCCAAGTGTGGTGCTCGATTTCCCCGTCTTTGCGGAGTCGGGCGGCAATCCACGGTGTTCCGAACTCGTCGACTTCGTAGACCCGCGAAGGCCAACTTCGAGCGATCATGGCTTCCATGAACTCGACGCTTTCCGGCAACACGGTGTACTGCGGATCCTGCCATTCTTCCGGTAGTTCCACGAATCGTACTCGGTCGCCAACTTGGAGCTTCTTTGGTTCAGGCATCGCATCATCACGTCGTCGTCAAGTATCGGTCTTCTGGGCCAATCTACTCCCGATCGATCCACGCGGGAGCATCGCGTCCGCCGAACATCACCGCAACCACCAGGATTTCTTCTTCGCTGCAGCGGTAGTGAACCACGTAGGGAAACCTGAATAGCGACAAGCTCGTAGTCCTGTGTGGGCTACGCCATACGCCAGGGGTTGGTCCAGGATTCGGTCGATCGCTGACCAGTACTCACCGAGAAACTCATCACCCAAGCCGTTTCTCTTCGCATCGTACCAGTCAACTGCGTTCCGCAAATCCTCCGCCACCTCCGGGCGAAAACGAATGATCGGCATCAATCTCGATCCTTGAGCCGACGCTCTAGTTCCTCGCGGCTAATCGCCGAATCTGGGGTCCGCGTCGTGGGCTTCGATGCGGCGGTTTAACTCGATTTGCTGATCGTCTGAAACCCTCACCTCAGCCTCAGCCGGTATGGAGTCCCAAAGCAGCTGAACCAGCCGCAAGCGGTCATCGATCGGAAGTGCCGAAAGGTCGGCCAGTGTCTGTTGTATGTCCATGGTATCCTGCACACCGTGACCAAAGACGTTGGTAACCACTCAAGTCGCATTATAGCCTCAGACCGCTCAGTTGCCCGACTGTCGGTGACCGACCATGGGGGCCGTCCAGTATCCCAGGCGGGCATCTCCCAATTTCGTTCGTTTGCCGGCCTGTCCCAGGAGCCCGGCCCCCACCGTTTTCTGGGATTCGGGTGAGCAGCCGCCTGCCGCTACCCCGATGGAGGTATTTTCGGCTGACTGGGGCTGCCCCGCCAGCCCTGCCCGTCGCTCACCGCGGCGCGGCTCTGACATCTTCGGCGGTGACTACCTGGCCGGCCATCCTGGCGGGGACGAGGCACCCCAGGGATTCGTGGCGGTCCGTTTCTTAATCGGTGGGTATTTGCGACAGTTCTCACGCAAGTCCCGGGAGCACGCCGTCATCCGTTACGATCAACATGCTGGCTTCTGGGAACCGCTCCCTAGTCATCACGAAGTATACAGCTACTCGATTCCCATGCGACTCCTACCTCGACACCTTGTGCTGGATTGCCTGCTTTTGATGTATCAGCACCGATGCCAACAAGAACTGTGCGCCCGCTATTTCCCTAATCTCGACGTTCTCAAGGACGAAGCCTCCTTGCATCTGTTGGCCGTCCGACAAGTATACGGTCACGACCTTATCGGCGAATTCGTTGACCGCCGGGCGTTGCTGGCCCCGCGAAACGCCGATTAGCACGCTTGCAGCGACGATCACAACCAGCATGGACACGGAGCGCTTTGAATCATCGGTTCTGCCCTGCCTTTCTTGGTTGGCGCTTCAATCTGGAGAAAACGGCGATCGCCGACGGGGTGCCTGTCCGACGCCGCCCCGATCAGAACGGCAAACGTCGAGCCGTCGCTCCAGTCTATCTCGGGTTCCCACAAGAGGCACTGGCCAGGCTCGGCGGTGCAGCCCGTTATACGGTCGTTTTGTGCAACGTATCTCTTTGCAGGGTGTGGAATCGCAGGTCTCCACAAAATCGCTGAATCAAAACTCACTTCTGCCAGGCGCGTTGCAGCTCTCAGGCGGCAACCCTTTATCCTGAGCACGTTGCCTGGGCACAGATGGCTGGACTCTCTGTATCGCCCGACCAACACGATCGCCAGCGCGAACATCGCTGTGGACGCAAGAAGGCTGATGAAACCCAGTAAGAGAATGATGCCGGTGGCCTCAAGGTGTCCAACGAAAATGGCTCCAAGCACCGAACTAGCCCTCCAAGAACTAGCCACACTCCAACCAAAGCAAATGCTACTGCTGACAGCACGCAGATCACCGTCGCCGTTAACAGGATCCATCGCGGCCGGGTCAGATCGGCTGAGTTGTTTGCACCTTGCCCCAGCGCCATGAATGCCTCTCCACGGTATCAGATTCCACCGACCCGCTAATCACTCCATCTTAGCCCATTCTAGTTTGCCCTGAAGGGCGATTCTCAACGCCGCTTGTCTGTGCCAAGATGGGTCGATTGATGAGACAACCATGGCGGTAACGTCAACCATCACCGGGCATGCGTCAGTAGCGATACCAATTGAGTTCGTCCCGATCGCGTGCTCCGGTGGATGGCGTTGTTAGGTCGCCGTATGGTTCGAGATCGTTTGCGGCGACATTCGTCAGGTATGCGATTGCTTTTGCCAAAGCGCCCTTCACCCGCGAGTCTTTTTCGTGCTGGATACGATTTTCCAACGCGGGTAGAAACGCAGGGCCGAAATCGTACTGGATCGCCGCGATAGCCTCCAAGCGGACGTACCTGTCTTGATCGGCGAGATAATTGCTAATGAGTCCAGCCTGCGCCATCATCATGGACCCAAAGTAAAATGCGGGCAACGGCTCGCCGAACCCTCGGATCGTGATGATCAACAAGTTGTTGAATTGCATTCATTCCACGTGAAGCGAGTTCGCGAGTTGCCTCATGGCTACGTTGCATGTCGTGGGCCGCGAGACTCGAGGTAAGTTCTTCCATACTCATGGAGCGGAGGTCGGCGGGGCCGAAGGCGAAACGAATGCCAATGGACGCAATGGGAATGAGCAGGAATGGCAAAAGCCGCATGATGAGTTGATACGGATTGTGCCGAACGGGGGCCACGGATAACGCCAACGGTTCTCCACATTTCGAACATTGGAGTGCCCAGCTCTTTTGTAAGTGACCGCATTTCGGACAGTTGTTCAGCGCGATGGGCGTCCCGTCAGGAACAAAGAGGTTACAAAAAACGCAGGCAACGAGAAAGGCCGCGATGGTCCATAATGCCCCGAGGAGTGGAGCGTACTGGTCGCTGGTTATCAGCGCGGACAGCAGCGAAGGAACGTAGATTGCTGCAATTGCCGTCCACCAGTTCTTGCGCCGCACGGCCAGGTAAAACGCGGGGGCTGTTACCAGGCCGACAACCGCCCCTAGAAAACCGGCGACAACAAAGACGATGGCGTCAAAGTAAGCCCTGTGACGCTCGCTATCCCCAGCAGCACGCCCCCGCAAATGGCAATAAAGACGACTGCGACGCCCGTGAGCAGTCGCACGGTGCCATGCGAGGGCGGCTTGATGCTGGTCGCGTTCGATGTTTCCATAAACCCACCTAGCTTGTTGACAGTCAGTTGTTCCGCATTATCCGCTCGACGCCGAAGCAATGAATAGCAGGACAGCGATGGTGCCAATCGCGAGCAACGCATATCCAACGTAGTAGCACCACCGCATCATTCGCGACATGTTGCGTGGACCGAAAGTAACAAGTTGACCGCTGCGAATAACGGATGCCTTTGCCAATGTGAACAGTGTTCCGCCCACGAACAAGACGCTAAAGATCGCAGTGGAGGTGACGACGGGAGATGTGGTGACGGCTGCACGGAACATATGAAGGAACGGAAGTAGCATCGCGACTGCGACGCCGACCAACGCGACGAACGAGAGCGGCTCAAAGGGCACAGAAACGTAATGGACCCTTCCATCTTCGTCGCGGGTTCGGAGCCATAACGACATGTTCTACGACTCGCTCGATTCTCGGAAAGCTCCCACCTCGGTATCTAGTTCGCCGGCAGAGGAACTCGTGAACCATTTTGCCCGTCCACCATCGCTCCAACGTCCCTAATCAACGCATCAACGAACCGGTAATGTTTGTAGGGATAACAATCGCCGATCGGATCAAGGATGAGCAATACCAGACCGGTCACAACGGTACCCGCGATCACAACACCCATGCCAATGGACTGAAGTGCGTTAGGCAGCAAATTGCTTACCGCAAGCGTACCAAGAGTCGCAATCAGCAGCGAGCCGAAACCAGCGTTGCAGATTCGGTGCAACCAATTTGGCAGATGGCAGTTGTGCAATACAGGCCGTTCAATCATGGAAGTGCGTAACGGTTTGTCCTAAATCGGGGTGATTACATGGCACATCGGCCGGTAATCTCGACCTGCCAACGTTCGGTAACACGATTCATGCCAGCTCCCTCAATCGTCGCCGCAATGAGCGGAAAACGAACGGAGCCACAATCCCAGCGACGGTCACGAGGGGGAACATAAATCGCCGTGGATTCGGCGCCGTGGCAGCGGCAACGGTCGGGGAAGCGATCGGAAGTTGCTGGAAGTCGGCAATGGCATACTCACCTTCCTTGTTCGCGTAGTATGCGTCAGTCGGTGGCGAGGAATCGATGACGTAGCTGCGCAACACTCCCGTGGATTCGCGAACCGCAATCTCAGAAATGTTAATGTCATCCCAATCGTAATGAATTCGTCGTCGCCGGCCTGGCTCGATTCTCAGCTCGCGTGACTGTAATACAGGAATTGCCGGAAACGGAAAGAACTGCGGCAAGACAGATTTGCCACCGGAAAGCGTCGTTCCAATCGGAGTGATCCATAGTGGCTGCTGTGTTCTGTTCTCGACCTCGAAGTTGGCGGTGAAGATCAGTTGCATGGGATTGACTGAATTCACGAGAACCAGGCAAATAGCCCTGTCATCACGAGCAACGGCGCAGTCGCGCAGCGCCAGTCTAAGCACCAGACGTTGCGAGCTATATTCACGCACTGCATCGCCCGCCCGTAACAGTTCCAGAATGGGTCGTTTGATGGGAACTCAAACCCGTTCGCTGAACATCTTCTTGCACACAACGTTGATGATCACGTGCCGACCGCCCATTCAGGACGCGGCACCGAATAATGGTGTGGCTTTGCAGGCTTGTCCTATCAGAGGTTCAATCAAGGCTCGTGGCAATACGTGACCAACGAATCGGCCCCGTTTCAAAGTACGACGTATCCCACGGATCAGGGAATCGCCTTTCATGAGACCAATAAATCATGCGAGCCTTTCCGTGCAGGTCCGACAACGGGATCGGCCCAATAATACGACTATCCTTGGACAGACGGCGATTATCACCTAAGACAAAGAACGAGTCCGACGGAATCTGAATCGGCCCGTAGTTCGAGAGCTTGGGATATGGTGGCAAATCTGGATCGATTACGGCATGCGGATCAGGCCATTCCTCGCCATTAAGCACCACTTTCTCATCCCTAATCTGGATTTTGTCACCTGGAAGTCCCACAAGCGCATCACGTAGAAAGGCGAATGCGGGCCAGCACTCCGGAAGACCACGACGTCATTACGTCGTAGTCTTGTGGGTTGATACCACAACTTGTCTACGAGGATACGGTCTCCGGCCAGGATGGTTGGTGACATAGCACGTGTTGGAACAACAAAGGCCTCGGCAACAAAAAAGCGAACGGAATAAGCAACGACATTATTCGCGATCGCGAATGCGGCAAAGGCAATTAGGTATGCCCACCATCTTTGGTATCGCTTAAGTGGAACATGGCGATGTTGTTTTGCGATGAGATATGCGTCGACTGCCAGAAAGACCGGAAATCCAAGCAAGCACAAGAGAAGTACCGCAAATCCCACACGCCCAATTGGCAAAGAAATGGTGGCAAATGCAAGTGCGGGAATGAAAACCGCGCCAACGGCCCACAGAACGAGGCTACGACGCAGTCGCCCAGCGTAGATCTGCCCCAGAGGTCCACCCAACAGACTCATCAGTGCGGCAAGCCATGGTCGCCGTGGTTTCGTGACGGTGGGTTGCACGTCTGTCTCGCTGCAGAAACTGTTATTCGCTGGAAAATCTGTCCGGATGGCGTAAAGAGATCTTGGTCCCACAATCGGTCGTTTGATGACGCACGGAAATCAGGGACCCTCGATCGCTTCCCTCCATTCTTCCCAGACGGCTGAGTTCATGTCGCCAACTCCATTCTCAAGCGCAGACCGAATACGGTCAATGTGCCGTTGTCTTTCGGCTTCATACTCCTGGGCGAACGGATGGTCCTTGGGAAGAACGGCACCGGCTGGGTAGTAGAACTTGATGTACGCCGCGGCTTCGATTGCTTTGCGGAAGTCTCGTTGCGGAATCGTCGTATCTACCGTTCGGTCCGCGAGTTCTGCGACCGTACTGAGACAACTGCGTGCGTGCAACTCTTCTCCCCAGCTGATCGCCCAGTGAACCGCCCAACGCCCCACTGCCAGCAACATGCATGTCATCATCGTGACGAGTAGTAGACTCCGCAGGCTGAACCGTAAGCGACCTGACAACGAAGTGACCAACCCGGCAGGTGGATTTTGCCGTGCCTTCGGAGGTGACGTTTTCGCCTACATGGGTCACAGACTCGCGGCAGCCACCGGTACGATTGATGCTGCGTGATACGGTCGATTACTGCAACTCACTAAATAGTGTCTGTCCGGAAATTGGATTGCCGCTGAGAAAGTCGGTGTTTTTTTGAGAAAAGCTCCTCGAAGATTGAACCCCTTTTCGGGGTTCTCGCGTTGAATTTGTAGGAAAAACCAAAGTTCAGCCGCAAATCTTCGAGGAGTGTTCGGATGCGACAGCACTACGATAATCAACGCCGCTTTGATTGTACACCGGTTGGCGAACTGATGCTCAACTACGATTGTCGTGACGAAGTGATTCCCATCTTGGCGGGGCTTCAGTACATCTATACCTGCAGTGACCTTCGGCGAAAACTCGTGAAGCTGGTCGCCGAGGATATCAATGAAGAGTCTCGTCGGGACGTGGGTCGGCCGGGTCTGGACGATTGGCAAATCGTCGTGTTGGCGGCGGTTCGTCTGGGATGCAATTACGACTACGATAAGCTCCAGGATCAAGCGGAAAATCACCGTGGCTTGCGCACGGTCCTGGGCCTGGGAGAATGGGAGGAAGGCCCCAGCTTCCGTGCGCGGCGAATTCGCGACACGCTCTGCCAACTGAAACCAGCCACGCTGGAGGCGCTCAACCACGCGATTGTCGGTCATGGTCAGCAGCTTCATGGAACGGCTGCCGAAAGTGTGCGTGCGGACTCGTTCGTCGTGGAAACGGATATTCATTATCCGGCGGAAAGCTCGTTGATCGGTGACGGAATGCGGAAAATCATTCCCTTGTGCATCGAGCTGGCTCAGACCATGGGAGAGGCGGGTTGGCGACAAGGGAAACATCTTCAAAGGCGAATCAAAGAGCATGTGCGAACCATCGCGAAGATCAGCGCCAGCAGAAGCCCCCAAGTAAAGAAAGGTCTGGCATCGGCTTATGGTCGTCTGCTGGAGCGGGCAGCGACGATTCTGGAGCGGGCAAAATCGCTGCAAGAGCAGGCGGAAACAGGCCGTTTCTCGCTCGAATCCGGAATGCTTGCCGCGCAGTTGAAGCATTGGATTGGGCTGACCGAACAAGTTTGTGATACGGCGCACGGCGCGTGATGCTGCAGGAACATGTTCCCAATACCGACAAGCTGTTTAGCTTGTTCGAGACGCACACGCAACTCTACCGACGGGGCAAGGCGGGAACGCCCAATCAATTTGGTAGGCAAGTGTTGTTGTTTGAAGACGGGCAGGTTTCATCAGCCACTACCACTTGATGGACCGGGAACTCGGCGATGTCGATCTCATCGTCGATCAGAGCCGTGAGGCGCAAAGAAAGCACCGAGGAAGGATTCAGACCGCCTCGTTCGATCGAGGCTTTTATTCTCCGGAAAACGAGCAGCAACTCGCGGCAATTGTGGATCGAGCCTTGTCTTCCCCCACGCCATCCCAAGCAGTATGCCGAACGAATGAAAACGGCCACGGTGGAGTTTCACAATCTCCGTCAACACCATCCCGGAATCGAATCCGCGATTGGCGCACTGCAGTTGGGGAACGGCTTGAAGCGTTGCCGAGACCACAGTGAAATCGGCTTTGAGCGTTACCTGGGACTCGCCATCCTGGGAAGAAACATTCATGTCCTTGGCAAGCTGCTGATTGCCCGTCGCAACGAGCAAGTCGCGGCTGCCTTAAGCAAACGACAGGTGGCTTGAGCCCATCGAAGCACAATCTGAACGTACCAAAGCCAAAACGAGATCGCGGTGCGCAATCACTCGCTCCACACCGCGATTCCACCACGAAATCGCATAAGAATTGCCGGAAGACCGCTGCGGTCAAGTGTATCTTCCGGTGCAAACTTCACCCAAATTCACCCTGTTTTTGAGTTCGGAGCAATTTCCGGACAGACACTAAATACCGTTCGGCGCGGCTTCGGTGTTCCGAAGCTCCGGATATTCACCAGCGAATTTGATACACCAAGCCGGGTCGAGATAGTTGTCACGAAGAAGGAAACATGCCAAACGTTTGGCCTCAG
Source organism: uncultured Planctomycetaceae bacterium (assembly GCA_963776055.1). Taxonomy (GTDB): domain Bacteria; phylum Planctomycetota; class Planctomycetia; order Pirellulales; family Pirellulaceae; genus CAVZLD01. Next base: position 1,168 of record CAVZLD010000010.1, on the reverse strand, counting down.
AGATCAGCTGCTCCTCGTCTGTGTACAAGGTGAATTTGTGCATTCCAGAGCACGCAATTCCGTATCTGGTTGCACGCACGTGGGCCGTGTACCGTGACGGGTTACCCCACGGTGTTTCAACCAAATTGAGACAAAAATCGTCTTCGCCCGCCTGATATCGAATCACGATTCCGTCATTCGGCAGAGTGCTGATGCTCCGTCAACACGGCTAACATGCGGTGTTAGCCCGTGCCAATTCAATCGGGCCGGGCAAACACCTGGAGTCGCCAAAACGGACGATCGGCAAGGTGTCGCGACGCTTCGCTCAGACCAAGGTCGATTAGGCCCATGCGACTATTCTACAACAGCGTCATGATGATCAAACATTGCCATCAATGGTTCTTTCGATGGGGCCCCAGCGGCACTCGCCCTGTCAATTCATCTTAACGTGCCCGTGGCTGCCCTGCACGTCGAATCCGGGGCGGTCAAGCCGTTCCAAAACGGGTGGTAATTCAGGACACCGTCGGCCCCGCGCCGTCGAACTTTCGGGGTAAAGCCGCCGTTGTTAAACCTCATCGCTCCCTTGCCTCGAATCCAAAATCGTCACGATCTGTTTAGTCGCCTGATGGTCAGGAATCCGAGCCAAAGCGGTTTTCCGCAGTCGATAGAGTCTCTCTGTGTTCCTGAGAATCCCTTGCTCCCACAAGAAGATTGCATCACCGATGAGTGTGACCAGCGAATCGTCGTCAAATGAGTCTATTACAATATTCCGCGAATACCGGTCAAAACAGAAACGGAGCCTCCGAACGGACTTTCGACATTCAGGACACCGAACGCATTCGGCATCAACATAGAAGCCAAGATCTTCGTACCAATGCCGCTGCTCTTCCGCAAAGAAGATGAAGGATCGAGCACAGTCGCGACAAGTCTTCTTGACATCGACGTAGTACTTTCGAGGTGCAAAGGAGTAGTGCTGCTTCAAGGGGTCCGCTGGAATCGCCGATTCAACGAAAACGTGTTCACGAAAGTATCCGGTACCCCAATCCTCGCGGGCTGCGGCCACGGCGGCCTCGCACCCCGAAGGTCGAGGCTTATCCCCAAACCTTGGGTGGTAGACGATGATTTCTATCGTCTTTGCCATCGGTTGTCGAGACTCTCCTGCGGTTCGCGACACTTCCGGAATACGGTC